>NZ_CM137735.1:3625000-4492500 GCF_054611515.1 Methylobacterium sp. CM6257
GGCTGGTGGCGGCCACCGGCTTCGGCGCTGGCGACAGGCGTGATGCCATAAGTCCGCTGCAGCGCCTGCCATTCCGGTTGGTGTTCGGGCGCGCCTACAACGACAAGGACGCCCAGGAGATGCGCATCCGCCGCAGCAAGCTGGACTGGACGCTGGTCCGTCCTGGGGTGCTGACGGGCGGAAAGGCGACCCGGCGCTACCATATCCTCGAAGAGCCCTCGTCGTGGCGCAACGGGTTGATCACGAGGGCGGACGTTGCGCACTTCATCGTCGAGCAGATCGGGGAGACAGGCAGAGTCGGCAGAGCCGTCGTGCTGATCGACCGTGCGCTCCCATTCTGATGCCGGTCCGCTGCAGCGGCCGAGGCTGATCCCATGTCAGACCCGCCCATCATGACCCGAGCCGCCGGCCTCGATGCCCTTGCCGCCTTCCTCGCCGGCCCGGGGGCGACCTATGCCGCCGACCGGAACACGGATCGCGGGCCCGGAGCGAGACCCACCACCTCGGCCCTGTCCCCTTACCTGCGCCGCCGCCTGCTGACCGAGGAGGAGGTCGCCCGCGCCGCTCTGCGCGCCTTCGGGGAGCGCGGTGCCGAGAAATTCGTCTCGGAGGTCTCCTGGCGGACCTACTTCAAGGGCTACCTCGAAACCCACCCGGAAGCCTGGACCTGCTACCGCGCGGGCCTGGCGGCGGCCCGGGCGCGCCTCGCGGCCGAGCCGGGCCTCCGTCGGACATTAGAGGCGGCCGTCGAGGGGCGCACCGGCATCGACGGCTTCGACGACTGGGTGGGCCAGCTCGTCGAGGAGGGCTGGCTGCACAATCATGCCCGGATGTGGTTCGCCTCGATCTGGATCTTCACCCTGCGCCTGCCCTGGGAGCTCGGTGCCGACTTCTTCCTACGGTACCTGCTCGACGGCGACCCGGCGAGCAACACCCTGTCCTGGCGCTGGGTCGCGGGCCTGCATACCCGCGGCAAGCACTACCTGGCGCGTCGCGACAACATCCGGCGCTACACGCAGGACCGCCACGACCCGGCCGGCCTCGACGAGGCAGCCGCGCCACTGGAGGAGCCGATGCCGCCGCGCGAGGTGCCGCTTGCCCCGGCCGACGTGCCGCCGGACGCCCAGGTCGCCCTGCTCCTGCACCTTGATGACCTGCATCCAGAGAGCCTTCCACTCGGGCGGGCCGAGGTGGTTCGGATCGGCGGCCTCGTCGCGCATGCGGGAAGCGCAAGTGACCTCGTCCGTGCTGCCGATGAGGCGGCCATGGCGGATGCACTCGCGCGGGCCAAGGCCCATTTCGGCTGCTCGGCTCGGCCCGTAGGCGAGGGCTGGGCCGGTGATTTGCCGGTGGTGACGGCCTGGGTTCCGGTCGGCCCCTCAGCCGAGGCATTGCCGACAGGATGCCTGCGTGTACGTCGGGATTGGGACGAGCGGGCCTGGCCGCTCGCGACAAGGGGGTTCTTCCGCCTCAGGAGCGCCATCCCCGACCTGATTAGGGCGTAACCTGCCTGTGCGGCCGAAGGCATGCCGTGCAGCGAAACCCTCTGCCTCAATCCTTCCGAGCCGGAGGCTTCAGCCATGGACAAGTTCGTCTATTACCTCGTCACCCTGATCGAGTCCGTGCTCGGCATCTTCGGCGTGCGAGCGCTCTACGAGCAGCCCCGCTACGCCGTCATCGAGCGCCTCGACCGTGAGGTCGAGATCCGCGCTTACGAGCCCCGCCTCGCCGTTGAGACGGACGCGCGCGGTTTGGGGGACGGTGAGTCGTTCGGGCGGCTGTTCCGCTACATCACGGGCGCGAATAAGGGGGCGGGCCGCATCGCCATGACCAACCCTGTGGAGACGGCTGGCCAACGGGTGGCCATGCCGGCGCCGGTCGAGCAGGGAGCGGGCGGCACGATGCGCTTCTTCCTGCCGCGCGCGGATGCCGAGGCCGGGGCGCCCGAGCCGACAGAGGCCGGCGTCCGCTTGGTCCAGGTCCCGGCCGAGCGCGTGGCCGCGCTTCGCTTCTCCGGCCGCATCACCCCCGGGGACAGGGCGGAGCAGGAGCGTATCCTCACTGGGGTCCTGGCGGCTGTAGGCCTCAGGGCGAGCGGTGCCCCGATGTTCATGGGCTACGACCCGCCGTTCAACGTTCCATTTCTGCGCAGGAATGAGGTGGCCGTCCGTCTCGACCGCTCCTGAACCCGGCACCTTGCGCCCGCCACGAAGGGCGGCGCGCCGTCGTCGCGCCATCGAGTGACGCTACGCTACCCGCGATCCCGACACAGGTGCGGGGCAACGACGGTGTCATGCTGGCTCAGCGCGAGGTGTGATTGGTATGGAATCTAGTCTATTTAAACTAGGCGCATCCGTCAGCGATCCGCGTCGATGCCTTCGGCACGTGATGTGCCCGGCTAATCCGATCCTTCCGCGAACCGTTTTGAAGGGTTGCTCGCGCCTTGCCTGACGCCTTCCAGTTCATGCCCTCCGGCGGCCGGATGGGCGCCGAAATCCGTGCCCATGACTGGTCGGCCACCTCGCTCGGACCGCCCGACCGCTGGCCGCCATCCCTTCGCGTCAGGCTTGCCCAGATGCTCGCCTGCCCGACGGCCATGTTCCTCGCCTGGGGACCGGAGCTGCTCTGCTTCTACAACGATGCCTACAGGCCGATTCTCGGCTACCGCCAGCCCAACGCCCTGGGCCGTCCCTTCCGCGAGGTCTGGGCGAGCATCTGGGACGAGATCGAGCCGCTGGTGGAAGCCACCCTCGTCGGCGAGAGCCAGACGCTCACCGACGTGATGCTCGACCTCTCGCGCAAGGGGAAGCCGGAGCGGAGTTGGTGGTCCTTCACCTACTCGCCCGCCCACGACGATGCAGGCGCGATCAATGGTCTGTTCTGCGTCACCGCCGAGACCACCGACCGGGTCCTCGGCGAGGCGGCCTTGCTGGAGAGCGAGGACCACTTCCGACATTCGGTGGAGCTCAATCCGCAGGTGCCCTGGACCTGCGACCCGGACGGCAACATCACCTCCTACTCGAACCGCTGGTTGGAGATGACGGGTCAGGGCCCGGGCGAGCCCCTTGGCTCCGGTTGGGTCAGAGCCCTGCATCCCGATGACGTGCCCTGCACCCTAACGAAGTTCAGAGCCGCCCTCACCTCGGGCGAGCCGGTGGACGTGGACTACCGCATCCGCATGGCGGCGACCGGGGACTTTCGCTGGATGCGCGCCCGCGCCTTCCCGCGCCGAGACGAGGCTGGCGCCATCGTGCGCTGGTACGGGGTCGTGGAGGACGTGCACGACCGCAAGATGGCCGAGGCGCGGCTGCACGAGATGAACGCGACGCTTGAGCGGCGGGTCGAGGAGGCGCTCGCCCAGCGCAAGCTCTGGGCCGACGTGTTCGAGACGACCGATGCCCTCGTCTGCGCCCTCGACACCGAGTTTCGGCTGCTGGCCGCCAACCGGGCCTGGATCGAGGAGGTCGACGCCGTCTACGGCGTCCGGCCGCGGATCGGGGATAGCCTTCTCGACCTCCTCGCGCACATGCCCGACATGCTCACGCCGGTACGGTCGATCTGGTCGAGGGCGCTCGCGGGCGAGGAGTTCACGCTCGTCGAGGCGTTCGGCCACGAGCAGCGGCGGCGCCAGCACTATGAGATTAAGTTCACGACGCTGCGGGACGCACAGGGGACGCGGATCGGTGCCTTCCAGTACGTCCAGGACGTCACCGAGCATCTGCGCGAGCAGGAGCGGCTCGCTCGCGCCGAGGAGACGCTTCGGCATGCCCAGAAGCTGGAGGCGGTCGGGCAACTCACCGGCGGGGTCGCGCACGACTTCAACAACATGCTGACCATCATCCGGTCGTCGGTGGAGTTCCTGCGCCGCCCTAACCTGGCCGAGGAGCGGCGCATCCGCTACTTGGAGGCGGTCTCGGACACGGTGGATCGCGCCGCCAAGCTGACGAGCCAGCTCCTGGCATTCGCCCGGCGGCAACCCCTCACGCCCGAGGTGTTCGAGGTTGGCGCGCGTCTGCGCGACTTGGCGGACATGCTGAACGCGGTGACGGGCGCGCGTCTCAGCATCGTCATGGAGGTGCCCGAGGCACCCTGTCACGTGCGGGCGGACGCGAGCCAGTTCGAGACCGCGCTCATCAACCTGGCGGTCAACGCCCGGGACGCCATGGAGGGCGAGGGCACGCTGACCTTGCGGCTCCACCCCAATCGGTCGCTGCCGCGCATCCGCTCCCACGCAGGCGCGACCGGTCCGTTCGTCGCCTTGTCCGTGGTGGACGGCGGGGCCGGCATTGAACCGGATCTGCTGCCCAGGATCTTCGAGCCGTTCTTCACGACGAAGTCGGTCGGCAAGGGCACGGGTCTCGGGCTCAGCCAAGTCATCGGCTTCGCGAAACAATCGGGTGGCGACGTGGACGTCGCCAGCGAGGTGGGGCATGGGTCCACATTCGTGCTGTACCTGCCCCAGGTCGATCCGCCGCCCATCCCGCAGTTCAGGCCCGCCGTGAGCCCCAGTGAGGCGCCGGGGGCGGTGCGCAAGCTGTGCGTTCTCGTGGTCGAGGACAATCTCGACGTCGGGCGCTTCTGCACGCAGCTTCTGGAGGACCTCGGCCATGCCACCGTCTGGGCGCACGATGCCGAGGCGGCGCTCGCCGAGATGGCGCGCTCACCCTCCCGGTTCGATGCCGTCTTCTCGGACGTCGTGATGCCGGGCATGGGCGGCGTCGAACTGGCCAGGCGGCTGCGGTCGAGCCACCCCGAGTTGCCGGTGATCCTGACGACCGGCTACAGCGATGTTCTGGCACAGGACGATACCCACGACTTCGAGGTCGTGCGCAAGCCCTACTCCGCGGAGCAGGTTGCGGGCGCCTTGAGGGGGGCTTCGACCAGACGACGTCGTGTGTCGGCTTGAACGGCCCTGTCTCGCTCACCGAACGCCCGCCTTCTGGGAACTTGAAGGGCAGTGCGTCTCAGGAGCCTCCTCCTGCGCCGGTAGGCCGGGGTCCCCTTGCACAGGGACGTTCGACCAGGATCGCCCCCGTTCCAGCTTCGCGCGAATGTGAGCCTACCCGACCGCCCGGAACCGCTCCGTCGATCTGCCCCGGGCCTGTTCCCATGCCTCGGGACCGCACCGTCCCCGGGCGTGGGAGCGCAATGACCGAACACAGGCGCTGGCTGGCCCTGAGAAGGCGAGCGACCACCACGGGTGCGTTCTCCGGCCAGAAGCTGCCGCACTTAGTCCATCGGAGTGCCTGGAAGCGGCCCCTGCGGCTTTAGCGACGCTGCCACACTCCGGCGCACCTTCATGCGGCGGGTCGGCACGACACCCGCCGAACCTCGGCGTCGGGGTGCACACTTCTGACGGGCGAACTGCTAGATTTTATCTCCTGCGCCGCCGTGTAATGCGCACAGCACAGGAATGTTTGCGCGGACTGCGTGCCAATTGGGCCGAAAGTGCCAAAGCCGCCGAAACGTTGGAGTTTTGGAAATTTCGGCACAGCCGCTCTGGTTCGGACGTTTGGTCAGAACTGAGGTCGCGCGATCGACCACCGTTGCGCGCGAATGGAACTCAATTACTTCAGGATCCCGCATCCTTCGCACTTTCTAGAAAAATAAAACGCGATCCTTCAAGAAATGACGCGACGTCGTCGGAAATCGTCTGCGAGAGATTTTGGGGAATAGGCCATCCATAGACGAATTTGCGGATCGCCAGATAGAACACCTTCCCGTGCATGGCCCAGGCGGCTTCGATCTCCCGCTCCGTCAAGGGCATCGTCTCCGGGTCCGGGAGGCCGAGATCGGCCCGGACCTCCGCGCAGATCGGATGGATGACCCGCTCGCGGATGATCGTGAGGTAACGGGGCGCGATGTCGTAACCCTTCAGACCTGAGAAGACGAAGATCCGGACCCACACGAAATCGAAGATCTGCTCGGTGTACTCCGCATAGAAGCGGACGATCCTGGAACTGAGCGGTTGAGACCGATCCCGGACCAGTCCCGTCCAGGCCGGGTTCCAGCGCTTGACGTAGACGTGCTCGTAGACGCGGTCGAGCAGCGCTTCCTTGGTCGGAAAGTACCGGAAGATCGCCGAATGTGTGATGCCCAGCTCCTTAGCCAGTTCCCGGGTCTGGCCGCCGAGTCCGTGCTCGGCGAAAAACTGCGCGGCGGCCTCCACGATCTGCTGCTCGCGCTCGGCCGCGGGCAGGCGGCGCCGGATCTTCGGTGGCGTGGGATGCTCGGGGCAGTCGACGGTCGGGGCCATGCTTCGTGACCGATTGGTTATTTCGCTTGACGGCGCACTCCGCCCCTCGATAGCTTGTAACCAAGTGGTCAACAATGATTGACCCGGCAACTGGCGGCCTGGGAGGGACGCACATGAAGGCGCGGGCCTTCGATTACCGCCGCGTGACGAGCGTGGCGGAGGCGCTCGACGCCTATGCCGGTTGCACGGCCGAGGCGCGCTATCTCGCGGGCGGCCAGAGCCTTCTGCCGGCCCTCAATCTGCGCCTCGATGCACCCGACCTGCTCATCGACATTGGCCGGATCGACGCCCTGCGGGGGATCTCCGTCGAAGGCGATTCCCTGCGGATCGGCGCGCTGACCCGTCACGCCGAGACCCTGTCCTCCGGCCTGATCGCTGCCCATGCGCCGATGCTGAACGAGGCGGCGGCCTTCATGGCGCATCCGGCGATCCGGAACCTTGGGACGATGGGCGGCAGCCTCGCTCTGGCGGATCCCGCCTCCGAACTGCCGGCCTGCATGCGTGCGCTCGGGGCGTCGATCGAGATCACCGGACCGGCCGGAACCCGGAACGTGGCGGCGGACGATTACTTCCGGGACCTGTTCGAGACCGTGATTGCGCCGGGCGAGCTCCTGTCCGCGGTGCGGGTTCCCCTCGCCCACCCCGGCACGCGGATGCGCTTCGACGAGATCGCCCGTCGCCGGGGCGATTACGCGATGGTCGGGCTCGCGGCGCACCTCGCCCTCGCGGGGGATGTCATCGAGACGGCGCGGCTCGCCTTCTGCTCCGTCGGCCCGACTCCGATGCGGGCTCCGGCGGCTGAGGCCGCCCTGGCCGGCCAACCCCTTAGGCTGGAGAGCATAGCAGCGGCGAAGGCGGCCCTCGCGGCCGATCTCGCCCCCGACGACGACGATACTCTCTCAGCCGCAGCGCGGATGCACCTTGCCCGGGTCCTCCTCGGCCGGGTGCTCTCCGCCCTCCGTGACGGCCCTGAGCAGGCGGAGGCCGCATGATCGCGCCGCAACCTGTCAGCCTCACCGTCAACGGCGCGAGGGTCCGGCGCTTCGTGGAGCCGCGCCTGTCGCTGGCCGATTTCCTCCGGCAGGATCTCGGTCTCACCGCCGTGCACCTCGGCTGCGAGGTCGGCGCCTGCGGAGCCTGCATCGTCAACCTCGATGGGAAACCGATCCATGCGTGCCTGATGCTCGCGGTGCAGGCGGACGGGATGCGGGTCGATACCCTCGAAGGGCTCTCGGATTCGGGGGCGGTCGCCGCGCTGCAAGAGGCCTTCCACACCCGGAACGCCCTGCAATGCGGCTTCTGCACGCCGGGGATCCTGGTCGTCGCTCTCGACTTCCTGAAAGGATGCCGCCCCGGCGGAACCGCGCCCTCGCGGGAGGCGATCCGAGACGCCCTATCGGGCAATTACTGCCGCTGTACCGGCTACGAGGCGATCGTCGACGCCATCGAGGGCGTCGCGAAGGCCGCCTGCGCCACGCAAGAGGCGGCATGAGCGCGGCCACCGACAGCCCGGGCCGGACCCGCTACATCGGCCAGGGTCTTCCCCGGCCCGGCGCCAAGCGTCAGCTGGCGGGTCGGGGGCGGTATACCGACGACGTGGTGCTGCCCCGCATGCTTCACGCCGCCTTCCTGCGCAGCCCCTACGCCCATGCCCGCCTAGGGTCGATCGAGACAGCCGATGCTGCCGCGATGCCGGGTGTGCATGCGGTGCTGACCGGCGCCGACTTCGTGGCGATCTGCGCACCCTGGACCGGAACTCTCAGCCATTTCAAGGGAATGCGCTCGGCTCCGCAGATGCCCCTGCCGACGGACAAGGTGGTCTGGGCCGGCCAGCCGGTGGTCATGGTGATCGCCGAGAGCCGCGCCGAGGCCGAGGACGCCCTTGAGCTCGTCGGCATCGATTTCGAGGAATTGGAGCCGGTCGTCGGCCTCGACGCCGCTAGCGCCCCTGACGCTCCCCGGATCGACGCGGACGCCGCCGACAACGTCCTGTTCCGCACGCGGATCGAGGCGGGCGAGACGGCGCGGGCCTTTGAAGGCGCCTGGAGCGTCGCGGTCGACCTCTGCTTCGGCCGGCACACCGCCGTGACGATGGAGCCCCGCTCCCTCGTGGCCGACTACGATCCAGCGGAAGAACGGCTGACCGTCCACCAGTCGACCCAGACGCCCTATCAGTTCCAAGACATCTACGCCCGGCATTTCGGGCTCTCGGAGGCCAGGGTACGGGTGATCGCCCCGGATGTCGGCGGTTCCTTCGGGATGAAGCTGCATCTCTACCACGAGGACATGGCGGTGGTGGGCGCGAGCCTGCTGTTTAAGCGGCCGGTGAAGTTCACCGCCGACCGGATGGAGGCCTTTGCCAGCGACATCCACGCCCGCGACCACCGGGTGCGCGCCCGGCTCGCCTTCGACGGCGACGGGCGGATGCGGGCGATCGAGGTGGACGATGTGACCGGCGTCGGCCCGTTCTCGGCCTATCCGCGCACCAGCGCCGTCGAGGGCAATCAGGTTGTGCGCCTGATCGGGGCGCCCTACCGCCTCAACGGCTACCGGGCCGACCTCACCGTCCTCGCCCAGAACAAGGTGCAGATGAGCCAATACCGGGCGGTCGGCCACCCGATCGCCTGCGCGGTGACGGAGCGGCTGGTCGATCTGGCGGCGCGGGAACTCGATCTCGATCCCTTCGAGATCCGCCGTCGCAACTACGTGACCGACGACATGTACCCGCACAAGACGCCGAGCGGGTACACGTTCGAAAAGCTCTCGCTCGCGACATGCCTCGACAGGCTCCAGGAACTCATGGACTACCCGGCCCTGCGCGCTGAGCAGGCGGCCCTGCGGGAGAAGGGCATCCACCGGGGCATCGGTATCGCGACCTACGTGGAGATTACCAACCCGACGCCCGCCTTCTACGGCGTCGGCGGCGCCCACATCTCGGCGCAGGACGGCTGCGTTCTCAAGCTGACGCCGTCGGGCGACGTGGCCTGCGCCATCAGCATCACCGAGCAGGGCCAGGGCAGCGAGGCCATCGTCGGCCAGATCGTCGCCGAGGGCGTGGGGCTCGACCGCGACCGCGTCCGCGTACTGACCGGCGACACCGAGACGACGCCGTCCGGCGGGGCGACCTGGGCCTGCCGCGGGGCCGGGATTGGCGGCGAGACCGCCCTTCAGGCCGCGCGCAAGCTGAAGGAGCGGATCCTGGAGATCGCCGCCGCCATCCTCCAGGCCGAGGCGGCATCCCTCGATATCCGCGGCGGCGCGGTGACCGGGGCGGATGGCACACCCCGCATGACGCTGACCGAGGTCGCCAATCTCGCCTACTATCGCTCCGACTTGCTGCCGCCGGGCGTGTCGCCGGCCCTGACCGTCGCGCACCACTTCGCCCCGCGCGGCTACCCCTTCGCCTTCACCAACGGCATTCACGGCAGCCTCGTCGAGGTGGATCCCGAGACCGGCCTCGTGCGCATCCTGAAGCACTGGGTCGTCGAGGATTGCGGCCGGGTTATTAATCCGCTTCTCGTGGACGAGCAGATCCGCGGCGGCGTGGTGCAGGGGCTCGGCGCCGCCTTCTTCGAGGAATGCCGGTACAGCGAGACCGGTCAGCTCCTGAACGGATCGATGACCGACTACCTCGTGCCGATGGCCTGCGAGATGCCCGATATCGTCATCCGGCACGTCGAGACGCCCACGCGCGACACCGAGCTCGGCGCCAAGGGCTGCGGCGAGGCCGGCACCGCCGCCTCCAGTGGCGCTGCGCTCAATGCCGTCAACGACGCTCTGCAGCCACTGGGCGCCATGGTCTCCCAGCTGCCCATGACGCCCGAACGCATCCTCAGGGCGCTCGGCGTCGTGTGAGGGGTTCGCGAATTTCGCGACGCGGGCCGGCCTTCAAGAGCCCCGCGCGAGCACAGGAGGAACGGATCATGGGTCAGGGTACGCTCTCGCGCCGGACGCTCGTCGCGGGCATGGCCGCGGGCACGCTCGCCGGAATCGGTCAGCCGCGCCCCGCCCGCGCGGCCGAAACGATCCGCATCGGATTCCCGACGCCGGTCACCGGGCCGTTCGGCGCCGAGGCCAAGGACCAGATCCGCTCCGCCGAGCTCGCGGTCAGGCAGTTCAACGAGGCCGGCGGCCTGAACGGCCGGATGGCTGAACTTCTGGTGCGCGACGACAAGCTCAATCCCGGCGAGGCCGCCACGCGCACGCTGGAGCTGATCGAGAAGGACAGGGCTCATTTCATCGTCGGCGCCCTGTCGAGCGCGGTGCAATTGTCGGTCAACGAGATCACCCGCTCCCGCAAGGTGCTCTACGTGTCGATCAGCCAGTCCGACACGATCAACGAGGCCAAGGACTTTAGCCGCACCACCTTCCACGAGGCCCTGAACCCGCACATGACGACCGCCGCGGTCGCCAAGCACGCGTTCAGGAAGGGCACGAAGGTCGCCTATCTCGTCGCCGACTACGCCTACGGCCACGAGATGCTGCGGGGCTTCAAGCGCGCCGCCGCCGCCATCGGCGCGGAGACGGCGGGGGAGATCCTGCACCCGTTCGGCGCGGCGGATTACTCGACGTTCATGCCCCGGCTGCGCTCGATGCGGCCTGACATCCTCTGCATCTGCAATTTCGGCCGCGACCAAGCCAACAGCATCAAGCAGGCCAACGATTTCGGACTGAAGAAGGTCGCTAAGATCGTCGTGCCCGTGCTCCTGCACAACCAGCGCCTCGCCGCCGGCCCCGACGCCTTCGAGGGCGTGGTCGGAGCCAGCAACTACTATTGGCGTCTGGAGGATACCGTCCCCTCGGCAAAGACCTTTAACGACGCGTTCCGGGCCGCCTATGCCGGAGCGGTCCCCACCGATTACGGCGCCTACGGCTATGCCGCGATCCGGTCGCTGCTGATGGCCGTGAAGGCGGCCGGCGACACCGACACCGACAAGGTGATCGCCGCGCTGGAGACCCTGCAATACGACGTCGCCAAGGGCCCGGAGCATTACCGCGCCTGTGACCACCAGGCGGTCCAGTCGGTGCTCGTCACCGAGTCGAAGAAGAAGTCCGAGATGGCCAACGACGCCGACCTCTTCAAAATCCTAGAGATCGAGCCGGGCTCGGAGGCGGCTCTGCGCAGCTGCGACGAACTCGGGCACCGCGCCTGACCGGGGAGCGGGAGACGGCCATGGATTGGGGATCCCTCGACCTCGAACTGATCGCCATGCAGCTCTTCTCGGGGGTGGCGCTGGGGGCCGTCTTCGTGATGCTGGCGCTCGGCCTGTCGATCATCTTCGGCATGCTCGGCATCGTGAATTTCGCTCATGGCAACGTCTTCATGGTCGGCGCCTATGCGGGCGTGTTCGTGATGGAGCGTACCGGCAGCTTCTGGGCCGCCCTCCTGCTCGGCCCGCTCCTCGTCGGGGCCCTAGGCCTGCTCGTGGAACGGTTCCTGATCCGCCCCCTGGCAGGCCGGCCGCCGGACGACGCGCTGCTCCTGACTTTCGGCCTCGGCTACGTGCTCGTGGAGGGCGTGCGCATCCTGTTCGGCTCGGACGGCCTGCCCTTCGCCACCCCTGAGGAACTCTCCGGCGTGGCCGACCTCGGGGTCGGCTTCTTTCCGATCTACCGGATCTTCGTAATCGGCATCGTCGCCCTGGTCCTCGTCGCTCTGTGGGTCGGTCTCGAGCGGACGAAGATCGGGCTGATCGTCCGGGCCGGGGCCCGCGATCCCGAGATCCTGCGGGTGCTCGGGGTCGATATCGAGCGCCTGTGGCTGTGGGTCTTCGGCCTCGGCATCGCCCTGGCGGCCCTGGGCGGCGTGCTCGCCGCGCCGATGCGCTCGGTCAACCCGGAGATGGGCAACGTCGTGCTCAGCGAGGCCTTCGCCGTCACGGTGATCGGCGGGATGGGCTCCCTCCTGGGCTCCGTCGTGGCGGGGCTCCTCGTCGGAATCGTGGTCTCGATGACCGCGCTCCTCGCCCCCGAGATGGCGAGCATCGCCATGTTCGCCTTCATGGCGCTGGTACTCCTAGTCCGCCCTCAGGGGCTGTTCGGCAAGCCCGGCCTCGGTGCCTGAGGGAGAGCGAGGATGCAGCCCCTCGACCAAACCGTCCTGGCGACCGCGCCGCCGGCTCCGCGCCGGTCACCCCTCGCCGAAGGTGCCCTTTCACGGTGGCGCGCACCGCTCTCGATCCTCGCGCTGCTCGCCCTGCCCTTCCTGCTCCCGTCCCAGGCGCTCGCGGTCAATGTCCTGATCTATGGGCTCTACGCCGTCGGCTATAACCTGCTCTACGGATATACCGGCCTGCTCTCCTTCGGCCACGCGGCCTTCTTCGGGACCGGGGCCTACGTCACCGGCATCGCTATCGGCATCTACGGGCTGCATCCCCTCGCCGCGATGGGGCTCGCGGTCGCTGCAGCCGGGGTGCTGGCGCTTGCCATCGGCGCGGTCTCGATCCGGTCGCGGGGCATCTACTTCGCCATGGTGACCCTGGCGCTGGCGCAACTCGTCTACTACGCGGCGCTCCAGGCTTCCGGCTGGACCGGCGGCGAGAACGGCCTACGGGGCTTCACGGTCGCCAAGATCGGCCTCGGCCCCGTTGCCTTCGGCATGCTGAACCCGCTCACCAAGTATTTCGTGGTACTGGCCTTTGTCGGCGCGGCCCTGGCGATGATCTCGCGGATCCTCGCCTCGCCCTTCGGTTCGGTGATCGAGGCGATCCGCGAGAACGAGACCCGCGCGCGGGCCTGCGGCTTCGATGTGGAGCGGACCAAGTTACTCGCCTTCGTCCTGTCCGGGCTGTTCTGCGGCCTCGCGGGCGCGCTCTTTGCCATCCACCTGTCGATCGTGCCGCTGGACAGCCTCGCCTATAACACCTCGGGCATGGCGGTGGTAATGACGCTGGTCGGCGGCGCGGGGACCTTCTTCGGGCCCTTCGTCGGCGCCCTCGCGGTCCTCGTGCTGGAGGACGCCCTGAGCCTGTGGACGCCGCACTGGCAGCTTGCACTGGGCACCGTCTTCATCCTCTTCGTGCTGTTCCTGCCCCGGGGCCTCTGGGGCACGGCGCTGGCCCGGCTTGCCACGATGCGGGGGCGCCCATGACCGGCCCCGTCCTCCAAGTCGAGAACCTCGGATGCCGCTTCGGCGCCTTCACCGCCCTCGAAGGGGTCAGCGCGACCCTCGGCCGCGAGCGCATCACCGCCGTCATCGGCCCCAACGGCGCGGGCAAGAGTACCTTCTTCAACCTGCTCTCGGGAGCCCTGAAGCCCACGAGCGGATCCCTCCACTTCAGCGGCCGGGACCTCGCCCGCGTACCCCAGGCCCGCTTCGCGCATTTGGGCATCGCGCGCTCCTACCAGATCACCACGGTCTTCCCGCGGCTCACCGCTCACGAGAACGTCCGCACGGCCCTGCAGGCGCGGGCGAACCGCTACGATTTCTGGAGCCGTCGCGACCGTCTCGCGGGCCTCTCGGACCGGGCCGACGCGCTCCTCGAGTCCGTGGGCCTCGCCGGCCGCCGGAGCCGGCCCGCCGCCGCCCTCGCCCACGGGGAGCAGCGGGCCCTGGAGATCGCCATCGCCCTCGCCGCCGATCCGAAGCTCCTGCTCCTCGACGAGCCGACCGCCGGGATGGGGCCGGAGGAGACGAAGGACATGGTGGCCCTCCTCCATCGCCTGTCGGATGCACGCGCCATCCTGCTGGTCGAGCACAAGATGAAGATGATCCTCGGCCTATCGGAGCGCATCCTCGTCCTGCACCACGGGCGCCTCATCGCCGATGGCGCCCCGACCGACATCCAGGCAGACCGTGAGGTCCGGCGGGTCTATCTCGGCCAGAGCGGCGGATACGGCCATGCTTGAGATCGACGGCCTCGACGCGTGGTACGGGGCGAGCCATGTCCTGCACGGCCTCACCTTCGCGGTGCGCGAAGGCGAAATCCTGGCCCTGATCGGCCGCAACGGCGCGGGCAAGACCACGACCATGAAGGCCGTGATGGGCCTGATCCCGAAGGCCGGCGGCCGGGTCCACTTCCTCGGGCAGGAACTGCTCGGCCGACCGGCCCATGGGCGCTTCCCCCTGGGGCTCGCCTACGTGCCGGAGGACCGGCGCATCGTGCCGGGCCTGACCGTGCGCGAAAACCTGAAGCTCGGATTGCTGCGGGCACCGTCCACGATCCGCGAGGGATCGGCGATCGCCGAGATCGCCGAAACCTTTCCCTGCCTCGCCGAGCGCCTGGACCAGGTCGCGGTGACGATGTCGGGGGGCGAGCAGCAGATGCTCGCCATCGCCCGCGCCCTCATATCTCGGCCGAAGCTGATCCTGCTCGATGAGCCGTCCGAGGGCATCATGCCCGTCCTCGTCGAGGAGATGGGACGGCTGTTCGTCTCGCTGCGCGAGCGGGGTGTGACGCTCCTCCTCGTGGAGCAGAACGTCGAGTGGGCGCTCAACCTCGCCGATCGGGCCGTGATCATCGACCAAGGGGTCGTGGTCCATGAAAGTTCGGCCGCGACTCTGCGTGCCGACAGCGAGATCCAAGATCGGTACTGCGCGGTCTGACGGTTAGGCTTTGAAGGGAGGACACGATGGACATAACCGGCGAATACCGCATCGCGGCGCCGCGTTCGGCCGTCTGGGTAGCCCTCAACGACCCGGACGTGCTCGGGCGCTGCATTCCCGGCTGCAAGGAGCTTACTCAGGCCTCGCCGGACGAATTCGCGGCCAAGGTCTCCCTGAAGATCGGCCCGGTCTCGGCGACCTTCGCCGGCACCGTAAGGCTTGAGGATGTCCGCGCCCCGGAAGGCTATGCCCTGACTGGTCAGGGAAACGGGGGCATGGCGGGCTTCGCCAAGGGCCGCGCCGTAGTCACGCTTCGGGAGGAGGGCTCCGAAACCCTTCTGACCTATCAGGCCAAGGCCGAGATCGGCGGCAAGATCGCCTCCCTCGGCGGCCGCCTGATCCAGGCGACATCGCGCAAGCTCGCCGACCAGTTCTTCGGTGCCTTCGCCGCCGAACTCGGTGCCCTTTCGCCCGTCACAGATGCAGCCGTAGCGTCCTGAGGGTCACGAACTCCGAGAAGGCAGTCGAACGCGGCTAAACGAGGTCTGCTTTGCGCCCGTCCCGGTCATGCGAGGGGTTTTGGACGCTCCTCCGCAGCGGACATTCAGCGTGACAGCTGTGATGTCGAACCCTTCGCATAGGGGCGATACTGGAACAGAAATCGGGACGATATGCCGACTAACGAGAATTCGCGCGGGTCGTGGCACGGGATGAGCTATGTGCCAAGGGGCTATAGCCGTACGGCATGTCGAACGGGGTGGGTGATTGCGCCAATCATTGGCGGCGAACAGGCGGTGGATAGACTGCCGTCGCGTCGCGTGGCCTACTCTCGCGAAAGCCGGACAGCAGTACCGGCTGCGGGATGGGCACGCCAATGACCACGACACGCCGCACGCTCCTGGTGAATGCGACCTGCCTTGCTGCCGCGAGCACTCTCGCGCCCGATGTGATCCGCTCGGCCTGTGCTCAGGGCGCCGGGTCGACGATTCGGAACGGCATGGTGCTGCCGGTGACAGGTTCAGCAGCTGAACATGGTCGTCTCGCCCTCAATGGCGCCAGGATCGCGCTGGAGGCGGTCAACAAGGCTGGCGGGGTGCTCGGCAAGCCGCTTGAGATCGTCACCGAGGACGACCAGACCACCAACCCCGGTGCGGTCCTCGCCTTCTCCAAGCTCGCCTCGCAGAGCGACCTCGTCGGCTTCCTGGGCTCGATCCGCTCGACCCAGAACCACGCCATGGCCCCCGATATCCTGAAGACCGGCAAGCCCGTCTGCTTCGGCGGCACCGACCCGGTGCTGACGCAGCTCGGCAATCCCTGGCTCTTCCGCTTCCGCCCCAACGACATCTACTCCGCACGTGTGATCGCGGACTTTGGTATCAGCACCTTGGGCAAGAAGAAGTGGGCGATCATCCACTCCACCGACGCCTTCGGCACCAGCGGCAGCAAGCTGCTGACCGACGCCTTGGCCAAGGCAGGTGGCACGGTAGTTCTGGACCAGGGCTACGCCAACCAGAGCCAGGACTTCACGCCCGTCGTGCTGGCGATCCGCCAGTCGGGCGCCGACGTCATCGGCTCATACTTTCCGTTCGAGAACGATCTTGCCATCTTCGCGAGGCAATTGCGCCAACTCGGCATCGCGCTTCCCTGGGTCGGATCAGCCACGAACGTCGGCACGACAACCGTCCGCCTTGCAGGGGCTGCCCTTTACGGCACCTACGGCGTGACGGATTATGCCGAGGAGGCCAGTGACGCGGCCCGGGCCTTCGGCAAAGCTTACCGCGAGGCGACGAAGCTCACGCCCGACATCGCCTCGTCCTGGACCTTCGACGCGGTCACGGTGCTCGCCAAGGCGATCAACACGGCGGGCCAAACGGAGCCCGGCGCCATCCGGGACGCCCTCTTCGCGGTGCGCGGCCATGAGGGTGCCGAGGGCACCTACAACTTCGACAAGAATGGTGACGGCCTGCACGGGTAAAACGTTGTGCGCAATGACAAGGGCGCCATCGTCTTCGACAAGCGGATCGACTTCCATCAGGGCTGAAGGTGTCCGCCTCTGCCGCAGGCTCTACTGGGACGGCCTGACCACCAGTCCGCGCGGGCGGTGCCACCGGCCGAGCGATGCACTGACGCTCTGTTGCTGATCCGAGTAACGAACGCGTGTGCCTCCCCCAAATAGGGGCTGCCACGGGGTCAATCGTGCTTTCCATGGACAGCCTGTGTCCACCAATGAGCAACGATCTGGCGTGGGTCTGCCTGGAATTCTCCCGCTCACCGAAGCCGCTGCGTTCACCTGTGGCTGTCTTGTGCTCCGAGGAAACTGGTTTGCTTCAGAGCGAGCTGGAAGGCTGATGCTCCTCGTCGCGGCAGTCCTTGCTGTCGCGCTGCTAATCCTCGCACAACCGGAAAATGCGCTCGATCCCTACGCCATTGACCTGGACGCAATGCGCCCACTTCTCGACTGAGAAACAGAAGTACTGTGTTGCTTCTGCCATAGAAGCTTGGCCTTAACACTGACATAGCGCACCCCTGGTTTGGAATGATGCGACCATGCAGTGGGCGAGGCGAATGCCGCGCTGGGGGCGGCTCTGTGACACTATCGCTTGCCAGAATGACCCCGGCAGCCACGGTCGACCGTACGCTCCTGCCTGAAGCGGCGCGCGCTTACGCCTTGCATGTCAGAGTCAGTTCCCAGGCAAGGCTTTCACTTCCGGGAAGTACACCTCGCTCCAATCACTGGGCACGCTTTTATTGCGTCCAATGGTTTGCATGAACTTCGCAAACCGAATGACCCCATGCGGGGCCGTGGTGTAGGCGATCTTCGGGTCTTCAAGGATCGCCACGATCTCGGCGACGTCCATCTTGTCCCCTGTCATCCGCTTGTAGGTCGCGGCCGCCCCGGCCTTGTCGCCGTTGATGTACGCCATAGCCTGCTCGATTGCGCGGTAGAACGCCGCGTAAGTCTTCGGGTTCTCGTCGTGGAAGCGGGTGGTAGTCCAGAGCGTAATGAACGTCGCTGGTCCACCCAGCACGTCGTAGCTGGTGAACAGCACGCGCACGCCGGGGATCTTGCGCTCCTCCTGCTGGAACGGAGGCGCAGAGATATGGGCGACGATGCCCATGGAACCGCCCTTCAGCGCGAGCACGGAGTCGGGATGCGAAAGTGAGACGGCCGAGGTGTCGAGCTTGTCGAACTGGCTTGATCCGTATCGCTGTGCCGCCGCCATCTCCAGTACCAGCGCTTGGTTCGAAACCTTGATCGACGTCACCGCGATCTTGTCCTGTGGGGTGAAATCGTCGAGGGATTTGATGCTTGGCTTGTTCACCAGGAAGTCGAACGGCATCTCGCTCAGAGCCGAAACTCCTTTGACCGCGTTGCGCGCGTCTTTGGTCCGCGACCAGAGCGTCAGCAGCGCGGGCAGACCGCCGGCGGAGAAGTCGACAGACCCGGACAGAAGGGCATCGTTCACGGAGGAAGGTCCGCCCACCTTCGCCCAGGTGACTGTCACGGCTGGCAAACCAGCCGCCTCTACTGCCTTTTCGACGAGTTTCTGATCCTCCATGATCATCAGCGGCAGATAGCCGAGCCCGAACTGTTGGGCGACGCGGATCGTGCTGGTCTCTGCTGTGGCCGTCGTTGCCCAAAGTGCGAGGACTGCGGCCAACGCTGCGGCCCACCGGTTCGGTATCGCTGCCATCCGCTTGCCTCCTAACCAGCTATACGTTCCACTCGCGCCAGACTCACCTCGCCGAGTACTTGTCGGTGGTCTGGCTAAGGTCATCGTGGCAGTAACACATGTATGCCCGCAACAGGTGTAAGCGAAGGACCGGGGGAAATACGGGCTGGTTCACTCCATGCGCGACTGCACGGACGGAAACGTGCGCGACATCTGCAGCTTGCCGCGAGTGGGCTGATCCCGCGAACGATCGTCGCGCCCGGAGCTGAGTTTGATTCAGCTGCAACTGTAGAGATTGTGAGGTCGCCGGATCGGATGCGGGCGAAGGACGCCCGCCCGGCGTCGGTGATCGAGCCCGAGAGAACTCGTCAGGGAAAGTGACGCCCGGGGCTTCACGAGCCCCGAGCGACAGAAGTCAGTGGGCTTGTGTTAGGGGCGGCGTGCTGGACGGCAAGCGGTGGGGCCCCGTGGCCTGCTCGTAGGCGTAGGCGAGGCCCAGGAGGTGCCCCTCGTCAAAGGGACGACCGAGGAGGTCCATGCCGACCGGCACCCCCAGCGGCGCGGTCTCTGTTGGCGTCGAGAATCCAGCTGGGACGTCGATCGCCGGGTAGCCGGTCAGGCCCGCGATGATGCCGTTGCGATCGGCCTGGTTCAGCTCGGTGGTCGGCACCACCAGGCGCTTCTGGAGCGGGTAGGCCAATGCGTCGAGCTTGTGCTCGTTGAACACTGCCGCGAGGTGGTCTTTGAACGCTGTGATGCGTTGCAGACGGGCTTTGTACCCCGGCTCGTTCATTCCGTCCCCACGCGCCTGCGCGGCGAGCAGGAATTTTTCCAGTGCGGGCTTGTTGTACTTGCCGGAGGCGATGATACCGGCGAGATCCTTTTGTGGGGCGTTGGGCACCGAGGCGAGGTAGGCGTTGATGAGCGCCTCGAACTCGTAGGTTTGGATATCGTTTTCCGCACCCAGCCGGTCAGCCTCAAGGTCACGTCTGGCGCTGAGAGAGGCCGTTTCTCCTGCCATCCTGGACCCCCGAGCCTGACCAAGCGTTAGCTCAGGCGCAGGGTGCGCAAGGCCGAACCGGCTCAACCGTCTCACAGGACCGGGCATTCAAGGAGGACGCTCATGCCGACCGAAGCAAGGGCTGCACTCGCCCGGAAGGCTCTCGACCTTTACCTGCGGGAGCACACATCGGAACGAAGGTGGCGCTACCCTGCCGACAGTGACGTTGCGGAGTGTGACCTCATCGATCTCATGACCGATCTTCTGTTGCTGGCGAAGCTGAATGGGCATGACCCGTGCTCGGTTCTCCGCAAAACACAGGTCCACTTGGATGCCGAGGTTGGGCACCGCTGCTGACCACTCGGCCTTAGTTGAAGACAGATCACGAAAAACCCATACGGACGGCTCAACTCGAGCGGGGGCGGCCACTTAGCCGTCCTACCGTCTAATTAGACACCGCAGGGCGCGCGGGCGCGAATTCGGGTTGATGAGAATGGCATTGGGCACTGCATCGTGCGGCTAGACTACTTTGGAGTGTGCAGACCACGTCATGACTGCTACTCTGCATCAAGCACAACCTGCGAGCTCCTCGCCAGACGGCGCACTGGACGCGCTTACCCGGTTCGTGGTCGAAACGGAACAGCGCCGAAGCGAGCAGGTTCACCGTCTTGCACAGCTTGCTGAGTGCAGCGGAGCGGATAGCTTGGCTGAGCGCGCGCTGGCCGAGCGCGTGCTGAAGGAGATCGAGGCAACCCTCGCTATGGCACGGGCCTATCAATCAATCCTACAGAGCTTGGACGCGACCTGATCGGTCAGCATCCTTCCCCGGTTGCTGCTCCAAATCGTGCACCACCCAATCTGAGCAGCCTTGCTCTTCGGTGAGGCAGTGCCTGGCCCCCTTCGTGGCCGCCTCGCTTTCCCCTACTGAGCCCGTCCCGGGTGAACCTCAGATCTCGTACATGAGACCCGGCTGATACGCCTTCACCGCGGGCTCTCGGACAAAGAGGTCGGGCCGATGAACGCGCCCGGATGGGCAGGTGGCACATCTGCGCGTCATGCGCTCGTACAGGCGCTTCACAGACGCACTCGCAGTGGTGGTAAAAAGGAATGGGAACACCGCGTGCACGAAGGCCGCCAGCGATGCGCCCAGCAGCGGCACGGCGTAGCTCAAAGACGCCCGCATATGTTCTGGGTAGGTCTCCCCAAGGGATGAGGGATGCTCGGTGAAAAGGCGCCAGAGCCTCATGTTCTCTCCCCTTCCAACGGCCAACTGGACTACATCATCATTCAACGCTCTGGACCGAACGCATCGGCCGGTCTGGAACAATTCGCACGCGGGCGAAAACTGGGCCAACATGGTTAACGAGGTATGAAGATCTGACGTCACGAACAGGCAGCTGAGCTGTATTAGAGGCTGCTGTACCCGCGCAACACCACTCTTTTATTCTGCATCCCTTTCGCCACCTTGTGCGTTGAAGATTGACCGACGCCGCTCGTTCAGCGTTAATCGGCGAACGGTGCGGTTTGGTCGCAGCCCAGCCGTGCACTATAGAGGAACCTGCTCCCCAATGCCTGACGACAGTAGTCGTTGGACCACGTTGCCCCTGGCTGCTTGCGGGATGCGCGCCTGATCGTCTGATCTGGCTTGCCCCTGACCAGCTCTCGGCGACTGGTCGGACCCGAGGCAAGCTATGACCTTCTTGCGCCTGTTTCGGCCTGCCAAGGCCCGTGCACCTGCTGTACGCCGTGACTATAGTGTCACTGTCGTTGTCGTACTGATGATGGCTCTTGTGTTTGCTCCCGTGATCGGGATGCATGTAGCGGCTTTTGCGCTCAACTCTGGCGTAACTCCCGTAACAGGAGCGGATCGGTTGAACGCTACAGCCGTTTTACCGCCCATGGTGATGCGCTCACCCGGCTGACGTTCTGCCTAACCGGCATTGCTTCAATGAGCGAGGTGCGCTGACATCACACAGCGCGTAAGGGGTAGCTCGCAGCTTCTTCACTTCTCTGAGGCAAGCAACCCTCATGAGGCGCCTCGACGGGTTCGCGCGCGAGCTCGGCCTCGACGGGGCGACCATGCGGAAAATCGTCGAAGAAGGTCCTGGCCGATATGCCCACCCCCACGGAGGAACAGCGCCTGATGGAGGTGCGCAAGCGGATGCTGTTGGCCTCGGCCTGACGGTTGCCAAAGCGGCAGGGGCGGCCTGGACCGGGGGGGCGGGTGGGGGAGGCTGAGCCCATCAGATCAGGGGCATCGCGGCGGCGCGGTTCGTGGAGCGCGGTCCGGGTCCGGCGCGTCGAGGTGCGGCTGTAGACACGGAAACGGGCTGCCCCCTGGAGATGATAAGGACAGCCCGCTCGCCGTTGGACCACAAAGACTCTCACGTCTGCTCAGTAAACCTGGCGGCCGATGCGGTGTTTCCGTGCGAAATCGAACGCAGGCAGACCGTGCGCCGCATCCGCGAAGACCCGGCTGAAGCCGCGCTGGCTCGATGGGACGCCTGAACCGGTTCAGGATTTTGGGGGGCTCGGCGGTGCGGGCGAGCAAAGCTCCTCCTCCCACACCGCCGAGCCGGACGGCAGCTGGGGGCAATGCCGCGTCCTATCATATCAACGGTCATGCTCGTCGAACGTTCACCAGCCGGACTACCTACGCCGGGTGGCCAAACCGACGGAAGCCATCGTGGACGCCATCGACGGGCTCGCCGAGATCGTGACCGTCGACCGGCAGCGGTTCTATGAGCGGGATGCGACGACGCCCAGGCCGGATCTGCCGCCGGTGAAGTGGCGGACCGTCGAGTGGACGCACCCGTGCCCAACAGCCGACCCGCCGTCCTTCTCCTGCGCGGCCGGCAACGCGACGCCCTGCCGGCCTGCGGCTGCAACCCGGGCGGTCTGCGCCGGCAGGCCTACCCGATAGCCATACCGCGTCTCGTCGAGCTGGGGCTGGTCGAGGAGAGGCAGATCCGGGCCGGCGTGACCGCGTGGTTCCTGACGCCGGCCGGGCGGCGGGTGCTGAACCGGATCGGGCGGGACGAGCGCGAGTGTCGAGGCCCGCCCGCTCGGCCGTGCGGACAGCGCGGACGCTGCGGACACCTCTTGGAGCCGTTCACCTGGGCGGGTATCGGTATTGCGCGGCCCCGCATGGCCCTCCCCGTCGGAAGGGGATCCGTGCCCGCTGGGGTCTCGGATACCCTTAGGATTGCCAGAATGCCCCACTGACGCCCGCGAACGGATCGGACGGGATTGAGAGAGGCCCGCCGACCGCCCTGGCCTTTCCTGGGCCTAGAGCGATGCCTGAGCGAGTTGTGACGAGATGATAGACTGCGAGCGACATTCGGCGGCGATGGCCTAAGTCTATTCGTCCCACTCACGCGCGAACGCGCGTCGACGAGGAGGCTGTAGCCCCATGTCACTGTCGATCAAAGCCGAGCGGGCGCTCGTAACGCATGACGAGTTCGAGATGCTCAGCCAAACCCATCATCCCGCCCTCCACAGCATCTCCGACGAGGCCTTGTCGGATGCTCAACAGCGCATCCGCGATCTCCGCGCGAAGGAGCGGACGTTCGCCCGAGACATGCGGCGCAGCATTCGCGGCAAGGGCGAGCAGCGGGGCGGCAGCTTCCCAGGCAATGTCGATAAGCCCAAACGGAGGAAGCAGGTCTTCGCCAGCGCTTTGAAGCGCGTAAACGGCGAGGTGACCCGGCGACGCGCGATCGCTGCGCGGGACGCACTGAAGGATGCCGCACGTCGAGCCATTGGGCTGAAGAATGCCGCACGCAGTCATCGTGCACCTGCGAATCGAACCAGTCGTGCGGGCATGGCGCGGATCGAGAATAAGCGTACCCGCAAAACCATTCAGCCTGCCAAGGTTGGTAGCATTTCTCAGGCGACCAAGAGCACTCAGGCAGCGCGGGACGCCCGTGAGTAAAAAGCCATTCCATTAGACCGCGGCAGCGCCAGACCGTTTCAATTCGCGCGGATGCGGCTCTAGCTGGGGTCAGACGAGCGGATCGTGATGGGCGAGGCACCGAACCGGCACGAAAGAGCCCGCCGCGGCTGGGCCGGGCGGGCAGAAGAAGTTTCGCATGACAATCTCCAGATAGCGCTGCCCCAGGCCGGGTCGCATCGCCCGTTTGTGGGGCGCGAGGCACGAAAATGCCTGCCCGGATCGGCCGGGCGGGCATCTCGCACATCACATCTCGTCAGGGTCGCCCTATCGACGCGGAAAGCGGCCGAACGGTTCCCGAGAGCGGAGGCACCGATCTGCGCATCCACCGCTACGCATCAATTGACCATGTAAGCTGCCAGCCCGGCCAGCCCACGCAGGTGAGATTGGCCGTCCTCATCGCTACTTGAGCCCAGCCCTGCGGCCAGCATTTCGAGCCGGATCTGGAGTATACCGATGCTCTTCTGGGATAGGCCGGCCGGAAGCAAAAATGATCACCTCGCCCTCATCGAGCCTTATCGTCTGTCGGGTCGCAGGAGCGTAGACCATCTGACCCTCCTCAGGAGTGTTGGCTGCTCTGTCTTGATGCTAAGATCTCTCAAATCACAGGCGTCGGCGGTGCTCCCGCGCACGCGCTTGAAAACTGATTACCTCCAAGCCGGCAAAAGAAAACCCGCCTCGGCTGGGCCAGGCGGGCTGGGTTTGATGAGTCTGGGAGACGTCCATCGATGGGCAGACCCGCCCTCGGCGGAATGGTTCTTCGAGGGGGACCGATCCGCGTCCGGTTACTCAGACCGCCGACTGCGCACGGCTGGCACCTCCTCGCGGACAGCCTTCATGGCGATCTCCACGGAATCGGCGCTCAGCCCAGCATGCATCGCGTCGTTCATGTGGTCGTACAGCACGCGCCCGGCGCCCCGGACCCTGACCTCGTCCTTGAGGAGAGTAAGCTCGCAGGTGTCCCGCCCCGGGGTCGCCAATCGTCAGCCCGCCGACCGGGGTGCGCTGGTGGCGGAGTATCAAGTTTCCACCGGTTCCTGAGACCCGGCACGCCGGCCGGGTTGCAATCAGTTAACGAATGGTCGAGCTTCCGCGTAATCACTACCGAGGAGGGAGGCCATGAAACCAATCTATCCGCAGCGCGAAGACCACCTGAGCGTCCCGCAGCCTAGTGCCATAGCAGTATGTCCGGTGCATGAGGACGAGATCCTCCAGGAACAGATGCGAAAACTTCGCAATGCTCAGGCACGTCAGCGCGCGGCCCGCCGTCACCTTGCCGGCCGGCTCTGGATCTGAGAGCTGCGTCATGCTCGAGCGCGTGTTTCTCGTCTCCCTCATCATCCTGGCCATGGCCACAGCAACCCGGATCGGCATCGCCGCGGCGGCGCCAATGGCTCGGCATCGCCGCATCAAATGGGACGGTCCTGCGGACGCGGATAGTTGAGCTGATCCGACTCAGCTCCGTATTCCCGTAGCGCGAGCCCAGTCCCATCCAGGACGCCGATCATCTCGTTGGCTTTAGCGGCGGCGAGACCGAGCGCGAATGCCGGCCGCGGCCTCGGGGCGCAGTCTGTCGAGGAGGCGCGGCTTCTCGGCAGACAGGTTGGCCGGGTACCCGAAAAGCGAAATACGCGCGCTGGTAGCGGGTTGGCGGGTCGGAGCGGAGGCCATAAGCGCCATCAGCCCGCCGGCGGAGGTGCACTGACGGCGGCCAGCGCACGGATGCGGGCGATTGCTGCCGCGGCGCGCTCCTCGTCCTTCTGCTCGAGGTCGGTGCAGCAGCGCCGCTCTTGGAAAAGCTGGCTGAGCACGTCAGTTGCGGCTGCCAGGATGCTGGGAAGGCCAGCGACTTCCAAACTCCATCCGCCGGGCTTCACGTGCTCCATGTCGTCCCGGACGTCGGTAAGGCGCGCGAGATCAGCCCGTTGAGCTTCTGTTAAGTGGATAGGCCGCTTTTCCATCCACGGGTCGGTGGCATCCTGCGACCGCTTTAGCAGGTCGGTGAAGGGCTCGAACCGATCATCACGGGGACGCCCGCGGTCTGGCCAGTCCGGATGCTCGAAGTGAAGAATCCACTGGCGACGGATCTTCTCGGGATATGCGCCAATACCTTCCGAGCCGGAGAGGGCAGCCACCAGCGCGCAGTTGAGGGCGCGGTGCATCTCCGGCACCGCGAAAAACCACCGCTGAGGGTTCCGAATAGCTCGTTCTGCCTCGTGGGCGGCCTGCTCCAAATACAGGAGGCACAGCTGCATCGGGGTGGCGCGGGCGAAATCGTCGTTCATCGGTGGATCTCCCGTGCCGCGAAGCCGATCCTATCCACGACCCCCCACCATCTTGTGGCTGTGACCATGATCGCAGAGTGACGCATGTTCTGGTCTTTCGGTGTGATTGGGGTGCTCCAGCTGCTATCCCTTCCGGGCGGCAGCGAGATTGACCCCCAACCCCAGCGGCCAATTTCGGCTGCGAGCGGGTTCAAACCGCCTGCACGGTGACCTCCCGCGGCCAGTGGCGCAAGGCGGCGCAGGCCTTCAGGAACGCAGTCACGTCCTCCGGTTTGTGCAAGGGCACGAAGCCCGGATCCATCTTCGTGATCCCCGTCTGCTCGAACAGCGGCTTCGCCGCGTCGACGTAGGCGATGAACTTCGCATGCGCGTAAGCATCGCTGATGAAATCCTTCGCGGTCGCCTCGTTCGCCAGGAGCTTGGCGCCCTCCGCCGAGGGCAGGACAGCCACAGCGTCGTAGAGCACCGAGGGGCCGCCGTTCACCTTCTGCTGTGCTGGATGGTGCTGGCCGTCACTCGCCGTAACGCCGCCGATCTTGGGCGCG
Organism: Methylobacterium sp. CM6257; assembly: GCF_054611515.1. Classification (NCBI taxonomy): domain Bacteria; kingdom Pseudomonadati; phylum Pseudomonadota; class Alphaproteobacteria; order Hyphomicrobiales; family Methylobacteriaceae; genus Methylobacterium; species Methylobacterium sp. CM6257. Next base: position 3,651,258 of record NZ_CM137735.1, read on the forward strand.
ACCAGTTCCAGCCTCGCACCGGCCTGCGCCACGGCGGATCGCAGGGCGGCGAGCAACGAGGCATCGACGCCATCGGTGACCAGAGCGCCAACCTTGCGCCCGCTGAAGGATTTCGGGCCGTTGCGGAGGATCGAGAGCGCCGGCGAGGGAGGCAGGTCCTTCACGACCGGTCGGGCCGGCTCGGCAGCGGGCGGCAGGTCTGTGAGACCGAGCCCGTCGGCCACGCGCTTCGCCAGATCCTCGTCGACATGCCGCAGGTGCGAGACCATCCGAGCACGAGTCGCCGGTGTTTCGACCTTGCTGAGCTCGAACACGAAGGCGTTCTTGATGTGCGTCTGCTCGGTCTCCGTCTGGCTGACGTAGAATTGCCGGGCTTGGCTGTAATGGTCTGCGAACAGATCGGGACGGGCCCGCCGCTTCGGCCCGGCCTCCTCGGCGGGGAAGCTCCGAAAGCCGCGCTCCGGCGACTCGCGCGGGCCGCCCGCCGCGCCCCACGAGTTCGGCTCGTAGTTTGCCCGGCCACGCGGATTGCGCATTGCCATGTGGCCATCCTGCTGGAAGTTGCAGACCTCCACCTTGGGCGCGTTGACCGGAATATGCGTGAAGTTCGGGCTACCCAGCCGTTTCAGCTGGGTGTCGAGGTAGGAGAAGTTGCGCCCCTGCAGCAGAGGATCGTTGGTGAAGTCGATGCCGCGCACGATGTTCTGGGTGCAGAAGGCGACCTGCTCGGTCTCGGCGAAGAAATTGTCGACGTTGCGGTCGAGGACGAGGCGGCCGACGCGCCGCACCGGCAGGATCTCTTCCGGGATGATCTTAGTCGGATCGAGCACGTCGAAGGGGAACTGATCGGCGAAGGCGTCGTCGAAGAGCTGCAGACCCAGCTCCCACTCGGGAAAGTCGCCGGCCTCGATCGCATTCCACAGATCGCGACGGTGGTAGTCGGGATCGGCACCGTTGAGCTTGACGGCCTCGTTCCACACGACGGACTGCATGCCGAGCTTGGGCTTCCAGTGGAACTTCACGTAGGTCGATTTCCCCTCCGTGTTGACCAACCGGAAGGTGTGGACGCCGAAGCCCTCCATAAAGCGGAAGGAGCGCGGGATCGTGCGGTCCGACATGATCCAGAGGGCCATGTGGGTGGCTTCCGGAGACAACGAGATGAAGTCCCAGAAGTTGTCGTGGGCGGTCTGGGCCTGTGGGAAGCCACGGTCGGGCTCCTGCTTGGCGGCGTGAACCATGTCCGGGAACTTGATGGCGTCCTGGATGAAGAACACCGGGATGTTGTTGCCGACGAGGTCCCAATTGCCCTCGCGCGTGTAGAATTTGACCGCGAAGCCACGCACGTCGCGGGCCAAGTCAGGCGAGCCCTTGTTGCCAGCCACGGTCGAGAAGCGCAGGAAGACCGGTGTGCGTTCGCCGTTGCGCTGGAACAGATCGGCCGCCGTGATGTCCGTGAGCGATGTGTAGGTCTCGAAGAAGCCGTGCGCACCGAAGCCTCGAGCATGCACGACCCGCTCCGGGATGCGCTCGTGATCGAAGTGGAAGAGCTTCTCGCGAAAGTGAAAATCCTCCAGCAGGGTCGGGCCTCGGGCGCCGACCTTGAGGGAGTTCTGATCGTCCGCCACCGGAACGCCCTGCTGCGTGGTCAGCACAGGGACATCGCCGCCTGCGACCTGATGTGTCTCGCCACCCGCGCCGCGGAGGACGGACGCCTCACCGAGTTTGGCTTGAGTAAGGTCGTCGGAACGATGCGTGCCCATGTCAGCCTCCATTTCGTTGGCCAACCGCAGCGCAGCACGCCTGTTCCAACCAACCGTTGACCGCGGCCAACCTTGCTCGAACTGTCCGCAAGCAGGCATTCCGGCATAGGAACGGGCGAGACAAGCAATCGAGGCGCTCATGCGCGTGCTGCTGATCGAGGACGATGGCATGATCGGCGCGGGCCTGTCCGCCGCCCTGCGGGCGGAGGGGATGTCGGTCGACTGGGTGCGCGACGGCTCCGACGCAGAGGTGGCACTGCGATCGGGCGACCACGCGCTCGTCCTACTCGACCTCGGCCTGCCACACGCCGACGGTCTAGATCTTCTGCGAATGACCCGCACCGCCGGCAACGACACGCCCGTCCTAATCATCACCGCGCGCGACGCTCTCGATACCCGGGTGGGCGGTCTCGACCTCGGCGCGGACGACTACCTCGTCAAACCCTTCGAAACGCGCGAGCTTCTGGCGCGAATGCGAGCCGTGCTACGCCGCAGGGCCGGGCGCGCGACCGCTCGCCTCCTAGCTGCCGATACCGAACTCGATACCGAGACCCGCACGCTGACGCACGCCGATGCGACCGCGGTGCTTCCCGCCCGCGAGTACGCCCTCATGCACACCCTGATGGAGCGGCCAGGCCGCATCTTGTCGCGTGCCCAGATCGAGGAGCGCATCTACGGTTGGGGCGAGGAAGTGGAGAGCAACGCCGTCGATGCCCTCATCCTGTCGATCCGCCGCCGGGTCGGCCGAGGTGTGATCCTCAACGTCCGCGGCGCCGGCTGGATGGTGCCGAAGTCGTGAGCAGCCCCTCGCTGCGCCGGACGGCACTCGGTTGGATGACCGCCCTGCTCGCGGGCATTGGGCTCGCCGCAATGGTCGCCGCCTACATCCTGGCGCGGGGCGAGGCGGCCGACTTCCTCGACGGGCAGTTGCGGCAGGTTGCACTTAACGCCGGTCCCGGCCTCGGCGAAGCCGACGCACCGCCCGCCACCGACCAGGACCCCGAGGATCAGATCGCGGTCACGATCTGGAAAGGCGGCACGGTCCTGCGCAGCGACCCCGGGGTCGATACGCAAAGGCCTAAACGTACTGGCTACGCAGACGCGGTCATGGGCGGGGAGCCGTGGCGCACCTACACGACCGAGAGCGGCACGCTGACTGTGCGCGTCGCGCAACGCGATGTCGTCCGCACCGAGTTCGCCCGCAACGCGGCACTTGGGGCGGTTACACCGTTGCTGCTGCTCGTGCCGCTGTCATGGATCGTCGTTGGCTGGGCGATGAACCGGGTGCTCGGCCGCCTCGACGGGCTGGTGCAGGATCTCGCCGGTCGCAGCGCCGCAGCGGCGGCCCCGCTGCCGACTTCAGCCGTGCCGGTCGAGATCGCCCCGCTGGTCGAGGCGATGAATGGGCTGATCCTGCGCCTACAGGCGGCGCTCGACGCGCAGAAGCAGTTCGTGGCCGACGCTGCCCATGAGCTGCGCACGCCGCTCGCCGCCATGCAGGCGCAGATCGATGCCCTCGCCGGGGCGGACGGTCCTGCTCCGGCCGAAGGAAGCTCGGCGCTCTCTGCCGGCCTTCGCCGTGCGAGCCGGCTGGTCGACCAGTTGCTTCGCCTCGCCATGCTCGACGATCCGGCCAAGCACACCGTGGAGCCGGTCGACCTCGGGCCGCTATTGCTCGACTGCGTCGCCGACCACGCCGTGCTCGCCGAGCGCGCGGGCATCGACCTCGGCGCCGAGATCGAAGCATCTATGACAGCCCATGGCGCAGAGGCCGAGGTCCGGACCCTCGTCGCGAGCCTGCTCGACAACGCTCTACGCTACACCCCGGCCGGCGGGCGGGTCGACGTTGGCCTGTCCCGAGAGGACGGGCAGTGCGTCGTCACAGTGCGCGATACCGGCTGTGGCCTGCCGCCGGGCAGCGAGGCGCGCCTTTTCGACCGCTTCTTCCGCGCAGCGCCTCAGGATATTGAGGGTACTGGGCTGGGCCTCGCCATCGCTTGGCGCGTCGCCGAGCGCCACCGCCTCGGCCTGACCGTCGAGAACCGCCGGGACGGGCAGCGCGGCGTCCTCGCCCGGATCGTCCTGCCGAGCTGACGATCCAGGCTCCGGAGCGCAGCTCATTCTGTCCTCATTCTGGCGCGCTACTGCACGCGGTCAGAGCCGACCACACTTTGCTGCGCCGGTCCGGCTCTCCGGTGGCAGGGCCGCACCGCATGAAAGAAGACAGTCAATCCGCCGAAAGCAAGGTGCCCGCCGTCACGACAGGGTTCTGGGCGATCAAGATTGTCGCCACGACGCTCGGCGAGGTCGGCGGCAACGCGGTGACGCTGACCCTGGGTCTCGGATACCTCGCCGGCACCGCAATCTTCGCCTCCGCCCTAGTCGCGCTGCTCGCCGTGCAGATCCGCGCCAACCGCTTCCACACGGCCCTTTATTGGGCGGTCATCACCGCGACCACGCTCGCCGGCACCACGCTCGCTGACTTCTGCGACCGCTCGCTCGGTATCGGCTACGCAGGCGGGTCGCTGATCCTCCTGTCTTCAGTGGCACTCACCCTGCTGCTGTGGAGGCGCACGCTCGGCACCGTCGCCGTCGAGACTGTTCGGACGCCGCGGGCTGAGGGCTTCTACTGGGCGACGATCATGTTCTCCCAGACGCTCGGCACCGCGCTCGGCGACTGGATGGCCGACAGTACCGGGCTTGGCTACAACGGCAGCGCCCTGCTCATCCTGGTCGCGCTCGCGGGCGTAGCGGCCCTGCACTGGCGCACGCGGATCTCCCGGCCGCTGTTGTTCTGGACGGCCTTCGTGCTGACCCGGCCGCTCGGCGCCACGCTGGCCAACTCCCTCGACAAGCCGCCTGCCTCTGGTGGCCTCGGCATCAGCGACATCACGATCTCCGCCGCACTCGCTGTCCTCATGGTCGTCTGCGTACTGGCCATCCCGCAGCGCGCCGGCGGCCATCCGGCCAGCGCCAACGCCGCGTGATCTCTCCCCCGACCGAAGGAACTCACCGATGTACGACAGCACGCAGCGCGCCCTGAGCAAGGTGCCCGCCGTCACACTCGGTTTCTGGATCATCAAGATCCTGGCCACGACGCTGGGCGAGACCGGCGGTGACACTGTCACTATGACGCTGGACTGGGGTTACCTCGCCGGAACCGCCCTGTTCGCGGCGGTGCTGGTCGGCCTCGTGGTTGCACAGATCCTGGCTAGGCGCTTCAACCCGGCGCTGTACTGGGCGACCATCGTCGCCTCGACCACCTTCGGCACGACGATGGCCGACTTCGCCGACCGCTCACTGGGCATCGGCTACACGGGCGGGTCGAGCTTGCTGCTGGCCTGCCTCGCGGCAGTGCTCGGGGTCTGGTACGCGACGGAGGGCACAGTGTCGGTCGACGCGGTCTCGACCCCGCGGTCCGAGGCGTTCTACTGGGGAGCGATAACCTTCTCCCAGACGCTCGGCACCGCGCTCGGCGACTGGCTCGCCGACACGGGTGGCCTCGGCTACGAGGGCGGGGCGCTGGTCTTCGCGGCGGCCTTGGCCGTGGTCGTCCTGCTGTACGCCCGCACGCAGATCTCGCGGGTTGGCCTGTTCTGGGCGGCCTTCATCCTGACGCGCCCCCTCGGCGCGACGGTGGGGGACTTCTTGGACAAACCGATCGCCGATGGTGGACTGAACCTGAGCCGACCGATCGCCTCAGTCGTGATCGCCGCCTTTATCGTCGCCCTGATCGTGCTGCTGCCGCAGCGGCCGGGGCAACACCCGGGCGCGCAGCCTGCGAACCCGTGATGCACGAACGGCTCGGCTAACGTCCGCTTCAACACCAATTGTCGGCGCACATGAACGTCCGACAAGGGCGCACTGCCTCCGGAACTCCGGCGGTGCCAACGACCGCTTCGAGGCGGAGGGCCAAGGTCCGGTTGCCACCCCATCCGGACCTCCGCCAGCGGCAGCGCCAAGGTCCGCTTTCCCATAGCTTCCGCCCCGAAGCAGACTGGCCGCAAACGGCCATACCCGGTCATTCGAGGCAGATGAACCGAACTGCACGCAAGCGGACGTTCCCACCCTCCGCCTCAAGTCGCTTAGAGACGACTCGTTGAGCCGTGACGAAGGTCCGCTTCTTCAGTTTGAACGCTGAAGTCACGCGATGCTAGCCTCGGTGCAGCGTTCCTCGACCGACAAACCGTCCTGTCATTTTACTCCTCCTGCCTGCCTTATATCCCACGTCAGCACTGAGCGCCGGGAGTACGCTGAACTGGCAGTGAACCCCACGATCGGCTTTGTCGGCCGCTAGCTGATCCGCTCACGCGGACATCGCGAAGGCCGGAGAAGAGTCGCCAGAGGTCCGCCCGCCTTTTCGGAGGACTTTTTCTGAAACCGACCGGCGTCTTGCGGCCGATATCGACTTCTAACGTAGCGGGATTGTCATACTGGGATGTGAAATATATTAGGCATATTCAGGATTCGCCCGAACCGTTAGCCTGATTTGCAAGAAATGTCCGCCGCCATTTTGCTGCGAGAGTAAAACCGGCGGCTCACAGAGCCGCCATTTCATCGAAGGCTGGAGTTTGTCTTAAGACGGCAATCCCGCGGCGACCAGAGACTCCGCATAGCGTCGAGCCATGCTCCCTTGCGGGAAGGGGATACGTGCAAAGAAGCCCGAGACCGTGAGGGTCGGCTCAATGTCGAGCAACTCAGCGACGGCCCGTTGGGCCAGATCACGTCGGCCGCACCCGATATGGGCGACCGCAAGCGCGCGAAGTGCCACAGCAAAGTGCCGGTTTTGCGCCAGCGCGCGCTCCGCCCATCGGATCGCCTCGGCATAGGTCTCCTCGCTCACCGCAGCGACTGCCATGACACCCGACATCAGCCAGCCGCGCGGATCACGCGGGTTGAGCTGCTGTGCACGCTCCACCATGGCGCGGCCTCCGGCCGTGTCGCCACACATGATCTCGATCCAGCCCGCGAGTGTTAGCGCCATCGCGGAGTTCGGATTGAGGAGCAGCGAGCGGCCGAAGAGCTCCCGGACCCGTTCACGTCCGGTCTGCGCCATGTTCCAGATCGCGAAGGCCGCCATCCAGAGCACCTGCGGGTCGTTGGGCGCAAGTTCGACCGCGCGCCAAGCAAAGCTCACGGCCGCCTCACGTTGCGCATCGCTTTGTTCGATCCACCCCTGGAAGTGGCACTGAGCGCGGCAGTAGGCCATCGCGGCCATCGCGGGCGCGTAACTCGGATCGAGCGCGAGGGCCCGGGCGAGCAAACCACCCGCGTCCTCCATGCCAGCGGCAGTGAAGTCTGCGAGGCGAGCATTGGCCCGCAGCAACAGATCGTAGGCGTCGAGGCGGGAAGCGCCCGCGCGCCCGAGTCGCGTGACTTCCGCAAGCTGAAGGGTCGGCTCGATTGCTGCGGCGATGCTGGCAGCGACGCGCTCCTGGAAAGCGAAGACGTCGTGCCATTCGCCATCGAAGCGATCGGCCCAGAGATGGGCGCCTGAGGCGGCATCGATGAGTTGAGCCGTGATGCGAAGCCGCTCCCCGGACCGACGCACGCTCCCTTCGACGATGTACCCCACGCCGAGCTCCTGCCCGACCTGGCGCACGTCGATGGCCCTTCCCTTGTATGTGAAGGCAGAGTTGCGGGCGATCACGAACAGCCCGCTGATGCGGGACAAAGCGGTGGTGATCTCCTCCGTCATCCCGTCGGCGAAGTAATCCTGTTCCGGATCTGCGCTCATGCTAGCCAGAGGCAGGACGACCACGCCCGGAAGTCGGGGCATCGTGCGCCAGGAGGTCCTGGACACGGGCGGCGCCTCAGACGGCGGTACAGCGTCAATCTCCTCCACGCTTCCCACGAAGCGCACGCCCTTGCGCGGGAGCGTACGGATGAAACGCTGCTCTGCCCCGGTATCGCCGATCGCCGCGCGCGCCGCGTTCAGGCGGCTGCCGAGCGTCGCCTCGGAGACGATGCGGCCGTGCCAGACTGCCTCCAGCAGGTCGTCGCGGCTGACCACCCGATCGCGCGCCTCGATCAGGAACTTGAGAACGTCGAAGACCTGAGGCTCGACGGCGACCAGGGCACCGTTCGTGCTCAGCTCGCGCCGGGTAGCATCAAGGGTGAAGGGTCCGAACCGGTAGATCACGAGGCGTCCGCGGCAGCGCGCGATGGCTTAGCACGCGTGGTCTCCCGCATAAATCATGATGCTCTCAAGACCGCGCTTATGCCGTCTCAAAGCGCGCCACCGCGGCTTAGGGCAGTCTACGAAGCATCGAAGCTGGCAACTGAGAGAGCTGCTCATGCCCAGGGACATCCATCCCGATACCCACGCTTGGAGCCGCCGCCGAATTCTCGGGGCCGCTATGGCGACCGTCGCAGTCGCCGAAGTCGGGCTAGTCGGTGTTGCACGCGGGGACACCGCGACCGTCGCGCGGACCGGTTCAATGCCCGGCACGCTGAAGCAGATCGATGCCGGCGTGCTCAACGTCGGGTATGTCGAGGCCGGTCCAGCCGACGGGCCGGCGGTCATCCTGCTGCACGGCTGGCCCTACGACATGCACGCTTTCGCGGAGGTCGTCCCGATCCTCACCGGAGCCGGGTACCGGGTGATCGTCCCCCATCTCCGCGGCTACGGCACAACACGCTTCTTGGCAAATGATGCGGTCCGTAACGGTGAGCAGGCCGCGCTGGCCGTCGATGTCATCGCCTTGATGGACGCCCTCGGGATCGCCCGGGCCGTTCTCGGCGGCTTCGACTGGGGAGCGCGGACGGCCGACATCGTCGCGGCGCTCTGGCCGGAGCGGTGCAAGGCGCTGGTCTCGGTGAGCGGCTACCTGATCGGCAATCAGGAGGCCGGCAAGAAGCCGCTGCCGCCGAAGGCCGAGTTGTCCTGGTGGTATCAATTCTACTTCGCCACCAGCCGGGGACGGGCCGGCTACGAGGCGTATCGGAAGGATTTCGCCCGACTGATCTGGCAGACCGCCTCACCGGGGTGGCGCTTCGACGACGCGACCTTCGAGCGGAGCGCACAGGCTCTCGACAATCCGGATCACGTCAGCATCGTCATCCACAATTACCGGTGGCGGATCGGCCTTGCCGAAGGGGAACGGCAGTACGATGCCCTGGAGAACCAGTTGGCGCAAGCGCCGGACATTCGCGTGCCGACCATCACCCTGGAAGGGGACGCGAATGGCGCCCCGCATCCGCAGCCCGAGACCTACGCCAGGAAGTTTACCGGGCGCTATGCGCACCGCCTGATCACCGGCGGCATCGGTCACAATCTCCCGCAGGAAGCGCCGCAGGCCTTCGCGCAGGCGGTGATCGACGCGGATGGCCTCTGATCCCCGCATGCACCGGCGACCGCTGGCGGCGGCAGCCTTCCTCACCGCCGGCCTTGCCCTTGTGGCAGCCGGTACCGCCCAGGACGTCGGAAAGCCGACCTCACCGATCTATGGCGTCACGGTTCCGGACGGCTATCGCACGTGGCACCTCATCGCCCCAGCCTCGGAGGGCGAACCACTCAACGAGTTGCGGGCCGTCCTGGGAAACGCGGTGGCGTTCGACGCCTACACGTGCGGCACGCTACCGTTCCCTGATGGGACGGTTTTGGTGAAGCTGGCCTGGAAGCAAGTGCCCTCGCCCGAGTTCGAGCCGGCCACCGTGCCGGGGACGGCGACCACCGTGCAGGTGATGGTGAAAGACCCGAAGCGCTACTCGGCCTCGGGTGGTTGGGGGTTTGGGCGCTTCGTCGACGGCAAGCCGGCCGACGAAGCGCAGCACCAAACCTGCTTCGCGTGTCACGAAGCGCGTGTGAAAGACCGTGACTACGTCTTCACGCGCTACGCGCGTTGAGACAATCCGGTGCAGAGAAACCACACAGCCCCGGCAATGACTGTGATATCGCCGGGCGCCTTGCGCCCTGAGGACTGTGGGTCTAGCAGACAGCATCTTATCAGAGTGCCGTCTCGTCATGTGATCTCTGCCCGAACCTGCTTTTCATCCAAGCCTGTTTCGGGAACAGATCCATGTCCGCGCTCATCACGCTTTCGCGCCTGTCCTGGTCTACACCGGACGGCCACTCGCTTTTCTCCGACCTCGACCTTGCTTTCGGCATCGAGCGCGCCGGACTGGTCGGACGCAATGGTGCGGGAAAGTCGACGCTACTCCGCTTGATCGCTGGCGATCTCCAACCGGGTGCTGGGTCGGTCTTGGTGCGCGGCCGCTTAGGCGTCATGCGCCAGATCGTCCATGTCGACGCGTCTGAATGCATCGCCGATCTGTTCGGCGTTCGGGAGGATCTCGCGCTGTTGCGTCGCGCAGAGCGTGGCGAAGCCGACGCGGATGATCTGGCTCACGCGGATTGGACGCTGGATGCGCGGCTTGAGGCTGCGTTCGCCCGGCTCGGCTTGGCTATCGCACCGGATGCGCCGCTCGCCAGCCTGTCGGGCGGCCAGCGCACCCGCGCAGCACTCGCCGCCCTGATCTTCACTCAGCCGGACTTCCTGTTGCTCGATGAACCCACGAACGATCTCGACCGGGAGGGCCGGGACGCGGTGGCGGAATTGCTCGCTGATTGGCGCGGCGGCGCCCTCGTGGTCAGTCATGATCGCACGCTCCTGGAGGGTATGGACTCGATCGTGGAACTCACGAGATCGGGCATAAGCCGCTACGGGGGTGGCTGGAGCGCGTACCGCGCGCAAAAGGATCTGCAGCTCGCAGCCGCCGAGCACGACCGAGCCGATGCCGAGAAGAAACTCGCCGCTGCTGCCCGTGCGGCACAGGTCGCTACCGAGCGCAAGGCCCGGAAGGATAGCGTCGGCGCGCGCGACGCCTCCAGAGGCGGCGGGCCCCGCATTCTGCTCGGCGCACAAAAGAACCGCAGCGAGGTGACCGGAGGCGTCCAAGCCCGTCTCGCCGAACGCCGACTGGTCGAGGCCAACACCGTTGCCGCGGTTGCGCGCGAAGGAGTCGAAGCGCTACGGCATTTTCGCGTGGCACTCGGGCCAACCGGCCTGGCGGCCAACCGGCGGGTGCTCACGGTGGCGCGGGTGACCGCCGGCTATTCACCCGATGCGCCCGTCCTTCGGGACACGTCACTGGAGATCGTCGGGCCGGAGCGCGTAGCTGTCGTTGGGCCGAACGGATCGGGCAAGTCGACGCTCCTGCGCCTTCTTATGGGGACGCTGAAGCCGTCATCTGGTGCAGTCGCCCTGCATGTCCCTGCTGCGATGCTGGACCAACGGGTCGCTCTGCTCGACCAACGCACGACGATCCTGGACAACTTCCGGCGGCTCAATCCGCGTGACGGCGAGAACGCCTGCCGCACAGCGCTCGCTCGGTTCCAATTTCGGGCGAATGCCGCACTGCAGCCCGTGCGTTGCTTGAGCGGTGGGCAGATCCTGCGCGCTGGCCTCGCCTGTGTACTGGGCGGTCAGACCCCACCGCCCCTGCTTATCCTGGACGAACCGACAAACCATCTCGACATCGACTCGGTCGAAGCAGTCGAGGCGGGGCTTGCCGCCTATGACGGTGCCCTTCTGGTTGTGAGCCACGACGAGGCATTTCTCCAAGCTATCGGAATCGAGCGACGCTTCGCGCTGGTTCAGACGTTGAACTAACGTCAAGCCTCTGCGTCCCATATGTCGGATCTGACTGCGATCGAGATATGTGCAGCGTTGCCCGAGCAGATTTGCCACGGACCTCCTGATCTGCCCTCTCGCGGTGGTCCGGCATCAAAGGCAGTGCAGGGTATGCCGTGCACAAGTAACTGCGATCGAGATATGTGCAGCGTTGCCCGAGCAGATTTGCCACGGACCTCCTGATCTGCCCTCTCGCGGTGGTCCGGCATCAAAGGCAGTGCAGGGTATGCCGTGCACAAGTAGCTTGGCCGGCGCAGGCGGTCGAGCGAGCGCCGCCGGCCAAGCGGCCAAGGCAGGCCACCGCTGCTCCGAGTTGACACGCGGCGAGTTGAGCGTGGCGGCTTTTAGATTTCTCAAAAACCCTATTTCCCGGCGAGATTGTCCCGCTACGAGCCTGTCAGCTTTCCAGGCGGACCTTCTCCGAAGCAGCCATTCTGTTTTCGTGAAGAGTTTCGGGCGCCGTGAGGCGTACGAAAGTCTCCGAAGAAGAAACCCGCGGGGACCGAGGCACTCAGTTGTGGGGATTGGTCGTTTCGGCCCGATGGCGACGGTTGGGGCTGCGAGCGGGAAGGCTTTTGGTCTGGCCCCGTGCCAGGCCGTCGGTTTGGGCTTATGGCGCGTCGAGGTCGATCAGAACGGCCATGAGGGGGCTATGCCCTGACGCGACGGCCCGGACGCTACCGCGACCTCACCACCCGCACCCTCCCGCGCAGCGGGTTCGTTCTTCGGCCAGACTACGTCACACCGGCCCGTCAGCGCGCGCAGAACCGGACGTTCGGCTTTGCGCCCATTGCCGCCGTTCGACTGACCTTAGCAGCATCCCCGAGAGCGGACACAGCAGCAGAGACATCCGGGTCTGGATCGAACCACGCGCGCACTCCGCGTTCGGCAGGCCGAAGGTCCGCTCTCGGCCAGCACCGATTGATAGCCGTCATGGCTCGACGAATCAGGAGGCCGCCGTCGCTCAAGCAATACCACGCGACGATCGTCGAAAGGGTTGATCGAGATTTTAGAGGGTCGGTCACTGAGATCTTAGCACGCGCGTAACTACGGAGGCCCAATAGGCCGCTCCAATTGACAGGATATCGTCATTGAAATCGTAGGCCGGATTGTGAAGCGGAGCGCTGCGCTCGGCCCCGTCTGTCCCGATCCAGGCATAGGCCCCCGAGCAAGCCGCGAGCATGTAGGCGAAATCTTCCGACGCCATGGAGGGCATGACATCACCGTGCCGCGCCGTGATCGCGGGGACCGCCGCCGCGGCGTCGAGCGCGATCCCGACGGCATCGCCGGTGTTGATGGTGGCCGGGTATCCGAACCGATACGAGACCTCCGCCTCGGCCCTATGCGTGGCGGCGGTGCCCCGGGCGATGGTCTCGACAAGTTCCGCGATGCGCGCACGCACGGCCTCGTTCAGGCAGCGGACGGTCCCGCGGATGACCGCGCGGTCTGGGATCACGTTGTAGGCGTCGCCACCGTGGATCTGCGTGACGCTGAGCACGGCCGGCTCCGTAGCGGCGATCCGGCGGCTCACGACGGTCTGGAGGGCTAGGACAATCTCTGAGGTGACCACCAGGGTGTCGGTGCCGCGCTCCGGCATGGCCGCATGGGTGCCGAACCCGGTGACCGTGATCTCGAACGTGTCGAGGGAGGCCATGATGGCGCCCACCCGGGTCGCGAAGGTCCCGACCGGCAGGCCCGGCCAGTTGTGTAGGCCGTAGACCGAGTCGCACGGGAATAGCCGGAACAGGCCGTCCTCGACCATGGCGCGCCCGCCGCCCTCGCACTCCTCAGCCGGCTGGAAGATGAAGTGCACCGTCCCGCTCAGGTCGATGCGCGCCGCGAGGTGCCGCGCCGCGCCGAGCAGCATCGCCACGTGGCCGTCATGGCCGCAGGCATGCATCACACCGGGCGCCCGGGACGCGTAGGCGACGCCCGTGGCCTCCTGGATCGGCAGGGCATCCATATCGGCCCTCAGGCCGATGGTCGGGCCGTCGCCGCGGCTCAGGGTCCCGACCACGCCGGTGCGCCCGAGCCCGGTGTTCACGGACAGGCCGCAGGCGGCCAGTTCCCGGGCGACGAGTTCCGCGGTGCGGACCTCCTGGAAGGCCAGCTCGGGATGGGCGTGCAGGTCGCGCCGCCACGCGACCATCCGCTCCACGGTTTCCGCCTCGATGCCCATGCGATCTCTCACCAACACCAGAGGCTGCCAGAGCGCCTCGATCCCCCGCCCGATCCTACGCCGACCGGCGCGCCGGTTCACCCCGGCGGCGCGTGCATGAAGAACTGCGCGATCAGGACCGCGCCGAGGAACGTTCCGGCATTGGCCAGGAACGAGACCACGACGATCCGCCAGCCGAGGCGGCGGAAGGCGGGAACGTCCTTGGCGACCGAGAGCCCCGCGAAGGTCAGGATCGGCGTGGCCAGCGCCAGGAAGTTGAGCTTGCCGGTCAGGGCGGCGATCTCCGCCGCGTAGGGCGTGCCGGGATAGGTCAGGGCCATGCCGATGATCGAGACCCACAGCACCGCGGGCAGGCGCCGGCCGAGGAGCAGGTAGAGGCCCCAGCCGGCCAGCACGGTCCCGATGATGATCGCCATCCCGGCCACGACGCTCGCGTCGGGAACGACGCCGTAGGTCAGCCAGTTGCCGATGAGCCCGTAGGCACCGATCAGGAACCAGGCGAGGACAGTCTCGGCGAGGCCGATCCGCGCCTCTTGATGGGCCGGCGCCGCCGCCTGATGGTCTTCAACCGCCGGGCGGGCGGTGTCGGGCCGGTTGCGGCCGAGGATCGGCTCCAGCTTGCCGTAGGCCCAGATCGTGAAGGGCAGCGACAGGAACAGGGTGAAGTACGTGCCGATCGTCGTGGTGACGAGGTTGCTCGCCGCCGCGAAGGTGGCGACGTCCTTGGCGACCTCGGGCGTCTGCTGGGCCGCGATCGCCCCCGAGGCGGCGGCCATCATGCTGCCGGAGCCGACGCCAGCCCCCATCGCCAGCGCCAGCGGGTTGAAGATCCCCAGGCTGGTGATCAGCCCGGCCAGCAGGGCGATGAACACCGCGCCGAACACCGTGCCGGTCAGGTACTCGGCCAGCACACCGCGGCCCTCCGGCGAATCCATGCCGTAGCGCTCGCCGATGATGGCGAGGCTGGGCTCGCGGCCGACCGAGAAGGTCGCGCCGATCGCCTCGCGCTTGATGCCGAGCAGGAGCGCGACCGGCAGGCCGAACACCATCGTCCCGAAGAAATGGCCGAATTCCTGAAAGGCCAGGGCCCAGCCCGAGGCGAGGATCTTCGGCAGCGAGCCGCCGACGAGCAGGCCGAGCTTGGCGATGAAGATCAGCAGCGCCGGCTGGAGATAGGCGCCGGCCGCGTTCTGCATGGTGCCGGTCAGCCGCAGCGGCGCGGGGAAGCGCGGACTCATCAGCCCCAGAGCCCCGCCGAGGAGCAGGGCCCAGAGCAGCGGAAGCAGCACGATCTTGCCCGCGCCTACCGGGATGCTGACGTTGCCGATCGCCTCCGCGAGGACGACGATGACGAGGGCGAGGAGGAACAGCGTCAGCTTGCCGCCGCCCGAGACGGGCGGCGCGACCGGCCGCGCATCCGCCGCAGAGAGTTCGCCCGCCATCGTCATCCTCCCTGCCCCCGCGAGGGCTGCCTGTTGCTCCGCCTGCCGGTCTTGATCGCCGGCATGTCGGCTGATCCTCTCGGTTGGTCCGCGCGGCGTAGGGCCTAGCCCACGTAGCCGAAGGTCACGGCCGGCTCGGCGGCGGTCTCGACCCAGACGCTCTTGGTCTGCGTGTAGGCCATCAGCGCCTCGCGGCCGGAGGAGCGGCCGAAGCCCGAGCGGCCGAAGCCGCCGAAGGGCGAGGCCACGTTGATGGTCTTGTAGCCGTTGACCCAGACCGTTCCGGCCCGCAGCGCCGCCGCGACCCGGTGGCCGCGCCCGACATCGCCGGTCCAGACCGCGCCGGCGAGGCCGTAGGGCGTGCCGTTGGCCAGCGCGACCGCCTCCGCCTCGCTGTCGAACGGCAGGACCGCCAGGACCGGGCCGAACACCTCCTCGCGGGCGATCGCCGCGTCCGGCGCCACGCCGTCGACGATCGTCGGGCCGAAGTAGAAGCCGCCCGTGTCCCGCAGGTCGGCAGGGCAAGCCCCACCCGCCGCGATGGTCGCACCGGCGCCCGCGGCGGCCTCGACCATGTCGGCGATCTTGTCGCGCTGGCGCCGGTTGTTGATCGGTCCGATCTGGGTTGCCGGGTCGGTCGGCGCGCCCACCGGGATGCGCGCGGCGGCGTGGGACAGGCGCTCGACGAACGACGCGTGGATTGAGCGGTGCACGAGCAGCCGGGAGCCCGCCACGCAGCTCTGGCCGGCGCCGCCGAAGATGGCGGCCTGGGCGCCGATCAGCGCCCGGTCGAGATCGGCGTCGGCGAACACGATGTTGGCCGACTTGCCGCCGAGTTCGAGCACGCTCGGCACGATGTTGCGGGCCGCCGCGGCGGCGATCTGCGCGCCGGCCTCGGCCGAGCCGACGAACACGACGAGCCGGGTCTCGGGATGGGCCACCGCGGCGGCGCCGGTGGTCGGGCCGGCGCCGGCCAGCACCGAGACAAGGCCCCGCGGCATCCCCTCGGCGCTGTCGCAGAGCAGGCCGAGGGCGAGCGACGTCAGCGGCGTCAGCTCGGAGGGCTTCAGCACCACGGCGTTTCCGGCACAGATGGCCGGCGCGATCTGCCAGCCCGCGGTGAAGATCGGGGCGTTCCAGGGGGTGATCTGCACCACGGTGCCGAAGGGCTCGTGGCGCGTATAGTTCAGGTGTGAGGTCGGGACCGGGATGACGTCGCCGTGGAGCTTGTCGCACCAGCCGGCGTAGTACTCGAACATCTCGGCGACCTTGGCGACCTCGCCGCGCGTGTCGCGGATCGGCTTGCCGGCCGAGAGGGTCTCCAACTCGGCCAGCGCCGCAGCGTGCTGCCGCACCAGGGCGGCCACCGCCCACATTGCCCGGCCGCGGGCGGCGGCGCTCATGCCCCACCACGCGCGCTGGGCGTCCCGCGCCGCCGCCATAGCGGCCTCGACGACCGACGGCCCGGCATCGGCGAAGCGCGCCAGCACGCCGCCATCGGCGGGGTTGACCAGATCGAGGGCGGTGCCGGTCCCGTCCAGAACCTCGCCGGCCACGACGCTGCCGATACGGCCGCCTGGCAGGAGGTCGGCCAGGAGGGCGGCGACCCGGTCGGCGGCGGGCGAGTGCAGCATCCCGGGCATCAGTGAACTCCCTTGCGATCGCGGTAATCGGCCATGCGGGTGAAGTCGGCCGTGTCGGGGATGGCGGGCTGCGTGGCCTGCCAGATCCGCTTCACCTCGGCGGAGAGCGGCAGGTCGATCCCGCATTCGGCGGCGAGTTCCAGGGCGAGGCGCACGTCCTTGCGCATCAGGCCGGCGGAGAAGCCGCTGTCGAACGTGCCGGACTGGACCCAGCGCGGGACCATGACCTCGCTGATCGCGCTGCGGCCGGTGGCGGTGTTGACGACCTTGACCGCCTCCTCGGCCGAGAGGCCGGCCGCCTCGGACAGCCGCAACGCCTCGCCGGTGGTCACGAGATGCGCCGCCACCAGCAGGTTGTTGACGAGCTTGACGATGTTGCCGGCCCCCGACGGACCGACATGCGGCGCGCGGGTCGACATGGCCTCCAAGACCGGGCGGGCCAGCTCGTAATCCGCGTCCGCCCCGCCGACCATCATGGTCAGGGTGCCCTCGGCGGCGCCGGACGGACCGCCGCTCACCGGCGCGTCGAGGAGCGCGTGCCCTGCGGCGGCCAAGCGCTCGGCGAGGCGCCGGGTCGTGCCGGGATCCGAGGTCGAGGTGTCCACCACGACCACTTTCCGGTCATTCCGGGAAAGCAGGCCGCCCTCCGCGGTGACAACCGCCTCCACGTCCCGCGCCAACGGCAGCGAGAAGACAAGGGTGTCGGCCCGGCGGAGCACGTCGTTAAGGGCGTCGAGGGTGGTCACGCCGGCCGCCTCGGCTGCGGGGCGCCGGGCCGGATCGATGTCGTGGCCCAGGACCGCGAAGCCCTTGCGGGCCAGGGTCGCGGCCATGCCCAGACCCATATTGCCGAGCCCGACGACCCCTACCGTTGCGATGGTCATGCCGATCCGTCCTCACGATACGGCACGATAGTTCCGGTAAACGAGTGTTGCGACAACAGCCGATTTCTGCACAATACGTGCGGAAATCCAGCACGCTCGCATCAGGCCGACGGCGGCCGGAACGCCACCATGTGGTTGGCCAGCCAACCGAGCAGCCGCGCCGCGCCCTCGGGGAGCCGCCGTCCGGCGCGGATGACGAGATGGGCGCTCGCCTCGGACAGGATGGCGTCGCGCAGCGGCACCGCCTCGAGGAGACCGTCGCGCAGCTCGGCCGCGACCACGAACCGGGGCAGGAAGGCGACGCCCATGGCCGCCATCACGAAGCGGCGGTGCATCTCGAAGGACGCCGTCTCCAGCCGCGGCACCAGCCGGAAGCCGCCATCCGCCTCGACGCGGCCGATGAGCTGGCGGACCCCATGGTCGGGCGGCAGGAGGGCGGCCGGCTCGGTGGCGAAGCTGCGCAGGGGAACCGGCACCGCCCCGTCGGCGAGGGGGTGCCCCTTCGGCAGAATGGCGAGCAGCGGCTGCCCGGCGGAGACGACGCCGCGGACATCCGGATGCGCGGGCGGGTTGTAGACGAGGCCGATATCCGCATCCCCCCGGGCGATCGCCGCGAGGATGCCGTCGGTGGTGCCGATCTCAACCTGATAGGCGATGCCCGGATGGTCCTGCGTGAAGCCGGCCAGCGCGTTGTCGAGGAGGTCGATCAGGAAGCCGGCGCCGCAGCGCAGGCTGATCGTGCCCCGCTGCACGCCGCGCAGGCGCTTCAGCTGGTCCTCCAGCAGGGCCGCCTCGTCGGCCTGCCGCTGCGCGTGCTCGGCGACCAGCCGGCCGGCCTCGGTGGGGACCACGCCCCGGGGCAGGCGCTCGAGCAGGGTCTCGCCGACCTGCGCCTCCAGCTCGATGATCTGCCGGCTCACCGCCGAGGCGGCGACGTTCAGGACCTCGGCGGCCGCCCGGACCGAGCCTGCGCGCACGACGGCGAGGAGGTAGCGGAGGGCGCGGTCGTTCATGGCGGCGGGCCGCCGGCGGCTCCGGTGCGGCGGTCGACCGCGACGGCACCTTGAGCGATGACGAGCACGGGCTCCTGGCGCTCCACGATGACCTGCGGCACGCTGCCGGCGTTGAAGGCGATCAGGTCGGCCCGCGCGCCGGCCGCCACCACGCCCGGACCGAGGCCGAGCACCTGCGCCGGGACGGCGGTGATCGGCTCGAGGAGCGCCGCGAGATCCGCGTCGGTGCGCAGATCGAACCGGTAGGCGGCGAGCTGGGCGCGGTCGACCATGCCGGTGACCGTGGCGGGATTCCAGCAGTCGCGGACGTTGTCGGTGCCGAAGCAGACCGAAACGCCGAGCTCCCGCAATCGCGGGATCGGCGGGCACCGGCGCCCACCCGGCACGCTGCTGAGGATCGCGACGCCGACCCGGTTCAGGCCTTCCGCGATCCGGCCGAGCTGCAGGTCGTCGGCCTCCGCGAGGGCGAAGGCGTGGCTGATCGTGACCTGCCCGCCGAGCCCGGCCGCCTCTGTGCGGGCCGCGATCGCCTCGATCGTGGCGAGGCCGGCCGCGCCGCCGTCGTGGAGATGAATGTCGATGCCGCGACCGTGACGCTCGGCCAGGGCGAAGACGATGGCGAGGGGGCCGTCGCGGTCGCCGTCGATGCCGACGGGATCGAGGCCGCCGACGAGATCCGCGCCCATCCGCAGGGCCTCGTCCAGGTCGCCCGCGACCGGCAGGCAGCCCAGGATCCCGCTCTGCGGGAAGGCGACGATCTGGATCTGCAGCCGGTCGGACCAGCGCGCCCGCAGGTCGAGGATCTGGGCGAGGTGATCGAGCCGCGTGACGTCGTCGATGTCGACATGGGTCCGCAGGCTCGTCGTGCCGCCGCGGAGCATGCGTTCGAGGAGCGCCTCCGCACCCTGCTCGGCCAGTGGGATCCGCGTCGCCCGGCGGAACGCCTTCTCATCGTCGATGGTCGCGCGCACGGATCCTTTGGCGCGGTGCGGGCGCCAGTCCAGGCCGAGCAGGCACTTATCGAGATGGACGTGCCCGTCCGAGAGGCCCGGCAGCACCAGGGCGCCGCCGAGGTCGACCGTGCGGCCGGCGGGCGGCAGCGGGGCGGCCGGATCCCACAGGGCCGTCACGCAATCTCCGCGGATGTCGATGGTCGCCCGGCGGCCTTCGGCGGTCGTGGCGTCGCGGAGGCGCAGGTCGCACGGAGCGTCCGCGCGCGGTTCGGGGATCGACATCATGCCGGGTCTCCTCTGAAATCCGAATCCGCGCCGGCCGTCAGAGCGGCCGGCCCGCCGCCACGACGGTCCGGATGGCGAAGCTCGATTGCAGCCGGGCGACTCCCGGCAGGCGCGACAGGACATCCTTGTGCAGCCGCTCGTAATCGGCCGCGTCGATGACCTTGAGCTTCACGAGGTAGTCGGCCGTCCCGGTCATCAGATAGCAATCCTGCACCTCGGGGCAGCGCCGGACGGCCGCCTCGAACCGGTTCAGATAATCCTCGGTCTGGCGGTCCAGGGTGAACTGGGTGAGGACCACGAGGCCCGGCCCGTCGGCCGCGCCGCCGATCAGCGCCGTGTAGCCCCGGATGATCCCGGATTCCTCCAGCAGCCGCACGCGGCGATGGCAGGCGGAGGCGGACAGGCCCACCGCGACGGCGAGGTCCGCGTTGCTGATCCGGCCGTCGCCGCGCAGGGCCTGGATGATGCGGCGGTCGATCTCGTCCACGCGCGGCACTCGCAGAACATTCGAACTGGCCGCAGAATCTTTCATAAGGAGGATCAAGCCGCAAACGTATTCGACAGCGCGCACACTCGTTCGACGATCCTTCGTGTAACCTAATGGCAACGCATCCGAGCACCGTTCCGAGTGTCGCCATGGGCATGATCGATCGCGATCTCAGGCACGATGCGGGCCCGGCGGGCACGGCCTCCGCACTCCTCACGATCGATCTTGCGGCCATCGCGGAGAACTACCGCGCCCTCGCCGCGCGGGCCGGCACGGCCACCTGCGCGGCCGTCGTCAAGGCGGATGCCTACGGGCTCGGCGCCGACCGGGTGGCGCCGGTCCTGGCCGCCGCCGGCACTTCTTTGTCGCCCAGGTTGGCGAGGGCGTCGCCCTCCGGTCGATCCTCGGACCCGGCGCCGTGATCGCCGTGCTCAATGGCGCCTCCCCGGGCAACGAGGCGACCTGCGCGGCCCACGATCTCGTTCCCGTCCTCAACGACCAATCCCAGCTCGACGGCTGGCAGGCTCTCGCGCGGAATCTCGCGTGGCGCCTGCCCGCGATCCTCCAGATCGATACCGGCATGGCCCGCTTCGGCTTCGCGCCGGACGAGGCGCACGCGCTCCTCGACCGGCCGGACGCCTTCGTGGGCCTCGATCTACGGCTGGTGATGAGCCATCTCGCCTGCTCGGGCGAGCCCGACAGCCCGGTCAACGCCGCCCAGCGCGCCGTCTTCCGGACCGTCCGGCAGCGCCTGCCGGCAGTACCCGCGAGCCTCTCGGCCTCGTCCGGCCTCTTCCTCGGGCCGGACTTCCGGTTCGACATGGTGCGCCCGGGCGCCGCCCTCTACGGGATCGCCCCGCAGAGGGCGGCGCCCAACCCGATGCGGCCCGTGATCGGTTTGCGGGCCCAGGTGATGCAGACGCGCAGTGTCACGGCGGGAACGCCGGTCGGCTACGGGCACGCGGCCGCCCTCGGCCGCGACAGCCGCCTCGCGACGGTCGCGATCGGGTATGCGGACGGGTTCTTCCGAAGCACGACGGGCGGTGAGGCCTGGTTCGGCGGCGCCCGCCTGCCCGTGGTCGGGCGCGTCTCGATGGACAGCCTCGTCCTCGACGTCACCGACGTGGCGCCCGGCACCCTCGGGCCGGGGGCGCTCGTCGACATCATCAGGCCGGAGCGCGACGTCGATACCGTCGCCGCTGCGGCCGGCACAATCGGCTACGAGGTCCTGACCAACCTCGGCCACCGCTTCCACCGCGTCTATCTCGGAGCCTGAGGCCCGCCATGCACGTCATCATCCTCGGCGCCGGCGTCGTCGGCATCACCTCGGCCTACTACCTCGCCCGGGCCGGCCATCAGGTCACGGTGCTGGAGCGCCAGCCCGGCTCCGGCCTGGAGACCAGCTTCGCCAATGCCGGGCAGGTCTCGCCCGGCTACTCGGCCCCCTGGGCGGCGCCCGGGATCCCCGTGAAGGCGCTCAAATGGCTGATGATGCGGCACCGGCCCCTGGTGCTGTGGCCGCGGCTGGAGCCCCGCCTCTACGGCTGGCTCACGCGGATGCTCGCCAACTGCACCGAGGAGGCCTACCGGCGGAATAAGGGCCGCATGGTCCGGCTCGCCGAGTACAGCCGCGACGTGCTGCGCGACCTGCGCACCGAGACGGGCATCGCCTACGACCACCGGGAGAAGGGCACGCTACAGCTCTTCCGGACGCAGAAGCAGCTCGACCATGTCGGCGACGACACCCGCGTCCTCGACGCCTACGGCGTGCCCTACGCGGTCCTGGATCCGGCCGGCTGCATCGCCGCCGAGCCGGCGCTCGCCGCCGTGCAGGGCGTCTTCGTCGGCGGCCTCCGGCTGCCTGGCGACGAGACCGGCGACGCCCACCTGTTCACGCAGCGCCTCGCCGCCCTGTGCGAGGACCTCGGCGTGACCTTCCGCTACGGGACGGCGATCGCGCGCCTGCATCATGCCGGTGACCGGGTGACGGCAGTTGAGACCGCCGACGGCTGGCTCCTGCGGGCGGATGCCTACGTCGCCGCGCTCGGCAGCTACACGCCGGCCCTGCTGCGCCCCCTCGGGATCGCCCTGCCAGTCTACCCGGTGAAGGGCTATTCCCTGACGCTGCCGATTACCGATGCAGACGCCGCGCCGGTCTCGACGGTCATGGACGAGACCTACAAGGTCGCGATCACCCGGCTCGGCGACCGCATCCGCGTGGGCGGCACCGCCGAACTCGCCGGCTTCAGCAGCGCCCTGCGCCTGCCGCGCCGCGAGACCCTCGCGCGCTCGGTGCGAGACCTGTTCCCCGCGGGCGGCGACCTCGGCCGGGCCTCATTCTGGACCGGCCTTCGACCGATGACGCCGGACGGCACGCCGATCGTCGGGGGCACGCGGGTCGCGAACCTGTTCACCAACACCGGTCACGGCACGCTGGGCTGGACGATGGCCTGCGGCTCGGGCCGCCTGCTCGCCGACCTCGTGTCCGGCCGGGCCCCGGAGATCGCGAGCGACGATCTGGCGCTCGACCGCTACGCCGCGTGAGCCGGCCTGCGTGATCGGCCAGCGAGGTGGCGCAGGAAGGCGCGGCGCTCGGCCAGGGGTGCCAGGCTGCCGAAGACGGCGAGCCGTCCGGCAGCGTGCAGGGCGATGAGCCCGGCCAGGAACAGGCGGCGGAACAGCTTGGCGAGGACGCGCACCGGCAGCAGGAAGCCGGGCCGAGATCCAGCGGTTACCGTCGCGCGAGAGGCCGCCGCCGGGCACGATCATGTGGACGTGCGGATGGTGGGTCAGCGCCGAACCCCAGGTGTGGAGGACGGCGGTCAGCCCGATGCGGGCACCGAGATGCTCGGCCCGCCGCCGACGGGCCTCAAACGACGCGCGACGGTCCGGACGCGACCGCGACCTCACCACCCGCGCCCTCCCGCGCAGCGGGTTCGTTCTTCGGCCACAATCAGTCAGGTTCCGGTATTAAGGCGCCCAGAAGCGGACCGCCTGAAGACCTGAGTAAGATCGAGACCTGTCTTTTGCGGCCGCGCGGCCTGAATGCCGGCTCCTAGCGCACAGCGGCCACGATGAACGGCTTGGCTGGGTGCAGGCAGCGTGAAAACGCGCCGATCTGGTGGGGTAGATCTCGAATGTGCCACGCTGACAGTGCTGGCCAACCGAGGCTACTTCACCGGTAAGCAGATGTGGCCTGTCTGGGCATCGGCGAGCCGCCGTGCGTGCCTGAGATCCAGACCTCCGGCGATGCAAAGCGCGACCTCCCCACGGGCTAGGACTTCGTCTACGATGCCGAAAGGAACCATTGCACCTGTCCTACCGGCCGGCACCTGACCAAGTAGGACCTCTCCTGCCCACCGGTTCGGATGCGCAGGTCCGCGATCTGTCCTTAGGCTTTGACCATGCAGGACAAGGATGCCCTCATCGATGGCCTCGCCCGCTCAGCCGAGCCGGTGGCGGCCGCCGCAGTCGCGCGCCTGATCCAGACCGGAAGCGACGCGGAGCTCGCCGCCGTCAACGCGCTCGCCTTCGCCGCCGAGCACGGGCTGCTCGAGGACGCGGTGATCGGCGCACTTTTGCATGCCGCGCGCCTCGGCCTGTTCGAGATGATCTGGAACGTCGTCTGCCCGAGCTGCGGCGGCATCCTCGACGCCAACGCCACGCTGAAGGAAGTGCGGCAGGATGCCTACCACTGCGCGTTCTGCGCGCTCGACGCCGAGCCGACGCTGGACGATACCGTCGAGGTGAGCTTCCGCGTCAGTCCACGGATACGCCGCATCGCCGCCCACGACCCCGACGGGCTGGCTTTCTGGGACTACCACCGGCAGGTGTTCTTCGGCTCGGCCGTAGACTTCCCCGACGCTGCAGCCTTCGCAGGTCTCGCCGACCGCGCCCTCATCGAGTCGGCGGAGTTGGAGGCGGGCGAGCGCATCATTCTAGCATTGCGGCTGTCTGAGCCAGCGATCGTGCTTGATCCGGTGACACACGCCACGCACACCATCGGGCTCCAAGGCGAGCCTACGGACGAGCGCCAAGAGCTGACCTTGGTCTTCAGCGACCGGCGCGGCTGCGCGACGGGCAGCGCGCTTCGGCCCGGCCCGGTGCGACTCACGCTGGATAACCGTACGGCCGCGCGCGTCCTGCCCGGTGTGTTCTCGGCCGGCGAGGCACTCCAGGCGCTGATCGGCGGGCGACGGCCGTTCCTCAGCGCCAAGCGCCTCCTGAGCAACCAGACGTTCCGCGACCTCTATCGCACCGACACGCTGGAGATCGACCAGCGCCTGAAGGTGACGAACCTCACCTTCCTGTTCACCGACCTCAAGGGCTCCACCGCTCTCTATGAGCGGGTCGGCGACCTCGTCGCCTACGACCTCGTACGGGCACATTTCCGCATACTCAATGAGATTGTCGCTGCGCGGTCCGGCGCCGTGGTCAAGACGATCGGCGACGCGGTGATGGCAACCTTCCCAACGCCGGACTGCGCGCTCGCCGCCGCGCTCGCCATGCGCGAGGCGATGGGCCAGTTCAACGCAGAGCGCGGCGCGGACGAGCTGATCCTCAAGATCGGCATCCATGAGGGCCCGTGTCTCGCGGTCAATTCCAACGATCGGCAGGACTATTTCGGGCAGACGGTCAACATCGCCGCGCGGGTGCAGGAATTGGCCGGATCCGAGGCGGTGTTTGCCACCGAGCCGGTCGTGCGTCATGCTGGGTCAGCCGGACTGCTGTCGACGCGGCGGGTTCATTCCGAGCGGCGCAGCCTGCGCGGCGTCGGTGAAGGCGTCACGGTCTACGAGATCGCCTGAGCCTGCTGCATGCAAAGCGGCCCGAGCTCGTCGGCGCCGCGCTCCTGCGCTTGCCGAGAAGGAACTGCGCGACGCAGCGGTGACGATGGGCCGTGCTGACGGGGCTGTGTTGCTCAGAAGGAAGTAGACGAGCCGCTTTCGGCCAGCTCCCGCCGTCCGCTCGCGAGAATAGCGGAATCTGGCTCGGCGCTTGGTAGCAGGGATTCAGCTGCGGAAGGCTGACCGTCCGGTGTCGGCCTGAGCAGCCCTCCCCACCGGAAACGCGGAATGACCGCTCAGGCTGCCAGAGCGGACGCTCGAATTCGTCCTCGTGCGTCCGGGCTTGTGCTTAGATCAGGGCCCGAGAAGCGAGATGAGCACCGAGAGCCAGCAGACCCAGGAAGAAGCACCGCCGGAACACCTTCTCACTGACCCGGCCCCGCACCCATCCGCCCACGAACATACCGACCAGCGCCGGTGCGAGTGCGAGCGCCGAAGCGCCGGCCGTGCCGGCCTCGAGCGAGCCGCCTCCCGCCAGAGCGGCGGCGAGCGCCACAGTGGACACCGTGAACGACAGCCCGAGCGCCTGGATCAGGTCGTCTTTCCGTAGGCCGAGCGCTCCGATGTAGGGCACCGCTGGGATCACGAACACGCCGGTGGCGGCTGTCACCAGCCCCGTCATAGTGCCGATCACCGGACCCAGCCACTGCTCGGTGCGCGGTGGAACTGAAAAGCGCACGGCGGTGAGGCCGAGCACGGCGTAAGCCATCAGCGCCACGCCGAGACCAATGGCGGCTTGGCCGGCATGATCACCCTGCATGAAGCCGCTGCCGGCCAGCGTG
The DNA here is from genome assembly GCF_054611515.1 of Methylobacterium sp. CM6257. Lineage (NCBI taxonomy): Bacteria > Pseudomonadati > Pseudomonadota > Alphaproteobacteria > Hyphomicrobiales > Methylobacteriaceae > Methylobacterium > Methylobacterium sp. CM6257. The sequence goes on from NZ_CM137735.1 coordinate 3,677,168, forward strand.
CCTACGACAACACCGGCCATCATGGGCCAGAGCCGACGCGCCAACGCGCCGAAGCGCGGCCCACTCGCAAGCTGCCAGACGTTGGTGACGAACGAGGGCACGATCAGCAGCGAGGCAGCCTGTACCGGTGCCACCACGGTGCTGAGTAGCCCCATTGCGACGGTCGGCAAGCCAAGCCCGATCACGCCCTTGACGAAGCCGGCGAGCAGGAAGGTCAGGGCCGCGATAGCCAGCGGGAGCGGTTCCAAGGCGAAGGGCATGGCCGGTCGTGTGTTTAGGAGGAATGAGGAGCGGGTGCCGACAGGATCAGTCGTGCAGCAGCATGTCCCGCAGCGCAGCGTCCTCGATGCTCATGGGAGCCACGGGATCCATCCGGTGCTCGGCAGCGCGGACAGGGGCGCTCATGCACGCACGCGCGTTGGTGTCGAGGGGGGCGGCAACCGCGAGGGCGGTCAATCCCGCGAGTGCGAGGGCGACGGCTTCAGGAAAGCCCTTCCAGTCGATGTTCATGGCTCGCGTGCCTCGTGTCATCACCGCACTTTGCGAGCAGGCTTGACGCACAACAATGCGGAAGTGAGTGCCGTCAGCCTTCGGCTGATCCGAAGGCACTTGTCCTTCCGACGCCGAGGTTGGACAATCGAGGATGCGCTTCGATCTGACCGACCTGCGTCTGCTCCTGCATGTCGTCGAGGCGGAGAGCATCACACATGGGGCCGAGCGAGCCGGGATGGCACTCGGCTCCGCGAGTGAGCGTATTCGCGGCATGGAAATGGCCGGAGGCGTGCCCTTGCTGGAACGCCGACCTCGCGGGGTGCGGCCGACGCCGGCCGGTCAAGCGGTCGCCCACCATGCCCGCGTTGTGCTGGGCCAGCTTGAGCAGATGCGCGGCGAGTTAGGGCAGTATGCCAAAGGCCTGCGCGGCCATGTGCGCGTGTTGGCGAACACCGCGGCCGTGGCCGAATTCCTGCCGGATGCCTTGGCTTCTTTCCTTGCAGACCATCCCGAGATCGATGTTGATCTGGAGGAGCGGCCGAGCCGTGAGATCGTCGCCGCCATCGCTGGCGGGCTCGCCGATTTTGGCATCGTCGCCGACACGGTCGATCTCGGCGCATTGGAGACGCTGCCGTTCCGGACCGATCAGCTTGTCCTTGTTGTACCAGCCGGTCACGCCCTTGCCGGCCGAAGCGAGATCCCGTTCCGACAGGTGCTCGACGAGCCCTTCGTGGGCTTAGGACATGGCAGTGCGCTGCAAGCCCACCTCGCCAGCCACGCCGCCAGGGCCTGGTCACACGATCAAGTTCCGGGTGCGAGTAGGCGGGTTCGAGGCAGTCTGCCGGATGATCGAGAGCGGCGTGGGTGTTGCGGTCGTACCCGAAGCAGCCGCGCAACGATCAGGTGAGCGAGGGACGATCCGCGCGATTCCGCTCAGCGATGCATGGGCGCTTCGGCACCTGACACTTTGTGCCCGCAGCATTCCGGCGCTGCCCGCGCATGCCCAACAGCTTGTGCAGCATCTGACCGGCAATGTCCCTTCTCCGCGTCCGCTGTAGAAGCATGAGCAGACAGCGGATGAAGCTGAACTCAATAGCCGCTTCCCCCATCCTGGCCTTGGCCGGCAGTGGTTCATAGGTACGCATAGGGTCAATTTGAGGCGGCCGGCCGAGCCGCATCGTATGTCTGCTTCGCCGTTTCAGTCGCCGGAAGCAGACGAGCGGATTTCGGCCATGAGGAGACCTTAATACGGACGGCAGGATCGATGATCTTTCGCCGGTAACCAAAAACCCCGCGCCTGTTGGGCAGCGGGGTTCATGTCCGTGGTAGTTCTGAGTAGAGGATTCCGCAACCTGATCAGGCTGCCTTGCGGCGGCCCTTGCGCACAGGCTGGACCTCTTCTTCAGCCTGTGCGGCCATCGCTCCCGGGCGGCCGAGGCCGATCGCCTTGGCAAGCGCAGAGCGCTGGGCAGCGTAGCTCGGAGCCACCATCGGGTAATCGGCCGGCAGGCCAAATCGCTCGCGATACGCCCGCGGGTCAAGGCCGTGAGTGGTGAGGTGCCGCTTCAACGTCTTGTAGGTCTTACCGTCGATGAAGCTGACGATCCCGTCATCCCGAACCGATTTGCGGATCTGTGCCGCGCTCGGCTTCTCGACCTCCGTGGCCGAAGTCGTCGCACCTTCTGCGCTGCCGGAAGTCAGCCCACGTACCGCATCGTGCACACCCCGGATCAGGTTCGGAAGCTCAGCAACCGGCACGGAGTTGTTCGAGACATAAGCGGCAACGATGCTGCCGGCCAGCTCTGCGAAAGCGGGAGCATACCCTACGGTATTTTCTGTCACTTTACTTCTACCTGACGTGAGCCGCCTGACGAGGATCGTTCGAGGCACGCATCTAAGTTGTGAGGTTTCCGGCAAAATCAAGCCCAGCGCGATTAGCATCTCATTAATGCTTTGCTGTTCCGACGGCGACCTAGGTGTCGATGCGGCCGCCGTTCATCAACTTTGCCGTGCAAAATATGGCCCATTCCGCTCGGTTTGGTGGAGCGAGGTTTCGACCTCTCGCTCTTCCGGAAGGCCCGTCGTGGATGCGACATCTGGTTGACCGCGTGCAGCGGATGAGCCGGGCCTACAACTCACGACTGCTCTGACCAAGCGAGCTCGGGCCGTAGCGGCGCTCCGGGCCTAAAGTGCGAAACCGGACCTCTGTACGCGCTCTCAAAGTTCCGACTCTGATTATCCCGGCCTTTTTCAGTGAGGCGAGCTCAGCAATCTTTGTGATCCGACGCGCATGAACTAATCGGCCGTGGGGCGTTTATGCAGGCTTGGCTGCTGCAGGAGGTATGACGTGGAAGTGGAAGGTCAGTACCTGGATGAGATCCGGGACGAGGGTGTCGGCCAGCCGGATCTGGTCGCGTTAACGACCGACATCGTGTCTGCTTACGTCTCGAACAATCGGGTGCCGCCGGCCGAGATGCCGGCGCTGCTGTCCAGCGTACACGTCGCTATCGCCGGGCTCGGCAGTGCTCCTGCTTCTGCCGAACCCGAGCGGGACAGGCCGACGGCGGCGCAGATCCGGAGGTCGATCAAGCCCGACGCGCTGATCAGCTTCATCGACGGCAAGCCGTACAAGGCGCTCAAGCGCCACCTGACCAAGCACGGCATGACCATCGAGGAGTACCGCGAGCGCTATGGCCTACCGCGCGACTACCCGTCGACTGCCGCCAACTACTCGGCTCAGCGTTCGGAACTAGCTCAAAAGCTGGGGCTCGGGAGGCGGGCTGCTCCGAAGGCTGCCGAGGTCGCCGAGACGATCAGCAAAGCGCCGAAAGCCCGCGGCCGGAAGGAGGCTGCCGAGCCTGCGGCCAAGCCGAGCGTGAAGCCCGCTCGGGCCCGCAAGCCGAACAAGGCTCCGCCTGCCGCTGCCGAGTGACGCCGCTCAGAGCCCTATGCTGTAGCAGGATCTGCCCGCCCGAGATCGACGATGACGATCTCGGGCGGCGCACCCAGGCGGAGCGGCCGGCCGGCAACGAAGTGGGACCCCAGGCCGGCCGACACAATCAGATTGCGGCCCCGCTCGACGATATGGCCGTAGGCGTATCGCAGACCGTACCGGGAGGGGATCCAGGGCGACCAGCCCAGGATCCGGATCTGGCCGCCATGCGTGTGGCCCGACAACGTCAGGACGACCCGCGGATCGAGATCCAGGGCGAAGATGTCCGGCTCATGCGCCAGCAGTATGACGGGCTCGCCCGCCGGCACAGCCCGGAGTGTTCGCTCGAGGGTGCCGAGGCGATACCGATCGAACTGCTCCTGCACGCGCGGCACACGCGGCGTCTCCTCGCTCTCCAGCCCGGCCAGCCAGAGCGGCACGGGCAGGTTGAGCCGCACCGCCGCGTTCTCGATGATTGGGATGCCAGCCGCCCGCAGCGCTCGCTCGGCGCGCGTGGGGCCGTGGCCGCGCCGACGCGCGTCGCGATCGTCGCCCCAGTCATGGTTGCCCTGGATCGCGTAGACGCCTTTCGGTGCCGTGAGGTCGCTCAAGATGCTGGCGGTCGTCTCGAACGAAACCGGGCCTCTGCTCTGCGAGCCATAGTCGCCCAAGAGCACCGTGAGATCGGGGGCGAGGGCGTTGGTCCGGGCGACCACGGCTGCGATCTCGGCCTCGCCCATACAGCGCGGATGAGCATGGAAGTCGGTCAGGACCGCGATGCGCATGCGAAAGCCAGGCGGCCAGCCTTGGGGCGACAGGCGATAGCTTGTGACCTGCACACGATGCGGCTCAAGCGCCGTCGCGTATCCTGCGCTGATGAGGCTGCCTGCCGTGACCAGGGCGCCGGTCAAGGCAGGGCGGGAGAGCAGCGCGCGGCGTGTGAGCATCGAAGGTAAAGCGCCCGGGAGTCGGTCAAGGTTCTCGGGAGACAGCATCGGATGCGTGTCGAACCCGTCACGATCACGTGCCCCTGTACCGCCCGCGGATTGTGAGACACCGATCTGAAGCCTATGCGGCCAAGGCCGCGGGTGGAAGCTGCGCGGTGCGAATGGCGGCTGGTGGTCGGAACCCGTGCCGCTCGATCAGCCACGTCTTATTGTAGAGGTCGCGAAACGCCAGCAGCGCGCGGCGCAGGTCCTCGACCGTGTCGAAGTGCTTCACCCACAGCAGGTTCTCCTTGAGCGTGCGGATGAAGCGCTCGGCGCAGCCATTTCCTTCCGGCGCTCGCACGAAGGCGGGCGAACTTGCGATACCCAGGAACGCCAGCTCCGCCTGGAAATCGTCCGACATGTACTGGCTGCCGTGATCGTGCCGGACACTCAGGCCGGAGGCGATCTCGGCCGTAAAGCCGCCGAAGCGCTGCCGCACACCCTGGCGGATCGGCTCCAGCGCCTCAAAGCGCGTGGCCCGGCGCGCCGCATGGAGGCCCACGCATTCGGCCGAGCAGTGGTCGACGGCCACGAACACCGCGACCTGCCCCTCAGCCGTCCAGGTGGTGGTCAGATCAGTGCCCCACATCGTGTCCACCCTCTCCGGGACGATGGTGCCGTCGTGGTTGCGCGGGCCGCGCGGTGTGCCGACGCGAGAGGGGGCGAGCAGATCATGGGCGCGCATCAGGCGCAGCACGCGGCGTTTGGAGGTGCGCACGCCCTTGTGGCGCAGCCGCGCCCAGACCTTGCGGTGACCCTCGCCGTGAAAGGGGCTGTCCGTGAGGGTGGCGCGGATCTGCGTGAGTAGCGCCGCATCCGGCATCGGCCCGACCGGGCCGGGACGGCGCGACGGCTCGGGCCGGGCGGGTGAGAGGTGCCGGTGGACGGTGGCGCGCGACACGCGCCAGATCCGGCACACCCGGGCCAGTCCGTAAGCTTTGCCGCTGGCAGGCGAGACGGCCCGGCTCATAGCCGCGACCTCCTGCGGGCCAAAGGGCCGGGGCCGCGCGCCTCCAGGGCAGCGATCTTGGCCTCCAGCAACTCGCGCTCGATCAGCATCTCGCCGAGCTTGGCCTTCAGTCGCCCGCTCTCCAGCGCGTCCGCATCAAGGGACCGGGTGGAGAGACTGGCCTCGCCCGCCGTCAGGAAGGCGTCGCGCCAGCCCGACAAGGTCGCGGCCGTCACGCCTAAGCTGCGCGAGACGCTCTCCAGGTCCTCGCCGCGCAGCAGCCGCAGCACCGCATCCCGCTTGCGCTGCCGGGACATGCGCCCGCCGCGACCAGGACCGACTGCGCCTGCATCTGCCTTCGTATCCGAGCTCATCGTCCTCACCCCTGTCGCGGAGACCGTCCGCTAACGGGGTGTCTCAAGCAACCGGGAGGCGGAGGACCCCCTTCCTGCGCGCGCCTAGTTAGTGGCAGCCTCGTCGATATGGCTTCGGCCGTCACTTCCTCAAACCGGACTTTCGGCTTTGCGCCCATTGCGGTCATCCAGCGGGCTTCGAGAGCATCTCCGAAGCCGGCATCGCGGAAGCCCGGTTCTTAGGTCCAGGCAGCGCCAACTTCGGTTGGCCGCTTGACACCCACTCTCGCTGTTCCGAGACAGGCTACGAGGCGCGGGCGCGCGCGTGAGCGTTGCCTTCATCTCATAAGCCCAGCTCAATCAGACCGCGGACCCCCAACATAGGGGCAGCAAAGCCGTGCAGCTTCCTGTCACGATCTCCGACACTGCCGGCCAACGGCTGCTTGAGGGTTGGGCCGAATTCATGGGCTACACTCGGCAGCAAAGGTGCAGGCAGGGCTGTTCCAGGAAACTGATAGCTTTCCCCCGATTGCGCTCACGCGCCATCAATCCTTCTGTCGGAGCGCCACGTTCCGAGGTCCCGAGACGACGCTTCGATAGAGCTTGCTGAGTTGAACGGACGAGGTCGAGCGAGGCAAGTTCCGAGTCGAAGTGGGGGCTTGCCGCGGCATAGGCCGGGAACACTTCGGAACGCATCGATACTCGGGTCGACCTCGATGGTCAGAGCGTCGCGCGCGAAGGCACTGGCCGCCGTCAGGGCTCGTAACCGGCAGCTGTCGAAGAGCACGCCGCTACCTGAGCATTAGCCAAGACGCCGTCGGACAGCAGGCCAAACGTGCTCGCCCGTGCAGGAGGGTTGCATCTCGCTACTCGGTCGGCAGGCGGCTCCGCGTTCAGATCAAGCGCCTGCACATGCTGCAGCTTGGCAATGATCTGCGCAGGGTTGGGCGGCTTTGCCAACTCGTCCGTCCCACCGCGCGCTCAGCCGCGCCAGTTAGCTTCCACAGATTGCCAATGGCAGCGCGCTCGGACTGCGAATCACCGTTGAGGCGCCGCGTGGCCCTGTGATCGTGACGTTTCGGGGTACACTCAACCGCTGCATGTCGCGAGCAGCAAATCCCGTGAACAGCTGGGCTTCGGCGTGGACGCACCGCGGCGCCTACGAAGCGGGCAGGTTGCATTAATTTTCAACCTAGGCCGCCGAATCGCAGGCAATTTGGCGGAATGGTGCCAACAGTCACCATTGCGCATGTTCCTCACTCCAATGAAAATTTCTCCCGAGGAAAGACCCGACTCCCCCAACATTTGACGGGCCGAGCCGCGGGACGGTTCCTTGCAGACGCCTCCTGCAGGCGTTGCTCGGGCTTCGGGAACCTGTTTTGGAGACCTGACGCATGATCGATCAGGGCATCAAAAGCCGCCCCATCTACGAGCGGCTCACGATTGATCCCACAGGCCTACGCCACCTCCTGGTGGCCGAGGCGCCCGCCTTTCTCTCCGACCCGTTCGTGGCAGGTGCGCAGGGGTTGGAGGTCTGGAGTGTTGGCTCCCAGGAAAATGAGGGTATTGCCGCAAGGCCTATGACGGAAAAAGGCCGCAACTTCCGGTCTGTCCAACAGATGCTCGACCGGCTCGCGCAGCGCTTAGAGCACGAGCAGATGGGTTTGCGGCTGTATGCAGCCGGGCAAGAAGGATTTCTTTGGGATGTCCATGGGATTGCGCAACGCGCCGGAATGGGCAAGCGAGAGATCTTTCTGACCCATTTCGGGTCGCAAGCGCGTCGAGTCCATTGTGTTCACTGCCGAACCTTCAACGAACGCGTGACCACGACAATCGTCCGCTGCAACGGCTGCGGCGCCAATCTGTTCGTGCGTGATCATTTCTCGCGTCGGCTGTCAGCCTTCATGGGCGTGAAAGTCGACGCAGAAGTTCCCGGCGATGTTCCTTCCGCAGAACAGGCCTATCTATGATCCTCGAAGGCAATCTGTCGGCGCGTGTGGTTGGTGTTGAGCGCATTAGCCCAACGCTCAAGCGGTTCCGGTTCGCACCGGAGAACGGCCGTGAATTCCCCACAGCGGCACCCGGCGCGCATATTCTGATCACCCTTAAAGGCCGCGATCGCGTTTGGAAGAACGCCTACTCGCTCGTGACGCCGCCCGATTATCGCGACCAATACGCGATCATCGTCCGCCGGGCGCAGGAATCTCGCGGCGGCTCGCACTTCTTGCATGATATTATTCAAGGCGGGGAGAAGGTCGAAATTAGCGCTCCCGCAAGCTTGTTTCCGATCGCCTCGCTGGCCCGCAAACATATTCTGATTGGCGGTGGCATCGGCCTGACGCCGTTCCTGTCTTATCTGCCTGTGCTCAAGGCCCGTTCGGCGACGTTCGAGCTCCACCAGTTCTGCTCCGCAGACGAGGTTGACGCTTTCAGAAGCCTCCTTGGTGACGACCGCCAAGTCCGAGTGCACGGCTCGCACGCGCGACCCTCGCTTGAGGAAATTCTCTCCTTCCAGCCACTCGGAACGCACGTTTACACCTGCGGCCCCGAGGGACTGATGAATGCTGCGACCCGAACGGCGCGCCAGCTTGGCTGGCCGGACAACGCGATCCATCAGGAGAGTTTCGGGGCCGCCGCCGGAGGAGAGCCTTTCACCGTCCGGCTGAGCCAATCCCAGAAGACGATCCACGTCAGCGAGACGCAGAGCATACTTGAAGCTCTCGAGAGTGCCGGCATTGAGGCGCCCTGCCTCTGTCGCGGCGGGGCATGCGGCGTCTGCCTCCTGCCCGTAATAGACGGCGAACCTGACCATCGAGATCATGTTCTCTCTGACGCAGAGAAGGCGGAGGGACGCTTGATAGCGACATGCGTCTCAAGAGCAAAATCTGGGTCCCTAGTACTTGATCTCTGAGGAGGTAAATATGGGTATCCAATTCAAACCCAACGAGACTTTCCGCGACGATTTTACCTACAAAAACAGCGACTCAGCCGTTCTCCGATTTCCATTTCCGTTTTCTGAAGACAAATACATGTACTCGGTAAACATCGAGCCGCATGTCAAGGGCGGTGGAAGTCCCGTCTTCGATCATGCATTCGATGTTGATGAACATTACGTGGCCGAATGCCGCGAGCGCGCGATAGTGTTGGAAAATGACCCTAAGCGCTGCCAAGTGCTGCCGCACATGATGCCAGCTCAGTGGGATACGCTCGAGCTCATCATGGAAAGCTTGGCGGCGGATTATCCCGAGCACTTCACGCTAAATAAAGCCGGGTCCAACTGGCACTGGGTCAACCGCCCGTTGGGTATAGACCAGCGCTTTGTCTTCGGCGATGCCAGCACGCTTCCTTGCGAGCCGTTCGAGTATATTACACGGCAGGCGCAGGGCGATTTCACACTGCAGGACCAGAGAGATAACAATCTCTACGTCGACGGCGGTATGGTGACGACCCAAGCGGACTGGTCGCTTGAATTTGACATCGGCATGAGCTTCCACGAGTGGCATGGGCCCGTGCCGCTCGCCCACGACATCGGCGTGTTCGACCGCGCGCTGCAGTACCTGCTCCGGCTACAGTACGGTCATCCTGTGCGTCGCCTGAACTGGACGATGACGATCAACCCGCGCCTCGACACGTCACCGGAGAACTATCCAGACTGGGGACCTGATCGCACAACGGTGACGCCCGAGAACGTGGCTCAGAAGGTTCACCTCCGCGTTGAGCTGCAGACTCTCTTCCGGCTGCCTCGGTCAAATGCCATCCTTTTCGGTATTCGGTGTTACCTAATCAGCCTCAAGGACATAGAACGAGTTGAGAAGTGGCGCAAGCGCCTTCATCGTGTCCTGAAAGGTCTTCCGCCAGAGTTGGCGGAGTATAAAGGCCTGACACGGTATGTGGCCCACGTCATCTCGCGTCTGGAAGCGACCGACGACGGCGCCCCGTTATCGCTCGGAATTCAGCCCGACCAGCCTTCGTTGCCTACTTAAGATGCGGAACCGCGAGTGCAGCCTGACGCAAATGATGGGCAATGATCACTGCAGCGGGCGGTTGCTAAGGGCGGCGCTCACAAGGGGGCGGCGCAATCGCGATCGAGTGCGCAAGGGGATCCCACCTAGATCCCCCGTGAGAAGAGGCGAACGGCCCCAGTACATGCTTGGTCCGCTTCCGCCCAAACGGGAATTTAGACGAGCAGACTAATCATGAGGAGCACTTCAAATCATCAGGCGCGCCCCAGACGACAGTTTACGATCGGAGATCGACGGGCGGGATCGCGCTAGGCGAATTTGCTTGGAGTTTGGGCCATGCGGAATCTCTATAACGAGATAGGCGAGGATAAGCTCCGCCTCCTAGTGGGCAAATTCTACGACATCGTCGAGCAAGACCCGGCGGCCGAGAAGTTGCACCTTCTTCATTTGCGTGGCCACGGCATCGGCCATTCCAGGGCCGAACAATTTAGGTTCTTGTCGGGATTTTTCGGAGGGCCCAAGCTGTACGTCGAGAAATTCGGGCATGCTAACCTAACGCGGATCCACGAGCACATCGAGATCGGGCCTTCCCTGCGGACGCTATGGCTCGACTGCATGGCACGAGCGGTAAGCGAAGTTAAGTTGCCGGAAGAGACCGGGGCAGAAATAATGCGGCATCTCACAAAGATAGCTACGACTATTGGCCATAACCGCCAATAAAATCTGCAGAGTTTGCCGGATCGGGATTGACAGTGGTCGGTGGAGAGAATCTGCGCCCCCGACTCGATCCACGATTTCAGCATGGCTGTCCAGCCGGCCGAACACAGCGTGTCAGCGTCGTGAGCGCATCACGGGAGAAGCAAGAAAATAGCACAGCCTAAGGTGCGGGAAACAAGACCAAGGAGTATCCCTATGAACACGGTATCGTCCGGGACGGCCAGTCCCACATTGATCAACACCGCTTCTACAATACATTCGTCGGAGGACCGTAAGCTTCACCGCTCGATCAACTGGACCGGCGCATTCTGGGTTGCTAGCGGTGTGCCGGCCCTCGTCCTGTTCTCCGTCGGAGGTATTGCTGGTAACACTGGCAAGCTTGCCTTTCTGATCTGGACGTTGTCCATGATCATGGGATTTCTTCAGTCGTTTACCTACGCAGAGATCGCCGGCTTATTTCCGAACAAGTCAGGCGGCGCTTCTGTATATGGAGCGGCCGCATGGGTGCGGTACTCGAAGCTCACTGCCCCCCTGTCTGTCTGGTGTAACTGGGTAGCATGGTCGCCCGTGCTCTCTCTCGGATGTTCGATCGCAGCTGCCTACATCCTCAATGCGTTCGCGCCTCAACCGGCAGCGACCTCGGCCGCGGTGGTAGACTGGCTTGCGACCCATGGCGCGAGTCTGCAGATGTCGGATGCCGACAAGACGGCTGCTGCAATTGCCGCGCTGTCGCCCGGCATCCGGACTTGGTCGCTGTTCCAGACCAGCTTTGGTCCAGTTTCCTTGTCGCTCAACGCTGCCTTCTTCATCGGCGCTGCTCTGATGCTCGCCGTGTTTGCAATCCAGCATCGTGGTGTCTCCGGCACAGCCAGCGTGCAAAAATACATCGGCCTGATCGTGATCATTCCGATGTTCATTGTCGGCGTTATCCCACTTTTGATCAACGGCGTGAACTGGTCCAATTTCTCGCCGCTTGTACCGCTGGCAGCGCCGAACGCACCGGCGTCTGGCGAGTGGAACATCGCTGGCTGGACCTTGGTGCTGGGGGGCATGTTCATCGCGGCATGGTCGACTTACGCGTTCGAGACGGCGATCTGCTACACGAGCGAGTTCCGGGATCCGGCCAAGGACACGTTCAAGGCAATCTTCTACTCTGGCCTGCTCTGCCTTGTGCTGTTCACGCTCGTGCCCTTCACTTTCCAGAGCATGCTGGGCGTTGAAGGCATGCTTGATCCCTCGATTGCCGACGGCTCAGGCGTTGCGGCCGCACTCGCCCACATGGTTGGTGGCGGCCATATCGTCGAGAGTGCCTTGGTCATGCTGATGATCCTGGCTCTCATTCTGTCCATCATGACGGCGATGGCAGGCTCGTCGCGCACGCTCTACCAGGGCTCAGTCGACGGTTGGCTGCCCCGCTACCTGAGTCACGTCAACAGCCACGGGGCTCCGACCCGCGCCATGTGGACCGATCTGTGCTTCAACCTGGTGATCCTCGCCATCGCCTGCGCCGACGCGACAAGCTTCTTCTTCATCCTTGCTGTCTCTAACTGCGGCTACATCATCTTCAACTTCCTCAACCTGAACTCGGCCTGGATCCATCGTATAGATTCCGCGGCGGTGCCGCGCCCTTATCGGGCACCGACATTCGTGCTCGGACTCGGCGTGCTCTTCTCCTTCGTGAATGTCGTCTTTCTTGGGGCTGGAGCGAAGGTCTGGAATCCGGTGGCTCTCTGGGCCGGGCTTATAACGGCAGCGATGATCATCCCGGTCTTCTGCTTCCGGCACTACATCCAGGACGGTGGCAAGTTCCCGGCAGAGATGTTCGAGGACCTGCATGTCGGGACGGAGCGGGCGATGGCTGAGCGCAAGGCCGGAGTCCTGCCCTATCTGGCTCTGGTCGCCGGTGTGGTGGTCCTGCTGCTATCCAACTGGTTCTTCACGATCTGACGCGGCGCCACTTTAGGGTGCAGGGCAGACGCCACGCACCCGAGGGCAAGGAACAGGGCGAGTGCGCGGTTGCGATACGGCGCATTCATAGTCGGAAGGTCATAGCCGAAAAGGGCGGCTCATAGACCGCTGAGGAACCGGCCGTGCGGGTGGAGTAAGCTTGCCGCCTTCACGAATGTAATCTTTTCTGCAATTCGATCCTCGTCGTACCGATCTGGGTTTCATGCGAGCAGCGAGATTAGGGGGAGCAATGACGACGCAGGTCCTAGTCAAATTAGACCCAAATGGCAGCAAGAGCGGTAAAGAGGTGCGAGGTCCCGCAACTCTGGGCGAAATCGTCGAGGGCACCTGTGAGCAGGTTCTTGATGTCTTCATGACGAACGAGAAAGGTAACTTCCTCGCCGGAGTTTGGACCTGCACTCCCGGAACCATGAGGCTGACCCATTATCCGTTCAACGAGATGGCGACCATCATCGAAGGACGCATCATCGTCACGGATGAGGATAGCGGCGCTGTCCAAGAGTTCGGGCCCGGAGACGGCTTCGCGATCCGCAAAGGCTTCCGCGGCACCTGGCGCATGCCCGAGCGTGTCCATAAGCGCTTCGCGGCTGAGATCCCTAGCTCAGAATCCTGACTTCTTCGAGCAACTGGTTCATTGCCCGGCTGTGGGACATCAGTACCGCCTGGCCCGGCAACCTCTAAGCGCGCGATATTCTCGTCCTTCTCGGTTTAGCTGGCCGAAACACCGTAAGGAATAAGCACATGAGCTACAAAAATCTCCCGCGCCAGTCGGTTCTGAATGAGCGCCACCTTGCTCTCGGCTCTAAGCTTGACGCAGAGTGGAACGGGATGCCCATCCCTCAGAGCTACAGTACGGACCGCTATGAGGAGACGACCGTCGTCCGCTCGCGGGCTGGCCTGTTCGACGTGACGGGATTGCGAATCGTCAATGTGTCCGGTCCTGACGCCGAGGCGATGCTCAACGCGATGCTCACGAGCGACGTGAGTAGACTCTCGCCGGGCCAATCAGCGATCAGCAATATCGTTGACGAGAATGGCTCTTTGATCGACGACGTGCTCGTCTACCGCGATGGAGCGCAGCATTTCCGGATCTCGCACGGCGGGGGAAGCTTGGAGGACGTGCTGCCCGAGTTCACAGAGGGGCGCAACGTACAGGCAGCGCGAGACGACGATATCCATATCCTCTCTCTGCAGGGGCCTCTCGCACTCGATATCCTCAAGCCCCACACGCCACTCGACTTGGCGGAACTCAAATACTTTGAGCACGCCCGAACAAAGCTGTTCGGGAAGGACGTCTCGCTGGCTCGCGGCGGCTACTCTGCCGAGCGCGGTTACGAGGTTTTCTGTTCGTCGCAGGATGCGATCGGAATTTGGGACGCGATCATGGAAGCGGGCAAACCGTTCGGCATCGTTGCGGCCTCTTGGGACTGCCTCGATATTGTCCGCGTCGAAGGAGCGCTTCTGTTCTTCCCGTTTGACATGCCTAAGCCAGACACGACGCCCTGGGAGGTTGGTGCGGATTGGACGGTGGACCTCGGCAAACCCGACTTCCGGGGCAAAGCGGCTCTTCAGATGAAGAAGGGCAAGGAGCGGTTCAAGCAGGTCGGACTTGAGATCCTGCACGATGATGCTGTGCCGCCCGGTTCCAAGATCTTCAAAGATGGTCGGGAGGTTGGGACGGTCAACAGCACAACCTACAGCCGCCATCTTATGAAGTCGCTGGGCCTAGCTCATCTGCCGCCGGAGCTCTCCGCGCTCGGCACGGAGGTCGAGGTCCAGACTGACAAAGGCAGGCTGACGGCTAACGTCGTCCGCACTCCCTTCTACGATCCGATGCGGCTGCGGACGCATCCAGTAGAGGAGCGGACAGCGTGATCGGCTAAGACGAGCCACCGATTTCGACTTCATCGCCGAGGGCGCCGCGACCTTCCAGTCGGTCGCGTCGCCTTCGGCGATTTTGCATTGAAGAGAGGCCGTGATCCCACGTCCGGTACCTTTCGCAACCCGGAGTCCGCCGGGGCAGAATTTGTGCCGGAACAAAGAACTACCTCGCGGGCGGCCTGGCCTTAACAGCGGGTCCTCAAGCAGCGTCATCTCGGCAGCTCGACCCGTGGCACCGCTTTCCCGCAGGGGACCCGGGAGGGCGGTCGCAAGATTGTGACTTTAACGACGCGTATCTGGCCGTAAATTTGCTCTGTCGTTTTGGAGAGGCTCTCCCTGCCTGGTAGGGCGGCTTGCCACGACCTTGAGCAGGCCGGAAAGTGCTAATAGGTTCGCCCCGAGGAGGCTCCGCCATCAGCGAGAATGGGGGGCGCGATCGTGCAGGCACCCCGGGAATGAGTGACGTAATTTCAGGGATAAAGCCGCTGCAGCTCACTGATGGTGAGTGGTTCAAAGAGCTAGGCAGACTGGCAGCTTCGATCGGTACTGATGGCTTCCATCAGAGCCTGCTTAACCTGCTGGCACGATGCATTCAAACTGATTCGGCCTGGATTATCAGATACTCACGGGTTGCGCCGCCGGATGTTCTATATACCTCTAATGTGCCTCAACGCACCGTGGATTTTTATAATAAGAAGTGTTTATACATAGATCCGTTCTCTCTTTACTGGAAAAAATTCGGCCGCTCTGGTGTACTCACGCTTGCGGAATTGACGGGAACTGGAAAAGAATCGGATCTTTATGCTAAGATTTTCACCGCGGCCGCTAATATTGCAGACGAAATGGGAATAATTTTTTCGACAGTCGGGCATTGTTGTTTTGGAGTGTTCCTTGAACGAGAGAAGGGGCTTTTTACACCGGCTGACGTCCGGCGCGCGAAGCTCATATTTCCTGCACTCGAGGGTTTCCACAAGAGTCACCTGGGGCATTTGTTCAACAATCTTCGTTGCACTGATGCTGGAAAGTCCGCGGAATTAGTTTTGCGGCCGACCTTGATCCGTGACCGCCACGGAGCGGAGGTTTATGCTAACGAATCGTGGACGCTTGCGCGTAATGCGGATCCGTCCATTCAATCTATGCTTGAGAGCATAAACGGAAATGCAGACTTTCATACGATCTCCACCAGGGACTTCCTGCTGCGGACGGAGTCATTTGACCGGAACTTCCTGCTTGCGCCGGGAGGCCGCATATTCACACTTGAGCCGAAATCGGCTTCTGCGGATGCACCGGTCGACTATGAGGCGGCCGCAGCCATTATTCAGGCGCTCACTCCGCGAGAACGGGGAATATTAAGCCTAATTATGAAGGGCGACAATACTGGACAGATTGCTCAGAAATTGAAAATCAGCAAGGGCAGTGTCAAAAATTGCAAGTTAAGAATATACCGCAAGGCCGAGGTCACTTCCGAACGTTATCTTGTCAAAAGACTTGGCCAGTTTTTTCCTCCGCAGTAAGCGAGACCAATGTGGCCCGCTTCATTCCGCGCGGCAAGATTTCAATATTGTTTGCGGAGACTCGTCGCCAAGCCAGTTCATGTGACGAGATACCGGAGAAATAGCCGGTCACGAAGTCGAGTTTAAGGCAGGGGTACACGAGATCGGCCGGCGGGACCACCTGCTGCCAGATCAGTGTTTTTGTTGGCTGCGGGCTCGGGAGAGAGCAGTGGCGAGGGTCCGAAGCGATACTGTACTTTGAGCGTGCTTGAGGTGCCACACAGGGGCGGCGGTTCAAGGCGAAGAGAGGCCAGATCGCTCGTTGCGTGGACCTCAATTTGGTGCCGCCGCTTGCAATCGTCGCCGACGCTCGGCTCGGGACAGTTCGTCGGAGTTGGCGAAGCCGGTTGCAGTCGCAATTTCAGATCTGCTCAAGGAGCTCTCCCGGCCGAGCTGGTGCGCTCTGTCGAGGCGCAGGTTGAGATAATGTCGATGGAGCCCTTGGCCAAGGAGATCGTGGAACAGCCGTTCCAGCTGTCGCACTGAGACCCGTGCGAGATTTGCCAGCGTGGCGCGCGAGAGTGGTGTCTCCAGATTTGCTTCCATCGCCCCGAGCACACGAAGCAGCCGCGGGTCACGCACGCCGAAGCGCTGACGCAGGTCCATTCGTTGTGGACTCAAGCCCTCGCGAATTTGGTTATGCAGGAACCAGTCACTGACGCCTGCGGCGAGCCCAGGGCCATGGTCGCGCTCGATCAGGTTCAGCATCAGGTCCAGGGCTGCAATTCCTCCAGAGCACGTGATGCGATCGCCGTGGATCTCGAAGAGGGAGCGCACGACCTCGATCGAAGGGTAACGCTCCTCAAAGGCTGGAACGTGCTCCCAGTGCAAGGTGCAGCGGCGCCCGTCGAGGAGCCCAGCCCGGGCTAGGATGTAAGGACCGCCCGAAATTCCGCCCATGGTCACACCGCGCCGCGCAAGGTCACGCAGCCACCCCGACAAAGCGGGATCGTCGAAATCGGCCGGGTTGCCGCCGGCGCAGACAAAGATCCGCTCAGCCTCGCGTGCTGTCGCCCCCACCTCGACGTCTGAGAGGATCGTAACCCCGTTCGAGGCCCTGACGACACCGCCGCCGGGCGCAGCATGCCACCAATCGTACAGGCGGCAACCCGACAGGGTGTTGGCGGCTCGCAGCGGCTCGATCGCGGCTGTGTAGGCCATCAACGGGAACTCGGGCACGAGTACGAAGCCGACCGTCAGGGTCGCTGGAGCCTCAACCCTCGGTGCTTTGCGTCCCGGCTTTGTGCGGGTGGAGACCAGAGCTTCGCTACTCATTTCTGCGGAATTTGCTGGAAGGTTGTCGTAAATTGCCAGCCTGCCTCTCCGGTTGGCGGTTATCAAGGCTTCAACACGCCGCTGTCACGCAAAACGGTTTCATCCATGCGCTACTCCGTCTTCAGCGTCTTAGGCCAGGCCTTACGAGGCCAGCGGGATTGGAAGCCGCAGTGGCGCGATGCGGCACCCAAGACAGAATACGATGTCGTCATCGTGGGTGGTGGCGGGCACGGTGTTGCCACGGCCTATTACTTGGCCAAGGAGCATGGCATCACCAATGTGGCTGTGCTCGAGAAGAGCCACATTGGCTCGGGCAATGTTGGTCGCAATACAACGATCGTGCGCTCGAACTACGGGCTGCCCGGCAACATTCCCTTCTATGAGCACTCCATGAAGCTCTGGGAAGGACTGGAGCAGGACATCAATTACAACGCGATGGTCAGCCAGCGCGGCGTGCTGAACCTTTACCATTCGGATGGACAGCGCGACGCTTATGCCCGCCGCGGGAATGCTATGCGGATGGCGGGCATCGACGCTGAACTCCTCGATCGCGAGGGGGTGCGCGCCATGGTGCCCTTCATCGATTTCGACAACGCGCGGTTTCCCGTGAAGGGCGGGCTCCTGCAGCGCCGGGGCGGGACTGTGCGGCACGATGCGGTCGCATGGGGATACGCCCGCGCGGCGGACCAACGTGGCGTCGATATTGTGCAGAACTGCGCTGTCACAGGTATCCGACGTGAGAACGGTCACGTGGTTGGCGTCGAGACGAGCCGTGGTTTCATCCGCGCCAAGAAGGTCGCGTTGTCGGTGGCCGGCTCCAGTTCGTTGCTCGCGTCCATGGTCGACATGCGGCTGCCCATCGAAAGCCATGTGTTGCAGGCCTTCGTCAGCGAGGGCGTAAAGCCTCTCATCGACTGCGTGATGACCTTCGGGGCGGGCCACTTCTACGTCAGCCAGTCGGACAAGGGCGGACTCGTGTTCGGCGGCGATATCGACGGCTACAACTCCTATGCGCAGCGCGGCAATCTCGCCACGATCGAGGATGTCATGGAGGGAGGCATGGCCCTCTGGCCAGGCCTTGGTCGCCTGCGGCTCCTGCGCCACTGGGGCGGCATCATGGACATGTCGATGGACGGAAGCCCGATCATCGACCGGACCGACATCCGCGGCCTCTACCTCAATGCGGGCTGGTGCTACGGCGGCTTCAAGGCGACGCCGGCGGCCGGGTTCTGCTTTGCCCACCTGATTGCCCGTGACGAACCCCACACGGACGCTGCAGCCTACCGCCTGGACCGCTTCGCCACGGGCCACCTCATCGACGAGAAGGGCATGGGTGCCCAGCCGAACCTGCACTGAGGGTCACAGATCATGCGCATTCGATGCCCCTACTGCGGCGAGCGGGACAACGGCGAGTTCAGCTATTTCGGCGACGCGACGCTGACGCGCCCCGATGGCATGGAGACGGACGCCTCCACCATGCACGACTACGTCTACCTGCGCGACAATCCCGCGGGCGAGCACCGCGAGCTCTGGTATCACGCGGCCGGCTGCCGGACTTGGCTCGTCGTCACCCGCGATACGCGAACCCATACAATCAGTGACGTTTCGCCCGCTCGCGACGTCGCCCGCACCCGCCGGACGGGAGAAGCCGCATGACCACCATCAGCCTGAGGCGCTCGGAAGCCGGCGTCGCCGCTGTTTCCGCTGGTCGTACCCACGCGTTTCGCACCGCGAGCGGCGGCTTGATCGATAGGCGTCGCCCCCTCGATTTCAGCTTCGATGGAGCCCGCTACACCGGCTTCCAGGGCGACACGCTGGCCTCGGCGCTTCTCGCCAACGGTGTGCGTCTTGTCGGGCGCTCGTTCAAGTACCACCGCCCCCGCGGTATCCTCTCGGCGGGCTCGGAGGAGCCGAACGCGATTGTTGAGTTACGCACAGGTGCGCGCCGCGAGCCGAACACGCGCGCCACCGTGGCCGAGCTCTACCAAGGGCTTGAGGCAGTAAGCCAGAACCGCTGGCCCTCGCTGAAACACGATGCGTTGGCAGTCAATGCGCTCCTGAGCCCGATCTTCGCGGCAGGCTTCTACTACAAGACCTTCATGTGGCCAGCCTCCTTCTGGGAGAAGCTCTACGAGCCGATGATCCGGCGCGCGGCAGGACTTGGTCGAGCGGCGAACGCTCCCGATCCGGACACCTATGATCGGGAGCACGCATTCTGCGACGTGCTCGTCATCGGAGCCGGCCCGGCCGGCCTGTCGGCAGCGCTCGCGGCCGGGCGATCCGGCGCGCGAGTGATCCTGGTGGATGAGGATTATCAGCTCGGAGGTCGTCTACTTTCCGAGCGCCGTGAAATCGGGTCAGGCTCCGGCGTTGATTGGGCAGAGGAAGCGATCGCCGAGCTGCAGAGTATGGCGGAAGTGCGCATCCTCAGCCGCACGACCCTGTTCGGTGTCTATGATCACGGCGCCTACGGGGCTGTCGAGCGGGTCAGTGATCATCTGGCCGTGCCGGCCGCTCACGCGCCACGACAGCGCCTGTGGCGTATTACGGCAAAGCGTGCGGTACTCGCTGCCGGCGCGATCGAGCGTCCGCACGTCTTCGGTGGCAATGACCGACCGGGCGTGATGCTGGCGGGTGCCGTACGGGCCTACGTCAACCGCTACGGCGTCCTTCCAGGTCGGCGTGTGGCCATTTTCACCTCCAGTGATGATGGCTGGCGTACGCTCAGCGACGTCAGGGCTGCGGGGGGGGAGGTCGTCGCGGTCATTGACCCTCGGTCGTCCGTATCGCCGGTTCTGCGGCGTGAGGCCGAAGCCGCAGGGGCACGGGTCGTCGCAGGTGGCTACGTCTCCGGGACTAAAGGAAAGCTGGCGCTTGAGGCCGTTGAGGTCGTTGATGCCTATGGCAGTTCCGAGACCATCGCCTGTGACTGCCTCGCGATGGCCAATGGCTGGAATCCCATCGTTCATCTCGACTCGCACCTGTCACGCCGACCGGTATGGAACGAAGCCATCCACGCTTTCGTGCCGGCCACGCTGCCCTCCGGAATGGCCGCGGTTGGCGCCGCTGCCGGAAGATTGACTCTGGCCGAGTGTCTGGAGACCGGCGCGCAAGCGGGCGCCGAAGCTGCAACGGAGTGCGGCTTCAAAGCGGCGGCTTCCGACCGCCTCAAGACGGATCCGGAGAGTACCGAGCACACGCCCCTCTGGCGGGTGGCCAAGCCAAAGGGCAAGGCGTTCGTGGATTTCCAGAACGATGTGGCGGCCTCCGACGTGGAGCTCGCCCACCGCGAGGGCTTCCGAGCAGTCGAGCACCTCAAGCGCTACACCACTCTCGGCATGGCCACCGACCAGGGCAAAACGTCGAATTTGGCCGGCTTGAGCATCATGGCCGAATTGACGGGCCAGGCGGTGCCGAGCGTCGGCACGACCGTGTTCCGTCCGCCCTTCACACCCGTGGCGATCGGCGCTTTCGCGGGTCATCATCGTGGTAAGGAGTTCCGGGCAACGCGTCACGTACCCTCGCATGCCTGGTGCGAGGAGCAGGGCGCGGTCTTCGTCGAGACCGGCCTGTGGCTGCGCCCAGCCTACTTTCCGAAAGCCGGGGAGACCGACTGGCTCGAGACCGTCAACCGCGAGGTGAACACCGTCCGCAGCAAAGTCGGTGTCTGCGACGTCACCACACTCGGCAAGATCGACATCCAGGGTCGCGACGCGCTAGCTTTCATCGAGCGCGTGTGCGCCAACCCATTCGGGACGCTGCCCGTCGGCAAAGCGCGCTACGCGGTGCTCTTGCGCGAGGACGGCCTCGTGATGGACGATGGTACCATCGCCCGTATGGCCGACACGCATTACGTCATGACGGCCTCTACCGCGAACGCGGCGAGAGTGATGCAGCACCTCGAGTTCTGTCGCCAGTGGCTCTGGCCAGAGCTCGATGTGCAGATTGCCTCGATCAGCGAACAGTGGGCGCAATACGCCATCGCCGGCCCGCGTGCCCGCGACACTCTGCGCAGCGTCGTCGATCCCGGCTTTGACATCAGCAACGAGGCCTTCCCGTTCCTCGCCTGCGCTGACGTGACAGTGGGCGGAGGCATCCCGGCGCGCCTGTTCAGGATCTCCTTCTCGGGTGAACTTGCCTACGAACTCGCGGTACCGGCGGCCTACGGCGACGCCGCTTGGCGGGCCATCATGCAGGCGGGATCGCGCCATGGGATCACGGCTTACGGCTCCGAGGCGCTGTCGGTGATGCGCATCGAAAAGGGCCACGCAGCAGGCGCCGAGATCAACGGGCAGACCACCGCGCGCGACCTCGGTCTCGGAGGTATGCTCGCCAAGAAGAAGGACTACATCGGGCGCCTGATGAAGGAGCGGCCCGCTCTGACCGATCCTGATCGCCCGGTCCTTGTGGGCTTCCGCCCGGTTGATCCGAAGCAGCGCCTACGTGCCGGCGCCCACTTCCTCGCGGTCGGCGCCGAGCCGAGCCTGAGTGGTGACCAGGGTTACATGACCTCAGTCGCCTACTCGCCCAGCCTCGGCCACTGGATCGGCATCGGCCTGATCCGGCGCGGACCTGAGCGCCACGGGGAGCGCGTGCGCGCCTATGATCCCGTGCGCGGCGGCGATGTCGAAGTCGAGATCTGCTCGCCCGCCTTCGTGGACCCGAAAGAGGAGAAGCTGCGTGTCTGAGGCAGTGATGACGAGCGCGTGGCAGCCCCGTAGCGCCTGGGCGGGAATCGCCCGCAATGGGCGGCACGGCCGCTTGCAGGGTGAAGCAGGCATCCGGCTCTCACTCCGGGATGAGATTGGCCTCGCTACAATCATCGTAGCGGATGACCAGGAGACCAAGCTCCGGCAGATCTTGGCGGAACAGCTTGGCTTGCTCTTACCCAGAGCTGGAAAAACGAGCATCGAAGGCGAGAAAGGCCTTGTCTGGTCAGCGCCCGGCCAGTGGCTCGCAGTGGCCGAGTTCCGGCGGGACTTAGCGGCTCTGGCGGAGATTCTTCGCGGCGTGGCGGCAGTGACCGACCAGAGCGATGGACGCGCCCTGGTGCGCGTTTCGGGCCGACAAGCCCGCGCGATGCTGGCCAAGGGGGTGGCGGTGGACCTGCATCCGCGCGCCTTCCGAGCCGGGCAAGCTGCGGTAACGAACATAGCGCACATCAACGCGCAGATCTGGCAGCGGGATGAGGCGCCGACCTACGATATCGCCGTCGCGCGCAGTTTTGCAGGCAGCTTTTGGTCTTGGCTAACTCACGCTGCGGCGGAGTTCGGCTACGAGGTCGAGCACGCTCCAATGCACTGATCTGACGGAGCAATGGAGAGATTCGCCTTCTGGTGCGCCAGCGGACCAGGGGCGGCTGGTGCCCATGTCCACCGGAGGTGCCTCACCGGCACCTTACGGTGCCGGCATCGCTAACCGACCGCGGCCCATCTTAGCCAGACTGCTGCACGAATAGCAGATGCTGCGGCTCTCCACGACACGCCAGCGCAGAACGTCGCTTGTTCTGTCGGAAAGAGGCGAAGGCAGGCCCATGTCGCAGGTCACCAAATCTCCCGTGCCGCCAAACTCCCGTGTCCAGGTAAGATCAGTCTCGACTCTTCCCGAGGCGGAGCTCACGACGGCGTCCAGCGCTCCGCAGGAGAGCGCAAGGCCGCTAGAGAAAGCACTGGGGCATAAGGTAAGAATCCTCCGACGCGAGCGCGATCTCACCGCTGCGGAACTCGGACAAGCCGCGGGCATCTCACTCGCGATGATTTCGAAAATCGAGAATGGGCAGATATCCCCGTCCTTGTCGACGATCAACGCGCTCGCGAACGCGCTCAATGTGCCACTCAGCTCTCTATTCTCTACTTTTGAGGAGAAGCGTGACTGTTCCTTTGTGAAGGGTGGGCAGGGAGTTCTGATCGAGAGAGGCGGTACGAAGGCCGGGCATATCTACGAGCTGTTGGGAGCCTCATTGAGAGGCGACGTCGCCGTCGAACCTTATCTGATCACGCTGGAAGAGGATGCCGAGCCCTACACGAGTTTCCGCCACGCCGGTATTGAATTCATCTACATGCTGACCGGCGAGGTAATCTACAGACACTCCGGCCAGGATTACTTTCTCCGGCCCGGTGACTCGCTGATGTTTGACTCGGCGGGGCTGCACGGCCCAGTCCAGCATATAAGAACCCCAATGACATATCTCTCCATCATTATATATCCCCGTAGTCCGGCTTAATTTGGCAAGTTGCGCGCGGCCCGGAGCGTCGGATCGGCTATTTGGAACGTAGTCCCGTGGACTGCCGCGGAATGAGGATTCTGGCCTCCGGCAACAACTGCAGCCGCCGCGCGACTATCAACATCCTCGTCGACATCCAGTCTCCAAGATTAGTTGCGGGGCCGCGGCCGCGCCAGCTCCCATTACAGCTCCCAATTAGCAGCGCCGGGTCGGAAGCTGCTGGCATCGAAACCAGCTTGTAGGACGAACTATGGGAGTAGCCGTGACACGTCGCATTTTAATTTTAGGAGCTTCCTACGGTTCGCTGCTGGGGACCAAGCTCCTGATGGCCGGTCACAACGTGACCCTGGTCTGCCGGCGCAAGACCGCCGACCTGATCAACCGGGCGGGCACCGAGGTCCGCATCAAGCTGCGCGACGAGCCGAACCACCGCTCGATCCTGTCGCGCGACCTGCCCGGCAAGCTCGACGCGATGCCGCCGGAAGACGTCGACGTGTCGCGCTACGACCTCGTCGGTCTCGCCATGCAGGAGCCGCAGTACAACAACCACACGATCCGCGTCCTCATGATCAAGATCGCGGCGGCGAGGCTGCCGTGCCTGTCGATCATGAACATGCCGCCGCTGCCCTATCTCAAGCGGATCCCGGCGCTGGCCGCCATGGACCTCGAGGACGCCTACACCAATGCCGGCGTCTGGGACCGGTTCGAGCCGGGGCTGATGTCGCTCTGCTCCCCCGACCCGCAGGCCTTCCGGCCGCCCGAGGAGGAGGCCAACGTCCTGCATGTCGGGCTGCCGACGAACTTCAAGGCTGCGACCTTCGCGGACGCGGCGCACAACCGGATGCTCCGGGAGCTGGAGGCCGACATCGACGCGGTGCGCCTCGACGGGCAGGACGTGCCGGTCAAGCTCAAGGTGTTCGACTCGCTGTTCGTGCCGCTGGCGAAGTGGTCGATGCTGCTGACCGGCAATTACCGCTGCATCACCCCGGGCGAGCCGCAGTCGATCCACGACGCCGTCCACGGCGATCTGGCGCGCTCGCGGGCGATCTACGATCACGTCGACGCAATCGCCCGGAAGCTCGGCGCCGATCCGGCCGATCAGGTGCCGTTCGAGAAATACGCCAAGGCCGCCGAGAGCCTGCTGAAGCCGTCCTCGGCCGCGCGGGCGGTGGCGAACGGCGCGCCCTACATCGAGCGGGTCGATCTGCTCGTGAAACTGATCGCGCACCAGCTCGGCGAGCCCAGCGCCGAGATCGACCGCACGGTCGAGATCGTCGACCGGAAGCTCGACGAGCGGATCGTCGCTGGTTGACTCGCTGGGGATCAGCGCGGATCCTCGTTCCCCTCGCAGTCAGTTTTACGGGCGCTGACAGGAAAGGCGGATTCAGGCAGCCGTTCTACTGATGGGCTATAGCTGAAATAGGCTCGGTAGCATCGCGAGAAGTGTGCGAGGCTTGAAAAGCCTGTCGCCGTGGCAATAGAGCTAATTGGCAGGCAGCTCTGACGCAGCAGGCGTTTGGCGTGGTCTAGGCGGATCTTCCGGTACTGTTCTGAGA
The DNA here is from genome assembly GCF_054611515.1 of Methylobacterium sp. CM6257. NCBI lineage: Bacteria > Pseudomonadati > Pseudomonadota > Alphaproteobacteria > Hyphomicrobiales > Methylobacteriaceae > Methylobacterium > Methylobacterium sp. CM6257. The sequence continues at coordinate 3,702,018 of NZ_CM137735.1, forward strand.
AGCTGCATCGCCGCTTCTCACGGAAGAGCCGGTCAAGTTGGCGCTCACTCAGCCCGATGCGTGCAGCCATCCCCCCACGACTAAGAGGAGCTTCCACGGTCCTGTGCATAATTTCGATGGCTGCAATCAGCGCGGGGTGGTGAACGCCGTATTGCTCAGCGAGAGAGGCGCCCTGCAGGTGTTCCGGCGCGCCTATTGGGGTATGGAGAAGACAGTCTGAAACTCGCTTTGCAAAGTCTTCGCCCAGGCGGTCAGCGATAAGCGCGTGCATCAGGTCGAGAGCGGCAATGCCACCGGCGCAAGTCACGCGATCTCCAGCAAGAACAACGCGGGCGAGATCGGGCGTCACATCCTGACGTTCTTTCATCGAAGCGGCAGCGTGTTCCCCGCCTATGGTGAGATCGGAATTTTCAAGAAGTCCTGCCGCCGCCACCACGTAGGTGCCGCCGGATATTCCGCCTATGCGGGTTCCACTGCGAGCCAAACATCGCAGTGCGGCGTGAACAGCCGGTTGCTTCCATGTTGCCGGTTCGCCGTCTGCACAAACGAAGACTGTGTGCAGCGCCCCTCGGTCTGACGGTAATGGTTCGACGGGGATCTCCGCTCCGGACGAAGCAGCGACGCGGCCCGCAGTCTCATCGCCGAAGAAGCGCAATCGGTATAGCGAACATCCAGCGAGGCGATTCGCTGCATGAAAAGGCTCGCAAGCGGCAGCAAAAGACAGGAGTGCAAAACCTGGAACGAGGAGGAAGCCAATCTCCTGAGCCAAAGTCGTCCTGTTCACTTATGCCCCCGATGGAGATCCGTCGCCACGAGAGCGAACCCTCATACTGTGCACCAGGATACCACCTGCCGGCGCGGGAGGTATCGACGCCAGCCCCTGGCCCGAGTCAGCGCGGCTCGACATTCAACCAGCACATGAGGTCAGCGATTCTCGCGAAAGTACCGGGGTGATCGGGCTACGGCTGTTCTACTGCGCGGCGTCCGGCGCTACCTTCAGCTTGTTCGCGCTCTCGACAGCTCAGAATGAGGTCGCCTTCGAAGCCGACAGCTACCCTCGGAGGCACCGTAGTTCCTGCCGTGTAGATCTTCGGGACGCCAGCGAGCGAAGCTTACCTGCTCACGGCCACCGAATGCAGGGATGTATCTCGCCGTCGCTGGTTCCGACGCAACCCGATCGGATCAGCGTCTAAACTCATGCGCATGGAGCATGGCCGAGATGTGAAACCCCCGCTACCGGTTTTCGTTGTGCGACGCCACATAAGGATCACCAACAGAAAAAGATGGCAAATCCGATGGCCGCCCTGCTGCTCTACTATATCATCTGTGCCGGTCTTACCGCGTCAATCTACTACGGCTTCCGCCTTGCTGTATCAGCGAGGTTTGGACTTGCTGTTCGACTCGCCGACAGCCTCCGTCCGGTTCCCAATCTCCAGAGTTCGAGGGATCGGATTTCCTGCAACAACGAGAATTTTGTGAGTTCACGCCACCGCGCTGCGTGACGATGAAGTGGCTTTGAGCGATGCTCGGCTGATACGAAGTGGCCCGCCCAGCTAGACTGAGGCGGGCCTTTGTTTGCGGCCGTACGACCGCAGTACAGTTGCCTTTCGGGCAGTGCGGTGACACTCCTTCGCCCCCAAGAACTCGGAATGTGTGACTTAGGTGACTTATGGGAGGAAGGCTCAGAAGAAAAAACGGCATAAACTAGCGGAGGGTCGGGCCTGTGTGTTTGGCGACGCTAAATCACCGTAAACTCAGCTTTGACTAAGCTCATAATCAATCAGCTGGTTGGTCCTCGCGGAGGATTATATACATCCTCGACGTACTGCGCTGTGGCACGGTTCGGTATTTGACCCTTCGGGCCGCGAATGCTGCAGCATTTTCTCGGCCAGTACACGAGGGCTAGCCCACGCTACGCCCAGCCAGTGTGTGGACGACGTGCGGTCGCGACGTTTCGAGGTATGCCGAGCTTCAGCGAGGACCGCGCGTAAAAGCGCAGCACAAACGGCTAGCGGCTCGTCTGCTGCCGTGGATGGACCCGGCCAACACCCCCACCGATCGCAATAGGCTACGGGACGCTCTCCCGGCCGGCAGATCAGTCGGAGCCGCCAACCTGGAAGGACGGTTCTGGCCAAGCACATGCTCGAGTCGAGGCCGCCGAGGAGGCGAAGATCGTCCTCTCGCAGCCAAGCGTTAGCAGGAGCTGCCTGGCCAAATACTCGCGTGACTATCAATGCCCACAGCTCATCATCGAGCCGATGCGCATCGAGTGTCCGCGCCAGTAAGCCAGAGATTATCTCAAGCCGTCTTTCGAAATGGGCCTCGGCCAGGATTTCTGAAGGTCGCATGAGGGCTCAAACCTGATGTCAGAGTTGCCGCTACCAACGCGAGACGGCCGTCGCTGCAAGGTTCTCTCGATTACTTGCGCCCTGCAAATCTACTGTGAGACGCTAAAGCTGTTTATGCAGTCAGATTTTCCCTTCGAGGCCCATCTTGTAATACTTGTGCACGATCTTGTCCTGGTTCTCCAGGAGCCAGTCGATCGACGGCTCGTTGGTCATGGCCTTGCGGATCGCCTCGGTCATGCCCTTGCGCTGGATCTCGAACAGCGCCTTGTGGTCGACCGTCTCGGCCTCGATCACGCCGGGGCTCAGCCAGACCGAGCAGATGATGCCGAGGTCGTTGGCCTTCTCCTTCGGGATGTAGCCCGCCCGCACGGCGTCGAGCACGCCGTTGGCGATGGCGAACTGCACCGTGCCCATCAGGATCGACGTGTACTTGCTCTCGGTGACGCTGACCTTGGAGACGCAGAGCGTCACCGGGCGGACCATGATGTCGGTGTTCAGCAGCGCGAAGACGCGGCTGTGGCCCACCACTTGGTCGCCCGTCAGCGTCGCGAGTGCGGTGCCGACCGGCCCGTCGAGTTCACCGATGATGACTTCCGGCTCGGAGGCCGTGTTCGGAGGGCCGCCCGCCACGAGGGCTTCGCCGGCGCGGAGGATGATCCGTTCGCTCATGCGTGCTGCCTTTAGGTGTTCTATGACCGAGCAGGTCGTTGCGTACTGGGCTAACTTGATCAGTCGCGCCGGGCGGCACGACCGCCCGGCGACGCAATTACCTCAGCAATCGAGCGTGTTGTCGCGCTCCCACTGAGTTAGATGGCGGCAGTAGGAATTCCACTCTTCCTGTTTGAGCTTGAGGTAGCTTGGTACGAAGCTGCCGAACGCGTCATTCAGCACGTCGCAGCGGTCGAGTGCCCGCATCGCATCGAGCATGTTCAGCGGCAGCTGTTTAACACCCTCGACCGTGTGACCGTCGGTGTACATGTTGATGTCGAGACGCTTGCCTGGATCACGCCGGTTGCGCATCCCATCGAGGCCTGCGGCCAGGATCCCAGCCTGGAGGAGGTAGGGATTTGCCGCCCCGTCCGCGAGCCTAAACTCGAAACGGCCGCCGTCCGGGATCCGGATCATATGGGTGCGGTTATTGCCCGTGTAGGTGACGGTGTTGGGGGCCCAAGTGGCGCCCGACGTGGTACGCGGCGCGTTGATGCGCTTGTAGGAATTCACGCAAGGGTTGGTGATTGCCGCGAGCGCGTCGGCCGAATGGATCAGGCCGCCGATGAAGTGGTAGCCCTCCTTCGACATGCCGATCTCATCGGATTTGTCGCTGAAGATGTTTTGCCCGTCGCGCCAAACTGAGACGTGGGCGTGACAGCCTGAGCCCGTCAGATCCATGAAAGGCTTGGGCATGAATGTCGCTCGAAGCCCGTGCTTCTCGGCAATCGAGCGGGTCATGTATTTGAAGAAGGCGTGCCGATCGGCCGTGACGAGCGCGTCGTCGTAGTCCCAGTTCATCTCAAACTGGCCGTTCGCGTCCTCGTGGTCGTTCTGGTACGGCTTCCAACCGAGCGCGAGCATCGCGTCGCAGATCTCGGTGATGACGTCGTAGCGGCGCATCAGGGCGGACTGGTCGTAGCAAGGCTTCATCTGCTTGTCGGCCAGATCCGCCGGCTCGGACCCACAGGGCGTGATCAGGAAGAACTCGCACTCGACCCCGGTCTTCATCTGCAGCCCGTCACGGGCGGCGTCCTTGATCAGGCGCTTGAGGATGTTGCGCGGGCCCTGCTCGACGGGCTTGCCATCCATCACGAGGTCGGCGGGCAGCCAGCCGACCTCGGGCTTCCAGGGCAGCTGGATCAGCCCGTCCGGATCGGGTACCGCGAGGAGGTCCGCATCGGCCGGGCTCATGTCGAGCCATGTCGCGAAGCCGGCGAAGCCCGCCCCGTTCTTGCAAGTGCTGCGGATAGCGGCCGCCGGTACGAGCTTGGCGCGCTGGGTGCCGAACAGGTCCGTATAGGAGACAAGGAAGTACTTGATGCCGCGCTCTTTAGCGGCGGTCTCGAGATCGAGCGTCATCGCGAAGCCCTCCCTAGGGCGGAGATGGATAGGGTGCCTTATTGGCAAAGGCCGCCCCCGTGAGGGAGCGGCCTTTGCAGTGTTCTTAGAGAGCCGTCTTGCCCGGGACCCAACCGGTGCCAGCGAGCGGCACTTGGGCCATCGCAGCGGCTTCGATCGTGAGCGCCACCAGATCTTCAGGCTCAAGGTTGTGCAGGTGGCTCTTTCCGCAGGCCCGGGCGATGGTTTGCGCCTCCAGTGTCATGACCGCGAGGTAGTTCGCGAGCCGCCGCCCCGCGAGCACTGGGTCGAGGCGCTTCGAAAGCTCCGGGTCCTGCGTGGTGATACCGGCGGGATCCTTACCCTCATGCCAGTCGTCGTAGGCGCCAGCCGTGGTGCCCAAGGCTTCGTATTCGGCCTGCCAGCGAGGGTCGTTGTCACCGAGCGCGATCAGCGCCGCGGTGCCGATCGCGACCGCGTCGGCGCCCAATGCCAGAACCTTGGCCACGTCAGCGCCCGAACGAATGCCGCCTGACACCACGAGTTGCACCTTCCGATGCAAGCCGAGATCCTGCAGCGCCTGTACGGCGGGGCGGATTGCCGCCAGTGTCGGGATGCCGACGTGCTCTATGAAGACATCCTGCGTCGCCGCGGTGCCGCCCTGCATACCGTCAAGCACCACCACGTCGGCGCCCGACTTCGCTGCAAGCGCGGTGTCGTAATAGGGCCGCGAGGCGCCAACCTTCACGTAGATCGGCTTTTCCCAGTCGGTGATCTCCCGCAGTTCCTCGATCTTGATCTCAAGATCATCCGGACCTGTCCAGTCCGGATGGCGGCAGGCCGAGCGCTGGTCGACCCCTGGCGGCAGGCAGCGCATGCCAGCGACCCGCTCGGTGATCTTCTGGCCAAGCAGCATGCCGCCGCCGCCGGGCTTGGCGCCCTGCCCGATCACGACCTCGATCGCGTCGGCCCTGCGCAGGTCATCCGGATTCATGCCGTAACGCGAGGGCAGGTATTGATACACGAGCTTCTGTGAGTGACCACGCTCCTCCGGCGTCATACCGCCGTCGCCCGTGGTGGTGGAGGTGCCCGCGAGCGTGGCGCCGCGCCCGAGCGCCTCCTTGGCATTCGCCGACAGTGAGCCGAAGCTCATGCCGGCGATGGTGACCGGAGTCTTCAGCTCGATCGGCTTCTTCGCGAACCGGGAGCCGAGCACCACCTCCGTGCCGCAGCGCTCGCGGTAGCCCTCTAACGGGTACCGGCTAATCGAGGCGCCGAGGAATAGGAGGTCATCGAAGTGCGGCAGCTTGCGCTTCGCGCCAGCGCCTCGGATGTCATAGATGCCGGTGGCCGCAGCGCGACGGATTTCGGACATCACGTCGGGCGTGTAAGTCGCGGAGAAGCGCGGCTTGGTGCGCGGGGTGCCGCGCGGATCCTTCGAATGCTCGGCCATCAGTAGGCTCCGGCGTTGTCGACGTGGAAATGGTAGAGGTTACGCGCCGAGCCGTAGCGCTTGAACTCGGACGGATCGATTTCGCCCGCGAGTCCAGCGAGCTTCAGTTTGGCGTAGAGCTGCTCGCGGTGCTCGTCGCGCATCTCCTTCTCGATGCAGTCGGCGCCGAGGCTCTTTACCGAGCCACGAACGAACAGTTTGGCCTCGTAGAGTGAGTCGCCGAGTGCCTCGCCGGCATCGCCCAGCACGGTCAGCGTGCCAGCTTGGGCCATAAAGGCCGACATGTGGCCGATTGAGCCCTTCACGACGATGTCGACGCCCTTCATCGAGATGCCGCAGCGAGCACCTGCATTGCCGTCGATCACAAGGAGGCCACCATGCGCCGTGGCGCCCGCCGATTGACTGGCGTCGCCCCGCACGTGGACGAAGCCAGAAATCATGTTCTCGGCGACACCCACCCCCGCGTTGCCGTTGATGACCACGCTCGCGAGCTTGTTCATGCCGGCGCAGTAGTAGCCGACGTTGCCCTCGATCTCGACGCTGATCGGCGCGTCGAGGCCTGCCGCGATGGCGTGGCGCCCGTCCGGGCCCCGCACAGTCCAATGCGTCTCGTTGGTGTCCGGCCGCAGCGCGTGAAGCGCACGGTTGAGCTCGCGCAAAGGCGCATTGTTCAGGTCATAGGTCGGCATCAGTGGCGCTCCCAGGCGTAGACCTTGGCCGGCTCGGGCTCGAAGACGCGGGCCTTGTCGATGCCAGGCAGGCCGACGAGGGCGCGGTATTCGGAACCGAAGGCGACGTAATCGTCCGTTTCCGCCATGACGGCGGGCTTGCAGGCGATCGGGTCGCGCACGACCGCGAAGCCGGTCTCAGTTCCGACCACGAAGGTGAAGAAGCCGTCGAGGTCGGTCAGGCTCGACTCGAGGGCTTCTTTGAGCGACGCGCCCTCCCGCATGCGCCAGCTCAGGTAGCCAGCAGCGACTTCGGTGTCATTCTTGGTTGCGAAGCTCAGGCCCTCACGCTCAAGGCGCCGGCGCATGTCGTTGTGATTCGACAGCGAGCCGTTGTGCACGAGGCACTCGTCTGACCCCGTGGAGAACGGGTGGGCGCCGTTCGTGGTCACGGCACTCTCGGTCGCCATACGGGTGTGGCCGATGCCGTGGCTGCCGGACATACCGGCAAGATTGAAGCGCTCGGCGACAGAAGCCGGCAGACCGACCTCCTTGTAGATCTCCATACGGCGACCCGAGCTGACGATATCAATGCCGGACGTGTTGGCGCCGAGCCAGGACCGAATCTGCTCTTCGCGCTCGGCCGGTACAGACAGCACGGTGTGCGTGTCGCGCTCCGTCTTCTCGAAGGTGCGCTTAAAGACCTCCTCAAGGCCGGAAACCGCCTTGCGCAGCGCCGCCTGATCAGGACCGCGCAATGTCAGCTTCACGCCCGCAGCATCCGAGCCGTACACTGCGAAGCCCGCGCTGTCGGGACCACGATCAGTCATCGTCTCCAGCATATTGGACAAAAGACTGCCAAGCTGTGGCTCAAGTTTGGGGTTCTTCAAGAACAAACCGACAATACCACACATCGCAAGTTCTCCGTGTCACAGCTCGATGGGATTACTGCTCGCACACTCCGCGCCCGGCGTCAACTGTGGGTCACAAAAATTTCTTTGTGAGAAACATGGTCGGCGGGTACCGGACGGGTACGAACCGGCTCGCGGCCGTTTGCGGTGAGACCGAGAGATGCCGCAACGGGGCGATAATTCAGAAGGCCTAAAGCACCTCTTGCTGATAACCGCGGCGACTTCGCAACTGCTGCAAAGAATCTTGCAGGGTAACTGGGTCAGCGGCTGGATAGTGGGTCAAGAGAAAAGCTGAGGGCGACGCGGAACTTGTGAAATCCTATACATGCCAACGGAGCTGAAGTTGCCTCGGTTGGACAACGAAGCCCTAGTGTAAACTCTGAGTGCAGTAAGCAAAACTTAGGCCGAGCGTATCACCCAGCTACGACGACGTGCGCGACGTTAGCTGAACTGCGTCAGTATACCTGCTTCAGCCGCGCTTGTGCCTTCCTGCTGAGAAGCAAATTTTCTCCATAAGCGAGCCGCCGTCAAGCCCCGACTATAAGCAGAGTGCGCTGCGGCTTCGGGGGGCAACGAGGCATATCTGCCGCCGCGACTATGGCGGCCCACTCAGTCTCCACGACCGCGAAGTTCGTCGGTCACGCTTGGGTATCGACGCTGAACCGGCACAAAAATTCGTGTTCGCGCCTTATCTCACCCGCTTTGGGCCTTGACACCACAGCCTCTATGGCAGGATCTTTCCGCAAAAGAACGGGCGGTTCCCAGAAAGAAATTTCTTAGCGGAGGGCGTGCCATGCTGCACCAAGATCCCCGAATTTCGTCAATGTTCAAACGTGATTGTGCGGCAGCAACATGCGCCGTGCTGGCAGTATGGCTGCTCTATGCATTCACATTTTGGAGCATGTGGCGGGTCTTTGAGGGAGCTAATCTTCTGATTCCCATGGCGGCAATCGGGTTTGTGGTTCTTCTGCTCAATACGGCTTCCATCGCTGCCATGATCAAACACTATGCCGAGGACAAATCAGCGATCTACGGCACCGACATCTTCTACCTCGACCACCTCCGCGATCTGCGTGAGAACAAGGGAGTGAGCAAATGAAGAAATTACCCTACGAGCCGCCCACACAGTCCGTCGCCGGCCAGATCTTCGATGCGCTGTTGATGCTCGTTCTAGTGTTTATTACACTCTATCTGCCGCTTTGGCTCAAGCTTGCCGGCGGCGGGACGACCACCACCGAATACCCGAATCCCTCCTGGCAGGCGCTCGGGCAGAACACTGTCATGGCGGCGCAGTGGGAGAAGCTCGGATTTTCGGCCGAAAAGGCCGCAAGCATCATCGGAACTCGCTTTGATTATAGTTTTAACTGGCTAGCTCTGGCTTTCACTGCGATTATCATCGTCGGGTACTTTGTTTTTATGTTTCGTTACTCCGATCACGAGTATCGCGACGTCATTGCCGAGCGGTTCGGCGACGATCGACGCCGTAAGGCGCGCTGAGCGCAGCCTCGCTGCGGGCGCGATCTGGACCAGCCTTATTTCCTTCCTGCAAGGATACCCGTGATGGTGGACATCATGAACTGGAGCGCCTGGGCGATAGCCGGTGCGCTCGCGCTCTGGATGGGCGTCAATCTTATTCGCACCAACAAAGCTTTCAGCGAGGACTACCTCCTTTCCTCCGAGGAGGGAGAGATCGTGGATGCCGACGTCGGCGAGACGGCAGCGAGGTCGTGATGCAGAACGTTCAGGTTGCTCCTCAACCGGGGGTTCACGCCCCTGACCTTCGACTGGCAGAAGCCCCTTTGGTGGTGGCAGCTGCCCCGGCCAAGAAGATTGCGCTCCTTCGTGTGCTCGGGCCCGGTCACGTCTGGGCACTGGGGGTTGGGATCGTGCTCGTCGGCGAGTTCATGGGCTGGAACTTCGCGGTCGGAAAAGGGGGACCGGTCGCGGCACTCACTGCCTGCTGGCTCGCTGGCATCCTCTACACCTGCGTGGCGATGATCGACTCTGAGATCACCTCGACGGTGGCCGCTGCAGGGGGCCAGTACGCGCAAGCCAAACACATTATCGGGCCGCTCGCTGCCTTCAACGTCGGCCTGTATCTCGTGATGGCCTACACCATGCTCGAGGTCTCAAATGCCATCGTGACGGGCGACCTCATTGAGGCGTTCTTGACCAATCTCGGCGTAGCTGGCGCTGTCGACAAGCGCGCCTTCATGGTGCTCACCATCGTGGCGCTCGCGTTCCTCAACTACCGCGGCGTGCTCGCCTCGCTCACCATGAATCTCCTGATCACGGCGGCGGCTTTCCTCGCCATCGTGGTTCTATTCGTAGCTGCGCAACCATGGGCCCCGGGCGCGGTGCTGCAGCACGACGCGCTCCTCGTCGGCCTGCCCTACGGCAACCTCGGCATCCTTGCGGCCATGCATTTCGGCCTGTGGTTCTATCTCGGGATTGAGGGGACGACCCAAGCCGCCGAAGAGGTTCGCTCCCCAGCCCGCGCCCTACCGCTTGGCACCATGACAGGCATGATTACCCTCCTCATTGCGGCGACCGCCACTTGGTACGTCTGTTCCGGCTTGATGCCCTGGGAATACCTCGGACAGGCCGTGACGCCGCTCTACGATGCGGGCAGACTCACGGGGAACCGCTGGCTTGAGGTCTTCCTGTTCTTTGGGACACTGTTCGCCACCGTTGCTTCCGCCAACGGCTGCATCAACGACGCGTCGCGAGCCTGGTTCGCGATGGGGCGCGACCGCTACATGCCGGCCTGGTTCGGTGCCGTGCACCCGGTCTATCACACCCCATACCGCTCGATCGTGTTCTTCGTCCCCGTGGCGATCTTGTTCGCAGTCTCGACTCCCCTCGACCAGACCATCACCTTCTCGATCTTGTCGGGGCTGCTCGGCTACACCTTGATGGCGCTTTCCATCATCCTGTTCCGCCGCAAATGGCCGCTGGGAACCATTCAGCGGGGCTACGTTCATCCGCTGCACCCGTTGCCGTCCCTGCTGCTACTGGTCCTGTGCAGCGTGACCTATCTCGCCGTCTTCCTCGGCTACGGAACGCAGCTTGTCGCGATGATGGCCTTCTACATCGCAGCTTCAGCTTGGTTCGTGCTGCACCGCTACAAATATGTCCGGCGCGGCGACCAGTTCACGATGCACTGGCCGAAGCCGAAGGGCTACTGAGGTCGACATGATCGAGTTCCTCGCTCTCCCGATCCTTGGCACCGCTGGCTACGCGCTTTACCGGCGCGCTCTGGCGGCGTCGGCAGGGCGGGCGGGGATGCTCCAGCCCTGCGGGTCCGTCCTAGCGGAACCGGTCTACGGTCGCGATCGTACCGGCTATGGCACACTTAAAGGCCGCTTCGCAGGCTTTTCGGTCGAGGTCAGGCTCATCCCCGAAGCCCTCGCCTTCCGGCGTCTACCGCAGCTCTGGCTCAGCGTTTCGGTGCACCACTCAACTGGGCGTTCGGAAATCCTTGACGTCCTTCGCCGCGTAGCCGGCGCCGAGTTCTATGCGCCTGGACCCGAGCTCTTAGCCCGCTATCCTGTCCCGCCCGGCTGGCCGGGCGAGACGCTGGTGCGCGGCTCACGCGGAGCCAACGATCTGCTCCGCCGCGTCGACGGTCCCATCGCGAAAATCCTTGCCGAGCCACGCGTGAAGGAGGTGCTGCTCACGCCTCGAGGGGTTCGGATCGTGACTCAGCTCTGCCAGGGCGAGCGCGGTGCCTATCTGCTCCTGCGCGAGAACCGCTTTCCGGTCCCGCATGTCGGTCCGGAGCTCCTGCAGCCACTGCTCGCCCAGGCCACCGACTTGGCGCGACATCTCATCAGTGAAGGCGCAGCCCATGAACCTGACGAAGTCCGTGCGCGCAGCGCAGCCTAACCCGTACCTTGTCCTCGCAGCGGCGATTCTGCTGCCTGGTGTGGGCCATGTCCTCGTCGGCAAAGCACAGCGGGGATTAGGGTTCGCATTTTTCACCCTGGTCGGAGCCTGGCTGACCACAAAATTCGCTGCGCCGGACGTTGGTGTTATCGGACGCCATGCGGCGGGTCTTTTCGTTTGGGCTCTGTCAGTCCCCGACGCGTATCGAAGTGCACGACTGCTGGGACTGGAATCATCCGGCTCCGCCGCAGCTGCGCCTCTCGTCCGCTCAATGCCGTAACTTCTACCCTCCTGGACCAGTACAGCCGTCGCCGTGGCGGCCTGGCCTGTTCTGTTCACAGTTCCGCCGCAGGCGCATGCAGGCGCCTCCACCAGGACGTCACGCAGGCCATCCCGAGGTGGGTCTTGCGGCTGGGTTGGCCGGGCCGTGCGCTCCACATGGTTAGGCTTGCTCAAGGGGCATGGTGTGGCGGCCATCAAGGCCGACTGCGGCAACAACCACGATCCGGCGGCGCTGCTGCAGCAAAGCTGAAGGGCATCCGGGAAGGGAGTTGATAAGCAAGCCCGCGATCAAACAACGACTCACCGGCTGCGCCCGAGCTTCTCGCTGCTCACGATGCCGCGCCGAGCGATGCGCGGCACGATGCCAGGGCCCGGCCCTCCTGGAGTCGGGTCTTGGCATCGTAGGCTTTCAGCGTGCCACTTGTCAGGCCCTCGGAGCAGACGTCCATGCCGACCTTTGCGCAGGCGCGGTATGGCGTCGAGCGTCGCGGCTATTTTCACGTTGCCGTGCTGATTGGCCCCATTCAGGCAGATGCCGCGCGTCGGTGACGCGGTCGCGCTTCGTCCCCGATTTGCCCCGGCCAGTCCGTTGAGTCCGGCCTAGTGGCACAGCTCCCTTCCGGGCTGGACGGAGGCACTGTCCAGGCTTGCTCGGCTCCAGTCGATCACGCCGGCCGCCTGCAGGCGTTCCAGCAGCACCTGATACAGGGGCGGCCAGAATCTGCCCCTGTCGGTCGCGCAGCCGCCGCCAGCAACTCTTCCGGCGACCGCATCGCTCCGCGACCACGCATGGAAAAGGCCTGTTCGGCTTAGAAGGTGAAGCCGGCCTCGACCATATAGCGGTCCTGCTTTCTCACGTTGCCGGTGCGGCCGAAGCCGGTGCCGAGCGTGCCGGAGGCCAGATCGCCAATCTGGATACCGTACAGGTCAACGTGCGAGTACTCGCCGCGAACGAAGAAGCGGTCGAAGTTGAAGGTTGGCGTGATCGTGTAAGATGCCGCCGAGCTACCCGCGCCATAGAGCAAGTTGGTGGTGATGCCGGGGTTAAGCCGGCTGCCGTTTTGAGCGATGTACTCGACGCGACCGCCGACCGAGAACCAATCGGTGAAGTTGTAGGCGACGAGCAGGGCACCACCGTAGGTCTCGGCGCCCGCAAGCCCGAGGCGCGCATCCCGGTCAACGCTCGTGAACTGACCGTAGGGCGTGATCGTCCATGGACCGTTCGTGTAAGTGTAGTTCACACTGACGATGCTGCTGTTCTGCAGTGTGATCGGCGTCGCGACCTGAAACTTTGAGCCGCGGAAACGACTGTCAAAATTCTGGAAATGGGTGCCGCCGTTGATGCCGATCGTGCTGTTATCGTCGATCTTGTAGGTGATGAGGCCGGTGACCCAGTTAAGATCACCGGAAAAGAAGCCATCGGTCACCGCAATCGAGGCGCTCCACGGACCGCTCGCATAGTTAAGCTGAACGCCCTGGTTGAGGAAAATCTCCTGGTTGAACAGCAGGCCGCCCGAGATGTTGATTCTTTGATACGTGAACAACCCTTCCGAGCCGATGTTTCCGAACATCCGGCCGCCTTGGACCGACCATTCGTCGTTGATTTGGTATTTGCCAAATGCGATCGGCACCGGCCCGAAAAACTGCGTATTCTGATCGAACGAGGAGTAGAGCGGGAAGCCGAGCAGCGGGAAGGAGTAGAGGCCCGCCTGAACGTAGAACTGGAACGGACCATCGGCCTTCTGCACCGTGGCCATCAAATTGGTGAAGTCGACCCGATTCTGCTCGTCGCGTCCCGAGTTCAGCGGGACCGGGAAGACCGGTGAGAGTGGGCTAAAAGGGGGCGAGAAGTTATACGCTATGCCGGACACGGCACCGCCGACATAGATGTCGCCGATTGCCGTCTCGAGGCAGGCAGGATTCGGATTCGCCTTGATAGTTGGACCGTAAACAGGCGTCGAAATCGTGGCCTTGCAGTGCTCTGCGGCGATAGGGGGGGGCGCAGCGACCGCGATGTCGGCGGCGCCTGCTGTCGTACTGACCAGGGCGAGCGCTCCGAGAGAACACCCTGACCGCTTCGACACGATTATCATCTTCAGGCCCCCTTCGTGACTTCATGCGCACGTGGCCCAGGCGCGACCGGACCTTCGGCGGATTTCCTCACAGTCACAGGCTAAGCTCAAGAGGAAAAACCTGGCGGTGACCCTTTCGCCGCATATCAATTCCGACGTGTCGCAATCCGGCAACGGCGGTTCGTACAAATGGGTTGATATGAGCTGCTGCGGCTCGCGTGCAAACGATCGACTTCGCCCTGGGCGAATACACTTGAGCCCTAGATCGGTCCGGGCCAGGGATAGATTCCCCAGGGGGTCGTCACCTCAATTTAGTTGTTAAGCCCGAGAGTGAATGGCAAATAGACACGATTACGTAGGGCCCGGAGCAGCTGTGCTCAATATCCCCGTGAACATTTTCGGTCTATTTGCGTATCTGTCGCTGCTATCGAATGCACAACGAGATGTAGTCGGTGAGATATCTGGAGAGTTAGGTCTTGGACGGCCAGCCAGACATGATGGTTGCATCTAGTGTGAACTCGTTTGCCTTGTTTATTTTGTTCGATCTCTCCGTGGCGCCACATGCATAAAGAGAGATCGCCTGCGAAGCTCCTGCTGTCCTATGCCGGAGGATCGAGTTGACAGCCAGACGATCCCGATGAGAAACTAAATTTCTAGAAAGGAATCTAGCGGGCACAGATTGCGGCCGAGTAGCCATTCCATGGACCACGATACCTCGAATGCCGCCGGTAGAGGTCGGATCGGCGGGGACGAGCTGCTACGCGGCCGCTTCGTCGCACGGTTGGAGCAGGCCGGCCGATTGTCTGAAGTGGAGCGACAGGCGCTCTACGATCTGCCTTTTCGGGCGCGAGCGGTTCCGCAGCGCACTGACATCGACGTGGGCGGCACGCCCCAGAGCGTGCATCTAATCCTGAGCGGCATTGCCTGCCGCTACAAACTTAGGAGGGGGGGGACACGCCGCGTTATTTCTCTGATCCTGCCGGGCGACCTCTGCGACGTACACCGGCTCGTACCCTTTATGCTCGGCAACACGGTTGGGACGCTCACCCCCTGCAAGGTGGCCGACATCCCCCAACAGGCCATAGCGGATCTAATCGAGGTCTACCCTCGCATCGGCCGCGCTTTTTGGTGGATGACGTTAGTCAAGCTCAGCATATTCCAAGAGTGGCTAGCGAGTGCCGGGCGAGCAGCCGACAAGCAGATAGCCCATATCTTCTGTGAGCTCCTAGTGCGGCTGCGGGCGGTAGGTCTGGCCGACGAGACCGGCTTCGAGCTCGGCCTGACCCAAGGAGACATCGCCGACGTAGTCGGGATTTCGCCAGTGCACGCCAACCGTGTGCTCCGATCTTTGCGGAACGACGGCCAGATCGTATTCGATCAGGGTCGCCTTACCGTCCCTGACTTCAAACGTCTCAAAGGCTTCGCCGAGTTCGACCCAGCTTACCTGAACCACGCTGCAGAGTTTGACCGATCCGCCTGCATGGTCGCGACCGACGGCCGAGGCGACACGACTCGGGACCGTACGACCGAACTCCGGAATTCTCCGTAGCGCGCCGCTCTGCCGGTCACTGTCACAGTATGCCGGAAGGGTTATGCTTACTGCAATACGCGCTCCTCAGTCGGCGGGGCTTCCGGGTTACAAAGCCACGCCAAAAGAGTATGCGGGGTCCGCGTGGGCTTACGAGTTGCTTCGCCGGATGTGCGGAAATCTAGTTAATAAATTTGGCCTTGAGCGACAAAGCGTCGGAGCGCATGATCGCAGTGGGTCGCTTCTGAGGAGTTCTCTATGTCAGAGCATGTTTATAAAGTGACTGAGCTAGTCGGATCTTCTGCGGTTTCGATTGAGGAGGCAATTCAGAATGCAATACGTCGCGCAAGCATTACGTTGCACAATTTACGCTGGTTTGAGGTGCTGGAGACGCGCGGGCACATCGACGCCGGAAAGGTTCAGCACTATCAAGTTACGCTGAAGGTCGGTTTTACCATGGATAATGCGTGATCGACGGGCTTGCGCGGAGGGTCTTCGCTGCGCCTGCTTGTTATCGGTTTTGTCAACTCTCTCTGCCCTGCCTGTAGTCTCGGCCGCCGCGCATATTATTGAGCCGCAAGCGATTGCACGGGCTGCAATTCGTTGCTTTCAGCGGCGGAACTGAACGTTCGGCTTGAGACGCCCTGCCCACTGTGACGAAGCACAAACAAAAAGCTTCGCCGGCCGGAGCCGACGAAGCTAAGTCTTTGGGAGAATCCATGAGACCGGCGGAACCCTCGCCCGATCGCGCAAGTCCCATCAGGAAAATAGCATGCCCCTGAGGAAAAACAAGGTGCCGCGAGCGAATTTGGTCGGATCGTAGCCGGGGCAGATTCTCGGGCGGTCAGCCTGTTGCGGCGTTTCTGACGAGGTCCGGTAGGTGCGGGATCGGGTCACCGTCCGGGATCCCGAGGCGGTCGCCGAGGTAGCGGAAGAACGAGACGCCGAGCTTGGCGCAGGTCTTCATCAGGCCGAGCATGACGTCGCGGGCGGTGCGGCCGGCCTCGCTCTTCGTTCCGCCGGAGATCTTCCGCTTGATCACGCAAGCGCGGATGTCGTTCTCCGAGCCGTTGGTGTGGAGCGGGATCTCGGGCCGCTCCAGCACGCGCAGCAAGGCGGCCTTGTGCTGGTGCAGGCGGGCGAGCAGCCGGTCGAGCATCACCATGCCGGTCGCGCGTGTGAAGATCCGCTCGAAGCGGGCACGCAGGGCGCGGGCTCGTCTGGGGCAAGGGGCGCGAGCCCAGGCCTTCAGGTCGGCATAGAACCACCAGATCAGGGTGCGGGTGAGCGCGATAGCTTTGCGCTGAGCCGCGGTCGTCGGGATCAGCGTGTGGACGAGGCGCTCGGCATGAACCCAGCATAGCGCGTGCAGGCCGACCCGGAACTGACCGGCCCCGTCGGAGACCACGACCGTGTCGGGCATCAGGCCGTGATGCCGGATCGCCCCCCACAGCGCGCCTTCGGTGGCGATCTGCACGGGGTTGGGCGTGACCGCGCGCGCATCGAAGCCGAGGGCGGTGAGATGCGCCTGCCAGGCCGGGGTATCGGCAAAGACCTTGACCGGGTGGGCGGCGAGCGCCGCCAGGAAGGGACCGGCGAGCGCGCGGGTGTGCATGTAGGCCAGCGCCGCGTCGTTGACGACGAAGTCGCCGTGGCCAGCCCGCAGCAGCGCGAGGACGTTCAGGCGGGACTTGGACGCGGTGGTGCGGAAGGCGGTGAAGCGTGCATCGCCGATCTGCGTGGTCACGCCGTCAGTCCGCGCATGCCGGGCGGCGGTGTCGTCGACGCTGATCCAGGCCGCGCTCGCGAGACCGGCGCGCAGCACCGCCTGCTCCTCGGCGACAAAGGGATCGAGCCGGCCGCTCAGGAGGCGAACCACCTGACGCTTGGAGATCATCAGGCCGAGCCCAGAGAGCATCGCCGTCAAGCGCTCGCTCGTGACCTGCCCCTGGACATGAGCCGCCAGGAGGAAGCGGCGCAGATGCGGCCCGAACCCGCCGACGATCCCGGGCGGCAGCGCGGCCACGACCCTCGCCCCCGACGGCGTGGACCAGCGCTCGCGCCGGTAGCGGATCACGACCGCCTCCAGCACGAGGTCGCGCACCACGACATCCTCAAAGCCCTTGAAGCGCGAGCCCGCCGGAACGGCAGCCTTGAGCACCACCTCGCGCGTGATCACGCGCCGCTCGTGCACGGGCCCACGCCGCCGCTGGCCCGGTTTGGCCTGCGCCCGCTCGCTTGCCTTCTCCATCCCGGACGGGGTTGGCCGCGTCGGCGGGCGCGGTGGCAAGCCCTTCAGCCGCGCGACCTCGTCGCGCAAAGCCCGGTTCTCGTCCGTCAAGGCGCGGACCTGACCGATCAGGGCGTCGACCAGCCCGCGAAGTTCGCTCAGCGAGAGGGCATCCAGGCCATCGGGATCCGGCAGCGCCATGCCGGGTGTTGAATCACGCCACGGCCAAACCGCAAAACGCCACCGCCCGGATATCTGCCCCGGTTACGGTCGGATCGAGGTAAGCTTCTGAAACGGCTTCGGTTTCTCTGAAAGGGGTTGCGGCTTATGACCGACGCGGAAGTGTCGGGAGCGTTTTTCTGCCCTTTGCGGGGCAGCGGTCGATGACCGTGCCGCTCGATGCGGGGAAGCAGCCCGATCCTATAGGCAAGACGACAGCTTTGACGTGACCGGCTGGCATTGCACCGGGCTGATCCAGGCGTGCCGCTGTGGATCGTGGCTGCTCCAGCCATGCTTCCGTCAACACATACGAGAGGTCGGTGCAAAGCCTGTGATCCCGGACGAGTGCAACCAGGCACCGATGCGCTGTCCAGGCCGGATCTACGCCGATCACTACGTCGTCGGGCGGCTCTGGGCGAAGCTGGAGGAGCGGCGAGTCATTGCTGCCCGCCATAAGATGACCGCCGCCAGCTTAGCAGGAGCCCCCTGCCCCGCCGCAGCACTCGATTACCTCATGTGCTGGCGACCGCTGTACCGCCCGCGGATTGTGAGACACCGATCTGAAGCCTATGCGGCCAAGGCCGCGGGTGGAAGCTGCGCGGTGCGAATGGCGGCTGGTGGTCGGAACCCGTGCCGCTCGATCAGCCACGTCTTATTGTAGAGGTCGCGAAACGCCAGCAGCGCGCGGCGCAGGTCCTCGACCGTGTCGAAGTGCTTCACCCACAGCAGGTTCTCCTTGAGCGTGCGGATGAAGCGCTCGGCGCAGCCATTTCCTTCCGGCGCTCGCACGAAGGCGGGCGAACTTGCGATACCCAGGAACGCCAGCTCCGCCTGGAAATCGTCCGACATGTACTGGCTGCCGTGATCGTGCCGGACACTCAGGCCGGAGGCGATCTCGGCCGTAAAGCCGCCGAAGCGCTGCCGCACACCCTGGCGGATCGGCTCCAGCGCCTCAAAGCGCGTGGCCCGGCGCGCCGCATGGAGGCCCACGCATTCGGCCGAGCAGTGGTCGACGGCCACGAACACCGCGACCTGCCCCTCAGCCGTCCAGGTGGTGGTCAGATCAGTGCCCCACATCGTGTCCACCCTCTCCGGGACGATGGTGCCGTCGTGGTTGCGCGGGCCGCGCGGTGTGCCGACGCGAGAGGGGGCGAGCAGATCATGGGCGCGCATCAGGCGCAGCACGCGGCGTTTGGAGGTGCGCACGCCCTTGTGGCGCAGCCGCGCCCAGACCTTGCGGTGACCCTCGCCGTGAAAGGGGCTGTCCGTGAGGGTGGCGCGGATCTGCGTGAGTAGCGCCGCATCCGGCATCGGCCCGACCGGGCCGGGACGGCGCGACGGCTCGGGCCGGGCGGGTGAGAGGTGCCGGTGGACGGTGGCGCGCGACACGCGCCAGATCCGGCACACCCGGGCCAGTCCGTAAGCTTTGCCGCTGGCAGGCGAGACGGCCCGGCTCATAGCCGCGACCTCCTGCGGGCCAAAGGGCCGGGGCCGCGCGCCTCCAGGGCAGCGATCTTGGCCTCCAGCAACTCGCGCTCGATCAGCATCTCGCCGAGCTTGGCCTTCAGTCGCCCGCTCTCCAGCGCGTCCGCATCAAGGGACCGGGTGGAGAGACTGGCCTCGCCCGCCGTCAGGAAGGCGTCGCGCCAGCCCGACAAGGTCGCGGCCGTCACGCCTAAGCTGCGCGAGACGCTCTCCAGGTCCTCGCCGCGCAGCAGCCGCAGCACCGCATCCCGCTTGCGCTGCCGGGACATGCGCCCGCCGCGACCAGGACCGACTGCGCCTGCATCTGCCTTCGTATCCGAGCTCATCGTCCTCACCCCTGTCGCGGAGACCGTCCGCTAACGGGGTGTCTCAAGCAACCGGGAGGCGGAGGACCGCCTCCGAGGCCCGGGACAGGTCGGCCAGGAGATCGGCCTCGGCCTCGAGGCCCACCGACAGGCGCAGCAGCCCGTCGGTGATGCCCGCGATGGCGCGCGCCTCCGGGTCCATCGCCGCGTGCGTCATGGTCGGCGGATGGGCGACCAAGCTCTCGACGCCACCCAGCGACTCGGCCAGCCTGAAGACCCGCAGCGCCTCGACGAAGGTCCGCACCGCATTGCGTCCGCCGGCCAGCTCGAAGCTCAGCATGGCGCCGAAGCCGGCCTGCTGCGCCCTGGCGAGGGCGTGGCCCGGATGCGCGGGCAGGCCCGGATAGTGGACGCGGCTCACGGCCGGGTGCGCGTCGAGGAAGGCGGCCAGGGCTGCCGCGTTCCGCTGCTGCTGCTCCACGCGCACGAACAGGGTGCGCAGGCCCCGCAGCGTCAGATAGGCGTCCAGGGGCGAACCCGTCACGCCGATCGTGTTGGCCCAGGCGGCGAGTTCCTCGCCGACCGCCTTGTCGGCGGCGATCACGGTGCCGCCGATCACGTCGGAATGGCCGTTCAGGAACTTGGTCGTGGAATGGACGACCAGATCGGCCCCGAGGGTGATCGGCTGCTGCAGGGCAGGCGACAGGAAGGTATTGTCGACCACCGCGAGTGCGCCGACGGCCTTCGCGGCGGCCGTGACGCGACGGACGTCCACCACCCGCATCAGCGGGTTGCTCGGTGTCTCGACGAGCACGACCTTCGGCTTCTCGGCCAGGGCCGCCGTCAGCGCGTCCGGGTCGGTCTGGTCGATGAAGGCGACGCGGTAATGGCCCCGGGCGCTGCGGAAGCTGAGCAGGCGGTGCGTCCCGCCGTAGCAGTCGTGCGGGGCGACCAGGAGATCGCCCGGCCGCAGGCTGGACAGGGCGAGATCGAGGGCGGCCATGCCGCTCGTGACCATGACGGCCCGGGCGCCACCCTCCAGCTTGGCGATCGTGTCGGCCAGGGCATCGCGGGTCGGGTTGCCCAGACGCGAGTAATCGTAGGGACCGGGCTGCTCGAAAGCGGGGAACTTGAAGGTGGTCGACAGGTGGATCGGCGCGATCACCGCGCCGAAGGCCGCGTCCTGAGCGACGCCGTTGGCCGCCGCGATGGTGCGGGCCGCTAATCCCTCTGACATAAGATCTTCCTCTTCAAACTAGCCTCGAAACGAGTACTGCGTGTTTGATAGTTGATGCCCTCGTCGAGATCGTCACGACAACCTTTAAAGCCTTTGCTGAATGACGGCGCCAGAAGCTGCAAACCGCAGGATGCGTCCGCCCATTCACTGTGGACTTCCTGGATCAAATCTGCCCTGTCGAATTCAGGCGCCCGGGTCGGGCAACTCATGTCCCAATAGCCCAGCGGCGCGCCCGCGAGCCAGCATAGCTTTTACGCGATGATCACGGGCTACGCGCCGTAGGTTACGAGCGGAATCCCGTCTGCCCTCAACCGCGTTCGTTGCGCCCGCCCTCATGAAGGCATCGGCAATCTGGTCCAAAAGCTCTGCCTCACCTAAGAGGCTGAGAATGCGGTCATGTTCAGGCACGATTCCAATCCTGCCTCTCACCTCAAGCCAACACGGCAATGTGAGCTAACAGTATAAAGCGAGATTAACCGCGTTTTATGTTGCGCCGAACGTTTGGCAGACGACCATAGCTCGATATTTTCGTCATAAAATGCATAAAGTCATCACATTTCCGCATCAAAGCTCGTGCTAAATTACAACGGCAGAATTTATCGACATGTGTAAATTGCTACAAGCCGCTGTCTTGCGTAACAAGTATCGCGAATTTCCGAATTTATGGGTTGCTGACGCGATACTATCCTAAACAACTTCACGATTCCTTCGGACGGATCGCCGTTTTATACTGACCTGCGAAGTTCGCTCCCGGAACTCCGCAGTTTCGGCCTCCCCAACGGCGCATATGAGAAA
Organism: Methylobacterium sp. CM6257; assembly: GCF_054611515.1. NCBI lineage: Bacteria > Pseudomonadati > Pseudomonadota > Alphaproteobacteria > Hyphomicrobiales > Methylobacteriaceae > Methylobacterium > Methylobacterium sp. CM6257. The sequence continues at coordinate 3,723,488 of NZ_CM137735.1, forward strand.
TATATATTCCTCGCAGGAACGATGGCAACGGTGATTTTATGTTTGGCAAGCGCATCGCCTCTGTCCTGAGGTGCATCCGCCAGCGGATTGCTTCATCGTCTACCTCAGTCGAGCTGGCAGCGAGGAAAGGGCGTTGGCGGAGGAGGTCGAGCTCGACCCAGCTGTTGGTGGAGTGCGGCAGCTTATGGCGGTTGAGCCGCTCCTCGGCCCGCCTCGTCGCTTCAGGGTGGGAGTAGTGCGATACAGGCGGCGGCCCTGTCCTGGTCTGGTGGAAGCCGAAGCTCTTGACCGCGCGCACGCCGTTGGTGCCGGTCTCACACGACGCGCCCATGGCCTAGGTGCTTTACCCTGCAGGAATTGCGGCGGATCTGTCCAAACCGCAGACCGGGATCTACGACCTTAGCCCAGTCCTCATGCTGCAGGACGCGTGCGACTCGTGCGAAAGCCTTGGCTTTAAAATTCTCTCCGCCTTCGGACCGAAGATATCACCAGAGTTGATCGATGTGGAATGCGACCGGGGTGGACCTGTCTCGGAAATTACTGCGGTGATCATAATGCCGGCCCGTCGCCCAACCCCCCAGATTATCTCTCGCACGCTTTGGAACCGGCCTCCGTGAACCAACTGTGCACTTCACATGGCGAGAACCACGCTGATCTCACCTAGCATTGTAGTAAATGTAAACAGGAGCTTCCAATGTTATCTTGCCAGAAATCGAGGATGGTCCAACCTGCGCGAGAAGAAAGGGCATGAAAATCTTCGGGGGTGTACTTGTAAGATACATCGGTGAGAATACTCTCCCCGGCATCAAAGATTATCGATTGCGTGCCAAGGTGGTATTCTGCCGAGGTGCGTGCCACAAGGTGCGCCTCTACTCGGTTGGGGTCGCGAAAAATGCGGATCGTGTGCTCGAAATTCTCGACATCAAAATCGGCGCCGCACTCGCGGTTCAAACGTGCGAGTACGTTCAGGTGAAAGGCGGCCATCAAGCCGTCCGCACCCGCATAGGCCTGTTTCAATCGCACGGGATCCTGGGTTCCGTCTGTACCAATCAGAAAGAGACTCGGTCCAAGCGTTGCTCTTGCACGCTCGAGGAAGGTTCTCGCATCATAAGGATGAAAATTTCCAATGCTCGGGCCGGGGTAAAAGCCTAGAACTGCACGACCAGATAGGTCCAACGGGACACGAACAGCGTCGGTGTAATCGGCGCAGACCGGAATCATCCGAATTCCGGGATAGTCAAGTTGGAGCTGTTGAACGGCTGCGTTTAGATATTCGCGAGAAATGTCGACGGCAACATAGGTGTCTGGTTGGATCAAAGTGTCCAAGAGAGTGCGGATTTTACGGCTCGCGCCGCTGCCAAACTCTACAACAGTTGCGCCTGGTCCAACACGGCTCGAGATGTCGGATTTTACATTCGACAATAAGACCATTTCCTGGCAACTGGGATAATATTCTACATTGTGGCATATCTGGTCATAAAGATCAGATCCGACATCATCCCAAAGGTATTTTCCCGGAAGCGCTTTCGGCCGACGTATCAAGCCTGATATCGCATCCCGCAGCATGTCCGCGTGCTCGCCTTCAATATGGGTGGCTTCTTGGTTGGCCGACATGCTGATGCTCTTCTTGGCTGACACATTCCGGGGAAGGCCTTGAGCTAGGAGCACCGCGTGCCCTGACCAATGGCCGTACGTTGTGGCAGCCCGCGCGGTCGTCCATCAAAGCCGCCGCTCTGCTAGCCTGGCCTCGTAGTGTCCTATCGAGAACTCTCAATGGCTCAGCTACTTCCCGGCATGCCAGCGTGCGCGGATTGAAAACGCTCCTATGGGCAACCTCTGCGAACCTGCTTGTCGATAAGAGAGTAGAAGGCCTCGAAGTTTCTTAACGGTAAGCCGGCGTTCCTGCGACGAACGGACGCGTATCGGCGACCCGTCATGATGCACGGATAGTTCCATGTCGCTCGGTGTTGGCCGCAACGGCGCCCTCGTGGTTTGCTCCAGAATACGCTGCTTGCAGATTGCGCTGAACGCGGTCTCAGTTTTGTGGCCGTCAAGCAGCTGCACGTTTGGCCTGCCACCGAGCTCGATGCGTCAGGCGTCGGTGGACTCATGCGCCGTCGACCGGGCACGTTCATCCGGTCTCAGTGAGTGCGGATGTATACTTGAATTTTCTGGACATGGACGGGCGCACTCGTCTTCGATCCGCAGCCGGCCGACCTGCAGGATCGGGATGGAGCGGTGCCGGTACTGCGCTTGTCGCGCTAGACCTTCCCGATCATCGCCGAGGCGTTCACTGATGCGGGCCATGCCGATGACACGCCGGCGACCGCCACGATCATCGCCGTCGAGATCGTGCGCGAGCCGCCCAATCAGGTCGGCTTCGCCCTGCATCCGCGGGGGGGGGGCGAGCGGTTCCCCGCCTGGATCAGCCGTAATCTCCGCCTCTGGAAGGCCCCCAAGGCAACGCTCGCCTCATAGCCTTCCTCTACGCCGTAGCCGTCCTGATCTTCGTTAGGCGGCTTGCCCGCTCAGACCGACCTCTCGGACGGAGTCTGGCGCTTTGAGCTGAGATGCTGCGTAGAGTGCGTGGGCCAACCTGAGGTAAACGCCCAACCTCGCGCGCCCGCCATCATTCTGTTTACCCGCGAGTACCGCCCCCTACAAGCGTCTTTCCTCATCAGGGTCAAACACTTCCCCGCCACCGTCTCAGGTTGCTACACGGATCCTGGCGGCCTCCTGGCCAGCGTCAAGCTCCTCGCCGGCGCTTAACTACGAACTTTAAGGTTCCTCGCCCTAGTGCTACTCTTGAGTCTCGCTTCAATTTCGTGGGCTGGGCCAACTAGTCAGATGCTGAACACCGCGTCCAACGCGCCTCTCGATGAGAGACGGACTCTCGAGAAGGCTCTAGGCCATCAAATCCGTCTACTCCGGCGTGAGCGCGATCTTTCGGTGGCCGATTTGGGCGCGGCGGCCGGCATATCGCCTGGCATGGTTTCGAAGATGGAGAATGGGCAAATATCTCCCTCGCTTTCGTCGATCAGCGCGATCGCCAGCGCGCTCAACGTACCCATTACGGCTTTGTTTTCGGCCTTCGAGGAAAATCGGGATTGCTCCTACGTCAAACGCGAACAGGGTGTGGTCATAGAGCGCAGCGGAACGAAAGTTGGGCACGTTTACGAATTGCTTGGTGCTAGTTTGCGAGGTGAGCTTGTCATAGAGCCTTACCTGATTACCTTGAAAGAAGACGCTGAGGCCTACACCAGCTTCCGCCATTCGGGCGTTGAGTTCATTTATATGCTAACGGGGGAAGTGGTGTACCGACATGCTAATCAAGATTACCATCTGGAGCCGGGCGATTCGCTCATGTTCGACTCGGGAGCCTTGCATGGACCTGCGAAATTGGTCAAAACGCCAATGACGTATCTTTCGATTATTGCCTACCCTAGAAGATAATTAGCACACCCGGGTTACGTCGCGCGTGCAAGAATCCCGGCAATCATAAGATAGTGCCTCGACAACATGAGCAGGGATCGATGCTGGCTAGCATTTGCCTAAAAGATTGGGCGCGTAGCGTGGAAATTTCGATTAGTTGGGCTGAATGCTTGATCCGCTGGTGTGATGTGGCAGACTTCAGTCTCGGTGAGGCGAGGCCGAAAGATCCAGGTGCGGGGCGGCATGCCGAACGCGCGTCTGTAGTTTCTCATGGGCTGTTCTGGCACCGGCCGGGCACACGCGGTTCGGCCGCATCTCGTATCGGGCTTCACCCCATGTGCAGTTTGGATTTCGCTGATTCCCTCAGTGAAAGGAACGGAATGATCTTAAGTGATCGAGCCGCCAGGAGCTGATCGAGCCGGTGCTGCGGCTGGAGCGTCCGGGGAAGCGTCGTGAGCCTCTTCCAAGCCGCCGCAATGGGCCGCGCGAAGGCGAAGCCTGGCAGGGTCAAGCCAGGTTCAAAGGGCATAGGCGCGGCTGAGCCACGATCCCGATGAGCTCGCCGCGCAACGTCCCTGCCGCTGCTCCGGCTCCGGCGGCGACCTGCTCAGGGCTCTTGAAGCCGAGGCCCGTGATTTCTCGGTTCCGTTCTACACGAGGCGCAGCCGGAGGCACTTGTTCGCGCCGATCAGACAAACGGCCCGCCGCGCTTCCTTCTCTCGGGCTCTCGGGTTCACAGGACAGGGTAGTACGCATATGCCGCAGAGCGCGATGCCGTCGCGCGATCGCGGCGAGCAGCGGCACGACATTGCCACCCGCCACGCCCGTGTACCGGTTTCCTCCGACCGTTTCAGCCTGCCGTACCCATCGTGGTGGGTCCGATCTAAGAATGGCGCCGATGGACCTACCTCTGCGGCGGGTGTTTCCGCCCATCCTGCTCCCAACCTTCCTCGCCGTAGTGGACGGCACCATCGTCACGGCAGCGCTGCCTACCATGGCCGGTGCGTTCGGCGACGTGGAGCGGGTGTCCTGGGTGGTCGTGTCCTACCTAGTCGCCAGCACGGTGGCGGCGCCTGTCTACGGCCGGCTTGGAGACGCCCTCGGTCGGCGCCGCCTGCTACTGACGGCTCTGGCGCTGTTCGTCGCGGCGTCCGCACTGTGCGCTTCGGCAGAAGGCATCTTGTCGCTGACGGGGGCACGCGTGCTGCAGGGCTTCGGCGGCGGTGGCCTGATGGTGCTGAGCCAGGCGCTGCTGGCCGAGAACGTACCGCGCCACCAGCTCGGCCGGGCTCAAGGCGTCATGGCCGCGGTTATCGTGGCTTCATCCACTTTCGGGCCGGTGGCGGGCGGGGCTCTGACGCAGGCCTTCGGATGGCGTTCGGTGTTCCTGGTGAACCTGCCGCTCGGGTTGCTGGCCATGCTGCTGGCTATGCGGCTACCCGGACGTGGCGGCAGCGGCGACCGTGGCAGGTTCGATTGGCCGGGCCTGCTACTGTTCGCCGGGTCGGTGGTGCCGCTGCTCTTGGCGCTGGAGGAATTGCAACGCGTCGAGCCCACCACGCTGCTCCGCGCGCTGGGCGAGATCGGGCTGTCACTGCTCTGCCTCGTCTTGCTGGGGCGGCAAGAGCGGCGAGCGAGGCAGCCGCTGTTTCCATTGGACTTGCTCCGCCGCCCCGCCATGTGGCGGGCGAACGCCATGGCCGCCTGCTCTGGCGCATTGATGGTCAGCGAAGCAACGATCCTGCCGATCCATCTGCGTGCCGTGGATGGCGCCTCGGCCGGCCAGATCGGTCTGATGATGCTGCCACTGACGACGACGGTGGGGCTGGGCTCGCTGATCACCGGGCGACTGATCTCGCGCACCGGGCGCGTCGCCATCTTCCCTGCGGCCGGGCAGACGGCGGCGGCGCTGGGCTTGCTGGTCGTGGCGTTTGGAGGCGGCCACGCCGGCGCGGTGCTCGGCCCGTGGGGTCTGCCGGCGATGCTGGCGCTCGTGGCCGTTTTCCAGGGTTCGGCAATGCCGGTCGCTCAGATCACGATGCAATCCCAGGCCCCACCCGCCATGCTGGGGGCCGCATCGGCATCCGTGCAATTGTCGCGGTCGGTCGGCTCGGCGATTGGTGTCACCATGGCGATCGGGGTACTGTTTGTGACGCTGGGCCGACGAGGCGGGATAGCCGATGCGTTCACCGATGCGGTGCGACACGGCCCCGCCTTCCTGGCGAACTTGCCCGAGGCACAACGCGCCGTGGCAGAGGCCGACATCGCCAACAGCTTTTCCGCCGCTTTTCTGGCCATCACAGCCTTCGCTGTAGTGAACGCTGTGCTTGCTTGGACCCTTCCGCTGCGGCGATTGTAATGTAGAACAGCGGCCATGGCAGCTGCGGTCGATCATCAGCGGCCTGGCGGGAAGGCCTATGCACCGAGGTTGAGTTCGATCGCGACAGCCGGCCCGGGGCGCGGCGCGTCGGGCTGTCGGGTGGCATACACCCACTTGTCATCAAAGCTGGCAGACTTTGACCCCATCAAAACCTCCCGCCTTGCCGTTCTGAGGTCTGTTCAGACGTGAGAAGCGGACCTGACAGCGGCAGCCACGACATCAGCAGGTACGGGCACAGCCACCATGCAGTAGCGTCGCAAACGGCCCGGTCCAAAATATCCCGATCAGGTCAGCTTGCCAAAGACCGCTGCAGGGCCAAAAACCCATCTTGCATTTCTCAAGGAGAATGGTACTTTCCTTTTGGGATCGGAGGCCGTGTTGGGCGCGGCGGATTTCTAGATTTCCTGCAACGACTTGGGAGGGTCGACCAGTGGCTGTGAAGTTGTTGTCGCCCGAGTTCCCTCACACCGTCATCGTCCCCTGTACCGACGAAACGATTCCGGAGCGCCTGTCTCACGCGTGGCTGCTCGGATCCTGCGGTAAGGATTGGACGTGGGGGCGGGCAGGCTTGGAACAGTTGCGGTTCTCCTTCAAGCGCGAGACGGACAGCGCCAAGTTCCGGCTCCGCACGCTCGCTGAACGCCGGCCACCCGCTGTCTTGGCGGACCAGGGATAGCTTGTGGCGTAGGCCGCCCTCCGGATTACCCTAGCCCACGGGACGGCGCCTCGGGCGGCAGCTAATCACTGACCCGCGCTGCAGCGGTCCGGCTCTCAACGGGTCGTGGAAGCGAGCAGGTCGTTGCGTGGGGGCGCCAGAGGCTGCATTGGCTCATGCGCGCATGGCCGCATGTGCGAATGGCACCATTCGGCGCCCTCCCCTCGAGCACGTAAGTCCAGCGGAACTGTAGAGATTGCGGCCCTGGGCCAAGCCGGCGCCATAAAAGAGGAGACCTCGGGCTGCGCCTCCCTTCCCCTGTCCTCCCCTTCCCTATCGGCTCTCAGGCAGCGTGCGAGTGCCGACAGTCAAAGCCTCGCCGAGTCTGTGACGACCGCGAAAAAGGACAGGGCTGCGACCGGTCGACGGCCTTGATGAATTTGACGAACTTGACCAACTTGACAAGCGGCCACATATCGGGTCTAGGAGAGACCGATGGCTCACGCTCGCGAACAGGATCGGCCCTCAGCGCCGCAGGGTGAGCGCGGTCAGAAGCGGATAGTGGTGCACACGAGTGCCGGCAAGGCCGCGGCCTCTAAGGCGAACCCCGACGTCGCCGAGGTGCCGGTCTCCGAGACGCGCTTCAAGCGGATCGCTGGTAAGAGCCAATACCTTCGCAAGCTGGTGGCGAACTACGCCGACAGCGTGGCTACCGCCGTCCGGACGGGACAGCCCACGACCGTGGTCCTCCGGGTCCTGCCGTCCGGCGAGATTGCGCCTGTTGACTTGTCGGAGAGTGCCGCTGCGGGCCTGGCTGTCTCGAGGCCTGCCGTCTCGGGACCGGCCGTCGCGGCCGCGCCCACGATCGCCGCGTCCGAGCAGCGCGACGCGCTCGACATCGCCCTGGCCGCGGCCAAGGCGCGTGGACAGGCGAAAGTCGCCGAGATCCTCAAGGGCGAGGACATGCTGACCGCCCGCGAGTTCGGTCCGCTGATCGGCGCGTCCCACGAGACTGTCCGCGTCAAGCGCGAACGGTTCGAGCTCCTTGGGCTGGAAGGCGCGACCCGCGGCGTGCGGTATCCGCGCTGGCAGGTGACCGACGACGGTCTGCCTCTGCCTGGCCTGCCCCAGCTCTTCGCCGTCCTAGGTCCGCAGCCCTGGACCGTCCACCGCTTCCTGCGCACCGCCCACGCGGAGCTCGGCGGTCGCACGGCGCTTGAAGCCTTGAAGGCGGGGCAAGTCGAGGCCGTCCTGGGCGCAGCCCGGAACCAGGTCGCCGGCCACTTCGCCTGACATGACGGCGTCTGCTCCGCCGGCGCCGGCCGTCTCCCCGGCCCCGGCGACTTCGGCCTTTCCGGGGGCGGCCTTGGCCGGGCGCCCTCTGGTCTTGAGAACGCTTCCCGTCGGCCAGGTCTGGCGGCGCCTGTACGAGACCCGCTATCCCGACCCCCTGGGCACGGGTCCCGGCCTCAGCCGCTTCAGCGACCCCGCAGGTCGAGCGTTCGAGCTGATCTACCTCGGTTCGAGCGCGAAGGTGTGCTTCGTCGAGACCATCCTGCGCGATCGTGCCGATGGCCGCGGCGCCGATTGCATCATCGATCAGGCCGAGATTGACAGCCGCACGTTGGCTAGCATCCGGGTGAAGGAGCCTCTCCGACTGGTCGATCTGACGGGCGACGGTCCGCTGAGGATGGGCGTGCCGTCGGACGTCGCCGGCGCGCGCGACCAGACTGAGGCTCGAGCCTACTCGGCGGCCTTCTACGCACACTCTGACCAGCCCGACGGCGTGTACTATCCGTCCCGGCTCAACGAGGAGCGCTGCATCGCCCTCCACGGGCGGGCGGCCGGCAAGCTCGAGGGCATCGCGACACCGCGCCTCGTGGATTGCCGCACGGAGCTCGCGGCTATCTTGGTCGACCTTGATATCGCGGTCATCTGAACGGCCCTGTGGCCGAGCTGTCGGCCTCAGGGCATCGCGAGAAATGGCCCCCTGGGCGCCCGCGGAGCCCCAGGGAGTACAGGATGGCGCGAGAGACGTCCATGGGCGTTCACGGGGCAATTCTGCGCCAGATCGAGGTTCAGATCGCACAGGGGAAGGGCTTGGCCCTTGCCTGCAAGGAGGCAGCTATTCCCGAGCAGAGCTACGGGACGACTGTCTAAGCCAGGAGGCCTTTTACTCCCTATGAGAAGCGCAGGCCGTGATCGGCCTCTGGCAAAATACCGACAACTGCGCCAGGCCGCACTCATCCTTAGGCAATCGGCCGCCCGCGCCCGTCACGTTCCCGGATCTGGCGCTTGAGGAGGGCGTGGAGCTTGTCTGACATCGTGCAGCTGTAGTCGCCGGATAAGGGCCCGACAATCTGGCCGGCTTGAGCCGCGGTATTGGCGCCCTCGTTCTTCGAGCCGGTCTCCGGGAGTTGCTCTGGGACCGTGGTCATCGGGAACTACTCAGGTGCGCCAGCGCACAAGAGAGTCAAGCTTCACCGCTCATTCCGAGAGGTAATGAGCCTTAGCAGGTTGCTTGCTACGGCGCCCAAGCCTAGAAATGCACTGCGGGACGGCGACGTGTCGCCGTCCCGCAGCCCTTCTTGGGCGTTTCCTCCCTAGACTTCGGGCCGCTCCTTGAGGGCGGCTTTTTCTTGTCTAGGGATGCGGTTCGTAGCCGGACTCAGCCTCAGCGGCAAGCAGGATCATGCGGCGTCCACTGACGTGTGGCGATTTAGTGCACAGTGAGGGCCGACAGAGGCTGCTCAACACCTCGCCGAGTGCAGTGCGGCGGTGAGGAGCGGCCAGCATGGTGCCCGTGCGGCACGGCCTCGGATCCGGGCTGGATGTCTCAACCGAAGGTGCTTGAATGTAACGTCAGGGCGCCCGTGGTGATCGTGTCCAGTTCAACAGATGTGTAGTTGGCCTGCCGGAGCTCGCGGTTCTCCCGCTCCAGCGCCTTGATCCGCTCGCGCTCGTCCGTCGTTGGTCCGACCCGTATGCCCCGGTCGCGCTCGGCTTGGCAGACCCGGCTCCTGAGCGTCTCGCCCGAGCCGCCGATCTTGGCCGCGATCGACTGGATTGCAGCCCAGTACGAGCCGTGCTGGCTCTCCTGCTCCCGGATAAGCCGGACCGCCCGTTCGCGGACCTCAGGGGAAAACGGTGGGGTTCGCTTCGTCATGGCTCCAGTCTCTTAAGAGTTGGAGCCTCCGAAAATCTCGGGGCGGTTCACTGGACGGCGACGGGCCGGCCATGCGGCTGTGCCTTGACCGGTTATGCCCGCCGCGCCGGGACCGCCATGTGCCGTTCGCCCTGCCGCCAATCACCAGTGTGGCCGATGCCGTGAAGGCCAGTGCCGCCTTCGTGACCGCGGTCGCTGACGGCGAACTCACCCCCCCTCCCGAGACCGCCGAGTTGGGTAAGCTGATTGAGACCGTCCTGCGCGGGATCGAAGTGACCGACGTTCAGGACCGCCTTGCCCGCCCGGAGGCCACCGCATGAGGACGCTCACCGAGCGCCTGCGCAGGATTGGGGGCCGACGCGCCAAGTCTGTCCTCCACTCGCGGCCAGCCAAGGCAGAGCGTGATGCCGCGGTAGCGGCCATGCTGGCCCGCCCCGGCGCCAGGGGTGCTGCTCTCGCCGCCGCGGCTGCCGAGCCCAACACGATGGTCCGCGAGCGCTCCCGGGCATTCATCGAAGCATTCTGGATGGCAAATACGTGAGAACCACAGGCCTGACCAAGCGGCGCGCCCGCATCGAGGCTGGCCGCCGCACTGGCGCGCCAGCCGTCCTCCTCTCGGACCGTCCTATGGACGATTTGGTCCGGAGATGACGGACGACGATTGGGCCGCGCAGTTCGTCACCGAGCACTGAAGCGACACCGCTCGATTTAACCTTGGCCGTAATCAAAGCATCAAGAGCGGCGTAGCATTATCTCCGGGGTGTTCCTGGAGGCAGTGCAGCCATGGCTCTCACAGGTCGGTTCTGGTTCCGCAGAACCTGGTCAGGCAAAGTCGTCTTGCTGGTCGAGGAAGAGAAGCGCCGCTGGCTTCGAAAGGGTGGCGGACCCAAGCTGTTCTGGCGCGATGCAACGCTTCTGGATCTGGCGGAGCCACCCCTACGTGCACTGATGACGCTGGAGCGAACCTATCGCGCCGAGTACGCGCCATCATCGGCTCGGGAGGTGCAGGCTATCCATCCTGCCTCAGCGAACAAATCGTCTGCTGCCATACTCAGGAATGTCCTGAGTTAGCCCCCTCCTGGCCAAAGGACATCGAGGCCGTCTGTTAAAGGGAGGACCCGGTACTCAGGTCACGCGCCAGCACGAGCCACTCCAATGCGTGATCCTGCGAGGCTGGCTCCTCACCGATCGCCGATCAAAGGACTCGCGTCTAACCATACGCTCTGGTTCTGCCGGGAGAGCTGGTGGAGCGCGTTCCCGACAAAGCCGGCCGCTCGACGCAGGCTGACACCCCCGCAAGTAGCCGCGATCCGCACCCCGAGTTGGCGCATGTGGCTGCGGCCGTAGAGGTAGACGGCCAGTCGCGCCCGAGTGGCTTCTGGGATGCCGTCGAGTTGCTCGGGCAGGGCCTTCGGGGCTGCATGATAGAGTTGGCGGAGCGTATCGAGCGGCACCGGACAATCCCTGGCCGACACCTCAACGCTGGCGGGATAGGCTCGGTTCATGGCGGCACCTGTGGGCTGACCACGAGTAAGGTGCCGAAAACATGGTTAACGAAATATTAAGCCTAGGCTGCTTGCCTGAATTGTACCGATCTTCAGCCGCTACCTAGGGTGATGGCGGGAAGCTGTTTTGATCTTTGCCGCCGTCGATCTCGGTCAACATTTTTGATTTGGTGTAAATCGATAGTCCAACGCTGACTTAGGTAGGTGTCGCATAGATGAGATGAATAAAATTTGGGATGTGGCGAGCGCCGACTTCGTCCCCGCTGGCGTCCAATGTCGTCCCCGCCTACGTGTCGAACAATTCCGTCCGGCCTGTCGACGTCCCGGAGCTACTTAGCAGCGTTCACGCGGCGCTCACCGGGCTCGGAGAAGGCGGTGCGACCGAAGCCCGGGCCGCCCTAAACCTGACGCCGGCTCAAATCAGTAAGTCGATCAGGCACGACGCGCTGATCAGCTTCGAGGACGGCAAGCCCTACAAGACGCTGCGCCGTCACCTGACGATCAGGGGCCTCACACCCGAAGCTTACCGTGAGAAGTGGGATCTGCCGCGCGACTACCCGATGGTGGCGGCCAGCTACGCCGAGGCGCGCTCCGCGCTGGCCAAGAGCCTCGGCCTCGGTCAGCAGCGCAGGAAGGCAACTCCGAAGGCTGCTGTGGCCTCCGAGACCACCTCCGACAAGCCGAAGCGTGCCAGTCATCCGCGGAAGGCCAAGGCGGCTGCCGAAGCGTAGGTCGGTCCTGGCACGTGCCTTCCACCAAATCGACGCCGCAGAAACCCGCGCGGGTGCATGCCACGTCGTTTTATCCAGACGGAAAAGCTATGAAGCCCCCGATCCTGGCCGGAGGTTGGCAGCGCCTCAGGAGCTGGTACTCCTGAGGCGTTTGCTATCAGAAGCATCTCGCCTCTGAAGCGACGGTGTCACGGGTCAGCCTGTACGGTTTTTGAGCCTCAGTTCAGAGTGACCCGCCAGCGCTGGGGTAGGAGCGAACACGCTCCCGGCCGGGGGGCAAACCCACACCAGATGGAGCCCCGGCATCTGTCGCAACCGGCGGCGTCCACCCTTCTGCCCTCCAAGCACTGGCTTTTTGGTCGAGATCGACCGAACCATGCTGCTCCAGGATGTCCATCACCATCGGACCGCGTGCCTCGTCCGCGCGTACCGTGACGAGCGTACCACCGCGGCGGACCCCCTCGCCGTAAGCATGGGCATCCTTCTCGCTGACACCGGCACCGGTCAGTCCGCCAGCGAGGCCGCCAGCTGCTGCACCGATACCGGCTCCTGTCAGCGTGGCGACGAGCCAGCCTGCGGCGACAACCGGCCCGACACCGGGGATTGCGATCAGGCCGAGACCCGCGAGCAGACCCGCCGCTCCGCCAACCACAGTTCCGAGCGTCGCGCCTGTGCCGGTACCATCCTTGGCCTTCTCACGGGTGTCGTCACTCACATGGTGACGGTCGCCCCTTAGCAGATGGCTGTGGCGGTCTCCTTCGTTGTTGCTGACGATGCTGATGTCAGCGTGCGGGATCCCGCCAGCCTCGAGTTTGCTGACGGCGGTGCTCGCATCCTCGTAGCGGTCGAAGAGCGCGGTGATGGTCTGTTGGGCCATGGGAAATCTCCTCGGTGAGCTCTGGATCACTGCGCGGCGACGTTGCCCTTGAAATCGAGGCCGACGCTCACCTGCTGGCCGCCATGCGTGGCGGTGCCGCGCCAAATGCCGTCGGCATCCTTTTTGAGGTCCTTGGCATCCTTGAACCCGGCCTTGTCGAGCCGCGACCGGACCTCGCCTTCCGTGAAGCTGTTTGCGCCCTTCTCCAGCTTCGTGTTGGCGGTGCTCCCGGGGGCGGTGCTGTCCGGGGTCATCTTGTCGGTGTTGGGTCGCGTGACGCTCTGCTGACCGCCGGATTGCTGGCTGGTCTTCGCATCCGGCGAGGCGGGCGAACCTGTCGTCGTCGTTTGGGCGAGCGCGCCCGAGCCGAGCGTGCTCACGAGGAGGATGGCAGCGATAGGGATACGCATCACGGGCTCCGTCTGTCTAAGATGCTTGAAACACATCGACGCCGCTGTGCGTTCCAGAACGAGATTTTCGATGCTGATAGATTAGCCGATTAAGTGTGAGATGAGGCAGGCGTAGCCGTTGGCTGAAAATGGCTTTCAGCAGCGCAAAATATGCTATGCCGGATGCGTCTGCAGATACGACGGAATTTTTATGCTGTAGGTTCAGAAAAGCAGCAAAATTCTGGAACGCTGTCATCCAAGACACGTTCTTACAAGAACCTACTCACTGAGTGGCCACTGGAGGCATTCACCTGCCGGGGATCGTCGACCATCGTAGAGAGATCGAGATGGCCGCTCTGATCCAGGATCCGAGCGAGGCGGCGGGGGCTGTACCTTGCGCCAGATAGTGCTCACGATGCTGGCTCGACACTCGAAGCACCCGCGGACACCCATGCGACGCTCCTTCGCGCTCCTCGCCGCTCTGGCCACCCTCACCTGTCTTCCTACCGCAGGAGGCGCACAGAGCACGTCTGAGCTGCTTCGAAAGCCCGTTGCACGCACGCCCTCTGCCGGCGAGGAGGCTGCACCGGCTGTTGACCCTGCCGTGTTAGATCGCTGTCGACAGCGGGCAGACGATCAGAAGCTCAAGGAAGGGCCAGAACGGAAGGCTTTTATGGGGACCTGCGTCGCGCCTGAGGACTGAGCGTTGTAGATAAGTCGTGCTTCGCCCTGCTAAGCCGCAGTGCATCCTGCGAAACCGGGCCAAACTCCACCCCAGGTGAGGCGGCCGCTCGAGCCACAACATCCTTCTACGAGGGCCAGAGAAGGCAGTCCGTTGTGATGGTTCTGTGCTTCGCCACCATGATGGTGGCGCTATCAATTTTGCAACGCGGCGGCCGCAGGACGTCTCTAGCCGCATTTGCTATCAGTATGTTAATGTCATTGGGGCTATATTTATTTGAGATCTACAGCCCATCTCATGGCTTTCGCATGCCATGGCTGCAATGGTAGGTACATCGGTGCTTCAACCTAATATCAAAGGCGGAAAACTCATCGCCAAGTTGAGCAATCTAGGTCTTATCGGCTTGCTCTTAGTGCTTGCCGCCATTCTCACTGCAGCCATGGTTCTACAGTACGGATATGGTGAAATCCCCTGTGCGCTCTGTCTTCTGCAGCGCGTCGCCATGTTCGGCATCTGCTTTGGCCTGATACACCATCTCCAGTTGGAAAACGGGGCAAGGGGCGTCGGTCTTGCCCTCGTCTCTGCTGTCTTTTTGCTGTTCATCTCGGGGCGTCAAACCCTAATCGACATCTACCCACGGCCGGGTCATAGCTACGTCGGAAGTGCCGTGCTTGGACTTCACATGCCGGTCTGGTCGGTGCTGATCGCCCTGAGTATAATTTCGGCTCTGTCTATACAGATTGCTGTTGTCGGCGAGCTGCAGCTACGACGCGGTGATCTGTCCCCGAAAGTGGTGCGCATCGCTCGTTGGACAGGACTGTACGTTATCATGCTCAGCGTCATCAACGTCGTGTCTGTTTTTCTGCAATGCGGCTTTGACGCCTGTAAGACCGACAGTTATAGGCTGCTGGGGTAGAGCCTTTACCCGGCCCGATCAGACTGGCCGCGACGTCGGCAACGTTTCAGGAGCTTCCCGTTCAGGGGGCGTTCGCATTTTGATGCCTGATTTTCGCTCTTGTGGAACTCAGGTTTTGAGCCGAGCTACAGGAACCCGCTCCCCGAGTGTCCCTTGAAGGCGTTCGCCCTCCGGATGTAGCCGACCACCGTGCGAGGATCCCGGTGGCCAGACTGATCCATGATCCGGGCGAGATCGGCGCCGCGCTCGGCCGCCGTCGTGATGTACCCGGCCCGCAGCGAGTGAGCTCCGAAGGTCGAGGCCGGCGGCCGTGTACTTCTTGATGATGTCGGCCACGGCTTGGGTGGTCTGTCGCACGCCCTCCCCCTGCGAACGTTGCCCGACCGCGAGACCGGCCGGAACACTGGCCCGTCCGTGATGCCGGCGGCATCGTGCCATTCCCGCACGAGGGCGACGGGCCGGCTAAAGCGGCCATGCAGGATCGCTTTTTCTGAACCGCGGCCTTCCAGATCCGTCTTGCTCTTGCGGACCCGCACCCGCAGGCCCTCGGGATCCTCGACCAGATCCGCGACGTCGAGAGCGACCAACTCGGACCGGCGAAAGGCGCCCGCGATCCCGAGCGCCAGCAGGGCTCGGTCCCGCTTGCCGGTCAGGGTGTCAGGCGTGCGCATCAGTAGGGCCGCCAGAACCTCCGCGGTGGCGGCGGCCTTTTGTGTCGGGGCGGCGCCGACCTTGCGCCGCGCGCCCTTCATGGCCGGCGCGCATGCCCTCATACTGCGTGGGGTCAGGCAGGCCTGCCTGTCAACGGGCACCGAAGTCTCCGCAATTATGGGCATCGAAAATTCCCTGATCGGCGGGTTTGGTGGTCGACGGTGATCAGCCGGCGCTGTGATCGAGGGTCGCGCTCTTTGGTGGCCGGCCACGGCGGCGTGGAGGGGGCGGTGGGGTGATGAGTGCCTTCGAGCGGACGTGCTCGGGCACAAGTTCGCCATGCTGGCGCAGCCGGTAGCTCGCTCCTTCGATCTGAACGACGACGGCGTGATGAAGCAGGCGGTCCAGCAGAGCCGTGGCCACCACGGGATCGCCAAATACCTCTCCCCATTCGGCAAAGCCGCGGTTCGAGGTCAGGATCATCGCGCCCTTCTCGTAGCGCGCGTTGACGAGCTGGAAGAACAGGTTGCCCCCACCCGGAACGACGGGAAGGTACCCGATCTCGTCCACCACCAAGAGGGAGGCCCGACTGAGGTAGCGGATCCGCTCGCGCAACGCGCCGTCGCGCTCAGCTTTGGCCAGCGAAGCGATCAGATCAGCCAGCGTCGAGAACACGACGCTGCGCCCGGCCTTTACCGCCTCGACGGCAAGCGCCGTGGCGAGATGGCTCTTGCCGGTGCCGGGCGGGCCGAGGAGATGGACGACCTCGGCCCGATCGATGAAGGTCAGTTCCGCCAGCGCCATGATCCGCTCCCGGTCGAGGGAGGGCTGGAAAGCGAAGTCGAAGCCCGACAGCGTCTTGATCGTGGTCAGGCGTGCCACGAGCAGGGCGGTCTTCACCCGGCGGTTCTCGCGCAACGTCAGTTCTTCGGTCAGGATCTCGTCGAGGGCAGAGATGCCGTCGATCTCACCCTGTTCGATGCGCCGGATCGCGGCGTCGAGGACTTCCAGGGCGCGCGGCATGCGCAGGCCGACCAAGCTGCGCTTGATGCTGTCCAGGGTCGTGGTGGCATGGGAGGGGGCGGCGCGGGTCATGACCGGCCCTCGATCCCGGCGGCGAGCCGCTCGCCGACGGCCTGGTAGACCGACAGCGAGCGCCGGGCGACGTGATCGCCCCGGCAACCGATCGTCAGGCTGTCGGGATGGCCGTGCCGCATGGCCCGAGCGGCCGCGCCTTGTCGATGGTCGGGATCGACGCGGTACTGTCGCCGGCCCTCCAGGATCGGGTGGCTCGCCACGAGCCGGCCGCCGTCGAGGATACGGATCGTGTCGGGCAGCTGGTGCACCTCGACGACCCGCCGCGTCCGGTCCGGCACGCTGTAGTAGTTGCCGCCGATCGAGACGAGGCCGTCATGGCTGACGCGCCGTTCCAGCTTGAGCAGGGCATTGAAGGGCACGGCCGGCAGCGGCTGCAACTCGGGCTTCTCGGCGGCGAAGGCCTCCGAGACGATCCGCTGCGTGGTGCCGTGCAGGCGAACGTTGGCGACGGTGTCGAGCCAGACCTTGAGCTGGAGGTTCAGGTCGTCAAGGTTGCGGAATGAGCGGGCCAGGAAGAAGTCCTGGCGGATGTAGGAGAACGGCCGCTCGACCTTACCCTTGGTTTTGGCCCTGTAGGGGCGGCAGGCACGCGGCAGGAAGCCGTAGTGTTTGGCCAGCGCCAGCAGGGATCGGTTGTAGACGATGTGGCCGTCCGCTTCCTCGCCGGTGACCGCGGTCTTCATGCGGTCGTAGAGGATCTCGATCGGCACGCCGCCCATCGCGGCAAACGCCTGGATGTGACAGCGCAGCAGGGTCTGCAGGTCCTGATGCAGGACAAAGCGTGCCTCGATATGCCGGGAATGGCCGAGCACGAGCGAGAACAGCCAGACGATGCAGGTCGCGCCCGGTGTGTCCGTGAAGGAGACCTCGAAGCGGGCGAAGTCGACCTGCGCCTGCTGGCCGGCGGGCGTCTCGAAGCGAACCTCGTAGGGCTGGGCCTCGGGCGGCCGGATCGCGGCCACGAACCGCTTTACGGCGGTGTAGTCCCCCGTATAGCCGCGCTCCCGCAGCTCGCGGGTCAGGCGCACGGCGCTGAGATCAGGAAAGGCGGCGACGCGCTCGCGCAGATAGACGAGGTAGGGGGCGAGCTTGCTCGGGCGTCCGGCTTGGCGTGGACCGTAGGCGGGCGGTTCGAGGCCGCGCGCGATGTACTTGCGGACGGTCTTTGGATCGCGCCCGGTCCGGCGGGCGATGGCGGTGATCGACAGACCCTGGCGGTGCAGGTCGAGGATCATGAGGAGTTCTCCCAGCAGGACCATCCTCGTCGCTCCCGGCCGATACGCATCGGCGGGCATGATGGCGGAGGATGGATAAGCCCGGGGACGCGGGGTGCCCGCCGCGCACTCAGGCCAGGGCACCAACCAGGGAATTTTCGGTCCCCACAATCAGGGAGTATTCAACGCCCACTGACACTGCCAACGTGTGGGCATGCCGGATTGCCGCCATGCGGCGGCCGAGCGTCGAGGCGGCCCGCCCCTCCCCCGCCTCGTGGACGATGAAGCCAGCCACCGCCTCGGGGCTCGCCGGCAAGGAGCGAAATCCGTACCGGGCGCACCAGTTCTGAAACACCCGGGCGTCGGACGTGTAGGCCCGCACGGTCGCGTCGGCCTTCGAGGCGCGCTGGTTACGCGCGGACGAGCGCCGCGGCCTCGACCGGCAGCCCCGCCGCGACCTCCAGAGCTTCGGTGGTCCGGCTGTCAGGCATCGTCCTCGGGTGCGAACACCTCGCCCTCTTCCGTCAACCGCGCGTTACCCTCGTCGGCTCGCAGCTCGCTCAACGCGTGATGTTCGGAGAGCAACCGCCGCATCGTCCGATCCGCATCCGAGCAGTCGGCCGGCTCGGGAGAGGCAGGGGCGCAGGCCTCAATCGTCTCGGTGGTCTGCTGATCGACGGCGGCGCGCTCCTCTCGACTGAGCCCGGCCAGATCTCCGAGTCCAAGGTCGCGCGCGACGTGGGCTGCGATCTCCTCGCGCTTTGCGTGCAGAGCCAGGATGCGCGCCTCCGCCAGGTCCTCAGCGTCTTGACGCCCGACCTGCCGAGCGAGGGCGAGGCACCAGCCGCGCGGGAGCGATGCGCCGCGCACCCGCATCTTATCCGTGACGCTGGCCAGCACGAGTTGCCAATGCTCGGGGCACAACTCGGCGAGGGGCTTGCCCCGGCCCAGATTGCGTGCCGCCTGCTCGGCAGCCTCCCTCCATTCCGATGTGAGAGAGAGCGTCTCGGTTGGGATGACGATGGGTGCCTCAGACATGCCGAACCCCTCCAGCTGAACTCAGAGGATGCCAACGTCGGACGTTACCCTGCCAGCAGCGTCCTGGGACCAGCCAAGGCTTGGCAGCCCCGCTATAGCAAAGCTTTCGAGAATGGCCGATATCGCTGGCTGTGTGAGGATGATCACATCCGCATTGCGGCAGGAGGATCAACTAGCTGCAGCTGGGCGCGCTCCTGAGCCGTCCTCTGCGGAGCTGCACGAATGTCGACCATCCTTGCACCGGATCCCGTCGAGGTAAGAGACGCCGCATATCGACGAGCCGTCGCCCTCGCGAACGTCAGATGGTTCCGCGCGATGGCGTGGCGAGCACTTCGTGACAGAGGCCCGAATGCCGAGTTGCGCGCAGCAAACGCCCGCGCGGCTGCTCACATCGTTCTTCGTCAGGCGAAGCGCGAAGCGATGGTGGGCCGAATGGCCCACGAGTCGCTCGCAGCGGATCTGTAGGCTTTCTACGCCCGCTCCGCCCTCAGCGCCTCTTCCACGAGGCGGGGGTGAGGTCAGTGGCGCACGGGCGGCGCGACGCCCGTGAAAGATGCCATGCCGTCCACTTCCACCATCTCGGCGAAGGCCTCGTAGGCTTCCTGGTCCGTCGCGAAGGTCTCGTTCCAAGCCGTGCAGCCGCCAGACGATAAGTCGATCACGGCCAACGGCCAGGGATCCTGCGTACCGGCATAGCGGTAGATCTCGACATCGACGGTTTCACCGTCGCGGCCGAAAGAGCCGGACAGCGGCGAGTGCTCGAAGTCGCGGTCCTCGTCCTCCACGGTTGCCTCCCTCAGTCCGCCCGTCAGGGCCCTCGCGATGCCGAGCGCAGCCTTGGCGGGCGATTAGGTCCGGCTGTTCTCGTGCGCCTGCCTCAGCGCACGCAACTTCGCCGTCCGTTCGTCGACAGCTCGCCGATCCGCTTCGACCTCTGCCCAGACCCGCTCTGCGTTCTCCTGGCGGGCCGCTTCCCTTGCCTGCATAGTCTCGCGATGGCCTACGACGTGGCTCGGCAGTCCGGTCATGCGCTCTCCTCTCAATCTGTGGGCGAGAGAACTAGGGCGCTTTTTGAGATTGGCACGGCCGTATTGCCTTCAGCGCCTCTTCCATAACGCGGGGAGTGTGGCGTTTCTTACGCATCATGCGACCCGCTGACGAGGCGAAATCGGATCGGACGGCCGGCTATGGCTCCGCCGAGCCCCTCCGTTATCGGGATCGGAAAACAACTGGCTATCGCAGAGAGCGAGGCGGCCACGAATGCCTGCTGGTCGACATTGTTGCCGATCAGCCGTGCGTACGTGATCCGAGGCTTGCCCTGCAGGCTACCGTCGCGCTTGAGGGTGAAGAGCATGGTGACCTCGGATCCCGCCGCTTCGGGCGCGACTCTGGCCCTTCGCGCACAGGCGCCCAGAGCCGCCCAGAGATCGTTCAGTGTGTTCGCCGGCGCTGCTTGCGCGACCGATCCCACGAGAGTCAGTGCCAGCGCCGGCGCTACCGGCCTCACTTCAGGTCGCCCTTCGCCTTCAGGTGCTCGATGAGGAGCTTCACAGGCGGCCTCCCGTCATTGCGCACACAGTGCCCGCACGACTCCTCCGGATCAACGCTGGCAGCCGGTGGATCGCGGCGCGGTCGGGATGTGCGCGAGCCGGGCGAGCTGCGAGGATGCGGCCGCCCAGCCGTTTGCCTCGCTTCACCCTACGAAACCCCGACTCTGTCTCAGATCAGGCCGACCGGAATGGGCGTCTTGTCGGCATCGGCTTAGGTTCACCTCACGCGATGAGCCCGGCAGAGGCCAGCGCGCTGGAGGAGACATATGACGCCGTACTCCGTTCCCGTTCTGGCTCTGTGCCTTGCGCTGATTAGCGCACCGGCTCTGGCGCAATCGACCGAGCCTCCAAAGCCCGCGGGGCCGCCACAGGCGCCGGCTGGAGGAACGCCTGAGAAGATCCCTTTCGGTCTGCCTTACGGGGCCCCGGTCACCTATGAGCAGGCCAAGACGATCCTCGCAGCCGCGGAAGCCGAGGCGAAGAAGCGCGGCTGGCCGATGAACATCGCGGTCGTCGACACGCACGGCGAACTCGTCCATTTCGCCCGCCTCGATGGGGCGCAGCTCGCCTCGATCCGTATTTCGCAGAACAAGGCGCGCACAGCCGCGCGCTGGCGGCGCGAGAGCCGGGTGTTCTTCAACTTCTATGCCGCTGGTTCCAACTACTACGGTACCCTCGACCCCGATCTGGCGGCCTCGCCCGGTGGTATCCCGTTAGTGGCAGACGGCAAGGTCATAGGCGCGATTGGCTGCTCGGGCGGAACCGGAGATCAGGACGCGTTGATCTGCCAGATGGGGGCTGATGCGCTGAAGTAGATCAGAGGCCGTCACTTTGAGTGGCGCCTCTCTGCGCGAGCCGGGCGAGTTGCGGGTGTGGCCGTCCGGTTACTGCCGGGAAGCGCTGTTGCCGGTGCAAGGCGCGGCGGCCGCAAGTGGGCGCTGATCACGTAGGGCCCGCTTGCGGCCGCCGCATCTCAGAAGCCGAATCAGCGCTTAAGCCTGGACTTCGGCACCGACACCTCGGAGGACGGGCGGCGCGCCTCTGCAAGACGGCACGAGCTCAAGCAGTCATCATCTTTCGTGTGAACAGCGCCGCAGCAAATAGCACAGCGGCCCCAGCGGTAATCAGGCTGACCATAAGGATCCTCCGCGGCTCAGTGGAGGACTCGGCTTTTATCGGTGGGACGATTGGGCTTAGAAATTCGACCTGACGCGCCGCAATGATGCGTGCGCGTTCATTGGCTTTGCGCGCTAACTCGTAATACTTCTCAGCGACCTTCCGCTCGTTCTCGAGCGCCTCGAATTGCGTCAGGGCGCTGGAGAGCTGGCGCTTCTGCTCCGGAGCTTCACCGGCAGCCTCCCGCCGCATGCGAGCGATGTTATCGTCAAGGTTTGCGATCTGCTGCTTGATGTCGACGATGTGACGGGCTCCCGGACCAAGATCGCGTTGGCCGATCGCGAGCTGGACAGCGAGGTTTATCCGAGAGGCTCGCAACTGTGAGATCGTCGCGAGGTTCGCGTCGTTCGATTTCACCGCATCCAGCACACCCTCGCGGTTGCGCAACTCGGTCAGTGCCGTGTTGATTTTGGTGACTCGTTCCTCCGCGCGCTTTAGCTCTCGTCCACTCTCGGCCACGGCATCCTCACGCGCCCTCGCGCTGAGGCCGTTCACCATCTCATCGGTGGCCGTCAGGATGGCCTGTGCAATGGCCATGGATTCTGCTGGATCGAAAGCTTCGACTGACACGGACATAATTCCAGAGGCCGACTCGACGTCGACACCCACCATTTTTTTCCAGTAACGAAGACGCTTTTCGATGGGTTTGTCGGGATTGAGGCGGGATATGATGTCAATACTGTCACGGCTGAACCATTCGCGAATTGGCAGCTGCGCCTCGATCGTCTCCAGCATCGGACGGCTGTGGATGTATTCTTGGGTGATGAGGGTGTCCTGCGCGATCGTCGAGTTCACGACGCCAGCGTTCGTGCCTACCTCGTCCGGTGTCGCCTTATCGGCCATGCCTGTCGCCGGCCGGATCGCGAACTGAGTCTCCGTCACGTAGCGATCGGAGGCGATAAGCCCATAATACAGGCCTCCGGCCAGGGTCGGCAGCACGAAGCAGATCACGAACAGGATCGGGATCCAGGGATCGTCCCTGACGTGGCTCTGGTAGGAGCGGACGCCCTTCTTGCGATCTGCAACATTTGCAAAGCGCGTGACCTGCTGCAGGGCCTCGGTGATCGCCCTCTGGCGACTGGCGGCCTTCAGCGGCGTACCCCTGGCTTTCCGGAGCTCCATGTTCATCGTCTGCTTCTCGGCTTCAGCGGCTTCGGACGTGGTGTACCCCGGGGGCCCCGTTGCCGCGGAGCCAACGCCCTTGGCACCACTCACACCGGCAGACGGCAAAAGCATGTCCGCCTGCCTCCTGCAGCTCAGGTTCCAGGGCCGTGATGCGGCCAGGGATGAGAGGCCAGCGGCTCAGTGTGGCGGCCGTCCATAGCCTGACACCGACTTCACACGCCTGTCTCAGAGCCTCCGCGCGGCCTCGTGTGCCGACAGAGCGAGCATCGCTGAGCCGGCCACCGCCTCACGGCAGCGCGAACACTGCGCACCGCCGGCCGCGCGGGCGTCCGCGTCACTGCTCGGACTCAAGCACCTTCCGAGCCTCATTCAGCAGAACGTGGTGTTGTACAGAGGCCGGACCGCTATTCGGGATCGACCGGCTCGCCTCTGCAATCAGAGCCTTGAATTTTTTCCGGTCCAGTCCGCGCCGACCAGTGCTCGCGAGAGTTGCCGATAGGACGATTTGCGTTGCTTCCGTTCGAAATTCTGCTTCTGCGAGGCGATCAAGTAAGATTTTGTCGCCGGTTACTTCAACAACGACGCTCTCGGGTAGCTGTTTGACCTGTTCTGCCAGCTCGACGATCATCAAATTCATGAGTTCCTGCCGACACCTCTGTAGCTGGGCAGAAGTGAGCGCTTCTTTGCCCTTGCGCAGCCAGGCATAGAACTCAGTCGCCTCCGCCTCAGCGATCTCCTCGACGCGCAGATCGAGATAGCCCATCGCCGCGAGTTCCATGAGCATCAGGCGGAAGCTCGACGGCACGAACACCCAATTGTGGGCATCGATGTATTCTGGCCGCGCGGCGAGTTCGAGTTGCTGGCTGGCCTGATCGAACGAGCAGGCGATCACACCCTCGCGCCTGTCGGTGCCATGCCAGCCTGGCGCACCACCCTTGTGAACCGTCCGCATTACGTACTCGAAGTGAGTGCGTGTGTCGTGGCGGGTGCGCTTCTCCAGGAAGGCCGCCAGAGCGTCGCCCGTAGTTGAGGGATGCCGGTAGAAGTCGAAGCACTTCCGCTTGTCGGGTACGGCAAGAATGATGATCCCGTCGGGGCGGATCAGAGTCTCCGCGGCCTTCAGGAACGTCACGACGTCGGTGGTGTGCTCGATGACGTGGCTTGCGATGAACGCATCAAACGTTCCGTGCTGATCCGCTGGCACCGCATCGGCCAGGGAGCCGCCCTGCCAGACGAAATCAACCTCCTCGATCTGCGCCGTGTCGACCGCAATGTGGGCGCTGTACTTGGCGATGAGATCCTCGCGCGAGGCGTGGTCGATGACGAAGGTGTTCCAGCCGTCCCGCTTGGGCGCGAGCGGATTGAAGCTCGGCCCCACCTCGATGACGCGGGCATCCTTCGTGAGCGATCGTAGAAGGCGTTGTGTCCGTTCCATACCTGCCTGCTCTTAGTTGAGGCGCTGGCGTACATATAAGACGCACCTTAGGTCAGGGGCGCGTGAAGAGGCTTGCCGCGGGGAGCCGGGCAGCCATGCCATCGCGGCACGTTTGGTCCCGTCCATGCCGACGGGACAACGAACGCCTGGATCGACCAGCATAGCTCCCCGGCGCAGATTGCTTGGCAGCGAAGCGGGGCGCCTCACTGCGAGCACGAGAGAGGCGACGCGCCAGGCGGCTGAACAATCGAGATGCCATAATCCCACATCATGGGGCCGTGCTCGAGGCTTCTCCCGCGGAGGCCTTCAAGTGGCGCATGCAACTCTGAGGTAGCGCTCGGCGGCTGTCTTTGGTAGCTACCCTCCCGCACGGCGTATGTCCCGCCACGAACGTATCGGCAATCGTCTCGATATCTCCCCACAGAGAAATTAGGCTGGGGCGTCATCTAAATGAATGCGCGTAGATTGGCAATATCGTACATTGTGGCAGATAGAATGCAAATTCGCGTATCGTCAGGTCGCCCAGGAGTGGGATTTTTTCTTTCTGATGCGGGATATTGTGGTAAGTGAATTAAAAAATTTTATTTCATTTGTGCGTAGTTACATTTCTTGAGCTGGTGAAGGGTGGGGTTGGTGTCTTGAGCTTGGTAAGCATGAAGAAAGAAATCCGGAAACAGGTTTTGTTCGTTGGGAACTGCAATGCACATGATTTGTCCTTGGCATTCTCCGCCGTCGACGATCTGAGCGACGATTTCGAGTTTCACCATCTCGCATTGCACGCAACACCGAGCCCCTCTCCTGAGATCGCGAAAATCACGCAGGAGGCACATGCGGTATTCATTCAGAATATCGCCGAGGCCGAGAAATTCAGAGACGATCACGTTCCGAACCATGTTCAATGCTTCGGATATCCGAACCTCATGAGGCGGGCGCTTTGGCCGTTCGATGGCCTCGTCTATGGGCGTGATACGCTTGCAGAGGAGGATGCCGCGAAGGCGGGATACGTCCGGTTTCCCGATGGGCTTCTCGGCAAATTGAGAACAGAAATCCCGAATCCCGAAGAGCGGTTCGTCGCCTATCGTGATTTGAAGGTCCGTGGCATCAACAGGAACTTCTCGCGCCTTCTGGAGATGGAGGACGAGCTGCTGACGCATATTGACGGTGTCTATGGTTGTAGGCTCGGTCAGTTCGTGAAGGAGCGTACCAGGACGGACCAGCTCTTCCATTGGCTGGGCCATCCGAGCGGGCTCCTTTACGCCGCGTTGATGAACTATTGCTGCGAGAAGCTTCAGCTTCCCAGCGTGACCCCGCCGCTCTCGGTGATCGACGGCTGGTCGACGATGCAAGTCCCAATCCATCCCCTTGTCGCCGAGCAACTCGGCCTCGAATGGGCGAGTCCCGGCCGGCTCTACAATTACGCCCCGTTCGGGATCGTCACATGGGAGCAGTATGTAAGGTACTACATCAGGTTCCTCGGCTGACATTGAGAAGGCGCGGTATGAAAACCGAGGGTCTATACTGGCTTCCGACGCCTCCCGACGATTGGCGCAACCGTCTTTCGGACGCCTTAGCGGATGAGGACGTTGCTCACGCCTGGTCGAAGCTTGTCGCCATGGCGAGGACGAACCTCGACTTCGTCCAGAGCGCGCGGGTCAATGCGGCAGCCTGCAAGCTGTTTCCGAAGGAACCTCCTGCACACCTGACGACGCGGCCGGTGCGTCTTGCCGTTCTCGGGTCGGCGACGCAGTCGCATCTGTTCCCCGCTATTCGCGTCGCTGCCCTGCGCCGGGGCATCTGGCTCGCGCTTCACGAGCCTGATTACGGGCAGTACATGCAGGAACTCGAAGCTCCGAGCCCGGAGCTTCGCGCCTTCGGGCCCGACGCCGTCCTGTTCGCCCTGGACGCCCATCATCTCACGCAGGGCGCTCAAGGCCTCGCCGACCTCCAGGCCGCGGAAGACGCGGTTTGCCGGTCGGCGGACCGGCTTGAGCGCTGCTGGCGCGCCGCTCAGGACCGGCTCGGTTGCCGGGTGCTGCAACAGACCGTGCTGCCGATCTTCCCGGCCCTGTTCGGAAGCAACGAGCATCGCCTGCCCGGATCGAGGCACCGATATGTCGCGCGGCTGAACGCTCTGATCCGTGAACGCGCGGACGCTGCGGGCGTGGACCTCATTGCCGTCGACGACGGTGCCGCCCGTTACGGGATCGAAGCGTGGCACAATCCGATGCTCTGGCATCGCGCCAAGCAGGAGATCTCGCCGACGATGTCGCCGATCTACGGCGAACTGGTCGCTCGAGTCCTAGCCGCGCGGCAGGGGCTCACGGCCAAGTGTCTGGTGTTCGATCTCGACAACACCCTCTGGGGTGGGGTGGTCGGCGACGACGGGCTCGACGGCATCATCATCGGCAACGGCGACGCGCTCGGCGAGGCCTTCTTGGCCCTCCAGCGCTTCGGGCTCGATCAGGCCAAGCGCGGCATGCTCTTGGCCGTCTGCTCCAAGAACGACGAGGCGAACGCCCTCGCCCCCTTCGACAGCCATCCGGAGATGGCGTTGAAGCGCAGCGACATCGCCTGCTTCGTCGCGAACTGGGACGACAAGGCTGCCAACCTCCGTGAGATCGCCTGGCGCCTCAACATCGGCCTCGACAGCCTCGTCTTCGTCGACGACAACCCGTTCGAGCGCAATCTCGTCCGCGCCGCGTTGCCAATGGTCGCAGTGCCGGAGGTCCCGGAGGATCCGGCCCTGGTCCCGCAATGTCTCGCCGACACCGGCTATTTCGAGGGTGTGGTCCTGACGGCCGAGGACCGCGAACGCACCGCACAGTACCGGCAGAACGCCGAACGGGAGGCGGCTCTCGAAGGCGCAACCGACATAGCCTCGTATCTCCGAAGCCTGGAGATGACGCTGGAGTGGTCGCATTTCGACACTACGAACCTCACCCGCGTCGTGCAGCTCATCAACAAGACGAACCAGTTCAACCTGACGACCAAGCGCTACGGCGAGGAAGAGATCCGCGCGATCATGGCCGACCCCACCGCGGTCGGCCTCTCTTTCCGCCTCAAGGATCGCTTCGGAGACAACGGCATCATCGCCGTGATCATCGGCTTCAAGCGTGACGCCGACCTCGTTCTGGACACTTGGCTGATGAGCTGCCGTGTGCTCAAGCGACAGGTCGAGGAGGCGACGCTGGATGTGATTGCCGCCGAGGCTGAGCGCCTGAGAGCCACGGCGCTCGTCGGGGAATACCGGCCGACCCCGAAAAACGCCATGGTGCGTGATCACTACGAACGCCTCGGGTTCAGTGCCGTTGGCACAGCCGACGATGGTGCCACCCGCTGGCGCATCGACCTGCGCGGTCGCGACCGCCACGATTTTCCGATGCAACTCGTGAAGATGGACCGATGACGGACGACGCTATCTACGCTGGCCTGACCGAAATCTTTCGTGATTTCCTCGCCGACGATTCGATCGTGCTGAAGCCGGAGACGACGGCCGACGATGTCGAAGGTTGGGATTCGTCGAGCCATATCAACATCCTGCTGGCCGCCGAGGAGCGGTTCGGCATCCGGATGACGAGCGCCGAGATCGAGAAGCTGACGAGCATCGGTGCACTGGTCGGCCTGATCCAGTCCAAGAACCCCAACCTCTGAGGCCTGACCTTGGCTGCCATCGCCGAGCGCACCTTCTCCCTCGACGATCAGCTCGCCTTCGCGGAGATGTCGGCGGACTACAACCCGATGCATCTCGATGCGAAGGCGGCGCGGCGGACTCAAGCGGGGCGCGTGGTCGTGCACGGGGTCCACGCAGTGCTATGGGCCCTGGACGCCATGGGCGGCGCCCTGGCAGGGCTGCAGACGCTCACGGTGCGGTTCGACCGCATGATCTACGTCGGTGATCACTGCCGACTCCAGCACGGCCGGCGCGGTGCCGAGGGCTCCTCTCTCGACATCGTCGTCGATAACGCGGTCGTCACCCGCATCGACATCGCAGCCGGTGTCACGGGCACAATCGTTGCGGAGCCCACCGGAACAGCGTTCGGCCTCGCGGGACGGGCGTCCGACCTGAAGGCCGCATTTCCGAATGCGGCTGCTACGCTCGGGGCCGACGTCCTCGTCGACGTCGCGGGCCTGTCTCAGCTGGTGGGGATGGTGCAGCCTGGCCTGCACTCCATCTTCCGCGGGTTCTCGGTCGCCCGACAAGGGGGCGACGGCGGCGGGACCATGCGGTTCAGCGTTGAGCGCGACGACGAGCGCTTCAACCTCATCACCATGCGGGTGATCGGCTCAGCCCTGCGTGGGCACGTCGAGGCATTCAGGCGCGCCCCGCCCGTCGCTCAGCCGAGTGTCGAGGATCTGCGGGGGCTGGTGGCATCTGACGCGTTTGCTGGGCGGTCAGCCCTTGTGGTCGGCGGCTCGCGCGGACTGGGCGAGTTGACGGCGAAGCTCCTCGCTCTGGGCGGGGCCGAGGTCGCGATTTCCTACGCTGTCGGCGATGCTGAAGCCGCGGCGGTTGCCCAGGAGATCCGCAATGCGGGGGGTGTCTGCGACGTCCTCAGACTCGATGTGCGGCAGCCGATCCCTCAGCAGCTTCGCGCAGATCGTGTCTTCAACCAGCTCTATTATTTCGCGACGCCGTTCATCTTCGGGAAGCGCGGCAAGGCGCTCGACACCGCGCTCCTCGACGAGATGATGAACTTCTACGTCCGCAGCTTCTACGATCTATGCGCGCATCTGCGCGGCACGGGGGCGCACGAGATCGGCGTGTTCTACCCGTCGAGCATCGCCGTCGAGAGCCGCCCGGCCAACCTGACCGAATATGCGATGGCCAAGGCGGCCGGCGAGGTTCTCTGTTCCGACCTGCCGCGGCTTCTCAAAAACGTTCGCGTACAGGTCCGCAGATTGCCGCGGCTTCAGACTGACCAAACGTCGAGCGTTCAGCCAGTCGAAACCGGATCCGCAATTGACGAAATGCTTTCAGCGATCAAAAGCATATCTTGAGAGCTGCTGCCGAACGGGTCAGAGAGACGTATGTGGGAGGCGTGGCGTACCATTTGCGGATGTGCCGACCACAGCGTCGTCCACCGAGCAGGCCGGGGTCGATCAGGTGAGTTAGCTGCCAAGCCCAGTCGCTGCGCACGATCTGTTTACGGGCTGACGGCTCG
Source organism: Methylobacterium sp. CM6257 (assembly GCF_054611515.1). NCBI lineage: Bacteria > Pseudomonadati > Pseudomonadota > Alphaproteobacteria > Hyphomicrobiales > Methylobacteriaceae > Methylobacterium > Methylobacterium sp. CM6257. The sequence continues at coordinate 3,752,670 of NZ_CM137735.1, forward strand.
GCTATCTGCCGCGCCGGCGCGGGACGACGGTGAATGGCAGGCACATATGGATCGTGTAGAGATGACGGTACAGCCGAAGATCCGCGTCGAATCTAGCATCTTGTAGATCAGGGTATGTGCCGCATATGCGAGATATCGTGATGTCAGTGATTTGTGAGTCCTTCTTCATAGTTGCGGGCTAAAATGCACAATTTGGACCGTCCGATCGAGACGACTGCGCTGCAGGAGTTCAACAGGGATCTGATGAGCAAGCTGCGGGGCTATCAAATTAGCCTCCAAGCTGCCAATCAGATGGCCAAGGCTGCCGTTGACGAGCGCGACCGTGCTGTAAGCGAGGCGGCCGCGCGTGTGGAGGCTATGCAGGCAGTCCTTGGCGCGCTGATCGGAAGTCTGCGACCTTACGGGCTCGACCGCAGAAAGTTCGTCGCCTCGATCCAGTCGATCGCCGAGGAGGTACCGACAGATGGCCCGAAGGCCGTCCAGCACACCGTGCTTCACTCCGAGAGTACGCGGGTTCTGAGGCGCCGGCAGCGCGCATGATCGGCGAGGCTCGTAGCGCGCGACCGACGGTGCTTGTCTCGATGCGGCACTGTTCTCGCGCACGCGGCGTTGGCCGCTGGCATGGTACGCCGGACCTCGCGGATCGAGATCAGCGCGACCTCATAGTGCGACGAAGCGGACTTTTTGAGTGCGGAGCGGATCGTGGACGCTGAAATCCTTACGGTTTTCAACTCGTTTATCTATTTGCGCGAGAGGCTCCACACGCGGCCACATCTCTACGCGGAGGAGCTTGAATTTCTGTCCTTCGCGGCGAAGCGCTGCCCGCTCTCGTGCGCGCAGATCCTGCAGGACATATGGGTTCTCTACGAACTGAAGGAGAAGCGTGGCGGGTACTTCGTCGAGTTTGGGGCATGTGACGGAGTCACGCTGAGCAACACCCTGTTGCTCGAGAAGACATACGGTTGGCAGGGGGCTCTCGCTGAGCCGGCAAGGGCGTGGCACGATGCGTTGCGGGCCAACCGCAACTGCTACATCTCCAACAAGTGCGTGTACCGGACGGATGGTGCGCGGATCCTATTTCGCGAGACTGACATCCGTGAACTCTCGACGCTCGAGGAACTCAAGGATCTCGACTTCCACGCGCCTGCTCGCGACACCGGAGCGCAGTACGAAGTCGAGACGATCTCACTCGGCAATTTCCTTAAGGAAGCGCGCGCGCCGAAGGAGATTGACTACCTGAGCATCGACGTCGAGGGCGCCGAACTCGATATTCTAAAGTCTTTTGATTTTGACGAGTATAACATCAAACTTATCACTATCGAGCACAATTTCGCTGATCAGCGGCAAGAGATCTGTGACGTCCTGGAGCGGTTTGGCTATCGGCGGAAGTTCGTCCAGATTTCCATGTTCGATGATTGGTACGTCCGACCCGATCTCCTTGTGCCTGGGCGCGGGTGAGGCTGGATCATGTCGGCCGAGCGTGCGATCGAGATCCTCGATTCCATCCATGAACTCATCGGGCAGATGGCTGTGGGCAACGCCATGGGCCTGCACCTGAAGGAGATATCCCGGCGGACCTGCCTCGTCCTGAGCGAACTGCCGCGGCCAGACAACGTAGCGGGAGTCGTGAACAAGCTGCGGTCGGCTGCGGCTTGGTACGCCGTGCGGTATGACCCCCATCCGGCCTCGGACGCCGCGCGCGTCGAGAATCAAACGCGCCTGAACGCACTCATCTCGGCGTGCCACGAGTTGCGGTCCCACCTCGAACTGCAGATCGGCGTTCGGTTGCCCGGCGGTGTGCCGCCGCGTCGAGGTCGCTTCTGACGGGTGCCCACAGGCACCATCGTTTCTAAGGCCGCATCCATCTGTCCCGATCCACCCAGCAGCCAGGGGGATCGGATCGGCGGCATCACCGACCGAGATTGCGCAGTCCGCCGGACCTCGCGGAGCAGCCCATGCGGAGCTTGGAGGTACTCAGGGCGCGGTCAAATGCGAATCACATTTCCGCGGCGCGTTCGAGCTGCAGAACCGCAAGATCCGCGATGATCGACGGCGAAATGCTGTAATTTGAGTACCAAGCGTCCTCGACATTCATCACGTCCTCGTGCCGGGGCCACGCCAACCCGTCATAATCTGGCCGAACAAGCGGCCAGAAGGTCATCTGATGCATGTGAAGGCGGTCACCGTGGCAAACGCCGGGTTTGGCCGCCAGCCATGTGAGCGGCACGAGGCCGCTACCGATCACTGCCACGAAGAGATCGCAGCGATACGACCAGACCAAGGTTTCCGCAAACGCGGCGCGTGTGCCGTCGATGACCCTGCACTCCGGCTCCAAGCGCTTCTGAATCGCTTGCGCGATCTCGGTGCAATCGCTGTAGCCGTCGAGGAAGACGAGGATACGCCGGCGTCCGAGTTTAGGGCCGAGGCGTTTTACCACCTCGGCCGCTCCCTCGACCTGCTCGACCCACGACTTGTTGTGCGCGCGGAGATTGAAGAACAGGACGAAAGCGTCTGCCGATAGAGCCTGGATGGCCCCGATCCGGCCAGGTTCGCTGGCTTCCAGCGCGTCTCGTGCCGCGCGTTCGACCTTCGCGGCGAGCTCGGCGTCGATCGCGTTGCCGGTCGGACGGATCAAGAGCAGGTTGTGCTCGAAGGCCGTCAGGCACAGGGCGTCCTGGTCGGCCTCCAGTTCCGCGACGACGGGCAATGCGTCCTCCCGGAAGAGGTCGCGGAGCGGTAGCCAGCGCGGCTGAGCGAGGAGGAGCGGAGGGCGGTAACCGGCCCGCAGCACCCGCTCGATGCCGGAGACCTCGTTCCAGAAATAATGGCCCATATTGCCGATGAAGCCGCTGACGCAGGCCGGCGTCTTCTCCGCCGCGCGATAGGCGTGCGCCCGCGCGCGATGACGGGTGCACAGGTCGACGAAAAGGCCGAGCGTCGGCAGCGTCCCTTCATAATCGGCGATGCTGTGCAAGCGCGCGTCGTAGACCAGCACGTCGTGATCGACGAACCATACGAACGACAGTGCGCCGGTCCACGACGCACTGGTCCCAACGATCATGTGGTGGGGCTCGGCAAATTCGTAGAGGAGAGTCACAATGCCATGGATCGGTGACAGCACCGGGAAGCTCACGCGGCTTTCGATCTTGCCGCCGCCAAATGGCGACGCGAGCGTCAGCGCCCCATCCCGGAGAATGTCGAGCTGAAAGGCATGGGTGACGTCCGGGTAGCCGTTCATCAGCTCCGACGAGACGCCGGGATCCTGGACGAGTCGGCTGTTGTTGCGCGCGAACAGGAGCTGGACAGCGAGAGGATCGATCCCGCTGCGGCGCAGCAGGGCTTCGTGTGTTGGTATCTCCGCGTCGTTGATGAGGAGGAAACCCGGACCACCGAGGATGCAGTCGAGAAGCTCCGCTGCCGGTGGCGCATCGCCTGCGGGGACCTCATCGGAGAAACCGATCGCGGCACGCAGTTGGCGGCCGTGCAGGGCTCTAGCAGCTTCCAGTTGCGGACCTTCATCAAAGGCCAACGGGTCGAGGCGACGGACGCAGATGCCGTGGACGACGAAGCCCGTTCCCGCCGTGTAGACTCGGACTTCCAGGCGACTGGAGGACTTGATGCAGCCCCGTAGCACCATTCGTGCACGTTCCACGACCGCCCAGCGCTTGGTGAGCACCTGTCCCTCGATCCAGAGATCGACGTAGAGGCGAGGATTTTTAGGCCCGGCCAGCGCGATATCGATCTCGACCTCATAGAACCCCGGCTCGACCGGCAGGTAGGGGCCGTAAAGCGCAAAACCCTCTGTGCCGCCCGCGCAGCGGATCGTGTCGGAGCTGGGATCGAAGATCGCGTCGAGGGCGCAGGACATCCGCTCCAGGGGAACGGCCCAGGGCGCGCGGCCCGGCTCCATCAGGGTCTGCACTCCGTCGTCCACGGCCACCTCATCAGAGCGTTGTCGGGCGCTGGGTTTGAGCCGCCGTAGCCGGATCCGTCAACCAACCGTCGACGTAGACAGGTCCGTCAGGTCGTCGAGCCAAGCATCGAGCAGGGGCAGCTCCTCGCGACCGACGAGGTCGAGGGCAGTGAGGCGCTCATAGCAGGCGCGCATTCCTTCCGGGATCTGAGCGACGCCTGCGCGGATATCGAGCCGGTCGAGGGCGTCCCGGATCGCCGCATTGTGCAGATAACCCGGCACCTCCTCGGCGAAGTCGCGCATGAGGTCGTGGGCGTTGCGCTCCTGATAGACCGTAGCGGCGTGGAACAGCACGCCCCAGCCATTCGCGTAGGCGATCCGCTGGGCCACGAAGCTTCGCCAGATGTCCGTCATCCGGAACGAGCAGTGATACGGTAGATACAGAAGCGGGAACGCGTCGGGCCACCAAGTCGTGTTCTGGCTGTTGAATGGGCACCACGCACCCCGCAGAGCGACCGGCTCGCTCTGAGAGAACTGGAACGGGATGGGCAGGAGCAACCGGTAGATCGCGTCCACATCGGGATTGTCGTCGGCCAATCCCTGCTGAATCGGACAATAGACCGCCTCGGCCGCGCCGAGTTCGGGCAGGGGCGCGTTGACCTGATCGAGCGGCAGGCCGCGCGGCCAGACGAGGCTGTCGTGGAAGTAGCGGTAGACGTTTGTCCAGGCCGGTGCCGCGACAACGCGGGCGGTGACCGTGGCTTTCCGCGGCTGCCAGAATTCAGGACGGGGGATGTTGTCGTCGTCGGTCTCGATCAGGACCGTGGCGCCCGCCGCGATGGCGTGCAGATAGCCGACGTTCTTGCGCGCATAATGCTGTGCGGGCGCTTCCACCGCATAGCGGAAGCCCGTCCGGGCTTGCGCGTCGAGGCTGAGATAGGTCGCCCCGGGTTGGGTGAAGTCCTGCGGGCTTTTGCGATCTCCGACTACGACGAACTGGGCATCGAGCCGTGCTGCATCGCGGGCGATTTCGACGACCGCGCGCGTCGGATGATTGATGCTCGTGACGACGACGGCGTATCGATCAGACATGGTCGGGCTGGTGCCTCTTCGGGGCGCGATGCGCAATGGGAGGCCCATCCCTGCATCGTGTTCGGCTTGTGCAGTCGGAGCGGCAGCTCCGTTGAGCCGCTCTCCGTTCAAGAATCGCGACCGGCGCTGGCACCGGCCCCCTCCCCTCGTACCGCCGACCTATGACGGCGGCAATTGCTGTTCCAGATGCGCGCGCAGCACCGAATAATGTTCGACCACGCGATCGAGCTTTTCGGCGTTCGATCGCCTGATCCGCTCCGAGCCGAGATGCGGCTGATAGGTGGATGCGTAATGGGCCGCATGCGCCTTCAGCCTCGTGGCGACGAGGGCGAGATCTGCCGACCAGACGGCTTCCGCGCGGACCTGCTGAAGGCGCTTGGATATCTCGAGCCATTGCAGGTCAAGCGCGATGCCGCTGCCCATCTGCTTGAACAGATCGAACATCGAGTCGAGGATCTCGATCGCAGTGTGTGCGGACACGACTGAAGCCCCGTCAGGAATGTGCCGAAATCAGATCGGGCCGCGCGTACCAGTCGTCGAACAGGGAGAGTTGCCGGAACCGCCGACGATAGCCGAGGCCGGTCAGAAGGTTGTAGATCTTTTCGCGACTGTCCGAAAAATTGTGTTCGACGCTGATCAACGCGATGTCGTGGCTCGTAAAATCGAAGCTTTGCAGCACGTCGAATTCACCGCCTTCCACGTCGATGCTCATGTAATCGATGCGCCTGGGCGCGCGCGCCTCCGAGAGGAACCGGCCCAGCGAGATCGTCTCCACGGGGTACTGCACGCCCTCCTGACGGAAGCGCGAGTGGAAATCGGCGCCGACGAAGTCCTTCATCCCAGACAGCTCGCCGATATCAACTTCATTGAAGAGGACTTCGGTTCCATCAGTTTTGTAGACGCATTTTTCGGTGATGTAACAGTTGCGGTTGCCGTACAGCGCTGCGTGCCAAGCTCGGGCGGGCTCCGCGAGGGCACCCTGCCAGTCGAAGGTCTTCTCAAGAAGGAGCGTGTTGCTGAGACTTACCCCGTCGCAGGCGCCGAACTCCACGAAATAGCCGTTCCGCTTTTCCTTCAGCTCGTACAGGACCCACAGATCCTGTAGCAGCTGCGAATTGGAATACGGGGCCATCTTGGTGGCGAAGGAAAGGAATTCGAGGTCGGAGCTCAGAATATGGGGATGCTCATCGAGATTGTCTCTCAGATGGATTAAGGAATTGAACACCGTCAGAAGCTCAATATCCATAATCCTCAGCTCCAACTTCTAAACAAGATCGATCAGCGGCGCGAAAAATCTAGAGCTCAGGTGGCTATGCCGTGTTCCCGAGGATACGGTTCGAACCCTCGAGCAGGATGCTGTGCTGGAGTGAGTCGGGTCCTTGGTCCGGGACGGAGCGCGCCGCCTGCCGAATGGCGGACAGGAAGCGCTTCCGGCCGAACCCGTAGGGTCGCAGGCTCCCCAATAGGGCGTCGACCAGAGTGTTCAGGGCTTTGGACCGCGCCTGCGCCAGATCGCGGTCGCGCAGGGCTGCATCGCGTTCAGCCTTGAGGAGCGCCAACTCGATCTGCTGATGCTGGATCTGCCGGATGTACTTCGTATCCACGTCGTAGGTCGGGTTTTTGGTCATGCGATGGCCTCGGACCGGGCAGGATGGTACCGGCGTGAGGTCGGCGGGGAGCGAGGAACGCTTCCCTGCCTTCCCCGCACTGCAGCACCTGAGCGATGATTGCGGGCGCCTGAATGGGGCCTTGAACGGCTGTGGTCTCCAAAGCCCGGCAGGCCCCCCAGAGGACCAGCCGGCGCCGTTGCGCTCTTTGACCCCTTGGCATGACCCAGCTGCCACCGGCCAGGCCGGTCAATCCCCTTTCAGCTCTGAAGCTTGCTGACAACGTGCTTGATCAGGAGCAGGCCGATACTGGCGGAGGTCAGCCCAAACATAAGCACATATAGGTAATCCACTTGAATGCCGGCATAGGGATAGTAGGCTGCCCTCACCCATTCCGCCAATTGCATGGCAGGATTGAATTTCATCCAGTAATAGATCTTGTCGGGCATATAGCTCGGTAAGAACATCACGCCGCTGGACACGTACAGGATGATGCTGAACAGCGCGTAACCGATCATCCAGCCAGGAAAGAAGCCGATAATCGCGACGTTGATCGTCCCGATTCCGATCCCGAGAACGATTGCGGCCAGATAGCCGCACATAGCCATGAATGGATTTGAGGGAATGGGATTGACGCCGATCACGACCAGGACGGAGGTGACGACCAGAAGGGCGAGAAATCCGGTTACGATCTCTACCAGAATGCGGGAGAAGATAAGATCAAATAGTTTAACTTGCGGATAGTAGGTCAGTGGACGGTTCATGATCACAGATTTCATCACCTCGCGAGAGATGTACTGAAACACCAGAACCGGAACGGCACCTGTGGCAAAAAATAGGGCTCTCTCGTCGCCGAGCGGCGCCGCCACTTTTTGAAACGTGTAGATCGTGATCAGCATAAAGACGTGTACGCACGGCCAGAGCACCACGACGCCATAGCCCCAGAACGACGCACCGAAGCGCGTGCGCATGTCGCGCAGGATCAGCGCGTGCAGGACGTGCAGATAGGACTCGACCGGGCTCTTCTCCGTCTGAGCCGTCGGGAGCGTGGGCATTGGGATAACCTCAGCGTTGGCGTGCCTGCTTTCCTGAAAAAATGGGCCAAAGTGCGTTGAACCGATGCACTGAGGCCGTGGAGGCCGAAATCAGGCGGTGAGGCCGTAATAGTCGGGCATCAGGTGGCCGTAGGTGGGGGCCCGGATCGGCCCGGAGAACCGCCCGCGCTCCGAGACGTCGACGGCGAGCAGCCGGTCGTTGAGGGCGGCCGGGTCGGTGGCCAGCGCGTAGGGCAGGAGATGGCCGTTCGGATAGGCGCGCAGCCGCTCGCCCGGCGCGCCGAGATCGAAGGCTGCCACCGGCAGGCCGGTGCGCAGCGCCAGAGACAGCGTGTACGAGTAGGTCTCCGGCCAGATCGCCGGAAGCAGCACCATGTCGGCCGAGACCTGTGGGACGAGATCGAGGATCTCCTCGTCCTCCCAGTGATGGCCTGTCTCGGCGATCTGAAGGGCCGCCCGTGCTACACGATCAAGAGTCGGATCGTCGGTCGAGTAGCGCCCCGTCTCGGTGACCCCTGCCCGCTCCAAGCCGCCCGCGAGCGCCGGGTCGGAGAAGCCCACGATCGCGAATCGTAGCGGAAGCTCGCGCTTGCGCGCATCCGCCGCCAGGGCCTGCAGCAGCAGCCCGCCTTCGGGCATGCTGACACCGCACAGCATCGCGACCCGGCGCACGCGGCCGGGCCGCTGCAGCGCCGTCGAGCGCACGCTGCGCTCCGGCTCCGGATGCGGCCGCACCGTGATCGCCAGGTCCGGGTACACGCCCCGGATCCGCGCGGCCGTGTCGGAGGACGGCGCAAACACCCGCGCCGCCCCGGACAGGAACCGCCCGAACGTGGCCCGCCGCTCGCCCGGATCCGGCTCCTCGAACCCGTCCGCGTCCGAGGCCAGGCACGCCCGGCACACCGGCACCGGCGCCAGGCCGCAATAGCGCCCGTCCGGCATCACCAAGTGGTTGCGGTGGCAGACCGGCGAGTAGTCGTGCAGCGTCCAGGCATAGGGCCGGCCTGACCCCGCCACCAGGTCCATCAGCACCCGCGCCGCCGCCCAGCGCAGCCCCGCCAGCGAGTGCACGTGGATCAGGCGCGGGGCCAGCTGCGCGACGAAGCCGGCGAGTTCCTCGGCATCGCGCGGCAGGTACAGGCTGTCGAGGTTGGGCAGGTACAGGAACTCGGGGCTGCGGTAGGAGACGTGGACCTGCAGGTTGCGGCTGCGGTCGATCTGCAGCAGCACCACGCTCAAACTCTCGGCCCGGGCCTGGGCAATCATGTCGTCGATGTGCCGCTGGATGCCCCCGCCCCAGCTGTGGGTCACGTACAGCAGCGCCCGGCCCGAGAAGTGCCGGGCCAGCCGGTACAGGTCGATCCGCGCCCGCCCGCGCCGGCCGGGATCGGCCTGCACGAACTGGCCGACCAGCGCCGGGTAGTCGGGATGCTTGGCCAGCAGCGCCGCCTGGCCCTGGTCGTACTCGCCGCCCTCATCGAGCCCGAACGAGATCTGGCCGGCATGGTAGACGTAGACGTCCTCGGCCAAGAGGTTGGCAAAGCCCGCCTTGCTGGCGCGCAGGCACCAGTCGTTCTCCTCGCCGTAGCCCTTGCCGAAGGCCTCGGCGTCGAGGTCGCCGACCGCGTCGAGCGCTTGCGCGGTCATGTACATGCAGAAGCCGACGCCGGTGGGCACGGGCACGGCGCGGCCGCGGTTGATCCGGGACACGGCCGCATCGAGATCGGGGCGGGCGATCTCGAGCGGCATGGTGTTGTTGGCGTTGAAGCGCGGGTAGCTGCAGATCGTGGCGTTGTTGGACAACGGCGTGACGCTGCCCACCCGCGGGCGGGCGTCGGCGGGCGCTGCCACGGCCTCAGGGGCCTCGGCCGCGGGTTCGGCATGGGGTTCGGCATGGGCGACCAAGCGGTCGAGCCAGTCGCCGAAGACCTGGGCGTCGGAGTTGAGCAGGACGACGGCGCGGCCCTGGCGGAGGCTGAGGGCGCGGTTGACCGAGCGGACGAAGCCGAGGTTGTGTTCGTTCTCGACGAGGTGGAACAGGCCGCGGGCGGCGAGGTCGGCGAGCTCTGCGCAGAGCTGCGGGTCGGGGGAGCGGTCGTTGACGGCCAGCAGGGTGAAGGGGGTGGCTTGGCGCGCCGACAGGCAGGCGTGGATGGCGCGCAGGGTCTCGCCGCGGCCCTTGTAGACGGGGACGATGACGACGACGCGGGCCTGGTCGATGGGCAGCGCCGGGGGCAGGCCGTCCCAGTCCTGCGGGTCGGGCGCGGTCATGGGCGGGTAGGTGCCCAGATCCTCGGGCGCGCCCATCAGCCCGGCGGCCTGGCCGGTCCGGACATAGTGCAGGAACGGCGACTCCCCCGGACCGAACAGGTGGCCGTAGGCGCGACGATAGAACCGCGTCGAGAAGGCCTTGCTCGGATCGCGATCCTCCTCCTGCCCGTGGGACAGAAAGTGGATGGCCGGACCGTTCTCGAAGCCGCGCGTGTCGGGGTAGCGCTTCAGGTACCAGGGCGCGTCGAAATAGGGCTCGATCAGCCGCGCCTGCTCCAGCAGTTCCGCATCCTCCTCGGCGGGCGGTGTGCCGTAGCGCGGATCGAAGCTGCCATTCGAGAGATCGGTGCCGTGCAGCAGCGCCGTGGCGACATGGTGGACGAAGGGAGCCATCCCCGTCGCCTCCACGTACGGGTGATGCGCGCGATACGCCCAGCCGTTGAAGTCTGGCCTGGGGTTGCGGCCCTTGCGCCAGCCGGTGTCGCAGTAGTCGCGCACCGCGTCGGCGTCCTCAGCCAGCCCGTAGCGCTCGCGGTAGTAGGCGTGGTCGAAATGCCCCGCCACCAGCCGCGCCTGCAGGTCCAGTACCGCCGCCCGGTCCACCGGCTCGCGCCCGATCGCCCCGAGCCAGCCCGTGTCCTCGACCGGCGCCCGCGCCGGCCGCAGGCCGCACACCCGCAGCAGCGCGGAAAGCGTCGAGCGCCCGGGGCCCGGATCGCGCAGCTCCCGCCAGCCCGCGCTGGCAAAGTGCAGGTACGGCGCCGTCCCGCCCACATCCGGGTAGGTCGCCCGGTACCAGCCCGCATCCACCGCCGGCAGGTTCAGCCGGTGCGGCTCGGCAAACGGCTCGGCGCCACTCAGCCGCGCCTCGGCCACATAGCGGAAGAACGGATCGTCGCTGACCGCCCGGCTGCCGGCGCGCGCCTGCACGAACCCGGCCGGGTCGAAGTCCGGGCGCGGGCTGGCGAGCGCCCGCCAGCCTTCCGCCACGTAGAAGCGCAGCAGCTCCGCGTCCGAGGCGTCGGCCAGCGCCTCGACCTTTGCCGCGTCGAGGCTCTGCCGGTAGTGGGCGGCGTCGAAGTAGGGCGCGAGCGTCGCGATCCGCAGCGCCAGCGCCTCGGCCGCGCCTGGCCGGGCGAGGCCGCCGGTGAGGACGTAGTGCACCAGCGGGTTCTGGGTGGTGTAGGTGATCCCGCGGGTGAGGCAGTAGGCCAGGGTGTCGAAGCGGGGCGACGGCTCGCGGCCCTCGCGCCAGCCCGAGGCCATGTAGTGGGCCACCGGGTCGACGCCGGCGTCCCGCAGGTCGGGGTTGTGGGCGAGGTAGAACGGCCCGTCCACGAGGCGGCGGGCCAGGCGCTCGGCCTGGCGCGTGTCGGGTCTGGGCAGAGCCGGACCGCCCGCGCCGCCCGCGCCGCCGCGCTGGCCGGCTCGGCCCTTGCTGCGGCGCTGGCTTGCGAGGACGTGCAGGAACGGGTTGATGCCGGCTTCGGCGAGGTAAGGGCGCGCGGCGAGGTAGTCGGCGGAGGAGAAGTCGGGCCGCGGGTCGCGGCCCTCGCGCCAGCCGGTCACGAGGTAGTCGCGCACCGGATCGGCCGTGATGCCGTACCAGCTCGCGTAGAACCCCGCGTCAAAATAGGGGGCCAGCGCCGCGATCTGCTCCTCCGCGTGGAGGAGATCGTTCGCTGGCGGAAGGCTGCCGCTTGCCGCGCGGCGGATGAGCGGGTTGCTGGTCGCGCGGACCGAGCCCGCACTCGCCCAGCGGTGATACAAGCCGTAGAGCTTCTTCAAAGCACCGCTCTCGCGTCGTCGTGCGACGTGCCCGTGATCTGGATCCCCGCTGACCTCCCGTTCCGACAATCCTGCCGAACGGCCTCGACACGTATCATGCGGCCAGCCCGGACCGACGCACGGATCTCGCCGGCGGCTAAGTCGAGACCTGAGGCTCGGGTGAGCATGTCTTCGCGGAGGCTGGATCGAGGGTGTGGCATCGCGCCGAGCGAGGCGCCGCACGGCGGCTCATCGCCCTATCGGAACGCGCGCGCCTGGTAAATATCGGTGCTCGGCTTTCACGGCATGGCGAGGGGCCTACCGCGAGCTTGGTCCTCGCTTTGCCCCACAAGCCGCCTCTTGGCTGTCAGATCAGGTCTGCGCGCCAAGTGACGTCCTCCCGCACGATGCGCGCGGGATTGCCGGCGGCCACGCAATTGGGCGGCACGGTCCCGGTGACAACCGCGTGCGCACCGATGACCGCGTTATCGCCAACCACGGAACCCTTGAGGAGCGTGGCCTGATTGGCGATCCAGACGTGATTGCCGACGCGGACGGGCTTGGCCGGATTCAACCGTGTGCCGGTGTCCCGGGTAACGATCGAGTGGAAGTCGGTTGTCGTCATCCAGACGCCGGCGGCGATGGAGCAGTCCGTCCCGATCTCGATCGCCTGCGCCTCGATGGGATTGAGATGGACAAGACCGGTGAAGCCCGTCCTGTCACCGATACGGAGAGTGGAGCCGGTGCCGACATAGATGTTGGCCACCGAGAGGCGGACGTGCTCGCCGACGTCGAACCTGCAGTTCGAGTCGATGACGATGTGCATGTCCTTGTCCGAGACGCAGCCTCTCCCTATGCGGATGTAATTGTTGTGGCCGTTGATGTAGATTTTGCCGGCTTGGTTCTCCTGGTCGCGCGGATCGATGTCGACAATGTTGTCCTCGCCATTGTCAAAAATATTCAAGGGCATGAATGACTCTGAAATGTTATTTATGGGCCGTGGGCGAGGTGATCGGCATCGGCAGCCAGCGTGCTGCGCCCTGAAGCCGCGGAGAAGAGCCTCATCTCGTATGCCGTACCGGTTCCGGTATCAGCACGACGGGGCTGAAATCCATTGCCATCCGGACGCTCCGCCGACGACAGCCGGAACCGGCAGAAGCGTTTCCAAATGTCTCTATGCCATGGAGCGCTGTCCCTACAACTCGGGCTGCATCTCCGAGGGTCCTGAAGCGAAGTCGGCACACCTTGGACCGCTGTTGACGCTCGAAGGGCCTGTGACCTATGGCCCCGAACGAGAAAATTTAGACGATGAGGCCATCCGATGGCTGAGGACAACACCCTGTCGAAGGCTCTGGTCGACGTGCGGGCGCGCAGGGCTGCTCTCCAGAGCGATTACGAGCGGATCGCGGCGGAGCTGACGAAGCTGCGTGCTGCCGAGGCTGCCCTGACCTCGATTGTGGAAGGCGTTCCGCTGGAGGCTTCCGGGCTCCTTCACCCGTCCGAGGGATCGCGGGCGCCTGCCGGCGAGCGGGCCTCGTCCGGGCAGGGCGGCCGGCGTGGGGCCCGCGGCCCGCGGGCGAACTCGGCCAAAGGGCGGCTGAAGGCCCTTCTCGGCAGCGCTGGCCCACAGGGCCTGTCGCATGCCGAGATCGCCGAACGGCTGCCGGACGTCGCGCCGAACACCCTCAATACCTACCTGAGTATGATGGTAACGGGTGGCGAGGCTGTCCGGAACGGCGACTTCTTCACCGCCGCGGCGGGGTCGGAGGAGGAGCCTGAAGCGGAGGCCGATCCGTCCGACGAGTCCTCGGCCGACGAAGATGCTCATCGCGATATTGAAGCGGCGGAGTGAGCGGCCTTCAACGGTCAGCGGCCGTTCCCACTATCTGAAGCCACGCCTCGCGACCGGCGCGCCAGCCTGCTACCATCTCCCACCGCTTGGTCGAAGCGGCATCATCAAGGCAGTGCGCCATGCGGTCGATCCTCTTGCTCTGCGCTCTCCTGCTCCTGCCCAGCCAAGCATGGGCACTGTGCCGGTGTACCTGCGTCAGGGGCGTGATGCGGCCGATCTGCCAGCAGACCGATCTGGTCGAGCCGATCTGCCAGGGCTTGTGCGAGGATCAGATCCGACCGGAACGAGTGGTAACGCCTCTGGCCGGCGGCAAGCCGGTGTTCGAGCCGGCCCAGCCGACAAACCCGGCACCTGGAGGCCTCGCCTCGCCGGATCTTGACCTGAACTCGAATCCGAACGGCACGCAGCTGGGGACCCCGAGCCAGCTCTCCGGCAGCGTGGATTCGGCCCTCTCCGCTCGCGGCGGACGCTGAACAGAGATAAAGCCTCGCGGTGAAGGTCGTATCGAGCCTCCGCCCAAGCCGGCCTGATCCTGCTCTGCGCGTCAGGTCAGCGACGACATCTGCCGGATGATCGGCAGCATCAGTGCGCTCGGGACGGGAATGATCGTGCGGTCGACCGCTCGCGCCCTCTGTCCGCCCGCTACGAGCGATGAGGCGGTGCCTATCAGGCCTTCACTCCCCCTCGTCTACGTATTCATTACCTAGGGCCAAGCCAAACGTTCGCGTCAGGCCTGCTCAACAGGGAACTGAGCGCCAAATCGCGTTTCTTTGGCAACGGATCAGCCGGTAGAACGGCGATAATTCAAGCACTTAACTTCGAAATTGCCGTCATGCTGGTGTAGGGAATTTTCCCGTTTTAGCAGGGACTCAACTGCGCGTTGTCAGGGATTTGCTAGCGATCGGATGCGACCGGCCGGTCCTATTGAAACCGCGATCGGTGTCTATATGTTCGACGCCATGACCGTGACTCGCCAGCAGGCTATCCAGCTCGTCTATGCGCTTCTGTATGAAGCGTCAGACACAGCGCACCTGCGCCTCGATAAACCGATCCCTCCCCGGCTGGCCGCCAGCGTCAGGCGCCTTCTCGACGAGGACGTCGCGCGTGCTCGCGCCAGCCAAGGTCTGCATCCAGCCTGTATCCCAGCGTTCTACGACGAACTGCCGGCCGGAACAGGCCATGAGGTCCAGTACACCCCTTTTCGCGTGTTTAACCTCGCTATTGCGCATGAACTGACCCGCTCCGGCTTCAAGCAAGGAGAGGTTATTGAACTCGTTGCCACGATCCAAGACAAGCTTAAGGGTGCCTTTGAAAAGGCTAATGTTGATCTACAAACACGCGGCCGTACGATTTTTACGCAATCCAACGCGTCTGACCAAGGCTTGTCGCTGCGAGAGAGGCGGAATCTCCGGAAGATATTTCTCTTCTTGCGTCGCGTAGAGGCGACCGAGGATGCTGTAGCATATTTTGGGCAGTCACTAAGAGAAGGCGAGCGGCTCAACTGCGTTGAAACTCTGGATGGGTCTGAGAAGCTCGGAATGTTCCTTTCGGAGGAGCTAGCCAACGGAACCTTCGGTGCATTCGTGATGGAGCTGTCGGAGCTTGCCGTCCGCGTCACCGAACTCGTTCAACACGCACCGGTGCGCAAGCGCGGGCGTCAACCGACCCAGCCACCGAGCAACTGGAGCGATGTCGTAGCCCAGTTCCGCGTTCGGGATCGCGACTATGGCAGATGATGGATACGAGGTCGGCTACGGGAAGCCGCCACGCCACACACGGTTTAAGCCGGGCGTTTCCGGGAATCCGCGTGGGCGTTCGCGACGTTCGAAGGACATTGATACATTATTCGAGCAACAACTTGATCAACTCGTGACGGTTACGCGTGAGAGCCGGAAAGCACGCATCACCCTGCGCGAGTTGGTCGTGATGAACGTCGTGAAGGCGGCGGCGAACGGCGATTCACGCGCTCGAGAACTTGTTTTTCGGCATATGCGCGAGAGCGGCAAGCCTGATCCGTTTGGGGCCAAGCCCTACGACCGCAAGATCCTAGCTGAGCTCGCTACCACACTCGCTCCGCTCGATGCTGATGACACATCGGAGGCGTGACGATGGATTCACTCCACGAGCGGCTCTATCGCAATGACCTCGCTTCTTTCACCAAGCTCGCATTTCACGAGCAATTTCCGCACCATGATCTCGGCACCAGCTGGCACATCGACGTCATGGCCGATGCGCTGCAGGGCTGTCTCGATCGCGGCACCACCCGCCTGCTCCTCAACGCCCCGCCGCGCAGCCTCAAATCGCATTGTGCCTCGGTCGCGATGGTGGTCTTCGCCCTCGGTTGGGATCCGAGGCGCAAGATCATCGTCGTCGCCGGCACGCGCGCCTTGGCCGCGGAGCTGCAGCGCCGGGCTGTCGCGCTGATGCGCACCCAGCGGTGCCGGGTTCTTTTCCCGCACCTGCGGCCAACCGTGACCCCTGGCGAGATCATCCTGCCGCATGGCGGCGGCATTCTCTACCGGGCGGTCGGCCAGAGCCTGATCGGACGCGGTGCCGACCTCATCGTCATCGACGATCCGATCGCGCCGCACCGAGCTCAGGACGACGCGGAACGTGACGGTGTCAACGCCTGGTATGACGACGAGATCGTGCCGCGGCTGAATGACAAGGCCGGAAGCGCGATCGTGCTCGTGATGCAGCGCGTGCACCTGGACGATCTGACGGGTCACGTCCGCAGGCGCCAGGTATGGACCGAGGTGGTGCTGCCGGCCGTAGCCCTTGAGGACGAGGCGTGGCCGCTCCAGCAGCGGCGCACCGTGATGCGGCGGAGGGGAGAGCCGTTGCTGCCGGATCGCGAGGGGACAGAGGCCCTGGTCGCGATCCTGCGCGAGATCGATGCCTACAATTTTCGGGCGCAGTACCTGCAGCGGCCGACGCAAGCGCCGGGGCTTGAGCGCGTGGGATGGTTCTGGGCGCCGCGGCCGCCCGGCTGGCAGCCCGGGATGTCCACGGGCGGCGGTGCGTTCCGCAAGGTCCGCGAGATCGACACCATCCTGTACGACGCCTTCGGCATCGGGGAGCCACTGCCATACGCGGGCGCGTCGCCCTACAGCGACGCCGAGTGGGAGGCCGCGCTGGTCATTCAGCAGTGGCGGCTCGTGGCTGAGGCTCAGGCCGATCGGCGCCGGCGAGAAGCACAGGGCCGATGATGATCTTGGGCACCCAGGCGGTCGGGGTGGTCGGAGGCCGGGGGGCCGTCTAATCGGCCGTCGGTGAAGCGCGCGAAAGGGAGAGCGGTCATGGGACGTGCGACGCGAGACCGCTTAGGTGGCGCTGACCTCTTGGTCGGCTCTCTGCACGGCAAGAGCCGTCGACGTCGGGCGGCCCTGGATCGGCCCGCTCCTGCGGCGGGCCGCGTGCGCAACGACTTGGCCCCGAGCCTCGCCTTGGTCCAGCGCCCACCCGGGGCACTGACGGTACCGGCCCGCGCGGTGCGCAAGCGCGACGCTGCCCAGGTGGAGCGCGTGGCCGCCTCGATCCGCGCTCTCGGCTTCTGCGATCCGGTGCTGATCGACGCGCAGGATCGCATCCTCGACGGCGTGGCCCGCGTCGAGGCGGCGAAGCTCGTAGGTTTGCGCGTCATTCCCTGCATCGTCGCGGACCACCTCACGCCGAGCGAGCAGCGCGCTCTGCGGCTGGCGCTCAACCGGCTGCAGGAGCGCGGCGGCTGGGACTTGGACGAGCTGAAACTGGAGTTCGAGGAACTCGCGCTCGAGGATGGCGCGCTCGAAGTGACGGGCTTCACCGAGTGTCAACGGGCACCGAAGTCTCCGCAATTATGGGCATCGAAAATTCCCTGATCGGCGGGTTTGGTGGTCGACGGTGATCAGCCGGCGCTGTGATCGAGGGTCGCGCTCTTTGGTGGCCGGCCACGGCGGCGTGGAGGGGGCGGTGGGGTGATGAGTGCCTTCGAGCGGACGTGCTCGGGCACAAGTTCGCCATGCTGGCGCAGCCGGTAGCTCGCTCCTTCGATCTGAACGACGACGGCGTGATGAAGCAGGCGGTCCAGCAGAGCCGTGGCCACCACGGGATCGCCAAATACCTCTCCCCATTCGGCAAAGCCGCGGTTCGAGGTCAGGATCATCGCGCCCTTCTCGTAGCGCGCGTTGACGAGCTGGAAGAACAGGTTGCCCCCACCCGGAACGACGGGAAGGTACCCGATCTCGTCCACCACCAAGAGGGAGGCCCGACTGAGGTAGCGGATCCGCTCGCGCAACGCGCCGTCGCGCTCAGCTTTGGCCAGCGAAGCGATCAGATCAGCCAGCGTCGAGAACACGACGCTGCGCCCGGCCTTTACCGCCTCGACGGCAAGCGCCGTGGCGAGATGGCTCTTGCCGGTGCCGGGCGGGCCGAGGAGATGGACGACCTCGGCCCGATCGATGAAGGTCAGTTCCGCCAGCGCCATGATCCGCTCCCGGTCGAGGGAGGGCTGGAAAGCGAAGTCGAAGCCCGACAGCGTCTTGATCGTGGTCAGGCGTGCCACGAGCAGGGCGGTCTTCACCCGGCGGTTCTCGCGCAACGTCAGTTCTTCGGTCAGGATCTCGTCGAGGGCAGAGATGCCGTCGATCTCACCCTGTTCGATGCGCCGGATCGCGGCGTCGAGGACTTCCAGGGCGCGCGGCATGCGCAGGCCGACCAAGCTGCGCTTGATGCTGTCCAGGGTCGTGGTGGCATGGGAGGGGGCGGCGCGGGTCATGACCGGCCCTCGATCCCGGCGGCGAGCCGCTCGCCGACGGCCTGGTAGACCGACAGCGAGCGCCGGGCGACGTGATCGCCCCGGCAACCGATCGTCAGGCTGTCGGGATGGCCGTGCCGCATGGCCCGAGCGGCCGCGCCTTGTCGATGGTCGGGATCGACGCGGTACTGTCGCCGGCCCTCCAGGATCGGGTGGCTCGCCACGAGCCGGCCGCCGTCGAGGATACGGATCGTGTCGGGCAGCTGGTGCACCTCGACGACCCGCCGCGTCCGGTCCGGCACGCTGTAGTAGTTGCCGCCGATCGAGACGAGGCCGTCATGGCTGACGCGCCGTTCCAGCTTGAGCAGGGCATTGAAGGGCACGGCCGGCAGCGGCTGCAACTCGGGCTTCTCGGCGGCGAAGGCCTCCGAGACGATCCGCTGCGTGGTGCCGTGCAGGCGAACGTTGGCGACGGTGTCGAGCCAGACCTTGAGCTGGAGGTTCAGGTCGTCAAGGTTGCGGAATGAGCGGGCCAGGAAGAAGTCCTGGCGGATGTAGGAGAACGGCCGCTCGACCTTACCCTTGGTTTTGGCCCTGTAGGGGCGGCAGGCACGCGGCAGGAAGCCGTAGTGTTTGGCCAGCGCCAGCAGGGATCGGTTGTAGACGATGTGGCCGTCCGCTTCCTCGCCGGTGACCGCGGTCTTCATGCGGTCGTAGAGGATCTCGATCGGCACGCCGCCCATCGCGGCAAACGCCTGGATGTGACAGCGCAGCAGGGTCTGCAGGTCCTGATGCAGGACAAAGCGTGCCTCGATATGCCGGGAATGGCCGAGCACGAGCGAGAACAGCCAGACGATGCAGGTCGCGCCCGGTGTGTCCGTGAAGGAGACCTCGAAGCGGGCGAAGTCGACCTGCGCCTGCTGGCCGGCGGGCGTCTCGAAGCGAACCTCGTAGGGCTGGGCCTCGGGCGGCCGGATCGCGGCCACGAACCGCTTTACGGCGGTGTAGTCCCCCGTATAGCCGCGCTCCCGCAGCTCGCGGGTCAGGCGCACGGCGCTGAGATCAGGAAAGGCGGCGACGCGCTCGCGCAGATAGACGAGGTAGGGGGCGAGCTTGCTCGGGCGTCCGGCTTGGCGTGGACCGTAGGCGGGCGGTTCGAGGCCGCGCGCGATGTACTTGCGGACGGTCTTTGGATCGCGCCCGGTCCGGCGGGCGATGGCGGTGATCGACAGACCCTGGCGGTGCAGGTCGAGGATCATGAGGAGTTCTCCCAGCAGGACCATCCTCGTCGCTCCCGGCCGATACGCATCGGCGGGCATGATGGCGGAGGATGGATAAGCCCGGGGACGCGGGGTGCCCGCCGCGCACTCAGGCCAGGGCACCAACCAGGGAATTTTCGGTCCCCACAATCAGGGAGTATTCAACGCCCACTGACAACCGAGTGCGAGATCGACCAGGTCCTCCTGGAGGATGAGCCCGAGACCGTCGAGCCCGGCCCGCTGACACCGTCGGCGGACGCAGCAGCGGTGGCGCGGCCGGGCGATGTATTCGTGCTCGGTCGGCACCGGGTGATCTGCGGGGATGCCCGCGATCTAGCCGTGCTGGCAGCACTCATGGGAGCGGAGCGTGCGCGCCTGCTCCTGACGGACGAGCCTTACAACGTGCCGATCCGCGGGCATGTGACGGGCGGTGACCACCGCGAATTCGCCATGGCCAGCGGTGAGATGAGCGAGGCGGAGTTCCGGACGTTCAACTTGGAGTGGATCGGGACGGCTCTGCCCCACCTCGTCGAGGGCGGCGTGTTCGGCACCTTCATCGACTGGCGCGGGCTGCACGTGGTTCAACATGCGGCGGCTGCGTTGGCCCTGTCGCCGTTGAACTTGATCGTGTGGGCGAAGACGAACGCCGGTATGGGCAGTTTGTACCGCTCGCAGCACGAGCTGCTCCCTCTGTTCAAGAAGGGCGAGGAGGCGCACGTTAACAACGTCGGCATGGGCCGGGGCGGCCGCTGGCGCTCGAACCTCTGGACCTATCCCGGGGCCTCGTCGCTCGGATCCGGCTCGCGGAAGGGCCTGCAGGATCATCCGACGGTCAAGCCGGTCGCGTTGCTCGCGGACGCCTTGCTCGATCTCACGGGGCGAGATGAGGTCGTCCTCGACCCGTTCCTGGGCTCGGGCTCGACGCTGATCGCGGCCGAGCGGACGGGGCGACGGTGCTACGGGGTCGAGATCGACCCGCATTACATCGACCTGATCGTGAGGCGGTACGAGGAGGTGACGGGCGGTCGTGCCATCCGTGAGGCTGAAGGATCGCACCATGGCCAAGCGGATTGGATCGTTCCGACACCGTGATGCCGGTCTAACCTACCGACGACGTCCTCGGATTGTGACGGCTTCGTAAGCCGAAGCGCGGCCCACCTTCGCCGGCAGCCTCTGCGCGTAAACATCGCCGCCTCTTTCGTTCGCACTGTAGATCACAAGCACTTAGAATAATATCTAACTGTTTGCGGGCGTCCACGCGACAACTCTTCCGCTACTCCCACTTTCTTCGAACAGACCGTAAACGCCTACTTTCTCTGACTATAGGCCGGACGTTGCAGCGCAAACTCGCGCATCTCTTTTAAGAAGTCAGGATTTGCCGCCCAAAAATCTGGTCGAATGTATGAGTAAGACTTCTCTCGTATATGAAACAATCGGCCTCCATCAAACCCTTCGATGCGATCACCCCAGCGCGAAATCAGGATGTCCTCAATCCCGGAGAATTCCTTTCGGCCGTAATCCAAACTAAATTTTTCCGAGAACTCACCAGATCTCTCGACAAGCTCAGCACGGACTTCATGATAGTCTGGTGATTGGATAACTCCCGCGCCCCAAAATCCGTGCATATTCCAGAAGCGGATCATTTCGCAGTCTAAATGATCGTACGAACGATTGCTTGCCGTTAGTGCCTCAACCGGAAGTTCAAGACTGAGAAAATCGCACGCGAACTGTCTTGCGACGTCAGGAATATGGTCGTATCGAAAAATTCTGATCGCATCCCTGCCGAAAACAGACGCCCAACCGCTAAGCAAGGTATCTGGGACAAGCAAATGCAAGTGTTGCGGGGCGAGTAGGCAGGCGAACGAAAATTCTAATAACGTCTGCGTGCTACCATGCTTGATTTTCTCCTGCCACCATGATTGCAATAGTGACAAGATATCCCGCTGGTAGTATGCAATGGTTACGTTTGCATCTGGAAGAGCCTTTCGCAGCCTCCGCATGCCTGCGTCCGGCAGATAGCAAAGCTCCTCGCTGGACAGTATACACGTCTTGGCTGTGGACTTGAGAACCTTGAGCATTTCGGAAAATTCTGGTCGCATCGGATCGCAGGCCAGCTGGGCAAACGTATGCTGCCCAATTTCATCTGGGCTTACGAACGGGTAAACAAACTCACAATCTTTCGCAATAGACTGAGAAAACAGCATCCGCTGGATGGCTGTTGTCCCGGTCTTATGCGGCCCAATATGTAATACGATATTTCCAGTCATATTTGAGAGTCGTAAAGGATTTATACTACAAGATCAATAATACAGCCAGGACGGTGTCTGAGTGCCTACTTTCGAACTTGTTGTTCTGGCATGGTCATCGTTCGCGGCACTTAACCTCAACAGCGCTTCGATTAGCGGCTGCGCCGAGGCTATGACGGGCCGACCCGCTGTGGCGAGGGTCAGATCTGGCTGAAGCGGAGCCTCATAGGGAGCGGAGATGCCGGTAAAATTCGGGATCTCACCCGATCTCGCGCGACCATAGAGGCCCTTCGGGTCCCGCGCCTCACAAAGCTTCAGGGGGGTGTCGATGAAAATCTCCAGAAACGGGATATCACCTGCAGTTGTCCTCGCAGCCTCTCGCTCCGCACGGAACGGCGAGATCAGCGACACGATTGTCACAAGACCGGCTTCTGCCATAAGTCTAGCAGTCTCCGCAGCACGGCGAACGTTCTCAGCTCGGTCGGTATCCGTGAAGCCGAGATCTTTATTCAACCCATGCCGAAGATTATCTCCATCAAGCACCATGGTAGCTATTCCGGACTTTGTAAGCTCCCGGTCGACCGCATTGGCAATGCTCGACTTGCCTGCGCCAGAAAGTCCGGTGAGCCAAGCAATAACAGGTCTCTGGCCGAGCGCGCGCCATCTATGCTCACGCGGCTGCAAGGCCTGCCAAGTCAAATTACGATCAGTTCCTGTACCTTGCGGCCGATCCACGGCTTGTCACCCGGCGTCAATGGTCTCGAGGAATAGCTTACACAGATTTGTGGTCAGCTGTGTGGCCACAACGTCACGTTGATGTTCAATATGCGGAGGGAGCGGCCCATGCGTGCCTCCATGGCCGGCGCTATGGGTGGACCATATCGGTCAGGGCAATCGCTGCCGATAAAAGGAGCAGCAAGTAGGACGGTGGTAATCCCAGAAGTGCTCCCGACCCACCTCCCTTCCGGGTCAGTGTTGAGTTTCGGCTCATGACCCTCCACCATCCCACGTGTATATTGCAATCAGTTGCGAAATAATCTGCGCAAATCGCGCATAAAAATTCCTGCCGAAAAATCGCAGCTGACGTCGATCTAGACTGGACTGCTGCGGCCAACGGAGCGTCAATGCTCACAGAGCGACGCACTCAGAACCCGAGTGACAGATCCGATGGGTCGGAAATCTAAGCTGCCAAGCGCTGGGCTGGCTTTCATTATCACGCATCTGCGCGCGATAAGCGTTCGCGGCGGTGAGTCGATCGTGCGCGACCTAGCCGCTGTGACCGGTGGCCGGGGCTGGTTCATGCCCTCGGGCTGACGCTGAGCAGCCAGCACGCCTGAGAGCAGCGGCGTGCGTGCCTCAACCCCGCCGGTCCCACGGGCCGACAGCGGGGTCGGGTTGGTGGCGGGGCAGGTCCCGCCGACGACTCGGAGCACAGCATGCCTTCTCCTACTCAGGGTCACATCCAGACCCTCTCCTCGGTCCCAGCGGGCTTTCAGCCGGCCCCCTGCCCTGCTGGATCCCCCTCAACCGCGCATTTGCACTCGCGGCCGTTTGACGAGCCGCGTGTCGCCGTCATCCCGCTCAGCGCGTGAGGGCGACGATGTCGAACCGCACCATCTCCTGGGCGGCTGCCCTGCGCGAGTTGAAGGCTGACCGCGCCGTCCGCAGCACTGTGCGCGAGGAGCGCCTGCGCACGAAGGCTGGCCTGCGCGGCGCGCCTGCTCTCGCCATGAGTGTTTGGCGTGGGCGCTCCGGCCGCCGCTACGTCGTGGTCATCCAACCGCTTGACGCCCCCGACCTCGTCGCCGAGCAGGCGGCGGTCACCCTCGCGGTCGCTCGCGATGAGCACGGGCAGGCCTCGATTGTCGCGGCCCGCGCCTGCGAGGCTGGCGATCCCGGCTTCCTCGGCTGGCTTGCCGCCTGTGCCGGGCTCGGTGCGCGCGAACTGCACGCCTACCGGTTGGCCGAGACCCGGTCTGAGCGCGCCGAGATCGCCGCTGACCTGGGCGGGCCAATAGCAGACATTGCTGCGGGGGTGGCGTGATGGCGCGACGGGAGTTCAGCAAGGCGGTGCTGCGCGCCGCCCTCGCCCGAGCTGACGGGCGCTGCGAGGGGCTCCTCACGGACGGCAGCCGCTGTCCATGCGCGCTTCAGGTCGGGCGGTTCCACTACGACCACATTGTCCCGGCCGCGCTGACGGAGGACGCCTCATTGGAGAACTGTCAGGTGCTGTGCCGACCCTGTCACGCGGCCAAAACGGCGGTCGACGTCGGTTTGATCGCCCGCGTTCGGCGGGTGCGCGACCGGCACATGGGCATTAGGGACCCGCACCGACGCCCGCTGCCAGGCGGCCGAGCGAGCCCGTACAAGCGCCTCGTCGGCGGTCGAGTTGTCCGACGCGACACCGGGGAACCTCCCGGTTGACGCTGCCAGCACCGGCCCGGTGTAAAGAGGTGTCTCGGATCAAATTGGCTCCCTCCGTGTAAATCAAGCAAGGGTCGGGAGTGCTTCACACCCTTGTTCGAGACATATGTGATCGGTCCCAGGGGATTACCCGCTGTAACCCCGACAGATCCTCGCGGGAAATCAGCCATTTAAACAGACGCTACTGAAGCTGAAATCTCCAGCTGCATCAGGCCGGCTAGGGCGAGATTTAGGCCCGGCCGGTCCATAAGGCGAAAATCATCTAACGCAGTCTCAATCGGATTCCTTTCGTTGCGGAAGCTGCCAACTTCGCGTAGCCCAGTTCTGGTCCGGCCTTTACACCATCGGTAGAAGGGCCCAAGCACCCTCCGCAGTGTGGCCTCATACCCCCGCTCGTAAACGCATGGGAGATACCTGACACACTTGCTCAATGGTTACGCACCTCCGACAGGTTATAAGTTCGCAACAACCGAGGATACGATAATGTTTCCGTTCCACCACGAGTTTTTGCAGTTTTTGAAGATCATACTTCGACCATCAATTTACCTGGAGATAGGAGTTGCAACCGGAAGAACATTATTCGACGCGCCGCGTGCCGATTTGTTGATCGGAGTGGATCCCGAATTTAATATAAGTGAAAACATTCAGTTTAGCTGGCATGCGGCTCTTTTCAGGATCGGAAGCGACGAGTTCTTTGAGAAGAAACAAATACAAAATGTAACGGGCAAACCTGTCGACTTCACTTTTGTGGACGGGATGCACCATGCTGAGTTTGTAATCCGCGATATTCGCAATGCAGAATCGATATCCCATAATAAAAGCGTAATTGCCGTCCACGACATCTACCCGAAGACGGCTCAGGAGGCATCTCGCGAGCAGAACGTAGGAGCTTATTGGATGGGCGATGTATTTAAGGCGACGCACGTATTGAGAAAATTTCGCCCTGACTTGAAAATCGTATTGCTCTCCGATATTCCGCCCTCCGGTATGGCCGTAATCTATAATTTGGATCCTGACAATAAAGTATTATTCGAGAGATATGACGAAATCTTAGATGCGATGGCGGCATTGGATTACGATTGCGATTTTTCGGAAGTAGTTCTGCCGACCTTTTCAACAACGTCGTCAGAATGCTTTAAGGTGCTTGTCGAGGATTTATTTAAAATGCGACGTTACTAACCCTATCCAACGTCGACATGCTGAGGCAAATTCGCCTCAATCACCTCAAGCCGCCGGGTTTAAGAGGGCCGGGGTTAACTCCCGCGCCCGACAAAACTTGCCTCTACGCCGCAGAGCCCCGATCGTTATCCGACATTTTGTAAATTGCGATCTGCCGAGCCGAGTCTAATCTAGAACGCGGATACAGGTGATCAGACGCGGCCCGTTCTGAACACGCGGAAGCGACAGCAGCCGAGGGAGATTATGTTTTGAAAAACTTAAGGATCTTAGTCACTGGAGGTGCGGGCTTTCTCGGGTCGCATCTAAGCGAGTTATTGCTCCAGCAAGGCCACGAGGTACTCTGCGTCGACAATTTCTTCACCGGCCGCCGACAGAACATCGTACATCTACTCGACGATAAGCGATTCGAGCTGCTACGACACGACGTGACGCACCCTCTCTCGGTTGAGGTCGATGAGATCTACAATCTCGCCTGCCCGGCATCGCCAATCCACTATCAATTCGACCCAGTTCAAACCACAAAGACCAGTGTCATCGGAGCGATCAACATGCTTGGCCTTGCCAAGCGCCTGAAGGTAAAGATCCTTCAATCCTCTACTTCGGAAGTCTACGGCGATCCGCTGGTGCATCCGCAACCGGAGAGCTACTGGGGAAATGTCAATCCACTTGGGCCACGTTCCTGCTATGATGAGGGTAAGCGGTGCGCAGAGACGCTGTTCTATGACTATAATCGGCAGCATGGAGTTCCGATTAAAATCGTGCGGATTTTCAATACGTATGGACCGCGTATGCAACTGAATGACGGGAGGGTGGTCTCAAACTTTATAGTGCAAGCTCTAAGAGGGAGGCCGATCACAATTTTCGGAGAGGGGCAACAGACGCGTTCGTTCTGTTATGTGGACGATCTAGTAGTTGGGCTTAACAAAATGATGGGAACTGACCTCGGCGTGACTGGCCCAATCAATCTAGGTAATCCCGGTGAGTTTACAATCCGGCAACTTGCCGAGGTCATCATAGATATCGTTGGGTCGTCCTCTAGAATAGTCTATGCATCCCTACCAGTAGACGATCCTAAGCAGCGCCGGCCCGACATCAGCCTGGCGCAACAGACTCTCGACTGGACCCCCACGATTCCACTGCGAGAGGGCCTCGCAAGAACCATAAGTTATTTCGAAAAATTGTTGTCTACGGCTGAGGCGGCGGATTCGAGCGTATAAACTATAGTTTCCGGATTAGTAGCTGCCGCCCAGTTTCAATCACCTCGAGATCGTCATCAAAGATCTTTACAAAGCTGTCTATTGCATGGACAGAGTCTTGATTCGGGCGCTCGGGAAAGCGGAAATCAACATCATCGAAAAGTATAAAGCCATTTGAACTGGTAAGCCGCCAGCAGAGGACGGCATCCTGCAGAACATACTTCGCCTCGTGTGCCCCATCTATATAGCAAAAATCAAATTTTTCATTATGAAGCGCCATCAAAACGTCCTGCGAAAATCCCTTGATCTTTCGGACGGCTTTCTCGAACCCGCTGGCGCAGATATTGCGGTCAAAGATTTCTTCGATAGTGACGCCCAAACTGTCGATCCAGGGCGCGTGTTCTGAGCTGCCTGCGAACGTGTCTATACAGGTCAAGGCTCCACCACGTGGTCCTACGACGTTATCCAGCAGCCAGGTAGCTGAGCCTCCCTGCCAGCTTCCGATCTCCAGGCACCGAATAGGCTTTTGAGTGATGTAGTGGCCGAACCACTTGGTCCAGTTTGTTATATTAGGGGCGAAAAAGTCGTGCGTGAAAGTATAGCCCTTTATTTTGCTTTCTTTCCAGCCCCAAAGACTATGAGCTTCACGGTACGCTATCTCTGCTTTCGACTTTTCGCCAATGTTCCGGTAGATCGCGCCCAAGTTATAGTATATCCAAGGCTGAGACTGACCTTTTGCTATCTGCTGCTCAAGAATCTCAGCTCCGCGGGCTGCGTTGCCGAGTTGATCGAAGCATTGAGCTTCAATGATCGCAACGAACCAGGCTTGCTCGATCAGCTTCGCGCGTTGCGCTTCAATCGCATCTAATGCTCTTTGTGGATCGCCTAAATTCATTACCGAATGGATTTCGCTTGCAAGTTCCCAGCTCAACGAAATTTCCTCCCTTTCTCATGTTGCACCAAGCTTCCGCACGGTATAAGGATGCGATCAGGTTCGCTGCAATTTCCTTGTAACAGCCAAGCGTGGTGTGCAGCAAGCCGAATTCTCTTGCTGATGGCCGTAGGACAATCTCAGGCTAGCCCACGCAAAAGAGCGGATAAGAGCTGCTATATATATGAATATATTGTTTGTCTCTGGCGGCGAGGTGGAAGATTATCAGTGTGACATGCTATTGCATGGCCTCCGTTCTGTGTACGGAGATGGAGTCGTGGACGTCGCTCGTGTCCGGCATAT
This sequence comes from Methylobacterium sp. CM6257, assembly GCF_054611515.1. Classification (NCBI taxonomy): domain Bacteria; kingdom Pseudomonadati; phylum Pseudomonadota; class Alphaproteobacteria; order Hyphomicrobiales; family Methylobacteriaceae; genus Methylobacterium; species Methylobacterium sp. CM6257. The sequence goes on from NZ_CM137735.1 coordinate 3,780,500, forward strand.
GTACCGGGCGGACATGCCTGAAGGCAGCGTTCAGAAATCGGCGCTCTATGGGAGTGGGTTCACTATATTCGGACTGCTCGACGACGACTGCCGCGTGGACCGAAGCGACGTCGTTGCAAAAATTCGCAACAGGTTTTTTGATCTCGTTATTTTCGGAAGTGTAAGACGCTGCACTGCATACATTAACGAAGTTCTCGCAAATTACAGTAGCGAAAAAATCGTGTTTGTTGATGGCGAGGATGATCAAATAGTTGTGACCAGCCTGCTCGGCAGAGGGCTTTATTTCAAAAGAGAAATGGCTGAGCCCTTTAGGACTGGCTTCCCTATTCAATTTGCTATTCCGGCGGAGAAATTACTTGGCGAGGTCCCTAAAAAAATAGCAAGCCGAGCACATATCGACCCTCGAGATCGAACAACATATATCTTTGATAATGAAAGGGATTATTATTCTGACTACTCCGCGAGCCTGTTTGGCACTACGATGAAAAAGGCAGGCTGGGATTGTCTGCGTCATTATGAGATTATGGCAAATCGTTGCATTCCGGATTTTATTGATCTAGAGAGCTGCCCCGCTTGGACGATGTATTTTATGCCAAAGTATGAACTTATCGAAATTAGGCGCTTGATCGGGTTTCATGGCGTCGAATATTTTAGTACTAGTTGCGGATTTCAGATTTGGAAAGAATTTGAAGATCGAATCTTCTCAAGACTCCGTAGGTACATGACGACGGAGGCACTCGCCAAATACGTCGTTGAGACGTCGCTTAGCCCGGGGTCCCACTATGGTTTAAGCTAAGCATAATCTTGTCGAGATTTCGCTAATCTTCTCTCACAAGGTGGTTTTCGTAGATCTCAGTCTCGATCCGGTAGAGCGCGGCGATGCGGGAGAGCGTCTCCGTGGCGATCGGCGAGGCGGCAGCGAGGTCATAGAACTGCCGACGCACATGGCTCCAGCAGCAGGTCAGCCACTGCGCCGCCTTTGGCCAGCGTCTCGTAGCTGTGGCGGCGTCGACCTGGAGCACGCCTGCAAACCCGCAGAGATGCGCGATCGGCCGTCCGGCCTTGCGGTCGGGCGCGTAGACGTAGGCGACGCCGGGCGGATCGGTCCCGCCCCAGGGCCGGTCGTCGCGAGCATACGCCCAAAGCTGGCCGGTCTTGGTGCGGCCGCGGCCCGGATCGAGCACCGGTGTCGCGGTCTCGTCGGCAAACAGCTTGCCCGAGCGCTTCAGCGTCCCCAAGAGCCGCTCGTGCACGGGCCGGAGGAGGAAGGCTGCGCGTCCGACCCGGTCGGCCAGCGTCGAGCGGTCGAGGCTGACGCCACGGCGGCCGAAGATCTGCCCCTACCGGTAGAGCGGCAGGTGGTCGGCGTATTTGGAGTCGAGTACCTGCGCGACGAGAGCGTCGGTGGATAGACCGCCCTCGATCAGCCGAGCCGGTGCCGGGGCCTGCACGATCGCGTCCCCGCAGGCCCGGCAGGCGTAGCGCGGGCGGCGGATCACCAGCACCCGGAACTGCGCCGGCACCATGTGGAGGCACTCAGAGACGTCCCCACCGATCCGGTGCAGCGTGCCCGACCAGCACGAGCAGGCTGTGCAGCCGATATCGACGAGGGTCTCGACCTGCGGCAGGTGGGCAGAAAGAGCGCCACGATTCGTGCGGCGCTTGTTCCACCGGGCCCACCCTCGGCCCTTCATACAGTGCGTCCTATTGAAATTGCGTCCAATGCCTCACCTAACGGAAGAAACATCGCCATTATCCTCCAAGATTGAACGCAACAGCGTTTTCCGCCTGTGCGCGTGGCGCTTTAGCCATGTTTCATCGGCAACATTAAGTGAAAGGCGGCAGAGATCCATACAACGCCGCCAGGAGTAACGTTCCTCAACAAACTCATAACCGGTCGTCTGTAGGCTTCGCCATAATTCTTGATCTGTATACAAGCGAAGTATCGCATCCGCGAGTTCCTGGGACGTCTCGCCCGATAGAAAATGAACTCCATCTTCTACCCCGACCCCCTCGCTCGCAATCGGCGTCGCGACGCAAGGAACACCGTGAGATAGGCTCTGGATCAACTTACCTTTAATCCCGGCCCCGTATCGCAATGGTGCAACAAAGACCCGGGCTTGTGCAAACCACGGGCCAAGTTCCGGGACTTGTCCAGTAACTACAACCCGATCTCCAGCCAGGGTCTCGATCTCAGGCGTCGGATCCGCCCCTACTATAAGGAAACGACTGTTTTCCGGAAGTCTGCCAGCAAGCAACGGCCAAACTTCATTAACAAAGTATCTCACGGCGTCCTGATTTGGCAAATGCGAAAACCCGCCGAGAAACATAATGTCCATGCGTTCGTCAAATTTCCTCTCATTTCGAACTACATCTGCGATATAAGGGAAAACTATAATGTTTTTAAGCGGCAGCTGTTCTTCAATTACCTTCTTTTCGACCACCGTATGCACTATGTTGCAGTCAGACCGGGCAATCAATGCGAGCTCTTGTGTCTGGGTGATGGCCGAGGAGAAGAGACCTTCTTTGTCACCAACTAATTCGGCCTCGCGCTGCTCGCGGAGATAATGCAGATCAACATTGTGAAAGATGATCCGAGACTTAGGGAGGCGGCTACGGATTTGGTCATAAATCTGTGACAGGACCGTATGTCGGAAAACGAGTACAAAGTCAAAGTTGTTCCTGGCGGCGATAACTTCGGCGAAATCTTTTATGTAGGGATCATAGAGATATTCGATCCCATTCTTCTGCAATGGAGCAGCATATGCCTCCGACCATCGGTATGAGTGCTGCGCCACGAATGTAATCTCGAACCCGAGCTCTTGGAAAGCGGCTAACATTTTAGCTGTAATAAACGAGCCTGAGTCCCTATCTGGCATCGGCAGGAGCGCATCGACCACGAGCATTCTACGCTTTACGAGGCGATTCGCTTCCTCATCCGGCCGTTCAGCGTTTGGTCGAAACTTTGCAAATTCGCTTGCAAATCGCTTCCTCAAGCGTCGCATATTCTGGGCCTGGAATGCCTTGATTCCAGAACGCTCGTCGCGACCGTGGGTTTTGCCTTCGTAATGAATTACGCGCGAGAATGGCTGCATCCATACCTCGCGGTCTGCGGCTCTGACGCGGAAAGCGAGATCAGCATCTTCGGCGTAAGCAGGACGATAAATTTCGTCGAATCCACCAAGTTCGTCCCACAGATTGCGCCATATTGCTATCGAAGCTCCAGAGATATAGTCAACACGACGAGCGAAACAGTATTTCGGCCGATTTGGGTCGTCACCACGGCCATAGTTCCAGGCGCTGCCATCCTGCCAGTAGATCCCGCCCGCCTCTTGGAGTGATCCATCGTCGTTGAATAATTTTGACCCTACAACGCCGGATTTAGGCCGTCGCTGCAATGTATTAAAGATTTCATCGAGCCAACCCGCGGCGACGCGCGTATCACTGTTCAGCAAGATGGCGATCTTTCCATTCGATTTGGCAACACCATCGTTGCATGTATCGATAAAACCGCCGTTCTTTTCTCTTCGATGGTACTGGATCCAGGGAATGGAAAGTAGTTGCTCCGATTCGGTCCGATCAGGAAAGGCGTCATCGATTACTATGACCTCGACCGAGCATTGCGCCTCTTGGCGAGCAAGTGAGTCAAGACAACCCAAAAGAAAATGCAATTGGCCATAAACCGGTATTATGATGGACACGTCGGGCCGGAACTGGTCAACCTCGAGCTTGATATTCGAGGTCGCTAATTCCGTGACAGCATCGCTGAAATAGGGACTCGTCCCGTCTGATTCAAATGTAAAACCAAAACGTCCGAAAAAAGCGCGTCCGGCGATGATATCGAACCAAATTGAGTCGTCCGGCAGCGGCAACGCCCCCTCGGTTTGGATCCATCGGACCGGAGTATCATCGCTCTGGACGAAACGTCCTTCGGCATGACCCCAATCGATAAAATGGAGGAGAGGAATGCAATCCACACGTCTTAGGTCGGGGAAAGATGCGATGTAATTTCGAACGAAAGTGACCTCTGCAGGTTCGAGATGGAGCTCATAGCCGCGCACGAGATAATGAAGGACAGGATCAATCCCAGCGTGCCGCACGGCAGGACAGCGTCGCAGGTAAAATGCCTCGTCGAACAAACCGCTCTTGCGCACGCGCTCCGCAGCAGCGTGTCGCTCAGAGCGCCGGAGTTGACACGGAGGGAGTTCGTCCCCTTGACCCTGACCTAAAATGTAAAAGTAGCAGGCTGGCTCCACATCAAGTTCGACGACGTGAGGATAGCTAGCGAGATATCGGTTAGTGTCGAATTCTGCTGACGGGCGTCGACGCTGCCGCCAGCCGATGGTGCAGTAATGCTCCAGCGGATCTACTTCGCCGAACGAGATTTCTGGATTAGCGAGTCTGTAAAATTCCGGGTCAAACAGTTCCGAATGGAGCAATACCGCTTTGATAAACCTGACCGAAAAACCTTGGGAGAGTGGGCGAAGCAGGCGTCGCTCCCTAATGCCGTTCTCAACCCAATGAGCGAGCGGGTCGGTCGTTGTCGGGTCCAGATCTGGGTTGGCGGCAAAGTACGCCGCATGATCGAAATCCTCGGATATCGACCTCCTTTCCTTCCAGCCATAGCGAAGATAGTGCTCCAGAGGGTCTAGTCCTCCAGCTGCCACATCAGGGTTGATTTCCAGATAGTGGGCCGAGCTGAATAAGCCCGAAGCCTCGATTTCGCGCCGTCGCCGCGCGTGCACGGCGAGTAGAGACTCTGTCTCGGCTTCTCGGACTGCTCGCATCTAAAAATCTCCAAAAATCAACTCTGACTAAAAGGAAGCACGCGTATCACAGACATTCTCTCTTGCTAAGACAAAAATTAGGCCGTTTTGCCAGTGCGCGGCTTCCTACTTTTGAGAACGATAGCGTTGAAATACCGGAAGGAAGGAAGATCATCTTTGGTCCAGTTTGCTGATATGCAGCCAATTTGGAGCTGAGGAGAATGCTTTAAGAATGCGTCGAAATAGCTCTGGCTTATCTTTCGTTCAAGGAAGTTTCATATACAAAGTCAGGTTCTCCGGTCTCTCCATGAGCGCTTGTGATGAGAGCACGGGAAACTCCTGCCAAAGTCGATCGATGGTGTAACTCTCGAGATCGAGATCACGCATAAGTCCAGTGATCTCTTGAAGATTTTTACTCAGAGTATCGGAACCCGGGTCCAGGTTGGTGATACCGACGAGTCCGGTAGGTGCGCAATCCAGAACGAAGACTTCCAGATCGGGACGGAAGTTTTTAAGTACCGGAATAATCTTCCATACATCACCAGTCCAGGCATGTTGCCATATGCCTTCATCTTCGCGCCCAACCTCGTGAGTACGGAGCGCCATGCGGTGGTTGGACGGAAGGCAGTCATGCATGAAGATTACTGAACGCGGTCGCGACGCGCGTTCCGTATTTATAAAATCCTGTAGCAAATACTCGGCTCTATGCATTCCGTCGAGAAACGAGATGTCCGGCGGGCCACCCAATTCCTTGACAAGGTTGTATTGTGAAAAGAAGTCGTCTGACGGCATTTGGAAGAACGATATACGACGCCTTGGGCCAATTACATCGCTCTCGAGCTTGAAAAGAGGATCGACGCATACTGCGTCGCAGGAGAATTGCCTAACAGAACGACCCAGTTCGGTTCCAATCTCAAAATAGCGCTTGGGGCGTAGAGTTTGATTGATAAAATCAAAAAAGTCGGTGTAAAGAGGGCCTCGCGGCTCCAGTGGATCCGGTAAAATTGTGACGTTCGGCAGGTACGTTGCGATGCGCGAAGACGCAGGGCGAACGTTTGTGGAATTGGGTGTTGTATCCATAGTGTGCGGTTCCATCTCTCGGCCCGGTTGTGCGTTGGTGTGCGATTGAAAGAGTGTAGGCGTGGCTTGGCCTCTCTCGGGGGAGCGACTCAGCGTTCTTTCAAGAAACTCGACGAATAATGCCGCTGCCTCGTTGATGTCAGTGATCTTATAGTTCTCGTGATGTAGCAACTCTCCGTATTCCGTGCGGACACCTGGTTCTTCGTCTTGGATGAGTGAAAGCGGTAGATATGTTGGCGTGGTCGCGATTTGCGATTGTGCGGCGACCCACGGCGCTGGATTTACCGCCGTCATAGATCGATTGGTATGTACCATGCCGGGACAGTCGGTAAACCAGCCAATTTTGTGCTGGACCGTGCCGTGATGACAGAAATAGATCGAGGCGCGCTGCGCGAGAAGGATGCTATCGGATATGGATAGTCCGACGGCGAGCAGCACAGTGCTGCGCCGGCCAAAGCAGGTTTCTTCGATGGCCTTACGAACGGCCTCCGCAGTCTGTTTGTCCTCGGCTGCAATGGCTCTGTCCCGATCGCGATCGCGCTCCGGCAACTGCTCCCAATCAACTGAGAATGAATGGCCGTCGATCACTATCGCTCCGTCGTCAAAGCGGCTGAGAAAAGCCGCTCCGATGTGCGAAAGTAATTCCTGCTGGTTTGTCGGCGTTCGGTTGCGAGTACGAACGCTCATCCAAAGTATCGGACCGGCTACGTTAGACAGCTCGGTATCGAGGTGTTGGGCGGCGGGCGTAATTACATCTGCAGCTGAGCCCAGGATGCGTTGGACGAGCGAGCGTTGTAGTCGATAGCCCGCGAGTGCGACCAGGGTGCGGCCGCTTCGGTTGTAATTCGGGAGTTCTGCGTCTTTGACGCGGTCAATTGAGGAGAAATTTAGCTCGGGAAATATCTTTTCAACTGGGCCGAGCGGCGTGTTGCTGACGATTAGCTCGCGAGGTCCGAGTGGGATTTTAAACCTGACGAGATCTTCGAGGGAGGACAGCTGATTCCAGGCATGATGAGCGAAATTGGAGTCGCCGGTTACGAGAATCGCGGGGCTGTCGGATGCCGTGGGTTCCCAGTCGCGTGCCCGGATCTCCCTTAAGGCTTCATCATAATGCTTTGGTGAAAATCCCCAGTCTGTTCGCTCGATTTCTAGCCAGAGGCGCTGCCTGGTAAATATTGCTGCACAAATTGGATACCCTCGGCCGAGATCGCCTGTTCCAATCCATAGATCTGGCTCATCGGGAAAGCAATACAGTGTGGCCTTGTCTTTCAGAATGAAGGAAGAGCCGCTGCGGATCGGAGCCCCGGTTATAGGCGAGACAAGCGTAAAGCTTCCAGTTGTGATTAGTTCATGGCAGTAACGACGTACATTCTGTCCTACTGCAGCAGCCTGACACGACATTGTGCTGGCGTGGAAGCGTTCAAGATAGGGAAGATGATCGATGAGGGCGGGAGCGTTCCGCGCAACGTCCTCGGCCGTTGTCAGATCAACGATGGCGAAGTTTGAGCTGGGTGGTAGTGGAAGCTTGTCGCCAGATGTCGTTGTGCTCGTGCTATTCCGATTGTTTGTCGACTGGCTGGACTCGAGCGTTGCGGCAACAACGGTCATCGACACCAGTCCGAAGCTCAATGGCCGCCGATCGGGTCCGCCATCGATGTCGGGACGTCGCGCTCTCGAGACGGTAAATTCGATCGTTAGCGTGGCCGCGCTCGAGTTGCTCGGCTCTATCGGGAGTACGGTTTCTACTCCGCTGCCCATTTCCGCATGCACGATGGTCGCACTGCGCCTGCCGTTGATCGAGACGATCACCGTTTGTGCGACGCCGTTTGGAGGCACATATCCGAATGTAAGGAATTTGAGCGCCACTGCGTCGGGAGGTACGGCAAAGCTGAGCGCGCTTTCCGTTCCGTAGGCCCAGCAGCTCGTCTCCTCGGGATCGCACCATCCCCACCGCCTTATCGCTCGTCCGACCTCGTCGGGCGCGCCGAACCTGACGACATCCCCGCCCGCGACCCTTATCACCGCAGACGGGGGTGGTGAGTCATAAGGGACGTAGATCTGGCAATCGGCGAGGCTTGGCACCGGAATTTCGGCTGCTGGATCGCGGACCATGCGTTCTGGCGTGCGTTGACCGAAGCAACGGGGTGCAGACGGGCAAGTTTTAGATGTCGTAGCGCGCATTACCGCCATCATTTGCGTCGGGCGGATGACGGCAGCTTCGAGCAACCGGTCCTCGGCTGCTTGTAGGGCGAGTACGAACTGGGCGTCGGAGACTTCACTAGGCTGAAGGTTAAAGCCGAATCTTCGGTCAATGAAGATGTCAGTTAGCCCGCCCCACGCGAAGAATTTTTCGAATTGGAACCGCTCCATTAGAAGCGGCAGAATATCCTGCGCGCGGACTCCCTCGAAACCCTCGATCGAACAATCCCAGTCATTAAACCAGAGATCGTCACGCTGTTGAGATCGGTCGTATCTCAGGCGCTCTGGGAGTTGGGGCCATAGCTGACGCAATGGGCCTAAAATCTCCGGCCAACGCATGTGGCCGTTGCGGCCAATCATGTCGAAGGTAACGAAGGTACCCTCGGGGTGCATATGCTGAAGTACCCCGTCGAAGAGTTCTTCTAGGCGGACCATGTGGTGCAGGGAGTGATGCGCCATAAAGCCCGCTACAGGCGCCCTCAACGAGAGCGGTGCGTTGAGGTCCGCGATCTCTATTCCAACCTTCGCACCGAGATCGGCTCTTTCGATCTCGGCTTTTCCTCTCTCGGCGAGCACTGGCGATAATTCGAGACATCGAATGCGAAAGGGATATAGATCAAGATCGCGAGCGAGCTTGGCTACTTGTATCTCGACGGCACCATCCCCGGCGCCGAGACTGACGATCTCCTCGATCCCAGTTCGCTGTGCGGCTGCGGCGAATTCGCGTGCGTAGATTTCGTATACGCCTCTTGCGCCTGTCACGTGTTCCAGGCGTGGCTCCAAAATTGTGCCATTCAGCCAATCTGCAATTGGAGGCATGAGATGAATGGGTGTGTCAGCGTGCTGGTCTATCTGCGCTTGGACTTGGCGCTGATACTCAGCTTCTGGAGAGCTAATCCTTGTAGACATGTCGCTCGCGCCAGGATGTGGGGAACTCATTGACCCAGGATCTCCCGTCACCCGATCTGCGGGCCACCAAGAGAGATGGCGCGCGTTGCGTCTTTGCCGGCCCTCTTAGGATCCGGCGGGGGACGCTGGCAACCCGTATGGGGCATTCCCCCTGCGATCGGCATTGTCTCGGAAGGCGCGGTCCTCAAGGCTTGAGACCGTACACAGATCCGGCGGCCCGGCTCGCGATCGGGCCCCGGATGGGGGCGAGCGGCGACCGAGAACGCCCCCTAGAGCCGGTCCCGGGCTGATGGCGACGGATTAGCGGCTGGCGCGTTGCCGGGTGAAGGAGCGATCCGATGCCTTCACCTCTGTCGGTCGACTTACGCGAGCGTGTGGTGGCTGCCGTGGCGGCAGGTGCCTCGTGCCACCGAGCCGCAGCTCGCTTTGGGGTCAGCGTGTCCAGCGCCAGCCGCTGGTCGCAGCGCTCGCACCAAGAGGGCCATGTCGCGCCCAAGCCGATGGGCGGCGATCACACCTCGAAGCGCATTGAGGCGCATGCCGCGCTGATCCTGGCGGCCTCCGAGCAGGAGCCGCGTCTCTTCCTGCGCGAGTTGCGCGACCGACTGGCTGAGCAGGGCGTCCAGACCAGCACAAGCGGCCTGTCGCGCTTCTTCCAGCGACACGCGATCACCTGGAAAACGGGGCGACGTTCGCAGCTGAGCAGGAGCGTGAAGACGTAAGAGCGGCCCGCGAGGCGTGGTTTGAGGCGCAGCCCGAGCTCGATCCGGACCGGCTGGTGTTCCTGGACGAGACGGCGGCGGCCACCAACATGGCGCGGCGCTCCGGCTGGGCACCACGCGGCGAGCGCTGCCGGCTCGCAGCCCCACTGGGCCATTACAAAACCACGACCATCACCGCCGCCCTGCGCACGAGCGGGCTGTGCGCCACCGCGCTGCTGGACGGCCCCACGAACGGCAGGCGCTTTTGCAGCTATGTCACCGAGACCTTGGTCCCGGACCTGCAGCCTGGTGACATCGTCATGGACAACCTGCCAGCCCACAAGGTCGCCGGCGTGCGTGAGGCGATCGAGGCCGCAGGAGCTCGGCTGCTCTACCTTCCGTCCTACAGCCCTGATTTCAACCCGATTGAACAGGCCTTCGCAAAGCTGAAGGCGCTGTTGCGCAGCGCGGCAGCCCGCACGATCCCAGATCTCTGGGCGGCGATCCGTCAGGCCTTCACGCGCTTTACGCCGCAGGAGTGCCGCAACTACCTCGCCGCAGCCGGCTACGAGAACGACTTGGCCGTCGCTACCTGACCGGGAACAGCTCTAGCGTCGACCAACGCCGTCAAAAAGGATGGTCCCGCTCCTCCGAGCCAAGACGCCCTCAAGCATGAGGAACCAGGGTGCAGGCGCCCAGGCGCGCCGACCGGATGTGAGGTGATGCGGTCGTGGCGACTGCATCGGAGACAGGCTCGGACCGCACTCAGAACCAGATCGAAACGAGCAGGGAGATGCCCTTATCCTAAACCACCCCGTGTGAGAGGCGACTCACGCAGCTGAGCAGGTGCGCGCGGACGTAAGGTCGGCGCGCGAGACTTGGTCTAAGGCGCAGCCCAACCTCGACCCGGAGCGGCTCGTGTTCCTGGGCGAGACGGCAGCGGCCCCCAACATGGCGCGCCGCTCCGGCTGGGCGCTGCGCTGCGAGCGCTTCCGGCTTGCCGCCCGCAGGGGCATTACAAAACCACGACCCTCACTGCCGCCCTGCGCACGAGTGGGCTGTGTGCCACCGCGCTATTGGATGGCCCACGAACGGCACGCCCTTTTGCAGCTATGTCACCCAGATCCTGCTGCCGGTGCTGCACCCCGGCGACATCGTCGCCATGGACAACCTGCCTGCTCACAAGGTCGCCGGCGTGCAAGACGCGACCGTGGCCGCGGGAGCGCGGCTGCTCTACCTCACGCCTTACAGTCCCGATCTGAACCCGATTGAGCAGGCCTTCGCAAAGCTGAAGGCGCTGTTGCGCAGCACTGCGGCCCGCACGATCCCAGATCTCTGGGCGGCGATCCGACAGGCTTTCACCCGCTTCACCCCGCAGGAATGCCGCAACTACCTCTCTGCAGCTGGGTACAAACACGACTTGGCTGTCCCTTCCTGACCGGGAACAGCTCTAAAGCCCTTCAGTTCGAATTTGCGAACCACCATGCCCGTGCTGTACGATCTGAATCTATGCGCTATCCGACGCCCGCGAAAGGGCATCGTTCGACGCACGCCATTCCAAGCCAAAATTTCGATATGACCCGCCGTAATGCGCTCCGCTGGATGCTGCGCAACCTCAGTATCATTCTCGACCGCTCCGCCGAGGCGGATTGCGAGTTCCGAGCTGTTCGACGCGGAGTGGTGCCGCGCTACCCCGGCAGCCAATGTGGCGCCGGACCGGACCGTGCAGCACTAACTGCAGGCGGGCGCCACGCTTGGGCTGAACCCCGGCCCGCTATTCGATGGGCCATGGTACCTCACGGCGAACGCCGACGTGCCCGGAGCGGGCGTAAACTCCCGCTGTGCTACCTCACCAAAGAGCGCACTGAGAGGCGGCCAATATATCCTTTCGCCGACCCAACGGCGCTAGCGCGGATCGAAAGCCCCGAGCTTCTCGACGCGGGCGGTATCGAGATACTCATGACCCCAACCCGACGCCGAGCCAAGCCGCGGACACTACCTTCAAGAGGGATCAGCTCTCGACCACAATCGGAACGGGACGGGTTCATGGCGGCCAAGCGAGCGCTGATCACAGATATGACGGGCCAGGATGGGGCGTATCTGGCGCAGCTGCTCCTGGAGAAGGGTTACGCGGTCATTGGGATCGCGCGGCGACTGGGGTCATGCCCGGGACTACGTGCAGGCGATGTGGCTGATGCTGCAGTAGGACCGGCCGGACGACTACGTGATCGCCACCGGGCGGACCACGACGGTGCGGGACATGTGCGCGATCGCGTTCAAGCATGTGGGCCTGAACATCGACGATCACCTGGTCATCGACCCGGCCCTGTTCCGGCCGGCGGAGGTGGAGGTGCTGCTGGGCAACCCCGCCAAGGCCAAGGCGACCTTCGGCTGGGAGGCGCAGACCAGCCTCGAGGCGCTGATCACCGAGATGGTCGACGCCGACATCAAGCGCCACAGCGCCAACGCCTGAGCGCCTCATAATGAACAGATGGATGCAATCTGTATGACTCCAGACTGATATCGAAAAATTCCCGCAGATTATTAGGCCCAGCAAAAGTTAGCAGCAATTGCGATAGCGCACGCTTCGATTGCTACCTTTTCTCGTCTGATGCGTACAACGGAATTCCAAAATGCTGATTGGCCGAATCGACATCGCCACGCACGACTGCGTGTATGGATGGGCATATAATGATGAGCGTCCCGAGTCCGCGTTAGAGATAAAGTTGTACATTGACGGAAAACCGGTTTCGCGGGGTCTTGCAAACTTATATAGAACAGATTTGGACGCTGCGTCGATCGGGACCGGCTATCATGGATTTTGTCTCCAGATACCCGTTTATGTTCGGGACGGATTGACTCATCATTTGGAAATAATGTGCTCCGAACAAGAGGATCGCATTATTAAAGATGGATTTCTTGATGCCGTAATTCCATATGATAAGAAAATTGGATCGGGGCTTGCAAGCGACGAATTGATAGCTCTAATTTTTGATGCCGAACATTACGTTAGCCAGGCCGGTCCCACCGAGAAGCCGCTTGACCACTACAGGAAGGTAGGTTGGAAGCTCGGCTACGATCCACATGTGCTGTTTTCCACGAACTACTATATCGAAAATATCGGCCGGGACCTGAAGTCGGACCCGTTGAGCGATTTCTGTGCCTCTGGAACGGTGTTTTGGCCGGAAGTTCATCCGCTGCTCGATGTAAAAGAATATCTTAGAATCCGGCCCGATTTGATTTCTCACGATCTGCACCCGCTAACCCATTATCTGCGGTACGGATGGAAAGAAGGCGTTGGTGCTTTCAGAATATTTGACGGCGCCTTCTACCAAACTCAATATTCCTGCAGCGATGATGCGAACATAGGCGGAGCAATCCATTATTTAAAATATGGTTGGAGAAATGGAAAGCGGCCGCACCCACAATTTGATCCGATAACATTTTCTAAGCTGGCGGTGCTTCCGAATGCTGGCGAACCGCTAAGCCATCTTATACACGTTTGCCTGCGGCAAAAGGGACTCTCAACAGGCAAAGAGGATAAGCTTGATGACGCGAAAACAAGTATTATTATCTTAAACCTTAATAAATCCGTAGTGACCATGCAATGTTTGTATTTTATATACAAATTCACCAAAAATGAGCGCATCGAGATTATCGTGCTCGACAATGGGTCGAATGGAGATCAATTCGATACGCTGGTTAAATACGGAATCGGTTGCAAGGTTCTGCGGCTTCAAGATAACCTTGGCTTTGGCGAAGGTAACAATATAGCCGCGGAAGCGGCACGCGGGAAAAACATAGTTTTCCTTAATAATGATGCTTTTGTCACCCCTGGCTGGCTTGATCCATTACTGTCCCAACTCGAAGACCAGACCGTAGGTGGAGTCGGGCCCATCTTCCTTTATCCGAACGGCAGTGTGCAGGAAGCGGGCGGATCTATTTTCGATGATGGCATCGTGCATCAAAGAGGAAGAGGTCTGCCTGCGTTTCACGCAAATTATGACCGGTGTGAAGAGGTGACATATATTTCCGCGGCCGCGCTCGCCGTTCGCAAGGATGTATTTCTTGATGTGCTGGGATTCGACCTAATGTGGGATCCGGCTTATTACGAAGATGTCGATTTGTGTCTGAAAATCAAGGCAAAGGGTTATAAAATTATATTTGAGCCTAAATCAAAGGTTGTACATCTTGAGGGTACTACTTCCTCAGACTCCGACTTGCGTTTAAATAATATAGTTGCAACTAACAGGCTGAAGTTTGTGCAAAGATGGCAGAAGACCATTCAAGAGGGAATTTCTCTAGAAAATCTAAGCTTCGATCTTGTAAGGTATGCGAGAGTATCGTTCAGAGGCAAGCCTATACTCGCGTTGTACACGCCTTACCCTTTGCAGCCGGGCGGCGGTGAGCGATATATCTTGTCAATCGCACATGTGTTGCGGAAAGAATTCGATTGTATATTGTTTATGCCGCGCTCTACCAGCCGAATCAGATTGCTAACTATGGCTCGAGAGTTCGGCTTGAATCTCGATCATGTTAAGTGCGAAATGTGGTCGGAACGAGGTGCCTATAATCAGCCGGATTTGTTCTTCTGCGTGGGCAACGAAGTAGTGCCTCCTGTTGAAGCAATAGGAAGGCGAAACTTCTTCATTTGTCAGTTTCCATTCCCCGTCAGTCCTGCCAAACTTGCTGCCAATTGGAGTAATGACGGCGGCTATGATGCTGTCGTTCTTTATTCGGATTTCGTGATTGAGTCGTTCATCAGAGAAAAGGTGAAACTAAATTTGCCGTCGAAGCCTATACATCGTGTTTATCCGCCGGTAGATCTGATCTCGGGTGAAAGCGCGCGCGATGACGTGAAAAGAATTCTTAGCGTTGGACGTTTTGGACCTGACGGTCACTGCAAGCGCCAAGATGTTATGGTCGAGGTGTTCAAAGAGATGTGCCGCTATGAAGATCGTCCGGTTGAGTTGCATCTGGCTGGAAGTCTTGGGGCTGATGATCGTACAAGAGAGTATTTCTTCAATCTAAAGAGCATGTCTGAGGGGCTGAGGGTTTATTTTCACGTGAACATTTCTGGGAAGGACCTTCGTGATTTGTATTTGCGGTCTGACATTTACTGGCATATGACGGGCGCAAACGACAGCTTCCAGTTAAGTCCGGAGAGATTTGAGCATTTCGGCATAACCATTGTGGAGGCGATGAGTGCCGGATGTATTCCTATTGTGATTGGGTACGGTGGGCCGGCTGAGATTGTCCAAGACATGGTAAGCGGTTTTCACGTTTCTGATAAAAGGGCGCTACTCAGCTCTACGCTTTCGGTCTTTGACATGTCGCCTCAGGATATCGCGACGTACAGAGCGGCTGCGGCTGCGCGAGCTAAAGATTACAGCTACGAGGAATTTACGGGAAGTTTGAATGCTGCCATCAAATCGTGATGCCTAGGTTTGCTATAATCTTGTTCGATTCGCGCACCGAATTGAGCTCGAAGGCGAGGCGGTAGCACTGCACGGCGGGCTCAGCTTGGTACCGACACTCGTGCTCCCAGCCGGCCCGCAGCAGCGTCGCGGCGATCTCTCCGATGGCCGTGTCCGCCTCGCCGTGCCGTCCGATCTCGGCGATGAACGCCGACGCCTCATCCCAGAGCTCCCGCTCGACGACGTCGCGCAGGCGCGTCGTCGCGGCGATCCCGCGCCAGCACTGAGGATCGCGCGGGTCGATCGAGGCGGCGAGTTCGTAAGCTCTCGCCGCTTCGCCGAACCGACCGCTGCCCTCGAGCCGGAAACCCAAGGTCTCAAGGTGCCGCACCGTCGCGGCAGCCTGCGACCCCGGAAGTGGGTCAGAGCTGAGCATTAGGCCTAGATGATGTAACGGGCGCGCCGAACACCGGACCGCTTGAGGTTGGGTGGTCGTCCCTCAGAATGATGGTGTCCGAAGTCAACGGCGTCAGGTTTGGGCCTGCGCCAAGCATCATCGAGGAACGACCATGACGCAGTATGCCGGGATCGACGTGTCTCTGGAAGCCTCTTACGTCTGTGTCGTCGATGCTGAGGGGAAGATCGTCCGCGAAGCGAAGGTGCTGAGTGAGCCTGACGCGCTGATCAGCTGGTTTGCCGGGCGCCAGGTGGCGATGGAGCGGATCGGATTGGAAGCCGGGCCGCTGTCGCAGTGGCTCTACGCGTCCATGAGCAGGGCCGGCTTGGCCGTGGAGCTGCTGGAGACCCGCCACGTGCGCGCAGCCTTCAAGACCATGCCGGTGAAGACGGACAAGAAGGACGCCCGCGGCATCGCTCAGCCGATGCGGCTGGGTTGGTTCCGCCCAGTGCACTGCAAGTCGGTCCCGGCGCAGGAGGTCCGTGCGGTGCTGACGGCGCGCAAGCTGTTGCAGGGCAAGCTGCACGACATGGAGATGAGCCTGCGCGGGATCCTCCGGGGCTTCGGGCTGAAGGTCGGCACCACGACGCCCAAGACCTATCCGGCTCGGATACGGACGCTGGTCGACGGCCATCCCGCTTTGGAGGTGATCGCTACCGCGCTGCTGAAGGCGCGAGAAGTTCTAGCCGACGAACTCCGCGGTTTTGAGCGCCGGGTGCGGACCATGGCACGCCAGGACGAGAGGGCGCATCGCTTGATGACAACACCCGGCGTGGGCGTCCTGGTGGCGCTGACCTTCGTGGCGGCGGTGGACGATTCGGAGCGGTTCCGCTCATCACGAGCGGTTGGCCCCCACTTTGGCCTCACACCCAAGAAGTACCAATCCGGCGAGACGGACGACACGGGGCGGAACTCCAAGATCGGCGACGCTGGGGTGCGCACGGCCCTCTATGAGGCCGCCAATGTCATCCTGACGCGGCCGGTGAAGGGATCGGACCTGAAGACCTGGGCCTTGAGCGTCGCCAAGCGCGCGGGTCTGCGCAAGGCCAAGGTCGCCCTCGCACGCAAGCTCGCGGTGACCTGTTAGACAATGTTGCAAAGTTTGATCACCGCTTCGTCTACGCAATTGGGCGAGCCGCGCTGAGACGCGGCGTGTCTTGTGCCAGCCGAACCGCAGCATCCAGATCCCGTTTTGGGCCGATCAGCCTGGTCCAGGATGGGGGCCGCGATGGCCAAGCCCAACAGGAAAGGCCGACCACTCGGTCTTGAGATCACCTTTGAGGTCGGACGAGGGAGCCGGGAGGTTTTGGTCCGTGCCTATGAGCGCCTGCTGCCATCCCGAGCCCGCTGCCCCGCCGCGAAGGCCCGAGCACCATCGATAGGAGCGCGCTATGAGGAACCCGCACCCGACGACGGCTTCTCCTCTCCCGCTGCAGGTCGCGATCTACGCCCGGGTCTCGTCCGATCAGCAAGCTGAGCGCCAGACCATCGACAGTCAGCTCAGCGAGTTGCGAGCGCGAGCTGCACAGGACGGCCATCACGTGGGCGGCGACAGGCTTTTTGTCGATAACGGCCACAGCGGTGCCAGCTTGGTGCGCCCCGCCTTGGAGCGCCTACGCGATCTGGTGAGCCTGATGGCGCTCGATCGCGTCTACGTCCACGCCCCGGACCGCCTCGCCCGCAGCTACGCGCATCAGGTGTTGCTGCTGGAGGAGTTCGCCCGCGCCGGCACCCAGGTGGTGTTCCTCAACCGGCCAATCGGCGACAGTCCCGAAGACAACCTGCTCCTGCAGTTGCAAGGCATGTTCGCCGAGTATGAGCGGGCCAAGGTGCTGGAGCGTAGCCGCCGCGGCAAGCGGCACCGTGCCCAGGCTGGCGCGGTTAGCACCCTCTCGCGTGCGCCTTACGGCTATCGGTACGTCACACGCGCCGCCGGAGGCGGGATCGCGCGCTACGACGTCGACGAGGCCACAGCTGGGACCGTCCGGCAGATCTTCGCCTGGGTGGGGCACGAGGGGCTGACGCTTGCGACCGTGTGCCGGCGCTTGCACGCCGCCGGCATTCCAAGCCCGACCGGCAACGCGCATTGGAGCCGCCCCATGATCCACAGCCTGCTGCTCAACCCGGCCTATGCCGGGCAGGCCGTTTTTGGGCGCCGCCGGTGCATTCCTTGGACGCCGCCGCTGCATCCACCGCGCGGACATGATGGGCTGCCGCGGCGCTCATTCCGGCAGATCCCCGCTCCGGCCGAGCAGCACATCCGTGTGCCTGTGCCGGCGATCATTGATGCGGGGCTGTTTGCCGAGACTGCGGAGCGGTTGGAGGAGAACCGAAAGCGCAACCGCGAACGCCTGGCAGGCGTGCGCTACTTACTGCGCGGCCTGCTGGTCTGCCAGAAATGCGGTTATGGCTTCAGCGGCCATCATCATCGTGGGAGGTGGCGGTATTATCGCTGCTGCGGCACCGACCGCAGTCGCTACCAAGGCGAGCGCCGGTGCGACGCCCGGCTGGTAGCTGTCGAGCCACTCGAAGCGGCCGTGTGGGCCGAGGTGCGCCGCCTGCTCGAGGATCCCGCGCGCGTGCTGGACGAGTACCAGCGGCGTCTGGAGGCGGTGCAGACCAACCCGGGCCAACTCGAACGCGAGGCTGTCTCGCGCCAGTTGACCCGGACGCGCGCCGCCATCGGGCGGCTGATCGATAGTTACGCCGAGGGGCTGATCGAGAAGGCCGAGTTTGAACCGCGCATGGCCGAGCTGCGCCGCCGCCTGGCGCGGCTTGAGGCTGAAGCGGGTGCACTGGACATGGCCGAGGAGCAGGCGCACTCCCTCCAGCTCGTCATCGGCAAACTGAGCCTGTTCGCGGATCTGGTGCGTGATCGCCTTGAGGAAGCGGACTGGAGCACGCAGCGCGAAATCGTCTGCACCCTGGTCAAGCGCATCGAGGTCGGAGACGACGCGGTGCGGGTGGTGTTCCGCGTCGATCCGAATCCCTCAGGACCGTCCGACCATCGGCGCGTGTTGCTACATTGTCCAACTCGCTGTCGTGCTGCACCGGATGCTGCGCGACCAGACCTCTTTCGTCTCGCACAAGGCCGCGCCTATGATCGCTGCTTAGACCAGAAGGAGACGACACACTCTTCGGGCGGGCTCATCACCATCAGCCCCCCGAGGCCGAGTCCCTTCGCCGGGACGATGGATCCGGTCAGGCCGTTCAGTGCACAGCAGCGCCGACGAGGTGACTGCGCGACCCTAGATAGGCCAGCCGGTCCTCAGCAGACATCGTCAAGCAGAAGCCCCGCGCTGACTGCGGACAGAAGCAAGCCTCCGGCGGAGAGATGACGCTCAGAAGGGATTGACACCAATGCCCGTTACAGAAGTGCACTGACTCAGACGGATGGTGCAGCTTTGCCGTTGACGGCATCGAGGATGGCTGCGGCCGGTTTGATCTGTCGTTGGCGTCACATAGCGGCCGATTGGCTGGTCCGGCTACTTTTTGGGGCGGGCGGGCAAGCTATCGGGACGTAGCACTATCCGAGCCCTTTGAGAGGGTCGTGGGCTACGAGACGGTGGGTGAGCGGGTCGAGCCGCTCTTCACGGCGGACCCGCGCACTCCGGCCGAGCACGCCAACCTCGCCGAGCTGCACGCCGGTGCCGAGCAGTACATCGCCGAGACCCTGGACCTCTACGGACCGGACCTGCTCCAGGCCGACATTCCGCTCAAAGGTGCGCAGGAGCTCCTGCGCATGGTGATGGAGGGCCAGATCGCCATAGACCTCGCGTCGTTGGCGGTACTCGGCGTCGAGGACGATGTCTGCGGCCTTCCGATCGATGAGGTCTACCGGACGCAGTAGGACCTGAGGGTGCCCGGACCCCGGTCCGACGGGCCTGGGTGGCGACGCATCTTCAGCCGGCGCACACCGGATGCTGAAGCGCAGGATGGTGGCAGGGGATTAGGGGGCTGACGAGACCGTCGCCACTGCTCGCAAAACTTGCGCGGGCGGCACCGCGTAATTCGCATGCATCGGGTGCAGCCCCTCGGCGAGGACGGTCGTTCCGCGAAGGAACAGAAGCTGCGCTCCGCTGGACTCGATCAAGCTGGTAAAGCCACGGAAATAGAAGGACCGGCTGTCGTGCGTGAGCGCCACGACTTTGGCTCCCGGGCGACAGAAGATGCAATTGATAAGAGCGGAGCTCGCCGAGCCGACGATGATGTCGGCTGAATGATAGGTCTGAATCTGTTCGGCGAAGCTGAGCTGTTCGGGATGGACGACCTCGAAGCCGTGCGGCGTCAACGCGTCGATGATCTCCGCCTCATTGACCAGCTGACGCTGCGTGAAGCCACGCCGGGACAGAACGATCCGCCGCCCTGTCCGTCGCAGGTCGACGCCCTGTGCAGTCAGCCGTTCTAAGACTTTGCCGCGCATAGCGGCGAGGACGTCCTGCGGCCAGATCGCGTCGTAAGTCGGGAAGCCCTCTCGCGTATCGAAGGGATAGAAGACGGGCACTGGAGCGAGCCCGAGCTCACGAAAATGCGTCGCTACGGGCGGCAGCGTCACGACGGGCCGGGCGCGTTCGTCCATCAGCGCGATGATCTGCCGGTGCGTCTCCGGCATCTGATCGTCGACGCAGATCGGGAAGCCCGAGGGGCAGGCGGGATCGTTGAACCACAGCATGCGCGGGGCAAACTCGAGCAGCCAATGGCCGTACTGCCGGCTCTGGAACCCGAACAGCATCAGGCCGGCGTCGATCTCACGAATCTCGGCAGGCGCCTCGATCAGGGCGCGTCCGGATCCCCAGACCGCCGTCATGATCTGACCCGGATTGACCCCGTCCTTGATGTCGGCGACGCCGCTCAGCGGATGAGCCGCCAGGTCGTAGATCAGGCGCTGTCCGTGCAGCACCACGTTGCTCCGGGGGAATGTCAGGCAGTCTTGGAAGAACGCGAGGTATTGCGGCGGGGCGTCGAGGGTTCCCGGCTGAGAGGTCATCGGGATCGGACCGTCGAGGAACTTCACGTCGGGCTCGGCGATCCGGCGGCCGGCCAGCAACTCGCGATAGCGCCCCTGCCCTTCCTCGGCGGCCTGTCGGGCTGAGACGATGTCATAGATGCCGACGGGGCCGAGGCCGGCGATCGTCCGGGTGCTCTCGTGCAGCGCCGCAGCCTCTTCGTGCCGGCCCGCCTCCGCCAAGGCATTCATTTGCAGCAGGCGCAGGTTGCGGATCTTGGTGCTGATGTTGTGGCCGTCCCCGGTTGCGAGGCCGGCGTCTCCACCATTGAGCTCGAAGGCGAGGCGGTAGCACTGCACGGCGGGCTCGGCCTGGTACCGACACTCGTGCTCCCAGCCGAGCCGCAGCAGCGTCGCGACGATCTCCAGGATGGTCGTGTCCGCCTCGCCGTGCCGCCTGATCTCGGCGATGAACGCCGACGCCTCGTCCCAGAGCTCCCGCTCGACGAAGTCGCGCAGGCGCGTCGTCACGGCGATCCCGCGCCAGCGCTGAGGATCGCGCGGGTCGATCGAGGCGGCGAGATCGTAGGCGCGCGCCGCGTCGCCGAACCGACCGCTGCCCTCAAGCCGGAAACCCAAGGTCTCAAGGTGCCGCACCGTCGCGGCAGCCTGCGACCCCGGAAGCGGCTCAGAGCTGAGCAGTGAGGCTAGCGCCTCGAGCACGCGAGGGGCGTTGCCGCTGTCGATCGTCCGAAGCAGGTCGATGAAGGTCGGTGTGGGTCTCATATTCCTAATCGTGCCCTGCCGATTGTCCGACCTCTGGGCGGCCTACCGATAAGCACCCGAGAGCTGGTCGTGCAACGGGCTGTCGTCCTGCAGGATGCCGATGAACTCGACCTGATCGTGGCTCTCGGTATGGGCAGGTGCTTTCCTACTGTTCGCACATCCCGTGGCTCACGGGCCGCTCAGCATTGCACGCGTCATAAGATCTCGAGTCACCTGCCTCGAGCTGATCACGCTGCCATGACTCACGCTCTCAACGAGCAGGCGAGATGGCGTCACAGCGCCGACGCGCGCAGCGCCGTGATCGCTTGCAGCACCTCGGCCGGATCGACTGTGTAATTGGCGTGAAATGGATGCGAAGCTTCCCCGTGCGCGGTTTTTCCGCGAACAAAGATCAGATCGGCCCCGCTTGACCGAATCATGCTGGTATATCCGCGGAAATTGAATGACAGGTTCTCATGAATGAGGGCGATGACTTTGGCCGTCGGGCGGCAGAATATGCAGTTGGTCAGGGCGGAGCTCGCCGACCCGACGATGACGTCGGCGGAATGATAAACCGCCACCTGCTCTGCGAAGGTGAGCTGCTCAGGGTGGACGACCTCGAAACCGTGCCGCTCCAGTGTACCGACGATGTCCGCTTCGTTCTTGAGCTGACGCTGCGCGAAGCCACGCCGCGATAGAACGATCCGTCGGCCCGTCTGACTCAGATCGACCCCGCGAGCGGCGAGCCGCTCGAGTACCTTGCCGCGCATGGCCCCGAGGACGTCGCCCGGCCAGACGGTGTCGTAGACCGGGATCCCCGGCCGCATGTCGAACGGGAACAGGGTCGGGACCGGAGCCGTGCCGAGTTCACCGAAGCGTGTCGGCCCCGCCGGCAACGGCAGCACCGGCCGATCGCGCTCATCGATCAGCTCGACGATCTGCCGATGGGTCTCCGGCATGTGGTCGTCGATGCAGATCGGGAAGTCGGCCGGGCAAGCCGGGTGGTTGAACCACAGCATGCGCGGGACGAATTCCAGAAGCCAGTGACCGTAGTTCTTGCTCTGAAGCCCGAACAGCATCAGGCCGGCATCGACCTCCTGTACCCCGGCAGGGGCGGCGACCACGGCACGTCCGCCACCGTAAGCGGCGAACAGGCTCTGATCCGGATTGACCCCGTCCCTGATGTCAAAGGTGCCGCTCAGCGGATGGGCGGCGAGATCGTAGATCAGCCGATCCGCTTGGAGCACGACGTTGCTGCGCGGGAACGCCATGCAGTCCCGGAACAAGGCGACGTATTGGGGCGGCGCGTCGAGGCTGCCCGATTGGGAGGTGAGCGCAATCGGTCCCCCGAGGAACTTGATCTCCGGCTCCTGAATCCTGCGTCCAGGCAGCAACTCGTGATAGACGCCCCGGCCGCCGACGGCAGCTTGGCGCGCTGAGACGATGTCGTAGATGCGCAGCGGTCCGAGGCCGAGCAAGCCGCGCGTCTGCTCGTGCAACGCGACGGCCTCCTCGTGTCGGCCGTCCTCCGCGAGGGCGCGCATCTGCACGGCGCGCATGTCGCGGATTTTGCGCTCGAGGGTGTGTCCGTCAACGGTGGTGATGCCGTGGCCGCCACCGCTGAGTGCGTGGGCCAACCGGTAGCTCTGCACCGATGGCTCGACATCGTACTGACACTCGTATTGCCATGCGAGCGTCATCAGGATCGCGACACCCTCGCCGATCCAGGCGCCCTGGTCCGGGTTGTCCCTCAACGCCGCGACGTAGGCAGCGGCCTCGCTGAAGCGGCCCCGTTCGCACAGGCCCCGGAGGCGCGCGAGGACGGCCGCGCTCTGCCAGCGTTCGCGGTCTCCCTCATCGACGGAGGCGATCAGGTCATACACCTGCGACGCTTCTTCGAGCTGGTCGCTGCCCGCCAGCCGAAAGGCGACCGTATCGAGGTGCCGCACGACGGAACCGATTCCCGCGCGCAACTGCGCTTCCTGGGCGACGATCGGAGCGAGCTTCTCGATGACCCGCGAAGCGTTGCTGCTATCGATTTCCCTGACCAATTCCATGAACGCCGCGGTCGGCCTCATGTCGCCCTCACGCCTCATCGCAACCCACCTCGGCGTCGATCGCGCCCCTTACGAGAGTCTCAGCCTGCCTGCCGGGCCGCATATGAACGACAGCGAGGTCCGTTCTGTGGCCGCAATCGCTTCGGGCCAGCCAAGGCGTACAGGTCCATGGCCCGCACGCCGTCTCCGCGTCTCGGCATAGACGCAGGCGCGACTGCGACCCGGCGGTAGATGCGAAGCGCGGCGCGAGCAAGCCGCGTGTTGGGCCGCCTCCGATCCGGTCAGGCGCCCAGGCTGGCCGGTGGTTTTGCCTCGATGATTTCCATGATCGCCAAGTTGGGAAGCGCGAAGAAGGCAATCCGGTTTCCCTGGAAGGCGACAGCCGGTGCCGGCGCGGCGACGAGGCGAAATCTCTGGGCTTTGAGCGTCTCGACCGCGGTGTCGAACTGTTCGGTCAGATAGGCCTGGTGGTAGATCTTGATGCCTTTGCTCAGGACGTTGTCCAGGGGCGAGCCGCTGGAGAGCGGCATCAGAAGCTCGAGGCGCGGTCCGGGGCCGACGATGAAGCGCCCGCGCACCCGCTGGATCGGATCCTCGAAATCATCCCCTTCCCGAGAGTATCCCAGGGGCGACCAAGCCCGTTCCTCGGTGTCGAGGTCCCGGCAGGCGACGCCGAGATGATGGAACTCTCCGAGCGCGGACGGAACGGCGTGAATAGCAACCTCCAATCGATTGGGCGTTGAGGTAACACCTGAACGGCGCCCGACCAAGTCCTTCCAACCAAGCCCTCCAACTCGCTCTCGGCTCGGTCCGCCGACCCGTTCTCGGCCTGCTCCCGCGCGCCGGCGCGATCGGGACGGGCCGGCTCTCGGGCGGCGCTTCGGCCGGGCCGTTGGCCTTGCGGCAGGGGTGCGGATCGTGCAAGAGGCCGACGTCGCAGGCCCGCGCAGGCCGTGTCCTCTTCATCGGGCCGGCGTTACGGTATTCATGTCACGCACCCTTACGATCGGATTCGTCGGCAACGTCGTCACCGACCCCTTCGGCAAGGTGGCGCAGCGGCTCTCGGCACTCGCGGACGTGAGCGTGACGCATCTGCCGAGCCTCCAAGTCGAGGCGGCGCTGGCGGGGGCCGAGCCGGTCGACGTGCTGGTGGTTCACCTCGACCATCGCTGGTTCTTCGATGTGGCGCCCGACGATCGGGCGGTTCGAAGGGCCGAGATGCTGGCCGACCTCGTCGCCGGGCGGCTCGCCAAGGCATCCGGCACGATCATCCTCAACACGGTGCCCTTCCAGCCGACTTCGTCGGTCGAGAGCGATCTGTACGATCAGATCGAGGCCTTGGGCCGCGTGAACGGCGTTCTGTTTCGGCTCGCCCGGGAACAGGAGCGCGTGAGCGTGATCGACGCCGCCGGCGAACTCGCCCGGATCGGGACCGCTTCCGCGCTGCGCGAGCGGAACCGCCTCCTCTACCAATTGCCCTACGCGCCGGCCGCGGTCGATGCCCTCGTCGGCCTCTACGCCGACGCGGTCGCGGTGCGCCTGCGCGCCCGGCGCAAGGTCATCGTGGTCGATGCCGACAACACCCTCTGGGGCGGCGTCGCCGGCGAGGACGGGGTGGAGGCGCTCGAGATCGACACCGACTTTCCCGGTATCGTCCATACGCAGTTCCAGCGCCAGCTCCTGCGGCTGAAAGAGCTCGGCATTCTCCTCTGCGCGGTGACCAAGAACAACGAGGCCGATTTCCTCGAGGTGTTCGAGCGCCGCTCCATGCCGCTCAGGATCGATGACTTCGTCGCATTCCGAAGCAATTGGTCGGACAAGAGCGACAACATCAGAGACCTCGCCGAGACGTTGAATCTCGGTCTCGACGCCTTCGTCTTCATCGACGACAACCCGTTCGAGATCGAAGAGGTGCGCGCCCGCCTTCCGGAGGTCGAGGGTCACCTGTTCGAGCGCGGCAAGCCCGAGATGGCGCTCGCGCTCCTCGGGTCGATCGCCAGCCTGCGCGCCCGCAGCATCACCGCCGAGGACCTCGCCAAGACCGCGCAATATCGCACCGAGACGCAGCGCAACGAATTGCAGCGCTCGGCCGCCTCGATCGAGGATTACCTCGCCTCGCTCGACATCCACCTTCACATCAGCCGCAACAGCGAGGCGGCGCTGCGGCGCGTCACCCAGCTCATCAACAAGACGAACCAGTTCAACCTCACGACCCGCCGCTACACCGAGGATCAGGTCGCCGGCGCCATGCGTGAGGGCAGCGTGTACGCCTGCCGCGTTGTCGACCGGTTCGGTGACATGGGCATCGTCGGTGTCGTCATCGTCCGCGGCGGGCACATCGAGACCTTCCTCATGAGCTGCCGGGCGCTCGGCCGCAGGATCGAGTCGACGCTCCTGCGCCATGTCTGCGCGCGCGAGGGCGGAACGGACTTGACCGCCCGCTACGTCCCGAGCGCGAAGAACCGGATGGTCGAGAGCTTCTATCCTGAGAACGGCTTTGAGGTGACGCGCAGCGACCTTGAAGGTACGGACTACCGACTGACGCGAGGCCCGGATGACACAGCCTACATCCACGTCCATGCAGAATGAGGCCGGCGCCGTCGAGGCCGCGGTCCGGACGACCCTCGAGCGGCTGACGAAGTCCTGGAACAAGCCGGGGCTCGCCGCGCCGGCAGCGGAGACGGACCTGTTCGAGGCGCTCGATTCGTTCGCGATCGTCGAGCTCCTGATGGAAACCGAGTCCGAGGTCGAGCGGGCGGTCAGCCGCTACGTGCCTCTGGCGAACGAGAAGATCCTCGACAGCACCCTCTCGCCGCTCCGCCGTTATCGGGATTGGGTCGCCTACGTGGTCGAGACAGTCGAGCGCAACTGACGGATCCGATGGCGGACTTACGTTTCAACCAAGCTGGCCTCGCGGGCCTCGTCACGGCCGTCGGCGGCCGCGTTGTGGCCTTCGAGAGCGAGTGGGAGCGGCTCGGCCTGTCGCCCGAGGAGGGCAGCCGCCTCCAGCGCTCGATCGGCTTCGGTACGCGCCACGTCATCGCCCGCCCGGACACCACCACGGCGGACCTCTGCCTCCATGCCGCCGCGGACCTGCTGCGCGGGCTCGACCTCAAGCCCGAGGACCTCGACGGCCTGATCTTCGTCACGCAGACGCCGGATTACGCCGCGCCGTCGACGGCGATCGCGATGCAGCACCGCCTCGGCATGCGGACCGACACCCTCTGCTTCGACGTGCGCCTCGGTTGCAGCGGCTTCGTCTACGGGCTCTCCCTCGCCTACAGCTTCGTCCAATCCGGCCTGAGCCGGGTGCTGCTCTGCGTCGGTGACGTCGCGAGCCGCATGGTTGCGCCCGATGACCGCACGATTACCCCGCTGATGGGCGACGCGGGCGCGGCGGCCCTGATCGAGCGGCGGGCGACCGAGAGCTTCTTTCAGCTCTACAGCGACGGCTCGGGTGAGAAGGCGCTCTTTATCCCGGGCAGCGGATTGCGGGCCGACGAGGCCGACCGCGATAGGCCGGCCTATATGCACATGGACGGCGCGGCGGTCTTCAACTTCACCCTGAAGCGCGTCCCGCCGCTCCTGACCGACATCCTTGCCTTTTCCGGGCAGGCTGCGGATGCCATCGACTACTTCGTGCTCCACCAGCCGAACAAGTACATCCTCAAGAACGTCCAGCGGCGCCTGAACCTCGACGAGACCCGCCTGCCCACCGCGACGCAGTCGGTCTACGGCAACCAGAACGCCGCCTCGATCCCGGGCACGATTTCGGGCTTCCTGGCGGAGGCGTATGCCACGCGGTCGCTGCGCTCGGTGCTGGCCGGGTTCGGCGTGGGGCTGAGCTGGGGGGCCTGCGCGATCGAGACCGATCGGCTGTACGCGCCGCCCACCCTCACGTTCGAGGCTGAGGCCTGATCGGCTGACTGCGCGCGTGACAGCCGTCCGTCACGGCACCACCGATCCAGCGACGGCCGGGACAGCTCGGCAGGGCGCAGCGGGCTCTTCGGGCGTCAGGCCGGGCATGGCCAAGCATCTCACGCGCCTGTATGAATTCAGCAGCGCTGCTGCAGCGTTGCCGACGCGTGTGGAAACAACCAGGTTCGGCCGATGGAGCGCTCAATGATCTGTCGCCCGACTGGTCACTGCCGGGGCGGCTTGCGGCCGATCACCGCCCGATGACCGAACGTCTTGTCCTCTACGGTGCAGGCGCTCTCGCGGGCGAGATCGCCGACGTGCTGATCCGCCTGCGCAGCGCCGGCGCCGACGTGGAACTCCTGGGGGTCTTCGTCGACTCGGCCTACGAGGCGCCGGAGACCTTCTGCGGCAGGCCCGTGTTCCGGGATATCGGCACGCTCGCGGGCGATGACTCGGTGCGCTTCGTCGTTGCGCTGGGCGATCCGCAGGCCAGAGCGCAGGCGGTCAGCCGCCTGGACGCTGCGCTCGGTGCACGCTTTGCCTCGGTGATCGATCCTGCGGTGCTGATCGGCACGAGCAGCAGCGTTGGCGAGGGCTCCGTGATCCTCGGCCATGCATCGATCACCACAAATGCGCGCCTCGGCCGTCACGTCCTCGTCAATCCGGGGTGCACCATCGCGCACGACAACCGGATCGAGGATTTCGCGACCCTCAGCCCGGGCGTGCACCTTGCCGGTCATGTCGTCGTCGAGGAAGGTGCTTTTCTCGGCACAGGCGCCTGCGTGATCCCGCAGATACGCATCGGCGAGCGCGCCTTCGTGGGGGCCGGCTCGATCGTGATCCGAAACGTGGCCCCTGGCCATACCGTCCTCGGCAACCCCGCCCGCGTCCTGCGCCGCGGGTGAGCGGGCGCGGAGCGCCCTGCCTTCCGCAGCCCTCCGAGGCCATGTATAGCGAGCCCCTCTCAGATTGCGTCGTCACGGCGGCGATCGAGGCCGAGGGTGTGTTCGCGCGATGATCCCCGTTTTGATTCCGAGTCTGCCGGAAACGGATGCGATCGTGCCGTACCTGCGCCGGATCGACGAGGCGCACATCTACAGCAACTACGGCCCGCTGACGAAGGAATTCACAGCGCGACTGTGCCAGTTCGTCTCCGGCCAAAGCGGCGGCGGTCCTGTCCACGCGGCGCTCACCAGCAGTGGCACCTCGGCGATCGAGCTCGCCTTGCGGTATCGGACGGCGGGCCGTGCCGGCCGCTACTGCGTGATGCCGTCTTGGACCTTCATCGCGACCGCCCACGCGGCGGCCAATATCGGGCTCACGCCCTACTTCACGGATGTCGATGCGGCGACGATGGCGATCACGCCGGAGATCGCCGCCCGTGCCCTGCGGGCGAATCCGCGCGATGTCGCGGCGGTCATCGCCGTGAGCCCGTGCGGCGCTCCGATCGATGTCGCGGCCTGGGAGGCCTTCGAGGCCGAGCACGACGTGCCCGTGGTGTTCGACGCCGCCGCGGCGACGCTGAACCTCCGGCGCATCGGCGTGCAGCCCATGTGCGTCAGCTTGCATGCCACCAAGGCGTTCGGCATCGGGGAAGGTGGCGCGATCCTTACGACTGATCCTGAGATGGCCGAAACGATCACAGCCATGACCGGCTTCGGGTTCTCGCCCGGCAGCCGCGTTTCGCAGATGCGGGGCGGAAACTACCGGATCTCGGAATACGCCGCTGCGGTGGGGCTCGCCGCGCTGGACGGTCTCGACGCGCGCATCGCGCGATTGCGGGAGATCTCTCTGGCCTACGTCGCGGGGTTCGAGCGGATCGGTGTTGCGATGCAGGGCGGCTTCGGTCGTGATTGGCTGACGATGACGGCCAACGCGCTCTTCGCCCCTGCCGATGTCGGTTCAGTGGTGGCGGCCTTCGATGCAACCGGGATCCAGTGGCGACGCTGGTATGGCGAAGGTTGTCACGCGCACCCGACATTCGCCGAGTGCCCCCATGACGGCCTCGCGGCGACGCCAAGCGTGGTCAGCACCGCGATCGGTATACCCTTCTTCCCGGACCTCTCGTCGGATCAGATCGCCGAGGTGTGCGGGTGTGTTGAGCGGGTTCTCTCGTCCCGCTGAGCGGGCCTCTCCGGCCGTCCGACGGCTGAGGTCCAAACGGTATTGCCCGCTCGCTCATCCCATCCGAACGGTCGACCACGATGCACGACACATTTCGGCAAATGCTAATTCAGGCCGCCCAGGCGGGGACGTCCGAGGGGCTCGATGCCCTCGAACGGAGGCTGGATACGGCCGAGCGCGGCGACCTCTCTGCCCAGCATCTCGCGACCCTCGGCTTCCGCTTTCAGGGCGAGGACAAGTCGGACTTGGCCGCGCGCGCCTACGGGTTCGCCGCACGGGTGGCGCAGCATCGTGCGCCGCACTACCGCGTCTTGGCGATCCGGAACCGCATCGTCGACCTGTGCCGGCGCGCTGATTTCGACCCCGTCCCGGACCTCCTCAAGGACCTGCAGGAGGCCAAGGCGGCCGCCCAGGATACGGGGCAGGGCGACCCCTCCTTCATCGATCTGGCGTGGAGTTACGAACTGCGCGGCGCCATTGAGAACGCGGTGCGCTGCTATCTGCTCGCGCACATCGCCCGCGACCAGTACGGCGGCGAGGCGCTGACGAAGGACGGCGACACGCTGGAACTCAAGATCAAGAACCTGCGCCGCCTGCAATTCGACGCCCTGCTCGACGCGCGCCGGTTCGACGAAGCGATCGCGCTTCACGAGCGCACCCGCCGCGCGCTCGGAGCGGGCCCGTTCGCTGCGTACGAGATCACCAGCGCCAAGGCGCTCGCCGAGGCTGGGAAGGCGACCTACGTCGAGGTCGTACCCCCGCGCCGGATCTCGCCGGCTGTCCTGAAGTTTTGGGAGCCGCCCCCGCCCCTCACCTCCGAGCCGGGCGACCTCGACGTGCCGCCCCTTTATCTCGCCTTCATCCGCGAGGCCCGCGCGTTTCCGCGCAGCAATGTCGTCGTCAAGGACGACAAGCTCGTCTACGACCTCGCCGCGCATCCGCGACGGAAGGACATCCTGATCCAGGACGGGGTCAACCTCGACCAGATCATGATGGCGGCCTTCGGCGCGACGCATGCCCTGGTCGAGGTGCCGGAAGCCCCGCTCCGGGTCGAGGCTGGCCTCATGATGTTCGGGATGATGAGCCGCAACTACGGGCACTGGTTCGGCGAGTTCCTGCCGCGCATGCTCTGCTACAACGACCCGCGCTGCCCGGACGGGATCCCGCTCTGCATCGACGACCACATGCCGAGGACGCATGAGGAGATCCTGAGCCTGCTCGACACGCGCGGCCGGCCGGTGATCCGGCTGCCGGCGAAGCCGGTGGAGTTCGGACAGCTCGGCGTGGCGCCCGTGCCGGCCTTCTTTCCGTTCGAGATGAAGCCGGGCCTTCCCTTCTACGACACCGTCTGGCCCGCCGACATCTTCGGAGCGATCAGGCGCCGGATCCTCGAGCGCGCCCGCGAGCGCGGAGCGCTGTCCCGGCGCACCGGCCGGCGCTTGTTCATCTCGCGCAAGGCGTTCACGCAGCGCGTGCTCGTGAACGAGAGCGAGCTTGCGGACCGGCTGCGTCCCCTCGGTTTCGAGGTCATCTACCCAGAGACTCTATCGTTTCTCGAACAGGTCGACCTGTTCCATTCGGCCGACATCATTGTCGGGTCGTCGAATTCATCGTTGAACAACACCCTGTTCTGCCGCCCCGGGTGCCGGATCCTGGGGCTGATCCATGAGGAACTGGGCTTCAACTTCCGCGCCTTTACCAGCTACATCGAGTCCGGCGGCGCGCAGATCACGTTCCTGCGCGGGCGCTCGATCCAAGTACCCGGCGTGCACCCCTTCCACGTCAGCTACTCCGTCGATCCGGCCAAGCTCCTGGCCGCGGTGGCCGATTTGACGGCCGGATTGGCTGTCACGGAGGATCCCGCCTTGGCGTCATGAGGGCCGCCGCCGGAGGAGGCTCGGGCACCGCAGGTCTCGGCCGGAACGCAGATCAGGGCCAAGCGCGGTGGCTCCCGTTGCGCGATCCGGCCGCTTCGGTGACGCCTCGCCTGCCCCGCTCCACCACGGGGCGGCTTGCTTTATGAAATCGGATCTCGCAAGAGGTGCGTCTCCGAAGAGTGCAGAGGGGCTGG
Organism: Methylobacterium sp. CM6257; assembly: GCF_054611515.1. Taxonomy (NCBI): domain Bacteria; kingdom Pseudomonadati; phylum Pseudomonadota; class Alphaproteobacteria; order Hyphomicrobiales; family Methylobacteriaceae; genus Methylobacterium; species Methylobacterium sp. CM6257. The sequence continues at coordinate 3,811,909 of NZ_CM137735.1, forward strand.
TCAGCCGCCGGAGGGCGGACATACGCTCATGTGTATGGAGATCAGGATCGCAGGATGGCCACCGCGCGTGCCCCGTCGCTCGGCATCGTCAACACCGTCGCCATGGCCCCTTCCTTGAAGGCGGTGAACCTGCGGACGGATCTGGCCGCCTTCGATCGTGAGCGCGCTTCCATCCGTCGATCCGACCCGACCGCGACGGACCCCGTCGGGCGCGCGCGGTCGGCGGGCCGCCGTGAGAGACCCCGGTTTCCGAGCGCGCGGGGCGTCCGATCAGGGCGGCCACGCCAGCACCTCGGCCGCCTCGCTGGATCCGGCCGTGACGGCGGTGACATCCACCCGGTGCTCGGGAGGCGGACGCGACCGCCATCCGGCAAGGGACTGGCCAGGACGTCGAAACTCTGCCTCGAAATTTCCGTGCTGATCGACGACAAGGTTTGCGCGATCAGGCACCTGCGCGCTCTTCGACCGGGAGCGCGCCCAACCCGGGCGGAGCGGATCTCTGTTCCGCCCAGACGTGAGTTCGAGGAGAGTGTTCGATGACGGAAGCCGCGTTCCTGGACGAACTCGGCGCTATCCTCGATCAGCCGGGCCCCCTCGCCCGCGAGCAGAAGCTCGCGGAGATTGAGACGTTCGACTCGCTCGGAGTCCTCAACATCATGGCTCTGTTCGACACGCTGGGACTCGAGATCGAGCCAGGGCTTATCTCCGAGGCGAACACCGCCGACGACCTCCTGGCGTTGGCCGGTCAGAAGGTTCAAGGCTGAGCCGTGTCGGAGACAGGTGGCCACATCCTCGTCGTCGGGGCGAGCAGCGGCGTCGGTCGAGCGGTCGCCGAACGGCTGGCACCCACGACACAGGTTACGGCCGTGGCACGCCGGGCGGACCGCTTGGCCGAACTCGCCGCCGCCGGCGTGGCGACCGTCGCCGCCGATGTGGCCGACCTGTCGGCCATCGGCGGGCTGATCCAGGGAATCGTGGCCGAGCGCGGCCTGCTGACCGGTCTGGTCTATTGCGCCGGCATCCAGGTCATCAAGCCGATGCGCGCGCTCGCGGTCGACGAGGTGGAGCGGCTCTACCGGATCAATCTCGTTGCCCCGACCCTGTTCGCGTCGGCCTTCGCCAGCGCCCGCGTCTCCACACGCGACAGCGTGTTCTGTGCGGTCTCCTCGGTCGCCGCGCAGCGTCCGGAACCGGCGATCGTTCCCTATGCCGCCTCGAAGGCGGGGCTCGACGCGCTGATCAAGGGCTTGGCACGGGAACTCGCGCCGCGGCGTGCGGTCGGCGTCGCGCCAGGCTGGCTCGATACTGAGATGACGCAAGCCCATGCGCGGCTCTACGGTGCGGAGTTCCGGGAGGCCCTCGAGAAGCGCAGCCCGACGGGTATCGCCACGGTGGAGGCGGTGGTCGATGCGATCGCCTTCCTCCTGTCGCCGCAGGCGCGGTACGTGACCGGTGAGGTGCTGCGGGTGGACGGGGGAGCCACGCTGTGACCGACAGCCCCAAGCGCCTCGCGCTCATCGGCGGCGGCGGCTTCTCGAAGGAGATCGCCGAGGTCGCGCGTCTGAACGGCTACCTGGTCGAGGCGACTTACTCGACACAGCCATCCGCTCAGGTCGGGCGCTATCGCGGCTATCTCGATGAATTGCTGGCCGACCGGGCGGAATTCGACGGCGTGGCGCTGGCGGTGGGGGGCGTGAGCCGCGCGGCGATCGCGGCCCGCGCCGAGATTATCGCTTGGCTCGACCGCAACGGCATCCCCTGCCCGCCCCTCGTCTCGCCGCACGCGATCGTCTGTGAGGGGGCGACGGTCGGCGCAGGGACCTTCGTCGCGCATCGGGCGACCGTCAGCGTCGATGCCCGCGTCGGTCGGTTCTGTGTGCTGAATACGGGGGCGATCGTGGGCCACGATGCGGTGATCGGCGACAACACGACGATCTCGCCCAGCGCCTTGATCAGCGGCCGCTGTCACATCGGCGAAGCCTGCCTTATCGGCCCGATGGCCAAGGTCCTTCAGGGGCTGACGATCGGAAGAGGGGCGACGATCGGCATCGGCTGCAACGTGCTGCGGAGCGTTCCTGAGCAAGCCTCGGTCTGGCCGAAGCCTGATAGCATCTCCTCCTCCTCCTGAATCGATGGTTGTCGCCCCACGGACGCGATCGTGCCATCCGCCCTCGCCGGGGCTGGATCGAGCGGATGTCAGAGATCCGTGTCGAAGCCAAGGAGCGGGAGAGGCATCTCCATTGGCCGCCGCAATGCGAGCGAAGAACGACCACCGTAGCCGCGACCTCGTTCGGTTCGGGCGCTCCCGGAGAGTAGAGCGCCGGGCGCTCTCCAGTCTGCGGTTCAGGTCGTCCGGGAAGGGTTGACCGGGGCGTTGAGGCGATCGTATCACCCGATAAGGTGAGCGGTCGAGCCGCTTTCATGTTCTGCGTGTGGCCCCGGCGGCACGATGGAAGCTTGGGCGTCGTAGGACGCCGTGATTGGGACGGAGCAGTTCTTGGGCGAGGACGTCGAGGCGCTACGGACAGCGTTAGCCGAAACGCAGGCCCGACTGCAGGAAGCGCAAGGCGAACTCGCGCGTCTGGTGCGCTTGGCCGAGGCTGACCTTCAGCGTCGGCGTCCGGGAGAGCAGTCGAGCGTTGTCGCCGCTTCCGTCCGTCGGCCGGCGGCTAAGGACGTGGCAGCCCGCATCGCGAAGCTCGTACAATTGTATCGCGAGGCTTCAGCGGCGACCTCCAACAGCGCGCCGGTGGTCAGCGAAGAAACGATGCTCAAATGGCTCGAAACATCGGGCCTGTTCGACCGGGAATTCTATCTCAAATGTAACGGTGACGTGGCGGGCGCGGGCGTCGATCCGACTCACCACTACTTCAATCATGGCTACGCCGAAGCACGGCCGCCATGCGCGCTCTGAGGCTGCCTGAAGCGTTCTATCCAACGGTGCTGCAAACGGCGTTTCCGGGTGTGTGCTGCTTATGAAAACAGCACCATCTGATCCAATCGAACACTCAACCCATCCTTCATTCGATTAAGCTCGGCAGACGCCGTGCTGGCTGCGTTGATCAGACTTTCGCCGCGATCTACGGCAGCAAGCAGCCGAGACATGTGCGAGGACGCGATCGATGCAGACCCACGCCGGAAACGCCGCGCCGGCTTCCCTTGCCGCTCCGCCTTCCCTGGAGCCCTGGCAGAACGATTTTCAGACGATTTATCGTAGCGGCTTGTTCGACCACCAGTGGTACGCGACGCGCTACCCCGATGTCGGATTAACCGACCTTTCTCCGCTTGAGCACTACGTGAAATACGGGGCACGCCTCGGACGGCGCCCGCGCGCGGATTTCAACGTTGAGGTGAGCGAAGTCGTCGACGAGAGCTTCGTGAATCCGTTCGCGGCCTGGATCCGCGAGACCGTTGAGCCTGCTGCACCCGCAGCCGGGAAGCCCGCCGTCTCCGTCGTTTGCATAACCTACAATCAGGCGCAGTATATCAGGCAGACGTTGGACAGCATTCTGTGCCAAGTCACAGATTTTCCCTACGAGCTTGTCGTCGGCGACGATCGCTCGACTGACGGGACCGCAGAGATCATCGCGGAGTATGCCGCGCGTCATCCGAACATCGTCGCGGTATTGAGGTCGGAGAATATCGGCGTCAACAAGAACTTGGCTGATCTCACGGCACGGGCATCCGGTGAATATCTCGCGATTTGCGAGGGGGACGATTATTGGATCGATCCCGATAAGCTCCAGCGCCAATATGAATTCATGGAGCGGCGCCCGGAATATACGTTGTGTTTCCATCCGGTCAAAGTGATCTACGAAGAGATACCGGGTGTTGAGGAGCTCTATCCGGAAAACCCCATTCCGAATCCGTCCCTTTCCGATCTCATCGCGCACAACTTCATCCAGACCAACAGTGTCTTCTATCGTTGGCGCTATCGGCGGGATGAGGCTTTGCAGATCGGCATCGGTATCGCGCCGGCTGACTGGTTTATCCATCTGATGCATGCGGAGGTTGGCCGCATCGGCTTCCTCCCGCAGGTGATGGCGGTGTACCGCAAGCACCCCACCGGGATGTGGGCCGCTTTCGAGACGGAGCTCGCGCGCCATAAGAAACTCGGAAAGGCCGAGATCGAGTTTTTCCGCCAGTTGCGCGGCCACTTCGGCGGCCGTTACGCCTCCGAATACGAAGCATCACAGAAGTTGATCTTCAAGCGTCTGGCGGAGGCTTACCTGAGCGAGGAGGATCCTGCGCGCTTGGCGCAGTTGATCGAGGATCATCCCGATATCGCGGCGCCCGCCTTGCGGGAGATGGGGTTGGATCAGGCCGATCCCCCGACGCACGACGCCGCCGCACTGCGCGCGTGGGTGGAGGACCAGCTCACCGTGAGCGTGGTCGTCACCGCGTACAACCATGCTGGCTACATCCGACGCTGCCTGGACAATGTGCTCGGGCAGCGCGGGTTGTTCAGGTTGCAGGTCGTGATCGGCGACGACGGCTCGACCGACGGCACGGCCGCGATCATCGAGGAGTACCGCGCCCGTCACCCGGACCGGATCCTGGTCCGGCCGCGCCCTCATAATCTCGGCATGTTGCACAACATGCGCGACTGCATCGAGGCCTGTACCGGGCGTTTCATCGCGTTCTGCGAAGGCGATGATTACTGGATATCCGATCGAAAGATCGGCCTGCAGATGCGGATGCTGCGGAACGACCGCGCGCTCGATATGTGTTTCAATTGGGTTTTGCTGCACCACGTTTCGAGCGGAGTCTATCAGCCGCACGAAGAGCAGGGCCGATATCCGACGGGGACCATCAGCTTCCCGGTGCTGGCGAACTCCCCGCTCACCGCCAATTTCTCAAGCTGCTTTTATCGCGCGGAAGCCGTCCGTCGCGTCCCGGCATCGTTCTATGAGAGCCAAGCGGGGGCCGACTGGCTCATGAACCTTCATATCGCGGATCGCGGCCGCATCGCCTTCCTACGCGAAATACTGTCCGTCTATACGATTCAGACAAAGGGCCAATGGTCTGGCCTGGATGAGAAGATCAAGAACCTTCGTGTGGCTCAGTACCAGAAGGAATTCGCCAAGATCTTCGGGGAGGGTCGCGGCTTCGAAAAGTTCGAGGTCGGCTGCACGATCGCCGAGCTTGAAGGTGATCTGCCTGATACATTTGCGCGGGCTCATCTCGAGGCACCGAAGGACCGGGTTTGGGCCGAGGTCCAGGATGGGCAGGTCGTCTTCAAGGGTTGGATCGTCGCAGCGAGCCGAGCGAAGGCGACGCTGATCGCGGAGGTCGATGGCGAGGTGCACCGTTATCCGGTCAACGTGCATCGGCCGGACGTCATTGCGGCGGTTCTGGGTGATATGCCGACGACGATGGAAGAGGCGCGCTGCGGTTTCCAGTTCGTTCTTCCGTACGCGCTGCATCTTGAGGTGCTGTTACGGATCGAGGTCGAGCACGAGGTGGTGCCCTGGCTCTCGATCATCCTGACACATCGCGTGAAGCGGTCGGGTTAGGGCCAGAGCTGTTCGGTTGCGCCGGACCGTTGGGCTCGGCTGAAGGTCTCGGGATGCCAGTCACTGGGATTTGTGGAGCGGGCACTGGCCCCGGATCGTCCCGGCTTCGCAAATCCGGTATTGAGAAGAGGTAGGCCGGCCATGGTCCGGATCGAGAGTCCGGCGATCGATCCCGATCGCCTCGCTCACGTTACTTCACTGGCGGCAGGCGCCCACCCGGGCGGCGACGCATTTTGCGCGATGGAAGCCGTGGCCTTCATCGCCGGCGAACCGATGTCGGATCAGCCCGCCTGCGCCTCGCCGAGCATCGCGGCGTTCATCCGCACCTGGTCTGACGGCCTGCCGCAGGACGAGCGCGATGCCCTGATCCTCCCCCTCGTCCCACGCCTCGTCGGGACGCGCGGCTCGGAGCCGCTGGAGCGCCGGCGCCTCGCCATGGTGGCCGATTGGCTCGTGCGCGCCCACGTGCCGGCGTGGTTTCGCCTCGCCAAGCTGAACGTCGAGGGGGACGAGCTGGCCGACCTGCCCGAGCTCGAGGACGTCGCCGATCTCGCCTCGCTGTGCGATCACCTCAAACGCGCGCGCAAGCGGGCGGCGGTCGCGAACCTCACCCTGCGGCAGACCGGTTCCGCGGTCCGGGCCGCGGCCTGGGACGCGGCCTATCAAGCGGCCTGGATTACCGTCCGGGACGACTTGGAGGCCGCGGGTCCGCCGGTCCTCGCGGCCGGCTGGGATGCCGCCTACGCGGCTGCCTATGCGGCGACCCGCGCCTACGGGAAGGCGCCCCTTGAGCCGACGCGGCAGGCGCTTCAGCGATCCGCCCTGGCCCTGGTCGAGCGCATGATCGACATGCGCGAACTGGATCTGGTCGAGACGGACCGGCTGCCGGACGCTGCACCGGCGGTTCACGACTCGACCCAGCGTGAGGCCGATCTTCAGCCATGACCGGGGCTCAGCCATGAGCGGCGACGGGCAGCCGGTCGATCCCGCCGGAACTGGCCAGCCTGCGCCGTCTCTGGCGGGGGTCCGCTGCCTCGTGCTGGGCGGTAGCGGCTTCCTCGGGCTGAACCTGTGCAACCGTCTCGCGCGTGCGGGCGCCGAGGTCACCTGCTTCAGCCGCAGCCACCCCCAGCCCGAGGTGCTCGACCGGCGTGTCGCCCGGGTCACCGGCCAATTTGCCGACCGTCTCGCCATCGCCAATGCGGTCGAGCGCCAGGACGTCGTCTTCCACCTGATCGCCGGGTCGATCCCGGAAAGCTCGAACCGAGACCCGTCCGCGGAGCTCGCGGCCGCGCCGATCGCCACCCTGCACCTGCTCGAGATCTGCCGCTCGGCCCGGATCAAGAAGCTCGTGTTCTCGTCCTCCGGCGGCGCGATCTACGGTATCCCGCGCGCCATCCCGATCCCCGAGCAGGCGCCGACCGACCCGATCTCGGCCTACGGCATCAGCAAGCTGATGATCGAGAAGTCGCTCTACCTGTACCGGCACCTCCACGGGATCGATTATCAGATCCTGCGGATCGCCAACCCGTACGGCCGTTTTCAGCTCGGCACCAAGCACCAGGGCCTGATCGGGAGCTACATCCATCGGGTCCTTTCGGGTCTGCCGCTGGAAGTCTGGGGGACCGGGGAGGTGGTGCGCGACTTCCTGCACATCGACGACGTCAGCGAGGCGTTCCTGGCCGCGGTCACCTATGACGGGCCGCACAGGGTGATGAATGTCGGCAGCGGCACGGGGTTGAGCGTCAACCAGATCATCACCGAACTGCAAGCGGCTTTCGGGCGGCAACACCTGCCCTGCGTGCACAAGCCGAGTCGCGCCGCCGATGTGCCCGCCAATGTACTCGACACCGCGCTGATCCGGTCCGAGCTCGGCTGGCAGCCGCGGGTCGCCCTGCGCGAGGGGCTCATCAGCACGATCGCGTGGATGCGCGCGCATCTGGCCGAGGCTCGGGCGAGCGGGGCGACGCCACAATCTGCGTGAGAGACGGGGTGTGCGTGGCCGCCATCGCGGTTCACGGCGCCACACATCTGTCCGGCGGGCCTGAGATCGTCATTTCGCCCCGGAGCGGCCACGTTTGTCGGCGACAGCGCGACGCGAGCCGCGAGGAGACCGCATGTCCTTCCTGCACGATCTGCCGATCGCCGACCTGATCGCGCACTATGGCTACTTCGCCATCTTTATGATCATCACGCTGGAGAGCGCCGGGCTGCCCCTGCCCGGCGAGACGGTCCTGCTGACCTCCGCGGCCTATGCCGGCAGCACCGGCAACATCAACATCGCCGTCGTGGTGGCGATCGCCGCCACCGCCGCGATCCTGGGTGACAATGCCGGCTACTGGGTCGGCCGGCGGTGGGGCCTGCCCCTGCTCCTGCGCAAGGGCCATCTGATCGGCCTCGACCACGGCCGGCTCAAGCTCGGCCAATACCTGTTCCGCCAGCACGGCGGGAAAATCGTGTTCTTCGGCCGCTTCACCGCGATGCTGCGCGCCTACGCGGCGGTTCTCGCGGGCGTGAACAAGCTCCACGCGCGTCGCTTCATGGCCTTCAACGCCCTCGGCGGCGTGGCCTGGGCCTCGATCATGGGGTTCGGTGCCTATCTGTGCGGGCGATCGATCGAGAACGTCATGGGGCCGGTCGGCCTCGGGCTCCTGGCCTTCGTCCTGCTCGGCGCGGTCGCGCTGTGGCTGTTCATGCGCCGGCACGAGGCACGTCTGATGGTCGCCGCCGAGGCCGCGATCCCGGGCCCGCTTGCGGAAGGGTTGGGTGAGGTAACCACACTGCCGCAGGCCGAGCAGGCTCGGACCGAGACCGCCAGCTCGGACCGGAACGGCCCAGCCCAAGCGGCTTTCCAGAGCCAAGTCGAAGCGCTCCTGGCGAAACGGGACACCGATCGTGCCCAGGCCAGCGCGCCTGCGACCCGTGCTCGTCCGCCGGAAGCCCTGCCCTTGTGGTTCAAGATTGCCGTGCTTCTCCTCGCCGCGACCATCGGCATGACGCTCGCGTCGTGGTATTACGGAGCGACCGGTGGTTTTTACGGGCGCCTCGTCGGCCACATCAGCATCGTCGGCGTAGCGCTGATCCTCTGCGTGCCAGCCGCTATCCTGATGGTCACCGGTCGGCGCCTGAGAAGCCCGCGGCCCTCGAGCGTCTCCGGGGATGAGGGCGACGGTGCCGTGAGATGGGCGGCGTGAGCCGGCGCGGCAGTCTCTTGACGTCTTCCGGCGATCGGATCCGTTAGATCGACCGTTGGCCGCGGGTGCGGCTTCCGCTTCACCCTGCCTTACGCGCTCCACCTCGAAGTGCTGCTCTCCATCGAAGTCGAGCACGAGGTGGTGCCCTGGCTCTCGGTCATCTTCACCCACCGGGTGAAGCGCTCCCCCGAGCTGCGCTGAGGCGGCCGCCTCAGCGCCTCCGGCCGCCGAGGAAATGCCGCGCGCGCTCGAAGGGCGTGCCGAGCCGGGCGCGCCGCTCCAGAGCGTCCCGCACCTCCCCGGCCAGCCGCGCCGCGACGATCTCCCGGGCGGGATCGTCGTAGTGGACGATGTCGTAGAACGTCCCCTCCTCCCGATCGCGGAAGATCCCGCTGAGATCCAGCGCCGTGAAGGTGCGCCGGTAGGGCCGCCGCTCCACGAGTTGCGCCGTGAACGCCTCCAGCTTGGCATACTGGCGGTCGAGATAGGCCAGGAACGCCCCGGAGGCGACGCCGCGCTCCACCTCGGTGAGGTGGCGCTTGCGCAGGATCGTCGGCTGCAGGACGCTCAGGACCGGCACCCGGTGATCGTGGGACAGCTTGGTCAACCGGTGGGCGGCGCGCTGGTAATGGTGGACGATCGCGTCCTCCCAGCCCGGGCTTTGCCAGCCCACCTCCGCGCGCAGCCGCTTCAGCTCCTCGTAGATCAGCGTGACCAGCGCCTCGTAGGACAGGCCGTCCTCGCGCGCCCGGGGATCGTGCGTGTCGAAGAAGTGGTCGTAGAGCCGCTCGGTGATGAACGCGTTGTACGGGTGGCCGGGCCGCGGATCGTAGGTCCAGGGCTGGAACAGGTCGGTGCTGCCGCTGAGCACGATGATCGCGTCCGGCGCGTAGGTCACGAGCCGCGACCAGATCAGGTGCGTCATCTGCGTGAGGCAGCTCGACATCACCCCGAAATTGTAGACCTTCGCGCTGGAGAGGCCGTCCGCCCGCAGGATCCGCTCGATGCGGCCCGGCAGGGTGTTGGCGATGTCGCCGCCGTCGATGGTGGTCGAGTCGCCGACGACCAGGACCCGTGTCTCGCCGGTCGGCTTGGCCTCGGTGATCGGGGCCGCGTTCAGGAACCCGTTGGCGTCGAACGGGACGCCGTAATGGCTCGCCCCCGGCTTGCCGGCGAACTGGATGAACGGGCTCGGATACCGCGTGTTCGAATCGAGATAGCCGAAATGGTGCAGGAACTTGCGCCGCCGCGCGGCATCCTCGGTCTCCGGCGGGGCCCAGATCTGCTCGACGCCCGGGGCGGTCAGGGCCGCCATCATCGCGTCCCGGAGCGCCGCGTAGCCGGCCGCGTTGAGCCGGAGGCCGTCGTCGCTGAACGCGGGCCGGAGCGCGCCCGTCTCGGTGGCCAGGACGGCGTCGTAGTCGATGAACTGCGCGCCGTACGCCTGCACGTGGTCGCGCAGCCACGCATTGACTTGCCCGATGAGCGAGGACGGCAGCCCGGCCGCTTCCGGCGCGGCCGGATCGACCGGCGGGATCGAGCCGACCCAGGTCCGCACGTAGAGCTCGCGCGCATCCTGCAGCATGGCCGTGATGTCGGCCGCGATGCGGTCCAGCGACGGCGCCCGATCACCGCTGAGGATGTCGTCGCGGCCGCCGATCAGGTGGAGGCCCTTCGCTCCGTAGAGGGCGACGTCGGAGCGTAGCCGCCGCGCCATGTCCCGGGTCGACTGCCCGGCGATCCCCCGCGCGACCGTCTGGGGCCCGGAGAAGAGCGACGGCGTCCCGGCCGTCAGCTCCGCCGTCACCGAGTCGCCGAAGAACAGGATCGGCCCGAACGGGAACAGCGGCTTGTCGGACACCGGCGCGCTCATGCGGTGCTGATCGCCCTGCCGTCTCAGCGCGCCGCGAAGATCTCGATCCCGTCGAGGTGCAGGTGCTGCTCCTCGTCGAGATCGACCTTCAGGTAGCGGAACCGGGCGTTGTCGAACCGTAGGTGGAGCGGCAGGCCGGGATGGCAGTGGGCATCCACGGCATCGAAGACCAGCCGGTAGTCGCCCTCGGTCTCGCCCAGCCAGACCCGCATCAGCTGCGCCCGCTCGCTGAGCTGCCCCCAGCGGTTGTAAATCCGGATCTCCGAGACGCGCTCGACCGCCCCGAGATCGAGCACGAACCACGGGTTCCGCTCGAGCGCCGTGTGGAAGAAGAACGACGGGTCGCCGGTCGTACGCTCGCCGTAGATGCCCGTCGTCCCGGACCAGGGCGAGGCGGAGCTCGCCGTCCAGGTCTTGCCCAGGGCGATGTTCTCGGACGGCCGCGTCGCGACCAGCGTGTCCGTCTCCAGCTCGTCGATCAGCGTCCGGATCTGCTTGGAGGGTTGCCGCAGCGGCGGGATCTCCAGGTCGAGCTTGTAGATCAGGTTCGACAGAATGCTCTGGTCGAAGCGGTGGTCGATGAAGCCGTCGAGATCCGGCAGACCCATCTGGTTCGGCATGTCGGTGACGACCCGCGCGTCGCTCGCGTAGCGCAGCCACTCGGCGACGAGCTGGCGGGTGGCGGGGCTGACCCTGAAGGCGATCCACGAGGCCTGGATCTGGTCCGCGTTCCAGTAGCGCTCCGTGTCGCACTCCATGAGCACGAAGCAGTCGCGCTTGGTCCAGGCCCGCTGCGGCTTTCCGTGCAGCACGCCCACCGCGACCCGGCGCTCCGAGCCGTCGAGCCAGGCCAGGAGCGGCGCCACTGGCGGCAGCGGATCGTCGCCCACCGCCTGCATCCCGGTATCGCTGAAGACGATAAAGTCGCCGTCGCGCCGCTTCTCCAGCGCCTCGGCGATGATGTAGGGCTTCCAGGCCCAGTTCCCCGCGCCCCGCGACCGGTCGAGGATCTCCCGGTGCGCCCGGTAGAACGGGGTCTCGCGCAGGCGGTCGGGCGACCAGCTCTCGATCGTGTCGAAGTCGCCCGTCGCCGCCGCGGCGGCCACCAGCCGACGCTGGCTCTCCACGTAGTGATACTTCGCCGCGAAGCTGACCAGGGTCTTGTGGCGCGGCCGGAACCGGCGCCGCTGCATCATCAGCACCTCGGCCCGGTGCATCGCGAAGGCGTTGACGCGCAGAGCTTCCGATGGCTGGTCAGCGCTGGCCAAGACGGTCCCTCCGGTGGAATGGCTGGGCGCTTGTCACCGGTTTTTTCGCCTTCGGCAAGGCGGTGCGGGTCGGCCGGGATCAGGCGTCGTCGAAGGCGAGGTTCTCGGCCGGGTAGTCGAGCATCAGGGCGCGCCGCTCGGGCGAGTTGTCCCACTCGCCGACCTTCGTGTAGGCGCCGGCCACGTCCAGCACTTCGATGACCGTCTCGATGGTCGGGATGCTCTTGAAGTGCTGCGGCCAGCCGGAGGCGAAGTAGAAGACCTGCTCGACCCGGTCCGAGAGCTGGCAGACCCCCGGCCCGAAGGTGCCGAGCCCGAACACGAGGTAGCGCCCGTTCATCAGCGCCACGACGTCGTCGATCAGGGTTCCGCTCTGGGTCGACAGCGGAATGCCGCGCTCCGCGATCCAGGCCTCGAGCGCCGGGATCACCGGGTTGAGCCGGTTCTCGAAGACCAGCTTGATCGAGGCGATGCGGCCTTCCGCCAGGAGCCGCCGGATCACCATCTGGTAGAAGGCGAGCGGCGGTTGCGGGTAGGTCGGCGCCACCCAGGTGCTGAAGATGTCTCCTGAGCGGATGTGGATCAGCAACTCGTCGTCGGGCTTGGCCGGGATATGATCCGGCAGCCGGTTGAACAGCGGCCGGATGCAGGACCGCACGATGTCGCGGGTCTCCTCGGGGCCGAGCGTCCCGGCGAGCTGCTGGATCTCGAGGTCGAAATACATCCCCGACAGGAAGGTGCCATCGTCCGGCAGAGGCTCGGAGCCGGGGATGAAGGTGATCCCGCCGACGGTCAGCGGACCGGTCAGCCCGATCACCTCGCTGCGGTCGGCGGCCGCGAGCTTGATGTATTTGAGGTTCAGGTTGCGGGCGATGCCGATGGCGAGCAAGCACTGGATCAGGCAATTGCCGAAGGCGCCGCATTCGTAGAGCGCGAGCCCCACCAGGGCGCGTGACCTCGGCCGGTCGGCGCTCACGAGGCGGTAGGCGACGTAGGGATTCGCGCCGGGCCGCTCATCGACGATCGCGAAGGGCACGTCCAGAACGCGGCGCAGGGCGATGAGGTCGAAAGGCGCCGACTCGCAGCGGACCTGCATCATCGGCGGGCTCGTTCCGGTGGGCACCGCCAGCGTCATGCGGACGTGGCGTGCCCAGGCCCCCTCCCCGGGCTCGAGCGTCAGGAGCGCCGATGACCCCTCCTGACCGTCCTGGCCTCCTGCGAGAGTCGGCTCCCGCCAGACCTGCCCGTCATCGGACAGGGCGAGGCGCGGACCGGCCGCGTCGCCGGCGAGGCGGACGGAATGGATCGGGAAGCGCAGGCCGAGATCGATCTGGAATTGGGCGGTGCCGGTCGGCACGGCCGAGCCCGCCGGCGCATCCGCGCGATGCCACGGCCGTCCCGCCGTGAGGTCGATGTGGTCGCCTTCCGTCCCGCCGAATGCCTGCGCCTGCATCGTCCTCAATCCCTGCCGCCGGTGGACGCGGCGGACCCGCGGGGTCGCATACGCTGCGCGGCACGATTATGCGACCCGGGATGCGCGTGGACCGCGGCTTTCACGCGCCCGGGGCGCTGCTCGTGGAGGTTCGGCACGGAGCACAGGGAATGCGGCTCGGATGCCCGTCCGGGCAAGCTGTCATGGTCCGAAACCCGCCCGCCGTGCCCGCTCCTTCCGCGGCGCTCTCAGCCGTCGAGCCCGAGCATCAGCCCGAGATTCTGCACCGCCGCCCCGGAGGCGCCCTTGCCGAGATTGTCGAGGCGCGCCACCAACACCGCCTGGCCGTGCTCGGACGAGCCGAACACCCGCAGCTCCAGCCGGTCGGTGTCGTTGAGATCCTCCGGCTCGATCTTCTCGCGGTGTGCGCCCGTCGCGGCCCCCGGTACGACCTGCACCAGCGGCTGACCGGCGTACCAGTCGCGCAAGGTGGCCTCCAGGTCGGCGGCCGTGGGCCGGCCCGGTAGCGTTTCCAAGTGGAGCGGAACGCTCACCAGCATGCCCTGCCGGAAATTGCCCACGGACGGCACGAAGATCGGCCGCCGGGAGAGCCCGCTGTAGAGCTGCAACTCCGGCAGGTGCTTGTGGGCGAAGCCGAGGCCGTAGAGCTGGAACGGCGGCGCCGTGCCCTGCTCGTAGGCCTCGATCATGCTCTTGCCGCCACCGCTGTAGCCGCTCACCGCGTTGATGCTGATCGGGTGATCGGCCGGGATCAGGCCACCCTCGACCAGGGGGCGCAGGAGCGCGATCCCCCCGGTCGGGTAGCAGCCGGGATTGGCCACCCGCCGGGCGCGGGCGATCGCCGCGCCCTGCTCCCGGGTCATCTCCGGGAACCCGTAGGTCCAGCCCGGGGCGACCCGGTGGGCGGTGCTGGCGTCGAGCACCCGGGGGCCGCCGCCCGGCAGGCTGTCGGCGAGCGCCACCGTCTCCTTGGCGGCCGCGTCCGGAAGGCAGAGCACCACGAGGTCGACCTCGGCCAGCAGCGCGCGCTTGGCTTGCGGATCCTTGCGGTGCTCGGGCGCGATGCTGCGCAGGGCGACCCGCCCGTCGCGCTCCAGGCGCTCGCGAATGCCGAGACCGGTAGTGCCGGCCTCGCCGTCGATGAACACGGTGGGCTTCGTCGCGCCTTCGCCAGCCATCGTCCGTCTCGCTGTCTACGCTATGCCGTGCCGCCCGAGTCGGGCATCGCAGCCGGGGATCAGGTGCGCGCCGTGCAACAGCCTGTCAACGGCCGGGTCTTGAAACGCGAAAGGGCGGCCCCCGCAGGAACCGCCCTCTCCGTGACACCGGTGTGACCGGGTCTTAACGCTTCGAGAACTGGAAGCTGCGGCGGGCCTTCTTGCGGCCGTACTTCTTACGCTCGACCACGCGGGCGTCGCGGGTGAGGAAGCCCTCACGCTTGAGCGGCGCGCGCAGCTCCGGCTCGTAGTAGGTCAGCGCCTTCGAGAGGCCGTGGCGCACCGCGCCGGCCTGGCCCGAGAGGCCGCCGCCCGCCACCGTGACGGTGATGTCGTACTGGTCGACGCGGCCGGCGATCTCCAGCGGCTGGCGCAGGATCATGCGCAGCACCGGACGGGCGAAGTAGGTCTCCACCGGGCGCTTGTTGATCGTGACCGTGCCGTTGCCGGGCTTGATCCAGACGCGGGCGACCGCGTCCTTGCGCTTGCCGGTGGCGTAGGCGCGGCCCTGCGCGTCCAGCTTCTGGACGTGGACGGGGGCCTCGTTGGCGGAATCGACCGCGCCGGTATTCGCCCGGTTGAGGTCGGCGAGGGACTGCAGGGTCGCCATGATCAAGCGCTCACGTTCTTGCGGTTGAGGGCGCCGACGTCGAGCGCCTGCGGCTGCTGGGCCTCATGCGGGTGCTCGGCGCCCTTGTAGACGCGGAGGTTGCCGAGGATCTGACGGAAGAGCGGGCCACGCGGCAGCATGCGCTCGACGGCCTTCTCGACCACGCGCTCGGGGAACCGGCCCTCGAGGATGAACTTGGCCGTGCGCTCCTTGATGCCGCCCGGATAGCCCGTGTGGTAGAAGTAGCTCTTCTGCGTGTACTTGCGGCCGGTGAACTTCACCTTGTCCGCGTTGATGACGATGACGTTGTCGCCGCAATCGACGTGGGGCGTGTAGGCGGCCTTGTGCTTGCCGCGCAGGCGCATCGCCACGATCGACGCGAGCCGGCCCACCACGAGGCCCTCCGCGTCGATCACGATCCACTTCTTGTCGACCTCGGCGGGCTTCAGCGAGGTGGTCTTCATAGCCAAATCCCAGGGGTTCCGATGGATCAAAGCCCCGACGGGTCGGGGTGTCGAAAACATCGGGGTGCCGAAAAACGAGCCGCCGCGTGGGGACACGCGGCGGCGGTGGCGGGTGCATAGCCGGGCGCGGCTGGCGCGTCAACAGCGGAATGCGAGATCGCGAAAACGCAAGCCGCCAGAAGGCGTTTGCGATAGTGGTATCATGATACCGCTCCTACTCGCTGCGCCGGCCCCGCTCCGCGATGGTGAGCTTCTGGACGCCCCTGGCCGCCAGCACCGGTTTCCTGGCGCTGAGGATGCGGGAATTCACGCCGGTCCAGCCGATCTCGCCCGAGAGGCGCCCGTACTCGATCTTGGGGCAGCGGTTCATGATCACCGTGACTCCCTGTGCCTCGGCCCGGGCGGCGGCCGCGTCGTCGCGCACGCCGAGCTGCATCCAGATCACCTTCGGCAGGGGAGCCAGCGCCAGCGCCTCGTCCACCAGCGGCCCGGCCGCAGCGGAGTTGCGGAAGATCTCGACCATGTCGATCGGCTGGTCGCCCAGGGCCGCTTGGACCTCGGCGAGCGAGCCCGCGACCCGGCGCCCGAGCAGGTCCTGTCCGGCGAGGCCGGGATTGACCGGCGTCACCGCGTAACCCCGGTCGAGCAGGTACTTCAGCACGATCCAGCTCGGGCGCGCCGGGTTCGCGGAGGCGCCGACCAGCGCGATCGTGCGCGTGGTGTTGAGGATCGCGCGGATCTGCGCGTCGGAGTAGCGCGCGTGCCGGTCCGCGGCGTCCGTGCCGGCCCCGCTGACGGGCTGGGTCGGCCGGTGATCGTTGCCCGTCTCGTTCATGGGGTCCGCCTCGTTCTCCGCATCATCGCAGGGCCCCTGGCCGGCCGGAAGCGGCCGTCACAGGCGCCACACCTCGTAGCCCAGCCGCTCGAACGCCGCCCGGTCGTGGAGCGACTTCACGTCGACGATCAGGCCGCCCGGTCGCACCCGGGCGGCGATCTCCTCCGGCGCGAGCCGGGCGTATTCCAGATGCGGAACGGCGATCACCAGGGCGTCGGCATCCCCGGGCAGGTCGGCCCAGTCGACGAGGTCGAGGCCGTACTCGGCCCGGGCCTCCGCCGCTGCAGCCCGGGGATCGTGGACCGACACGGCGCAGCCGAACTCCGCCAGCTCCCGGACGAGGTCGGCGACCTTGGAATTGCGCAGGTCCGCGCAGTTCTCCTTGAAGGTCAGGCCCAGCACGATGACCTTCGCGCCCCGGGCGCTGCCGCCCTGCCGGACGATCCGCTTCACCGTCTTGCGGGCGACGTGGGCGGCCATGCTGTCGTTGATGCGCCGCCCCGCCAGGATCACCTGCGGGTGGTAGCCGATCATCGCGGCCTTGTGGGTCAGGTAGTACGGGTCGACGCCGATGCAGTGGCCGCCGACGAGGCCCGGGCGGAACGGCAGGAAGTTCCACTTGGTCCCGGCCGCCTGCAGGACCTCCAGCGTGTCGAGGTCGAGCCTGTCGAAGATCAGCGACAGCTCGTTCATGAGCGCGATGTTGAGGTCGCGCTGGGTGTTCTCGATGACCTTGGCGGCCTCCGCGACCCGGATGGAGGAGGTGGGATGGATGCCCGCCTCGATGATCGTGCCGTAGAGGGCGGTGAGCCGCGCCAGGGTCTCCGGTGTGTCGCCCGAGACGATCTTCACCACCTTGGCGAGGCTGTGTTCGGTGTCGCCCGGATTGATCCGCTCCGGCGAGTAGCCGACCGAGAACCCGTCCTTCCAGCGCAGGCCGGAATGCCGTTCGAGGACCGGAACGCAGATCTCCTCGGTGGCGCCCGGATAGACCGTGGATTCGAACACCACGGTCGCCCCGGGCCTCATATGCTGCCCGACCAGCGCGGAGGCCCGGACGAGCAGGTCGAAGTCCGGGCTCTGCGCCGCGTCGACCGGGGTTGGGACCGTGACGATGATCACGTCGACCCCCGACAGGAGCGCCGGATCGTCCGTGATCGCGAGGTGTCCGGCGGCCCGGAACGCCTCGGCGTCGATCTCGCCGGCGGGATCGAGACCGGCCCGGTAGGCCGCCACCTTGGTGGCGGATTGCTCGTAGCCGATCGTGCGCCGCGTCTTGCCGAAGGCCAGGGCGAGCGGGAGCCCGACATAGCCGAGGCCGACGATTGCCACGCTCTCCGTCACACCGGATCCCTCCGCGGGCTGGGCTGCATCGATGACGGCCTCGCCCCGTCGTGGCGCGTATAGGATCGGCTCACGCCCGCGTCGACCCGCCGCGCCGGGGAGGATCGGCTCAGGCCAGCGACATGCGCAGCGGCGGCTCGATCTCCGGCGGCAGGGGCGAGACGTAGCCGCCCGCGCCGACCCGGCGGGCGAGGTCCGCCCTGGCGGCCGCGCGCAGGCCGTCATCGGTGAGCGCCCGCAGGGCCGTTCCGGCCATCGCCTTGGCGACCTGCACCATCGCCTTGTGGGCGGCGGGACTGCGCCCCTGCGCCACCACCTGCCACGTGTGGAACGGCGTGCCCACCGCCACCGTCGGCGCGTGAGCCTGCACGGTCGGCACCACCCAGCTCACGTCGCCGACATCCGTCGAGCCGACCGCCGGGTTGCGCGGGGCATCGAGCGGCACGAGGAAATCGGCGAGCGGTGCCTCGGTGCGCGGCATCCCGATGGCGCGGAAGACGGCATCGATATCGCCGTCGCTGAGCGTCGCCCGGATCGTCCGGGCGAAGTCCCGGTCGGCCGCGTCGAAATGCGGGGGCCCGAGCTCCTCCATCACGCCGTGCAGCGCCTGCTCCAGCGGAGCGTTGCCCAGCAGGTTCGACACGGCGCTGACGATCCGCACCTCGACCTCGGTCTCGGTCATCAGGGCGGCGCCTGCAGCGATCTTCTTCACCCGCTCCACCAGCGCCAGCATGCCCGGGAGGTCGCGCGCCCGGATCGAGTAGCGCACGGTCGCGCTCGCCTGGACGACGTTGGGGGCGATGCCGCCCGCGTCGAGATAGGCGTAGTGCACCCGCGCGTCCGAGGGCATGTGCTCGCGCATGTAGTTCACGCCGACGCTCATCAGCTCGACGGCGTCGAGCGCCGAGCGCCCGAGATGCGGGGCCGCCGCCGCGTGGGCGGTGCGCCCGGTGAAGACGAAATCCGCCCGCGTGTTGGCCAGCGCCACGGGCGGGGCCACCTCCCAGAAGCTCGCCGGGTGCCAGGAGATCGCGATGTCGGCGTCGGCGAAGGCGCCCGCGCGCACCATGAAGGCCTTCGCGGCACCCCCCTCCTCGGCCGGGCAGCCGTAGTAGCGCACGCGGCCGGGCGTCCCGGTCTCGGCGAGCCAGTCCTTGACCGCCGTGGCGGCGAGCAGGGCCGCCGCGCCGAGGAGGTTGTGGCCGCAGCCGTGGCCGTGCCCGCCGGCCTCCACCGGCCGGTGTTCGGCGACGCCCGCCTCCTGCGACAGGCCCGGCAGGGCGTCGTACTCCCCCAGGATGGCGATGACCGGACCGCCCTCCCCGGCCTCCCCCATCACGGCCGTGGGAATGCCGGCGACCCGCTCGGTGACTCGGAAACCCTGGTGGCGGAGTTCCGCCACGTGCTCGGCGCAGGAGCGCGTCTCCGTGTAGCAGACCTCCGGCATGCCCCAGACGCGGTCGGAGAGGGCGATCAGCCGCTCCTTCTGCGCGTCGACGTGGCGCCACACGGCGTTGCGGTTATCCATGGCCTGGGTCTCCGGAAGGGCGTGTCGGTCGTCCTCTCGCAGGGTCAGGACCAGGAAACCACGGGGATCGGGCCCTTGGCGACACGTTTCGGTTGAACCGTCACTGGCCCGCCCCTTGCCAAGGGCGCCACCGGAATGTTGCTGTGCCGCTCGCGGCGGTAAACGGGAATGCGTACATGGACGAGCGGGATCTGCGCGGCCTTATCGGGCAGGTGAAGGATGGCCGCCTGTCGCGGCGCGCCTTCGTGCAGCGGATGGTGGCGGTGGGCCTCACCGCGCCCATGGCCGGGCTGATGCTGGCCGGGAACGGGGTCGCGATGGCGGCCGATATCCGGTCCGGCTACAAGCCGACCAAGGCCGGCGGCGGCGGCGCGCTGAAGCTCCTCTGGTGGCAGGCGCCGACGCTGATCAACCCGCATTTCGCCATCGGCACCAAGGACCAGGACGCCTCGCGGATCTTCTACGAGCCGCTCGCCGCCTGGGATCCGGACGGCAACCTCGTGCCGGTGCTGGCCGCCACGATCCCGTCCAAGGAGAACGGGGCGCTCGCCGCCGACGGCCGCTCGGTGGTCTGGACGCTCAAGCCCGGCGTGAAGTGGCACGACGGCAAGCCGCTCACCGCGGACGACCTCGTCTTCACCTGGGACTACGCCCGCGACCCCGCCACCGCGGCGGTGACGGCCGGCTCCTACAAGGATTGCAAGGTCGAGAAGATCGACGATCTCAGCGTGCGGGTCGTGTTCGACAAGCCGACGCCCTACTGGTGCGACGCCTTCGTGGGCATCGTCGGCATGGTGCTGCCGAAGCACCTGTTCGGACCCTACAGCGGCGCCAAGTCCCGGGACGCGCCGCAGAACCTCGCCCCCGTGGGGACCGGGCCGTACCGGTTCGTGGAGTTCCGGCCCGGCGACATCGTCCGCGGCGAGCGCAACCCCGACTACCACCTGCCGAACCGGCCGTACTTCGACACGATCGAGATGAAGGGCGGCGGCGACGCGGTCTCGGCCGCTCGGGCCGTGCTCCAGACCGGCGAGTACGACTACGCCTGGAACATGCTGATCGAGGACGAGGTGCTCAAGCGCCTGGAGACCGGCGGCAAGGGCCGGGTCGACGTCGTCTACGGCGGCAAGCTCGAGTTCCTGCTCCTCAACGCCACCGACCCGAACGTCGAGGTCGACGGTGAGCGATCCTCGATCACGACGAAGCACCCCGCCTTCTCCGACCCGAAGGTGTGCCAGGCGATGAACCTGCTGGTCGACCGCAAGTCGATCCAGACTTACATCTACGGCCGCACCGGCAGGCCCACCGCCAACACGGTCAACGGCCCGGAGCGCTTCGTCTCCAAGAATACGAGCTTCGTCTTCGACCCGGCCAAGGCCAACGCGCTCCTCGACGAGGCCGGCTGGAAGAAGGGCTCCGACGGGATCCGCGCCAAGGACGGCAAGCGGCTCAAGCTGCTGTTCCAGACCTCGATCAACGCTCCGCGCCAGAAGACCCAGGCGATCATCAAGCAGGCGGCCGCCAAGGCGGGCATCGAGATCGAGCTGAAATCGGTGACCGGCTCGGTGTTCTTCTCCTCCGACCCGGCGAACCCCGACACCTGCACGCATTTCTACGCCGACATGGAGATGTACGCCTACAGCATGACGCAGGCTGATCCGGCGATCTGGCTACTCATGTACGCGTCCTGGGAGGTCGCCCAGAAGGCCAACAAGTGGCAGGGCCGCAATGTCGTGCGCTGGCGCAACGCCGCCTACGATGAAGCCTACAACGCCGCCCAGAGCGAGCTCGACCCGGTCAAGCGGGCCGCACTCCTCATCAAGTGCAACGACCTCGCGGTCTCCGAGAACGTCCTGCCGCTGATCCACCGCGCCGAGGTCTCGGCGGTGGGCGCCACGCTCACGGCGCCCCGCAGCGGCTGGGACAACGACCTCTCGTTCCTGCCCGACTGGTACCGGGAGGCCTGAGCGGGAGGCGGCGCGCCATGGGCGCCTACATCCTGCGACGCCTCCTGATCGCGATCCCGAGCCTGCTCGGCATCAGCCTGATCCTGTTTACCGTCCTGGCGCTGGCGCCGGGCGACCCGTTCGGCGAGCTCGCCGCGAACCCGAACGTGCCCCCCGAGGTGCGGGCGGCTCTGCGCGTCAAGTTCGGCCTCGATGACCCGATCTTCACCCGCTACCTGCACTGGCTCACCGCCATGCTGCACGGGGATTGGGGCTTCTCCTTCGCGAGCCGGGTGAACGTCGACACCCTGATCCTGCAGCGGCTGCCGACGACCCTGTTCATCGTCGGCTCCTCGCAGGTGCTGGCGCTGCTCATCGCGATCCCGGTCGGCCTCTACGCCGCGCGCCGGCCCTACTCGCTGGCCGACCAGGTCGCCAACACGCTGGCCTTCGTGGGCTTCTCTCTGCCGACCTTCTTCACGGGCCTGCTGTTCATCCTGCTGTTCTCGATCAAGCTCGGCTGGCTGCCCTTCGTCTACCAGGCCGACCTGCCGGGATCCGGGCTCGCCTGGGTCTGGGCGAACGTCCGGCAGGCGATCATGCCGGTGGCGGTGCTGGGGTTCTTCCAGGCCGCCTCCTACACCCGCTACGTGCGCGCCTCGGCGCTGGATGTCGCCCGCCTCGACTACGTCACCACTGCACGGGCCAAGGGCCTGACCGAAGGCACGGTCACCCGCCGGCACATCGCCCGCAACGCGCTGATCCCGGTGGTGACCCTGGTGGCGCTGCAGATCCCGGCGGTGTTCGGCGGTGCCATCGTCACCGAGCAGATCTTCCGGATCCCCGGGATCGGCTCGCTGCTCATTGACGGGATGCTCTCGAACGACACGCCCGTGGTGATGGCCGTGACCTTCGTGTTCGCCGGCCTCGTCATCCTATTCAACCTCGTCGCGGACCTGCTCTATGGCTGGCTCGACCCTCGCATCGCCCTCCGATGAGGTGCTGGCCCTCGCCCGCGGGCCGGCCTCGCCGGGGCGGGAGACGTGGCGGCGCTTCCGACGGCACCGGCTGGCGCTCGCCAGCGTCGCCGTGCTGGCTTTGCTCGTCGCCGGCGTGGTGTTCGGCGGCCTGCTCTGGCCGGTGGCCATCGACGACATCGATTTCGCCGCCCAGCTTCAGGGGCCGTCCTGGGACCACCCGTTCGGCACCGACGATCTCGGGCAGGATCTCCTCGCCCGTATGATCTACGGCGGGCGGATCTCGCTGGCCGTGGGCTTCGCCGCCATGGCGGTGGCGAGCCTGATCGGGGTGCTGGTCGGCGCGCTGGCCGGCATGTCCCGCCGCTTCCTCGATCCTGCGCTGATGTGGCTGACCGACCTGTTCCTGTCGCTGCCGCAGCTGCCGCTGCTGCTCCTCGTGATCTACCTGTTCCGCGACAGCCTGAAGGCCGTGTTCGGCACCCAGGGCGGCGTGTTCCTGATGATCGTCGCGGTGATCGGCGGCCTGCGCTGGATGCCGGTCGCCCGGCTGGTGCGGGCGCAGTTCCTGAGCTTGCGCGAGAAGGAGTTCGTGGAGGCCGCCCGCTCGCAGGGGGCGACGACCGGGCACCTCGTGCGCCGCCACATCCTGCCGAACGCGCTGGGACCCGTGATCGTGGCGGCCTCCATCGAGGTCTCGGCGGCGATCATCGCGGAATCGACGCTCTCCTTCCTGGGGCTCGGATTCCCGCCGGACATCCCGACCTGGGGCCGGCTGCTGTTCGACGCCAAGGACCACCTCGACGTCGCGCCGCACTGGGCGCTGTTTCCCGGCGGGGCGATCTTCCTGACCGTGCTGTCGATCAACTTCATCGGCGACGGCCTGCGCGACGCGCTCGACCCGCGCCGGGTGTTCTAGGAGCCATGCCCGTGGCGGACCCGATCCTCTCGGTGCGCGACCTCACCGTGTCGTTCCGCTCGGACGGGCGCTGGCGGGAGGTGGTGCACGGCGTCTCCTTCGACGTCGGGCCCCGCGAGACCGTGGCGCTGGTCGGCGAATCCGGCTCGGGCAAGAGCGTCAGTGCCCTGTCGATCCTGCGCCTCCTGCCGCGGGACGCGAGCCGCATCGGCGGCAGCGTGCGCTTCGCGGGCCGCGCGCTGCTCGCCGCCGCCGAGGCCGAGATGCGGCGCGTGCGCGGCGATTCCATCGCCATGATCTTCCAGGAGCCGATGACCTCCCTGAACCCGGTCCTGACCATCGGCTTCCAGATCGCCGAGGCGCTGATCCGGCACCGGGGCCTGTCGCGGTCTGCCGCCGAGGCGGAGGCTCTGCGGCTCCTCGACAAGGTGCGGATCCCCGCGGCCCGCACGCGGCTCCACGAATACCCGCACCGGTTCTCCGGCGGCATGCGCCAGCGGGTGATGATCGCGATGGCGCTCGCCTGCCGGCCCAAGCTCCTGATCGCCGACGAGCCGACCACGGCGCTCGACGTGACGATCCAGGCCCAGATCCTCGACCTGATCAAGAGCCTCCAGGACGAGGAGGGCATGTCGGTCCTGTTCATCACCCACGACATGGGCGTCGTGGCCGAGATCGCCGACCGCACGGTGGTGATGTATCGCGGCCGGGCCGTGGAGGCCGGGCCGACCGGGCGGATCTTCGACGGGCCCGAGGAGCCCTACACACGGGCGCTGCTCGCCGCAGTCCCCCGCCTCGGCGCCATGGCGGGCCGCTCCCGGCCGCTGCGCTTCCCCGTGGTCGACTGCGCGACCGGTGCGACGGCGCCGCTCAACGAGAGGCCCGACACCGTCGAGTCCGCCGAGCGCCCGGTGCTGGAGGTGCGCGACCTGACCACCCGGTTCGACATCCGCTCCGGGCTGCTCGGCCGCGTGACGGGCCGCGTCCACGCGGTGGAGCGGGTCTCGTTCAGCCTCGCGGCGGGCGAGACCCTGGCGCTGGTGGGCGAGTCGGGCTGCGGCAAGTCCACCACCGGGCGCTCGATCCTGCGGCTCGTCGAACCCCTGTCGGGCTCGGTGCTGCTCGATGGCGAGGATATCACGGCCCTGGACCCCAAAACGCTGCGTGCCCGCCGGCAGCGAATGCAGATGATCTTCCAGGACCCGTTCGCCAGTCTCGACCCGCGAATGAGCGTCGGCGCCGCGGTCGCGGAGCCGCTGCTGATCAACCGCCTCGCCACCGCCCGAGAGGCCCGGCGGCGGGCCGAGGACCTGCTGACCCGGGTCGGGCTCGCGCCCGAGATGGCCGGGCGCTTCCCGCACGAATTCTCCGGCGGGCAGCGCCAGCGCATCTGCATCGCCCGGGCGCTCGCCCTGAATCCCCGGCTGATCGTCGCCGACGAGGCGGTCTCGGCGCTGGACGTCTCGGTGAAGGCGCAGGTCGTGAACCTGATGCTCGACCTTCAGGCGGAACTCGGTCTCGCCTACCTGTTCATCTCGCACGACATGGCGGTGGTCGAGCGGGTGAGCCACCGGGTCGCCGTGATGTATCTCGGCGAGATCGTGGAAATCGGTCCGCGTGCGGCGGTCTTCGGCGACCCGCAGCACCCCTACACGAAGAGGCTGCTGGCCGCGGTTCCGGTCCCGGACCCGGCGCGGCGGCGGGACCGGCATGCCCTTCCCGACGACGAGATCCGCTGCCCGATCCGCGCGCCGGATTATGTCGCGCCGGAGCGCCTCTACCGGGAGGTGTCGCCCGGCCATGTCGTGCAGGACTGGGGCTCCGATCGGGCCGAGCCCGCGAGGGGGGTTGCTGCGTGATCGGCCTTCGGGCGCCTGCCCTTGCGCGGACGGCGTGGTGCGTCCAACCCGGATCGCGCATGGGGGTCGTGAGGATGCCTGACCGATTTCCACAGGCCTCGGCCTTCAGGCCGAGGTCGTTTCCGTGCTAGAACGGAAGCGGAACGCCGATGCAGATCACGCTCAAACTTCGCCTGAGGGACAAGCATGGTCCCGGCCTGCGCAGGCAGGCGCGGGCGGTGAACGTCGTGTTCAATTTCTGCAACGAGACGCAGAAGAAGGCCGCACAAGCCCGGCGCAAGTGGCTCTCCGTCTACGACCTGATGAAGCTCACGGCCGGCGCAGGCAAGGAACTCGATCTCCACGCCCACACAATCCAGCGGGTGTGCCGCGCCTACGACGAGGGGCGGAAGGCGCAGAAGAAGCCCTGGTTGCGCTGGCGCGGGCGCAAGTCCCTCGGCTGGGTGCCGTTCAACACCGGCCACGTCGTATTCGACGGCGAGGCCTTCGTCTTTCGCGGCGTGCGCTACGAAGCCATGCACCTGCGGGACGGGCTGGCGCCGGGGATGCGGTTCGGCGCAGGCAGCTTCAACGCCGACGCCAAGGGCTGCTGGTACGTCAATCTGCCCGTCGCGGTGGAGTGCCGCGATCCGCGGCCTGAGAACGCGGTCGGGATCGATCTGGGCCTGAAGACGCTCGCGACCCTCTCGACCGGCAGGAAGATCGAGATGCCGCGCTTCTACCGCGCGAGCGAGCAGGCGCTCGGCACGGCGCAACGGGCGCACAAGACGAAGCGGGCGCGGGCGATCCAGGCCAAGGCGCGCAACCGCCGCAGAGATTTCCTGCACAAGGCCAGCACGGCCCTGTGCGCGGAATACGGGACCATCGTCGTCGGCGATGTCAGCCCGTCGAAGTTGGCCAGGACCACGATGGCGAAGTCAGTGTACGATGCCGGGTGGGCGGGCTTCCGGGAGCAGCTTCGGTACAAGTCCATGAGGAATGGCCGAAGGTATCTGGAAGTCTCGGAGGCCATGAGTTCGCAGACCTGTTCGACATGCGGATCGCGAGATGCGCCGTCGCGGCCGAGAGGTATCGCGGGTCTGGGTCAGAGGAGCTGGCGCTGCGACGCGTGCGGAACCCTGCACGACCGGGACCACAACGCCGCGCTCAACATCCTCCGTGTCGGTCTGGACACGCTGGCAGCAGGAGCCCCCAATGCAGGATGAGGCAAAGAAGCCCCCTCCTTCAGGGCGGGGAGCAGTCACCTCCGCTGGACCGAAGGCCCGGTCCACTGCACCGACCTCGTGGACGAGACCGGCAAGGTGTTCGGCTATGTCGGACCGGTCTCGACGGGCGCGCGCGGCTACATCGTCAAATCCGGGTCGGAATGGCCGCCGCGCCCGGCTGCCTTCGCCGATCATGCCACGGCCGATACGGCCCGCGCCTGAGTCGAGGCCGAGGTCGCGGCGCGAGCCTTCCGACCCGTGCGCATCGTTCGGCTCGACGACGGCCCTGCCTAGCCTGTGCCGGCCCGACGCCGCGCCGTCCTCAGCGCTCCACGTCGGCGGGCTCGTCCCACTCGATGCGGCGCGGTCGAACGGACGAGAGGCCTGCGGCGAGGCCGATCCGCGCTAAAGTCCCGACGACCGCGACGACGGCGCAGACGAGAAGCAGGGTGTCCATCATGACGTCGTGCTCAGGCCAGAGGCCGCCCCGCCCGGTGATGCCGGGCTGCGCGCTGGCGCGCGCGTGCGTTGTGCAGGCGCCGCATCTGCTCCTGCAGCACCTCATCCGGGCTCTGCGGATGGATTGTCATCGCGGGCGAGAGCTGGGCTTCCGGACGGTCGTCACGCAGGGGATAGACTGAATTCACCGCCGCCCTCCTCCGTAGTAATTACAGAGAAGCTTAACCATTTATTAACCATTTGCAACCCGGCCGCCGCCGAGAACCTGTGGGGTGCGATGTCGGCGTGTCGGGCGCGCGCGCGCAGACCCGCGGCGTCGAGCTCCTCCCTCACGGGCAGGCTCGGGCCATCGGCGGGCGCTTCACTCATCCATCCGGCCGGCGAGGCGTTCGGCCGACGCCCGGAAGGTGCCGATGACTCACGCCGAGCGCGCCATCGGGCTGGTCGGGCACCATCGGGCTGGTCGGCCTATCTGCCGTGACGAGGCGCCCGATCGAGGACAGACGATTTTTCGCGGCGTCGCGGTCAAATCAATGCTCGTCGCCACGCCGGACTCCGGCACGCGATGCGTGCCGGCGCGGTTGCGGGAACACGGCGGCGTTTCGACAATCTATCGGCGGCCGTCGACTGTCGCGAGGGCCCCACGCTGGGTGAAACTACTTACGCGCATGACCTTTTCGAACTTTGTGCGGATTCCGGCGTTGCCCGCGATCTGAAGGTGTCCGGACATGAAGATCTCGACGCTCGGCAGCCTGCTCGTCGGTTGCGCGCTTACGCTGCCGGTTGACGCCGTCGCGGCTCCACTATCGGCCCGGTACGGTGCCGAAATGCCCCAGCCGCCGGCATTGCTGGTCGGGGGGGCCTTCACGGGCGTTCCGTGCCCGACACTCTGCCGACCGGCCGCACCGCCCTGCCTATCCGGCAGCCGCTGGTACGGCCCCTACGGATACATCTGCTATCGTTATCGGCCAGGTCCTTTCGTGCTCGCGCCGGCCTACGGCTTGCGCTGACGCCGGACGGCACTGGGACGGGAGCGCCTGAGCCGGCGGCGGCACGGGAGCCGCCCCAACCACCGAAGGGATCCGACGCGATCGGCGCGGCCTCACCATCCGAACGGCGGCGGGGTCGGGCCGCGATAGGCCTGCGGGGGCAGGTCCGTCGACAAGACCTCCTGCCGGCTGGGACGCGGCGGTGGCGCATCGACCGTCGCGCTGGGACGGGGCTGCACAGGGTCCGTCAGGTAGCGTGCCTGACTGGCCGTGTCGGTTCCGGCCGAGTCCGGCCGCGGCACGGCCACGGTCGGCGGTGGGAATCGTCCGGCTGCCCGCTGGGCCGGGCTTGGCGTCGCCGGGGTCTCCGGAGGCAGATCGATGAGCGTCCGGCTCCCGTTGACCGCCACGACCGGCCGGGCGGCGACGATCGGGTTGGGCGCCGGCGCCGCAGCGGCGTCCGGGCTCGTAACAGGCGCGGCGGCGTTCGCCGGGCGGCGCCGCGCCCTATGGGCGCTCTGTCCCGGGGCGACCGGACCCAGGCGCAGGCGCGCCAGATCGGCGATCAGCGCGTCGGTCGAAGCGGTCGGGCCGCGGCCGCAATGCTGGATGCGCAGGGACGCCGATACCGATCCGGTCAGCGGCCACGCCGCGCCCAGCTCGTTCCGTCCCAGCCCGTCGATCCATTGCCACGCGAAGGCGCAGCGGCGGCCGAGCGCGACGCCGATGGGGCCATAGGCATTGTGAGCAGGCTGAGGCAGAACGCGATAGGGGCCGCCGTCGAGGCCGGCGAGTTCGGCCGCGATGCCTCGGCGGGTGGGCTTCTCCATCCTGAGAGCGCCGCCGGCAGCCCCGGTGCCCAGCGTCAGATCGGCCCGGCTCGTGCCGTCCGAGCCGAACCGGATCTTCTGGCGCAATCCCTCCGGAGTGCGCGTCTCGTCCACCAGGACAGGGCGTCCGGCCGCGGGCAGCGACAGGAGCGGCGCAACATGCGCGGAACCCTCCAGGGCGGTGAAGACCGGCCCCGAGGCCGACGTGCGGGCGGATGAACTCCGCACCGTGTTGCAGGCTCCCAGTGAGACGCAGACCAGCGCGGCCGCTCCGGCCTGCAGCACGTGAGATCGGATCCGCAGCGCCACCATCGGGTTCATCGGTCTTGTGTCTCGCTGCGAGAAGCGCCGCGGGGGGCCGCTGCGGCTGAATCGAAGGGACCGAATCGGTCGCTGTCGCGCGCCTGGGCGGTTCGGGAACCGCCGCCGAAGGCACCGCCGGCAACGTCATTCTGGGCCAGCGTACCCGCCGGCGGCACCGGCTGGGCGGCCTGCGGCGTCGCCCGGTCGAGACCGTTCCAGCCGGGAAGCAGGGTGAAGCCGTAGCGCTCGTAGGGCATGGCTCCCACGCCCGGCACGCGACGGGCGACGAGCGGCGGGGTGCCACGCGGCTCGCGCAGGAACTCGGCCTCGCGCCCCTGGTCGGTCGGTTCGGGGAACCGCAGCGGGTTCTCCGCCGCCACGGCGACCGGGAACTCGCCGCGCTTGACCGGAATGGCGCGGAGCTGCGCCGCGGCCGGGACAGGCTTCGGCACACGCGCCTGCGCAGCGGCGGCCGTCTGCACGGCGGCTGGGCCGGGCCGGACCGGGTCGCAGGGATGGGGCTTCTGCGTGTCCGGCTGCGGCAGCGCGAGCTCGACCACCGTCGGATACAGGCCGTCGTATCGGTTGATCACCTCGACGAACTCGCGGGTCCGCTTCAGCCGCCCGAGCGTGAGCGCGTACCCCAGCACGGCGGCTTCCTGCGGCTTCCAGGCCGTCGCGCGCTGGAACCAGTCGACGGCGGCCTCGAACTGGCAGGCGTTGTAGGCGTACCAGCCGAGCGCCTGGGCCCCCTCGCCGGAGGTGGTCGCGAGGACAAGCTTGGCGAAGCGGTCGAGCCGTCCGGCATCGACCGGTGCGACGGGACTCAGCGTCAGCTGGCGCTCCATCATGTCCATGTAGAGCGCGGTGTTCGTGACCGACGGGCCGCGCCACGCGAAGGCGATCTCCTCGGCCTCGCGATCCTGCCCCAGTTCGCGCAGCGACAGGGCGAGGCCGGTCGCGACCCGCGCATCGCCGCCGCGGGCGATGGCCATCTTGAACCAGTCCAGCGCCTCCCGGAACTGGCGCCGCCGATAGGCATACCAGCCGAGCAGGCTGATCTGGTCGGGCATGCCCGACTTGCGCATCGCCTCACCCAGCGCCGCGAGTTCGGCCGGCTCGATCCGGCCTGCGGGCTCGTCGTGCAGGAACGCCGCGATGCGCGCACGCGTGACGTCCAGCCGGATGGCCTGGAACTCGCCGCTCCCGTCAGCGGCCGGGTGAGCGAGGGTGAGCAGCGTCTCGACCTGCGCCATCGGCAGGACGGCCATCGCCTTCTGCACGGTCGCGAGGCGAAGGGCCGTCTCGGTCTGGCCCTCCAGGATGGCCCGGTAGGCCGCGGCCGCCTGCGCGGTTGCCCCCGTGCGCGCGTATGCCTCCGCGACGAGCCACGCGATGTCGATGTCGAGGTCGCGCAGGGCGCTCGGCGACGCGTTGGCCCGGGCGAGGATGCTGTCCCAATCGCCGTTCTGCTCGGCCGCCTTGACCTCGCCGCGGAGTGTCCCGCGGTTCAGCTTGCGCGCCAGATCGTCCGACGGGCGCCACTCGGGCTCAACGGCTTGGCGCGCCGCGATGGCGGCACGCAGCTCCACGATGCGGCCGGCCGTGAACAGGTCCCACAGCGGCGCCTCCTCGGGCGGGCTCGGCTTCAGCGTGTCGAGATCGGTCGGAACGGTCCAGTTCGGATACCGCCGCCGCAGACGCGCGATCTCGGCCTGCACCCGCTCGGTCTGGTGCTGGGCCGCATAATAGCGCAGGCCGCTCTCGTCGACGATCGCGGGGCCGGCCGCTTGGCCCTCCTGACCGCCGAGGATGACCGGCGCGCGACCTTCATCGAGCCGGACGATCGTCGCAGGTCCGCGCGGGGCGGCCGTCGCGGGCTCCGCGCGCAGGGCGTCGATCCCACCGGCGACGTCGAGCCCCAACCCCGCCACGAGTGACAGCGCCGCGCCGCCCCGCCTCAGCGCCCGAGACATGACCGATACCTCGTGTTGGCGGCGACGAGCGCCAGCAGATGGAGCGTTGCGGGGTAGTAGTTCTCGGCCGGGGCCGGCTCGGCGAAGCCGGCCGGAAGCGGCGTGCCCGACACGGCACAGGCGACCAGCGCCGGGATGGCCGCGTAACCCGGCTCCTGAAGCCTGCCCGCCACTTGCCCGCTCGCGAGATCGAGGCTCGGCAGACCCGCGGGATCGGGCTCCGCCCAGAGCTTGACGAAAGGCTCGTAGGCGCGCCGGTCGCCGTGACCGGCCAGGGCAAGGTACAGCGGCACGCGCACGGCGTTGTACGAGAAGGTCGCCGGGAAGCCCTCGGCCGGCCTCGGCGCTCCCCCGCGCATGGAGATCCACTCGGTCGGCAGCTTCGCGTCGCCGAAACGGGCCCGCAGAACCAGATCGAGCCCCGCGGCCTTGAGCCGGCCCCAGTCGAATTCCGGCGCGAGCGCCGCGAGCTTCGTGAAGGCCGGGAACACCCAGTAGGACAGGTTCACCACCGGTCCGTCCGCACGATCCTCCGCGGAGAACCCCGCCATGCCGGGCAGGAGCAGCGGTCCGCCCTCGACCGTGAACAGGATCGTGCGCTTGGCGAGATCGACCGCGATGCGCCGCCCGGCGAGGCGATACCCGTCGTCCGACCATGCGTCGCCGGCCTCGGCGAGCGCCCAGGCGACCAGAATGTCCCCGTCCGTGGCGTTGTTGGTGTCGGCGACGCCCGGGCGCTTGTCGGGCTCCCAGCGCCAGGCCAGGAGCGAATCGTTGCGCACCATCAGGTTCGCGCGGGTCCAGCCCCAGATCCGCTGGAACGCGTCGCGGTCGCCCGCCGCCACGGCCAGCAGCATGCCGTAGCCCTGGCCCTCGCTGTGGCTGATGCGCCCGTTGCCGGTGTCGACGACGCGCCCCTGATCGGTCACGAAGCGGCTCTTGTAGCTGCGCCACGCGGTGGTGTCGGCGATGGCGTTCAGGAGCGGCATCGTCTCGGTCCCGCGCTCGGCAGAGGGCGGCGCCTCAGCCGCGGCCGGAACGATGAGCATGAGGGCGAGGAGCGGAGTGGCGAGCGGCGCGAGCAGACGTCTCATCGGTCGGTCTCCCGGTCGTCGCCTTCGGACGGTCTCACCGCGCCGGCGCGCCCGATATTGCGGAGCATCGCCTGCGTGCTGAGGCCGAGGACGATGGCGGCCGCGAAGAGCACGAGCACGAAGGTATTGGGGTTCGTCGAGAACCAGCCCGCCAGCATCAGCCGCGTGTTCTCGAAGGATCGCGGCTCCGTCTCCAGAATCTGGGTCTGGTTGGAGGCATACGTCGTGACGGCGCCGTCATTGGCGTCGATGACGGCCACCCGGCCCTGGAGCTGGCCCCAGACCGCCGGCGTGCCGAGGCAGATCGCGGCGGCCTGCAGGGTCGCACCGTTCGGGGCGGTGAAGACCGTGAGCACGGAGTCGGGGTCGCGGCCGGCGACGCCCTGACCGACGACCATCGAGGCGCGGGCGCTCACCGCGACGGGCTGATCGCGGATCTGATCGGTTATCCATTGGCCCGCCGTGGTGACGGCGTCGTTCGCGGCCGCCCGGAGCGAGGCCGCGACACCGGAGAGGCGATCACCGACGGAATCCCGTCCCCGCAGGGCGGTGGTCCAGGACGAGACGAGATCGCGCGCCTCGCCGTCGGGATCGGCGCTCCGGGCGCGTCGGAGACCCGGCTGCGCGCCGCGCGAGGCCGAGACCGGCAGCGCGCAGGCCGGCGGCACGTCGTGGCGCAGGCGGTCGATGCTGATGCCCGGGAGTGCCTCGGGCTGGCCGGGCACGGTTCCCCCGGAGGCGCGCCCTTCCCAGATCTTCCGGATCTGCTCCGAGTCGAGGCCGACCGCGCGCAGGATGTCCGGGTCGAGGGCGCGTGCCGGCGCGACGACGACCGTGGGGGCACGGCGCTGCAGAGCCGATTCATTGCCCAGCTCGAACGCGATCGGACGTCCGGCCGCCACGGCCATCCGCACCGCGATCGTGGCCGCGGCCGACATGGATTCGCGGTCCGGCGTCGGTACGACGAGCCTGGGCCGATGCGCCGCGTCGGCATAGGGCAGGCCGCCACTGGTCGTGGCCGCGAGGTCCGGGAGCCGGAGCGCCCGGGCGAGCGGCGGCAGCGTCAGCGTCGTATCGTTCAGGAACAGGAAGCGCTTGCGCTCGGCGCCGCCGTCCTCGCAGGTCCGGTCCGCCGCGGAGGGGAGCAGCGCCGTGACCTCGATGTGGTTGCGCCCCGGACGCCAGCGCCCGAGCGGCAGAGGCATGACGGCGTTGCGGAACACGTCGCCGTCGGAGCGCGGCAAGGCGTTGCTGGCGACGTTGCGGCCGTTCACGTCGATGATGATCTGCGCGCCGGGCTCGAGGCCCGCGGCGTAGCCGCCGGCCAGCGCCAGACTCGCCTTCGCGTAATCGGCCGGAATGAAGTCCGCGGGCAGCGAGACGTCGAACCCCGTCCGGAACAGGCGGCCGGAGAACTCGCGGTTCTGCACGCCGAAGCGGGCGAGCGGGAGCGTCTCCCCGCCCTTCGTCTCCAGGCCGCGGGACAGCTGGAGCAGGCGCAGGCCCTGCGGACTTCCCGTCGCCTCGTGGGCGGCGGTGGCCGTCAGGACCGCGGACGCGGCGTCGAGCTCGGCGGCCCCGCTTCCGGGCACGATCAGGGTCGCCGACCGCTCGGCCGCGGCGGGCAGGAAGGTGAGGGCTTGGCCGCCCATCATCTGCGCCGGATCATATCCCGGCAGCTCTCGCAGCTCGTCGGGCGTGCCGATCACGAGGTTGAGCCCCTCGGGCCCCTTGAGCGGCGGTCCGAACTCCACGGCGACGTGCGCGTAGTGGCCGGTGAGCGCGACGCGCTGCACGACCGAGATGATCTTCTCGAAGGTGGCGAAGCCCGGTTTGCTGCGCAGGACGACGCGGATCGGCACGATGCCGCGCGCGTCCGGGGCGATTGCGGGCAGATCGCGCAGGGCGCGCACGGCCTCGATCCCGGCCGGCATCACGAGGCCGGTCCAGGACGGGTCGATCTGGGTCCACAATTCGTAGGTGGCCTGCATGGAGCAGTCGACGCGATGGCGCTGCACGGCCGAGATCGCGATCGCGTTGTAGCCAGGCTTGAGCACGCCAGCGGGGATGTCGAACTCGATGACCCGCACGGCGCCCGGCGCCTTGATGGGCGTGTGGCCGAGGACGACGTCATTGACCGACGCGGTCAGGGTCGAGGCTTCCGGCACGACCGAGATGGCCGCGAGATAGCCGACGCGGAGCCGCAGGCGCTCCCGGGCCTGCTCGGCCGTGACGTAGACGGGCCATTGCAGAAGGCTCTCCTCGCCCTTCAGGCGGAGGCTCTCGCCGATCGCCGGCAGCGGGCGCTGCGGCAGCGGGGCGGGAGCCTGGGGAACCGCGGTCTGTGAGGAGGCCCTGACGGAATCCGCCTGCGGAGCCTCGGACCGACGGGAGACAGGGCCGGACGGCTCGTCGCTGGGCACTGCCAGGGACCGCGGTGCGCCGCGGCCGAGGAAGCTCTGGGCGCTCGCGGGCGCGACCGAGCCGAGGATCAGGTTGGCCGCGAGCATCACCGGCGTGGCGCGGCCGAGGGCGGACGAAAGACGCATCGGGGTCCCCATCTCAACCGGCACTGGGCTGCGGCGCGGCGCCGAGATCGGAGGTGCGCCGACGGTCGCGGGTCAGCGCGGCGTTTTCGGCGTCGAGCATCAGCCGCAGCCAGCCCGACGTGGCATCCTCCTGCTCGGCTTCGGGCTGCCGGGTCCGTGTCTGTGGTGCGGTGGCGAGCGGGCCGATCGGTGCCGCTGCCTCCGGTCGGATGCCGTCCGCCCCGCGGCGATGCAGCGACACGGCGCGCGGCGGACGGGCCTCGGCTTGCGGAGCCTCGACGCGCTCCGGCGCGGCACTGCGCCGCGCGAGGCAGGAGACGGCCCGCATCGGCCCGATGATGCCCCACCACATGAACTGGAGCGATCCGGCGAGGAGGTTCTTGTGCTTGCGGCGCCCGTTCTGGAACCGCGCCATCGCCTCGGCGTCGCTGTACATCAGCTCGGCGAGGACGAGATACGCGTCCGTCGGCAGGGCTTCGAAGGTCAGGTCGCAGACGGTCTCCTCGCCGGCCGCCGTCATGCCGCTCAGCCGCACCGGGATCGCCGCGCGCGCGATATGGGGCGCGAGCCCCTCGCGCGGGGGCACGGACAGCCTGCCGAGGTCGCTGTCCGTGCTCCGGCGCATCGGCACGATCGCGTCCATGCGGATCCGGCAGCGCTCGCTCGAGATGCGCTCGACGGCGACGTCGATCGCCAAGCCGTTGAGGGTGAGCACCGCGCGCTGCTCGACGGCGAGCGAGGGCATGCGCTCGGTCTGGGCGCGCTCGGCCGCCACCCCCAGGGCCGCGCCCGCGGTGATCAGGTTGAACCCGTTCCACAGGCCGACCACCAGCATGAGGTTGGTCACGCCCGGTTCGAACACGTAGCGGTAGGTCGAGACGCAGCCGGCGGCGAGCAGGATCGCGAAGACGAGAAAGAATGGCAGCGCCAGCGGCGAGAGCTGATCACGGTCGAGGGTCACGTTCTTGGCGGTGACCTTGAACTGCGGCTTGCGCGGCGACAGGATCACGGAGGCCGTCGCCTTGATCAGGAACAGGCCCTGGACGTACTCGTACAGTTCCGAGACGAAGGGCCAGCGCACCCGTCCGTACAGATAGTTCTGCATCAGAAGGTTCACGAAGATGTACGTCGCCGTGTAGGCGATAGCCTCGTCGACGTTGGCGACCACGATCTTCATGTCGAAGAAGATGTACAGCAGCGGCGCGACCATGAAGATCAGTCGCGGGATCGGAAAGAACCAGAACGTCATGCTCGACAGGTAGCAGAGCTTCTGGATCGGCTTCAGGCCGCGCTTGAACAGCGGATTCTTCAGGAGCATGATCTGGAGCATGCCCTGGCACCAGCGCGAGCGCTGGCCGATGAAATCGGAGAGCGTCTCGGGCTGGAGACCGGCGATCAGGGTCTTGTCGACGTAGACGCTGGTCCAGCCGCGCGAATGCAGCTCGAAGGCGGTCTCGCAATCCTCCGTGATGGTGATGCCGGAGAAGCCGCCAGCCTCCTCTAGCGCGGTCCGGCGCAGGAGGGCCGCCGAGCCACAGAAGAACGAGCCGTTCCACTTGTCGAGGCCGCACTGGCTGACGGCGTAGAACATCTCGTTCTCGGCCGGCATCCGGTCGAAGGTGCGTAGGTTGCGCTCCACGGGATCCGGGTTGAGGAAGGCGTGCGGGGTCTGGACCAGGAACAGTTTCGGATCGCGGGCGAAGTGGCCGATCGTGTCGCGCAGGAACGACCGGAACGGCACGTGATCGGCGTCGAGCACGACCACGATCTCCCCCGAGGCATGCTGGAGCCCGTTGTTCAGGTTGCCCGCCTTCGCGTGCAGGTTGCGCCGGCGCGTGAGATACGAGACCCCGAGCTCCGCACAGAGCTCCTGCAGCGAGGCTCGGCGGGCACGGGCCTCCCGGGCTTTGGTCGGATCGGCGTCGGCGCATTTCTGGTCGGTGCCGCCGTCGTCGAGGAGCCAGATCGTCAACTTCTCGGCCGGGTAATCGAGCGCCTTGGCCGCCGCCAGCGTCGTCGCGAGGATGTGACGGTCCTCGTTGTAGCTCGGCACGAACACATCGACGGTGGGCAGGTCGTCGTCCGCGCCCGCCGGGACGATCGCGCGCGCCAGCGGGTCCGCGTTCACGATCAGGCTGACCATCAGGATGTAGAAGCAGTAGACCTCGGCTGCGGCCAGGACGACGCCGGCCCCGAACCCGAGCGGGTCCGACATCGGCGGCAGTGTGCTCGACAGTCGCCAGTACAGGTACCGGAGCACGACCAGACTTCCGACCGCCAGGAAGACGGAGCGGGCCAGCCGCCCGCGGCCGAACAGCCAGAGCAGCGCCATCAGCCCGATCGCGCCGAGGCTCATCTCCAGCTGGATCGACGTCCCCACCGGTTGCGCGAGGAGCAGGAGCACCAGCGCGGCGCTGACGAGCCAGAGCACTCGTACGGCCATCACAGTCACTGGTTCGACTCCTTGACGCGGCACACAAGTCTTCGTTCTTCGAGCCGGTTAAGGGCTGGAAGGCAAAACTTCTGGGATGTTTTATTATAGTTCGAGAGAGCCATATCGCTGATCGCGTTTCAAGACTGATCAGAACGCGGCGCGGCCCTCGACGCTGGTATAGTAACCGCCCTTCTGCACACGGTCGTGCGCGTAGCCGGCCCCCAGCGAGAACTTCATCGGGCCGACGGCGAAGCCGGTCAGGTGGGCGCCGACGCGCCATTGGTTGAAGTACGCGTCGCCGAGAAGCGTCGCCTCCGGTCCGATGAAGACGCCGTCGGCCACCGCGAACCCGGCCTTGACGCGGACATAGTAGGCCCGGAACAGGGTCGAGTAGGACGCGTTGGCGGCGAGCAGCGTCTCGAGGGTCGGATTGAGATAGAGGTCCGCGGCGAACTTGGCGCCGACACCGGTGCCGACGACGGGATTGCGCGGATCGAGCACGGACAGCTCGTTGTTCCGGACGTTGAAGCCGACATATCCGGCGAGTGCGGCCTGTTTCCAGATCCACTCGTAACCGAACATCGCGGTGCCTTCCTCCTGCTCGCCGCGCACGGTCCGACCGCTCGTGGAACCGGGGTAGGAATAGACGCCGCTCAGTCCTTGGAGACGCAGCCGCGGGCCGCTCTCATTGAGGGGGGTCACGGGCGCGATCGTGGCCGTCACGACGCCGAACGCGGAACTGTTCGAGGTGACGGTCGCCGCCGCGTCGATCGCCACGATGTAGTCGTCGGTCGCCACATCCGTCGGAGCGCCCGTGTACCAGTCCGCCGCCGAGGCAGCCGCCGGTGCACCCGCCACGGCCAGAACGGCGACGAGATAGGAAATGGTGTGAGCGTGTTTCATCCGGCGTCCGACCCGTCGGTGAGGCTGGCATCGCTGCAGCGCCACATGCCACATGAAGCGTTTCGCAGGTTAACGATAAGTTAACGCGCCAGCGGAGACTGTATATCGAAACATCAATACCACACAACCTCAGGTTGTGTACGATATTGGCGCTATATACACCGGTGCTTCTGTTTCCGTTTGGCTGTACATGCAGGTGAGTAAGATGCCCATATTGTGGGCAATCGCGCCTGTGAGTTGATCGTTGGCGATCAATCCGAAGAGAAGCTGTAGTATATTGTCAGAGAATGACTTCGCATGCCGATGCGCGTATTTCCAATGGAGAGCACGACTGAGACATGATGCGCTCTGTGCTTCACGGGCTCGGCTCAGCCTCGCGGGTACATGCGCCTGATCTCGCGATGCGACGGTTTTGCAACGGTGCAAGACGTTTTTGCGCGAAGCCGGTCCCCGCCCGCGCGACGCACCGGTGACGGACCGGGGCGAGGCGCGGGTGCTCACGCCGCGTCGCGCTGCACGGCTGAGCTTCGCTCCAGGGCGCGCGCCAGATCCTGAGATCCGAATGGCTTTTGCAGCCATCTGAAAGCCGTCGGGGGACGCGCGATCACCTCCTCGGCTGCCATGAGCACGATGTCGACTGCCGGATGCGTCCGCGACGCGACCTCGGCCAAGAGCACCCCGTTCACCGTCGGTGTCGTGTGCGCACACAGGATCGCGGTGAAGTCGCGGCGGCCCGCGAGGGCGTCACGGCCTTCCTCCGCGGAAGCGACCGCAAGGACAGGGTAACCCATCCCCGCGAGGCTTTCGGCGGTCGCAGCTCTCATGACCGGATCGGGCTCGATGAGCAGGATCGGGGCTGCGCCGGCCGCGTTGCGGACGTCCGTCGGCTCTGCACGCGCGGCCTGCGCTCTGAGGAACGACAGCGTCACCAAGGTCCGGTCAGGCAGGCTCTCAACGGCCACGGTGCCGCCGTTGTCCTGCATGAGGTCGCGGATCGCGGCCACCCCCCGGTCGGCGCGGAACTCGGTCGGCGCGGTGAGCACGACCCGGAGCCCGATCCGCCCGTCGCCCGCAGCAGACGGATCGGTCTCGACCGCGAACGTCGCCGTCGCCCCACGGGGCAGCGACTCGCGCGCGTCGCTCGCGAGATTGAGGAGCATGACTTCGAGTTCGCGACCCGTGCAGGTGAGCGCCGGCAGGGCCTGCGCCGGCGACTGGATGATGACCGAGCCGGGCAGGATCGCGGAGGATATGAGCTCCAAGGTCGCGGAGAGAGCCTGCGTCGCGGTGGCGTCCGGCCTGTCTCCCGTATCGCGATTGAGGACCGCGGTCATCTTCCGGGTCAGCGCAGTGCCCCGGGCCGCTTGGCGGACGATGTCCTGGACGCCGTTCGGATGCTGCGCGTCCCAGGCCCCGTTCCCGAGCGCGGCCGCCGTCCTGGTGACCGACGTCAGGGCCTCGCCGATCTCATGCGCGAGACCCGCGATGACTGCGTGGGCTCGCGCATCGAGAGGGGGAACGGCCTGCTCGCCCGACCGCACGACCTCGGGAACATGCGACGCCCGAGGTGCCGGAAGAGCGACGATGCCGATCTCGCGGCTGAGAACGTGCAGCCGGATCGGCTGACCGTTCGCTGCAACGGCAGTCATGCGGAGTAGAAGCTGCCGTCCCCTCGCCTCCTCCCGTCCCGCCAGCGTCCGAACAGCGGTTT
Organism: Methylobacterium sp. CM6257; assembly: GCF_054611515.1. Classification (NCBI taxonomy): domain Bacteria; kingdom Pseudomonadati; phylum Pseudomonadota; class Alphaproteobacteria; order Hyphomicrobiales; family Methylobacteriaceae; genus Methylobacterium; species Methylobacterium sp. CM6257. The sequence continues at coordinate 3,851,365 of NZ_CM137735.1, forward strand.
CCCTGACGGAGCCGGGTTCCTCACAGGCCGCCTGCATGGCGCGGCGCAGAAGGCCGCGGTCTTCCGCGTCGATGCGCGCCAGAACCTGATCGAGATCGTCGGCCCGCTCCGACGTGCTGTCGGCCATATCGGCCGAGCCGGCCGCCCAGGTCACCTGTCCGTTCCGGAGGTCGATCTCCCAGCAGGTGAAGCCGCTGAGAAGCTTCACGGCACGGACGCGGTCGCGGCTGCGCGTGAGGGCTGCCCGGGTCTCCTGCTGGATACGCTCCCTGCCCACGCTTCGACCGATACACGTCTCCACGGTGTCGGCGAGATCGGCGACGTCCGTGATCGAGGCGTTCCTGGGCAGCAATGCGACTTGATCCTCGGCGGCTGCATTGCGGATGCTGGCTAGGGACCGTCCGAGGCGCGTGCCCAGCAGCCAGCCGACGAGGCCGGCGAGCAGCGCCGAGGCGAGCACCAGAGGCAGCGCTAACCCCTGGAGCAGCGCAGATCCTGCCTCAGGCTGCCGGTTTCCCTTCGCCAGAACGAACCAGCCGAGAGTCGCCTCGTCGCCGACGACGGCGTTCGCCTCGCGCGCTTCTCTGTCCGCCGCCGGAGCCCCGGACTGGTGGATCGAGCGGCCGCCGGCGTTCACGATCTGCACGCTGGCCTTCTGGGCGGCTCCTCCGAGGACGCGGCGCGTGGCCGAAACGGCTTCCTCGATCCAGCTCGGTGTCAATTGAATCGCCAGCACGCCGGCCGCGGCCGCGCCGCCGCCGCGCACGGGAGCGCCGATGATGACGTTGCGCGGGACTTCGACGCCGGCCCGGGTGCGCTCGCTGGCGTCGCCGATCGCCAGGCCCGTCAACGCGCGTGCGAACCAGGTCGTGCCCGACACGTCGGAGCCGGCGAAGGATCCGCTCGCCGTCGCCACGACCTGACCCGACCGGTCGGCGAAGAGGATGTCGGCGTAATCCGGGTGGAGGCTGCGCCAACGTCCGAGGAATTCCTGCACCGCCGATGCGCGACCGCCGCGCTCGAAGACCGCGTTCTCCGCAGCGAGGCTCACGTCGCGTTCGACCGTCGCGAGACCGTCGCCCAGCTTCTCCGAGACTGCCGTGGCGACGCGCTGCAGCGCCGCGTCGAGCGCGCGGACGGCCTCTGCGTCTCCCGTCGTGCTAGTCAGGATCACACAGCCGCCGCCGACGCAAACCGCCAGCGCCAGGAGCGCAGCAAGGAAGCTCCGCAGTGATAACCACCTTCCAAACTGCATCATCGGTGCCCGTAGCGGCCTTAGTCAGTCTACCAAGATACCAATGCTGCAATACCGTGGCTGGTAAGGTTAATTTTCCGTTAACGCGCTCAGGAGGGCGCAGCTGAACGCGCCTGAAGAAGGTAACACCCGGTCGTCTTCTGTGCTGTCGTCGCGCCTCATGAGAACTCACATGTCATGACGGGGTCGGAGGTGCCCGGCAGAAATTGAAACCCGCCCTTCCTGATCCCGATCTGCACTTCTTCCGTGAGACGGAGGGCGTTGTCTGAGACTGGACGAGTGGCTGCTTCCACGGCTTTGGCCCGCGCGTTGGCGCAAACACCGTTGCGGGCCGTATTGGAAAAAGAGGGCGCGGTCGCCCGCCGACCGACGCGACACCGATGATGGGCCGGGGGGGCGCCTGAGCTGCTCACTGCAGTCGACCGCTACACCGCTCACGAGCAATCCGTCGCGGGACGTTCAGTGGCACGTCCGGAAGCTGTATGTCATGCTTTGAAAGAGTGACTTGCGGGACACGAGTACCTGCGTCACCACGCTGGCTCTCAGGAGCATGACGGAAGCTCCTCGCTGAGCACTTGAAGGCGAAGGGCTATCTGGAATGATCCGCGTCGGCTCTCGGATACGCACCCTCGCCTGCCTCCTATGCGGAAACGTCGCAGCGATGGGCTCTGCACGAGCCGACGAGCCGATCCCGACAATCGACTCCAAGGCTTATTGCGACACCACCGCCGACCTCGTCGACGATGACGCGTTCAAGCAGCAGTGTCTCGACAATGAGGCCAAGGCTGAACGGCATATTCGGGCCCTGTGGGCGGAAGCGCCGGAGAGTGTCCGCGCAGCGTGCGCCAAGCATTCTGAATTGGTGGCGCCGTCCTACCAAGGCTTGACGACCTGCATGTCCACGATGGTGGGGGAGATGTGGATGAACGGCGAGTTGAAAGTGGTGCCTCGCTGACCTCATCCGACGCCTCTTGGAAGAGGCGCCGAAGGCGGGATGCGAATGAACGGATGGGACCGCCGTCCAGGCACGTGAGGTTGCTCAATACGCACGCCTCGGAAGCAGAGCGGAGGCGACCTCAAACCATGCGTCTGAAGACCGCATGCATGAAGCAGTGGGATCGTGCAGAGTAGATCCCTAATGGCATCGCCGTCGGAGGTCACATGATCGATCTATCTCGGCCGCGTCACAATTCACAAAGGTATGAAGTCGCAATCAGGGCGCTCGCAATTGCTTTCTTATTATTCGTCGACGTCCCTGTATCTCACGCCACCGAGCACGTTGCTGTATCAACTTCTGAGTTTCTAAATAGTATCGGAGTCGTGAGCACATTCCCCGATCGAGGGCAGCCGTTGGATAAAACCATAGACATGGTAAATTACTGCGGCTTTCGATGGGTGAGGGGCGGCATAGAAGGGTTGAGCGATGACGGCGCGACAACCATCAATACGTTTCTTGAACTACACGAAAAGACAGGCGCCGTGTTCAGTTGGGGGCTTGCGAGTGGCGGAACAGATCTAGGAAAACTTCTCAGTACTGGTAAGATCCTCGCTCAGGCCGGTGCCCTGCTCGCGTTCGAGGGGAACAACGAGCCGAACAATTGGGGCGTGGAGTATCAGCACGAGAAAGGCGGCGGCCAAGCTCCTTCTTGGCGGGCTGTCGCGAATCTCCAGCGCGACCTCTATCGTGCGGTGAAAAGCGACCCTGTACTCAGGAAATACCCAGTCTGGTCAGTTTCGGAGCCGGGAGCGCAGCGAGACAACGTCGGCCTGCAATACTTGAAGATTCCGATCGGCGCAGGAACGTTGATGCCGGATGGTACCGAGTACGCAGATTACGCCAACGTTCACAACTACATCTATCATCCCCACTCGCCGCGGCCGGCGGACAATAAAATGTGGAATGCCGCAGATCCTACCTCGGCATCCCAGGTGGACGGGCTTTACGGGAATTTTGGCGCCACCTGGGCCAAGCATTTTCCTGGATACAGCGAAGACCAGCTGAGAAATTTGCCTCGGGTGACAACTGAGACCGGGGCGACGATTGGATGGCCCATCACGGAAGAGATGCATGGAGTCAACCTGCTCAACATGTACTTATCGCAATTCAAGCAAGGATACAAATACACTGCTGTTTATCTTTTGAGGGACCGCGAAGATGAGTCGGGCAACCAAGCGTTTGGCTTCTTCAGGCCCGACTACTCTCCCCGCAAGGCTGCGGTCTATCTTCACAATTTAACATCGATCTTGGGCGACGATCGGAAGCTGGATGTCGCCGGCCCTCTTGATTATAGAATAGTCGACCAGCCGGAGACCGTACATGATCTGCTTCTTCAGCATAAAAATGGAACTTTTCAGCTAATTGTTTGGAGTGAGCGCATAACCGGACAAGATATTGTCGCCATTGATGTAAATGCCGAAGGCGTCGCGGCCGATATCTACGATCCAACTGTAGGAACGCGTCCCATTCGGAGCGCAAAAATTTCTAAGCGGCTTGAGGTCGCCTTGAGTGACCACCCGCTCGTGATCGTGTTTCATTCCGAGCGCAACGGCAGGCCTTAGGTCGATGCGAATACAATTTAAAGCGTACTTGTTTATCGCCTCGCGCCGATCCGCTGTTGGCCGCCATCGCGGACAGGAAAATCACTGAGGCCGAGGCGCTGTCTGTTCTCGTTGACAGGCGCCGCTCGTCTGACGCTGGACACAAACCCGCACGAAGCCCGAACAGTACGCTAACGCACCTGGTCCAAACGGGTGACCTGATCACAGCACAGACACAGAACCGTGTAAAATCACACGGGAGGACCGCCGGCGCGCGCCCGCGCATGGATGCCTCGACGGAGCGCCGTCGCGGTCGGGCCGCCTCGGGGCGGCTTCCGCCGGGGCTCGCGGCCCGGTTTACGCCGGCCGAGTGGGCGGTCCTCGCCCTCGTGGCAGCCGAGGTCGCGCGGCGGAGAGACTGAACTATGCCGTGGCATCATGCGGCTGAACGGTATGACGAACAACGGCGTTACCATTCCTCGTCACGAACGCGTTGGTTCCGCTCAACAGCCATGCGTCGGAGATGGCTGCTCCACGTTCGGCGGGCTCATAACGTCGCCCTGAGATGACGACTCTCGAACTCATTCGCGCCCTGGCTCATGATGCCGCCGTCGGCATCGTGGTCACCGATTCGATGACCAACTCGCCCGGGCCGACCATTCTCTACGCCAACCCGGCTTTCGGAAGGCTGGTCGGGCGCGATCTGGACGACGTCATCGGACAAAGCCCGCGCTTCATGCAGGGAAGGGAAACCCGGCGGCTTACGCTGGACGCCTTCCGCCGCGCCCTGGCGGCCGGAGAGCGCTTCCACGGCTATCTCACCAACTACCGCGACGATGGCACCAAGTACCGTGTCGAGATCGATTGTAGGCCGTTGCGCTCCGCTGATGGGCGCGTCGAGAACTTCGTCGCGTTCGAGCGCGAGGTGCTGCGCCGGATCGGGCGCCCCGCCGTCAGCGCGGCAGGACGCTACGAACCCGCAAGCGCAAGCAACGACCTGTTAACCGGCGTGTGGCGCGCCCTCGCCTTGTTCGAGCACACATAAATTGCTTTGTTTCCCGATGTGTCGAAGCGTGTACTAATTTCGCGGCCTGATATAGATTAGTTTCAAAGCCAAGCTTCGGCATCCCGTATATTGTTAAGGATTAAGTAGTATCTATAGCAGGATATTGCTTGCAGCGACAATGCACTGGCCGGACGCTCCGGCGTTGCCGAAAGGAAGCAACGATGTTCGGTGGAGCGCGTAGGCTGCCGGATCTCGCGGCCAAATTCGAGGCGCTGGACCGCTCGCAGGCCGTTATCGAGTTCGAGCCCAACGGCACGATCCTCACTGCCAATGCCAATTTCCTGGCGGCGATGGGCTACACGCTGCCCGAGGTGCAGGGGCAGCACCACGCGATGTTCGTAGAGGCCGCTCACCGTGACAGCGCGGAGTACCGCGCCTTCTGGGACACTCTGCGGCAGGGCACCTACCGAGCGGCCGAATTCAAACGTGTCGCTAAGGGTGGTCGGATTGTCTGGATCCAGGCCAGCTACAATCCGGTGCTCGACCGCGCTGGTCGCGTCGTGAAGGTCGTCAAGTTCGCCTCCGACATCACCGCGCAGAAGCTGCGCTCCCTCGATCTCGACGGCCAGATCACCGCGCTGCACCGCTCGCAGGCCGTGATCGCCTTCAAACCGGACGGCACGATCCTCGACGCTAACAGCAACTTCCTCGACGCGATGGGCTACCGTTTCGACGAGATCCGGGGACAGCATCATAGCCTGTTCGTGGATGCTGCCGAGCGGGCGAGCGAAGCCTACCGTGCGTTCTGGACGAGGCTCGGGCGGGGGGAGTTCGCGGCAGGCGAGTTCCGACGCGTTGCCAAGGGCGGGCGCGAGGTCTGGATCCAGGCGACCTACAATCCGATCACCGACGCGGACGGGACGGTGCTCAAGGTGGTGAAGTTCGCCGCCGACGTTACCGCACAGGTGGACGAGCGCCAGCGCCGTGCCGAAGCGCGGCGAGCAATAGGCGCGGATCTCGACGCCATCGGCAGGGCGGTCGAGGACGTCACGCGACAGACGGCAGAGGCCGTCGGTACGGTCGGCCAGGTCTCGAACGACATCCAGGCCGTGGCCTCGGGCGCGGAGGAGTTGTCGGCCTCGGTCGGCGAGATCAGCCAGCAGGTCAGCCACGCCGCCAGGATGGCCGGCGAGGCGGTCGAGCAGGCCCAGCACACCGGTAGCATCGTCGAGGGCCTGAGTGGCCAGGCTGCGCAGATCGGCGAGGTCGTGACGATGATCCAGGGAATCGCCGGGCAGACCAACCTCCTGGCGCTGAACGCGACCATCGAGGCGGCGCGAGCCGGCGAGGCCGGGCGTGGCTTCGCGGTGGTAGCCTCTGAGGTGAAGGCGTTGGCCCAGCAGACCGCCAAGGCGACAGAGCAGATCCGCGGGCAGATCACCGCGACCCAATCGGCCACGCGCGAGGCGGTGGACGCAATCGGCTCGATCCAAGGCACCATCAACAAGCTGGACGAGATCTCAGCGGCGATTGCTGCAGCGGTGGAGGAGCAGTCGGCGGTCACGCGGGAGATGTCGGGCAGCATGCAGACGGCCGCGCACGGAGTAGCGACGATTGCCGGCGGCATGGAAGCTATCGCCCGGGCGAGCGAACAGGTTGATCGCGCCACCCGCCAAGTGCGCCAGGCGGCGCATGGGGTTGGTTGAGGGCATGGCTCCATGACCAACCCGATCATCCCGTTCCGCCGCAAGAGCGACGAGACAACCGCGCTGGCCTCCTTCGATGTGATCGCGGCCGAGCTTCTGGCCGAGGGCCGAGCCACGAGCCTGTCGGCGGCCCGGCTTGGCGCAATCCTGGCAGAGCTGCGCCGAAATCGAGTGCACCTGTGCGGTGTCATGGAAGATCAGGGCCTGTCAGGGCTGACCGGACACGCACAGCTCGGTGGCCTCGCTGTAAACATCAAAGCCATTGCTGGCCAAGGACTTGCACAGATCGATCAACTCATCGAACTGGCCGAGGCGCAGTTGGCGGCAAGCTGAGCCCGTTAGACCGGACCATCGCGGCGCTGAACAGCTGCATGTTTCCGACAATACGGGGAGCGCGGACGGCGCCCCAGGTTCGGCCGGTAAAAGTCCGCGCGCCACAATTGCGCCTTCCGCGAAGAGAGACGCGGGAATCATGCGACTTCCGCAGCTTTGCACGCTTGTGAATGAGACAGGGGATCGGGCTCAGATTGGATGCATGGTTGCAAACAGTGATCCAGGCCACAGAAATCCATCATAGCTTCTAGCAAAGTGGGCGTCTAATGATTTCGTACTTGATAGACGCAGAGAAAGATCATGATCAGCAGCAACCACTCGCAGCCTGATACGATATCTGTCAGTGATGGGGCCGGCACCATTGGACCAGATCCCAGTGGACCGCCTCCGTTCTACCCTGTGCCTGATGCCAAGCCTGCTGGCGACGTGATCGTCAGCGGTGGAAGCGGCACCATTGGACCAGATCCCCATGGACCGCCTCCGTTCTATCCCGTGCCGGATGCTAAGCCTGCTGGCGACGTGATCGTCGGCGGTGGAAGCGGCACTGTTGGACCAGATCCCCATGGGCCACCTCCGTTCTACCCTGTGCCTGATACCAATCCTGCCGGAGATGTAGTCGTCGGCGGTGGATCCGGTACTATCGAGCCAGATCACGGTAGTTCGCCTCCATTATACCACCACGACGTGTCAATACATTTCTTCTGATCCAGTGGCTTTGAGGAATATACTCGTGAAGAGCGCCGCGACCGGGGCAGAAAGTCAGCTCATGCTGGCCTTCCCGCGGCTAAGCACTAATCCGACGAGCATCTGAGTGGCTCCATGGAGCGCCCTGTGGAGGCTGACGCTTGGCGCGCGAGGACGCGGCAGGATCGAAGTCGGCTCGTCCGGCGTTTACCGGCGCTCGACAGGAGGATCGCCGTGGGACTGGTCGCCTTCATCGTGTTCGTCTGCCCGTGGATGGGCATCGCCGCCTTGGCGTTGATGGCACATCGCAGACGGACGACGCCGATGTAGCCGACCGGCCGGATCCCTGGCTCGCGCAGGGCTCGTCGAGGACAGGGTCGCGCGATAGCTCTCCGCCATGGCTAGACGCGCCCCTACGATCGGCGATCTGCGCAGAGCCGCTGAGATCACGGACCAGGAGATCGACGCCGCCGTCGAAGCCTACCTCGCGGACCCGAAGGCTGAACCGTTCCGCTTCGCCTCGGGCCATCAGATCGACGTGGCCGCGGCCGTGGACGCGCACCAGCCGGCCAGGGCGGCTGCGGCCGATCCGGATCAGACGCGAAGGTTCGTCAAGTGGACGATGATCCGGACCGCGATCCTGTTGGCGCACCCCGCCAAAGCAGGACGGTGACACAGCGCCGGCGACGCCCCCGCAAGGACACGCGGGCCCGGGTGCTCGCGGTCCTTACGCCCGAGGTGATGACGATCACGCGGATCGCTGATCTGGCGGGGATCCCGGGCCGGGAGCGCAAGGAGGTCGCGCTTGCAGCGCTCCGGCGGCTGGAGCGAGACGGTCTCGCCGTGAGAGTGATGGGATGGCGCGAACCGCGATGGCGGGCGGCTTCAGCACAATCCGAGATGAGATGAAAAAGCCCGCCCCCGATGCCCCCGGGGGGATCGCGACTGCGACGGCGCGGCCGCACCGAGGCCGACCGCTGAAGACGGCCCGGTGCTGCTCTGCCGCCGCTCGACCTTGCGGTCGATCGCTGAAGGCAGGCTGATCCCGCACGGTTGACGGATCGTTAGCCCTCTCCATCCGGCGTGCTATCGTCCGCTCTCATGCCGGAGGAGCCTCGATGATCCGATCCGCTATCGCGCTGGTGTTCCTGGCCACCCCGGCGATCGCAGCTCCTGCAGCTCCCGCGCACCGGCAGCCCACGCCAGCGACGGTGCAACAGCCGAGTGCCGATCCGGCCCGCCCTGTCGACACGGATGCGAAGGTCCAAGCGCCTCAGACGGAGCAGGCTCGGATCAAGACGCAAAAGGAGCTGGACGGGCGGCAGAAGGCCATGGACGCTCGGATGAAGAGGACGATGAGCGGCGTCTGCAGGGGCTGCTGAGCGGCCACCTGAATGTAACCCGGATGGGGCTAGCCGAGGAAAGCGGCGGTGCCTAGCTCGATGCCATGTCTGACGCGCAGCCGGAAAGCCGGGCCGAGTGGAAGGCCCGCCTTGTCGCTCTTCTCAAGCCGCACCTGAAGGACGACGAACGCGAGCGGTCCAGCGCGATCGCCGCGGTGCTGATGGCGCTGGAGGCCGCGCACAATCAAGGGCTGCGCGAGGCGGCCCTGTTCTGCCGACAGGTTGGGAGCACCGCGCATCGCTACGGCGAAGTCGCCAAGGCACTCGCCGACGGGATCGAGGTGCTAGCGAAGCAGGCGACCGCCGAGGCGGCCGAGGCCGCCCGGGAGCGGCAGGCAGACCCGTAACCTTCAGGGCTCATCGGCCCCTCACCACGTTTCGGTCCCGTTCCGCATCGCGGGCGACGGGAGCGGGCGATGGCGAGGCGCGGAGTGTTCGTCAGAGCCGAGGAGGTCGCGTTCCTTCGAGAGCCGCCCGCTTACGACGGACGTGCATCGACGTACCGTCCGGGCCCGCTCTGCAAGGCCCCGGAGGAGATCGTGGACGCGATCGACGGCTTGGCCGAGGTCGTGACCCCAGATCCGCGCGCCACGACTGGCCGGGCAGGTTCCGAAAGGCCGGGACCTGAGCCCCGGCCCCGAGCTCACTTCAAGGATGAGGTTGTGCTTTCGAACGAGTAGCGGCCCGTCTTGGTGCCGGACACTTGCGTCACGCCGTCCATCATGGCGCTGAGCCGCGTGTTCGTGAGTTGGACATCGCCTGAGATGCCCGCGAACTTCCCGGTGCCGCCGGTCCACTGGGCGGTGCCTTTCAGGTTCGCGCCCTGCGCCTGTACCGGATAATCATACTTTTCGAAGATCTGGTCGCCAGCGGCATCCGCATAGACACAGTGGCCGTGGCTTTCGACCGTCTTGGCATCGTTGTCCAAGGTCGCCAGACCGACACAGCGGCCGGCCAGGTTATGCAGAAAGCCGCTGCCCGCTGTGTTAACGGCTGTCATCGTGGCATGGCTCGGCACTAGCGCCCGGTTGACACCAATGGGCATAGGCTTGACCGGTGACGTATTGATACCTGTGTAGATGACCGTGTACTCGCCGGACCGAGGCAATTCGTCTGCGAACGCTGTTGGCGCGCACAAACATCCGAACGAAATGCCGATAAATAGGCAAATATTGCTCGCTCGCATGATGCTCTTACCTCTCTCATAAGAGTCGATAGTAAGCAATATTTCATGTTATTGCAATCGTGGCAAGTGATTGCATTTTAATGAGTTGAAATCAGTTTTTTCTGAGGCGAAACTGCAGCTCTTGCTGTCGGGCCGAACTCTTCGATGAATTCCGCGAGCACTTCCAAGTCGATGGTTGGATTTCTGTCGCGCATCCTGACATCAACACGTGGCCGCGTTTTTCCGATCCAGATAGTGTTCTGAAGATCCTCCGGCCGCAGACCGTCAGCGCATGGCTTGGCCTGCCCTACTGCCCGCGCGAATTCTTGTTCGCGCTGATCGGTCGAGGTCGCCCGCTGCCCCTCGGCAGCTCTCTACGGCTTCGCCCAAATCAATGTAGGTCACTGGCGTCGCCGCCTGCGAAGCGACGGGTCAGGTAAGAAATCAGGGTCGGTCAGCACTGCCGCGAGCAGAACGAGAAGGCCGAGATGGAGGCCCAGCGCCGCAACCCCGAGGTAGTGCAGCGACCACAATCCAACCGCGCCTGCGGCTATGAGCGACGGTCCGGCGACGTAAATGGAGGTCCGCCACAGAGCAGCAGGCCGCGCCAAGCGCCAGTAGCTCCCGAGGAACGCAGCGAGCGCGAGGCCGCCCTTGATCAGCGCCATGAAGCGGATCACCCGCACAAGGTCCGGATCCACGGCCGTCCTGGGGATACGCGCCGCCCCTGCGCCGACGCTGACGAGGGCTACGACCGTCAGCAGGACGAGGATCAGTCGCGCGGGGCGCGACTTGCTCGCCGCGACATCGGAAACGGGCGTTATGCTCGCCGCTCGGGTCTGCATCCGTGTCCTCCCGCGTGTGCCACCACGTGATCGAACGCGGCCTTCTGCCGTCAGGAGTCGCTGGCCGCCTCGCCCTGAGTGGCCTGACGCCATGCTCTGAGCCCGCCTTCGCGGTGCCAAAGCCACGCCGTTGCCGCCACCCACGGGCCACCGATCAGGATGAAGGCGAGCAAGCCCATTGTTCCGCTCCCTGGTTGGTCAGAAGCGGCACACTACGCCTGATGGGCGCGTCGCGAAATGAGCTTGCCCCGTTCGCGATACCGTCCGGCTTCAGGCCGTCGGCGCATAGCCCTGCCCACTCAACCTCTCGCGCGAACTCTCACAGGATCGCTTCGGTCGAGGTCGCCCGTTGCCCCTCGGCAGCTCTCTGACGACTCCGCCCCAGCGCCTGTACGGTCCTGTGGAACTCTCAGCTTACCGGTGTTCGCGGGCGTTTGCCGCAATCCGGCAGGAACGTTGGAGTAGAAGTCGGGGCGAAGACGCCGATCGCCGCGAAGATCGCGGCTTTCGCAGGAACTTAGCCGGTTGAATTGGCGGAGGGAGCGTCCGTCGTACGGTGATCCATCAACGTCCGGACATGTTCTTGAACCTCCGGCAATTCAAAGAGATGCGTGGCATCTGTTCTCCGGCGTCCACATTTGTCCGCCACAATCCGGCATCATTGTTGGGGCCTGTGTTAGGGCCACTCCGGGAGAATGCCGTGCCGCGCACCACCAACCGCCTGTCTGCCCGAGCCGTCTCCACCCTGAAGAAGCCTGGCCGCCATGCCGATGGTGGAGGGCTGTACCTCTCCATTTCGCCCGATGGATCGCGGCGTCGCTGGATCTTCCTGTTCCGGTGGCGCGAACCCGGGCAAACCGGGGCGGGCAAGCTGCGTGAGATGGGCCTCGGCAGCGCCAACTCAGGTGGCGCCAACAGCGTCAGCCTCACTCGTGCCCGCGAACTCGCTACCGCCGCTCGCGCCCACCTCTCAGACGGACGCAATCCGCTTGCGATGCGCAACGCGGAGCCTGCGAAGCCGGTGCCGACCTTCAGCGAGATGGCCGAGGAGGTCATGGCCTCCCTTGAGACCGGCTGGCGTAATCCGAAGCACCGCGCGCAGTGGCGCACGACCCTAAGCTGCTACTGCGAGCCGATCGCCGCTGTGCCAGTTGATCAGGTCACCACCGATCATGTCCTCGCCATACTGAAGCCGCTCTGGGCCAGGGTGCCCGAGACCGCCTCGCGCTTGCGCGGCCGGATTGAGAAGGTGCTGGATGCCGCTCGAGCCAAAGGCCACAGGGCCGCCGAGAACCCCGCTCGCTGGCGTGGCCATCTCGACCACCTGCTACCCAAGCAACAGAAGCTGACACGCGGACACCACAAGGCGCTTCCCTATCAGGAGCTGCCAGCCTTTATGACTCGCCTTCGCGAGAGTGGATCCGTGAGCGCGCTCTGCCTGGAGTTCACGATTTTGACGGCGGCTCGCAGCGGCGAGGCCATGGGCGCGTGTTGGAGTGAGTTCGACCTGGAGCGGGGCACCTGGACGGTGCCGAAGGAGCGCATGAAGGCCGGCCGTGAGCACCGGGTTCCGCTCTCTCAGCGCACCTGCGAGATCCTGCGGGGACTATACGAAGCGCGCCGCAGCGAGCTTGTCTTCCCCGGCGCGAAGCCGGGCCGACCGCTGTCGAACATGGCGTTGGAGATGCTGATGCGCCGGATGAAGGTCGATGCCACGGTGCATGGATTCCGCTCCGCTTTCCGTGACTGGGCGGCAGAGCAGACGAGCGCACCTCGCGAGGTGGCAGAAGCGGCGCTCGCTCATACCAACAAGGACAAAGTCGAGGCCGCCTACTTTCGAACGGACTTGTTCGAGAAGCGGCGGGTGCTGATGCAGCAATGGAACGCCTTCTGTCGCGCGGCAATGCCGGACTGAAGAGGCGCTGAAATAGGAGTGGTTTGTTCGTGTCCGGTTTCGACGATTCCTTCTGGACCTTGGAGCAGGCGCTTGCCTGGATTGCCTTCCATGACCGAGACCTGGTGGATGTGACCTCCGCGGCAAAGCTTCCCAAGTCGCGGCCGATTTGGTTAAATACTATCACCCTCTTCAATCAAACGGCCCTTGGCAAGTACATGGCCGTGTCCAACCCAAAAAGCGAGGAAGGGCGGAAGTTTCGCCAGGCGTTGGAGGAATTAACGACTGCGCTGCAACGTGGCGATCTCGTTGCCTCAAGCCGGCCAAAGGGAGCCACACACCGCACGGACCTCGGCAGGTATCACTGGATTGACCACCATATTGCCTTCAACCAGACCGACGGCGTCTGGTGCTCTGCAATGCCAGGGAAGATGGCGGCGTATAATGATGAAATTCGATTCGACTCGGTGCTCATCAAGAAGTTGTGGCCGGCACCGAGTGATCACGTGGCAGGAAAGCTGTCCGCCAGGAAGAGAGCCTACGATGAGTTCTACGCAGAGATGAAAGCTTCGCCACACAAGCGCACGAGGGTGAAGGAGCCCTGGGTGGAGGAATTGGTAGGAAAGATACCTGGCCTCACAGTGACTGCTGCAAAAGAGGAATGGTCTCAGGCGGTTAAAGACGCGGGCGCTACCACCTGGACACGGGGTGGGCGACCTCGCAAAACGCCGGGAGAAAACCCCCCGCAGAAATCATGACACGAATCTAAATCCGTGCTGGATGTTAAAGCACGCGGGTTTGGGTCACCTCTTGTGCACCGACCGGGACGGTCCCGGCGGATGCACAAGGATGATCATGAACACGGTGTTGAGCTACGGGATCGCGGAAGCGGTGAAGGTGAGTGGGGTAGGCCGTAGCTTCCTATACGAGCAGATCAAGTCCGGCCGGCTGAAGGCGCGCAAGCTCGGCCGCCGGACCTTGATCCTGGCCGACGACCTGCAGAGCTGGCTGTCCGCCCTGCCAACGATCCAGGCAGGAGCGCAGTAATGCTTGGCTTCGTCCACACACCACCAGACGAGACAGTCGAGAGTGGCGAGACCACGGCAGGCGCGGAAGTCCGCGAGGTCCGGCGGCTCCCCAGGCTCGGTCGCCAGTCGGCCACCGCACTGCTGGCCAAGAAGCTGCCGACGATCGAGCACGTCGTACCTGGCTACATCCAGCCCGGCCTGTCGATCATTGCCGGCAAGCCGAAGACCGGCAAATCGTGGCTGTCGCTCAATCTCGGCCTTGCCGTCGCCACTGGCGGTCTGGCGCTGGGCAATGTGCAGGTCAAGCAGGGCAAGGTCCTGTACCTCGCCCTGGAGGACAACGAGCGTCGCCTGCAGCTGCGCCTGCGCCAATGCCTGCAGGACCAGCAAGGCATCCCGGCAGACCTATACTTGGACACAGAATGCCCTCGCCTGGACGCGGGCGGAGCGGAGGCCATTCGCGAGTGGGTCGACCTGACCGAGAACGCCCGCATGGTCATCGTCGACGTGTTCACCAAAATCCGGCCGGAGCGCCTCAGTAGCGACACTGCCTACGAGGCTGACTACAAGGCGCTTGGTCCCCTGAAGGAGTTGGCGGACGAGACAGGCATCGCAGTCGTCGTGGTGCACCATACCAGGAAGATGGCCGCGGAGGACCCATTCGAGACTGTCAGCGGCACCAACCCAACGGCTTCACGGGCGCTGCCGACACGGTCTTGATCCTCGACAAGAGCAGCCAGGGCACGACGCTCTATGCCCGAGGGCGCGACATCGAGGAGATCGAGACCGCATTGTCGTTCGACCGAGCCTCCGGCACCTGGTTGGCGCAAGGACCGGCCTCCGAGGTGAGGCGCAGCGACGAGCGGCAGGCCATCCTGTCGGCGCTGGCAGAAGCAGGCAGGCCACTATCGCCAGCAGAGCTCAGCGTCGAACTTGGTGTGCCGAGCGCAAACATCCGGCAGTTGCTCCTCAAGATGGGCAAAGCGGGCGAGGTCAGCACACGAGGGCGAGGTATGTATGTCCTTGCTGATGCGAGTGGCGAGGCAGCGCTCCTCGATGGGGAGGAGGCACAGGAATCGGGAGACCAAGAATTTTGATCTGGTTACCCGTGATGTGATCTTGTGGTTGGTATGCTTACCCCCTCAAGGGGTCAGCATGTGATGTGTGATGCCGGCCCTGTCGGCAGATGTGATCTTGTGATCGGTGTTACCGCCTCTCGCGGCTCGTCCAGCAGTGTGCTGACGAGCCGCGGAGCGGGCCTGCATGAGCGGTCTGTTCGCGCCAAGTTGCCTCGCACCGGCCGAGTATCGCTGTTTGTCGAGCGACGTTGATCTATAGCGGGAATGCGGACGTTCCACTTTGCGCCCATTGCCGCCGTCCAGCCGAACCCAGCATCATCCCGAAAGCGGACGTGGGCCGACTCCCATCGCGCAGATCTGAGCCGATCGAGATAAAGGGCTTGGAGGTAGCTGTTGGATGTCAGGAGCAGTGGCTCGCGGCCGGGTTCGCAGGGAGCCGAGCGTGAACTGGCGCGGGTCTTGGGCGCCAAGTTCGCGCACGGAGCCATGTTGGACTGGTGCGGGGAGCAAATCCCGACCCCAATTAGTGTGGGGGCGGACCGACAGAGCCGCCGGTCGACGGGCCAGGGACTCATTACCCCGCCTATCTTGACGCTCATTGTGCACTGCACCATAGAGTTCTCGCGCGCCATACAAATCGATGCGGCGCTGCCGTTTCTGATTTGAGGAAAATCCCGTGAGCACCACCCAGCCGAGCTTCCAGATCCCGACCGAAATGCGCGACTTCGCCGAGAAGAGCGTCGACCAGGCCCGCAATGCGGTTTCCACCTTCATGCAGACCGCCCGCAAGGCGACTGAGACGATGCAGACCTCGACCAAGACCGCTGAGCTGCCTGCCAGCGTCGCCTTCTCGCGTGGCCTGGAGTTCACCGAGCAGAACGTCACGGCTGCGTTTGAGCTCGCTCAGAAGCTTGTACGGGCTCGCGACCTTCAGGAGGCGATGCAGCTCCAGTCGGAATATGTGCGCACCCAGTTCGCCGCTCTGCAGACCCAAGCCAAGGAGCTCACGAGCGCAGTTCAGCCCAACAAGGCCTGATCAGCTCTGACCAAAAACTCTCCTCTGCGCGTTGAACAAGGACGTGCAGGGGGGCCGCACGGTTAAAGCCGGAGAGGGTTCGGGATGAGGTGGCGGCGTGGTCGTCGTGGTTCAGGCTCCACAGAGCAGGCGAACCCTGAGGGGGCGCCTGTGAATGACAGCAGCCGTCCGGCGGCTCTGCCGCAGGAGGTAGCGGCCCATATCCCGTTCGCTGATAAAGCGTCGAAGCCTGCGCTCCTGCCGGAGGCACTGGCCGTAAATGCGCCTGACCAGCACGAGCATGAGGCGCCGCTCGCGACCGAGCTTCTCGAGACGGTCTCCGCCACCGCCATCCAGCTCCATCCCACCGGGCCAGCCGAGCCGGCGTCGGCTCCGGGTGAGAGTGGGCCAAGTGTCGATCCAGGAGAAGCCGAGGCTTCCCGAGAGACCACGCCGGTTCCACAAGCTGCCCCCGCCGACCCAACACTGCCATCTACCGAGGCTGCGCTTGCGGCCGGTGAGCCGGAGCTAGGCGCGCGGAGTTCAGCGAGCCCTTCTGGTGCGGTGGCCGACGAAACTTTGGCCGAGAGCCGCAATTCGGTGCCGCCGGAAACGGCGATCACATCGGACGCGAGCTCACAAGACGACGTGAGTGTCGGCGCGAGCAGCTGGCGAGGCCGCGCCACGAGCCAAGTCCGGGCGCTTGCCGGCCCGCTCGAACTCGCGCACACCGCTGTACAGGCGAACGTGACCATGTGGTCGTACCTGCGCAAGGAAGGTGACGCGGCGCTGGCGCACCTGCGTGCCTTAAGCCGCGCGAAGTCGCCGGCTGACTTCATAGATCTTCAGGTTAGTGAGATGACCCGGGCTCACGGCGCGGCACTCAAGCTCGGGCAGGATCTGGTCAATGCTGCTGGCCACAGTGCAGACGGACCGAGTTCTGCGTCCAATGAGACATGATGGGCGATAGGGTGATGAATTCATTCAACCGCGGTGCGTAGCAACCGCCGGTCGGGAGCCGGATAGGTGTCGAACGCCGCCGTTGGCTGATGGCGCCTCAGCTGTCATGCCTTCCTCCGTGACCCCGCCGCTGCCTGGAGAAACTGTCTTGTTCCCACCCATCAAGCGGCGGGTCTCCAAGCGTGCAACTCGCCGTGTGGCCTCGAATACCGTCAAGCTCCTGAAGTCGACGATCAAGTTCAGTGAGGCTGCGGCGCGCCAGGGCAGCAAGGCTGTGCGGCAGGCTGGGAAAGCAACGAGGGCTCTCCAGACCGAGCAGACAAGCAGGCACCCGGGGCGGTTTGTCGAGGTCGATGGGCTGCGGGTCCACTACATTGCACGCGGGAGGGGCCGGCCGGTGGTCTTGATCCACGGCAACGGCACCATGGCCGAAGACTTCGTCATCTGCGGCCTCGTCGACCAACTCGCCAAGCGCTACCGAGTCATTGCCATCGACCGACCCGGGTTCGGCCACACTGAGCGACCACGTTACCGTGTCTGGACAGCCTCGGCTCAGGCGCGCCTGGTTCGTCGTGTGCTGGAACGCCTGAATGTCGAGCGGCCCGTGATTGTGGGGCACTCCTGGGGCACCCTTGTTTCCCTGGCTCTGGTAACTCAGGCGCGAGATGAACTGCGGGGTTTGGTCCTGCTGTCCGGCTACTACTATCCTGCCCGGCGAGCCGATGTGGCGCTGATCACGCCTCTCGCTATCCCAGGTCTTGGAGATGCCGCACGTTCCATGGTGCCGGCAGGCTTGGGGCATCTGCTTGCCCCGCAGGTTTTCCGCCACGTGTTCAAGCCACAACCTGTGCCTGCCAGCTTTACGGCTCGCTTCCCGGTCGGGATTGCGGTTCATCCGACCCAGGCCCGAGCAAGCGCTGAGGATACCGCCAGCATGAACACGGCTGTGGCGCTGCTCAAGGCACGTTACTCGAGCTTGCGCTTGCCTCTGGCGATCATGACTGGCGATGCAGACGCGATCGTTGATCCGACCGACCAATCCTATCGCCTCCACGAGGCGGTCGCCGGGAGCACCCTGACAGTACTGCCTGGACTCGGCCATATGATTCATTACTCGGCCAAGGTTCAGATTGTTCGGGCGGTGGACGAAGTTATGACTTCGGGTGGTAAGAGCCTGAAATGGCGGTAGCGGCTCGTTCTCGCTGAGGTCACGGAGCGACCGCCTGCGGATATGCATTAACCGCACGTGCCCGGAACCGGAAGACCTGGGTCGTGGGTTGGCGCTGGCCTCCATCACAGTCTGCAAAGAAGCCGACCATGCGCCGGCATCTGAGCCAATTGGGCCAGAAATTCCGGTCACAAATTGTTTTCCGGCGTGCACGCCATTGTATTTTGTTCGATCTTTTCGGACGCGGCTTTAGATTTCGCATCGATTGTTACAGAGAATATTTTCAGGCGGTCGGGAAATTCATTCTTTCTTTCAATCAGTTAAGCCTCTGGCGTCACGATTGAAAAAAACATCAGCTTTTTGTTTGAGCGGCACGCTCCTGGCGGGGCTTGAAATAAAACTCGAACCGACGAAATTATTGCACAGCAGCAATAGTGGGCCCGCTCGTCATCGTCGGATGAGCGGCGTCTGCACTGCATAGCCGCGAAACAGCTCATGATAACGAATAAGGATTCCTATATGTCATTCAATCAGATCAACAACAAAATTGGGCAAGCGGAGCAAAGCGACAAAATTGCCGACGCGGCCAAGGCCAACATCGACAAGGCCACTGAACAGGGCGCGCAGTTCGTTGATGCCGCTAGGGATGGCCTGAACAAGATCGTTGATCTCCGCGAGCACGCGACCGAGAACACCAGGCAAATTGTCCAGAGGAGTGTTGAGACAGCCTCTCACCAAGCTCGCGAGGCCTCGGAGCGTTTCACCCGGACACTCGGCTTTTCTGGTGAAGACAGTGAACGCCTTGTGCGCCAATCGAAGCAGAACATCGAAGCCGTCACGCGCTGTGGAACAGTTCTAACGCAGGCTTTCCAGGATGCCTCGCGCAGCTGGTTCGGTCTGACCCAGAACCAATTCCAGCGCAATCTCGAAGGTTGGAACAAGCTGGTGCATGCTAGGTCGGTTCAGGAGTTTGCCACGATCCAGAGTGACCTGTTCCGTGAGAGCCTGCAGCACATGATTCAGGACAGCAAGGCCATCACCGAGACCTCAACCCGCGCAGTTGACGAGGCCAGCAAGGCCCTCTCCAGTGTGGGGCCGCACAGTCAGGCGGTGAGCGGCTGAGCTCGCCTTACAGCAGAACCCGAGCGCTGTCTGAAACTCCGAAAAGAGAAGAGGCCCCTTCGGCCGCCCTCTCTTTTCACTCGCACGAGCATTCGTTGCCTGGGGGGGCGCAGGCGGCCTACACTGCAGCCTTGCGCCACAGTCCTCCCCGCTCCTGAAGGGCCGTTTATTGCGGGGCTTAAGGCCGAGTATCTTTCGAAAATACAATCCAAACCGTTTTTTCGGGAACCACTCCGGGCTGACGCCGTTTGAATTGTGCGCCGCAGCATGGGTTTCACTGCTTAAGAGAGGCCCATCTGCACGGCCGGCCGTTCGTTGCCGCTCGCTATCCAAGTTGAAGCATCCCGGCCTGCGGGTTGATGATGGTTCGTACATTCAGTCCTTGGTAGCCCTCTGAATGATTCCGGTCCGAGCGGGACGGTTTCCCTTCAGTTTGCGTCGGCGCCCCTTCTTCTCACATCGTGAGGCAGACATGACCACCATCAGGCAGTTGATCCAGACCAGTCCCACGAAAGCCAATGAGCTCTTCGCGGTACTCGCTGACACCTCGAACAATGCGGTGAAGACGCGAGAGAGAATTCTCGGTGACCTCAAGTCCGAGCTGGAGCTTCTGGCGAAGTTGGAAGAGGAGCACCTGTTCCCAGTCCTGCGGAAGCATAAGGAAACCAAGGACCTCGTCACCGCCGCGCTGAACGACAACAAACAAACCCGCAAGCTGCTGGCGGAGCTCGAGCAGACCCCGAAGGGCAGCGAGGAGTTTGCGCCGAAGGTCGCCGAGCTGCGGAAGGTCTTCCAGCAGAGTGTCCGCGATGAGCGCAAAGATCTGCTCCCGGCCGTCCTGAAGGCGCTGAGCGACGAGGAGGCCCAGGCGATCGTTGAGAAGATCGAGGATGAGAAGGCCGAAGCCGAAGAAGCGAAGCGCGCCGAAGCGGAACAGCGTCGGGCTGAGCAGAAGCAGGAGCGCGAGCGGCTCGAACAGATCGTTGCCGAGGAGAAGGAAGCCGCCGATCGCGAGCGGAAGACCCGAGAGGCTGCCCAGAAAGCCGCAGAGCAGGCTGCACAAACCGCGCAGATCGCCGCTGAGAGCACCAGCCAGGTCGCCCAGAGCGCTGCAGAGACCGTTCAGCGTGTCGCGGCCGCCCCGTTGAGCACAGGCTCACTCTTCTTTGATGCGATGTTTGGGATGTGGGGCCTGCCGTCAGGTCGCTCGGTGGCGCGGTCAAGCAATGCCTCGGCATCTCGGACCCAGCCTTCTATCCAGGAAGAGGAAGTCATCCCGCTTGCGGAAGAAACGCTGATTGTCGGCAAGCGCACGGTGAACAGCGGCACGACCACGGTTCGCCGCTATGTTGTCGAGGTGCCAACCGAGCAGCAAGTGACACTGTACGACGAGAAGGTTGTGGTTGAGCGGCGTAAGCCCGTCACCGATGCGGCAACCGGAGAGACCTTGACCGAGCTCAACGTCGAGATGATCGAGACCTCTGAGGTGCCGCTCGTGGCCAAAGGGGTTCGGGTGAGAGAAGAGGTTGTGGTCCGCCGCGAGCGCACGAAGCGTGTGGAGACGGTGCGGGACACCATCCGGCGCGACGAGGTCGAGATCTCGAACGCGAGCGGGCGTTCAGGCAACAAGCGGGCTGCGCTCGCTCACAGCCGCAAGTAGACCCTTACGCCTCATGCGAGCGGATCGCGGTCGGTGTGCTGACCGCGCTCCTGCGACCTGAGGGCGTCAGCTCGCCTGCCGCCTAGTGGCTTTCGCAACTACCCATTCTCAGCCCCGGAGCCTGGAGGCTCCGTGCGGCTTGGGGAGTGCCTCGATGAAGTTGCGAAGCTCCGCCAGGCGCTTGCCGCCGTAGATGACCTGCTCATCTAACCTGAGCCTCCAGGTCAGGTCGCGCCGTCCAGGCTCGCGACGCATCGCGCCGACGTACGGCAACTCACTGGGGTGATCGCGCATTGATCTGCAGGCGCCCTGCCTCCTGGGACATAAGGATAGCTCCCATGCGCAATGCACGCCTTCCCCTCGTCGGCCTGCTGTTGCTGCCGGCCTTCCCCGCCCTGGCACAGAACGCTGCGGCGGCCCAGTCCAGCGGAGGCATAACTTGGCTGTGGGTCCTCGTCGCCATCCTCGTGATCGCCGGTGGAGCTTGGTACTTCATGACTCAGCGCCGTGGCCTTCGGTCCACGCCAGGCGTCTCCCACGACCGGGTCGGCGGTTCTGCTGAGCAGGCCAAGGGTGCTGTGAAGGACACCTTCGGCAGCGTGATTGGTGACTCCAAGCTCCAGGCCGAGGGCAAAATCGACAAGGCTTAGGGCCGGGCGCAGAGCGCATACGGTGGGGCGAAGGACACCCTGCGCGGCCGCTGATCCTGAACGAGCCTCGGTAGCGCTCGGGCGTGTCAGCTGAGCGATGAACCTGGATCAGCTCACCGGGTGAGGAACCTTGGGGCTCGACCTGACACGGCTGGCTTGACCTGCATAGGTTGCAGAGAAAAATCAGCCGTGACAGAGGCCAACACTGCGGTTTGTAGTCCGGGTCCTAGACCAACTCGGCCCGGGAACGGCAGCCGCGACTTGCGGTTCTTATTAGTTCCAGACTGTCAGCTCAGAGTACCGTCATGTTCCGTCTTAAGCGAGTTACCCTCGAGATGCTGGCGGGTGCTGGCTACGGCGCGCGTGGGGTGGTGTACTGCCTCGTCGGTGGGGTTTTCGAATGCGCGCTTTGACTCTGATGCCAAGATACCTTGGCTATATACGGATAGGGCCAGCCGTACGGCTGGCCCTTGCTTCGATTGAGTGTGCGTTCTTCGGTGAGTCTTAGGCGTTCTTGATGACGAACTTGAGCGAGCCGGCGATGAACACGGACACGAGAAGGATCGCCGCCATGCCGAGCATCCCGGCATTGTAGGACCCCGTCGCGTCCTTGAGGTAGCCGACCAGATACGGCCCGACGAAGCCGCCGAAGGCTCCCACCGAGTTGATGAAGGCCAGACCGCCAGCTGCGGCCGCCCCCGTCAAAAAGCTCTGCGGGATCGTGTAGAACACGGTCCGCGCCGAGATCGTGCCGATCAGCGCCAGCGTCAGGCAGATCAGCGCGGGGATCATCGCGTCGAATAGGGTCGAGGCGGCCAAGCCGACGGCGCTGAGAACCAGCGCCGCCACGAGGTTGAGGATCTTCTTACCCGAACGGTCGACGTACTGCGCCCAGGCCATCATGCCGACCGTGGCGAACAGGTACGGGATTGCTGTGACCCAGCCGACCGCGATGTTCGAGAGGCCGTGGCCCTTCAGGATCTGCGGCAGCCAGATGCCGATGCCGTACGAGCCGATGGTGAAGGCGAAGGTAATGGTGGTGAGCAGGACCACCCGCACGTCCTTCATCGCCGCCCACAGGTCCTTCTTCGGCTTCTCGTAGCGCTCGCTGGCGAGCTCGTTGACGAGTGCCGTGCGCTCATTCTCGTTGAGCCACGTTGCGTCCTTCGGCGTATCGGCGAGCAGCCAGAGACAGGCCAAGCCCAGGAGAGTGGCGGGCAGCCCCTCGATCAGGAACATCCACTGCCAGCCGCCAAGGCCGAGGAAGCCGTCCATGCTCAGAAGCGAGGCAGAGATCGGGCTACCGAGCAGTGACGAAAGCGGGGTCGACGCCATGAACAGCGCCAGCACGCGGGTGCGATAGCGAGCTGGGAACCAGATCGAGATGTACCAGATCACCCCGGGGAAGAACCCGGCCTCGAAGACGCCGAGCATGAAGCGGATGACGTAGAAGCTCATGGGACCGACCGCGAAGGCGGTGGCCGCGGCGGCGAGGCCCCAGGTGATCATGATGCGGGCGAGCCAGCGTCGCGCCCCGAAGCGGTACATCAGGACGTTGCTGGGGACTTCGAGTAGGCAGTAGCTGAAGAACAGGATGCCGGCGCCCCAACCGAACTGCGCGGCGGTGAGGCCGATCGCCTGGTTCATCTGCAGGGCCGCGAAGCCCACGCTGGTCCGGTCGAGGTAGTTGAACAGGTAGGCGAGGCCGAGGATCGGCACGAGGCGCCGCGTGTTCTTGGCGACCGCGGTCTCAAGCAGGCGTGTATGGCCGTCCGGCTCCACGCCGGGTGCCGTCGCGACAGCGACGCTCATCTGATCCTCCCTTTGTTAGGCTTGCTCTCGGACCTGGGGCCCGGATGCATTAACGTCCGCCCGAATGCCGGCTGAGCATGCGATGGGCGCGTCTGATCTCTGTCAGGAGGTCTTCGCCCGGTCCAATCGCTAATATTCAGCGAAGGATAACCGGGAGGAATTGATGGACCTCAGGGACCTCGCGTTCTTCGAAGTCATCGCCGATACCGGACATCTCGGGCGCGCGGCGGAACGGCTCGGCCGCACGCAGCCGGCGCTGACAAAATGCATTCAGCGCCTGGAAGCCTCGGTCGGGGCGGAGCTGTTCGCGCGCTCCGGCCGCGGCCTCGTGCTGACCCAGGTCGGCGACGTGCTGCTGAGCCGCGCGCGCCTGATGCGGACGGCGATGGACGAGGCGATCCGCGAGGTTAGCGAGTTCGCGGCCGGCACCGCCGGGCATGTCCGGATCGGCACCGGCGCCACCATGGCCGAGTACCTACTCCCCCATGTCTGCCGCCAGCTAATCGCCGCGGCGCCGGGCGTCACCGTAGACTTGCAGATCGGCATGAGCGGCGTGCTGCGCATGGCACTCCGCGAGAGCCGCCTCGACCTCGTGATTGGGCCTGTCTTGCCGAGCGACGCCGACGAGTTCAGCCACGAGACCTTCGGCGCCGACGAGGTCGTGGTCGTGGCGGCCAAAGGCCACTCGCTCTGCGGCCGCAACCTTCAGATCGAGGAGCTGAGCGCATGGAACTGGGTACTGCCCGCCCGAACGGTCGCGATGCGTCAGTGGCTCGACACGGTGTTCCAGGCCCACGGCGTGGACGGGCCCCACGTCCAGATCGAGACCAACTCGATTACCATGCTTCCCCGGCTGATCGGCGAGACCGAACTCCTGAGCTTCACCTCGACCCGCAATCTGTTGCCGGAGCGCCTGGGCAACTGGGTCGAGCGGCTCGACATCGACGCGACCACCCTGCGGCGCCCGCTCGGCTGTATCTATCGCCGGGACAGCTATCTCTCTCCGGCCGCTTCGCGGGTCGTCACGCTGCTGAGGGAGCAGGGGGCCGCCCAGCTCGCGGAAGGCGGTCCAGAGAACGCGGGGCGGATGCCGGTAAATGCCGCTCAGGGCTTGATGGCGACGGCGTAGATCCGCGCGGCGGTCCCGGAGAACAGGGCGGTGAGCTCTTCCTCGCCGGCCTGCATCGTTAGGCGCTTGAACGCGTTCCAGACGGTTCCGTAACCGTACGAGCCCTTGTCGACCGGGAAGTTGCTCTCGAACATGCAGCGGGCCGGACCGAAGGCGTCGATGCAGGTCTCAATGTATGGACGCCACGTCCGCGCGAGGTCCTCGGAGGACGGCGGCGCCGCGCCGGTCTCGAAGCCGAATCCGTTGATCCGCATGCCGAGGCCGCCGAGCTTCACTACGACGTTGGGACATTCCGCGAGCCTGCGGACCGCCTTGGCCCAGTGGGCGAAAACCTCGTCCCGGCGGCCGGCGTAGGCGCCGATGCCGAGCACGCCGCCGCAGTGGTTGAGGACGATCGTCGTGGCCGGGAAGGCGCGGGCGAGATCGGTGAGCTCGTCGAGCTGCGGGTGGAACAGCCACGCATCATAGCTCAGGTTGCGGGGCGCGAGGCAGGCGAAGCCTGCTCGGAAAGCCTCATCCGCGAGGAGACCCGGCGGGCCGGCGCTCAGGGGGTTCATCAGGCTCGCGTCGGCGTCCCAGGTGGTGAGATGGCGAACGCCACGGAAGCGGTCGCCGCCGGCTCGGATGTGGTCCTCCAGCACGTCGGCGACCGCGGCCCCAACCCGGAGGTTGACGTGGCCGACGATCCCGGCGCAGATCCGAGTCGGGCCGTAAAGACCGCTCGCCGCCATCGCGGCGACGCCGTTGGCGAACTCCGTCTCTCCGACGACCCGGAACGCTACCGGGCCGTCGGCGCGGTACATCGCTTGGGCCTGCATGTAGACCGTGGCATGGACCGCGTGACCGCTCTCGCGGATGTCGGCGAGGTACTCCTCGAACAAGTAGCGCCAGCCGGGTCGGTCCCAGAGGTGGTGGTGAGCATCGATGATCGGCAGCTCCGGCCGGAGAGGCTCCTCACGCCCCACGGCGAGCCAGTCCGGTCTGACGGGCAGGTAGTTGGGGCTGCTCACGAGTGCGCCTCCCCGGCTGTCGCGCTCGGAAAGTCGCGCGGCGCTGGTCCGGTGTAGGTGTAGGGGATACCGCGCGGCATCGGCCCCTTGATACGGCCACCCTGCTGCGTCTGCTCCCAGGCGTGCGCCAGGATGCCGACCGACCGTGACAGGATGAACAGACCGCGGCCGAGCGGCGGCGCGAAGCCGAGTTCGGCGTAGATCACCGCCGTCGCGCCGTCGATGTTCATCGGGATGCCACGGCCCTTGCGGCGCCCGAGGGACGCCTCGACGCCCCGCCCGATGTCCGCGAAGCGGCCGTTCACGACGCCCTTCTTCCGCCCCTCGTCAACGAGGGCGAGCAGGCGGGGTGCGCGGGGATCGACCGGGTGGAAGCGGTGACCGAAGCCCGAGATGATCTTGCCACGAGCGGCGATGAAGGCGTCGAGGCCGGCCTCGACTGCGGCGTCGAGAGCCTGGCCCTCCTCCATCCGCCGGGCAATATCGGCGTACAGCTCCATACACTGCTCGCCCGCGCCCCCGTGGACGTCGTCGAGGACGTTGATGGCGGACGCCATCGCGCCGTTCAGGGGCAGGCCGCAGGTCACCGACATCCGGCCGATGGCGATCGACGGCGCCTGCGGACCGTGGTCGACGGCCGAGACCAGCGCCGCCTCCAGCAGCGCGCCTTCCTCAGGCGTCGGCAAGGTGCCGCGAAGCATCAGCCAGATCATCTGCGGGAAGCTGACCGCGCCGATCAGTTGTTCGATGGGGAAGCCTGCGAAACGGATGCTTCCGGGTTTCATGTCGATGATCGCGGTTGACCACCAAGTCTTGGCGGAATCGAGGATTGCAGCGGGGTTCTTGTCGCTCATGAGTCGCGTTCCTTGCATCGGGTATTGAGGATCGGTCAGCTGCTGGAGCTCTCAGCGCGGGCCTTCAGCTCGGGCAGCTTGGCCGAAGGCGGCACCGTCGGGCGGTTGGCGGCGGCGACCGTGCCGTGCTCCTTGAGGGTGGCGATTTGCTCAGCGCCGTAGCCGATTTCCGCGAGCCACCGATCGGTATCCTGGCCGAGCTGCGGCGGAGGCATGGGCGCGGGGTAATCCTCGTCGAGGAGGAAGCCCGGCCGGGTGACGCGCATCGGCTGGTCCCCGGCCACGGTGGCGTCGAGAGTCTCGACGAAGCGACGGCCGGTGACCTGCTCCTCCGCGAGGATCTCGGGTACGGTAAGGACGCTGCCGGCGGGGACACCGTTGGCGTTGAATAGCTCTTCCCACTCTTTGGCGGTGCGGGCCTGCAAGGCGTCGTTCAGCTCGTCCGAGAGGGCGGCGCGGTGGACCTTGCGGGATTGGCGGTTGGCGAAACGCTGATCTGTCTTGAGGTCCGGTCGGCCGACGAGATCGCACAGGGTCTCGTACTGCTTCTGCTCGTTGGCTGCGATGTTGAGGGGGCCACCGCCTGTCCTGAACGTGCCCGAGGGTGCGGCGGTGAAGTTCTCGTTGCCCATCGGCTGGGGCTCGACGTTGCCGTTGAGGTGGTTGGACACGACCCAGCCCATGGCGGCGAGCGTCGCTTCCAGAAGCGAGACGTCGATCCGCCGGCCGCGCCCTGTGGTGCGCTGCTCGACCAGCGCCGACGAGATGGCGAAGGCCGCCGTGATGCCGGCGATGGTGTCGGAGATCGGGAAGCCGGTCCGCAGCGGCGACGTGGCGGCATCGCCCGTCACGCTCATGGCGCCGGACAGACCCTGGACGATCTGGTCGTAGGCTGGGCGCCCGAGCCAGGGGCCGTTCTGCCCGAAGCCCGAGATGGCGCAGTAGACGAGGCGCGGGTTGCGCTGCGCGAGCACGTCGTAGCCGAGGCCGAGCCGCTCCATCACCTTCGGCCGGAAGTTCTCCAGGACGACGTCCGCCTGCTCGACGAGGCGCAGGAAGATCTCCCTCCCGTCCGCGGCTTTGAAGTCGATGGCGACCGACTGCTTGCCGGCGTTCACGGCCACGAAGGACAGACCCATCAGGCGCTCGGCCATCTCCGGATCGGCGCCAAGCCGGCGGGCGAGGTCACCGCCCTTGGGATTCTCGACCTTGATTACCTCCGCGCCCATCCGCGCCAGGTGGTAGCCGCAGAAGGGCCCGGCGAGCACGTTGGAGAGATCGAGTACGCGAATGCCCTGCAAGGGGAGCGTCATCACAGAGTTCCTTCTCGAGTTCGGAGATAAGTCGGAGCGGAATTCAATATAGGCCGAGCCACCGCCAGTAAGTCGCGGCGCAGAGGGCGTAGACGAGACAAGCCAGGGCGCAGATCGCCACGCCGACCTTCGGGAAATCTCCGACGGACAGGCGGCCGGTGCCGTAGACGATGATGCTGGGCAGGGTGTTGTAGAACATCAGCAGCGGGTAGCCGCCGATGATCATGCCCGCCGGCAGCGCCAGGGCGACGGGGCTGATGTTGGCCGTGCCCGCCATCGCCAGCACGATGGGCAGAAGGGCGGTCGCCATCGCGGTGGTGCCGACGAAGATCACGTGCAGGTACTGCACGATCAGCATCACCACGACGATCACCGCGAGGGCCGAGGCGCCGGCGAGCCCGAGGCCATGGAAGATGGCGTTGGCGAGCCAGCCGGCGGCGCCGGTCTTGAGCAGAATGTCGCCGAGCGAGATGCCGCCGCCCGCGACGAGGAGGACCTGCCAGGATACGCCCTTGTTGGCGTCGGCCCAAGTCATCACGCCGAACTTCGGCAGGAAGAGCGGGACGACGCCGGCGAGGCACACGACGGTGGTGTCGAGCCCAGTCAGGCCCTGCGTCGCCCAGAGGCCGGTAATCAGCCCGAAGACTAGAAGGGTGCGCCATTCCGCCGACGACATGCGTCCGAGCTTCGTCAGGTTGGTGCGGATCGTCCCGTCGATCTCGGAGTTCCTCGCGTCGACCTCGGGCGGGAAGACGCGCTGGATCAGAGCCCAAGTAGCGAAGGTCATCAGCAGCGCCGGCGGGAAGCCATAGAGCAGCCACTCGGCGTAGGTGATGGTGTGGCCGCTCGCCTTGGCGACGAACTCGACCGTGACCGGATTGGGCACCGTGGCGGTGAGGATGCCGGCGCCAATGGTGGCGTTGGTCATCGTCAGGGTCAGGAGGAGGTTCACCGCGAAGGGGGAGCGGCCCGCCGTACCGTAGAGCGCCAAGATGCTCAGGCATTCCGGCAGCAGGATCGCGGTGCGGGCGGTGGAGGACGGGACGAGGAAGGCAAGTGCGATGTTGACGAGCGTCACGCCGAGCGTGACCCGGGTCGGCGCCGAGCCGATGCGCAGGAGGATGAGGTAGGTAATGCGTTCGGCCAAACGCGTCTTCACCATCGCGGTGGCCAGCACGAAGGCGCCGACGATGAGGTAGGCGGAGGGCGCCGAGAAGCCTTCGAGTGCGCCTTTGACCGTAGTAATCCCCGACAGCGTAGCGGCCGGCACGACCAGCAGGCTGGCGACCGCGAGGGGCACGGCCTCCGTGAGATAGAGGACGAAGATGCAGCCGAACAAGGCGAGCGCCTTGTGGCCGATGAGCGTGAGACCCGCCGGGGTCGGTGTCAGCCAGATCGCCGCGGCCACCAGAACGGCGGCCGCCACCCCCGCGAGTTTGAGAGAGGCGTGGTCATTCTGCGACGGTGTTGCGGCGACTGCCGCCGGCGGCGCACATTGCGCATCGACACCCATCGAACCCTCCCTGCTTCCGTTACAGGCCGCCCCTGATGAGGGAGCGGTCCGATCCCCGCGGACTTTTTGCGGTCTCGTCGGCGGTCGGTCGGCGCAGGGTTGAGGTGAGGCTGCGTGCGACTGACGTTAGGATGCCAGTGCTTGTGTCAGGGCGGTCGAAGCGGGTCCAATCGCTAATTTTCAGGGTTTGATAAACGGGAGGAATGATCCCAGAGAAGCCTAAGTTTGTCTGAATGGGGGCACCAAAACCCAGTCGACGGCGTTCGGTGTCCCTTTGACCGGGCCGCCCGCAGCGAAGTGGTCCACTTTGGCGGGCCTTCGTTCTAGAAGCAGAGCTACCGTTTTCGGCCAGATCCGGCCGGCCGCTTGGCGCCTCTTTGAAATGGCCGCATGAGCCGCGACGAAGGTCCGCTTCTCCGGTTTGAACGTCGAAAGTGGACCGGCAGCTTTCAGCCACCATTAGTCGCTCAGGTCCACCCGATCGGCTCAGAATGCCCGGAAGCGGACCTTCGAAGCAACCACTTGGGGTCATGAGCAGGCGCTTCAACTAGGCACCAACTCACCCGGACGGTTCCTGCCTCGCCGGCGAAAATAGGCCTTTTGGCGATCGCCAGTTTGCGCCCGTTGCGCAAGGCCGCCCCCATGGCCGAATAAAAAAATGGGTCCCTTTTTTAAGGGTGCACAACCGCGAGCGCGCAAGCAGCAAGGCCGAGACCAGCCAGACGAGCAACTCGGCTCATTCTCGACCGCGCTCTCAGCTCCGGTCAGGGAGTCGCCGCCGGTCAAGGTCGCTGCTGCGAGAGGCGATCACATCGATCACAAGATCACCAGACGCAGGTTGGCAGGATGGCTCGGTGCTTCCGTCTCGGGTTTGCAGCATGCGCTAAAGCGGGGCGATCGGTCCCGAGCTCACCGGGCATGTGTCGGACGCGAACGATCCCGAGCGGCCAGCGCAACGACGCCACATTGCGTCCACCGAAGTCCACTCAGATCCAAAGACCATGTTGGGGCCCGCGTTAGGGCCAGAACGCAATATGTCTTCAAAAATCCAATGATCGCAAACAGTTAAGTCGACCGATTGGCGGAGGGAGCGGGATTCGAACCCGCGATACCGTTTCCGGTATACACACTTTCCAGGCGTGCGCCTTCAACCACTCGGCCACCCCTCCGGCCGCGAGCCGGACGCCCGGGCGCGTGCAGAGAGCGCCGGGCGCAGCCAGGGCCGCGCGGTGCGGTGCTGTTAGCCGGGTGCGCCGCCGCGCGCAAGGCGTGGACGGCCGGACGGCGCGAAAACCGTCCGGCCCGGTGCCCGCGTTCAGGCCTCGGCGTCGAGGTGAAAGCGGACATACTCGACATTCGCCCGCTCAAAGGCCTGCATCACGTGCTGGTACGAGCGCTCCATGGCGTTGTCCTCGGTCCCGGGGCTGGCCTCGGGCTTCAGCACGAACATCAGCAGCGAGCGCCCGGTCACGTCGTAGCCCGTGCCGAACTTGAAGCTCTCCACGTCCTGGCTGTCGGGCAGGTTCGTGTCGAGCAGCCGCGTCCAGGCCACGCCGCCCACCGACTCGGGCAGCATGAAGGTCACGAGGTCGTGGTAGGCGTTGAACATGAGCAGCAGCGTGGCGTCGCCGCCCCGTCGGTGCAGGCCGGTGGCCTGGGCGCGGCCGTCGAGCTGGACCGCGAAGGCGCGTGCCTCGCCGTCCGACCAGTTCTCGCCCTCCATCTCGCTCCCGTCCGGGCGCAGCCACGTCACGTCCTTGACGCCGAACTCCTCGTCGTACTGGCCGGTGAGGAACCGCCCGCGGCTCAGGATCGGCAGAGCGTTGCGCAGGATGATCAGGCGCTGGGTGAACTCGGCGAGATCCCGCTCCTCCTCGCCGATCGCCCCCCAGTCGAGCCAGGAGACCTCGTTGTCCTGGCAATAGGCGTTGTTGTTGCCCTGCTGGGTCCGCGCGAACTCGTCGCCGGCGAGCAGCATCGGCGTGCCGCGGGACAGGAACAGCGTCGCCAGCATGTTGCGCATCTGGCGCATGCGCACCGCACGGATCTCCGGGTCGTCGGTGGGACCCTCGACGCCGTAATTGTACGAGAGGTTGTGCGAGTGGCCGTCGCGGTTGCCCTCGCCGTTCGCCTCGTTGTGCTTCTCGTTGTACGAGACCGTGTCGTGCAGGGTGAAGCCGTCATGGGCGGTGAGGAAGTTCACCGAGGCCCAGGGCTTGCGCCCGCGCTTGTTGAACTTGTCGGCCGAGCCCGCGATGCGTGCGGCGAGATCCGGCAGCAGGCCGGCATCGCCCTTCCAGTAGGCGCGGACGTCGTCGCGGAACCGGTCGTTCCATTCGGCCCAGCCCGGCGGGAAGCCGCCGACTTGGTAGCCGCCCGGGCCGCAATCCCAGGGCTCGGCGATCAGCTTCACATTGTTGAGCACCGGATCCTGCCGGCAGGTATCGAGGAAGCCGCCGCCCTCGTCGAACCCGTAGGGCTCGCGGCCCAGGATCGTGGCGAGGTCGAAGCGGAACCCGTCCACCTGCATCTCCTGCGCCCAGTAGCGCAGGGAGTCGGTCACGAGCTGCAGCACCCGCGGATGCGACAGGTTGAAGGTGTTCCCGGTGCCGGTATCGTTGATGTAGTAGCGCGGCTCGTTGGGCAGCAGCCGGTAGTAGGAGGCGTTGTCGACCCCCTTGAACGACAGAGTCGGACCCTTCTCGTTGCCCTCGGCGGTGTGGTTGTAGACCACGTCGAGGATCACCTCGAGGCCGGCGCCGTGGAAGCGCGAGACCATCTCCTTGAACTCGGAGAAGGCGAAGTCCGGCACCGCCGCATAGCGCCGCGCGGGCGTGAAGAACGAGATCGTGTTGTAGCCCCAGTAGTTCACGAGGCCCTTCTGCTCCAGGTAGTCGTCCTGCACGAAGGCATGGACCGGCAGAAGCTCCACCGAGGTGACGCCGAGGCTCTTGATGTAGTCGAGCACGTCCCGGGTCCCGAGGCCGGCATAGGTGCCGCGCAGCTTCTCGGGCACCCGCGGATCGAGCTTGGTCATGCCCTTGACGTGGGTCTCGTAGACGATGGTCTTCTCCCACGGCACCAGAGGCTTCCGGTGCCGGCCCCAGGTGAAGGCCGGGTCGATCACGCGGGAGCGGCGGGTGTAGGGGG
Organism: Methylobacterium sp. CM6257; assembly: GCF_054611515.1. NCBI lineage: Bacteria > Pseudomonadati > Pseudomonadota > Alphaproteobacteria > Hyphomicrobiales > Methylobacteriaceae > Methylobacterium > Methylobacterium sp. CM6257. The sequence continues at coordinate 3,883,657 of NZ_CM137735.1, forward strand.
CGCTGTCCCGGTCGTCGAAGGTCAGGTCGTCGCCCGTCTCCATCTGATAGCCGAACAGGGCCGGGTTCCAGGTGATCGAGCCGACGAGACCCTTGGCGTAGGGGTCGATCAGCAGCTTGTTGGGATTGAAGCGGTGGCCAGCCTTCGGCTCGTAGGGGCCGTGGACCCGGTAGCCGTAGATCGTGCCGGGGCGGGCATCGGGCAGGTAGCCGTGCCAGATCTCGTCCGTGTACTCGGGCAGCTCGATCCGCTCGATCTCCCGCTCACCGGCATCGTCGAACAGGCAGAGCTCGACCTTGGTGGCATAGGCCGAGAACAGGGCGAAGTTGACGCCCAGCCCGTCCCAGGTGGCGCCGAGGGGATAGGGCTGACCTTCCTGGATGCGCGAGCGGGTCGCGCGGGACGAGGCTGTCGGGCGGGTCGGGTCGGCCATGGGAACTCCGGTGCTGGCGGTCCGGGCCGACCGGGGCGCCCCACGGCGCGCGCGGCCGGTCTGCCGGGCCATATCGGGAACGTGCCGTACACGGCGAAGCTCCCCCTCCGGCATCGAATTTTTGCGGTGCGGTCCGGCCGCGGTCAGGCGGAGCCGAAAGCGTGCCTCAGATAGGCCTGCACGAAGCCCGGCATCCGTGCGGCGTCGATGTCGCCCGCGCCCCGCACGACGCGGATGCCGGCGAGTTCCGGCTCGGCCTCGCGCAGGCGATGGTGCTCGCTGCGCGCCACGAGATCGGAGGCCGGCTCCGGGAAGCGCACCGGGCGCAGGAAGGCGAGCTGGTTCTCGCCCTCGAGCAGCAGCCACGCGGTACCGGCTCCCTCCGGCAGCACGAGGCCGGTCTCCTCGGTGAGCTCCCGGGCGGCGCTGCCGGCGAGGTCGACGCTCGCCCCGCGCACGTCGTCCGGGTCCGGGGTGCCGCAGGGAAAATAGAGCTGGCCGGCATTGGCCGTGTGAGCGCCCATCTCGCCCACGAGGACGGCGCCGTCGGCGCTCCAGGGCACGATCGCCGCGAAGGCATTGGCGACCCGGTCGTCGGCGTGCCGGAAGTCCCGGTAGGCCGTGAAGGTGGAGTAGCGCGTCTCGAACAGGTCGAGCCGGGCCCTTCCCGCCTCGACGGTGCGGGCGCTGCACAGCAGGACGGTCCCGTCGAACATGCCGGGGCTGCGGCTGATCCGAGCGCGCCAATGGGCTTCGATCGCCGCCGCGTTCTCGCGGGGGAAGGGCCAGTCGAAATCCACGAAACGCGCGCTGAGGCCCGTAAGGTGGGTGAGCCGGAAGCCGTCAGACACGCAGCGTCCCGTCCGACACGATCACGGCGGCGCCGCCGATCTCCACCCCCCGCAGGGCGCCCGATTCGATGGTGAGCTGGAGCGCGATCTCGCTCGGCCGGCCCATGGCCTGGCCCTGGCGGATCGCCACGTCGTGGGTGCCGTCGCCCAAGGCCTCGAACTGCATCAGCACCCCCGCGAAGGCGGACGCCGCCGAGCCGGTGGCGGGATCCTCCGGGACGCCGAGATTCGGCGCGAACATGCGGACCCGCCAGCTCTGCCCCGCTCCCTCGGGATCGGGTGTGTAGAGATAGAGCCCATCCTCCGCGTCCGGTGCCTGGGCCGGGTGGGCGGCGTCGAGCGCCGCGACCGAGGCGACCGGCACGCAGGTGAAGCTCGGGCCGACCCCGTGGCGGCTCGGAACGTGCCGGCCGGTGCCGAGATCGCCGGGCTTCAGGCCAAGCAGCGGCGCCAGGGTCTCGGGTTCGGGCCCGGGGCCGAGATAGTCCGGCAGCACCGGCAGCCGGAACCGCGCCCGGCCGCCGCTGCCGTCCGCCAGAGTCTCGACCACGCAGGGAACGACCCCGATCCCCTCCTCCAGCCCGAAGGCGCGGGCATCGCCGCGGGCGGGATCCTCCAGCGCCAGCAGGATCGCGGTCCCGACGGTGGGATGGCCGGCAAACGGCAGCTCCCGGCCGGGCGTGAAGATGCGCAAGCGCGCCCGGTGCCGGGCCTCCGCGGGCGGCAGCACGAACACCGTCTCGGACAGATTGAACTCTCCGGCGATGGCCTGCATGGCGGCTTCGTCGAGCCCCTCCGCGTCGAGCACTACGGCGAGCGGATTGCCGGCCAGCCGGTGTTCGGTGAACACGTCGAGGGTGACGAAGCGGCGCGCCATCGTGTCGGACCTTCCTGCTCTCGTTCCGCCGGACGCGTGTCGGTGTCGCGTCCGGCGAGCCTGTCTCACACCGCCTCGACGGTAAACGTCTCGCTCGGATTCACGTACTCGTCCTGCGCGGCCACCGTGAGGATCTCACGGGACCCCGCCTGCGCGGTGCGCTTCAGGAGGCCGTAGACCGAGGCGGCCGCCGCACCGAGCGCCGCCGCGGCCGAGCCCGCCCGGGCGTAGTGCACGAGGAAGAGCGCCGCGATGCAGTCGCCCGCCCCGTTCACCGCGAGGTCGAGGCGCGGGGTGCGGACCCGGAACACCCGGCCCTCGGCGCCGGCCAGGAGGTCGATGCGGTCGGCGGGCGTGTCGGCGCACAGCGCCGAGGTGACCAGCACGACCCGAGGTCCCCGGGCCTGGAGCGCCGCGATCGCGGCCCCGGCCTCCGCCAGGGTGCGGCTCGGCAGGCCGGTGAGCAGGTCGAGTTCGAACTGGTTGGGGGTGAGGATGTCGGCCGCCGGCACGGCGCGCTCGCGCAGGAACGCCTCGATCCCAGGCCGCACGTAGACGCCGCCCTCGACGTCGCCGATCACCGGATCGCAGCAATAGAGCGCGCGCGGATTGGCCGCCCGCACGGCCTCCACCGCCTCCAGGATCGCGGCCCCGATCTCGGCCGAGCCCATGTAGCCCGACAGCACCGCGTCGCAGGTCCCGAGGATTCCGCGCTCCCCGATGCCGCGGACCACCTCGCGGATCGTCTCCGCGGCGAAGACGGGGCCGCGCCACGCGCCGTAGCCCGTGTGGTTGGAGAACTGCACCGTGTGCACGGGCCACACCTCGACCCCGAGCCGCTGCATCGGGAACACCGCCGAGGCGTTGCCGACATGGCCGTAGGCGACGTGGGACTGGATCGACAGGACGTTCAACGCGGGACTCGCTCGTGGTCGCGCTACGGTTAGCCGGTTCCCGCGCCGCCCGCACCCCCGTCCCTTGCCGCCCTCCCCCGCGCACCTCAGATGGGACCGGTCTCCGGTCTAAAGCTGAGCTCCATGGACATCGAAGCGCTGCGCACCTCGACCCTCGCCTTCGTCGAGGCGCACAAGGCCTGGACGCCGCTCATCGCGGGCGGCCTCGCCTTCTGCGAATCGATCGCCGTCCTGTCTCTGTTCGTCCCGGCGACCGTGATCCTGGTCGGCGTCGGCGCCCTGGTGGGCGGCGCCGACATCGCCTTCTGGCCGGTGGTGATCGGAGCGGCGTTCGGGGCCGCCCTCGGGGACTGGATCTCCTACGAGGCCGGTCACTGGCTCGGCCCGGGGGCGAAGGCCACGTGGCCGCTGCGGTACTATCCCGACCTCTTCGCGAAGGCCGAGGCCTTCATCGGCCGCTGGGGCTTGGCGGCCGTGGCCCTCGGGCGGTTCTTCGGGCCGGCCCGGGCCCTGGTACCGCTGCTGGCCGGCGTCCTCGGCCTGTCCCGGCTGCCGTTCCAGGCCGCCAACATCACCTCGGCGCTGGTCTGGGCCTTCGTGCTGCTGGCGCCCGGGGCCGGCCTGCTGGCGTGGCTCGACCGCTGATGCGCCGGTTCCCGCCGGAGCGCATCGTCTGCCTCACCGAGGAGACCGTCGAGACCCTGTACCTGCTCGGCCAGGAGGATCGGATCGTCGGCGTCTCGGGCTACGCCGTGCGCCCGCCCCGGGTCCGCCGGGAGAAGCCGCGGGTCTCGGCCTTCACCAGCGCCGACATCCCGAAGATCCTGGCGCTCACGCCGGACCTCGTCCTGGCCTTCTCCGACCTGCAGGCGGGGATCGTCGCCGATCTCGCCCGCGCGGGCATCGCCGTCCACCTGTTCAACCAGCGCGACGTTGCCGGGTGCCTCGCCATGGTGCGCACCCTCGGGGCGCTGGTCGGCGCCCCCGAGCGCGCCGAGGCCCTGGCGTCAGGGTTCGAGGCGCGGCTGGCGGAGGCCGCCGCGGCGGTGCGGGACCGCCCGCCCCTGCGCGTCTATTTCGAGGAGTGGGACGCGCCGATGATCTCCGGCATCGGCTGGGTCTCGGACCTGATCGGTCTTGCCGGCGGCCAGGACGTCTTCCCGGAGCTGAGCCGGCAGCCGGCCGCGAAGGACCGGATCGTCACCGCCGAGCAGGTGGTCGCGGCCGCGCCCGAGGTGATCCTCGCCTCCTGGTGCGGCAAACGGGTCAATATCGACCGCATCCGGGCACGGCCGGGCTTCGCGGCGATCCCGGCGGTGCGCGACGGGCGCATCCACGAGATCAAGGCGCCGCTGATCCTTCAGCCGGGTCCGGCCGCGCTCACCGACGGGTTCGCGGCGATCCGGGCCTGCCTGGGGTGATGCCGCGCCGCAGGTGACGGATGCCCCCCGACTTGGCAGGATGTCCCGATTCGATACAGGCGCACCCGACGAGACGATGTCCGTAGCCCTCGGCCGACCCGATGTCCTGCCTCCGGCCTCCCCGGCCGCCGACGCGCTCCTGCCCGCCGACCGCCGGCAATCGCCCACCGCCCTGCGCATCCAGCGCGGCGTGCGCCGGCTGTTCTCCGAGATGGGCTGCGTCACCCTGCCGGAATTCTCCCTCGCGAACGGGCGCCGCGCCGACGTCATCGCCCTGTGCGGGGCGGGCAAGCTCACGATCGTGGAGATCAAGTCGAGCGTGGCGGATTTCCGCGCCGACCGGAAGTGGCCGGATTACCGCGACTTCTGCGACCGCTTCTACTTCGCGATCCCTGAGGACCTCCCGGACACGCTGATCCCGGAGGAATGCGGCCTGATCGTCGCCGACGGCTACGGCGCCGGGATCCTGCGCGAGCCCCCCGAGCATCCGCTGAGCGGCGCCCGCCGCAAGGCCGTGACGCTCCGCTTCGCCCACAGCGCCGCCCGCATCCTCCACGCGCTGGCCGATCCGGGCGCGGTGCGCGAGGGCGCGCTGTAGCGCGGGGCGCGCCCGTCCGAAGGCGACACCCGGCCTGATCCGCCGCCCGCTGCCGGATGGTATCCATGCAGACGGGAAGCGGTCTAGAACAGCCGAGCTTGCCGGAGTTCCGGCGCCGGGACCGATCGATGACGTCCGTTGCCCTGTTCGAGCTGATCCTCGGTCTCCTCGGTGCGGCTCTGCTGCTCTCGCTGGCGGCCGGGCGGCTCGGCTTCCCGCCGGCCGCCGCCCTGGTCCTCGGCGGCATGGCGCTGGCGGCGGCCCCGGGCCTGCCGGCCTTCGACCTCGATCCGGACCTGATCATGGTCCTGTTCCTGCCGCCGCTCCTGCTCGAATCGGCCTACTTCACCGTCTGGCGCGATTTCCGGGCGAGCCTGGGCCCGATCCTGTCGCTGTCGCTCGGCGCGGTCCTGTTCACCACTCTGATCGTCGGGCTCGTCGCCCACGCGCTCATGCCAGCCCTGCCCTGGGCCGCCTGCTTCGCGCTCGGCGCGATCGTCTCGCCTCCGGACGCCGTCGCCGCCAAGGCGGTGCTCGCCCGCGTCGCCCTGCCCCGCCGGATGATCACGATCCTGGAGGGCGAGAGCCTCGTGAACGACGCCTCGGGCCTCGTTCTCTACCGGTTCGCCGTGGCGGCAGCCCTCACGGGCAGCTTCAGCGCCTGGGCGGCCGCCGGCAGCTTCGCGTGGCTGGCCGTGGCCGGCGTGGCGGTGGGGCTCGCCTGCGGCATGGCCGTGAACGCCTTGGTGCGGCGGCTGCACGACGCCAACGCCATCACGGTGCTGAGCTTCCTCGCCTCCTACATCGCCTATCTCCTCGCCGAGGAGGTCCACGCCTCCGGGGTGCTCGCCGTGGTGGCCTGCGGCCTGATGATGGGCGGACGGGAGCACGAGACCTTCGACGCCCACGCGCGGCGCCACGCCGTGGCGGTGTGGGAATTCGTGGTCTTCGTGCTGGAGGCGCTGGTCTTCGTGCTGATCGGGCTGGCGCTCCGCGGCGTGCTGGCGCGGACCGGGGGCGCGTTCGGGTCGCTTGCGGGGGAATTGCCGCTGGCGCTCGCCGTCACGGCGGCCTGCGTGGCCGCCCGGCTCCTGTGGGTGTTCCCGGCGGTCTATCTCCGGCGGACCCTGTCGGCCCGTGCGCGCGCGGAGGAGCCGCGCCCCGATCCGGCCGTGCCGCTGATCGTCGGCTGGGCCGGCATGCGCGGAGTCGTAACCCTCGCGGCCGCCCTGGCCCTGCCGGTGAACTTCCCCGGCCGCGACGCGATCCTGGTCGCGGCCTTCGTGGTCATCCTGTTCACCGTGCTGGTCCAGGGCACCACCCTCGGACCGCTGATCCGTCGGCTTCGCCTCGATCCCACCGCGCGCCTGCCCGACGGCCATCTCGACGCCGCCATGGCCCGCGTCGTCGTCAACGAGGCGGGCCTCGCCGCCCTGGAGCGGCTGGTGGCCCCGGAATCCGGCACGCTGCAGCACCCGCGCCTCGTGGAGGAGTACCGCCGGCGGGTTCGCGCCACCGCGCGCGACCGCGACGAGCGCGAGGCGCTGGAGGCCGAGAAATCCGAGCACTTCGCCGCCGCGCTTCTGGCGGTGCGGTCGGGCCGGTCGGCGCTGATCGGCCTGCACCGGGAGAACCGCATCCACAGCTCGGTGCTCCGGATGCTGGAGGCGGAGATCGACTTGGAGGAACTCCACCTCAAGCGCTTGGCCGGGCTCGCCACCGCCCACGGAGCGGCCTGACGAGCGTCCGGGGCAGGCAGTCCCCGGGACGGGGCGCCTCAGTGGGCGGCGCAGCCATCCGCAGGCTGGCCGTAGCCGCCGTAGACCACGCGCACCTTGCGCAGGCAGGTGCTCTCGGCTTTGGGCGCCGCCGCCACGGGGGTGACCTCCACCGGCTCGACCCGCAGGGTCGCGGCGACGGCCTGCTCTTCCGGGGTGGCGAGGGCGCGGCTGGCACTCATCACGAACGGCGTGGCGACGAGAGACGAGATTGCCAGTGCAGCGAAGACGGCGATGTTCTTGCGGCCGAAGTTGTTAACGTTGCGAACATTGCGCATGGCTGGTCTTCCGGTCGTGTTCGGCAGCATCGAGGTGCCGATATCCCCTGTTGCGGCGTTAACTTGGCCGTCGGCTTGGCGGTTCCAGCTATCGCCCAAAAACCGCCACGCTTGCGTGTCCCGCCGCACGTGGGGGGCCGGTGCTCAGAAGATCTTCCGGTACTGCACGAACCCCGACCGCTCGGCGATCCGGTCGTAGAGCTGCATCGCGTCGGTATTCGTCTCGTGCGTCAGCCAATGGACGCGGGAGCAGCCGGCCGCCTTCGCGACCGCGTAGACATGCTCGATCAGCCGTCGGCCGATCCCGAGGCCGCGGACGCCATCCGCTACGAACAGATCCTGCAGGTAGCAGTAGTCGCCGATCGTCCAGGCCGAGCGATGGCGGATGTGGTGGACGAGCCCCAAGGCCTCGGCCCCGCGCCACGCCAGGGCGCCGTCGACCGGCTCGGCCGGATCGATGAGGCGCTGCCAAGTCGTGTCGGTGACGGGTCCCGACAGGTCGACCTTGTAGAAGGACTGGTAGCCGCGCCAGAGCGGCAGCCAAGCGTCCCGATCCTGTGGACCGATCGGGCGGATCGCGATGCCGGTCGTGCCGCCGTCCATGATTCCCTCCGGGTGCAGGGCAGGGATCGGATCACCATCCGGCCCGCCCGCGCAACCGGGACGGCGCGCACCTTAGGGGACGCGCCTTGCACCGCTCGCCTTGCACCCCTGCCCGCCCGCACCTAAACCGGCCCGCCAGCGGCCCGACCCGCCGCGCGATGCCTGAGCCTCCGACACCCATGTCCCAGAAAAAATCGTTCCAGGGTCTGATCCTGACGCTGCAGGAATTCTGGGCGGCGCAGGGCTGCGTGATCCTCCAGCCCTACGACATGGAGGTCGGCGCCGGCACGTTCCATCCGGCCACCACCCTGCGGGCGCTCGGCCCGAAGCCCTGGAAGGCGGCCTATGTCCAGCCCTCGCGCCGACCCAAGGACGGCCGCTACGGCGAGAACCCCAACCGGCTCCAGCACTATTACCAGTTCCAGGTGATCCTGAAGCCGAACCCGCCGAACCTGCAGGAACTCTACCTCGCCTCGCTCGCCGCCATCGGCGTCGACCTCAAGCTCCACGACATCCGCTTCGTCGAGGACGACTGGGAGAGCCCGACGCTGGGCGCCTGGGGGCTCGGCTGGGAATGCTGGTGCGACGGGATGGAGGTGTCCCAGTTCACCTACTTCCAGCAGGTGGCGGGCTTCGAGTGTGCCCCCGTGGCGGGCGAACTCACCTACGGGCTGGAGCGGCTCGCCATGTACGTCCAGGGGGTGGAGAACGTCTACGACCTCGACTTCAACGGCGCCGAGGGCGCGGACCGGATCACCTACGGGGACGTGTTCCTGCAGGCCGAGCAGGAATATTCCCGGCACAACTTCGAGGCGGCCGACACGGCGATGCTGTTCCGCCAGTTCACGGACGCCGAGGCCGCCTGCCGGTCCTACCTCGACGCGGGCGCGCCCGTCGCGGAGGGCGAACGCCACCGCATGGCCCAGCCGGCCTACGACCAGTGCATCAAGGCCAGCCACGTCTTCAACCTGCTCGACGCGCGCGGCGTGATCTCGGTGACGGAGCGCCAGAGCTACATTCTGCGGGTGCGGGAACTGGCCAAGGCCTGCGGGGCGGCGTGGCTGAAGACGGCGGCCGGCGGAGCCCCTTGAGCCCTCGCGCGTTGCAACCCCCGCCAACCGGCGCGCTTCGGCGCGTCCGCAGACGCGGGAACCTCGTGATGAAACAGACCCTCCTCGCCCTCGGCGTCCTCGCGCTGGGCTTCGCCCCGGCGCTGGCGGCCGACCCCGGTCCGGAGGCCGTGGTCAAGAAGCTCTACGCCGAGCCGCACCCGAATCACTCCTCCGTCTACACGAAGCGTCTCCAGGGCCTGTTCGACGCCGACGCCAAGCAGGCCAACGGCGCCACCGGCAACCTCGATTTCGACTATCGCCTCAACGGCGAGCCCCTGAAGCCCGACACGGTGAAGAACCTCACCTTCAAGGAGGCCGGCGAGGGCAAGGACCAGGCGAAGGTCACGGTGGAGCGCAAGGGCGGGAACGGCGCGAACTCCATCGTCTACGACCTCGTGCGCGAGGACGGGAGCTGGAAGGTGTCCGACGCCCACGCGATCGGCGACCGGAAGTGGCAGCTCTCGACCATCCTCAAGGGCGAGGCGCGCTGACAGCCGGGGGCAACCCGGCTCGCCGACCCTCGACAGGTGTGCGGCGCGGCGATATGGCCGCCCCATGCCCGACCTCCTGCTCGAACTCCGCTCGGAAGAGATCCCCGCCCGCATGCAGCGGCGCGCGGCGGAGGATCTCAAGAAGCTCGTCACCGACGCGCTGGTGGAGCGCGGCTTCCTGTACGAGGGCGCCAAGGCGTTCTCGACGCCGCGCCGGCTGGCGCTGCACATCGCCGGCCTGCCCGCCCGGGGCGAGGCGGTGCGCGAGGAGCGCCGCGGCCCGCGGGTCGGCGCCCCCGAGGCCGCCGTTCAGGGCTTCTTGAAGGGCGCAGGGCTGACGAGCCTGGATCAGGCCAGGACCGTCACCGATCCCAAGAAGGGCGAGTTCTACCTCGCGGTGATCGAGCGCCCCGGCCGCGAGACGCTGGACGTGCTGGCCGAGATCCTGCCCGAGATCATCCGCACCTTCCCCTGGCCGAAATCCATGCGCTGGGGCGCGGCCTCGGCCGAGCCCGGCTCCCTGCGCTGGGTGCGCCCGCTGCAGTCGATCGTCGCCACCTTCGGGCCGGAGACCGAGACCCCGGAGGTGGTCCCCTTCTCGGTAAGTGGGATCGCGGCCGGCACGATCACCTATGGCCACCGCTTCCTCGCGCCCGAGGCGATCGAGGTGCGCCGGTTCGACGATTACATCCAGGCCCTGGAGCGGGCGAAGGTCATCCTCGACGCCGACCGGCGCAAGGACGTGATCCTGCACGACGCCCGCGACCTCGCCTTCGCCCGCGGCCTCGACCTCGTGGAGGATGAGGGCCTGCTGGAGGAGGTGTCCGGCCTCGTGGAATGGCCGGTGGTCCTGATGGGCTCCTTCGAGGACTCGTTCCTCGACATCCCCGCCGAGGCGATCCGGGCGACGATCCGCGCGAACCAGAAGTGCTTCGTCCTGCGCAAGGGCGGCTCGGAGGATCTGGCCCCGGCCTTCATCCTGGTCTCGAACCTCGTGGCCCGCGACGGCGGGCAGGCGATCACCGCCGGCAACGAGCGGGTGGTGCGCGCGCGGCTGTCGGACGCGAAGTTCTTCTGGGAGACCGACAAGGCGACCCGCCTGGAAGACCGGCTGCCCAAGCTCGACAGCATCGTCTTCCACGAGAAGCTCGGCACGCAGGGCGAGCGGATCGCCCGCATCGCGGCGCTGGCGAAGGACCTCGCGCCTCTGGTCGGCGCGGATCCGGCGCTGGCCGAGCGCGCCGCCCGCCTCGCCAAGGCCGACCTCGTCACCGAGATGGTCGGCGAGTTCCCCGAGCTGCAGGGCCTGATGGGCCGGAAATACGCGGCGCTGCAGGGCGAGGGCGAGAGCGTCTGCGCCGCCATCGAGGAGCATTACAAGCCGCTCGGTCCCTCCGACCGGGTGCCGAGCGATCCGGTCTCGATCGCGGTGGCGCTGGCCGACAAGCTCGACACGCTGGTGGGCTTCTGGGCCATCGACGAGAAGCCCACGGGCAGCAAGGACCCGTTCGCCCTGCGGCGGGCGGCGCTGGGCGTGATCCGGCTGATCCTCGACCGCGGCTTGCGCCTGCGCCTGCTGGAACAGGTCGGCGCGGCGGATCGCGGCCTCGCCGCGCGTGCCGGTGCAAACGCCGCGGACCTCCTCGCCTTCTTCGCCGACCGTCTGAAGGTCTATCTCCGCGACCAGGGCGCCCGCCACGACCTGATCGACGCCGTCTTCGCCCTGCCCGGCCAGGACGACCTGCTGATGGTGGTCCGCCGCGTCGAGGCGCTCGGAAGATTCCTCGACACCGAGGACGGCAAGAACCTGCTCGCGGGCTACAAGCGCGCGGCCAATATCCTGCGCATCGAGGAGAAGAAGGACGGCCGCGCCTACGATGCCGCGCCCGATTCAGGCCTCGCCGCCGCGGGCGAGCCGGCCGAGCGGGCCCTCGCCGAGGCCCTGGCCAAGGCGCGGGAGACGGCCTCGGCCGCCGTTGCGCGGGAGGATTTTGCGGGGGCCATGCAGGCGCTCTCGACGCTCCGCGCGCCCGTGGACGCCTTCTTCCAGGACGTGACCGTCAACGCGCCCGATCCGACGCTGCGCGAGAACCGCCTGCTGCTGCTCAACGCGCTCCGCGCCGCCACGCGCGAGGTGGCGGAATTCTCGAAGATCGAGGGGTGAGGCGCGCCACGCCTTCGCTCCCACCCGCCGCCTCATCCTGAGGTGGTCTGAGGGGAGAGCGGGGAAGCCGCCCCTCACCCGTGGTCGTGACCGGCGTGGTCATCGGGCTCGGGCAGGGTCAGACCGAAATGGCTCACCAGATCGGCCACCTGCCCCGGGCTGAGCTGCCGCGGGTTGAGGTTGCGCAGCAGCAGGTAGAGCTTGGCGGTCTCCTCCAGCTCCTCGGTGGCGAAGACCGCGCCCTCCAGGCTGTCGCCGGCCACCACCGGGCCGTGATTGGCCAGCAGCACCGAACTGTACTTGCCCGCGAGCCCCCGGATCGCGTCCGCCACCGCCGGGTCGCCCGGGCGGTAATAGGGCACGAGCGCCGTGCCGCCGGTGCGCATCAGGTAGTAGGGCGTCAGCGGCGGCAGCACCTGCCGGGGGTCGATCTCGGGCAGCATCGAGACCGCCACCGCATGGGTCGAGTGCAGGTGGACGATGGCCTTGGCGCCGCTCCGGCTCTCGTAGAGCGCCGTGTGCAGCGGGATCTCCTTGGTGGGCTTGTCGCCGGAGACAAGCCGCCCGGACCCGTCGAGCCGGGAGATCCGCGCCGGGTCGAGGAAGCCCAGTGACGCGTTGGTCGGCGTCACCAGCCAGCCGCCGTCGGGCAGGCGCAGCGAGATGTTGCCCGACGAGCCCGGCGTCAGGCCGCGCTCGAACAGCGAGCGGCCGTAGCGGCAGATCTCCTCGCGCAGCCGGCTCTCGTCGTTCATGCGGTCGCTCCCTCGATCAACTCGAATCCGAGATCGATGCGTTTCGGGTCGTCGCCCGTCAGGCAGGCAGCGGCCTGCCGGCCGATCTCCAGGCGCGGCGTGCGCACCGTCGACAGGGGCTGGGGCATCGCCGCCGCGAAGTCGAGCCCGTTGAAGCCGAACAGCGCGATCCGCGACGGCACGGCCAAGCCCGCGGACAGGCAAGCGAAGTAGCCGCCGAGCGCCATGTCGTCGTTGGAGAAGTAGACGGCGTCGAGGTCCGGATGGCGGGCCAGCAGCGCCTCCAGCCCGGCCCGGCCCGAGGCCGGCGAGGACGGCCCGGGCCGGATCTCCTTGGCCTGGAGCGCCAACCCGGCCTCGGCCAGGGCGGCCTCGAACCCGGCGAGGCGCTTGCCCGCGCGCAGGTCGACCGCGAGGTCGTGGCCGAGATAGGCGATGCGGCGGTAGCCGCGCGCGACGAGATGGCGGGCGCTCGCCGCCCCCACGGCCCGGTTGGAGAAGCCGACCACGGCGTCGATCCCCGCCCCGTCCGTGTCGATCATCTCGACCACCCGCACGCCCGCGGCTTTCGCGAGCGCGACCGTCCCGGGATTGTGCTCCAGCCCGGTGAGGAGGAGCGCGGCCGGACGCCACGACAGGAGCGCGGCCACGAGCGCCTCCTCCCGGTCCGGGTCGTAGTCGCTCACCCCGATCACGCACCGGATGCCCTCGGCATCGAGCGCCGCGGTCAGCCCGCGCAGCAGGTCGGGGAAGACCACGTTGGCGAGCGACGGGATCACGATCCCGGCGAGCTGCGCGCTCGCCCCCGGACCGGCGAGGCTGCCGGCGAGGCGGTTCGGCACGTAGCCGAGCCGGGCCACCGCCTCAGCCACCCGCTCGCCGGCGCGCTTCGAATAGGAGCCGTGGTTGCGCAGGACCCGCGAGACCGTGCTCTCCCCGAGCCCCGCCGCGCGGGCGACGTCGGTGAGGGTCACGAGCCGCCCCGGCGGCTGAACGTCGTCCATGGCCCCGCTTCTCCCGGCGCGGTTCTTTTGACGGCGACGGTCGTTCCTCCCACCCGCGCCCTCAACTGAGGTGCCCGCGCCAGCGGGCCTCGAAGGAGCCCTCCAGAGGCCGCGCGATCCCTGGAGCCCTCCTTCGAGACCTCCGCGACGCTCCGGCGCCTCGGGATGAGGGCGTGAATGGGAAGCCCGTCCTCGCCGATCCGGCACCTGACATAGCCGCCTGCATTATGTCGCACAACTGGATTGGCAGCGCTGCCAAATGGCGATATGGCACCGCCCCAGCGCCGTCCGACGAGCGGCGAAGACCATCGTCCGTCCGCCCTGCGGTACGGCCCAGGGAGAACGCCGATGCCGGTTCAAGCCGCACCGCTGCGGGGTGCCGCCGCACCCGCCGACGAGCAGACCTTCGTCGACCGCACCTACGCCAAGGTCTTCTGGCGCCTCGTGCCGTTCCTGATGCTCTGCTACGTGGTGGCGTATCTGGATCGGGTGAATGTCGGCTTCGCCAAGCTCCAGATGTCTCAGGAGCTCAAGTTCTCCGAGACGGTCTACGGGCTCGGCGCCGGCATCTTCTTCCTCGGCTACTTCCTGTTCGAGGTCCCTTCCAACGTGATCCTGCACCGGGTCGGCGCCCGGGTCTGGATCGCGCGGATCATGATCACCTGGGGGTTGATCTCCGGGGCGTTCCTGTTCGTGAACTCGGAGTGGAGCTTCTACGGGATGCGCTTCCTGCTGGGGCTGGCCGAGGCCGGTTTCTATCCGGGCGTCATCCTGTACACGACCTCGTGGTTCCCGGCCCATCGCCGGGCCAAGGTGATCGCGGTGTTCATGGCGGCGATCCCGGTGTCCGGCATCTTCGGCAACCCGCTCTCCGGCTGGATCATGGACGCGCTCAACGGCGCCCACGGCCTGTCCGGCTGGCAGTGGATGTTCCTGATCGAGGCGGTGCCGGCGGTGCTGGTGGGCCTCGCGGTGTTCTTCTACCTCGATAACCGTCCCTCCGAGGCGACGTGGCTGACCGACGCCGAGAAGCAGGTCCTCGAGCGCGACATCGCCGCTGACAACCAAGGCAAGGAATCGAGCCCGCACTCGATCGCCACCGTCTTCCGGAACGGGCGCGTGTGGTTCATGAGCCTGATCTACTTCGCCTTCGTCACCGGCCAGTACGGCCTGACCTTCTGGATGCCGACGATCGTCAAGGCGTCGGGCGTGCAGGGCAACCTCAACATCGGCCTGATCAGCGCCATCCCGTTCCTGTGCGCGGCGGTGGTGATGGTCCTGCTGGGCCTCAGCGCCGACCGGATGCGCGAGCGCCGCTGGCATCTGATCATTCCGGCCCTGCTCGGCGCCGTCGGCTTCGTGGTGTCGGCGAATACCGGCTCGACGACGCTGGCCATCGCGGCGCTCTCGGTGGCGGCGGCCGGCGTGCTGACCTGCTCGCCCCTGTTCTGGTCGCTGCCCACGGCGTTCTTGAGCGGCGCGGGCGCGGCGGCCGGCATCGCGCTGATCAATTCCGTGGGGAATCTGGCGGGCTTCGTCAGCCCCTACGTGATCGGGGCGCTCCGCGACGCCACCGGCAGCACCGCCGCCGGCCTCTACGCGCTGGCCGCCATGCTGGTGGTCGGGGCCGTCTGCGTGTTCGTCACGCCGGCCAGGATGGTCAACCGCTGACGCTCCGATCCAAGCGCGCCGCGTCCCCCTCCCGTGCGAGAGAGGGGGGCCGAGCCCCACGCGGCGACGGCGAGGCTCGCCACCCCATGCAGGATCTATCCCCGATGACCACCGACACGCACACCAACCGCGCCGCGGTGATCGGCCTGGGCTCCATGGGCTCGGGCATGGCCGGCTCGCTCCTGCGGGCGGGCTTTTCCGTCGCCGCCTGCGACGTGAATCCGGAGGCGGTGGCGCGCTTCGAGGCCGCCGGCGGCCGGGGCGCCGCCAGCCCGGCCGAGGCCGCGCAGGGCGCCGACGTCGTGGTGAGCGTCGTCGTCAACGCGGCCCAGACCGAGGCGGTGCTGTTCGGCGAGAGCGGCGCCGCCGCCGCGATGCCGGAAGGCGCGGTGTTCGTCTCCTCCGCCACCATGGACCCGGCCGTCGCCCGGGCGCTGGCGGCCCGGCTGGAGGCCACCGGCCGCCACTACCTCGACGCCCCGATGAGCGGCGGCGCCGCCCGCGCCGCGGACGGGGGGCTCACCTTCCTGGCCTCGGGCTCGGCGGCGGCCTTCGCCAAGGCGCGCCCGGCGCTCGATGCCATGGCCGGCACGCTCTACGAGCTCGGCGACGAAGCCGGCCAGGGCGCGGCCTTCAAGATGATCAATCAGCTGCTCGCCGGGGTGCATATCGCCGCCGCCTGCGAGGCGATGGCCTTCGCGGCCAAGCAGGGCCTCGACCTCCGGCGCGTCTACGAGGTGATCACCAAATCGGCGGGCAATTCCTGGATGTTCGAGAACCGGGTGCCCCACATCCTCGACGCGGATTACGCTCCGAAGAGCGCCGTCGACATCTTCGTCAAGGATCTCGGCATCGTGCAGGACATGGCCCGGGCGGAGAAATACCCGGTCCCCGTGGCGGCGGCGGCCTTGCAGATGTTCCTGATGGCCTCGGGCGCCGGCATGGGCCGGGACGACGACGCCTCCGTGGCCAGGCTCTACGCGCAGGTCTCGGGGGCCAAGCTTCCGGGGAAGGCGTGACGACCGCCGATCCCAGCCTCCACCTCAGGATGAGGGGATCCGGTGGGATGACGATCCGCCGAGCGGACCGAACGGGTGTCGAGAACCGGGCAGGGAGCCCTGAGAGAAATGCCGCGCTTTGCCGCCAACCTGAGCCTGATGTTCAACGAGGTGCCGTTCCTCGACCGCTTCGAGGCGGCGGCCCGGGCCGGGTTCGACGCCGTCGAGTTCCTGTTCCCCTACGAACACCCGGCCGAGGCCATCGGCGAGCGGCTCCGGGCGAACGGCCTGACCCAGGCGTTGTTCAACCTGCCTCCGGGTGATTTCGCCAACGGCGAGCGCGGTCTGGCGGCGTTTCCTGAACGGTTCGATGAACTGAAGGCCGGGGTCGACGCGGCGCTCCGCTACGCCGAGGCGACCGGCGTGGGCCGGCTCCACCTGATGGCGGGCCTCGCCCCACACGATGACCCCCGCGCCGCCGAGTCCTACCGCCGGGCGGTCACCTGGACGGCGGAGCGGCTGGCGCCTGCCGGGCTCGACCTCGTCCTCGAGCCGATCAATGGCCGGAACATGCCCGGCTACTTTCTCAACGATTTCGGCCGGGCCGCCGATCTCATCCGTGAACTGGCGCTGCCGAACCTGAAGCTGCAGTTCGACCTCTACCATTGCCAGATCCTGCACGGCGATGTGACCATGCGGCTGCGCGCGCTGATGCCGATCATCGGCCATGTCCAGACCGCCAGCGTGCCCGAGCGCCACGAGCCCGGCACCGGCGAGATGGCCGATTTCTTCCTGTTCGACGAGCTGGACCGGCTCGGCTACGCCGGTTTCGTCGGGTGCGAGTACATCCCGGCCGCCGACACCGTCGCGGGCCTCGGCTGGCTCGCCGCCTACAAGGGGAGTGCCCGATGAGCCTCGCACTGGGATGTGTCGCCGACGACTACACGGGCGCCTCGGACCTCGCCAACACCCTGACCAAGGCGGGCCTGCGCACGATCCAGACGATCGGCGTGCCGGAGGATGACCGCGCCCTGCCGGAGGCCGACGCGGTGGTGGTGGCGCTGAAGAGCCGCTCGATCCCGGCGGATCAGGCGGTGGCGCGCTCGCGCGAGGCGGAAGCCTGGCTGCGCGCCCGGGGCGCCGCCCACGTGATGTTCAAGGTTTGCTCGACCTTCGATTCCACCGAGGCGGGCAATATCGGTCCCGTGATGGACGCCCTCCGGGCGGATGCGGGCGAGGCGATCGCGCTGGTCACCCCGGCCTTCCCCGAGACGGGGCGGAGCGTCTACCAGGGAAACCTGTTCGTCGGGTCGGTGCCGCTGAACGAGAGCCCGCTCAAGGACCACCCCCTCAACCCCATGCGCGACGCCAACCTCGTGCGCGTGCTGGGACGCCAGAGCGCGAGCGCGGTCGGCCTTGTCGATACCGCCACGGTCGCGCGGGGCGCTGAGGCCGTGGCAGCCCGGCTCGACGCCCTGGCGGCCGAGGGGAAGCAGGCGGCCATCGCGGACGCGATCTTCGACGCCGATCTCGAGACTCTCGGCCGCGCGATCGCCGGACGGAGGTTCTCGGTGGGCGCATCCGGCCTCGGTCTCGGGCTCGCCCGCGCGCTCGTGGCCGACGGGCGCGGGACCCGCGATGCCGCCGGCGCGGCGGTCGGCGAGCCTGTCGGCGGAGCCGCCGCCTGCCTCGCTGGCAGCTGCTCGCAGGCGACCCTCCAGCAGGTCGCCGCCGCCGAGGCGCTGATGCCGGTGCTGCGGATCGACCCGGCGCGGCTGCTTGCCGGCGCCGATATCGTGGCCGAGGCCCTGACCTTCGCGGACGAGCGCCTCGCCTCCGGCCCGGTGCTGATCGCCACCTCGGCGCCCCCCGACGCGGTCCGCGCCCTCCAGGCGGCGTACGGGGTCGACGCGGCCGGGCACGCCATCGAGGCGGCCCTTGCGGCCATCGCCGAGGGGCTCGTCGCCCGCGGCGTGCGCCGGCTCGTGGTGGCCGGCGGCGAGACCTCGGGGGCGGTGGTCGACCGGCTGGGCCTGCGCGCCTTCCTGCTCGGCCCCGAGATCGCGGCGGGCGTTCCGGTCCTGCGCACCGCCGGCCGGCCCGAGCCGATTCTGCTCGCCCTGAAATCCGGCAATTTCGGCGGTCCGGACTTCTTCGGCCGCGCCCTCGACATGATGGCCTGACCGGCCGCGCAACCTGATGAGGAGTCTCCCATGCACGCCCTGATCCTCGGCGCCGCCGGCATGATCGGTCGCCGCCTCGTGGATGCCCTGGTGGCGGATGGCCGCGTCGGCGGGCAGCCGCTCAGCGCCCTCACCCTGCTCGACGTGGTGCCGCCCGCAGCGCCCGAGTCGTTCCCCGGTCCCGTGCGGGCCGAGGCCGCGGACCTCACCGCTCCCGGCGCCGCCGAGGCCGCCATCGCCGAGCGCCCGGGGGTGATCTTCCACCTCGCCGCGGTGGTCTCGGGCGAGGCCGAGGCCAACCTGGAGCTCGGCTACCGGGTCAATCTCGACGGCACGCGCCTGCTCCTCGAGGCGATCCGCAAGGCCAACGCGGCGGACGGCTACCGGCCGAAGCTCGTCTTCACCTCCTCCCTCGCCGTGTTCGGGCCGCCCTTCCCAAAGGTGATTCCGGATGACCACATCCTGCGCCCCGCCTCCTCGTACGGGGTGCAGAAGGCGATGGGTGAGCTGATGCTCGCCGACTACGCAAGGCGCGGCTTCCTCGACGGGATCGGCCTGCGGCTGCCGACCATCTGCGTGCGGCCCGGCAAGCCCAACAAGGCGGCCTCGGGCTTCTTCTCGGGCATCATCCGCGAGCCGCTCGCCGGCCAGGAGGCAATCCTGCCGGTGCCCGATACGGTGCGGCACTGGTTCGCGAGCCCCGCCGCGGCCGTGGGATTTCTCGTCCACGCGGCCGGGCTCGACCTCGCGGCGATCGGCCCGCGGATCAGCCTGACCATGCCGGGCGTCTCGGCCACGGTGGCGGAGGAGATCGAGGCCCTGCGGCGCGTGGCGGGCAACAAGGCGGTGGCGCTGATCCGGCGCGAGCCGGACGCCACCATCGCCCGGATCATCGCCTCTTGGCCCGAGGCGTTCGAGCCGGAGGCGGCTTCGGCGCTGGGCTTCCGGGCGGACGACTCCTTCGACGCTATCGTGGCCCAGCACGTGGCCGAGTTCCACGGCGGCTGAGGCTCAGCCGAGGGCCGAGCGGATGTCGGTCTGCGGGAAATCGTCGCCGACGTAGAGCAGCGGCACGCCGTGCACCTGCGCGCAGGCATAGGCGAAGCAGTCGCCGAGGTTCAGGCGCGCCGGGTGGCGGCCCTTGCCGTAGCGGGTGTGGGCCGCGACCGCGATGCGGATTTCCGTGAGGCCGAGGGACACGATCGCGATATCGACTGTCTCGCGAAAGCTGTTCACGAGGCCCTCGGCGGTCTCAGGCGGCAGTGACTGAATGCGGGCCACCGCCAGGACGGCCTCGAACAGGGCGAGGGCGCTGGTCAGGCGATGGGGGGCCTGGCGGAGGCGATCCGCCACCCGCTCATAGCCCTGCTCCCGGCACAGGATCGCCACGAGCGCCGACGCATCGATGAACATCAGTCCTCGTAGAGGCTGTCGTAGAAGGCCTTGTCGGCTTTGAGGCCGGTCTTCGGGTAGGCGGCAAGGGCGTCCTGGATCGGACGAATCTTCTCCAGGAACTCGGCCAGCGACTCCTCCCGCCGCGCCAGCTCGTTCGTGAGCGCGATCCGCACCGCCTCGGTCTTGCTCACGCCGGCCCGCGATGCCAGCTTTTCGGCGAGCTGATTCACCGCCTCGCTGCGAATGTTGAGCGGCATGACAGCCTCCGTGTAGACACAGGGAGGTTAGTGTCTACACACCTGAGCCGCAAGCGCGGCACGAACCCCGATCAAGGATTCCGATGACCCGCCTCGACGAGGCCCGCGCCGCGCTGAAAAAGACCTTCGGGTACGAGGATTTCCGCCCCGGTCAGGACGAGGTGATCGGCGCGGTCTTGGACGGCGCCGACGTGTTCGCCGTGATGCCCACGGGCTCGGGCAAGTCGATGACCTACCAGTTGCCGGCCCTGGTCGATCCGGGGCTGACCGTGGTGGTCTCGCCGCTGATCGCGCTGATGCACGATCAGGTGCAGCAGATGCGCAGCGTCGGGATCGAGGCCGCCACCCTGAACTCGACGGTGGCGGAATCCGAATCGCGCGAGACCTGGCGCGCCCTGCGCTCGGGCGATCTCCGGCTGCTGTTCGTCTCCCCCGAGCGCCTGCTGATGGACGGCTGCATCGAGGCCCTGCGCGGGGCCGGGGTCCGGCGCTTGGCCGTGGACGAGGCGCACTGCGTCTCGCAATGGGGCCACGATTTCCGGCCCGAGTACCGGGAGATCGCCCGGGCGCGCACGGCGCTCGGTAACGTCCAGACCCTGGCGCTCACCGCCACCGCCGACGCCGCCACCCGCGCCGAGATCGCCGAGCGGCTGTTCCCGCAGGGCCGCGGTCCGAAGATCTTCGTCCACTCCTTTGACCGGCCGAACATCCGGCTGAACTTCCAGCCCAAGGACAACCCGGCCCGGCAGATCGAGCGCTTCCTGAAGCACCGGCGGGCGGAGAGCGGGATCATCTACTGCTCGTCGCGCAAGCGCACCGAGCAGCTCGCCGAGACCCTCCGGAAGGACGGGTTCGACGCCCTGCCCTACCATGCCGGCCTCGACCAAGCGACGCGGATGAAGAACCAGGACCGGTTCCTGCAGGAAGACGGGGTGGTGATGACCGCCACCGTGGCCTTCGGCATGGGCATCAACAAGCCGGACGTGCGCTTCGTCTGCCACGCCGACATGCCCAACAACGTCGAGGGCTACTACCAGGAGATCGGCCGCGCCGGCCGCGACGGACTGCCGGCCGACACGCTGACTCTCTACGGCCTCGACGACATGGCGCTGCGCCGCCGCCAGATCGACGAGAAGGAGATCTCCGACGAGCGCCGCCGGGTCGAGCGGCGCAAGCTCGAGGCGATGATCACCCTGTGCGAGGGCGCCGCCTGCCGGCGGCAGTCGCTCCTCGCCTATTTCGGCGAGACGAGCGAGCCCTGCGGCCGTTGCGATCTGTGCCGTGGCGGCGTGACCCTGGTGGACGGGACGGTGTCGGCGCAGAAGATCCTCTCGGCCGTCGTGCGCACCGGGCAGCGGTTCGGCGCGGCCTATATCTGCGACCTCGTCCACGGGAAGGAGAGCGAGCAGATCCGCCGCAACGGGCACACGGGCCTCAAGACCTTCGGGGTCGGCGCCGACAAGCCGGTGGCCGCGTGGCGGGCGATCCTGCGCCAGCTCTTCGCGGCCGGGGCGATCACCGAGAACGCCGACGGTTACGGCGGCCTGTCGATGACCGAGAAGGGCGAGGCGATCCTGTTCGGGCGGGAGCCGGTCCAGCTCCGTCCCGATCCGGAACCGAAGGCGGACACGCGCGAGCGCCGCCGCGCCGCGCCCCGCGAGGACGGCGAGATCGTGCTCTCCGAGGCCGACGAGGCGCTGTTCCAGCACCTGCGGGGCCTGCGCGCCACCCTCGCCCGGGCCGAGGGCATCGCGGCCTTCATGGTGTTCCCCGACCGGACCCTGATCGAGATGACGCGCCAGAAGCCCGTCGACCTCTGGGCGCTGCGCACGGTGCACGGGGTCGGCGAGCGCAAGCGTGAGGCCTACGGCGAGAAATTCGTGGCGGCGATCGCCGACTTCCTGGCCCATCCGCCGGCGGCGTAGCCGGTCTGCGTACACGTTAGGGACAGCGGGCGTATTGCAACGCGCCGGCCGAACGCACTAATCCGTCCCCGTCGCCGCACGCCGCCCGGTCCGGGTCGCGTACCGGGTCGAGCGCCCCTCGGGCGCCCGGACCGCCCTCGTCGAGACCGCCGCATGTTCCGCAACGACGTTCCGATCACCCCCGAGCTCGTGGCTCAGCACGGCCTGACGCCGGACGAGTACGAGCGCTTCCGCGGCCTGATCGGGCGCGACCCGACGCTCACCGAGCTCGGCATCGTCTCGGCGATGTGGAACGAGCATTGTTCCTACAAGTCCTCGCGCAAGCACCTGCGCGGGCTGCCGACCTCGGCGCCGTGGGTGATCCAGGGGCCGGGCGAGAATGCCGGCGTGATCGACATCGGCGACGGGCTGGCCTGCGTCTTCAAGATGGAGAGCCACAACCACCCGAGCTACATCGAGCCCTACCAGGGCGCGGCGACCGGCGTCGGCGGCATCCTGCGCGACGTCTTCACCATGGGCGCGCGGCCGATCGCGGCGCTCAACGCCCTGCGCTTCGGCTCCCCCGACCACCCGCGCACCCGCAGCCTCGTCTCCGGCGTGGTCGCGGGCATCGGCGGCTACGGCAATTCCTTCGGCGTGCCGACCGTCGGCGGCCTGACCGGCTTCCATAGGCGCTACGACGGAAACATCCTGGTCAATGCCATGGCGGTGGGGCTCGCCCGCACCGACGGGATCTTCTACGCGGCTGCCGCCGGCGTCGGGAACCCGATCGTCTATCTCGGCTCTAAGACCGGCCGCGACGGCATCCACGGCGCCACCATGGCCTCGGCCGAGTTCGACGAGGCCTCCGAGTCGAAGCGGCCGACCGTGCAGGTCGGCGACCCCTTCGCCGAGAAGCTGCTGCTTGAAGCCTGCCTGGAGCTGATGGCCTCGGGCGCCGTCATCGCCATTCAGGACATGGGCGCGGCCGGCCTCACCTGCTCGGCGGTCGAGATGGGCGCCAAGGGCGACCTCGGCGTCGAGCTCGACATCGACAAGGTCCCGGCCCGCGAAGAGGGCATGACCCCCTACGAGATGATGCTCTCCGAAAGCCAGGAGCGCATGCTCATGGTGCTCAAGCCCGGCATGGAGGCCGAGGCCCAGGCGATCTTCGTGAAGTGGGGCCTCGACTTCGCGGTGATCGGGCGGACCACCGACACGCTCCGCTTCGTGATCAAGTGGCACGGCGAGACCGTGGCCGACCTGCCGATCAAGGAGCTGGGCGACGAGGCCCCGCTCTACGATCGTCCGCACCTCGCCAACACGCACCTGCCGGTGCTCGCGGCCTCGGAGGTCCAGACCCCCGCCTCGCTCACCGATGCGCTCAAGCGTCTCGTCGGCTCCCCCGACCTCGCCTCGAAGCGCTGGGTCTGGGAGCAGTACGACCACTACATCCTGGGCAACACCGTGCAAAAGCCCGGCGGCGACGCCGCCATCGTCCGTGTCGAGGACGGGCCGAAGGGATTGGCGCTCACCTGCGACGTCACCCCGCGCTACTGTGAAGCCGATCCGGTCGAGGGCGGGCGGCAGGCCGTAGCCGAGGCGTGGCGCAACATCACCGCGGTGGGAGGCAAGCCGCTGGCCATCACCGACAATCTGAACTTCGGCAACCCCGAGAAGCCCGAGGTGATGGGTCAGCTCGTCGGCTGCCTCCAGGGCATCGGCGAGGCCTGCCGGGCCCTCGACTTCCCGGTCGTGTCCGGCAACGTCTCGCTCTACAACGAGACCAACGGCGTCGGCATCCTGCCGACCCCGACCATCGGCGGCGTCGGCGTGCTCGACGACGTGGCGCGCCACGCCACGATCGCCCTGAAGCGCGAGGGCGACGTGCTGGTGCTGATCGGCTCCGGCGAGGGCTGGCTCGGCCAATCCGCCTACCTGTCGGTGATCGAGGGCCGCGAGGAGGGCGCGCCGCCGCCGGTCGACCTCGCGCTGGAGCGCCGCAACGGCGACTTCGTCCGCAACCTGATCCAGTCGGGCGCCGTCGACACCGTCCACGACCTCTCGGACGGCGGTCTCGCGGTGGCTTTGGCCGAGATGGCCATGGCGGGCGGCATCGGCGCGGCCCTGCCGGAGGTGCCGGTCGATTTGGCGCCCCATGCCTACCTGTTCGGCGAGGATCAGGGGCGCTACCTGCTGGCGGTCGATCCGGAGGCGGCGAGCGACCTCCTCTACAGCGCCTCGGCGCAGGGGATCGACGCGGCGGTGGTCGGCGTCACCGGCTCCGACCGTTTGACCCTGCCGGGCGGCGAGACCATACCGCTCACGGACCTCGTGGCGGCGCATGAGGGTTGGTTGCCCGCCTACATGGCGAGCCAGCCCGCCGCTCCGGCGTCCTGACCCCTTCCTGCCCAGGAGTTTCCCGATGCCGATGGACGCGCGCGAGATCGAGCGCATGATCCGCGAGGCCCTGCCGGACGCGCAGGTCGAGATCCGCGACCTCGCCGGCGACGGCGACCATTATGCCGCCACCGTCCTGTCCTCCGCCTTCAAGGGCAAGACCCGGGTCGCGCAGCACCAGATGGTCTACGGCGCCCTGCAGGGCCGGATGGGCGGCGTGCTCCACGCCCTTGCGCTGACCACGGGTGTCCCGCAGGATTGAGCCTTCTCGCGGGAGTTCTCCCGATGGACCGAGCGAGTCGCTACGACGACGACATCGTGACCTGGGCCGAGGAGCAGGCGGCGGCCCTGCGCGCGCTCGCCGAGCGGCCTGACCTGTCGAACGCGGTCGATTGGGAGAACGTTGCCGAGGAGATCGAGAGCGTGGGTCGTGCGCATCTGCGGGCGGTCGAAGGTCTGCTGATCCAGACGCTCGCCCATCTCCTCAAGCGCGCCTCCGCCCCGCTCGCACCGGCAAGCTTGCATTGGCGGGAGGAGATCGCGACCTTTCAGATCTCCGCATGGAACGCCTATGAGCCGTCGATGCGGCAGAGGCTGAACTGGAACCGGATCTGGAAGACGGCCGTCACGGTCGCCGAAGCCAATCTCGTGGTTTACGGAAATGAGCTCCTCCCGGGCCTGCCGAAGGCCTGCCCGGTCGAACCGCAGGATCTTCTGACCGAGACCTTCGATATGGAGCGCGCCCTTCGCAAGCTGGCCGCCTCGGTTGCGCGCCGCTGACCCAGACCTCACATACGACCAACGAACAAGGACAGAGCGATGACCGACGTCAACACGACCATCCAGAACGAGATCGCCTCCCAGGACGTGGTGGTGTTCATGAAGGGCACGCCGCAGATGCCGCAATGCGGCTTCTCGGGGCAGGTGGTGCAGATCCTCAACTACCTCGGCGTGCCGTTCAAGGGCGTGAACGTCCTGGCCGATCAGGAGATCCGCGAGGGCATCAAGGCCTTCTCGAACTGGCCGACCATCCCGCAGATCTACGTGAAGGGCGAGTTCGTCGGCGGCTGCGACATCACCCGCGAGATGTTCCAGTCGGGCGAGCTGCAGACCTTCCTGTCCGAGAAGGGCGTGCCGGTGAAGACCGCCGCCGCCTGATTGGTTCAGGATTCGCCGGACGGATCGGGGCGCCTGCGGGCGCCCTTTTTCGTGTGCGAGGACAATGGCCGGATCAGCGCGGCTCACGCGCGACGAACAGCGCGACGCAGCCGACGACCGTGATCTCCACCGACCGGAAGCGCTGGTCCAGCGCTGCGCGCAGGTCCGGCAGGGTATCGGCGGCGTTCGAGAACACCCCCTTGCGGTTGTAGGCCCGCATCAGCGCCCGCGCCGCGGCCGTGGTCGGGACTCCGCCCGACAGGATCGTGGCGCCGAACACCACGCCGTCGTCGGCCAGGCACGGCCGCACCGTGTCGAAGGCTTTCGCCTTCGCGGCGATGTCGCCCGGCAGGCAGTGCAGCAGGTAGGTCATGCCGATCGAGTCGAACGGCGCGATGCCGGTGGCCGGAGCGCCGAGCACATCGACGCGATAGGTCTCGGGCCGGTAGCGGGCGATCCGGCGGGCGGCAAAGGTGAGGCTGTCGCCGTTGAGGTCCATCAGGCCGACCCGCGGCGCGGGGGTGGGGAAGCGGCACCGGTCGAGATACCAGCCGGTGCCGACGCCGACGTCGAGATGCGCGAGGCCGGCGTGCCGGTCGTAGAGGGCCAGGATCCGCGCGGTGGGGCAGCGCCAGATCAGCGGGTTCGACAGGCGCAGCACCACGAGGTCGTAGAGCTGCAACGTCCGCGGATTGTAGATCGCCTGCCCGGCTTGCGTGTCGGTCGCCATGGCTCTCCGTCAGGGCCCCTGTGGGCGGCGCGCATTCGCATTCGCCTGCGCAATCGCCTATATCAGACCCTTTCCAATCGTATGGATCGTTTGAACGCCATGGCGACGCCGTCGCTCGACAGCGCCCGCGCGGCCGATGCCGCGATCGAGAAGGCGCCCGATTTTCTCCCGGAGGCGCTGCCCGGCCGCCGCCCGTCGCTGGTCGGCCTGACCCGCGACGCCCTCAAGGCGCAGCTGGTGGGGATGGGCGTGCCCGAGCGGGAGAGCCGGATGCGCGCCGGCCAGATCTGGCACTGGGTCAACTTCCGCGGGGCGTCCGACTTCGCCGAGATGACCAATGTCGGCAAGGCGTTGAAGGCGCAGCTCGCCGAACACTTCACGCTGGAGCGGCCCGAGGTGGCCAGCCGGCAGGTCTCCCGCGACGGCACCCGCAAGTGGCTTCTGCGCATGGCGCCCACTAACCGGCAGGAGCACAACCGCGGCGCCGAGATCGAGTGCGTCTACATCCCGGGTCCGGACCGGGGCACGCTCTGCGTATCTTCGCAGGTCGGC
This sequence comes from Methylobacterium sp. CM6257, assembly GCF_054611515.1. Taxonomy (NCBI): domain Bacteria; kingdom Pseudomonadati; phylum Pseudomonadota; class Alphaproteobacteria; order Hyphomicrobiales; family Methylobacteriaceae; genus Methylobacterium; species Methylobacterium sp. CM6257. Next base: position 3,910,184 of record NZ_CM137735.1, read on the forward strand.
TGCACCCTCACCTGCTCGTTCTGCCACACCGGCACGCAGCGCCTCGTGCGCAACCTCTCGGCGGCCGAGATCGTGCAGCAGCTCGTCACCGCCCGGGACGAGCTCGGCGACTGGCCCGGCCAGATGCCGAGCCGCGACGCGGGCGGCTCCGGCGAGGTCGGCCGGCTCGTGACCAACATCGTGTTCATGGGCATGGGCGAGCCCCTCTACAACCTCGACGCCGTGGTCGACGCGGTCGGCGTGATGTCGGACCAGGAGGGTCTCGGCCTGTCCCGTCGCCGGATCACGGTCTCGACCTCGGGGGTCGTGCCGCAGATCCCCCGACTCGGCGAGCAGGCCAACGCCATGCTGGCGATCTCGCTCCACGCCGTGCGCGACGACCTGCGCGACGAGCTGGTGCCGCTCAACCGGAAATACCCGATCGCCGAGCTGCTCGCCGCCTGCCGGGCCTATCCGGGGCTGAGCAACGCCCGCCGGATCACCTTCGAGTACGTGATGCTGAAGGGCGTCAACGATTCGGACGCGGATGCCCGCGAGCTGGTCCGCCTGCTCAAGGGCATCCCGGCCAAGATCAACCTGATTCCATTCAATCCCTGGCCGGGCAGCCGCTACGAGTGCTCCGACTGGGACCGGATCGAGCGCTTCTCCGAGATCGTGTTCAACGCCGGCTACGCCTCGCCGGTGCGCACGCCGCGAGGCCGGGACATCCTGGCGGCCTGCGGCCAGCTCAAGAGCGAGACCGAGAAGCTGCGCGCCCGCGCCCGGATGATGCAGGAGGAGGGCATCGGCGTGGAGAGCTTCTACGCCGGCACCGACGACTGAGGGCCTGTCCGACGGACGACCTCCTAACCGCGTCCTCATCCTGAGGTGGCGCGCAGCGGCCTCGAAGGAGGCCGCCGCTGCGCTTCGGCGCCTCGGGACGAAGGAGCAGGTGTGGCGTGCCGCGAGGTCTGAACGGCACTCGCGATGATGGCGGCGGTCAGGCTGCGATCCGCCGCCCGTCCGCCCGCCGCAGGGGCTGCTCATCGGCCCCGACCCATTCCGTGCGGTGCCGCGGCAGCGCCTCCGGGTATTCGGCCTGGAGCCACGTGATCATCGCCTCGCGCACGGCGCAGCGCAGATCCCAGGCCTGGGGTGCGTTGCGGGCGCTCACCAGCATCCGGATCTCGATGGTCGATTCCTTCGCGTCCGAGACCTGGAGGTTGACCACCCTGCCGTCCCAGAGGGGCGAGGCCCTGGCGATCTCGGTGAGCTTCTCGCGCATCCGCGCCACCGGCGCGCGGTGGTCGACGTAGAGGAACACGCTGCCGATCAGCGAGGCACCGTCGCGGGTCCAGTTCTGGAACGGCTTCTGGATGAAGTAGGTCAGCGGCAGCACGAGCCGCCGCCAGTCCCAGAGGCGCACCACCACGTAGGTCGAGGTGATCTCCTCCACCCAGCCCCACTCGTTCTCGACGATGATCGCGTCCTCGATCCGGATCGGCTGGGTGATGGCGATCTGGATGCCGGCCACGAGGTTCGACAGGACCGGCTGCATGGCCAACCCCAGGATCAGGCCCGCAGCCCCGGCCGAGGCCAGCAGGCTGACGCCGTACTGGCGCACTGGCTCGAAGGTCATCAGCGCCACCGAGATGGTGATCAGCGCCACCAAGGTGACGCCGGCCCGCTCTAGGATGCGCATCTGGGTGAAGTGCTTGCGGGCGAGCAGGTTGTCCTCGGCGTCGAGCTTGAACCGCCGCAGATAGATCACCGTGGCGATGTGGAGCGCGGTGGCGCAGCACCAGCCGGTGAGCGTCACGAAGGCGACCAGCAGGATCTGGTTGAGGGCGATCCGCACTTCCCAGGACAGGTGCACCGTGGCCGAGGCGAGGCTGATCGCCACCACGATCAGGCCGAGCCGGCTCGGGCCGTGCGTGCGCGACACGAGCGAGCGCCAGAACAGGCTCTTGCCCGCCACCGCCCGCTTCATCGCCCGGTAGACGACCCCGTGCAGGGGCATCACCACGGCGCAGCAGGCGACGATGAGGATGAGGCTCTCGGCCCACCAGGGCAGGTAGGCCAGCACGCGGGCGGCAGAGCCGGCGAGCGCGTCGAGGTCCGGCATCGGGCATCGTCTCCACGGGTTCCGAACAGGACCTGTGGGAATGGGCGGGCGCCGGAGCGGGTTCCGCAATGCACCATGTGCCTGCCGCAACGCAGCGGCCCAGCGCGGCAGCTTGCGGTCCCCGCGCCCTACTTCGCCGCCCCGACCGTCATGCTGCCCGAGGCGGTCCGGCCGAACCGGGCCGGCCGGTACATGTCCTCCACGGTGGCGCCCGGATGCACGTAGGTCCCGGGCGAGACCGCCCGGACCGTGTAGGCCACAGTGAAGAAGGCCGACTGGCTCGGGTCGCGCTCATAGGCGGCGACGAACCGGTCATCGCGGAACTCGGTGTGGACCGGCTGCACGTCGGACTTGGCGAAGGCGAGCCCGTGGAGCGCGTCGGCGTCGAGGAGTTTCGGGTTGTCGATCTCGAGCCCCGCCGGGAGCGGATCGACCAGCAGGAGCCGCGCCGCTTCCGCCTTGGCTTCGGTGACCTTGAGCACCACCACCAGCCGGTCGTTCTGGCGCAGGCCGCTCGCCGGATCGACGACGCTGCCGTCGAGACGACGGAAGCTCCGCTCGACCGTGTAGCCCTGGGACGCCGCCGGCTCCGGGACCAGCGGGCTGCCGTTGACAGTCACGGCGACCTGCACGGGTGCGCGGCCGGTATTGACGAGCTGCACGCCCCGGTCGCCGAGGGCCGCGTCCCGGTAGACCCGGGCGAGCATCCCGGTCTGCGGCGCGCCGTCCAGGGTGAACGACAGGGCGCCGCTCTCGTTGGACAGGCTCTCGGCGGCCAGCACCATCCAGGCATTCTCCTGCGTGCTCGTCGTCCGCTCGGCCTGCTGCTCCTCGCCGAGCACCGCCGCGACCGGGCCGAGGGCCGCCTGGGTCAGCCCGCTCTCGGCCGCCAGCGTGATCAGCCCGGCCCCGTCGCGCAGGCGGGAGCCGTAATCGGCGCGGTACAGGCCCTTGTCGCGGTCGCCGCGCAGCGCGGTGAGCGCCGAGTCCATTGCCTTGGCGGCCCGCCCCCGGTCGCCGAGCAGCGCCAGGGCGGCGGCGAGCTGCGCGCGCCCGAGCGCAGACGAGAAGGCCGTGAGCTTGGTGTCGGCGAGGTAGCGCAGGTCGCCCATCACCGGGCGTCCGTTCCGGGCGAGCACGTAGGCCGCGTAGGCGAGATCCGCGCCGCCGTTGTGCACCTCGGCGGCGTTGGCCACCGCATTGCGCAGGTAGTCGAGCGCCTGGGTGAAGGCCTTCTGCGGCACCGCGAAGCCGCGCTCCCGGGCGCGGGTGAGGAAGTCGGTCACGTAGGCATCGAGCCACAGGTCGCTCGACCCCTGCGCCGACCACAGGCCGAAATCGCCGCTCGAATCCTGGCGGGCGAGCAGACGCTCGACCGATTCGCGCACCCGCTCGTCCGCGCCGCTGTCGAGGGCGAGCTTCTCCAGCGCGGCCAGCCGGTTGACGTAGAGGAGCGGCATCGCCCGGCTCACCACCTGCTCGGAGCAGCCGTAGGGGTAGCGGTCCAGCGCCTGGAGCAGGGCCGCCACGTCGAGCCCCGGCAGGGGCGTGGCGGAGACCGAGACGCTGCCGGTCCCGGGCTGCAGATCGGCGAGCAGGTCGGACGAGAGGGTCAGGCCCGCCCCGGGGGCGAGGCTGCGCACCGAGCGGCGCAGCAGGGCGCCGGTCCCGGGGAAGATTCCGAGGGCGAAGCTCTGGTTCAGCGATGCGGGGAGGCCGGGTCCCGACACGGCGAGGTCGAGCCGGGCCGTGCCCGGTCCGGCGGCGGTGAGCGGGATCGCGAACTGGCCCTTGGCCCCGGCCTCCAGCCGCAGCGTCTGCCGCAACGCGCTGGCGCCGACCACGACCGGGCCGGCCGGGCTCAGATCGACCGTGTAGTCGCCCGGCTGCCCCTCGACGTTGTCGAGGGCCACGAACAGGCGCGAGCGGTCGCCGGTGTCGAGGAAGCGCGGCAGCGTCGCGGTCACCACGACCGGGTCGCGGATGATCACGTCGGCCTGCGCCTGCCCGACCCGGTCGCCGCTCCAGGCGGAGACCATCACGCGGCCCGTGCCGTTGAACGCCGGGATCGGGAAGGTGACGCTCGCCGCCCCGTCCGGCCCCACGGTCACGACCCCGGAATACAGGGCCAGCGGCGTCTGGGTCGGCGGTGAATCGGCGAGTTCGCCGCCGCCCGCATCGCCGCCGGAGCGGATCGCCCCGGCCGAGCCCTGCATGCCGTCGATCAGGTAGCCGTAGAGGTCGCGGACTTCCGGCCCCAGGGCCTTCTGGCCGAGGAAGTACTGGGTCGGGTCCGGCGCCGCGTAGCGGGTGAGGTTGAGGATTCCGACATCGACCAGTGCCACGGTGATCCGCGCCGGCTCGCCGGGCTTCAGCCCCGTGAGCTGGACCGGCAGCGTCAGGTCCTGGCGCGGGCGCGCCCGCTCCGGCGCCTTGAGGGTGACGCCGAGGCTGCGCCGTTCCCGGTCGACCGAGAACCAGGCCAACCCCAGCGCCCGGCCCGGCAGGCGCTTGGCCGCCTGGTCGAGGGGCCGGTAGGCGGTGGCCACCAGATAGGCGCCGGCGCCCCACTCGGCCTTCACCGGCACGCTCACGGTGGTGCCGCCCTCCGGCACGCTCACCTCCAGGGTCTCGTGCACGCGGTCGCTGACGACCATCAGGCTCGCCTGCCCCCTGAACTTCGGGCTGAGCTTGGCCCGCAGCGTGTCGCCGGCGGCGTAGGCCGCCTTGTCGAGGGTGAGGTCGAGGAGGTCGGGCGCCTCGGCGGTCTGGGCGCCACCCCAGCCCACCTCGAAACCGACGCTCGCCGTCGCCTCGGGGGCGCCCGGAGCCGAGACCTCCAGCCGGTAGCGGCCGAGCCCCACCGGCGCCTCGATCCGGCTCGGGCCGCCGGCCTTCAGGTCCACGGTGCCGTTGGCCACGCGCCGGGCGGTCTTCACAGCCTCGAACGACCAGCGCCCGTCAGCCCGGTACCATTGGTAGGACTGGTCGATCCGCGACAGGGTCCAGGTCACCCCCGGCCGGGGGAGGAGCGCCCCCTCAGGGCTCGCGAGCACCACGTCGAAGCCCGCAATCCCCCCTTCGCTCAAGTCCGTGAAGCCCTTGCGCAGGGCGAGGACCGGGCCGGCCGGAAGGATCGGCAGGGTGAGGCTGCGCGACAGGGCCCGGCCGCCGGGCTCGCCGACCGCGAGCGTGATCCTTGCCTCCAGCGCCCGCGGCGCCGCGACCTGGGGCACCGGTACCGTGACGGCGGCGTTGCCCTGGGCGTTCGTGGTCGCGTGGTCCTGGATCTCCTGCGTGACCGGCTCCACGGCCTCGTCGTCGAGGCCGATGGCGTAGCCCTCCAGTCCCTTGATGCCGCTCGTCGCGGCCGCCTGCACGCTGACGCTGCCCGACACGTCGAGCTCGGCCCCCGGGGCGCCGTAGAGGTAGCGCGCGGCGACGTCGACCTGCGCCGCCTCGCCCCGGTGCAGGGCCGGCTGCCGGGCCTTGAGGGTCACCTCCAGCCGCTCGGGGACGTAATCCTCCACGAGGAAGCTGGTCTCGCCGATCGCGGGCACCTTCGGGTCCGTGTAGGCGGACACCCGCCACGTCCCGTGCATGGACCCCGAGAGGAGCGGCAGCGGCAGCGCCCGGCCGCCGAGCCCCTGGTCCGGCACCGAGACGCGCCGGTACTCCACCCCGTCCGGCCGCTTCACCACGAAGGTCAGCGGCAGGTCCGGCACCGCCGCGCCGCGGGGATCGCGCAGGAGGGCCGTGAGCTGGACGGTCTCGCCCGAGCGGTAGACCCCGCGCTCCGGAAACAGGTAGGCGTCGAGGCCGCCGGTCTCGGGCCGGCCCTTCACGCCGCGATCGGTGAGGTCGAAGGCGCCGAGATTGAGGTCGAGGAAGCCGTAATCGCCGCCCGCCTGGGCGACCACGAGGCTCGGCGCCAAGCCGCCCTCCCCGCGCCCCAGGCCGGGGTCGAAGGCGGCGTGACCCTGCGCGTCCGTGATCCGCGTGCCCAGCACCTCGTTGTTGCGGGCGATGAGCCGGATCTCGGCACCCGGCATCACCTGCGCGGAGGCCAGCGAGCGCAGGACGACGTGGACCCCGTCCCGCCCCTTGGTGGCGGTCAGCCCCAGATCCGAGACCACGAACCACTGGGTGGCCTGCGTGTCGTACCCTTCCTCGTCGGAGGCAGCCGTCCCGGAGGGCCGGGCGAGCATCACGTAGATCCCGGGCTCCAGCTTGCCCACCGCCTGCAGGACCGGGAAGGCGGTGACGGCCTCCTGGTTCAGCTCGGCCTTGACGGTGTCGAGGGTGCCCTTCCAGACCCGCACGCCCTTCTCGGCCGCGATCGTCCGGGCGGTGGCGCCGCTGAGCTGGCCCAGGAAGTCCTCGGAGCGCAGGGTCGGCAGTAGGCCGCGGTCGCCGATCCGCAGCACCTCGACGTCGAGCTTGGCGGCATTCACCGAGACGAGGGGCACGCCCGCCTGACCCGTGCGGGGCAGGACGTAGTTGCGCCCGGTGAAGCGGACCTGCGGGGCGCGGTCGCGCACGTAGATCTCGTAGTCGGCGGCCTTGAGCAGGCTCTCGCCGACGGCCGAGGGCAGGCCCTGGCGCACCACGATGGCGTAGCGCCCGCCGTGCTTGAGCCCGTCGACGCAGACCTGGGAACCCTCCCCGGTCACGGCGGCCGCGCTGCTGCCCGACACCGCCACGTAGGGCGCGTAGTCGGTCTTGGGCAGCACCGCGTCCGAGAAGGTGAAGCAGGCCCGCGGGGCGGCCGCGTCCGAATCGACCTTGTAGTCGAGGATGCGGAAGCCGTGCTCGGCCCGCAGCTTCTCGTAGGTTTCCCGGACGCCGTCGTCGGCGGCCAACATCAGGCTCGCCGCGTAGGCGTCGAGCGCCGGGCGCCAGGAATCCTGCTCGGCCTCGGTGGCCCCGAGCATCGCCAGCGCGGCCGCCGCATCGCCGGCCGTGCCGGCGCGCTCGTAGGCGCGGTAGGCGGCCGCCGCCGCCCGGTCGCGCAGCCGCGCCCGGCCCCGGTAGTCGTTCTCCTCCAGGGTATCGACCGCCGCGGAGGCCGCGCGGGCATAGGCCTGCCAGTTGCGCGCGTCGCCCGGGTCGGCCGCCACTGCGGCGGCGAGCGGGGTGAGCGCTTCGTCCGGCTTGTCTGCGGCGAGCAGGGCCTGGCCGGCGGCGCGGGACTGGCCGGCCGGCCGGAGCGGGCCGCCGGCCTCTCCCTTGAGGGCCGTCTCGAGGCGGACCGCCGCGCTGGCGAGGTCGGCCCGAACGAAGGTCTTGGCGAACGGGGTGGGCGCGGCGGCCGCCGGCCGCGGGGCGGTCCGGGCCGCCGGCGCGGTCTGGGCGAGGGCCGGCCAACCGGCGGCGCATCCGAGTAGCGCCAGGGCGCCCGCGAGCCGTCTGAGCCGCGCCATGAGCCTGCTCCCCACGTGCCGCGTCCCCGATGATTCGCCTCGGGTTCGGCCGGTCGGGAGCCTAGCACCGGCGGCTGCCGCCGCAATGTTTCGGGCTGTCGTCGGCCGTTTCGCCGATCCGAAGTCCGGAGTGGCTGCGCGGCGCTGCTCAGAACGCCTTCAGCACCTGCTCGGCGTGCTCGACGGAAACCGGTCCTGCGAAGCAGTGGGAGACCAGGGCGCGGTAATCCTGCCAGGGCTTGGAGCCGGTGAAGTCCTTGGTGTGGGCCTCCAGCGTGTCCCAATGGATCAGCAGGCGGTAGCGCTGCGGGTGCTCGATCGAGCGCCGCACCTCGAAGGCCCGGCAGCCCTTGGCCTGCTTGAAGATCGCCGAGGCCTCGGTGATGCCCTTCTCAAACTCGGCTTCCATACCGGGCTTGATCTCGATCTGCGCGATCTCGAGGATCATGGCGTGAGGTTCCTCTCTCAGGTCCGAAGGGCGCGGCCGAGCTTGGCCGCCAGGATGCGCTGCGGGCTCAAGGACGGGTCGGTCTGGGCTGCAACCGGCAGGTAGGCGGTCTGCTCCAGCATGTAGCGGCCGCCCATCGCCCCGTGCATCACGAGGTCCGAGAAGGTCACCCAGGTCTCGCCGGGGCGGAATTCCACGTCGGCCTGGGGGGCCCGAGCTTGGTACGCCTCGTCCTGCTTGAGCGCGTCGTGCAGGTGCAGCATCAGGTGGTCGTATTCCGAGCGCTTGGCCTTGGTGATGCGCAAAGCCGCGAGCAGGCGCGCGGAGAGCGGGGAGTAGCCCGGCAGCCGCGGCAGGAACTTCTCCGCCATCGACCCGAAATCCTCGCCGACCCGCCAGCGGCGCGGCTCGCCCGAAGGGTTGATGTTGCGGAACACCCGCAGGATCCGCCTCTCGCCGATCGGGTTCGACGGGAAGGCGTCGACGTGCAGGCGCGTGTCGTCACGCCGCCAGCTGAGCTTGCGCCGGTCCACGTCGAAGGGGCGGTAGGAGGTGCCGGCGAGGCTCACCCGGTCGGCGTAATCGGGCAGATAGGTCCCGATCAGATCGCGGGCGAAGGCGCGGTAGCGGATCAGGAGCTGGCGCAGGGCCTCCTGCTCCTCCGGGGTGCCGGCCGCGCCGCGCAGCTCCGCCGCCTCGCCGCGGATGTTGACGTTCTTGGCCTTGCCGTCCGCGAACGGCCGCTCGGTGAACCGGCGCTCGAAGTCGGTGAACGGGAAGGGCAGATCCGGGAACAGCAGCACCGCCCCGGCTTCCAGCTCCCGGGTCAGGGAGCCGGGCGTCTCGCCGGGGACGACGGTGCGGATCGGGCTGATCATCGTATGCGGGCTGGCCCTGCCGTATCGGGTGGGCCACCCTGTAGCCGAGCTGCCGCAGCGAGGCCAGGGGCGTTGATCCGGCGGCATTTCCGGTGGATGACACCGCCCCTCCACCGACACCGGCGCGGGCGCCGGCCCGCAGCGCTTGCGCAACCGGAGCGTTCCCGGCACGTTCTCAGGCGAGCAACCGGCCCGAGAGCCCGGCGGAGGATGGCGCCGATGGCGACGCTGAAGGAATTCGAGGAAGCCCTGCGCGAGCACGGCATGAATATGGCGCTGGCGCTCCTGGAGCGTCTGCGCGAGCGCGACCGCGCGACCCGCACGGTCAAGCCCGCCCGGCGGCTGACGGGCCAGAAGATGACTCCAGAACTCGCCCGGGCGATCCTGGACCTCCACGCCACGACCGGGATGACCCAGCAGGAGATCGCCTTCAAGGTCGGGGTGAATCAGGGCCGGGTGAACGAGGTGATCAAGCGCGGCAAGTGGCTCACCGATGACCCCAGCGCCCCTGAGGCGGTGGCCCGCGACAAGGCGGTCGCCCGGATGCGCGGCGAGCCGAAGCCCAAGAAGCCGGCCACCGCGCGCCCCAAGGAGCGCAAGGCGGCACCGCCGAAGGCGCGCAACCAGGGTCAGCTGGCGCTGGGAGATCTGTAAGGGCCGGTTCGGCGGCGCATGGCAAGCCTCCGATCGGATCCTGTCATCCTGCGGTACCCGCGTCAGCGGGCCTCGAAGGAGGCTCCCAGGGATCGCGCGGCCAGCCGGGGGCTTCTTCCAGGCCTGCGCTGCGCTCCGCCATCTCAGGATGAGGGGATCTGGTGCGGGGAGCGATTCTTACCCGCAGCCTGAACCCCATCCGGCCGCTCAGCCCGCCGGCGCGAAATGGCCCCGGTAGCGCGCGCCGATCGCCTCCACCGGGAGCGTTACGAACACGTCCGTCGTGCCGAACTGGCGGTCGATCACCGCGCCGTCGCCGAAGGTGGCGCCGAGGCGCAGGTAGCCCTTGATCAGCGGCGGCAGCGCCTGCAGGGCGGCCTTGGTGTCTACTGCCTCCTTCGGGAGCCGATCCATCGCCACCGCGCGCTCCGGCAGCGCGCGGGCCCGCCAGGCCTCCGGGGCGCGGGCATGATGGTGGAGGAAGGCGAGCGGCAGCGCCAGCCGGTCCGGATCCGTGCCCTCCAGGCTCGCGCAGCCGATCAGCGCGTCGATCCGGTGGTGCAGCACGTAGGCGTAGATCCCCTGCCACAACAGCTCGACGGTGCGCTTGCCCCGGTAGGGCTTGAGCACGCAGGAGCGACCGAGCTCCAGAAGCCGACATTGTCCCTGCGCGGCGAGCAGCGGCGCGAGATCGTACTCGCCCTCCGAGTAGAAGCCCGCGTGGCGCTCCGCCACCTCACCGCGCAGCAGCCGGTAGGTGCCGACCACCTTGGGCCGGGGCTCGACGAAGGGCTGCTTCCGCTTCTGTGCGGCGTGGTCGAGGACGAGGAGGTGGTCGCAGATCGCGTCGAAGCTGTCGGCATCGCGCCGCGACAGGGCGGCGAGCCCGGTGGGGACCGCCGACATCTCCTCGTAGAACACCTTGAAGCGCAGGCGTTGCGCCCGGCGGATCTCGGACTTCTTCGTCGCCAGCCGCACCTCCAGGCTGCCGATGCGGCCGAGACTGCAGCCTTCGAACGGTTCCGGCAGACGGATCGCGCGCTCGGCCGAGAGGACATCGGCGATGCCGGCCGGGCCCGGCTCGGCCGTCCGCGGATACGCTTGGCGACGCCGCAGCTTCGCGATCGGCGCGCCGACGCCCCATTGCACGCCCTTGTGCCAGCCGGCTCCGAGTGCGCTGTAGGCTCCGCGGGCGAGATTGGCGACCATGGTCGGGTTCACTCCGGGTGCCCATCCGTGCACCGTCGACATCGACACAGAGCACGAAGGCCAAACGCCATTATGACAGCCGACACGAGAAAGCGCCCCGGCCGGGGCCGGGGCGCTCCATCACCCTAGAACCTCCACGCGCGCGGCGGGATCAGGCCGCCTGCTGGACGTCGTCCTTTCGGACGTCACCCTCGATCACCGGGGCGCTCGGGCGCGCGGCCGTGGCGATCTGGATGCGGCGGGGCTTCTTCGCCTCCGGTACCTCGCGGACGAGGTCGATGTGGAGGAGGCCGTTCTCGAGAGCCGCACCGGTCACCTGGACGTGGTCGGCGAGCTGGAAGCGGCGCTCGAAGGAGCGGGCCGCGATGCCCTGGTGCAGGAACTCCGCCTTGCCCTCGGCCTTGCGCTCGCCCTTGAGCGTGAGCGCGTTCTCCCGAACCTCGATCGACAGGTCGGACTCGGTGAAGCCGGCGACCGCGACCGTGATGCGATAGGCGTTCTCGCCCGTCCGCTCGATGTTGTAGGGCGGGTAGGTGGGCGCAGCCTCCGCGCTGGCGAACTGGTCGAGGGCGGAGAACAGCCGGTCGAAGCCGACGGTGGAACGGTAGAGGGGAGCGAGATCGAACTGACGCATGACATATCCTCGTTTGAGCAACATGCAATTCCGGTCCGCCCGATGGGCCGGACCCGTCTTCCGTGCCGCCTGATGGCCGGCACAGGCGAGATATCGGAGGGGGAAAATCGGGCTTCAAGACCCCGGGCCATGGTAGGAATCGAGATTTTTTCGCTACGGTCCGACTGCCCACGGACGCGCTTGAGGTGAGCCCTGTGAGACGGTTCGACGGTGAGATCGGGCGGGAGCCGCCGCTCCTGACCCTGCGCAGCACGCCGGACAATCCGGTGCCCCCCGGAGGCACCCTGATGGCTGTCGGCACGCGCGACGACTGCACCCTGCGGGTCGCCTACTGGCAGACCACGGCGCGCACCTGCCGGGGCACCATCTGCCTGCTCCAGGGCCGGGCCGAGTTCATCGAGAAATACTACGAGACGATCCACGAGCTGCGGGCACGCGGGTTCGCGGTCGTCGCCTTCGACTGGCGCGGCCAGGGCGAATCGGACCGGCGGGTCGGCGACCCGCACAAGGGCCACGTCGCCCGGTTCGACGAGTACCGGCTCGACCTGAAGGCCGTGACCGAGACGGTGCTGGTTCCGCTGATGCCCGAGCCGCATATCGCCCTCGCCCACTCGATGGGCGGGTGCGTGGCACTCCTCGGAGCGCTGGACGGCTGGCTGCCGTTCCAGCGCCTGGTGGCGCTGGCGCCGATGCTGTCGATCCGGATGGTGCGCTGGCCGGCCGGGGCCGCCCTCGTGTCGCGGGCACTGCACCGGCTCGGCCTGGGGAGCCGCTACGTCCCGCTGGGCAAGCCGGTCTCGATCGCCACCAACCCCTATCCCGGCAATCGCCTCTCGCGCGACCCCGTGCGCTACGCCCGCAACGCCGCGGCAGCCCGGCAGGTCGGGGCCGGCGCGGTGGGTGATCCGACGGTCGCGTGGCTCGCCGAGGCGTTCCGGGCGATGGCCCGCCTGCGCGATCCGCGCGCCGCGCCGCGCATCGCCGTGCCGACGCTGATCATCGCGGCGGGCGCCGACCCGGTCTGCGGGACCCTCGACACCGAGCGCTTCGCCGCCCGGCTGAAGGCCGGCCACATCCTGGTCCTGCCGGATTCCCGGCACGAGATCCTGACCGAGCGCGACGCCATCCGGCAGGATTTCTGGGCGGCGTTCGAGGCCTTCGTGCCGGGCTCGCCCCTGCCCTCCCCGGCGGAGGTGGAGGCGCACGCCGCGGCCGTGCCGCTGGAGTGACCCGTCAGCCCGCGAGATCCGGGTCGATGTCCCGGGGGCGCACGAACCGCTCCAGGCGCCCCCGGCCCGGGGCGATCTCCGCCCAATGGGTGGCGTCGAAATCGATCACCACGTAGGCCGCTGTCGGAAACTCGACCGTGAGGCGCGAGCGCGCCGCGCGCGGTCCCTCCCCGGCGAGACCCACCGCGAGATCGCCGAGACCGGGATTGTGGCCGACGACGATCACCGTGGCGGCCGCGTCCGGGGCGTCCCGGATCACCGCGAGAATCCGCTCCGCCGGCGCCTCGTAGATCTCGGGATGCCAGCGCGTCTGCGGATTCCCGAGTGCCGCGGCCACGGCCTCCCAGGTTTCCCGGGTGCGTTCGGCCGGCGAGACGAGGGCGAGGTCCGGGCGGAAGCCCGCCTCGGCGAGATGGGCGCCCACGGCCGGCGCGGCCCGGCGGCCCCGGGGATTCAGGGGGCGTTCGCGGTCGGCGACGCCCGCCGGACGGTCCGACTTGGCGTGCCGCAACAGGATCAGCCTGCGCATGGTAGGGGCCTCCGGAACGAGCCTCTCGCGGCTGTCGGCGCGCGCCGCGCCGGCAGCCTCAGCCCGGTTATCCGAAAGCGCGGCGTGCGGGAACCTCGGCTTGCCTGCCCGGTTCGCAACGCGGGCCGTCCGCGCCCCGCCCGCGGCGCGGCGATCCCCGGCGAAGGAGGCTGCCCGATGGAACGATCGCCCCGCGTCACCGAGATCCTGTCCTGGTACGGGGCCGACAGCCCCGGGACGCTCGCCAACCTCGCCCGGATGCTGGAGCACGGGCGGCTCGGCGGCACCGGCAAGATGCTGATCCTGCCGGTGGATCAGGGCTTCGAGCACGGCCCCGCCCGCAGCTTCGGTCCGAACCCGCCGGCCTACGATCCGCACTACCATTTCGAGCTCGCCCTGGCGGCGGGCTGCAACGCCTACGCGGCGCCGCTCGGTTTCCTGGAGGCGGGCGCGCGGGACTATGCCGGGCGCATCCCGCTGATCCTCAAGCTCAACGACCACGATCTCCTGGCCGACGAGGACGACCCCGAGCAGGCGATCACCGGCTCGGTGGCCGATGCGCTGCGGCTCGGGGCCAGCGCCATCGGCTTCACGATCTATCCGGGCTCCGCCCACCGCAACGCCATGTACGGCCAGATCCGCGAGATCGCCGAGGAGGCCAAGAGCGTCGGGCTCGCGGTGGTGATCTGGTCCTACGCCCGCGGCTCGGCCCTGTCGAAGGAGGGCGAGACCGCCATCGACGTCATCGGCTACGCGGCGCAGATCGCCGCGCAACTCGGCGCGCACATCATCAAGGTGAAGCTGCCCACCGCCCATATCGAGCAGCCGGCGGCCAGGAAGGTCTACGAGTCCACCGGCATCCCGATCGGCACCGCGGCCGAGCGCGTCCGGCACGTGGTGCAATGTGCGTTCAACGGCCGGCGGATCGTGATCTTCTCCGGCGGTGCGCACGCCGAGGAATCGCAGTTCCTCGACGAGATCCGGGCGATCCAGGCTGGCGGCGGCTTCGGCTCGATCGTCGGCCGCAACGCCTTCCAGCGCTCGCGCGCGGATGCCCTGAAGCTGCTGGGTCAGATCACCGACATCTACGCGGGTCGATGACCCTGCCCGCGCGCTCGGCGAGGTCGATCATTCGCACGGCGCCCTCAGGATGAGAGTGTCAGCGGGAAAAGCGCGCCGAGCGCCGTGAGAACTCAGCCGCCCCGCTGCTCCCGGCGCATCATGAAGGCGAGCTTCTCGAACAGGCTGACATCCTGCTCGTTCTTCAGGAGCGCCCCGTGGAGCGGCGGGATCAGCTTCCGGCCATCGTGCTCGCGCAACGTCTCGGGGGTGATGTCCTCGGAGACGAGGAGCTTCAGCCAGTCGAGCAGTTCCGAGGTCGAGGGCTTCTTTTTCAGGCCCGGCGCCTCGCGCATCGCCAGGAAGATCCGCAGGGCCTCCTCGACGAGGCGGTGCTTGATGCCCGGGTAGTGCACGTCGACGATGCGCTGCAGCGTCTCGGCATCCGGGAACTTGATGTAGTGGAAGAAGCAACGGCGCAGGAACGCGTCCGGCAGCTCCTTCTCGTTGTTCGACGTGATGATCACGATCGGCCGGCGCACGGCCTTCACGGTCTCGCCGGTCTCGTAGACGTGGAACTCCATCCGGTCGAGTTCGGTCAGGAGGTCGTTGGGGAACTCGATATCGGCCTTGTCGATCTCGTCGATGAGCAGGACCGGGCGCTCGGGCGCCGTGAAGGCCTCCCAGAGCTTGCCGCGCCGGATGTAGTTCCCGATCTCCGAGACCCGCGGGTCGCCGAGCTGCGAGTCGCGCAGCCGCGAGACCGCATCGTACTCGTAGAGGCCCTGCTGCGCCTTCGTGGTCGACTTGATGTTCCAGACGATGAGCGGCGCGGCGAGCCCCTTGGCGATCTCCTCGGCCAGAACGGTCTTGCCGGTGCCGGGCTCGCCCTTCACCAGGAGCGGGCGCTCCAAGACCACGGCGGCGTTGACCGCCGCGGTGAGGTCGGGGGTCGCGACGTAGGTCTCGGTTCCGGAAAAGCGCATCGCGGTCTCAAAGAGGCTGGCCTGGGGCGACGGGTAACGCGGCGCAAGGTCGTGCCGCAAGCGCCGCGCCGTGCGGCCCCGTTGCCGTGAAGCGTCGGTCCGACGGGTCGCAGGAGCCCCGACCCACCCGCGCCCTCATCTTGAGGTGCCCGCGGCAGCGGGTCTCGAAGGAGGGTTCCCGGGATCGCGGCGCTGTCTCGAGGCCGCCTTCGAGGCCTCCACTGCCCTCCGGCACCTCAGGATGAGGATGCGGGGCGGATCGCCGGGCGCGCCGCCCAAGCGCTGGCGGCCGGTTGATCAGCTCTTCTCGTGCCAGACGCAGTTCCGGGCGAGGATCTCCAGGTTCACGTCCGATTTCTGCGGCTGCGGCAGCGTCTTGCCGTCCATGGCGAGGTCGATCTTGATCTCGACCTGCCCCTTCGCTTCGTTGGAGCGGCGGGAAAAGTAGCAATACTGCTGATAAGGCTGGTCGGCGTTGTCCTTGAAGTTCCAGCCGGTCACGATCTGCCCGTCGAGATAGGGCACCTGCTTGAACACCGTGAAGGTCGTGTTCACCGCCGCCTTCGAGGCCGGGGCGGCGTCGCTGCCGAGCTGCGCCTTGGTGGGCGTCGGCGTGACGGGGGCCTTGGGCAGGCCCTCGAGCTTGAGCACGTTGTCGGTCAGCGTGACCTCGCCCTTGGTCTTGAGGGTCACGTCCGAGAGGGCGGCCTGCATGGCGGCGGCGATCTTCTCGGCGGCGGTATCGAACTTGTTGAGCGTCGCCCAGCCATAGGCCGCCGCCCCGACGCCGATGCCGGCGAGGCACGTGAAGGCGCCGAAGCCCAGCGCCCGGAACAGGAAGGCGCGGGCCGCGACGTAGCTCGAATCCGCCCGCAGACGGGAATTCACCTGCTGGGCGAGGGCGATGTTCTCGGGGGTCCCGCTTGCGACGTAGTTCATGCCCCGGCTCCCGCGGCAGGTAGGGTCTGGCCCGGATGAGTCTGGCCGGCCAGCGGCTGTCCGGGAAGGGCCTGCTGGCCCTGGGCCGGACGATTCATCGGGATCACCGCCCCGGAGGCGTTGGCGGCGCGCGGCAGGATCGGCTCAGGGTGCGAGCGCAGGGCTTCGGCGATCGCGTCCAGCATGTAGGGGGCGGCCTCCGGGTTCACGGCGGCGCCGAGGTCGTCCTCGTCCATGAAGGTCCGGCGGGTCGAGACCGCGCAGAGCGCCAGGATCGTGGACGCGAAGGCGGCGCAGACCGCGGGCAGGAACACGAAGATCCGCAGGAAGGCGTGGACCTGGCTCTCGGTCACGTCGATCGGGTCGACGCCGTAGACCATGGCGGTGAAGGAGTGGAGCTGTGAGCGGTTGACCGCGTTGCGGTAGGCCTGCTCGGCATCGGCGACGCGCCGGTCGGCGGCGCCCGGATCGAGCGCCGCGCGGGCCTTGCGGGCCTCCTCCAGGTCCTTGATCATCCCGGCGCGGTCGGCGGACGCCTTGGTGACGCCCTGTGACAGGGCGGCGACGCGCGGATCGGCCACGCATTTCAGGTTCTGATACTTCCGGCCCTTGCTGTTGGTGCCGAACACCCGCTCGCAGCGCTGGGCCGGCAGGCCGGCGAGCTGCTGAGCGTTGTCGGCGGAGCGCTTCTCGATCTGGTCGAGCTCGGCCGTGTACTGCGCCACGCGCTCGTCCGCGGCCTTGATGCGGTCCCCGATCGTCGCCCGGTCGGCCTGGGCGTCTTTCAGGGCGGTCTTGGTGCGGGCCGCCTCCATCAGGCGGGGATGGAACATCATCTCGCCGAGCTGCGACACCGACTTGGTGGTCACGCCCGCCGCGAAGATGATGCCGATCACCGCGAGCGCGCGCACGAAGTACGAGCGCTGCGTGCGGGCCAGGATGCCGAGCGGCACCCGGCACAGCTCCACCGCGGCGTAGACCATCGGCGCCAGCAGCATGAAGTAGAAGGCGTGCCAGTCGCCGTCGCTGTAGACGCCCGCGAACAGCCACGCGCCCCAGAGCGAGGCGCCGATCACCATGAACTCGACGAGGTACGCGATCGCCACGTAGCCCCACTTGATGCGGTAGCCCTTCTCGACGTGACGCTGGTGGCGCCACCGGTCCGACTCGAGCTTCCACTCGCGCTGCTCGCGCGTCAGGTCGCGATTGGGGGGCGCTGCGGGGCCGGAAAATATCGATTTGATGGAGATCATCGGCCTCGTCGCATCCATCGGGTCCAGTCTCGGGCGCGGCCTGGCCGAGCTTAACCCTCGTTTAACTCATGCGTGTATGCGTGCATTGTGCCGATTTTGGGCCGTATTGCACGTCTCCGCCCGCCGCCCGCCGGGAACAGGCCCCGGGGTGGCCGAAATGTCTCACCGGACCCGTGTATCCGTCCTGTGTCGCAGCACACCTGCCCGGGGGCTTCGGCCTTGAAATTCGGTTGCTCCCCGTCCGCGGCCGACCCATGATCGCGCAGCCGTGATCGGCACCCGCGCCGCTCCCAAGAGACGAGGTGATCCGCCGCCGATGCCAGAGGTCCACGCCGGCTCCTACAAGGAAGCGATCCTGTTCCTCGTCACAGCGGGCATCGTGGTGCCGCTGTTCCACCGGCTGCGGATTTCGCCGGTGCTCGGCTTCATCGGCGCCGGGGCCCTGCTCGGGCCCTACGGCCTCGGGCGCTTGGCCGATGCCCACCCGTACGTCCACCTGTTCACCATCGGCAACCGCACCGAGATCGCGCACCTCGCCGAGTTCGGCGTGATCTTCCTGATGTTCATGATCGGTGTCGAGCTGTCCTGGGAGCGCCTGCGGGTCCTGCGGCGCCTGGTCTTCGGCCTCGGCTCCCTGCAGGTGGGCTGCTCCGCGCTAATCCTCGGGGCGATCCTCTACGGGCTCCACGTGCCAATGGCCGGCGCGGTGATCGTGGGGATCGGGCTCGCCCTGTCGTCGACGGCCGTGGTGCTGCCGGTGCTGGCCGAGCAGCGGCGGCTCAACGCCCCCACCGGACGCACGAGCTTCGCGGTCCTGCTGTTCCAGGATCTGGCGGTGGCGCCGGTCCTGTTCGCCATCGCGGTGCTCGGTCGCGACGACGGCGGCGACAAGGGCTGGGCGCTGGCCATGGCCCTCGGCCAGGCGGCCATCGCGCTGGTGCTGATCGTGGTGGCGGGCCGCCTCGCCCTGCGCCCCCTGTTCCAACTCGTGGCGCGCACGCGCTCCACCGAGCTGTTCATGGCGGCCTGCCTGCTGGTCATCGTCGGCACGGCGCTGACCGCCGCGGCGAGCGGCCTGTCGATGACGCTCGGCGCCTTCGTGGCCGGCCTGCTGCTCGCCGAGACCGAGTATCGCCGGGCGATCGAGGCGACGATCGACCCGTTCAAGGGCCTGCTGCTCGGCGTGTTCTTCGTCTCGGTGGGCATGAACCTGGACCCGGCCCAGCTCATGGCGACGCCGGGCGCCATCATCGGCCTGTCGCTGGCGCTGGTCCTGATCAAGGCCGCCGTGGTGATGATGGCCGCCCCCGCCCTCAAGATCTCCCGGCCCGTGGCCCTCGAGACCGCCCTGCTCCTCGGGCCGGGCGGGGAATTCGCCTACGTGCTCATCGGCGGCGCCATGGCCACAGGGCTGGTGCCGGAAGATGTCGGGGCGGCCGCCCTCGTGGTGACCACCGTCACGATGATCATGATCCCGGCGCTGTCGGTTCTGGGGCGGCGGCTTGCCCGCCGGGCGACGAGCGCCGCCCAGGACGCCGCCAAGGCGGAGCCGATGCCGGAGCGGGTGGAGAACCGGGTGATCGTCGCGGGCTTCGGCCGCGTCGGCCGCCAGGTCGGCGAGATGCTGGACCGGCACAAGATCCCCTACCTCGCCCTCGATTCCGACGCCGCCCGGGTCGCCGAGCAGCGCCGCGCCGGCGCGCCGGTCTATTTCGGGGACAGCGGCAACACCGAGATGCTGCGCCGCTGCGACATCGCCACGGCCCGGGCCCTGGTGGTCACCCTCGACAACCCGCGCGCCGTCGAGGCGGCGGTGGTGGCGGCCCGCGCCGAGCGGCCGGACCTGACCATCGTGGCCCGGGCCCGCGACGCCCGCCACGCCTCGGCGCTCTACGAACTCGGCGTCGACGACGCGGTGCCGGAGACGATCGAGGCCTCGCTGCAATTGTCGGAAGCGGTGCTGGTCGATGTCGGCGTGCCGATGGGGCTCGTCATCGCGTCGATCCACGAGCGGCGGGACGAGTACCGCGCCCTGCTGAAGAAGCGTGAGAGCGAGGCGAAGCCGATCTTCCGCGCCCGCCGCACCGTGGGCAAGGCCCTCGGCAAGCCGCCGGCCCGGAAGGAGCCCGGTCGTCAGGAGGCCGCCGCCGGCCAGGAGGCGTGAGGCACGGGCCGCTCGGTTCAGGCCGAGGCGCGATGGGCCTCGTCGAGCTTGGGGCGCCGCGCGACGCGGCTGCGCGGCGCCGGCTCGAACCCGTCGGCGAAGCTGCAGCGGTAGACGAGTTCGTCCGCCGGGCCGAGCCCGGTCACCAGCGGCACCGTCACCGTGTCGCCGGAGAAGCGCCAGCCGCGCACGCCCTTGTCCCAGTAGAGCCAGACGGTCCCCGGATACCCGCGCAGGGTGAACACCGCGGCCTTGCGCGACAGGGCCTGCACGGCGCGCGGCGCGTACATGCCCTTGTCGCGGTATGCGGCCCGCGTCGGTTCGGGCTGACGATCCATGAAGGTATTGCGCACCAGCTGAATCGTCGCCCCCGGCTTCGCGAGAAACCGCTTGAATTCCGTCAGATTCCGCAGGATGACCGCCATCGCAGGTCTCCTCGCTGCCCGATGCGGCACGCGTCGTCGCGCCCGCACTCACTCGATGCTTCGAGTTGAGCGTTTCCCGTGACGGAATGAGTGACCGGGCGAGGCTTCCCCGGACACATATCAACAGATTCGGCGACTTATACCCAGCTTATCGGCTCTCTCGGGCGGGAGAGTCTCACCGCAGCGGCGGAATCCGCATCATGCGCGGCGCTGAATCTTGTCGACCATTCGAGAAGATTCTGAATCGGAGTCTGGAAGATCTGCCAAGCTCGGCGCTTTCCCGTACGATTCGTCCGGGCTTGACCCGGGCGTCCGGCTGACGCGTTCTCCCGGGATGCTGCTGCAGTTCTTCACGGCCCTCCGGGACGCCAAGGTCCCCGTCTCCCTGAAGGAGTACCTGACCCTGCTCGGCGCCCTCGACCGGGGTCTCGCCGAGCACGACGTCGAGGCGTTCTACTTCCTGTCGCGCACGGCCCTGGTGAAGGACGAGGCCCATCTCGACCGCTTCGACCGGGTGTTCGGCACGGTGTTCAAGGGGCTGGAGACCCTCGGCGAGGCGGTGGAGCCGGCCGCCATTCCGGAGGAATGGCTGCGCAAGCTCACCGAGAAGTACCTGACCGAGGCCGAGAAGGCGGAGCTGAAGGCGCTCGGCTGGGACAAGCTGTTCGAGACCTTGAAGCAGCGGCTGGCCGAGCAGAAGGGGCGCCACCAGGGCGGCTCGAAATGGATCGGCACCGGCGGGACCTCGCCCTTCGGCGCCTACGGCTACAATCCCGAGGGGATCCGCATCGGCCAGGACGGCAACCGCAATTTCCGGGCGGTGAAGGTCTGGGACAAGCGGGAGTTCAAGGACCTCGACGACGATCGCGAGATCGGCGCGCGCAACATGCGCCTCGCGCTGCGTCGCCTGCGCCGCTTCGCCCGGACCGGGGCCGCCGAGGAGCTCGACTTGGACGGCACGATCCGCGAGAGCGCCCGCCAGGGCTATATCGACGTGCGGCTGCGGCCGGAGCGGCGCAACGCCGTCAAGGTGCTGCTGTTCCTCGACGTGGGCGGCTCGATGGACTGGCACATCGAGCAGGCGGAGGCGCTGTTCTCGGCGGCCCGCTCGGAGTTCAAGCACCTCGCGCACTACTACTTCCACAACTGCCCCTACGAGGCGGTCTGGACCGAGAACCGGCGGCGGCACGAGGCCAAAACGCCGCTGCTCGACGTGATCCGCACCTATGGCAGCGACTACCGGCTCGTCTTCGTGGGCGACGCCTCCATGAGCCCCTACGAGATCGCCACGCCCGGCGGCTCTGTGGAGCACTGGAACGAGGAGGCCGGCGCCGTCTGGATGCAGCGGCTCCTCGATCATTTCCCCAAGGCGGCGTGGCTGAACCCGGTGCCCGAGACGCACTGGGGCTACACCCAGTCGATCGGCATGATGCAGCGGCTGGTCGCCGGCCGGATGTTCCCGCTCACCCTGGAGGGGCTCGACGCCGCGGCGCGCGCCCTCGTCCGGTGAGGCCCGGCTTTTCCCGGTTGTGCGCTCCCATCCCGCGGCGGGCCGCGCCCTCGTCCTGAGGTACCCGCGTCAGCGGGCCTCGAAGGAGGGTTCCAGAGGATCGCGCGGCCGGGCGGAGGGCTCCTTCGAGGCGGCTTCGCCGCACCTCTCAGGACGAGGGCGATATGGGATGATCCGGCGTGCCCCGGGCGCCCTCGCCGCTCCGCGATGGCAGCGTCTCAGCCCTGCTGTGCGGGCGTCGTCACCACCAGCCCGTCGAGCTCGGGCGTGATCTTGATCTGGCAGGAGAGGCGGGAGTTCTCGCGCACGTCGCTGGCGAAATCGAGCATGTCCTGCTCCATGTCCTGCGCCTTGCCGACCACCTCGAGCCACGCGTCGGCGACGTAGACGTGGCAGGTGGCACAGGCGCAGGCGCCGCCGCATTCCGCGTCGATGCCCGGCACGTTGTTGCGCAGAGCCGTCTCCATCACGGTCGCGCCGACACTGCCTTCGACGGTCCTCTCCGTCCCGGCCTGGTCGACGTAGGTGATCTTGGGCATGCTGGGGCTCCGGGCTCGCGTCGAGCGCATTCAGTCCGACGGGCGGCGTGCCTGCTTGGCGGCAGAGACCGCGGAATGCAAGCGCGGCGGGTTACGCCGGTCCCGGATCGATCGCCGCATCGCGGCAGAGTCGTCGCGACAGGTGCGTCAGATCCCCCCGCCCGCGATCTCCGCCAGCGCCGCCGCGACCGCGGCGGAGAGTTCGTCGAGCGGCACCGTCTCCGCGCCGGCGCGGAGACGCGCCTCGGCGGCGTCGGCCAGCGCGCGCACCTGTTCGGCCCCGACGCCCGCGGCCGAGCCCTTCAGAGTGTGGGCGAGGTCGGCGCGCTGATCCCGCGGCACGGAGCAGTCGGTCAGCCGGGGCAGGATCGACCGACACTGGTCGGCGAACAGGTCCAGAACCTCCCTGGCGAGGTCGGCGTCGCCGGCGGTCTGCGCAGCGAGTGCAACGCGGTCAATGGCCTGCATGCTCGGGCTCCCGGCATCCGGATTCGTCGGGGATTGCGGATCTGATCCACACAATTCACCCCCTGATTCGCAGGGTGGGGATCGCGCCCGACCCCTGCTCTGCGGCAGGATGGGGCAGGCGGCGAGCGGCGGGCTCGGTAACCATTCGGTTAACGTTTTCTGGGGCCGGCCGAAGGCTCGGGTATCGGCGATCGGTGCCCGCGTCTAATCTTCGATGGTAAACGGGGTGTTGCGTCTCCGGCATCAGCCTGCCCAGGTGCCGGTGAACCCGTGTAACGAGGCGTTGAATGGCGACCGAGAAGAAGCTGAAGGACCCGGCCGAGGCCGCGCTCTCTGCGATCGAGCAGGCGCTGAACCTCGACGCCCTGACGCCGAACGGCACCGATGGCCGCGCCGAGCCGCGCCTGCCCGATGTCGGTGATGCCGATCCGCTGCTCGACGGGGCGGTCGACCCGGCCGGCCGCACCATGCCGCCGCGCCTCGACCTCGATGCGCCGCTCGTCTCCGACCTGCCGCCGCCCGGCCTGGATCGCCCCCGCCGCGAGGGCGGGCTCCTGCCCCCCGACCGCTCGCTCGTGGCCAACGACGACCGGCGCAACATCGGCATCCTGCAACAGACCCTGCGGGTGCGCTCCTCGCCCAAGCCCTACCTGTTCGCGCTCGCCGCCGGCCTCGTCTGGATCGGCGCCCTGGTGCTGATCGCGTGGTTGAAGTCCGACGGCGACCTGCGCGAGGTCATCTCGGGGCTCACCGCCCTCCAGGCGAGCGTCGGCGCGGCGGCGCTGTTCGGCCCGGTCGTGCTCTTCGTCATCGCTGCCATGCTGGCGGTGCGCGCCCAGGAGATGCGCCTCGTCGCCCGCGCGGTCGGCGAGGTCGCGGTGCGCCTGGCCGAGCCCGAGAGTTTCTCCACCGATGCCGTCCTGACCATGTCGCAGACGGTGCGCCGCGAGGTGGCGGCGGTGGGCGACGGCGTCGAGCGGGCGCTCGCCCGGGCCGGCGAGCTGGAGACCCTGGTGCGGGGCGAGATCGCCACGCTGGAGCGCGCCTATTCCGACAACGAGATCCGGATCCGCTCCCTCGTCGACGAGCTGGTGGCGCAGCGCGAGGCGATCGTCACCAACGCCGACCGGGTGCGGAACGCCATCACCGGCTCGCACCAGAGCCTGAGCCAGGAGCTGGAGGGCGCCTCCGACCGGATCGTCTCTGCCCTGACCGGCGCGGGCGAGCGCGTGACCGGCGCGCTGGAGAACCGGGGCGCCGAGATCACCGCGTCCCTCGGGGACGCGGGCGACCGCGTGGTCAGCCTTATGACCGCCCGCGGCAGCGACCTCATCGACAATCTCACGGCCACCAGCCAGGACGTGCGCGGCAGCCTCCAAGAGGTGGGCGAGACCCTCACCCGGGCCTTCGAGAGCCGCGCGAACGAGGTGACCGGCGCCTTCGAGGCCGCCGGCACCGCCCTCACCGGCCGGCTCGCCGAGAACGCCGGCACCCTGGCCCGGAGCATCGCCGAGACCGGCGCCCAGGTGGGCGAGGCCCTGGAGCGTCAGGCCGGCACGGTCCGCGAGAGCTTCGAGCGCTCGGTGACCGGTCTCGAATCCGTCTTCCTGTCGCGCGGATCGGAGCTCACCGAGCGCTTCGGCGCCATGGGCACGGAGATCACCGCGCGCTTCGCCGAGACCGGCTCGGCGCTCGCCCACGACATCGCCGGCCGCGGCACGGCTCTGCGGGCCGAGATCGAGAGCGCGGGCCTGTCGGTCGCCGAGGCGATCGAGGGCCACGGACGGGAGGCCCAGGCCGCCCTGGCGCTGGCTGCCGGCGGGGCCGGCGAGACGCTCGCGGCCCGCGCGGGTGCGGTGCGGGACGACCTGATCGGCACCGCCGAGCGGATCGCCGAGGCGCTCTCGGAGCGCGGCGGCGCCCTCGCGGAGCGCATGGACGGCATCGCGGCACGCCTGGACGAGACCGTGACGGTACGGGCAGCCGATCTGGAGAACCGCGTCGCGGCGGCCGCCGAGCGCGCGGGGGGCAGCATCACCCACCGGACGGAGGAAGTGACCGCGAACCTGGAGGCCGCCTTCTCGGCGCTCGGCCAGGGTTTCGAGGCCGGCGCTGCCGCTGCGGTCCAGTCCCTGCGGGGATCCGTCGAGGGCCTGTCGGGCGAAGTCGAAAGCCGCACCCAGGAGGCCTCCGCCCGGCTCACCGGAAGCCTGGAGACCCTGCGCAGCGCATCCGCCGAGGTCACCGGAGCCGTCGAGGCCGAGACCGCGGTTCTGCTGACCCGGTTCCGCGATGCTGCCGACCGCGCCGGAGCGGAACTCGGTGAGCGCGGCACGGCCGCGGTTGCGGCCGTGCGCGCCGCCCTCGACGCCCTCAGCAGCGAACTCGCAGCCCGTACCGGCGACGCGACCGGCAGCCTCGCCGAGGCCGCACGCGCGATCTCGGCCGACCTCGCCGCCCGCCTCGGCGAGATGGAGGCAGCCTTCGGCGAACACGGCCGCGGCGTCGCCGAGCTGCTCGCCACCCACGCCGACGAGACCCAGGCGCGGATCAGCGGCACCGGCCGCGACATCGTGCTGGCGGTGGCGAGCCAGGGCGCCCGCATCGCCGACACCCTCAGCCAGACCGGCGCGAGCTTCGCCGAGACCGCCGACGGGCGCGTCCGGGCAATCGACGAGACGCTGGGCAACCGCCTCGCGGCCCTGCAGGAGACCATCGCCCGCGGCGACATCCTGGCCGACCGCATCGGCCGCGACACCGTGGCGCTCGGCGAGACCGTCGGCGCCCGGCTGGAGGAGATGGACCGGCTCATCACCGGCAAGGGACAGGCCGTCGCCGAGACGATCTCGGCCCAGGCCCGGGAGGCCGGCAGCCTGATCGAGGGGCATCTCGGAACCCTGGAAGAGCGCTCGGCCAAGCGGGCCGCCGAGATCGGCGAGGCCGTCGCGAGCCTCGTCAGCCACATCGACGGCCATCTCGGGAGCCGTACCGCGGCCGTGGACGAGGCGCTGCGCGCCCGGACCGACGAGATGGCGCGGATCATGGCCGAGGGCGGCCGCAGCCTGATCGAGATGCTCGACGGCCGGGCCGAGGGCTTCGGGCAGGATATCGCGCGGCACACGGGCGAGATCGCCCGCCGCATCGAGGAGGGGGCAAGCCGCTTCGACGCGGGCGTCATCGGCCGCCTGCAGGAGATCGCCGCGACGCTGGAGGAGCGTTCCCGTCACGTGGACGAGAGCTTCGGCGTGCAGGCCTTCGAGGCGATCCGGCTGATCGAGGCGCGGACTCGCGCCGTGGACGAGGAGCTGGCCGGCCGGACCCGCGACCTCGTCGCGACCATCACCGACAGGACCGGCGGGATCGACGCCGCCATGGCCGAGCGCGTCCGGGCGCTGACCGGCACCGTCGAGGAGGCCACCCGGACCCTTGAAGCGTCGCTGTCGGCCCGTGCCGAGGAGATCGTCCGGCTGGTGAACGAGCGCACCGAGAGCGCCGACGCGGCGCTGACCGCCCGGACGGATGCCGTCCGCGCGGCCTTCGCGGAGCGCGCGGACCTGCTCGGCCGCCTCATCGATGAGCGCATCGCCGCCATGTCGAGCGAGCTCGACGAGAAGGGCCGGGCCGTGTTCGGAGCGATCGGCGGCCGCATCACCGAGCTTGCCCGTCTGTTCGATCGCGGCGGCACCTCGCTGGCCGAACTGATCGACCAGCGCGGCGCGAGCGTCCTGTCCAAGCTCCAGCAGACCATCGCGGATGCCGAGCGGATGCTCGACGCCGGCGAGGGCCGCCTGGGCCACACCCTGTCGAGCCGCACCGCGGATATCAGCGGGCTGCTCGACGAGGGCGTGCGCACGGTCCACGGCCTGCTCGACGACCGCACCAACCAGATCCGCGTGATGCTGGACGACCATGCCGGCACCCTGGCCGCCACCCTCGACGGCCGCATAGGGCCGATCAACGAGGCGCTCGACGGGCGCGGACAGGCGCTGGTCGCCGCCCTGGAGGGCGCGTTCGGCACCGCCTCCGGCGCCCTGGAGGACCGGACGCGGCAGCTCGGCAGCCTGTTCGACGCGCGGCTTGAGAGCCTGGAGAGCCTCGTCGAGGGGCGCGGCAACCGCCTCGCCGAGACGCTGAACGCCCGGGCCCAGGCCCTGCGCACCCTGTTCGAGGAGGCCCAGACCGCCCTCGACGCGATGGTGGAGAGCGGCGGCGGCCGCTTCGCCGCCACGGTGGATGCGCGCATCCAGTCTCTGCGCGCGGTGCTGGAAGAGGCGCCTGCCGCCGTCTCCGCGCTGGTCGAGACCCGCGAGCGCCAGCTCGCCGCGACCCTCGACGCCCGCACGCAGCGCCTGCAGACTCTGTTCGAGGAGGCCCAGAACGGCCTGCGCGACCTCGTGGACGTTCGCGGGCAGGAAGTCGCCGACGCCATCGCGACCCGGACCGAAGGCCTGCGCACGACCCTCGACGGCGCGCCCGCCCGGATGGCGGACCTGCTGGACGCCCGCTTCGCGGACCTGCGCGCCCTGTTCGAGCGGGCGCAAGCGGAGATCGACGGGCTCGTCGAGGGCCGCGGCCGTGAGATCGCCGGGACCATCGAGCACCGCACCCAGGCCCTGCAGGCCACCATCGAGCAGGCGAGCCCTGCCATCGCGGGCCTGCTCGAGACCCGCGAGACCCAGCTCGCCGAGGCCTTCCAGGCGCGGACCGGGCAGCTGCAGACCCTGTTCGAGCGGGCCCAGGCCAGTCTCGACACGGCGGTCGAGAGCCATGGCCGGGAGATCGCCATGGCGGTCCAGGCGCGCACGCAGGACCTCCGCGCGCTCCTCGACGCGGCGCCCGCGGGTGTCGCCTCCCTCCTGGATACCCGGATCGAAAACCTGCGCGGCCTGCTGGAGCGGGCCCAGGCGGATCTCGGCACGGCCGTCGAGGGGACCGGGCGCGAACTGACCGAGCAGGTCGAGGCCCGCGTCCAGGCCCTGCGGACGACCTTCGACCAGGCGCGCGCGGCGATCGAGGGGCTCCTCGACGATCGCAGCCGAGCCCTGATGGAGGCCGCCGAGGGCCGCACCGGAGCCTTGGTCGAGGCCTTCGACGCACGGCTGCGCAACCTCGACGGGATCGTGGAGGGTCGCACCGCGGCCCTGGCGCAGGCCGTGGAGGCGCAGAGCGAGGCCCTGGCCCGGGGCGTCGACGCCCGCGCCGATGCCTTTACCCAGCGCATCGACGGCCGCATGCGGCTGTTCGCGACCCTGGTGGCCCAGCGCGCCGACACCCTAGCCAATGCCTTCGACGACCGCCACGAGGCCTTCGCGGGTCTCATGGACGAGCGTACGGCGAGCCTCGTGGCCGCCCTCGACGAGCGGGCACGGGCCCATGCCGAGCAGGTCGACGCCCACAATGCGGCGCTCGCCGAGACGCTCAGCCGCCGCGAGGCGGCCCTGGCCGGCCTGATCGACGCCCGGGCCGAGGCCCTCGGGGCCGGGTTCGAGCAGCGCGCCGATGCGCTGGGCGCACTCGTGGATGCCCGGGGCGAGGCCCTGTCCCGCCGCCTCGCGGAGAGCGCCGAGACCTTGGTCCGGGCCATCGAGGAGCGGGGCAGCGCTCTGCTGGCCGGCGTCGAGGGGAGCGGACGGGCGGTCGGGGAGACCGTGGAGCAGCATGTCGGGCGCCTGCGCGCGGCCATCGACGGGCCGATGCTCGACCTGTCCCGCGCGCTGGCGGACCGGGCCGACGCGATCGAGCGGGCGCTGGCTGAGACCGGCCTGCCGCTCGCCGAGACCCTGCGCGAACGGACCGAGGAACTGGCCGTGCAGTCGCGGGCCTCGGCCGAACTGCTGCGCGCCGCCGTCGAGGACGGGGCGGGCCGCACCCTCTCGGAGCTGTTCGAGACCAACGACCGGATGGGCCGGGAGCTGGGCAGTCTGCTCCAGCGGATCGAGAGCGCCAACGTCGCGCTCAGCGAGCTGGTGGCCGGAGCCGGCACGAATCTCGGCGCGGTCGAGCAGGGCCTCGCGGGCCGGATCGAGCAGATCCAGACGGCGCTGGAGCGCATCGCCGCGGAGACCGGTCACGCCAGCGCGGGCGTCTCGGCACAGGTCGAAGCCCTGCGCGGCGCCGCCGACGGGGCGCTGCAGGAAGCCTCCCGCCTCGCCGAGACGCTCGACGGGCGCGGCCGCTCCCTCGGTGAGCAGACGGCCGCCCACGTGGCCGCCCTCGACCGGGCCGCGGCTTCCCTCGCCGCCATCGAGGAGCGGCTGGGCTCGGCGCTGTCCGGCCGCGAGGCGGCGCTGACGGAGGCGCTCAGCGCTTTCGAGACGCGGGCCGCCGCCCTTGAGCAGAACGGCAACGCCCTCGCGCAGACGATCGAGCAGACGCTGCGCGCCGCCGAGGAGCGCGCCCGGAGCGTGGGCGAGACCCTGACCCAGACCGCCCAGGGCGCCGGGGCTTCGGTGACGAGCGCCTTCGCCGACCTGAAGGACAGCGCCAGCGCCGAGGGTGAGAAGGCGGCCCAGGGCGTGCGGCAGGCCATCGAGGAGGCCGCCCGGGAGATGCGCAGCGGCTTCCAGGAAGCCCAGGCCAGCTTCGGCGACTCGTTCTCGGCCCTGCGCGAGATGGCGGGCTCGATCCGCGGCGAACTCGACGCGACCCGCGCCGAACTCGCCAAGGGCGTCCTCGAGCTTCCGCGCGAGACCCAGGATGCCACGGGCGAGATGCGGCGGGTGGTGGCCGACCAGATCAAGGCGCTCAACGAGCTCTCGGCTCTGGTCTCCCGCTCCGGTCGCTCGGTGGACGTTGCCCAGCCGCAGGCTCAGCGGCGGGTGGTGGAGGGCGGGACCCGCGCCGTCGCGGCCCCGCAGGCCGGTCCGGCCCAGGCCTCGGCGGGGCCTGCCACTCCGGCACCCACGCTCCCGGCGCCCGCGGCGCCGCGGGCCTCCGCGGGTCCGGCCCGGATCGAGGCAGCGCGGTCGGCCGTCCCGGCCCGCGGCGCCACCCCGGCGCAGACCGGGGACAAGCGGGGCTGGCTGTCCGATCTGCTGACCCGCGCCTCCCTGGACGACGACGAGGAGGCGGCACCGGCGGCGGAGACCCTCGCGGCCTCCGCACAGTCCGGGGGCCGGCCATCCGCGACGGCGGCTGCCGAGACCGGGCGGATCGCCCTCGATACGATCTCGACCGACATCGCCAAGATGATCGAGCACCGGACCGCGGTCGATCTCTGGGAGCGCTACCGGCGCGGCGAGCCGAACCTGTTCGACCCGCGGATCTACACGCCGCAGGGACGGACGACCTTCGCGGAGATCCAGCGCCGGTACCGGTCGGATGCGGAGTTCCGCCGCAGCGTCGACCGTTACGTCAGCGAGTTCGAGCGCCTGCTCGGCGACGTGATCAAGAACGACAGCGACGCCAAGCGCACCGACGCCTATCTCACCTCGGAGACCGGCAAGGTCTACACCATGCTGGCCCATGCCAGCGGGCGCTTCGACGGGGCCTAAAACCCATCCCGCCGGGGCTGGCCACGGCTCCGGCGGGATGTGCCGCAAGGGCGGGTTCCTCCAACCCTCCCCCTCATCCTGAGGTGCCCGCGTCAGCGGGCCTCTAAGGAGAGCTCCAGAAGGCGCTGCGATCCCTGGAGGGCTCCTTCGAGGCCTTCGCTGCGCTCCGGCACCTCAGGATGAGGGCGCGGGTCGGAGGGTCTTGGTCACAGCAGGCCGAGGCCGACCAGCTCGCGCCGCAGGGTCTCGGGCATCTCGGCGAGGTCCCCTGAGGCTTCCGCCCCGAGGTCGGCGGGCGCGTCGTGCGCCGTGAGGTAGCGCCACCCCTGGAAAGGCCGGTAGGGCCGGGGCGCCACCGGGACGAGGCGCGGGTCGAAGATCAGCCGACATCGCGGGATCCCGTCCTCGCCGGTCAGCGGCTCGATCGCCGTGATCGCCTGCCGGCAGGACAGCGTCCCGCGGATCACCCAGTAGATCGAGCCGCGCCCGACGATCTCGCGGTGGCGCTTGGGCAGCGTCCGGGTGACGTGGAAGGGGGCGGCCGGTCGCCCCTCCCGGAGCGCCTCGGCCAGGAACCGCGCCTGCCGCGCTTCGAGATCGGCGATGGAGGTGGGGCCGACGCAGAGCTTGATCAGGTGCAGGGCCACGGACACGCGTTCTCGGTCTCTCGGGAGGCCCCTGATAGCAGCGTCCGGCCGCGCCTGTCAGGCGAACAGCGCGAGCCGCTGCTCCGGCGGCAGCGCCTGGATCTCGGCGAGGCTCAGCGCCGGCTCCCCCTGCGCCGTGTCCGGCTCCGGGGCCGCGGCGACAACGGCGGCCCAGTCGAGCTCGGCCCCGTCCTCGACAGGCGCGACCACCTGGGTCTCCGCGGCGGGCTCGTGTTCGGCGACCTCGCCTTCGGCCTCGGCGGGTGACGCTGCCTCCGCGCCCCCCGAGACCGGCAGGAACACGAGATCCTCATGGAGCGCCGGGCTTCCCGGCCGGGCCACGAGCGCGGCTGCCGTGACGGCCGGGACATCCATGGCGATGTAGCGGTCGATGTCGCTCTGGCAGAGATCGGACAGCGCGCCCTCCGCACCGGCCACCTTGACGCCGGCCAGCGGCGGGATCGCCTCGGCATCGCTGCCCCAGATCGCGATCATCGCCGAGAGCCGGTCCTCGAGGTAGCGCAGCGTGTAGACGATCCGGGCGGTGCGCTGCGCGGTGAGGTCCTGGAACGAGCAGGCCGTGTAGATCGCGGTCGCGAGCCGGTCGAGGTCGTCGCAGGCCGTCGCGTCGGCGCCCCGCTCGCGCAAGGTCCAGGCCGCCTCCTGGATCGCCTCGGCCGCGCCGAGGATGTCCGAGGTCGCCCGCTCGGTCTCCCGCACGATGGCGTCGAGGGCGAGCGAGGCCTGGGACAGACGGGTCTGCTCGGTGTTCGAGGCGCTGATCGCCGCGATCTCGGCCTTGGTCCGGCGGATCGCCTCGGCCATGTCGACGAGGTTGCCGCGCAGCTGCCCGAAGGCCGGGTGGCCGCGATCCGCCGTCACGGTCTGCTCCAGCCGGGAGATCGCCCCGAGCAGCATCTCGGTGTCGGCGCCCCGGTTGCGACGGGCATGCTCGGCCAGGAACAGGCGCCCGCGCTCGGTGGCGCAGATGGTCGCCTCGATCGCCGCGTACTCCGCGGAGATTTCCGCGCTCAGGGTGGCGGAACCGGACATGGGCTTCCCAGAGGGCGATTTGCAGGCTCGGCGACGGCTCGCGCAGGGCGCGACCCGAAGGCGCGCAATTTGACAGGTCCCGTTTAACGCGCGCTTACGGGCGGGCCCCGCCGCCGGGCCCTGTCCGAACCCGCCTTCCGAGACCCGCCTTGCTCCGCCCGTCCGGCCCGGCGCGCCTGTCGCTGCTGTACGCCGTCGTCTTCACCGAGATCGGCATCGCGATGCCGTTCATGCCGGTCTGGCTCGACGCCCTCGGCCTCGATGCCGCGGTGATCGGCGTGCTGCTCGCCCTGCCGATCGCCACGCGCATCGTCGCCACGGCGCCGCTGATGAGCCTGCTCGACCGCGGCCTCGGCCCGCGCCGGCTGATCCTGCTGGGCAGCCTCGCGCTGAGCCTCACCTACGCGCTGATGCCGCCCGCTGCGGGGATCGGCTGGCCGTGCCTCGCCGTGCTCGTGGTGCTCAACGCCGTGGCCGGCGCGCCGCTCGTGCCCTGCATCGACTACCTGACCCTCGCGGCCGTGCGCCACGATGCCCGTCTCGCCTATTCGCGAATCCGGATGGCGGGCTCGGTGGCCTTCCTGCTGGCGAACCTCGCGGGCGGGCTCCTGCTCTCGGCGCTGGGCGGGCAGCTCGCGGTGCCGCTGCTGCTGACCGGCCTCGCCCTGTCGGCCGCCCTCGTTGCCTGGCGCAGCCGCTCGGTGGCGGGGCTGCCGCAGGCGGCGGAGGGCGCCGGCCGGCCGAGGCTGCCGCTGAAGCTCTGGCTCTGCATCGGCGCGGCGGCCGCGATCCAGGCGAGCCACGGCGCGATCTACGGGTTCGGCAGCATCTACTGGACGAGCCAGGGCATCCCGGCTGCCTGGGTCGGATCGCTCTGGGCCACCGGCGTGCTCGCCGAGATCGCGCTGTTCGCCGGAATCCCCGCCCTGCCCGCCGCCTGGCGCAGCCCGGTGCGGCTCCTGGCGCTCGGCGGCTCTGCCGCGATCCTGCGCGCCGTCGGCATGTTCGTCCTCGGCGACCGCCTCCCCGCCCTGGTGCCACTCCAGTGCCTGCACGGCCTGACCTTCGGGGCGACGCAGCTCGGCGCCATGGCGGCGGTGTCGGCCTACGCGCCGGACGGTGCCCGCGGGCGGGCGCAGGGCACGCTCAGCGCCGTCAATGCCGGCATCTCGGTGGTCGCCACGCTGGTCAGCGGCCTCGCCTACCGGGCCGGCGGTCCCCTCGCCTTCCTGCTGATGGCGCCGCTCGCCGCCGCCGGCCTCGGCCTCGCCTTCGCGTCCGGACGGGCCGCCCGTCGCGCAAGCTGACGTTGGACACGCTTCGTCAACCGTAATGTCGACATAACCACACGGCAGGGTGGTGCCTCGATCGAGGAGTGAGGGTCTTGCTGAGCGAGGGCACTGTTCCCGGCGCCGCGCTGCGGGACCGGCCGGCCGACGGCCGGCTGGCGCTCGACGGCCGTTGGACCGCCGACCAGGCTCCGACCGTCGAGGCCACGGCCGCACGCATCGTGGCGGCGGGCCGGGCCGGGCCCGTGTCGGTCGACCTGTCGGGTATCGAGCGTCTCGACACCCTGGGCGCCTGGGTCCTGGAGCGGACCCGCGCCGAGATCGAGCAGGCGGGCAGCACCCTCACCTATCTCGGCGCCCGCCCGGAGCACCGCACCCTTCTCGGCGAGGTCCGCCTGCGCGAGCCCGAGGCGCCGCCGCCGCGCCGGCACGGACGGATCGTCGGCGCCCTCGACGCCACCGGTCGCCAGACCGTCCGCGGGGGCCGCGAATTCGTCACCGCCCTCGCCTTCCTCGGCGAGCTGATCGCCGCCTGCGGGCGCGTCGCCCTGCGGCCCGGCACGTTCCGGGGCACCGCCCTCGTCAACCAGATCGAGCAGGTGGCGCTCAACGGCACGCCGATCATCGTGCTGATCTCGTTCCTGGTGGGCGGCATCGTCGCGCAGCAGGGCATCTTCCAGCTCCAGCGCTTCGGCGCCCAGACCTTCGTGGTCAACCTGATCGGCCTGCTGATCCTGCGCGAGCTCGGCGTCCTCCTGACCTCGATCATGGTGGCCGGCCGCTCGGGCTCGGCGATCACCGCCGAGATCGGCTCCATGCGCATGCGCGAGGAGGTCGATGCCCTGCGCGTCATGGGCCTCGATCCCGTCGAGATCCTGATCGTGCCCCGGGTGCTCGCCCTGATGATCGGCCTGCCAATGCTGACTCTGATCGGCGACCTCGCGGCGCTCGCGGGCGGCGGCCTCACCGCGATGCTCTACGGCGGGCTGACTCTCGACCAGTTCCTGGCCCGGCTCCAGGCGGCGGTGGGCGTCCACCACGTGATGGTCGGCCTGATCAAGGCGCCGTTCATGGCGCTGACCATCGGGGTGATCGCCACGATCGAGGGCTTCGCCGTGGAGGGCTCGGCCGAGTCGCTCGGCCGCCACGTCACCGCCTCAGTCGTGAAGTCCATCTTCATGGTCATCGTCCTCGATGGATTGTTCGCGGTCTTCTTCGCCGCGATCGACTTCTGAGCCCGTGCCGGTGATCGTCCCTGCCATGATCGAGACCGACGCTGCCGCGGGCCCCGCGCCCATCATCCGCGTGCGCGACCTCGTGGTCGGGTTCCGCGACCGGAACATCCTGAAAGGCCTGAGCCTCGACATCCGCGCCGGCGAGATCCTGGGCTTCGTGGGGCCCTCGGGCCAGGGCAAGTCGGTGCTCACCCGGACGATCCTGGGCCTCAACCCGAAGCGCGCGGGCACGATCGAGGTGTTCGGCCGCGACGTGGATGAGCTGACCTATGCCGAGCGGCGCCGGATGGAGCAGCGCTGGGGCGTGCTGTTCCAGCAGGGCGCCCTGTTCTCGGCGCTCACCGTCAAGCAGAACATCCAGGTGCCGATGCGCGAGCACCTGAACCTGTCCGAGCGCCTGCTCGACGAGTTCGCCCGCCTCAAGATCGAGATGGTCGGCCTCAAGCCCGATGCCGCCGACAAGCTGCCGTCGGAGCTGTCGGGCGGCATGATCAAGCGCGCGGCGCTCGCCCGCTCCCTGGCGCTCGATCCCGAGATCCTGTTCCTCGACGAGCCGACCTCGGGCCTCGACCCGATCGGCGCGGGCGAGTTCGACGACCTCGTCTCGACCCTCAAGGAGACGCTCGGGCTGACCGTCTTCATGGTCACCCACGACCTCGACAGCCTCTACACCGCCTGCGACCGCATCGCGGCGCTCGGCGACGGCCAGATCATCGCGGCCGGCACCATCGACGAGATGCTGGCGAGCGACCATCCCTGGCTGCGCTCGTATTTCCACGGCAAGCGCGCCCGGACCATCGCCACGGGCGGCGCCACGGCTCATGCCTGACTGCCGTCCCACCCAGATCCCGCCCTGCTTCCCTTCGGGAGCCGGGGCCAGAAGCCCGGCCGGACCTCGTCCGCCGGGCAGAACCGCAGGTTGAGCGCATGGAAACTCGCGCGAACTACGCCCTCATCGGTGCCTTCACCATCGCGGTCGTCCTGGCGGGATTCGGCACCGTGCTGTGGCTCTCCGGCGGCTCCTCGCGGCAGGTGAGTCAGACCGTCCGCATCGTCTTCTCCGGATCGGTCGGAGGGCTGTCGCGCGGGTCGAGCGTGAACTTCAACGGCATCAAGGTCGGCGAGGTCACCGACATCCGCCTCGCCCCGCAGGATCCGCGCCGGGTGCTCGCCCAGATCAAGGTCGAGCCCGCGACGCCGCTCCGGGCCGACACCCGCGCCCGGCTCGATTCAGCGATGCTCACCGGTGTTTCGGTGATCTCCCTGTCGGGCGGCAACGCCGACGCGCCCGCGCTCACCCCGATGGCCAACGGCGAGCCGCCGACGATCTTCGCCGATTCCTCCGACATGCAGGACATGATGGCGCTGGCGCGCCAAGTGGCGCAGCGGGCCGACGACATGCTGGCCCGCCTCGACCGGCTCGTCTCCGCCAACGAGGGCGCGATCAACCGCTCGCTCGCCAATGTCGAGACCTTCTCGAAGACGCTCGCCGATGCCGGCCCGAACATCTCGGCGCTGGTCAAGGCGGTCGACGGCGCCAAGCTCGGCCGCGTGATCGACAATGCCGACCGCTTCTCCGCGGCCCTGTCCAAGGCCAGCCCCGACATCGAGGCGGGCCTGCACGACGCCCGCACGCTCGCCGCCAAGCTCAACGCCTCGGCCGACAAGATCGACGCGGTGCTCAACGGCGCTGAGAGCTTCCTGGGGTCAGCCTCGGGCCAGGAGGGTTCCAGCACCTTCGCGGAGATCCGCGCGGCCGCGATCTCGGTGCGCGACGCCGGCAAGGCGTTCCGCACCATGTCGGAGAATCTCGACAAGCGGACCGCCAGCATCACGACCAATTTCGGCCGCCTCAGCGGCAGCGGCCGCCGGGAGGTGGAGGCTCTGTCGGGGGACGGCCAGCGCACCCTCAGCACCCTCAACCGCACGGTGCGCAGCCTGGAGCGCGACCCGAGCCAGGTGATCTTCGGCGGCAAGCCATCGTTGCCGGAATACAACGGCGGACGCTGAAATTGTCGGTGGCTGGATCGGTGTGTCCCGGCGCACCGCACGGATACGGGTGCGGAGTAGTTTTTACCGCATAGCTTATACTGCTCTGCCGTCCGCCGGTGGGGTCTATCAGGTTGTGCGTATGGTCCGCTCGTCCCACACTCTCGCTGCCGTGTCGCTCGCCGCCCTGCTGGGCGGCTGCGGCAGCGGCGGGGCGCCCCTCACCTTCGATCTCGCGGCGCTGCCGTCGTCGGGCCGGCCGGTCATGGCGGGCCGCTCGATCGTGGTCTCGGAGCCGGTGGGCATCCAGCCCTTCGAGGCCGACCGGATCATCGTGCGCGAACCCGGGGGCGCCCTCTCGTTCCTGGGCGGCGGTCAATGGGCCGACCGGCTGCCGCGCCTGATCCAGACGCGGATCATCCAGAGCCTGGAGAATTCCGGGCGGCTGCGCTCGGTGAGCCGGCCCGGCGACAAGGTCATGGCCGATTATCAGCTGATCAGCGAGATCCGCGCCTTCGACGTCCAGGCCGGGACCGGCGAGGCGGTGGTCGACCTATCGCTGAAACTCGTGGCGGACGGCACCGGCAAGGTGACCGCAGCGCGGATCTTCACGGCCCGCGTGCCGGTCGCCGGGATCAATGCCGGCAACGGCGCCCGCGCCCTCGATCAGGCGCTGAGCACCGTGCTGGCCGACGTGGTGCGCTGGGTGAATACGGGGCGCTGAGGGCGCCTCACTCCATCACGGCGGCCTTCATGATCACCACCATGGTGGCCCGAGCCGGCCCGTCGGTGCAGCGCACGATGTGAGGCCGGTCGCAGCGGTAGCGCAGGGTCTCGCCGGCCCGCGCCCGCTGCACGATGCCGCCGATCTCGACCTCGAACGCCCCCTCGGTGACCGACAGCGATTCCACCGAGCCGCGCTGGTGCGGGTCCGAGTCCAGGACGCCGCCGGGATCGGCCGTCACCTCGTACCATTGCAGCCACTCGATCGTCTTGAGCCAGCCGATGATCGCCAGCCGCACCTTCCCGTCCTCGGATACGAGGATCGGCGTGTCCGCCCGGGAGGTCTTCTCGATGAACGGCTCCTCGTCGCCGGCCGCCAGGACGCGCTCGATCGACACGTCCAGTGCCTGGGAGAGCCGCCAGATGGTGGCCAGCGTCGGGTTGGTCTCGTTGCGCTCGATCTGGCTGATGATCGACTTGGCCACGCCCGACTGCTCGGCGAGTTCCGAGAGCGACAGGTTGTAGGCCTTGCGCAGCCGCTGGATGGTCTTGCCGAGCTGGCCGGAGAGCGCCTGCGCCCCGGTCAGCAGGTCGCGCCCGCGCGCCCGGTCGGGCCGTTCCGCCTGATCCTGCATCGTCCCCGATCCGCCTGCGCCGTTCCGTTATCCGAACGATCGTGCGCTTCTTCAAACGCAATCGTGGCCCGGGCGCAAGGGAGGCATCAATCTCTGGGGTCGGTGTTCAGGGCCAGACGGCGTGGAAGTGGTGGACC
Organism: Methylobacterium sp. CM6257; assembly: GCF_054611515.1. NCBI lineage: Bacteria > Pseudomonadati > Pseudomonadota > Alphaproteobacteria > Hyphomicrobiales > Methylobacteriaceae > Methylobacterium > Methylobacterium sp. CM6257. The sequence continues at coordinate 3,947,836 of NZ_CM137735.1, forward strand.
GGGCCGTGCCCCGCGCCGATCGTCAGCCGGTCCGCCGCCGCGATCGCGGCGGTGAGGTAGTCCTTGGCCTCCGCCACAGCCTCCGGCAGCTCCAGGCCCCTTGCGAGCCCCGCCGCCACGGCGGCCGAGAGGGTGCAGCCGGTGCCGTGGGTGTTCCTCGTCGCGATCCGCGGCGCCGCCAGGGTGCGCAGGGAGCCGTCCGCCGTGACGAGGTGGTCGATGCTCTCGCGCCCGTGCCCGTGGCCGCCCTTGATCAGCACCGCGCGGGCGCCCAGTGCCACGAGCCGCCGGGCCTGGGCCACCGCCGTCGCGGCATCCTCAGCCACCGCCTCCCCGAGGAGCGCCGCCGCCTCGGGCAGGTTGGGCGTGATCAGGTCGGCCCGCGGCAGAAGCCGGTCCCGCAGCGCCGCCACGGCGTCGTCGGCGATCAGCCGGTCGCCGCTGGTGGCGACCATCACGGGGTCGAGGACCACCGGGATCGCCCCGGCCCGACGCGCCAAGCCCTCGGCGACCGCCGCGATCACGTCGGCTCGGGACAGCATGCCGATCTTCACGGCCTTCACGGCGAGGTCGGAGAACACGCTGTCGATCTGCCGGGCGACGAAATCCGCCGGCACGTCGTGGATGCCCTGGACGCCCAGGGTGTTCTGCGCGGTCAGCGCCGTGATCACGCTGGCGCCGTAGACCCCCAGCGCCGAGAAGGTCTTGAGGTCGGCCTGGACGCCGGCACCGCCGCCGGAATCCGAGCCGGCGATCGTCACGGCGATCGGGACGAGGCCGCTCATCGCGCCTGCCCCCTTTCCGCCAGGGCGGCGTCGATCCGCGCGCGCAGGTCGCCAGCGCGCTGCTGGACCGGCTCCGCGCCGAACAGTGCGGTGATCACCGCGACGCCGTCCGCGCCCGCCGCGATCACGTCAGCGGCATTCTCGAGGCCGATCCCGGCGATGGCGCCGAGCGGCAGGCCCGCGCCCCGGGCGAGGCGGGCCCGGAAGGCGATCCGCGCGAAGCCATCGAGGCCGACCGGCGGGTCGGGATTGTCCTTGCTGGTGGTGGCGAACACGCCGCCGATGCAGGCATAGTCGACCGGGAGGCGGTACAACTCGTCGGCCTGGGCGGGGGTCTTTACGGTGAGGCCGATGATCGCACCCTCGCCCAGGAGGCGCCGCGCATCGGCCGGGTGGAGGTCGCTCTGGCCGAGATGCACGCCGGCCGCGCCCGCCGCCAGGGCGAGGTCAATCCGGTCGTTGACGAGCAGCGGCACCCGGCCTCCGACCGCCGCCTGGATGGCCCGGATCCGGGCCAGGGCGGCGCGGGCATCCGGGATGTCCTTCTCGCGGTACTGGAGCAGCGTGCAGCCCCCTGCGACCGCTTCGGCGCCGAGCTGCGCCAGCCGCGCTCCATCCGCGCCGCAGACGCCGACATCGAGGAGGCCGTAGAGCCGCAGGTCGACCGCCCGACTTCTGGATGCGGACGATGGGGAGTTCGCGCTCGCTAACATCGCTGTCGCTCGGCTCTGCCCTGGCCGGCCCCGCGCCGGCCCTCCCGGGCATCCCTGTTTGAGCAGCCCCCGGCGCCTTGGCAAGCGCGGCCCCGGTTCGCGCGCCGAAGCGCCACGCCACATGGCGTTGACGCGTGACCATCCCGGCCCCCTATAGGTGGGAGCCCGCAGGGCGATTCCGTAACTGAAGGGACAGGCTTTCGAGGGACGATGACGGTTGCCGCGGCGCAAACGGATGCGCGTGGGGCGCAAGCCCTGCCGGAGCGCTCCTCCGTAGGCCTCGTCGCGGTGATCGTCGCTGCGACCCGGGGGGAGCCGCGCGCCCTGACGATCCGCGTCCCGGATCAGGCATCCGGCCGCGGCGATGGCCTGCCGGCCGGTCCCCTCGTACCCGAGCACGCGACCCTGGAACGCGGCCTGCGGGCCTGGGTGGAGCGGCAGACGCACCAGCGCCTCGGCTATGTCGAGCAGCTCTACACCTTCGGCGACCGCGACCGCTCCGGGACGTCCGACATGCCGGGGGTGCACTCGCTCTCCGTGGCCTACCTCGCCCTGGTCCGCGAGGAGCGGCCGGCCGGCCTCGCCGAGGCCGCGTGGCAGAACTGGTACCGCTACCTGCCCTACGAGGATTTCCGTCAGGGGCGCCCGCGCCAGCTCGACGCCATCGAGGCGCGGCTCGCCGCCTGGGCGGCCGAGCCCGAGGATTGCGCCACCCGGACCCGCCGCCTCGACCGGCTGGGCCTCACCTTCGGGATGAACGGCGGCACCTGGAACGAGGAGCGCGTGCTGGAGCGCTACGAGCTGCTGTTCGAGGCCGGCCTCATTCCGGAGGCCCGCGGCAATCCCGGTCCGGCGCTGCCGAACGACCCGACCGGCGTGCCCATGGCCTTCGACCACCGACGGGTGCTGGCGACCGCGATCGGGCGCCTGCGCGGCAAGATCAAGTATCGCCCCGTGGTGTTCGAGCTGATGCCGCCGGAATTCACCCTGCTCCAGCTCCAGCGCACCGTCGAGGCGCTCTCGGGCACGCAGCTGCACAAGCAGAATTTCCGCCGCCTCGTGGCGCAGCAGGGCTTGGTCGAGGAGACCGAAAGCGTCACCAGCGGCGCCGCCGGCCGTCCGGCGCGGCTGGTGCGCTTCCGGCGCGAGGTGCTGCTGGAGCGCCCGGCGCCGGGGTTGAGGCTGCCGTCCCGGCGGCTGGGATAGATCCCGCCGATGCGCCGCGATCTCGGCGCGCGGGCTCCTTCTTGAGGGGTTTACCCGCGCCCGTCAGGGCCTCTGGAGGCGATAGACCTGCCAGGTCAGCATCATGCTCGACGCCATCAGGGCGGCATGAAGAAGGTTCAGAAGAAGCGACCCATCTTGCATCGGCTCGAACCTGCGGACGCGGCGTTGCTCGGACTCCCTCCGAGGCAACAACCGGGCCAGCTTCGGAGCCCCCGGGCGGATGCATCCGCCGGCCGAGCATCGTCGGATTGCAGGCTGCGCAGCCTACGCGGGCACCGGCTCGGGGCGCGCGAAGGCCTTGGTCGAGAGCAGGCGCGTCAAGGTCGCGAGCAGGTCGGTCTGGGTGATGATGCCCAGGATGCTGCGGTCCTCGGCCGTGACCACGACCGCATGGGTGTGGCCGTCCGTCAGGAAGCCGCTGAGCCGGACCACCGGTTCATCGGGCGCCGCCGTCCTGGCTTCCGACATCGCTGCGGCGAGACCTCGATGGCCCCGCAGCGTCAGCTCCCGCAGGCCGAGCGTGCCCGCGAGCCGGCCGCTCCCGTCCACCACGGGCAGCGTCCGTATGTTGTGCGCGAGCAGAAGGTCCCGTGCTTGCTCCACGGTGCTGTCCAACCCGACGGTCACCACGTCGCGCGACATGACCTCGCCGCAGGTGAGCGTCCCTTGCGTGCGCAGGAGCGCCTGAAGTTCGACCTGCCGCAGGAGCTGGTCCAGATCGGACCGGTCGATATCCAGGGTCTCGTGCAGCTCCAGGAGCGCCGCATCGACGTCCTCGGGCTTGAATCCGACGCGGATCGACGGCGGCAGATCGGCCGTCCCATGCGTGTTGACCGGCACCGGGACCGGCACGTGCGGGTAGTTGCGGCGGGAGATCTTGTGGAACGCGATGCCGAGCGCGACCAGGATCACCGAGTTGACGCAGACGGGAAACAGCGGGAACAGGAATCCGGCCGAGGTGACGGCCGGCCCGCCGATCAGCGCCGTGAGAGCGGCCGCGCCACCGGGGGGATGAAGGGACCGTGTGAGCGACATCGCGGCGATGGCCAGGGACACGCCGACCCCGATCGCCACCACCGGATTCGAGATGAGGTGGGCGGCCAGGACCCCCATGAAGGCGGAGATCGTGTTGCCGCCGATGATCGACCAGGGTTGAGCGAGCGGGCTTGCGGGCACCGCGAACAGCAGGACCGCCGAGGCCCCCATCGGGGCGACGATGAGGGGGATATGGGGGCCCTGACCGAAGAACCAGCCGCAGATCAGACCGGTGAGCGTGATCCCGGCCAGAGCGCCGAGGCAGGCAATCAGCCGCTCGCGTAGGGTTGCGCCTGCGAGGATGGGCTTGAACAGCCGAAACCCGGATCCCTTGCCGGGTTGCTCATCCGGGCTAACCGTATCGGACATCCTCGCGCGCCCTCAGTCTGCTCGCTCCGCCGGGGAGCGGCACGCTCGCCCGGCGGTCTGGTATACCAGAGTGACGTTTACGGGCCGAGGGCGGAATTGCAACATGCATAGGCGCAATGCCCGTCTGCGCGGCATTGTGGGGCTCCAGGCGAGCGTCCGGGGGATGATGCGGGATATCGCTGCCAGTGCGCTGCTCACGACCGCGGCGACGCTCGGCTGCTTTCGCTTCGTGGGCCTGTTTGTCGGCCGCGGGACCGCGAGCGCTCGGGAGCCCGTCACCGCCACCGTCGCCGCGACGGCGTTCCTCTCCGCGGTCGGCTTCTTGCTCGCACGCAGCGGGATCGCCGGTGCCGCGCTGCTGCTCCTGCTGACGTGGCTTACCTATGACACCGCGCGGCGGCACGAACTGCCCGAGCCCGCAGGTGCGGTCTGCACGTGGCTCAGTCTGGCGCTCCTCCTCGCCTATATCGGCCTTATGCGGCGCTGACAGGCTTGGTGGGCAACGCCCGGGGCGCGGGCCCGGCCGGTCGAGACTCTACCCGTAGGTGTGGTCCTCCGCCGGGAACCGCCCGGCCCGGACCTCCTCCGCGTAGGCCTTCACGGCCTCCTCGATATGGGCCCGCAGGGAGCCGAACTGGCGGACGAATTTCGGGGTCCGCTCGGACAGGCCGAGCATGTCCTCCAGAACCAGGATCTGCCCGTCGCAGACCGCCGAGGCGCCGATGCCGATGGTGGCGGCCGTGACCCGCGGCGAGGTCGCGATGGCCCGGGCCACCGGCTCGACGATGCCCTCCAGCACGATCGCGAAGGCGCCGGCCTCGGAGATCGCCCGTGCATCCTCCAGGAGGCGGCGCTCGTCGTCGGGGGCGCGGCCCTGCACCTTGAAGCCGCCCATCGTGTTCACCGCCTGCGGGGTAAGGCCGATATGGCCCATCACCGGAACGCCGCGCTGAACGAGGAACGCCACCGTCTCGGCGAAATGGGCGCCGCCCTCCATCTTGATCGCGCCGGCGCCGGTCTCCTTGAGCACCCGGGAGGCGTTGAGGAAGGCCTGCTCGCGGCTCGCCTCGTAGGAGCCGAACGGCATGTCGACCACGACGAGCGCCTTCGAGGTGCCGCGGATCACCGCCTGCGCCTGAAGGATCATCATCTCCAGGGTCACGGGAATGGTCGATTCCATCCCGTGCATGACCATGCCGAGGGAATCGCCCACGAGGATGAAGTCGCAATAGGCGTCGACGATGCCGGCCGTGTGCGCATGGTAGGCGGTGAGCGCGGTGATCTTGCGCCCCTCAGCCTTGCGCTTGCCGATATCGATCGCTCGAAGCCGTCGGGACTGCACGACCTGCGACATGGTTCAGATCCCTTTCGGCACCCAGGGCGAGCGTAGGTTCCCCCTCCTGAAGGGAGAGGGGGCGCGTCCTGTTTCGGGAGCTTCGCTCCGCGCCCCTTTTACTACGCGCAACGCCGCGGGTCAGCGCCCCGCCTGCGGCTCGGTCGCCGCCTTCCAGGCCGGATCAACGCGCAGATTCGCTGTCTCGTGCTTCTCCTGCCAGCCCTCGACACCCTCGGGGAACCAGCGCACGCCGGTATAGCCCTTCAGCACGAGGCGCTTGGCGGCGTTCCAGCTGCCCCAGCACTCCACGTGGCAGAACACCACGACGGGCTTCGCCGTGTCGTGGCCGGTCAGCTCCGCGACCCGCGCGTAGAACAGCGCCTCGCGCTCCGGTGCCAGGGGTTCCGCCCCGGCTTCCGGCATCCAGACCGCGCCGGGGATCGAGGGGTGCACCGGCAGCCAGAGGCGGCCGGCGGGGAAGTTCGACGGCTTGCGGTCCGGGGCCGCCACGTCGATCAGCACCGGCTTGTCCGGCCCCGCCATCAGGGCGGCGAGCGCGTCGGCATCGACCACCTGGGCGCCCTTGAGGCTCGGCGGCGTGTAGCCCTTCGGCGGCCCGCCATAGAGCCCCTCCGGCTCGGGCACGTTGACCGGAGAATCGGCCGGCGCGGCCGCGAGGCAGAGGAGCGCGGCGCAGGCCGCCGCGGCCCGGCCGATCAGGACGAGGCGTGCCATGCTCAATTCGTCGGGCCGGGCGGGTTGAAGCTGTGCTGCCAGTGGCCGCCCTGGTTGTCGGAAGCCGCCACCTGGATCGGCTTGCCGTCCGGCTTGAAGGCGAAGTTGATCACCGGGTTGGAGGCGATGGAGATGTCGCCCGTCATGGTGAAGACCTTCTGGTCCCCCGCCGAGACGGTGAGCTTGTCGATGTAGCGCGCCGGCGTGTACTCGCGGGTGACCTGATTCATCTGCATGCCCGAGAAGTTCGGGTGGCGGATCATCAGCGTCGCCTCCACGGGCTTGCCGGGCTGGGCGTCGGCGAACTTCATGCGCATGTCGCCCATGCCCTTCATGGCCTCCTCGTCGCTCATGCCCATCGGGGCGGAGCAGCCCCCCGACGCCTTCACGAACTGCTTGGCTTCGTAGAGCTTGCCGTCCTGCGTCTCCACCACGGCGTGCATGTCGGTGTAGTTGTTGACCCGCACCCGCAACTTCAGCTCCGCCGGGTCGGCGGCCGGCCCGAACTCGAACTTGGCCGCGTAGGGTGCCGGATTGTCATCGATGATCAGCGACACCGCCTTGATCTGCCCGTCATCAGGCATGGTCAGGGTGATCGGCACCAGGGCGGCATCCAGCGCCCGGGCCGGCGCGTCGATCTTCACCAAGCTGTCGGTGGGCGCGATCTGGCGGTCGCCGAAGATCGACTTGGCGATCTCCTGCCAGCGAGCGGCCCGCTCCTGATCGGTGTCGGAGGCGCCGGCGGCGTGGGCGGCCAGGACGAGCGGGCCCGACAGGGCGGTCGTCGCCAAAGCGATGCCGAGGGCGAGCGAGGGAAGTGTCTTGCCGATCCTGTACGTCATGGCGTTTCTCCCGGTTCGGTCTGATATGGCGATCCGAAAACCTATTCCCACTCGAGTTCCTGATAGGCCACGGTGACGTTGCGGCCGTTATAGGTGTCGAACAGGGCCCATTTGTCCTTCTGGTCCGCGGCGACGCTGGTCACCGCCTTCTCGATCGGCACGTCCTTGGCGATCGCCGCGCGGGTGCCGTCGCGCAGGGCGGTCAGATAACCGGTGAGATCGGCGAGCGCCGGGACGAGATCGACCGCCACCGGGCCGTGGCCTGGCACCGCGCGGGTGGCGCCCAGGCCCTTCAGCCGCTCGGCTTCCTTCAGCCAGCCCCTCAGGCTCCCGTCGAGGGACGGGATCCGGTTCACGAACAGCAGGTCGGCGGGGAACAGCAGGCCGCTGCCGGAATCGAGCATCGACAGGTCGGAGGTGGTGTGGGCCGGCCCGTGCGCCGTGAAGGTCAGCCGACGGTCGCCGAGATCGACCTCGGCCGTGTCAGCCACCGTCATCGTCGGGAAGACCACCGGCCCGGTGCGCTCCTCGCCGAGGAGATCGATCAGGCGCTTGCGGTAGAACTCGCCCCGGGCCGAGAGCGCCTCGGCGAGCTTGGCGTGGCCGATAAAGACCGGCTTGTCCGCGACGAAGGCCCCGGCCCCGAAGACATGGTCCGGGTGGACGTGGCTCAGGACCACGTGGGTGATCGGCTTGGTCGTGCGCTTGGCGATCTCGGTGCGCAGCCACTGGCCGTCGGCGAGGCTGCCGCCGGATTCCGTGACCAGCACGCCGGTCCGACCGACGATGAAGCCGATATTGGCAATGGCGTCGGCATTGTCCGAGGTGGCGTCGGCGATCAGGCCCTTCCGGATGAAGATGCCCGGGCCGACCTCCTCCATCGTGAAGGCCTCGGCGGCGCGGCCGAGGGTCGGCAGGCAGCACAGGCAGAGGCCGCCGAACAGAGCATGCCGTCGGGACAGCGATCGACGCGCGTGGACCAGGCCGACCGACGTCCCCCTATGGACGGCCGATGCCGTCATGCCGAAACCTCTCCGTTCTCGTTGTCTACCATTAAGTAGGTAGATTTTTCCGCCGTCAAGTGGCAGACAGGAACCAGGAACGGGCCGAGCCGCACGTTCGCGTGCGCCGGGGAGACGAGAGTCGCGATGAGGGATACCCGCGCCGAGCTGCTGATGCAGGCCGAGACCCTGGTCCGGGGGCGCGGCTATGCCGGCTTCAGCTACGCCGACCTCGCGGAGGCGGTGGGGATCCGCAAGGCGAGCATCCATCACCACTTCCCCACCAAGGTCGATCTCGGGGCTGCCCTGGTGGCTGCCTACGCGGCCCGCTACGAAGCCGCCCTCGCGGGAATCCGCGCGGCGATGCCGGACGGGCCCGGCCGCGTCGCGGCCTATGGCCGGCTCTATCTCGGCGGCGTCGAGCAGGGGCTCGGCTGCCTCTGCGCGGCGCTCGCCATCGAAGGCGAGGCGCTGCCCGAGCGCCTGCGCCGGGACATCGTGGCCTTCTTCGAGGGCCACCTCGCCTGGCTGGAGGCGATCCTGCGGGAGGGGCAGGCCGACGGCAGCGTCCGCGCCGGGGCGGAGCCGGCGGCGCTCGCCCGCTACGTCATCGCCACCCTGGAGGGGGCACTGATGATGGAGCGCCTGTTCGCGAGCCCCGCCTCGTTCGAGGGGACGCTGGCGGTGCTGGTGGACGGCCTCAGGCCGCAGTGAACCGGGTGTAGCCGTCGGCGCGCAGGCGGCAGGCCGGGCAGGTGCCGCAGCCGTAGCCCCAGGGATGGCGCTGCCCGCGCTCGCCGAGGTAGCAGGTGTGGCTCTCCTCGACGATCAGGTCGACCAGCGCTTGGCCGCCCAAAGCCTCGGCGAGGCCCCAGGTCTGCGCCTTGTCGAGCCACATCAGCGGCGTGTGCAGCACGAACCGGCGCTCCATGCCGAGGTTCAGCGCCACCTGCAGGGCCTTGATCGTGTCGTCGCGGCAGTCCGGATAGCCGGAATAGTCGGTCTCGCACATGCCGCCGACAACGTGCCGGATGCCCCGCCGGTAGGCGAGCGCCGCCGCGAAGGTCAGGAACACGAGATTGCGCCCGGGCACGAAGGTGTTGGGCAGGCCCGAGGCTTCGTACCCGATCGCCGCTTCGCGGGTGAGCGCCGTCTCGGAAATGTGTCCCAGGGCGTCGAGCGCGACCGTGTGGTCGTCGCCGAGGCGCCCGGCCCAGGCGGGATGAAGGCGGCCCATGCCCGCCCGCAGGGCGGCCCGGCGGTCGAGCTCGACCCGGTGGCGCTGGCCGTAATCGAACCCTAAGGTCTCGACCTGATCGAACCGGTCGAGCGCCCAGGCGAGGCAGGTGGCCGAGTCCTGACCGCCGGAGAACAGCACCAGCGCGGCGCGGTCCCCCGGGATTGCAGCCTCACTCGCCATCGTACTCCGCCCAGGACATCGGGGTCTCGGCGACCCGCACCAGGGCGAGCCCCGGCAGGTCCGGCCGCAGCCGATGCCAGATCCAGGCCGCGATGTTCTCGGCGGTCGGGTTCTCCAACCCCTCGATCTCGTTGAGGCAATGGTGATCGAGGCGCGCCAGCAGCGGACCGAAGATCTTTTCGATGTCGTAGAAGTCGATCACCCAGCCGGTGTGGGGATCGACGGGCCCGGCGACGGTCAGCTCGACCCGGTAGGAATGCCCGTGCATCCGGTGGCAGCGATGGGTCGCGGGCACGTTCGGCAGCCGGTGGGCCGCCTCGAAGGTGAAGGCTTGGGTGATTCTCATCGTGTTCGTCGCAGTGATCCCACCCGCGCCCGCATCCTGAGGGACCCGCGCCAGCGGGCCTCGAAGGAGCCCTCCTCCGAGGACTCCGCTTCGCTGTGCCACCTCAGGGTGAGGTGATCTGGAGGGAGAGACGCGGGATCGGCGGATCCGTTATCGGGTTCCCGCCACCATAGCATCAAATCGGGCCCGGCACCGCCTACCCGCCTGCCTTCTCGGAAACCCCCGCCTGCGCGAAGGTCGCCATGCCCGCGTGACAGGCGAGCGCGCCCTTGAGCAGGCCCATCGCCATGCCGGCGCCCGAGGCCTCGCCGAGGCGCATCCCGAGCGCCAGCAGCGGCACGAGGCCCAGCCGCTCCAGCACTTCGGCATGGGCGCCCTCCGCCGAGACGTGGCCGGCCAGGCAATGGTCGAGGGCGGTGCGATCGAGGGCGTGCAGCACGGCGGCCGCGGCGGTCGCCACGTAGCCGTCGATCACCACCGGGATCCGCTGCAGCCGGGCGGCCAGGATCGCCCCGGCCATGGCGGCGATTTCCCGGCCTCCGAGCCGCGCCAGCACCGCGAGCGGATCGTCGAGATGGCCGGCATGGTGCGCCAGCGCCGCTTCGACGGCCGCGACCTTCCGGCCGAGGCCGTCCCGATCCACGCCCGTGCCGTGCCCGACCCAGTGGGCGGGATCGCCGCCGAACAGGGCGGCGTAGAGGGCGGCCGCCACCGTAGTGTTGCCGATCCCCATCTCGCCGATGCCGAGGCAGTCGGTGCCGGCGGCCACCGCCTCCATGCCGAAGGCCATCGTGGCCACCGTGGCGCGCTCGTCGAGGGCGGGGCCCTCGGTGATGTCGCCGGTGGGCATGTCGAGGGCGAGGTCGAAGACCTTGAAGCCGAGCCCGTAGGCCGCGCAGATCTGGTTGATCGCGGCCCCGCCCGCCGCGAAATTGTCGAGCATCTGCCGGTTGACCGCGTCCGGAAAGGCCGAGACGCCCCGGCGCGTGACCCCGTGGCTGCCAGCGAAGACGCAGACCAGCGGCCGGTCGAGGCTCGGGGGCGCTTTGCCCTGCCAGGCCGCAAGCCACGACACGAGGCTCTCGAGGCGCCCCAGCGAGCCCGCGGGCTTGGTCAGGGTGGCGTCCCACGCGGCGACAGCGTCCTGCGCCTCCCGGTCCGGGCCGGGCATCGCCTTGAGCAGCTTGCGAATGTCGTCGAAGGGACCGGGATCAGTCATGGCGGCGATTATTCCTGTGGGCACGAGCGGACGGGCAGACGGAGCCGGATCGGGGCGCGTATAGTGACTGCGCGCCGCCTTACCGTTCAGGATCGGGTCGTTCCACCGGGGCGCGGTGCTGACGGGTGCGAGAGATCGCGATGGACAGGCAGACCGGCGGCGAGGCCGACTGGCCCGGGCGCGGCGCCCTCTACGACCTCGCCGGGTGCCTCCGGTTCTACTCGCGCCTGCCCGTGCCGCAACTGCCCGGCGAGCCCGACCCGCACCGGAGCCCCGATTTCACCGGCCTGACGCGGATGCTGCCGCTGGCCGGCCTGATCCTCGCCCTGCCGGCGGCGCTGGTGCTGGCGGCCGGCTGGTTGATCGGGCTCGGGCCGTTCCTGGCCGCGACGCTGGCCATCGCGGTCCTGGTGGTGGCGACCGGGGCGCTCCACGAGGACGGACTCGCCGACGTCGCCGACGGTTTCGGCGGCGGCACGACCCGGGAGCGGCGCCTGGAGATCATGCGCGACAGCCGTATCGGCGCCTATGGCGCCACCGCTCTGGTGCTGGCGCTGGCCCTGCGCATCGGCGCTCTGGCGACGCTCCTCGATCGCACCGGCTACGCGGCGGCGACCGCCCTGATCCTGGCCGCCGCCCTGTCGCGGGTTGCTGCCCTGGCGCCGATGGTGCTGCTGCCGCCGGCCCGGGCGGACGGCCTCGCTGCCTCGGTCGGCCGCCCCGGCCGGGCGGGCCTGACGACGGCGCTCGGCATCGGCATCGCGCTGGCGCTCGCCGCAGGGCTTCTCGGCCTGCCTTTCGGGGGCGTCGCGCTGATGATCCTGTGCGCCGGCCTGGCGGCGCTGGCGCTGACCAGGCTGGCACGCCGGGCGATCGGCGGCCAGACCGGCGACGTGATCGGCGCCTGTCAGCAGATCTCCGAGATCGCCGCGCTGCTGGCCCTGGTGGCGACGGCGTGAGGGGCGTTCCGCGGCCATGACTCCGCGTCCATGACTCCGCGGCCATGACCCGGCCACGATCCGCCGGCCAAGGTCCGGCGATGCCGCCCGCGCCGAAACCCTCCTCCCCCTGCACCAAGGTCTGCGTGCTCGAGCCCGCGAGCGGGCTCTGTCTCGGTTGCGGGCGCACCCGCGACGAGATCGCCGCCTGGGGCTCGCTCTCGGAGGCGCAGCGCCACACCATCATGGCCGGACTCGAAGCCCGGATGCGCGACGCCCATCTGGTGCCCCTGGAGGAGCCGCTGCCGTCATGATCTATCTCGGGCTCGCCGCCATCGCGCTGGTCCTCGCCGCCCTGGTCCTCAGCGACGGCAGCGACAACATCGGCGGCGTGATCGAGCCCGACCAGCTGGCCAGCCTCGCCTGGACCGGCACGATCCTGATCCTGGTGGTGGCCGGATTCTGGCGGCAATTCACGGCGCGGCTCGGCGCGAACCTGCGCGCGCTTCTCGCCTGGGTGCTGATCGGCCTCGCGCTGGTCATCGGCTACAGCTATCGCGACCGGATCCAGGGCGTCAGCTCCCGGGTGATGGGCGAACTCCGGCCCGGTTCGGCCGTGTCCGACGCGGACGGCGTCGTGACGATCACCCGGCGGGCGAACGGCGACTTCCGCGTGGAGGCCGAGGTCAACGGCCGCCTGCAGCCGTTCCTGTTCGACACGGGCGCGAGCAGCGTGGTGCTCACCGCCGAGAACGCGGCCGCCCTCGGCCTCGTGCCCGCCGCCTCCGAGTTTACCGCCCGCGTGTCCACGGCCAACGGCATCACCTATGCGGCGCCGACCCAGCTCGATTCGCTGTCCGTCGGCACGATCACCGAGCGGCGGGTGAACGCTATGGTGGCCAAGCCCGGCACGCTCTCCGCCAACCTGCTGGGACAGAGCTTCCTGGCGCGCCTCTCGGGCTACGAGGTCCGCGGCGACCGCCTGATCCTGCGGCGGCCCTGAACCGGCGCGCCGCCCTTCAGGCGGCCCGCGCCTCCGGGGCCGCCCGGGAGACCATCGCCACGGCGTCCCGCAGGGTCGCGAGGTCGGCGTCCGGCCGCATGCCGTGCGTCGACAGATGCCGTCGGTAGGCCCGGGCGCCGGGGCGGCCGTTGAACAGCCCGAGCATGTGCCGGGTCACCGCGTGCAGGCGCTCGCCCCGGGCCAGGAGGGCGGCGATGTAGGGCTCGAACGCCGCCACGGCCGCGAAGGCGTCGACCGCCGGCGCGGGCACGCCGAACAGCTCGGGATCGACCGCGAGGAGCAGCGCCGGCTCGGTATAGGCGGCACGGCCGACCATCACGCCGTCGACCTCGGCGAGCCGCGCGCGCGCCGCATCGAGGTCGCGCAGGCCACCATTGACGACGAGCGGCAGCCCGGGCAGCCGCCGCTTCAGCCGCGCCGCCCGGCCGTAATCGAGGGGCGGCACGTCGCGGTTCTCCTTGGGTGACAAGCCCTGGAGCCAGGCCTTGCGGGCGTGGACGATCAGCCCGTCGACGCCTGCGGCCACCACCGCATCCGCCAGGGTGTCCAGCGCCGCCTCGGGGTCCTGATCGTCGACGCCGATCCGGCACTTCACCGTCACGGGCACGGACACCGCCGCCTTCATGGCGGCCACGCAGTCGCCGACGAGGGCGGGCTCGCGCATCAGGCAGGCACCGAAGCGCCCCTCCTGCACCCGGTCCGAGGGGCAGCCGACATTGAGGTTGACCTCGTCGTAGCCGAAATCCGCGGCGATCCGCGCGGCCTGGGCGAGGTCCGCCGGGTCCGAGCCGCCGAGCTGGACCGCCACCGGGTGCTCCGCCTCCGAGAAGCCGAGCAGGCGCTCGCGCGGCCCGTGCAGGACCGCGCCGGTGGTGACCATCTCGGTGTAGAGCCGGGCGCGCGCCGACAAGGTTCGGTGGAACGCCCGGCAATGGCGATCCGTCCAGTCCATCATCGGCGCGATGGAAAAGCGCCATCCCGGAAGTGCGCCGTGTTCGTCAGCCGCCGTCACGTGTCTGATCCGTGCTGTCCCGATCGCGATTCAGGGCCGCCTCGGGCGACGCGGCGCTTGCCATCCAGCGGATCGGGGGGAAGAGTTCACCGGATACCACAGCCGGACGATCCGCGAAAAGGCGCAGCCGACTTGGTCTCCGCCTGAACCGGCCCGCCGGGCCGCGGGTTGCCCAGCAGACACCCAACGCCCAGACCCGGGGCGGCGGCCCAGCCGCCGCGCGCCCCGCCGATGGAGAACCGGATGGCGGATCCCGACGGACAGCCTCTCAAGCTTCAGGTCGCCAACGCTCGGCCCCAGGATGGCGGCCGCGGCATCGCGCGCCTGCCGCAGGCGGCGCTCGACGAACTCGACCTGCACGAGGGCGACGTCATCGAGATCGTTGGCAAGCGCCACACGGCCGCGGTGGCGGTCGGGCCCTACGAGGAGGACCAGGGCCTCAGCCTGATCCGCCTCGACGGCCTCCAGCGCGTCAATGCCGGGGCGTCGAGCGGCGACCATGTGGAGGTGCGCCGGGCCGAGATACGCCCCGCCACCCGCGTCGTGGTCGCGCCGGCCCAGAAGAACGTCCGCCTTCAGGGATCGGGCGAGGCGCTGCGGCGGACATTCTTCCGCCGGCCCCTGATCGCCGGCGACGTCATCGCCACCGCGACCCAGCGCAGCGGCGGCCCCGACCCGCGGCTGCCGCCGCAGCTGCGGTCCTATCTCGACCTGCCCGCCTACGGCCTGCAGGAGATCCGCCTCAGCGTCGTGGCGACGCAGCCGCGCGGCATCGTCTACGTGGCGGAAGGGACCGAGATCGAGCTGCGCCCCCTCTACGAGGAGCCCCGCGACGGCCACCGCGCCGACGTGACCTACGACGATATCGGCGGGCTGGGCGACACGGTCGACCAGATCCGCGAGATGGTCGAGCTGCCCCTGCGGCATCCCGAGCTGTTCCAGCGCCTCGGGATCGATCCGCCGAAGGGCGTGCTGCTCCACGGCCCGCCCGGGACCGGCAAGACCCGGCTCGCCCGGGCGGTGGCCAACGAGACCGAGGCGCGGTTCTTCCACATCGCCGGCCCCGAGATCATGGGCAGCCGCTACGGCGAATCCGAGCAGCGCCTGCGCGAGGTCTTCCAGGAGGCCGCCCAGAATGCGCCCGCTATCATCTTCATCGACGAGATCGACTCGATCGCCCCGAAGCGCGAGCAGGTCACCGGCGAGGTCGAGCGGCGGATCGTGGCGCAGCTCCTTACCCTGATGGACGGGCTGGAGCCGCGCCAGAATGTCGTGGTGATCGGCGCCACCAACCGGCGCGACGCCATCGACGAGGCCCTGCGCCGCCCCGGGCGCTTCGACCGCGAGATCATCATCGGCGTGCCGGACCAGCCGGGCCGGCGGGAGATCCTGGGCATCCATACCCGCGGCATGCCGCTCGCCGCCGACGTCGATCTCGACGCCATCGCCCGCAGCACGTACGGCTTCGTCGGGGCCGATCTCGGCGCGCTGGTCCGCGAGGCCGCCATGGACGCGGTCCGCCGCATCCTGCCGGAGGTGAACCTGCGCGATGGGATCCCGGCCGAGGTGCTGGAGGGCCTGAGCGTCGGGCGGGACGACTTCCTCTCGGCGATGAAGCGCATCCAGCCCTCGGCGCTCCGTGAGATCATGATCCAGGTGCCCGACGTCACCTGGGACGATGTCGGCGGGCTCGCCGAGGCGCAGATGCGCCTGCGCGAGGGCGTCGAGCTTCCCTTACGCTCGCCGCAGGCCTTCCGCCGGATCGGCATCCGCCCGGCCAAGGGGTTCCTGCTGTTCGGGCCCCCCGGCACCGGCAAGACGCTGCTCGCCAAGGCGGTCGCCCGGGAGGCGGAGGCGAACTTCGTCGCCACCAAATCCTCCGACCTCCTGTCGAAATGGTATGGCGAGTCCGAGCAGCAGGTCTCGCGCCTGTTCCAGCGCGCCCGGCAGGTCGCCCCGACGGTGATCTTCATCGACGAGATCGACAGCCTCGCCCCGGCCCGCGGCGGGGGCCTGGGCGAGCCGGCCGTGACCGAGCGGGTGGTCAACACGATCCTGGCCGAGATGGACGGGCTGGAGGAGTTGCAGGGCGTCGTCGTGATGGCGGCGACGAACCGCCCGAATCTCCTCGACCCGGCCCTGCTGCGCCCCGGGCGCTTCGACGAGCTGGTCTACGTGCCGGTGCCGGACGCGGCCGGCCGCCGCCGGATCCTGGCGATCCACACCAGGGGCATGCCGCTCGCCGAGGATGTCGACCTCGACGTGGTGGCCGAGCGCACGGCCCGCTTCACCGGCGCGGACCTCGAGGACCTCACCCGGCGCGCCGGCCTTCTGGCCCTGCGGGAATCGCTGGACGCGACCCAAGTCCGCCGCGCCCATTTCGAGCAGGCGGCCCGGGAGACCCGGCCCTCGGTGACGCCCGAGATGGAGCGCGAATACGAGGAGATGCTGCGCACTCTCAAGCAGGAGGGACCGCAGCGGCAGCCCATCGGGTTCCTGTCGCCGCGCTGACCCCGGTGCCGCTCCGGCCGTGCGTCCCGGCCGGGGCGACACCGAATTCGATCCCTGCTCTGGGCCCTGTGCAGAGCCGCGCACCGCACGCGAACGCTCGATCCACCGGGGGGCCGAATGAACGCTGGTGGACCCAGAGGTCGGGGCGGTGAACGCGATCCTGCCGGTGTTGTTGACCGATCAAGGCGGTGAACCCGAGTCCATGCGCCCCGGAACTGCATAGGGAGAAGCTGCATGCCGAAGATAAGCGTGAAGCTTGCCGGCGATGGCACCCACATGATCGTGCAGGATCACGACCCCATTGCATGCGGCATGAGCCTCGATGAGGCGGAAAACTTCGTGACCTTCCTGCGTGTGTCGGCGCGGGTGCGACGGACGCAACGCCTACCGCAGGCCCTGCGCAAGCGCGGGGCGACGGCCGCCTAGCGCGTCTCCTCAGGCCGGCCGGATTCAGCGTGCGTTTCTTCCAGCCCCGCCCCCTTCATCGGCCACGGGGTGGGGCAAGGGGCGCGAGTTTGCTCGCAGAGCCCGGCCGTGAGTGGCCGACCGGCGCTCCGGGTTTCGGCCATCTGGTCATGCTCGACCAGCCGCCAGCGCCGCCGCTGAGCGGCTCAGAGGTGCCATCACCTGCTCAGGGCGGCTTCGTAGGAGGGCTTGTTCAGCCTAGTCGTAGGGGTCAAAGCCCGGTCCGTAGCCGTAGCCGACTGGGCGCGGTCCGAACCGGTGCGGTCCGTAGAAGCCGTCGCGCTCGACCACGACCTCGCGGACCACGGGCCGTGGACGAATGACAGGACGCTCCTCGACGATCTCGCGTACGACCCGACGGGGACGAACGACAGGCCGCTCAACCACGACTTCGCGCACGACCTCGCGCGGGGGAGCCACGACGCGGCGCTCGACGACCGTGCGGCGGGTCACCAACGTCTCAGGGGCATCGTAGACATCGTAACCATAGCCGCCTGCCTGAGCGGCGGTGCTGCCGAGGAGCCCTCCGGCTCCGAGCGCGGCGGTCAGGGCTGCCAGTGCGATCTGTCTCATGCTCTCCTCACCTTCAGAGGACATCAGCCGCACGGAGCGGCTTCGACCCTGAAACGCCGGAGAACGCCGTTTGGCTGACTCCGGGCAGTTCCGGCCGATCGTCGCAGCAGCCTGTGTTGCGGCGCACACCGCGAATTTATCGCATTGCAGCGATTTCGGCGGAACGCCATTTCTGGTGCATGTCCAGCCTACAGAACCGATCCACGGCCTGCGTCCTCGATCCTGAGACGAAGGGCTTCCCGCTCGTCCCGCGGACGATCCGCGCCCACTACGCCGAGGCGATGGCGCAGATCCCGCGCGTGCGCCTCAGCGTCCGTCCCGCTCGTCCTTCGGCCGAACTCCCGGCCGTAGGATCGTTCGGCTGAAGTCAGGCTTCCCGACGTGCGAACTGCAGCGCGGTGCCGCGGTTCAGCTTCGCCGAGCGGTAGTGCAGGCTCTTTCTGGCGGTGCTCGTCCGCCAGCCTGGGCGTCCCATCAGCGCCCGTCGCCGAGGTGGAACACCCGTTTCACCCGTTCGGTCGCCGGCATTCCGCATGGCGCCCGCCCGCGCGCCGGAAGTACACCACCGCCGATAGCTGCGGCCAGTCGATGGGAGAAAGGAAGCGGTGCGCGCATCGGAGCGGCATAAGAGCGCATCGCGGCACCCCGCATAAGGAAGGCGCAGTGGTGTCCTGTGGACCCGCATCCGGGCACCAACAACCGCCCAGCGGCGTTCCTCGGTATCCGTGTCGCGTTGCTGGAGAACGACCGTGGCGCTGGTCGGTCCGAATCCTCTGTCAAGGAAGGCGAAGAGCCGGCTGCGGGACCCTGCTCCCCTCAACCCTGCCGATCGAGCGGATAGCCTTTTCCAGACCGTCATGTTCGCGCTGATCGCGCTCGACCTCGCCATCCGGTTCGGCGCGGACATCTGGCACCGATTGTGGCCGACAGGCTAGCCGGAGCGGCGGCTCGCGAGACGCCGAGGACTGGCCGGGGACGGGGCCCCGGTGCGGGGCGCAGTCGGCGACGCAGGTGTGGCGGGAGCACGCGACAGGATCAAACCGGCTCAGGCCGCGTTCATTCCGGATCGCCGGGTTCCCGCAGGAGGATCGCCATGGGTCTGACCGCCTTTATCGTGTTCGTCGTCCCGTGGGTGGTGATGGCGGTGTTTCTCACCCGCGCTCCTAAGGTTCTCCGCCTGGGCGCCGCCCCCGCCCCATGGCGACCACTCCCGACACGCCGTGACCTGAGCCGCGATCAGCGCCGTGGGGTGAGCCAGCGCGACGCCAGGACCGCTGGCGGTTCAGACGCGACAGGAAGGGACAGGCACGAACCGCTTGCCATGCCGGAAGGCGGAGCGTTGGGCCCCAGTGTGGAGCCTACCGAGCCCAAAGAATAAGGCATCAGGGGTCTTCCGCCTGAGCAGCGAGGTTCCGCACAGCCTCGCCCGTTCCGCCGTCCTCCCCCTGCGCTGCCCGCAGCGACGCCTTGCGGACCTGCGGCTGCAACCCGGGCGGCCTGCGCCCATCAACGCGGCGCCGGGGCCGATCAACGCTTGCGACGGTGGGGAGGTGCAGGGAGGCGCGAGAACACTTCCTCGCACATCGTGCCGAGGCTGCTCCGCATGAGGTTCCTTGCCCAAACCCGTCGGCCATTGTCCATCAGTTCGATGGCTTTGGGCTCAGGGGTCTCCTTCGCGCACGCCTTCATGACCTTCATAAAGGGGTACTCCACGTCACGGCCGCACGCCTTCTTGGCCTGAAGGAAGATGCCGTAATTCTCGAAGTTTTTAGGACAGTTATCGTCCGCTAAAGCGGTAGACGCAGATGCTGCAATCAGCGCACCGCATAGGGCAAGCCGCAGAAACACTCGCACTCCCTGTTGAAAATTGGGTCTCCACCGAAGACGCGTTCTGAGGTCGGGTCAGCGGGCGGCGACCCTCCGTAGCTGGTGGAAGCGTAACTTTAGAGCGGCGGCGCAGTTCGCACAGGGGGTCGCAGTGCCTCTGAGCCCTCGGTGATCGAAGTGAACCGCCTCGACGCGCGACACCGGCACGGCGGCGGCCATCAGCGCGCCGCAGAGGTCGACCCGGACGGTGCCGTGGACCGGATGCATCCCGAATAGCTGCGTGACGGTCCGGCCCGACCGGTACGCCTCGGTGCCGAATTGGCGCGCTCAGACGCGACGGCGCGCGGGAGGTCGGGCATGCCGGCTGGGCTGCGGCCGAACGGTTGCTGGAACGGAAAAGCCCGCCCGGACCGGCCGGGCGGGCGAAGTGGCAGTCAGGTCGAACAAGCCCCACTCGCGATGAGGCGAGGGGATACGTAGGCGTTTGCCGCCGGCGGCTAGACGGTGCGACGGCGTGCCGTAGGCCGCCTCGACCGGAATGAGAAAAGCCCACCGCGCCGAATCGGGGAGGCAGGCGGTCCCGTCCGGAATATCGCCTGAGACACGCGCCTGAAGGTGATCGGTTCCCGAGGGACGGGGCGATCTGCGAACCCACCGCTGCCCGTCAGGTGGCGACGTAAGCCGCCAATCCGGCCAGCCCACGCAAGTAGGCTCCGCCGTCCTCATTGCTTCTGGAGCTCAACCCTTCGGCCAGCCTCTCGAGCTGAGCCTGGAGTACGCCGATGCTCTTCTGGGACAGATTGGCGGGAAGCAGGACGATCACATCGCCTTCGTCGAGCCGTATCGTCTCTCGGATTGCTGGAGCCTGGGCCATATGACCCTCCATCGGGCGGCTTTGATTGCTCGGCCTTGGGGTAAGCTCTCATGAACTGCAGACCCCGGCGGTGCTCCGGCGCACACGCATGAAACAGTTCAGCTGATGGCAAAGCTGTATTCAGCGGCGGCAAGCAGCGCAATTCCGCCGCGGTATCTGACTAACTCGGGCGGGAACACAGAGTATTCTGCGAGGTTTAATTGATTGTCTGATCGGAACGGAGAAGCATACCACATTTCTTGTAGTAATGCGGGGCTGCCCTCTGCGGAGGGCAGCCCGTTCGCGCGCTTGGAGCCCCGTCTGCCGAGCCCGCATTCGGGCATCACCCGGATCGCCGACTGCGCACGGTCAGCACCTCCTCGCGGACAGCCTGCAGGGCAATCTCCACGGGATCAGCGCTCAGCCCAGCACGCATCATCCATGTGGCCGTACAGTGGGTCTGGTCGATGCGATCGAGTTCCGGAGTTCGGTCAGACCGGCCGGGCCGGGAGCAGGCGCGCGACCGTCCGGAAGGGAAGGCCGATGAGGCGGAGCATCCCGGCAATGGTGATGACCGCGACGACAGTGAGTAGTTCGCCTGCGATTTTCATGGGGTGCCTCCATGCGGGTAGCGTCGATGCCCGATACTGCTCCCTGTGGATCAACCGCTAAGGCCAAGCTTGGTTTCATCTCTTCAAGGTGACTGCATCCAAGTGATTGACGGCGCGATTGCGCCGGGGGAGGTTCAGGGTGGGGGCGGCTACGGAGTTAGCCACCATGAGCGACTTCGATCACATCCTGAACTGGAAGCTTCTTCGCGGCTCGCATCCCTTCCCTGGACCTGATGGAGGGACCTGCATCAACGAAGCGGCCATTGTCGCGTGCGGCTTCGGCTACCGGCCGGTGCGTTCGGTCAATGCCATGCCCGCATGCTTCTCACGCCCGATCTGTGAGCTTGCCATGCAGCTGAACGACAACGCGACGAATGCGCAGCGGCAGCGCCTGATGCCGTTCGTGACGCGGCTGGCGTGTGCGGATACGCCCGAGGTTGAGCAAAGGCGGGCCCGCTACATCGACGCCCATATCGGGCCCCGGCTGTTCCCGGATTTCTTCAGCTTCGACCTCGGGCTCGAAGCGCTCGAGGGCGCGCTCGCCATCGGGCGACAGGCGGACCCGCTCGGGCTGGATGAGGCGGCGAGGCGGCTCGATGCGGTCCGCGGTCCGGCCGAGCCGGTCAAGAAGCGATCTGGCTCTTTGCCCGCGAAGGTGAAGCTGTGGCTGGGCTTGCCGCAAGCGATCGAGAACGTCGAGTGAGGGCTGCAGCGGAGGCGGAGAGAGCGACCGCTCGCTTGCTCCGCCCCGGCATGGTCTCGTCCGGCAGCGTGTCTCAACGTCGGCTTGGACCGTGCTGCCCTGCCGGCTGGACGGTCACGGCCGCGCCCGCCTCGGCGGGGCGACCGGGATCCGGGGACCATCACCGCGAGGGACAGCCTGAAAAGCCAGCACCCCCGTCCCGGCAAGGACGAGGGTGCTGAAAACCTGGGGCCTGTGAGGGCCAGTACCGATACCCCTCACAAGCCATGCGACCCGCCAGGGTGTCAAGTCGGAACGGCAATTCCGACAACAGGGAAGGCTTGCCTGGACCCTAGCCGCGGCCCGTGAGGGACCGGGACCGATGTTTCACGCCACCATGCGGGAGGCGGTCGACGCCGCGCGCACGCTCGCGCAGCTCGACGACCTGTCGCGCCGGATCTGGCAGGCCCACGCCGCCGTGACCGTGACCGATGCCGAGGCGCAGAGCCTCGCCGAGCTGCTGCACGACCGCAGGAGTGCGATTAGAGAGGCCGTGGTGCCCGTCGGCATCCCGCTCGGCCGTGTGACGCTGTTCCCGCCCAAGCGCCTCCAGCGGGCTCCTGAGCGATCCGTTGCCATCGAACGCCGCCGCCGGCTGGCCTGCTCGGGTCCGATGCCGCCCGCGTTGGCCAGCAGGTTCACCACCAGGCAACTCGCGGTTCTGCGCATCGTCGGGGACGAGGTTGCCCGGCATGGGGCGTGCGGGCTGCCTGTGGACGCCGTCGCGGCGAGGGCTGGCGTCTGCCGGCGGCTGGCACAGGCCGCGATCCGGCTGGCCGAGGGCGACGGGTTGCTGACCATCCAGGAGCGACGCCACCAGGGCCGGAAGTCAGACCCGAACGTGCTCCGCATTATCAGCCGGGAGTGGCTGGCGTGGCTCCGGCGGGGAGGGCGATCCGCAGCTCCCGCGCTCTTGGGCAGCATAGGGTGCAAAACGCTGCACCCCACGGATAAGGGAGATCCACAGAGGCAGGTTGTGGATATGGAACCGTCGCAAGGCTGCCGAGGGGCAGCGGGCGACCTCGGTCTTACCGACCCATTGAGAATTCTCGCGGGTGGTCGAACGGGCAGAGCCATGCGCTAAGGGTCTGCGGTCGTACAGTCTGCCGAACAGTGCTCGGATCGAAAATACGCGGGCCCGCGTTGATACGATTATGCATAACAGCGGTCCCACATCGCCACCGGAAGTGCCCGCAGAGCGCGTCGAAGAATTCGCAGAGGCGGCACGACAAATCATCGATGCGCGGCTGCAGGCGCATGCGGGTGAGTGTCCGGATTTCTGGAAGATCGTGGCAGGCTTGTACACTCCAGCGCCGGAGGAAGATCCACCAGCTGACCGCAAGCATTGAGGCCAGTCCGCGGAGCCAGTTCAGCAGCTCGGCGGTCGTAGTCCGCGGACGCTTCTGGTTGCGGCACATCAAGGCGGCCGCTCGGCGGCAACGAGGCCGTTTGCCGGAGAACGGTTCGGCATTGCCGGGCGTTGCTCGCCCAACAACATCCAGAAAAGTAGCGGAGAGGCGCCTATGCGTAAGCTCGTCCTCAGCACGGCAGCCCTGGCTGCCATGATCGCGGTGCCTCACACGGGCTTTGCCCAGGGCTTCTCCGTCGGTCCCGGCGGCGTGCGTGTCGATGATGGTCGCCGCGGCTACTACGAGGAGCGCCGAGGTGGCGGCTACCGAGAGATGTGTCGCGAACTGCGCCAAGCCTGTCTTCACAAGGAGGAGCTTGGCGAGGAGGGAGCGGGCAACTGCCGACGGTACCGCGAGCGGTGCCGATGAACGTCCGCTCCAGAGTGGGCCTTGAACGCCCAGCGGGCAGCTAAGCGCCTGATCTAAATGGGGCGGACGGTTCTCGTTCGAGGTTCACGAACCGCAGTGGCGCCTTCGGGCGTAAGGACCACCGAGCAGGGAGCCCAGCAAATGCTGTGAGTATCGCGAGACCTACCGCTAACGCACACGTCTTTTCTCAGGCCCAATATGCGGAGCGCTCAGATGCGTAAGGCTCTCATCACCGCAGCATGCCTCCTTGTGCTGCCTGTCTCGGCACTCGCACAAGGCTCGTGGCGTGACGACGACAGAGACAGGTCCTACGACCACAGCGACAGAGGAAAGGACGAAGGACGATATCACCCCAACGAGGATCGAGATCGGGACTACTGGCGCGGCAATGGGGATGATGTAGCGAGGGGCGGTTTCTCGTTTCACATGAGGGTTGGCGACGCGAAGATCCATGTTCGCTGCAGTCCGCGCGAAACCCTGAAGGACTGCGTGGACGCGGCCACCACCCTGCTCGACAAGGCACGGTCGCTGCCAGTCACAGGCAGCGCGAACACGGGATCTGGAAACGCGCCACCGAAGCCGTAACCGGCGGACACGCGAGATCCAGAGGCGACCTATAGGCCGCCTTTTTGTTATCCGGAGTTGTAAAGAAAACGACCGTATTCCAGGTCCCAGAGGTGGTTCGGCCGATGATCCCAGCGTCCGGGTGCTGGGGCCCGTTCTGGCCCGACATCGACGGGTATGAACGCACACAAGGCTGCCGAGGGGCAGCGGGTGACCTCGACCGATCAGACCGGGCGAGAATTCGCGCGGGTGATAGAGCAGTCAGAGCCATGCGCTGAGGTTGTGTGGACGGACGGTATGTCGAACGCGCAACCCGATCTGGAGCAGCAATGCCCTTAGCCCAGATGTGTTTGAGGCTGGCTGCCTTTAGACAAGACTAGGGTGTTCGAAGCTCCCAGCCGGTCCCGTCGACCGTGATCTTGATGTTCCCCTGTCGCCATCGACGGGACCGCCCTTCTCCGATGGAGTGGGCACGATGCATGAAAGCGTTGCGAAAGGGCGGCAGTTCTGGGACACGGTCACCCAGCATGTCGCCGCCAAGGTCGAGCCGGCGCTGCGGCAGAAACAGCGCGCCCGAGAACCGATAATCGCCTACCTGCGAGATCTGGAGGCCCTGGCCCGGCGCGAATGCGACAGCCGGAACGTGTGAGGTTCGGCGACATCGTTTCAACCTCGCCGCCCGCGCTCCCGGCCGATCTGGCATCCTGATTGCTGCTTCTGCTGTGGAGCTGTGGGCAGCGCGGCACGCGCTGTCCATCAGATCCCCAGCCCGCGCGAGACACGGCCATGGATCTGACGAAGGCGCGTCTGGGATGGGTTGAACTCTATGATCGGACCGGCGACGCCGGCCTCGTTTGCCGCCGCTGCGGCATCTCACGCCCGACGTTGCGCAAATGGTGGCGGAGGTATCAGGCCGCTGGTCCAGCTGGGCTGGTGGAACAGAGCCGCCGTCCGCGCCGCTTGGCAGCTCATACCAACGGCGGCCGGGCGTGACTCCTTTTTGAATGACGGACTGGGTTTGGCGTGACTCTGTGCGTCCTGCTGAGTGGCGGGAGCGGTACGATGACACTTGCGATCACACGCCTGGATCTGACGGCCGAGGATCTTCGGCGTGCGGCGCGGTCGAGCCGGAGTGTTGCCCAAGCCCGTCGCTGTCTTGCGATTGCGTCCGTCCTGGATGGCCAATCGCGTACGGCGGCAGCGGAGAGCGCCGGGATGCAGAGACAAACCCTGCGGGACTGGGTGCACCGCTACAATGTGGACGGCGTTGCAGGGCTGATGGATCGGCCGCGTCCAGCACGTCCCGGCCTGCTGAGTGCGGCGCAACGGGCGGAGTTCGACCGGATCGTCGAGGCGGGTCCAGACGTGGCGGCGGACGGGGTGGTGCGCTGGCGCCGCCGCGATCTCAAGCGGGTGGTAGAGGCTCGCTTCGGCGTGGTCATGGCCGAGCGCACGATCGGGGATCTGCTGCACGCCCGCGGCTTCCGCCACGTTTCGGTGCGGCCGCGTCACCCGAACTGTGACGCGGCGGCCCAGGCGGATTTTAAAAAACCTTCGCCGCGCGGGTCGCGCAGGTGATCCCCGAGGAAGCCCGCGGCCAGCCGCTTGAGATCTGGTTCCAGGACGAGGCCCGGATCGGCCAGAAGGGCACGCTGGCCTACGTCTGGGCGCGCCGAGGCACGCGCCCGCGCGCCGTGCAGGACACGCGCTACGCCTCGGCCTACCTGTTCGGTGCCGTCTGTCCGCAGCGCGGCGTCGGCGCGGGCCTGGTGATGCCGCGCGCCGACACCGAAGGTCTCAACGCGCACTTGGCCGAACTCGCTCGAACCGTGGCGCCGGGGGCCCACGCCGTTCTCGTCCTGGACGGTGCTGGCTGGCACAAGAGCACTGATCTCGTCGTTCCCAGCAACATCTCGCTCCTGATGCTGCCGCCATACGCACCTGAACTCAATCCGGTCGAAAACATCTGGCAATACTTACGCCGCAACAAACTCGCCCATCGCCTCTACGACAGCTACGAGGCCATTGTCGAAGCGTGCTGCGACGCCTGGAACTGGCTCATTGCCGCGCCAGACACCATCACCGCCATCGCAAACCGGACATGGGCAAACGTGTCAGCATAACCCGCCGCTGGTATCAGAAGGTGTTTGCAGAGCACGAGACGCTGATCCTCAGCCTCCGGCGCGACCGCAAGCTCGGGATCAAGCAGCTCCGCAATGAGCTCGTCCGTCAACACGATCTGACGCTGTCGCTCGACACCATCCATCGCGTGCTCGTCCGTCACGGCGAGCAGGTGCTCAAGCGGCCGCGGCGGCGCGTCAGAGGAAAGCTCCGCTATAGTCGACCCGTGCCGGGCGATTGGGTGCAGATGGACGTCTGCAAAATCTGCCCGGGCGTGTACCAGTACACAGCCATAGACGACTGCTCGCGCTACGCCGTGTTTGGGATCTATCCATGCCGGACCGCCGCGAACACTCTCGATTTTCTCGATCGGGTGATCGAGGAGATGCCGTTTGCCATTCAGCGGATCCAGACCGACCGCGGACGCGAATTCTTTGCCGAGGCTGTGCAGCAGCGGCTGATCGACTGGGGCATCAAGTTCCGCCCGATCCCTCCACGATCGCCCCATCTGAACGGCAAGGTCGAGCGGAGCCATCGCGCCGTTCTCGAAGAGTTCTGGACCACAATGGATCCGAAATCCGCCGACATCGCCGACCGCGTGGCCGAGTGGCAGCACCACTGGAACTGGAACCGTCCCCATTCGGCGCTTGATGGCGCATCTCCCATCGACCGGGTGGCTGAACGCTCGGACCAGACGCCGCTCCGAGAAGAGGTGGAAGCCCTGTTCAACCCGGCCAAAGAGCGCATCCGTCATCCGGACTACCGCATCGATCGGGCCCTGGCCGCGGTGAAATGATCTCCCCAGACCCTACACGGAACGCAATCCAGATCATCGCTTCAGGGCGTCATATCCTCGGTGATCGAAAAGAGGTTGAACCCAGAGACGGCCCATTCTCGCGGACCTGAATTGTCGAGAAAATCCGACGCCGCGTCATAATCCAGGGCTTCGTGTCGAGAGGCAGCCATGAGCGACCAGCTGACCGTACACCGCCTATCATGGCATGCGGTCGATCCCGGCAGTCCGATACCGCCCAACCCTGGCGAGATACCGCCCCCGCTGCCTGGAGATGAGCCTGAGGACGATCCGGACACGGGTCCGACCGGACCGCGCGTGCCGGGACCTGATACCGACGTTGGCGAGCCCCCGGATCCGAGCCGGCTGCCCGACCGCCTGCCGGGCGCACCGACCGCGCCCGGCGTGCGCCGCTGACCTCCCACCTCATGGGTTCTGCACGATGGCCAATCCTGGCACCCCCAATCCCGGCGGTCCCGACCTGCCCACACCCGGCGAGCCGCCACCGACTGAACCCGTACCCGGCGACCCGCCGATGCCGGCACCATCACCCGATCCAGTGCCCGGCGATCCAGCGGGTCCAGACTTGGTTCCAGGGGATCCGGTTGGTCCTGGCCCCATCACGTGAGCACCAGGGTCTTCGCGATCAGCCGTAGGGTCCGCCGAACAGGTCGCCGAGTGCCTTGCGCCGGAACAGCGTCCGCCAGCGCCTTCGCTTATGCTCCGGCCGGTCATGGATCAGATGCCATCGCTGGCAGAAGGCCGCGAGGTTGGCGTCCGCGTTGTTCGATGTGTCGTGATCCCGGTGGGCCGCGGCTAGGACGACCCGGGTCCGGCGGGCGCGGCCGAGGATGTCAGTCCCCGACGCGATCCGGATCCGCCTGCCCCAACCATCGCGCCATCGCCCGGCTTCAGCATCCCACCAGCGGCCGTCACCAAGATGGTAGACCAATCCGCCCGTGCGGCCGTCCGCAGCCCTCGCAGCGACCCCGAGCGCGACGGAACCGGATCACGGCCGAGAGTTGCGGCCAGTCAATGGGGTAGAAGAAGCGATGCTCGCGCCGGATCGGCATGGGACGGCACTGTGCCACCGGCCGTGAAGAAAGCGTAGCGGTTGGGTGCCTGCAGGGAGTACCCGTGGACCTGTCCGACCTAGAATTCTGGGCGTTTCTCGCCGTCGCGGTGTTCGGGCTGTTCCTGCCTGTTGCGATCACAGGGTGGAAGGGCCGCGCCATCGTGCCGGTTGCTCTGCTCAGCCTCGTGTTCTGGCCGGGTGCGTTGATCCTGGCGCTACGGTTGCGACATCGGCGGGACCTGTAACCTCAGCCGAGCAACCAGATCAGCGTCATAGCCACGGTCATGAACAAGGCGGAGGACCCAAGCACCGCGCCACCCTCGCGGTTCTGAAGGAAAAAGGTGCGGGCTGTGGCGATCATCGCGAGGACCGGAGATGGCGTTTGGTCCGATCAGTGTGGCAGCTGAACTATGCCCGTTCGAGGGCTGAAAAGGGTCAGGAGAGCAAGAAACCGAGCTTGTCGCGGGCCGGTCACACTTGATTAGGGCGGTTAGGATGTTGCTGCTCGTTGCGGGCGTTTGGGTCGCTTATGGCGCCCGCCGCAGCGGCTGTGAGCGCTGCACTGATCACGAAGAGGAGGCCGGTTGAGATCATGGAACAGGCTCCTTTGAACCCGCCGAACCAGCGCCGGCAGTGGTTAACAAGTCATTAACTTTTCTCGAATTGGGGCAGAACGGCGTCACGAATGCAATTTACGTATATGCTTAAGCTTCGGTCTCAGCCAGCCTATGTAGCTATCCGTCAACAGCAAATCGCTAGGACGGCCATGAGCTGAGAGCAAAGCTCCTGCCGGGCAGCCCTTTACTATCAAGGAGCATTCGATAACCGCGACCTCGGCCGATCAGCTCGAATGAGAATTCGCTTGGCAGCGTTGGCAGAAGGCAGCCGTGTTGTCGTCTGCGTTGTTCGAGGTGTCGTGGTCCCGGTGGCCGGACAGGTCCATGATGCGGACGCGATTGCGGCGCTATACGTTCGCCTCAGATGGTGCTCACGATGCCAGCTCGACACCCGAAGCACTGGCGGACACCCATGCAACGCTCTCTCGCGCTTCTTGCCGCTCTAGCCGCCCTCACCTGCTTTTCTGCAGCAGGGGGCGCGCAGAGCACGTCCGAGCCGACACGGAAGCCAGCTTCGGGCACGACCTCAGCCGGTGAGGAAGCTGCGTCGGCCGTTGACCCGGCAGTGCTGGACCGCTGTCGGCAACGAGCGGATAACCAGAAGCTCAAGGAAGGGCCAGAGCGTAAGGCTTTCATGGGGACCTGCGTCACGCCGGGAGATTGAGCTTCGGCAGACAGACCGCGCCCTGATGAGCCCCGTTCACAATCCCAGGAACCGAGCTGAACTCTCCGACGGCCGAGCATGCAGATACCGGCCCGGCGTCGCCACCGAGGCGTGCCCCAGTGTGGCCTGCACCAAATGGATCGCGAGGATGGTGCAGACCGACCGCCACGACAGGCGAGCAAAGCTCCCCCTCCCATCTCGGCGGCCGGTCCGCAGTCGTCACAACAGGCGTTCGTGGCCGCCGGTTCGCCGCTCGGCGATGTGGTGAAATGCTGAACAGATCTCTCAGCGCTGCCAGCCCCAGAGAAACTCACCGAGACGGCGGCCCCCCGTTGCCGCCGTCTTAGAGCAACCGCGGCGGGCAGGGTGAGCCGCATGGGTGCCCTGGGCCTGTTCGGATAGCGCTCAACTTGGCGCGGCGTCTCAGCCGTTCTCAGAGCGCTCCAGCAGGGTGGTGACCCTGTCGATCTCGCGCTTGAGCGCCTGGATGGGCTCCTCCGTCCCGCCAAGCGCACACACGATCTGCTCCCGAGCAGCACCAGCCTTCCGTCGCAGGGCATGGCCCGCGTCGGTCAGCTCCACGCGCAGGAGCCGCTCATTGGCCGGATCCCGCCCACGACGAAGCAAGCCATTGCGCTCCAAGCGCTTGAGCAGCGGCGTCACCGTGCCGGAGTCGAGCCGGAGCCGAGCGGCGATCTGCTTCACGCTCTGCCCGTCCTTCTCCCAGAGCGCCAGCATAACGAGGTACTGCGGATAGCTGAGGCCGAGCGGCTCAAGCAGCGGCTTGTAGGCGGCCGCGAACGCATGAGCCGCCGCGTAGACCGAGAAGCACAGCTGCCGGTCGAGCGGCACGACATCCGGACTGGGCGGGCCCTCATCGGGTTGGCCAGCGGTGGTCTGGGTCTGAGGGTGGCGAGCGGTCTGGGTCATGGGCTCCGTCTAGCATGGTGAGGGGACTAAGGCATATCGATCTTACGATTTGACAACTAACGATTGGAGTTCTAATCGTTAGTTGTCAAATGCAAGGGAGACCAGATCATGCCGCGCACCGCCCGACCGCTCACGCTCGCTGCCGCCGCTGGTGCTGGCATCGGCCTGACCATCTTCGGGGTTCTCGCCTTCGGCGGTGCTGGCCACGCTGAGACGCTCATTATCAAGCCGCTCCCGGCCATGGTGGCCCTCCAAGGTCGCGCCCCCGCCCTGCCGGCTCCCAGCGCACGCGACCCTCAAGGGGCCGCCGCCCAGGACCGCTCCGGGCGCACGGTGCGGGTGGTCTACCCGGGCCACTACGCCCAGCGATGAGGCGGGTGTGATGATGACGACCGCTGTGCTCCTCCTCATGCCGGTTCTCCTGACCGCGGTAACGCTGGCGGCGGGAGAGCGCTTGGAGGCGTTCCCGAACAAGGACGACCTCTGGCAGCTGCCCCGCCGCTCGTCCGTGCTCTAGGCAGCCGGGCTCACGCAGCACAGGCAGCCGGTCAGGGTGCAGGCCGGTTAGCGCAACAACAACAGCGCCGACAGCTCTCGCCCCTGTCTCCCGTTGCTCAGAGGAGCGCACCCATGATCCTGACGGCCCAGACCCTCATCCGTACACTCGCCATCGCCGCGCTCGGCACCCTGCTGGTCAGCCAAGCGGCGCGTGCGGGCGCGCCCGACAGCAACGCGAAGGCGACCACTCTCTGCATGCAGGGCTGCGGCTCGGCTGAGCTGGCGCCGAACTGCTACTACCTCGACGATCCCCAGACCGGCCGCTCCGGCAAGCTCGTGATCCGCCGCGTCCAGGAGTGCGACTGAGCCCTGCTCATCCCGCCAAGCTCACCCAGGTTGCCGTGCGGGTGGCTATGCATCCCGCCCTTGCCCAGCGCTGAAGTTAGGACGATGCCGGTCTTCACATCCTCAGCGCTCGACAGCGACACAGACGGCCTCGCGTTGCTGCGCGCCGTCCTACACGGCTCGGAGCAGGTCGGATCGGCCCAGGCCAGACCGGCTCCGAGTTGGAGTTGCGCTGCGGATCCAAAGCCGAGCCGTCCTGCACGACGGAGGGGCGGGTTGCAGCCCGGCAAACGTCGGACCGCCGCGCATACGGCGTGTCTCGCCTGATCGGCCACCTTGGCCACCGAAAGGACGCTCAAGATGCCGCGCTACTTCTTCGACATCCATGACGACGTGTCGGCGGTGAGCGACACCGAGGGCGAGGTGTGCGCCACCCCTGACGCGGCTGGCCGGCGCGCGGCGCAGATCCTGTCGGAGATCGCGCTGCATGATCCCCACCAGAACGGCTGCAGCAACCTGCTGGCGCTGGTGCGGGACGAGGCTGAGCGTGTGGTGTTCACCGCAACCCTCAGCATCGTCGGCAAGCGGATCGATGCACCAATCCTGCTGCCGGGCTGCCACGTTGGTGCGAAAAGGTCCCGCGGCTCCAAGCTGCTGTTCGCCTAGCGGCAATCCCGTCGGTCAGCGGCTGTGACCGCGTGAAGCGAGCACCTGCTTGACTGTCTCGTGGCTCACTTTGAGCCCCTTTCCGCTGATGGGGGCCGCAATGCCATACCGCCGGCCCGCCTTATGACCACCGTTCCCGGTCCGCCTCCTCGGCCGCAACCGCCTCAACCGCGGCGATCACGTTCTCCAGTTCGGCGACCTGACGAAGGACGCTCCCGGCCGGCATGCCATCGTGCTCGGCCATCGCGAGGATGAGGTCGCGCTGGTGCGCCTTGAGACGTTCGAGCAGGACGTTGAGCTTGTCGGACATCGGCCGGCTGTAGCTTCGGAGCGCAATAGTGGCTACCGCTGCGGCGCTCGCCAGCCAGCCGCCTGCGCTTCGGCCTCGGAGCAGAACATCCGCCCGCCAGCCTTCTCGTCGACGACGACACGCGCGTAGTCGCGGCTTTCGGGCGGGTGGTAGACCCGCTCGCCCGAGCGCGAGACATTGCCCTTGATTGCGCAGGTGGTTCGCGAGAGCGGTGCGGGGGGCACGGCGGTCTTTGCCATCTCGGGTCGGGTCTCGACCCCATTCGCCCGCTTCGCGCGTCGCCAATCCGAAGGAGGGTCGAAGGTGCCCGCCCAGAGGCCACGCTTCAACGCTCTGGCGGTGATCTCAACCCGCACATAGTCCCGGGAGTAGCGCTGGTAGGCCGTGGCATAGCCCTGCTCGACCATCCAGGCGCTCAGGTCTTCGCCGTCCTTTCGGCAGACCGCGACGGTGCGCCCGTACCTGTCGATGTCACGAGGCTCGCAGGTGATTGGCGCTTCCCTCATGTGGCCGGCAAGCGCCAGCGCCGCCTTCTGCCCGCAGCGATAGTCCTTGCCCGCCGCGTCTTGGCACAACTGAGCGCTCTCCGGTGCGTCGATCCCGTGGAGGCGGATGCGGGTGTCGCGGATCACCACCGTGTCGCCATCGGTGACCGAGGCACGGCCGACGATGGGTTCGACCGCGAGCGCCGGAAGGGCGAGGAGTGCGGCCACGATCAGGCCCCCGCCGCAGGCACCAAGACGAACCACTGATGCTTCTCCGGCCCGCGGATGCGGATTCTCTCATGTCGTGTTGGCGATAGGCCACCGCAATGGCGGCGGGCGACCTCGACCGATCAGGCCAGACGAGAATTCACGCGGGTGTGGAGCGGCAAAGGACGATCCGACGGCGCGTTCGAGTGCGGAGGAGCGCGCCTATGTTTCTGGCTTGTATCCATTGTCTGTGCCGTGCATGATCAGTAGCCGCCTTGTGGGAGCGAGCCAATCTATTCCGTAATTCAATAAAATAATTGTCTTCTAAATAACGGGAGGGGTTAGTGACAAAAATAAGATGGGCTGTTATCGTGATGGTTGGCGCCTGTTCTGGTGCGATGGCAGGGGATTTTCCAAAGCAAGGCGCCGCGTCGTATACGACTAACTACGTCAATGTCTCTGCAACGCCGATTAAGATGGGTGAGCGGAGTTCATCCATCTATGAGAGTGCCGGTATTACACGCAATGACGCGGGAGAGGCCCCGTTCAATGACATGGGTACGCGCTGCATCGGCATGCGCGAGGCCAACGGCAACGACGTGGTCAACCGCGGCAGCTGCATCGACACCGACAAGGACGGCGATCAGGTATTCTCCACCTACGAGGCAAACGCCAAGAGCGGCCGCCATGTGTTCGTCGGCGGTACAGGGAAATACCAGGGCATATCCGGATCGGCCGACTACACCTTCCAGCCGGTGAAGGTACCGGAAGGCGCGCGCCCGATGGCCATCGTGCCCCACAAGGCGACCTGGAAGCTGCCCTAACGGTTAGCATCCCGCCGGGCCTTGGTAATCGCAGGGCACTGCGCCGGTGTGACCCAACCCCAAAGACAGGAGGATTTCGGGGCTTGTCCCCGGCATCCTAAGGCGCGGGTGAACCTCGACACCGGCCCTGACGTTCGCCATCTTGACCGTATGCCCGCGCAGCACGGCCAGACCTACGATCCGCAGGAGGAGCCGGCATCGTATGTTACCTTGGCCCTGTCGACCCGCCCTGAAGCCGGTCCTTGCAACATCCGAGGCAATCCCTCGTTGTCACACCTGACGATACGGCACAGCCTGAGATACGCGGGAGCTTTCGATGACATCCTCCCGCCCAGACCGCACGCGGTCGGCTCCTGTTAAGCAAGAGAACTCCCTCGCCTGGACCTTGGCACTGGCCACGGCCCTTCTTGGCTTCGTAGCGCTGCCACGGCGTGTGGCCCGCAGAGGATCCGCCGACGCTAAAGGGGCACCGGACGGCGAGGCCGGAGCGGCGCGCCAGACTTCACCCTCTCACACTGGCAGCGATGCTCACGAGGTAGCCCACACTCAGGCCGACCGGGGACGCCAAGCTACACGTCCGACCGAGATCCCGGCTAAGGGCTGGAAAGACATCGCCCTGCGCACCTACCGCGACGTCGGTGAGAACCGGATTATGCTGGTGTCAGCCGGCGTCACCTTCTTCGCGCTGCTCGCGATCTTCCCGGCTGTGGCTGCTTTGGTGTCCGTCTACGGCCTCCTGGCAGATGCCTCGACGATCAACGACCAGCTCGCCAGTCTCCAGGGTATCCTGCCGTCCGGTGCCCTGGAGATCGTCGGCGATCAGGTGAAACGACTGAACGAGAACGGCAACGCCACACTCGGCTTCAGCTTGGTCCTGGGCATCGGGCTGTCCGTCTGGAGCGCGAACGGCGGGATGAAGCACGTCTTCGACGCCCTGAACCTCGTCTACAACGAGCGTGAGAAGCGCAACTTCTTCGTCCTGAACCTCGTCTCGCTCGGCTTCACGGCGGGCGCGCTGCTGTTTCTGATCCTCGCGCTCGGCGCGGTCGTCGTGCTCCCGATTGTACTCGACTTCGTTGGCATCGGGAAAAGCGCGTGGTGGCTCTCTCTGTTGCGTTGGCCCGTACTGCTGCTTGCCGTGCTGGGCGGCCTCGCGTTGCTCTATCGCTACGGCCCGAGCCGGGACGCGCCGCGGTGGCGTTGGGCCACGCCGGGGAGCGCCCTGGCGGCCGTGCTGTGGCTGTCCGCCTCGCTGCTGTTCTCCTGGTACGTGTCGAACTTCGGCAGCTACAACAAAACTTACGGGTCGCTAGGAGCGGCCATTGGGTTCATGACCTGGATCTGGATCTCGACGATCATCGTGCTGCTGGGCGCTCAGGTGAACGCCGAGATGGAGCACCAAACCGCCGAGGACACGACTGTGGGCGAGCCCCAGCCTCTCGGCACGCGGGGAGCAAAGATGGCCGACAGCGTCGGTGCTGCGGCGGAGTGAGCCGCTACCGAGTGATGCCCTGCGACCGCAGCATAGGAGGCGGCGGCTTTTGAGGTCAGGGCAGGGGCAAGCGCTTGAACTGAGTGACCCCACCGTCGGGGCTGCTACTGACATCGATACGGCGGGGCACTCACCCCGCCGCACATAGATCAGTCGTCCGCTCTCAATGCGGATCAATCATCGTCGTCATCCTCGCGACGGAGGCGCTCCTCACGGCGGAGCGGATCGCGCCGCCCGTCGCGGAATTCCTCACGACGCTCCTCGCGACGGATCTCGTCCCGGTCGCGCTCCCGCGACGAGCGCGGATCAACCCTCACGCCACCGGGCCCAACGTCGATGCTTTGCGCAGCTGCCGGAAGAGCTGGAACGCTGAGTAGTCCGGCTGCGATCAGCGCGCCTGCGAGGAGATGCTTCATGGTTGTCCTCCCGTATAAGAGCGGACAACAATCTCGGCAGGTAGCTGTTCCGAACAGCGTATAGCATAGCGTTTGGACGGGACATTCGTCAGGACAGAAACACGTGCGGCAGCGACCAATTAACTATGCCGCATCAGGCTAATGGTTGAACGGACTTGGCCTCCTCCCGTTCGCTCTTGGGAAGCCCTGCCGTGACCTCAACACGCGTTGGGCTTTTCCCGTTCGGCCCAGTTTCTCTGCCGCCGACCAGTGGCTGTAATGTTCAAGAGCGGTCAGCATCCTTTCCGCTCCCGAAACCGGGTTCCGTTCCAACGCTGACGGGCCACGAGCCTCGCTTTTGCGCTCAAGCTTCGTATCCTGGCCTGCGTCGACAAAGCGCCGCGCGTGAGGGGCCATGAAGATCAAGATGATGACCACCTGCCTTGGGCTATCCCTTTTTGCCCTGGCCTCTCCGGCGTTCTCCCAGGGCCCGGCGTTCTCCCAAGGCACGCCCGAGCAGCAACAAGCCTGCACGCCCGACGCCATGAGCCTCTGTCAGGACTACATTCCCGATGCCGGGCGGGTTAGAGCCTGCCTCCTGAGCAGGAGGGCGAGTGAGCCCAGCCTGCCGTGCGGCGATAGCGGCCGGTGAGCCTAAGTCGTCCGCGCCACGCAAGCGGCGGCGCAGGCACTCGTAAGCCGCTGGAGCCGCCGGCCCCTCCAGGTCTCAACGATCTCCTCCGCGGTATCGCGAAGGGCGCGGAGCAGCGCCGCGTTCTCGGCTTGGCGGGCAATCGTCCGGACTTGGAGCGGCGTGGCCGGCTCTACGTCGCCGTCGACCCGATCCAGGCAGGCCGTGAGGATGTCGGAGCGCAGGTCCATCGGTCAGGCGGCCACTGGCAGGCGTGTCGCCGGGGCGGCAGGCGTAGGCGTGCGGGGCGGGCTATCGGATCGCACGATGGACCCAAGGCCCGCCTTACCCACTCGCTGGCCGAGGCGCCTTCGCGCTGGGCCGCAGCGTCAATCGCGCGGCGCAGATCCGCATCCGTGCGGATCGTGATCGTATCGGAATAGACGAGCGGGCGCATGGGATGCCTCCGTTGCTACTCACCAGAGTAAAGGAGGCATACTAGAACGTAAGAAATTGAGATGATGCAATCTCAGCTCAAATATCTTCTAGTGATTGGCTGTGGTATTAAGTGAGTGTATCATTCTGATGCGCAACGAGATCAAGCATTTCGCTGGCTCTACCCGTCGCCATCATCACTTGAAGCTTTGCGATAGTTTCGGCGCGAGCAATGTCGGAGCGGGTCTCGGCGTCAAGCCTCGATAGTTCCTCGTCGTCTATCGCTGGCGCATAGTGCTCAATCAACGAAATAGCACCAAGTCGCACCCCGGCTCTAGTCGCCGGGCTGTTAAGCCAATTCTCACTTCCGATTTGACGGCCGTCCTTTGATTTCTGGTCTTGTACTATAGAGACAACAGCCATCAACGACGTTGCAAGCTTACGTGCATTCTCTCCGTTCTCAATGAAAACGCTCATAAGATCGTTGTAGCCGCGTATAATTCGGTCAATTTCAAATGACCGCTCGACGCGAAGCTCAACCTCTTCGGTGACGGATCGACCAGATTGAGCTGCGGCCTGTTCCAGCCGATCCCGAAAGTCTGCGCGGGTTCGGAAAGTCAGGTTGTGTCCCTTCCGCTCGTCAGCGGGCTTCGGCGGCCGACCCCTCTTCCTCTGCGCAGGCTCGTTCATGACAACGGCTCCCATCTGGTGGTCGCCGAATATACGCACGATGCGCGCCGCGCAAGAAGTAGTGACTAGGGTCATTGAGGTGTGATAGCAATTAATTGCGCGGCAAATGTCGTGCTTAATAGCGAGGTTCGGATGTCCGAAGACATCATGCGGGTGCTGACAGAGCCGACAGTGGATGTGGAGCTGGCGGGCCGCGTCCTCGGCATCAGCCGGAAGACCGCCTATCGCGCTCGTGAGACTGGGGAGATCCCGTCAATCAAGATCGGGCGGCAGTACCGCGTCCCGACCGCAAAGCTGCGCGAGATGCTTGGCCTGCCCGCACATTCGCCGGCTCCGCAGACCCTCGCCGCATAACGAAACCGCCGGCCCCGAAGATCAGGACCGGCGGCGAATGGCTATCAGCGCCTGGACAACGCTCAGATAGGACATCCGCGCGCTCCGCGCCACTGATTTTCGACCGGCTCCCTACGCAGGAGAGCCATCGTAAAATCCAAGACCTACAGCCGTTCCATCGTCATCCGGCCGACAGAGAGCATCCCGGACGCCGAGGCCATGCAGGCCCGCGTCAACGAGCGCCTTGCCCATCGCTGGGGCGTTTCGGTGCCCGTGGCCGCCGTCCTTTCCGGCCTCGCCGGGATCGGCCCGCAGGTGAGGGAAGCGCGTTGATGTCGGCGCTTCATCCCCCCTCACGCCTCTGGACCGGAGAACCGCTCATCCAAGACGCGGTCGCCGAGTACGCCAAGGTTGCCGCGTCCTACGCGATTGCAGCCAGCAACCTCGCGGATACCGGCGACACGCCCGGGATGGTTCACGCGCTCGCGTGCGCCGGCCGGGCGATCCTCGCCGCTACCAAAGCCGCCGAGACCCTGCGCCCTGTTGATGGAGACGGCCGATGACACAGCCGCGCATCATCCGCCCGCCCGTGGGGGCGCTCGCCTGCGCGAACTGCACCGCCTGGAGCCATTGGGATCACGTCAGTGTCGTCCGGAACGGCCCTGGCGGCTTCACCATCACCGGTCGCAGGCCGACCGGCCAGTGTCGCGCCAACCCGCCGCGGATCAATCCCGAGGCGTTCGGTGGTGAGAATGCGGCGTGGCCCGTGGTCGGCGCTGAAGACTGGTGCCGTCACTTCGAGCTGCGCGGCGACCCCAGCGAACACTCTGCGCCCCACCGGGTCGGCGGTGCCTTCAACGAACCTTCCCCGCGTTTCGGAGGTGCTGCTTGATGGCAGGATCTGCTCAGCCCACCCGGCCGCCGAAGCCGACCTTTCCGCCGTTCCGCGGCCTACCCGATACTCCGGCCCTTCAGGAGCTGCGCACGCTCCCCCACTGGGTCGCGTGGGACTACTTCTGGAAGGAGAAGAAGTCGAAGTGGGACAAGCCGCCGCTCAACGCGCGGACGGGTCAATTCGGATCCTCAACGGACCCGGAGACCTGGACCAGCTACGACGTGGCCGCCAACCGAGCCTCGCGCGACGGCTTGCCCGGCGTCGGCTTCGTCCTGACCAAGGATAGGCCCCTTAGCGGGATCGACCTCGACGGCTGCCGAGACCGTGAAACCGGCAAGATCCAGGCTTGGGCGCAAGTCGTGGTCGACTTCGCCGAAACCTACACGGAGATTTCCCCATCAGGTGAGGGCCTGCGCCTGATCGTGAAGGGCAAGGCCAACTGCGTGGTCAATCACCCGGCAGGCGTCGAGATCTACGCGGACGGCCGGTATCTCACGATCACCGGCCAGCACGTCCCGGGCACGCCGACCGAGATCCGTGAGGCGCCTCGCAGCCTCGCATACCTGACTGAACGTGCCGAACAGTACCAAGCGGCACAGCAAGCGGCCGCCGATATGGTGCGGGCGCAGGAGCGCAAGCAGAACGAGAAGCGGGAGCAGGCCGGAGCCGCCAACGCGGCCCGCGGGACGACCAGCCAGCGCGCGCAGCAGGCGGCCAGCGGCGGTCGGGTCCACAGCACGTTCTTCGGCGCCAACGAGGCCAACCCCTTCTGGAAGAACGTCAACGACCGCGCCTTCGCCAATCTCGGCGCGTGGGTGCCGGCGCTTTTTCCGACCGCCTATCAGTCGAACAACGGTGCGTGGCGCGTGTCCTCGCGCGATCTTGGCCGAGACCTTGAAGAAGATTTGTCGATCAGCCCTTCCGGCGCCAAGGATTTCGGCGTCGGAGACATGGGCGACGCGAACCAAGGGAAGCGCACGGCCATCTCGCTCGTGTTGGAGCACGGCGGCGCTAGTACGGCCGCCGAGGCCGCCCACTGGCTGTGCGACCGGATCGGCGTGCGCCCAGAAGATCTGGGCTGGCGCGGCAGCCGCCGGGACGAGGGAACCGACTTCGCAAGCGCGGGTCCGGACATGGATGCGGGGGCGGATCACGGCGCGACTGCGGCCCCGCCGCCCCTGACCTTCAAGGCCCGGCCCTTCGTCTGGGCCGACCCCGCCACCATCCCACGCCGTCAGTGGGTGCTGGAGCGACACCTGATCCGCAAGTTCATCAGCGTGACGGCCGCGCCGGGGGGCGTCGGGAAGTCGTCGCTCGTGCTGGCCGACGGGCTTGCGATGGCGACTGGCCGCAATCTGATCGGGCACCAGCCGCACGGCAGGTTCAAGGTGCTGATCTGGAACGGCGAGGATCCGCTGGAGGAGATGCAGCGCCGGATCATGGCAGCCTGCATCCAGTACGAAATCAGCCAGGAGGACGTCGAAGGCCACCTGTTCGTGAACTCTGGCCGGGACGACCCGATCATCGTGGCCGAACAGAAGCGTGACGGCGTGACCATCGCCGTGCCGGTGGTCGAGGCGCTCAAGGCGACCATCCGAGAGAACGGCATCGACGTGGTGCAGATCGACCCGTTCGTGAGCTGCCACGCCGTCAACGAGAACGACAACGGCGCCATCGACCGGGTTGCGAAGCTCTGGGGCAAGATTGCCGACGAGACTGGCTGCGCAATCGAGCTTGTGCACCACACCCGCAAGACCGGCGGCAACGACACCGTGATGGAGGACATACGCGGTGCGGTGGCGCTGCTCTCGGCCGCCCGGTCCGGCCGTGTCCTCAACACCATCTCCAACGAGGAAGCTGAGCGTGCCGGCGTCGAGCAGCGGCGCCTCTACTTCCGGGTCGACAACGGCAAGGCCAACCTCGCGCCGCCGCTCACCGACCGCTCCTCCTGGTTCAAGATGGCGTCGGTCGACCTCGGCAACGGGCAACCGCTCACAGTCGGCGGCATCGGTATTGGCACTCAGTTGGACAGCGACAGCGTGGGCGTGGTCACGGCTTGGCAATGGCCAGACCCATTGGCCGGCGTCACCACGGCCGACCTGCGAGCGGTTCAGACCGAGGTCCGGTCGACGGGACCTTGGCGCGAGAACGTCCAGGCCAACGACTGGGTCGGCAAGCCGATTGCCCGCGTCCTGAAACTGGACCCAACCGACAAGGCGCACCGCGAGAAGATCAAGCGGCTGCTCAAGATCTGGATCGAGAACGGCATGTTCGCGGTGGTCTCCGGCACCAACGAGAAGGGCCGACCAACCCCGTTCGTGGAGGTGGGCGCATGGGCCGGCGAATGAGGCCCCACACCTCCCTATTAGGGGGTGTGGGTGGTGTGGGAGTGTGCAAATCCGAGGTGCGTGTGGTGTGGGTCGTAGCCCGGCTCCGGAGAGCGCTGCGTGATCCCCGCGTCCGAAGCCTGGGGGCCGTTCCGCAGCCACTCCGATCAAGCCGAGCAGCGCGCCCATCTGCGCACCATGATCTTATCTGGTCACCTCGTCGGTGTGCACGGTGAAGCCAGCGAGCGGCGCCCGGCCGAAGCTCGTCGTGATCGCGCAGTCGATGGCGTCACGCCCGTAGGCCATGACGATGCGGCCGACGCGGGGCCGGTTATGCCGCGCGTCGAACGTGTACCAGCGCGGTCCCTCCGGCCCTTCGAGGAAGACCTCGAACCACGCGGAGAAGTCCATCGGGGCGGGATCCTTCGGCACTCCGATGTCGCCGAGGTAGCCAGTGGCGTAGCGCGCTGGGATGTTCATGCACCGACACAGGGCGATGGCGAGATGCGCGAAGTCACGGCACACACCGACCTGCTGGGCGTGGCCGTCGAAGGCGCTGCGGGTGGCGTCGGCCTGCATGTAGTCGAAGCGCAGTCGGCCGTGCGCATAATCGACGATGGCCTGGACACGCGGCCAGCCCTCCGGCGTGCCGCCGAACAGATCCCAGGCGGTCTGCGAGAGCTTGTCGGTGTCGCAGTACCGCGAGGCGAGCAGGAACGGCAGCACCTCGTCCGGCAGGTCCTGCACTGGGATCTGCGTGGCCTCGGGTGCGTGCGCGTCCGGCCGACCATGGTCCTCGATCTGGAAGTCTGCGGTCATGGTGATGCGGCCGCCTGGGACGAGGATGCGCGTGGCCACGTTGCCGAACGGGTCGCGGAACTCCCTGGCCGCGACCGGCGGGTCGAAGGTGATGACCTCGCGGCTGCGAAGGTCGGGCTGCCGCTCCGGCCGCACGTTGAGGAGCAGCACCATCGGCGTGGGGCCGAACGTGTCGAGGGCGACGGTGTAGCCGCACCGGATGAGCATGGTCGACCTCCGCTTGATATCCTCTCCAAGGCAAGATGCCGACCAGACGGCTTCTGGTTTCCCGTCCTACGCCATGCTGATGAGGTAAGCGCATGACCGCCGCCAGCATTCTTGCCCTCGTCGAGAGCATTGAGCGTCACGGTGTCGAGGCCCCGGCCGCCCTCGCCTTCCGGTCAGCCCTCATCCGCAAGGGCCGCGAGGCGCACGCGGCCGGCGGGCCGGCAACCCTTGCCGCCTTACAGCGGGAGATCACGGCCGCAGATCCTCGCCGGGCCAAGACCCGCGCTGCCGTTCTGGCCGCGGCATGGTCCGGCATCACAGAGGGCGGAAGATGACCCTGCGCGAGGAAGCCGCTTTGGCCGCCGGCATCGAAGCGGTACGGCAGATGGCGCCCACAGCAGCTGTGAGTATCGAGGTCGGAGATGACGCGAGCCGCCTCCAGCATCACGCGGCGGTTGCGGCGCTTCAGGAATTCGCCGAGGCTGCCCATCTGTTGATGGTGGTCGGCGCACACCTCGACGCCCACCTGACGGAGTGATGCGATGACCGCGCCCTACACCATCGACGACATCGCCAAGCACATGCTGACGATGGATTGGCCCTTTCCTCACGCCAGCGATGGCGAAATTAATTTCGAGGCGCTCTACGCGGAGGTGAGAAAAGTCTTTCCCGGCCTGACCTCGCACGACTTCAACGCGTCCTACGATCACTGTCTCGACATGAAACGGACGGCGGGCAACCGCACGGCGAGCTGAGCCTAACCATGGCGTCTTGCCGCCTGAGGTGCTTACTGCCCCGGACCTAAAGCTCGAACCGGATTAATCGGGCCATGACGCGCAGGGCGGCCTTCGCCTTCTTGATGGTCACCCGCATAGCGCGGTTCCAAGCCGCCATCGCCGGCTGATCCGCGGCGTAGGCGACCGAACGTCGCCCGTGCGTCAGGGGTGGGCTGTCAGGATGACGCCCTGACCAGCCCAACCGCTGAGGTCACCAGCTGCCATGAAACCGACGCGGGCCTCGTAGCCGCCAGGGCCGCGTTCGTAACCGCCGTGTTCGTAGCCCGGCCGTCCACCGTAGGGACCGCGCGGACCGCCCCACCCCCAACCATTCGGGCGGCAATGACCCCACGGGTTCGGGTGAAAGCCCGGGCCGCAGCCGCCGGCCACACGCTCAAGCAGCCCGTCGCCATCAGGCCGCCCGTACCCGAACGGCGCTGCATTCGCAGTCGTGGCGGTGGCGAGACCCGCCGCGAGCACCGCCGCCATTCCCAGCATCCTAGACCGCACCATGACACGACCTCCTGAGAGCCTCGGTCCGAAGCCGTCGGACCAGATGAGGGGAGGATGCGACCGGCGTGGTGAACCCAGTCAGGTTGGCTCGTTCATCAACCTGATGGGATCGGCGGGCTTTGACGTGACGCTTGCGCGGCGGGACGGTTGGTACAGCACCCACGAGGTCCGCCGGCAAGCGGCCGCTGCAGCACGGCGATGGCTGACCGAAAGGCTGCGGACGTTGACAGCTGAGGACCCGGACGTGAAAAATTATAGCATATGCTATATATCTGACCTGATATTGGCTTGATGTCTACAGGTCGCCCTGACTGGACGCTGATCGATGCCGCGAGAGGACACCCAGTTCGAGCCGGGCCGAAGCGGCAATCCCGCCGGCCGCCCCAAGGGCTCGCGCAATCGCGCCACCGTGGCCCTGGAGAAGATCCTCGACGGCGATGCCGAGAGCATCCTGCGCAAGGCCGTGGAGATGGCGCAGGACGGGGATCCGACCGCGCTCCGGCTATGCCTCGACCGGATACTGCCGCCTCGCAAGGATCGGCCGATTAGCTTCGACCTGCCAGAGATCGTGACCACAGACGATCTGCCGAAAGCCACGGGCGCCATCGTGGCTGCGGTGGCTGCGGGCGAGCTGACCCCCGCCGAAGCGGCCGAGATCAGCAAGACCCTCGATGTACATGTCCGAGCCATTGAGGCGACCGAACTGCATCGACGGATGGCGGCACTGGAGGCGCGGGGAAGATGAGGCTCCGAGCGCTAGAAGCACGCCTCGCCCGCTTAGAGGCGCAGCGTGGTACCGGCCGATACGATCACCTGTCCTACGAGGAG
Organism: Methylobacterium sp. CM6257; assembly: GCF_054611515.1. Lineage (NCBI taxonomy): Bacteria > Pseudomonadati > Pseudomonadota > Alphaproteobacteria > Hyphomicrobiales > Methylobacteriaceae > Methylobacterium > Methylobacterium sp. CM6257. The sequence continues at coordinate 3,991,638 of NZ_CM137735.1, forward strand.
GTCGAGCAGCTGCTGTTCGACCGGCTGCACCGACTGGTGACCGCGGCTGGCGGCATCGACGAGCTGATGGCGGAGTGGGACGCCGCAACCGACCCGGAGGAGCGGGCCCTGATTGTAGAGATCAGGGCGCATGATCGCGACGTTCGCGAGCACTACATCGAGATGGAGGCCCGGCTGTGTCCACGACACTGAAAGCCCGCATGGTGCGGTTGGAGAAGCTCTACCCCGACCTGAAGCCCGGTCCCGAGCGCATGACCGACGAGGAGCTGGACGGCATGATCGGCGTCCTGCGCCAGATCGAGGCCGGAGAGGCGGTCGACCCCGCCCGGATGGAATGGGCGAGCAGCGTCATGCACCGGAAGGGCATGCTGTGAAGCGGCCCAGAGACGCAGCGGGGGCCAACGGTTTGGCGTTAGGGTCTGAACTCAATCAGCTTGGCCGTGGCGACGTCCGAGAAGGGTGGAAAGCCGCTGTTCAGCAGAGGATTGCCTCCCTGTTGGGTCGGGCATAGCATCACGTGTCTCACCCGCAAGGGAGGCAACCATGTCGGTGGTGAAGTTCCTCGAACTTTCAGCTCAATCACCGCAAGGCTACGAAGACGCGATCAAGCAAGCGGTCGAGCGCGCATCCAGCACCCTCCGCGGCATCCAGTCCGTTTGGGTCAAGGAGTTCGAAGCCGTCGTGGAGAACGACAAGGTGACCCAGTTCCGGGTCAACGTGAAAATCTCGTTCCTGCTCGAGGGTTCAGGCGCGGGCGCTGGCTGAATGGGGCGTTCTGATTGAACCGTTCAGCGGTCCTGTAGTCATGCGAGGACCGAAACCAAAGCACGAGTGTCTGCGATGAGCGCGGCCGCTGCCCTTGAGCCAAGGCTGATCCTTGTCTGGGCTGGTGTGCTGCTTTTCATCAGCGGCCTCCTGCTCACGGCCTTTACGGCACTCTGGGGTGGGCGCTTTAAAGCCAGGAGCCGGACGGATAGCGCGGCCGGCTTCAGCCCACGGGCAAACTGGCCGGGGCTGGTGATGTTGGCAGCGGGCATCCTCTGCTTCCTGGCCGCGGCTGCGTTCTGATACTGGGGTTTCGCCTCGCGCGAGCTGGCGAATTTCGCAACTGAACCAGCTGATGGGTAAGTTCTCTGGAGGCATACGCACCGTCTGCAATGGGTCGAGAGCAGACACCTCACGGTCAAGCTGATTGGGTTCAGGCCCTAGTAGCTCACTGCGGCTTCGGCTCGGCACCTGGAGCCTGCACCGGCGCTGCGGGCGCAGGTTGATCAGAGAGCCGCTTACGACCACCCGCCAGCTGGCTTTGAAGGTCTGCTAGCTCCTGGCGAGCCGACTGTACCTGCCTGTCGAGTTCGGCCAGCTCCTTGTTTCGTGTAGCCAAGCTGTGGCTCAGAGTGGAGAGCTGAGCCTGAGCGTCAGCCTGCCGCTTCTGCAGAGCCGTCACTTCGGCGTTCAATCCGTCTCGGGCGTCCTGGAGCTTCTTGACCGCGGCCTCAGCTTGGCTGCGCTCAGCGGTGACACGATCCCGGTCCGCCTGAGCGGTAGCCGCATCCTTCTGCGCAGAAGCGAGGCTGTCGCGTGCCTGCTGAAGCTGCTGGTCGGTTCGAGCGACGTCGGCCGTCAGCTTGTCCCGGTTCGCGCTCAGACCGCTGATCGCCTGCTCCAAGTCAGCGCGCTGTTTCGACACCTTTTCGGTCTCAGCCTTTGCTTCCGAGAGGGCCTTCTGTGCGGCTGCGGTCCCCTCGCGAGCGGCCTGCTGGCTCTGCTCGGCCTGGGCGAGTTCAGCCGACTTGGCGGCGCTCTCCTGCGTCAAGGCCGCGAGGTCGCCGCGCAGCTTAGCCTCCTGCTGGCGCGCCTCCTCAAGCCGCGCACCGATATTCGCCAAATCCTGGGTGCGAGCCTTAGCAGCCTGATCGGCTTTGTCCGCCGCCTCACGCAGCGGCGCGATCTTCTGCTCGGCCTGCTGAACTTGGGTCTGCAACTCGCTGAGGCGCTGTGTCTGCGCCTGCTGCTCCTTAGTCGCTGCACCCGTCTTCTGCTCGGCCGCCTGCTGCTCCTGGCGCAGTGTCGCGAGGCGGGCCTGCAGCTGCTCGACCTCCTGAGTGGCTTGGCGCCCCTGCTGCTCCGCCGCCGCGATCTTAGCCTGCAAAGCCGACAGCGTGCCCGTGGCCAGCTGCTGCTGCGCAAGCTCGCTTTGCAGCCGGACCTGCTCCGTCTGGAGCATGCTGATCTGCTGCTCGAAGGCTCTGCGGTGCTTCGAATGGACGGCGGTGACGACGAGCAGCCAGACCAGCAGCACGGCCGCGACCACGGCGAAGCTGAAGGCTACGGGGCGACGCAGCTCGGACCGGACATCGACCGCCATGGTTCACCTGCGCGTTGCTGAAGACACGTGGGGCTCAACGCAGGAGCGCCGCCGATAGGTCCTGTCATGGCGAGCCGGCAACCATCTGCTCGCCGTAGCCTGGATGCCGTGGGCACCCAACCCAAGAACACGGCGCGTCTGATGACCGTTACGGCCGCCACCGGCGCCGCGCGATCCGACCGGAGCGCGGGTCGGTCTGGGCGCAGTGAGGCCGCCGCCTACCCCTGCCGCATCGTCACGGAGCCATCGTCAGGGTCGACGGCCTCGACCCGCGGGCCCGGCGTGCTCATGGCCGCGAGCCTGTCCAAGAAGCGATTGTAGGCCGCGGCGAGCACGTCGCTGTCGTCTGTCGGCATGACGCCCAACAGCTCGCGCATCAAGCCGCCCAGGGCCATGTCGCGACCAGCGCCGATGAACCCGCCCGCCCCTCCTCGTTCGCGCTCGAAGGCCGAGATCACTTTCTCGGCGATGATCATGGCGGCAGTCTCAACGTCAGGGACGTGCATCGTTTCAGCTTAGCGGATTAAAGAAATGAACAATACAGGTGGTATTGCATTGCATCCTCGGGTCTGCCGGCGCAATGTGCTTGTTCTCTCGAAAATAGGTGCATCGTGGACGCAGTCGTGGAGGGGATCGAGCCGGAAGGCGTCGACTACACCGGGCTGACGGCGGACCTCGTCTCAGCCTACGTGGCGAACAACCCTGTTCCCGTCTCAGAACTGGCGGCATTGATTGCTAGCACGCACGCTGCGCTCACCGGGCTCGGACAGGGTAGCGCGACCGGCACTCAGCCGGCCCCGAAGCTGACCCCTGCGCAGATCCGGAAGTCGATCTCCCACGACGCGCTGATCAGCTTCGAGGATGGAAAGCCCTACAAGACGCTGCGCCGTCACCTGACGATCAGGGGTCTCACACCCGAAGCCTACCGTGAGAAGTGGGGGCTGCCGCGCGACTACCCGATGACGGCGGCCAGCTACTCCGAGAAGCGCTCGGCGCTAGCCAAGAGCTTGGGTCTGGGTAATCGGCGTCGGAAGGCGGCTCCGAAGGCTGCCGCCGTCGAGGGGACGATTTCTGAGAAGCCGAACCGCGCCGGTCGGACGCGGAAGGCGAACGAGCCTGCCGAGGCGTAGAATGCAAAAGGCCCCATAGCTTTACGGCTGGGGGCCTTCGCGCGCATCGGTAGCGCCAATGCCTTCATGGGCAGGGATGGCGCTGGCCATCATTGCCAAGATACGTGCCTGAACCCCGGCTCAGAACGATCCGCCAGCGTTTGGGTAGGAGCGAACACGCCCCCGGCCGGCGGTCAGACCTGCACCCGGTGTAGCGGTGGCATCCGTCGCCACCGGCGGCGACCAACCTTCCGCCCTCCACGCATTGGCTTTCCGGTCGAGATCGACCGAACCATGCTGCTCCAGGATGTCCATCACCATCGGACCGCGAGCCTCGTCGGCACGGACCGTGACGAGCGTGCCGCCGCGACGGACACCCTCGCCGTAAGCATGGGCATCCTTCTCGCTGACACCGGCACCCGTCAGTCCGCCAGCGAGGCCGCCAGCTGCTGCACCGATCCCTGCACCCGTCAGGGTGGCGACGAGCCAACCCGCGGCGACGACCGGCCCCACACCGGGGATCGCGATCAAGCCGAGACCCGCGAGTAGACCGGCCGCACCGCCGACCACAGTCCCCAGCGTAGCGCCTGTTCCGGTGCCATCCTTGGCCTTCTCCCGGGTATCGTCACTCACGTGATGCTCGTTACCCCTCAACAAGGCGCTGTGGCGATCTCCTTCGTTGTTGCTGACGATGCTGATGTCAGCGTGCGGGATCCCGCTGGCTTCGAGTTTACCAACGGCGGTGCTGGCATCCTCGTAGCGGTCGAAGAGCGCGGTGATGGTCTGTTGGGCCATGGGAAATCTCCTCGGTGAGCTCTGGATCACTGCGCGGCGACGTTGCCCTTGAAATCGAGGCCGACGCTCACCTGCTGGCCGCCATGCGTGGCGGTGCCGCGCCAAATGCCGTCGGCATCCTTTTTGAGGTCCTTGGCATCCTTGAACCCGGCCTTGTCGAGCCGCGACCGGACCTCGCCTTCCGTGAAGCTGTTTGCGCCCTTCTCCAGCTTCGTGTTGGCGGCGCTGCCAGGGGAGGTGCTGTCCGGGGTCATCTTGTCGGTGTTGGGTCGCGTGACGCTCTGCTGACCGCCGGATTGTTGGCTGGTCTTCGCATCCGGCGAGGCGGGCGAACCTGTCGTCGTCGTTTGGGCGAGCGCGCCCGAGCCGAGCGTGCTCACGAGGAGGATGGCAGCGATAGAGGTACGCATCACAGGCTCCGTCTGTCTAAGACGCATAAAACACATCGACGCCGCTGTGCGTTCCAGAAAGAGATTTTCAGTGCCGATAGATTGGCCGATTAAGTGTGAGATGAGGCAGGCGTAGCCGTTGGCTGAAACTGGCTTTCTGCGGCGCAAAATATGCTATGTCAGTTGCATCTGCGGATACGGCAGGATCTCTATGCTGTGCGCTCAGAAAAGCGAGAAAACTCTGGGCCGCTGTCATTTAAGACGCGTTCTTGCAAGAACCTAATCACCGATGGCTCCTGGATAGTGAGTGTGAGGCCGGAAGACATAAGGCCGAGCCACGACACACGAACTCGGGAAGCCATGCCGCCGGACGCGAGGTTGCGAGAACACAAGACGATGCGCTGAGGTTAGCCCGATAAGTTCCAGCCGCTCGCGCTAGGTCGTACCTGATCTGGCAGAGAGCTGGGCGCGGAACGCCGGGGCCACCTATGCGGGAACAAGCTCTGACCCTGATCCGGGCTCTCGTTGGCGGCATCGTCGCTGATGAGGTCACGGTCGCGGAGCTCGCCCGTATCGCGTACGCGGAGGATAGGAACGGCCGGCACGGTGAAATCGAAGCCCTGCGCGCGGTATGCCGCTGTCACCGGATCCGCATCCTGGAAGCCCGCGCCCACATAGCTATGCTCGAAGCAGAGTTCGGTCCCCTGCAGGACTGAACCTCCGCGGGTTGGCACATCGCTTCAGCGCCTCTTCCACGAGGCGGGAATGTGGTCAGATCCGCTTGCCTTGAACGCCAAGCCCCACGCGATCAGCAGCGGCCGACGCGCATCCATGCTCGAAGATTGCCAGCTGTAGCGCCTCGACAGCCCCATACGCATCGCGCCGCGTCTGATCCTGAAGCCTCTGGCTGGCTCCGTCTGGCGATCTGAGAAGCTCCTGTAGGGCATCAATCCGCTCGGCCAAGTGAGCCTGTGCGTCCTGTATGTCGGGGTTTGGATCCACGAAGCGCATCGGAGCGCTGATCGTTCGGTGGACCGCTTCGAGCAAGTCACCGTCGGCGGCTGAGAAACCTTGGACGCGCGCCACCGCTGCCTGGAATGCAAGGGCGAGATCGGATCTGAGCTGGCTCACGGGCGATCCCGCCCAGTGTCGAAGCCCTTCAGCGGCACGCCGGTCCTGAAGCGACCGTATATGCGGCCGATGGCATCAAGCTCCGATCCAGTCGCTATTCTGACGAAGGGGCGCAGCTCATCGCAGGCGAGGCAGATTAGCCGCTTCCGAAAGATGGTATCTGGTTCCGGATCGCTCATTTCAGAGAGCCCTTCCCCTTCAGGTGTTCAGTAGTACGTCCTGACGGCCCCAATGCCTACCCTTTCCGCTCCCGGAACCGGATCCCGGCCCCGGCGCCGTTCTCGGGGAGAAATTCCGAGCCAGCGTTCATGCGGATGGCCATGCTGCCGTGAGCAGGGTCGCCACGGCCGCGGCCACGAGGCAATCTCCCACGGCATACTCGACGCCTGCCGCCTCAAGGGCCCTCGTCGTGCCGACGAAGACGATGGCGACGCCCATCGCGGACAGGCGACGTGCGATCATTCCTGTCCCTCCCACTCCTGGAACCGGAACCCCGCTCTGCCGCCATTCTCGGGGATCACCTCCGGACCGGCGGTCATCCCCGCTCCTTGCGGAAGCCTGCGAAGAAGCGCGTCAAACCGTGCAGGTCGACATCTGGGAGGGTCCGCGGAGCGTCTGACGGGGTCTCGTCAGTGACATCTTGGCCGTCCATGCCCGCCAGCTCGTGCAGCACCTGCGTCAGAAGAGGTGGCCAGTCCACGCCGTGATCCTGCAGAAGGCGCGCGGCTTTCGCCAATGCGACGGCCTGATCCGGCGGAACCGCCCGGTCCATGATCCTTGCGTCGAGCGCCCGGTCGGCGAGCATGGTGCAGAGGCGTAGAACCTCGGAGAGCCGCTCAGGTGAGGCAGGCTCGGCGATCATATCTGATCCTTCCGTGCCATAGACGGCCTCCGACAAACCTCGGCTCTGGAGGGACGGCAGCGAAGTCATCAGTCACCCTCGAGCCAGCAGGATAAGCCGGGCTCGGAAATATGCTGCCACGCTTGCACCACTCGCGCACCTGAGACAGTCGGCTCCCTAGAGACTTTCTCAGTGACAGCATCCACGCCCTCTCGTCGGCCTTGAGGGGGGGGAGAAGCTTCCGAGAGGGCGCGGAGGTCGGCAAGTGCCGGCTCAGCGACGGTACAACCGGCCGGCCGGTAGGTTCAACCGTTGGCGAAAATCCTAAGCTGCCCGCCGCTCCCCCAGATCTGGGTAGCGGCCCCAAGCTTGGGACAGCCAAATGCGAAACCGTTTCGCATTGGTGGGCCTTCGGCATCCACGCCCGCCCTGACTGCTTGGGGGGCGAGCTTGAGACGGGCGTGGACTGTCGACAAACCGCCCCCTCACAGGCGTGCCGACACCAGCCGGGTACGCTGATTGGTGACGCTTGTAGCTGTGGCGAATGCGCCTGATCCGCCGACCTCACGAACGCCGCTCGCGCGTCCGGTGCGGGCGGCAGTAGGAATTGCAGGTGCCCTATGAGATCCAGCCGAGCACCGCCACTAAGTGGTCTGCCTGGGCTCGGGTCAGGCCAGAGGCGACGGCGGCTCCGTTACGACAGACCGCATAGGTCCCGTCACCAGCCGCACGAATTTTGATGGAAGCCATGGAGTTGAACCGGCGATCACGCCGCGGCCGATGTCGAAGGCTCAGGACGAGCGGACTGGGATGTGGTCCCAGCTTCGAAGCAACGAAATGCGGCGGACGGCCTCAGGGCCAAAGTGGTCCGCTCAGATCTGAGCATACCCTTCACGAACGCCGCGAGAGCATGCGGTGCGAGCCTACCCCTTCGCTACGCACATGGTGATCGCGGAGGCGCCAGCAGAGGGTCGACCAGCCTCTGCAATCGACTTGGCCGCCGCTTCGCACGCCTGCTTGCTGTTGAATTCAACCGACCCGATTGCCGAGCCGGATCCCGCCAGCATGATGGTGAGCACGTAGACCACCGCATCCTCCTCGGTTGGCCGCTCAGTCGGGTGCTCACTTTGCTTGCCAGTTCGAGGGCTGCGTCACGCCGCCGATCTCGATCAGTCCCGTTCCTAAGACGAGGGCCCCGGCTCCGACGACAGCCAAGATCACAAGGAGCCAGAACCACTGCATCGAGCGATCTTCCTGATCGTCAACGTGCCCAGGCGAATTGCGACCCCAGCGTGCGGAAGTGACCCTTTGCGCGAACGTGCCGAAGTCGCACGGCTCAGTCGAGGGTAAGGCTTGGTCGGATGAGCCGTCATGATGGCGGCCGCCAACGCTATCCGGAACGCTCTCTCGTGCGGCCCGGACCGCTCCAGCATCGAAGGCATGCGAAGCATTCACGAGGGCTGCGATGTCGAGGCTGTGGCCGCTGGCGAAGTGGTAAGGGCCTACGTTCGGATTGTGCATGTAGGCGTCGATTGCCGCGACAACCTCTTGGCTGCTGATGATGCCAGCCTTGCGCAGTTCGGCGGCGGTTCGCGGTTCGGCGGCCATGGACGCGCTGATCGCCCCGCAACGTTGACTTAACCGTGCTGTCCGGCCGACATGGGCGGTCACGGCCCGATCCGCTTCGGTGGTTCGTGAGCCGGCCATTCAGGAGATCAACCGCCGCGAGATAGACCCTGAAAAGCCAACACCCCCGTCCCGGCAAGGACGAGGGTGCTGAAAAGGTGGAGCCGAGCTGGAACGGCATTCCGGCAACGGGAAACGCTTGCCTGGACCCGGGACCGTAGCCTGAAAGGGGCCGTGAGCGATGCGCGCCGCCGATGAGATCCGCCGACAGCGGGGGCGGCCCCGCGCGTTGTCCTAATCCGTCGGTACGGCTCACGCCCGCGTACGGACGGTTCCTCAGAAGACCGGCATGGCCCCGGCGACGGTGACGAGCGCGCCCGACGTGTAGCTGCTCTCCTCGGAGGCCAGCATCACGTAGGCCGAAGCGAGTTCGGCCGGCTGCCCCGGGCGCCCGAAGGGAACCTGGCTCCCGAAGGACTTCACCGAATCCTGGCTCATCCCGGATGGGATGAACGGCGTCCAGATCGGGCCTGGCAGCACGCCGTTCACGCGCACGCCCTTCTCGGCGAGCAGTTGCGCGAGGCTCAGCACCATGTTGCTCAGGGCGCCCTTGGTGGCGCTGTAGGCCATGAGCGACGGCATCGGATGCTTGGAGTTCACCGAGGAGGTGAAGATCACCGAGGCGCCGGGCTTCAGGTGCGCGAGCGCGGCCTTGGTCACGTAGAACGGCCCGAACACGTTCGTGCGGAAATGGTCCTCGAAGATGGAATCCTCGATGGCGGCAAGGTCCTCGTTCGGCTGCTGGAACGCGCCGTTGTTGACCAGCACGTCGAGGCGCCCGAACGTCTCCGCGGTCCGGGCGACGATCTGGCGGGCATAGGCGGCATCCTTGAGGTCGCCTGGCAGGAGCAGGGCGCGCCGGCCCGCCTTCTCGATCCAGCCGCCCACCGCTTCCGCGTCGGCCTGCTCTTCCGTCAGATAGGAGAGGGCGACGTCCGCACCCTCCCGGGCGAAGGCGATGGCCACCGCCCGGCCGATGCCGCTGTCGCCTCCGGTGATCAGCGCGGCCTTGCCGGTGAGCTTGCCCGATCCCTTGTAGCTCGCCTCGCCGTGATCCGGCTCGGGCGCCATGCGTCCGGTCTTGCCGGGAAAGCTCTGCGGCTGCGCCTCGAACGGCGGGCGGGGGTACTTGTGCAGCGGATCGGTGGTCACGCGTCGTCTCCGGTGGGAATGCCGGTCCAACGGCAGGGTCCCCCGGGTGTTCCGATGCCGCGTCGCCGTGCCCGACCCGGTCGTTCCGGGGTCGGGTATGGGGATCCCGGCGCGGACACTCAGATCGCGTGCCGCCCGGCAGGCTGACACAGGTCAGCAACAGGCGCGTCTCAGTCTCCTGCAGAGGAGACGCCACATTGGTCGAAATCCAACCGGAGGACCGGACTGCCCGCATGATCGACCGCGTCCTGCTCGGTGCCGCGATGCTGTCGCTCACCTTTGGCTTGGCCACGGGTCTCTGGGGCCTGCTGCAGTGAACTGGGCGCGGGATGTCGCTGCGGAGTGCGAATTTTGATCCGGCTCGGTCGCGCCGCCCTGCGTCGATCCGGGCTCGACCGCACCGCGCTCGCGCTGATCTGCACGGGGCTCGCGATCCTCGCCCTCGCCCTGCTGCTGGTCGGGCTCCCATGATCGTCCGAAACCGCCTCGCGACGGGGGACCGGGCGCGATGCTGAACCGTGCCGTGATCGCGATCCTCGTCCTCGCGGCCGCCGCGTTCCTGTTCTACGTGGCGAACCTCGCCCGCGACGCGCTCTCACCGAACGAGCCCTACGCGGCCAGCATCGGGCTGACGCTCAGCCAATGTGCCGCCGCCCAGGACGGCCTCTCGCCCGAGGACGCGCGCCGCTACTGCCGGCGTCCGGTGCCGAAGCGGCTGTGATGCGGTCCCGATTGCGACGCGATCTGAGGCGGGACCGAAACGCGAGCCACCCCAGGAGACGGCGCCTGGGGCGGCTTTCGACGGAGCGACCGGTTCGATCGGGCTGGGGATGCCCAGCCGAAGGCCAGGGCAGGACCGCTCAGTAGCTGCCGAACTTGTAATTGACGCCCACGCGGCCGAGCGCGCCCTCGTTCTGGAAGCGCGTCGCGAAGGTGCTGGCGCCCCGCCCGACCGGCAGGACCGGGATCGTGCGGCCGCCGAGATCGTAGTAGAGCGCTTCGCCCTTCACCGTCACCGCGTTGGAGCGGAAGACATTCAGGACGGAATCGGTGGGCAGGGCGTACTCGACGCCGCCACCGACTGCGTAGCCGGTCTCGGTGCGTGAGCGGTTGCCGAGGAAGATCGGCTGGTCTGACAGCTGGAAGGGGCTGGTGCGGTAAGTCTCGCCCGCATAGGCGAAGCCGCCGGTCGCGTAGAACAGGGTGCGGTCGACGGCGTAGCCGACGCGCCCGCGCACGGTCCCGAGATAGTCGCCGGACTGGCGGTAGGTATTGATGCCGGGGATGGTGCTGCTGAAGCCGTAGTTGCGCCGGAGATCGGTGTAGGCCGCATCAGCCTCGACGCCGACGACGAAGCCCGAGCCGGGCGTGAGCTGGTAATTGTAGCCGAGCTGGCCGCCGCCGGTGAAGCCGTCGCGCGGCAGCGTGACCGTGCTCGTGTAGCTGCCGATCGGAGACCCATCGGACCACCGGAACACGCCTTCCGTGTTCGCCTCGTCCTTGGTTGAGGCGATGTAACCGGCGTTGAGGCCGAAGTATGCGCCCGTCCACGTGAAGACCGGAACAGGTACCGGGGCCGGTGGCAGAGCGCGGCGGGGCAGATCTGCGGCCGAGGCAGCGGCCGTCAAGGCTGCAAAGATTGCCGCCGATGGAATGATTTTGTTCACGTCTGACCTTCCAGGAACACAAAACCTGGGCCGACGTACAGAAACATTGCGCGAGAGTAATTACCCACGCGTTTTATGGCAGGGTTCCAGCGCCGATGGTCTTGAGGATGGTGCCGAATGGATTGGCACCGCTCAGGCGCGCGGTGTCGACGACGGTGCGAATGGCGGCCTCGCCCTCAGCCGCCCACATGGCGCGGTAGCCGTTGGTCACCTTCCGCTGCACGACGGCCGGACGAAGCAGCCGCTCGGAGCCGTTATTCGTCGGTTCGACCTTTCCGGGATAGGCGAGGAAGACCAGGAGCTGATCGCGCGCGCGGCTGATCTTGGCCTGCAGGTCGCGGGTCAGGTCACAGCGGCTCGGCGTGGCCAGGATGGCGCCGAGTTGCCGATCCAAGCTGCGGCGCTTGGCCGAGAGCGTCGAGGCAGCCAAGTCGGTGACGCGTTCGGCCAGGGCGAACACGCTCTGCAACCAGAGTTGCAGGCGCCAGGGGACGGGATCGTCGCTGGCCTCGACGACATAGGCGACATCGCGGGCCAGATGCGCCAGCCAGGTCTGGTGCTCGGCCGCGTGGCCCTGTTGGGCCGTGTAGCGGTTCGAGATCCACACCGCCGGTCGGTGGCCATCCATCATCTCCCGCACCACGACGGCGCCGCGCGTCGGGGAGGCCGTGTGCACCACGGCTTGCGCCGAGTGGAAGAGCCAGTGGTAGGCGGTGGAGCCCTCGATCCGCACGCCGGTTTCGTCGCAGGCGACAACCTCGGCCTTGCGCAGGGTCGCGATGGCTGCGTCACGACCGGCACGGAAGCAGCCTTGCGCGCGGCGGAGCAGGTTCATCAGCCCGCCCTGGCTCAGCGCCAGGCCGAACAGGTCGGACAGTGCCGCCTGCAGCCGTTCGTAGGAGAGCGCCTGAAAGGTCTTCAGGTACGTCGCCACCGCGTGCAGCCGTGGGCCGAACGGGGTGGCGCGCGCCGCTTCCGGCACCGGTGCGACGACCCGCTCCCCGCAACTCGGGCAACGGACCGCGAGCCGGCGGTGCTGCGTCACGAGCGGCGCCACCGCGGGCAGCTCGATTTGCTCAGAGACGCTGACGATCTCTGCCGGAAGAGCGGCGTGTAGGCTGCCGCCGCAGCACGCGCACGCCAAGGGACGATGCTCGACGATCGTACCGGGATCGGTGCTCAGCACCCGGCTGTGACCCTCGTGACCGGGCTTGGCGCCGCCGGGCTTGGACTGCGCGCGCTGCTCTTTGCGATCCGTCGTGGGCGGCTTGGACGAGGTCCGCGAAGTCTTCTCTGGCCGCTGCAGCCGCAGCACCAGCTCGATTAGCTCCTCGCGGCTCAGCCGTTCCAGTTCGCTGCGGCCCATCTCACAAGGGAATCAGCGAAATCCGACGCGCACAAGAGCCGACCAGCGCAAGAGGCAAGCTCGGCTCGGCAAGGAGCGCAGCCGCGGGCGTTCAACCGACGATCGATCCACCCCGTGGGTAATTACGCGCGAGAGTCTGTGTCGCATGCGCAACATCTATTCTGAAGTATATTCGAAAAATATTAGGCCTGTAAACTTATATATTTGGTTAAATTCCGCAAATATCCCTCTAATTTTGGGTAATAATTCTGGTTGATGATTACATTGTACAGTTCGTGAGTCGGACGAACATTCTGAGGCGTCGAGGGCGCCGATGCCGATCCAGCACGGCATGGTGCAGAAGCGAGAGCGGCGCCCGATCGGACTTCGATCGGGCGCCGCTCTCAAATCCTGAGCCTTGATGTGCCGTCTTGCGCCGGAACGGCATGCGCTCCGGTGGCACGTTCTCTAGTGGTCGTGCTTGCAGCCGGGGCCGTGGACGTGCCCGTGGTGATCGTGGTCGTGGGCATGCACGTGGCTGGGCGCATGGTCATGGGCGTGGCCATGGTCGTGACTGTGACCGTGCGCCTGGTGATCATGCCCGTGATGGTCATGGCCATGATCGTGGCCGCAGGTGCTGTGGTCGTGCGCGGCGCGCTCGGGCCGGAAGGCACGGGAGACCGGGGTCGCCACACAGCCCTGGCCGCGGATCAATTCGGCGGTGGCCGGAGAGGCCGGGACATAGAGGACGTCCGCGGCAATCTCGGCGGGCACATGGTTGCCGCCGAGCTGCCAGGCCAGCCGCATCAGCCGGGCCGGGTTCTCGGCGCGCACCTCAAGGAGCGCCTCCGCGGCAGCCCGCACCGCGACGAGACGGCCATCGTCGAGACGGAGCGCGTCCCCGTCCTCAAGGATTGCGGCCTTGGCGAGCGCCACCGCGAAGCCGAGCCCGCCTTCGGCGACCAGCGATCCGGCGGTCGCGGTCCGGCCTGCATGGTCGAGGCTCACCGTATCGGCGACGCGGTCGGCCCGCACCGCGGCCCGGCGGACGATCGTGGTGGCTGTGGGCATGGGATCCTCGGACAGGGTGCCGCGGCGCCCCGCAAGGAGCACCGCCTCAGGCCGGTGGCATAGGGCGAGACGGGAACCGGGCGCAACTGCGCACGCGCGGTGTGGAACCTTGGCCATATAGTCGACATTTGATTCCTGCTAAGCTCGGCGCGATCCGCCACGATCACGGCCAAGAGCCGGACCGGATGCACAAGGGAGTCCTGGGGACCATGAAGAAGCTGACCGCCGCCGCCCTCGCCACCATCGCCGCCCTCTCGCTCGGCGCCTGCAACACCCCGGAGGACCGGGCGCTCGGCGGTGCGGGCCTCGGCGCGCTCACCGGCGCGGCGATCGGCGCGGCCGCCACGGGCCGGGCGGGCGGTGCGTTGGCGGGCGCGGCGATCGGTGGCGCCGGCGGCGCCATCGTGGGCGCCTCGACCGCGCCGCGCTGCCCCTACGGGACCTACCGCGACGCCTACGGCAACATCTACTGCCGCTGAGCCGCGGGAGGGGCCGGGCGCGTCCCGGCCCTTCCTCACGGCTTGAGGAGCGGCTATCCCGGCGCTCGGCCGGGCGCGTCCCCGGTGCCGGACGCATGCCGCCCACGATGACCGCACCGAATCCACGATTCACGCCGGGATCGGCGGACCGATGACCCCGGGCACCAAGGCTCAGGGGGTCTGGGGCAAGATCGGCGGAGCCGGCATCGGCCTCGCGATCGGCGGCCCCCTCGGGGCGCTGCTCGGGGGCGTCGCGGGGCATTTCCTGCTCGACCGGGTCGGTGCCCCCTTCGGCCGGACGCCCCGGGACGTCGTGTTCACCACCGGTCTGGTGGCGCTGGCCGCCAAGATGGCCAAGTCCGACGGCGTCGTGCTGCCCTCCGAGGTGGAAGCCTTCGGCCGCGTCGTGCAGGTCGAGCCCGCCGCGCGGCCGGGCGTCGAGCGGCTGTTCGATCTGGCGAAGAAGACCACGAACGGCTTCGAGGCCTACGCGCGCCAACTGGCCACGACCTTCGGTGACGAGCCCGCCCTGCTCGAAGATGTGCTCGACGGCCTGTTCCAGATCGCGGGCGCCGACGGGGCGCTCCATGAGGCGGAGGAGCGGTACCTGCGCGCCGTCTCGGGCATCTTCGGCTTCGACGAGGCCGCGTTCCAGCGCATCGCCGCCCGGCACGTGCGGCTGCCGGACGATCCCTACCTCGTCCTCGGGCTCGACCGCGACGTGGACGAGGCGGCCCTGAAGGCGCGCCACCGCGCCCTGGTGGCCGAGCACCACCCCGACCGGGCCCTGGCCCGCGGCCTGCCCGCGGAGGCCGTGGCGATCGCGACGCGGCGCCTCGCTGCGATCAACGCCGCCTACGACCGGATCGCGCAGGAGCGCGGGTTGCGGTGAGCCTCGTTCCGGACAGCTCCCTCGCCCGCCGCGTCGCCCCCTCGCCGAACCACGGCGCGCGCCGCACGGCGCGTCCCGACATGCTGGTCCTGCACTACACCGGCATGGAGAGCGGGGCCGCCGCGCTGGCGCGGCTGCGCGACCCACTGAGCGAGGTTTCCGCGCATTACCTCGTGTTCGAGGATGGCGGGATCGTCCAGATGGTGCCGGAGGCCCGCCGGGCCTGGCACGCGGGCGCGGGCGCCTGGAAGGGCGAGACGGACATCAATTCCCGCTCCATCGGAATCGAGATCGTCCATCCGGGCCATGCCGGCGGGCTGCCGCCCTTCCCGGAGGCGCAGATCGAGGCGATCATCGCGCTGGCCCGGGACATTCTCGGCCGCTGGCCGATCCCGCCGGAGCGGGTGCTGGCCCATTCCGACATCGCGCCCGAGCGCAAGGAGGATCCGGGCGAGACCTTTCCGTGGGACCGCCTCGCGGCCGCGGGGGTCGGCCATTTCGTGCCACCCGCCCGCCTCCGGGACGGCCGCTTCCTCGCGCAGGGCGATGCCGGCCAGCCCGTGGAGGCGCTGCAGGCGATGTTCGCCCTCTACGGCTACGACCTTCCGGTGTCCGGGAGCTTCGAGGCGCGCACGCACGCGGTCGTCACGGCGTTCCAGCGCCATTTCCGGCAGGCGCGCGTGGATGGCGTGGCCGACGCCTCGACCATCACCACCCTGCGCGACCTCATCGCGGCCCTGCCGGCGGCCTGAGGGTCCGCGGCGACTCGACGGTCGAGGTGACCGCTCAGGCCCGGTGGGCCCGAGCTTCGTGCCGGGGCGCCCGCTCCGGGACGTCCAGGGGCAGCGCGTCGACGCGCGTCCGCCACAGGCTGTAGGCGACACCGACGGCCAGCAGCGCCAGGGTCACCACCAGCGAGACCCAGGGCGGTACGGTGAGGAGCCCGAACGTGTCGGCGACCACGATCTTGGCGCCGATGAAGATCAGGATGAAGGCGAGCGCGGTCTTGAGATAGGCGAACCGGTCCACCATCGCGGCGAGGGCGAAGTAGAGGGCCCGGAGCCCCAGGATCGCGAAGATGTTGGAGGTGTAGACCACGAACGTGTCGGTGGTGATCGCGAAGATCGCCGGCACGCTGTCGACGGCGAAGATCACGTCGGCGCCGTTGACCAGCACCAGGGCGAGCGCCAGCGGCGTGAACCACAGGGCCACCCGGCCGGTCTTCGGGTCGGTCTTGCGCACCGTGAAGCGCTGGCCGTGCAGGTCGGGGGTGACCCGGAAGCTCGTCTTGAACCAGCGCACGACGGCGCTGTTGCGGAAGTCACCTTCCTCCTCGCCGCCCGAGAGCAGGATCTTCAGGCCCGCGTAGATCAGGAAGGCGGCGAAGAGCGAGAGCACCCAGTGGACCTGATGCACCAGGGCCGCGCCGAGCCCGATCATCAGGCCGCGCAACAGGACCGCACCCAGGATGCCCCAGAGCAGGACCCGGTGCTGGGCCACCCGCGGGACGCCCAAGGCGGTGAGGATCATGGCGATGACGAAGACGTTGTCCATCGACAGCGACTTCTCGACCACGAGTCCGGTGACGTATTCCTCGCCCGCCTGATGCCCGAGGTACCACCAGATCCAGCCGCCGAAGGCGAGGCCGAGGGCGAGGTAGAAGCCGGTGAGCAGGAGGCTCTCCCGCACCCCGATCTCGTGCTCCTTGTCCCTGTGCAGGAGCCCCAGATCGAAGGCGAGCAGGCAGGCGATCAGGACGTGGAAGCCGAGCCACATCCACAACGGCTTGCCGAGCCATTCGACGGTGAGGACGTCCATCATGGGCGGGACCTGATGCTGATTCCGGACGGAAAGCATCGGCTCCGACATCACGGGCGCTGGGAAGCGCCCGCCAGAGGGGCCCGCAGCCGATGGGTTCGAGGTAAGAGGCGATCCGGGCGAATCAAGGGCACGATCGGGGCCGGGCACGCTGCGCCTCACGCGTCTCCGGACGGTTTCATCAGCACCAAGCCGTGACGATCAGGACCGCCGTGGAGGCCGAGCAGGTAGGCGCCCATGGCGCCGATGCCTGTCCAAACCGTGTAGGCGGTGCCCAGCGGCAGGCTGCGCATGGCGAGCGCCGGCAGCACGAAGCTGCCGAGCGCGGCCGCCACCGTGACGACGCTCGGGACGGGTTGGGTGAAGCCCTGGCAGCGCTTCGTCGCGCAGGTCCAGACCACCTCCAAGAGACCCGCCGCGCGCAGGATCAGCCAAGCCGAGATTTGGCTCTCACGCGTGGCTGTCGGCGGACGGGCGGGCGTCGGGCTTCGGCGACGTGCGCTCCCCCAGGGGGCGCTCCTCCATCAGCGCCAGGAACGCGAAGGCCGCCAGCAGGCCGAGGCAGGCGGCCAGGAAGACGTAGCGGAAGGTCAGGGCGAGGCGGGCCGGATCGGCGCCGCGGATCAGGCTCTCCACGTCGTGGCCTCCCGCCGCACCGCCCGCGGCCCCGCCGAGCAGGATCGTGCCGAAGGCTGCCACGATCAGGGCGCCTCCCAGCGAGCGGAAGAAGTTCATCGAGGCCGTGGCGATGCCGAGCTGGTGGCGCGCTACCGCGTTCTGGATCGCGATGGTGGAGAGCGGCAGGATCGTTCCGATCCCCATGGAGAGCAGCGCGAACAGCACCTCCATCAGCCAGAAGGGCAGCGCCCGACCCTGCCAGGCGATGAGGGCGCAGCAGGCGAGGCTGACGCTCATCATCGCCAGCGGCACGCGCTTGTAGTGCCGGAAATAGATCATCGACCGACCCGACAGGGTGGCGCCCGTGACGGTGCCGATCATCAGCGGCACCAGGGCCACGCCGGATTCGCTCGCCGAGAGGCCGATCACGCCTTCGAGGAAGATCGGCACGTAGATGGTGAGCCCGATGAAGGTGCCCATGGCGAAGCAGGCGGCGAGCGTCGCGCTGTAGACCACTTGGTTCTTCAGCACCTCGGTGGGGATCAGCGGCTCGGGCGCGGTGGCGAGCCGCGCCGCGAAGCCGGCGCCCAGCACCGTCGCCAGCGCGAGGAGGCCGAGGACCGGCGCCGAGCTCCACGGGTAGCGCACGCCGCCCCAGCTCAGGGCGAGCAGGAGGGTGATCGAGCCCAGCACCATCAGGGCGGCCCCGGGCCAGTCCAGCCGGTGCTGGCGGTCGTGGCGCGGCAGGCGCTTCAGGTTGGCGTTGGTCAGCGCGAAGGCGAGGACGCCGATCGGCAGGTTGATCCAGAAGATCAGCGACCAGTGCAGGTGCTGGGCGAAGAAGCCCCCGAGCAGCGGCCCCGCCACCGAGGCCGCCACGAACACGCCCGCGATCACCACCTGGTAGCGTGCCCGCTCCTTGGGCGACATGATGTCGGCCAGGATGGTCTGCGCCAGGGCGATCAGCCCGCCGCCGCCGATGCCCTGGAGGCCCCGGGCCAGCGCCAGGGTCACCATCGTGGGAGCCAGCGCGCAGGCGAGCGAGCCGAGCACGAAGGTCGTGATGGCGATCAGCAGCATGATCCGCCGGCCGTGGATGTCGGAGAGCTTGCCGTAGAGCGGCGTCACCGCCGTGGAGGCCAGCAGGTAGGCGGTGACGATCCAGGGGAGGTTGGCGGCGTCGCCGAGCGCGAGCCCGATGGTCGGCATCGCGGTCGCCACGATGGTCTGGTCGAGGGCCGCGAGCAGCATCGCGGTCATCAGCCCGAAGACGATCGCGCGGATCTCGGCGGGGCCGAGGCGGTCCTGCGGGGTGCCGGGCTGCGCCTTGATCTGCGCCTGGATCTCGGTGACGGCGACGGGGCTGGCCACGTGTCGGAGAGCCTCTGATCCGGGCCGCGCCTGCCGGTCGTCCGGGGCGGACGGGGCCTGGGCGGCGTGAGGAGGGGACGCGGACGGCCCGCGGCCGCGCGTCGGGCCGCCGATATCCACGCGGCCCGGGATCGGGAAGAACCTATGGTCGGGCGTGCCCGGTTCTTAGCGCAACGCCGCGGGGCGGCCCATGGCGCGCGGTGCGTGTCGGCCCTTCTCCCTTGACAGGGACCGGCGGCCTGTCGCTCTCCGGGCGGATGCCGGAGGACACGAATGCAATCGCCATCGTGGGCGGCGGGCCTGCGGGCCTCGCTGCGGCCGAGGTGCTGGCCCAGGCCGGACGCGCGGTCGCGGTCTACGAGCGCATGCCGTCGGTCGCCCGCAAGCTGCTGATCGCCGGGCGCGGCGGCCTCAACATCACCCACAGCGAGAAGCGGGCGGACTTCCTCGCCCGCTACCATCCGCCAGGATACCTCGACGCCGCCATCGCGGCGTTCCCGCCCGACGCGCTGCGGGCCTGGTGCGCGGAGCTCGGCGAACCGACCTTCGTCGGCTCGAGCGGGCGCGTCTTCCCGCAGAGCTTCAAGGCCTCGCCGCTGTTGCGGGCGTGGCTCGCGCGGCTCGACCGCCTCGGCGTCCGGATCCGCACCCGCCACCGGCTCACGGCGATCGGTGAGGGCCTGCGGTTCGAGACCCCGGATGGTCCCCTCTCCGTCCGGCCCCGGGCAGCCCTCCTGGCGCTCGGCGGGGCGAGCTGGCCGCGGCTCGGCTCGGACGGGCGCTGGGTGCCGCTCCTCGAAAGGCTCGGCGTGGCGGTGGCGCCCCTGCGCCCGGCCAATGCCGGGTTCGCGGTGGCGTGGTCCGATCTGTTCCGGGAGCGGTTTCCCGGCGCGCCGCTGAAGCGGGTGGCCCTCGCCTGCGACGGCTTCACGGTGCGGGGTGAGGCCGTGGTCACGGCATCCGGTCTCGAGGGTGGGGCGATCTACGCCCTCTCGCGCGTCGTGCGCGAGGCGATCGCGGCCCGGGGCAGCGCGCGGCTGGTCGTGGATCTGCGTCCCGACCTGACCCGGGACGCCCTCGCCCGCCGCCTGTCGGGCGCCCGGCCCGGCGACTCGGCCGCGACCCGGCTGCGCAAGGCCGCGGGCCTCGCCCCCGTGGCCGCGGGCCTGCTGCGCGAGGCGGCCGGCGCCGCCCTCCCGGCGGATCCCGAGGCGCTCGCCGGGCTGATCAAGGCCGCGCCCCTGACCCTCACCGCCTCCGCGCCGATCGAGCGGGCGATCTCGACGGCGGGCGGCGTCCGGCTCGACGCCCTCGACGGGCGGTCCATGCTGCGCGGCCATCCCGGCCTGTTCCTGGCCGGGGAGATGCTCGACTGGGAGGCCCCGACCGGCGGCTACCTGCTCCAGGGCGCCTTCGCGGGCGGCCGGGCGGCCGCCGCCGGGATGCTCGACTGGCTGCGCGAGACCGGCGGCTGAGACGCCAGGTTTCCGATCCGCATCGTCCTGTCCCGAAACCCGGCGGCCACCTTTCGGGACGATGCTCTATGGCCGCGTGCAGAACCCGACGATGCCGGACGCCTCCGCCGGGCAGCTGGCGCCCTCCCCGTCATAGACCGGCGCGCCGCCCTTGAGGCAGTGGGCGGTGACCAGCGTCTCACCGGCCTCGCAGGTCACCGCGCAGCCGCCCGCACAGTCGTTCTTGCGCACCGGCCGCAAGGGTGAGGCCGCGGCCTCACCCCTCGGGCCCGGCGCACCCTGCGGTCCGGCCTGGCCCCTGGGACCCGGGTGCCCCTGGATGCCCGGGGCTCCCGGCTCGCCCTTCGGACCCGGTACGCCCTGCGGACCGACCGAGCCCTGGGGACCGGTCTCCCCTTTCGGACCGGGCTCGCCCTGTGGGCCTGCATCACCCTTGGGGCCTTGGTCTCCCTTAGGTCCTTGGTCTCCCTTGGGCCCTTGGTCTCCCTTGGCGCCCGGCTCACCCTTGGCGCCCTGCTCACCTTTGGGACCCGTCTCGCCGGGCGGCCCTGCGACGCCCTGGGGACCGGGCGGTCCCGGCGGTCCCTCGGGGGCGCAATTCGCCACCACCGCCTCGCGCTCGTCCGGGTCGGATTTCAGCGTCACCACGCAGGTCGAGGGCCGGTAGGGAAGCCGGAAAGTGAAGCGTCCGCGCCGGTCGGCCTGGACCGAGATGTCGTCGTCCAGCACCACGATCGCGCCCGGTTTGCGCACCGAGCCCGAGATCCGCAGGTCCCCGGCCTCGATCCGCGCGTCGTAGACCATGATCGGCTGGCTCGGGGCCTGCGTCTGCCGGACTCGCGGCCGGGCCGGGCGCGGCCGCGCCGCAGCGGACGCGTCCGGTGCCGCGGCTCCCGGATCCGCCGGCTGCTGGGCGAAAGCCGCCCCCGACAGGGCGAGCAGGATCGTCAGGGCAAGAACTGGGCGCATGCGCGGTCCGTATCGACCGCGTCACGCACGCGGCTCCCGACTTTGGTCTCGCGCCATGGTTGGGGTCAACCGTGGCTGTCGGACCCTGTGGGTCAGCCGAGTCCACACGCGTCCACACCCATCCACAGGCCAAGCGGCTGCGCCGACGCGGGATTCCAACACCCCGCGGAAACGGTTTGAATATGTTCTTGTTATGTTCGTATCGTCCGCCATGACCGGAGCTGACGGAGATGGGGCTGGACCCTGCGGACGAGACCGAGCGGGACCCCGCGCAGGGCGATCCCCGGGCGCGTCTGGCCGCCCTGCGGGCGCGCCTCGCGCCGCCGGTCGGCGGCCGGGACCTGCGTCCGGTCCTCCCGCTGGATCTGCCCGCCCTCGACGCTCACCTGCCGGGGGGAGGCCTCGTCCTCGGGCCGCCCCACGAGATCGCGCCGGCCGAGCCCGCGGACGGGGTCGCAGCCCTCGGCTTCGCCCTGGCGCTCTGCGCCCGTCACCTCGCCGCGAGGCCCGGGGAGGCACTGATCGCCGCCGCGCCCGGCCAGCCCCTGCCCTACGGCCACGGCTTGGCCGGCCTCGGTCTCGACCCCGCCCGGCTGCTGCTGCTGGAAGCCGGCGACGACGCGGAGGTGTTCCGCGCGCTGGAGTCGGCCCTGCACGCGCGCAGCCTCACGGCCGTCGTCGGCCTCCTGCGGGACGGCCTGCCGTTGAAACCGGGTCGGCGCCTGCAACTCGCCGCGGAGGGTCCCTCCCCGCCGCTTCTGCTCATCCTGCGGCCGGCGCCGGCCGGGCTGCCCAACGGGGCCGCCACCCGCTGGCGGATCGCCGCGGCGCCGGCGGCGCGGGACCGGTTCGGCACCCTCGACAGGCCGCGCTGGCGGGCCCGGCTCGAACGCTGCCGCAACGGGCGGGGCGGCGACTGGCTTCTGGAGTGGGACCATGCCGCGCATCGTCTGCATCTGCCTGAGCCACTGGCCGGTGACGCGGCTGCGGCGGGCCGGTCTCGCGCCTGAGGAGGGACCCCTGGTCGTTACGGCCGAGGGAGCCGGTGGCCTGCGACTGGTTGCCCTCGACCCGCAGGCCCGTGCCCTGGGGTTGAGGCCCGGCGAACCCCTCGGCCGCGTCCGGGCGCGGATCGGCGTGCCGCTCCAGGTCTATCCCGCCGACCCGGCTGCCGACCGGGACTCCCTGCTGCGCCTCTGCCGCTGGGCGGGGGGCTACGCGCCGCTCGTGGCGCCGTTCGGGCCGGCCGAGGCGGCGGACGGCCTCTACATCGACGTCGCCGGGGCGAGCCACCTGCGCGGCGGCGAGGCGAACCTCGTCGACGATCTCGCCGGACGCCTCATGCGGGCGAAGATCCCCGCGCGGATCGCGCTCGCCGACACGCCCGGTGCCGCCTTCGCGCTGGCCAGCCATGGCGGGGTCGACCGGAGCGTCGTGCCGCCGGGCGGGGCAGCCGAGGCTCTGCGGGCTTTCCCCGTCGAGGCCCTGCGGCTCGATCCGGGCACGGTCTCGGGCCTGAAGCGGCTCGGCCTGCGCCGGATCGGCGAGCTCGATGCCCTCCCCCGCGGCCCCCTCGCCCGCCGCTTCGGGGAGGCCCTGCTGTTGCGGCTCGACCAGGCCCTGGCGCGCCGGCCCGAGCCGCTGGCGTCCCTGCCGGACGAGGCTGCCTACGCCGCCGCCCGCGGCTTCCTCGACCCGATCGGCCGGCAGTCGGACATCGTCCGGACCGCCCGGGACCTGATGGCGGAGATCGCCCCCCGGTTGGAGCGGGACGGGCTCGGCGCCTGCGCCCTGCGTCTCGCCCTCCACCGGGTCGACGGGGTCGTGCGGGCCCTCGATCTCGGCCTGTCCCGCCCCGAGCGCTGTTCCGAGCGGGTCGCGGCCCTCGTCTCCCTGCGCCTGGACAGGATGGGATCCGCCCTCGATGCCGGCTTCGGCTTCGAGACGGTGGCGCTCGCCGCCACGGTGACGGGCGCCCTGCCGGCCCGCCAGACGGATCTCGGTGCCGCGATGGAAGGGGACGGGGTCGGGTTCCTGGCCGACGCCCTGGCGCAGCGCCTCGGGCGGACGCTGCTGCGCCTGGAGCCGCGGGCGAGCCATCTCCCGGAGCGGGCGGCCTGCGCCCGTGACTGGGTTGCCGACGAGGGGCGAGGATTAGCGGCGACAGAGAGTGGCCGGACACGTGCGCGTCGCCCTCCCCCCTCTGCGGGGCTACCGGACTCACACATCGGCACTGCCAAAGCGCGGCCGGTCCCCTCTCCCGTACGGGAGAGGGGGCCCGCGCTCCGTTCTGAGCCGGTGTTGTCGGACCCAATGTGCGAATCCGGCAGCCCCGCAGAGGGGAGAAGGGCACGTGCCGCTGCCGAGGTGAACCACCCTGCGCGCCTCAGGCCATCCGAGGCTCAGGGCGCCGACCCATCCTGGCCCGACCACCTGCCGCCCCGGCCCCTGGTTCTGTTCCCCCGCGGCGAGGCCGCCCTCGACGTGCTCTCCACCGTGCCCGAGGGACCGCCCCGGCGCTTCCGCTGGCGCGCGCAGGTCCACCGGGTCGCCCATGCCGAGGGGCCGGAGCGGATCGCCGCCGAATGGTGGCGCGAGCCTGGAGAAGACCGCGACTACTACCGCATCGAGTGCGAGGCCGGGCACCGGCTCTGGCTCTACCGCGACGGGCCGCACGCCCCCGACCGTCCGGCCGCGTGGTACGTCCACGGGCTGTTCGCGTGAGCGGCTCCGAGATCCCGTACGCCGAACTCGCCGTCACCACGAACTTCTCGTTCCTGCACGGCGCCGCGCACCCGCAGGAATACGTCGTGCAGGGGGCGGCCTACGGCCTCGCGGCCATCGGCATCGCCGACCGCAACACCGTGGCCGGCGTGGTGCGGGCGCACGCGGCGGCGCGGGCGCTCGAAGCGGAGGGCACGCGGATCCGGATCCTGCCGGGGGTGCGCCTCGTCACCGAGGAGGGGTTCGAGGCCGTCACCTACCCGATGGACCGGGCGGCCTGGGGCCGCCTCTGCCGGCTGCTCACCCTGGGCAACCGGCGCGTCCGAAAGGGTGACTGCCGGTTCAGCTTCGCCGAGATGCTGGAGGCCGCCGAGGGGCAGATGTTCATCGCGATGCCGCCGGCCCGGCGCCTGCCGGAGGGGTTCCGGGCGCGGCTGGAGGCGCTCGCCGCCGCGGCTCCGGGGTGGACCTGGCTCGGGGCGAGTCACGCGCGCTGCGGTGACGAGCGGCGCCGCCTCGGGCTCCTCGCCGAGCTGGGCGCGGCCGCAGGCGCCCCGATGGTCGCGGTCTCGGACGCGCTCTACCACCTTCCCGAGCGGCGTCCGCTCCAGGACGTGGTCACCTGCATCCGTGCGGGCTGCCGGATCGGGGAGGCCGGCTACCGCCTGGAGGCCAATGCCGAGCGCCACCTGAAGCCCCCCGCCGAGATGGCGCGGCTCTTCGCCGATCATCCGGAGGCGCTCGCCCGCACCGTCGAGATCGCGCAGGCCTGCGACTTCTGCCTGTCGCAGCTGCGCTACGAGTATCCCGACGAGCCGGTGCCGCCGGGGCGCACGCCGCAGGAATACCTGGAGGAGAAGACCTGGGAGCGGGCGCGCTGGCGCTACGCGGGCGACATCCCGGCCTCCGTCGCGGCGACTTTGCGCGAGGAGCTGCGGCTCATCGCCAAGATGGACTACGCCCGCTACTTCCTGACCCTGTTCGACGTGGTCGAGTTCGCCCGCGGCCAGGGCATCCTCTGCCAGGGCCGCGGCTCGGCGGCCAATTCCGCCGTCTGCTTCTGCCTCGGCATCACCGCGGTGGATCCGTCGAAGCACCGGCTGCTCTTCGCCCGCTTCATCTCGGAGAACCGGGGCGAGCCCCCCGACATCGACGTCGATTTCGAGCACGAGCGCCGCGAGGAGGTGATCCAGCACCTCTACGCCCGCTACGGGCGGGAGCGCGCCGCGCTCTGCGCCACGGTAATCCACTACCGGCCGCGCATGGCGATCCGCGAGGTCGGGAAGGTCCTCGGGCTCTCCGAGGACGTGACCGCGGCGATCGCCGACACCGTCTGGGGTTCCTGGGGCAGCGGCATGCCGGACCAGCACGTGCGCGAGGCCGGCCTCGATCCGGCGAACCCCGCGATCCGGCAGGCTTTGGACCTCGCCCACCAGCTGATCGGTTTCCCCCGCCACCTGTCGCAGCATGTCGGCGGCTTCGTGCTGACCCGGGGCCGTCTCGACGAGACCGTGCCGGTGGGCAACGGCGCCATGGCGGACCGCACCTTCATCGAGTGGGACAAGGACGACATCGACGCGATCGGCCTGATGAAGGTCGACGTGCTGGCGCTCGGCATGCTGACCTGCCTCAAGCGCGGCCTCGATTTCCTGGAGAAGGACCACGGGGTCTTCTACGAGACGCTGGCCGACCTGCCGCAGGACGACCCCGAGACCTACGCGATGCTGGCGAAGGCCGATTCCGTCGGCGTGTTCCAGGTCGAGAGCCGGGCGCAGATGTCGATGCTGCCGCGCCTGAAGCCCAAGGAGTTCTACGATCTCGTGGTGCAGGTGGCGATCGTGCGCCCCGGCCCGATCCAGGGCGACATGGTCCATCCCTACCTGCGCCGCCGCTCCGGGATCGACCCGGTGGAGTACCCCGCGCCGCACCCGGACCACGGGCCGGCGGACGAGCTGAAGGAGGTCCTGCAGAAGACCTACGGGGTCCCGCTCTTCCAGGAGCACGCCATGCAGATCGCCATCACGGCGGCGGGCTTCACCCCGGCCGAGGCCGACGGGCTGCGCCGGGCGATGGCGACCTTCCGCCATGTCGGCTCGATCGGCGGCTTCGCGGAAAAGTTCGTCGGCGGCATGACCCGCCGGGGCTACCCGAAGGACTTCGCCGAGCGCTGCTTCGCGCAGATCCGGGGCTTCTCCACCTACGGTTTCCCGGAGAGCCACGCGGCGAGCTTCGCGCTCCTCGTCTACGCCTCGGCCTGGATGAAATGCCGGCACCCCGACGTCTTCCTGGCCGCGATCCTCAACGCCCAGCCCATGGGCTTCTACCAGCCCGCCCAGCTCGTCCGCGACGCCCGCGCCCACGGCGTCGAGGTGCGGGGCGTCTGCGTCAACGCCAGCGACTGGGACTGTACCCTGGAGCCGGCCGGAGATCCGGCGCTGCACGCCGTGCGGATCGGCCTGCGGCTGGTGCGCGGCCTGCCCCAGGCCGCGATGCGTCGGCTCGTGCGGCTGCGGGCCAACGGCTATGCCAGCATCGAGGGCCTGCAGGCGGCCCTCGCCCTGCCCCGCAACACCCTGGAGCGGCTGGCCGAGGCGGACGCCTTCCGGTCGCTCGGCCTCGACCGGCGCGCCGCCCTCTGGATGGTGCGTACCCTGGAGGGGACCTCGGCCCGCAAGGCCGCCAAGGCCGATCCGAGCGAGCGCCGCGCCCACCTGTTGGACGCGCCCCTGCCGCTCTTCGCGTGGCACGCCGATGACGGCCTGTTCCGGCACGAGCCGGCGGTGGACCTGCCGTCCCTGGCCCCGTCGGAGGCGGTAGCCGAGGATTACGCCGCCACCGGCCTGTCGCTGCAGGGGCATCCGGCCGCCTTCTTCCGGGGACGGCTCGCCCGGATCGGCGCGATCCCGGCCCGGGCCCATCTCGATCCGGCCCTGCCCCAGGGCGCGCGGGTCACGGTGGCGGGCCTCGTGCTGATCCGCCAGCGGCCGGGCACCGCCAAGGGCGTGGTCTTCCTGACCCTGGAGGACGAGACCGGCATCGCCAACGTGATCGTCTGGAAGACGGTGTTCGAGGCCAACCGTCGGGTCGCCATGCAGGCCCGGTTCCTCGCCGTGCGCGGCCGGATCCAGCGGGCGGGCGGCGTGGTCCATATCGTGGCGGAGGGGTTTCGCGATCTCACCGCGTCCCTGCGCGACCTGCGCGAGGCCGGGATGAAGCTGCCCCCCGAGAACACGGATTTCGGCGTCCCGCCGGACCGGCGCGTGTACCGCAGCCGGGATTTCCACTGATGAACGCCCCTCGACAGGCCCTGCGCCGCGCGTAGAGTGCCCGCATGTCAAGCTTCGCCGTCCCGCGCCTCCTCCTCGCCGCCTGCGCGGCCCTGCCGCTCCTGGCGGTTCAAGCCAGGGCCGACAGCTGCGACGACCTCGCCCGCCAGATCGCCGGCGCAATCGGCGGCAAGGTCGGCAAGCGCGCCGGGCCGAGCATCGACATCCGCATGGCCGGCCCGATCAAGTTCGACGTGACCTGCCGGGCCGAGCCGATCGTGCAGGCCACATCCGCCGAACCGACCCCGTCAGCGACCTTCTTCCGCGACCTGTCGACGGCCTCCGAGATCCTGATCGGCGAGTCCGCCGCCACCGTCGAGCCGATCATCGCCAACGCCTACCGGACCTCGCTGTCGGAGCGGCGCAAGTCGTTCATCCAGCAGAACGGCTGGTCGGCCTCCTGCTACACCGACCCGGGCAGCACCACGATGCGGACCCTGTGCTCGGTGGGGCGCATCCCGCCGGAATGAGGCGGGCCTGACCCGGCAGGATGCGTGCGGAAGCGGGGCCGCTCAGTACTCGATCACGCCGTCCAGGGCGTAGTGCTTCACGGTCTTCCGGTTGGCGATCAGCTCGTCCACCGTCGGCTCGCCCTTGAGGGCGCGGGCGATGGCGAGCTTCGTCGCCTCGTAGTTCGTCCGGTAGAGGTCCTTCTGGTCGAGGTTGTCGTCCTCGGCGCAGCGCGGATCGAGCCAGATCATGATGATCATGCACAGCTCGTCGAGCCCGTCCTTGGGCAGGATGCCCTCGATGATGCAGTCCACGATCGCGTCGCCGGTGGCCGCCTGGACCACGCCGCCGAGCAGCTCGACGTACTCGGCCGTGTGGATGGTGGCCTTGGTGGTCATCATCGTGGCCGGACGCACCAGCTGGTTGAGGTCGCGCACCACGAACATCCGGGTGTGGCCCTGAACCTGCCCCATCATCGACGCGAAGGCCTGGCCCACCGGCCCGCGCACCGAGCCGATCAGCACCTCCGGCATGGCGTCGGTGTACTGGCCCTCGGCCGCCAGCACCGTGGCCTCGCCCGCGCGGAACCAGATCTCTTGCATGTTCGAACTCCACCTGATCGGAGCCCGCGGGAGACATCATCGCGCCGCCCGCGTCAATGAGCTCAGAGCAGGCCGACCCCGTCGAGCACGCCGACCGGCGCGAAGGCGATGGTGATCCCCGAGACGGTGTAGACCACGCATTTGTAGGTCCCCGCCACCCGCTTCCCCTCCGGCAGAGCCCGTGTCGCCAGAAGGATCAGGAAGCCGAGCGCCAGGGGCAGGAGCAGCGCGTTCATCACCTCCACGGCGACGTTGCGGGCCACGAGGTTCGGCACGAGCTGCACGGCGACCGCCCCGCCACGACCACGGGCGTGAAGGCGCCGTAGAAGGCCGGTGCCTCCAGGGGCGACTGCTCCAGGGAGTGCGGCTTGCCGGTCACGTCGCCGAAGCCCCAGGCCAGCGCCAGGGCCACCACGTCCAGCGCCACGAAGGCCGCCGCGATGAGGCTGCCGATATCCGTGTCGGCGAGCATCACGAGGAGTCCAGGGCCGGCGGTCTTGAGGAACGCGTTCAGGCGAGGCAGGGAAGCGCTTGGCACGGCTCGGGAACAGTCCCGGGCGCGGGCAGTTCCGGGCGGGAGCCTGCGGCGTTTTCCCGGGGCGCGCGGGAGGATGTGTGATGGCGGAGAGCACGGATCGGGGCGCCGGCTGGAGCCTCCAGGCGAGTCCCGTGCCCGACGGGGTGCGGCTGGAACTCGCCCTGTCCGATCTCGGCGGAAGCCCGGTCACGGCCGCGATCGTGCTCGATCGGGCGGAGGCCCGCGCCTTCGCCCGCGCCTTGCTGGCGGCGGCCGGCGACGCGGCCGAGCGCACCTTCCCGAAGCCGGGTGCCTGACCGGCGCGGCAGCGCCGGGCCGCGGTTCAGCGCAGGATCAGGCCCGGATTGCGGCCCGGCAGACGCGGCACCACGGTGCCGCGCTTCTCGATGGGCGCGTCGCACGCGTAGGCGAACTCGGTCTTCAGCGGATCGAACACCGTCTCGCCGGTGATCCGGCAATCCTCGCGCACGGTCTCGTCGAGATAGGCGCGGGCGGCCGTGCGGAAGCGCTTCACCCGGGTCGCCTCCGGCTCGGGATCGATCCGGGCCTCGCTGAGATTGCAGCCGGCATATTCGCGCAGGGCGTTCGAGACGATCAGCATCCTGCGCAACTGCCGGTTGTCATAGACCTCGTAGGGCTCCTTGCAGCCGATGGTGACCACCTGCGGCGTGAGGGCCACGTAGTTGCGCGAGATGTACGCGAAGCCGGTGGTGCAGCCGGCCAGCGCCAAGCCCAGGGCGACCAAGCCGAGGGGCAGCAGAGCCGCGGGTCGTCGCATCCTCGTCATCCCAGCCCGATTCCAGCCCGTCCCGGATCCGCCGCCCTCTCTGGCGGGACACCGGGATGCATTGAAACGGCTCCGCTTGCGCCGTCAAATCGTTTCTCGCCACGCCCGGGCCGCGGCAGCGCGAGCGTGGCCGTATTGTGCTTGCGGAACACTTGCGGAACGTTTAGCCTGTTCGTGATTTGTTTCCGAGACCGTCCCGAGGCGGTCCGCCAAGCCGCGAGGCCCCCGTCGATGCTCACGCGCAAGCAGCTGGACCTCCTGCGATTCATCCAGAGTCGCATGCAGGAATGCGGCGTCCCCCCCTCGTTCGACGAGATGAAGGACGCGCTCGACCTCAAGTCGAAATCGGGCATCCACCGGCTGATCACGGCCCTGGAGGAGCGCGGTTTCCTGCGGCGCCTCCCGAATCGCGCGCGCGCCATCGAGGTGATCCGTATCCCCGAGAGCCTGACCGGTCAGGCCGCCGCACCTGCGGCGGAGCCGCGCCGCTTCACCCCGAGCGTGGTCGAGGGCGGCAAGTCCAAGCAGCCGCCGATGCCGGCCAGCACGCGGATGATCGATGAGGCCGGCCGCGCCGTCTCGATTCCCGTGATGGGCCGGATCGCGGCCGGTACGCCGGTCTCGGCGATCCAGAACCAGAGCCACGCCATCACCCTCTCG
Organism: Methylobacterium sp. CM6257; assembly: GCF_054611515.1. Taxonomy (NCBI): domain Bacteria; kingdom Pseudomonadati; phylum Pseudomonadota; class Alphaproteobacteria; order Hyphomicrobiales; family Methylobacteriaceae; genus Methylobacterium; species Methylobacterium sp. CM6257. The sequence continues at coordinate 4,021,901 of NZ_CM137735.1, forward strand.
CCGGACTTCCTGGCGGGCGGCGAGCACTACGCCCTGGAGGTGCGGGGCGATTCGATGGTGGAGGCCGGCATCCTCGACGGCGACCTCGTGGTGATCCGCAAGCAGGAGACGGCCAACACCGGCGACATCATCGTGGCCCTGATCGACGACGAGGAGGCGACGCTCAAGCGCCTGCGCCGCCGCGGCTCCTCGATCGCCCTCGAGGCCGCCAACCCGGCCTACGAGACGCGCGTGCTTGGTCCCGACCGGGTCCGGATCCAGGGCCGGCTCGTCAGCCTCGTCCGCCGCTACTGAGGCGGCTCGGCCGGCCCGTCATCGGGGATGATCCTGCCCCCGGACGCGTCGGCCTCTGACGGAGTTGCCGCCACCGGCTCTCGCGCGGCACCGTTCCCATCCGCACGTGCGATCGCCGGGGGCTCTGCCGGGCGCGGGCGCCAGGGGAGGGAGCGGCCGCCGTCGCGGGCGTAATGCGCCGTGAAGCCCTCGGTCTCGGCCCGGAGGGCCACGGCCCCGCGGGCGGCCAGGACGCGACGGTCGATCACCAGAGGCCCCGTGCAGGTCGGCGGCGCGGCGAGTCCGGTGATCAGCACGGCGGCCCGGGCGCAATCCTCCGAAAAGGCGCGTCGGTCCCGGACCAGGGCCACCGCCCGTCCGTCCGGTAGCTGCGCCGTGCAGCCGAGCCGATCGCACCGCCCGCCCGGCTGCGAGCCGATCATCGCGTTGGCTCGCCGCCCGTCACCATCTGCCTTCAGCCACTGCTCCAGCACGAAGGCGGACGGCTTGCCCAGCACCGTGAGCCGGCCGTCGGGGCTCCGCACGGCAGCGCCCCCGCCTTGCCGGTCGACGTAGAGGTCGTAGCGTTCCGGCAGGGCGGCGAGCCAGAGTCCGAACAGAACGGGCGGCAGCGCGAGCCAGCGCAGGCGCGAGGCCGGAAGCGTCGCCAGCAGCAATCCCGCCGTCAGCAGAGTCAGCGCGCCGGTGCCGAAAGCCGGCAGCACGAGGGTCGCCCGCTCGAACCCGGCGATCCATTCGGAGATCGCCAGCATGCCGCCGACGGCCTGCCCCATGAGCCACCAGATCGGCCGGTCGAGGGCGAAGGGATAGGCCAGGATCCCGATGACCGCGGACGGCATCACCACGAGGGAGACGAGCGGCAGGGTCAGGGCGTTGCCGACGAGTCCGAGTGGCTGGATCGTCTGGAAATGATAGGTGGCGAAGGGCGCGGTCGCGACCTGCGCCACCAGGGTCGTGGCCAGCGTGCCGGTGACTGCCGAGAGGCCGGTGCCGACGAGCCGCCCGATCCGCCCCGCCCCGGGGCGCACGAAGAGGCGCCCGTCGATCAGCCGCGCGCAGGCGATCAGCCCGGCCACCGCCCCGAACGACATCTGGAAGCTCGGGCCGAGCAGGCCCTCCGGCTCGCGGGCCAGGGCGATCAGCGCGGACAGCGCGAGGTTGCGCATCGACAGGGCCGGCCGGTCCACCAGGATCGCGCCCAGCATGATCAGGGTCATGATCAGCGAGCGCTCGGCGGCGATGTCCCAGCCCGAGAAGGCGCAGTAGGCGGTTACCCCCGCCATGGCGAAGCCGGCGGCGATCTTCTTGATCGGCCAGAACAGCGCGCAGTAGGGCACGAGGGCGAGGACGGCCCGCACCAGCCAGAACACCACGCCGGCGGCCAGCACCATGTGCAGCCCCGAGATCGAGACCACGTGGTAGATGCCGGCAGCGCGGAGCGCATCGTTGGTCGCCGGACCGATCAGCCCGCGCTTGCCCGTCACCAGGGCCGCCGCCACCGCGCCCGCCTGGCCGCCTTCTGCCTGGGCGATCCGGCGGGTAAGCGCGTTGCGGGCCTCGTCCAGCATGGCGGCGAGCCGCAGGCCCAGGGGCGGCGGCTCCGAAGGCGCACGGACCGTGACCGCGCCGAGCAGCGAGCCAACCGCACCGATGCTCTGAAAATACGCGTCCCGGGCGAAGTCGTAGCCGCCGGGCCGAGCCGCCTCCGGGGGCGGAAGCAGCCGCGCGGTGGCGGCGATGACGTCCCCGGGCCGCGCGGTCGGCGTCTTGCGGAACGAGACCCGGACCCGGACGGGCCGCACCTCCGGCGCGAGCCCCGCGAAGCTCTCCACCCGGATCACCAGCCGGGCGCCGACCTCCCGGTCGTCCAGGGCCTCGACCGTCCCGGTGAGCGGGCCGATTGTGGTGCGAGCGAGGATCGGGGCCGCCACCTGCGAGACCCGCCAGGCCGCCGCCGCGAAGCCGAGGAACCCGGCCGCCAGGGTCAGCGCGGCGGCCAAGGCCGCCGGTCGCGCGCCGAGAATCGGCACCGGTGCCAGGGCGAGGGCCGCGCCGACCAGAGGGGCGGCGAGGATCGGGGCGCCGTCGGCGACCGCGAAGTAGACCAGGATGCCGGCGCCGAAGGCCACGGCCAGCCAGGGGAACAGGCGGCGCTGCTCGGCTTCCCGGGCGAGACCTGCGGTGACCCACGCGCCAAGTGCCGGAAGCGCCGCGGCACGCGGACCGGCCAGCGCCACGGCGCCCCCTGCCAGCCTCGCGCCGATCCGCCGCATTGCCGCCGTCCCGATCCGCGCGACCTGTGCCGACGGCCGGGCGATTCCTTCGGCGATTCTTAACGCACCGATCCGCCCGTGCTACAGTCGACGCTTCGTGCTACGGGCGCCCTGTCGAGCCCCTCGCCGCTCCACCGCCCTTTCGCGACTGTCCCCCGAACATACCGGACCGATGTCCTCAGCCGTCGTCACGCGCTTCGCCCCCTCGCCCACCGGCTACCTGCATATCGGCGGAGCCCGCACGGCGTTGTTCAACTGGCTCTATGCCCGCCACACCGGCGGCCGCATGCTGCTGCGCATCGAGGATACCGACCGGGAGCGCTCCACCAAGGGCGCGATCGACGCGATCCTCGACGGCTTGTCCTGGCTTGGCCTCGGCTGGGACGGGGACGTGATCTTCCAGTTCGCCCGGGCCGAGCGCCACCGGGCGGTGGCCGAGGAGCTGCTGGCATCGGGCCGCGCCTACCATTGCTACGCCACCGCCGAGGAGCTGGCGCAGATGCGGGAGACCGCCCGCGCGGAAGGGCGTCCGCCGCGCTACGACGGCCGCTGGCGCGATCGCGACCCGTCCGAGGCCCCGGCCGGCGTCAAACCGGTGATCCGTCTGCGCGCGCCGACCGAGGGCGAGACCGTGGTCGAGGACGCCGTGCAGGGCCGGGTGACCTGGGCCAACAAGGACCTCGACGACCTCGTCCTGCTGCGCTCGGACGGGACGCCGACCTACATGCTCGCCGTCGTGGTCGACGACCACGACATGGGCGTCACGCAGATCATCCGCGGCGATGACCACCTCACCAACGCCGCGCGCCAGAGCCAGATCTTCTCGGCCCTCGGCTGGGAGGTGCCCAAGATGGCCCATATCCCGCTGATCCACGGGTCCGACGGGGCCAAGCTCTCGAAGCGCCACGGCGCGCTCGGCGTCGAGGCCTACCGCGATCTCGGCTACCTGCCGGCGGCCCTGCGCAACTACCTCGTGCGGCTGGGCTGGAGCCACGGCGACCAGGAGGTCTTCTCCACCGAGGAGATGATCGCGGCCTTCGATCTCGGCTCGGTGGGGCGCTCGGCGGCCCGCTTCGACTTCGCCAAGCTCGCCAACCTCAACGGCCTCTACATCCGCACCAGCGCCGATGCCGACCTCGTGGCGGCGATCGAGACGATCCTGCCGAATGTCGGGCCCGAGCGCGGCCTCTCGGCGCCGCTCCAGCCCGCCCTCAAGGACAAGCTCACCCAGGCCATGCCGGGCCTGAAGGAGCGAGCCAAGACCCTGATCGAGCTCCTCGACAGCGCCTACTACCTCACGGCGCAGCGCCCGCTGGCGCTGGACGACAAGGCGCGCGCCCTCCTCTCCGACGATGGCCGCGCGCGCCTGGCCGGCGTGCGCCCGGCGCTCGAAGCCCTGACCGAGTGGAGCGCGGCGGCGACCGAGGGCGCGGTGCGCCAGTACGCGGAGGCCGCGGGCTGCAAACTCGGGCAGGTGGCCCAACCCCTGCGAGCGGCGCTTACCGGGCGCACCACCTCCCCGCCCCTGTTCGACGTGATGGCGGTGCTCGGCCGGGACGAGACCCTCGCCCGGCTCGGCGATCAGGTGTCGCAGGGCTGAGGGCGCGGCGGGTCGCGCCGGCGGGAACTGCGGGCCGCGGCCCGGATTTCGCTTGGCGTCGGGGTCGGGTTGTCACCCACCCCGTTGCTGCTGCAGTGCCGTTTGAGTAACCCAGGGCCTGTGAGCACCCGCAACATGACGCGGCGTGCTCCGGCCCCGGGCTCACCTCGGGCAGCCCGAGGCCGGCATCCGCCACGTCGCCAGAAAAGGGTCCACGATCCATGAGCGCATCCAGCACCATCACCGTGGACGGCAAGACGATCGAGCTGCCGGTGAAATCCGGCACGATCGGGCCGGACGTGATCGATATCGGCAAGCTCTACGCCCAGACCGGCGCCTTCACCTTCGACCCGGGCTTCACCTCGACCGCCTCGTGCGAATCGAAGATCACCTACATCGACGGCGACGAGGGCGTGCTGCTCTATCGCGGCTACCCGATCGAGCAGCTCGCCGAGAAGGGCGACTTCCTCGAGACCTGCTACCTGATGCTGTTCGGCACCCTGCCGACCGCCGCACAGAAGGCCGATTTCGACTACCGGGTCACGCGCCACACCATGGTGCATGACCAGATGAACCGGTTCTTCACCGGCTTCCGCCGCGACGCGCACCCCATGGCCGTGATGGTCGCCTCGGTCGGCGCGCTCTCGGCCTTCTACCACGACTCGACCGACATCACGGACGAGAGCCAGCGGCTGATCGCGTCGATCCGCATGATCGCCAAGATGCCGACGCTGGCGGCGATGGCCTTCAAGTACTCGATCGGCCAGCCGTTCGTGTATCCGAAGAACGACCTCGACTACACCTCGAACTTCCTGCGCATGTGCTACGCGGTGCCGTGCGAGGAGTACGAGGTGAACCCGGTCTTCGCGCGCGCCCTCGACAAGATCTTCATCCTGCACGCCGACCACGAGCAGAATGCCTCGACTTCGACGGTGCGGCTCGCCGGCTCCTCGGGTGCCAACCCCTTCGCCTGCATCGCGGCCGGCATCGCCTGCCTGTGGGGACCTGCCCATGGCGGCGCCAACGAGGCGGCGCTCAAGATGCTGATGGAGATCGGCACGCCCGAGAACGTCGGCAAGTACGTCGCCAAGGCCAAGGACAAGAACGATCCGTTCCGGCTGATGGGCTTCGGCCACCGGGTCTACAAGAACTACGACCCGCGCGCCCGGATCATGCAGAGCACCACCCACCAGGTGCTCAAGGAGCTCGGCAAGACCGACGATCCGCTGCTCCACGTCGCCATGGAACTGGAGCAGATCGCCCTGAAGGACGAGTACTTCATCGAGAAGAAGCTCTACCCGAACATCGATTTCTACTCGGGCATCACCCTCAAGGCGATGGGCTTCCCCACCGACATGTTCACGGTGCTGTTCGCGGTGGCCCGCACGGTGGGCTGGATCGCGCAATGGGCCGAGATGATCGAGGATCCCTCGCAGAAGATCGGCCGTCCGCGTCAGCTCTACGTGGGCCCGGCCCGGCGTGACTACGTGCCCGTGGACCAGCGCGGCTGAGCCGGAGCCTGTCCTTAGACGAGACCAACGGGGCGGCCGCGAGGCCGCCCTTCGCGTTTGCGGAGACCCCGGCCGCGTTCGGCCTCCGCCTGCCCTATCGCGCGTCCTACGACTGGCCGGCGATCCACGCCTTCCTGGCCAAGCGCGCGATCCCGGGCGTCGAGGCGGCTGACCCCGCCGGATCGGCCTACGCGCGCACGGTTAGCGTCGAGGGGCGCTACGGCGTCCTGACGGTGGAGCCCGGCGCGGGCGGCCTGCAGGTTGGCCTCCGCGGCATTGAGGCCGGCGCCGTCCCGGCGGTCGCCGGGCGCCTGCGCCGCCTGTTCGACTGCGACGCCGACCCGGCCGCGATCGCGGGCTGCCTCGCCCGAGATCCGGTTCTCGCCCCACTCGTGGCGGCACGACCGGGCTTACGGCTGCCGGGGGGCTGGGATCCATTCGAGACGGGCTGCCGGGCGATCCTCGGTCAGCAGGTCTCGGTCTCGGCCGCGATCCGGCTCGCCGGAAAGCTGGTGGCGGCCTTCGGGACGCCGCTCGCGGAGCCGCTGGGCGGCCTGACCCACGTCTTCCCGGAACCGGAAGCCCTGGCCGAGGCGGACATCGCCCTGGCCCTCAACATGCCGCGCGCCCGCGGCGCGGCGATCCGGGCGCTCGCCGCGGCAGCGCTGGCCAATCCGGATCTGTTCGCCCCGGCCGAGACTTTGGAGGCCGCGATCCTGCGCTTCACGGCGATTCGGGGAATTGGCCCGTGGACGGCGCAGTACATCGCCATGCGGGCCCTCAAGCTGCCGGACGCCCTGCCGGTGGGCGATGTCGGCCTGCTGCGGGCCCTTGAGACCGGCGCCGGCCGCCCGAGCCCGGCCGCGCTCCTCGCCCGGGCCGAGGCGTGGCGCCCGTTCCGGGCCTACGCGGCGCAGCACCTCTGGGCGGCGGACGAGGCGGCCGTGAAGGGGCGCTGATCCGCAGCGAACCTGCCCGATCCGGGCGACCGACCGAGAGACGGACAACACCGTATCGGAGAGAGCGCGACTTGGTGAGCCCCTGAAACGAGCTTCGTCCCAACCTCGCCCTCATCCTGAGGTGCTGCGCAGCAGCCCCAAAGGCGGCCGCCGCTGCGCTTCGGCACCTCAGGATGAGGGGGTGGGTTGGAGGTCCCTCACGCCGTCAGTCGGGGACACCGCCGCTCAGCGTCCGAAACGCTCGAATTTCGGGAAGCTGCGCGCCATCATCAGCCCGACCTCGGCCCGGTGGCCAAGCCACTTCTCCAGCACCGACGTGTTGGCGAGACGCCCCTCCGGCGAGCCGTCCTGCCAGGGCAGGCCGTCCGCCAGCTTGAAGACATGCGCGTCCATGAGCTGGCCGCTGCGACAGCGCTGGAGCCGCACGCCCTTGCCGCGGGCGAGTTCCGCCACCTCGGAGATCGGGAAGATCAGCAGCAGCTTTTCCGTGTTCACCACCGCCACGTGGTCGCCCTCCGCCGGCACCAGCACGGCCGCGGTGGCGTCGCCGTCGAGGCCGAGCACGTTCTTGCCTTTGCGGGTGTTGGCCACCAGCGCGTCGGACGGCGCCACGAAGCCGCGCCCGTCCGAGCCCGCGATGAGCAGCTTGGTCTCCGGCCGGTAGGGCAGCGCCGCCACGATCTCGGTGCCGTCGTCGAGGTCGGCCATCAGCCGCACCGGGTCACCGAAGCCGCGCCCGCCCGGCAGCTTCGAGGCCTCGAGCGTGAACACCTTGCCATTGGTGGCGAGCAGCAGGATCTTCTGCGTGGTCTCGGTCGGGAAGGCGATCTTCAGGCTGTCGTCGCCCTTGAACGCCACGCCCGAGAGGTCGGCGACGTGGCCCTTCAGAGCCCGGATCCAGCCCTTGGTGGAGACGATCACGGTGATCGGCTCGCGCTCGACCAAAGCCGCGGTGAAGTCGATGCCGCCCACATCCGGCGGGCTCGCCAGCGTCGTGCGGCGCTTGCCGAGCTTGGTTTCGGGGCCGAAGGTCTTCTTCACGGCGCGGATCTGCGCCTGGATCGCCTTCCACTGCGCCGGCTCGGAGGCGAGCAGCGCGTCGATCTCGGCCTTCTCGGCGGTGAGCGCCTCGAACTCACGCTTCAGCTCCATCTCCTCCAGCTTGCGCAGGGAGCGCAGGCGGGTGTCGAGGATGGCGTTGGCCTGGACCTCGGTGAGCTCGAACCGGGCCATCAGCGCCGTCTTCGGCTCGTCCTCCTCGCGGATGATGCGGATCACCTCGTCGAGGTCGAGGTAGACGATGAGCAGGCCGCCCAGGATCTCCAGGCGGCGGTCGATCTGACCGAGGCGGTAGCGGGAGCGGCGCTGCAGCACCACGCGGCGGTGGTCGACCCACTCGCGCAGGCACTCGGCGAGCCCGATCACCTTCGGCACGAGGCCGCCGACCAGGACGTTGAGGTTGAGCGGGATCCGCGCCTCGAGCTCGGTGAGCCGGAACAGCGATTCCATCAGGATCACCGGATCCACCGTGCGCGAGCGCGGCTCCAGCACGATGCGCACATCCTCGGCCGACTCGTCGCGCACGTCGGCCAGGAGCGGGAGTTTCTTCTCCTGAAGGAGCTCGGCCATCTTCTCGATCAGCCGGCCCTTCGGAATGCCGTAGGGGATCTCGGTGACGACGATGTTCCAGGTGCCGCGGCCGAGATCCTCCTTGGTCCAGCGGGCACGGACCCGGAAGGCGCCGCGCCCGGTCCGGTAAGCCTCGGCGATCGACTCGGCCGAATCGACCAAGATGCCGCCCGTGGGGAAGTCCGGCCCCTGGACGAACTTGGCGAGTTGCCCCGAGGTCGCCTCGGGGTGGTTGATCAGGTAGAGCGCCGCGTCGCAGAGCTCGGCGGCGTTGTGCGGCGGGATCGAGGTCGCCATGCCGACCGCGATGCCCTGGCTGCCGTTGGCGAGCAGGTTCGGGAAGGCCGCCGGCAGCACCACCGGCTCCTCCTTCTCGCCGTTGTAGGAGGGCCGGAAATCGACCGTGTCCTCGTCGATCCCGTCGAGGAGCAGCCGGGCGACCTCGGTGAGCCGCGCCTCGGTGTAGCGGTAGGCGGCAGGCCCGTCGCCGTCGATGTTGCCGAAATTGCCCTGGCCGTCGACCAGCGGGTAGCGCTGGGCGAAATCCTGGGAGAGCCGCACCAGCGCGTCGTAGATCGCCTGGTCGCCGTGGGGGTGGAAATCGCCCATCACGTCGCCGACGATCTTGGCGCATTTCTTGTGCGCGGTGGTCGGGTCGAGCCGGAGCAGCCGCATCCCGTACAGGATGCGCCGGTGCACGGGCTTCAGGCCGTCGCGGGCATCCGGCAGCGCCCGGTGCATGATCGTGGAGAGCGCGTAGGCGAGGTAGCGCTCCTCAAGCGCGGATTTCAGTTCAACGCTCTCGATCCCGTCGCCGGACGGCGGCTCGAAGGGCTGGCCCATGACGGCTCCTTAAACTCTCGACGTCTCTGCCGGCTCGCCCGTCAGTCCGGGGCCGCGAAGCGGAGCCTGGAATCCAGACATGCCGCCCCTGCCGGACGATGCCCATTGCATCCGGCGGCGTGGCGGCTCTGGATTCCAGGCTCGCCTGCGGCGCCCCGGAGCAACGGTCGCGAGCAGTTAGAACATAACGCGAACATTACCTGGCCTCGCGGCCGAGCGCAACGAATCGCGCCCGCTCCTCGGGCATGCCGAGGCCGCGCGGACCCCAGACGTGCCGGTCCAGGAAGTACCCCGTCAAGGTAAACCCTTGCGCAACGCCGTCCGGGCCGGGGGGGCCGCCCGCGTGCAGGAAAGTCGGGAGGGCCAGCAGGCGATCGCGGTACGGCTCGCCCGCCGAGGCGCTGACCGCCCGGCCGCTCTTCGGCGACACGTAGGCCAGGGCGTCGTTGCCGCCGGTGGCCGCGCAGGCCGTCAGGTCGAGGCCGAAGCCGAGTTCCGCCAGGATCGCCAGCTCGAACCGGACCATCAGCGGCGGTGCGATGGCCGGATCGTCGAGAAGCTCGACCAGGATCCCGGCTGCCGCGTAGAGCGCCGGATGCGGATCGCGCTCCGGAAGAAGCCGCAACAGGGCGGCCATGTGGCCCATTCCGTAGAGGGCGAGGCTCGACCCGATCAGCCGCGACACCTGCGACTCGAGCGGCTCGACCGCGTAGGAGCCGAGGCCCTCGTCGAGGCGCGCCCGCCAAGTCAGCCGGACGCGGTTGCCGGGTTGAAGCACCGGCTGCATCCGGCGCGAGCGCCCGCCATGCACGAGGCCGAGATGGCGCCCGTGATGCTCGGTCATCGCCTCCAGGATGACGCCGGTCTCCCCGTGCCGGCGCAGGCCGAGCACCAGGGCGTCGTCGGTCCATTGCATCGCGCGTCGCGTCTTGAGGTGAGGGGTCGGAGTGGGTGGGGTGCGGCGCGCGACCGACGCGCTCCGCACGTCCCCATCATATAGGGATCCGTGTCGACCGACGCTGCCCGCGCGCTCGCCAGCCCCAGGCAGCCTTGGCCGCTTAGCGGTGACCGATGCCGCCCCGCGCCGCCCTCGTCGTCATCCTCTCCCTCGCCGCCGCCGGGACTCATGCCGCGCCGCGGACGGGCACGTCCGCACCCGAGGATGCGCCCTCCCCGGCTCTCCTCCAGCGGATCGCCGCCTTGGCGCTGAAGCAGGTCGCCTTCGGTTCGGTCTCGCTGCTGCCGGTGCGGTTCGCGGGCAGCCGGATCGCCGGGCCGATCGAGGACGAGGGCCGGGTGATCTACTGCGTCTCGGGCCGTATGTACGGCCGGACCTTCGGCAAGCCCGAGCGGCCGAAGGTGGCGTTGCACTACGGGAACGACCGGCTCACGGTTCTCGACGACGACGAGGTCTGCAGCGGGCACCGCACACGGCCCTTCCCGGAGCTCGACGCGCTGGGCAACAAGCGGTGAGGCCGCGGCGTTGAGGGTCATGCCCCCCGCCCTCGACCTCAGCCTCGATCTAATCGCCCGCGCCCATTCCGATCCCGTGCCCGACGACCCGAGCGCCCTCGACATCCTCAGCGACGCGGAGCTGCGCCCTGGGCTGGAGGACATCGTCGCCGGCCGCGAAGGCAGCGACCTCTGGGTCTTCGCCTACGGCTCGCTGATGTGGAATCCGGAATTCCCGGTGGCCGAGCGCAGGATCGGGACGGTGCGCGGCTTCCACCGCCGCTTCTGTCTGCTGCAGCGGCGCTTTCGCGGCACACCCGAGCGGCCGGGCTTCGTCCTGGCCCTCGATCGCGGCGGCCTGTGCCGGGGCGTCGCCTTCCGCCTGCCCGGGATGGAGATCCGCGAGGCGCTGATGCCCGTCTGGCGGCGGGAGATGCGCGGCCGGGGCTACGTCGCCCGCTGGCTGCCGGTGGCCACCGAGGCCGGGACGGTCTCGGCGCTCACCTTCCTGGCCAACCGTGCCAGCGACCGCTACGCCGGCCGGCTCTCGGATGCCGAGATCGCCGACAAGATCGCTGCCGCCTGCGGGCATAAGGGGCCGAGCGCCGAGTACCTGTTCCGGACCGTGGAGGCCTGCGAGCGGCTCGGCATCCGCGACCGGCACCTCTGGAGCCTCCAGGCCCTTGTGGCCGAACGGCTCAGGGCCTGCGCGCCGGGGTCCTGAGCTTCAGGACCAGGCCCGCTTCATCACGACGGCGACGCGCCCGCCCGCGTGCTCCGCATCCGGGTTGCGCGGCTCCCGGATCCCGGGGGCGCGGCCGGTCGTGACGTAGACCAAGAGGGTGAGGACGAGCAGGATCTTCGTGCGCATCGCGACGCTCAAGCTTAAGCGTCGGTGCATAGGATCGATCTGTTTGTGGGGAGTTGCTGCGGCGCACTCGGGTGGGGCCGCGGCGCAGTTCCTGCGGTTTTGGTGAACGAAGGGTTGCGGCGGAGCCGCGATCGTCTATGCCGCCGGCCCGGAATGTCCACAGGCGGAGGAAGGAATGCGGCTCCGGATCGGCGTAGCCCTGGCGGTCGTGGTCATCGCCGCGGTGGCCCTCCTCGCTGGGCCGTTGAGCCGCGGAGACAGGCTGTCCGACATCCTCACCGGGCGGACGCCGCTGCTGGCCGGGGGCGCCAGGGCGCCCGGAGGCAGCGCGGACCTGTCCGGCGCCGCCGATCTGGGCACCGATCAGCGTTCCGCGACCCTGCACGTCGCCTGCGATCCGGCCGGAACCGGCCTGTCGGCGGCCCTGACGGTACCGCGCTATGCCGAGCTGGCGCCGCGCTTCGACTTCGCCGGGCTGGAAGGCTCCGGCAGCGCGACGCCGCTCACCGGGATCCTGGTCTCCAGCGCCGGCAGCGTGCGTTCCGTACGCATGCCGGTCCAGGGTGCGGCGACCGGGGCGGAGGCCGGCTTCACCATGACAGTGACGGGGGCCCGCCGCAGCGAGGATCCGCTGCGCGGCGTCGCCCTGGCGCTCACCCAGCCCGGCACCAAGCTCACTTGGACGCAGGCGAGCCCGCGGGGCGGCGACCCGGCCCTGACGGCGACGTTCACGGTGGCGGAATCCGACGCCGCCGCGCTGAAGAGCGCCCTCGGCGGCTGCTTGGCAGCGCCGTTCTGAGGCGGCCTGGCCCGCGCCTCACGGGAACCACGTCACGACGAGGCAAACCGTGGCGAGGAACGTCACCGCGGTGGTGATCCGGCCCAGCCAGGTCGTCACCTGCCCGTTGGTGCGCGCCCATCATGGCCCGGTCGTTGGTCATCCGCATCATGAGCAGCAGGAGCGGCGGCACCGAGAAGCCCTGCACGATGCCGGACCAGACCAGGGCCCGCATCGGGTTGAAGCCGAGGAAGTTCAGCCCGGCCGCCAGCGCCGTCACGGCCGCGATGGTGCCGTAGAACAGCTTGGCCTCGCTCGGGCGGGCGTGAAGGCTCCCCTCCCGGCCGAACCCCTGCACGAGGTCGTAGGCCGCGCCGATCCCGCCGAGGTTGGCCGCCGCCTCGATGACATTGCCCGAGAAGGCACCGAGTACGAGCGGGTAGAGGATCCAGCGCGGGTAGCGGTCGCGCACGATGGCGAACAGGCCCTTGCCGTAGACTTGTCCGAGCTTGGCCGAGATGCACACGACCACGTACATCATCGGCAGGACGGCCGGCGCGATCCAGGGGAACCCGAGGCCGAACTTGGCGCCGGCACTCGCGTAAGTCCCGATGGCGGAGGGATCGTCGTCGGCCGCGCCCGTGATCACGCCCGTCCCAAGTGCGTGCAGGAGGCCACCCCCCGGCCGGTGCTGGCCCGGATCATCCGTCTCGGTCGTCGGCTTCGGGCGGGGCTGATCCATGGATCCTCGCAGCAAGGCGCAGAGGTCCAACCAGCCGGATCCGGGGCTGTTCGGTGCGGCGGGCAGAGGCGTCCCGTCCACCGCACCTCTCCAAAGCTGACGATCGCGCGGGTGTTAGCCCGCGCCGCAGCACTCCGCTCAGCTGACCTCCACCTGCACCACGCCCGGCACGGTCCGGAGCTGGCCGGCCAGCGCCGGGGTCGCCTGGAACTTGCCCGGCAGCCGGATCTCCACCTCGCGCCCGCCGCCGTCGAGCTTGAGGATCAGCGAGACTTCGCTCTCGCCGCGCATCGACAGCCGCTGCTGCACGGGCGCGACCCCGCGTGGGTCGCTCAGATGGATCCGCATGCCCTTCTGGTGGCGCGCCACCGCCTGATCGAGGGGCTCCGCGGTGAGGATCCGGGCGCGGACATCCTCGCCCTCCAGGTTCGCCTGGAGCTGGAGCACGAGCGGGCGGCCCGGCTCGAGGATGTCGCGGTACTGACCGAGCCCCTCGGAGAAGATGATCGCCTCGAAATGGGCGGTCCGGTCTGAGAGGGTCACGATGCCCATCTTGTTGCCGGTCTTGGTGCGCCGCTCCGCCCGGTCGAGCACCGAGGCCGCCACGCGGCCGACGCTGCTGGTTCCGGCTCGCACCGCGCGGCAGAAATCGGCCCAGCTCTGGACGCGCAGCTTGTCCAGCAGGTCGCCGTACTCGTCGAGCGGGTGGCCCGAGATGAAGAACCCGATCGCCGCGTATTCCCGCTTGAGCGTGTCGGCCATGGGCCAGATCTCGTGCGGCGGGATGCGCAAGCTCACGTCGTCCGCCACCACGCCGCCGAACATGTCGGTGACGCCGGCGGATTCCGCTTCCGCCGCGCTGGCGGCGAGCTTCATCATCGGTTCGATCGCCGCGAAGGCCCGGGCCCGGTCCGGCTCGATGCAGTCGAGCGCCCCGGCCTGGACGAGGCTCTCCAGGGTGCGCTTGTTGATCAGCCGCGGGTTCAGCCGGCGGGCGAGGCAGGCGAGGTCCTTGAACGGGCGGTCGCCCCGCGCCTCCACCAGCGCCCGAACCGCCTCGCGGCCGACACCCTTGATGGCCGCCAGCGCGTAGAAGATCTTGCCGTCGCGTACCTCGAACACCTCGCCGGAGGTGTTGATCGAGGGCGGCTCGACCGTGATCTTGAGGCGCTGCGCGTCCTGGCGGAATTCGGCGAGCTTGTCGGTGTTGTCGATGTCGAGCGTCATGGCGGCGGCCAGGAACTCGACCGGGTAGTTCGCCTTCAGGTAGGCGGTCTGGTAGGTCAGCAGCGCGTAGGCCGCCGCGTGGCTCTTGTTGAAGCCGTAATCGGCGAACTTCGCCAGCAGGTCGAAGATCTCGTTGGCCTTGGCCTTGGTCAGCCCGCGCTCGGTGCAGCCCTTGAGGAAGCGGTCGCGCTGCGCGTCCATCTCGGCGCGGATCTTCTTGCCCATGGCGCGCCGGAGCATGTCGGCCTCGCCGAGCGAGTAGCCGGCGAGAACCTTGGCGATCTCCATCACCTGTTCCTGGTAGACGATGATGCCGAAGGTCTCCTTCAGCATCGGCTCCAGCTTCGGATCCGGGTACCAGGACGCCTCGTTGCCGGCGTCGCGGCCGAGCTTGCGCTCGCAATAGACCGGGATGTTGGCCATCGGGCCCGGCCGGTAGAGCGCCACCAGCGCGATGATGTCCTCCAGGCGGTCGGCCTGCATCTCGCAGAGCGCCTTGCGCATGCCGGCCGATTCCACCTGGAACACGCCGACCGTCTCGCCCCGGCCCATGGGCTCGTAGGTCTTCCGGTCATCCAGCGGCAGGGAGGCGAGGTCGATCCCGATGCCGCGGTTCTTCAGCAGATCCGTGCAGCAGCGCAGCATCGTCAGGGTCTTGAGACCCAGGAAGTCGAACTTCACCAGCCCCGCCTGCTCGACCCATTTCATGTTGAACTGGGTCACCCGCATGCCGGTCTTCGGGTCTCGGTAGAGCGGGACCAGCTCCTCCAGCGGCCGGTCGCCGATCACCACGCCGGCCGCGTGGGTCGAGGCGTGCCGGTGCAGGCCTTCCAGCTTCTTGGCGATGTCGATGAGCCGGGCGACGATCGGCTCCTCCTCCATGGCCTGCTGGAGCTTCGGCTCGCCCTCGATCGCCTGGGCGAGCGTCACGGGGTTCGCGGGGTTCTGCGGCACGAGCTTGGTCAGCTTGTCGACTTGCCCGTAGGGCATCTCCAGCACGCGGCCGACGTCGCGCAGCACGCCGCGGGCGAGGAGCGTACCGAAGGTGATGATCTGCCCGACCTGCCCCTCGCCGTAGCGCTGCTGCACGTAGCGGATCACCCGCTCGCGGCCCTCGACGCAGAAGTCGATGTCGAAATCCGGCATCGAGACGCGCTCGGGGTTGAGGAAGCGCTCGAACAGCAGGCCGAAACGCAGCGGGTCGAGGTCGGTGATGAGCAGCGACCACGCCACCAGCGAGCCGGCGCCCGAGCCGCGGCCCGGACCCACGGGGATGTCGTGGTCCTTGGCCCACTTGATGAAGTCCGAGACGATCAGGAAGTAGCCCGGGAACTTCATCTTGACGATGACGTCGAGCTCGAAGGCGAGGCGCTTGCGGTAATCCTCCTCCGAGAAGCCCGGCGCCGTGCCGTGCTGCTTCAGGCGCAGCTCCAGCCCGGCCTCGGCCTGCCGGCGCAGCTCGGTCGGCTCGTCGGCCGAGACCGCCTGCACGCCGGTGTCCGCCGCCTCCGCCAGGGCCTCCGCCATGGGCGGCGTTTCGCCCGCTGCCACGGCGCCGAAATTCGGCAGGATCGGCTTACGGGTCCGCGCCCGGACGGCGCAGCGCATGGCGATCTCGACGGTGGCCTGGAGCGCGTCCGGCAGGTCGCGGAACAGCTCGGCCATCTCGGCCCGGGTCTTGAACGCGTGGCTCGGCGTCAGCCGACGGCGGCGCTCGTCCGAGACGAGGCGGCCCTCCGCGATGGCGAGCAGCGCGTCGTGCGCGTCGTAATCGTCGGGCTTGGCGAAGTAGGGCTCGTTCGTCGCGACGATGCCGAGGCCGTGCCGTCCGGCGAGGTCGAGGAGCGCGGTTTCGACTCGCCCCTCCTCGGGCAGGCCGTGGCGCTGCAACTCGACGTAGAGCCGGTCCTCGCCGAACGCCTCCTTGAGCCGCTTCAGGCGGGCGAGCGCCAGTTCGGGCCGCCCGGCCCGGAAGGCAGCATCGAGCGGACCGGACAGGCCGCCGGTGAGTGCGATCAGCCCGTCCGAGGATCCGGCGAGCGCCGCGGCGTCGAGGCGGGGTGCCTCGCCGAGCGCCGTGTCGAAATAGGCGCGGCTCGCCAGCCGCAGCAGGTTGGCGTAGCCGGTCTCGTCCTGGGCGAGGAGCACGATGCCGTGGCTCGTGGGCGCCTGGCGCTGGTGCGGATCGGCGGACTCGAACGCCACCGAGAGCTGCACGCCGGCGATCGGCTGGACACCCTCTCCGGCTGCCTTCTCGGAGAATTCGAGCGCCCCGAACAGGTTGTTGGTGTCGGTGAGCGCCAGGGCCGGCTGGCGGTCCGCCACCGCGGCCTTGATCAGGGAGCCGACCTTCAGTGCCCCTTCAAGCAGGGAATAGGACGAGTGGACATGGAGGTGGACGAACCCGACTTCCTTCAGGACTTTTGGCATGGCGGTCCCACTTACAGCCTGCCAGCATCGTCGCTCGGGCTACGCAGGGCTGTACCCGCCGTGCATCAGCGCCGGCACTATCCACTATCCTTTTGGCCCTCAGACCAGAATCCCACCGATCGCCGACGACCGAGCCGGGCCGCGGCAATTTCCTGTGCGTGCCTGCCGGAACGGTGCCTCCGCAAGGTCGCGATAAAGACCGGCTAACGAACCGGTGCCAGAGCTATTGCCCAGGCGCCAACCGCGGCGAACAGCATTCCGAACGCCATGAATTCGACCATCCCGGTCAGGACCACCCGCTTCAGCATCGTCGTGCCTCCCGTGTTCGAGGCCTATTATGTTCATGTTTTGTTCTGATGGAAGAGCCTGCGGGCGCACCCTCCCCGCGCTTTTGAATCTCGGTAAAAAGTGACTTGATACGCATCGGGCGGGCTGGCATGGCCCCGGAACAAGGCGAACTCGTCAGCTGATCGGGGGGTTCGAAGGAGCAGGCCATTTCCGCGCAACGAACGGTCGGACGGCTCGACATCGCTCTGGTGGCTGTCGGGACACACGGCGACGTGTTGCCGTTCATCGCGCTGGGGCACCAACTCCTGGCGCGCGGGCACGGCGTCTCGCTGGCGGCCCCGGCACCGTTCGAGGCCATGGCGCGCCGCGCCGGCCTCGCTTTCCAGCCTCTCGGCACGGTTTCCGATTACGAGGCGGTGATCCGGCAGCCGGATCTCTGGCATCCACAACAGGGCTTCCGGCCCATGTTCGATTATGCCCTGCAGGTGGCGGAGCCGGCCTGTCTGTGGCTCGGGGCGACCCGGGCGCGCGGCGTCAACCTGCTCGTGGTCGCCTCACCGCTGGGCTGGGGGGCGCGGCTCGCCCAGGATCTTTACGACCTGCCCACTGCCACGCTGCACGTGATGCCGTTCCTGATCGAGAGCCGGTACGATCCGCCCCGGCTGCCGGGGCTGCCGCTGCCGCGCTTCCTGCCGGCCGCGCTGCGCGCCTACGTGAATCTCGGCGTCGACAAGGTCGCGGTCGGTCCGTTCACGCTGCCTCCGCTGAACGCCCTGCGCGAGCGCCTCGGCCTCGATCCGGTCTACCGGCTGCGGCACTGGTGGAACAGCCCGGCGCGCATGCTGCTCATGTTCCCCGACTGGTATGCCGAGCCGCAGGCTGACTGGCCCGCCCAGGCGGTGCAACTCGGCTTCCCCCTCGTCGATCGGTTCGGCGACGTGCCGGCGATGCCGCAGGAGCTGGAGGCCTTCCTGGCGGAGGGCGAGGCGCCGATCGTATTCACCTACGGCTCGGCGATGCGCCAGGGCGCCGGCTTCTTCGACACCGCGGTGAAGATCTGCGGCCGGATGGGCCGGCGCGGAGTCCTGCTCGCGCCGCAGGGCGGCCAGATCCCGAAGCCTTTGCCGGACGGGATCATCCACCTGCCCTACGCCCCCTTGAGCGCGTTGCTGCCCCGGAGCGCCGTCCTGGTCCATCACGGCGGCGTCGGGACGGTGGCGCAGGCGCTTGCGGCGGGTATCCCGCAGCTCGTGGTCCCGGTGGCGTTCGATCATTTCGACGAGGGGCGGCGCCTGAAGGACCGGACTCTCGGGGCCACCCTGAGCCGCCGTGCCTTTCGGCCGGCCCGCGCCGCCCGGGTGATTGGCCGGCTGCTGACCGACCCGGCAGTGATCCGGGCCTGCGCGCAGGCCCGGGCGCGCATGGCGGAGAGCCGCGACGCGATCACGGAGGCCTGTGATCATCTCGAGGCGCTGGCCGCCTCGGATGCACGGACCGAAGCCGGCCGGCGCCGCGCAGCAGGCTCCGCTCCGGGGCACTGATCCCCGACAGGGCTCGGATCCGTTCAGCTTGATCGCGGCCATCCAGCCCTGAGCCCTGGCCGGAATGTCCGGAGCGGCGCCGCCCCTGCGTCGGGCAGCGCCGCGGCATCAGTGGCTCAGCAGCACGCTGACCGAGCCGACGAGCGTCATGACAAGGCCGCTCACGAAAGCGCCGATCATCGCGTAGGAGAGAGCCTTGAGCTTCATCCGCCTCCCCGCCGGATCAGCAGCGGTATCCGCCGGCGGTCTGGCCGTACTGCTTCACAGGGCGGGTCTGCTGGTTGGCATTGCCCTCGGCCGCCGAGCTCATCGGGCAGCCCTCGTAGAAGGGCGCATCGTGGGCGCCGAGCCCGAGCGCGCCGGTGGTCTCTGGCGTATAGGGGGCAAAGCCGGTCCAGCGGGTCTCGTTGGCCGCCATGGCTGACGAGAGCGGCGCGCCTCCAAGGACAAGTACAGTGAGTGCGGCAGCTAAACGGCTCTTCATGAGGTTGCTCCAGAGATTGCAGAGTACAGACCGTTTGTCCGGTTCTGTTTTGTCTTGCGTGATTACTATATATGGTGGCGATGTCTGTCGCGGCGTGCCGCGTCGCACGCGGCGGGGTGGATTAAAAGATGCGTGCTCTTGGGCGCGCCGCGCACCCCGCGGCGGCTCCGATGGGCACCGGAATGTCCCAGCACACGAAATCCAGCGACCGGAAGGCCGTCCGGGCGGCCGCGGCCCGAGCGATCGGGCCTGCGATCGGCGCGTGGCGCGTGATCAGGCGGATGAGCCCGCAGCGAAGATACTCTGCCCTGCAAGGGTGAGGACGACGGGCCGGCCTCAGCCGGGAGCAGGCGATCGCCCTCCGGCCAAGCCCCAGTAAAGCGCTCGCCGCACCGCGCGTGTCGCCGGCGCTCAGTCGAGCGGCGTGATCATCCCGTCGCGGATCGTCACCCGCCGGTCCATGCGGGCGGCGAGGTCGAGATTGTGGGTCGCGACCAGCGCGGCGAGCCCGGAAGCCCGCACCAGGGCGAGCAGCACCGAGAAGACGTGGCCGGCCGTGCCCGGATCGAGGTTGCCGGTGGGCTCGTCGGCGAGCAGCAGCCGCGGCCCATTGGCCACCGCCCGGGCGATGGCGACGCGCTGCTGCTCGCCCCCCGACAGCTCGGCCGGGCGATGCGGCAGGCGCTCCTTGAGGCCGAGGAAGCTCAGGAGCTCGGTGGCGCGGCTTTTGGCCTCCGGGCTCTTCAGGCCGCGGATGAGCTGCGGCATCACCACGTTCTCCAGCGCCGAGAATTCCGGCAGCAGGTGGTGGAACTGGTAGACGAAGCCCATCTCCTCGCGCCGCAGGCGGGTGCGCTCGGCATCCGGCATCGCGGCGGTGGGCTGCCCGCCGATATAGATCTCGCCGCCGTCCGGACGCTCCAGGAGGCCGGCGAGGTGCAGCAGGGTCGACTTGCCGGCGCCGGACGGCGCCACCAGCGCCACCAGCTCCCCCGGCCAGATCGCGAGGTCCGCGCCGCGCAGGATCTCGAGCGCGCCCTCGGCCTGGGGGTAGCGCCGCTCCACGCGGGAAAAGAACAGGGCCGGCACCGGCTGGGCACCGGTTCTCTGGCTCGAATCGCTCATGAGGAGGCGGCCCGTCAGCCGTAGCGGAGGGCCTGCACCGGATCGAGCCGGGCGGCGCGCCAGGAGGGATAGAGCGTCGCGGCGAGCGACAGCAGCAGCGCGGTGATCACCACGGCGGTGATCTCCTTCGGGTTCATCTGGGCCGGGATCTCGGCGAGGAACCGCACGGTCGGGTCCCAGGCGCCCGGAAACAGCACGTGCTGGATCGGCTTGATGTTGAGCGTGATCAGGATGCCGAGCGCCAGACCGCTGAGCGTCCCGACCACGCCGATCAGCGCGCCGTTGATCAGGAACACCCGCATGATCGTGCCGGGCGTCGCTCCCATGGTGCGCAGGATCGCGATGTCACTCGACTTGTCGCGCACCAGCAGGATCAGCCCCGAGATGATGTTCAGCGTCGCCACCACGACGATCAGGCTGAGGATCAGGAACATCACGTTGCGCTCGACCTCCAGCGCCCCGAAGAAGGTCCGGTTGCGCTGCCGCCAGTCGGTCAGCAGGATCGGGCGCTCGGCCGCCATCTCCAGCGGCTCGCGCATGTCGCCGACATGGTCGGGGTCGTCGACATAGACCTCGATCATGCTGACGTCGCCGTCCTTGTTGAAGAAGGCCTGGGCTTCGGAGAGGGGCATGAACACGAAGGTCTGGTCGAACTCGGTCATGCCGACCTCGAACACCGCCTTGACCGTGTAGCTCTTGGTGCGCGGCGCCGTTCCGAAGGGCGTGGAGGAGCCCTTGGGCGTGACCAGCGTGATGGTGTCGCCGGCCTGCAGCCCCAGCGTGTCGGCCAGCCGCCGTCCGATCAGTACGCCGGTGCCGTCGTCGAAGCCCTCCAGGGTACCGCCGCGGATCGAGGTGGACACGGCCGCCAGCGCCTCGAGATCGGCGGCCCGCACGCCGCGGATGATGACGCCCGAGCCGCCGTATTGCGACGACGCGAAGGCCTGCCCCTCCACAAGCGGCACCGCTGCGCGCACGCCCGCCACCTTCGACAGGCGTTCGGAAAGGTCGGCCCAGTCGTTGAACGGCCGGTCGATCGGCGTGGCGAAGAGGTGGCCGTTGATGCCCACGATCTTCGACAGCAGCTCCGCCCGGAATCCGTTCATCACCGAGAGGACGATGATCAGCGTCGCGACCCCGAGCGCGATGCCGAGCACCGAGAAGAAGGCCACAACCGAGACGCCGCCGCCCCGGCGGCGCGCCCGCAGATAGCGGCCGGCGAGGATCCACTCGAACGGCGCGAAGGGCGCGGTGCCCTCGCGGAGCGAGGCCGTGAAGCCCTTCACCCGATCGATCGCCGCTGAGGCCGCCATGGGAGGTCTCAGACGCGGCGAATGCGGGCCAGCAGGTCGACGGTGGCGAGGCTCTCGCGCTCACCCCCGGCACGCCGCTTCAGCTCAACCTTGCCTTCGGCCAGTCCTTTCGGCCCGACGATCACCTGCCAGGGCAGGCCGATCAGGTCGGCGGTGGCGAACTTGGCGCCAGGGCGCTCGTCCCGGTCGTCGTAGAGCACCGACAGGCCGGCGGTCTCCAGGTCGGATTGGATCTGCGCGCAGGCGGCGTCGGTGGCGGCGTCACCGACCTTGAGGTTGATCAGCGCCACGTCGAAGGGGGCGACGGAGTCCGGCCAGATGATGCCGGCCTCGTCGTGGCTGGCCTCGATGATCGCCGCCACCAGCCGGCTCGGGCCGATCCCGTAGGAGCCCATATGGACGGGCCGCTCGATCCCGTCCGGACCGGCGACCTTGGCGCCCATCGGCTCAGAATACTTGGTGCCGAAATAGAAGATGTGCCCGACCTCGATGCCGCGGGCGGCCATGCGGCTCTCCTCCGGCACCTCCGCGAAGGCCTCCGGCTCGTGCATCTCTTCGGTGGCCGCGTAGTGCGAGGTCCAGGCATCGACGATGCCCTGGAGGGCGGCGACGTCGTCGAAGTCGACGGTCTCGGGCGGAATCTCGAAGTCGAGATAGGCCTTGTCGCAGAAGACCTCGCTCTCGCCGGTCTTGGCCAGGATGATGAACTCGTGGGACAGGTCGCCGCCGATCGGGCCGGTATCGGCGCGCATCGGGATCGCCTTCAGGCCGAGTCCCGCGAAGGTGCGCAAGTAAGCCACGAACATGCGGTTGTAGGCGTGGCGTGCCCCGGCCTGATCGAAGTCGAACGAGTAGGCGTCCTTCATCAGGAACTCGCGCGAGCGCATCGTGCCGAAGCGCGGCCGCACCTCGTCGCGGAACTTCCACGAGATCTGGTAGAGATTCTTGGGCAGGTCCTTGTAGGAGCGCACGCTCGCCCGGAAGATCTCGGTGACCATCTCCTCGGCGGTGGGGCCGTAGAGCATCTCGCGATCGTGCCGGTCCTTCAGGCGCAGCATCTCCTTGCCGTAAGCGTTGTAGCGTCCGGATTCTCGCCACAGCTCGGCGGATTGTACCGTCGGCATCAGGATCTCGATGGCGCCGGAGCGGTCCTGCTCCCGGCGGATTACCGCGCAGACGCGCTCCAGAACCCGCAGGCCCAGCGGCAGCCACGCGTAGATGCCGGCAGCTTCCTGGCGGACCAGGCCGGCGCGCAGCATCAGCCGGTGCGAGACGATCTCGGCTTCCTTGGGCGTCTCGCGCAAGGTCGGCATGAAGTAGCGGGAGAGACGCATGTCTGCAGGATCTTAGGATTGGATCTGGCCGGGAGGAGCCGCGGCGCGCGGGCACACAACACGCCGCAGAAGCAAATTACAAGCACTGCGCGACCACGGCGCGGCGTAATCGCGGCGAACCGGTGGCGCCGGAGCGCTACCGAGCGGCTGGCTGCTCGGGCCAAAGGCGGTCTGCCCATTTGCCGGCAAGAAAGCGCAGATTTTTCTCGGAGACCCGGTGACAACACGAATTGTTGTTCCTATAAGCGTCCCGCGATGTTTGCGACGCCCGGAAGAGGTGGCGCAAGGTCCGAGTCTCGGGAGGAAAAGCGACCGCCCCGCAGCCAATGCGTGGGATATTTAAAGGTCGAGCCACTGAAGCTTGAAAAGCAAGGCCTCGGGCCTTGCTTTTTTTATTCTTGGCCATACGCGCCGACGCTGGTTTTGCCTCTCCCGCGGGATGCGCCTCGACCCGCGGCCGCGGGCGGTTTCGGACGGCTGCACCAGGCCGCGCTGTGGAGGGCGGTGAAAGCGCGGAGAACCCGCAGGTTCGTCCGCCTCTCGAATTTGTCTTGCCAAGCCATTAACGCGCCAGGCTTTTTTGCGATGCGTGGTCGGCCGCGGAGCCTGCCCAGCGAGCCTGCCATTTACTTCCAGATCCGTCAGGACGACACAAGCTGGTCCTGGGTCCTGCTCAACGGCACCGGCGAGACGATCGCCGAGTCAGATCAGACCTTCCCGTCGGCCGCGCAGGCTTCCGCAGCCGCCCTGGCCTTCGCGCAGCTGGTCGCCCGAGCGGGCAAGTCGCTGACGGTGACGCCCGCGGTATCGCTCCTCTGAGCCGCGCTACAATCCGGTGAGCGGGAACACCGCCAGGGCAATCAGGAAGGCAGCCCCTGCCACAAGCGTCGTCCAGATGGCCTTCTCGCGCAGCCGCGGGGCTGCGGGCGCACCCGGATCCTGTCCCGGCACGACATGGGTCGGCCGCGTCTCAGGCTGGTTGCGCAGGGGCAGGACCGCGAAGAGCAGCGTCCACCAGACCACAAAGTAGAGGGCGATGGCGCCCCCTACGGTCAGCTTGAACAGGCCCACCGCCGCCGCCACGAAGGCGGCGATCAGCACGGCGATGACGGCGAGCGTCACCGGCGTCGAGCGGGCCAGCGTGTTCATCATCCGGCTCACACCTGCTCGAGTTCGACCAGGGTGCCGAGGAAGTCCTTCGGGTGCAGGAACAGGACCGGCTTGCCGTGGGCGCCGATCCGCGGCTCGCCAGTGCCGAGCACCCGGGCGCCCTGCGCTTTGAGCTTGTCGCGGGCGGCCAGGATGTCGTCCACCTCGTAGCAGACATGGTGGATGCCGCCGCCCGGGTTACGGGCCACGAAAGCTTCGATCGGCGAGCCCTCGCCCAGCGGGGACATCAGCTCGATCTTGCTGTTCGGCAGCTCCACGAACACGACCGTGACGCCGTGCTCGGGCTGCGGAAGGGGGGGTGTGATCGTGGCGCCCAGCGTGTCGCGGTAGACCGCGCAGGCGGCATCGAGATCCTGCACCGCGATGGCCACGTGATTGAGACGCCCGATCATGCTGGTTCCTCCCCGTTCGCGTACCGATCGGCAGATCGCGCCTGTTCCCTCCGCCGACCTCATCCTGAGGTGCTGCGTAGCAGCCTCGAAGGAGACCTCCAGAAATCGCGGTTCTGACTGGAGGGCGCCTTCGAGACCCGCTGGCGCGGGTACCTCAGGATGAGGGGCGATTGGCTCCGCCGTGGTACGCTCTTCCGATCTCGTACCTCAAACTTCGACCACCTGCACGTGGCAGGCGGGCTTCTTGCCCCAGACCTCGTTGACTGCGGTGCGCACGGCTCGGTCGACCGTCTTCTCGACGCCCTCCGAATCCTTCAGCTTGCCCCGCGACATTCCCGACAGGGTGCGCGACACGGCATCGACCACCGTCTCGATCAGGGGCTCGCCGGAGCGTCCGCGGTTGGGCAGGCCGATGATGTCCACCGCCGGCTCGCCGAGCACGACCCCGTCCTCGTCGATGGCGATGGCCACCGAGACCAGACCCGCCTGCATGAGCTTGCGCCGCTCGGGGATCGCCCGATCCTTCTCGTCGATCAGGACGTCGCCGTCCTTGAACAGGCGGCCGCCCTTCACGTGGTCGATCACCTCGGGCTTGCCGGGGCTCAGGCGGATGAGGCTGCCATTGCGGGCCTTGACCACGTTCTGCACGCCCTGGGCGCGGGCGAAGCGGGCATGCTCGTCGAGGTGCAGCGCCTCGCCGTGCACCGGGATCGCGGTGCCGGGGCGGGTCCACTTGTACATCTCGACCATCTCGTCCCGGCGCGGATGGCCGGAGACGTGGACGAGCTCGGTCCGGTCGGTGACCACCTCGACACCCTGCTCGATCAGATCGTTGATGATCGCGCCGACGTCGCGCTCGTTGCCGGGGATCGCGCGTGAGGAGAAGATGACCTGGTCGCCCGCGGTCAGGCTGATATCCGGGTGGTCGCGGCGGGAGACCCGGGCGAGCGCCGCCCGGGGCTCGCCCTGCGAGCCGGTGAGCAGGGCCACGACGCGCTCGCGGGGCAGGCTCTTCCAGGAATCCGAGCGGCGGAACTCCGGCAGGCCGTCGAGGTAGCCGCACTCCCGGGCCACGTCGATTACCCGATCCATGGCCCGGCCGACCGCCACGATCTCACGCCCGCAGGCCACGGCCGCCTCGGCCACGGCGCGGATGCGGGCGACGTTCGACGCGAAGGTGGTCACCGCGACCCGGTGCGGAGCCTCCGCAATCAGCCGCTTCAGCGTCGCCGCGACCTCCTGCTCGCTCGGAGAGAAGCCCTCGCGCACCACGTTGGTCGAATCGCAGACGAGGGCCAGGATGCCCTCGTCGCCGAGCGCCTTGAACGCCTCGGGCGAGGTGACCTCACCGGCCACGGGGGTCGGGTCGATCTTCCAGTCGCCGGTATGGACGACGAGGCCCGCCGCCGTGCGGATCGCGATGGCGTTCGACTCGGGGATGGAGTGCGAGACCGGGACGTATTCGAGTTCGAACGGGCCGACGGTCACGCGCCGGCCCGGCTTCACCTCCCGCAGGTCGACCTTCGGCGCGCCGGGATCGGAGAGGCGGCGGGTCTCCAGCAGGTTCTTGGCAAAGCGCGTGGCGTAGACCGGCGCCTTGAGGCGGGGCCACAACTCCGAGATCGCCCCGATATGGTCCTCGTGCGCGTGGGTGATGAAGATGCCCAGCAGATCCTTGCGCTTCTCCTCGATGAAGGTGAGGTCCGGGTACATCAGGTCGATCCCCGGCATCTTCTCCTCGCCGGCGAAGCCCATCCCGCAATCGACCATGATCCACTTCCGGCCCTTCTCCGGGCCGAACCCGTAGAGCGCCGCATTCATCCCGATCTCGCCCACGCCGCCGAGCGGCAGGAAGACCAGCTCCTCCTGTCCCATCACCATCTGTCGTCGTCCAACGTCAGGCCGCCGTCGCGGCCGATCCGAAATGCACCTCGCCCGCCGTCACGGTATGCCGGTTCCCATCGGGGGCGAGGATCACGAGCCGCCCCCCCTCGTCGATCGTCTCGAACACGCCCCGCAGGATGTGCCCGCCGCTGTGCACCGCGATCTCCGACCCGAGACCCGCGGCCCGCGCGAGCCAAGTCGCGCGCAGGTCAGCGAAATTCCGTCCCCGGTCCCAGGCGCGTGCCCGCGCAGCCATCCGGTCCGAGAGGTGTTCCAGTAGCGCCTCCGCGCTGCCCGCGTAACCCGCCGCTGCCAAGCTTGCTGCGCGGAAACCCTCCGGGGCCGCCGCGACGTTGACGCCGAAGCCGACCACGACCGCCCGCCGGCCGGCCGGCAGCGTCTCCGCCTCCAACAGCAGGCCCGCGAGCTTCGCGCCGCCGAGCAGCACGTCATTGGGCCACTTGAGCCTGAGAGATCGGGCTTTGGTGCCGGAACCGGTATCCGGCAGGGTGCCGCAGGCCGCGTCCAGCGCCTCGATCAGGGCGAGGCCGGCCACGAACCCGAGTTCCGCGAGGTGCTCCGGCGCGACTCCGGCGACTGGCCAGAGCACGCTCGCCGCGAGATTGCCGGGCAGGGACGCCCAGGTATTGCCGCGCCGGCCCCGGCCCGCCTCCTGGCGGTGCGTCACGACCCAGAGCGGGCCGGTCTCCCCTGCACGCGCCTGCGCCATGGCCTCCGTGTTGGTGGAGGCCAGGGTCTCGTGGACATGCAGGCGGTGGCCCTGGGCGCGTGCCTCGGGCCCGAGTCGATAGCTCAAGGCCGGCCTAGAACAGAGCCCGGGCCGCCCGACCGGCGGCGCCGACCAGCGGCCCCGGCATCAGGAAGAACAGAACCACCACGACGCTCGACAGGGCCAGCACCACGCGCAGTCCCGGCGCCATCGCCTCGTAGGGCTCCTTCGGCTCGTCGAAATACATGATCCGCACGACGCGCAGGTAGTAGTAGGCGCCGACCACGCTGGTCACCACGCCGATCACCGCGAGCGTCACGAGGCCCGCCTTAATGGCGGCAGCGAACACGTAGAACTTCGCGAAGAACCCGGCGAGCGGCGGGATGCCGGCGAGCGAGAACATCATCGCGGCGAGGCAGAAGGCGAGCCAGGGATGGGTCCGCGACAGGCCCGCGAGATCCTCGATCGACTCGAACATCACGTCCCGGCGCCGGAGCGACAGGATGATCGCGAAGGAGCCCAGCGTCATCGCCAGATAGATGATCATGTAGGTGACGAGACCGCTGATCCCCTCCTCGGAGCCGCAGGCGAGTCCGATCAGCGCGTAGCCGATATTGGCGATGGACGAGTAGGCCATCAGCCGCTTGATCGAGGTCTGGCCAATGGCCGCGAAGGAGCCGAGCGCCATCGACACCACTGAGACGAAGACGAAGATCTGCTGCCAGACCGCCGTCACATCCGGGAGCGCGCCGATGAAGACGCGGACCGTCATCGAGACCGCCGCCATCTTAGGCGCGGAGGCGAAGAACGCCGTCACGGGAGTTGGCGCGCCCTCGTAGACGTCCGGCGTCCACATGTGGAACGGCACCGCCGACATCTTGAAGCACACGCCGGCGGCCACGAACACGATCCCGAGCACGATGCCCAGACCCGCGTTCTCGTTCAGCGCCGAGACGATGCCGGGGAACGAGACCGTGCCGGTGAAGCCGTAGATCAGCGAGGCGCCGTAGAGCAGCATGCCCGAGGAGAGCGCGCCGAGCACGAAGTACTTGAGGCCGGCCTCGGTGGACTTCAGGTCATCCCGGTGGAAGGCCGCGATCACATAGGCGGCGAGCGACTGCAGCTCCAGGCCGAGATAGAGCGCGATCAGGTCGTTGGCCGAGACCATCACCATCATGCCGATGGTGCAGAGCACGATCAGGACCGGAAACTCGAACCGGTTGATGCGCTCACGCTTGAAGAAGTCATGCGCCAGCAGGATCGTCGCCGAGGAGCCCAGCAGCACCAAGGACTTCATCACCTTGGAGAACGCGTCGGACACGAACGCCCCCGACAGGGTGGTCACCC
The DNA here is from genome assembly GCF_054611515.1 of Methylobacterium sp. CM6257. Classification (NCBI taxonomy): domain Bacteria; kingdom Pseudomonadati; phylum Pseudomonadota; class Alphaproteobacteria; order Hyphomicrobiales; family Methylobacteriaceae; genus Methylobacterium; species Methylobacterium sp. CM6257. The sequence goes on from NZ_CM137735.1 coordinate 4,050,118, forward strand.
GGCCGTGGACCGGCTGCGACACGACCACGAACAGGGCGACGAGCAGCAGAGCCAGGGCGCCGATGCTCACGGTCTCCGCCGAGCGGTCACCGCGCCAGGCGCCGTAGAGGATCAGAACCATGACCCCGACGCCGAGGATCAGCTCGGGCAGGAGCGGGGCCAGCGAGGGCAGGACGGAGTGGACGGTGGGCATCTGTTCCGTCTCAGCGCGGGACCGGCAGCGCGGCGGCGGCGGTCTGGGTGTTGGACAGGGCGGCCTTCATGCTGGTCATCAGCGCGTCGGTCGAGGGTGCGAACACGTCGAGCACGGGGGCCGGGTGCACGCCGTAATAGATCGTCAGTGCCACGAGAGGGCCCAGGATGATCTTTTCCCGGAGATCCAGATCCAGGATGCCCTGGAGGTTCGGCTTCTCCAGCTTGCCGTAGATCACACGGGCGTAGAGCCACAGGGCGTAGGCGGCCGACAGGATGATGCCGAAGGTCGAGAAGAAGGCGACGTTCGGGTTCGCCTTGAAGGCGCCGAGCATCGACAGGAACTCGCCGACGAAACCGGAGGTGCCTGGCAGGCCGACATTGGCCATGGTGAAGACCATCATGGCCACAGCGTAGAGCGGCATGCGCTTCACGAGGCCGCCATAGGCGGCGATCTCGCGGGTGTGCATCCGGTCGTAGATGACGCCGACGCAGAGGAAGAGCGCGCCCGACACGATGCCGTGGGAGATCATCAGGAACAGGGCGCCCTGGATGCCCTGCTCGTTCAGCGTGAACAGGCCCAGCGTCACGAAGCCCATATGGGCCACCGACGAGTAGGCGATCAGCTTCTTGATGTCGGTCTGCATCATCGCGGTGAGCGAGGTGAAGATGATCGCGATCACCGAGAGGGCGAAGACCAGTGGGGCGAAGTCCTGGCTCGCCACCGGCAGCATCGGCAGCGAGATCCGGATGAAGCCGTAGCCGCCCATCTTCAGGAGGATGCCGGCCAGGATCACCGACCCGGCGGTGGGCGCCTCCACGTGGGCGTCGGGCAGCCAGGTATGGACCGGCCACATCGGCATCTTCACCGCGAAGGAGGCGAAGAAGGCGAGCCACAGCCAGGTCTGCATCTGCACCGGGAAGCGGTACTGCAGCAGGGTCGGGATGTCGGTGGTGCCGGCCTGCCAGTACATCGCCATCACGGCGAGCAGCATCAGCACCGAGCCGAGCAGGGTGTAGAGGAAGAACTTGAAGCTCGCGTAGATCCGGCGCTGCCCACCCCAGATGCCGATGATCAGGAACATCGGGATCAGGCCGGCCTCGAAGAACAGGTAGAACAGCAGCAGGTCGAGGGAGGCGAACACGCCGATCATCGTCGTCTCGAGGACGAGGAAGGCGACGAAGTACTCCTTCACCCGGAAATGGATCGAGTGCCACGAGGCCCCGATGCAGAACGGCATCAGGAAGGTGGTCAGCAGGATCAGCGGCATCGAGAAGCCGTCGACGCCGAGCTTGAACCGGATCGTCTCGGTGAGCCACGCGTGGCTCTCCACCAGTTGGAAGCTCGACGAGGCGGCGTCGTAGCGGCTCCATGCCACCAGAGAGAGGAGGAAAGTGACGATCGTGGTCGCGAGCGCGGCCCAGCGGCTGTTGCGCGCGACCGATTCCTCGTCGCCGTTCAGCGTCAGGATGAAGGCCGCGCCGCAGAGCGGCACGATCAGCAGACCGGAGAGGATGCCGAGGCCGAGCATGTCAGTGAGCACCCTTGGGCAGGCCGGACATCAGGTACCAGCTGATCAGGCCGGCGACGCCGATGAGCATGACGAAGGCGTAGTGGTAGAGGTAGCCGGTCTGGAGGCGGACGACCCCGCGGGTCACGTCAATGACGCGCGCCGCGATACCGTTGGGACCGAGCCCGTCGATGATCCTCCCGTCGCCCTGCTTCCACAGGAACAGGCCGAAATCCTTGGCCGGCCGGACGAAGATCCGGTCGTAGATCTCGTCGAAGTACCACTTGTTGAGCAGGAAGCGGTACAGCGACGGCTGCTGCGCGGCGAGCTGGCCCGGCAGCTCCGGCCGGCGGATGTACATCCAAAAGGCCAGGACGAAGCCGAGGATCAGCATGATCAGCGGCGAATAGGAGACCAGCGCCGGGACCTCGTGGATCTCGTGCATGATGTGGTTCTCGGGGCCGTGCGCCAGGGCGTGGCCCCAGAATCCGTCCATCCCCTCGCCGATGAAGCGGTTGTGGAAGATGATCCCGGCGAACAGCGCGCCGAAGGCGAGGATCGCCAGCGGGATCGTCATCACCAGCGGGCTCTCGTGGGGCGTGTGGTCACCGTGGTGGCCGTGCCCGTGATGGTCGTCGGCGACGAGGTCGCTCTTGTGCGCCGGTTCGATATCGTGGCCGCGGTCGTCGTGGGCGACGCCCTCGGTGTGGCCGGGGGCCCCATCCGCCTCGTGCGCCATGGCGGAGTGCGCCACCGCGGGGGCGTCATGATGGTCGTGGGCCGCGTGCGCACCCCATCGGGCCGGCCCCTCGAAGGTCATGAAGAACAGGCGCCACGAGTAGAACGAGGTGAAGAAGGCCGCCACCACGGTGCACAGGAAGGCGAGCGTGTGGCCCGGCCGGGTCGACGCGTAGGCCGCCTCGATGATCGCGTCCTTCGAATAGTAGCCGGCCGTGTAGGGGAAGCCGATCAGCGCGAGCGAGCCGATCGCCATCATGGCGCTGGTGTAGGGGATGTAGCGGCGCAGGCCGCCCATGTTCCGCATGTCCTGCTCGTGGTGCATCGCGTGGATGACCGAGCCGGCTCCCAGGAACAGCAGCGCCTTGAAGAAGGCGTGGGTGAACAGGTGGAACACGCCCGCCGCGTAGGCGCCGACGCCGAGCGCCACGAACATGTAGCCGAGCTGCGAGCAGGTCGAGTAGGCGATCACCCGCTTGATGTCGTTCTGCACGAGGCCGACCGTGGCCGCGAAGAAGGCCGTGATGCCGCCGATCACCGTCACCACGATGAGCGCGTTCGGCGCCTCCTCGAACAGCGGCGACAGGCGCGCGACCATGAACACGCCGGCGGTCACCATGGTGGCGGCGTGGATCAGCGCCGAGACCGGCGTCGGACCCTCCATGGCGTCTGGCAGCCAGGTGTGCAGCAGGAATTGCGCCGACTTGCCCATGGCGCCCATGAACAGCAGCAGGCAGGCGAGCGTCAGGGCGTTCCAGTCGTAGCCGAGGAAGTGGAAGCTCAGCGTCTTGATGGTGTCGACCTTGCCGAAGATCGCGTCGAACGCCACCGAGCCGGTCAGCGCGAAGACCAGGAAGATGCCGAGCGAGAAGCCGAAATCGCCGACGCGGTTGACGATGAACGCCTTCATGGCGGCGGCGTTGGCCGAGGGCTTCTCGTACCAGAAGCCGATCAGCAGGTAGGAGGCGAGGCCCACGCCCTCCCAGCCGAAGAACATCTGCACGAGGTTGTCGGCCGTCACCAGCATCAGCATGGCGAAGGTGAACAGCGACAGGTAGGCGAAGAAGCGCGGCCGGTGCGGATCCTCCTCCATGTAGCCCACGGAATAGAGGTGCACGAGGGTCGAGACCGTGGTCACGACCACGAGCATGACCCGGGTCAGGGTATCGATCTTGAAGGCCCAGTCGACCTGCAGGTCCCCGGCCGAGAACCAAGAGGCGACCTGCACCCGCTCGGCGTGGCCGCCGTCGAGGAACACGCCCCAGGCGATCAGCGCCGTGAAGGCGAGGAGCGCCGTGGTGATGTACTCGCAGGCCCGCGCCCCGATGTACCGGCCGAACAGGCCGGCGATCAGGAAGCCGATGAGCGGGAAGAAGACGATCGCGTGATACATCGCTCTCTTGCAGTCCGTCCTCCGGGCCGTCCGCTCAAGCGGCGGCGTCCGGATGTCACTCGGGGCGCGCGAAGAAGAAGGCCCTAGCCCTTCATCATGCTCACGTCTTCCACCGCGATGGAGCCGCGATTGCGGAAGAACACCACGAGGATCGCGAGGCCGATTGCCGACTCGGCGGCCGCGACCGTCAGCACGAACAGGGCGAAGACCTGTCCGGTGATGTCGTTCAGCTGCGTCGAGAAGGCGACGAGGTTGATGTTGACCGAGAGCAGGATCAGCTCGACCGACATCAGGATGACGATGATGTTCTTGCGGTTGATGAAGATGCCGAGCACGCCGAGCGTGAACAGGATCGCCGCGACGGTCAGGTAGTGGCTCAGGCCGATCATCGTTCCAATCCTCCGGCGGGCATCAGACCTCGACACCCTGGCGCGACGGGACCTTGCGGGTCTCCACTGCCATCGCCTGGGTGCGGGCGTTCTGCACCGCGATGTTCTGGCGCTTGACGCCCGGCCGGTCGCGGAGCGTCAGCACGATCGCGCCGATCATGGCGACCAGCAGGATCAGGCCGGCGAGCTGAAAGAAGTAGGCGTATTCCGTGTAGATCACCCGGCCGAGCGCCTGGGCGTTGGTGAGGTTCTCGGCCGCCGCGACGTTGCCGAGCGGCGCCTGGACGAGACCCGGATCGATGCTCCAGGAGCCCACCACCAGCAGCAGCTCGACCAGGAAGATCGCCCCGATCAGGCCGCCGATCGGCAGGTATTGCTGGAAGCCCTGGCGCAGCTCGGCGAAGTCGACGTCGAGCATCATCACCACGAACAGGAACAGGACCGCCACCGCGCCCACGTAGACGACCACGAGGATCATCGCGAGGAACTCGGCGCCCATCAGGACGAACAGTCCGGCGGCGTTCACGAAGGCGAGAATCAGGAACAGCACCGAGGCGACGGGATTGCGCGAGGCGATCACCATGAAGCCCGACGCGACCGTGATGCTCGCGAACAGGTAGAAGAAGGCGGCTGCTGCGGTCATGCGCTGGTCGGGATCGGCCGCCGGAGCGGCCCCTTCTGCCGTGCGTGGAGACGGTCCGCAGCGGGCGGCCCGTCTATAGAACCCGGTCGGCGGGGGCACAACAGCGCCCCCGGCATGGCTCTAGAGCATCGCACCGGAAACGGGAACCGGTGCGATGCTCTAGAGCCTTGGTGTTGCATCATCTTCTTCCGAAAGCCGGTGACCGCCTTTCGGAATGATGCATTAGCGGTAAGGCGCGTCCATCGCGATGTTGCGGGCGATCTCGCGCTCCCAGCGGTCGCCGTTCAGCAGGAGCTTCTGCTTGTCGTAGAGAAGCTCCTCCCGGGTCTCCACCGAGAATTCGAAGTTCGGCCCTTCGACGATGGCGTCCACCGGGCAGGCCTCCTGGCACATGCCGCAATAGATGCACTTCACCATGTCGATGTCGTAGCGCGTCGTGCGGCGGGTACCGTCGTTGCGGCGCGGGCCGGCCTCGATGGTGATGGCCTGGGCGGGGCAGATCGCCTCGCAGAGCTTGCAGGCGATGCAGCGCTCCTCGCCGTTGGGATAGCGGCGGAGCGCGTGCTCACCCCGGAAGCGCGGGCCGCGATGGCCCATCTCGAAGGGATAGTTGATCGTGGCCTTCGGCTTGAAGAAGTAGCGCATGCCGAGGATCATCCCGGACACGAACTCCTTCAGGAGAAGGCTCTTGGCGACCTGATCGAGCTTCATGCCCGGATCTCCGATGCGAAGGGTGGGCTCAGGCGCCCGGCGCGAGGCCGGTCAGCTTGAGCACGAAGGCGACGACCACGACCGAGATCAACGAGAGCGGCAGGAACACCTTCCAGCCGAGGCGCATGAGCTGATCGTAGCGGTAGCGGGGCACGATGGATTTCACCATCGCGAAGAGGAAGAACAGGAAGCTCGCCTTCAGGACGAACCAGATCACGCCGGGCACCCAGGTGAAGGGTGCGAACGGGATCGGTGAGAGCCAGCCGCCCATGAACAGGACCGTGCCCAGCGCGCACATGCTCATGATGGCGACGTACTCGCCCAGCATGAACAGCAGGTACGGGGTCGAGGAATATTCGACCATGTAGCCGGCCACGAGCTCCGACTCGGCCTCCGGCAGGTCGAAGGGCGGGCGGTTGGTCTCGGCCAGCGCCGAGACGAAGAACACCACGAACATCGGGAACAGCCACAGCCAGTACCAGCCGAAGATGCCGAGGCTGGTATCCTGCGCCATCACGATGCGCGACAGGTTGAGCGAGCCGGCGCAGAGCAGCACGCAGATGATCACGAAGCCGAGGGACACCTCGTAGGAGATCATCTGCGCCGCCGAGCGGAGCGCGCCCAGGAACGCGTATTTCGAGTTCGACGCCCAGCCGCCCATGATGACGCCGTACACGCCGAGCGACGAGATCGCGAAGATGTAGGTGATGCCGACGTTGATGTCGGCGATCGCCCAGCCGTCGGCGAGCGGGATCACCGCCCAGCTCGACAGGGCGAGCATCGCGAAGACCAGCGGCGCCAGCAGGTAGATCGCCTTGTTGGCGCCCGCCGGGATTACCGGCTCCTTGATCACGAACTTGATCAGGTCGGCGAAGGACTGGAACAGGCCGAACGGCCCGACCACGTTCGGGCCGCGGCGGAGCTGCACCGCCGCCCAGATCTTCCGGTCGGCGAGCAGTGCGTAGGCGATGAAGACGAGGAGCGCGGCGAGGAGCACGAAGCTCTTCAGCACGATCAGGAGCACGGTCCCGAGGATTTCGAGCGGGGTCATCGGTGGCTCCTACTCGGCCGCCGCCAGGGGCCGCGCCTCGGCGGCGCGCTCACGGGCGATGCGCGAGCATTCGGCAAGGATGCGCGAGGCGCGGGTGATCGGGTTGGTGAGGTAGAAGTCGGTCACCTGCGAGGCGAAGGCCGGTCCGCCTGTCGTGCTGCCGCGGACGGCGAGCCGGTCAACAGCCTCCGCCACGTTGCCCGGCTCCACGGTCCCGACCGCCGCGAGGTGCGGGTGGGCGGCGTAGAGTGCCCGGCGGAGCGCGGTGAGCGAATCGAAAGGCAGGCGGTGACCCAGCACGTCCGACAGGGCGCGCAGGATCGCCCAATCCTCGCGGGCGTCGCCCGGCGGGAAGGCGGCGCGGTTGCCCATCTGGACTCGGCCTTCCGTGTTCACCCAGGTTGCCGACTTCTCGCTGTAGGCAGCGGCCGGCAGGATCACGTCGGCGCGGGAGGCCCCGCGATCGCCGTGGGTGCCCTGGTAGATCATGAAGGCGCCCGGCGGCACGTCGCGCTCGTCGGCCCCGAGGTTGAACAGCACGTCGAGTGCCCCCGGCTCCAGCATGCCCGAGAAGGTCAGACCGCCCTCCCCCGGCACGAAGCCGAGATCGAGCGCCCCCACTCGCGCTGCCGACGTGTGCAGAACGCCGAAGCCGTTCCACTCCGTCGAGACCGCGCCGATCTCCTTGGCGAGCGACGCCGCCGCGGCCAGAACCCCCGGCTCGGCATTGGCGCCGACGATCACGAGCGGCGCCTTCGCCGCCTTGAGCACCTCCAGGAAGCTGTGTTCGCCGCGGGCGAGCGCCGCGAGCGAGTCGGGGCCCGCGCCGATGTAGTGGCTCGGATAGGTCAGATCGATCGGCTCGCCGATGACACCCACCGCCAGCGGCGCCATGCGCCAGCGCTTGCGGATGCGCACGTTCAGCAGCGAGGCCTCGGTGCGCGGGTTGGCGCCGACGATCAGGATCGCGTCCGCCGCCTCGATGCCCGCGATGGTCGGGTTGAAGATGTACGAGGCACGGCCGAGCGCCGGGTCGAGGCCGGCATCGGTCTGGCGGCAGTCGAGGTTCGGCGAGCCGAGACTCCGCATCAGTTCGCGCAGCGCGAAGATCTCCTCCACGCCCGCGAGATCTCCGACGACCGCGCCGATGCGCTTCGGATCCGTGCCCTTGACCCTGGCGGCGATGGCCTGGAACGCCTCCGCCCAGGAGGAGGGCCGGAGCCGGCCGTTCTCGCGCAGGTAGGGCCGGTCGAGGCGCTGCATCCGCAGCCCGTCGATGTGGTAGCGGGTCTTGTCGGAGATCCACTCCTCGTTGATCTCCTCGCTGATCCGCGGCTCGATCTGCATGACCTCGCGGCCGCGCGTGTCGATGCGGATCGCTGAGCCGACCGCGTCCATCACGTCGACCGACTCGGTCTTGTTCAGCTCCCAGGGCCGCACGTTGTAGCTCTGCGGCCGGTGCACGAGGGCGCCCACCGGGCAGAGGTCCGCGACGTTGCCCTGAAGCTCCGAGGCCATCGACTGCTCGAGGTAGCTGGTGATCTCCATGTCCTCGCCGCGGCCGATCGCGCCGAGGTCCGGCACGCCCGCCACCTCGGCGAGGAAGCGCACGCAGCGGGTGCAGTGGATGCAGCGGTTCATCGCGGTCCGCACCAGCGGGCCGATATACTTCTCCTCGACCGCGCGCTTGTTCTCCTTGTAGCGGGTCGAATCGACCCCGTAGGCCATCGCCTGGTCCTGGAGGTCGCAATGGCCGCCCTGGTCGCAGATCGGACAGTCGAGGGGATGGTTGATGAGGAGGAACTCCATCACCCCCTCGCGGGCCTTCTTGGTGCCCTGCGAGCGCGTCAGCACCTCCGGCGGCTCGCCGTTCGGGCCGGGGCGGCAATCCTTCACCGCGTAGGCGCAGGACGCCACGGGCTTCGGCGCGCCCTTCAGCTCGACGAGGCACATGCGGCAATTGCCGGCGATCGACAGGCGCTCGTGGAAGCAGAAGCGCGGGATCTCGGCCCCCGCGGCCTCGCAGGCCTGGAGCAGGGTGTAGTCGGCGGGAACATCGACCTCGGTGCCGTCGACGAGGATTTTTGTCATCGGATCGTCTCGTAAACTGGCCCAAACGCGCGAGGTCTGATCCCACCCACGCCCTCATCCCGAGGTGCGAGGCGCAGCCGAGCCTCGAAGGAGATTTCCAGCCCGCCCCGCGATCTCCGGAGGCCTCCTTCGAGGCCCGCTGACGCGGGCACCTCGGGATGAAGCTGTGGGTTGGACAACGGCATCGTGCCTCTACTCGGCTGCCATCGGCACAGGCTCGCTGTGCGGGTTGGCGGTGTAACGGTCGATGCGCTTCTCGATCTCGGGACGGAAGTGCCGGATCAGGCCCTGGATCGGCCACGCCGCCGCATCGCCGAGCGCGCAGATGGTGTGCCCCTCGATCTGCTTGGTGACCTCGAACAGCATGTCGATCTCGCGCTTCTGCGCGCGGCCCTCGGTCATGCGCTGCATCACCCGCCACATCCAGCCGGTACCCTCGCGGCAGGGCGTGCACTGGCCGCAGGATTCGTGCTTGTAGAAGTACGAGATCCGCGTGATCGCCGCGACGATGTCGGTCGACTTGTCGAGCACGATCACCGCCGCCGTGCCTAGGCCGGAGCCGAGGTTGCGGAGCGTGTCGAAATCCATCTTGGCGTCGACGATCTGCTCACCCGGCACCAGCGGCACCGACGAACCGCCCGGGATCGAGCACAGGAGATTGTCCCAGCCGCCGCGCATGCCGCCGCAATGGCGGTCGATGAGCTCGCGGAAGGTGATGCCCATCTCCTCCTCGACGTTGCACGGCTTGTTGACGTGGCCGGAGACGCAGAAGAGCTTGGTGCCGGTGTTGTTCTTGCCGCCGAGGCCCGCGAACCACGCACCGCCCCGGCGCAGGATCGTGCCGGCGACCGCGATCGACTCGACGTTGTTCACCGTCGTGGGGCAGCCGTAGAGGCCCATATTGGCCGGGAATGGCGGCTTCAGCCGCGGCATCCCCTTCTTGCCCTCGAGGCTCTCGATGAGGGCCGTCTCCTCGCCGCAGATATAGGCGCCCGCGCCGTGGTGGACGTAGATGTCGAACGGGTAGTCGTGCACGTTCGACTGGCCGACGAGGCGGGCCGCGTAGGCCTCGTCCACCGCCTTCTGGAGCGCGTGCTTCTCGGCGACGTATTCGCCGCGGATGTAGACGTAGCAGGCATGTGCGCCCATGGCGAAGCAGGCCAGCATGCAGCCCTCGATCAGGAGGTGCGGATCGTGCCGCATGATCTCCCGGTCCTTGCAGGTGCCCGGCTCCGACTCGTCGGCATTGACCACGAGGTAGTGCGGGCGCCCATCGGACTTCTTGGGCATGAACGACCATTTGAGGCCGGTGGGGAAGCCCGCGCCGCCGCGGCCGCGCAGACCCGAGGCTTTCATCTCCTCGATGATCCAGTCGCGGCCTTGGCTGAGCAGGAACTTGGTCCCGTCCCAGGCGCCGCGCTTCTTGGCGGCCTCCAGACCCGGAGAGTGCAGCCCGTAGAGGTTGGTGAAGATGCGATCCTGATCCGACAGCATGTCAGGTCCTCACTGAGCCGGCGCCGACAGGGCCTTGGCCTGCCCCACCCAGTCCTCGCGGTCGATGCGACCCGGGAACGCGAGGTAGGTGCCGACCCAGGCGATCTCGGCGCGGGACCAACCGGCGATCTGGTCGAAATGGTAGATGCCGAGCCCGTTCAGGCGCTGGCTGTTGCCCGGGCCGATGCCCTTGATCCGGGTGAGATCGTCCGGCTGCCCGGCGCGGGCGGCGTCGAGGCCCAGCGGCCGGGTGCCGACCGCATTCGCCTTCTGCTCGGGGGTCGCGTCCTTCGGCAGGGCCGCGAGAGCCCCGGCGACGCGGGCCTCCTCATCCTCGGCTGCCACCTCGGCCTGGCTCGCGCCGGAGGCCTCGGGCTGCTGCGGAACCGCGTCGCGGTCCGGCGCTTCCTGATGGCCCTGATCGCCGGCGGCCGGCTCACCCTCGGCGACCCGCTTGGCCGGCGCGTCGAGCACGTCCGCGTCGCCCTGGCGCGCGACGCCGTGCTTGGCGGTGGAACGGCCGCGCTCGGCCGCGTCGGCGCGATCCTCGGGCTTGACCGGCGTCTCGCCCGCGGCGGCGCGCTGGGCCGGCGCATCGCTCACCGTCCGCTCCACCGGGCGCCCGGCATCGGGCCGGGCCGGCTTCGGATCCGTGGCGGCCTGTTGCGTGCTCGCGGCTGCCTCGCCGGTCGCGGCGACCGGCTCCTCAGTCTTGCCGGCCTCCTCGAAGCGCTTGCGCCAAGCGCCGACGCGCGAGCCGTCGAACAGGGTCGGGTCGGTGAGGGTGTCGGCGCCGCCCAGGGGCTCGGACGAGACGCGCCCGATCTGCGAGCCGACCTTCACGGGCCGGCCGGCGGCGAGATCGTCCATCAGCTGCCCCAGCGATTCCGGGGTCAGGTCCTCGTAGTAGTCCTGGTTGATCTGCACCATCGGCGCGTTGCAGCAGGCGCCCAGGCACTCGACCTCGAGCCACGAGAAGTTGCCGTCGGCCGAGACATGGCCGGGCGGCCCGAGCCGGGCCTGGAGCATCTCCTTCAGCCCGCGCGCTCCGCAGGAATCGCACGGGACCGTCCCGCAGACCTGGATCCAGAAGCGCCCCACCGGCTCTAGGGCGAACATCGTGTAGAAGGTCGCAACCTCCAGCACGCGGATGTTGGGCATGCCGAGCTCGGCCGCCACAGCCTCGATGGCGGCGCGCGGCAGCCAGCCGCCGTTCTGCTCCTGCGCCTTCCACAGGAGCGGGATGACCGCGGAGGCCTGACGCCCCTCGGGGTACTTGGCGATCTGGGTCTTCGCCCACTCCGCGTTCTCGGGGGTGAACGCGAAGCTCTCGGGCTGCTCCGAGGCCGGGGCGAGTCTGCGGTTTGCCATCGCTTCTGTCTTACCGATCCACTTCGCCGAACACGATGTCGAGCGTGCCGAGCACGCAGGACACGTCGGCTAAGAGGTGCCCGCGGCACATCCAGTCCATCGCCTGCAGATGCGCGAAGCCCGGCGCGCGGATCTTGCAGCGATACGGCTTGTTGGTCCCGTCGGACACCAGGTACACGCCGAACTCGCCCTTCGGCGCCTCGACCGCGGCGTAGACCTCGCCCTCGGGCACGTGGAAGCCCTCGGTGTAGAGCTTGAAGTGGTGGATGAGCGCCTCCATCGAGCGCTTCATCTCCCGGCGCGGCGGCGGCGCGAACTTGCCGTCCAGCGCGGCGATCGGGCCCTGGCCGGCCGGCTCGCGCAGCTTGGCAATGCACTGCTTCATGATGCGCACCGACTGGCGCATCTCCTCCATGCGGATCACCTGCCGGTCGTAGGTGTCGCCGTTCTTCCCGACGGGGATGTCGAACTCCATCTCCTCGTAGCACTCGTAGGGCTGCGCCTTGCGCAGGTCCCAGGGAATTCCTGAGCCGCGCACCATCACGCCCGAGAAGCCCCACTGCATCGCCTCGTCCACCGACACGATGCCGATGTCGACGTTGCGCTGCTTGAAGATGCGGTTGGCCATGACGAGGTCGTCGAGATCCTGGACGACCTGCAGGAACGGGTCGCAGAACGCGTCGATGTCGTCGATCAGCTTCGGCGGCAGGTCCTGGTGGACGCCGCCGGGCCGGAAGTAGTTGGCGTGGAGCCGGGCGCCGGAGGCCCGCTCGTAGAAGATCATCAGCTTCTCGCGCTCCTCGAAGCCCCAGAGCGGGGGCGTGAGGGCGCCGACGTCCATCGCCTGCGTGGTGACGTTGAGGAGGTGCGACAGCAGGCGGCCGATCTCACAGAACAGCACGCGGATCAGCTGCGCGCGCCGTGGCACCTCGATCCCGGCGAGCTTCTCGATCGCCAGGCAGAAGGCGTGCTCCTGGTTCATCGGCGACACGTAGTCGAGCCGGTCGAAATAGGGCGTCGCCTGCAGGTACGTCTTGTACTCGATCAGCTTCTCGGTGCCGCGGTGGAGCAGCCCAATATGCGGATCGACCCGCTCGACCACCTCGCCGTCGAGTTCCAGCACGAGGCGGAGCACGCCGTGCGCCGCCGGATGCTGCGGGCCGAAGTTGATCGCGAAGTTGCGGATGTTGTGTTCGGTCATCGGACGGCCCCGTTCTCAGGCCGACTTCTTCTCGTCGCCCGGCAGCACGTAATCCGTGCCCTCCCAGGGCGAGAGGAAATCGAAGTTCCGGAATTCCTGGGTTAGCTGCACCGGCTCGTAGACCACGCGCGCTTGGTCCTGGTCGTAGCGGACCTCGACGAAGCCGGTGAGCGGGAAGTCCTTGCGCAGGGGGTGCCCCTCGAAGCCGTAATCGGTGAGCAGGCGGCGCAGGTCGGGATGACCCGAGAACAGGATCCCGTAGAGGTCGTAGGTCTCGCGCTCGTACCAGTTGGCGGCGGGAAACACCTCGATCACCGAGGGGACAGGGGTCACCTCGTCGGTCTGAACCTTCAACCGGATGCGCACGTTGTGGCGCAGGGAGAGCAGGTGGTAGACCACGTCGAAGCGCTTCTCGCGCTGGGGGTAGTCCACGCCGCAGATGTCGATGAAGTTGCGGAAGGCGCAGCCGGAATCGTCGCGCAGGTAGGTCAGCGCGTAGACGATGTCGGAGGCCTGGATCACTAGCGTGAGCTCGCCGAACGCGAGGGTGTGAGACACCACCGCCGGCCCGAGCGCACCCGTGATGCGCTCGACCAGGCCCGGCAGGGCGCCCGCGCCGTATTCCGGCTGCGTGTGAGGGAGGATCGAGATGCCGTTCGTCATGGCCGCTCCTCAGCGCTCGATCGTGCCGGTTCGGCGAATCTTCTTCTGCAGCAGCAGCACGCCGTAGAGCAGCGCCTCGGCGGTGGGCGGGCATCCGGGCACGTAGATGTCCACCGGCACCACCCGGTCGCAGCCGCGCACCACCGAATAGGAGTAGTGGTAGTAGCCGCCGCCGTTGGCGCAGGAGCCCATGGAGATGACGTAGCGCGGCTCCGGCATCTGGTCGTAGACCTTGCGCAGGGCCGGGGCCATCTTGTTGGTCAGGGTTCCGGCAACGATCATCACATCGGACTGGCGGGGCGAACCGCGGGGCGCGAAGCCGAATCGCTCGCAATCGTAGCGCGGCATCGACATCTGCATCATCTCGACCGCGCAGCAGGCGAGGCCGAAGGTCATCCACATCAGCGAGCCTGTCCGGGCCCAGTTGATCAGCTCGTCCGTCGTGGTGAGCAGGAAGCCCCGGTCGGCCAGCTCGTCGCTGATCGACAGGAAGGTCGGATCGTCCGCGCCGATCGGGCGGCCGGTGTTGGGATCGATGATCCCCTTCGGCTGGGGCGCGATCGCGGGGGCGCGGTTGGTATCAGTGATCAGGGCCATCGGCGACTCAAGGATTCTGTGCGGGCGGCTGGCGGCGGGACGTCAGTCCCACTCGAGGGCGCCCTTGCGCCACTCGTAGACGAAACCGACGGTCAGCACGCCCAGGAAGACGATCATCGACCAGAAGCCGAACCAGCCCAGATCCCCGAAGGTGATCGCCCAGGGAAACAGGAACGCGACCTCGAGGTCGAAGATGATGAACAGGATCGCGACGAGGTAGAAGCGCACGTCGAACTTCATGCGGGCATCGTCGAAGGCGTTGAAGCCGCACTCGTAGGCCGAGAGCTTCTCCGGATCCGGGCTCTTGAAGGCGACCAGAAACGGCACGACCAGCAACGCCGTGGCAATGAACAGCGCCACGCCGATGAACACGATGAGCGGCAGGTAATCCGCCAACAATCCGGTCATGCCAGGGCCTCGCGAGACGTAGAAAACCGCGGTGCGACGCCGACCCGGATTCGCCCGTGGAATTGTTCTTATGCCAGGGTGCGCGCGGCCGGAGGCTTAGTCGAGCCGCCGCCCCGTGACAATGGCTTGTCGCGTCGCACAAAGCGCGCTGTCACCCGTGTCCTGAGATGGGCGGGCGGCGGCGCAGCTGCAACACGGCGGAAGCGCGCAGGTCCCTAAGTCGAGGTCGGTGCGAATCCGCGCCGGACACGCTTGACAGCTCCCGACGCGCCCCATAAACCCCGCCCCGTCGCCGGGCGAAACGCCCCTTTCAAGGCGGCCACGCCGTGCGGGCGTAGCTCAGTTGGTTAGAGTGCCGGCCTGTCACGCCGGAGGTCGCGGGTTCGAGCCCCGTCGCCCGCGCCACGTTCCCTGAACATCCAGTAAAGGCGGTCCTGCGGCTCTCCGCGCCAGTGGGAAGACGTCCGTTTCGGCCGGACTGATCCGGACCGCTAGGGCGATCCCCTCCCCGGCCTTCGACCAATGGTCAGGCCGCCTTAGGCGCTTCGGGTTCGGACTTCATCGCAGGGACTGGGCTCGGGCGGGTGCCGCGGAGGCTCAAGGCGATCCCGGCGAGGATCAGGCTGCCGCCCGCCAGGATGTCGGCGCTCAGCGGTTCGCCGAGGATCAGGTGCGTGCTCAGGATCCCCGCCACGGGAACCAGGAGGGCGAAGGGCGTCACGGCGGCCGCCGGGTAACGGGTCAGGAGCCGGTTCCAGAGGCCGAAGGCGAGGAGCGTCGTCGGATAGGCCTGGAACGCGACGGACAGGACCGTCAGCCAGTCCGGATGCGCCAGGGCCGTCAGGGCGCCGGGCCCTTCCACGACCAGCGACAGGACCAGCAGCGGCGGTGTCGTGGCGAGGCTGCCCCAGACCATCAGGGCGCGCATGTCGACCCGGCCGATCCGCTTCGCGATCACGTTCGCGCAGGCCCAAGCCAGCGCGGCGCCGACCACCATCAGCAACGGGCCTGGCGGGGCGCCCCCGGCGCGTCCGAGAGCCACCGCGGCCACGCCCAGGAGCGCGATGACGCCGCCCAGGACCTGAAGGCCCCGTGGGCGCTCCTTCAGGAGGGCCCAGGCCAGCGCCACGGTGAACGGCACCTGGACCTGGATCAGCAGCGACGACAGGCCGGCCGGCATCCCGAGTCGAATCGCCGTGAACAGCAGCCCGAACTGCCCGACCCCGAGCGCCAGACCGAACCCGGCCACCAGGGCGGCGGGGGCCCGGGGCGGCCGGATCACCAGAACTGCCGGGGCGGCCGCGCAGGCGAAGCGCAGGGTGCACAGCATCAGCGGCGGGACCGTCTCCAGCCCGACCTTGATGGCCACGAAGTTCACCCCGAGAATCGTGACCACCAAGAGCGCGGCCAGAACATCACGCAGCGTCATCCGGGCGATCCTAGGCCACCCCCTGCCCGGTCACCACCGCCGTGTCGTCCGTTGGGCGCTCCGACGTTCGTCGCGCCGCCCGATCAGCAGATCGATGGCATCGCCGATCCCCGGCGCGTGGGCGTCGGCCACGTCCTGCGGCGTCAGCCCGATATCCTTCAGCTCCCGCGCCGACAGCGTCGAGAGGCGCTGCATCACGCGGCGGTTCATCCCCGCGCGCGACAGGCCGGCCCGCACCTCCGCGATGGCCTCGGCGATCGCTCCGGCCGACCGGGCGATCCGCGAGGGCCGGGTTCCGCTGTCGGCCGTCCCGGAAAGGCAATGGTCCATGATCCCCTCCTCCGTCTCTCTGGGGCGGCGCGATCCTGCCCCGGCGGGGCTGGCGGCGACAGGAACACTTCGGTACGGTTCGGAAGAATTGTCCGGTCGGATGGGCAGTACGGATGTCGATCGCCACCAAGCCTGCCGGGACGCGTGTCGAAGCCGTGGCCGGGGAGATCCGCGAGCGGATCGCGGCGCGGCGGCTGGTCCCGGGCGTCCGGATCCCGTCGGTGCGCGCCTTCGCGGACGCGATGAAGGTCTCGAAGTCGACCGTCGTGGAGGCTTATGAGCGGCTCGCCGCAGAGGGCGCCGTGGTGGCGCGGCCGGGCTCCGGCTTCTACGTCGCCGGCAAGACCCGGCCGCTCTCGCTCCAGGCGATGGGGCCCCGACTAGACCGGATCGTCGACCCGCTCTGGATCACCCGGCAGGCGCAGCAGGCGGGCTCCGACCAGCTCAAGCCCGGGGCCGGGTGGCTGCCCGATTCCTGGATGCCCCACGAGGCGATCCGGCGCGGCCTCCGCCGGGTGGCGCGGGCCGACCTCGCCGAGATGACCAATTACGACCGGCCGCTGGGCTACGAGCCTCTGCGCAACCAGATCGCCCGCAAGGTCGGCGAGAAAGGCGTCGGCGCCGAGCCCGACCAGATCGTGCTGGTGGAATCCGCCACACAGGCGCTGGACCTCGTCTGCCGCTTTCTGCTCCAGCCCGGCGACACCGTACTGGTGGACGATCCCTGCTACTTCAACTTCCTCGCGCTGCTGCGCGCCCAGCGGGTCTCGGTCGTCGGCGTCCCGGTGACCCCGGAGGGGCCGGACCTGCGGGCGTTCGCCACCCTGCTGGAGCGGCACCGGCCGCGCTTCTACCTGACCAACGCGGCGCTCCAGAACCCGACGGGGGCGAGCCTCGCGCCGACGGTGGCGCATCGCCTGCTGAAGCTGTGCGAGGCGCACGACACCCTCATCGTCGAGGACGAGATCTTCGGCGATCTCGAGCCCGAGGCGGCCCCGCGCCTCGCGGGTTTCGACGGGCTGGAGCGGGTGATCCAGATCGGCAGCTTCTCGAAGACCCTGTCGGCCGCCGCGCGCTGCGGCTGGATCGCCCTGCGGCCCGACTGGGTCGAGCCCCTGGTCGATCTCAAGCTGGCGCTGAGCCTCGGCAACGGGCACGTCACCGCGGCCCTCGTGCACACGCTGATCACCGAGGGTGCCTACCGGCGGCACCTCGCCGAGACCCGCCGGCGCTTGGCCGGCGCGATGGTGCAGTCCTCGGCGGCGCTGCGCGCCTGCGGCCTGGAAACCTGGGCGCAGCCCCGGGGCGGCTTCTTCCTGTGGATGCGCCTGCCGGACGGGCGCGACGGGGCCGACGTCGCCCGCCGGGCGCTCGCCCGGGGCATGGTGCTGGCGCCGGGCACCTCGTTCAGCCTGTCGGACGAGTGGAACGGCTACATGCGCTTCAACGTCGCCCATTGCGCCGATCCGCGCATCCGCCCGATCCTGCGCGAGGCGCTCGCCTGATCCTCGCGCGATCGGGTGGGCAGGCGCAACTCCGCCCGCAGGCCGGTGACCGCGCCGCTGGCGCTCCGTGCCGTAGGCCTGTCCCTGGCGCAGGGCACGCCAAGCCAGCCGGCGCCGGTCGAGCCGGTTTCGATCCCCGCGCTGGCACCCTCGGGCGCGATGGCGATCCGGGGCACGGTCACCCAGCTCGTCGGCAGCAGGTTCGTGGTTCAGGACGCCACCGGCCAGGCCCTGGTGGGGACCGGCTGCGGGGGCGGCGGTCTCGTCGCCAAGGGTGAGAGCGTCACCGTGCGGCGTCGGTTCGAGACGGGCTTCCCGCACGCCCGCGTCCTCCCGTCTCGCAGCCGACGGGAGGATTGAGGCCGTGGAGCCGATGAAGGCAATGGAACTCATGAAGCCCAAGGAGCCGATGGGGGCATTGAGCCCTGGTGGCCGAAGGATCTCGGCGTGCCATCGACCAGCGGGGCGCAGAACGGGATGAAATACGCCTTCTACCCCGGCAAGCACCGGCTCCTCATGCCCGCGACGATGAGGTCTCGACCTACTACGACAGCGGCGATCACCGTATCAGTGGCGTCGCGCGGGCCGACCCGGGCTCGCAGACGCTGACCTTCTCCAGCCAGACGGGTGCCGTGGACCTCGCCTCCCTCAGGAAGGTCGGCTGAGCGCGGCGTGGACAGGCCGGAGCGCGCCCCTTAAGCCCGGACCGGTCATGCGAGCCACCGAGCCCAACCCGTCGAAGACATGCGCGCGCTGATCGATCTCGTGCGCGCCATGCGGGCGCCCGACCGGCACCGCCTCGCCCTGATCGCCTTCGGCCTCGCGGTGGCGGCGCTGCTGGAGGTGGTCGGCGTCGCCTCGGTGATCCCGTTCCTGACGCTGGTCGGCGATCCGTCCGCCGCGAACCGCATCCCCTATCTGGCCCAGGCTCGGACCTTCCTCGGCCTGACTGACGAGCGCAGCTTCCTGCTGGTCACCGGCGGTGCGGCCCTCGCGGCGATCCTCACCACGGCGGTGGTCAATGCCGGGCTGACCTACGCGCAGCTCCGGTTCACGCATCTCGCGGGCTACGGCCTCAGCCGTCGACTGCTGTTCCGCTACCTCGACCGCGAGCGGCTGTTCTTCGCACAGGCCAACAGCGCCGAACTCGCCAAGAACGTGCTCTCCGAGACCGACCGGCTGGTGATCGGCGCACTGACCCCGGCTACCGTGCTGGCCTCGCGGGCGAGCTCGGCGCTCGCGGTGATCACCTTCCTGGTCGCCTACGCGCCGCAGCTCGCGCTGATCCTCGGCGGCGGCTTCGGGGGGCTCTATGTCGGCATCTACCTGGTGATGCGGGCCCGGCTCGCCCGGCTCGGCAGCCGCACCGTGGCCGACAACGAGGCCCGCTTCCGGATCGTGCAGGAGACCTTCGGGGCGCTCACCGAGCTGAAGCTCTACGGGCGCGCGGAGGCCTTCGCGGCGCGGTTCGACGCCCCGGCGCGCGCCTACGCGATCGCCACCGCGGCGAGCCAGCTCACCGGCCAGATGCCGCGCTTCGTCATCGAGGCGCTGGCCTTCGGCGGAGTGATCGTGGTGGTGCTGTTCGCCCTGGCGCAGGGGCTCGACGTCGCCGGGATCCTGCCGCTGCTCGGCCTGTTCGCCTTCGCGGGCTACCGCATGCTGCCGGCCTTCCAGAACATCTTCACCTCGGTGGCGCTGATGCGCTTCACCCTGCCGGCGGTGCAGGTGATCCTCGACGAGCTTGCCGACGAGCGGGAGCCCCTCCCCCGCACCGCGGGGCGCCTGCCCTTCAAACGGGAGATCCGTCTCGAAGGGGTCGGCTTCGATTACGGCACCGGCCGGCCGGCCCTCGCCGGCATCGACCTGACGATCCCGGTCAACACCACGGTCGGGCTTGCTGGCCGGACCGGCTCGGGCAAGTCGACCCTCGCCGGCCTGATCCTCGGGGTGCTGGGCCCCAGCGCCGGCCGCATCACCGTGGACGGGCAGCCTCTCGATCCCGCCGCCCTGCCGGCGTGGCAGAACCGCATCGGCTACGTGCCGCAGGAGGTGTTCCTGGTGGACGGCACGGTGGCGGAGAACATCGCGCTCGGTCTCGACGTGCCGGATCCCGCCGCGGTGGAGCGGGCGGCGCGGCTCGCCGGCGCCCACGATTTTGTCGCCGCCCTGCCGCACGGCTACGCGGAGCGGGTCGGCGAGCGCGGGGCGCGGCTCTCGGGCGGCCAGCGCCAGCGCATCGGCATCGCCCGGGCGCTCTACCACGACCCCGACGTGATCGTGTTCGACGAGGCGACGTCGGCCCTCGACGACGAGACGCAGGGAGCGGTGATGCGGGCTTTGCGGGCCCTGTCGGGCCGGCGGACGCTGATCCTGATCGCCCACCGCCTATCGACCCTGGAGGGGGCCGACGCGGTCCATGTTCTGGAGGCCGGCCGGCTCGTCGCCTCCGGGCCGCCCGAGAAAGTCCTGCCGGGGCTCGGCACGGCGGCGTGACGAGGCCCTTGCGTCCGCGTCTGCCTCCGTTACCTCGGCTCTCCGAGGGTTGACCGGGAGACCACAGTGAGCATGCGCATCGAGCTGACCGCACCGGACGGCACCACGGCCGTGCTTGCTACGCACGGGGCCGAACCGGTCTCCTGGCGGGTCGGCGGGACCGAGTACCTCTGGAGCGGTGACCCGGCGTACTGGAACCGCCACGCCCCGTGGCTCTTCCCGGTGGTCGGCGCCTCGCAGGGCGGCCAGATCCGCGTCGGAGGCGCGAGCTACCCGATGGGCCAGCACGGCTTCGCCCGCGACCTGCCCTTCCAGGTGGTCGCGCAGAGCGCCGACGCGGTGACGCTGCGCCTGACCGACGGGCCGGAGACCCGGGCGCACTACCCCTTCGCCTTCCGGCTCGACGTCGCCGCGCGGGTGCGGCCGGCCGGCCTCGACTTCGACGTGACCGTCACCAATCCCGGCGACGGGCCCCTGCCCTACGCGCTCGGGTTCCACCCGGCCTTCCCGTGGCCCTTCGCGGGCGGGACGCGCGCCAAGGACGGCGGCTACGCGGTGGAATTCGAGCACGCCGAGCGCCCTTTCGCCCCGCGGGTCGGTCCCGGCGGCCTGCTGCTGCGCGACGAGCAGCCGATCCCGATGGCGGGCGACACGCTGCCCCTCGACCCGGCGATCTTCACCGAGGCCTTCGTGTTCCGGAACGCGCGCAGCCACCGGATGCGCTTCACCGGGCCCGGCAAGGCGATCCGCATGGAGATGGCCGATTTCCCCCATCTGGCGGTCTGGACCAAGCCGACCGCGCCCTTCCTGTCGCTGGAATGCTGGACCGGCTACGCCGACTGGGCGGACTTCTCCGGCGACCTGGCCGAGCGCGACTCGCAGCGCCGGCTCGCGCCGGGGGGCGCGGTGCGCCACGGCGTCCGCCTGAAGCTCGAAGGCTAGAGCGTGCGCGTCTGGGTGGCGCGGCCGGAACCGGGGGCGACGCGGACCGGCGCGGCGCTGGCGGCGCGCGGCCACGCGCCGCTCGTGGCCCCGGTCCTCGTGGTGCGGCCTACCGGTGCCCGCCCGCCCGAGGGGCCGTTCGATGCGCTGCTCCTGACCAGCGCCAACGCCGTGCCGACCCTTCGACAGGCCGCTTCCCTGCGGAACCTGCCGGTTTTCGCGGTCGGTGCCCGGACGGCCGCGCTGGCCGCGGAGGCCGGGCTCGGGCCGGTGCGGGAGGGGCCAGGTGACGCCGCCGGGCTCTCCGTCCTGGTCGCCGAGGCGCTCGCGCCGGGCGCGTGCCTGCTCCACGCGACCGGGGCCGAGCGCAAGGGCGAGCCCGCCGCGACGCTCGCGGCCGCCGGTTTCCGACTCACAACCTTCGTGGCCTATACGGCGGAGGCGCTGGGCAACCTGCCGGATGCCGTCGATACCGCGCTCGCCGAGGGAGCCCTCGACGCCGTCCTGCACTATTCCCGGCGCAGCGCCGCCGTCGCGCTCGCGCTCGTGGATGGAGCGGGTCACGGCGGAGCTTTCCGCGCCCTGAGGCATTACTGCCTGTCGGCGGACGTCGCGGCCCCCCTGGAAGCGGACGGCATCCCGGTCCATTTCGTCGCGGCACGCCCGCGGGAAACGGAGCTGCTCGAAGCCCTGGCGGACGCAGGCATGCGGTGACAGGTGCGACGAGCCGCCGTATCTCGCCCTCGCGCCGGGGGCCACCGCGGTGCTAGGGGGTCGCGGCGACGCCGAAGAGTTGGAGGACTTGCCCGTGACGCAACCACCCAGCGACGCCGACAAGCCCGGACCTGGCGGCCGGAAGCCGGACGCCGCGGCCTCGAAGCCCGGTCAGCCCGGGTCGGGGCCGAAATCCGCCTCTTCGTCGGCTCCCCTTGCCGGCGGCGCAAAGCCGACCGCGCCAACCCCGGGTTCCGGTGCCGGCACGCCGCCCAAGCCCGCGACCGATCCTGTCGTGGCCGCCAAGCCCGGCGCCCCCGAGGCGAAGCCGGAGACCGGCAAGCCTGGTACCGGCGCGGGTGCCGCGGACGGCGCGAAGCCGGATGCCCCTCAGGGTGAGCCGGGCAAGGTCGAGCCGGGCAAGCCCAGCGGCCCCACGGCCGCCGCACAGGAGGCCGCCAAGGCGAGTTCGACCGGCGCGAAGTCCGAGCCTCCGAAGCCGGAGGCCGCGAAGGCCGAGCCGCCGAAGGCTGGCCAGCCAGGCTCCGGTCCGCAGGCCGGCGCCCGCCCGGCCGGTGCCGCGCCGGGCGCTGCGGGCGCGGCGGCCGCCGGTGCCGTGACGGCCGGGCCGATCATCGACCTGAAGGCCAAGCGCATCCCCGATCCGCCGACGCCTGGCCGGGAGCCGCCCAAGGACGGCATGAAGGATGGCGCGAAGGAGCCGCCGAAAGGGGGGGCGGGTGCGGCCTCGGCCGACGTGCCGCCCCCTGCGGCCCCGCCGCCCGCCCGCGCGCGCGCCGGGTTCGGCTCGATCGCGGCCGCCGGCCTGCTCGGCGGCGTGATCGGGGCGGGCCTGCTGTTCGGCGCCGAGAAGGCCGGCATCGGTCCCGACCCGCGCCTCAACGCCCTCGATCAGAGGCTGTCGGGCCAGCTCGCGTCCCTGGACAAACGTATCGATGGGCTCGCCCCCCGCGATGCCCTCGCCGGCCTCGAAAAGCGCGTGGCCTCCGCCGAGTCGGCCGCCAAGCAGGCGCTGGACAAGGGCGCCAACGCCCCGGCGTCGGCTGCGGGCACGACCGACGGGCAAGGCTCCGGGCAGGCGCCTGCCGTGCCGGCGGATCTCGTCGCCCGCCTCGACAGCCTCGACCAGCGCGTGGCCGCACTTCAAGAGGAGCCCGGCCGCGACCAGCCCGCCGATTCGAAGCTCGGCGTCGTCCAGGACAACGCCAAGCAGATCGCCGATCTGGAGAACCGGCTGAAGGCGCTGGAGGATGGCGGGGCGAACAAGGGGGCGGCGGAAGACGCATCCAAGCAGATCGCCGCACTCCAGGGCGAGGTGGAGCAGCGGACCAAGGCCAATGCCGAGGCCGATGCGGCTCTGGGCCAGCGTCTCGATTCGCTGCAACAGGCACTCGAGGCGCGGGTGAAGGCTGCCACGGAGGCGGTCCAGGCGGCGACCCAGGCGAGCCGTACCGCCGCCGAGGCCGGGCAGGCTCAGGCCGCGGAGGCCGCGAAGGCGGTCGATCGCCGGCTGCAGGAGCAGGCGGAGCAGATCGCCGCCCTGGACAAGAGCGTAGCGCAGCGCGCCGAGGCCGGCACCGTCCACGCGGCCCTGCGGGTCGTGGTGGTCGACCGTGTGGCCGCCGCGCTGGAAGCCGGCATGCCCTATGCCGAGCCGCTGGCGAGCCTGCGCAAGCTCGATCCGGGCACGGATTCGCAGGCCGCGTCCCTCGCGCCCTTCGCCGAGACGGGGGCTCCCACGGCGGGCCAGCTCGCCGACGAGTTCCGTCCCATCGCCGAGAAGATCGCAGCCAAGCGGCAGGCGCAGCGGGCCAAGAACGCCGCCGAGACGGGCGATTTTCGCTCCAAGCTCCTCAGCATGGCCGACGGCCTCGTGCAGGTGCGCAAGGTCGACGCTCCGGCGGCCCCCGAGGCCTCCGCCGATCCGGAGGGCAAGGTCCAGGCGGCGCTCGACCGGGGCGACCTGCCGTCGGCCTCCGCGGCCTTCGCCGCGCTGCCTGCCGAGGCGCGGGATCAGGCGGGCGATTTCGGTGCCAAGCTCAAGGCCCGGGCCGACGCCGAGGAGGCTGTGCGGACGCTGCTGGCGAGCGCCTTCAAGGCTCTGCCCACCGGCGCCGCGCCGTCCTCGACGGCGCCCGCCGCCTCCGGCCGCTAGACGGTGACGGCATCGATCCGCGCGCTGCGCGGCCGCAACCTCTCCGGGCGGACGCGCAGGCGCTCCGCTCCTCCCGCACCCAGGGGCGGCCGCCGGACGGCCGTCGACAGGAGACTTTGACCCCATGTGGCGCGCCCTCGCCTTCCTGGCCCTGCTCGCACTCGCCGCCTACGGGGCGGTCTGGATCGCCGACAGGCCCGGCACCGTCACCATCGTGTGGAACGGCTACCAGATCGGCACCAGCCTCGCGGTCGCCCTCGTCGGCGTGATCGTCGCGGCCATCGGGCTCGGCCTGCTCTGGGCGGTCGTGCGCGGCGTGATCGGCCTGCCCGAAGCCCTGGTCCGCGGCTCCGCCGAGCGGCGCCGGGCCAAAGGTCTCTCCGCCCTTTCCCGGGGCATGGTGGCGGTGGGCTCGGGCGATCCCCTTGCGGCCCGCCGCTTCGCTGGGGACGCCGAGCGGCTGCTCGGCACCGAGCCCCTGACGCTGCTGCTCAAGGCGCAGGCGGCGCAGATCTCCGGCGACCGGGACGCGGCCGAGAGCGCCTTCCAGCGCATGGTCGACGATCCGGAAACGCGGGTGCTGGGCCTGCGCGGCCTGTTCGTCGAGGCCCGCCGCCGGGAGGATGAGACGGCCGCCCGGGCCTACGCGGTGGAGGCTGCCCGCCTCGCCCCGAGCGTCCCTTGGGCCAACGACGCGCTCCTGGAAGCCCAGAGCGCGGACGGGGACTGGGCCGCGGCTCTGGAGACCATCGAGCGGCGCTCCTCGCTGGGTCTGATCGACAAGGCGAGCGCCCGGCGCCAGCGGGCCGTCCTGCTGACGGCGATCGCCGGTGAGCGCGAGGCCGGCGAGCCCGAACTCGCCACCGAACGGGCTCTTCGGGCGGTCAAGCTCGCCCCGGACTTGGTGCCGGCGGCCTGCATCGCCGGCCGGCTCCTCGCCCGCCGCGGCGACTTCAAGAAGGCGGCCCGGATCGTCGAGGCGGCCTGGAAGGCCAATCCCCATCCCGACCTCGCCAAGGTCTATCTCGGCCTGCGGCCCGGTGACTCGGTCCGCGATCGTCTCGCCCGCGCCGAGGTCCTGGCGAAGCTGTCCGTCTGGGATCCGGAGTCCCGGCTCGCCCTGGGGCAGGCCGCCCTCGACGCGCGGGATTACAAGCGCGCCCGGGAGGCCGTGAAGCCGCTGCTCGCCGACCGGCCGACCGCGCGCGCCTGCCTGATGATGGCGGCGATCGAGGAGGCCGAGCACGGCGCCGCCTCCGGTCAGGCCCGCGAGTGGCTCGCCCGCGCCGCTCGTGCCCCGCGCGACCGCGTCTGGATCGCCGACGGCATCGCCTCCGAGACCTGGGCGCCGGTCTCGCCGGTCACCGGGCGCCTCGACGCCTTCGCGTGGCGCGAGCCGCCGAACACCCTGGCGGCCTCCGCGCCGCCGGTCGAACCGGAGGCCGCGCCGGCCGCGCCGGCCCTTGTCCCGGCCAGCCCGACCTCGCCTGGTCCGACACAATCCGCGCCGGCAGCGCCCGTCCCGACCCTGGTACCCGCGCGGGAAAGCGGCGCGAAGCCCGCCGGGACCGATCCGGTCTCGGCCGGGATGGCCGCCGCCGCGCTGCCCGCCGCTGCCGCCGAGCGTGCCGTGCGCAGAACCGGGTGACCGGCCCGGCCGGGCGCCGGTCCGACGGCCTGCGCCCCGGGAGGGCGGCGAACTCCACAGCGCAACGCGCGGTTCATCTACCGAGAGTTGCGAGAGCGGCTGTACCGTATAGCCTGTGCGTCCGCCGCCGACCGAGGGTCCGATCATCCGTCCCGCTGTTCCCCACGCTTCGGATACGCCTCCGATCGATCCCGGTTCGGCCCGGATTCGGCGCCGCGCGGTGTGGTCGTGACCATTTTCGACGACGATGAGCCGCGGCGGCAGGTCGGCGCGCTGCCATTTCGGCATGGGCGCGACGGGAAACCCAAGATTCTCCTGGTGACGTCGCGGGAGAGCCGGCGCTGGGTGATCCCGAAGGGGTGGCCGATGAAGGGCCGCAAGCCGTTTCAGGCCGCTGCCCGCGAGGCCTACGAGGAGGCGGGCCTACGGGGTGCCGTCGGCAAGCGGCCGCTCGGCCACTACATCTATCAGAAGCGCCTGAAGAACCTCGATGCCGTCCTGTGTCAGGTGAAGGTGTTTCCGCTCAAGGTCCGCAAGCAGCTCAAGCATTTCCCGGAGGAGAATCAGCGCGAGCTGCGCTGGTTCACGCCTGCGGAGGCTGCCGAGGCGGTGTCCGAGCCGGGTCTCGCCGCCATCATCCGCGCCGCGTGCCGCACCTAAAACGCCTGGATGCGCAACACGGCGTTGCCAACGCGTCGACGATCCGTTATGGCCCCACTCGGCCGGACGGACACGCCCCCCGCGGAGCGCTCCGGTCACCTGCTGCGGTAGCTCAGTGGTAGAGCACTTCATTGGTAATGAAGAGGTCGAGAGTTCAATCCTCTCTCGCAGCACCAGCAAACTCTCCGATCTAGCGATCAGCCCGGTTGATGCTTCGGGCGCTGTGACGCAGCCTGTGGCAGACTGCGTCGCCGAGGTGGCCGCCCCGCAGAGGTCATCCGCTGAAGGGATCGTGCGGACGTGAATTCGACAGCCCTGTTCACCATGGTGGGCCTCGTCCTCGGCTGGGCCGTCCTGGCCGGCGCCGCGCTCGTGACCGGGCGGCTCGCCACGTTGGCGTTCCTGATCCTGACCCTCATCGCGCTCTACCTCTACGTGCCTTGGGTGCGGCTGCGCGCGAGCGGGATCGACGGTTCCAGCCGGCCGGTCCGGTTCTGGACGAACTTCGCCATGCTGGCCGTCAGCCTGGCCGCCGGCCTAGCCCTCGGCGTGATGCTCGCCCGGCGGACCGGGCTTCTGTAGCCGCGGCGGGCATCGCAAGATTGGCTTATGTCAAAGCGGTCCGCTGCCTGCGGGCCTAGTCGAGAATGGGCCGGATCGCTCCCGTCTCCGATGCCGATCCGGTATCTCGTCGCCCGTTCATGCAGGTTCCGACGAGATCTCACCCGAGACCCGACTTGGCCTCGCCTGCCTGCGATGGGTGGGGCACTTTTCCGAGCCGACGGCGCCGGAGGCGGCCAGCCGGACCGGCATCGGCATGTCAGGAAAGGGTCTGGAATCCGGTACTCCGGATCGGGTGCGGCTCGCGCGGCTGCGGATGACAGACCCTGATGCGCCGCCGTCCCTGCGAGCGCCGCGCTCCCACGGGTCAGATCGACCGAAGCCATCGAGCGGACTTAGCCTCAGATCGGATCGGCCCAGGTCTCCAGATAGGCCGGGTCGAACTGCGCGAGGCGTTCCAGCCGTCCACGGTCGAGGAAGGTCAACCGGCCGCTCTTCAGGTGGATCAGCTGGCTGTCGCGCAGGCATTTCAGCACGCGGTTCACGTGTACGGAGGTCAGGCCCAGGGCATCGGCGAAATCGTTCTGCGTGATCCGCATCTCGAAGCTGTCCTCTGTCGCGAGCCCGACCACTGCGAGCCGCCAGCGCAACTCGCACAGCAGGTGCGCCATCCGCTCGAGTCCGACGCGCCGGCCCAGGCTGACGATCCATTCGCGGGCGATGGCCTCGTCGCGGCGCAGGCGCCGGCTCAGAGCGGTGGCGAGATCCTGGCTGTCGAGCTCGGCGATCCGTGAGAGATGGATTTCGCCCACCGTGCAGCGGGTGAGTGTGCTGACCGCGTAATCGGCGCGGCCCAACAGGATCGCTTCGAGGTCGCACATGTCCCCGGGCACCAGGATGGAGGTGATCTGGCGCCGACCGTCCCGCAGCATGCGATAGCGGCAGGTATGGCCGGCAAGCAGCAGATGGGCGACCTCCGGCTCGGTGCCGGGCAGCAGCAGGTCGTGCTGCTTCGGGATCGAGCGCTCCCGCATCGGGAGGCCGAAGGATTTCGCGAAGCCGTCGGGGTCGTCGGGACGGGCTACCAGGAGGTCTGCCAGGTTGGTGGGATGGGCGATGAGCATCGGTGCACTCCAAACCGTTGGCGGTGCGCCAACCCTGAATCAGCCAAGCAGTATTGATCGGCACGATTTCATGTATAAAACCGATCCGTGTCTTCTGGCTAATGCTGAACCATGTATTGATTGCTGCGTACGCCACCGTACGCCCGAGAGAAGCCGGATTTCGTCGTGCGAATTCGGGATGAATTCCGGAAAAGCTTGGCTGATATCCGCGTTCGGGGGCTGGGCGGCGCGGCTCCGCTCGCGGTACCCATCTCGGCTGCGCGGCTTCGAGGAAGGGTCCGGAAGACAGATCCTCAGATTGACGGCGCGCTGCGGCAGGTTCTGCACCCGACCAAGGCGAGCCGATCCGTCATTCTAACATGCGTATGTGCGTCTTAACCTGTGTTGTGATCCGTGTTCGCCGGTTGAGGCATCGCAATGGAACGAAATTTTCGATGCTTGTAGCTTGATTCAACGTGAGAAAATCGAATTGAACGCGTCTTAATCGTTCTAAATGCGCCTGGAGATCGAACCGGGTTCCGACAGCGGGGTTGGATAAAGGCGAGGCTCAATGCTCCCACGGAGTACGGGGCTGGCGGCCGATCGCGCGGTGGGCTTGAGTGCGCCGTGCCTCTCGCGAGGGACAGACATCATGTACTATCACGACAAGCGACTCCAGTATCCAGTCCGGGTCGAGAGCCCGGATCCCCTCTACGCCCGCATGCTCCAGCAGGCGATCGGCGGCATTGAGGGCGAGATCCGGGTCTGCTTCCAGTATTTCTTCCAGGCCTGGGGCAATCGCGCTCCGACCACCAAGTACCGCGACATGCTGCTCAATACGGCCACCGAGGAGATCGGCCATATCGAGATGCTCGCGACCGCGGTGGCGATGAACCTCGAGACCGCACCCACCAAGGTGCAGGAGGCCGGGGCTGCGGACGCGATCGTCGGCGCCGTCATGGGCGGCGAGAATCCGCGCCACATCGCCGAGGGGATGCTGCACAAGACGCTGCTGTCCACCGGCATGGCGGCCTTCCCGGGCAATTCCGACGGCCTGCCCTTCGACATGAGCCACATCTACGCCAGCGGCAACATCGCGGCCGACATGTACTGCAACGTCGCCGCCGAGGCGACCGGCCGCATTCTGGCGACGCGCCTCTACAACGCCACGAACGATCCGGGCATGCGGGACATGTGGAGCTTCCTCATCGCCCGGGACACGATGCACCAGCAGCAATGGCTCGCGGTGATCGAGGAGCTCGGCGGCCACAAGGGCACGCTGCCGATCCCCAACTCCTTCCCGCAGGAGAACGAGAACCAGAAGTTCAACTACAACTTCTTCTCGACATCCGCGGACGGCTCGCCGCCTCCGGCCGGCCGCTGGACGCAGGGCCCCTCCCTCGACGGCAAGGGCGAGTTCAGCGTGGTCCAGAACCAGCCGATGGGCGAGGAGCCGGTGCTCGGCCCGGCGCGGCCCGACAGCGGAGCGGAGACCCAGCAGATCGGCTGATCCCACGGCGCTCCGGCAGGGGCTCACGACCTCGTGCCGGAGCGCCGCCCCATCCAGCGTATCCGTGCCCGGAGACGTTCCGGCCGGCACGGGACAGGTAGGTCGCAGAGTGGTGACAAGCGGCACTTTCGTCGACGGTCGTATTTGCCTCGCCCGGACTGAAGAGGACCGGGCGCCGCTGAT
This sequence comes from Methylobacterium sp. CM6257, assembly GCF_054611515.1. Taxonomy (NCBI): domain Bacteria; kingdom Pseudomonadati; phylum Pseudomonadota; class Alphaproteobacteria; order Hyphomicrobiales; family Methylobacteriaceae; genus Methylobacterium; species Methylobacterium sp. CM6257. The sequence goes on from NZ_CM137735.1 coordinate 4,079,828, forward strand.
CCGGCGGCTCGGACGGATCGAGGGGCAGGTCCGCGGCCTGAAGGCGATGGTCGAGGCGGACCGGCACTGTCTCGACGAGATCCAGCAGATCCGGGCCGTCACCGCTGCGCTGCGCGAGGTCGGGCTCCTGATAATCGGCCAGCATGTCACCGAGGGCCTGCGCTTGGCGACCGGCGAGGCGGACCGGGACGCGGTCATGGAGGACCTGTTGCGCGTGCTGCGCGCCGCCATGACGGAGGTCGGGTAGGCATGCTGCGCCTCTGCGGGGTGCCGGCCGGCCCGGGGGTTCGGCTGGCCATGGATCCGCCGGATCTCGGCTTGGGCGCGCGCCGGTCCCGCGACTCAGTGCTTCGTCGCGCTGTCGCTGGCTGCGGCTTTTTTGATCGTCTCGGAGAAGCGGGCGAGCCGGCTGCGGCTCGGCTCGTCCAAGCCGCCCGCATGGGCGAAGGTGGCCAGCGCGATGCCGACCAGGAAGCGGGCCTCCTCGACGGTCACGGCCCGGCCGCTCAGCGTGCTGGCGGCGCCGCGCACGGCGAGCACGGCCTGCTGGAAGGCAGGGTCGTCCTCAAGCTCGGTCAGTCGGGTCATGGGCGCGGTCCTGAATTCTGTTTCGGGTTGCGGCAGCCTCGCCGGGATCCGGTTTTCGCGAGGACTAGGATCTCCCCGCCGAGCTTGCAGATGCGGCGCGCCTGCGGGCAGATCTTCGAGCCTGTTCCTCGTCTCCACACCGCTGCATCGGCCCGGATCTCTGTCGATGCCGGCGGACAAAATATCATGGATCAATCTTTTGATCTGAATACCCGCTGATCTATGTTGCGGCAATGGTCCCGTATTCTGGGGCTAATAGCCGAGTCCATGCTTTCATCCCTCTCAGGTGATCGGCTGTCATGCTCGAACTCTCGCTCGACGGTGATACGATCGATACGCAGAGCCCACGGCTCCCCGACAGCGTGCAGTATCATCTCGGCCATCTCCTCGCTGCGACTTATGCTCAGGACACGGCTGAACCGCCCATCGCGGACCGCTTCGCCGAGTTGCTGAAGCTGCTGGATGCGGCTTTCGGCCGGGTGCAGGATGGACGCGAGAAGGAGTTCCAGGCCTCCCTTCTGGCGATGGTGCCGAATCTGCAGCGCTTCGCGCGCTCACTCCTGCGCAACCATGTCGGCGCCGACGACCTGCTGCAGAACACGCTTCTGCGCGCTTGGCGTTCGCGCGCCAGCTTCGCACCGGGGACCAATCTCGAAGCGTGGCTGTTCACGATCATGCGCAACCAGTTCTACAACGAGCACCGCAAGCGCGGCCGCGAGGTGCAGGACGAGGACGGCGCGCAGGCGGACCGGATGGTCTCGCTGCCCGAGCAGGGCGGCCACCTTGACCTCAGCGACGTCCGCGCCGCCCTCGACCGCCTCGCGCCGTCGATGCGGCAGGCGCTCGTCCTCGTGGCGATCGAGAACCTCACCTACGAGGAGACCGCCGCGGTCATGCAGTGCCGGATCGGCACGGTGAAGAGCCGCGTCTGGCGGGCCCGGACGCAGCTCGCCGAGATGCTGGGCTATACCGGCCTGGAGGTCGGAAGCGACGAGGTCATGCTGGCGGCCGCGGGACCCAAGAGCCGGAAGCCCACAGCCGTTTCCTGACGCGGCCGTAAGCTCCGCGTCCGATCGCGTGGGGCGGTGCATGTCCCAATTGCCTGGAATCGTATGAGGCCGGGCTGTGAGCGGAGGGGCGATTCTGCGCCTACGCCTCACGGAGCCGCCGTTCCCGCATGCCATCGCGATCGCTCACCCGCCGGATGGCCGCCCTCATCCTGTTGCTGGTGCCCTGCCCCACCCCGGCGCGCGAAGCCCTCGACCCTGCATTGCGCGGCTGGCTCTCGAACCTCGTCACCCGGATCGATGTCGTGGATCGATCCGCGCGGCCGCCTGCTCTGCTGGGCGCGACGGGCGTGGTCGACCTCAGCATTCCTGTGGAACTCGGCCGCTGAGCATCCGGCAACCGTTCGGCCTCCGGGCGGCCGGAGACGGCCCGCCATGCCGTAGCGCCTTCCTGTCGGGCTTCTTCACCCTGGTCGGCTGCCACGGGCTGCATGTCAGCGTCGGCCTGCTCTGGCTGCTCACCATGATGGCGCAGGTGCTGACCAAGGGATTCCGCGCCGACATCGTGCGCCGGACCCTGTGCTTCGCCCTCTTCTGGCATGCCCTCGACATCGTCTGGGTCGGGGACTTCAGCGTCGTCTACCTGATGAGATCCATCGCATGAGCCACGCAGATCTCGCCAGCGCGGACGAGCTTGACCGGCACGAGGCGGATCTCGCGCCAGGCGAGGAGTTTGCCGAGGAGGATATCGGCAAGGGTGTGCGAGGCTATCTCATCGGCCTCGCCTTGGCGGCGCTGCTGACGGTCTGCTCCTTCGCCATCGTGCACGCCAAGTTTGTCTGGGCGCCGGCCATCCCGGTGGCGATCATCGTCTTCGCTATCGCCCAGATGGGCGTCCACCTCGACTTCTTCCTCCACATCACGACGGGACCGGACAACACCAGCAACGTCCTGGCGCTCGCCTTCGGCGTCCTGTTCGTGGTGCTGCTGATCGGCGGCTCGGTCTGGATCATGAACAACATGAATTCGAACATGATGCAGGCCACGCCGCAGCCGAATGCACCGCAGCTGACGCTGATGCCGCAGCCGATGCATCATTGACGCGCCGCAGTGCAGGCGCGGCAAGCGGGCGTCAGGCGATCGGTTGCCCCGGAGCGGTACGGATCATCCGCCCTGGCGAGGTCTATCTGATCGGTCCCGGGCGATCCGGTGATTGATTAAATCAATATGGAATATCGATCCGATCTGTTTGGATCATGTTGCTGCGCAACGTAGATATCCCCTCGAAGCCGGGCGACGCCCCGGAAATCGAGAGGACTCACCACCATGACCGTTCGTACTGTCGTTCTCGCCGCCCTCGCCGCCGTCCCGATGATCGGCACCGCGCTGGCCGACGAGGCCATCACCCTGACTCCCCCGCTCTACCGCGAGCAGGCGCGCACCACGGCGGCCACGCGCCCGGCCTCCGAGCTGGCCACCACGCCGCGTCTGGTCCCGGCCGCCCCGGCCACCCCGCGGGTCGTCGCCACAGCGTTGCCCACCCGCTGATGCAGGCCGCGCCACGGGCCGGCGCCACCGGCTGATCCGGTGGCGCCGGGGGCGCTTCGTGTGCCGCTGGCCGGCCTCAGATAGGCCGCGAGCTGCCACATCTGCTCCTATTGGCGTCGACCGCTTTGAACCAGCCGTCCTTGGTACCGTAGAACACGACGTTGCCGGCGGTCGCCACCGCCCCGCCCCGGACCGGGAAGGTCTCCCCTTTCTTCGGATCGAGCGCGGCGCAGTCCCGAACCCGATGGCCGCCCCGTATTCCAGTGTGGGCTTCCCGGGCAGTCTCGCTCCGCCCCGATGCCTGGGTGACTGAGAGAAAGCCGATCTCACGCGGTGGCAGCGTCTTCTATCGTACACAGGCGCCCCGTCCCCTGGACGGACCTGGAACTGGTGGTATCTGCTGGCCATCGTCCGCTGGTTGGTCCGGGCGCGGACGGCCGAGAGACTGCGCGCGCTCTTGCCCCAGGATGGGAGCCGAGCCGTGTCTCCGCCCCAGCAATCCGCCATGCGCAACCGCCTTCTCGCCGCGCTGGAGCCGCAGGATTTCGCGCGCCTCGCCCCTGTACTGGAACCGGTGACGCTCCCCCTGCACGCGGTTCTGATCCCGGGGCGGCAGGCGGCCACGGCCGCCTACTTCGTCGAGCAGGGCATGGTGGCGCTCATCGCGGACTCGAACGAGGGCCGCATCGAGGTCGGTCTCGTGGGCCGCGAAGGGCTCCTCGGGATTCCGCTCATCCTCGGTGCGGATCGCACGCCGCACAGTGCCGTGGTTCAGGTGCCCGGCACGGCCCTGCGGGTTGCGGCCGGGGATTTCCGGGCCGCCCTTGAGGCGAGCACGTCCCTTCGGCGCGTCCTGGGCCGGTACGTGCAGAGCCGGATCGTGCAGGTGGGGCAGACGGTCTACGCGAATGCGGTGCTGAACCTCGAGGCCCGGCTGGCGCGCTGGATCCTGATGACCCATGACCGCCTGGACGGGGACGAGTTGCCGTTCACCCACGAATCCTTGTCGCTGATGCTCGCCGTACGTCGGCCCGGGGTGACGACGGCGATCCACGGTCTGGAGGGCATGGGCATGATCCGGGCGCGGCGCGGCCGGATCGTCGTGCTCGATCGCGAGAGGCTGGCGGACCTCGCCGGCGACAGCTACGGCCTGGCCGAGGCTGAGTACGAGCGCCTCATTGCGAAGTCGTAGATCCGGTGCGGATCCAAGCCGAGACCGCGTGTGGGGTCTCCGTGCCGGTTGTCCGGGAAGACCCTTCGATGGCAGCCAGCACAGTCTGTTCCAGGTTCGATTCCCGTGCGGCCTGCAGTGCCTGGATGTCTGCTGACAATGACTTTCCGGCCGGAAAACATTGTCCGATCACGGCGGGCCTCTTTCAGGTACGATGAGGTATGACCGAGTCCCTTGCCGGGCATCTCCGGAGCCGGCTGGCCGCGGCTCTCGCCGCCTGGTCCCCGAGGTCCGATCGCCCGGCGGCCGGGGACGTGGCCGCGACGCTGCCGGCCTCTCGCGCCGGGACGGCCGAGCGCCCGCCCGCAGAGGCCGCGCTGCGCGCGAGCGAGAATCGCTACAGAGCCTTGCTCAGCGCCTCCAACCAAGTCTTCTACCGGCATAATGCGGACTGGTCGGAGATGCGGCAGCTCAGCGGCGGCGGCTTCCTGGCCGACACGCAGAGCCCGGACCCGAACTGGTTCGACGCCTACATCCATCCCGATGACCAGCCGCAGGTCTGGGCCGTGATCCAGCAGGCGATCCGCACGCGGAGTGTCTTCGAACTCGAGCACCGCGTGATCCGGGCGGACGGCACCCTGGGATGGACGCTGTCGCGCTCCGTTCCGGTCTTCGACGAGCGCGGCGAAATCGTCGAATGGTTCGGTGCCGCGAGCGACATCACGGCGCGCAAGGACGCCGAGCGCGCGCTGCGCGAGAGCGAGGCCAAACTCGCCCGAATTCTCGACCAAGTGCCGATCGGAGTCGGGCTGTTCGACAGCGAAGGCCGCTTCGTTCTCAAGAATACGCGTCTCCAGACCCTGATGGGCGACATCCTCCCCTCGCGGGAGACGAGGCCGAGCCCCGCATGGGAAGGGACGGATGCCTATGGCCGTCGGCTGACGCCGCAGGATTATCCGGGTGCGCGGGCCTTGCGCGGCGAGGACGCGACCGAACCGACGATCTTCCGGCGGGTCGACGCGGGGGGGGAGCGCTGGCTGCGCGTCTCGGCCGTGCCGCAGCGGCAGGGCGAGGCGGTTCTCGGCGGCATCGCCGTCGTCCAGGATGTCACCGACGAACTGCGCGCACAGACCGACCTCCGGCTGCTCGCTCAGCGCAACAGCGAGATCCTGGAGAGCATCTCGGACGCGTTCTACGCGGTCGACCGCGACTGGCGCTTCACCTACGTCAACCACAGGGCGGAGGAATGGTGGAAGCGCTCGCGCGAGGATCTGATCGGGCGGATCTGCTGGGAGGAGTTCCCCCAGGCGATCGGCTCGGAGGCCCACCGGGCGCATCTACGGGCCGCCGAGACCCGGGCGCCGGTCGGACTCGAAGTCCTCTCGCCGGTCCTGAACCGCTGGCTCGACGTCAGCATCTACCCGACGGCGGACGGCGGATTGTCGGTCTACTTCCGGGACATCACCCACAAGCGGCGCGCCGAAACGGCGCTGCGGGAGAGCGAGGAGCGGCTCCGGACCCTGATGCAGGGCATCCCGCAGCTCGTCTGGCGCGCGGACAACGCGGGCCGCTGGACCTGGTCGAGTCCGCAATGGCAGGCTTTCACGGGCCAGAGTAACGCGGACAGCCTCGGCGACGGGTGGCTTGATGCGCTCCATCCGGACGACCGTGAGGCCGCGCGCGCGGCCTGGGCCGCCACCATCGGGGGCGCGTCCCTCGCGATGGAGACGCGCGTCTACGATCAGGCCGGGAAGGACTACCGCTGGTTTGCCAGCCGCGCCTCGGCCGTGCGCGGCGAGAACGGCGGAACAAGGGAGTGGCTGGGCACCTCGACCGACATCCATGACCTGCGCATGTATCAGGAGCGGCAGCGGGTGCTGGTGGCCGAACTCCAGCACCGCACGCGCAACCTGATGGGGGTGGTGCGCTCGATCACCAACAAGACCCTGGCCTGTTCCACCGACCTTGCGGACTTCGAGGCTCGCTTCGGTGCCCGCCTCGCCGCCCTCGCCCGCGTCCAGAGCCTGCTGTCGCGCCTCGACGAATGGGACCGCGTCACCTTCGACGAGCTGCTCCGCTCCGAACTGTCCGCGGTCGCCTGCGAGGCGGAGCGGATCAGTCTAGAGGGACCGGAGGGCGTCGCCCTGCGTTCCTCCACTGTCCAGACCTTCGCGATGGCGCTGCATGAGCTGGTGACGAACGCGTTGAAGCACGGCGCGTTTGCGCAGCCCGAGGGACGGCTCAACGTCCGCTGGCATGTCGCGCCGGCCGACCCGGACGGACGTTCCTGGCTGCACGTGGAATGGATCGAGAGCGGCGTCGCGATGCCGGCCATGGACGCGGTGGCGCGGCGATACGGATCGGGACGCGAGCTGATCGAGCGGGCCCTGCCCTATCAGCTCGGGGCGCGGACGCACTACGTCATGACGGAGGATGGCATCCGCTGCACCATCGCGCTGCCGACCTCGGACTGGCAGGGTTCGCGGGAGGGGGCCGAGGCCTGAGGACGGGTCGTCCCGCACGCGCTCCGGGCGCGCGTTCATTCGCGGCTGCCGGTTACCGGTGCGGATTACACCGCTGCGGCACGCGCGGGAGCGGTCCTCGCCAGGAGAGCCGCGAGAATCCGCCGCACGATCGGCTCGGGCCAGCGCACGATCGCGAAGCTCGTCGCCACCATGGTCCCGCATGAGGTCGCGAGAGCCGCGAGGGGGCCGAAGCCCAGGGTCGTCACGAGGAAATGCGTGAGGGCCGCGCCGTTGACGTTGTGGGTGAGGTAGAGCGGGTAGGTCATCAGCCCGGCCATCCTGATGAGGCGGCAGGCCCGGTCGCCGGCATGCGCGCACAGCCAAGCGTTCCACCGCACGCTGGCTGCCATCGCGAGGATGCAGACCGCGAAGAGCAGACACGGCACGAGCGGCGTCTGAGCGCCGGCCCGGCCCATCTGGCGGAGGAAGTCGCGGCTGCTGTCGCCGATCTCGATGAGCCCCGCCCCAAGGCACAGGGCGATCGTCACGAGCCGGCCGGCCGTCACCGCCTTGGTCAGGGTCAGCCACAGGAAGACGCCGAGGGTGAAGAAGCAGCCGTGCCGGAGCAGCGTCAGCTGGGCGAGGCGGCTGCCGGCGACGTCGGCGAGACTCGGCGCCAGCAGCGTGGCCCACCAGAACAGGCCGCTGATAGTACCGATCGTCGCGCAGACGGCGCCGATCCGCCGGAAGCTCTGCGCACAGAGAAGGCTGAAGACGAGAGTGTAGAAGCTGATCTCGACCCCGAGCGTCCAGTAGACGCCGTCGATCCAAGGCTCGAACGGCCAGAACAGGATGCTGTCGAGATAGGCGTGCACGACGTGCCGGCCCGATCCCATCCGCCCGACGGCCAGAGAGACCAGCAGCGTCAGCGTGGCGCACAGCCACACGGCCGGGACGAGCCGGAGGATGCGGCTGCGCAGGAACGACGACGGCGTCGCGTGAGCCCCGGAATACGCGATGACGAAGCCCGAGATGACGAAGAACACCTCGACGCCGACCCAACCGAACCAAGTCCAGGCAAACAATCCGGGGTACTGGGCGGCTCCCGCGAAGGCACGGCCCGCCGTCGAAGACGAGGCCTGCCAAGAATAGGCGGCGAGGTGGAACGTCATTACCAGAACCGCGGCCAGGAAGCGCGCCACATCGAGGCCGAGCATCTGCGTCGGTGACGGGAAGACGATCCCGTCGCGCTGGAAAGTCATGGATGCGCCCGAGACGAGGTCCGATACCTCGCGAAGACATGAGCCGAGAGCTCATGCCAGCCATCAGCTTCAGGCTGGAGCCCGAAGGAACGCATTACACATTTGGGCCAGTGCGCCGGACCGAACTTGTGTCAGCTACGCGTGCGGATTTTCATTGGCGGCGGAAAGGCCGGTCTTTCGGACATCTGTCCGAAGGGGTCGCGTCGACAGGGCCGAATGCGGAGGTCTGAAGCCTACCGACGACGGCTACCAGGATTCGACAAAATGAGTATCGATCCCGAATTGAGGTCGATATTTCTTCGCAAAAATCTGCCTGATACCCGAAGTTTACACAATGAACCGAAATTTAATCGACATTTTTGGTTGCGCCAATACCTAGGACTGTTCGAGCAGTTGGGCGTTGTGGCGAACCGTGAAACTCCCGGCTTTTGTGGCGGTCCTGGTCGTGTTGTCCTCCGCGGTGATGGCGGAACCGAGCAATGCCCCGCGCGGCGTGCCGCAAAGTCGGACCCTGCTCGATGCGGTTTACGTCCGCCCGCTCTACGGTGCCTTCCGGCATTGCGGCGGTTCCTGCCTGAAGAGCGGATCGCTCTCGTGGTTCTGCTTCGAGAAGCAGGAATGCTATCTTAGCTGCGCGACAGCACCCGCGGTCATGAAATGCGCTCTGCAGTGAGCACGCGATCCAAGCGCCTGTGAGGCTTTCTTACCCTTTGGTCCTTGCGGCGAGCCCGCTCGGCGAGCGCCCGGAACCGGCGATCCGGTCAGCACAGGTCGCAGGCGGGCGGAGTGCCTCACGGTTCGCCGCGATGGACGACCGCTCTAGAAACTCTAAGTAGCTATTTCCCGGCAAGGGCGACTAAATTTCTTTTCATCAGGGAACATCGAATATCGACGCCCCCATCTTACCGTGAGCAACCGGGGTTATGTCGAAGTTTTACTTTTCTCGATTGCGTCATGACCGCCCATGCCGGAACGCCTCGGACGCGTCAGGTGTTTCCGCCCGCGTCCCCAACGGTGGTGGCTTGCGGCTGCGATCGCGTGCGGCGTTTCTGGAAGGAGCCTGTAGATGGACAAGACAGTCGCTGGCCTGCTCGGGGCCGTCACCCTCCTGGCGGCGGCCGATCCGGCCCAGGCCGCCATGCCGGCCCCGACGGGGCTGAATGCCGCCATGCAGGTCGAATCCTATGCCGACCTCCTGAAGCCGATCCCGAACGCGGTGGCGCTTCTCAAGGAATCGGATGCCGCAGAGGCGCAGGCGGGGCTCTTACCGAATGCCACCGAGGAGGAGGCGACGGTCCAGCAGGCGCAATACTACTACCATCACCATCATCACCACCACCATCGCTTCTATAGGCCGTTCTACCATCACCACCACCACCATCATCACCGCTTCTTCAGGCGGTTCCACCACCATCATCATCACGGATACTTCCGGCCTTACGGCTATTGAGCATCCGGACGGAGAGGAGGGCCGAGCCGGCCTTCCTCTCTCCTCACCACTGTCATCGTGCCGACTTGGCGGCCCCCAGGATGCGCCGATACGTGCCGTCGAACACGGTGTTGGTCGCCGAGGTCCACTGTGAGTCCGCCGACAGCGTGCTCCGGCTCGCGTAGATGCGCCGGGATTGCAGCTCGCGCTCCGCCGCCTCCTCCTCGGACATCGGCACGAGCTCGTGATCGGCTTCGGCCGGCACGACCGTGATCTGCATGAACGGCTCGCCGGGCCGGAACACGTGGGTGCGTCCCTCGTCCGGTGCCTTGAACACCATGAAGTACATCATCGGCCACCAGTGCCGCAGAAGCGCCGGCACCGCGACTGGCACGGTCCCGGTCCGGTCGGTGTAGAAGCGCGGGTGCGTCTCGGTCTTGATCGCCCAGCCCTCGTCCACCTTCAGGTCGAGCAGGATCTGGTAGGTATAGTAGGCGTCGCCGAAGGTCCGGAACGGCGGCCACTGGAGGCCGGGTTCGGGCGGCGCGCCGAAGTCGCCCTCGAAGACGAGCGCGCCGCCCCGCGTGCTGACGTGCAGCTCGTTGGCGTAGGGGTAGAACAGCTCGATGCCCGCCTTGGCGGCCTCCGAGAACGGGACGCAATGCCAGGCGTATTCCTGCGAGCCGTCCGCCCGGGGCTCCGGCTGCCCGGCCCAGCCGGGGATCTCGAGACGTGTCCGCCGCGGGCGCAGACCCGGCTCGTTCAGCCTGAACTTGATCTGTCGCATGTGCCGACCCCCTGAGTTTGGACGCTTAAACTCGCTCCGCTCCGGCACGGTTCGACGTGGCGCGGAGTGCGGCGAGTCGGTTTTCTCCCGTCCAGCCCACTGCCGAGGGGCCGGCCGTCTGCCAACGGGTGTTCAGCGCACGCGGTCAGGGCCGGCCGGGGCGACCTCGTTCCGTCGCAAGACCATGCAGCACCAGGGTTCTTCCGGTCGACCGAGGTCCGCGGCGTCGGGAGATCCGATCCCGGCTGACGGGCCGGGAGAAGCGGAGGCGGCAGGGATTAAATTCGATGTCATTCTGGAACGTCGCAGTGCCTCTGCGGCCTGCTCCAATGCGGATCGGCCGGAGATGTCACGACCGCATCAGGCGCGCGGCCGACGGGCGCAGCGCTTGGGAACCGCGTTGCTCCGCTCAGGCAAACGACGGTGCGGCGGACAAGCTTCTCGTCCGGCGGGGTCATGACTCCGCTCGCCAAGGGCACAGAAACGGAACCAATCCCCGCTTGCGCCAAACGCCTTGTTTACATTAATTCCAATCTGATCATGGAGAACCGAGACAATTCGGCGCTCTGGCGCGCACTGACTCCGGTTCAGCGGAGCCTCTTGGCGCGTCTGGACCGCGACGGGCCGCTGCTCACGCTCAGGCCTTGGGAGATGCGGACGGTGCGGTCGCTTCTCGGCCGAGGCCTCGTTCGGCCGAGGCCGCCGGGTCGGGACGGATGTGCGGAGGCCGGCCTCTGGATACTGAGCGCCAAGGGCAGACGGATCCTGCCGAATCGGGTGCACATCGCCGACGTCTCGAGTCCTGAGCCTCCGTGGGAGGGGGAATCAGCGCCTTCACGGGCTGCGGGTCGTCAGCCCCGGTCGGGCATGGGCGCAAGCCCGTTCGGCGCTCCGGGGACGACCGGGCGCGCCGCACCTTGACGGATTTCGCCCGGTAGGGCCGCTCCGTATTGAGACCCCGGAACGGTAGGATGCGTGTGATCCGATGAGAACGGTAAGCCCAGTCTATGATCGTGGGACCATTGCCCTGCACTGGCTGACGGCCGGTCTGGTGCTCGTATTATGGCTGATCGGGACATTCCTGGAGGATCTCGTCCCCGAGGGGCGGCTGCGCACGGCGGTCTGGTCCGTCCATTTCGCACTCGGCTTCGCGTTCGCCGCCGTGCTGATCGCCCTCCTCGTTTGGCGGCAAACGCAGGGCCGCCGACTTCCCGTACCGGATCCGGGCCCGCTTCACCGCTTGGCCAAGGCGACTCATGCGGCGCTCTACCTGCTGCTCATCGCCATCATCGGCCTCGGGATCGCCAATGCGTTCGTGCGCGGGGTGCATCTGATCGGCCCCCTCGACCTGCCGCAGCTCGGCAACCCGGCCTGGAAGCGACCGCTGACCCATTGGCACGGCCTCGCCGCCAACATCCTGATGGCGCTCGCCCTCTTTCATGCCGCGGCGGCGCTGGTGCACCATTACCTGTGGCACGACGCGGTCCTCCGCCGCATGCTTCCCGGAAGATCCTGACGATCATGCACCGCGTCCATGCCGAGAGGCACCTCATCGATCGCATCGGCTGGCTTCGGGCCGCCGTGCTCGGTGCCAATGATGGGCTCGTCTCGACCGCGAGCCTGATCGTCGGCGTGGCAGCCTCCTCGGCCGGGACCGGTGAGATCCTCGTCGCGGGCTGCGCAGGCCTCGTGGCGGGCGCGATGTCGATGGCGGCGGGCGAGTACGTCTCGGTGAGTTCTCAAGCCGACACAGAGCGGGCCGACCTCGACCGCGAGCGTCGCGAACTGGCCGGCGACCCCCTCGCGGAGCGGGAGGAGCTCGCCCAGATCTACGTCGCCCGGGGGCTCGACCACGCCCTGGCCCTCCAGGTTGCCGACCAGTTGATGGCCAAGGATGCGCTCGGGGCCCATGCCCGGGACGAACTTGGCATCTCGGAGATCACCTCGGCGCGCCCGGTTCAGGCGGCCCTGACCTCGGCGGCGACCTTCACGGCCGGGGCGGCGCTGCCGCTGCTCGTGGCCGCGCTCTCACCCGGCACCGTCGCGGTCTATACGGTATCGGTGGCCTCGCTGGTCTTCCTGGCGGTGCTCGGCGCGCTCGGTGCGCGTGCCGGCGGGGCCGTCGTGCCGAGGGCGACGGCGCGCGTGGCGTTCTGGGGGGCGCTGGCGATGGCGGTCACGGCCGGGATCGGAGCCCTCGTCGGCAAGGTGGTATGACGGTCCACCGGATACGGCGCCCTGCTACGGTCGTGGGTCGTGGCAGTGCCTGTGCGGCGGAGAGGTGTTGCAATCCAGCGAGCAGGTCTGGTCGGGCCTGCAGAACCAGTGGAGGGCGCCGCTTTTCAGGCATGCGCCGGCACAGTGGCGGTGCGGTGCGTTGGCCGGCTCGATGAAGGTCGGTTCCGCATCGGGCGAGCGGGTGGCCGTCTGCGCCTGGGCCAACGGCACGCTCGCGGCGAGCGCGAGGAGAAGCGTGAGCGCCCGGCTTTTCATGTGTGTGCTCCCTCCATCGCCGGGACGCCGTCGCGCGGAGCAGGTTTGAGAGCACCCCGACGCGGCTCGGCGGCGGCTGCGGACATTCGACCTTGTGCCTGGGCGGCGACGCCGGGGCCTTGATCCAGCGCAAGGCACCGAATCGGCGGCTCGCTAACTGGGCATGAGGCTGCGCGACAGGTGCGCGACGGATCCGGCGCATCGGCGGCCCGTGCGTTCGGCCGAAGAGGCCGGCCGCGTCCGGGTCGGCGATGATGCGTCCCGGATGCGGCCAGAAGGACGAAGGAACAGGTCAAGCTGCGAGTCCGGATCGGCTGATCCTCCGAGCCGCGCATTGGGCAGAGCCATGAGTGGGATGCGGTCGTCGGAGGTCCATCGCGCGTGCGATCCGCAGAAGGCGGCCGCGCCCAACCATCTCGCCGCCGACGAGGTCCTCGGAATCCTGCGCGTCGAGGCCGGATCCGGCCTGAGCCGGCAAGAGGCGCAGGCGCGTCTGAAGCGCTACGGCAGGAACGAGCTGCGCGCCGCCGAGCCCGTGCCGCTGTGGCGCAAGCTCCTCGCCCCGTTCACGGATGTCCTCGTCCTCCTGCTCCTCGCCGCAGCGCTCGTCTCCCTCGGCCTGTGGCTTTACGAGCGCGAGGTCGGTCTGCCGTATGACACGATCGCGATCGTCGCCATCGTGCTCCTCAACGCCGCGATGGGCTACGTCCAGCAGGCGCGCGCCGACCGGGCGGTCGCGGCCCTGCGGCAGATGTCGGCCGCGCAGGCACGGGTCATTCGGGACGGGACGCTCCGGACCGTCCCGGCGGCGGAACTCGTCCCGGGCGACATGATCCGCCTCGAGGAGGGCGATACGGTTCCGGCCGATGCACGGCTGGTCCAGACAAGTCTGCTGCAAACGACGGAAGCCGTCCTGACGGGCGAGAGCCTGCCGGTGTTCAAGGACGTCGCGGCCCTCGCGGGCCCGGCGGATCTGGGTAGCCGCCGCAACGTGGTCTTCAGCGGGACCGCGATCACCTACGGCCGGGGGCTGGCGGTCGTGACGGCGACCGGCATGCGGTCCGAGATCGGACGCGTCGCCGCGCTGCTGCAGGATGCGCCGGACGAGAGCACCCCGCTACAGATCGAACTGGACCGCGTCGGCAAGCGCCTCGGGCTCGCGGTCATCGGCATCGCCGTCCTGCTTATCGCGGTCATCCTCATCGTCGCGGATGTCAGGAGCTTCCACGCCCTCCTCGGTGTGCTCATCCTGGGGGTGGCTCTGGCGGTCGCGGCGGTTCCGGAAGGTCTCCCGACGATCGTCACCGCGGCCCTATCCCTTGGTGTGCAGCGCATGGCCGCGCGGAACGCAATCGTGCGCCACTTGGCAGCGGTGGAGACGCTCGGCTCGGCCGACGTGATCGCGTCCGACAAGACCGGGACGCTGACCAGGAACGAGATGACCGTCCGCGTGATCGTGACGGCGACCGGGCGCACCGAGGTCGGCGGCAGCGGCTACGTCCCTGTCGGACGGTTCAGCCGGACCGGCGGCGATCTCGACGAGGCGCAGCGGTCTGAGGTGGAGCAGGCCCTCCTCGCCGGTGTGCTGGCCAACAACGCCGTCTTGCAGGAGCGCGACGGGTGCTGGACCGTTCAGGGCGATCCCACCGAAGGGGCGCTCATCGTCGCCGCACGCAAGGCGGGGCTGGAGGAGGAGGCGATGGCCCGCCGCTTCTCGCGCATCGCCGAGATCCCGTTCTCGTCGGAGCGCAGGCTGATGAGCACGGTGCAGCGCGACGGCGAGCAGGGTCCGCACCTGTTCGTCGGTACCAAGGGGGCGCCGGACGTCGTCCTAGCCCGCTGTTCGGAGGAGCTGGCCGGGGGACGGTTCCGCACGCTCACGCGTGCGCGCCGGCGCGCGATCCTGGCGGCCAACGAGGCCCTGGCCGGTGAGGGTTTGCGAAGCCTCGGGATCGCCTTCCGGCCCTTGTCGCGAGACGGCGTCGGCGGCACGGCGCTGGACGGGCGCGTCGAGCAGGATCTCGTCTTTCTCGGCCTGATCGGCATGGCGGACCCGCCCCGCCCGGAGGCGCGCGAGGCGGTCGCGCGGGCGCGGGCGGCGGGTATCCGCCCCATCATGATCACGGGCGACCACCCGGGAACCGCGTCAGCGATCGCCGCCGAGCTCGGCTTCGCGACGGACTCGTGCGCCGCCACGGGTGCCGAGCTCGACGCCCTCTCGCAGCAGGCCCTGGACGCGACCGTGCGCACCGTGTCGGTCTACGCGCGGGTCAATCCCGAGCACAAGCTGAGGATCGTGCGGGCGCTTCAGCGTAACGGCCTGACCGTGGCCATGACAGGCGACGGCGTCAACGATGCGCCCGCCCTGAAGGCCGCCGATATCGGCGTCGCCATGGGCCTGACCGGCACGGATGTGTCGCGGGAAGCCGCCGACATCGTGCTCGCCGACGACAACTTCGCCACGATCGTGGCGGCGGTCGAGGAAGGGCGCGCGATCTTCGACAACATCCGCAAGTTCCTGCGCTATCTCCTCTCGTCGAACATCGGTGAAGTCGCGACCATGGTTCTGGGTCTGGTGCTGGCCGGGACCCTCGGGCTGGCCGGTTCGCGGGCCGGCGAGGTCATGCTCCCCCTGCAGGCGACCCAGATCCTCTGGATCAACTTCGTCACCGACGGAGCGCCGGCGCTCGCGCTCGGGATGGACCCGGCGGATCCGGCGGTGATGCAGCGCCCGCCCCGGCCCCGCGGTGAAGGTGTCCTGACGCGCCGGATGTGCGTGGACATCGCCCTCGTCGGCCTCGTGACCGCGTGCGGCAGTCTGTTCGTGCTCGATGCCTCGCTGCCCGGGGGCCTCATCGAAGGGAACGGCACCCTGGCCTACGCACAGACCATGACGTTCACGACACTGGTCCTCTTCCAGCTCTTCAACGCGTTCAACGCCCGCTCGGAGGACCGAAGCGTTCTCGATGGCCTGTTTCGAAACCCCTGGCTCTGGGCCGCGGTGCTCCTGTCGCTCCTGCTCCAAGCCGCTGCGGTCCACCTCCCCGTCCTGCAGCGCGCCTTCGCGACCGTGAGCTTGAGCCTCGGTGACTGGATGTTCTGTGTGGCCGTCGCCAGCTCGGTTCTGGTCTTCGGCGAGGTCAGGAAATGGCTGAGCCGCACGACGCACGACCGCACCAGCCGGAGGACGACGGGATGACTCCTCCACCGGCGGCCTCCCGGGCCAGCGCGCCCGCCGAACGCCACGCCTTCATTTTCGACGTGGATGGCGTCCTGCTCGCCTCCCCGCACGAGCGGGCCTGGCGCGCGGCGCTCGCCGGCTTCGTGGATCCCCGGCCCTTCACCACCGCCCTGTATCAGGCGCAGGTCGCCGGCAAGGCTCGGCTCGACGGAGCCCGCGCGGCCCTCGCCGCGCTGGGTCTGCCGGATGCCCTGGACCTGGCGCCGGCCTATGCCGACGCCAAGCAGCGCTGCCTCGAGCGGATCGTCGCGACCGAGGGGGTGACGGCCTTTCCCGACGCCCTCCGCTTCGTCCGGGCCCTCGCCGACCGGGACTGGCCCATGGCGGCGGCCTCGTCCTCGAAGAACGCGGAGGCCATGATGCGCGCGGTGCCGCTGAGCGAGAACCGGACACTGCGCGATGCGTTCGCGGCCCGGGTCTGCGGCCGCGCGCTCCGCCGCGGCAAGCCGGACCCCGAGATCTTTCTGCTGGCCGCCGCCGAATTGCGCGTCGCTCCGGCGCGCTGCTTCGTGACCGAGGACGCCCCCGTGGGCATCCGGGCAGCCAGGGCCGGCGGCATGACCGCCATCGGCATCGCCCGCCTGGGCGACGCCGACGGATTGCGGGCGGCGGGAGCCGACCGCGTGGTGGCGAGTTTTGACGAGATCCGCGTCGACGATCTCGCGCCGCCTTCCTCGTCGGGAGATGCCGCATGAATGTGGCCGGTCCCTTGGCTGAGGATATGGTCTCCGAGGGCGATCCGTCTTGGCTGCTGCGCGAGACCGGATACGAGTTGCTGCGGGAGAGCACCTTCGAAACCCGCTTCGCCATCAGCAATGGCTTCCTCGGCGTGCGCGGCGGGTTAGCGGCCCATCTCGGAGCCTGCCGGGCCATTCCGCCGCGGTTCTACGTGGCCGGATTGTTCGATACGCCGACGCCCGACAGCCTCGTTCCGGAACTGGTGCCGGCGCCCGACTGGACGCAGGTCAGCATCCTCTTGCCGGACGGACCGCTCATGCGCTGTCCGGACCGGTCCTCACGGGCGCTGACCCTGGACATGCGACGGGGCGCCCTGTTCATGGAGGCCCGCCAGACCTGCAACGCCCCGCTCGAAGTCCGACTGCGCTCCCTGCGGCTGGTGTCGCTCCACGCGCGCGCGATCGGGATGCAGGTGATCGAGCTGCGGATCGAGAGCGGCGTCAGCGATCTCACCTTCGAGGCCATGCTGGGACCGACGGATTTCGAACTCGCCCCGGAACGGGCGGATCTCGATCTCAAGGCGTGGCGGACCTGGCGGTCCGGCCGGAGCCTCGCCATCGCGGCGGCGGCCTCGCTGGAGGTGGACGGTATCGAGCGCCAGCCCGTCGCGCGGGGCGATCTGACCTGGGCTTGGCGCTGGACCGCCCAGCCCGGCCAGGTCGTGACCTTCCGGCGCATCGTCGCGGTGACGCGCCACCACGCCACCGACGTCCATGCGGGCGCCCGCGCCCGCAGGGAACTGGCCGCCGCGCGCACTCTCGGCTGGCGCGGCATCCTCGCTCGCCACGAGGCGGCCTGGGCCGAGCGCTGGCGCTGCAGCGACATCCGGGTGACGGGCGACGACACCGCCCAGGCGGCCCTGCGCTTCGCCATCTTTCACCTGAACGGGGCGGCGAACCCGGACGACCCGCACGTCTCCGTCGCGGCCCGCGCCCTCACGGGGGACGATTACCGCGGCCACGTCTTCTGGGACACCGAGATCTTCCTCGTGCCCTTCTACGCGCTGACCTGGCCGGAGGCGGCGCGCACCCTCCTGCTGTACCGCTTCCGCACCCTGGACGCGGCCCGCGCCAAGGCCGCGCAGATGGGCTGGCGGGGCGCCCTCTACGCCTGGGAATCGGCCGATACCGGAGCCGAGGTCACGCCGCCCCAGACGGTCGGTCCGGACCGCAAGATCCTGGACATTCTCTGCGGCAGCCAGGAGCAGCATATCAGTGCCGACGTCGCCTACGCGGTCTGGCAATACTGGCAGGCGACCGAGGACGAAGCCTTCCTGCGCGAGGCGGGTGCCGAGCTCATTTTGGAGACGGCCCGGTTCTGGACCAGCCGGGCCACGCTGGAGGCGGACGGCGCGCGCCACATCCGCAATGTGATCGGGCCTGACGAGTACCATGAGCGGGTGGACGACAACGCCTTCACCAACGTCATGGCCCGGTGGAACATCGCGCGCGGCCTCGAGGTCGCGGCCCTCCTGCGGGAGCGCTGGCCGGATACGTGGGAGCGGCTCGCGCGGCGCCTCGGCCTCGGCGAACCGGAGCTGGCGCAGTGGCGCGAGGCGGCGGAGACCATCGCCACCGGCTTCGATCCGGCCACTGGGCTGTACGAGCAATTCGCGGGCTTCTCGGCCCTGGAGGCGATCGACCTGAACGCCTATGCCGGGCGCTCGGTCCCGATGGATGTGGTTCTGGGGCGCGAGCGGACGCAGCGGGCCCAGGTCATCAAGCAGGCCGACGTCGTCGCGCTCCTGGCCCTTCTGCCCGAGGCCTTCCCGGGCGCGAGCGGCGGGACCAACTTCGATCACTACGAGCCGAGATGTGGGCAGGGAAGTTCGCTGAGCCGGGCCATGCACGGCCTCGCGGCCGCGCGGCTGGACCGCGCAGAGGTCGCACTACGCTACTTCCGTCAGAGTGCGGCCATCGATCTCGCCGATACCCATGTGGCGATCAGCGGCGGCATTCACATCGGGGCTCTCGGCGGTGTGTGGCTGATGGCGATCTTCGGCTTCGCCGGGCTGTCGCTGCGGGCTGACGGGCTAGCTATCCATCCGCGTCTGCCCGAGGCCTGGCACAGCCTCGAGTTCCGGATCCAGTGGCGCGGGCGGGAACTCGCCGTCGCCCTCGACGGAGTGACAGGTGACATGCAGGTGACCCTTGAGCGCGGGTCTGCCATGACTGTGTTCGTCGGAAGCGCCGAATTCGTCATATCAGATGATAAGCCGCTGGCCGTGAAGGGTGTCGGCGGATGAGCCCCTTCTCGTTCTGGACGGGCGGTAGGTCTCGAGTGCGACGCCGGGACTGCCCGTATTCTCCGTCCGCGAGCGAGCCCGCCGACTCGCAACCGGCCGGGCCATCTCCCGGGACACACTCCGGTCCATCCACTTAAGCCGGGCAATCTTGTCCTTATGCTGGAGGGTCCAGGATCGTCACGGAACGACCGCGCACTGCGTGCGGCTCAGCGGGACAGGAAGAGGGGCACGGGACAGGATCGGAGCAGGGCCTGCGTGACCCCGCCCCAAACCAGTTCGCGCAGGCGCGAATGGACGAAGGCGCCCATCACGATCATGTCGGCGCACGACAACGTTGCGTGCTTGCGCAGCGTCTCGGCCACGTCCCCGTCCTCGGCCACGAGGTCCACGACCGTGACCGGAACATCGTGATGCGCCAGCGACGGCGCGATCTCGGCACCCGGCAGGGACTCGGACAAATCCTTCTCCCCCACGACTGAAACGATCTCGACGGCATCCGCCTGCTTGAGAAACGGCAGGGCGTCATGCAGGGCCCGGGTCGCCTGCGCGCTGCCGTCCCAGGCCACGAGGATCCGCCGCGCCGCGAAGGCGCCCCCGCGCGGAACCACGATCTGGGGCCGGCCGCTGTCGAATAGGAGCACTTCGATCAGCCCGCGATCACCCGTCATGGCGTCCGGCTCGGCATCGATCACGGCGAGGTCATGCAGACGCGCCTGCCAGCGGAAAGCATTCAGGAGATCGGAGTAGGCGAGGTGCGGTGTCTCTGTGGTGCAGACGACGCCCACCGCGGCGGCGTTGCCCCGGGCCTGTTCAGCCATTCGTTCGGCCAAGGCGCGCAGCCTTCGGTTCTCGTCGGCGACCAATTCATGGACCAAGCGGCTGATCCAGGCGTGCGGCAGGACGAGCTTGACCGAGGCCGCTTGTACGGTGAGGCGCGCGCCGGCCTGTGCGGCGAGTGAGAGGCCGTAGGCGAGAGCGTCCGAGGACGCCTCGGTCCCGAGCTGCTCCGTCACGCAGATGAGGATGTTCCTGAGATTCGAGATCATGGCGCGCCCGCTTTTCGCGCGGACATTCTTGGATTCGCCGTCCCAAGCGCATTGAGGCCGATCAAATGCGGCCGCTGTCGCGAGCCCCTGGACGGTTGGGAGGATGTTCCTCCGCGATTTTGAGGACTGAAACGCGCAGCATCCCCCGGAGCGGTTAGCGGAGGGCCGATGCGCCATGCGCAGTGAAGCGGGGCGCAACCGCGCTCGCGGCCGGCTCCAGCTGGTCCGCCGAAAGGCGTAGTATAACAATTATTTTGTATTGATGACTGTGTGGGATGATGCTAATCGCAAGTCTCGGTGTGTATATGCGTCCCCTAGCAACACATACGTATTGGCTATGTATTACATTGGCCAATGAGCAGCCAAGGGGGTTGCTATGCTGTCAGAATTTGATCAGCCATTGAAGGTGCAAGAGCTCTCATCAGGTATAGATAACTGCGCGTTGCGGTCGCACATTGCTGGGATGCTTGCAAGAATATTGATTAACTCACGGACACTGACAGTTGACCGTCGGGCTGCTTTAAACCTGAACTGTCATGGAATGACAGCGCTGCCGCGTGCGCCCAGCCATCGCCACGTGATGGCGTAGGTGATAGCCATGTTTCGGTGCCACGGCGCGTGCGCCAAGGTCCGATCGCGCCGCCCCGTTGCGTGCCCTTACAAGGTTCAGAACTTGGGAGCGGACCGCCGGAACGCGGCGGCCGGCGCGCTCGCGTGGAAGCCCAGCAGGTCGCTCCGTGATGGTGCCCCTCCCCGCGCAGCCCTGGAATGAGCCCAGGCGCTCGCTGCAATGCGGGGCGCGGCCTCTCAATGTCAGGCAATGTCGTGCTGGAAATCCAATGAGCCTGCACGGTTGGTAGGTCTACAATAATGTTCTTGGCTGGAGCGCCGATTTCCTCTAGATGATTGATGCTGTTAATTATTCGAAATCAATCCGGAGGTGAGAGCGTGTGCACCTGAATCATCGAGGAGTCGGCAGCGATGCTCGCATCGAGAGAAAACAATTTCGGTTTTTTGCGTCTTCTGCTCGCATCTCTCGTGGTGGTATCGCACTCGCCGCAACTGGTAGATGGCAACGATTCTCGCGAGATACTGGTGCGGCTCTGCGGCAGCCGCCCGCTCGGCCATTTCGCGGTGGATGGTTTCTTTCTCGTGAGCGGGTATCTCATCACGAAGAGTTTTCAAAATTCCCGCTCCATCGGCGATTACCTGACACGACGGGTTGTGCGCATCTACCCAGGATTCATCGTCGCATTCCTCGCGTCGACACTTGTGGTGGCCCCGTGCGTGGGCGGTGATCTGACGCAGGTCTCAGCCTTGGCGTCGGCCAAGAAGCTGGTCTTGCTCGACAGTCCGGCAGTGCCGGGTACTTTCACGGGATTGCCCTCCCCCATCCTCAACGGATCGATGTGGACAATCCCTTACGAATTTCGTTGTTACCTGCTGGTCATCTTGTTCTGTTACGCCGCATCACGACTCAGCCGCGGTATTCGTGCTACTATATTATTTGCGCTTGTGCTATTTTATATTTTTCGCGGAGATTTGCCAAATCTACGATATGGCTACACGATTTTCGGCATCCCCGCCGACACGGCGAGACTGACGGCGGTATTCTTTGTCGGGGCCGCCTTTTACGTTTGGCGTGACCGCATCGTCTTCACGCACCGCCGCGCTGCTTGTGCCGCTGCCGCGCTCGTCGGGCTCATGTTCGTTCCCTGGCTCGCGGAGCCGGCATTTGCGATCCTCGGCGGCTACCTGATTTTCTGGTACGCGATGGCGTGCCCGCCCAACCGGGTAAGTCGAATGATGGATCGCGCCGATCCTTCGTACGGGCTCTACCTGTATGCGTGGCCGGTGCAGGGGCTCCTCATATTCTATATTTCTGGCATCTCGCCGTGGGCGGTGACGGCGATCACCTTGCCGGTCGGGGTCGGACTGGGTCTGCTGAGCTGGCACCTCGTCGAGAGGCCGGCCCTCCGCCACAAGCATGTCTTCACCAGTCTCAGGGGCGAGCCAAGGCGGATCGCGTGCCGCATGTGAGGCTCATGAAGGTTCCATCGACTTGAGGCTGGTCCATGTTGCGGCAGGGCCCGGAAAGAGCGGGCGCTACAGATTCGGGCGCACACGGGTCGCGGCGGTCCTGCGCACAATGCCAAGGGCGCCTTCCGCTGGTCCGCAAGGGACCGCAATGAGCCGAATCCCGACGAGGGAGGCCACAACAGGCATCTCTCGTCGGGCATGATCGGAAGGCAGGAACGCGCCACTTCCGGACCTTCGGCCAAAGCCGCCGGATTGGCCGATTGTCTCCCGACCGCTGTCATTGGCCGGAATCGTCGGTCCGGCAGCCAAGACAAACTTGCGAGGGGGACGGGGCCTGAGGCCCCGACCGCTTCACATGCGGTTGTGACGGTGCATGTGCCGCATCATATGGCCGTGGCCGTGGCGGTGGCGCATCATGTGGCCGTGGCGGTGGTGGTGCCGTGCCATACGGTGGTGATGGTGGCCGTGCATCCGCTCCATGCGGACAGAGACCACGTCCGACGGCGCGCTCGCGGCGGCGGGCAGGCCGGGCGCAGCCGAGACCGAGGTCGCGGAGCCGGCTGCCCCGAAGGCGGCCAGCACGGCGGCGACGAGCAGGGACTTCCTCATAGGCGTTCCTCTCAACGTGTCGGCTCACCGGTCATCGCCGGCGGCTCGGCGTCGCCCAGGGACAGGGCGGCGTTCGGGGAACGGCCACGCTGCCGGGCTCGTTCCGTCTGGCGGTTGCGCTTTCCTGACATGCTTAAGGAGCGGCATGGCTCAGGAGACAACGCCAAGTACCAGAAACAGGCCGATCCAGGTCAGCAGTACCGCCAGTGCGCGGACGGCGATGCACGCCCCAACCATCACGTCGGCTATCGCGTCTCACGGCCCGGGATGAAGAATGAAAGTAGAGCGCCAGTGAGGGCGGGAGATTTGGCCGAGCGGCGCTCCTGACGCGATCGTTAACTACGAAGAGCCTCCGCCTGGCATCTCATGGAGCCGGTCTGAATTCGCACAGAACTCGAGCCTCAACCGCGGGTTGCAAACGGATGATGGATACACGGAGGAGATAGTGCTCCGCCTCCACTTCGACATTTATGACGGGCGCTCCCGATTTGGGGCTGAAGGCTCTCGGTGTGCAAGGCGCGAAGCAGTTCGCACGGCGAGCAGCAAGCAGATCCCTGAGGCCGACCGCCGAACGGCAGCATCGTCGCGATTCGTCCGGATTTTCGACGAAGCGCCCTACCTCTCCCGCTTGTCTCGACCGAGCGCGTCGGTCACTGCCAAGCTGTTAGCAGTCGGAAAACAGGCTGCTTGCGCTGTGGCCCCTCCGGTGTGCCGCTCCTGTTTGATGAGCCAGCAGGCGCCAAAACAGGGGTAGATTGTCGCGCCCCCGGCGTCTATAGAAATAAGGCCTGGCAAGAATAAAGCATAAAGTTTTAGCGATTAACCAATGTACTGGGTGATGCCGTGATCGTTGCCGCCTTCCTATTTCTAGTCGGCTTCATGATGGGTTGGCTCTGCAACATCGTGGCCGCTCTATGCTTGTCGTCCACCGTCATACTTGTTCTGTCTTTGTTGACATTTCTGGTTTTTGCGGAAGTGGACATGGTGCATGTGCTAATCTTGTTCAGTTACCTGCTCGCTCATCAGGCGGGATATTTG
The DNA here is from genome assembly GCF_054611515.1 of Methylobacterium sp. CM6257. Classification (NCBI taxonomy): domain Bacteria; kingdom Pseudomonadati; phylum Pseudomonadota; class Alphaproteobacteria; order Hyphomicrobiales; family Methylobacteriaceae; genus Methylobacterium; species Methylobacterium sp. CM6257. The sequence goes on from NZ_CM137735.1 coordinate 4,103,535, forward strand.
CTCGGAGCGTACCTCGGTGCCGAACCCGATGAGTACAGTTCCTGAATGTTCCGACTACCAGAGCCAGATTGCACGGCCAGAAACTTGGTAGATAAGTAGCCAGATAGCCACCGACGCGATGCCCGCCGACATGACAAGGGCCGGCGGCGGTCGGCTGCCCCGCTTCCAGCGCAGCCATGCAAAGTCGATCACGTGGAGAGACCCTTCCTGCATCTTCCTGAGATGATGGTTAAGCGGCCGAGCCGGCTTGGGCTTTTTGGCCGGGTGATTTTTGACGCTTGCCAACATCAGTGCCGCCGTTAGCATACGGGGACCGACGGCAGTCTATTCTGACGGACACGAAGGTAGTTTTTTAAAGCTCATTATTTATATCAGGTTTTTATTTACCTTTTCCGTCTGTGGCTCCTGGAATTTGAGCGTCAATGATGGAGCAGGCAGCGTGGTTTCAGAGTTGATGTATGGACGCTGGCCTTTCCGGGCGGCCCGATTTCGGTGCGTAGCTGAGGGGCTTCTGGCCTGCGCTGCGGGGGTTAACTTGCGGGTCGTCCGAGGCGACGCAGAACCATGTGTGGGACTCGTGCCACCGGGAACAGCAACCACACTCATCACCGCTCGCACTTGGTTTCTGTGGGTCTCTGCCGCCCTGTGCTTGATCGGCCGGCAACCGACACTCGGTTGCCGGCCAAACACATCCGCGCGTAGACCGGTGCGATCGCCGTGCTCGGATCAAGGTGCTTCGCCCTGCACATGCCTCTGCGCCGGCTCACTGCTCGGATGTCCAGATTGGAAAGCTGGGCCTATGCCACCGGCAGAGCAAAGGGCCGAGGCTGCCGCGTCAACGCTCCGACCATCGGCCGACAATCCTCGTACCCGACGAGCATGTTCGGGCCGCCAACCGCGCGGCTTTCCCGTGCAACCCCTGCAGGCATACGAGGGGGATCGAAAGCCGTAAGTTGAACGTTTATGCTCCGATGTGACGAACGACGATGAGGGGGGGAATGTTCTGGAACACGCGCTTCGTCCGCATCTGTGTCGGCCTGGTACTTCTTGCAACCGGCGTTATCGTCATGCTGCCTGGCTTCACGGGCTACACCAGCTTGGATGGTACCGTGAATGCCCGCTTCGCCCTTGTCTCGGCACCCATCGAAGGCGTCGTCTCAGACACACCTCCTAAGGTCGGTACGGCGCTGCCCGAGAACACCGACGTCTTCTTTATCAGCAATGATCGCATCTCCCGCACAGCGGAGGCGCAGCTGGATGCGGATCTCGGCGCTGCCAAGGAACGACTGCAAGCGTTGCAGGTCCAGGCCAAGGATCTGTCTGCGCTGAAAGCCGACTTGGTCGGCCGCCTGAAAGAGTATCAGCAAGCGAGCATCGCCAGCGTTCAGCAGGAGATCATCGTCCGTCAGCAGCGGATCGCAACCGCGCAGGCCAACAAGACCTCTGCCGAAGCTGACCTCAGTCGCAAACAGACTCTCGGCGCTACAGGCGTGGTCGCCGGCAGTTCGGTCGAGCAGGCGCGTGCCGCCTCTGTGTCGGCTACAAGCGAGCAGAACATCGCCAGAGCCGAACTGGAGCGGTTGCAGCGGCAGTTAGATGCGCTCAAGCGCGGCACCTTTGTGGGCGAAGGTCGGAACGATGTGCCCTACTCGCAGCAGCGTACCGACGAAGTGGCCATCCAGCTTGCCAACGTCGATGCACAGATCCGCACAGAGAAGGCACGTATTCAGCAGTTGAACCGTCAGCTGCTCCTGGAGCGGGCCCGCAACGACAGGCTCTCCTTCGCGGCGGTGCAGGTCCCCTTCAAAGGTGTGATCTGGCGCAACAACGTGGTGGCGGGCTCGAACGTCGTGGTCGGCAACGAGCTGATGCGCCTGCTCGACTGCCGTGAACTGTTCGTGGACATTCTCGTGGACGAGGTTGATTACGACCGGATCAAGCCGGGCGACCACGCGGATGTTCGGCTTCTCGGCACCTCGAACGTCATCGGCGGCCGAGTCCTGTCGGTGCGTGGCTCGGCCGCGGCCGTCGAGGAGGTGGTGCTCGCGGCCGTTCCACCGAAGAGCCAGGGGAAGAACGCCCGCATCCGTGTCGTGCTCGACCCCAGCGACATGCAGACCGACTACGCGAACTTCTGTCAGGTCGGACGCACGGTTCAGGTGCGCTTCGCCCGCGCTTCATCACTTCTGACCGTTGCGGAGCCCGTCGTGAACTGGGTGAAGAGCCTGTGGTTCAGCATCTCCTAGAGCTCGAACTCTGGCCCCTCGCGCCCACGCTGTTTGTCGCGGGCGCCTTCTTCCTGGTCTTCATCAACTGGCCCCGCCAGCGGAGCTGGAGCCGAACGATCACCTGCGTCTTCGTGCTCGCGGTGGCGGCCCGCTACCTCGTCTGGCGTTTCCTGCACACGGTGCTGCCCTACCCGGCCGACTGGAGCTTCGGCTTCTTCTGGACGTGGTTCGTGTTCTGCGTCGAGCTCGGCGCCTTCACCGATATCCTGCTCTTCCTCGTCACCATGAGCCGGTACGTCGACCGCAGCGCCGAGGCCGACCAGCTGGAGCAGGCCTTCTTCTCACGCTCGCAATCCGAGTGGCCCCACGTCGACGTCTTCATTCCAACCTACAATGAGCCGCTCGACGTGCTGGAGCGGACAATCATCGGCGCCCTTGCTCTGGACTACCCGCGCGACAAACTCACCGTCTACGTGCTCGACGACAAGCGGCGCGATTGGCTGAAGGACTATTGCGCGCAGAAGGGTGTCATACACGTCACCCGGCCAGACAACGCCCACGCCAAGGCCGGCAACATGAACAACGGCCTTACGGTCGCGTCGGGCGCGTTTGTCGCGATCTTCGACGCCGATTTCGTGCCCTACCGCAATTTCCTGCGCCGCACGCTGCCCTTCTTCCAAGACCCGACCATCGGCATCGTGCAGACGCCGCAGCATTTCTTCAACAAGGACCCGGTGCAGGCGAATCTCTCGCTGGAGAAGGTCTGGCCGGACGAGCAGCGCCTGTTCTTCGACGAGATGGCAGCCAGTCGCGATGCGTGGGACGTGAGCTTCTGCTGCGGCTCCTGTTCGATCGCTCGCCGTAGCGCCCTCGACGCGATCGGCGGCTTCCCGCACGATTCGATCACCGAGGACCTGCTGACGACGCTGGCGATGCTGAACGTCGGCTACAAGACCCGGTACCTGAACGAGCGTCTCTCAATGGGTCTCGCGGCCGAGAACCTGAAAGGGTACTTCGTGCAGCGCGGGCGCTGGTGCCGCGGCGGCATCCAGACGATCTATCTGCACAATGGACCGCTGCGCGGCCCCGGGCTCAGCCTGTTTCAGCGGCTGATGTTCATTCCGCTATCCTGGCTGGTGCAATATACGGTCCGGTTCGTCATCCTCGTCGTTCCGGCGGTCTATCTTTGGACGGGCGCGGCCCCCTTGTTTTTCACCGGCACGCAGGACATCGTCTATTACCAACTGCCCGTGCTGACGGCATACTTCCTGCTCATGGGTTGGTTGACACCGACGCGCTACCTGCCGCTGGTGTCGAGCGCGGTGGGCGCCTTTGCGACCTTCCGCATGCTGCCGGTCGTGATCTCCAGTCTCGTGAAGCCCTTCGGGGTGCCCTTCCGGGTCACGCCGAAGGGCAGCGGCAACGAGGACAGCGCCTTCGACGCCTACACTTTTTTCTCGATCACCTTCTGGATCGCCGTGACGGCGCTCGGGCTCGTCATCAACATCGTGCCGGAATGGTCGCGCATCGGGGAGGGCGAGTTCTCGCTCGTCTCCACCTACTGGGCGGGCCTCAACATCTTGGTGCTGCTGGTCGCCGCTCTGATCTGCTTCGAGAAGCCGCGACCGTTGCTGGACAGCTTCGCCACCGACGAGCCAGCCTTGGTGCTGGGTGTCAGCGAGAAGTACCGCCAGGCCCGGATCGTCAGCCTGTCGCTCGAAGGCGGTATCGCCGAATTCGCACGTCCGCCGGATGTGCGCGAGGGTGAGCACATGTGGGTCGAGATGGACGCCTTCCCGCACCTGCGCTGTAAGGTCGAGAAGATCTCGCGGCCCAATGGTGACCAGCCTGTCGCCGTTAAGTTCTCCTACAGGCTTGATGGTGAGTGTCGAGACAGGATGATCGTGAAGCTCTATACCGGTCGTTACAGTCAAGACATCGGAGAAATCGACAAATCTGCGATTCTGGGCGGAATATGGTTGCGGATGTTTGGCAGGAACCCGAGGGTCGCTTAGCTCTTCTTCGCGATGATCGGCGCGCAGGTGCGGGTGTAATCGATCTGTAGACAGCCGGGACGGGCGTCGTGACGCCCGGGCTTCCTTGTCGATTGCCGCCGTTGTCGTCGAACACTCACCTGCCGCTGCATCCAGGACTGTATAACCCGGCTCAGGATCGAGAGCAGCCCGCCCTTGGGACGTCTCAGGTGGGGGCGAGCGGACGCTGGCGCGGTTTGCCCAATTCCGCCGGCTCGCTATCCGCTACGGACGATGGCGCGACATCCACCTCGCCTTCACGACTCTGGCCGCCCCTCCCATCGTCCGGCGCCTCGACTTCGGTCGATCATGCGGCTCGGCATAGGACGTCGGCCCAGGGGCGGGGCGGGGGACGAAGCGCCATTTCGGTCTGTGGCACCAGCGGCGAGACAGCACAGAACTCTGTTCACGCCAGAGCGCTGAGCGCCCCGCGAGACCATCGACGAGGGTCGGCTTCGGTTCAGCGAACCATGCTGCGGTAATGGCCCAAGTGCGTTTGCGGGCCAGCAGACGGTTGGCCATCTGCGTGCCGGTATCAAGGCGATGCTGGCCGAGCGGAATGGATTGCAGGCCGAGGCCGAACGGTCAGACCGGCGAACCCACGCCAAGGGATGGGCAACTGGTTGCTCTGAGGATCAACGATAGCGGTGGTGATGGTGCCGACGATGGTAGCGGTGACGGTAATGGCGGTGGCCAATCCCGAGGGCACCATTCACCGTGCCGACACCGGCACCCACTGCACCGCCGACGATCCCGCCGACCGGTCCAGCCGTGCGGCTACCGCGGGCTGCTCCTTCCTGAGCGCCGCCGATTAACCCCTGTGCGTGTACGCCCGAGGATAGGGCGAGTCCGGAGAAGCAGAGGGCGATGAGAAGGGCAGGCTTGCGCATGGATGAGCGTTCCAGTCCGTGCCACGGCAGGATCGCCGCTAGCTTACTGCAGCAATGAATGGCCTCACGGAATGGTTGCAGCAGCGCTTGCGCCATTCACAATAGATCACGCGCGGCATTTGCATCATTGCTTGGAGACACTGCTCGCCGGGAGCACGCAAGGCGGTCCGCCTTCGTCCGCGAATTTGGCGGCCGATCACCGCGAACGTGAGTGTGAGAGTCTCGACTGCCGCCTGGAGGGCAGCCTCGGCCCTTTCCGCGTGTCAGCGCAGCCCTGTGACCTTCGTTTGTGTTACGGGCGTAGGAGCCGCTTCCGGGCGACAAATCCTCGATTTGACTGCCGAAGGCTTCAGCGCGATCTCGTCCAGCGCCCCGCGTAGGGACATCTCGTTCGACAACCCGCCTGCGACCAGCCGAGCGACGTGCAGGCCATGCGCTCCTCGGTGCTGACGCCGCCCTGTAGCCGGCATCCCTGGTGGATGCGAGCCCGCTTGCCGAACAGGGCGCTCTCAGTCCCGCTCAGGGCGCGTGCGGATCTGCGGCGTTCGCGCCGCTGAGTTCGTCATCCGGAGCAAAGTTGATCGGTCGCGAGCGTCGCCCTCCCGGCGCACGAGCGCAGCCCCGCAAGCTTCCATCAGCCTGCGCAGGCACTCCACGCACGCCTCCGCCTCCCCAAGCGTCAGCAGCTCACCACGCCGGTGCACGGAACCAGAGGCCGATACTGCTACAACTGCGAACCGCCCATCCGGACAATCGACGATGCTGTAGGTGACCCATCTTGCCATCACCTTCCCTGCGCTGGCCGACAAACGCCGCCCGCAACGCGCAGGCCGCAGCAAACGATCCGGCTCGCGGGGGTTGGTTGTTCAATGGACAGCCATCTCGTTGAGCACACCAAGTCCGGGGACCGCGGATGCGAGGAGCCGCCCCGGTCACCTACGCGGGTTGCAGACCGTCTGTCGCCCGCGTTGATGCAGCGGCAAGCGTGACCGCTCAGTCGTGACTCAGAGCACCTAACAGAACGGGCACAGATCGGGCGGGCGGGCGTTGGCTCTGATGGTTCGTTCGCTTCTACCCGATGATCTCTGGACCGAGCATTGAGGCCGCTGACGCGGGTGGCGATTTAGATTCTTAACACGGGTGGGAGCGCGGCGCTGAATTCAGCAATATTATGGATTGGCGAGGCCGCAGACCTTTAGAGGCAGCAAACTCGCACAGAGGGAGGATGAGGTACCTGAAAAGCAACTGGTCCCACGCTGGACGGTCACCCAAAAGATCTCGCCGTTGGGGAGGCCACTGTCCACACGTGCTGAAGCAGGATTCCGTTTGATCAGGCGCGAGCCGTCGATGTTCTGTCGCCGCCTCACGCTGTCGTGACGCAGGAGAGGATGCCGGTCCGCCGCAAGATTGCTCCGCCGCGCCGCTGCCACGAGCGTCACGGGATCGCGGACGTGAGCCCGGGCGGTGCGGCGGGAGCGTCAACGCGGGAATACCCGACGGCGTCGCCATCATCGCCTGAATGCAGGAGGACTAAGGTGAAGCACAGCCAAATCTGGACAGAGTGAGCGGCATGGAACTCGATCCCGTCATCCTCTCGCGGATCCAGTGGGGCTGGGTCATCTCATGGCACATACTTTTGCCGGCCTTCACGGTGGGGCTCGCCTCGTACATCGCTGTGCTGGAAGGATTGTCCTTCGCCACCGGCAATGCGGCTTGGTTCCGCGCGTCGACCTTCTGGATCGGCATCTTCGCCGTCTCCTTCGGCATGGGCGTGGTCTCCGGCATCGTCATGCCCTTCCAGTTTGGAACCAACTGGGCACGCTTCTCCGATGCCACCGCCAACGTGATCTCGCCGATGATGGCCTACGAGGATCTGATGGCCTTCTTCTTGGAGGCCTCCTTCCTCGGGGTGTTGCTGTTCGGGCGCAACCTCGTGCCGCGTTGGGCACACTTTGTATCCGCCGTCATGGTGGCCATCGGCACGCTGTTCTCGTCCTTCTGGATCCTGTCGGTGAATTCCTGGATGCAGACGCCGGCCGGCTTCGAGCGTGGAGCGGACGGGCGCTTCTTCCCGACTGATTGGATCCAAGTCGTCTTCAATCCGTCATTCCCCTTCCGCCTCGCCCACACGGTCACGGCCTTCTACATCACGACCGGCTTTGTCGTGCTCGGGGTCGGCGCCTATCTTGTGCGCCGTGGGGAGCAGGAGCCGGAGCCGCGCCTGATGATGCGCATGGCGCTCGGCCTGCTCACCGTGCTTGTGCCGCTGCAGATGTTCCTCGGCGACGCGCATGGGCTCAACACCCGCGAGCACCAGCCGGCGAAGCTCGCGGCCATTGAGGGGCGCTACGACACTGCCGCGCCGGCGCCCCTGACGCTGATCGGCTGGCCAGACGACGCGGCTGCAGTCATGCGTTACGCCGTCGAGGTGCCACGACTGGGTAGCCTGGTTCTGACCCACAGCTGGGGTGGCGAGATCCGAGGTCTGAAGGAGTGGCCGCCTGATCAGCGTCCGCCTGTCGCCTTCCCGTTCTTCGGCTTCCGGGTGATGGTCGGCATCGCGCTCGTGATGCTCTGCGTCGTGGCATCGGGACTCGTCCTATGGCGGCGTGGGCGGCTGTTCGAAGCTGACTGGTACCTGCGGCTGTGCCAGTGGGTGGCCCCGCTCGGCTTCATCGCGGTTCTCGCAGGCTGGATCACGACGGAAGTCGGGCGCCAGCCCTGGACGGTCTACGGGCTCTTGCGCACCGAGCACTCGGTCTCGCCGTCACTCACGGGCTCGGACGTGGCGCTCTCGCTTGCGGCTTACGGGATCGTCTATCTGATCATGTTCCCGGCCGGCATCGCCGTGATGATCGGCCGGATCCGGGCAGGGCTGTCACCGCAGGCGGAGGCGCGAGAACCGATCGAGGGCTTTCAGCCGCGCGCGCCCGTCAAGGCGCCGCCCGCAGCGGAGTGAGACCATGTCCGGCGGCGCACTCTTCGATTTCCTCCCGATCTGGATCGCGATCCTCGGGCTTGCCGTGTTCTTCTACGTGCTCCTCGACGGCTTCGATCTCGGAGTTGGTATTCTCTACGGCTTCGCTCCGGAGGAGGACCGGCCGCTGTTGATGAATTCCATCGCGCCGATCTGGGACGGCAATGAGACCTGGTTGATCCTGGGCGGCGTCGGGCTGATGGCGGTTTTTCCGCTGGCTTACGCAATCATTATTCCGGCGGTGTACTTCCCGATTCTCTTGATGCTGCTCGCGCTCGTCTTCAGGGGAGTGGCCTTCGAGTTCCAATTCAAGAACCCGGCAATCCGCAGGCTGTGGCAATGGGGCTTCTGCATCGGCTCGATCGTTGCCACCCTGGCGCAGGGCTTCGTGCTGGGTGCCTTCGTGCAGGGTTTCCGTGTGCGGGGCCGCGACTTCGCCGGCACGTCCTTCGACTGGGTTACCCCATTCGCGGCGATGACCGGTGTCGCGCTCCTTCTCGGCTACGCACTCCTCGGGGCTGGCTGGCTCGTGCTGAAGACCGAGGGGGATCTGCAGGTCTGGGCGCGGCGCATGGGACGGATCTGCCTTCTCGGGGTGCTGGCGGCGATCGGGGTCGTCAGCCTCTGGACGCCCCTCGCCGATCCAGCCGTCGCGACGCGCTGGTTCTCCTGGCCGAACATCGCCCTTCTGGCTCCCGTCCCGGTTCTCACTGCGCTCGTTGCCTTCGCGGCGTGGCGTGCGCTAAGCGGTTGGGGACCGGACGCCGGGCCATTCCTGTGGGCAATGCTCCTCTTCCTGCTATCCTATCTCGGTATCGCGATCAGTCTCTGGCCTTACATCGTGCCCCGGCAGGTCACATTGTGGGAGGCCGCCTCATCGCAGGGCACGCAGGCCTTCCTGCTCATCGGCACCCTATTCCTGCTGCCGGTCATCGCAGTGTACTCGTCCTGGTCGTATTGGGTGTTCCGGGGCAAGGTGCGCGGCGACGTAGGCTACCACTGAAAGCATGGATTCGCTGAGCTCGAGAGGCGTATCGTGCCGCGTCGAGCCTGGACCGTGGTGCTGCGCAAGCTGTGGCCCGACGGTGATCTTGGGCGTGGGGCCAAGCCAAGCCGCAATCGCCCGCATATCCGGTTCAAACGCCTATGACTTTACCAGGGTCAGCGCCTGCAGCGCGTGGTCGATGGCTTGGACGAGCCGCTCGGCAGTCCGGGCCACTGCAGGATCTCGCGACATGCCGATCGCCGCCTGCTGTAGTGTGCGGAACTGCTGAAGGCGAGTGGCCGGATCGAGCCCTCGGGCAATGGCGGACCGCACGAGGCCCTGGACGAACTCACGCGCTAAACGTTCATCGAGATTTTGGAAATCCGACAACGTCTGGACCTTCGCAGCTTGGCGCCAGCTTCTAACACTCAAGGCTCCAACAGGGATCCGCGATTAGCGGAAAGGACTCATTGTGGAGCTGGGGTTGGACGGCCGCATCCTCGCAGCGCACGTGCGAACTGACGCAGCGGGGCTGGACTTGGAGCGTCGGCAGCGACGCCCGGGCGGGTGTCCCAAACCTGCTGGCGGTGAGAGGCGCGGGGAAGAGTCGGTTGGGAAAGGGCGCCGGGTCGTCCTTCCGACGGTCAGATCGGAAAAGCAGATGGCGTGGATGTCTCCCGCTCCCGGCGTAGCTGCGCGATGCCGGCACATTGTTATCCGAACAGGTAGCCGGACAGGAGGCGCTTCGCTTCGTCGAGGATCGCCTCGCGCTGCTGCGGGTCCTGCTGCTCGAAGGCCGATCAATCGTCTGCTCCGGCCTTACCGGGCACTTGCGACGGTCTACATCATCACCCCGCCCCTGTCGGGTGCGACCCACGCGAAGGGGATCTACCATGTCGGCGGCACTCTGGCGTGGCAGTCGCCATCATCCTCCTGCCGAACCTCATCAACGCCCCGGAGCTCCTCGTCCTCGCCATTGCGCTCCGGCCTGCGCTGTGCCTCTGACAAGGGGCGGCAGGTCGGCCCCACTCCGTTATGAAGCCGAGCGGTAGTTTGCTGCGAGCAATTCTCGCAGGCCGAGCAACGCGAGCCACAAGAAAACAATAGAGACCAAAAAGCGCGTCGCGCACTTCAGGTTCGCTGTGCTCCCGCAACCGAGGCATCGGGCGGCCCCGTCCGCTCATCGCAGCGGAAGCGCCTGCGCCACCAGGACACCGCGCCGCGTCGATTGACGCTAGAACAAAGCACCGACGGCCCGCTCCTGCGGACGAGCACGAGCAACAGCCCTGCGCCCAATCGGCCTCGCCGCGGGGCGGTCGAGGGCAAACTGTAGCCGGGTCAACGATCGAGCGAAGAATTGGCTGGGGCGCCAGGATTCGAACCTGGGAATGGCGGTACCAAAAACCGCTGCCTTACCACTTGGCGACGCCCCACCATGGGCCGTGGCTCTCTAGACGGCGGGACAGGGCGTGGCAAGTCGGACTTGGCGTTGAGGCCTCGCGGGACGGAGACTCCGCACCCGCGCCCAGGCCGCGCAGCGGGGCCGACCCTCAGCGGTTCTCGAAGTGGCCGTCGATCCGTCGGGGCAGACCGAGAGGATTGGCAGCCTGAAGCGCCGCCGGCAGCAGAGCGTCGGGAACGTCCTGATAGCTCACGGGCCGCAGGAACCGGTCGATTGCGAGGCTGCCCACCGAGGTCGTGCGCCCGTCCGAGGTCGCCGGATAGGGGCCCCCATGGACCATGGCATGCGCCACCTCGACGCCGGTGCCGAACCCGTCCACCAGGATCCGCCCGACCCGCCGCTCCAGCAGCGGCAGCAGATCCCGCGCCGCCGCGTGATCCTCGGGAGCGAGGTGCAGCGAGGCCGTGAGCTGACCCTCCAGATGCTCCAGCACCGCCCGCATCGCCGCGAGGTCTCGGCACCGCACGACGAGCGCCGAGGCGCCGAACATCTCTTCCTGCAGCATCGGGTCCGCCAGGAAGGCATCCGAATCTGTGGCGAACAGAGTGGTCCGGCCCTGCGTCGTCGATCCCTCCGGTCCCTCGGCCAGGAGGGTGACGGCCGCGTGGCCGGCCACCCGGGCGACGCCCTCGCGATAAGCGCGCTGGATGCCGGGCGTGAGCATGGTCGCGGCCGGGCTCTCCCGCAGGGCCGCGCCGGCCGCCTCCAGGAAGGCGTCGAGGCCCGGGCCGGGCAGCGCCAGGATCAGGCCCGGATTGGTGCAGAACTGCCCGGCACCCAGCGTCAGCGAGGCCGCGAAGGCCTTGCCGATCGCAGCACCCCGCGCGGCGAGCGCGCCGGGGAACAGCAGCACCGGGTTGATGCTGCTCATCTCGGCGTAGACTGGGATGGGCGACGGGCGCCTGGCCGCGATCGCCATCAGGGCGGTGCCGCCCCGGCGCGAGCCCGTGAAGCCCACGGCGGCAATCCGGGGATCGGCCACCAGCCCCTGGCCGATCGACTGGCCGGCATCGAACAGCAGCGAGAATGTTCCCTCCGGCAGCCCGCAGGACGCGACCGCCTTCTGCACCGCCCGGCCGACGAGTTCGGAGGTGCCGGGATGGGCCGGATGCGCCTTGACGATCACCGGGCAGCCGGCTGCCAGTGCCGAGGCGGTGTCGCCTCCGGCCACCGAGAAGGCGAGCGGGAAGTTCGACGCCCCGAAAACCGCAACCGGCCCCACCGCGATGCGCCGCAGGCGGAGGTCGGGCCGCGGCAGCGGCTTGCGGTCTGGCAGGGCCGGGTCGATGCGGGCCTCGACATAGCCGCCTTCGCGCACCACGCCGGCGAAGAGGCGCAGCTGGCCGGCCGTGCGGGCGCGCTCGCCCTCGATCCGCGGGCGGGGCAGCCCGGTCTCGGCCATGCAGCGGGTGACGAGGTCGTCGCCGATCTCCAGGATGTTCGCCGCGATGGCCTCAAGGAAGCCGGCCCGGGTCTCCGGGTCGGTCTCGCGGTATGTGTCGAAGGCCGCCTCCGCCAGGGCGCAGGCCCGGTCGAGGTCGCTCAAGGTCGCCCCCGGGAAGTCGGGCTCCAGAGGATTGCCGGTGGTGGCCTCGACGGCCCGGAAGGCCGCCTCGGTGCCGCGCCGCGCCTCGGCGCCGATCAGGTTCTCGCCGCGCAGGGTCATGGGCTTCTCCTCTTCACGGGGATGCGGGCGCGCCCATCGGGACGGGCGCGGAACGGGCGGTCAGCCGCGCCGTGCGGCGAGCGCCTTCTCGCGGATCGCCGCGAGGGTCATGGTCGGGGTCAATGCCTCCGGATCGACGCGGCAGTGGATCATCGCGGGGAGCCCCGAGGCGAGGCTGCGTTCGAAGGCGGCGGCGAACGCTTCGGTCTGTTCGACGTGCTCACCATGGCCGCCACAGGCTCGGGCGAGCGCGGCGAAATCGGGATTGCGGAGCTCGGTCGCCGAGACGCGCCCGGGATATTCGCGCTCCTGATGCATCCGGATCGTGCCGTACATGCCGTTGTCGAGGACGACCACGACGATCGCGACGCCGTACTGCACGGCAGTGGCGAATTCCTGCACGGTCATCATCACGTCGCCGTCACCGGCGAGCGCCACGACGATCCGCTCCGGGAAGCTGCGCTTGGCCATCACGGCAGCCGGCAGGCCGTAGCCCATGGAGCCCGAGGTCGGCGCGAGCTGCGTGCCGAAGGCGCGGAACCGATAGTAGCGGTGAACCCAGGTGGCGAAGTTGCCGGCGCCGTTGCAGATCACCGCGTCCCGGGGCAGCCGCTCCCGCAGCCACGTGATCGCCTCGCCGTACTGGAACGCCCCCGGCTTCGGCTCAGGGGTCTCGGACCATGCGCGATAGGAGGCGTGGGCCTCGGCGGCACGCCCGCGTCCGGTGGCCTCGAAGGCGGGGAGCGCGGCGCAGAAGGTCTCCGGGGTCGCCTCGATCGCCAGCGTCGGCTGGTAGACCCGGCCGAGCTCGGCCGCGTCCGGGTGGACATGGACCAGCGGCAGGCCGGGATTCGGGATCCCGAGCAGCCCGTAGGATTGCGCCGGCATCTCGGAGAGGCGGCCGCCCACCATGAGCAGCAGGTCGGATTCCCGGATCCGCGCCACGAGGGCCGGGTTGGGTCCGATCCCGAGTTCGCCGGCGAAATTCGGGTGATCGGCGGGGAAGAGCTGGGCCCGCCGGAACGAGACCGCCACCGGAACGTCGTGGCGCTCGGCCCAGGCGGCCATGGCGGCGACGGCCCCGGCGGTCCAGCGGGAGCCGCCGAGCAACGCCATCGGCCGGCGCGCCTCCGCCAGCATCGTCCGCAGGCGCTCCGTGTCGCCGCGGGAGGGCGCCGGCTCGGCCGGGACGACGCGCGGCGCGTCGGCGATCGCTGCGACATCGTCGAGCATGTCCTCCGGCAGGGCGACCACGACGGGGCCCGGGCGGCCCTGCGTCGCCACCCGGAAGGCCCGCGCGAGGATCTCCGGGATGCGGGCCGCGTCGTCGATCTCTACGGCCCATTTGGCGACGCCGCCGAACATCTGCCGGTAATCGATCTCCTGGAACGCCTCCCGGTCGCGCATCCCCCGGGCGATCTGTCCGACGAACAGGATCATCGGTGTCGAATCCTGGCGCGCGATGTGGATCCCCGCAGAAGCGTTGGTGGCCCCGGGGCCGCGGGTGACGAAGCAGATGCCGGGGCGCCCGGTGAGCTTGCCGGCGGCCTCCGCCATGATCGCCGCGCCCCCTTCCTGCCGGCAGACCAGGACGTCGATGCCGCTGTCGCGCAGGGCGTCGAGCACCGCGAGATAGCTCTCGCCGGGAACGCATGTGACGCGCTCGACGCCCTGCCTGAGGAGCTGGTCGACGAGAATCTGCGCGCCGGTGCGTGAAGGCGATCCGCTCACGTCATTCCTTCCTGGGGGCAGGCTCCACCCGAAATGCCCATCGCGCGGCTGAAGCCGTCCCTGTGCGGCCGCCTGAGATGCGCCTGATATCCCAGGCGAGGATAGAGGTGCGCCTGGAACCGTCAACCTGTCAGACGAGGGGGCGGCGGTCGAGGGCGCGCCGGGTCATCTGGTCGAGAAAGTCGAACAGTCTTCCGATTCCGGCAAGCGCCGTCCCGGCTTCACGGGCCGCGATCCCGGCCAAAATCCCCGCGTGGATATCGGCGCAGTCGGGGAAGCTGGCGGTCGGCTCGTAGGTGTACCAGAAGCGCCGCGACTGGGCGTGAAGCGCCGCCATGGTGCTCGTCAGAGTCGGATTGTACGCCGCCCCGACCAGGGCCTCGTGGAGCGACCGCTTGGCCCTGAAATAGGATTCGCGGTCACGGGCTCCGGCGGCGGTCAGCAGGCCGGCGACGCAACATTGCAGGGTGGCGATGTCGGTGTCGGTCGCGCGGGCGATCACGCAACGGGCCACCGTTTCGTCCAGCGGTCGCCGGACCTCGAGCAGTTCGAGGTGCTTGATGATGTCGACCTGCGTGACGAGGACGCCGCGGCGCGGGTGGATCTCGACGAAGCCGATCGTCTTGAGCCGCGCCAGCGCCTCGCGGACCGGGGTACGGCCCAGCGCCAGTTCCTCACCGAGCTCGCCCTCGGAGATCATGGCGCCCGGAGCGAGACGGCGACTGATGATCATCTGCTCGATGGCGTCGTAGGCGGTTTCGGCCAGGGAGCGCGGTCGCCCTGTTTCGGCCGGGGCCGCAGGCCGCTCGGGTCCAGCCCTCAAGAGTTCCACTTCGGCCAAGGCATTCCCCATCGATGTCAAAGCCGGTCCGTCGCCGCAGCACCCGTTGACAATGGCGCCACTGGGCGCCCTACTCAAGGTCTGAGATATCAGTCCGCGTTCAGGATTCGCTCATCCGGGGAGTCGGAGGCCTGGGCGACCTCCAGCACGTAGCGACACGATCAGCGGGAGGAGAAGCGGATGTCCGGGCTGTCCCCAGAGACGCGCGCCAAGCTGAAGACCGTCAGCACGGCGACGCTGATGACGGCCCTCTACAAGCGGGGCTTCCGCAACCAGATGATCCAGGGCGTGCGCCCCCTGAAGGCCGGGGGCGGCACGATGGTCGGCGAGGCTTTCACCCTGCGCTATATTCCGGCCCGCGAGGATCTGAACCCGATCGCCGTGTTCCGGGACCGGTCGCACCCGCAGCGCAAGGCCGTTGAGGAATGCCCGCCGGGCGCCGTGTTCGTGATCGACAGCCGCAAGGATGCGCGGGCGGCCTCCGCCGGCTCGATTCTGGCTACGCGTCTGATGGTGCGGGGCTGCGCCGGCATCGTGACCGATGGCGGCTTCCGCGATGCCGACGAGATCGCCCGGCTCGACATGCCGAGCTACCACGTGCGGCCCGCGGCCCCGACCAACCTCACGATCCATCAAGCGATCGACATCAACGTGCCGATCGGTTGCGGCGACGCCCCGGTCTTTCCCGGCGACGTGATCGTGGGTGACGGCGACGGCGTCGCGGTCATCCCGGCGCACTTGGCTGACGAGATCGCCGACGAGGCGATCGAGATGACCGCCTACGAGGATTTCGTAACCGAAGAGGTGCGCAAGGGCCGCTCAATCCTCGGCCTCTATCCTGCCACCGACGAGCAGAGTCTGACCGACTTCGCCGCGTGGCGGAAGCGGACCGGCCGCTGAGCGCAGCCATCGGCTCCAGCCCGGATCTCGGCACCGGACCGACGCAGCAAAGACTACGATTGGGAGGGCGGCATGTCGGGGGGCATACCGGTGGACTCGGCGTTGTCGGATATCGAGCGACGCACGATCGCGAAGGTCTCGTGGCGACTTTTGCCGCTGATCGTGGTGATCTACTTCGTCGCCTACATGGATCGGACCAATGTGGGCTTCGCCTCGTTCGGCCTGAACCGGGAATTCGGCTTCTCAGCGACCGTCTACGGCTGGGGCGCGGGGATCTTCTTTCTCGGCTACGTCATCTTCGAGGTGCCGAGCAACGTCCTCTTGGAGCGCGCGGGGGCACGGATCTGGATCGCCCGGATCATGGTCACCTGGGGGCTCGTAGCGGGCGGGATGGCCTTCATCTCGGGCCCGGTGAGCTTCCTTCTGATGCGCTTCCTTCTCGGCGTCGCAGAGGCCGGCTTCTTTCCCGGCATGATCCTGTACTTCACCTACTGGTTCCCGCGAAGATACCGGGCCCGGGTGGTTGCGGCCCTGTTCCTCGCGGTGCCGGGTTCGAACGCCGTCACGGCCTTGATCTCGGGAGCGCTGCTCCAGCTCGACGGGCTGCTCGGCCTGTACGGCTGGCAGTGGCTGTTCCTGATCGAGGCGGTGCCCTCGATCCTGCTGGCTTTCGCGGTGCTCGGGCTCATGACCGATCGGCCTGCCCAGGCGACGTGGCTCGCGCCCGAGGAGCGGCTCTGGCTGGGAGGCGCGCTGGCGGCGGAGCGCCAGGGTACCGTCAAGGCCCATGGGCACTTCACGCTCAGGCGGGCTCTGACCGACAGGCGGGTGCTTGCGCTCGGGGTGATCTACTTCAGCATCGGCACGGCGACCTATGGCATCACCTTCTTCCTGCCGCCGATCCTCAAGAGCCTGACGCTCACCGATTGGGAGACCGGCTTGGCCACCGCAATCCCCTATGTCGTGGGCACGGTGGGCATGATCGCCTGGAGTTGGTCGTCGGACCGGCGCAACGAGCGGCGCTGGCACTTCGTGATCGCCGCCCTGGTCGCCGCCCTCGGCCTCATCGTCTCCGCCCCCCTGCTGGGCAGCCTCTGGGCCCTGACCGCGATGTCCCTCGCCACGATCGGCCTCTACGGGAGCAAGCCCGCCTTCTGGGCGATGCCGGGAGAGTT
The DNA here is from genome assembly GCF_054611515.1 of Methylobacterium sp. CM6257. Lineage (NCBI taxonomy): Bacteria > Pseudomonadati > Pseudomonadota > Alphaproteobacteria > Hyphomicrobiales > Methylobacteriaceae > Methylobacterium > Methylobacterium sp. CM6257. The sequence goes on from NZ_CM137735.1 coordinate 4,120,423, forward strand.
CCTGTCGGGGCCCGCGGCCGCCGGGGGGATCGCGTTGATCAACGCGATCGGCAACCTCGGCGGCTTCGTCGGTCCCTACGTGCTCGGCTGGCTCAAGGACGCGACCGGTACCTACGAGGCCGGCCTGTACTTTCTGGCGGCCTGCGCCCTCGCCTCGGCTACCATCACCTTCTTCTCGGTCCAGCCTGGCCGAGCCACAGCGGATACGGGTGCCGCGGCGGCCGGGGCGGTCCGCCCCGCACGATCGAATGCGTAAGACCGGAGACAGCGCGATGACCGCACGCAAGACCCTGGGGGATCTGCGCAGCCAGCGCTGGTTCGGCGCCACCGACCTGCGCAGTTTCGGCCACCGGTCGCGCATGCTCCAGATGGGCTACGAGCGCGCGGATTTCAGCGGCAAGCCCATCGTCGGCATCATCAACACCTGGAGCGACATCAACCCCTGTCACCAGCATTTCCGCGAGCGCGTGGAGCAGGTGAAGCGCGGCGTCTGGCAGGCAGGCGGCTTCCCGATCGAGCTGCCGGCGCTCTCGCTCTCGGAGAACTTCGTCAAGCCGACCACGATGCTCTACCGCAACCTCTTGGCCATGGAGGTGGAGGAACTGCTGCGCCAGCATCCCGTCGACGGCGCGGTGCTGATGGGCGGCTGCGACAAGACCACCCCCGGCACGGTGATGGGCGGTATCTCCATGAACCTGCCGATGATCTTCCTCCCGGCCGGGCCCATGATGCGTGGCCATTTCGGCGGGACCATCCTGGGCTCCGGGTCGGACGTCTGGAAGTACTGGGCCGAGAAGGAGGCCGGGAACATCACCACGCAGCAGTGGAACGACATGGAGGCGGGCATCGCCCGCTCGGCTGGGACCTGCATGACCATGGGCACCGCCTCGACCATGACGTCGATCACCGAGGCGCTGGGGCTGTCGCTGCCGGGCTCGGCCTCGATCCCGGCGGCGGATGCCGACCATCCCCGGATGTCAAGCGCCTGCGGCCGGCGCATCGTCGAGATGATCTGGGAGGATCTGAAGCCAACCGACATCCTCGACCGGCGCAGCATTGACAACGCGCTCGTCGTCCACAACGCGCTCGCCGGCTCCACCAACGCGATGATCCACCTCGTGGCCATGGCGGGGCGGGCCGGCATCCCGATCAAGCTCACCGAATTCGACGAGGTCGCCCAGAGAGTGCCGGTGATCGCCAATCTCCGGCCCTCGGGTCAGTGGCTGATGGAGGATTTCCACATCGCCGGCGGGATCCGGGCCCTGATGGCGCGGCTCGCGCCCCTCCTCCATCTCGATGCCCGCTCGGTCGCCGGCGGCACGATCGGCGATGGGCTCGCCGGTATCCGGGTGTTCAACGACGATGTGATCCGCCCGCTGGACAAGCCGATCGTGGCCACCGGCGGCACCGCGATCCTGTACGGCAACCTCGCGCCGGACGGCTGCGTGATCAAGCCGCCGGCCGCCGACCCGCGCTTCCTGACGCATACCGGTCCCGCGCTGGTCTTCGACAGCTACGACGCGATGAATGCCGCGGTGAACGATCTCGATCTCGACGTCACCCCGGACCACGTCATGGTCCTGCGCAATGCCGGCCCGATCGGCGGCCCCGGCATGCCGGAATGGGGGATGCTGCCGATCCCCAAGGTCCTGCTCCGGCAGGGCGTGCGCGACATGGTGCGCATCTCGGATGCCCGGATGAGCGGTACGAGCTACGGCGCCTGCATCCTGCACGTGGCGCCGGAATCGGCCGCCGGCGGTCCGCTGGCCGCCGTGCGTGACGGCGACCTCATCACGGTGGACGTGTCAGAGCGGCGGATCCACCTGCACTTGGACGATGCCGAGATCGCCGCACGGGTGAAGGCCTTCGTTCCCCCGGACCGGGCCTATCCGCGAGGCTACAACCGCCTATTCGCGCAACACGTGCGGCAGGCCCATGAGGGCTGCGATTTCGACTTTCTTGAGGGAGCGGGCGGTATCCCGGAACCTGAGATTCACTGACGGGCCCGAGCCGTCGGCAACAGACGGCGGGCCATACCAAAGGGAGGATACATGGCGATATTCGCGCGCAGGGGCCTGCTCGCCGGAGCGGCCCTGCTCGGTGCCGCGCAGGCGGCCAGGGCGGGCTGGGAGCCGTCGCAGCGCGTCCCGGACCCCGCCGTAGAGGTGCTCGACCCCGCCTTCGCCAAATACCGCCTCGCCTCGGCGACAGTGGAGCGGGTCGCCACGGGCTTCCGCTGGGCCGAGGGTCCGGTCTGGTTCGGCGACATGGGATCGCTGCTGTTCAGCGACGTGGTCAATGACCGGATCATGAAGTGGGAGGAGGCCTCTGGCGCCCTCACGGTGTTCCGCAAGCCATCGAACTACGCCAACGGCAACACCCGCGACAGGCAGGGCCGCCTGATCACCTGCCAGCACAAGACCCGCAGCGTGACCCGGACCGAGCATGACGGCACGCTCACCACGCTGATGGACCGGTTCGACGGCAAGCCGCTCAACTCGCCGAACGACGTGGTCTGCCATTCCGACGGCGCGATCTGGTTCACCGATCCGGCTTTCGGGCCGAACCCGCATGAGTCGATGGCTGCGCCGGAGCTTCCGGGCAACATCTACCGGATCGATCCGAGGACGGGACAGGCCAGCGTCGCGGTCGAAGGCGTGGCGGGTCCGAACGGGCTGTGCTTCTCACCCGACGAATCCAAGCTCTACGTCATCGAGGCCCGGGCCAAACCCAACCGCCTCATCCGCGTCTACGACGTGGTCGAGAACGGCACGAAGACTGCCAACGGGCGCGTGTTCTACGATGCCGGCACCGGCACGCCTGACGGGTTGCGGGCCGATGTCGATGGCAATCTCTGGTGCGGCTGGGGGATGAGCGAGGCCGAGGACGGGGTCATCGTGCTCTCGCCGCAGGCCAAGCTGATCGGCCGGATCCGCCTGCCGGAGCGCTGTGCCAACCTGTGCTTCGGCGGCCTCAACCGCAACCTGCTGCTGATGACATCGACGCACTCGGTCTACGCGCTGTACGTCAACACGCGGGGTGCCGGGAATTCCTGATTCCAGCCCCCGGGACTTCATGCCCCGGGTGCTGCGATTCTGGCTCCCCTACTCCGCGGCCTGCGCCAGGTAGCGTGCCGGATCGTAGTTCAGGATCGGTCCGAGCCAGCGCTCGACCTCGCGGATATCCATCCCCTTGCGGGCCGCATAATCCTCGACCTGATCCCGCTCCACCTTGGCGACGCCGAAATAATGCGCCTCCGGGTGGGCGATGTAGATCCCCGAGACTGAGGAGCCCGGCCACATGGCGTAGGACTCGGTGAGCTTCACGCCGATCCGGCTCTCAGCCTTCAGCAGGTCGAACAGCGTGGTCTTCTCGGTGTGATCGGGCTGGGCCGGATAGCCCGGGGCCGGGCGGATGCCGTCGTACTTCTCCAGAACCAACTCCTCGGCCGAGAAGGTCTCGTCAGCCGCGTAGCCCCAGAACTCCTTGCGCACCCGCTCGTGCATGCGCTCGGCGAAGGCCTCGGCGATGCGGTCGGCGAGCGCCTTCACCAGGATCGCCCGGTAATCGTCGTTCGCCCGCTCGAAGCGCTCGGCGATGCGCACCTCCTCAACGCCCGCCGTGACCACGAAGCCGCCGACATAGTCGGCGATGCCGGTCTCGGCCGGGGCCACGAAGTCCGACAGGCAGGTGTTGGCGCGCCCGTCGCGCTTCGAGAGCTGCTGGCGCAGGCCGTGGAAGGTGGCGAGCCGCTCCGACCGGCTCTCGCCGGTGTAGAGCACGATGTCGTCGCCGACGCTGTTGGCCGGCCAGAAGCCGATCACCGCCTTCGGGTTGAACCAGCGCTCCTCCACGATCTGCTTCAGCATTCCTTGCGCGTCCTCGTAGAGGGCGCGGGCGGCCGGTCCCTGCTCGGGGTCATCCAGGATCGCCGGGAAGCGGCCCTTGAACTCGTAGGTCTGCAGGAAGGGCGTCCAGTCGACGTAGGGCACGAGGTCGGCGACCTCGTAGGAGCCGTAGACCCGGGTGCCGGTGAAGCTCGGCTTGGCCGGCTTGTAGCCCGACCAGTCGACCTTGAAGGCGTTGGCCCGCGCTTTGGCGAGGGGCAGCCGCTGCTTGTCGGCCTCCGAGCGCCTGTGGGCGTCGGCGACCTTGGCGTACTCGGCCCGCACCTTCTCGATGGTGGCGCCGCGGGTCTCCTTGGAGATCAGGCTCGACACCACGCCCACCGCGCGGCTCGCGTCGGTGACGTAGACCGCCTGACCCTTGGCGTAGGCCGGATGGATCTTCACCGCCGTGTGGACCCGGCTCGTGGTGGCGCCGCCGATCAGCAGCGGCACGTCGAGCCCCTCGCGCTCCATCTCGCCGGCCACATGGACCATCTCGTCCAGCGACGGGGTGATCAGGCCCGACAGGCCGACGATGTCGACCTTCTCGGTCTTCGCCGTCTCCAGGATCTTGGCGGCCGGCACCATCACGCCGAGATCGATGATCTCGTAGTTGTTGCAGGCCAGCACGACGCCGACGATGTTCTTGCCGATGTCGTGGACGTCGCCCTTCACGGTGGCCATCAGCACCTTGCCGGCGGCCTGGCGCTTGCCGTCGCCGCCATTGGCCAGCTTCTCCGCCTCCATGAAGGGCTCGAGATAGGCCACCGCCTGCTTCATCACGCGGGCGGACTTCACCACCTGCGGCAGGAACATCTTCCCGGAACCGAACAGGTCGCCGACCACGTTCATGCCGGCCATCAGCGGGCCCTCGATGACGTGGAGGGGGCGCTCGGCGTTCTGACGCGCCTCCTCGGTGTCGGCGATGATGTACTCGGTGATGCCGTTGACGAGCGCGTGCTCAATGCGCTTCTCGACGCTGGCCTCGCGCCAGGACAGGTCGGCCGACTTGGCCTGGGCCGAGGCGCCGGTCTTGAAGCGCTCGGCGGCTTCCAGCAGGCGCTCGGTGGAATCGTCGCGGCGGTTGAGGACCACGTCCTCGCAGAGCTCGCGCAGCTCCGCCGGGATCTCATCGTAGACGGCGAGCTGGCCGGCATTGACGATACCCATGTCCATGCCGGCCTTGATGGCGTGGAACAGGAACACCGCGTGCATCGCCTCGCGCACCGGCTCGTTGCCGCGGAACGCGAAGGACAGGTTCGAGACGCCGCCCGAGATATGGGCGTGCGGCAAGGTCTCACGGATCTGCCGGGTCGCTTCGATGAACGCGACGCCGTAGCCGTTATGCTCCTCGATGCCGGTGGCGACCGCGAAGATGTTCGGGTCGAAGATGATGTCCTCGGGCGGGAAGCCGACCTGCTCGGTCAGAATCCCGTAGGCGCGGGTGCAGATCTCGACCTTGCGCTCCAGCGTGTCGGCCTGACCCTGCTCGTCGAAGGCCATCACCACCACGGCGGCGCCGTAGGAGCGGCAGACCTTGGCGTCGTGGATGAACTTCTCCTCGCCCTCCTTCATGGAGATCGAGTTCACGATCGGCTTGCCCTGCAGGCACTTGAGTCCGGCCTCGATCACCTCGAACTTCGAGGAATCGACCATCACGGGCACGCGGGCGATGTCGGGCTCGGCGGCGACGAGGTTCAGGAACTCGACCATCGCCTTCTGGGAGTCGAGCAGGCCCTCGTCCATGTTGACGTCGATGACCTGGGCACCGGCCGCCACTTGGTCGCGGGCGACATCGAGGGCCGCCGCGTAGTCGCCGTTGGTGATGAGCTTGCGGAACTTGGCCGAGCCGGTGACGTTCGTGCGCTCGCCGACGTTCACGAAGGGGATTTCCTTCGTGAGGACGAAGGGCTCGAGGCCCGAGAGCCGCATCAGGCGCGGGATCTCCGGGATCGGACGTGGCGCCTTGCCGGCGACGGCCTCGGCGATGGCGCGGATGTGGTCCGGCGTGGTGCCGCAGCAGCCGCCGACCATGTTGACGAGGCCGGACCCGGCGAACTCGCCGACCAGCTTGCCCATCGCCTCCGGGCTCTCGTCGTAGAGGCCGAACTCGTTGGGCAGCCCGGCATTCGGGTAGGCGCAGACCAGCGTGTCGCAGATCCGCGACAGCTCGGCGATGTGGCCGCGCATCTCGCGGGCGCCGAGCGCGCAGTTCAGGCCGAAGGTCAGCGGCTCGGCATGGCGCAGGGAGTGCCAGAAGGCCGCCGGGGTCTGGCCCGACAGGGTGCGGCCCGACAGGTCGGTGATCGTACCGGAGATCTGGATCGGCAGGCGGATGCCGGTCTCCTCGAAGACCTGCCACGCCGCCGCCACCGCGGCCTTGGCGTTGAGCGTGTCGAAGATCGTCTCGATCAGGATCAGCTCGGCGCCGCCGTCGATCAGGCCGCGGACCTGCTCCACGTAGGCCTGCTTCACCTGGTCGAAGGTCACCGCGCGGAAGCCCGGATTGTTCACGTCCGGCGAGATCGACAGGGTGCGGTTCGTCGGGCCGATGGCGCCGGCCACGAAGCGGCGGCGGCCGTCCTTCTCCTCGGCGAGCTTGGCAGCCTCGCGGGCGAGCCTTGCGCCGGCGGCGTTCAGCTCATGGATGATCGACTCCATGCCGTAATCGGCCTGGGCGATGGTGGTACCCGAGAAGGTGTTGGTCTCGCAGACGTCGGCGCCGGCCAGGAAGTAGTCGAGGTGGATCTGCCGGATCGCGTCGGGCTGGGTCAGGATCAGCAGGTCGTTGTTGCCCTTCTGATCGTGCCCGTGGTCCTCGAAGCGGTTGCCGCGGAAATCCTCTTCCGAGAACTTCAGCCGCTGGATCACCGTGCCCATCGCCCCGTCGAGGACGAGGATCTTTTCCGCCGCGCGCTGGCGTAGCGCCCGCGCGATCTCGGTGCCGTCGACGGGGGAAAAATCGGTCATCATGCGTCCTGTCAGATCACCTCATCCTGAGGTGCCGGAGCGAAGCGGAGGCCTTGAAGGAGGCCTCCAGATGTCGTGTCGATCCCTGGAGCCCTCCTTCGAGGCCGCTGCGCGGCACCTCAGGATGAGGCGGAGGGGGAAGCGCGGGTGTTCCAAGCAGTCCCGGAGAGCGTCGGGGTCAGCGCGCCTTCCAGGGCGGTGAGGCGCTTCTCGATCGCGTCCGGGCTGAACTTAAGCCGCCGCCTTGGCGGCCGCCAGTTTCGGCGCCTGGGCGCGCAGGCCGAGCAGGTGGCAGATCGCGTAGACGAGATCCGAGCGGTTCATCGAGTAGAAGTGGAAGTCGTTGACGCCCTCGTCCACAAGATCGAGGACCTGCTCGGCCGCCACCGCGGCGGCCACGAGCCGGCGGGTCTCCACGTCATCCTCCAGCCCCTCGAAGCGGGCGGCCAGCCAGTAGGGCACCGAAGCACCCGTGCGGCGGGCGAAGTTCGCCGCCTGCTTGAAATTCTGCACCGGCAGGATGCCCGGGATGATCGGGATGGTGATCCCGGCCGCCCGGACCTTCTCTAGGTACCGGAGATAGACCTCGTTCTCGAAGAAGAACTGGGTGATCGCCTGGTCGGCGCCGGCATCGACCTTGGCCTTCAGCGCCTCGACATCGGCCTCCAGCGAGGCCGCCTCTGGGTGCTTCTCGGGATAGGCCGAGACCGAGACCTTGAAGTCGCCGATCCGCTTGATCCCATCCACCAGCTCGGCGGTCGTGGCATACCCCCCCGGATGCGGCCGGTAGGCGTGGCCGACGCCCTCGGCCGGATCGCCGCGGAGCGCCACGATGTGGCGTACGCCCGCATCCCAGTAGGACTGCACCACCGCGTCGATCTCCTCGCGGGTGGCGTCCACGCAGGTGAGGTGCGCGGCGGGCTTCAAGCTGGTCTCGCGGACCATCCGGGCCACCGTGTTGTGGGTGCGCTCGCGGGTGGAGCCGCCCGCCCCGTAAGTCACCGAGACGAAGCTGGGCTGGAGCGGGGCCAATCGCTCGATCGAGGCCCAGAGGATCTTCTCCATCTCCTCGGTCTTCGGCGGGAAGAACTCGATCGAGACGCGGATCGGGTGGTAGCCGTCGCGGCTGGCGCGGTGTGTGGAGCGGCGCATCGGGGCTCGTCCTCTATGTCGGTCGGTTCAGACGAAGGTCTGCGGAAGTTCGGTCTCTCAGGCGACGGCGCGCCGCGGCTGTTCTGTATGCTCATCGGCGAGCCCGTCCTGGGCCAGCCAGAGTGTCACTGTGAGCTGGCCCGACTCGCGCGGCGCCAGATCGCGGGTGGTGACCGTGGCGAGCCCGGCCTCGGCGAGCCAGCCCGAGACCTGATCGGCGGAGAAGCCGAGGCGCCGGTGGGCTTGGCCTGTGCGCAGGAATTCCAGCTCGTGGGGGGCGAAATCCACCACCAGGAGCCGCCCGCCGGGGGCCACCAGCCGCGCGGCGCCGCGCAGGGCCCGGGCCGGGTCGTCGAGGTAGTGCAGCACCTGATGCACCACCACGAGGTCGAAGCTCGCCCGGGCGAAGGGCGGCGCGTGGATGTCGCCCTGCCGAAGATCGACCCGCGACAGGCCCTGACGCTCCAGGTTGGCCCGGGCGACGGACAGCATCGCGTGGCTCGAATCCAGACCGGTCGCGCGGGCGGCCCGCGGGGCGAGCAGGCCGAGCATCCGCCCGGTGCCGGTGCCGAGATCGATCAGGCTGCCGATCGGGCGGTCGCCCAGCGCGTCGAGCACCGCGGCCTCCACGGTCGCCTCGGGCACGTGCAGCGACCGCAACTCGTCCCATTTGGGCGCCAGCCGCGCGAAGAAGGTCTGGGCGGTCTCGGCCCGCTGTGCCCGGACGGCGTCGAGCCGGGCGCGGTCCTCCGAGAGCGGCGGCGCGGTCCGGTCGAGCCCGGAGAGGAGCGGGTCGGCGAGGCCGGCGCGGGCCTCGGCCAGCCGGAAGAACGCCCAGGCCCCCTCGCGGTGGCGCTCCACGAGGCCGGCTTCCACCAGCAGCTTGAGATGGCGTGAGATCCGCGGCTGCGACTGGCCGAGGATGTCGGTGAGGTCGGAGACCGAGAGCTCACCCTCGGCGAGCAGCGCCAGGATCCGCAGCCGCGTCTCCTCGGCGGCCGCGCGCAGGACGCCGAGAGCCTCCGGGAAGGGGATCGACCCCGACTCTTGCCTGCGTTGGATAGACATAAAGATATGTTTATGTGCGTTTTGAGCGCGGCGCAAGGGCGATCTGGCGCGTTGGCGCCGAGGTCGGGTAATTACCCAGGCCTGTGATGGCTGGGCTCAGGCGCCGACGGTTTTGAGGATGGCGCCGAAGGGACTGCTGCCTGTGAGGCGCGCGGTGTCGACGACGGTGCGAATGGCGGCCTCGCCCTCGGCCGCCCACATGGCCCGGTAGCCGTTGGTGACCTTCCGCTGCACGACAGCCGGACGCAGCAGCCGCTCGGAGCCGTTGTTCGTCGGCTCGACCTTTCCGGGATAGGCGAGGAAGACCAGGAGCTGATCGCGGGCGCGGCTGATCTTGGCCTGTAGGTCGCGGCTCAGATCACAGCGGCTCGACGTGGCGAGGATGGCACCCAGTTGCCGATCCAGGCTGCGGCGCTTGGCCGAGAGCGTCGCGGCGGCCAAGTCGGTGACGCGCCCGGCCAGGGCGAACACGCGCTGCAGCCAGAGTTGCAGACGCCAGGGCACGGGATCGTCGCTGGCCTCGACGACATAGGCGACGTCGCGTGCCAGATGCGCCAGGCAGGTCTGGTGCTCATCCGCATGGCCTTGCTGGGCGGTGTAGCGGTCGGAGATCCACACCGCGGGCCGATGCCCGTCCATCATCTCGTGCACCACGACAGCGCCGCGCGTCGGCGAGGCCGCGTGCACCACGGCTTGCGCCGAGTGGAACAGCCAGTGGTAAGCGTTCGAGCCCTCGATCCGCACGCCGGTCTCGTCGCAGGCGACAACCTCGGCCTTGCGCAGGGCGGCGATGGCAGTGTCACGACCGGCACGGAAGCGGCCTTGCGCGCGGCGGAGCAGGTTCATCAGACCGCCCTGGCTCAGCGTCAGACCGAACAGGTCGGAGAGCGCCGCCTGCAGCCGTTCGTAGGAGAGCGCCTGGAAGGTCTTCAGGTACGTCGCCACCGCGTGCAGCCGCGGACCGAACGGGGTGCCGCGCGCCGCCTCCGGCACCGGTGCGACGACCCGCTCTCCGCAGCTCGGACAACAAACGGCGAGGCGCTGGTGCTGCGTCACGATCGGCGCCACCGCGGGCAGCTCGATTTGCTCAGAGACGCTGACGATCTCTGCCGGAAGAGCGGCATGCAGGCTGCCGCCGCAGCGCGTGCAAGCCTCGGGACGATGCTCGACGAGCGTATCGGGATCGTCGCTCAACGCCCGGCTGTGACCCTCGTGACCGGGCTTGGCGCCGCCGGGCTTGGACTGCGCGCGCTGCTCCTTGCGATCGGTCGCGGGCGGCTTGGACGAGGTGCGCGAGGTCTTCTCTGGCCGCTGCAGCCGCAGCACCAACTCGATCAGCTCCTCGCGGCTCAGCCGTTCCAGTTCGCTGCGGCCCATCTCACGAGAGAATCAGCGAAATTGGCTCCCGGCAAGAGGCAAGCTCGTCCCGGCAAGCGGCGCAGCCGCGGGCGTTCAACCGCCGACCAATCCACCCCGTGGGTAATTACGAGGTCGGGCGCCTTTCGCGCACGCCTGGACCGAACGGCCTCCCTACCGCAGCCAGTACCCGTCCGGGCGCAGCGCTTCCGGCATGGGCTCGCCGAGCGCGTGGTGCACAATGCGGTCGACGGCGCGGACCATGGCGTCGAGGGGCAGGTCGTTCGGCTCGGTGCCAAAGGGCTCCTCCAGTTCGTCGCCGAGGGCGTCGAGGCCGAAGAACGTGTAGCCGACGAGCGCCACCACGATCGGCGTGGCCCAGCCCAGGGAGCCCGTGAGCCCCACCGGCAGCAGCAGGCAGTAGAGCCAGGCGGTCCGGTAGACGAGGAGCGTGTAGGCGAAGGGCAGCGGCGTGTTGGCGATCCGCTCGCAGGCGGTGTGCACGCCCGATAGCGCCTCGATCCGCGCCTCCAGGATCCCGAACTGGATGTCGGTAAGGCGGCCCGCCCGCATCAGGGCCGCCAGGTCGCGGGTCATCGCGGCCAGGACCGAGTCCGTCGGATTGGGGCCTGTACGGTCCGAGCCGGGCAGCTTCTCGTCCACCGCGGCCGCCTCGTCGAGTCCGCGCAGGCGTGCCCGAAGGCCGTGCGCGAAGGCCGAGAGCCGCCGGAGCTGGGGCGCCGCCTCTCCCTCCGGCAGCAGGGCCGGCAGGACGCGGGCGAGGTTGCGCACCTCGCCGATCAGGCTGCCCCAGGCCTTCCGGGCCTCCCACCAGCGCTCGTAGCAGGCGTTGTTGCGGAAGCTCAGGAAGATCGACAGGGCAAGGCCGACCAGGGTGAAGGGCGTCACCCCGGCCGTCATCGGGAAAGCCGCGGGCCAGCGCGCCTCGGCCCAGACCACCGCGCAGGAGACCGCCACGATCCCGGCGAGCTTCGGCGCCACCCGCGGCACGATCGAGCCGCGCAGGGTGAACAGCAGGGTCAGCAGGTTCGGCCGGGTGCGGACGATCATCGGGACATCGCGACTGGGGCGCCGCCGTCCTGCCCTGGCCCCCGCGCCCCGGCAAGAGACGTATCCGTGAGGCGACCGCTCAGACGGCCTCCGCCTCCCACAGCCACGCCGCGCCGCGCACGCCGGAGGCGTCCCCGTGCAGGCTCGCCCGGACCGGCGTGGCGAAGGCGTCGGAGAAGACGTGGGGTGCAATCGCTCCGGGTAGGCCGGCGATCAGTTCCGGGATCCGCGACAGGCCGCCGCCGATGACGATGACGTCCGGATCGAGGAGATTGACGACCTGCGCGGCCGCGCGCCCGAGCCGGTCGAGGTGGCTCGCGAGCGTCCCCCGCGCATCCGGATCGCCGCTGCGGGCGAAGGCGACGATCGCCTCGGCCGTGTGGCTTCCGCCGTGCCGCCGGGCGTGGTCGGCCGCCAGACCGGGGCCGGACAGCCAGGTCTCGACGCAGCCCCGGCGGCCGCAATAGCAGGCGGGGCCCGGGCGCTCGTCGTCGTGAGGATATGGCAGCGGGCCGTGGCCCCATTCGCCCGCGATGCCGTTGCGGCCCGTGAGCACCCGGCCGTCGATGGCGATGCCCGATCCGACGCCGGTGCCGAGGATCACCGCCCAGACCACGCGGGCTCTCGCGCCGGCGCCGTCGATCGCCTCCGATACGGCCAGGCAATTGGCGTCGTTCTCGATCCGCAACGGCCGTTCGAGCCGTTGCGCGAGATCGACCCCGAAGGGCCGCCCGTTGAGCCAGTGCGAGTTGGCGTTGCGCACGAAGCCCGTCGCCGGCGACAGGCTGCCCGGCATGCCGATCCCGACGGTGCAGGGCGCGCCCGCCTCCGCTTCGAGCCGCAGGACCAAGCCGGCCACCGCCTCGACGGTGGCCCGGTAATCGCCGCGCGGAGCGGCCACCCGGGCCTCGGCCAAGGTTGCGCCGTCGTGGTCCAGCACGATCCCGGCGATCTTGGTGCCGCCGAGATCGATGCCCAGGCGCGCTCGTCTCTTGGGTGAGCCCGTCACTCGGCGGCCGCGACCTTGCCGTCGGTCGACATCGGCTGCGGCGGCTCGTCGGCGATCTGGGTGCCGATGGAGACCGGATGGGCCATGACCTCGTTGAGCTTGGCCACGTCCAGCTCGCCTTCCCAGCGGCTCACCACAACGCAGGCCACGCCGTTGCCCACGAGGTTGGTCAGCGCGCGGCACTCGGACATGAACTTGTCGATGCCGAGGACCAAGGTCATGGCAGCCACCGGCACCGGGCTGTTCGGGATCGCCGAGAGGGTCGCCGCCAGGGTGATGAAGCCTGCGCCGGTGACGCCCGAGGCGCCCTTGGAGGTGAGCATCGCCACCAGGATGATCGTCGCGTACTGCGCGATGGTCAGGTCCGCACCGACGGCCTGCGCCAGGAACAGCGTGGCCAGCGTCATGTAGATGTTGGTACCGTCTAGGTTGAACGAGTAGCCCGTCGGGACCACGAGGCCGACCACCGAATCCGAGGCGCCGAGCCGGCGCATCTTGGTCATCAGCTGCGGCAGCACCGTCTCGGACGAGGAGGTGCCCACCACGATCAGCAGCTCGTCCTTGATGTAGGCGAGGAAGCGCAGGATCGAGAAGCCGGCCACCCGGGCGATCGCCCCGAGCACCACCAGCACGAACAGGAGTGCCGTGACGTAGAAGGTGCCGACGAGCCAGGCGAGGTCGTAGACCTTCTGGATGCCGTACTCGCCGATGGTGAAGGCCATGGCGCCGAAGGCGCCCACGGGGGCGAGCTTCACCACGATGCCGATGATCCGGAAGAAGATCTGCCCGGCGGTGTCGATCACGTGGTTCACCGCGGCGGCCCGCTCACCCAGACCCGTCACCACGACGCCGGTGAGGATCGAGATCAGCAGCACCTGCAGCAGGTCGCCGGTGGCGAAGGGGTCGAAGAAGCTCTTCGGGATGATGGCCAGGATGTGGGCCACGGTGGAATCGGAGGCCGCCTTGCTGGCGTAGGTCGCGACCTTGCTGGCGTCGAGCTTGGACGGGTCGGCGTTGAAGCCGGCGCCGGGCTTGATTACCTCGCCCACCAGGACGCCGATCAGCAGCGCGATGGTGGAGACCACCTCGAAATAGACCAGCGCCTTCAGGCCGACGCGGCCGACCTTCTTCAGGTCGCCGATCGACGCGATGCCGTGCACGATGGTGCAGAAGATGATCGGCGCGATCATCATCTTGATCAGGCCGATGAAGGCGTCGCCAAGCCACTTCATCGCCTTGCCGGTGGCCGGGTCGTACCAGCCGAGCAGCACGCCCAGCGCGATGGCGATCAGGACCTGAATGTAGAGCACCTTGTACCAGGGCTCGCGGGGCGCTGCGGCCGGACTCGTCGCGTGGGTTGCCTGTGCCATGTTGATCCCGTGCGACTGCCGCGCACCCTCCCGATGTGCCGGCACGCTAGCGATTCTCGTCCCTCGCCTCAACGGCTGCCCGGTAATCTGCCGCGAACCAACGGTGACAAAAACTTGTCGATCCCCGCCGGGAAGACTCTCCGATACGGGTATTTGCGCTCATCCCAGACTGCGCGGCTGTTTCGGACCGCCGCCGGATTTCGCCGTCCGCGCATTGGCCTGCCGCGACATCGCGGGGGCCATCTGTGTCTGTGCTCAATTGGGCCGGGACTGCATTCCTGGCCGGCATTCTCACCTGTGCACTTGCCGCTCCAGCAGCGGCCCGGGTCGTCGCGCGGATCGGCCCGTCGCGCAAACGCATGCGCGTCCTCGTCGACGGCTATCCCGCTTATGACTGACCCGTCCCGCGGCCCGCCGCGGCTACGTCACGCCGAACGGACCGGTGCGGGAGGGGCTGATGGCGCCGATGTGGCGCTCGCGCCAGTACCACGGCTCGCCGATACCGCACCCCATGTTCTTCCGGGGCGGCGCTGCGATCCACGGCACCTCCGCGGCGGGATCCCTCGGGCGCCGGGCGGGCGGCTGCTTCCGCCTGCCCCTGGGCCATGCGGCCGCCCTGTTCGGCCTCGCCAGCAGATGCGGCGGGGCGGCAGTGATCATCCGTAACTGAGCCGCGCGCCTCCGCCGGACACAGCAAAAGGGCCGCAGCGCGTGTGTGCGCTGCGGCCCGAAGGACCTAGCTTGGGCTGACCAAGCCGGACGGCGGCTCAGTTCTGCTGCTGTGTCCGGCGGGGGCGCACGGTCCAGCGCTCGAACATCGACGTGGGGTCGTCGCCCTTCCCGTCCTTCGCGTCGGAGGCATGCTCCGGTTGCTGGTGGATCGCAGCACCGAGCGCCTGGGACAGGCTCTCGATAACGTCGTCGATGCGGGCGTCGCCGTGCTGGGGCTCTTCGCTGCCGGCCTGGACGCCATGCGCCTCGGCGGAAGCGGACGTCGCGTGGTGGACGGGTTCCGGAGCGGAGGCCGGCTCGTGCTCCGGCTCGGTCTGCGGCTCCGGGGTCGGCTCCGCGGGCGCGGCCGCGACGGGGGCGGCCTCAGCGGGTTCCGGCGCGGGCGCCGCCGCCGGGGCAGGCGGAGCGGCGGGCGGCGTCACGATCCGGCGCATCGCGTTGATGGCGCCGTCGTCGGTCTCGGGAGCCCGGGCGCTGCTGCCGTAGCGGCCGAAGCCGAAGCGGGGCTCGATCAGGTCGAGCACCGCGTCCAGCGCTGCGTTGCTCAGGGCCATCTCCTCGGCGGCCGGGACACCCTGGATGGCGAGCGACGGCCGCTCGAAGGCCGGCTCGCCGCTGACCTCGCGTCCGAACCAGCTCGGCGCCTGGAAGGCCGCCGCATCCCCGTCGTTATCGAAGGCGACACTGACCAGGTCGAGGCTGCCGGGCGTGACGTAGCGGTCGATGGCGATCTCGCGACCGCCGACATTCAGGACCGTGCGATCGTAGGCGGCCTTGCCGGGGCAGACGTCGAGCAGCGCATCGCCATGGGCGCGCGGCACGTCGGTGCGCTCCTCCACGGGGATGCCGTCAGCGCCCTTGTTCACCAGCACGAGCTGGCAGTTCTGGCCGTCGACGCGCACGTAGGAGGCGCGACCGCCCTGCGGTGCGAAGTGGCCTTCCGTGATCCGGGCGCCGCCCCGCTCCTTACGGATCAGGCGGACTAGGGACGGGGCGACCAAAAATCGGCGAACGGTGCTCATGAACTCAAAACCCCTCCCGCTAGGTCGGCGGCACGCCGATCCGGCGGACAGCCCCCAGTGCCGGCGGAGCGTACGGAAGGGGGTAGGAGGTGCCGGAGACGACGGCGTGTGAGCTGGACCACAACGCCGTATTCGCCAGAACCTGACCGCTTCCGTCGCCAATCACCGGACCGCGACAACATGAGACTATAAAGCGCTAAGCAAAAACACGACGAAATCAAGACCGGACGGCGGCGATGATCCGGCCGAGATGCCTTCTGTCCACGATATCCCGCCTCCCGGCGCGATTTTTCCAACCCAGGTTAGATTCTGGGCCGGCCTACTCCGCCGGCTCGAAGTTCATCGCGGCGCCATTCATGCAGTAACGCAGCCCCGTGGGAGCAGGGCCGTCATTGAACACGTGGCCAAGATGGCCCTTGCAGCGCGCGCAATGTACTTCCGTGCGCACCATCCAGTGGCTTCGGTCCTGCGAGGTCTCCACGGCGCCCTCGATCGGCTCGAAGAAGCTCGGCCAGCCGGTCCCGGATTCGAATTTGGTGCCCTGCTCGAACAGCGGCTGCCCGCAGCCGGCGCAGGTGAAGGTCCCTGGGCGCTTCTCGGCGAGCAGGCAGCTCGTGCCGGCGCGCTCGGTTCCGTGCTCGCGCAGGACGCGATACTGCTCCGGCGTGAGGGTCGCTCGCCACTCGGCGTCGCTGCGGGCCTCGGGGCTGGTGGTCGGCGTATCGGCCATGACGATCTCCCTTTTCGGGCCGATATATAGGGAGAACACAGGGCATTCGGCAGTCCCGGATGCGGGAAGCTTGGCGGCGCGGCCTTGAGCCACGGTGCGTCGGCGCTAGGGTTAGGCTGCTGCGCCCAAAGTGTCGGCCATCCGGGCTTGGCGGCGGCCCATCGGCAGGGGCGCGCCCGTTGTGGTGTCGCAGGCGGTCTGGTGCTCGAGCTCGGCGTTGATCTCGCCGCCGAGCAGCACGATCGTCGAGGAGATCCAGATCCAGGTCATGAAGCCGATCACGGCGCCGAGCGAGCCGTAGGTCTCGTTGTAGGTGCCGAAATTCGCGACGTACCAGGAGAACAGCAGCGAGGCGACGAGCCAGAGCAGGCCCGCGACTACGCTGCCGACCCCGACCCAGCGCCAGCGGGCGTGCTCCCGGCTCGGACCGAACCGGTAGAGCACCGAGAGTCCGCCCAGCAGCACGATGAGGATGGCCGGCCAGCGCAGGGCCGCGAGCAGCCACGCGGTCGAGCCGAGGCCGAGGAGGTTCAGCACCACCGGCACTACCACGATGGCGTTGAGCGCGATGATGATGAACATCAGGGCGCCTACCGTGAACGTCAGGGAACGGACGTTCAGCCAGAAAAAATTGCGCTTCTCCTCCTCCTCGTAGACGACGTTCAGCGCGTCGAACATCGCCTTCATGGCGGCGTTGGCGCTCCAGATCGACAGCAGAAGGCTGGTAAAGAACGTCACGCTCAGCGAGCCCGTACCCCGGGACGCGATGCGCTTGACCTGATCGCCGATCAGCTCGACCGCCCCGGAGGGGAGCACGGCGTGGAGCTGCGCGAGGTGGTCGTTGATCACGGTCACGTCCGCGAACAGGCCATAGCAGGTCACCAGCGCGGCGATCGCCGGGAACAGCGACAGCAGCGTGTAGAAGGTGACGCCGGCGGCGACCGCCAGCACCCGGTCCTTGTTGAATTCCAGGTAGACCCGGACCGCGATGTCCTTCCAGCCGGAGCCGGTCATCTCAGCGGGGCTGTTGGCGGTGCGCCCGCGCTCCGGCTGCGTCGCCGCCATGAGCTGCGCGGCGCGGCCGGAGATGGAGCGCGCCCCGGCTGCCACGCCCTCGTGCGCGTCTTCGCCGTCGCAGCCTTGCTCGGGATCGGTCGGCGGTTCGGCGGCGGTGGGCAGCACCGGCAGGAAGCGCCGACCAGGGGCCGCCGCGAGGGCCACCAGCGCCGAGCCGAGCATCAGGATCCACAAGACCGAGCCGGTATCAGGCTGTCCGCTCGGGCGCGAAGGCGACGATGGCATGGGTCGGGAAGGGCCGTACGCGCGGAACTGCCGCGCTCGGGACTTCAAACGCCTCCGCCAAGCGGCCGTTCCGCGCAGGTCCCGGGGACGCCAGGGGCATCCGCGCGTTGTGCATCTTATGCGCGATCATCCCCGTCTCGGTTTCTGTTGCAAGTTCGTCCTGGACGAACCTCCCGGCACACATGCCACGCTCAAGGCGGAGCGCGACGCGACGCTCCACATGAACCTGACCAGCGTGACGATGGCCCATCTCACCAAGCTGGAGCCCGCCGCCCGGCGGGCGAAGCTCTCCGGCTTGGTTGCCCATAACCTTGACGTGCTCGCCCGCCAGATCGCCTGGGTCGGGGCCCGCCCGCCGATCGAGCGCCTGCTGCGCATGGCGAGCAATGTCCTGCCTGGCTACACCCACCCGATCGCGCAGGCCCTTTACGCCGAGCCCGCGATGGCGGCGCTCGTCGAGCGCGGCCTCGCGGAGGCGGGGGCGCTGGCGCGTCGGCTCGGGGTGCGCCTGAGCTTCCACCCGGGCCCGTTCTGCCTGCTCGCGAGCCGCAACCCGGCGGCCGTGGCGAACGGCCTGTCGGAACTCGACTACCATGCCGAGATCTTCGACCGCATGGGTTACGGCGGCGGCTGGCATCCGCACGGCGCCCATATCAACATCCATGTCGGCGCGGGCGACCCCGGAGTCGATGGCTTCCGCGAGACCCTGCCCCGGGCGAGCCGCGTGGCGCGCGACCTCGTCACCGTGGAGAACGATGAGAATGTCTTCGGCCTCGACGCGGTGCTGCGGCTCGCCGATCTCGTGCCGGTGGTGCTCGACCTGCACCATCACTGGGTCCAGAGCGGCGGCGAGTATCTGGAGCCGGAGGATCCGCGGATCGCCCGGGTCCGGGATTCCTGGCGCGGTGTGCGGCCGGTGGCGCATATCAGCGTGTCGCGCGAGGCGGTCGCGGAGGATTGCGACCCGGACGTCCTGCCCGACTTCCCGGCCCTGCGGGCTGCCGGCCACGCGGTCCGGGACCTCGCGGCCCATTCCGACATGATGTGGAACCGGGCGGTGAACGACTTGGTCGCCCGCCATCTCGTCTGGGCGGATTTCGAGATCGAGGCCAAGGCGAAGAACCTCGCCTCGATGCAGATCGCCCGATACATCGCGGATCTGGAGCGGGCGGGCCCGCTCGCCGCCGAGTGACGGGCCGGTCTCGACGCCCTCCCCGGACCGCTTTAGGCATCCCGCCATGAAGACCGCCGATTGCGACATCCTCATCGTCCCGGGGCTTGGGGGTTCCGAGGAGGACCACTGGCAGGCCCGCTGGGCGGGGCGCCTCGCCACCGCGCGGGTGGTCGAGCAGGACGATTGGCATGCGCCGACGCCCGAGGCGTGGTGCGGGCGGATCGCCGAGGCGGTCGCGGCCGCGACCCGGCCGGTGATCCTGATCGCCCACAGCCTTGGCGTGGTCGCGAGCGTCGAGGCGGTGCCGCGCTTCCCGGCCGGCATCGTGCGCGGCGCCCTGTTGGTGGCCGTGCCGGACGTGGAGGAAGCGCCGCACCTGCCGGATTCGGCGCGCGCCTTCGCGCCGGTGCCGCGGGATCCCCTGCCCTTCCCGTCGCTCTTGGTCGCCAGCAGGACTGATCCGCATTGCCGCTACGACCGCGCCGACGATTTCGCCCATGCCTGGGGGGCGCTCACGGTCGATGCGGGCGAGTCCGGTCACATCAACGTGGCGAGCGGGCACGGGCCCTGGCCCGAGGGACTGATGCGGCTGGCGGGATTCCTGAAGGGGCTGTAGGCCGGGCGTTAACGCTCCGTTTACCCTCAGCCCGTCCAGTGGCGCTACGGGCGGTCTTCGTCCCGAAGGCGCCCCTGGAGAGCACCGTGACGCGTAAAGAGCTTCTGGAACGACTCGACGCGGTGCAGGCCGCCCTCGGGCCCCGGGCCCAGTCCAACTTCAACAGCTCGCTGTTCAACGACGTGGCGCTCTTGAAGCGCATCGAGGCCTTCGAGGCCAAGCTCGGTGAGCCCGAGAAGCCCAAGAGCGCCGACTACACCGGCAACATGTTCTCCCGCATCGCCAACCGCCGCGCCGCGGCGGGCGGCAAGTAGCGCCGCGGGCCTATTTCGCGTCGGCCTCGGCCGCCCGCAGCAACTCGCCGGCCACGTCGGCGAGCCGCGGCGGCGCTTCCCGCACGAAGGGCAGCGGCCGGCAGACATTCAGGGCGGCGAGCCCGAAGCGGGCGGTCATCAACCCGTTCAGCACGCCCTCCCCCAGCTTGGCCGAGATCCGGGCGGCGATCCCCAGCCCCAGCACCTGCTGCATCACGCTCTCGCCCACCGCCATCCCGCCGGTGATGGTGAGATGCGCCACGGCGGCGCGCGCCAGGCGCAGGAAGCCCAGGAAGCCCGGGCGCCCGCCATAGATCGCCGCGATCCGGCGCAGCAGCCGCACGGCGGCGAAGACCACGAAGGCGACGTCCACGATCGCCCGCGGGCTGAGTGCCGTTACCGCCGAGACCTGCTTGGCCGCCGTCGCGATGGCGTTGCAGGCCTGCCGGTCGAGACCGGCCAGCAGCTCGTGCTCGGCCAGCCCGATCCGGTCGTCCACGTCGAGGATCGCGTCGGCGGCGGCGTCAATCCGGGCGCGGCCCGCCGACAGGGCGTCGCGGTCGGCGTAGAAGGCCGAGAGCGCCTGCACCACATCCTGCGCGCCGGTGTGGTCTCGGCTGCCGAGGGCGTCGAGGGCCGACTGGCGCAGGCGCTCGATCTTCCGCTCGCGCCGCAGGCCGGCGAGTTCCCGCGCGACGATGGCCAGGAGCGCGAGTGCGGCCAGCCCGAGCAAGGCGAGCGCCACCCAGCCGAGCCAGGGTGCGGCCTGGAACAGGTCGGCGATCATCCGCTCCACCGAGAGCCCGATCCCGAGCGAGACCAAGCCGCCGACCGCCGACAGGAACAGCCCCCCCCAGGGCGAGCGCCGGCGCGGCGCCACCGGCACCGCCACGCCGTCGGCCGCGTCGACGATCTCGAAGGGCTCCTCAACGATCCGGGCCTGCGGTGGCCGGGCGGTGAGCGGTGTGGTGGTCACGCTCGGATCCGCCGACGGTTCGGGGGTGATGCGGAAGGCGCGGGGTTTCTGGCCCGAGGTCATGGCTGAGTGCTCCGCAGACTCGCTGACATCGTTACGCCAGCCTGTCCCCGATGAGGAACTGCATGGCCCGGTCCAGCCGGATCTGCGGCAGGTGACCGGGGCGCCCAAGGCTGTCCGGCCGGACCAGCGGCGGCCGGAAGCGGGGGAAGCGCAACGAGCCCGGCTCGACCGCCCCCTCCAGCACAGCCTCGGCGCGGGCGGGCAATTCGCCCGGGAAGATCGCGGCCTCGCTGTTGCCGTCGAACACCTCGTCGCCCACCACCTCGCCGGCCTCCGGGGTGCCGGCGACGGCGCGCAGGGTCTCGGCGCCGTCGTGGACCGTGGTCTCCCGGGTGGCGCGCACGGAGGCGAGCGCAACGGTGCCGACCCGGGCGCCCGCGGCCTCGGTGCGCCGCATGGCCCGGGACACCAGCAGCCGCAGCAGCGCGTCGAGCCGGTCGTGGCTCGTCTGGTGGAGATGATCGGCCTTGGTGGCGGCGAACAGCACCCGGTCGGCCCGGGGGGCGAACAGGCGCGACAGCACGGTGTTGCGGCCGATGTTGAGGCTCAGGAGCACCGCGTCCAGCGCCTCCTCCAGCTCCGCCAGCGCGGTCGGGCCGGCATCGACGGCGGAGAGCACGTCCACCAGCACGATCTGCCGGTCCACCCGCTGGAAATGGTCGCGGAAGAACGGGGTGACGACCTTGGCCTTGTAGGCCTCGAAACGCCGCTCCATCAGGCCGGCGAGGCTGTCGGGGGCGATCGTCTCGGTAAGCCCGTTCAGCGGCGCGAAGGTGAGCGCGGGGGAGCCCGCGAGGTCGCCCGGCATCAGGAACCGGCCCGGCGGCGTCGTGGCCACCGATTCCGGGCCGGCGCGCAGGCCCGCCAGATAGGTCTTGAACGCGTCGCTGGCGCGTTCGGCCGCGACCTCGTCGAGGGGGCCGTTCGGATCGAAGCCCTTGAGCGCCTCGAGCCAGGGTCCCGCCACCGCGGCGCGGCCCGGCCGGCGTGTGCCGTTGATCGTGGCCCGCGACCAGGCCGTGTAGCTTGTCTCGATCAGCGCGAGGTCGAGGAGCCACTCGCCCGGATAATCGACCACGTCGAGCATCAGGGTCGCGGGGCCGGTGCGCCAGCCGGCTGTCCGCTCATAGGCGATTTCCAGGCGGAACTGGCTGATCCGGTCGGTGGAGCGGGGCCAGCACCGGGCCTCCGTGAGGGTCGCGAAATGCTCCTCGAACGGGAAGCGCGGCACGTCGTCGTCGGGCTGCGGGACGAGGCGGGCGCGGCGCAGGCGGCCCTCCTGCGCGGGCGCGAAGGCCGGCAGGGCATGAGTCTCTACGAGGTGGTGGATCAGCGCCGTGGTGAAGACGGTCTTGCCCGAGCGCGCGAGCCCGGTGACCCCGAGCCGCAGCGTCGGCTGGATCAAGAGGTCGTGCGAGGCTTCGGCGAAGGCTTTGACGGCCGAGCCGGCGCGCGCGGCAAGGTCGGTCAGGGGCACGGGCGGGCTCGTCGTGAGGGGAACAGGCCGCGCAGAGGTGGCGCGGCGGCGGCCGGACCGCAAGGCTTGTGGCTAATGGGCGGCCTCGTGGGCGACAGGCGTGATCGGTTTCAGCCGGTCGATCGCCCCGGCGACGAGGTCCGGGCCGGCCCGAAGCGTGCCGAGTTCCACAGCCGACATCGCCAGCATCACTGGCGCGAGGTTCGGCCGCGGCGAACCGTCCGGTCCGAACAGGTCGAGGTCGTCGCCGGGCTTCAGCCCGACGCTGCCGCTGATCCGGTGGGCGTAGGCCTGGATCCGCACCTCATCGCCGGTGCAGAGCGGGGTCGGCAGGCGCAGGTCGAGGACCGGCAGGCCCGCGGCGATGGCCGGCAGCAGCGCGGATTCGGCCACCATCCGGTCCGGGCTCGGCACCTTGCGGTCCAGGAGCGCGGCCGGATCGGCGGCGCCGCGGGCCGTCGGTTTCGGGCCCTGACGTACCGATCCGAGAGACGGGGTGATCCCGGCCGCAATGTCGGGTACCGGCTGAAGCGTCGCCACATGCGGCACCGCGGCCGGGCGACGGTTCGGGCGGCCCGCCATCCGGGCCAGCGGCGACCAGGGCTGCACCCGCAGCGCCGCCGCCCGGCCCCTAGGCGCACCCCCGGGTCGGTGCGTGGCGAGATAGCGGGCGCGCAAGGTCCGCCCGATCCCCCGGGGGGCCAGGGCCGCCGAGACTGTGGGCGCCGCCACCGCCCGTCCCGGCCGCGAAGGCGCGGACGCGATCCGGCACTCGGCCGGAGCCCAGCGGCGCACGATGGCCAGCGCGGTGCGGCGGCCGTAGTCGCGATAGTAGCGCCGCAGCAGGCTCGCGGCCGCATCGGCGCCGTCATCCAGGGTGGCGAAAGCGGTGTGGCCCTCGGCATCGGCGCCGATCTCGCCGGGCCAGCGGGCGGACTTGATGCACCAGCCGTTGTTGAGCCGCACGCAGCGGGCGACGTAGGGCGGATCCTCCGCCAGCCGCGCCGTGAGCGCCAGCGCCCGCGGCAGCAGGTTCGCGCCGGCCTCCTCGTGCCAGTTGGAGACCGACCGGGTGGCGGCATCGAAGCGCGGCGGCGGCTTGTCCGCTGGGGCGGCGGCCACGGGCCCTGCCGGCAGCGCGCGCAGGAGGGCGGCAGCGCCATCCTGCGCGGGCGAAATCAGGGCGGTGACCAGGGCGAGCGCGCTCAGCAGCACGCGGGTGGACCTTCACGGCGGAAGGGGGGCACGGACCGGAGAGACGCGGGACGCTCTCCCGCGCGCTCCATGTGAGCGGAGCCGGGTCCCGTGCGATGGGCCGCCCGAATGCGTGCGATCCTCACGGATTCAGCACCTTGAGTGCCGCCTCGTGGAGGCGCGGGTCGCCCGCGGCCACGATGCGCCCGCCGGACGCGGCCGGGCCGCCGTCCCAGGCCGTCACCCGCCCGCCCGCGCCCTCGACGATCGGGATCAGCGCCACGATGTCGTAGGGCTTCAGCCCCGCCTCGACCACGAGGTCGATCTGCCCCGCGGCCAGCATGCAGTAGGCGTAGCAATCGGCCCCGTAGCGGGACAGCCGCACCTGCCCCTCCAGCGACCGGAAGCGCTCGGCCTCCTCCCCGGCCGCGAACAGCCGCGGGTCCGTGGATGCGAGGATAGCCTGGGCCAGATCCGTGCAGCGGCGGGTGCGCAGGGTGCGCTCGCCGGCAGGCCCGCGCAGGCGCGCACTGCGCCCGTCTCCCGTGAAGCGCTCGCCGAGAAATGGCTGATGCATCAGCCCGCGGACCGGCACGCCTTTGCGGGTCAGCCCGATCAGGGTGCCCCAGGTCGGCAGTCCGGCGATGAAGGCCCGTGTCCCGTCGATCGGGTCCAGGATCCAGACGCACTCCGCGTCGGTCCGCTCGGAGCCGAATTCCTCCCCAAGGATGCCGTGCCCCGGGAAGGTCTGGCCGATCATCGCGCGGAGCACGACTTCGGCGGCCCGGTCGGCCTCGGTGACCGGGTCGAACGGCGCCCCACCGTGCGCCTTGTCGTCGAGGCCGAACTGGGCCCGGAAGAACGGCAGGATCGCCTTGCCGGACGCGTCCGCGAGGTCGTCCATGAACCGCCCGAGTTCGACGACGCTCATCGGCTCTCTTCCCTGATCCGCCCCACGGCCCGCCGGTCGGCTGGCCGGTCCGGTGACGAAACCGGGACGCCCCCCGGGCCGTCAAGCCCCTCTGGATCATGCCTCGGCCCGCTCCGGCTTGCGCGACACACCATCCCCGGCTTTCGGGACGCGATCCTGGCCGGCACCCGGTTCGACCGCGTCGGACTTCTCCTGCGCGGCGGCCAGAACCGCCTCGACGGCCTCACGCAGAGACCCGACCTGCCCGTCCGCCTCGGTGGCGCACTCGGTCCCGAGGCCGAGGGTGACGCGGTCGGGCCGGTCACCCTTCGCAAGCCAGAGGCCGAGCAGGATCGGCACGCCGGGCATTCTGCCCTTCAGGCGCCGGACAAGCCGGCGCAGATGGGTCGGCTCGCCGTCGAGCGCCAGGGAGATGACACAGGCCATTCGCGCAGGGCCCGGCTCGAAGCGCGCGATCCGGGCCGCGGCGGCTTCGGCGAACGGCACCGTGCGAACGCCGACCCCGCGCTTCTCGAGGATCTGGGCCAGGATGGCGGCGGCGGCCTCGTCGAGGAAGCCGCGTCCGGAGACACAGAGCACCGCCCCCTCGCGCGTCCAGTCCTGGGACAGCGCCTCCGGCGGCGGGCCCAGCGGCAGCGGGCTGCAGGCGCCCTCGGCTCCCTCGCCGGCGGTTTCGGTGCCGGCGTCGCCCCGGTCGGACAGGTCGGCGATCAGCTCGCCGAGCGCCGTGCGCATCGCCGCCTTCTGCCGGGCGGTCAGGACTCCCCGGGCCGCGTCGCGGGCGGCGAGTTCGAGCGCCTTGAGGACCACGTCGTCGTAATAGGACGAGAGCGCACATTGCTGCAGGATCAGCTCGGCGTGGCCCAGAACCTCCTCCGAATCGCCCGCGAGGATCCTCTGGTAGAAATTCTGCACGGGCGTGAGCGCCGGCCGGTCGCCGAACAGCACGTCCAGAAATTCCAGGTGGTCGACGTAGCGGCCCAGCACCACGAGGCAGACGGTGAGCGGGGTCGAGAGCAGCAGGCCGACCGGCCCCCAGAGCCACGTCCAGAACAGGGCCGAGACCAGGACCGCGAAGGGCGAGAGCCCGGTGGACTGCCCGTAGAAGATCGGCTCGAACACCTGTCCGGTGAGCGGCTCCAGGACAATGAACAGGATCGCCACCGCGATCATCATGTTCCAGCCCGGATCCACCGCGGCGGCGAGCGCCATCGGCAGGATCGCCGACAGGACCGCGCCGAGATAGGGCACGAAGCGCATCACGGCCGCGAAGATCGCCCAGAGCACCGGGTTCGGCACGCCGATGACGTAGAGCCCGATGCCGATCACGACGCCGAAGGAGGCGTTCAGGGCGAGCTGCACCACGAAGTAGCGGCTGAGACGCCGGGCCGCGTCGTCGATCGCCACGGTGGTGCGGTGCAGGTCACTCGATCCCGCGAGCCGGATCACGCGGTCGCGCAGGTCCTCGCGCTGCATCAGCACGAACAGCAGCACCACGAAGACGATGCCCACCGTGGCCAGCGGCTGCATCACCGGCGACAGCACGGTGCTCAGCATCTCCAGGGGAGTCGGCGGGGTCGAGGCGACCTCGACCAGCACGGGCTTTCGCGCGGGCTGCGCTCGATCCTGGGCCGGCGACGGCGGCGGTGCAGGCTGCGGCGCCTCCGCGGAGCTGGGTCCCTTGGCGCCGTGGAGCGCCCGCCCGATGTTGGCGACGTACTCGGTGAGGTGCCCCACGGGGGAGTGGCGCAGGCCGTCGATCTTGCGCTCGATGGTGGCGCGGTAGCGCGGAACGTCGCCCGCGAGGTCGGCCGCCTGGATGCCGATCAGGGTTCCGAGGGCCGCCACGACGCCCACCGTCAGAAGGACGCTCACGCCCACCGCCACCAACCGCGGCAGGCGCAGGTGCCGCAGGCGGTTCACCAGCGGCGTGAGCACGAAGGACAGCAGCAGCGCGATCGCGATCGGGATGAAGATCTCGCGGCCGAAATACAGGGCCGCGATGATGGTGGCGCCGACCACCACGGGCGAGGCCATCGCGGCCCGCGGCGTCTCGGCCGCGGCGACCCGCGTCGGCCGCGGCGGGATCAGCGGATCCCCGGGTCGCGCTGCCGAGTCTACCCCGACCGGGGTTTTTGTGCCCATGCCGTGATCCGCTTCCCGAACGCCACGCGCGGGCGCCCGCCGGAGCCGGCGGGCGCCTCACGGACGGGGAACGGCACGGGGGCCGAAAACGATCCCGGCGGCCCGACCGGCTACGCTCCCTGAACGCCGGCCCGGGCCACGTCGCCGGCATCCTTCAGGTCGGGGAGCGACCAGCACAGCTGCAGCACGCGCTTGGCCTGCGCGTCCGGCAGGATACCGGAGGCGAGGTCGGCGAACTTCGCCTCCAGCTGCTTGTCGGACATCGGTTTCTCGACGCTGCCGATCGCGTGCTCGATGAAGCGATGGACGGTCCGGCCGTCGTTCAGGGTGACAGTCATGTCGACCTGCGCGGCGTCGATGCCGGGGGTGATCACCGGGACGACCTTCTGGCGGAGCGCCACCACGCGCGGGTCGTTCACGGCCCGGTCGCTGAACTGCTTCTCGCCGCCCGCACCCTCCACGAAGGCGACGGCCGCGGCGTGGTAGATGCTGAACTTGCCCTCAAGGCCGGTCTTCGGGGCAGTCTTGCCGGTCAATTCCAGCACCAGCGGGTGAACCTTGAGGTCCACGCGCTTGATGTCCTCCGGCTTGACGTGGTCCTCGTCCCGGATCTGGATCGCGGCGTCGATCGTCGGATGCATGACGATGCCGCAGGCGAAGGGCTTGTAGGTGTTGAGCTGGGACTCGTAGCGGGTTCCGAGCCCGTCGGTGATCTCGGACCAGTCCTGCTTGGTGGAGATCGTGTTGGCCCAGCCGCGCTTGGCCTCGATCATGCCGTCGGACGAGGTGTAGCCCTTCGACGCCAGGATCGCCGCGAACAGGCCGTTGGAGGCGGCCCGACCCGGGTTGAAGCTCTTGTTCATGGAGCCGAAGGACTCGCGCAGGCCCACCGGCTGCGAGGCGGCGAGCCCCAGCGCGTAGACCATCTGCTGCTCGGTGAGTCCCATCAGCTTGCCGGCCGCTGCCGCAGCGCCGAACGGCCCGCAGGTCCCGGTGATGTGCCAGCCCGCGTCGTAGTGGTTCGGGTAGACCGCGTTGCCGATCCGGCACTCGGTCTCGATCCCCACCACCAGCGCGTCGAGGAAGTCCCTGCCGGAGATCGGCTTCATCTGGGCATAGGCCAGGATCGCCGAGGCGACCGCGCCGGCCGGGTGGATGATCGTCTTGAGATGGGTGTCGTCGAAGTCGAAGATGTGGCTCGATACACCGCTGAGGAACGCGGCGTTCATGATGTCGAACCGCTCGCTCCGGCCGAACAGCCCGGCCTGGGGCGGACCCGAGAAGGGCTGCAGCGCCGAGGCCGCTACGTCCACGGTCTCGTGATGCGAGCCGCCGATCGCCACGCCAACCCAGTTGAGGAAGCTGCGCACCCCCTCGCGGCGGACGGGCTCGGGCAGCGAGTCGTAGGACGAGCTCAGGATCCACTGGGCGAGGATCTTCGTCACCGGCGGCGCGGGCGCCTTGGCGGCGGCCTTGGGCGTCTCGGCGGCCTGCGCGCCGTGCAGGGCCGGTGTGGTGAGGGCAAGGCCCGCGGCCCCGATGAGCGAGCGGCGATTCATCGACATGGCGTTCTCCCTGTTGGTCGACGCCATACCACCTGCGCCCGCGCTCCGTGAGCGGACCGCTTTCACTCTGCTGTGACTGAAACCCGTGCCGAGTGGGTCGCGCGGAACGCAGCGTCAGCGCCTTCCCATCCTCACCCTCATCCTGAGGTGCCGGAGCGCAGCGGAGGCCGCGAAGGAGGCTCCTGAAGACGCGCGATCTCTGGAGGCCTCCTTCGAGGCCGCTGACGCGGCGCCTCAGGATGAGGGTGAAGATCGGGAGGGCCCCGAAGGGACCGTCACACCACCACCGGCAGTGCGGCCTGCTCGCCGACCCCGAAGACCCGCCGGTAGCGTGCGACCTCCTCGGCCGGCCCCTGCGCCTTCGTGGGGTTGTCGGAGAGCTTCACGGTCGGTTGCCCATTCGCCTCCGTCACCTTGCAGACTATGGAAACCGGATCGAGCTTGCCGTCGGGCAGGAGCCCGCGGAAATCGTTGGTGAGTAGGGTGCCCCAGCCGTAGCCGATGCGCATGCGCCCGTGGAACCGGGCGTGGATCCGCTCGATCTCGTCGATGTCGAGCCCGTCGGAGAAGATCGCGAGCTTGTCGCGCGGGTCGCGTCCGCGATCCTGCCAGAACCGGATCACCTCCTCGCCCCCCTCGATCGGGTCCTTCGAGTCGATGCGGATCCCGGTCCAGTCGCTGACCCAGTCGGGGGCGTTCGCCAGGAACCCGGTGGTGCCGTAGGTGTCGGGCAGGATCACCAGCAGGTTGCCGCCGTAATCATCCTGCCAGTCGGCGAGCACCGCGTACGGAGCGGCGGCGAGCGCCGCGTCGTCTTCGGCCAGCGCCGCGTAGACCATCGGCAACTCATGGGCATTCGTGCCCACCGGTTCGACCTCCTGGCGGGCGGCGATCAGGCAGTTCGACGTTCCCAGGAAGGCGCTGCCCAGGCCCTCCGCCATGGCCTGCACGCACCAATCCTGCCAGAGGAAGCCGTGGCGGCGGCGCGTGCCGAAATCGGCCACCGACAGGTCCGGCAGCTTCTGCAACCGCTGGATCTTCTCCCAAACCCGGGTCATCGCCCGGGCGTAGAGCACCTGCAGATCGAGCTTGCCCAGACCCCGCAGCACGGCGCGGGCCCGCAGCTCGTTGAGGATCGCGAGCGCCGGAACCTCCCACATGGTGGTCTCGACCCAGGGCCCGTGGAAGGTCAGCTCGTACTGGCCGTCACGCACGGCCAGCTCGTATTCGGGGAGCTGGAAGGTCTCGAACCACGCGACGAATTCGGGGCCGAGGATCCGCCCCTGGCCGCGGAACACGTTGCCGCGCAGCCACGTCACCTCGCTCTTGCTCAGCCGCAACGTCCGGGCGTGGTCGAGCTGCTCGCGCAAGAGTCCGGCATCCACCTCGTCGGCGATGCGGATCCGGTGCGTGCGGTTGGTGATCCCAAATGTGGTGCGGATGTCGGGGTGCCGTCGCAGGATCGTCTGCGCCATCAGCAGCTTGTAGAAATCCGTGTCGAGCAGCGACCGCACGATCGGGTCGATGCGGAAGCTGTGATCGTAGACCCGCTTCGCCAGATCGAGCATGCGTTCGTGACTCTTTCACGCGGTACCGGAGTGGCCACAGCGCATGCCGGACGTGCGGGCGTCAAGCAGAAGGGCGGCGCGCCGGCAGGCGCGCCGCCCTTCCCACGCTCGCGTGTGCGACCAAGTGCTTAGGCGAGGTCGACCTTCTTGGTCTCGGTCTTGGGGCTCTCGCCCGTGAGCGAGGCCTTCACGTAGCCGTAGACGTGCAGCATCTTGCTGTTGGGGCTGTCCCAGTACTCGCCCTTCTCCGGATGCACACGGATCAGCGCTACCTCGGGATCGTCCTTACCGTTGGGGAACCAGGTCTTCAGGCCCTCATTCCACTTCTCATTGATCTTCGACTGATCGCGGACGATCTCGGCCTTGCCGGCCACCGAGACGTAGTTCTGGCTCGACGGGTCGGAATAGGCGAGGTTCACCTGGTTGTCCTTGCTGATCTCCGCCGTCTTGGGCGAGTGCAGCTTGGTGAAGAACCACAGGTCGCCGTTCTCATCGGCGTCGTTGTTCCACATCGGGCGGCTGTTGAGCGTCCCGTCGGAATCGACGGTGGTCATCATGGCGATCTTCACGTCCTTGATCAGCTCGAAGAGCTTCTTCGCGCCCTCGTGGTCGCGGTGGTTGCCCTGATGCATGAAAATGGTCTCCTGCGCGTCGTGTCGGTCGGTCCGGACGGCGATTCCCCGGAGGCGCGCACGCGCTCTGGAAGGGTCCCCGCCTGAAGGCTGCCCCGACAACGGATCAACGTCCGGTTGGTTCAGCTTGTGCATCGACCGAGGTCGGGAGGATGCCGTCTTGAACGGGCCGCCGCGCAGCCGCACTCCTGATGCTGGGCGCGCCCTGTCTCGTCGGTCCGCCGTCGGTCGCCGAGGTGCGGTTCGGCCCGGGCGTCCGCGTCGCCGGCCACGACTTCCCGAACCGGCGCTATCGCGGTGTCCATATCGGGCGCGTCAAGCATCTGCGCGGCCCGCTCGGCTGCCGGCCTCTGCGCAACAGCGTCTGCCGGCGCGACGACGGCACCGTGGTCCGCGGCCCGATGAAACAGTGCAACCTCGCCGCCCGTCGGCCGAGGCACCGATGGGGGGCACCGCGGGGCCGGTCCGCCGCGCGGTTACGGCGGCGCATTCATCCGGTGCTCTTCCAGATTGCGGGGGTGGGGTCTGGTGTTCTCGCGGCGCTCGGTTACATGCAGCTGGCATACAGGCTTGCCCCCGTGGAGGACGACTTGGCGATTACCCGCGATGACGTGCTGAAGGCGCTCGCCAGCGTCACCGTCGATGCCGCCGGAACCACCCTGCCCGGCTCGGGGCGGCTCTCTCAGGTCGTGGTCGATCCGAACAACCGGGTGATGTTCTCGATCCTGGTCGATCCCAGCGAGGCCGAGCGGTTCGAGCCGGTGCGGCGGCAGGCGGAAGGGCGCGTCCTGCAGATCCCGGGCGTCTCGGGCGTGTTCGCGAGCCTCACCTCCGAGCGGGGACCGAGCCATCCGGCCCAGAGCAGCGCCGCCCCGCGTCCGGTAACGCCCCCGCCGGTGGCACCGCCGCGGCCCGGCGCGCCCCCGAACCAGGGTCCGCAGATCGCGGGCGTGCGCCACATCGTGGCGGTCGCCTCGGGCAAGGGCGGCGTCGGCAAGTCCACCACCGCCTGCAACCTCGCCCTCGCCCTCCAGGCGCAGGGCCTGAAGGTCGGCCTGCTCGACGCCGACATCTACGGCCCGTCCGTGCCGAAGCTGTTCGGCCTCTCGGGCAAGCCCAACGTCGTCGACAACAAGGCCATGGAGCCGATGGTCGGCTACGGGTTGAAGGTCATGTCGATCGGCTTCCTGATCGAGCCCGAGACGGCGATGATCTGGCGCGGCCCGATGGTGCAGTCGGCCATCACCCAGATGCTGCGCGACGTGCTCTGGGGCGAGCTCGACGTGCTGCTGGTCGACATGCCGCCCGGCACCGGCGACGCGCAGCTCACCATGGCGCAGGCGACGCCGCTCTCGGGCGCCGTGATCGTCTCGACGCCCCAGGATCTCGCGCTGATCGACGCGCGGCGCGGCGTGACCATGTTCAAGAAGGTCGCGGTGCCGATCCTCGGCGTGATCGAGAACATGGCGACCTTCGTCTGCCCGAATTGCGGCCACGCCTCGCACATCTTCGGCCATGGCGGCGCGCGGGTCGAGGCGCAGCGCCTCGGCGTGCCGTTCCTCGGCGAGGTGCCGCTCAACATGACGATCCGCGAGACCTCGGATTCGGGCCAGCCCGTGGTGGCAACCGATCCGGAGGGGCCGCAGGCCAAGGTCTATCGCGAGATTGCCGCCAAGCTCTGGGCGAACCTGTCGGGCGCGCCGGCCGGGCGGACCGCGCCGAAGATTGTCATCGAGTAGGCCATGTCGCCGCCGGTCCTGGGCTTGATCCTGGCCGGCGGGCAGGCGCGGCGCATGGGTGGGGGCGACAAGCCCCTGCTGCGGCTCGGCGGCCGGACCTTGCTGGAGCGCGTGGTCGCGCGTCTCGGGCCGCAATGCGGGGCAGGACTGGCGCTGAGCGCCAACGGCGATCCGGCGCGGTTCGCCGGCTTTCCCGGGCCGATCCTGCCGGATCCACTTCCAGGCCAGCCGGGTCCGCTCGCCGGCATCCTCGCCGGACTGGAGCACGCTGCAGGGTGTGGGATCGCGCGGGTCGTCAGCGTGTCGGGCGACGCGCCCTTCCTGCCGGAGGATCTGGTGACGCGTCTTCGCGCGGCCGGGCCGGAGACCGGGATCGCCCTCGCCGCCTCGGGCGAGCGGCAGCACTACACAATCGCTCTCTGGCCGACGGCCCTGCGCGATGAACTGCGGGATTACCTCGAACGCGGCGAGCGGCGCGTCGGCGCCTTCATCGCCCGACACGGCGCAGCGATGGCGTCCTGGCCGGTGGAGCCGGTAGACCCGTTCCTCAACGTCAACACGCCGGAGGACTTGGCGGCGGCAGAGGATGCTGAGCGGAGATCTGGATTCGTCGATCGTGCGCCCGGGTGATCGCCGGGCGCGTGAGTGCGATGCCGCGCGATTCCCATCCACGACCTCATCCTGAGGTGCCGGAGCGCTGCGGAGGCCTCGAAGGAGCCCTCCAGCCAGCCGCGCGATTCCTGGAAGCTTCCGAGCCCCGGCTGACGCGGGCACCTCAGGATGAGGGCTTTAAATTGGAGATGCCAGGGCCGCCTGCAGGCTGCGGGCGGCCCGATGTTCAGATTAGCCTCAGGCCGTCGCGACTGTCGCCTTCACGATCTTGTCGGGGGAGCGCGGCGGCTCGCCCTTGTTGATCGTGTCGACCACATCCATGCCTTCCACGACCTTGCCCCAGACCGTGTATTGCTTGTCGAGGAAGCGGGCGTCGTCGAAGCAGATGAAGAACTGCGAGTTCGCCGAGTGCGGGAAGTTCGTCCGTGCCATCGAGCAGGTGCCGCGCACGTGCGGCTCGGCGTTGAACTCGGCCTTCAGGTCCGGCAGGTCGGAGCCGCCGGAGCCGGTGCCGGTCGGGTCGCCGGTCTGGGCCATGAAGCCGTCGATCACCCGGTGGAACGGCACGCCGTCGTAGAAGCCCTGGGACGCCAGCGTCTTGATGCGCTCCACGTGGCCCGGGGCGAGATCGGGACGCAGCGCGATCACGACGCGGCCCTTGGTGGTCTCTAGGACGATGGTCTCGTTGTCGGCCATGGTTCTATCCTTCCAGTTGAGGGAACTGTATCGGCGCGCGCCGCATCCGGCCAGCGCCCGTGACGAGGTTGCCGGCGCTCAGGCCGGCGGTCGGTAGACGAAACGGAGCGCCACCGGGCGGCCCGCGATCGCTCGGCCGAGATCCGGCGTGATGTGGACCGGGGTGCAGCGCGCCAGCGCGTCGAGCGTCCCGCGCACCAGGGTGGCCCGCTGGTTGCCCGCCACGCCGGCCGCGTAGGTGATCCGCGGCGGCCCGATCAGGCTACCGT
Organism: Methylobacterium sp. CM6257; assembly: GCF_054611515.1. Taxonomy (NCBI): domain Bacteria; kingdom Pseudomonadati; phylum Pseudomonadota; class Alphaproteobacteria; order Hyphomicrobiales; family Methylobacteriaceae; genus Methylobacterium; species Methylobacterium sp. CM6257. The sequence goes on from NZ_CM137735.1 coordinate 4,154,063, forward strand.
CGCGGCGCAGGGCGAGGCGCGCGGTGATCTCGACGTCGTTGCCGCCGCTGGGCCGGCCGAGTCCGGTCGGCGCCTGCCAGCAGGCGGCAAGCGCCGGGTAGAGTTCGGCCAGGGTATCGGCGGGCTTCGTCGCCATCCGGGACACCGGCACCGCGATCGTGGCGCGCAGGGTTTGCGGCAGGCTCAGAGGATAGCCGCCCCCGGGCTCGTAGGCGTAGCCGTAGAAGTCGCCGCCGTCGTAAGCCGCCGCAGCCCCCGGGATCGAGGCCGCGGCCAGGGTCAGCAGGGCAATCGAGGCTGCGCGCCGGCCGAGCATGCGGCCGCTACTGGGCCTTCTCGGCCATCGTCATGCTGACGATCTTGTCGGGATCCTGCACGGCCCCGCCCGGGGCGCCGGGGGCGGCCTTCTTGATCTTGTCGAGCACGTCGAGCCCGTCGGTGACGTTCCCCACGATCGTGTACTGGCCGTTCAGGAACGGCGCGTCGCCCAGGCAGATGAAGAACTGCGAATTGGCCGAGTTCGGATCCGACGAACGGGCCATGCCCACCGTGCCGCGGCGGAACTCGGCCGAGCGCGAGAACTCCGCCGGGATGTTGGGCAGGCTGGAACCGCCGGTGCCGTTGCCCTTCGGGTCGCCGGTCTGGGCCATGAAGCCGTCGATCACCCGGTGAAACTTCAGGCCGTTATAGAAGCCCTGGTTCACCAGCGTCTTGATCTGCTTGACGTGCTTCGGTGCCAGGTCCGGGCGCAGCTCGATGGTGATCCGGCCGTCCTTGGTCTGGAGATAGACCGTGTTGGCATCGACCGCCCGGGCCGCCGTGGCGGAGCCGAGCGTCAGAGCGAGCGCGAGGAGGGCATGGCGTCGGTTCATCGAGATCCTTCCAGTCATCAGGAGGCGGCGGCGAAGCGCTGCCGGAGACGTTGGGCCACGGCGGCGGGCACGAAGGGCGAGACATCCCCGCCCATGCCGGCGATCTGGCGCACCAGCGTCGCCGTGATGGGGCGCGCCTGGGTCGAGGCGGGCAGGAACACGGTCTGCACCTCGGGGGCCATGGTGCCGTTCATGCCGGCGAGCTGCATCTCGTAATCGAGATCGGTGCCGTCGCGCAGGCCGCGGATGAAGATGGAGGCGCCGCAGCGCCGGGCGGCCGAGACCGCGAGATCGTTGAACGTGGTGATCTCAAGCGCCGCGCCCTCGGCCTCGGCCACGGGCCCGCAGGTCTCGACCAGCAGGGCGGCCCGCTCGTCCGCGGAGAAGAGCGGCGCCTTGCCGGGATGCACGCCGATGGCGATCACGAGGCGGTCCACCAGCCGACAGGCTTGGCGGATCACGTCGAGATGGCCGTTCGTGACCGGATCGAACGAGCCGGCGTAGAGGGCGGTGCGGGTCATCGCGATCCGACCTAGTGCATTTTCGCGCCGGACGGAACCTGGGGACGGGAAGGCTGTCCCATCGAGCCGCTCCCGCGGCGGGCTCCGTGCCGGATCTTGGATCCGATTCCGCGTCGCTCCACCTGTCCGGGAAAGGGGCGGTGCAGAACCGGGCTCACCCCTTTCCCGGGCGCAAGCAGCGCCGGCGGAATGCGATCCGGCACCCAGCAAGACGCCCTGCGAAGCGGATCTGCCGAGCCGGAAGGCGTCACGCCTCCTCGGCGCCGCCCTCCTCCTCGCCCTCGATGTGCTCCACCGAGACGACCTTCTCGTCCTTGGCGGTGTTGAACACCGTCACGCCCTGGGAGGCACGGCCGACGATGCGGATGTCGTCCACCGGCACCCGGATCAGCTGGCCGCCATCCGTGACCAGCATGATCTGGTCCGAGGCCTCCACCGGGAAGGAGGCGACGAGGCTGCCGTTGCGGGCATTGACCCGCATCGCCGTGATGCCCTTGCCGCCGCGTCCCGAGGTCCGGTACTCGAACGACGAGGAGCGCTTGCCGAAGCCCCGCTCGGACAAGGTGAGCACGTACTGCTCGGCCGCCCCCATCTCGGCGTAGCGCTCGGGCGAGATGGCCGCGGCCTCGGCGCCGTCCTCGGCCTCCGCCTCGGCGCCCTCCTCCTCGCCGGTCACGGCGCGGCGCATCTTCAGATAGCCCGCGCGCTCCTCGGCGGTGGCATCGAAAGCGTTGAGGATGGTCATCGAGATGACCCGGTCATCCTTGGCCAGCTGGATGCCGCGCACGCCAGTGGAGTCGCGGCCCTTGAACACGCGCACATCCTCCACGGGGAAGCGGATGCACTGGCCGAGCGCCGTGGTGAGCAGCACGTTCTGGTCCGGACGGCAGATCTCGACATGGACGATGTGGTCGCCCGGATCGAGCTTCATGGCGATCTTGCCGTTCCGGTTCACCGTGGTGAAGTCCGAGAGCTTGTTGCGCCGGACGTTGCCGCTGGCTGTCGCGAACATCACGTCGAGCGTCTCCCAGGACGCCTCGTCCTCGGGCAGCGGCATGATCGTGGTGATGCGCTCGGAGGTGTCCTGCAGCTGCAGGATGTTCACCAGCGCCTTGCCGCGGGCGTTGGGTGCAGCCATCGGCAGGCGCCAGACCTTCTCCTTGTAGGCCTGGCCCTGGCTGGAGAAGAACAGCACCGGAGTGTGGGTGTTGGCCACGAACAGACGCGTGACGAAATCCTCGTCGCGGGTCGCCATGCCGGAGCGGCCTTTCCCGCCGCGGCGCTGCGCCCGGTAGGTCGAGAGCGGCACGCGCTTCACGTAGCCGGCGTGGGACACGGTCACCACCATGTCCTCGCGGGCGATCAGGTCCTCGTCCTCGACGCTGCCGTCGAAGTCGACGATCTCGGTCTTGCGCGGGGTGGCGAACTGCTCGCGGACCTCGGCCAGCTCGCCCTTGACGATGCCCTGGATGCGGGCGCGGGAGCGCAGGATGTCGAGATAGTCGGCGATCTCGTCGGCCAGCGTCTTCAGCTCGTCGCCGACCTCGTCGCGGCCCAGAGCCGTGAGGCGCTGCAGGCGCAGGTCGAGGATGGCGCGGGCCTGAGTCTCGGAGAGCCGGTAGGTCCCGTCCTCGGCGACCCGGTGGCGCGGATCGTCGACCAGGGCGATCAGCGGCGCGATGTCGTGGGCCGGCCAGTCGCGGCCCATCAGGGCCTCGCGGGCGGCGTTCGGGTCCGGCGAGGTGCGGATCAGCCGGATCACCTCGTCGATGTTGGCGACCGCGATGGCGAGGCCGCACAAGACGTGGGCGCGTTCGCGGGCCTTGCCGAGGAGGAACTTGGTGCGGCGGGAGACGACCTCCTCGCGGAAGTCCACGAAGGCCTGGAGCAGGTCCTTCAGGTTCATCAGCTCGGGGCGGCCGCCGTTCAGCGCCACCATGTTGCAGCCGAAGGAGGTCTGCAGGGGCGTGAACCGGTAGAGCTGGTTCAGCACGACGTCGGCCATGGCGTCGCGCTTGATCTCGACGACGATGCGCATGCCCGACCGGTCGGACTCATCACGCAGGTCGGAGATACCCTCCACCCGCTTCTCCTTCACCAGCTCGGCGATCTTCTCGACCAGCGTCGCCTTGTTCACCTGGTAGGGGATTTCGGTGAAGATCAGCGCCTCGCGCTCCTTGCGCAGTTCCTCGACATGCGACTTCGCGCGCATGATCACCGAGCCGCGGCCGGTGGCGTAGGCCTGGCGCGTGCCGCCCCGGCCGAGGATCAGGCCGCCGGTGGGGAAGTCCGGGCCGGGGACGATCTCGGTGAGTTGCTCGATGGTGAGCCCCGGATCGTCGATCAGCGCGACGCAGGCATCGATCAGCTCGCCGAGATTGTGCGGCGGGATGTTGGTGGCCATGCCCACCGCGATGCCGCCGGCGCCGTTGACCAGCAGGTTCGGGAAACGGGCCGGGAGGACGGTCGGCTCCTCGCGCGACTCGTCGTAGTTCGGTCCGAAATCGACGGTGTTCTTGTCGATGTCGGTGAGCAGCGCGGTCGCAGGCTTGGCCAGCCGCGATTCGGTGTAGCGCATGGCCGCCGGCGGATCGCCGTCCACCGAGCCGAAATTGCCCTGCCCGTCGATGAGCATCAGGCGCATGGAGAAGTCCTGCGCCATCCGCACCAAGGCGTCGTAGATCGATTGGTCGCCGTGCGGGTGGTAGAGACCGATCACGTCGCCGACGATGCGCGCCGACTTGACGTATTTCCGCTCGGGCAGGTGCCCGGATTCGAAGGCGGAGTAGAGGATGCGCCGGTGCACCGGCTTGAGGCCGTCGCGCGCGTCGGGAAGCGCTCGACTCACGATCACGCTCATCGCGTAATCGAGGTAGGAGCGGCGCATCTCGTCGGTGATGGAGACGGGACGGATGTCGCTGGCGGGCGGGGCGGCGCCAGTCGGATCGTTCTCGGCCAAGTCGATTTCCGTTCTGAAGCCCGGACGGGCGGTGCTCGCGGCCCTCACGCGGCGCGAAGTGCGCCGGGACGGCCTTGCGGAAGAGCAGTGATATCAGACGGTTAAATAAGGTTTTCCGAGGCCGCCTGCAAGGCCGCGCCCCGGCCCGATCCGGCCGGGGCGCGGGTTGCGCCGCTCAGTAGAACGTGAGGTTCCGATGGCCCAGATGGCGGCCTCGCGAGACGGGGTGCGGGTGCCCGTGATGACGCTGCCAGTGAGGCCGATGCGCGTGATGACGATGCCAGTGGCGGCGATGCGCGTGGTGGCGATGCCAGTGGTGTCGGCGATGCCAATGGTGGCGGCGATGATGCCAGTGACGCCGCCAATGATGGCGCCGGTGCCAGTGGCGGCGGTAGTGCCAGCGAACCTGCTGCACCGCGGGGGCGGGCGCGGCAGCCTCGGCGGTGGCCGGGACAGGAAGCGGCGCGGCGCGCGCGGGCGCGCCCGCCAGACCGCCGATCAGCGCGGCGAGGAGGGCCAGGAAGGGCCAGGGTCGCATCGTTACTCTCCCGTGTAAGCGCCCGGACGGAACCAACTGGTCCGGGGCGGCACGACCGTCGCGCCGTCGGCAGGAACCGCCAAGGTGGGCAAACGGTTCGATCCGTCCTGACTGCGCAGACGGCCCGCAACGGCCTGGCCTGCCGCCGCACCGCCCTTGCTTGCGGCTCGGGAACGCCCAGTTTCCGGAGGCATCGCCCGGGCCGCGTCCCGTCCGGGCCTCCCGAGAGCTTTCCAAGACTTCCATGCCGCTCGCGCTTCCCGACACCCTCCGGGCCATCCTGCCGCGCCGTTTCCGGGACCGGCGCCCGCGTGTCGCCGTTGTCAGGCTCTCCGGAACCATCGGGGCGGTCTCGCCGCTCCGCCCGGGCCTCTCGATCGGCGCGGTGGCGGGGAGCCTGGAGCGGGCCTTCGCGATGCCCGGCGCGAAGGCGGTGGCGGTCGTGATCAACTCGCCCGGCGGCTCGCCCGCGCAGTCGCACCTCATCCACCGCCGCATCCGGGCCCTGGCCGAGGAGAAGCACCTGCCGGTGATCGCCTTCGTGGAGGATGTGGCGGCGTCCGGCGGCTACATGATCGCCTGCGCGGCCGACGAGATCGTCGCCGACCCGACCTCGATCGTCGGGTCCATCGGCGTGGTCTCGGCCAGTTTCGGGTTTCACGGCCTGCTGGAGAAGCTCGGTGTCGAGCGCCGGGTGCACACGCAGGGAGAGGCGAAGTCGATGCTCGACCCGTTCCGCCCGGAGGACCCGGCCGATGTGGAGCGCCTGAAGCGCATTCAGGCCGACGTCCAGGACCTGTTCACGAACCTCGTCACGGCGCGGCGCCCGACCCTGTCCCGGACCGAGAACCTGTTCACCGGCGCGGTCTGGACCGGGCGGCAAGCGCTGGCGCTGGGCCTCGTCGATGCCCTGGGCGACGTGCGCACCGCGATGCGGGCGCGGTTCGGCGACAAGGTCGATCTGCGCCTCGTGGCCGAGGCGCGCGGCGGCCTCCTGTCCCGCCTGCTGCGGCGCGGCGGCGCGCCGGGCGGGATCGGAGGCGGTTTCGCCGAGGACGCGATCGCGGCCTTCGAGGAGCGCGCGGCCTTCGCCCGCTACGGGCTCTGACGGCGCGCCCGGCGTCCCCTCCCCGCCTCAGGCGGCGACCTGCGTGAGGAAGTGCTCGATCTCACGCTCCAGATCCGCCGCGACGTTGTCCACGGTCTCGGCCGCCTCTGTGACGGTGGCGGCCATCCGGGCGGATCGGCGGGCGGCGCCCGCCACTGTGGTCAGGCCGCCGGCAATGGCTTCGGTGGCGCCGGCCGTGTCGGCGACGTTCCGGGAGATCTCGGCGGTGGCCGCGCCCTGGGCCGAGACCGCGGACGCGATGCCGCCCGTCCTCGCGCTGACCGCCCGCATGCGCTCGCCCATCCGGCCGATCGCCGCCACCGCGGCCGCCGTGGAGGATTGGACCTCGGCGATCTGGCTGCCGATCTCCTCCGTGGCCCTGGCGGTCTGCGCGGCCAGGGCCTTCACCTCCGCGGCCACGACCGCGAAGCCCTTCCCGGCCGCCCCGGCCCGGGCCGACTCGATGGCCGCGTTGAGGGCCGACAGGTTGGTCTGTTCGGCGATCTGACGGATCAGCCCGACCACGTCGCCGATGCGCTTGGCCGCTTCTGCGAGGCCGGCGATATCGGTGTTCATCGCCTCCGATTCCGCGGCCGCGGTGGCCACGAGCGCCTCGGCCTGGTCGAGCTGGGCGCCGATCTCGCCGATGGAGGCGGAAAGCTCCTCGGCCGCGCTCGCCACGGTCTGGACGCTGGCCGAGGTCTCGTGCGAGCCGCGCTCGGTCTCCGCCACGGCGACCTCCGCCTCGGCGGAGCTGGCCGCCATCTCGCTGGCCCGGGCGCGCATCGCGCCGGTGCTCGCGGTGAGCGCAGTCTTCAGCACGTCGATCTGCCCACGGAAGGCCGCGATGGCCCGGTCGAGCCCGGCCCGGCGCCGCGCCTCGTCGGCCGCGCCGGCGATCTGCAGCCCTTCCAGCTCTCGCGTCCGCAGGCCGGCCGTGCGCAGCACCTCCAGGGACCGGGCCACCGCGCCGATCTCGTCGCCGCGCCCGGCATGGGGAATCGCCGTCTCCAGGTCGCCCGCCGCCAGTGCCTCGATCCGGCCCGAGATCGCCGCGAATGGCCGGAACAGGCGGGCGGCCACCAGCCCCACCAGGGCGCAGGCGATAACCGCGATGACCAGGGCGGCCACGCTGAGGCTCGTCATCGTCTGGGCGTGGGCGTCGAAATACATCTCGATGGGCAGCCCGACGAACAGGATGCCGTTCACTGCCCCGGCGGCGTCGTGCGTCGGCTGGTACACGGTGTGATAGCGGCGTCCGTACAGCATCGCCGGCCCCTCGTAGGGCCGGCCAGCCCGCACCGCGGCCTGGACCGGGCTGTCTGCGGCCAGGGTTGTGCCGACGGCGCGCGCGCCGTCCTCGCGCCGCACGGTCGTCTGGCGCCGCACGAAGCTGTCGGTAGCCGGCTCGTAGCTGAACACCGTGGCGACGCCGCCGGAATAGGCCACCGCATCGTCCACCGCGGCTGCATCCGCGAAACCCGACAGGCTCGGCGCGGTCACCCGGCCGACGCGCGTGCCCGTGAGTTCCGCTTGTGCTCCCGGAACCCGCGCCGCCAGAACGAGGGCCAGAGTCCGCAGGTTGCGCTCGCCGTTGGCGCGCTGCCGCTCCTCCATCTGCGACCATGTCTGACGCGACACGGTAATCCAGATCGCGCCTGCAGTGAGAGTCACCGCCAGTATCGCCAGCAAGATGACCTTGGTGGACAGCGTCATCGCATGCAGCGAGACAGAGGGTCGGGACATGTACTTGTATCCGCACAAAGTGTGTGTGCGGTCACTGTGATCTCTGGTTGAACGGAGCGTTTAAGTCGGCAGCCAAGACGCGACGGCACGCCCAAACTCAACCCCGCCCTGCGCGGCGTGCAGAGACCCGCGCCAGGGCGGCGAGGTCCTTCTCGCCGTCGCCGTGACTGATCGCCTCGATCAGACCGTCGCGCAGGACGCTGGCGAAGGGCATCGGCACGCCCGCGCCTTCCGCGGCCTGGAGCGCCAGCCGCACGTCCTTGGCGCCGAGCTTGAGGATGAAGCCGGGCGGCTCGTAGCGGTTCTGCGCGATCGAGGCGCCGTAGCCCTTGTAGACCGGGGAGGCGAAGAGCGTGTTGGTCATCAGGTCGAGGAAGTCGGCGCCCGGGACCCCGTGCCCCTCGGTGAGGGCGCAGGCCTCGGCCATGGCCTCGATGGCCGAGATCAACATGAAGTTGCCGGCGAGCTTGACCGCGTTGGCGCGCGTCGGATCCGCGCCGAACCGCCAAGTCTTGGCGCCCATGGCATCGAGGAGCGGCGCCACGCGGTCGATCAGGGCCGCTTCGCCGGCCGCCACGATGTTGAGCTTGCCCGCCTCGGCCACGTCCGGCCGCCCGAAGACCGGGGCGGAAATGTAGGAAACGCCGGCGCGTTCGTGCACGGCGGCGAGCTGCTTCGCCAGGGCCACCGAGACCGTGCTCATGCCGATATGCACGCCCGGACGTTCCGGCCGGTCGAGCAGGCCGCCGGCCACGATGACGGATTCGAGGGCCGCGTCGTCGGCCAGCATGGTGATGACGGCCTCACCGGCGAAGGCCTCGGCGGCGCTCGCCACCGGCGTGACACCCTCGATGCCCTGCGCGGCTTCCGGCGAGCGGTTCCAGGCGCGGACCTTGTGGCCGGCGCGCGCGAGGTTGGCGGCCATGCCGCGGCCCATCCGGCCCATTCCGATGAATCCGACGTCCATGCCGTGCTCCTCGACGCGATCTGCCGTCTGCCAACCTGGGAAACCCGAACCGTGGGTCAACGGCGCCCGACCGATTTGCGCCGATCCCGGAGCGTGGCAAGCTCGGACCATGCTGCGCAACCGCATCACCGACATTCCCGGCCTGCGTGTGGGCCACGCGAGTGACATGGCGGTCGCCAGCGGGGTCACCGCGATCCTGTTCGACACGCCTGTGGTCGCCTCCGTCGACGTGCGCGGCGGCGGTCCCGGCACCCGCGAGACCGACCTGCTCGATCCCGAGCGTACGGTGGAGCGGATCGACGCTCTCGTCCTGTCGGGCGGCTCAGCCTTCGGGCTCGACGCGGCTGCCGGCGTCACGGCGTGGCTCGCCGAGAACGGGCGCGGCTTTCCGGTGGGCGACATGCGGGTTCCGATCGTGCCCGGCGCGATCCTGTTCGATCTCCTCAACGGCGGCGACAAGGCGTGGGGCCGATACCCGCCCTACCGCGAGCTCGGCTTCGCCGCCGCCGCGGCGGCAGAGGTGGGTTTCGCCCTGGGCTCCGTGGGAGCCGGGACCGGCGCGCGCACGGGCCGGCTCAAGGGCGGGATCGGATCCGCCTCCGCCCTCGTGGCGGGCACGGGCTTCCGGCTCGGGGCCCTCGCCGCCGTGAACGCCTTCGGTTGCGCGACCATCGGCGACGGGCCGCATTTCTGGGCCGCGCCCTTCGAGGAAGGAGCAGAATTCGGCGGATTGGGTTCACCGGCCCGGCTGCCCCCGGAGGCGCTCGCCTTCCCGGCCCGCGTCTTGCCCGGCGGCGCCACCACGCTCGCCGTGGTGGCGACCGACGCGGCGCTGACCAAGGCGCAGTGCCGCCGCCTCGCGGTGGCGGCCCAGGACGGACTGGCCCGCGCCCTCGTCCCGGCGCATACGCCCCTCGACGGCGACCTCGTTTTCGCCGTGGCGACCGGCGCCGTGCCGCTCGCCGACCCCGTGACGGACGTCGCCCGTCTCGGCGATGCCGCCGCCCGGGTCTTGGCCCGCGCCGTGGCGAGGGGCGTGTTTACCGCTGCGAGCCTGCCGGGCCATCCACCCGCGCCGCCCTTGGCGGCGTCGGGGCTGCCGCCGGCTTGGCGCGACCTCTTCGCCGCCTGATCCCGCGCCCGCCCGGATCGCGCGGACGACCCGGTCCGCGCATTCATCGCCCCGCTCACAAGGGGCAGGCCCCGACCGCACGCCGTCGGATCCCGGAACCACGTGTCGGAAGACGGAACGAAATCGTCCCGATCCGGTTACCGGCGGCGGCCGGGGAGGCCGTGCCGTGATCCGGCGAGGTCCGGATCAGGACTCGTTCCAATCGGGAGGGATGCTGATGAGGATGACCGGCCTGATCGTCGCCGGGACCGTAGCGCTGTTCGCCGGCGCAGCGCAGGCGATGCCCGTGGCGCCCCTGACCGGCGCCGAGGCCTCGATCGTGCTCGTGCGCGGTGGCTGCGGGTTCGGTGCCCATCGTGGGCCGTATGGTGGCTGCCGCCTCAACCACGGTCCGCGCGGTGCCATGCGTCGTGCGCTCACCGGTGCTCCGCGCGGATGCCCGCCGGGCCTGTACCGCGGTCCCCGCGGCTACTGCCACCGCTAAGGCTCGTCGACGCCGCCTGTCTTGCCGGGCGGCGTCAACCCGCTGGGGTGAGTGGCTGAAGGCGGCCGGACTCGGCCCGGAGCCCTAGATCTCCGCCCGGGCATCCTCCAGCAGCTGCGCCAGCCCGGAATCGACCTCGTCGGCGAGCATCTTCCGCTCGGCGTCGCTCAGGTCCTTGGCCCAGCCGCGGGCGCCGAAGCCTTCCGCACACCGCGCCCGCTCTGAGGCGATGTAGGCCTCGGTCTCAGCCGGCCGCGTCTTCATGGCGTGGACGAGCCCGAACCACGCCGCCCGCTCCACCACCGCCAGCCGTGCCCGCAGGCGGATCGCCACCGCCTTGTCCGGATCGATCCCATCGCTCATCGTCTGTCCCTCGTGTCTTTCTCTGCAAGTCGGTCGATCAAGCCCTGCAATTGCCCTGGGACCGGCTCCATCGCCGAGCGCGCGTAAAGAAGGCGCAGCTGCCGCCCGATCTCGGCGAGGCTCATGGAGCCCTTGGCGATCACCCGGTCGGCCTGCCGGTTCAGGCTCTCCTTTTCGGCGGTGGTGATCTCCTTGGCGGTGAGGACCACCACGGGCACGTCGCCGTCCGGCCGGGCGCGCAGCGCCCGCAGGAATCCGAACCCGTCCATCTCGGGCATCATCAGGTCGAGGAGGATCAGGCTCGGCCGCGCCTGGCTGATACGCTCCAGGGCGATCCGGCCGTTCTCCGCCTCGTCGACGGTCCAGCCCTCCCGGCCGAGGGATCGGCGCAGGCGCTCGCGCGCATCCGGGTCGTCGTCGACCACGAGGATGCGGGCCTCCCCCGGCGCTTCCGGCCTGTAGCGCTCCATCAGGCCCTTGAGCCGGTCCCAGTCGATCGGTTTGACGAAATAGTCGGTGGCTCCGAGCGCCTGACCGAGACCCTGCTCGGCCACCACGGAGGTCATGATTACCGGCGTCCCGGCGAGGTCGGGATCGTTGCGCACGGCGTGGAGCACCGCCCAGCCGTCCATGCGGGGCATCTCGACGTCGAGCAGGATCGCCCGCGGCTTCAGGGCCCGGGCGAGCGTCAGGCCGGCGCGGCCGTCATTGGCGCTCCGCACATGAAAACCCTCGCGCTCCAGAAAGCGCTGGAGCAGCTCGCGGGCGGCCGGATCGTCGTCCACCAGCAGGACCGTCTCGTGCTGCTCGTGCGGCTCCACCGGCGCGTGGTGGGCCTCGGTCTCGGCCGGGGTTGCGTCCTCCGGCACGAGGGTCACGGGCAGGCGGATCGTGAAGGTCGACCCCTCTCCCGGGGTGCTGGCGACCGCGATGTCGCCGCCCATCGTCCGGCAGAAGGCCCGGGTGATAGCGAGCCCGAGCCCCGTGCCGCCGAACTGGCGCGTGGTGGAGTCGTCGGCCTGCACGAAGCGCTCGAACAGGCGCCCGATCTGCGCCTCGCTCATGCCGATGCCGGTGTCCCGGACCGCGAAGGACAGCCAGTCCGCCGCCTCCTCCCGGTGACGGCGGACCGTCAGGGTGATCGTACCCTTCTCGGTGAACTTCGCGGCATTGCCGATCAGGTTGACGAGGCACTGGCGGATCTTGGTCTGGTCCTGGTGCATCGATCCCAGATCGGTGTCCCCCGCTTCGCCCGCGTCGAGGACGAAGCGGTTGCCCTTCTTCTCCATGAGGGAGCCGGTGGAGTCACACACGTCCCGGAGCAGGTCCGCCACCGAGAACGTCTCGGCGGAGGCGGTCATGCGGCCGGCCTCAATCTTCGAGATGTCGAGCACGTCGTTGATCAGCGACAGCAGGTGCCGGGCCGCCGCCTCGATCTTGCGCAGGTCCGGCAGGAGCGCGGCCTGGCCGATATCCTCCAGCTCCTCGCCGAGCATCTCGGAATAGCCGATCACCGCCGAAAGCGGCGTGCGCAGCTCATGGCTCATATTGGCGATGAACTGGCTCTTGGCCCGGTTGGCCGCCTCGGCCGCCTGCCGGGCGCGCTCCACCGCCTCCTCGGCCTCCTTGCGCTCGGTGACGTCGACGCAGGTGCCGACCCACTCGCGCAGGGTCCCGTCCTCGGCGAGCACCGGCACGCCGCGCACCTCCATGGTCCGCCACGCCCCGTCGTGGCGGCGAAGGCGATACTCAACCTCGTAGGTTTCGCGGGACTCCACGCAGGCCGCCCAGGCATCGGCGGCATGGCCCCGGTCGTCGGGATGGACCGCGTCCAGCCAGCCCCAGCCCTGGTACGCCTCCTCGGTCTGGCCGGTATAGGTGCTCCAGCGGACCTGCGGCGGCGTCAGCTCGCCGGCCGCGTCGGTGTTCCAGATCACCGCCGCCGAGGCGTCCACCAGCGCCCGGAACCGCTGCTCGGAATGGCGCAGACGCTCCTCGACGGCGCGCCGGCCGGTGATGTCGGTGTTGGTCCCGTACCAGCGCAGGATGCGGCCCGAGGCGTCCCGGTGCGGCAGCGCCTTCGACAGGAACCAACGGTAGATGCCATCCCGACCGCGCAGGGGAAACGTGTCCTCCCACGAGCGTCCCAGGGTGATCGCGGCCTGGTAGCGCTCGGTGACAGCCGCGACATGGTCGGGATGGTGGACCGCGCGCCAGCCCCAGCCGCGCATCTCCTTCGGGGAGGTCCCTGTGTAATCGTACCAGCGCTGATTGTACCAGATGATGGTGCCGTCAGCCTCGGCGATCCAGGCGAGCTGCGGCAGCGTCTCGGCGAGGATCCTGTAGTCGGCCTCCGTGACGGCCTGCGCGCCGCCCTCAGTCTCGCTCATCGGCCCGACGATGTCCCGGCATCCGCCCCGCGGCGGCCTCTCGGTATTTCTTATACACGCATCGCGTCCGGATCCGACGGCATCGGAGCGGGTGCGGGCGTCCGCCGGAGCCGCAGGGCGTCGACCGTGTAAAGGACGAGCGCCACCCAGATCAGGGCGAGCATCAGGGCGCGCGGCGGCTGCACGCGCTCGCCGAAGGCCAGTACGCTCAGGCCGAGCAGGCAGGTCGGGGCGACGTATTGCAGCAGCCCGAGGGTGGTGAGCCGCAGCCGCACCGCGGCGGCGGCGAACCAGATCAGCGGCAGGGCGGTGGTGAGCCCCGTCAGCATCAGGAGCGCGAGGCTGGCGGGGTCTGCCGGCAGGAACGGCTCGGGGGTCAGGGCGAGCCACGTGATCGCGGCCGGCAGGAGCAGCAGCGTCTCGGCGAGGAACCCCACCAGGGCATCGACCCCGGCGACCTTCCGCGCGAGCCCGTAGAGCGCGAAGGTCACGGCCAGGGACAGCGACATGGCGGGCAGCTCGCCCGCCCACACGACCGCGGCGGCCACGCCCGCGGCCGCGATGCCGACGGCGGCGGCCTGCATCGGCCGGAGCCTCTCGCCGAGCACCACCCGCCCGAGCGCCACGCTGACCAGCGGGTTGATGTAGTAGCCGAGGCTTGCGTCGAGCAGGTGCCCGCTGCTGACCGCGTAGAGGTAGAGGAGCCAGTTCATGCCGATCATCGCCGCCGAGAGCAGCAGGAGGGCGTGGCGCCGCTGCAAGGGTCGCGGGAGATTGAACCGGTGTCGCGCCGCGAGGATCAGGGCCAGCGTGCCGGCGAACAGGCTCGACCAGACGATCCGCTCCGCCAGGATGTGGTTCGGGCTGTAGGCACCCAGCAGTCGGAAGTGCACCGGGACCAGTAGGCCCCAGCTCAGATAGGCGGCGAGCGCGTAGACGAGGCCCACGGGTTCCTCCCGGTCGGCCCGGATGGGCTGCCGGGCGTCGGGGCTTTAGCCCGGGTGGCCAGCGCGCGTCAGGGGGAACGACGCAAGGCTGCCATCCCGAAGGCCGGGGCGGTGACTGCGCGGGCTCTGCGCCCGACCTCCGATCAGGGCGCGACCCAGCCGCCGACCCAGCCGGTTTCCGTCCGCCGCCACGCGGCCCGGCGATGGCCGCGGCGGTCGAGGTAGAGGAAGTCCAGGCGCTCGGCCCGCACCACCACGGCGGCGAAGTGCGGGCGGCCCCGGGCGTCGGCCGACGCCTCGTCCGGCAGCGTGTAGGCGCCACCCGCCGGCAGCGCGGTGCCCGGGCCGGGCTCGACCCCATAGCAGATCCGGCTCATCGCCCGGGACGCGGCCCAGGCCGCTTCCGCCACGGAATCGTCCGTATGGAGCGCGGCGCGGCCCTCGACCCGGATCTGGACCTTGGCGGCCTCGTCGTAGGCGGCGAGCGCGCAGGCTGGGTTTATCCGGATCTCGGCGGCCTTGTCGGAGCGGCGATCGCAGTGGAACCGCAGGACGCCGGCGTCCCGGCCGGCGGCGCGCAGCACCACCGTGCGCAGCCGCGGGGCGCCGTCCGCGCCGAGGGTCGCGAGGGTCGGTCGGTGAAACCCGCTGCGCCCGTGCTCGGCGCCGTCCGCCAGAAGTCGCCACAGCTCGGCCCAGGTGGCGTCGAGATCGTCGTAGAAGGCGGGGAGCGGCGCGCGGCTCATGGGGCGCCCCGCTTCCGCCGGCGCTCCCGGAAGATCAGCGCGAGGTTGCGCAGATAGATGCCGGTGGAGAGGCCCTGGCCGATGATGATCACCGGCTCGCGCCGCACGAAGCCGTAGACCAGGGTCATGAGCCCGCCGAGGATCGACAGGAACCAGAACGAGAGCGGCATGACGCTCCGGCCGGCGCGCTCGCTGGCGATCCATTGCAGGATGAAGCGGGAGCCGAACACCACCTGGGCGACGATGCCGAAGACCAGCCAGAAATCGAGCCGGGTGACGAACACGTCGTAGAAATAGGCCGGCAGGTCGTGGGCGAGCTGGATCAGCATCCGACGTCCTGGTCCGCCGGCGCCCCCGCCGGGGCGGCGAGTTCCTCGGGCCGCGGGTCGGGCCGCTTGCGCCGGATGAGCCACCAGACGCCGGCCAGATCGAGGAGCCCGACCCAGAGCCGGTCGAACAGGCCGTAATTCGACACGCCGGTGAAGCGCGGCCGGTCGACCACGTCGCGGAGGACCACGGCAAATTCTTCCCGGGCCACCAGGGCCGGCATGAACCGGTGGAGGGCGTCGAAATACGGCAGCCGGAGATAGACGGCGCGGCGAAAGACCTTCAGTCCGCAGCCGGTGTCGCGGGTGGCATCCTTCAGGATGCGCCCGCGCACGCCGTTGGCGATCCGCGACTGGAGCATCTTGAAGCGCCCGTCCTTGCGTCCGCGCCGCTGGCCCTGGGCGAGGCCGGCGCCCGGCCCGGCCGCCTCCAGGGCATCGAGCAGGACGGGGATGAAGGCCGGGTCGTTCTGGCCGTCGCCGTCGAGGGTCGCGACGACATCACCCCGTGCGGCGAGCACGCCGCTGCGGACGGCCGCCGACTGGCCTCCGCTCCGGGCGTGGCGCAGCACCCGCAGCCAGGGGCGACCCGAGCGGGCGGCGGCCAGGGCCGCGGGCGTGTGGTCGGTGGAGCCGTCATCGACGTAGATCAGTTCGAAGGTCAGGCCCGCGCAGGCGGCCTCGATCTCGGCGACCAAGGGCGCGATGTTGCCGGCCTCGTTCTTCACCGGCACGACGACGCTGAGACGCGGGGCGGCGCTCACGGGATCACCGCATAGGCCGTGACGAAGACGCGCCGGCCGGTGTTGAGATTAAAGCCTTCGACCTCGGCCATGGGCGCGGGCGCCCCGCGACCCACCGGCCAGGCCGCATTGAAATCGTCGCGGTCACGGGCCTCGACGAAGAGAAGCCGGCAGCCGTCGCCCTCGAGGAACTGCCGGGCCGCGGAGCCGTCCGGCGGGAGGTCGAGGTTGGTGCCGATGAGGAAGACGAGGCTCGGCTCGCGGTAGCCGAGGCTCGCGACCTGCGGGTTCGCGCAGGGCATCCGGTCGCGCAGGGCGGCGAGCCGCGGCGAGACCTTGAGGGCCGGCAGCGACAGCTGTGCCAGGCCCAGCACGCCCGGGCCGAGCAGGCAGGCGGCCAGCACGCCGAGGACCAGGGCACGCTCGGCCGCACCCTCCGCGGGCCCTCTGGCGAAGGCCAGCCAAGCGAGTGCCGCGACCGCGCAGGCGGCGGCGAGCAGCGGTAGTGCCGGCCACGGGATCGTATGGGCATCGAGGCGCCAGCCGGCGAGGCAGAGACCGAGCGTCAGCGCCACCGGGATCGCCGGCATCAGCAGGGCCGTCAGGCGGGCGCCCCGCAGGCGCGGATCGAGCGCCCCCCGGGACAGGGCCAGGACGGTGAGGATCGCGAGCCACGGCATCAGCGGCAGGACGTAGTGGGGCAGCTTCGTCGGCACCGCCTCGAAGATCAGCCAAGCGGGAAGCACCGCGGCGATCAGGAAGGCCACGCCGGCCTCGCGCCGCGCCCGCCACGCGAAGGGCAGGCTCATGGCGGCGAAGGCCGCCCCGGGCCAGAAGATGGCGAAGAAGGCGAGCGCGTAGGCCCCAGGCGGCCCCCAGTGCCGTTCGGCCGCGCCGCCGACCTTGCCCAGCATGTCGTGCCCCACCGCCTCCGCGTAGAAGGCGCCGCCGCTCTTCCAGGCGATGGCCACGAACCAGGGCGCTACCAGAAGGAGAGTCAGGGCGAGGCCCGGAAGGGGCCGCAGCGCCAGGAGCCAGCGGGCGGAGCGCGCATGCACCGACAGGATCAGGGCCGGCAGGACGATAAACACGGGCACCATCGGCCCCTTCACCAGGATGCCCAGCGCCATGCCGAGCCAGAAGGCCGCGAAGACCGGGCCCACCGGGGCCCGGTCTTCGCGGGATGCCAGCCACGCGCGGGCGAGCGCGCCGAGGCTCGCCGTGGCGCAGGCGACGAGCACGGCGTCTGTCTTGGCGAGATGCGCCTCGGCCGCGAGCATCAGGCAGCCGCCGTAGAGAGCCGCCGCGAGAAGCGCGAACCGGCGCTGCAGGAAGGCGAGCGCGGCCCAATACGCGAGGAGCACCGAGGCGGCGGCGCCGACCAGGGACGGGATGCGGTAGAGGGCGATCTGCGAGCGCGCCTCCGGGACACCGAGCGCCTCGCCGGCCGCCACCGCGGCGGCCTGGGCCCAGTAGATCCCCACCGGCTTCTTGTGCCGCGCCTCGCCCTGGAAGCGGATATCCACGAGGTCGCCCGTCTCCAGCATCTGCTTCGAGGCCTGGGCGAAGCGTGGCTCGTCCCGGTCCATAGGCTGTAGCGAGATCTGGCCCGGCAGGAACAGGACGAGGCACAGCGCCAGCAGGGCCGCCACGGCCCGGGCATGAGTGAGGCTCAGCGCGTCGAGCCCGCGGCCGATCCGGTCGGCAGGGGCGAGGCGCGGCGTGCCGCCGGCGGAGAGGCTCGTGGTCATGCCCGGCCGGTCAATCAGGATCGGGCGGGCACGTCAAATGCACGACCGCGCCACCGCCATGCGTCAGGAGGCGAGAAGCGGGCGCAACTCGCGCATGTCGCCGACCGTCTCCAGAGCGTTCACCCGCGCGATCAGGCGCTCCGTGGCGTCGGATCCGAGAACCGGTCCCATCAGGTCCCGTGCCTTGGCGTTCACCGCATCGGTGCTGAGCGGGTTCTCCTTGGTGCCGGGTGGATGCCGGGTGTGGTGCTCCACGACCCGGCCATCCGCGAGGGTGATCGCCACGACAGCGCCGCGCGGGGCGGCCGGGTCCATCAGGGCCGGATCGCCCACCAGCTCGATCTTCGCCTGCTGCGCCGCGATCACGGGATCGTGCATCAGCCCGGCATCGTGGCTGTCGGAGAATGACACCGCGCCCTTCACCAGCGCCAGCGCCACGAGATGCTGGCAGCTGACATCCGGCATGGCGCTCGACCCGACGATGCCGACAGCATCGGTGGGCACCTTCACCAGGATATGGCGCACGGTCTCGGGCGTGAGGCCGTATTGCTGTCGGAGCGCGAGTGTGGCGTCAAGGGGCGACTGGATCGGGTAGCCCACCGAAAAGGTCTTGATCGCCGTCTCGGTGACGAAGAAGCGGCTTCCAAGCCCCTCCAGCATCAGTTCCGGCTTCGGCGCCGTGGAGAGGGCGTTCAGCAGGTTGTGGCGCCCGTCGAGCACGTCGGCGACGCCGGTGAGGCCCGCCTCCACCATCCCGACGGCCGTGACGCCGTTGCGCGCGCCCATGCCGGCGAAGTCGAAAGCCTTCTCGACATGGTCCTTGTCGCGCACCCAGCTCCACAGGCCGGAGACCTGCTGGGCCGCGTAGGAGAGCGCGAAGCGCATGCCCTGCGCGTCGAGGCGGGCCAGCGCGGCGGCGGCTCCCAGCGCCCCGAAGGTGGAACTCGTGCCCTCGGCGCTGCGGTGCGTTCCGCGCACGAGGTCGGGTCCGAGCGCCAGGAGGAGGCGGCAGCAGAGATCGTAGCCGAGCGCCACCGCCTGGACGAACTCCGTGCCGGAATTGCCGTGCAGCTCGGCCATTGCGAGGGCCGCCGGCACGGTGGCGCAGCCGGGATGGGCCTTGGTGACCGGCTCGAAATCGTCGGTCTCGTCCGCGTGGGCGCACATGGCGTTGGCGAGCGCCGCGTTGACCGTCGTCGTGCGGAAGCCGGAGGCCACGACTCCCGCCTGTTCGGTTCCGCCCAGGGTGCGGACATAGGCCAGTGCCATCTCGCCCGGCCGCATCCGGGCGCCGGAGACCATGGCGGCCAGGGTGTCGAGGATGCGGTGCTTGCAGGCGGTCAGCACCTCAGGCGGCAGCGGCTGCGCCCGGGCGTCGGCCATGTAGCGGGCGAGCCGGCCCGTGACGTCGGCCTCGGCGGCGGCCGGCAGGGCAGCCGCGAGGGTGAGCGCGCCCGCACCCTGGATGAGACGGCGCCGGCTCGGTGCGGTCACGAAGCGGCCCGCAGGCGGGCGAAGCCGGCGTCGAGGTCGGCCTTGAGGTCGGCCGTGTCCTCCAGCCCGATGTGGAAGCGCAGGGCCGGTCCCCCCGGAGACCATGTGGTGGCGGTCCGATAGGCGGTGCAGTCGAACGGGATCACGAGGCTCTCGAAACCGCCCCAGGAGAAGCCCATCCCGAAGAGCTGCAGGCCGTCCAGCATGGCGGCCACCGCGGCCTCGGGCACCGGCTTGAGGATCACCCCGAACAGCCCGGAGGCGCCGGAGAAATCGCGCTTCCAGATCGCGTGGCCCGGATCCTCCGGCAGGCCGGGATGAAGGACGCGCAGCACCTCCGGCCGCGCCTGGAGCCATCGGGCCATCTCAAGCCCGGCACGACCGTGCTCGCGCAGCCGTAAGGACATGGTGCGCATGCCCCGCAGGGCCAGGAAGATGTCCTCCGCGCCGGCGCACATGGCGAAATGGTCGAAGGTGCGGCGCACGGCCGGGAAGTACTGCGCGTTGGCGGAGGTCAGGCCGATCAGAAGGTCCGAGCCGCCGCTCAGGTACTTGGTGCCGGCCTCGACGGCGATGTCGACCCCGCGCTCGTGCGGTGGGAACAGAAGCGGCGTCGCCCAGGTGTTGTCCATGATCACGCAGGCCCCGCGGGTATGCGCCTCCGCGGCGATGCCGGGCACGTCCTGCATCTCGAAGCTCTGCGAGCCGGGCGCCTCGACGAGCACGGCCCTGGTGTTCGGGCGCATCAGTTCGGCGATGCCCGCCCCGACGGTCGGATCGTAGTAGGTCGTCTCGACGCCGAAGCGGGCCAGCACGCCGTCGCAGAACTGACGGGTCGGGCGGTAGGCGGAATCGGTGACGAGGAGGTGATCCCCGGCCGAGACCGCGGCCATCAGCGCGACCGTGAGGGCGGCGAGGCCGGAGGGGGTCACCACCGTCCCGGCGGCGCCTGCGAGCTCCGTCCAGGCCGACGTCAGGGCGTCCATGGTGGGCGTGGCCGACGTGCCGTAATTGTAGCGCCCGCGCCGGTGCTTGATGGCGTCGTAGGTCGGGTAGAGCACCGTCGAGCCGCGATAGATCGGCGTGTTGACGAAGCCGTGCTGCTCCCCCGGATCGCGGCCCGCATGGACGAGGCGTGTGGCGGGCGCGAAACTCTGCTTGGACTCGGGCGAAGGCTTCAGGGACATCGGGGCTCGGCGATCGGGTTGCGCTCCGGCGCACGAAGCGCCCCCGGCCCGGCGAGGTCAAGCCGAAGGCCCAGCTCGGCGGCCCGGACGTGCCGCCTGTCCCGCGATCACGGCTTCTCGGGCGGGTCGGAATTCACGGCCTCGTCGTAGGCCTGCATCCAGGCGGCCCGCTCCTCGGACCCCTCCGGATAGGGGCATTCGCTCACGGGCTTGCCGTAGAGCCGGGCGTTGCGACCCTGGATGAACGGGCTGTCGCTCGCTGTAGCCTGGGCGTTGGTCAATATCGCCTCCCGAAGACTTGGAGTGGGGCTTCGTTAACGGCCGCGCCGTAAATCTGTTGCCGTCTCAAGTCGCGTTCCGGGTCGTCGCGTGCGAATCCTGCGTTCTCTCCTCGGCGGCGTGCTGGTCCTGGCCTCCACGGCGGTCGTCGCCCTCGTCAGCGCCGACCGGCTCGCGCATTTGGCGCCGCCGCCGGTGGTCCGTGCCGTCCAGGCCGAACCCTCCGCCACCGGCTCGCTCCCGGCTCCGGTCAAGGCTGCCCCTGCGCCGAAGCCGGCCGTACCCAGCATCCCGAACGGATTCGATACCGAGCGGCTTCACGCCCTGATGCGCGGCGATCCGATCCTGCCGGGGCGGTGAGCGCTCCTTCGGGACCGAGCACCCCCCACGCGACCTCATCCTGACGTGCCGAAGCGCAGCGGAGGCCTCGAAGGAGCCCTCCGGAAGCCGCCACGATCCCCCAAAGCCCTCCTTCGAGGCTCGCTGGCGCGGGCACCTCTAGGATGAGGGGGCGGATTGGACCGATCCGGAGCCCCTTCCCCGCCTAGCGTGCGGTGCGGAACACCTGCAGGTCGAGGTCGCGCACCTTCTTGCGTAGGGTGTTGCGATTGACCCCGAGCAGCTCCGCCGCGCGGATCTGGTTCCCGCGGGTGGCGGCCAGCGCCGCGCCGATCAGCGGACCTTCGATCTCCCGCAGGATCCGATGATAGAGTCCGGGGGGCGGCAACGTGTCCCGGTAACCGGAGAAGTAATCCGAGAGGTGGCGCTCCACCGCGCTGGACAGGCTCTCCGACTCCCCGCCGGCCTTGCGGGCGGCGCCGTTGGCGGCGGGTGCCGCGGGCGTCGCCAGCGGCAGCGTGTCGAGCTCGGCCTCGATCACCGGGCCGGTGATCGTCTCCTGCGGGTAGAGGGCGGCGAGCCGCCGGACGAGGTTCTCCAGCTCGCGGACGTTGCCGGGCCAGCGATAGCGCTTCAGCCGCTCCATGGCGTCGCCGTCGAGAGTCTTCCGGGTCAGGCCCTCGCGCTCGACCAGCACGAAGAAGTGGCGGACGAGGTCCGGCACGTCCTCGGAGCGCTCACGTAGGGCCGGCAGCCGCAGCGGCACCACGTTGAGGCGGAAGAACAGGTCCTCGCGGAAGATGCCCTGCTGGATCGAGACCCGCAGGTCCTTGTTGGTGGCCGCGATGATGCGGACGTTGGTGCGGATCGGGACCCGCCCACCCACCGTGGTGTACTCGCCCTGCTGGAGCACGCGCAGCAGCCGGGTCTGCGCCTCCATGGGCATGTCGCCGATCTCGTCGAGGAACAGCGTGCCGCCCTCGGCCTGCTCGAACCGGCCGGCGGAGCGCTGGAGCGCCCCCGTGAAGGCGCCCTTCTCGTGGCCGAACAGCTCGGACTCGATCAGGTCGCGCGGGATCGCCGCCATGTTGACCGGCACGAACGGGCCGGTGCGGCGCCGGCCGTAATCGTGCAGTGCCCGGGCGACCAGCTCCTTGCCGGTGCCGGACTCGCCGGTGATCATCACGGTGAGGTCGGTGGGCATCAGCCGGGCGAGCGCCCGGTAGATCTCCTGCATGGCCGGCGAGCGCCCGACCAGCGGGATGTCCTCGTTCTCAGGCGCCGCGCCGGAGGGTGCCGCTCCACGGGGGCGCGAGAGCGCCCGGCCCACGATGGCGATCAACTCCTTCAGATCGAAGGGCTTCGGCAGGTACTCGTAGGCGCCCCGCTCCGAGGCGCGGATCGCCGTCATGAAGGTGTTCTGCGCGCTCATGACGATGATCGGCAGCTCGGGCCGGACCCGCTTGATGCGCGGCAGCAGGTCGAAGACGTTCTCGTCGGGCATCACCACGTCGGTGATGACGAGATCACCTTCCCCCTGCGCGACCCAGCGCCAGAGGGTGGCGCAATTGCCCGTCGAGCGGACCTCGTAGCCCGCCCGTGACAGCGCTTGGTTCAGCACGGTGCGGATGGCGGCGTCGTCGTCGGCGACGATGATGTGGCCGTTCGGCATGACTCTCTACTCAGACCTCCGACGGGGGCCGGATTCGGGGATCGACATCACGGATCGACCGCCGATTCGCGCCCATCCCGGGCACTCGACATCGGCAGAAGGATGCGGAACGCCGTGCGGCGCGGGGCGGGATCGCATTCGACGATCCCGCCGTGATCGCCGACGATCTTGGCCACCAATGCAAGACCGAGGCCGGAACCCTGCGCCTTGGTGGTGACGAACGGATCGAACAGGTCGGGCAGCAGCTCGGCCGAGATGCCCGGGCCGTTGTCGCGCACCGCTACCTCGATCGGCAGGCTGACCCGCTCGCGCGAGCCCGGCACCTGGAGGCGCAGGCCCGTGCGGAAGGCGGTGGAGAGGGTGATCTCGCCCTCGACCGCGTCCGGGCCGATCGCCTCCGCGGCGTTCTTCACGAGGTTCAGGATCACCTGGATCAGCTGATCGCGGTTGCCGAGCACCGGCGGCAGCGACGGGTCGTAAGTCTCGATGAAACGGATGTGCCGGGCGAAGCCCGACTGTGCCGAGCGCTTCACCTGGTCGAGCACCCCGTGGACGTTGACGGCGCCGCGATCCGAGGGGCGCTCGTCGCCGAATAGCTCCATGCGCTCGACGATGCGGACGATCCGGTCCGACTCGTCGCAGATCAGCCGGGTGAGCATCCGGTCCTCCTCGGCGCCGGTGCTCTCCAGGAGCTGCGCGGCACCGCGGATGCCGGCGAGCGGATTCTTGATCTCGTGGGCGAGCATCGCGCCCAGCGCCACCATGGAGCGGGCGGCGCCGCGATGGGTGAGCTGGCGGTTCATCTTGTCGGCGATGGTCCGCTCTTGGAGCATCATCACCACGGCGTCGCCGTCGTCGCCGAGCGGCGTCGCGAACACGTCGACGCTGCGCTCCAGCCCGAGCCGGGGCTGGGTCAGCTCCACCCGGTACTCGCTGACGCTGGCGCGGCGACGCCGCACCTCGGCCACCAGGGCGATGATCGGCGAGGCGAACGGGATGATGTCGCGCAGGCGGCGGCGCTGCATCAGCCGGGCGGAATAGTCGAAGAAGGCCTCCGCGGCGTGATTGCAGTGGAGGATGCGCTCGTCGCCGCCGATGGTCAGGACCGGCAGCGGCAGGGCGTTGAGCACGGCTTCGGCGGCCGTGTCGCGCCGGCTGCCGGGATCCTGCGGGAAGGGATCGTCGCTCACGCGGCCTCCCGGACCGAGTCGGCCGACCCCGCGAAGGCCCGGGCCAGCAGGGCGAGCGCGGTGTCCGGGTTCGTGGTGGTGAGGAGCGCCGACCGCTCCGCCGGATCCAGCGCCCCGCCGGTCTCGGCATAGGCGGCGAGGTGCTTGCGCGCGTGGCGTACCCCCATGTCGCGCCCGTAGAGCGACAGGAGGCCGGCGTAGTGCTCGGCGGCCATCGCGGCCTGCACGGCCCGCGACGGCTCGGCCGCAGCCCGGCCGGCGAGCGCCGCGGCGACCTGTCCGACGAGCCAGGGGCGCCCCGTCGCGGCCCGGCCGATCATGACGCCCGCGGCGCCCGATGCCATCAGGCAGGCGCGGGCGCTGGCGAGGTCGGTCACGTCGCCGTTGGCGATCACCGGGACCGACACGGCCTCGACCACGGCGCGGATCGCGCCCCAGTCGGCCGTGCCCTTGTAGAATTGCTGCCGGGTCCGCCCGTGGACCGTCACGGCGTTGAGCCCCAGCCGCTCGGCGCGGGCGGCGAGATCGGCGGCGTTGCGGGTGGCGTCGTCCCAGCCGAGGCGCATCTTGACGGTCACCGGTACCTGAACCGCCCCGCGGACGGCGGCGAGCAGGCGCTCGGCATGGTCGAGGTCGCGCATCAGCGCCGAGCCCGAGGCGATCCCCGTCACGATCTTGGCCGGGCAGCCCATGTTCACGTCGATCACGTGGGCGCCTCCGGCCTCGGCCAGCCGGGCGGCGTCCGCCATCGGCCCCGCCTCGCATCCCGCGAGCTGGACCACATGGAGATCGACTCCGGACCCCTCCGCCCGCAGAGCGGCCTCACCGGAGCCCCGGGTGAATTCCCGCGCCGCCACCATCTCGGAAACGACCGCGTCCGCGCCGCAGCGCCGTGCGATCCGACGCATGTGCAGGTCGGTGACGCCGGACAGCGGCGCGAGCAGGCAGAGCGGAGCGGCATCTCCCCCTCCGTCGATCGCAGGCTCGCGGCGTAGCGCGCTCAAATAATGATCAGTCGCCATTCTGCACAACAATGAGGCAAGGCCGATCCGCTGGCAAGCGGGGCCGCGCGTTGATTTCGGGTCCTCCCCCGCTTAAACGACGGGCATCCTCACCGGCAGGGGATCGGCGGCACGGCTGGGCCGCGCGCCGGCCCTCGGTCCAGGCTCCTGATCCCACGAGTTCGTCGCCCATGTCCGTCACCGGCACGCCAGCCACCGGACCCGCCAGTGCGGGGACCGGCGTCGCCGCGGTGGTGGTGGCCGCCGGCCGCGGCATCCGGATCGGCGGCGGCACGCCCAAGCAGTACCGCCGGGTCGGCGGTCAGGCCGTCCTGACCCGCACCCTGGCGGCCCTCGCCGCGCAGGCTGCGATCGACCGGATCCAGCCGGTGATCGCCGCCGACGCGGCCGAGTTCTTCCGCGCCTGCCTGGACGAGCTCGATGCCGGGATCCGGACGAAGATCGCGGAGCCCGTAGAGGGGGGCACGACGCGCCAGCTCTCCGTGCGCGCCGGGCTCGAGGCCCTGGCGGCCGACGCAGCGCCCGAGATCGTGCTGGTGCACGACGCCGCCCGCCCCTTCGTCGATGCGGCGCTGATCGCCCGGGCGATCGATGCCGGCCGCGACCACGGCGCGGCCGTTCCCGGCGTGCCGGTGACCGACACGGTCAAGCGCGTCGTCGACATCGCCCCGGGGATCGGCCGCGTGCACGAGACTCCGCCCCGGGAGCATCTGCGCGCGGTGCAGACGCCTCAGGCCTTCGCCTTCGGCCCGCTGCTCGGCGCCCACCGGGACGCCGCCGCGCAGGGCCTCGATGCCTTCACCGACGACGGCGCGCTCGCCGAATGGGCGGGCCTGCCGGTGGTGGTCTTCGCGGGCGACATCGCCAACCGTAAGATCACCCAACCCGCCGACCTGATCGAGGCCGACCGCGCCTTCGCGGCCGGCACCGCCGCAACGTCCCTATCCGGAGCCCGCGCCATGACCACCTACGTCACCCGCCTCGGCACCGGCTTCGACGTGCACGCCTTCACCACCGGCGACCATGTCTGGCTGGGCGGCGTGAAGATCCCGGCCGACCGGGGCGTGCTCGCCCATTCCGACGGCGACGTGGCGCTCCACGCCCTCACAGACGCCCTGCTGGGCGCCATCGCGGACGGCGATATCGGCACGCACTTCCCGCCCTCCGACGAGCGCTGGCGCGGGGCTTCCTCCGATCAGTTCCTGGCCGATGCCTGCGGGCTGGTCCGAGCCCGGGGCGGCCGCATCGACCACCTCGACATCACCGTGCTCGCCGAGGCGCCGCGCATCGGGAAGCACCGCGAGGAGATCCGGGCGCGGATCGCCGCGATCGCGGGCGTGCCGCTGAGCGCGGTCTCGATCAAGGCCACCACCACCGAGAAGCTCGGCTTCGTGGGCCGCGCCGAGGGGCTGGCCGCCCAGGCTGCCGCGACGGTGCGGCTGCCGGAGGAGGACGGCCCCGCCCTCGACGCGCAGGCCGAGACCGCGATGCGCCAGGGCTGAGCGGTCAGGCCATCCGCAGCAGCAGCGCGATCGCGGCGATTCCGAGGGACGCCAGCGTCAGCAGGATGCCGCCGCCCCGGCAGGCGAACTGCCGCGGCGAGTTCGGGGGCGCAAACATCCCGATCGGATGCAGGATCCGGCCGACCAGCAGAGCGAGCAGGAGCCCCTGGACCAGCCCGTGGCCGGCGCCCCCCGCCTCGAGCAGGCCGACGAGGATCAGCACCAGCGGCACGAATTCCGAGAAGTTCGCGTGCGACCGGATCCGCTTCAGGACCGCGTCGTCGCCGCCGTCGCCGAACAGAACGTTCTCGGAAACCCGACTCGCGATGACCCATCCCGAGAGCCCCAGATACAGGAGGGCGAGCAGCCCGGCATAGACGGCCGTGGTCGCGGGAAAGGCCATGGGTCCCGTGTCTCCTGTCGGGGGTTGCCGATCCTTGAGCCGCGACCGGCCTTGCGTCACAACATGAGATAGGGCGCGACCGCCCGCTGGGAGCCTGTTCGCGATGATCGACGACACAGCGCTGCTCGCGCGCGCCGAGACCCTGATCGCGGCCTACACGGCGGCCGGGCGGACGATCGCCACGGCCGAATCCTGCACTGGCGGCCTCGTGGCCGCCCTGCTCACCACGGTGCCCGGCTCGTCGGCCGTCGTGGAGCGCGGCTTCGTGACCTATTCGAACGAGGCCAAGGCCGAGGCGATCGGCGTGCCCATGGACCTGATCCGCCGGCACGGCGCCGTCAGCGAGCCGGTGGCCCGGGCGATGGCGGCCGGCGCTCTGGCGTCGTCGCGCGCCTCGGTTGCGGTCGCGATCACCGGCATCGCCGGCCCGGGCGGCGGCAGCGCCGAGAAGCCGGTCGGGCTGGTGCATTTCGGGCTCGCCGTCCGCGGTGGCGGCGCGCGCCACCTGGAGCGGCGCTATGGGGACCTCGGGCGCGCGGAGATCCGCCGCGCCGCCGTCGCCGACGCCCTCGGCCTTCTGGAGGAAGCGTCCGCGCCCTGATCCGGGCGCGGCTTGGGGGAGACGGCGGATGGATACGGTGACGACCCGGCTCTGCGTCGTCGGCGGCGGTCCCGCCGGGATGATGGCCGGGCTGCTCTTCGCCCGCGCCGGGATCGCCGTCACCGTGCTGGAGAAACACGCCGACTTCCTGCGCGATTTCCGCGGCGACACCATCCATCCCTCCACCCTGGACCTGATGGACGAGCTGGGCTTCACGGAGCGCTTCCGCGCCCTGCCCCAGCGCCGTGTCACGCGCTTCTCCGGCGTGGTGGAGGGGCGCAGCTACGGCGTCGCCGACTTCAGCCGGCTGCCGACCCGGAACCGCTTCCTGTCCTTCATGCCGCAATGGGACTTTCTGGACTTCCTGGCCGGCGAGGCCGGGCGCTACCCGGGCTTCCGGCTGATCCGCCGCACCGAGGCGCGCGATCTGATCGAGGTGGAGGGCCGAGTCGCGGGCGTGCGGGCTGAGGGGCCGGACGGACCGGTGGAGATCCGGTCCGATCTGGTCCTCTGCGCGGATGGTCGCCACTCGCGGATGCGCGCGTGTGCGGGCTTCACGCCCCGCGCCTACGGGGCGCCGATCGACGTGCTGTGGTTCCGCCTGCCCCGCCGGGCGGGCGACCCGGAGGCGGCGGCGGGGCGCTTCGGCCCGGGCCGGATCCTGATCACCCTCGACCGGGGCGACGCGTGGCAATGCGCCTACGTGGTGCCGAAGGGCGGCGACGCGGCGCTCCGGGCGAGGGGATTGCCGGCGTTCCGGGCTGCGGTGGGGGCCATCGCGCCGTTCCTCGCCGACCGCACCGACGGGATCGCCGACTGGGACGACGTCAAGCTCCTGACCGTCACGGTTGACCGGCTCGACCGCTGGCACCGCCCCGGGCTGCTCTGCATCGGCGACGCCGCGCATGCCATGTCGCCGGTGGGCGGTGTGGGGATCAACCTCGCGATTCAGGATGCGGTGGCGGCAGCCAATATCCTGGCCGGGCCGCTGCAAGCGGGTCGCGTCGTCGAGGCCGACCTCGCCCGGGTCCAGGCCCGGCGGATGTTCCCGGTCCGGGCGACGCAGGCGCTCCAGCGGGTGATCCAGTCGCGGGTGATCGCTGCGTCGCTGGCGGCCGACGCGCCGTTCCGGGCGCCGCTGGCGCTCCGGGTGCTCGACGCGCTGCCGCGGCTTCAGGGGCTGCCGGCCCGGCTGATCGGGATGGGCGTGCGGCCCGAGCATGTGCGCGTGCCGGCGCAGGCCTGATCCGGGTCCGTCACCGTCCTCGCGCGCAGCGAGGACAGGCGGGACCTACGCACTCACGCCGTACATCCTGTTCGCCCGGCCCTCGAAGGCTTCGGTGAACTTGCGGAAGGCCCGGTCGAACATCGTGCCCATGAGGAGCCCCAGGGTGCGGCTCTTGAACTCGTAGGTGATGAAGAAGTCGACGTTGCAGCCGCCGTCGGGGCCGTCCTTGAACAGCCACCGGTTCTCCAGATGCCGGAACGGGCCGTCGATATACTCGGCCACGATCTTGAGGTTCGCGGGATCCAGGGTGACGCGCGTGGTGAAGCGCTCGCGGATCGCCTTGTAGCCGACCCCCATCTCGGCGATCAGCACCTGGCCGCCATCCGGCATGTCCTGGCGGCGGATCACCCGCAGGGATTCGCAGAGCGGCAGGAATTCGGGATAACGTTCCACGTCGGCGACGAGGTCGTACATCTGCTGCGGCGAGTGCTTCACCGCGCGGGTGACCCGGAAGGACGGCATGGTCTTCGGATTTCCTCAGGCCGAGAGCGCGGGCGACAGCTTCGCGAGGCGGGCCGCCTGCAAACGCGCGAAATCCTCACCCGCATGGTGCGACGAACGCGTCAGCGGCGTGGCCGAGACCAGCAGGAAGCCCTTGGCGTAGGCGGTGGTCTCGTAGGTCTTGAACTCGTCGGGGTGCACGAAGCGCACGACCTCGTGGTGCTTCTTCGAGGGCTGCAAATACTGGCCGATGGTGAGGAAGTCGACATCGGCCGAGCGCAGGTCGTCCATGAGCTGGAGCACCTCGTTCCGCTCCTCGCCGAGCCCGACCATGATGCCCGACTTGGTGAAGATCGTCGGGTCGAGTTCCTTCACCCGCTGGAGCAGGCGTACCGAGTGGAAGTAGCGGGCCCCGGGCCGCACCGTAAGGTACTTGGCCGGCACCGTCTCGAGGTTGTGGTTGAACACGTCGGGTTTGGCCGCGACCACGACTTCGAGCGCCCCGTCCTTGCGCAGGAAGTCGGGCGTCAGGATCTCCACCGTGGTGCCGGGGCTCGCCCGCCGGATCGCCGCGATGGTGCGGGCGAAGTGCTCGGCGCCGCCGTCCTTCAGGTCGTCGCGGTCCACCGAGGTGATCACCACGTGGTGCAGGCCGAGCTTGGCCACTGAGTCGGCGATCTTCTCAGGCTCGTCGGCGTCGAGGGCGTCGGGGAGGCCGGTGCGCACGTTGCAGAAGGCGCAGGCCCGCGTGCAGGTGTCGCCCATGATCATGAAGGTGGCGTGCCGCTTCTCCCAGCACTCGCCGATATTCGGGCAGCCCGCCTCCTCGCAGACTGTCACGAGGCCGTGCTCGCGCACGATCTTCTGGGTCTCGGTCCAAGCCTTGGAGCCGGGCGCCTTCACGCGGATCCAGTCCGGCTTCTTGGCCTGGACGGGCTGGTCGGGCCGGTGCGCCTTCTCCGGATGACGCAGACGCACGGGCCGCGGATCGTTCTTCAGGATGTCGAGGACGACGGCCATGCCACACCGCGGGGAAGCGCCCGTGGGCGCGGTCGGGATCGCCCTGACTTAAGGCGCAAGGCCGCCCGCCGCAAACCGCCGCGACGCCGGGACGCCA
The DNA here is from genome assembly GCF_054611515.1 of Methylobacterium sp. CM6257. Lineage (NCBI taxonomy): Bacteria > Pseudomonadati > Pseudomonadota > Alphaproteobacteria > Hyphomicrobiales > Methylobacteriaceae > Methylobacterium > Methylobacterium sp. CM6257. Next base: position 4,184,191 of record NZ_CM137735.1, read on the forward strand.
TGCGGCGGTTGAGGGGACGGGATTTCCGTCAGATCCCGAGCAGGCGCACGAACAGCCCGGCCAGCACCGCGCCGACCAGTGGGCCGGCCACCGGAATCAGCGCGTAGCCCCAGTCGGACGAGCCCTTGCCGGCGATCGGCAGGACCGCGTGGGCGATGCGCGGCCCGAGGTCGCGGGCGGGGTTGATGGCGTAGCCGGTGGTCCCGCCCAGAGACAGGCCGATGCCCCAGACCAGCATGCCGACCATGTAGGGCGCGACGCCGCGGGGAAACGCCCCGCTGGCCCCGAGCGTGTTAGTCACGAGGGCGGAGATCGTCAGGATCAGGAAGAAGGTTGCGATGATCTCGGAGATCCAGTTGGCCTTCGCGTCCCGGATCGCCGGACCGGTGCAGAAGCAGGCGAGCTTGAGGCCGGGATCCCGCGTCGCACCCCAATGCGGCAGGTAATGGAGCCAGACGAGCGCGGCGCCCACGAAGGCGCCGAGCATCTGGGCCGGGATATAGGTGGCGAGCTTGCTGAAATCGCCGGAACTGACTGCGCCGGCCACCGTGACGGCCGGGTTGATATGCGCGTCGGCGCTGCCCGCCGCGTTGGCCACGAAGACGCCGGCGAGGACCGCGAAGGCCCAGCCCGCCGTGATGGCGATCCAGCCCGCATTCTCGCCCTTGGAATGCTTGAGCAAGGCGCCGGCGACGACGCCGTCCCCAAGCACGATCAACGTCATCGTGCCCAGGAATTCCCCAAGGAATGGTGATGTCATAGTCTTGTCTCCCCCGTTTGCTGTTTATTGTCAGAATTATACAGCTTGTACGATCGTGTGGTCGCGGAAGATGGCCACCGATATTTGCGGATCTCCAGCCTTCGTCCCCATCCTGAGGTGCCGGAGCGCGGCGGAGGCCTGGAAGGAGTCTCCAGAAGACGCACGATCCCTGGAGGCCTCCTTCGAGGTCCGTCGACGCGGGCACGTCAGGATGAGGTCGCGGGTGGGCATACGCGGTTCGAAAGGCCCTCCTGGCCCGCGCAGCCAGGAGGTGATCCGGTCAATCCTCGTCGGTCTTCCAGTCGAAGGAGCGCTGCACCGCCCGGCCCCAGGCGGCGGCGATCTTCTCGCGCTGGCCGGCATCCATCTTCGGCGTCCAGCGCTTGTCGACGCCCCAGTTGCGCTTGAGGTCGTCGAGCCCCTTCCAGTAGCCAACCGCGAGGCCGGCCGCGTAGGCGGCGCCGAGCGCGGTCGTCTCGGCGACCTTGGGCCGCACCACCGGCACGTCGAGCAGGTCGGACTGGAACTGCATCAGCGTGTTGTTGGCGACCATGCCGCCGTCGGCGCGCAGCTCCCTCACCGGGATGCCGGAATCCTTGGCCATCGCCTGCAGCACCTCGCGGGTCTGGAAGGCGGTCGCCTCCAGCACCGAGCGGGCGATGTGGCCGCGGTTCACGTAGCGGGTGAGCCCGATGATCAGGCCGCGGGCGCCCTCGTTCCAGTGCGGGGCGTAGAGGCCCGAGAAGGCCGGCACGAAGTAGACGCCGCCATTGTCCTCCACGGTGGTGGCGAGCGTCTCGACCTCCGCGGAATCCTTGATCATGTGCAGGTTGTCGCGCAGCCACTGCACCAGGGCGCCCGTGATGGCGATCGAGCCTTCGAGCGCGTAGGCGGGCTTCTCGCCATCGAGGCGGTAGGCGAGCGTGGTGACGAGGCCGGCCTTCGACGGGACTGGCTGTTCTCCCGTGTTCATCAGCGCGAAGCAGCCGGTGCCGTAGGTGTTCTTGGCCTCTCCTGGGACGAAGCAGGTCTGGCCGAACAGGGCTGCCTGCTGGTCACCCAGGATGCCGGCGATCGGCACGCCCGCGAACGGGGCCTTGGTCTCCCCATAGACCTCGCTCGACGAGACGATCTTCGGCAGCATCGCCCGGGGGATGCCGAAGGTCTTCAACATCCCGTCGTCCCATTCCAGGGTCTTGAGCGACATGAGCTGCGTGCGGCTGGCATTGGTCACGTCGGTCACGTGCAGGCCGCCCGCGGTGCCGCCGGTGAGATTCCAGACGAGCCAGGTGTCGATGTTGCCGAACAGCACATCGCCCGCCTCGGCCTTCTCACGCGCGCCCTCGACGTGGTCGAGAAGCCAGCGCAGCTTGAGGCCCGAGAAATAGCTCGCCAGCGGCAGGCCGGTGAGGTCGCGGAACCGGTCGCGGCCGCCGTCACGGGCGAACTCGGCCACCAGCCGGTCGTTGCGGGTATCCTGCCAGACCAGGGCGTTGTGCAGCGGCTTGCCGGTCTTCCTGTCCCAGATCAGCGTGGTCTCGCGCTGGTTGGTGATGCCCACGGCTGCGAGGTCGGAGGGCTGGAGGCCGCCCTTCTCCAGCGCCTCGCGCATCACCGCTTGCGTCTTGCTCCAGATCTCGCTGGCGTCGTGCTCGACATGGCCGGGTGCCGGGTAGATCTGCGCATGCTCGGCCTGGGCCAGCGCGATTACGCTGCCCTCGCGGTCGAACACGATGAAGCGGCTGCTCGTGGTGCCCTGGTCGATGGCTCCGACGTAACGGCTCATCGTTTCCTCCCCTGAGATGCCCGACCGGTCTGCCGCCGGATCGAGGCCGAAAAGATCATGCCGCCTCGGCCTTGCGGTCGAGGTAGGCGGTCAGGCGCGCCGCGCTGTCCGCACTTGTGCGCAGGCCGAGCTTCGAGCGCCGCCAGAGAACGTCCTCCGCGGTCACCGCCCATTCCTCGGTGCGCAGGTAATCGACCTCGGCCGCCGTGAGCCCGCCGTCGAAGACCTCGCCGAGATCGGCCATGGATTGCGCGGTCCCGACGATGTCCCGCGCCCGGGTCCCGTAGGCGCGGGCGAGTCGCCGCGCGGTCTCGTCAGGCAGAAACGGCTTCTCGGCCATCAGCTTGGCCAGGAACTGGTCGAAATCCGCATCCTTCATGGCGCCGCCAGGCAGAACCGCGTCGCCGGTCCAGGCCTTCTTGAGGCTCGGGAAATACGGCTTGAGCTTCTCCAGCGCGTGCTCGGCGAGCCGCCGGTAGGTCGTGATCTTGCCGCCGAAGACCGAGATCACGGCGGCCTGGCCGCCCTGGTCCTCCACGTCGAGGACGTAGTCGCGGGTCACCGCCGAGGCGTTCTCGGCCGCGTCGTCGTAGAGCGGGCGCACGCCCGAATAGCTCCAGACCACATCGGCCGGGGTGATGCGCGCGTCGAAGGAGCGGTTGATGCAGCCGCAGAGATAGTCGGTCTCTCCCTGGGAGATCGAGACCGGTCCGGGCTCGCCCTCGTAGGGGACGTCCGTGGTGCCGATCAGCGTGAAGTCGCGCTCGTAGGGGATCGCGAAGACGATGCGCTTGTCGGGCTGCTGCAGGATGTAGGCCTGATCGCCCGCGAACAGCCGCTTGACCACGATGTGGCTGCCCTTGATCAGGCGCACCGCCGCGCGGCTGTTGATGCCGAGCGTGCCCCCGAGCGTCGCGCTGACCCAGGGGCCGGCGGCGTTGACGATCGCCTGAGCGCGGATCGTGCGCTCGGCGCCGCCGCGCTCGTCCCGCAGGGTCGCAACCCACCCCTCGCCCTCGCGCCGGGCCGAGACCACGCCGGTCCGGGTCAGCACCGTGGCGCCGCGCTCCCGCGCATCCATGGCGTTGAGCACCACGAGGCGGCTGTCCTCCACCCAGCAGTCCGAATAGACGAAGCCGCGGGTCAGCCGCTTCTGCAGTGGCGCACCGTAATCGGAGCTGCGCAGATCGATCGCGTGCGAGCCCGGCAGGGTCCGCAGCCGCGCGAGGTGGTCGTAGAGAAACAGGCCGAGGCGCAGCATCCAGGCCGGGCGCAGGCCCTCGTCGTGGGGCAGGACGAAGCGCAGGGGCCAGATCACGTGTGGGGCGAGGCGCAGCAGCCGCTCGCGCTCGGCCAGCGCCTCCCGGACCAGACGGAACTCGTAATATTCGAGATAGCGCAGGCCGCCATGGATCAGCTTCGTCGAGGACGAGGAGGTGAAGCCCGCCAGATCTCCGCGCTCGGCCAGGATGACCGACAGGCCGCGGCCGGACGCGTCGCGGGCGATGCCGGTCCCGTTGATGCCGCCGCCGATGATCAGGAGATCGTAGGCGTCGGACGGCTCGCGCTGGCGCGTTGCTGCCGCCATGATTCCTCCATGCCCGCCCTCCTGGCGGGCTGGCACTATATTGAACCGGCGGCTTACTTTCGCAAGCGAAAAAAGGAATGTTCGTTACGGTTCGCCCGCGCTGTCGGCGACCGCCAGGGTCACGCCCTGCCGATCCATCAGCGCGACGATCTCGACCGGGGGCGTCCGGTCGGTGAAGAAGGTGTCGATCTGGTCCAGCCGCCCGACCTGCACCATCGGACGGCGGGTGAACTTTGTGTGGTCAGCGACCAGGAAGGTCTTGCGGGCATTCGCCAGGATGGTCTGCGTTGCCCGCACCTCCTCGTAGTCGTAGTCGAGGAGCGCCCCGTCGGCGTCGATGCCGCTGATGCCGATCACCGCCACATCGACGCGGAACTGGCTGAGCGTGTCGCAGGTGAGCTGGCCGAGCACGGCGCCGTCGCGGTTGCGCACCGTGCCCCCCGCCACGACGATTCGGAATTCCGTGGCTTCCGCCAGGGAGATCGCGACATTGAGGTTGTTGGTGATGATGCTCAGGTCGTCGTGCCGGGTCAGCTCCCGGGCGACGGCCTCGGGCGTCGTACCGATGTTGATGAAGACCGAGCAGTGCGAGGGGATCCGGCTGGCGGCGAGCCGACCGATGCGGGTTTTCTCCGGTAGCAGGGTCACTCGGCGGTCGGCGTAATCGATGTTCTCGATGCTGGAGGGCAGCCCGCCACCGCCGCGGTAGCGCTCCAGGCGTCCCTCGGCGCTCAGCTCGTTGAGGTCGCGCCGGATTGTCTGGACGGTGACGCCGAACTGCGCCGCCAGGGCCTCGATGGTGACGAAGCCCCGCTGGCGGACCGCGGCCACGATGGCGCTGCGCCGGCCTTCGACCCCGGTCGCCTCGATCCTGTCCTCGGATCTCCGGTCGAGCGGTCGCGACATCGATATTCCCTCGCGCTTCCCTTGGCCCCGTCTTCGCCGGGCTCTGCTGCGCCACCTTCGGTGGCCGGATGTTCGTTTGCGAACATCTTTCGGTTGGTGTGGCTTTCGTGCGAGCTTGGACCGCGCGCTCCTGTCCGGCAACTGCTGAGAAACCGGAACTATGCTTCCGGCCGCGTCCACCCCGCGGGTTGCGCGGCAGGCATGAAAAAGGCCTGCCGCGGGTGCGACAGGCCGGGCTGTCCGGGGCGCTGCCGCTTCTGCGGCCAGGCCCGAGGATGATCACATCTGGTGGCGCATCCGGCGGTGATGCTTCATCGACCGCTTGTGCTTCACGCGCTTGCGCACCGCCGGGCGGGTCGCCGGGGCCGTGCCCTGCTCAATAGCGGTGCCCTCTGCGGCACGCTCCATGCCGCCGCGCGGTCCACCGGCCTGCGAGCCAGCGGAGTTGTAGGGCGAGTTACCCTGGGCGTAGGCGGAGCCCGCGAGGAGCGTCAGCGACGCGGCGGCCAACAGAAGTTTCCTCATCGTCAATCCCTGGCGTAGACCGGCGCAGGCGAGGCCCCGCCCCTGGTGGGAGCGAGGCCGCTGCGTCGGAAAATAAGCGGCTGAACCGAGACTTGGTTCCGCAGGCGTGCGCCGCCTGGCCCGGGCGATTGCCGGGAGCGCGGCTTCGGCCTATTTCGCGACCGGTCCCGGCCAGGCCGCGATCGCAGATCAGGGGGAATGGGTGGCGGTGGCCAGCAGCGGATCGGCCTATCTCCTCCTCGATGTGGCCGGGACATTCTGCGCCCTGCCTCGCGCCGCCGTCGCCGAGGTCCTGCCGCTGCCGGATCTTCATACCCCGCCGGCGACCGGAGGCTGGCTGGCTGGCTTCCTCAATCTCGGCGGGACGCCGGTCCCGGTGATCGACTTGGCGCCGCTGCTCGGCCTGCGTCCGGCCGCGTGCAACCCCGGCCTCTACGCGCATCTCGTCCTCACCCGCGGCGAGTCCCTCGCCTACCTCGTCGACCGGGTCGCCGACCTCGTGACCGTGCCGGATTCCGCTATCCGGCCGGCCGAGGAGGGCGGGACGCTCAACGGCTGCGTCGCGGCCGAGCTGGTCCTCGGTGACCGCCTCGTCCACGCGCTGGCGCCGGAGCGGCTCCTGACGGCGCAGGAACGGGTGCGCGTCGAGGCCCTGGCGCAGGCCGCGGCCGAGCGTCTCGACGCGCTGCCACAGTCCGTCTGAGTCCGCGATGTCCCGTCCGGGTAGTTCCCGCCCCGATCCGGGCGCCGATCCCGCCTACCCGGCGCTGAAGGCGCGGATCATCGCGCGCACGGGCCACCACTACTATGCCGACAAGGACGACCTCCTGATCGAGCGCCTGCGGCGACGCTTCCGTGCCACCGCCGCACCCGACTGCACGGCCTATGCCGCCCTCCTGGCCGACGGAGCGCAGGGCGAGGCGGAATGGGCGCAGCTCGAGGCCGAGATCACCGTCGGCGAGACCTTCTTCTTCCGCTACGCCGAGCAGTTCCAGGCCCTGCGCGAGACAATCCTGCCGGCGCTGATCGCCGCCCGGGCGGGCGAGCGCTCCCTGCGGATCTGGAGCGCCGGCTGCTCGACGGGGGCCGAGCCCTATTCCCTGGCCATCCTCGTCCGGGAACTCCTCGGAGAGGCCCTGCAGGACTGGCGGGTCGTGATCCTCGGCACGGACATCAGCACCGAGGCGCTGGCCACCGCGCGTGCCGCCGAGTACGGCCGTTGGGCGCTGCGCACGATGCCGCCGGAGGAGAGGCTGCGCTACTTCACGCGCCTGCCGCCCGCGCCCGGCATCAGGCGCGAGGGCGGCTACGCTCTGCGGCCCGAGTTCCGCGGGCTGGTGCGGTTCGAGCGGCGCAACCTCCTGACGCTCGTCGAGCCGGGACCGCCGCAGGGCGAGGATTTCGACCTGATCCTGTGCCGCAACGTGCTGATCTACTTCGATGCCCGGACGGTCTCGGCGGTGGTGCGCGGCCTCAGCCGCAGGCTGCGGACGGATGGCTGGCTCCTGCTCGGCCACGCGGAGCCGAGCCCCGCCTTCTCGGGCTTCCTCGAATCCGTGAGTCTACCCGGGACCGTGGCCTACCGCCCCCTCGCGGATGCGCTGCCGACGGTCCCGGTATGGCCGGTCCCGGCATTCGCCGACGATGTGCCGGTGCCGGGCGCGCAGCCGTATTCCGGCCAGGACGCACCGGAGGAGATCGACGATCTGTCCGTCGCGCGGATCGCCGACGTGCTGCTCCGTGCGCCCGCCGATGAGACGGCTTTCCGCGCCGCCGGGACGACCGCGGATGCGGCCGGTGAGATGGCGAAGACCGACGATGCCCGCATGGGCGAAGACGGCGAGCCCGAGGGCCTCGACCGGATCCGTGCGCTGGCGGATGCCGGGGAGACCGGCGCGGCCTGGCGGGCGCTGCGCGCCGCCCTCGATCGGGATCCCGCCGACCCGGCCCTGCGCTTCTACGAGGGCCTGCTGGCCCGCACCCTCGGCCGCGATATCGAGGCCGAGCGTGCGCTGCGGGCGGCGCTCTACCTAGACCGGGGCTTCGTGATGGCCCATTACCACCTCGGGCTGCTGTTGATCGCGCTCGGCCGTTCCGACGAGGCGGCCCGCGCCCTCGACAATGCGATCGCCCTGAGCCAAGCCCTGGGAGCGGATACAGCGGTGCCCGAAGGCGACGGTGCGACCGCCGGCGAGATCGCCGCCGGCGCGGCCGCCGCCCGCGCCGCGCTCGGTCGAGACCGCGGAACCGGCAGCAGGAGTTCCTGATGGGGGCAGGCCCGACCGCACAGGAGAGCCGCGAGCGGGCGCGGCCCCGGACGGCGCGGGAGCTGCGGGCCGCGCGCACGGCCGCCCTGGCCCGGCGCGGCGGCGCCGCGGTGGAATCCGACGCGGGCCTGGACCATCTCGTCTGCGCCTGCGGCGGCGAGCGCTACGGTGTGCCGCTGTCCGCCGTCGCGCAGGTCTTGCCGATGCGTCCCTGCACACCGATGCCCGGCGCGGTGCCGGCACTTCTCGGGCTCATCGCCCTCTCGGGCCAGATCGTGGGCGTGCTCAGCCTCGCCCGGGCGCTCGGCCGGCCGGAGCCTGCCCCCGATACCGAGGCAGCGGCGGGCCATCTGGTCGTGCTGCGCGGCGCCCAGCCGCACCCCGTCGCCCTCGCGGTCGACCGGGTGCTGGGCATCACCCGCACGGCCGGATCCACTGTCGCGATGCTGCCGGGCGCTGCGGATCCTCACGGATTGGGCAACGAGGCCGCTTCGGGTTATGCCCCCGCTTCCGCCGGCGACGGCGGCCCGGACTTCGTCGTGATCGATCTTCCCCGCCTCCTGCGCCGCGCGCTGCCCTGACCGGCCCGCCCTCTCGCCCCAAACCGGAGCCAGCCCCGACCGTGACGCTCTCGATCGGAAGACGCATCCTCCTTGGCTTCTTCGCCGTCACGGTGGTGATCGTGGCGCTCGGCCTCTACGCGCTGGAGCAGATCGGGGCGGTGCGCGACACCACCGATGCGATCGTCCGGCGGGACATGACGGTCCTGCGCCAGCTCGACGATCTCGGGAACGAGGCCCGTGATCTCGGACTCCTGCGCCGCAATGCCGTGATCGCGATGCTGATGCAGAGTCAGGGCCGGTCGACGCGCACGGACGACACCGTGGCGGCATGGCGCCAGACCGCGACCCAGGTGGAGAACCGCCTCGCCACCACGGTCCAGCTCGCCACCGAGTATCGGGCCTATTCGGCCTCCGCCGAACGTGTGGCCGCCTGGGATCGGATCGCCGCGGCCGCCGGCGACGTCCAGCGCGCCTTCCGCGAGGTCAAGAGCCTGGGTGAGGCGCAGTTCGCCGCCATCGCCAAGCAGGACGTCGCCGCCGTCGAGGCCCGCAACGACGAGATCACCCGCCAGCAGACGCCCTTCCTCGACGGGATCAAAAATCTCAGGACGCTGCTCGACGGCGGCATGGCGATGGGCCAACGCGCCGCCCAGGAGGTGTATGACCGCTCGCGTCTCTCGATCTACCTGACGCTGGCCGCCGCGGTCCTGCTCGCGATCATCGTCACATGGCTGATCAGCCGCGCGGTGGTGCGACCGCTGGAGACGGTGATGGCCTTCGTCGCCCGGGTCGGCGAGGGCGACCTGTCAGGTCAGCTGGATGCCCGCGGACGCGATGAGATCGGCCGCCTCGCCACCACGCTCAACGCGATGGTGGCCGGTCTTTCCGATCTCGCGCGCACCAACCGGGCCGCCACCGCCGACCTCAACGCCGCCGCGGCCGAGATCCGCGCCTCGGCGCAGGAGCAGGCGGCCTCGGTGGAGCAGCAATTCGCCGCCGTCCAGGAGACCGCCGCGACGGTCGACGAGATCACCCATTCGGGCGCGCAGATCAGCAAGCGCGCCACCGAGGTGATCGCCACCGCCCAGGCCACCGCCCAGACCTCCCGGCAGGGCCTGCGCGCCGTGTCGGACACCGCAAAGGCCATGGACGCGATCCGCGAGCAGGCCGAGGCCGTGGCCGGCAACATCGTCAGCCTGTCAGAGAAGACGCAGACGATCGGCGACATCATCGAGACCGTCAACGACATCTCGGAGCGCACGCACCTCCTAGCGCTCAACGCCGCCATCGAGGCCGCCGCCGCCGGAGAGAGCGGGCGCAGCTTCTCCGTCGTTGCCTCGGAGATGAAGCTGCTGGCCGATCAGGCCAAGGCGGCCACCGGGCAGGTGCGCGGGATCCTCGGCGAGATCCAGCGCGGCATCAACACCTCGGTCATGCTCACCGAGGAGGCGGTCAAGCGGGCGGCGGCCGGCAAGACCCGCTCCGACACCACGCAGCGGACCATCGAGGAGATCACCGCCCGGGTGGAGGAGAACGTCCAGACGTTCCAGCAGATCGTCGCCTCCACGAACCAGCAGCAGCTCGGCATCGAGCAGGTGATGGGCGCGCTCCAGAACATCCGTCAGGCGAGCCAGCAGACCGCGGCCGGAACCCGGCAGGTCGAGACCGCCTCGGCCAACCTTACGGAGCTGGCCCAGGCGCTGATGGCGCTCGCCGAGCGCTACCGGCACTGAGGCCGGAAGCGCCTTGGCCGAGGACATCCGCCAGCTCCTGCTCGCCGCCTTCGATGTCGAGCATCGGGAACACGTCGCGGCGATCCGCGGGGCGCTCGGCAGCGCCACCCCGGACTGGAACGACGTGTTCCGCCGTGCCCATAGCCTGAAGGGAGCGGCGCGCGCCGTCGACTTGCCGGCCGTCGAGGCGGTCGCCCACCGGCTGGAGACGCTGTTCGAAGGTGTGCGCACTGGCGCCTCCGCCCTGGACCGGGAGGCGGCCAACGCGGTCCATCTCGCCCTCGACCGGATCGAATCCTACGTCGCCGGCCTCAAGGACGGGGCCGGCCCCGACATGCCGGCCGATGCCCTGACGGCCCTCGGCCGGCTCCTCGGGCGGCCCGGCGAAGCGCCGGAAGCCACCGCGCCGGCGGTCGAGCCGTCCGAGCCGCCTCCGCCGCCAGCCGGGCCGGCTCCGGAGCCGGCCGTACTCCCGCCCGCCCCGAAGGCCGCGCCCGAGCCCGCTGATCCGGGCGCCGCCTTCCTGCGGGTGCCGGGCGAGGCCGTGGAGGCGATGGCCCGGGCGAGCCACGACCTGACCAGCACCCTGGCCGGCCGGGCCCCGGCCGCGGAAAGCCTCGCGCGGCTGGCCCGGCTCGCCCGGGATCTGCGCGCCGGCGCGGAGGCGCTCGCCGCCGGGGCCGAGGCGGAGCGGCCGGAATGGCGCGCCTTCGCGGCCCGCGTCGGCGCCTTCGCCCGGGAGGCCGCGGACCTGTCCCGGCGTCAGGCGGCCGCCTCCAACGCCATCGAAGGGGCCGCGTCCCGCGTCCGCGCCGCGGCCGAGCGCCTCGCCCTGGTGCCGGCGGAGACGATTCTCGCCCCCCTCGCCCGCTCGCTCCGGGAGACCGCGCGCGAGCAGGGCCGGGAGGTGGATCTCGACCTGCGCGGCCTCGATCTGCCGGTGGAGCGTGGCACGCTCCAGGTGCTGAAGGATCCGCTTCTCCACGCCCTGCGCAACGCGCTGAGCCATGGCTGGCAGACGCCGGAGGTTCGCCGCGCCGCCGGCAAGCCCGAGGCACTGGGGCTCGGGCTTGAGGTCGCCGTGCGCGGGTCCCGCCTCCAGGTCACGGTGTTCGACGACGGGCCCGGTCCGGATCTCGCCCGGATCGAGTCCGCGGCGCGGAGGCACGGCCTCCTCGCCCCGGGAACCCCGACCGATCCGGAAACCCTGCTGCGCCTCGTCTTCGAGCCCGGCTTCTCCACCGCGGAGGCGGTCGATACCCTGTCGGGGCGCGGCTACGGCCTCTCGGTGGCGGCGGACGCGGCGCGCCAGCTCCTGGGCAGCGTCCGCCTCGAACCGCGCGAGCCGGCCGGCACCGCCCTGATCTTCAGCCTGCCGCTCTCGGCGGCCCGGCGCAGCCTGCTCCTGGTCGAGGCGGCCGGCCGCATCTACGCCCTGCCGGGCGGCGCCGTGGAGCGCCTGCTGCGCCTGAAGCGCGCCGAGCTGCCGATGGCGATGGGGCGCTCGATCCTGCGGCTCGGCGCGGGGGACGCGGCGACGAGCCATCCGGTGAGCGACCTTGCCGGCCTCCTCGGTGAGGTCCCGGATCCGGCCGATCCCGACACGGTGATCGCCGTCGTCCTGCGGGCCGGTGGCCGCGTGGTGGTCGCCGTCGACCGCCTGCACGACGTCCGCTCGCTCCTCGTCCTGCCCGCGCCCGCCTTCGGGGCCGATCCCGGCCTGATCGCCGGCACGGCGGTGCTGCCGGGCGACGTGCCGGTGCTCGTTCTCGATCCCGAGGGGCTCGCCGCCCGCGCGGTTGTCGCATCGGCCGGAACGATGGCGCAGGCTCCACGTTCGACGACTCACACAGCGCCGCGCGCATCCGCGCGTGCGACGATCCTCGTCGTCGACGATTCGATCACCACCCGGACCTTGGAGAAGGGAATCTTGGAAGCCGCCGGCTACCGCGTGGTCGTCTGCGTCGACGGCCAGGACGCTCTCGACCGGCTGCGCGCCGAGATCGAGCCCGTGGACCTCGTCCTCGCCGACGTGGAGATGCCGCGGCTCGACGGGTTCGGGCTGCTCCAGGCGCTGCGGGCCGACGAGCGATTCGCCCGGCTTCCGGCGATCCTGATGACCTCCCGCGGGGACGCCGCCGACGTGGCGCGGGGCCTCGACCTCGGCGCCGACGCCTACCTGACCAAGCAGAAGTTCGATCAGCGCCAGCTGCTCGACACGATCGGGCAGCTCCTATGACTCCGGTCCGCGTCATGCTCGTTGAGGACAGCCTCGTGGTGCGCGAGCTGTTGCGCCACATCGTCTCGCGTGATCCCCGGCTCGAACTCGTGGCTGCCGTCGCCTCCGGCGAGGAGGCCCTGGCCAAGCTCCAGGCCGTGCGGCCGGACGTGATCTCGATGGATATCCGCCTGCCCGGCATCGACGGGCTGGAGACGACGCGGCGGATCATGGCCGAGCACCCGACCCCGATCGTCGTGGTGGCCGATTCGGTGGAGGATTCCTCCCTGCGCATCTCCATGAATGCGCTCAGGGCCGGCGCCCTCTCGGTGGTCGAGAAGCCGGTGGCGACGACCCATGCCGGCTACGAGGCCGTCGCCGGCGAGATCTGCACGCAGCTGCGGATCATGGCCCAGGTGCCGGTGATCCGCCGCCGCCCGATCGGCACCGAGTGGGCGGGCCGCACCGCCCCGGTCGCCGCCCCCGCCCCGGCCGAACGCCCCGGACAGGCGCCGAGTCTCCTGGGGATCGGGGCCTCCACGGGCGGCCCCCCGGCGCTCGCCCGGGTGATCGGTGCGCTGCCGAAGGACTTTTCGCTGCCGGTGCTGGTGGTCCAGCACATGGGGGCGACCTTCATGGATGGTTTCGCGAGCTGGCTCGACAGCGTCGTTGCCCTTCCGGTCGCGATTGCCCGGGATGGGGAACGGGCCGAGCCCGGACGCGTCTACGTGGCGCCGGGCGACCGCCACTTGGAGGTCGGGTCGGGCCGGGTTCTCCGGGTGGTCGATTCCGCGCCGGTCTCGGGCCAGCGTCCGGCCGCCACGGTGTTGTTCCGCTCCATGGCCCGGCAAAGCGGGGCTTCCGGCATCGGCGTGCTCCTCACCGGCATGGGCGAGGACGGGGCGGCCGGCCTCGCCGACATGCACCGGGCCGGCGCCCAGACCGTCGCCGAGCACGAGAGCACCGCGGTGGTCTACGGCATGCCGGCGGCGGCCGTCCGGCTCGGCGCCGCCCGTTCCGTCCTGCCCCTCGACCGCATCGCCGACCACGTTCTGCGGCTCATCGAATCGGGGCCGCGGCCGTGACGGTGGCGGAGGCCGGCGCGCCCGAGGGGCCTGCCCGGATCCTGCTGGTAGAGGATTCGGAGACGCAGGCCCTGGAACTGCGTCTCCTGCTGGAGGCCCACGGCTTCGCGGTGGAGCGCTGCGCCTCGGCGGAGACCGCCCTCGACCATCTCAACCGCAGCCAGCCCGACCTCGTGGTGGCGGATTACCACCTGCCGGGCATGAACGGCGACGAGCTGATCCGGCAGATGCGCCTGTCCCTGCGCACTCGGGCGCTGCCCGTCCTGATGCTCACCGGCGGCAGCGGCGGCGAGCGGCAGGGGCTTGAGAGCGGCGCCGACGCCTACCTGCCGAAATCCGCCGACCGCGATCTGATGATCCTGCGCATCCGCGCCCTCCTGCGCGAGCGCCGCGCGACGGGCGATGCCGAGGGCCCGGGCGCGGCCGCTTTCCGGCGGGGACGGATCCTGGTGATCGACGGCAGCGCCACCTACCGGACCTTCCTGGCCGGCCTGCTGGGCCAGGAGGGGCACCATGTCGCGACGGCTGACGGGCCGGAGACGGCGCTCGCCGCCCTCGATGCCGCCGCCGGCGACGAGGCCTTCGACTGCGTGACGGTCGATCTCCTGGGCCACGCCTACGACGGGCTCGCCCTGTGCCGGGTGATCAGCCAGCGACGGTCCGGGCAGGCGGCCGGTGCGGGCTTCCACCTCGTCGGCATTGCCGGCAGCGACCCGGCCAAGGACTTTCTAGTCGAAGCCTTCGCGGCCGGTGCGGACGACGTGGTCTCGAAGTCCGATGCAGAGGTCCTGGCGCTTCGGGTGCGCGGTTTCGTGCGCCGCCGCCTGCTGGAGGAGGACGACCGGCGCATCGCCGGCCAGTTCGGCGAGCGGGAGCGAGCTGTTGAGCGCGCCCGGGCCGAGGCGGAGGCGGCCGAGGCCCGAGCCCGGCTCGCCGACGCGCTTGAGCGTGCCAACCGCGATCTTGCCGACGCCAACCGACAGCTCACGGAGGCGCAGGCCAAGTTGGTCCAGGCCGCCAAGATGGCCTCCCTCGGCGAGCTCGTCGCCGGCATCGCGCACGAGATCAACAATCCCCTCGCCTTCATCCTGGCTCACCAGGGCACCGTCGAGCGCCTGCTCGGGGAGCTGCCGGATGCCGCCCCGGAGGTTGCCGCCCGGGCCATCGAGAAGGCGCGCCAACGGGTCGGCTCGATGCGGATGGGGCTGACCCGCATCCAGGAGCTGGTGCTGAACCTCAGGAAATTCTCGCGGCTCGACGAGGGCGAGCGGGCGCTCGTCAACGTGCCCGAGGCGATCGAGACCGTGCTGGCGCTGATCCAGCACAAGCTCGGCGACCGGATCGCGGTGGAGCGTACCTTCTCGGGTCGCCCGGAGATCCACTGCACCCCGGCCCTGCTCAACCAGGTAGTGATGAACATCCTCGGCAATGCCGCGGATGCCATGCCGGAGGGAGGAACAATCCGAATCGTGACCCAGTCGACTCCCGATCTCGACGAGATCCGGATCAGCGATACGGGTCCGGGCATCCCGGATGGGCTGCGCGAGAAGATCTTCGAGCCGTTCTTCACCACGAAGCCGGTGGGATCCGGCACCGGCTTGGGTCTTGCGATTGCCTACAGCGTCGTTCAGGCGCATAGCGGCGCCCTTACGGTAGAGACGGCGCCGGGAGGGGGAGCCTGCTTCGTGATTGGTATCCCGCGGCAGGCGGCCAGCGCATGAGTGCAGGTGCGGCAGGTATTGGGACGATCCTGGCCGTCGATGACGAGCCGGATATCCTGATCGCCCTGGAGGATCTCTTCGAGGATTCCTACCGGGTCTTGACGACCTCGCGCCCCGCCGAGGCGCTCGAGATCCTGCGCGCCGAGCCCGACATTGCCGTGGTGCTCTCCGACCAGCGCATGCCCGGGCTCACCGGCGACGCGCTGCTGGCCGAGGCCCGCACCTTCCACGATGCACAGGCGATCCTGCTCACCGGGTATGCCGACATCACGGCGGTGATCGCGGCCCTCAACCGTGGCGGCATCGTCGGTTACGTGACGAAGCCCTGGGATGCGAGCCTGCTGCGCTCCACGGTGCGGCAGGCCTTCGAACGCCACCGCCTCGGCCGGGATCTCGCCACCGAGCGGGCGCTGCTGCGGGGGCTGCTCGACCATGCCCAGGACGCGATCAGCTTCAAGGACGCGGAAGGACGTTTCGTCCGGCTCAATGCCCGGAAAGCGGCGCTCCTCGGCAACGACATCCCCGCCTGCCTCGGACGACGTGAGGATGAACTCCTCGGCCCGAAGGCCAACGCGGTCACCGCGGCGGACGAGGCCGCGATCCGTTCCGGAACCGTGGCCGAGGCCCTGATCAGCGACGGCCCGACCGGTGCCGAGCACTGGAGTCAGGTGACGCGCGTCCCGATCCGCGATGCCAGCGGCGCGGTGAGCCATCTTGCGGTGATCGAGCGGGACGTGACCGAGCAGCGGACGCTGGAGGCGCGGCTGCGCCAGTCCGACAAGATGCAGGCGCTCGGGACGCTGGCCGGCGGCATCGCGCATGATTTCAACAATCTCCTGACCGCGATCCTCGGCAGCCTCGAACTCGCCGGCCCGAAGGTTGCCGACCAGCCACGGGTGCAGCGCCTGATCGAGAACGCCCGCGGGGCGGCCGAGCGCGGCGCCTCCCTGACGAAGCGCCTCCTCAGCTTCAGCCGGGCTCACGATCTCCAAGCCCGGGCGATCGACGTGAATGCCCTGATCACCGGGATGAGCGACCTGTTCGGGCGCAGCCTCGGCGGCCTCGTCACCGTACGGACCGAGCTGGCCGACGGCCTGCCCGCGGTCCAGGTCGATCCCGATCAGCTCGAACTCGCCGTGCTCAATCTCTGCATCAACGCCCGGGACGCCATGCCGGAGGGCGGCACCATCACGGTGGCCACCCGTCGGCTTACCATCACCGGCGATCCCGAGATCGCCGACGGCACCTACCTCGGCATCAGCGTTACCGACGAGGGCACCGGCATCCCCGAAGAGATCCTGCGCCGGGTCTGCGAGCCGTTCTTCACCACCAAGGCGGTCGGCCAGGGCACCGGGCTCGGGCTCGCCATGGTGTTCGGGCTCGCGCAGCAATCGAAGGGTCGCTTGGTGATCGACAGCGAGGTCGGCCGGGGCACGCGCGTCGAGCTCGCGCTGCCCTTCGTGGCCGAGGCTCCGGAGCAGGCCGCACAGGTGCCCGGCACCGCCCCGGTGACCGCCCGGCGGGCACGAATCCTCATCGTCGACGACGATCCGCAGGTGCGGCACGTCACGGCCTCGTTCCTCACCGGTTTCGGGCACAGCACCACCGAGGCGGGTGACGGCGAGGCCGCGCTCCGCCATCTGGAACGCGACCGCTACGATATCGTCGTGGCTGACCTCGCGATGCCCGGCATGAGCGGCATCGAACTCGCTGCCGCGATCCGCGAGCGGAACCCGGGCCTCCCCGTGCTGATCCTTACGGGACACGCCGAGGCGATGCAGATCCCCGAGGACCTGCCGGTGCTGTCCAAGCCGTTCCGGTCCGCGGACCTGGCTGACCGGGTCTCCGCGCTTCTGGGAGACACCGGGCAGCCGCGCTGAGCCGGCACGAACGCGGGGAACCGGCCCGGCTGCCCCCTCATTGTCCCCGCGGGAGCCCAGGCGCTCCCGGACAGGAAGAGGAGGTGGACCATGAGCAATCACGGCATCTTCCCGCGCGCCCGGCGTGACAACGACCTGGACCAGGACGGTCCACCGGACGAGTTCCAGCAGGGATAGGGGTTTTTGGATCGCGGCGCGGCCGAGTTCCCGGCCTGTCTGATGCAGGCCGCCAGGGCGAGCTCCCGCGACCATCCAGGACGTGGACCCTGCTCCAGACCCGTCGGCGCGAGCCGGCGGGTTTTTCATGCCCGATGGATCGTTGGCATGCGCGCAGCGAAGCGATCCCGGTCAGCGCACGATCGACCCGCGTGGCGCAAACGGATTGCCTCGCTGCGCGCGCAACGAAGCGGAGGGCGATCGAAATGGAAGAAGCCGCCCCGGATGATCCGGGACGGCTTCTCGAAGGACGGAAGTGTGGGGACGCTCGTCGGGATCAGGCCGCGTCGGCGACCTGGCTCGGACCGGAATCCTTGCCGCGGGCTTCGACGTCGCGGTCGACGAACTCGATCACCGCCAGCGGGGCGTTGTCGCCCTGGCGGAAGCCGGCCTTCATGATGCGGCAGTAGCCGCCGGGGCGGCCCTTGTAGCGCGGGCCGAGCACGGTGAAGAGCTTCTTGACCATGTCGGCATCGCGCAGCTGCGCCATGGCGAGGCGGCGGGTGTGCACGCTGTCGGTGCGGCCCAGGGTGATCAGCTTCTCGACCACCGGACGCAGGTCCTTGGCCTTCGGCAGAGTGGTGATGATCTGCTCGTGCTTGATCAGCGCGGCGGACATGTTGGCGAACATCGCCTTACGATGCTCGGCGGTGCGGTTGAAACGGCGGCCGCGATAGGCGTGACGCATGGTTCTGGCTTCCTTCTCGTCTCGGCCGCCGTGCCACGGTACGGCCGGGCGCCCCAACAGCGGGGCTGTTCATTCCGCATGACCCCGCGGCGGGTTCTTTCGGGATTTCGCGGCGCTTCAGCGAAATCCCGGAACTGCATCGGCCAAACAGGCGGCGCCGTGCAGAGCCGCCAGATTCAGCCCGACGCGGCTTCGCCGCTCAGTAGTGCTCCTCGAAGCGCTTGGCGAGATCCTCGATGTTCTCCGGCGGCCAGCCGGGGATGTCCATCCCGAGGTGCAGGCCCATGCCGGCGAGCACTTCCTTGATCTCGTTGAGCGACTTGCGGCCGAAGTTCGGGGTCCGCAGCATTTCGCCCTCGGACTTCTGGATCAGGTCGCCGATGTAGACGATGTTGTCGTTCTTCAGGCAGTTCGCCGAACGGACCGACAGCTCCAGCTCGTCGACCTTCTTGAGCAGCGCCGGGTTGAAGGGCAGCTGCGGCGCGAGCGGAGCGGCCTCTTCCTTGCGCGGATCCTCGAAGTTCACGAAGACCTGCAGTTGGTCCTGGATGATGCGTGCCGCGTAGGCGAGCGCGTCTTCCGGCGAGACCGCGCCGTTGGTCTCGACCGTCATGGTCAGCTTGTCCTTGTCGAGATCCTGCCCCTCGCGGGTCGTCTCGACGCGGTAGCTGACCTTGGTGACCGGCGAGAACAGCGAATCCACCGGGATGAGGCCGATCGGAGCGTCCTCGGGGCGGTTGCGCTCGGCCGGGACGTAGCCCTTGCCGGTGGCGACCGTGAACTCCATGCGGATCTCGGCGCCGTCGTCCAGCGTGCAGATCACGAGGTCGGGGTTCAGGATCTGAATGTCGCCGACCGTGCCGATGTCGCCGGCGGTGACGAGGCCCGGGCCGGTCTTGCGCAGGGTCATCCGCTTCGGGGCGTCGGTCTGCGAGCGGATCGCGATGGTCTTGATGTTGAGGACGATGTCGGTGACGTCCTCACGAACGCCTGGGATCGACGAGAATTCGTGCAGCACGCCGTCGATCTGCACCGAGGTCACGGCCGCGCCCTGGAGCGAGGACAGGAGCACCCGGCGCAGGGCATTTCCGAGCGTCGTGCCGAAGCCGCGCTCGAGCGGCTCGGCGACGACGGTGGCGACCCGCTTCGGGTCGTCGCCGGTCGTGACCTGCAGCTTGTTCGGCTTGATCAGTTCCTGCCAATTCTTCTGAATGACCACGATCCTACCTCTCGTCCTTGCCCGGGATCCGCGACGCCCGTTCCCGCGCTTCGGCCGCCCGGGGCAGCCCCCTGGCGCCCCGAACAGTCCCTGAATCCGTGTCCGCCGTTACTCGCCGCCGACCCAGAGGGCCGGCACGAAGCTGTAGCCGGCGCCGTCCCGGTCCACGTAACCGAGGGCCGGGAATTCGAGATGCGCGCCGGCGATGAAAGCCCGCTCGCTCGCCACCTCGTCCATGATCTTCTTGCGCGTCTCGCGCGCCTGGTCCCCGTCGACGTCGAAGCCCACGCCCGCCTGCGGGTTCTTGAACTGGATCGCCGGCAGGTGCACCACATCCGTCCACATCAGGAGCGACTGTCCACCGGAGACGATGCGGAAACCGCAATGGCCCGGCGTGTGGCCGGGCAGATGGACCGCCGTGATGCCGGGGAGCACCTCGCCGCCCCGGTGCTCACGCATCCGCTCGGCGTAGGGCGCCACCGCCTCGCGGGCGCCCTCGAAATACGGCCTGGCCGCATCCGGCGCACGCGACAGGGCCTCGTCCGGCAGCCAGTAAGCCGCCTCGTCGGCGTGCACCACGATCTCGGCATTCGGATACCGCGCCGCACCGTCCCTCACGAGCCCGCCCACATGATCGGGATGCAGGTGGGTGATCAGAACGGTCTCGATCTCCTCCGGCTTGACGCCTGTCAGCGCCAGGGCCGCCCCTGCCCGGCCGAGGGTCTCGGCTGGAGCCAGATCGCCGTAGCCCGTATCGATCAGGATCGGCTTGCGGCCGGCTCCGGTGACCAGGAACGCATTCAGCGTGATCTTGGGCTGCTCGGTGCGGAAACCCGCCACCTGGAGCTGCCCAGCCTCCGCCTTGGAGATCCCCGTGACGAGATCGAGGCTGGCCTGAAACCAGCCGTCGTTGAGCGCGGTGACCGTGAGGTCCCCGAGGTTCCAACGCAGCACGCCCGGAAGCGGCTTCGATCCCGTCATGAGCCTCTCCGTCAAAAGACTTCGATCAGACGCGACGGCGCTTGCGCGGCCGGCAGCCGTTGTGCGGGATCGAGGTAACGTCGCGGATCGAGGTCACCGTGAAGCCCGCGGCCTGGAGGGCGCGGAGCGCCGACTCGCGGCCCGAGCCCGGACCCGACACCTCGACCTCGAGGGTGCGCATGCCGTGCTCGGCGGCCTTGCGGCCGGCATCCTCGGCGGCGACCTGGGCGGCGTACGGGGTCGACTTGCGCGAGCCCTTGAAGCCCATGGCGCCCGCGGACGACCACGAGATCGTGTTGCCCTGCGCGTCCGTGATGGTGATCATCGTGTTGTTGAACGAGGCGTTCACGTGCGCGACGCCCGACACGATGTTCTTGCGCTCGCGGCGGCGGACGCGTTGCGGTTCCTTGGCCATCTGTTCTCACTCTTCCTTCAGGCGCGCCCGTAATGCCAGGCGCTCGGGATTCTTTTCGGGACTTGGCCGATCCGTCCGCAGAGTCCGGTCGAGCCAGTGCCGGGTCCGTTGGAGGACATCCGGCACGACGGCAAGGAGGCCGAGGGAAGCACGGCCTCCTGATCCGAAAGAATTACTTCTTCTTGCCGGCGATCGGCTTCGCCTTGCCCTTACGGGTGCGGGCGTTGGTGTGGGTGCGCTGGCCGCGGACCGGCAGCTGCTTGCGGTGACGCAGGCCGCGATAGGCGCCGAGATCCATCAGGCGCTTGATGTTCATCGAGACTTCGCGGCGCAGGTCGCCCTCGACCAGGTAGTCGCGGTCGATCGTCTCGCGGATCTGCAGAACCTCGGCGTCGGTCAGCTGGTTGACCCGGCGCTCGGCGGGGATGTTCACCTTCTGGGTGATCTCCTCGGCCTTCTTCGGGCCGATGCCGTGGATGTACTGGAGCGCGATGACGACGCGCTTGTTGGTCGGGATGTTGACGCCTGCGATACGGGCCACGATCACTCTCCATATGAAGCCCGGAAACCCGGGCCGGTGTTGCGCGCGTCCGGTGGAGGCCGGCCCCTGCGCGCGTCAAACGACGACGCGGCCCGTGGCGGCCCTGGACAGGGCACCTCGGACCATCGATCGGTTGGACGAAGGAGGGCCTGCTAGCGTGCTGCTTGCCCGATGTCAACGACCGTCGATCCGTCCATCGCGCTGCCATGCGTCGCACGCGGTATCAGCGGCGCCCATGAGAGGAGATCGGCGATGTCGATCCTGACCAGCGATGGTGCCACGCTGCGGGCCTTCGCCGATACGGTGCTGCGGGCGGCCGAGGAGAACCTCGACGAGGTGATTCCCGTGGCAATGGCCGTCATCGGCGGTGTGCTTGCGGAGGCTGAGCCGGGCTCCATCGAGCTTCAGACCGAGCATGACGGGCCGGCTTTGCTCTGGGCGACCTTCGCCGGGCACAGGATGGTGTTCCGCTACAATGTCATGACGGCAATGATCGAGCTGCGCGACGGTACCACAGGGGGTTACCCATCCCGTCTGTTCGGACGGCGCGCCCTCGAGACGGACATCGTCAACTTCTTCGGCGCCCTGCGCCGTGAAGGGCGCCTTTAGCGGATCGCGCGCCGGCGTCTCAGCGGAAGCGCTGGTTGCGATGCCGGCAATAGCCGCCCGTGTATTGGTAGCCCGCCGGACAGCGGCGGACGCAGGCGCCCGCCGCGAATTTGAGCGGCGGCCGACAGGCGTGCCGGAACCGCTTCTGCCCATACACGAAGGATTGGGCCGGACCTTGAGCGGCAACCGGCAGCGCCGGGAAAAGAACCGCCAGCAGGAGTGTCGTGGCTGCGGTGAGGCGGAGGGGCATGGCGCTTCCAATCGGAGATGCGCTCTCAATCCTCCCACCCTGCGTGAGGTTCAACCGGGCGCAGCCACCTGGCAGAGCCCGAGCCGATCGTCTCAGGAGGTGACACGCTCCTCGTGCGGCTCCAGCGCCGCCATCAGGTCGGCCGTCACCTTGTCGATCGGCTGCATGCCGTCGATGGTCTGAAGCAGGCCGGCCTTGGCGTAATAGGCGGAGAGCGGCGCCGTCTGGGCGCGGTAGGCCTCCAGGCGCTGCTTGAACACCTCCGGCGTGTCGTCCTTCCGCACGGCCTGGCCGCGGGCCAGAGTCTCGGCGGCACGCTTCTCGATTCGCCCGACGAGGGCGTTTTCGTCCACCTTCAACTCGATGACGGTAGAGAGCTTCAGGCCCTTGCTGGCCAGCATCTCGCCAAGAGCCTCGGCCTGCGCGACGGTGCGCGGGAAGCCGTCCAGGATGAAGCCGCGCCGGGCATCCGGCTCCTCGATCCGGTCGGCGACGATCCCGACCACGATCCGGTCCGAGACCAGGCCCCCCGATTCCATCACCGCCTTCGCCTCAAGACCGACCGGAGTGCCGGCGGCGACGGCCGCGCGCAGCATGTCGCCCGTGGAGAGCTGCGGGATGCCGAACCGCTGTACGATCCGCTCGGATTGCGTCCCCTTCCCCGCACCGGGCGGCCCGAGCAGAATGATACGCATGGCGTTGTCCTCGTCTGGCCCGACTCTGTCCAGGCTCAAGCGGCGGTGGCGAAGCCTCCCTGGCATCGCCGGGTTCGGGTTCTTCTAGCCAATCCGAAGCCGGGTGGCATCCGGGCCTTCGGGCCAGAGGCGGGAGTGTCCTTGGTGTCAGCCCGCCTCTGTAGCAGGCTCAGCGCCGGCGTTGCGTGGTCGAGGCGCCACGCAGCTTGGCCTTCTTCACCAAGCCCTCGTACTGGTGCGCCATCAGGTGCCCGTGGATCTGCGCCACCGTGTCCATTGTGACCGAGACCACGATGAGCAGCGAGGTGCCGCCGAAGCCCAGGCTCGCCGCTGCGTAGGAGGAGAGGATCTCCGGGCACAGGCACACGAAGGTCAGGTACAGGGCGCCGATCACGGTGATCCGGGTCAGCACCTTATCGATGAAGGCTGCGGTGCGCTCGCCGGGGCGGATGCCCGGAATGAAGCCGCCATGCTTCTTCAGGTTGTCGGCCGTCTCCTGCGGGTTGAAGACCACCGCGGTGTAGAAGAACGTGAAGAAGATGATCAGCGCCGCGTAGAGGGCCATGAACAGCGGCGTGCCGTGACCGAGATAGGCCGTGATGGTGCCGAGCCAGCCGGTGGTGCCGCCATTGGCCGAGAAGCTCGCGGCCGTCGCCGGCAGGAGCAGCAGCGAGGAGGCGAAGATCGGCGGGATGACGCCCGAGGTGTTGAGCTTGAGCGGCAGGAACGAGGTCTGGCCCTCGTACATGCGGTTGCCGACCTGGCGCTTCGGATAGTTTATCAGCAGCCGGCGCTGGGCGCGCTCCATGAACACGATGAAATAGACCAGGGCGACGGCGGCGACGGCCACGCCCAGGATGACCGCAGGCGACAGCGCGCCGGTTCGGCCGAGTTCCAGAGCGCCCGCGATCGCAACCGGAAGGTGGGCGACGATGCCGGCGAAGATGATCAGCGACGAGCCGTTGCCGATGCCGCGCGAGGTGATCTGTTCGCCGAGCCACATCAGGAACAGCGTGCCGCCGGTCAGCGTGATCACCGTCGAGGCCAGGAAGAACGGCCCCGGATCGATCGCGGCCGAGGAGCTCTGCAGGCCGATGGCGATGCCCCAGGACTGGACCAGCGCCAGCACCACCGTCAGGTAGCGGGTGTACTGGTTGATGACCTTGCGGCCGGACTCGCCCTCCTTCTTCAGCGCCTCCAGGCTCGGGATCACCGAGGTCAGGAGCTGCACGATGATGGAGGCCGAGATGTAGGGCATGATGTTCAGGGCGAAGATCGCCATGCGCTCAACGGCGCCGCCCGAGAACATGTTGAACAGGCCCAGCACGCCGCCCGACTGCTGCTGGAAGTTCCGGGCGAACTGGTCCGGATCGATGCCGGGGATCGGGATGTAGGTGCCCAGCCGGAACACCACGAGGGCGCCGAGCGTGAACCAGATGCGCTTCTTCAGCTCATCGGCCTTGGCGATCGCGCCGAAATTGAGATTGGCGGCAAGCTGCTCGGCGGCTGAGGCCATAAGCGTCGCGTCCTGGACATGTCGCCGGGCGAAGGGCGCCCGGATGAAACGAAAAACGGCGGCCCGCGTGGTCGCAGGGCCGCCGCTCGAAGGATCGGCTTATAGGGTGCGCGGAGCCCGTGCAACGGGTCCCCGCGTCGCTCCCGTCAGGCCGTGGCCGCCTCGCTGCCGCCGCGGGTGGAGGCACCCTGGCCGTAGACGACGCTGACCGAGCCACCGGCCTTCTCGACCGCCTCGACGGCGGACTTGGAGGCGCGGGTGACCTCGAAGCTGAGCTTCGCGGTGAGCTCGCCGACGCCGAGCAGCTTCACGCCGTCGCGGGGACGGGCGATGATGCCGGCGGCGACCAGGCTCTCCACCGTGACGGTGGCGGCCTTGTCGAGCTTGCCCGCGTCGACGGCCTCCTGGATCCGGCCGAGGTTCACCTCGTTCAGGTCCTGGGCGTAGAGGTTGTTGAAGCCGCGCTTCGGCAGGCGACGATGCAGCGGCATCTGACCGCCCTCGAAGCCCTTGATGGACACGCCGGTCCGGGCCTTCTGGCCCTTCACGCCGCGGCCCGCGGTCTTGCCCTTGCCGGAGCCGATGCCCCGGCCCACGCGCATCCGGTCCTTGGTGGCGCCGGGATTGTCGCTGATCTGGTTGAGCTTCATCGGGACCTCCTCACGCCACGTCGCCGTGGACGCGCACGAGGTGCGCAACCTTGCGGATCATGCCGCGCACGGAGGGGGTGTCCTCCAGCTCGGCCACGCGGTGGAGCTTGTTGAGCTTGAGGCCGATCAGCGTCTGGCGCTGGCTGGCCTCACGGCGGATCGGCGAGCCGATCTGCTCGACGCGGAGAGTCTTCTGTGCCATCGGACCCTCCCCTTACGCGACCGCGGCTTCGGACTGGTCGGCCGGGTCGGCGTCGCGGCGGCGGGCCTGGAGGCTCGACACCTTGATGCCGCGGCGGGCCGCCACGGAGCGCGGGCTGTCCTCGTTCTTGAGCGCCTCGAAGGTGGCGCGCACGAGGTTGTAGGGGTTCGACGAACCCAGCGACTTGGCGACGACGTCCTGCATGCCGAGCGTCTCGAACACGGCGCGCATCGGGCCGCCGGCGATGATGCCGGTACCCTGCGGGGCCGCGCGGAGGATCACCTTGCCGGCGCCGTGGCGGCCGTTGACGTCGTGGTGCAGCGTCCGGCCCTCGCGGAGCGACACGCGGATCAGACCGCGCTTGGCGGCCTCGGTCGCCTTGCGGATGGCCTCCGGCACCTCGCGGGCCTTGCCGTGGCCGAAGCCGACGCGGCCCTTCTGGTCGCCGACGACGACGAGGGCCGCGAAGCCGAAGCGACGGCCGCCCTTCACCACCTTGGCGACGCGGTTGATGTGGACGAGCTTGTCCACGAACTCGCTGTCGCGCTCCTCGCGATCCTCGCGGCGGCCGCGGCCCCCGCCTTCACGTTCACGTGCCATGTTGTCTACCTGTCCATCTCACTGACGCGGCCGGCGGGGCCGCTCGCTCGATCGGGTTTCGGATATGCCGGGCGAAGAGGATCCGCCCGGCCCGCCGTCGTGACTTAGAACTCCAGGCCACCCTCGCGAGCGGCCTCGGCCACGGCCTTGACGCGGCCGTGATAGATGTAGCCGGAGCGGTCGAAGATCACCTTCGTGACGCCCGCGGCCTTGGCGCGCTCGGCGACGAGCTTGCCCACCGCGGTCGCGGCGGCGACGTCGGCGCCGGTCTTGAGTTCGCCCTTGAGGGCCTTGTCGATCGACGAGGCCGAAGCCAGCGTCTTGCCGGCGACGTCGTCGATGACCTGCACGTAGATCTGCTTCGACGAGCGGAACACCGAGAGCCGCGGGCGGCCGTTGGCGGCGGCCCGCAGCGCGCGGCGGACGCGCGCCTTGCGGCGATCGAGGGCTTCGAGCTTGCGAGACATGATGCCCTCCTTACTTCTTCTTGCCTTCCTTGCGGAAGATGAACTCGCCCGCGTACTTCACGCCCTTGCCCTTGTAGGGCTCGGGTCCGCGGTAATCGCGGATCTCGGCGGCGACCTGACCGACCTGCTGGCGGTTGATCCCGGAGATCGTGATCTCGGTGGGCTTCGGGGTTGCGATCGTGATCCCGGCGGGGATCGCGTACTCGATGTCGTGGCTGTAGCCGAGCGACAGCTTGAGGGCCTTGCCGGCCATCGCGGCGCGATAGCCGACGCCGGTGATCTCGAGCTTCTTCTCGAAGCCCTTCGACACGCCCTCGGCGATGTTGGCGATCTGTGCCCGCGACGTGCCCCACAGGGAGCGCGCCGGCTTTGACTGGTTGACGGGCTGCACCTCGATGGCGCCGTCCTTCATCGCCACGTTGACGAGCGCGGGAACGACGAACGACAGCTCGCCCTTCGAGCCCTTCATCTTCACCGTCTGACCGGTGACCGTGGCGGTAACGCCGGCCGGCACGGGGACCGGCTTCTTGCCTACGCGAGACATGGGATAACCTCCTCCGTCCCGATCAGAACACGGTGCAGAGCACTTCACCGCCGACGTTGCGCTCGCGCGCCTCGTGGTCGGCCATGACGCCCTGCGGGGTGGAGACGATGGTGACGCCGAGGCCGTCGGCCACGTGCGGCAGCTCGCCGACCGACGAGTAGACCCGGCGGCCCGGCTTCGACACGCGTTTGATCTCGCGGATCACGGGGCGCCCGTCGTAGTACTTGAGCTCGATGGCGAACTCGGTGCGGCCGTTGCCGAGGTCCGTCGCCGCGTAGTCGCGGATGTAGCCCTCGGCCTTCAGGACGTCGAGGACGCTGGCGCGCAGGCGCGAGCCCGGCGTCTGGACGACGTTGCGACGGCGCAGTTGGCCATTGCGGATGCGGGTGAGCATGTCGCCCACGGGATCGTTAACCATGGGGACCTCCTTACCAGCTCGACTTGACCAGGCCGGGGATCAAGCCCCGGTTGCCAAGCTCGCGCAGCGCCACACGCGAGATGCCCATCTTGCGGTAGTAGGCGCGCGGACGGCCGGTCATGCCGCAGCGATTGCGGATGCGGGTGGCCGACGAGTTGCGCGGCAGTTCCGCGAGCTTGAGGCGCGCCTCGAAGCGCTCCTCCATCTCAAGGGCGTCGTTGTTGGCGATCTCGAGGAGCGCCTTTCGCTTGGCCGCGAAGCGCTTCACCAGCGCCTTGCGGGCCTCGTTCTTCTCGACTGAGCTTTTCTTCGACATGTCGTCTATCTCCGGTGTCCGCGTCTGAGACCCGAGGGTCTCACTGCCGGAACGGGAACTTGAAGGCGGCGAGCAGGGCCTTGGCCTCGGCATCGGTCTTGGCGGTGGTCGCCACGACGATGTCCATGCCCCAGGTCTGCTCGGCCTTGTCGTAGGAGATCTCCGGGAACACGAGGTGCTCCTTGAGACCCAGAGCGTAGTTGCCGCGGCCGTCGAACGAGCGCGGGTTCAGGCCGCGGAAGTCACGCACGCGCGGCAGCGCGATGGTGATCAGCCGGTCCATGAACTCGTACATGCGCTGCTTGCGCAGGGTCACCTTGCAGCCGATCGGCATGCCCTCGCGGACCTTGAAGGTCGCGATGGCCTTGCGGGCCCGGGTGATCACCGGCTTCTGGCCGGCGATCAGCGCGAGGTCGCCCGCAGCCACGGAGGCCTTCTTGGAGTCGGCGGTGGACTCGCCGACGCCCATGTTGATCACGATCTTCGTGATCTGCGGCACTTCCATGGGGTTCTTGTAACCGAACTGCTCGATGAGCTTCTGGCGAACCACCTCGTCGTAGTGCTTGCGCAGGCGCGGGGTGTAGGCGTTCTTGTCGGCCTCAGCCATCGATCTGATCCCCCGTGGTCTTGGCGAACCGGACCTTGCGCCCGTCTTCGAGGATGCGGAAACCCACGCGGGTCGGCTTGCCGTTGGCATCGGCCACCGCGATGTTCGAGAGCTGGATGGCGGCCTCCTTGGAGATGATGCCGCCTTCCTGGTTCTGCGTCTGCTTCTGGTGCTTCTTGACCAGGTTGATCCCGCGGACGAAGGCGCGGTTCTCCTTGGGCAGCACCTGGATGACCTCGCCGGAGCGACCTGCGTCGCGGCCGGTGAGGACGACGACCTTGTCGCCCTTCTTGATCTTGGCGGCCATTACAGCACCTCCGGCGCCAGCGAGATGATCTTCATGTGGTTGCGGGCGCGCAGCTCGCGCGGCACCGGCCCGAAGATGCGGGTGCCGATCGGCTCCTTCTGATTGTTGATCAGGACCGCGGCGTTCTTGTCGAAGCGGATGACCGAACCGTCGGGACGCTTCACGTCCTTGGCGGTGCGGACCACGACCGCCTTCATGACGTCGCCCTTCTTGACGCGACCGCGCGGGATCGCCTCCTTGACCGAGACGACGATCACGTCGCCCACCCCGGCGTACTTGCGCTTCGACCCGCCGAGAACTTTGATGCACATCACACGGCGTGCACCCGAGTTGTCGGCGACGTCCAGATTCGTCTGCATCTGGATCACGTGCGTGACTCCTTGTTTCAGGCGGGTTTCCGCACACGGGCGGTATTGCCCGGCGGACGACGCCTGATGGGGATCTGATGTCCCCGGCTCATGTAGTCGACCGCGCTGGCGGTGTCGGGAGACACCGGCGCGGTCACCGCGTTCACAGGGTGCGAGCACCCATCGGGAATGTCGCGAAGGCCGGGCGCATACTACGGGCAGCCCGCAATGGCAAGTCGGGCAGCGGGAAATCGCCGGTGCCGCCTGGGTGCGCCGACGCGGTCCGGCGCAGTGCTGTGGTCGCGGCGCCGCGGCGCGGCGGGTCGTTGCTGGCTCCCAGGCCGTGTTCGGCTCGCGCTCCATGCGCCGGCGAAGGGGTTGGTTGAAAACTTGACCCTTGCCTGGACAGGTGCAGCGGGGCGGAACCGACCTGGGACGCAGCACAGGCGTCGCCGCGCAGCGGCCCGACGAACAGCTTGGACCGGCGCGCCTGTCCGCGGGCCGGCCCTTGTCTCGCGAGAGCGCTGGGATCAGGCCGGCTGGCCGGCCGATTCGAACAGGAAACCGTCCAGGCTGGGAATCGTGACCGACGTGCCGCAGGCCGGCTTCGACAGGCGCCACGGCCGCTCGGGGCGGGCGCGAATCGCCTCGGAGGGACGCAGCCGCCGCATGAGACCTTCCTCGGTGATCTCCTCGATCGCCAGGAAGCCATAGACTTGGAGGCGTGACGCCGTGAGCTTCATCGCGCGGTCCTCCGCGGCGACGATCATGCTGCCGGTGGCGTAGACTGCGTCCAGGAGCGAGCGCTGCTCGCTGCGGCGGCGGTTGCGCGCCTCCCGCTCGCCCGGAGCCTGGGGGGGAACGGCCCGCCGGAACGGAACGACGTTGCTGACCGCGACGCAACCCATACGCAACATCCTTGACGCGAACCTGGGGCGGCGCGCCGGCCGCCCTGTGGTCGCGACAATTCGGTGGTTCGGTTTAATCTTCCGTAGACCCTGAGACTGCCTCCCTGCCCCGATCCGGTACGGAGCCCCGCGGCAACCCTGCAGGATTTGCCGCGTCCCGCGCGAGGCGGCGCGTTGCGCCGGCCGGACCGGCCGAGATCGGATCCTGGACGCCCGTCGGATCCCCGCGTCCGTCACGTCTCGAGGTCGAGAGCGGAGTGCCGGGGCAGTTGGGTTCTGCCGGTCCGGGCGGTGGCCCTACGCCGCGTTCGCCGTCATCCTTCGCCGCGTCCGCGCGAGCCGGGAAGCCAGCCAGTCGAGGGAGGCGCATAGGCCGGCATAGACCGCACCGACGAAGAGGAAGATCTCCGCCGGATAGACCATGGCGCGGTTGTTCACCTGCGCCGCCACGAACGAGAGTTCGGGCACGCCGATCACGTAAGCGAGCGACGTGTCCTTGATGAGCGCGGTCCACTGATTGACGAAGGACGGCACCATGGCCCGGAGCGCCTGCGGCAGAACGATGAAGCGCAGCGCCCGCCAGCGACCGAAGCCGAGCGCCAGGCCGGCCTCCCATTGGCCACGACCGATGCTCTCGATGCCGGCTGCCGCCACGTAGGAAAGATAGGCCCCGCCGACGAGCGACAGGACCGCCACCACGGTGCCGATCTCCGGCACCGATACGCCGAACAGGATCGGCAGCAGGAAATAGATCCAGAAGATCAGCATCACGATCGGCACGGCGCGGAAGAACCCGATCCCGAGCGTCAACGCCGCCCGGGCCAACCCTGCACTCATCGCGAGCCCGATTCCGAGGACGAGCCCGAGCACGGCCGAGGCGAGTCCGGACAGGCCGGAGAGAATCAGCGTTAGCGCCAGCCCAGCGACCGGGCCATCGGGCCAGCCGCCGAACAGCAGGTAGCCGAGATTGTCGCCGATGACCGCGAGGTTCATCGGCGCGACCTCAAGGGTGCAACGTGACGGGCCGCAGCCTGGCCCGCCGCCTCCACCAGCGCGATCGCACCGACATAGAGAAGCGTGGCGATGCCGAAGGCCTGGAAGGCCTGGAACGTCTCGGTCTCCACCTGCCGCGAAGCATAGGACAGCTCGGCGAGGCCGATCGTCATGGTCAGGGACGTGTTCTTGATCGTGTTGAGATACTGGCCGACGATCGGCAGCCAGGCAACCCGCAGAGCCTGCGGCAGCACGATGTGGCGGAACGCCTGGATCGGTGTCAGTCCCAGGGCGAGGGCCGCCTCATGCTGGGCGGGCCGGACGCCATTGATCCCGGCCCGGCCCTCCTCGGCAATGTAGGCGGCGGCATAGAGCGTCAGCCCGAAGAAGCCGGCGAGCGTCTCGTATGCAGGCCAGCGCAGGGCTCCGAAGCGCAAGCCGACGGCGTGGGGCGCGTTCAGCCATGCCGTCACCCCGCTCGGTAGCAGAGCGGCGACCGCGAAGTACCAGATGAAGAGCTGCACCAGCAGCGGCGCGTTGCGCACGAGGCCGATGCAACCGGCCACGACGCGCCCTGCCAGCGGGCCGCCCACTTCGCGCAGGCAGCACGCCGAGAGGCCCAGTGCCGTGCCGGCGAGGCAGACGGCGGCCGACAGGGCGAGGGTGACCCCGAATCCCTGAAGCAACCAAACCAGATAACGCGGCGCGAGGAGATCGCCGAACAGCGCGGACACCCGGGCCGCTCCGGATCGTCTAGCTGTGGTCTCCGATTCGGAACAGGCGCGGCAGCGGCTGGTCCGTGTTCGGGCCGAACCAGCGGTCGTAGATCGCGGCCGCCTTACCGGCCGCCTCAAGCTCCCGCAGGGTCTCGTTCACGACGTCGCGCAGCCGCGTCTCGCCCTTGGGAATGCCGACACCGATATAGTCGTTGGAGATGCTGAAGGGCGGGATCTCGTAGTTCTGCCGGTCGGGCACCTTCGCCAGCAGCCCGACGAGCTTCGGCCCGTCCTGCGTGATGGCCTGGACGTTGCCGTTGCGCAGGGCCGTGAAGGCGAAGGGCGTGTCGTCGAAGGCAACCACGACGGCCTTCGGGAAGTCGCGGCGCAGGACGACCTCGTTGGTGGTGCCCTTGTCGGCGCCGATGCGGAGCCCGTTCAGCTGCTCGGGCGACGACAAGGTGCCCTTCTTGGCCAAGAACTGCTGGCCGGAGGCGAAATACGGGATGCTGAAATCGAGCTGCTTGGCCCGCTCCTCCGTAATGGTGAAGTTCGCCAGCACCAGATCGACCTTGCCGGAAGTGAGAAGGGGAATCCGATTCGCCGGGTTGGTGGGCCGCACGTCCAGCTTCACCCCGATCCTGTCGGCGACGGCCTGCGCATAATCGACATCGAGCCCTGCGATCTTCTTGGTGACCGGATCGACGAAGCCGAAAGGCGGGTTGCTGTCGAAGGCGGCGACTCGGAGCACGCCGGCTTTTTGAATGTCGTCGAGACGGTCGGCCTGGGCGGCGCCCACCGACAGGAGGGTTGCGAGGGCGAAGGCGAAAAGGCGGCGCACGCGTACCTCCATCAGACAGGTTGGCGGCCGACCAAGCCCGCCTAGAACGGAGCGGATGCCGACCAAGGGTAGACCGCAGAATATCAAAGTATGTGATCTTCAAGTCCGAAGAAAGAAGCGGTAAAAATCGTTAATAACAGAGTTATTCCAGCGGCCGTTATCATGATCGCCTGCCGGGCGGAAGAATGGCAACAGATTAAAATTTCGTTTTTGCTCGCCTGCTGCGGAGTTCGCTCCAGGAATGCTGAGAAGGACGCAGTGGATCTTCCTTGTGTGCCCCTGTCGGGCTCGGACGGTGCTGCCCGCCTGCAGGGCAGCGGGGGACACGGGCGGCCATGCGTGGCCACGCGGCTTCTGCCCCGATTCGCTCGAACGTCGGCGCCCTGAGCCTCTTCTGAACCGCTGGCCGGCGCCGCGACCTAGGGCCGGACGCTGCCAGTGCGGAAGCGCCGTCGCTCGCGCCTGCCCGCCTGTGCACCTTGACCGATCCTTAACCTCCGGCCGGGCGCAGTTTTCTGCCGCAGACGCATTGACCTGCGCGGAAACCGCGTCTAGAAGCGCGCCACTTCGGACGGCCATCGGCTGCCGACGGCCCTTGGGCATACCCCCGGAAGCCGCCGCCATCGCCCCGAGCGCTCCGAGGGTTCAAATCGCCTGACGTGTAAGTCAGATCCGTAGGTACGAGCGCGTTCGTTTCGGGCGTGCTCCTCTGCCCACACCGCGCCGAGGGTCCGTGACTGGCCCTCCGGCGCATATTCGCTTTGCGGGCTGCCCTGTGCAGTCCGGCCTAGGTGACCGAGGAAGAGGGCACAGGATGCCGACGATCAACCAGCTGATCGCCCAGCCGCGGAAGATCCAGCGGAGCCGCAATAAGGTTCCGGCGCTCGACGCTTGCCCGCAGAAGCGCGGCGTCTGCACCCGCGTCTACACGACGACTCCGAAGAAGCCGAACTCGGCGCTCCGTAAGGTCGCCAAGGTGCGCCTCACCAACGGCTTCGAGGTGATCGGCTACATCCCGGGCGAGGGTCACAACCTTCAGGAGCACTCCGTGGTCATGATCCGCGGCGGCCGCGTGAAGGACCTTCCGGGCGTGCGCTACCACATCCTGCGCGGCGTGCTCGACACGCAGGGCGTCAAGAACCGCAAGCAGCGCCGCTCGAAGTACGGCGCCAAGCGTCCGAAGTAAGTTCGGGGCCCGGGTTTTCCGGGCGCCGCCAAGCGTTTCCACGGCCCTGTCAAGGATGCCGCCGGCCTTCGGGCTCAGGTGGCCTGCGCGGGGTGCTTAAGACCATATTGTTCGAGAGCTGAAGCCAATGTCCCGTCGTCACTCTGCCGAGAAGCGTGAGATCATCCCGGACCCGAAATACGGGGACGTGGTGCTGACGAAGTTCATGAACTCCATCATGTACGAGGGCAAGAAGTCGACCGCCGAGCGGATCGTCTACGGCGCCTTCGACATCGTCGAGAATCGCGCCCGCGCCAACCCAATCGAGGTGTTCCGCGCCGCCCTCGACAACGTCGCACCGATGATCGAGGTCCGCTCCCGCCGCGTCGGCGGCGCGACCTACCAGGTCCCCGTCGAGGTGCGCACCGAGCGCCGCCAGGCCCTGGCCATCCGCTGGCTGATCCAGGCCGCCCGCGCCCGGAACGACCGCACCATGATCGAGCGTCTCTCCGCCGAGCTGCTCGACGCCGCCAACAACCGCGGCAACGCCGTCAAGAAGCGCGAAGACACGCACCGGATGGCGGAAGCCAACCGCGCCTTCTCGCACTACCGCTGGTAAGCGGTTCCGCCGTCTCTCAGGAGCAATTCGATGCCCCGCACGCACGCGATCGAGGACTACCGCAACTTCGGCATCATGGCCCACATCGATGCCGGCAAGACCACGACGACCGAGCGGATCCTCTACTACACCGGAAAGTCCCACAAGATCGGCGAGGTCCATGAGGGCGCCGCCACCATGGACTGGATGGAGCAGGAGCAGGAGCGTGGCATCACGATCACCTCGGCTGCGACCACCTGCTTCTGGCGCGACAAGCGCCTGAACATCATCGACACCCCCGGCCACGTGGACTTCACCATCGAGGTGGAGCGCTCGCTGCGCGTTCTCGACGGCGCCGTATGCGTGCTCGACGGCAACCAGGGTGTCGAGCCGCAGACCGAAACGGTATGGCGCCAGGCCGACAAGTACGACGTGCCGCGCGTCGTGTTCGTCAACAAGATGGACAAGATCGGCGCCGACTTCTTCAAGTGCGTTGCCGACATCGTCGACCGCGTGGCAGGCAAGCCGGTCTGCCTGCAGCTGCCGATCGGGGCTGAGTCCAACTTCCAGGGCGTAATCGACCTCATCAAGATGAAGGCGATCGTCTGGTCGGGCGAGGCGCTCGGCGCCAACTTCGACGAGGTCGAGATCCCGGCCGACCTCAAGGACCAGGCGGTCGAGTACCGCACCAAGCTGGTCGAGGCCTGCGTCGAGCTCGACGACGACGCCATGGCCGCCTACCTCGACGGCACCGAGCCGGACGAGGCCCAGATGCGCGCCCTGGTGCGTAAGGCCGTGCAGCTGCGCGCCTTCCATCCGGTCCTCTGCGGTTCGGCGTTCAAGAACAAGGGCGTGCAGCCGCTCCTCGACGCCGTCGTGGACTACCTGCCCTCCCCCGCCGACCGTGGCGAGATCAAGGGCATCGACTTCAAGACCGAGGAAGAGACCGTCCGCCATCCGTCGGATTCGGATCCCTTCTCCATGCTCGCCTTCAAGATCATGGACGATCCCCACGTCGGTACCATCACCTTCTGTCGCGTGTACTCGGGCAAGGTCGAGTCGGGCGCCAACGTGCTCAACTCCTCGCGCGACAAGAAGGAACGCGTCGGCCGCATGCTGCTGATGCATGCCAACAACCGCGAAGACATTAAGGAGGCCTATGCGGGCGACATCGTCGCCCTGGCCGGCCTTAAGGAGACCCGCACCGGCGACACCCTTTGCGACTCGCAGAAGGCCGTCATCCTCGAGAAGATGGAGTTCCCGGAGCCGGTGATCGAGATCGCCGTCGAGCCGAAGTCGAAGGCCGACCAGGAGAAGCTCGGCATCGCGCTCTCGAAGCTCGCCGCCGAGGATCCGTCCTTCCGGGTCTCGACCGACCAGGAGTCGGGCCAGACCATCCTCAAGGGGATGGGCGAGCTCCACCTGGACATCAAGGTCGACATCCTGCGCCGCACCTACAAGGTCGACGCGAATATCGGCCAGCCGCAGGTGGCCTACCGCGAGAAGCTGACCCGCCGTCAGGAGATCGACTACACCCACAAGAAGCAGACCGGCGGTACCGGCCAGTTTGCCCGCGTGAAGTTCGTGGTCGAGCCGAACGAGCCGGGCGCCGGCTTCGCCTTCGAGTCGAAGATCGTCGGCGGCGCGGTGCCGAAGGAGTACATCCCGGGCGTCGAGAAGGGCCTCAACTCGGTCCTCGGCGCGGGCGTGCTCGCCGGTTTCCCGGTGGTCGACGTCAAGGTCGAGCTGATCGACGGCGCCTACCACGACGTCGACTCGTCGGCTCTGGCCTTCGAGATCGCCTCCCGCGCTGCCTTCCGTGAGGCGCTGCAGAAGGGCGGCTCGGTCCTGCTCGAGCCGGTGATGAAGGTCGAGGTCGTCTCGCCGGAAGAGTATACCGGCTCGGTCATCGGCGACCTGAACTCCCGCCGCGGCCAGATCCAGGGCCAGGACATGCGCGGCAACGCCAACGTCATCAACGCGATGGTGCCGCTGGCCAATATGTTCGGCTACGTGAACAACCTGCGCTCCATGTCGCAGGGCCGGGCGAACTTCACGATGCAGTTCGACCATTACGAAGAGGTGCCGCGCGGCGAGGCCGACAAGGTCATCGCCAAGTACGCCTAAGCATCTCTCCTTCAGTAACGCGAATTCGAATCTAGGAGGCTCTGATGGGCAAGGAAAAGTTCTCCCGCACCAAGCCGCACTGCAACATTGGCACGATTGGTCACGTTGATCACGGCAAGACGTCGCTGACGGCGGCGATCACGAAGGTTCTGGCGGAGACGGGCGGTGCGACGTTCACGGCCTACGACCAGATCGACAAGGCGCCGGAGGAGAAGGCGCGCGGGATCACGATCTCGACGGCGCACGTGGAGTACGAGACGCAGAACCGTCACTACGCGCACGTGGACTGCCCCGGCCACGCCGACTACGTGAAGAACATGATCACGGGCGCGGCGCAGATGGACGGCGCGATCCTGGTGGTGTCGGCGGCTGACGGCCCGATGCCGCAGACCCGCGAGCACATCCTGCTGGCGCGTCAGGTGGGTGTGCCGGCGCTGGTGGTGTTCCTCAACAAGGTCGACATGGTCGACGACGAGGAGCTGCTGGAGCTGGTGGAACTCGAGGTGCGCGAGCTTCTGTCGAAGTACGACTTCCCGGGCGACGACATCCCGATCACCAAGGGCTCGGCGCTGATGGCGCTGGAGGACAAGGAGCCGAAGATCGGCAAGGAAGCCGTCCTGAAGCTGATGCAGACGGTGGACGAGTACATCCCGCAGCCGGAGCGTCCGATCGACCTGCCGTTCCTGATGCCGATCGAGGACGTGTTCTCGATCTCGGGCCGCGGCACGGTGGTGACGGGTCGCGTGGAGCGCGGCATCGTGAAGGTGGGCGAGGAAGTCGAGATCGTCGGCATCCGGGCGACCACCAAGACGACGGTGACGGGCGTGGAGATGTTCCGCAAGCTGCTCGACCAGGGGCAGGCGGGCGACAACGTCGGCGTTCTGCTGCGCGGCACGAAGCGCGAGGACGTGGAGCGCGGCCAGGTCGTGTGCAAGCCGGGTTCGGTGAAGCCGCACGCCAAGTTCAAGGCCGAGGCCTACATCCTGACCAAGGAGGAGGGTGGCCGTCACACGCCGTTCTTCACCAACTACCGGCCGCAGTTCTACTTCCGCACCACGGACGTGACCGGGATCGTGACGTTGCCGGAGGGCACCGAGATGGTGATGCCGGGCGACAACGTGACCATGGACGTGGCGCTGATCGTGCCGGTGGCCATGGAGGAGAAGCTGCGCTTCGCCATCCGCGAGGGCGGCCGCACCGTCGGCGCCGGCGTCGTCGCCGCCATCAACGACTGAGCTCGAGCAAGCACCCTTAGCAGGGCGCGGCGGGGTGAAGGCCTCGCGTACCCCGCCGTCCCTCTCAAGGTTCCAGGATCATGAACGGTCAGAACATCCGTATTCGCCTCAAGGCGTTCGATCACCGCATCCTCGATGCGTCGACCAAGGAGATCGTCTCCACGGCCAAGCGCACGGGCGCGACCATCCGCGGCCCGATCCCGCTCCCGACGCACATCGCCAAGTTCACCGTGAACCGCTCGCCCCACATCGACAAGAAGTCGCGCGAGCAGTTCGAGATGCGCACGCACAAGCGGGTGCTCGATATCGTCGATCCGACGCCGCAGACCGTGGACGCGCTGATGAAGCTCGACCTCGCCGCTGGCGTGGACGTGGAGATCAAGCTCTGAGCCCCGCCGGGGCTTAGGGCTTACCGTTTCATCGCGCGAGGGAGAGACCTATGCGCTCAGGCGTCATCGCACAGAAGGTCGGCATGACCCGCGTCTTCACGGACGCGGGGGAGCATGTCCCCGTCACCGTGCTCAAGATCGATCAGTGCCAGGTGGTTGCCCACCGCACCGTCGAGAAGAACGGCTACGTCGCGCTGCAGGTCGGCGTCGGCAAGGCCAAGGTGAAGAACGTCTCGGCTGCCGAGCGGGGCCGCTTTGCGGTCGCCAAGGTCGAGCCGAAGAAGAAGCTCGCCGAGTTCCGCGTCACCGAGGACGCGCTGATCCCGGTCGGTGCCGAGATCACCGCGGACCACTTCATCCCCGGCCAGTTCGTGGATGTCACCGGCACCACGACCGGTAAGGGCTTCGCCGGCGGTATCAAGCGCTGGAACTTCGGCGGCCTGCGCGCCACCCACGGCGTGTCGATCTCGCACCGTTCGATCGGTTCGACCGGCGGCCGTCAGGACCCGGGCAAGACCTTCAAGAACAAGAAGATGCCGGGTCACCTCGGCGTCGAGCGGGTCACCACCCAGAACCTGCGCGTCGTGCGCACCGATCCCGAGCGCGGCCTGATCCTGGTCGAGGGCGCGGTGCCGGGTGTCGCCGGCGGCTGGATCCAGATCCGCGACGCGGTGAAGCGCAAGCTCCCCGCCGATGTTCCGCTGCCGGGCAAGTTCCGCGAGAACGGCGCGTCTGCCCCGGCGCCCGAGGCCCCTGCGGCTGAGGAGACCGCGTGATGAAGCTCGATGTCAAAACCCTCGACGGCGCCGGTGCCGGCTCGGTCGAGCTCAACGAAGAGATCTTTGGCCTGGAGCCCCGCGCCGACCTGCTGCAGCGCATGGTCCGCTGGCAGCTCGCCAAGCGCCGCGCCGGCACCCACGCCGTGCAGAATCGCTCGGACGTGAACCGGACCCGCAAGAAGCTCTACAAGCAGAAGGGCACCGGTAACGCCCGCCACGGCGCGGCCTCGGCGCCGCAGTTCCGCGGCGGCGGACGGGCCTTCGGCCCCGTGCCGCGCGACCACAGCCACGACCTGCCCAAGAAGGTCCGTGCGCTGGCCCTGCGCCACGCCCTGTCGGCCAAGGCCAAGGCCTCGACCCTGATCGTCGTGGACGACATCAAGATCGAGGATCACAAGACCAAGGGTCTCGTCGAGCGCTTCGGCAAGATGGGCCTCTCGAACGCGCTGATCATCGGCGGTGCCGAGGTCGACGTGAATTTCGGCCGGGCCGCCCGCGCCATCCCGCAGATCGACGTGCTGCCCGTGCAGGGCATCAACGTCTACGACATCCTGCGCCGCGACACGCTCGTCCTGACCAAGGCCGCCGTCGACGCGCTGGAGGAGCGTTTCAAATGAGTGCCGATCCGCGCCACTACGACATCGTCGTCTCCCCGGTGATCACCGAGAAGGCGACGAACCTGACCGAGCAGAACAAGGTCGTGTTCCGGGTCGCCCCCAAGGCGACCAAGCCTCAGATCAAGGAGGCCGTGGAGAAGCTGTTCGACGTCAAGGTCACGGCCGTGAACACCCTTGTCACCAAGGGAAAGAAGAAGATTTTCCGCGGCCTCCGCGGACAGCGCTCCGACGTGAAGAAGGCGATTGTGACCCTGGCCGAAGGGCACACGATCGACGTCACGACCGGGCTCTGAGGACGGGTTTTAGGGATCCAAGCCGATGGCCTTGAAGACATTCAAACCGGTCACGCCGAGCCTGCGCCAGCTCGTGCTCGTCGACCGCCGTGAGCTCTACAAGGGCAAGCCGGTGAAGGCGCTGACGGAGGGTAAGATCTCCTCGGGTGGCCGGAACAACCTCGGCCGCGTCACTGTCCGCTTCCGCGGCGGCGGTCACAAGCGCGTGCTGCGCAACGTCGACTTTAAGCGTCGCGAGCAGCTCGGTGTCGCCGCGACCGTGGAGCGGATCGAGTACGATCCGAACCGCACGGCCTTCATCGCGCTCATCAACTTCCCCGACGGGAAGCAGAGCTACATCCTGGCCCCGCAGCGCCTGCAGCCGGGCGACAAGGTGGTGGCCGGCGAGAACGTCGACATCAAGCCGGGCAATGCCGGTCCGGTCGGCTCGATGCCGGTGGGCACGATCGTCCACAACGTCGAGCTGAAGATCGGCAAGGGCGGCGCGATCGCCCGCTCGGCCGGCAACTACGCGCAGATCGTCGGCCGCGACCAGGGCTACGTGACGCTCCGCCTGAACTCGGGCGAGCAGCGCCTGGTCCACGGCCAGTGCTTCGCCAGCGTCGGCGCGGTCTCGAACCCGGACCACATGAACATCTCGCTCGGCAAGGCCGGGCGCAACCGTTGGCTCGGCAAGCGCCCGCACAACCGCGGCGTGGCGATGAACCCGGTCGACCATCCGCACGGCGGCGGCGAGGGTCGCACCTCGGGCGGCCGCAACCCGGTCACGCCCTGGGGCGTGCCCACCAAGGGGAAGAAGACCCGGTCCAACAAGCGGACCGACGTGTTCATCCTGTCCAGCCGCCACAACCGCAAGAAGTAATCGCTATGGCACGCTCTCTCTGGAAGGGGCCGTTCGTCGACGGCTACCTCTTCAAGAAGGCCGAGGCGGCGCGGGGCTCCTCGCGCTCCGAGGTCATCAAGATCTGGAGCCGCCGCTCCACGATCCTCCCGCAGTTCGTCGGGCTCACCTTCGGTGTGCACAACGGGCAGAAGCACATCCCGGTCTACGTCACCGAGGAGATGGTCGGGCACAAGTTCGGCGAGTTCTCGCCGACCCGCACCTTCCCGGGCCACGCGGCCGACAAGAAGGCGAAGAGGCGCTGAGATGGGCAAGCAAGCCACCCCCCGCGCGCTCCCCGAGAACGAGGCGAAGGCCGTCGCGCGCATGCTGCGTGTCAGCCCGCAGAAGCTCAACCTCGTGGCGCAGATGATCCGCGGCAAGAAGGTCGACACGGCGCTCGCCGAGTTGCAATTCTCGCGCAAGCGGATCTCGACTGAGGTCAAGAAGTGCCTCGAGAGCGCCATCGCCAACGCCGAGAACAACCACGACCTGGACGTGGACGACCTCGTCGTCTCCCAGGCCTTCGTAGGCAAGGCGCTGGTTCTCAAGCGTTTCCACGCCCGCGCCCGCGGCCGCGGCGCGCGCATCCTGAAGCCCTTCTCGAACCTCACCATCGTGGTTCGTGAAGTCCGCCAGGCCGAAGCGGCCTGAGGAGGATCTGATGGGCCAGAAAGTCAACCCGATCGGTCTCCGGCTCGGCATCAACCGGACCTGGGATTCCCGCTGGTTCGCCAACAAGGGCGACTACGCGAAGCTCATGCACGAGGACGTCGCGATCCGCGCCGCCCTCATGAAGCAGCTCAAGCAGGCGGCGGTCTCCAAGATCGTCATCGAGCGCCCGCACCGGAAGTGCCGCGTCACCATCCACTCGGGTCGTCCGGGCGTGGTGATCGGCAAGAAGGGCGCGGACATCGAGAAGCTGCGCAAGCTCGTCGGCACGATGACCAAGGCCGACGTGACCATCAACATCGTCGAGGTGCGCAAGCCCGAGATCGACGCCACCCTGGTGGCCGACTCGATCGCCCAGCAGCTCGAGCGCCGCGTCGCCTTCCGGCGCGCCATGAAGCGGGCCGTCCAGTCGGCCATGCGTCTCGGAGCCGAGGGCATCCGGATCAACTGCTCGGGCCGCCTCGGCGGCGCCGAGATCGCCCGCCAGGAATGGTACCGCGAGGGCCGCGTTCCGCTGCACACGCTGCGTGCCGACGTCGACTACGGCACCGCCACGGCGTTCACGACCTACGGCACCTGCGGCATCAAGGTGTGGGTGTTCAAGGGCGAGATCCTCGAGCACGACCCGATGGCCCAGGACAAGAAGGCCCAGGAAGAGGGCGGCCGCTCCGGCGGGCGCCGCGAGCGCGATGGCGAGGGCGGCCGCGAGCGCGGACGCCGCGAGCGCGAGCACGCGTAAGGTAGGAAGCTATGCTGCAACCGAAAAAGACCCGCTTCCGCAAGCAGTTCAAGGGCCGCATCCACGGTGCGGCCAAGGGCGGCTTCGAGCTGAACTTCGGCCAGTTCGGCCTGAAGGCGGTGGAGCCCGAGCGCGTCACCGCCCGCCAGATCGAGGCGGCCCGCCGCGCGATCACCCGCGAGATGAAGCGCCAGGGCCGCGTCTGGATCCGGGTGTTCCCGGACGTGCCGGTCTCCTCGAAGCCGACCGAGGTCCGCATGGGCTCCGGTAAGGGCGCGCCGGATTACTGGGCTGCCCGCGTGCATCCCGGCCGGATCATGTTCGAGGTCGACGGCGTTGCCGAGAATATCGCCAAGGAGGCGCTCCGCCTCGGCGCCGCGAAGCTCCCGATCCGCACGCGGGTCGTCCAGCGCATCGCCGACTGAACGGAGGATATCGTGAAGTCGACCCAGAGACTGTCTGATCTGAAGGCGCTGTCGCCGGATCAGCTGAATGACGAGTTGCTGAACCTCAAGAAGGAGCAGTTCAACCTGCGCTTCCAGGGGGCCACCGGCCAGCTCGAGAACGTCGCCCGCGTCCGTGAGGTCCGCCGCGACATCGCCCGTGTCCGGACGCTGCAGCGCGCGAAGACGCTGCAGGCGGCCAAAAGCTGACGCGGGCCTCTAGGAGAATACCATGCCGAAGCGCATCCTTCAGGGCACCGTCGTCAGCGACAAGGGTGAGAAGACCATCGTGGTCAAGGTGGAGCGCCGCTTCACCCACCCGGTGATGAAGAAGACTGTCCGCCGCTCGAAGAACTACCACGCGCACGACGAGGCGAACGTCGCCAAGGTCGGGCAGACGGTGTTCATTGAGGAGTGCCGCCCCTACTCCAAGACCAAGACTTGGAAGCTGGTCGAGGGCGATGCTGCCCAGGCCGAGGCCGGCGAAGCCGCCTGATTTCGGGATCTCGGCGGCTGCGGGCTTCCGCATCCGCCTCATCCCGACCTCCGGGCCTGTGGGATGACGCGTCGTAGGACGCGGCTTTTCTCGAAGCGCCTGAAGGACTGGAACGACGAACGCCCGGACGAAGCTCGACCCGCGAGGGCCGGATTCGTGCCGGGCGTCGTCGTTTCCCGGGCTCCTCGAAGATGAAAGCCTCTTCAGTTCGTCGATCTCTTGCGGCGGAGAGGAACCGCAACGCGCGTGTCTGTCTCGGGCCGGGATGCGGTGACGTTCAGAAGAGCGCGGCGGCAGGGACAGCGAGCCGCGGAGCGAGCGTGCTCTCCGCGGGATAGGGACGAGCCTCGGCTGGACGTCTTGCCGCGGCCATCAGTGGTACTCCTATCGGACGCAGGAACGGTTGCACGCCCTATGATGCCCTTGCTCTGTGAGAACAAAACGAGTACATACGGGCAGCGTTGACGCGCGTTGTGAACTGCGCCCAACCCCTTCATAAGGAGCCCGCCAGATGGCCCAGCCCGCATTGAAAGTGGTCGATATGCCCCCGGTGGACAAGGACAAGTCCAAGGCGATTGATGCCGCCCTGTCCCAGATCGAGCGTGCCTTCG
Source organism: Methylobacterium sp. CM6257 (assembly GCF_054611515.1). NCBI lineage: Bacteria > Pseudomonadati > Pseudomonadota > Alphaproteobacteria > Hyphomicrobiales > Methylobacteriaceae > Methylobacterium > Methylobacterium sp. CM6257. The sequence continues at coordinate 4,227,313 of NZ_CM137735.1, forward strand.
GCAAGGGCTCGATCATGCGGCTGGGTAAGACCGACAAGGTGCAGGAGGTCGAGACGGTTTCCACCGGCTCGCTGGGCCTCGACATCGCGCTCGGCGTCGGGGGTCTCCCGCGCGGGCGCGTCATCGAGATCTACGGTCCCGAATCGTCCGGCAAGACGACGCTGGCGCTCCACACCATCGCGGAAGCCCAGAAGAAGGGCGGCGTCTGCGCCTTCGTGGATGCCGAGCACGCCCTCGACCCGGTCTATGCCCGTAAGCTCGGGGTCAATCTGGACGACCTGCTGATCTCGCAGCCCGATACGGGCGAGCAGGCGCTCGAGATTACCGATACACTGGTGCGCTCCGGTGCCATCGACGTACTGGTGGTCGATTCGGTGGCCGCGCTCACGCCGCGGGCCGAGATCGAAGGCGAGATGGGCGAGAGCCAGCCTGGCCTTCAGGCGCGCCTGATGAGCCAGGCCCTGCGCAAGCTCACCGGCTCGATCTCGCGCTCGAACTGCATGGTGATCTTCATCAACCAGATCCGGATGAAGATCGGCGTGATGTACGGGAGCCCCGAGACGACCACGGGCGGCAACGCCCTGAAGTTCTACGCTTCGGTGCGCCTCGACATCCGCCGCATCTCGACGCTGAAGGATCGGGACGAGGCCATCGGCAATCAGGTCCGCGTCAAGGTCGTGAAGAACAAGGTCGCGCCGCCGTTCAAGCAGGTCGAGTTCGACATCATGTTCGGCGAGGGCGTGTCCAAGGTCGGCGAGCTGATCGATCTCGGCGTGAAGGCCGGTATCGTCGAGAAATCCGGCGCCTGGTTCTCGTACAACAGCCAGCGCCTCGGTCAGGGCCGCGAGAACGCCAAGGGTTTCCTCCGGGACAACCCGGAGGTGGCGGCCAAGATCGAAGCCTCGATCCGTCAGAATTCCGGCCTCGTGGCCGAGCGGATCCTGGAGAACGCCGCTCCGACTGCGGACGATCTCGACGAGGGCGAAGCTTAGGACCGACGCATCCGGGCCCGCGGTCCTCCCCGGCACGCCACGAAAGACCAGGTGACCAGCCCTTCCGAGATCCCGGATCTCGGAAGGGCCTTTTTTAGGCCAGCGTGCCGAAGGAATCGCGGTAGCCTGGAAGCGCGGACGGTCAGTCCGCCATCGTCTTCTTCACGGTCTCGACGAGCTGCTTCAGGCTGAAGGGCTTGGGCAGGAAGTTGAAGGTCTCGCCTTCGGGCAGGTTCTTGCGGAACGCGTCTTCCGCGTAGCCCGAGACGAAGATCACCTTCAGGTCGGGCTGATGCTTGCGCACCTCCCGCAGCAGGGTCGGACCGTCCATCTCGGGCATGACCACGTCGGAGACGACGAGGTCGATCGGCTGAGCACCCTCGCGGACGATCGCGAGCGCCTCCAGACCGGAGGCCGCCTCCAGCACCGTGTACCCGCGGGCCGAGAGCGCTCGGCTGTTCACCGCCCGCACCGGATCCTCGTCTTCCACGAGCAGGATGGTCCCCTGCCCCGTATGATCGGCGGCGGGCTTGCGCGGCGCCGGCTTGTCCGCCTTGGCCGCCGGCTGTGCGGAGGCCGGCTCGCCGACCAGCACGAAGGCGTCGCCGGCCTCCGCCGGCTTCTGCGGCGCCGACTCCACCGAAGGCACTGCTGCGGCCGCCTGTTCCGTCCGCGGCAGGGCCGGAGCGGGTGGCAGGAGCGGGACCTCCTCCGGCTCGGCCTGCGGGACGTGCCGCGGCAAGTAGATGCGGAAGGCCGTTCCCTCGCCAACCTGAGACTGCACGTCGATGGTGCCGCCGGATTGCTTGACGATGCCGAACACCGTCGAGAGTCCCAGCCCCGTCCCCTTCCCGATCTCCTTGGTGGTGAAGAACGGCTCGAAGATCTTTTCCATCAGCTCGGGCGGGATGCCCTGGCCAGTGTCGCGGACCTCGATCAGCACGTGATCGCCCGCCGGTGCTCCGCCCCGCCCTTCGATGGCGGCGGCCGGACCCGGATCGGTGACGTTCTCGGTGCGGATCATCAGTTTGCCGCCGTCCGGCATGGCATCGCGGGCGTTAACCGCGAGATTCACGATCACCTGCTCGAATTGATTGACGTCGGCCTTCACGGGCCAGACCTCGCGGCCGTGCTTCAGCTCCAGAGCAACCCGCTCGCCGAGCAGGCGCTTCAGCAGCAGGGTCAGCTCGGAGAGCGCCTCCCCGACATTCATCACCTCCGGCCGCAGGGTCTGGCGCCGGGAGAACGCCAGGAGCTGGCGAACGAGGCCTGCCGCCCGGTTGGCGTTCTGCTTGATCTGCATGATGTCCTGGAAGGCCGGATCCGTCGGCCGGTGGCTCGCCAGCAGCAGGTCCGAGTAGCCGATGATCGCCTGCAGGACATTGTTGAAGTCGTGCGCGATGCCGCCGGCGAGCTGGCCCACCGCATTCATCTTTTGAGCCTGGGCGACCTGCTGCTCCAGCTGACGCTGAGCCGTGGTGTCGAGGGCGTAGAGGATGACGCGCTCTGCCTCGTCGGTCTCCTGGGCCTGGTCACCACCATCCGCGGGGCTCAGCCAGACTCGCGCCGAGCGGCCCCCAGGACCGTTGAGCTGGACCTCGATGGGCTCGGGATCGGCGAGGCCGCTCGCGGCCCGGGCGAGCCCGGCCTCCAGGGCGGTGCGGTCCGCAACCGAATCGGCGACGTTGGGCTCGACCCGCGGCGTGCCCTCCCCCTCGATCGCGCCATCCTCGGCTTGGCGCGGCACGGTACCGAACAGCCGCGTGAAAGACGCGTTGGCCCGGGCGATCCGGCCGGTCCGGTCCAGGGTCGCGATGGCGATGGGGGAATTGTTGAGGAATCGGGCGAGGCGGACCTCGGCGGCGCGCTGCGGCTCGTCGGTCTCGGCCCCGGCCGATCGATTAATCACGAAGGTCCGGGACGAGCCGGGCTTGCCGTCCTTACCGAAGGCGACCCGGTGGTAGAGCCGCACCGGCAGAGTGTGGCCGTTGCGACGGCGCAGGTCGAGGTCGAAACGGTCGGTGCGGACCTCGCCGGGCAGACCGGCGGTGCGCACGAGGACATCGGCTTCCGGGGCGATCTCGGTGAGATGCGGGCCGCCCGGACCGACACTCGTGAGATCGTAGCCGAGCCATGCGGCCAGGGTCGCGTTCATGTAGACGATGGCGCCCGCCGGGTCGATCGACAGGAAGCCTGCCGGGGCGTGGTCCAGATAGTCGATGGCGTGCTGGAGTTCCTGGAAGACGTTCTCCTGGCGCTCGCGCTCAGCGGTGATGTCCGCCACCGTCCAGAGTGAGGCGGCCCGGCGTGGACGCGCCAGCGGCCGGACCGAAACCCGGTACCATCCGAAGCTGCGCTCGCCGGCGATGGGTCCCAGCGGCGGCGACATCCGGACCTCTTCCGTATGGGCCCGGCCGTCGCGCGAGGCCTGCGACAGGCGGTAGACCGCCTCGGAGACCTCCGGAGAGCCGATCAGGATGCGCTCCACCGGCACGAGGTTGGAGAAGGTGTCGCCGCCGGCGATCCGGAGGTAGGCCTCGTTGGCGTAGATAAGTCGGCCGCCATCCTCGACCACCAGTTTCCCGTCGGGGGAGGCGTCGACGATGCCCTTGGTGATGTCGTCTCGGGCTGCGCTTCCGCTGAGCTGGAGCGCTCCGATGGCCAGCGCGAACAGGAAGAAGACGCCCGCCATAGCCAGCAGGGCGAGCAGCCAGACGATCAGCGACTGGGCCTGTTCGTTGGCCACGAAGGACAGACCGATGGCCGCACCGACGAGGAGACCCGCGAGCACGAGCAGCAGCCCGACGCGGCCCGGCTGCTCCGAGCGGTCGATCGAGCCGGTCCCCTGCAGGTTCGCGGTCGGCAATCCCCCATTCTGCGGGCCCGCGGCGGGCGCCGGAGGTCCAGTGACGTCGGCCATCGGCTTCATTCCAGAACAGTCACCCGGTTCAGCCTGCCGGCAATATCAGGGCAAAGGCAGCGTGGCACCACGTGCGTCGCGCCAAGCCTCGGCCCAGCCTCGCGAAAAAAGGTGGAGGAAGCGTGGCTTTCCCGCACGGTCACCCGCACCGCGTTTCGCCCGCACGGGGCAGGATAGTGTCCTACGCGGCCCTGCGGCGCAGGCGCAGCACGAAGCCGATCACCTCGGCCACCGCGCGGTAGTGCTCGGCCGGGATCTCCCGGTCGATCTCCACGGTGGCGTGCAGCGCCCGGGCGAGCGGCGGGTTCTCGATCACCGCGACACCGTGTTCGGCCGCCACTGCGCGGATGCGGAGGGCGAGCGCGTCGACACCCTTGGCGACGCAGACCGGTGCGGCCATACCGGTCTCGTAGCGCAGGGCTACGGCGTAGTGGGTCGGGTTGGTCACCACCACGGTGGCGGTCGGGACGGCGGCCATCATCCGCTTCTTCACCCGGGCCATGCGCAATTGCTTCATGCGCCCCTTCACCTCCGGGTTGCCGTCCGCCTCCTTCATGTCCTGCTTCAGCTCTTCCTTCGACATCCGGTGGCGCTTACGCCAGCGGAATCGCGCGTAGAGCGCGTCGCCGAGCGTGATCGCGAGGTGCACGCACAGCATGCCGGCGAGAAGCCGCAGGCCCAGGGACAGGATCGCCGGCAGGCATGCTGTCGGGTCCAGCTTGGCGAAGACTTCCAGCCGATCGCGGTCGTTCCACAGGAGCGTTGCGCCGACGACGCCCACAGCGCCGATCTTGGCGAGTCCCTTGCCGAACTGGAACAGGGCCTCAATCCCGAGAAGCCGCTTCAGGCCGGCCGTCGGCGAGAGCCGCTCGAATTTCGGCATCAGCGTCTCGGTGGTGAGGACCAGCGGGTGCTGCAGGAGGCCGGCGGCGAGACCCGCGGCGGCGGCGAGCCCCGCCGGCACGGCCGCGGCCTGGAGCCACAGCCACAGACCGCGTGCCGCCGCGTCCCGCATTGCGGTGGCGTCGTCCGGCACGGCGTGGGCGTTGGCGAGATAGGCCTTGAGCCCGTGCATCAGGCTCTCGGCGATGCCGGGCGCCGCGACCATCAGCGCCAGGGTGAAGGCTCCCAGGATCGCGAAGGTATTGATCTCGCTGCTGGTGGCGACGTCGCCGCGCTCGATCGCCTGGTCGAGGCGCCGTTGGGACGGCTCCTCTGTCTTGTCTTCGTCGTCCGCACCCTCAGCCATCGGGCATCGATCTCAGCGCGCAGCAGGACGAAGGGAGGCAGGCCGGCCGCTCAGCGGCCGACATACGCGGCGAGATACCGGCCCAGATCGTCCAGGAAGACGCCCATCATGACACCGAGGCAGCCCATCAGGATCACCATGCCCACCAGCACCGAGGCCGGAACCGCCAGGAAGAACACCTGCAACTGCGGCATCAACCGCGAGAGGACGCCGAGCCCGAGGTTGAACAGGATCCCGAAGGCGATGAACGGTCCGGAGATCTGCACGGCCAGCGTGAAGCCGCGGGTGAGCGCCCGGGTCGCCAGCATCAGCGCGTCCGAGAAGGCCGGCACCCCGTCGGGCGGCAGCACGTCGTAGCTCCGCGCCAAGCCCTCGATGGCGAGGTGGTGCAGATCGGCGGTGAAGATCAGCGTGATCCCGAGAAGCGACAGGAAGTTGCCGATCGCCACCTGCTGTCCGCCCATGCTCGGATCCACCGTCATGGCGTAGGATAGGCCGAGCTGCGCCGAGATGATCACGCCAGCGGTCTGCAGGGCGGCGAGCACCATCCGCACCGTGAGGCCGAGCACCAGCCCGACGATCGTTTCCCCGAACAGGAGCCCGATCAGCCGCGGCCCGGCCACGCCCTCCGTGCCGCCCAGCAGCGGGCGCACCGTCGGAAACAGGACCAAGGCGGTGAGCAGCGCGAAGGCGAGGCGCAGGCGCGGCGACACCATCTGCTCGCCGACGCCTGGCATCAGCATGATCAGCGTGCCGACGCGCGCGAAGGTGATCAGGTAGGCGGAGGCGATCCCGGGCAGGAGCAGGTTCATCGCCGCCCCTATCGCATGCGCGCCCGCCGCGTGTCCCCCCGATGACGCCCATCACCCGCCCGCCGCGATCCGGGCTGCAATGCGGACCATGTAGCCGGCCATGGCATCGCCGATGAAGGGCAGCATCAGCAGGAGCGCGGCGAACACCGCTACGATCTTTGGCACGTAGATCAGGGTCTGCTCCTGGATCTGGGTCAGAGCCTGGACCAGCGAGACGGCGAGACCCACCACGAGCGCGACCAGCATCAGGGGGCCGGCCACCTTCAGGAACACGAAGATGCCGTCGCGCGCGACGTCGAGGATGGCGAGGCCGGTCATGGATCTGCGGCGTGCTCTGAGGGTTCGGCTTGAGGACCGGTCATCGACGCCCGAACATCGTCATCGATGCTCTCACGGACGGCGTATCTTTTTGATCGAGGCGGCATCCGAGGACGGCGGAGCGCTAGATCTGCATGCGCATGATCTCCTCGTAGGCGGAGATCATGCGGTCGCGGACGGCGACCATGGTCTGGAGGGCGGTCTCACTCTCGGCCACCGCGGTGACCACGTCCACGACATTGGCTTTGCCGGCCGCCGCCGAGACCGCCTGAGCGTCGGCCCGGCGCCCGGCATCGCCGACGCTGTCCAGCGTCTGCCCGAGAAGCTGCATGAAGTCCCCGCCGGCCTCCGTCACCGGCTGCACCCGGGGCGTCGGCCGACCGGAGGCGAGGCCCTGGACGGCGGCGTAGGCGCCCGCTGCGAAGTTGCTCGTTGCCATCGCTCTGGGTCCCTACGCGCTCACTTCAGGATCGCCAGCGTCTGCGCCAGCATCTTGCGCGTCGAGGTGACCATGTTGAGGTTCGCCTCGTAGGAGCGCTGGGCCTCGCGCAGGTCCATGTTCTCGATGAGCGCATTGACGTTGGGCATCTGCACCTCGCCCCGGGCGTTGGCCGCAGGATTGCCAGGCTCGTACTTCGTCCGGAACGCCGAGGGGTCGCGCCGGACCCGCCCGGCCTCCACGAGCCGGGCCCCGGTCTCGTCGTCGAGATGACTTGTGAAGGTCGGTATCTTGCGGCGATAGGGCTGCGCCCCGGCCGAAGCCGGTGCGGAATCGGCGTTTGCGATGTTCTCGGCGATGATCCGCATCCGGCCCGACTGAGCCTTCAGTCCGGCCGCCGCCACAGTCAGTGACTTGCTGAATTCCATGGCTCAAGGCCCTCTTGGCGCCACAACCGAACGACCGGCTTCCCGAACCATCAGCTCTTGCCGATGGCGATCTTCAGGGTGGTCAGGCTGTGCTGGTAGAGCGAGGCCGCGAGCTGGTAGTCTGACTGGTTGTCGCCGGCCTTCATCATCTCGTCCTCGAGGTTGACGCCGTTGCCGCTGGGGCGGACCTCGAACCCCTTGGCGCGCTTGGACTCGGTGCCGGCAGCGCCCTGTCCGGCTGGCGCGATATGGGCCGGGCTCGTCAGCGTCAGGCTTGTCGAGGCGGAGACCATGGCGCCGGTCGCCCGATCGAAACGCGGCTCCACGAGGTCGCGCGGCCTGAAGCCCGGCATGTCGGCATTGGCCACGTTCTCGGCGATCAGGCCCTGGCGCGCCTGGGCCCATTGCATCCGGGTACGCAGCATGCCGAGCACGGGCAGGTCGGTGAGGGCCAAGGTCGCCTCCGGTGTGGCGTGGCCGCGCCGGAACGAGCGGGCTCGGCAAAATCTGCCGCGCGCATGGTTAACGGCGCGTTAAACCGAGCGGAAACCGGTAAGCCGTCCGGGTTGAAGGGTAATGGCCTGGCGAAGAAGCTTGGCTCCCCTGGTCGGGAGGCTGGACGTGGCCGGCCGGCGGGGCGCGACCTCGGGCCGCCCGCAGGGCTCAGCCTGCAGCAGGTAGGCATGGTTCCAGATCGGGGAGGCCCGGCGCGCCTTCCACATCCTATTGTCCTGATGGCCTTACTTTAAATCGTCTGTTAACGAAGTCTTAACGTCGTTTGCCTCGCTGCCCCCTTCGCGTGGTATGAAGGGCTCCGTGCCGAGACCGACCCGCGGCGGCCGGAACGTGCGAGTGCGTAACCTTGCGATGGCTGCAATCCGTGTTCGGCTCTGACGGCTCCCCCATCGTCCAATATGTCGTGATCTTCGCCGTTATCTTCACGGCGCTGGCGGCGATCGTGTTCACGGTGCGACGGCTCACCGGCCGCAGCCTCGCGCTGTCGGGCCGAGGGGGCAGCCGAGGCCGCCAACCCAGGCTCGGGATCGTCGATGTCTACGAGCTCGACCGCGCCCGCCAACTGATCCTGCTGCGCCGGGACAACGTCGAGCACCTGCTGCTCGTGGGCGGTCCCAACGACGTAGTGGTCGAACGCAACATCCAGCGGAGCCAGCGGCCCCTGCCCGAGGCCGCCCTGCGTCCCGAACCAGCCCAGGAATCCCTCGACGAGCCAATGCCGGATCCGCTGGTCCAGGGTGGCCGCCTGCCTGAGCCGCCGCGGGCTTTGCCCGAGATGGCCGGGCGCCGTTCGGAGCCGCTGTTCGATCCGGGGTTCGAGATGCCGGTGATCGTGCCGCCACCGGTTCCGCGCTCGCCGACCGTCCCGCCTGTGACCCTGCCCCTAGACGCCGCCCTGCTCGGTGGCGACGAGCCGGGGCAGGATGTGTCGGCACCCCTGGCGCCCACGCCACCCGCGGCCGCGGAGCCGCCCGCCGCGCCGGCCCCTCCGGCCCGCGAGCCCGCTGTCCCGCGGCGGATCCTGAGCCGCACCGCCCCGCCACTGGTCGAGCCGCGTCCCGGTCCCGCGTCCGAGCGGAAGCCTGAGACAGCCTCCGGCGACGAGGCGATGCGCCAGGCGCCGAGCCTCGCCGTCCCGTCGTCGGACCGCCGGTCCGTCGATCCGGCAGTCCTGTCCGACATGGCGCGACAGCTCCAGGCTGCGCTGTCGCGGCCCTCCTCCGCAGTGACGCCTGCGCCCACGCCCGCGGCCGCTCCCGAAGGCGTCGATCCGGTGGCCGCCGCGATGGCATCCGTCCCGCCTGTCCCGGTGCCGCCCGAGCTGCCGGCCCCCGCCCGCGCCCCGTCCCCACCGCCGGCTGCGGCCAAGCCTGCACCTCCGGTCACGCCGCTCGATCAGCCGGTTGCGCGAGAGGCATCCCCGCCCGCAATCCCGGCGCCGACCGCGTCGCCGCCAGTTCCTCCGGCCCAGCCGACCCCGGAGAAGGCGCCTCCCGCATTCCAGCCGGCGCCTCCCACGCCGCCGGCCGAGCGGCCAGACTCGAAGGCTTCCGGCAACCCGTTCTCCGTGGAGGAAATCGAGGCCGAGTTCGCCCGCCTTCTGGGCCGGCCTCTGGACAAGCGAAGCTGAGGCCGGGCGAGGGATCATACCCGTTGGCAACGCACATCGTGGGGCCCAGTCCCGCTCAGAGGGTCATCGCCGGGATCCGGGCCTAAGCTGGCTCGGTCGGGAGCCGATGCTGCGCTGGCAGAGATGAGAACTGCGTTTAACCGCCTGTTAACCGCATTCCGGAACGCTTCGTCCCGGAGGTGGATGTCAATGCTTGAGTTGAACGCTGAATCGGCTCACCGAAGCCGCGCCTACCGGGCTTTCCGGCTCGACCGTGCCGGACGCGTCTTCTCGGCCGAGATCGTGTCGGCCGAGGACGACAGCCAAGCGCGCCGCCAAGCCCGGGCCATGGTGGAGCGGGACGCCATCGAGCTGTGGGAACGGACCCGGTTCCTCGGCCGCTTCGAGCCCGTCGCGCGGATCTAGTGCCTCGCACTCCGTCCGCGCTTCGGGGGCGCCTCACCGCCGGGCCGTCTCCGGCATCGCCAGGACGGCGAGGAAGCTGAGGGTTGCGGCCACCGCCAGGTAGACCCCGACGAAGCCGATCCCGCCATAGGCCGCGAGTTCCTGCGCGATGTAGGGCGCCCCGGAGGCGCCCAGGATCCCCGCAAGGTTGTAGGTGACCGACGCACCCGTGTAGCGCACCCGGGTCGGGAACAGTTCCGGCAGCACTGCGCCCATCGGCCCGAACACCCAGCCCATGGCGAGCAGGCTGAGGCAGAGGAAGCCCAGGACCGGCGGCCATGTCCCGGTGCCGGCGGCTTGGCCGAGCATCGGCCCCATCAGGAAGCCCAGCAGGAACACGGCGGCCATCCCGGAGAGCAGGACCGGACGGCGCCCGAAACGGTCGGCGGCGGCGCCCGAGGCCACGGTGCCGAGCGCCATGAAGCAGACCGCGATGCACTCGAACAGCAGGAAGGTCGGCCGGGTGTAGCCGAGCGTGCCGGTGCCGTAGCCCAGCGCGAACACGGTGGAGAGGTAGAACACCGCGTAGACCGCCACCATCGCGAAGGTGCCGATCAGGACCGCGCGCCCGTGCTGCGTCAGCATCGTGGCGAAGGGTATGCGCTCCGGCCGCGCCTGGCTCAGCGCGGCCTTGAAGGCCGGCGTCTCCGTGAGCTTCAGGCGCACGTAGAGCCCGACGCCCACCAGGGCGGCCGAGGCCAGGAACGGCAGGCGCCAGCCCCAGGCCTGGAAGCTCTCGGGCGAAAGGCCGAAGCTGAGCGCGAGGAAGCCGAGATTGGCCAGGATGAAGCCCACCGGCGCGCCGAGCTGCGGGAAGATCCCGTACCACGCCCGCCGGCCGGGCGGAGCGTTCTCCACGGCGAGCAGCGCTGCCCCGCCCCATTCCCCACCGAACCCGATGCCTTGCCCGCAACGCAGGAGGCAGAGGGCGGCGGGCGCCCACCAGCCGACGGAGGCGTAGGTCGGCAGGCAGCCGATCAGGACCGTGGAGAGGCCCATGATCAGCAGCGAGGCCACCAGGGTCGCCTTGCGGCCGACCCGGTCGCCGAAATGCCCGAAGAGGGCCGCGCCCACCGGCCGCGCGATGAACGCGATGGCGAAGGTCGCGAACGCGCTGAGCTGCTGCACGCCGGGGGCGCCCGCCGGGAAGAAGACCGGGCCGATCACCAGGGCGGTGGCGGTGGCGTAGATGTAGAAGTCGAAGAACTCGATCGCTGTGCCGACGAAGCTCGCGGTCAGGATCCGGCCGGCACTCGGTGCGGCACCAGTGGCGCGCGCGGTTTCGACGGTCTGCAGCATGATCGTGTGAGGGATTGGAATGCCAACGTGATTGCGGCGCTTTCGCACGACCCAGCGCGCGCGGAAACCCCGAAAGCGGTTCCGGGACGGCTCGCCTGTGCGATGCGCCGGTGGCGGCCTTGCGTTCGCCGGTCCCCTTCGCCAAGCTGACCGGCCACATACCGCGAGGGGCGCCGGCCGCGGCGCCCTTCCACATCACTCGAGTATTGCGATGAGAGTCACCGTCGAGCGCGCGGCCCTGCTGAGGTCGCTCGGCCACGTGCACCGGGTCGTCGAGCGCCGCAACACGATCCCGATCCTGTCGAACGTGCTCCTGCGCGCGGAAGGTTCGGGCCTCCAGCTGCGGGCGACCGACCTCGACATCGAGGTGACCGAGAGCGTGCCCGCCGACGTGGCGGATGCCGGCGCCACCACGGTGCCGGCGCACGTGATCTACGATATCGTGCGCAAGCTCCCCGAGGGAGCGCAGGTCTCTCTGGAGACCGGCGGCGAGGCCGGCCAGATGACGATCCGCTCGGGTCGCTCGCGCTTCGCGCTGGGGGCCCTGCCGGAGGGCGACTTCCCGGATCTCGCCGCCGGCGAGATGCCGCACGGGTTCGAGATCGCCGCCGCCGACCTCAAGCGTCTGATCGACAAGACGCAGTTCGCGATCTCGACCGAGGAGACGCGCTACTACCTCAACGGCATCTACCTGCACACGCTGGAGACCGAGAGCGGCCCGGTGATGCGGGCCGTGGCCACCGACGGCCACCGACTCGCCCGTGTCGAGATCCCGGCGCCCCAGGGCAGCGTCGGCATGCCCGGCGTGATCGTGCCCCGCAAGGCGGTGGCCGAGATCCAGAAGCTCCTCGACGACGGCGGCGAGACGGTCGCGGTCGACCTGTCGCCCGCAAAGATCCGCCTGCGCTTCGCCGGCGGCCTGACCCTGATCTCCAAGCTGATCGACGGCACCTTCCCGGACTATCAGCGGGTGATCCCGGCCAACAACGACAAGCGGCTGACCGTGGAGCGCGACGCCTTCGCCAAGGCGGTGGACCGGGTCTCGACGATCTCGTCCGAGCGCGGCCGCGCCGTGAAGCTCGGGCTCGGCGAGGGGCGGCTTGCTCTGTCGGTGAACAATCCGGATTCAGGCAGCGCCACCGAGGAGCTGGATGTCGACTACGAGGCGGCCAACCTCGATATCGGCTTCAACGCGCGCTACCTGCTCGACATCACGGCGCAACTCGAAGGCGACACCGCTTTGTTCAAGCTCGCCGATCCGGGCTCCCCGACCCTGATTCAGGACCGTGAAGGCGCGCCGGCGCTCTACGTGCTCATGCCGATGCGGGTTTAAGGCTGCCCCGGCAACGTCTTGTTCCCGCCCTCATCCTGAGGTGCCGGAGCGTAGCGGGGGCCTCGCAGGAGGTCTCCAGATCACGACATAGGTTCTGGAGCCCTCCTTCGAGGCCCGCGGACGCGGGCGCCTCAGGATGAGGTGGTTGGATGGGATGGAAGACAAGAAGGGCTTGTTGAACGCGGTTCATCTCGACCTCCGGGTACGCCGATGAGCGAGAGCCTCGATCGGCGGATCGAGACCGATGGTCCGGACCTGCGCGTCACCCGCCTGATCGCCCGCGATTTCCGCAACCACGCCGATCTCGAACTCACCCCCGGAGCCCGCTTCGTGGCCCTCGTGGGCGAGAACGGCGCCGGCAAGACCAACCTGCTCGAGGCGATCTCCCTGTTCGTGCCGGGCCGAGGCCTGCGCCGGGCGGAATTCGCCACCATGGCGCGCACCGGGGGCCCGGGGGGCTTCGCCGTGTCGCTCACCCTCGACCGCGATGGTGCCGAGCACCGGCTCGGCACGGGACTGGAGCCACCGGGGCCCGACGGGCGGTCGAGCCGCCTCTGCCGCATTGACGGCGCCTCGGCCCCCTCCCCGGTGGCCTTCAGCGAGTTCCTCCGGGTGGTCTGGCTGACGCCAGACCTCGACGGGTTGTTTCGCGGGGCTGCGGGTGACCGGCGGCGGTTCCTCGACCGTCTCGTCCTGGCGGTCGATGCCGGCCACGGCGCCCGGGTCTCCGCGATGGAGCGCGCCCTGCGCTCGCGCAACCGGCTGCTGGAGGAGCGGCCCGACGACGACCGCTGGCTCGACGCCGTGGAGCGCGAGGTGGCGGAACTCGGTGTCGCCGTGGCGCTCGCCCGCCGGGAGACCGCCGAGCGCCTCGACCGGCTGATCGCCGAGACCCGAGACGACGCGCAGCCCTTCCCCTGGGCCTCGATCCGCCTGGAGGGTGACCTCGACGACCTCGTGGCGGTCTGGCCGGCCATCGAGGCGGAGGACCGCTTCCGCCTCGCCCTGCGCAACGGCCGCCACCGGGACCGGGCCGCCGGCCGCACCCTGATCGGGCCGCAGACAACCGATCTCGTCGTCCGCCATGGGCCTAAAGACGTCCCGGCCGGGACGGCCTCCACGGGCGAGCAGAAGGCCCTGCTGATCGGCCTCGTCCTGGCCCATGCCCGGTTGGTGCGGGCGATGAGCGGCATCGCGCCCGTGATCCTCCTCGACGAGGTGGCGGCCCACCTAGACCCGCGCCGGCGGGCCGGCCTGTTCGAGGCCCTCGACGCCTTGCCCGGTCAGGTCTGGATGACCGGAGCCGATCCGGCCGCCTTCGCGCAGGCTGGCGACCGGACCGAGGTGCTGCGGATCGGGGCCTGAGCGGGCCTCAGGCGGCCCGGACGGTGGCGAGGAACCGGGACACCTCGGCGCCGAGGTGCTCGGACTGGCGCGACAGCTCGCCGGCGGCCCCGAGCACCTGGGCGGCGGCCGCGCCCGTCTCCTCGGAGGCGCGGGCCACGCCGGTGATGTTGCTCGTCACCTCGTCGGTTCCAGTGGCGGCCTGCGAGACGTTGCGGACGATCTCCTGCGTGGCCGCGCCCTGCTGCTCGACCGCCGCCGCGATGGTGGTGGCGACGGCGTCGATCTCACGGATCCGCGCGGTGATTCCGCCGATGGCCGCGACCGCCTGGCCCGTCACCCCCTGGATCTGCCCGATCTGCTGGCCGATTTCTTCGGTGGCCCGGGCGGTCTGTTGCGCGAGCTCCTTCACTTCGGCGGCGACCACCGCGAAGCCGCGCCCCGCCTCGCCGGCGCGCGCAGCCTCGATGGTGGCGTTGAGCGCCAGCAGGTTGGTCTGCCCGGCGATGTTGGAGATCAGCCCGACCATGTCGCCGATGCGGGTGACCGCCTGCGTCAACGCCTGCACGAGGTGCTGGGTCTCGTCCGCCTCGCCGACTGCCGTCTGAGCGAGGCCGGCCGAGCCGAGCACCTGCCGGCCGATCTCCTGGACCGACGAGCCCAGCTCCTCGGCGGCGGCCGCCACGGTCTGGACGTTGGCGGCGGCCTGCTCGGCGGCGGCCGCCACGGTGGTCGACTGGCTGGCTGTCTCGGTGGCGCTCGACGTCATGGTCTGGGCGGTGGCCTGCAGCTCGGTGGCCGAGGACGAGACCGTCCCGACGATGCTCCCGACCGCGCGCTCGAACCCGTCGGCGAGTTCCAGCATGGTGCGCTTGCGCTCGGCCGCCGCGGCCTCGTCGGCCAGGCGCTTGACCTCGGCCTCCGCGGCGGCCTTGCGGGCCACCATCGCCTTGATGCCCTCGACCGCCCTGCCGACCGCCCCGACCTCGTCCCGGCGGGCCGCCTCCTTGATCTCGGCGTCGATCTCCCCCTGCGCCATGCGCTGCAGGACCGCGACCAGGCGACCGAGCGGGCGGGTGATGCCGACGGTCGCGATGAACACGGCCGCAAGCAGGCCGGCCAGCATGCCGAGGGCGCTGACGATCATCAGGGTCTGGCGGGTCGCGTTGGTCTGGTCGGTCAGGTCGTCCGAGCCCTTCTGCATGTAAGCGGTGATGTCCTCGGCGAGCTTGTTGCCGTCGGCCAGCAGGCTGGAGAAAGTCGGATCGACTGCCGAATGGACCAGCGCGATGGCTTGGTCGTTCTGGTTGGCGGTGCCGAGCCGGCGAACCTCGCTCACGTCCAGGACGTAGCGCTCAATGCGGGCTGTCTGCTCGTCGATGCGCGCCGTGAAGGTCGGCGCGTGCGACCGGAAGACCGGGAGAAGCGCCTTCACCCGGGGCAGAACGGACTCGAAACCCTTGTTGGCGTCCTGCATCTGGTTCGCGTCGGTCTCCGCGATGACCCGATAGACCCAGTAGTTGAGTTCGATCATCAGCCGGTTGAGCCGGCGCGCCTCGGCGACGGCCGCCGCCTCGTTGACGATGAATCGGCTGTATCCATCGTCGATCGTGGTCATTCGCGACTGGGCGTACCAGACGCAGCCGCCGACGATCAGGCTGATCAGCGCGATGACGGCAGCCAGCTTGGGCAGCACCTTGGTAATTACCCAGAGCGCCGGGAGACCGGCAAGGAACAGATGGTGGAAGTCCGTCACGATGAAGGCGTAGCGAGCCGCATCGGCCCCGAGCCGTGCGTGGGCGTCCGTGAGGCCGTCGGCGAAGCGTCGGTAGGGGAGCGTGCAGGCCAGGTATCGAGCCGCGACAGTTACATCTCCCGGGTGCCGACGGCGTTGGGTAGCCGGAAGGCAACACGGACAGGCGCGTCATCGCGAGTGCCTGCCCGACCCGGCGTGGTCGCAGACCCTGGCATGTGCGGACGTTCCTTGTTCGGGAACCGGGAGATCTCCCGATCGGCCGATGGCTGTCGTGGCGGATCGGTCCGTGGCGGGAAGGCGAGGAGCCGTAGCCGCCGATGAACGATCGGGAGAAGTCTGATCCCGGCATAGTAGCCGTGAAGCCGACGAACAAACTCGGGCAACCGGGGGCGGAGCCGGTGGAGCCAAGGCCGGGAACCGAGGGGAACGCGAACCGGCAAAGCACGCTCCGGACCCAGGGCCGGGCTGGCGTGACACAGGCGCTGGAGCGCGTACGGCAAGCAGCAAGGCTTGGGAGGACGGAACGGTTCACCGCGCTCCTGCACCACATCGACGTTGATCTGCTCCGAGCAGCGTTCCTGGCGCTCAAGCGCCGGGCCGCCGCGGGCGTGGATGGCGTGACGTGGGAGGACTACGAGGTGGGGATCGAGCTTCGGCTCGCGGACCTTCACGATCGGATCCATGGAGGACGCTACCGCCCGCAGCCGTCCCGCCGGACGTACATACCGAAGGCGGACGGGCGGCAGCGGCCGCTGGCGATCGCGGCCCTGGAGGACAAGATCGTCCAGGGCGCGACCGCCATGGTGCTAAGCGCCATCTACGAGGAGGACTTCCTCGGCTTCTCCTACGGGTTCCGGCCCGGACGGGGACCGCACGATGCGCTCGACGCCCTGGCGGTGGCGATCGACCAGTGCAAGGTGAACCACATCCTGGACGCCGACGTGGAGAACTTCTTCGGAGCGATCGACCAGAGATGGATGATCCGCTTCCTTGAACACCGCATCGGCGACCGACGCATCCTCCGCCTGATCCAGAGATGGATGAAGGCGGGGGTGCTGGAGGACGGGATCGTCACCGTCGACGACAGGGGGACGGGGCAAGGATCGGTGATCTCGCCGCTCCTGGGCAACGTCTACCTGCACTACGCCTTCGATCTCTGGGCCGAGCGCTGGCGACGGCGGGAGGCCCGGGGCGCGATGATCGTGGTGCGCTACGCCGACGACCAGATCGTCGGCTTCGAACGGGAGGACGACGCCCGCCGCTTCCGGGACGCGATGCAGGCGCGGTTGGAGGCGTTCGCCCTGAGGCTCAATCCGGACAAGACCCGACTGATCGAGTTCGGCCGCCACGTGGCCGCTCGCCGATCGAGCCGGGGTCTGGGCAAACCGGAGACCTTCGACTTCCTCGGGTTCACGCACATCTGCGCCCGGTCGCGCAAGGGACGGTACCTCCTCAAGAGGATCACCCGGGCCGACCGCAGGCGTGCCAAACTCCAGGAGCTGAAGGAGGAGCTTCGGCGGCGCATGCATCAGCCGATCCCGGTCCAGGGAGCGTGGCTGAAGCAGGTCGTGACCGGTCACTTCGCCTACTATGCGGTGCCGACCAACAGCCGGGCGCTCGCGGCGTTCCGGCATTGGGTGGGGGACCTCTGGCGGCGCACGCTCCGGCGGCGCAGCCAGAAGGACGCCCTCACCTGGGACCGCATGGCGAGGTTGGTCGGCGACTGGCTCCCACCGCCCCGCATCCGTCATCCCTGGCCCAGCGTCCGCTTCGCCGTCAGACACCCGAGGTAGGAGCCGTATGCGGGAATCCCGCTCGTACGGATCTGTCCGGGGGGCGCTCCGAAAGGAGCGTCCCTACCGGGAACGGGGTGGATTGGTCGGCGGTTGAACGCCCGCGGCTGCGCCGCTTGCCGGGACGAGCTTGCCTCTTGCCGGGAGCCAATTTCGCTGATTCTCTCGTGAGATGGGCCGCAGCGAACTGGAACGGCTGAGCCGCGAGGAGCTGATCGAGTTGGTGCTGCGGCTGCAGCGGCCAGAGAAGACCTCGCGCACCTCGTCCAAGCCGCCCGCGACCGATCGCAAGGAGCAGCGCGCGCAGTCCAAGCCCGGCGGCGCCAAGCCCGGTCACGAGGGTCACAGCCGGGCGTTGAGCGACGATCCCGATACGCTCGTCGAGCATCGTCCCGAGGCTTGCACGCGCTGCGGCGGCAGCCTGCATGCCGCTCTTCCGGCAGAGATCGTCAGCGTCTCTGAGCAAATCGAGCTGCCCGCGGTGGCGCCGATCGTGACGCAGCACCAGCGCCTCGCCGTTTGTTGTCCGAGCTGCGGAGAGCGGGTCGTCGCACCGGTGCCGGAGGCGGCGCGCGGCACCCCGTTCGGTCCGCGGCTGCACGCGGTGGCGACGTACCTGAAGACCTTCCAGGCGCTCTCCTACGAACGGCTGCAGGCGGCGCTCTCCGACCTGTTCGGTCTGACGCTGAGCCAGGGCGGTCTGATGAACCTGCTCCGCCGCGCGCAAGGCCGCTTCCGTGCCGGTCGTGACACTGCCATCGCCGCCCTGCGCAAGGCCGAGGTTGTCGCCTGCGACGAGACCGGCGTGCGGATCGAGGGCTCGAACGCTTACCACTGGCTGTTCCACTCGGCGCAAGCCGTGGTGCACGCGGCCTCGCCGACGCGCGGCGCTGTCGTGGTGCACGAGATGATGGACGGGCATCGGCCCGCGGTGTGGATCTCCGACCGCTACACCGCCCAGCAAGGCCATGCGGATGAGCACCAGACCTGCCTGGCGCATCTGGCACGCGACGTCGCCTATGTCGTCGAGGCCAGCGACGATCCCGTGCCCTGGCGTCTGCAACTCTGGCTGCAGCGCGTGTTCGCCCTGGCCGGGCGCGTCACCGACTTGGCCGCCGCGACGCTCTCGGCCAAGCGCCGCAGCCTGGATCGGCAACTGGGTGCCATCCTCGCCACGTCGAGCCGCTGTGATCTGAGCCGCGACCTACAGGCCAAGATCAGCCGCGCCCGCGATCAGCTCCTGGTCTTCCTCGCCTATCCCGGAAAGGTCGAGCCGACGAACAACGGCTCCGAGCGGCTGCTGCGTCCGGCTGTCGTGCAGCGGAAGGTCACCAACGGCTACCGGGCCATGTGGGCGGCCGAGGGCGAGGCCGCCATTCGCACCGTCGTCGACACCGCGCGCCTCACAGGCAGCAGTCCCTTCGGCGCCATCCTCAAAACCGTCGGCGCCTGAGCCCAGCCATCACAGGCCTGGGTAATTACGCACCTTGATATTCGACAGCCGCAACATGGGCGCTTTCTCCTCGGCCTACGGTGGTGGCCTGAACATACGAGAATGATTCCAGCCAAACGTGAAGTCGACATCTTAAAAATTTACGAATCAGCAAATTATAGAGGAGGCGTATACGGTACTTTTGCTGTCGTATTATCCGGTTTTTGCTGCAATATAGGCTTGTCAATCATATTTTGACAAACAAAACTCGCATGAATACAAGATGGAATTGGGTGTATCTGCAGATAATCGAGAAACTTTCGGGGTATATCTTCAGATCGGGCCGGTTGTCGGTGATCTTCGCTGGCCGCTTTAATCCCGGGCGCCGTGCGGCAGGCGCATTCCGAAGGGAGACGGTGGGCGAGCGGCAGGCGTACTGCCGCCCATGCCTGAGCGGCGAGCCCGCGTTGCGCACATCGGCCCTTTCCGCCGGCGGGGTCCGGCGCCACATGTGCGGCACACCCACTCATCCGCTTGCTCACGGAACCGCCGAAGCATGTCCAAGCCCGTCCATGCCATGATCCGCGTCCTCGATGAGGGACGGGCGCGCGACTACTATGCCCGTGCCTTCGGGTTCGAAATCTCGGACCGCTACGACTTTCCCGACTTCACCCTGATCTACCTGCGCGATCCCGCATCGCCGTTCGAGCTGGAGCTCACGGTGAACAAGGGGCGCGACAGGCCCTACGATCTCGGCGACGGTTACGGCCACATCGCCGTCGTGGTCGATGATGTGGAGGCCGAGCACGCACGGCACCGGCGCGAGGGCTTCACCGCCACCGACGTGAAGACGCTCAAGCACGGCGAGGATGTGCTGGCGCGCTTCTTCTTCGCCACGGACCCGGACGGCTACAAGATCGAGGTTATCCAGCGCGGCGGGCGCTTCGCCTGACCACTCCGGGACCGCCCGCCCTGCCCGCCGAGAGACGCATCTGAGATCCATGCAGGACAAGACCCGAATCGTTTGCATCCGCCACGGGGAATCCACGTTCAATGCCGCCCACCGGCTCGGGGGCGGAGATCCCGGTCTTCGCGATGCCCGACTGACTCCGCGAGGTCGCGCGCAGGCCCGGGAGGCAGGGGAACGCCTGCGCCAAATCCCATTCGATCTGGCGGTGGTGTCGCCGCTGACCCGCGCCATTGAGACCGCCGCGATCCTGTTCGGCGACCATCCGAACCGGCCGCGCGTGCTGGTCGAGGTTCTGCATCGGGAATGCCAGGAGAGCAGCTGCGACGTTGGTCGGGCGGCCTCCGAGATCGCGGCCGAGTTCCCGCATCTCGATGTCGGGCATCTGCCGGAGGTGTGGTGGCACGCGGAGCCCGGCTCCGAGGTCGGCGGCTATCCGGTGGAGCCGCGTCACCTGTTCGACGCCCGGGTCGCGGCCTTCCGGGACTGGCTGCGCGCGCGGCCCGAGACCACCATCGCGGTGGTCGGGCACGGCACGTTCTTCTACCATCTCACCGGCACGTTCCTGGAGAATTGCGGTTTCGTCGAGCTGGATCTCGACGCCGAATCCGCCGCGGCCTGATCAGACCGTAGCCACGGCCCGCGCCGCGTCGAGGCGCTGCCGGGCTCCGGCGAGTTCGATCTCCGGCGCCTGCCGGCCGATGGCGAGGGCCGCTTCCAGGACCGCGCAAGCCTGAGCCCAGGTGCCGGGCACGAACGGGGCGGCGCCCTCCGCGACCTCCGCGGCGCAGCGCGCATCGTCCCCGGCGCGCTGGGCGGCCGTGGCCGTGCGGGCGACCGCGGCCGTCAGCGCGCCTTCGCGCCAACGTCGCGCCTGGGCCGCTGCCTGTGAGCGCGCGCCGCCGCGCCACGCCGCTGAATGCGCCGCCGCCAGCGCCGCGGTCAGGTCCGGCGCGCCGGCGCAGGCCTCTGCATCCTCGGCCATGCCGGCGGCGGTGCAGAGAGGCGCGAGGATGCGCCGGATGCTCTCCAGTGCGAGGCATCGGGTGCGGGCGGTCTCGATATCCGGGGAATCCGCACTGCCCGAGAGCCGGAGCACGAAGGCCATGAGCTGGGGCCGCGCGTCGTCCGGCATGGCGTCGTTGAGTCCGAGCGCGTAAGCCGCGATCGGCCGCGAGAAGCAGGGGGGGCAATCCGCGCTGGAGCGGATCGCCCGGTATGGCAGTCCCGCAGCGACGATCGCCGCCTCGTTGATGCAGGTTCCGCCGTCGGGGCCGGGGAACGGATGCGATCCGGCCAGCAGGCGCCAGTTCAGGATCGTCTCGAAGTCGGCGAGCATCGGCGCGGCCCTCGTGTGAGGTGCGCAGCCTCTCATGAGACGGCCCGGATGGCGAGGCCCCTCAGCCGCCGAGGCCGGGCGCGAGGCCGGAGAGCATCGCGACCCCAAGCACGAGCACGAAGGCCGCAGCCACCAACTCGAGACCACCGAGCGCCAGGAGCCCCGCCTGCCCCCTCCCGCCCGCGAGGCGCAGGGCCGTACGCTTGGCGAAGACCGCGAGGCAGGCCAGGGCCGTGGTGGTGAGCGCCGTCCCGAGCGCCATGGCCAGCACCGCCAGCACACCCGCCCCGGGCACGCCCTGCGATACGGCGAAGACCAAGACCAGCACCGCCCCGGCACAGGGGCGCGAGCCCGCCGCCAGGACCACCCCGACCCGCTCGCGCCACGTCTCGAGCGTCTCGAGCGCCTGCGGGCCGGGCATGTGGGTACAGCCGGGACCGCAGGTCGCGCGGAGATGGACCAGGCGCCCGGCCTTGCGCCATGTCAGGACCAGCCCGATCAGCGCGACGAGTGCGAAGCTCATGGTCTCGATCAGTGTGCCGGCCCGGGTGAGGCTCGCCGCAGTGGCGTTCAGGATCAGGCCGCCGATGCCGACGATTGCGCCGGCGACGAGAGCCTGCAGGAGGGCGGCGCAGAGGCTGAGCGCGCAGCCGCGCCGGAGCGCCCGCTCGCCCGCCAGGATGTAGCCGGCGATCACCGCCTTGCCGTGACCCGGCCCGGCGGCGTGGAACACGCCGTAGGCGAGGGCGAGCCCGGTGAGCGGGCGCCAATCGCCCCCACCCCGGAGCGCGCTCACCGCCGCGTTGAGGCTGCGCGAGAAGCTCGCCTGCAGGGCCAGGATCATCACGCCGAGTCCGGTGGACGCCGGGGCGGCCTCCCGGAAGCCGATCCCGAAGGGCGAGCGCGGTGGCGGCGCGGTGATGCCGGGGGCGACGAGCCAGGCGATCCCGGCCGCCAGGAGCGCCGCGAGGCCGATGGCGAGCACCATGAGGCCGAGTCTCAGTCCCAGCCGTCCCGACTGGACCGGCGCCGCGATTCCGATGCCTACGGACACGCGACGAGGATCCGGCTGGCGAACTGCACGCCATAGGTCGAGGCGGCTGTGAGCGCCTCGAAGAACGCCTCGGTCATGCCTTGCGATCCGGCTTCCGCGGTCTTGGGCTGCTCGGTTTTCGGGCGCGTGACGGTGGCGGCGCAGCCCTGCGGCGCGCCTGTCAGGGTCGCGGCGTCTGCCCCTTCGGCGAACGAGAAGGCGACGAAGTAGGTCGGGTCGTAGACCTCCAGCGCCGCGATGCCCCTGCCCTGCTGGGCCGGGTTCTTCAGGGGCAGCAGGAAGGTCAGGACCAGGGCCTTGTCCTCCATGCGCATCGCCGGCTCCATCGGCGCGGCGAAGGCCTGCTCCTTGCCGCCGACCTTCAGCTTGGTGAAGTAGCCGAATTCGGCGAGGTTCGCGGTGTTCTCGGCCGCGAGCCCGGCGAGCTCGTTTGGGCTGAGCGTGCCGTCCTTGTTGGTGTCGAGACCCTGCGTGACGAAAGCCGTGTATTCGGGGTCGAAGCTCCAGGTGTCGCGCACGCCGACGAGCTTGCCGCCCTCGTAGACGAGCTGCGCCTTCGCGCTCACCCAGACGTGGGGATGGGCGGAGGCCGCCGAGGCGGCGCAGGCGAGGGCGGCGGCCAGGAGGAAGGCCAGCGGTTTCGGGCGATGCGCGGCGATCAGCATGGGCGGAGGTACGCTCGCGGCAGGAGGGTCGGTCAGGGGCTACCGTCCTCGCCCGCCGGTTGGGCGAAAGCGAGGCGCCCTGCCCCGCGACGCCCGCTCACTCGCCTCCGTCGAGGCCCATCAGCTGGAAGCTCACCCGCAGGTCGTTCGACATCGGGATGTCGAGGCGCTCGCCGTTAGGCAGGCGCTTGAGGAACCAGCGTTCATAGGTCCAGCGCAGCGCCCGCGACTCGGCGAGTCGCGTGAAGGTCTGCGTCACGAGCCCGGCGAGTTCGGGATCGTCCTTCCGGAACATGATGCCGTAGGGCTCGTAGGAGAGCTTGTCGGGCAGCACCGTATACTGGGCCCCGTCTTTCGCGTCGGTGGCGATCAGCCCGTAGAGCAGCACGTCGTCCGTGGCGAAGGCGTCGGCCTTGCCAGCCTTCACCATGGCGTAGGAGGCGGCGTGATCGGGCGCCGTCACGATCCGCGCGTCGATCTTGAGACGGCCGAGCAGGTCGCGCACCGCCTTCTCGTTGGTGGTGCCCGCCGTGACCACCACGGTCTTGCCGCCGAGGTCCCGATAGGAGGCGATGCCGGAGCCCCGCTTCACCAGAAGCTGCGTGGCACTGATGTAGTCCACCGGCGAGAAGGCGACCTGCTTGCGGCGCTCGGCATTGGCCGTGGTCGAGCCGCATTCGAGGTCGATCTGGCCGGAGGTCACCGCCTGGATCCGGGTCTCGGCGGTGACCGGCGCGTAGCGGATCCGCACCGGCCGCCCGATCGCCGCCTGCACGTCGTCGATGATCTCGCCGCAGAGATCGATGGCGTATCCGATCACCCGGGGGCTGCCGTCCGGGTGCCGGCCTTCCACGAAGGAGAACGGCACCGAACTCTCCCGGTAGCCGAGCACGATCTCGCCGCGCTCCGCGACGTGCTTGAGCGTCCCGGTGAGCACCTCGACCGCCGCGGCGGGCGGCGCGGCCGCCAGCACCAGGACGAGAACCGCCACGGATCGCATCACCATCACGCGCCCTCCGATGATCGCCCGCCGCTACTCCGCCGGCGAGGGCACGGTGCCGACATGGTCGAGGCGCTGGTCGGAGGCGGTAAGCTGGCCCTCCCACTTGGCGACCGCCACGGTGGCGACGCTGTTGCCCAGGACGTTGGTGGCCGAGCGGCCCATATCGAGGAACTGGTCGATGCCGATGATCAGCAGGAGGCCGGCCTCCGGGATATTGAACTGCGTCAGCGTCGCCGAGATCACCACCAGCGAGGCGCGCGGCACGCCGGCCATGCCCTTCGAGGTCACCATCAGCAGGAACAGCATCGTGAGCTGCTGACCCCAGGTCAGCGGGATGTTGTAGGCCTGCGCGATGAACATCACCGCGAAGGTGCAGTACATCATCGAGCCATCGAGGTTGAACGAGTAGCCCATCGGCAGCACGAACGAGGTGATGCGGTTCGGAACGCCAAACCTCTCGAGGTTCGTGAGCATCTTCGGGTAGGCCGCCTCGCTCGACGCGGTCGAGAAGGCGAGCACGAAGGGCTCCTTGATCAGGTTGATGAGCCGCATGATGCCGCCGCCCCCGAGCATCAGGAAGCCGACGCCCATCAGCAGCGCCCAGAGCACCGCGAGCCCGATGTAGAACTCGATGAGGAACTTGCCGTAGGTGACCAGCACGCCGATCCCCTGCGTGGTGATCGTCGCCGCGATGGCGGCGAACACCGCCACGGGGGCGAACATCATCACGTAGCCGGTCACCTTCAGCATGACGTCGGCCAGGCCCTCGATGCCTTGCGCGAGGAGGTGTCCCTTCTCGCCGAGTGCCGCCAGCGCCACGCCGAAGAAGATCGAGAAGACCACGATCTGCAGGATCTCGTTGTTGGCCATCGCCTCGACGGCGCTCTTGGGCACGAGGTGGGTCACGAATTCCTTGAGCGAGAGCGAGGCCGTCTTCAGGCCCGTGCCGGCGCCGACATCGGGCAGCGGCAGGTTCAGGTTCACGCCCGGCTGCATCAGGTTGACCAGGATCAGGCCCAGCATCAGCGAGCAGAACGAGGCGCCGACGAACCACAAGAGCGCCTTGCCGCCGACGCGGCCAACTGCGGCCGTGTCCCCGAGATGCGCGATGCCCACCACCAGCGTGGAGAAGACGAGCGGCGCGATGATCATCTTGATCAGCCGCAGGAAGACATCGGAAACCAGCGCGATGTAGCCGGCAATCTCTTTGGCGGTCTGCGGGTCCGGCCAGGTGAGGCTGCAGGCGTAGCCCACCGCGATCCCGAGCAGCATGCCGACGAAGATCATCGTCGTGAGTCGCGAACCTGACATCGGACTGCTCCTCGCCTGGGCCCGGGATGAGCGAGCATTAAAGTTCGTTAACGTGAAGCACGAAATACGCCACGCGCAAGCCCATCCGGGGGGCATTACTGGCGCGGTCGACTGTTTTCACGCGACGCTCGGGCGGCAATGAAACCTGTGGCCGGCACGCTACGGCTGCGGTACGAGACTTGCCCCGCCGCGCTGCCTGCGGTCTCCGTAGGCGGCACGAGAAACCCGCGCGCGCGAGAGTTCATGGACGTCTTCGTACAGCAGTTGATCAACGGGCTGACACTCGGCTCGATCTACGGCCTGATCGCGATCGGCTACACGATGGTGTTCGGCATCATTGGCATGGTGAACTTCGCCCACGGCGACGTCTTCATGGTCTCCTGCTTCATCGCGCTGATCAGCTTCCTGCTCCTGACAGTCTGGCTCGGCGTCAGCTCCATCGCGCTGGCCTTCCTGGTGGTGCTGGTGGTCGCCATGGTGCTCACCGCCCTGTGGGGTTGGGCGATCGAGCGCGTGGCCTACCGGCCGCTGCGCGGTTCGTTCCGATTGGCGCCGCTGATCTCGGCGATTGGCGTGTCGATCTTCCTGTCGAACTTCGTGCAGGTGGTGCAGGGCGCGCGCAACAAGCCGACGCCACCGATGCTGTCGGGGGGCATCACCCTGTTCGAGCGCGACGGCTACGCGGTGTTCCTGGCCTGGAAGCAGGTGCTGATCATGGCGGTGACCGTCGTGCTGCTCTCGGGCTTCTGGTACCTCGTACAGCGCACGCCCTTCGGCCGCGCGCAGCGGGCCTGCGAGCAGGACCGCAAGATGGCGGCGCTGCTGGGCATCGACGTCGACCGCACGATCTCGCTGACCTTCGTGCTCGGCGCCGCGCTGGCGGCGGTCGCGGGCGTCCTCTACCTCATGTATTACGGCGTCGTGTCCTTCTCGGACGGGTTCGTCCCCGGCGTGAAGGCCTTCACCGCGGCGGTGCTCGGCGGCATCGGCTCCCTGCCCGGCGCTGTGCTCGGCGGCCTGATCATCGGGCTGATCGAGACCTTCTGGTCCGCCTACTTTTCCATCGAGTACAAGGACGTCGCCGCCTTCTCGATCCTGGCGATCGTGCTGATCTTCATGCCCTCGGGCATCCTGGGCCGGCCTGAGGTCGAGAAAGTCTGATGGCCCGTTCTCAGGCTGCGCTTCCCGAATCCGCGATGGCCGGCATCCTGCGCGATGCCGGGCTCTACGCCCTGGTCACCTTCGGCCTGTGCGTGCCGATCGTCAGCTACCGGACGGATCCGGGGCCGGGCAGCGAGCTCGTGCTGGTGCCGCGCTGGGGGCTGGTCGCGGCGCTCTGCCTGGCGATCTTCCTCGCCCGCATCCTCCAGCGCCTCGTGCTCCTGCGCCGGGACGCGCGGCGGGCGCTGACTCCCTCCCCGGCCCAGGCCACCGAGGCGGTCCACGGTGAGCCCGATGCCGGCCAGAAGGTCTCGACATTCGGCCTCTGGCTGTTCATCGGCGTCGCCCTGACCCTGCCGATGATCGCCGCCCTCGCTTCGGGAGGTCTGTCATCGGCCCGCTACTGGATCGACCTTGGCATCCTGATCCTGACCTACGTGATGCTCGGCTGGGGCTTGAACATCGTGGTAGGCCTCGCAGGGCTCCTCGATCTCGGCTACGTCGCCTTCTACGCGGTCGGGGCCTATTCCTACGCGCTGCTCTCAACCACCTTCGGCCTGTCCTTCTGGATCTGCCTGCCGCTCGCCGGCCTGTTCGCCGGCCTGTGGGGCATGATCCTAGGCTTCCCCGTGCTGCGCCTGCGGGGCGACTATCTCGCCATCGTCACCCTCGCCTTCGGCGAGATCATCCGCCTCGTGCTGATCAACTGGACCGACGTGACCGGCGGCGGCGCCGGCATTTCATCGATCCCCCGGGCGACCTTCTTCGGGATCCCGTTCACGGCGGGCGAGGACGGGTTCGCGGCCCGGTTCGGCATCCCGTACGATTCGATGCACCGCTTGGTGTTCCTCTATTACCTGATCCTGGCGCTGGCGCTGATCACCAACTTCGTCACCCTGCGCCTGCGGCGCCTGCCGATCGGGCGGGCCTGGGAGGCGCTCCGCGAGGACGAGATCGCCTGCCGGTCGCTGGGCATCAACACCACGACGACGAAGCTCACCGCCTTCGCCCTGGGGGCGGCCTTCGGGGGCTTCGCGGGCTCGTTCTTCGCCGTGCGCCAGGGCTTCATCAGCCCGGAGAGCTTCAACTTCCTGGAAAGCGCGATCATCCTGGCGATCGTCGTCCTCGGCGGCATGGGCAGCCAGGTCGGCGTCGCGATCGCCGCGGTGGCGATGGTCGGCGGCCCGGAGATGCTGCGCAACCTCGGCTTCCTCAGGGCCGTGTTCGGAGAGGGCTTCGATCCCAACGAATACCGCCTGCTGCTGTTCGGTCTCGCCATGGTGGCCATGATGGTCTGGCGGCCCCGCGGGCTGATCTCGGTGCGTCTGCCGTCCGTGTCCCTGGGTGAGCGCCGCGCCGTCTCAGGCGCCCATGTCAGCGAGGGGCACGGCTGATGGTGGTTCAATCCGGATCCCGGGCGGAGCCACGGGCTTCCGCGCCGCCGGTGCTCAGCGTGGAGCACCTCACCATGCGGTTCGGCGGCCTCACCGCCGTCTCCGACCTGTCCTTCGAGGCCAAGCGCGGCGACATCAGCGCGCTGATCGGCCCCAACGGGGCCGGCAAGACCACCGTGTTCAACTGCATCACGGGTTTCTACAAGCCGACCGAGGGGATGCTGACGCTGGCCCACGGCGACGGCACCACGCATCTTTTGGAGCGGCTGCCGAACCATGCGGTAAACCGCACGGCCCGGGTGGCCCGTACCTTTCAGAACATCCGCCTGTTCCAGGGGATGACGGTGCTGGAGAACCTGTTGGTCGCCCAGCACACTCCCCTCATGCGCGCCTCCGGCTACACGATCCTGGGGCTCCTCGGCCTCAAGCGCTTCCGGGATGCCCAGGAGGCTGCGATCGAGCGCGCGAAGGCCTGGCTCGCCCGCATCGACCTGATGGCCCGGGCCGACGACCCCGCAGGCGCCCTGCCCTACGGCGCGCAGCGACGCCTGGAGATCGCCCGGGCGATGTGCACCGATCCGGTCCTGCTCTGCCTCGACGAGCCGGCGGCAGGCCTGAACCCACGGGAATCGGCCGAGCTGAACGGGCTGCTGCGCCACATCCGGGACGCGCACGACACCTCGGTGCTGCTGATCGAGCACGACATGTCGGTGGTGATGGAGATCTCCGACCACGTGGTCGTGCTCGATTACGGCCTGAAGATCGCCGACGGCACCCCGGCCGAGGTGCGTTCCGACCCGAAAGTGATCGCCGCCTATCTCGGCGTCGAGGACGAGGAGGTGGAGGCCGTGGAGGCCGAGGTCGGGATCACCGTGCCGCACGCGGACGAGGCGCAGTCCGGGACACCGGCGGGAGTGCGGGCATGAGCGTCGCCGGCATCAACGTCCTCGTCGAGGAGACCCGGGCGATCCAGGCGGGCCGCAAGCCGCCGCTCCTCGCGGTGCGCAACGTCTCGACCTATTACGGCAGCGTCGCCGCGCTTCGCGGTGTCGACCTCGACGTGGCCGAGGGGGAGATCGTCACGCTGATCGGCGCCAACGGCGCCGGCAAGTCGACCTTGATGATGACGATCTTCGGCAGCCCTCAGGCCCGCTCGGGGACGATCACCTATGACGGGCGCGACATCACCCGGCTGCCGACCCACGCGATCGCCCGGCTGGGCATCGCCCAGTCACCCGAGGGGCGCCGGGTCTTCCCGCGCATGAGCGTCTACGAGAACCTCCAGATGGGGGCCGCGCTCCACGACGGGCGCTACTTCGCGGAGGATCTGGAGAAGGTCTGTGCGCTGTTCCCACGGGTGAGGGAGCGCCTGAACCAGCGTGCCGGCACCATGTCGGGGGGCGAGCAGCAGATGCTGGCCATCGCCCGGGCGCTGATGAGCCGCCCGCGCCTGCTGCTCCTCGACGAGCCGTCGCTGGGGCTCGCGCCGCTCGTGGTGAAGGGCATCTTCGACGCGATCCGGGAGCTGAACCGGACCGACGGCATGACGATCTTCCTCGTGGAGCAGAATGCCTACCATGCGCTGAAGCTCGCCCATCGCGGCTACGTGCTGGTCAACGGCCGGGTGACGATGAGCGGAACCGGGCGGGCGCTCCTCGACGATCCCAACGTCAAGGCTGCCTATCTGGAGGGGGGCCATGCCGGCCCGGTCGGGGCATGAGCATGCTGCAGGGGATCCTGTACGGGGAGGAATCGGCCTGGCTGTTCCTGCTCGTCACCGTGGTGATGGGCGGCTGGGCCGGCTGGATGGCAGCGCGCGGCATCGCCCGGGGCTGGCGGCCGTTCTGGCAATGCGCCCTGGCGCTGCTTCTCGTGGCCGCCGCCGTGCGCTTCATCCATTACGCCCTGTTTTCCGGCACGCTTCTGTCACTGCACTACTATGCGGTCGATGCGATCGTCGTCATGATCATCGGCGCGGCGGGATTTCGATTCACCCGTACGCGTCAGATGACGAGCCAGTATCGCTGGCTCTACGAGAAGACCTCACCCCTGACGTGGCGGGCGCGGGCTCCGGTCGGGAAAGAGGCGCGATGAGTGTGGCCGGATCCGCGCAGGCGGACCTGACAACAAGGGGAAAAGCGCGATGAGATCGATTCTGCTGGCGGGTCTTGGCCTGGGCGCGATGATCGCCGCCGCACAGGCCGCCGAGGTCAAGCTCGGCGTCGCCGCGCCGATCACCGGCAACAGCGCGGCCATCGGCGCGCAGCTCAAGAACGGCGCGAGCCAGGCCGCCGAGGACATCAACAAGTCTGGTCAGCTTAAGGGCATGACCTTCACGGTCACGGTCGGCGACGACGCGTCCGATCCGAAGCAGGGCGTTTCGGTGGCCAACAAGTTCGCCAGCGACGGCGTGAAGATGGTCGTCGGCGATTACAATTCCGGCGTGTCGATTCCCGCCTCCGACGTCTACCTCGATGCCGGCATCATCCAGGTCACGCCGGCCTCGACAAACGTGAAGTTCACCGAGCGGGGCATGTGGAACACGTTCCGCACCTGCGGCCGTGACGACCAGCAGGGCGCGGTGGCGGGCGCTTATCTCGCCGACCACTTCAAGGGCAAGAAGATCGCCTTCGTCCACGACAAGACTCCCTACGGCAAGGGTCTGGCCGACGAGACACTGAAGGCCTTTAAGGCCAAGGGCGGCAAGGAGGTCATGTTCGAGGGCATCAACCCGGGCGAGAAGGACTACTCGGCGCTCGTCTCCAAGCTGAAGTCGGCCAACATCGATGTCGTCTATTACGGCGGCTACTACACCGAGGCCGGCCTGATCCTGCGCCAAATGCGCGATCAGGGCCTGAAGGCGCCGATGATGGGCGGCGACGGCTTGGTCGACCGCGAGCTCGTGGCGATCGCGGGTCCCGCCGCAGAGGGCACACTGACCACCTTCCCGCCGGACGCCCGCAAGAACCCCAACGCCAAGGGGGCGCTCGCCGCCTTCAAGGCCAAGAACATCGATCCCGAGGGCTACACGCTCTACTCGTACGCGGCCGTCCAGGTCCTCGCCAAGGCGATGGCCGAAACCGGCTCCAGCGACGGAAAGAAGATCGCCGACTGGCTGCACCAGGGCAAGCCGGTGGACACCGTGGTCGGCCCGATCGCCTATGACAAGAAGGGCGACATCACCCGACCCGACTACGTCATGTACGAGTGGAAGAAGGGCGCCGACGGCAAGATCGACTACGCCGGCAATGAGCTGACGAAGTAAGCCGCACCGGCTTTCTGTCCTGCCTCGCAGGCCGACGCCGCCCCGCAAGATCGAACGGGGCGGCGTCGTCGTTTCCGAGGCGTTGAAATCGTCAGTCTTGATTGCTGATAGGCCGTCGAGACCCCGTGCGCCCGCCTAAGAAGTATGCATGATGCCGCTGGCGCGAGCGGCGGGCCGGCTCGACACCTGGGAGGAGGCCATGGGGGCGGCAAGAGGCACATCTTGTCGTATGCGTGCCAGCGTGGCCGTGCTCTGTCCCGACACGGCCAAGGTTCCCCGTGGCGCTCGACCCCCCTCCCGGCACCATCATTGCAATGGCGTCGCCCGAGCGGGCGGGCCCGAGGGCCCAGCCGCCAGCCGATTCCGTTCGGCCAGATCCAGGAGTTCCGTACCGATGCAGTCTGTTATTGCTCGCCGTGGCTTTGCCGCGGCGCTGGGCCTGAGCCTCGCCCTCGCTCCCCTGAGTCTCCGGGCCGAGGACCTGACCGGCACTCTCAAGAAGGTGAAGGACACCGGCGCCATCACCATCGGCTACCGCGACTCGTCCGTCCCGTTCTCCTATCTCGGCGCCGACCAGAAGCCGATCGGCTACGCGATGGACATCTGCTACAAGATCGCCGACGCCGTGAAGGCCCATCTCGGCCTCCCGAACCTTGAGGTGAAGCTCAATCCGGTCACCTCGGCCACCCGCATCCCGCTGATGGCGAACGGCACGATCGACCTCGAATGCGGGTCGACGACGAACAACGCCGAGCGCGAGAAGCAGGTGTGGTTCACCAACTCGCACTTCCTGACCGCGACCCGCTACGTTTCGAAGAAGTCGGCCAACCTGCACACGATCGAGGACCTGAAGGGCAAGACCGTCGTGTCGACCTCCGGCACCACGAACATCAAGCAGATCAACGAGGCCAACACGGAGCGGAAGCTCGGCCTGACGATCCTGCCCGCCAAGGACCACGCCGAGGCGTTCCTGATGGTCGAGACCGGCCGCGCGGCCGCCTTCGTGATGGACGACGTGCTGCTTGCCTCGCTCGCCGCCTCCTCGAAGGACCCGTCCGCCTACGAGATCTCCACCGAGGCGCTGTCGAAGCCCGAGCCCTACGGGATCATGCTCCGCAAGGACGACACGGCCTTCAAGAAGGTCGCGGACGACGCCACCGCCAAGCTCTACACCAGTCCCGAGGGCAAGGCGCTCTACGACAAGTGGTTCACCAAGCCGATCCCGCCGCGCAACATCAATCTCAACCTGCCGATGAGCGCGGAGATGAAGAAGCAGTTCACGACTCCGATCTCCAGCCCCGATCCGGCGGCCTACTGAGGTCGGTTCGAGACGCGATCCAGCGATGAAGCGCACCGCGGGTCCGCACCCGCGGTGCGTCTCTACAGGTTCACAGTAGAAGCGGCGCTATGAACTACAATTGGAACTGGCGGATCTTCTTCGACGCGTCGCCGGAGGGCACCGGCACGTATCTCGACATGCTGCTCTCCGGGCTCATGTGGACGATCACGACCGCCCTCTGCTCCTGGGTCATCGCCTTCTTCCTCGGCTCGCTCGTCGGGGTGATGCGCACGCTGCCGTCGAAGACCGCGAACGCCATCGGCACGGCCTATGTCGAGCTGTTCCGCAACGTGCCGCTGCTGGTGCAGATGTTCCTCTGGTACTTCGTGCTGCCGGAGCTGCTGCCCACGCGGCTCGGCGACGCGATCAAGCAGATGCCCGACGCCCCGTTCTACACGGCGGTGGTGTGCTTAGGGTTCTTCACCGCCTCGCGCGTGGCGGAACAGGTGCGCGCCGGCATCCAGTCGCTGCCGCGCGGACAGCGCATGGCCGGCACCGCGATGGGCTTCACGACCTACCAGACCTACCGCTACGTGCTGCTGCCCAACGCCTACCGGATCATCCTGCCGCCGATGACCTCGGAATTCCTCAACAATCTCAAGAACACCTCGGTGGCGCTGACCATCGGCCTCCTGGAACTGACCGCCCGGGCCCGTTCGATGCAGGAATTCTCCTTTCAGGTCTTCGAGGCGTTCACCGCCGCGACCGTGCTCTACGTGATCATCAACCTCGTGGTCGTCACGGCGGCGACCTTCCTGGAGAAGGCGGTCGCCGTCCCCGGCCAGCGCTAAGGGCCGCCCGCTCCCGCATCTCCGACCTCGCCCGACGGCCACCGCGAACAGGCCCCGATGCTCTCGAATTTCGACTTCTCCGTCATCCTCTCGTCCCTGCCCTACCTGTTCGGGCAGGGCATGGTCTTCACCGTGACCCTGACCGCCATGGCGGCGGCGGGTGGCGTCGTCATCGGCACGCTGCTGGCGATGGCGCGGCTGTCGGGCATCCCCGGCCTGTGGCACCTCGCCAAGGGCTATGTCGAGCTCTGCCGCTCGCTGCCGCTCGTGCTGGTGATCTTCTGGTTCTACTTCCTGGTGCCGTATATCGGTGCCTACGTGACCGGGGCCTCGACGCCGATCCAGGTCGGCGCCTTCCCGTCGGCGCTGATCACCTTCATGGCCTTCGAGGCCGCGTACTTCTCGGAGATCATGCGGGCTGGCATTCAGTCGATCCCGAAGGGCCAGACGGCCGCCGCGCAGGCGCTCGGCATGAACTACTGGCAGACCATGGGCAACGTCGTCCTGCCCCAGGCCTTCCGCAACATGCTGCCCTTGCTCCTGACCCAGACCATCGTGCTGTTCCAGGACACCTCGCTCGTCTACGTGCTCTCGCTCACGGACTTCATGGGCGCCGCCTCGAAGGTGGCGCAGCGCGACGGCCGCTTGGTCGAGATGTATGTCTTCGCCGCGGTGGTCTATTTTGTGATCTGCTTCTCGGCCTCGTTCCTGGTGCGCCGCCTGCAGCGCCGCGTGGCCATCATCCGCTGACCGACACTGGAGCCCGCGTTATGACCTCGTCCCCGATGCCGGCCCCCCACGTCACCGAGACGGCCGCCGATGGCAGCCATGCCCCGAAGGATGCCGGATTGCAGTCGGGCGGCCTCATCTCCGGCACGCCCGACGCGGCGCCCGGCGAGACGATGATCGCCATCGACAACATCAGCAAATGGTACGGCGATTTCCAGGTGCTGACGAACTGCACCACCAAGGTCGCCAAGGGTGAGGTCGTGGTCGTCTGCGGCCCGTCGGGCTCGGGCAAGTCGACCCTGATCAAGTGCGTCAACGCCCTGGAGCCCTTCCAGAAGGGCCAGATCACGGTGGCCGGCACCAAGGTCGCCGACAAGTCCACCAATCTGCCGAAGCTCCGCTCCCGGGTCGGCATGGTGTTCCAGCACTTCGAGCTGTTCCCGCATCTCTCGATCACCGACAATCTTACCATCGCCCAGCGCAAAGTGCTCGGTCGGAGCGCCGAGGACGCGAAGAAGCGCGGCCTCGACCTGCTCGCCCGGGTGGGGCTCAGCGCTCATGCCGACAAGTTCCCGGGTCAGCTCTCGGGCGGCCAGCAGCAGCGCGTGGCGATCGCCCGAGCGCTGGCCATGAACCCGGTGGTGATGCTGTTCGACGAGCCGACCTCGGCGCTCGACCCCGAGATGGTCGGCGAGGTGCTCGACGTCATGGTGGAACTCGCCAAGGAGGGTATGACCATGATGGTCGTGACCCACGAGATGGGCTTCGCCCGCAAGGTCGCCGACCGGGTGATCTTCATGGATCGCGGCGAGATCGTCGAGGACGCGAAGAAGGAGGACTTCTTCGGAAGCCCCCGGTCCGAGCGCGCGCAGACCTTCCTGTCGAAGATCCTGCAGCACTGAACTCGGCGCGGCTAAACCAGCGCCTCCTGGGCGGCCCGGTATTCCCGGCCGTGCTGGCAATAGCCCTCGACGATGCGGATCATCATGGCGCGCTTCTCGGCATCGAGGGGCGCGAGGATCCGGGCCGGACGACCGCCCCAGAGATAGCCGGCCTCCAGGATCTGACCCGGATCGGTCGTGGCGCCGGCCGCCAGCATGACGTCATCGGCGATCAGGGTGCCGGACGCGATGGTCGCGCCGATGCCGATCAGCGCCCGCGCGCCGATCCGGCAATCGGCGATCCGGACGTTGTGGGCGATCGTCGTGTCGCGCCCGATCACGACGCCCTCCCCCCGGGTGCGGATGACGGTGTTGTCCTGGATGTTGGTGTCGGCGCCGACTACGATCGGGCCGACCTCGGCGTTGAGGTCGCAGCAGAACAGCACGCTGGAGCCTGCACCGAGGCTCACCCGTCCGCGCAGGCGGGCGGTGCGCGCCACGAACACGCTCGCCTCGACCTCCGGAGGATCGCCCGGATCGGCGGCGGGTCCGTCGCCCATCCGCTCGCGCAGGCGCTCGGCGCGTTCGGCAACCTCGTCGGGCCCGACCGGGCGGCTCGGCCGCGCCGGGCTGCCCGCATAGGCGTAGCCGCCGGGCAGGTTCGCCCGGGGGAACACGGTCGACCCCGCCTCGATCACCGCGCCGTCGCCGATCGCCGCGCCGTCCAGGATCACGACGTCATCCTCGATCACGACGTCCGACCCCACCATGCAGGCGTGCACGACGCTGTTGCGCCCGACGGTGACGCGGTCGCCGACCTGCGTACCGTGCGTACGCGTGGCGATGTGCACGGTCGAGCGATGGCCAAGCCAGAAGCGGTCCCCGAGGGTGACGCTCTGCCCGTCCGCACGGATCACGGCCTCGTCGCCGATCCAGGCTTGCGCGCCGATGCGGGCCGCGCCGATCACCGTGCTGCCGCGGCCGCACCAGACGGGGCGGCTCGCGAAATCCGGCTGGACGCCGTCGTAGGGCAGGATCAGGTCGGGGGTCACGCGGTCATCCTCATTCCACCGTCGTCCGGATCACGCGGCGTGACCCGGACGATCGCGCACGTTGCGCCGGTCGCCCGTCGCGCCGGATGTCCGCGCACCGGCCCCAAAGCCCACGCTCCTGACGGCGGCCTGCGCTGCGGCACGGCGCGGCCGCGCGTGTCATATAGGGGCGCGGCCCGGTGTGACAGGCGCGGGACTGGTTCGCGCCGCCTCATAATCCTATGGACCGGAGTATGAGCGCGCCCGTCCCGAACATCGGCATCCAGGCCGAACCCTTCGACACCGCCGCCGAGATCGCCCGGTTGAGCGCCGAACTCGGCGGACGGGCCGGCGCCGTCGTCACCTTCACGGGCCTGTGCCGCGACGAGGACGGGCGCTTGGCGGCCCTGGAACTCGAACATTATCCCGGCATGGCCGAGGCCGAGATTCTCCGGGTCGCCGAGGAGGCCGTGGCACGCTGGCCGCTCCAGGCCTTGCGCGTGATCCACCGCCACGGACGCGTGCGCCCGGGCGACGGCATCGTGCTGGTGGTGACCGCTTCGAGCCACCGGGTCGCCGCCTTCGAGGCAGCGAGCTTCCTGATGGATTACCTGAAGACCCGGGCACCGTTCTGGAAGCGCGAGCACCTCGCCGACGGCACCACAGGCGGCTGGGTCGAGGCGACGGCCCAGGATGATGCCGCGGCCGAACGCTGGACCTGAGGTGCTTACACGATCAGTGCGTTGAGCAGCACCGCGGCGACGGCTCCGACGGCTGAGATCCCCAGCAGGACCAAGCTGCTGAGCTGGTCCCCGTTGTCGACGCTCCGGCCTGGGCCGAGGGAACGGATCGGTGTCTCGCCGTAGGGGCTGCTCATCTCATCTCTCCTGGATGCGCCGGCGTCTTCGCGCCGGCCGTCGCGCGGGCCGTTAACGCGCGAACGGCTGACCGGTCCCCGGCGCCGCGCACAGGCGCATCAGCGGCCGCACTTGACCCAGGAGCACCCGCGGCGTTCGTGAGCCCGCGGCGCAGGAGTGATGATGTCGGACGGAAAGCCTCAGGATCTCGAAGGCCCGGTCGGGCCCTGGCGCGGCGCGGCACCGCTCGCGGCGTCGGGCATTGCGGTGGTCTGCTTCGTGGCGGCGCTGGCGCTGGCCTGGATGTCGGTGGGCACGCTCCTGCTCATCTTCGCCGGTGTCCTGCTCGGCGTGTTCCTGGACGGCCTGACGCGCGGGCTCGGCCACGTGCTGCCCCTGCCCCGGGCGCTCCGGCTGACGATCGCCAGCCTCGCGGTTGCCGCGGTGGCGATCGGGTTCGGAAGCTACGGCGGCGCCACCATCGTGCAGCAGGGGCGCGACCTCGGCACCACGATCAAGGATCAGGCCGGGACGGTGTCGGGCTGGCTGGCCGAGCGCGGAATCGAGGTGCCGAGCCTGGCGCCGCAGGGTGGCGGCAAGGACGGCTCGACGGATTCCGGCCAGAAGGAGGGCGGTCTCGCCGGCCTCGCGTCCGGTCTGCTCAAGGGCGGCGGCTCCTTCGTATCGGATGCCGGCAGCGTCCTCGGACCGGCGGCCGCCGTCATCCTCGGCCTGTTCGACGCTCTGGGCAACCTCCTGGTGATCGCCTTCCTGGGAATCGCCTTCGCGGCCGATCCGCGAGCCTACCGGGACGGCGTGGTCCGATTCATGCCGCCTAAGAAGCGCTGGCGGGCGGTCCAGGTCCTGGACGGGGCGGGCGAGACCCTGCGGCACTGGCTGTTCGGCCAGCTCATCATCATGACGGTGATCTTCGTGTGCACCTGGGCGGGCCTGGCCTTCCTGGGGATCGGCGGCGCGCTGATCCTGGGGCTTCAGGCGGGGCTGCTCGCCTTCGTGCCCACGGTGGGGCCCCTGGTGGCCGGCATCGTGATCATCCTGGCCGCGCTGGCCTCCGGCACCAAGGCGGTGATCGGCGCAGTCGGCGTGTACCTGGCGGTGCAGTGCCTGGAGAGCTACGGCCTGACGCCGTTCATCCAGAAGCGGGCCCTCGACATCCCGCCGGCCACGATCTTCGCCGGCCAGCTGATCCTCGGCGTCATCTTCGGGCTCTGGGGCATCGCCCTGGCCCTTCCGCTGATGGCGGTGATCAAGGTCCTGCTGGAGCAGCTCTACGTCGAGGATACCCTCCACGAGCAGCCGAGCACGTGACGAGGCTGCATAGCGAGCCCCTCACCCGCGCAGCGCCGCCTCGATCATGCGGGCCACGGCCAGCGCGCGTCCGTCGTCGCCGAAGCGGCCGATCACCTGCACGCCCACCGGAAGGCGGTGGCCGGGCACCGGCACGTTCACGCAGGGTACCCCCATCAGCGTCCAGAGCTGGTTGAAGCGTGGGTCGCCCGTGGAGTCCAGGGTCTCAGGGGCCGGACCCGGGGCCGAGAAGGTCAGGATCGCGTCGTAATCCGCGAACAGGCCCTTGAGCACCCGGCGGGCATGGTGGCCGTGGCGGCGGGCATCGTCGTACTGGGCCGGGCTGAGCGCGGCGCCCGCGTCGAGATGGTCCCGGACCCGCGGCGGCAGCGCGTCGCGCTGCGTGTCGTACTCCCAGGCGAGCGCCAGACGGCCCTCGTAGTTCTGGATGATGCGATGGCGCTCCCAGGCTGCAGCCAGTTCCGGAGGCAGCGCGAGGTCGCTGACTCGCGTGCCGGCCTGCTCGGCCGCCCGCCGCGCCCGCGCCAGGGCGGCCTCGGCCTCCGGCTCCGGCGGCCCGGCGAAGGCCTGCCGCACGAGGCCGATGCGGGGCGCGGAGCCGGCCTCGGCCCGCTCGATTTCCGGCCGGCCGGTCACCAGCGCCAGGGCGTGGGCGACGTCCGCGACGCCGGCGGCGAACAGCCCGACCGTGTCGAGCGCCCAGGAATAGGTCTTCACCCCGACCGTCGGGATCAGCCGGAAGGAGGGCTTCACCGCCGCACAACCGCAATAGCTCGCTGGCCGGATCACCGATCCCGCCGTCTGCGTGCCTAACGCCAGGGGCAGCATCCCGGCGCCGACCGCGGCGGCCGAGCCGGCCGAGGAGCCGCCCGGAGTGTGGCCGGGATCGTGCGGGTTCACGGTCGCGGTGGGATCGCTGCTGGCGAAGGCCGTCGTAGTCGTCTTGGCGAGCGCCACGGCGCCGAGGCTCTTCAGCCGGGACACCACGGCAGCGTCGCCGCGGGGATGCCAGTCCCGGTAGATCGACGAGCCCATCTGGGTTGGCAGGCCGGTGCTGTCGATGATGTCCTTCACGCCGACCGCGATCCCGGCGAGAGGCCCCGATTCGGGAATGGCCGGCGCCGCATCGACCGTGACCAGGGCGTGCAAGTCAGGCTCCCGCTCGGCGATCGCCACCCGGCACAGGTCGACTGCGCCCGCGGGCGTCAGGGTGCCGGCTTCGATGCGGGCGCGGAGATCGAGAAGCGAGAGCATAATGCATTCAGTCCGCGGGTCGGGCGGGTGTCAACCGAGGTGCCACAGGCCGCCGCATTCCCGAATCGCCGTTGACGAACGCTTTACGGGACCGTGCGCATCGTCCGGGCCATGTGGCGTGGCGTACCCCTGTTCTCGGCCCTGGCGCTGTTCGGCGCAGGGCTCACCGCGTGCTCGATCAACCATTTCGAGCGGCGCGAGCCGTGGCGTGATCAGGCGGAGCAGGTCTGCCTGGCCAAGAAGCTCGTGGAACCTTCCGAGTTCATCACGCCGATCGCCGCGATGGACGGGCCCGGCCCCTGCGGCATGCAGCAGCCCTTCCGGGTGACGCGCCTCGCCGGCGGCTCCGTCCTTCTGAAGCAGCGGATGACGCTGGGCTGCCCGGCGCTCGCCGAGGCTGAGGCTTGGCTCGCCGACACGATCCAGCCCGCCGCCAATCTCTATTTCGGCGTGCCGGTGGCCGAGATCAACGCCGGCTCCTATTCCTGCCGCGGGCGCAACAACCAGGCCGGCGCCAAGCTCTCCGAGCACGGCTTCGGCAACGCGGTCGACGTGATGTCGATCAAGCTCGCCGACGGCCACGTGATCACCGTCAAGGGTGGCTGGCGCGGGACCGAGGCTGAGCAGGGCTTCCTGCGCGAGATCTTCCTCGGCGCCTGCCAGCGCTTCACCACGGTGCTGGCGCCCGGCTCGAACGTGTTCCACTACGACCACATCCACGTCGATCTCGCCCGACACGATCCCCGCGGCCTGAAGCGGATCTGTCAGCCGCTGATCAAGTTCACGCCCCAGCTCGGGACCGGGGTCGAGCGGCCTCTGTCGCGTCCGGTGCCGCCCCCGCGGCAGCCGGCCGCCCCGCAATCCCCGGTGGATGTCGAGGAGGACGATCCCTACGGGCTGTCGCCGATGTCGAAGGCATCGGGCGCCACCCAGGTCGCCCGCGCCCCGGCCCGCGTTCCGGCGGCCTCGGCCTACACGTCCGCGCCTCCGGCCCGGCCCGCGCCGCGGGTCGCCGCTGCCGCCCCCGAGGAGCCCGCACAAGACTACGACGAGCCGCTCCAGCTCGGGGCACCGCCGAGCACCGGGCCGATCTACTGAGCGGCCGATCCCGGACGGTGCGCCGCCGCTTGGGCTGAGCCGGAAACTCCGGTGTAGCGGCCGCGCCGCACCTGCCGGTAAAGCGTCGTCCCCGGCGCGCCGGAACTTGACTGTCGGCGCGGCCAAGCCATCGTTCCGGGATGCCGGACCGTAAACCCTCCGAGGCACGCGCCATGCGCACGATCCTTAACGGCCTCGCCCTCGGGCTGGCCCTCCTCTCCCTGGCCCAGCCGGCGCTCGCCCGCTCGGCACGGGAGGACATCGAACCTGCCGAGGAGCGGGAATTCCCGTTCGACGCGCAGATCCCCGGCTGCCAGGACCCGTCGGTGCTGGAGCGGGTCTCCACCAACTTCGCCGAGAAGGAGGCGAAGTACTGGAATTCGTCGATGACGATCCTGTCCTTCGACACGATCGAGCGTACGGCTTGGCGGCCCTGGGGCCTCGACACGATTCCGCGCCGGTTCTGCACCGCGACCGTCACGACGTCGGACGGCGTGCGCCGGAAGGTCGATTACTCCGTGCGCGAGAGCCTCGGCATCATCGGCGCGACCTGGGGCGTGGAGTTCTGCGTCCATGGCCTCGACCGCGAGCTGGCCTTCGCCTACGCCACGGCCTGCCGGATGGCGCGTCCCTGAGGATGCGCGTCCGCGCCGCCTGTCTCGCGGGCCTTCTGCTCGCCGGGCCGGCCCTGGCCCAGGATTACGGCGGCTTCGCTCGCCGTGGATCGCCCGGCGATTTTGACTTCTACGTGCTCGCCCTCTCTTGGTCTCCCACCTATTGCGCGGGTTCGGGCGCAGGTCGAGACGATGTCCAGTGCGCCCCCGGCCGCGGCCTCGGCTTCGTCCTGCACGGGCTGTGGCCCCAATATGCGCGGGGCTACCCGGAGAATTGCTCGGCGGTAGCGCGCCAGCCCACACGGCAGGCGATGGAGGTGGCCGGGCAGGTCTATCCCAGCGAGGGTCTCGCCCGTTACGAGTGGCGCAAGCACGGCACCTGCTCGGGCCTCGACCCCGCGGCCTATTTCGCCGCCGCCCGCGAGGCCCGGCTGGCGGTGACGATCCCGGACGGCCTGAAGGGTGGCGGTCCGCCGCGGAGCCTGGCACCGATCGAGATCGCGCGGCAATTCGTGGCCGTCAATCGAGGCCTGCGCCCCGACATGATGTCGGTCACCTGCGCGCGGGGACAGCTGCAGGAGGTCCGGATCTGCTTCAGCAAGGATCTGCGCGGCTTCACCCCCTGCCCTGAGGTCGCGCGCGGCAATTGCCGGGCGCCGGAAGTCACTGTCGACGCGGCCCGCTGATTTTTTTCGCGGTTTTCGGCGCCCGACGCTGGACCTGGGACGTGGGATCCGCTTGAGGGCGAGCCCATGAATTACCGGCACGCCTTCCACGCGGGCAATCACGCCGACGTGCTCAAGCACCTCGTGCTGGCGCGGGTGCTCGCGTATCTGTCCCTCAAGGACAAGCCGTTCCGGGCGCTGGACGCCTTCGCGGGCCTCGGCGTCTATGATCTCGCCGCCGACGAGGCGGCCCGCACCGGCGAGTGGCGGGATGGCTGGGGCCGGATGGACGTCCCCTTCGCGCCGCCGGTCGAGGCGCTCCTCGCCCCCTATCGGGCGGTCGTGGCTGCGGTGCAGGCGCGCTACGGCGCCACCGCCTACCCCGGCTCGCCCGCGGTGATCCGCGCGGCTCTGCGCCCCGGCGACAAGGGCGTGTTCGTGGAACTCCATCCCGCGGACGCCGCGATCCTGCGGGAGCGCTA
The DNA here is from genome assembly GCF_054611515.1 of Methylobacterium sp. CM6257. NCBI lineage: Bacteria > Pseudomonadati > Pseudomonadota > Alphaproteobacteria > Hyphomicrobiales > Methylobacteriaceae > Methylobacterium > Methylobacterium sp. CM6257. The sequence continues at coordinate 4,269,247 of NZ_CM137735.1, forward strand.
TGAGCGCGACCCGCGCACCAAGGTTCTGAGCCTCGACGGCTGGACCGCGGTCAATGCCCAGATCCCGCCGCCCGAACGACGCGGCCTCGTGCTCATCGATCCCCCCTACGAGGTGCCCGGCGAGATCGAGCGCCTCGGCACCCATCTCGCCCGCGCGGTCGCAAAATGGCCGACCGGGATCTTCCTGGCCTGGTACCCGATCAAGGATGCCGCCGCCATCGACCTGATGGTGCGAGACCTCGATGCCGCCCTGCCCCGCCCGGCGCTGCGACTCGACCTGCTGATCGACCGGCCGGACGACCCCACGCGGCTGACCGGCAGCGGGCTCATCGTGGTGAATCCGCCCTGGCGCCTCGCCGAGGAGGCGATGCTGTTCTTGCCGGCTCTGGCCGAACGCTTGGCGCGCCATGAGTTCGGAGGATTTCGCTGCGATCCGATCGGCCCGAAAGCCTGACTCAGCAGCATTGAGCCGTCGTCGCGAAGCTGTTTCAGCGCCGCGGAGAGGCTGACGTCTGGGCCGCATCGCCGATTGTGGCCACAAAGTCACATTTCCCGGGCGAACGTCGCGGGCGATACGGAACTGCACAAAATTAGTGCAACTGCTTTATGTTTGATTTTGTGTCATTCGCCGCCCGATGTCAGCTTGGCCGTAGACGAACCCCAACGAGCTGCGATCCCCATGCTGAAGCGATCAACCCTGACCGGCCTCGCCGCTGTGATGCTGTCGTCGACCAGCATCCTTGCGGCCGATCTGGCGGCCCCGACCCCGGCTCCCGTGCCGCCCCCGCCCGAGCCGTGCAAGGCCACGCTCCTCGGCCCGACCTTCGGCGGGCTGATCAAGGCCAACCCGAACCCGACCTGCTTCTCGGCCGGTCCGCTCGGCGACCTCTATGTCGGCGGCGCCATCACCGGCTACGGCTATACGCAGACCAACCCGTTCGCGTCGTTCTCGACGCCGGCGGCGCCCAACGATCGGGATCGGTCCGCGCGGTTCGATTTCTCGAACATCCAGGGCATCATCCAGAAGCCCGAGGGCGCGTTCCAGTTCTACGTGCAGGCGGGCGGCTACTCGATCCCGCAGCTCGGCTTCCCGACCCTGGGGACGTTCACGCAGACGGACCTGCTGTTCGGCCCGGTGCCGGTCGCCTACGGCAAGATCCAGATCAATGATGAGTGGTCGGTCCAGGGCGGCCGGATGTTCACCCTCATCGGTACCGAGTTGCTGTTCACCTATCAGAACTTGAACATCAACCGCGGCCTCCTATTCGTGCAGGAGAACTTCATCAACCAGGGTGTGCAGCTCAATTACAGCAGCGGTCCGCTCTCGGTGTCCCTCGCCGGTACGGACGGCTTCTTCTCCAACGAGATCACGTGGTTTACCGGCAACGTCGCCTACAAGCTCGACGATTACAATACGATCGGAGTCAATGGCGGCCTCAACCTCGGCCACACCAACGCCTTCGCCCGGAGCCCGCGCTATCAGTTCGCCACGCCGGGTTTCCAGCAGAACAGCGGCATCTTCGACATCAACTACACTTACGCGAACGGGCCGTGGATCGTCTCGCCGTACTTCCAGTTCACGAACGTCGAGCGGGATCCGCGCGTCGGAATCCTCAATTCCGCCTCGACCTACGGCGGCGCGCTCCTGGCGGCCTACTCGTTCACGGACAATTTCTCCCTCGCAGGCCGCATCGAGTACACCGAACAGACGGGTGTCCGGGGTTCCGGAACGACGAACCTGCTCGGCTTCGGCGCCGGCAGCAACGCCTTCTCGGTCACTGTCACGCCGACCTTTACGTTCGACCGCTTCTTCTTCCGGGTCGAGTACGCCCATGTCGAACTCGGCGGAATCACCCGCGCCGCCGTCACCGATGAGGGACTGCTGATACCCGGCACGGGCTTCGGCCGGACCGGCAACCGCACGTCGCAGGACCGCTACATGGTCGAGACCGGCATCACCTTCTGATTCAACGATCCACGCCGGCATCCGCCCCGCGGTGCCGGAACAGGCTCCCGGACTCGCGTCCGGGGGTATTTGTTTGCGCGATCAATGGTGGCGAATTCTTTGCCGTGACATAAGGCATCTTGAGCGACCATTGTAAGGATTGTTGCGGTCTCGCGGGCGCGTTTATGGAAGACATAAGGCAGATGCGCACTGCGCTGGCGTCCCGGTTGCTGGGTTGAGCAACTTGCGAGTTCGTCACGGCAGCATGTAATTTCCCGTGCGTGCGACCCGCGATATCGAGAGTTCTTATGGTTCCGATCGAAAGTCTATCGGCGACCTTGAGAAGTGTCGCTGCGCGCGGCATGACGCCGAAGGCGTTGCGCGCTGCCGTTCGTGGGAAGCATCCTGAGGCCTCTAAGAAGGACGTGGTTCGCGCGGCCTCCTACGCGCTGACCGAGGCGCATGCGCAGGACAGCCCCAGGCTGAGCGCGCTCCTGACGAGCAGCCACCCGTGACCTTCAGCGCCCGGCGCGCCAAGAAGCGCTTCCGGTCGGCCGAGAGAGCCGACGCGGCAACCTGGGGAGCAGGGCCGAAGCCGCCCCCGTCCATCGACGCGGAGGGGGCGGATCAGGCTCCGTCCCGTTGGAGCAGGCGTCGCCCGGGGCGGTGACCCTCTTCTCCGGTATCGCGGAAGCCCAGCTTCTGCAGGAGACCCCAGGAGGCGACGTTGGCCGGGCGGCATTCCGCCACGATGGTGCGCGCCGGGAAGCGCCGGCCGAGGAGCGCGACGATGGCCGAGACCGCCTCGTAGGCGAAGCCGCGCCCCCGGGCTGCGCCGCCGATCCAGTAGCCGATCTCGATGACTCCGGCCCCACGGAGATGCGTCCCCACGACCCCGACGAGTTCGCGGCCATGCTGATCCGGCAAGGACTGGAGGGAGCCACCTGTCGCAGCGCCGTCCGCGTCGCGCGTCCAGGCGCCCAGAAAGCGATCCTGACCCCGCGCGCCGCTGCGGATCAGATCCTCGGCATCCTGCAGCGTGAACGGTGTCGGCAAAAAGTCGACCGCCGCGGTGATGGCCGGGTCATCCGTGAGCCGGCGCAGGGCCTGTGCATCCTCCGGCTGCAGGGCGGCGATCGAGAGGCGCGCGGTCTCGATCCCGGGCAGGTCGGCGAGGGTGTCGCGTGCGGCGCGGATGGTAAACATCCGTCCGATGTGGGGTGCCGGCCGGGGCGGAAAAGGCACGTTCCCGTCCCCCTGGATCATCCATATAACCGCGCGAATATCCCGAAACGCCTTCGCGTCAGGATCGCAGACATGCGTCGTGGGAACGGTTGCTTAACCTGAATCCGTCTTCATTGGGGCATCAAGTTGCGTCAGGCAAACGGGTGCGTCGATGCGGGTGCGCGGTACAGGTCGGATGTTGCGGACGCTGTCGCGCGTCGCCCTCATCGGCATCATCGGCGGAGGGGCCGCCGCCTGTTCCTCGGACGCATCGCGGCTGAGCAACCCGTTCTCGAACCCGTTCGACTCGGAGCCCGCCGCGACCGGCAGCCTCCCGGACGGTAGCCTCAAGCCCGCCCCCGCGATCCGCACCGGCCGCATCCAGTCAGAGGCGCTGAGCCCGCCCTCGACCCCGCGCCCGGCCGCCGCGGCGAACCCCGCCCCGACTCACGCCGCCGCCCCTGCGACCCGTGTCGCTTCGACCGGAGCGGTCGGCTGGAGCGCCCAGGGCGGTACCCAGATCACGGTGTCGCAGAACGACAGTCTCAACCAGATGTCCACACGGTTCGGCGTTCCTGCTTCGGCGATCCTGTCGGCCAACGGCCTGACCAGCGCGAGCCAGATCACCCCGGGCCGTCAGATCGTGATCCCGGTCTACAACGCCTCCGGCATGAATCCGGCTGCCGCGCCGATGACCGCCCGCCCTGCCCGGGCGGCCGAGGAGAAGCGCGAGGACGCCAAGCAGGTCGAGGCCAAGATCGCCGCGAAGCGCGAGGAGGCCAAGGAAGCCGCCAAGCGTGAGGAGGCCGCCAAGCGCGCGGCCGCCGACAAGGAGGCGGAGCGCAAGGAAGCGCTCGCCCGGGATGCCGCCGCGCGCAAGGCTGCCGACGCGAAGGCTCACAAGGAGGCTTCGGTGAAGGATAGCGACAAGCCGCGGCACGTGCGTCCCGGACAAATCGCCAAGGCCGAGGTGAAGAATGCCGAGGTGAAGAAGGTCGAGGAGAAGAAGGCCGATCCCAAGGCCGAGGCCAAGGCGAAGGCCGAGGCCAAGGCCATGGAAGCCAAGGCCGAGACGAAGGCCGCCGCGAAGGCGGAGGCTGCCCAGAAGCTCGCCGAGGCGAAGGCCGCCAAGGAGGCTGCGCAGAAGGCCGCCGCCGCCGAGAAGGCCGAGAAGGTCGCCGCCAAGGAGACGCCGAAGCCGGTCGCTGCCGCTGCGCCCGCAGCTCCGGCCAAGCCCGAGCCCGCCGCCACCGGCTCGGTTGCGGAGGCCGCGGCCTCGGAGAGCTTTCGCTGGCCCGCCAAGGGCCGGGTGATCTCGGGCTACGGCAGCTCCGGTAACGAGGGCATCAACATCGCTGTGCCGGAGGGCACGCCGGTCAAGGCCGCCGAGGAGGGCACGGTCGCCTATGCCGGCTCGGACGTGAAGGGCTACGGTAAGCTCGTTCTGGTGCGCCACGCCAACGGCTACGTCTCGGCCTACGCCCACAATGGTGAGATCGACGTGAAGCCCGGCGACAAGGTCAAGCGCGGCCAAGTAATCGCCAAGTCGGGCGCCTCGGGCAACGTCACCTCGCCGCAGCTGCACTTCGAGATCCGCAAGGGCGGCGCGCCCGTTGATCCGATGTCCCAGCTCGCCAGCAACTGAGCGGCGCCTTCCCGTTCGATACGATCGGCGGCGGCCCCGGGAGGGGCCGCCGTTTCCGTTGGCGAGGGGCCGCCCGGGCTGCTCCTCGACGGCCGGGAAGTTCATGCGATGATGGAGATTTGGAGTGCCCTGCCGTTCCTGACGAGGATCGGCGCGCGCTAAGCGCGGGGCTCCTGCAGCGTGCCGTCGGGGCTGTAGTGATCCACTGCCTCGGGCAGCGCCTTGGCCAGGGTCGGAAACAGCTGATCCATAGGGACGCCGAGCTTCTGCGCCATCTGGCGCACCTGCTCGTTGTCCAGCACCTTGCGCAGGTCCTCCGCGGTGATCGGCTCGTTGGGGCCGCGGCCCAGCCAGGAATTCACCTGGCTCTCGTAGCCGGAGCGGCGGAGCTGATCGAGCAACGCGTTGAGGCCGCCCGGCAGGACCTGCTGGAGGATTCCGGGTAGCGCCTTGAGCGCCATCTGCTCCAGGGAGCCGCCAAGGGTGCTGAAGAGGCTCATGGGATTCTCCCGTCGGTCAATCCGTCCGCCGGAAGTCTAAGGCCCGATCCGGCGACAAGGGAATGCGCCGGCCGGTGCTGCCGGCGGATCAGCGCACCTGGGTACTGAAGTTCGGCTGCGGCTTGAGACGGCCATCCTGGCTCTCCTGCGCCACCGCGGCGGGGAGGAACTCGGATAACGCGGTCGCCACACGCCCTTCCGGTATGCCGAGATCATAGGCGAGCCGCTCGGTCACCGCATCGGGCAGGCAGGCCGCGATGGCGCCGGCGGGAACGGTCTGCCGCTCGCCGGCCGCGAGCCAGGATTCGACGGCCGGACCGTGGCCCGCTTCGCGGAGGCGGCCGAGGAAGGCGGCGAGGCCGCCGGGATAGAACTTGGCCATAGACATGGCGAGCTTGCCGCTGCCGGTATCCTCCAGGGCCCGGTCGGCCGCCGCGACCACGTCGCCGATCAGCGCCTTTGCATCGTCGATCAGACCCATCGATGTCCACCTCCGCATTCCGTGGCCGTGTGCGAAGTTCGGGCGCGGCCGGGGGGGCGGCAAGCACGTGCGGCAATTGCGCGTGGATCGGCTAGGCTGGCCGCTGCGGAGTCGCAGGAGCCGTCCATGAAGAGCGTGCGCGCCGGAATGTTGGAGGTGGCCTACCTTGAGGCGGGACCGGCGGACGGCCCGCCGGCGGTGCTGCTCCACGGCTTCCCGTACGATGTCCGCGCCTGCCACGCGGCGGCCGAGCGGCTGGCGGGCGCCGGGGTGCGCTGCCTGATCCCGTATCTGCGCGGCTACGGGCCGACGCGGTTCCTCGACAGCGCTACGCCGCGCTCCGGGGAGCAGGCGGCGCTCGGGGCCGATCTCCTCGCTTTCCTGGATGCGCTCCGGATCGAACGCGCCGTGCTCGCCGGCTACGACTGGGGCGGCCGGGCGGCCTGCGTGGTCTCGGCCCTCTGGCCGGAGCGGGCTCAAGGGCTCGTGAGCTGCGGGGTCGGTTACAACATCCAGAACATCCCCGCATCCGGGCAGCCTGCCGTGCCCGAGGTCGAGCACCGACTCTGGTATCAGTACTATCTCCACGGCGAGCGCGGTCGCGCCGGTCTCTCCGCCGACCGCAACGCGTTCTGCCGTCTGCTCTGGCAGCTCTGGTCACCGACCTGGGCATTCGACGCGGCCACGTTCGACGAGACCGCGCGAGCCTTCGACAATCCCGACTTCGTCGACGTGGTGGTGCATTCCTACCGCCACCGCTTCGGCCTCGTGCCGGGCGACCCGACGCTCGTCGCGATCGAGGCGCGGCTGGCGGCCCAGCCGGAGATCGGGGTACCGACCATCGTATTGCTGGGCGCCGACGACGGCGTCGGGCCGCCGCCCCAAGCCGATGTTGACGCACACCACTTCACGGGCCCGTACCGGCGTGAGATCGTCGCGGGGGTGGGCCACAACTTTCCCCAGGAGGCGCCGGACGCCTTCGCGGAGGCGGTCCGCGCCCTGCTGTGACGACTCCGTGGGTGCGCGTCGCTTCGGCGTTGCTTTCGGGAAGCCCCTGGCTATAGTCCGCGCGCTTTTCGTCAGGTCTGCACGCGCCGAGAACCGGCGGCAGGCCCGCGTGCCAATCGCAGGAGACGCTCGTTGATCACCCCCGCCTTCGCGCAAGGGGCCGGTACGGCCGCTGGCGGAGCGGAGATCGCCTTTCAGGTGATCCCGTTCGTCCTGATCTTCGTGATCATGTACTTCCTGATCCTGCGGCCGCAGCAAAAGCGGGTCAAGGACCACCAGGCGCTGCTGAAGTCCGTGCGCCGGGACGACACGATCGTCACCAATGGCGGCTTGGTCGGGCGCGTGGTCAAGGCGGCGGACGACGCGGCCGAGATCGAGGTGGAGATCGCCCCGAACGTCCGCGTCCGGGTGGTCCGGTCGATGATCTCCGAGGTCCGTGCCAAGGGCTCGGTCAAGGCCGCCTGAACTTTCGTTTGAACCGGCCGGCGTAGCGCGCCGGCCCACCAGAGAAAAAAGACAGCCGATGCTGCGCTTCTCCCGTGCGAAGATCATCGCGACGCTGGGTCTGATCCTGGTCGGCCTGATGCTCGCGGTGCCGAGCTTCTTCTCGCCGGAGCAGCGCAAGGGCTTCGTCGCCAGCCTGCCCTCGTGGTTCCCGAGCTGGGTGGTGCCGACCCGCGCCATCGTGCTCGGCCTCGACCTCCAGGGTGGGTCGCAGCTTCTGCTCGAAGTCGATCAGAATGAGCTGATCGCCTCCCAGGCCAAGGCCCTGCGCGACGACGTGCGCCGCGTGCTCCAGCAGGAGAACGTCCGCGCCGATGGCGGCATCGGCCTGCTCCAGCGCGGCGTCCAGGTGAAGGTGGCCGACGACGCGGCTCGGGCGAAAGTCCTGCCGAAGCTTCAGGAATTGTCGCAGCCGATCACCACCTCGCTCGGCCAGACCGCCGCCCGCACCCTCGATATTTCCGAGCAGCCCGGCGGCGTGATCCGCCTGACGCTCACCGACGCCGGCATCACCGACCGCACCCGCCGGGCCGTGAGCCAGGGCATCGAGGTCATCCGCCGCCGTCTCGACTCCACCGGCACCACGGAGCCCTCGATCCAGCAGCAGGGTGCCGACCGGATCCTGATCCAGGTGCCGGGCGAGCAGAATCCCGAGCGGCTTGAGAAGCTTCTCGGCTCCACCGCCAAGCTCGAGTTCCGCATGCTCGCCGACAGTCCCTCGGGCGACGTCGACATGCTGCCCTCGAAGGACGAGAAGGGTGCCAAGGTTCCGGTCGAGCGCCGGGTCATGGCCGATGGCGGCGAGCTGACCGATGCGCAGCCCGCCTTCGACCAGCAGACCCACGAGCCGATGGTGAGCTTCAAGTTCAACCTGCGCGGCGCGCAGCGCTTCGGTCAGGCGACCTCGGAGAACGTCGGCCGGCGCATGGCGATCGTGCTTGACAACGAGGTGGTCTCGGCGCCCGTGATCCGCTCGGCAATCACCGGCGGCTCGGGCCAGATCACCGGCAACTTCACGGTCCAGCAGGCCAACGACCTCGCGGTGCTGCTGCGGGCGGGCGCGCTGCCGGCGAAATTCACCGTTGTCGAGCGCCGCGTCGTCGGTCCGGGTCTCGGCCGCGACTCTATCGAGGCCGGCAAGCTCGCGACCCTGGTCGCGGCGGGGCTCGTGGTCTGCTTCATGTTCGCGACCTACGGGACGTTCGGCTTCATCGCCAACATCGCCCTCATGGTCCACGTCGGTCTGATCCTGGGCCTGATGTCGGTGCTCGAGGCGACCATGACGCTTCCGGGCATCGCCGGCATCGTGCTCACCATCGGCACGGCGGTGGATTCCAACGTGCTGATCTACGAGCGCATGCGCGAGGAGCAGAGGGCCGGCCGCTCGCTGATCTCGGCGCTGCAGGCGGGCTTCGACCGGGCGTTCGCCACCATCATCGACTCGAACTCGACCATGGCGATTGCCGCCCTGATCCTGTTCTTCCTCGGCTCGGGCCCGGTGAAGGGGTTCGCCGTGGTCTTCATCCTCGGCATCCTCACCACGGTGATCACCGCGGTGACGCTGACCCGGATGATGATCGCGGTGTGGTACAAGACCTTCCGTCCGAAGGCCCTGCCGTTCTGATTGTTTGGAGGGTCGACGAAGGAAGCGCGGGCGGCGCGACGGACCCCCTCTCCCGTGCGGGAGAGGGTTGGGGTGAGAGACCAGAAGTCTCAGGATCAGGCACGGGATGGATGCGCCGACGCGGCGCGCTTCATTCTGAAAGTTCTCGACCCTCACCCTGTCCCTCTCCCGCACGGGAGAGGGGACCCGCGCCCCGGCTTCTTGCGTCGCGGCTCCCGTAGAAGAGACACGACCATGCGCCTGCTTCGCCTCTGGCCCGATGAATCGCACTTCGACTTCATGCGATTCCGGCGCTTCTCCTTCCCGCTCTCGGCGCTGCTGTCGCTCGCGACCGTGGCGCTGTTCCTGACGATCGGGCTGAACTTCGGCATCGACTTCAAGGGCGGCACCCTTGTGGAGTTGCAGGCGAAGAACGGCGCGGCGGATGTCGCGGCGATCCGGCACACGGCCGCTGGCTTCGGCTTCGGCGAGCCGGAGGTGCAGGAACTCGGCAACCAGGGCACCGTGCTAGTACGCCTGCCGCTCCAGCCCGGCGAGCAAGGCCAGACCGCCGTGATGAACAAGGCGCATGCCGCCTTCGACAAGGATTACGACTTCCGTCGCACCGAAACGGTCGGCCCGCGCGTCTCGGGCGAACTCGTCCAGTCTGGGACGCTGGGCGTCGTGCTCTCGGTCGTGGCGGTGCTGCTCTACCTGTGGTTCCGGTTCGAGCGGGAACTGGCGCTCGGCGCCATCGTGGGCACGCTCCACGACATCGTGCTCACCGTGGGCGTGTTCATCATCACCCGGATCGAGTTCAACATGACCTCGATCGCCGCGATCCTGACCATCGTCGGCTACTCGCTCAACGAGACGGTGGTGGTGTTCGACCGCACCCGCGAGCTGATGCGCCGCTACAAGACCATCCCCACCGTCGACCTGCTCAACCTGTCGATCAACTCGACCATGTCGCGCACGGTGATGACATCGATCTCGTCGTCCCTGTCGCTGCTGGCGCTGGTCCTGTTCGGGGGCGAGGCGATCAAGGGGTTCGCCGTCGTGATGCTCTGCGGCGTTCTGATCTGCACCTACTCGGCGATCTTCATCTCCACGCCGGTGTTGATCTATCTGGGGCTGATGCTCTCGGGCGCCCGCGCGGCGGCCGAGCGCTCTGGCGTTCCTCAGGCGGCGGAGTAATTTTTTCGCGATATGGCCGAGCGGGAGACTCCGAGAACCTTCGAGTCCGGCTTCGTACCCGGGCGCCACATCATCGACACCTATGGGAACGGTGGCTTCCGCTTCGCCGGCATGTCGCATCGCGGCTCGATCCTGCTCCTGCCCTCGGGGGTGCGCGCCTGGGACGTGACGGAGCCGCGGGCGATTGACCGGACGGCTTTGCGCCCGGTTCAGGCGGAGGCGGCGGAGATCGAGCTGCTGCTCGTCGGGACCGGGCTCGATATCGCGGCGATCGATTCGAGCCTGCGGGCCTGGCTCAAGGATTTCGGGGTCGGCCTCGACGTGATGCAGACGGGCGCTGCCGCCCGCACCTACAACATCCTGGTGGCCGAGAACCGCAAGGTCGCGGCCGCGCTGATCGCGGTGGCCTGATGCCGGAGGTTGAGGGGCGGTCGGCGGAGACGGGGCTCGCCTTCGCGCAGTCCCATTGCGAGAGCCTCGTGCGGACCGGTGACCCCGACCGCTACTACGCCACACTGTTCGCGCCGGCCGCCGCCCGCCCGCATCTCTTCGCCCTCTACGGTTTCAGCCTGACCATCGCGCGGGTGCGGGAGGCCGCCTCGAATCCGATGGCCGGCGAGATCCGCCTGCAATGGTGGCGCGACGCCCTCCAGGGCGAGGCACGGGGCGACGTGCGCGCCAATCCGGTGGCGGCCGCCCTGGAGGAGGCGATCCGCGTGAACCGCCTCGGGCGTCAGCCCTTCGTCGACCTGATCGATGCCCGGGTGTTCGACCTCTACGACGACCCGATGCCCCGGGTGAACGACTTGGAGGGCTATTGCGGCGAGACCGCCTCGGCGCTGTTCCGGCTGGCGAGCCTCGTGATCGGCAATGGCACCGAGCCGGGCGGCGCGGGGGCGGCCGGGCATGCCGGGGTGGCCTACGGCATCACCGGCCTGCTGCGCGCCCTGCCCTGGCATGCCCGCTCGGGGCAGGTCTACCTGCCCGCCGATATTCTCGGCCGCTACGGCGTCACCCGCGAGGACATCGTCACGGGTCGCGGCGGTCCTGGCCTGCGCCGGGCCTGCGCCGACCTGCGCGACCTCGCCCGGCAGCATCTCAAGGCCTTCGAGGCGGCGCGTCCGACCATCGCGCCCTCGGCCGGGGCCGCCTTCCTGCCCGTCGCCCTGGTGGAACCCTATCTCGCCGCGATGGAGCGGGCGTCCTACGATCCACTCAACACGCTCGTCGAGCTGCCGCGCTGGCGCCGGCTGTGGCGCCTGTGGCGCGCGGCACGGCGGGTGGGATGACTAGAGAACTCGCGCCTGCCCCGGCGTGAGCGCTGCGAGACGGACCGGCGGCCCCGGTTCCGGCTCGGCCTCGGGCGTAGCCAACAGCGCGATTCGGCAGATCCCGTGGCGGGTGAGCCCCGTCACCAGCCGCCCACCGGGTTCGAGCGCCGAGCGCCAGTGCGCCGGGACCTCCTCCACGCTGCCGTGCACGAGGATCCGGTCGAACCCGCCATCCGGCAGGTCCGGGGCCAGCCCGTCCGCCCGGACTACGTGAACTTCGGCCTGATCGGCGAGGCGCGCGGCCGCGGCCTGCGCGAGCGTCCCGTAGCGTTCCAGGCTCAGCACCGCGCCGGCCCCGAGTCGGGCCAGCAGCGCCGTGACGTAGCCCGAGCCGGTACCGATCTCCAGGACGCGCTGGCCTGATTCGACCCGCAGCAGCGCCAGCATCGCCGCCACGGTCGAAGGCGCCGTCATCGATGCGCCGCACGGCAGCGGCAGGGCGATGTCACGCCTTGCATGCTCCCGGTGCCCGGCCGGCGCGAAGGCGTCCCGCGGCACCTGCTCCATCGCCCGTAGCACCGCGGTGTCCCGCAGGCCCCGACCCCGGAGCGCCATCACGAAGGCCGCGTTGCCGGCAGCCTCCTCTAGGCTGCCCAGGTCGATCACTCGGCGAAGGCCTGTGCGAAGCGCGTCAGGGTCGGCTCGTCCGTGAGGTCGAGGCGCAGCGGCGTCACCGAGATTCGCTTGTCGGCGATGGCCTTGAGATCGGAGCCGTGGCCCGGCTCAAACCGGGCCTTGGCGAAGGCCAGCCAGAAATACGGGTTGCCGCGCCCGTCGACCCGCGCGTCGATCGACAGCAGCGCCTGGTTGCGGAAGCCCTGCGCCGCCACCGCGATGCCCTGCACGGCGTCGGGCTCGCAATCGGGGAAGTTCACGTTGATCAGGATGCCGGGCTCGATCCCGGTTTCCAGAATCTTGCGCACCACCTTCGACCCGTGTGTCCGGGCGCAATCCCATTTGAGATTGCCGCGCCCGCCCACCCCGTAAGCCTGGCTCATCGCGATGGAGCGGATGCCGAGGATCGTCCCCTCCATGGCGGCCGCGATCGTGCCCGAGTAGGTCACGTCCTCGGCGACGTTCTGGCCGCGGTTGACCCCCGACAGGACGAGGTCCGGCCCGTGATCGCCGAGGATGTGGCGCACGCCCAGGATCACGCAGTCCGACGGCGTGCCCTTCACGGCGAAGCGCTGCTCCGAGACCTGCCGCAGCCGCAGCGGGTCGTTGAGCGAGAGCGAGTGCGACACGCCGGACTGGTCGCTCTCCGGCGCCACCACCCAGACGTCGTCCGACAGCTCCCGGGCGATCTCCTCCAGGGTGGCGAGGCCCGGCGCGTGGATGCCGTCGTCGTTGGTGACCAGGATGCGCATCAGCGGGCCCCTTCGATCCGGTTGAGCCCGCCCATGTAGGGGTGGAGCACCGACGGGACCGTGATGCTCCCGTCCGGGTTCTGGTAGTTCTCCATCACGGCGATGAGGGCGCGGCCGACCGCGACGCCCGAGCCGTTGAGGGTGTGGACATAGGCGGGCTTGCCGTCCTTGCCCCGGTAGCGGGCGTTCATCCGCCGGGCCTGGAAGTCGCCGCAGACCGAGCAGGACGAGATTTCCCGATGGGTGCGCTGGCCCGGCACCCAGACCTCGATGTCGTAGGTCTTCTGGCTGGCGAAGCCCATGTCGCCAGTGCAGAGCGTCATCACCCGGTAGGGCAGATCGAGCTTCTTCAGCACCGCCTCGGCGCAGGTGAGCATCCGCTCGTGCTCGTTGGCGGAGTCCTCGGGCGTCGCGATCGAGACCAGCTCGACCTTGTTGAACTGGTGCTGGCGCAGCATGCCGCGCGTGTCGCGGCCCGCCGCCCCGGCCTCGGCCCGGAAGCAGGGCGTCAGCGCGGTGAAGCGCAGGGGCAGCTCCTCCTCGCGGAGGATCGATTCGCGCACGAGGTTCGTCAGCGGCACCTCGGCGGTGGGGACGAGCCAGAAATGCTCGTCGCTGACCGGCGCGGATTCCGCGCCGCCCTGCCCCTGCAGCGACTTGACGTAATCGAGGCCCTTGAAGACCGAGAACTGGTCGTCCTCGAACTTCGGCAGCTGCGCGGTGCCGAACATGGCGGCGTCGCGCACCAGCACCGGCGGCGCCACCTCCAGGTAGCCGTGCTCCTGCGTGTGCAGGTCGAGCATGAACTGGCCGAGCGCCCGCTCGAGCCGCGCGAGCTGACCTTTCAGCACCACGAAGCGCGAGCCGGACAGCTTGGCCGCCGCCTCGAAATCCATCAGGCCCGCGGCCTCGCCGAGCTCGAAATGCTCGCGGCCCTCGGTCAGCCGCTCGCGGGTCGCGGCGTGGCTGCGGTAGAGGACGTTGCCGTGCTCGTCCGCGCCCTCCGGCACGTCGGGCTTCGGCCGGTTCGGGATCGCGGCGAGCCGGGCGGCCAGGGTCTTGTCGGCCGCGTCCTGCGCGGCCTTCAGCTCCGGCTCGGCCCCCTTCAGGGCCGCGACCTCCGCCATCAGGGCGGCGGCGCGGTCCTCGTCCTTCGCCTTCTTGGCGCCGCCGATCTCCTTGGCCAGCGCGTTGCGCCGCTCCTGATTGGCCTGCGCGGCCGAGACGGACGATTTCCGCGCCTCGTCGAGGGCGATCAGCTCGGCCGAGAGCGGCGCGAGGCCCCTGCGGGCGAGGTCGCGGTCGAAGGCGTCCGGGTTCTCCCGGATGGCGCGGATGTCGTGCATCGAGTCGGCTCGGGTCTTCTGCGCGGCGTTCAGCGCGCGGGCCCCGCTTTGCCGCATCGCGTCCGGTGGGACAAGCGCGGGCGAGGGCCCGAACCTGCCGTCAGCTCTTCGGCGGCGCGATCTTGAGCTGATCGATCGCCCAGAGCCACGTCCCGTCCGCCTGCTCGCGGGCGACCTCGACCGACAGCGCGCCGTTGGGCAGCCGCGCGAAGGTCATGGCGAGCGGCCCGTTGCGCAGGGGCGGCAGGGTTTCCGGCATCGGGAAATCGGATTTCCGCGCCAGCAGGTCGGCGTAGAAGGTCCGGATCTCGGCATGGCCGGTGGCCACGACGCGACCGGCCGCCAGCACCGCGTCGGGCTCGTAGAGGGCGACGAGCCCCTCGACGTCGCCGGCATTGGCGCGCCGGTTGAAGAGGTCGGCCAGCGCCTCCGGGGCACGGGCGGGCTCTCGCGTCTCATCCGACATGGCGTCTCCTCGTCCGGCCGTGGCGGCCGCGCTGGTGAAGCGGAAATGCGCCGGGCGGCCGATCTTTCCCCGACCCGCGTCATTTCAGGCGCGTGCCGTCGCGATCCGCCACCGAGACGGAGACCGGGACGCCGGCCTTCACGCTCTCCGAGACGGTGCAGAACCGCTCGAACTGCTCCAGCACCCGGTCGATCCGGGGCATCTCGGCGGCCGTAGCCCCGAGACGGATGCGCACCTCGATCCCGGCGACCCGCAGCCGACCTTCGGCGTTGCGCGCGACCCGGCATTCCGCCTCGGCGGCGACGCCGTTCGCCTCCTGCCGGAACTTTCCCAGGGCGAAAACCAGGCTGGCGCAGAGGCAGTTGGCGACGCCGGAAATCAGCAACTGCTCGGGGAACGGACCGGTCCCGCCGCCGATCGGGGGCGCCTCGTCGGTGCGGAGTGCGGGCAGGGCGCCGCCGAAATCCACCGTGAAGACGTAGTCCGCGACTTGAGTGATCCGGATCGTCGGTCCCGCTTCCATCGATCTCCTCCGCCGGGCGAGCGATCCGGTCCACCCGTGCGGGATATCCAACGCTCGATACGGGTTCGCGTTCGAAAACCCCTGCTGCGCGCCAAGGGCATGCGGAAGCGGATGATTTCCCCGGACGATCCCCGTAGATACGGCCGCCTGACCGACCCGGAAGCGACAATACCGATCCGATGACGAGCCCCACGACCCTCGACACCCTGATGCCGCTTCTGGAGCGCATCGCCGCCGCGCTGGAGCGGGCCGCCCCTCCTGCCCCGCCGGCCTTCGATCCGAACGCCGCCGACGCCTTCCTGTGGGGCCCCGAGCACCGGCTGATTCCGGTGCCGCAGGTGGCGCGGGTGGAGATGGGCCTCCTCACCGGCATCGATCGCGCCCGCGACATCCTGGTGGAGAATACCGAGCGCTTCGCTCGCGGTCTTCCGGCCAACAACGCCCTGCTGTGGGGTGCCCGCGGCATGGGCAAATCCTCGCTGGTCAAGGCGGCCCACGCCGAGATCAACGCTCGCCGGCCCGCAGGCAGCCTGCCGATGAAGCTCGTGGAGATCCACCGCGAGGACATCGAGGCCCTGCCGGACCTGATGGCGCTGCTGCGCCCCGACCCGCACCGCTGGCTCGTTTATTGCGACGACCTCTCCTTCGACGCGGACGACACCTCGTACAAGTCGCTGAAGACCGCGCTCGACGGCGGCATCGAGGGGCGGCCCGCCAACGTGCTGTTCTACGCCACCTCGAACCGGCGCCACCTCCTCGCCCGTGACATGGTGGAGAACGAACGCTCCACCGCGATCAATCCCGGCGAGGCCGTGGAGGAGAAGGTCTCGCTCTCGGACCGGTTCGGCCTCTGGCTCGGCTTCCACAAGTGCAGCCAGGACGAGTATCTCGCGATGATCCGCGCCTATGCCGAGCGCTACGGCCTGTCTGTGCCGCCGGAGCAGCTGCGCGCCGAATCCCTGGAATGGGCCACCACCCGCGGCTCGCGCTCCGGCCGCACCGCCTTCCAGTTCATCCAGGATCTGGCGGGGCGGCTCGGCAAGACGCTGGATTGAGGTGCACCCTAGCGCCCGCTCGACCCGAAGCCGCCCGCGCCCCGCTCCGATCCCGGGCCGGGCGCGCCCTCAAGTACGGTAAGGACGGGCCGCGCGATCCGGGTGAAGACGAGCTGGGCGATCCGATCGCCCGGATCGATCCGGACAGCAACCGCTTCGTCACGATTCCACGCGGAGACCATGAGGGGCCCCTCGTAGTCGGCGTCGATCACCCCGGTGCCGTTGCCCAGGACCAGCCCTTCCCGGTGGCCGCGCCCCGAGCGGGGGAAGATCAGCCCGCACCATTCCGGATCGCGGATCAGCACGCTGAACCCGGCCGGGATCAGGGCCGGCCTTCCCCGGGGCGGCAGCACCAGCGGCGCGTCGAGGCAGGCATGCAGGTCGAGGCCCGCCGCGGCGGAAGAGCCCCAGCGCGGAAAACCCCAGCCGGGCAGCCGGGGATCGAGCAGCCGCAGGCCGACCTCCGGCAGCGCGCTCACGCGCCGAGCCGCGCGATCGCCTCGGCCAGCGCGAGCGTGCGCCGGGCGGCCTCGACATGGAGACGCTCGACCATCTTCCCGTCCAGGGCGATGACCCCGCGCTCGCGGTTTTCCGGCGCCGCGAAGGCTTCCACCACCCGCCGCGCCTGTGCGATCTCGTCGGCATCCGGCCCGAAGGCGGCGTTGGCCGGTTCGATCTGGCTGGGGTGGATCAGCATCTTGCCGTCGAAGCCGAGATCGCGGCCCTGCACGCATTCCGCCTCGAACCCGGCCGCGTCGCGCAGGTCCCCGAAGACCCCGTCGATCGCCTCGATCTCGTAGGCGCGGGCGGCGGCCAGGACGGTCATCAGCCAGGGCACCAGGGCGGCCCGCCCCGGCGGGCGGATCCGGGCGGCCTTCACGAGGTCGTTCGGGCCGATCACCAGGGCGGCGAGCCGTCCGTCCACGTCCCGCGCGGCCCCGGCGATCTCGGCGGCGTTCACCACGGCGAGCGGCGTCTCAATCATCGCCCAGACCCGGGTGGCGAGCGGGGCCCCGAGGCGGCGCAGGCGGGAGCCGACAGCGATGAGCGTATCCGACGTGCGGACTTTCGGCACCAGGATCGCGTCCGGGGCGGCCGGGGCCAGCGCCACCAGGTCGGCCTCGCCGTCCTCGGTCTCCGGCGGGTTGATCCGCACCACGACCTCGCGCTGCCCGAAGCCACGCCCGGCGACCGCCGCGGCGACCTGCGCACGCGCCGCCGTCTTGACCTCAGGGGCCGTGCCGTCCTCCAAGTCGATCAGGATGACATCGGCGGGCAGTGACCGCGCCTTCTCCAGCGCCCGGGCATTGGAGCCGGGCATCGCCAGGACGCTGCGGCGGGGACGGATCTCGCTCATCACGCTTCTCCCGGGGCGGCAGCGCCCGTCGCGACGCGGATAGCTTTCCGCGGGCGTGCGGGCAAGAACGCGGCGCCGGCCGGGTCAGACGCGGTGAGCGGCAACGGGGGCGGCATGGCGCGCTGGGTCGCGGGACTGGACGGCTGCCGGGGCGCCTGGGCGGGAGCCTTGATCGATCTCGATGATCCTGCCCGGCACCGCTGCGCCCTGTTCCCGGACGTGGCCGCGCTCCTCGACGCTCCGGAGCAGCCATTGGTCGTGGGGATCGACGTGCCCATCGGCCTGCCCGACCGGATCCTCGGCGGTGGCCGGGCCGCCGATCGCGCCGCCCGGGCTCGGCTTGGGCCGGCGCGCGCGTCGGTTTTCCCGATGCCGCCCCGGGCCGCCGTCTACGCGCCCGATTACGAGGCTGCCAAGGCGGCCTCGCGCGCCTTGAGCGATCCGCCCTTCGCGCCCTCGATCCAAGGCTACAATATCTTCCGCTATGTCCGGGCGGTCGACACACTTCTGCGGGAGCGCCCTGAGTTGCGCGGCCGGGTCTACGAGGTCCACCCGGAGGTCGCGTTTCACGCGCTGAACGGCTTCCGGCCACTCGGCCTGCCGAAGAAGGGTGGCCGGGCCCGGGAAGGGCTCGCCCTGCGGCGGGCTCTTCTGGCCGCGGCGGGCCTGCCGCCGACGCTGATCGCCGGCCGCACGAAGGGTGTGCCGGAGGACGACCATCTCGACGCCCTCGCGGCCCTGATCGTCGCCCGCGACATCCTCGCCGGATGCGCCGTGCCGCTGCCGGAGGGCCCGGAGCACGACGCGCACGGGCTTCCGATCGTGATCTGGGCACCGGGCGTGCGCGAGCCGACCGCGACCTCGTAGATCACCGGGCGACCACGGGCATCAGCGGTTCGAGACCATGGCGGGCGGTGGCTTGAAGCTGCCTGTCCAGGCGGTGGTCTGATCCGTCGGCGACGAGAAGGTCGTGGTGAACGACCCGCTGCCCTTCAGGCCGGCGAATGCGCCGGTCGCCTTCGCGACCTTGAACGTGCCGACGGCCGTGACACGGCCCTGCGCGTCGGTGGTCACTTTGCCCGTGTAGGGGCTGCTCGTCATCCCGTTTGGCGTGATGAAGGTGATCGTGCCCTTCACCGGGCCCTGGCCACGGTCGAGCATGACCGTCTCGGTCATCATGACTTGAGCATTGTCGAGGGGCTGACCCGGGCTCCTGTTGATGCCCGAACCGCTCTCCTCGATCCTGAGCCGACCCGCCGCGAACGGTTGCGGGCTTTGCTTGTCGTAGTGCATCGAGAAAGTGCCGTTCATCGGCATGGCAACGGCAGCGGATGTGCCTGCCAGAAGCATGACACCGGCGGTGGATAAGCCAAGCTTGCACAACATCGGACATCCTCCCAGAAGGTTGGTTCCTCGGGTGGTGACGATTGGATTGGCTCGAATACTGAAAATTCGCCAGCATACGCGGCTGTCAATCCGGATGAACTCGATAAATATAGTATTGGTCGAACGTTTGTCCCTATTGTGAGGTGCGCTTCTCCCAACGGCGTCGACGGCGGACGCCCTGGGGCCATGGTCTCCCCGGGTGTCGGCGGATCCGCGGTGTCCACCGTCGGTGAAGGCGCGCAGCCGGATGAACAGCCCGTCAGCAGGGCGCCGCGCCAGCTGGAACGGGTGTCGCTGGGGCACCGGTCGAGCGGGGGTGGCGGATGCTCCTGCGCGGGGCTGGCCGACCGTCACTCCGTCCCGGCCCGAATTTCAGCACTGGAAACCCCTGAATAAAGCTGCCCCCTGGCGCTGGAGGAGTGTCCGTCTCGCGGCCAGCGCTCTAGCTCAGCCGGCATGAGCGCACCGAACCTCCTTCCGATCCGTCACATCGCCCGGGCGATCGTCCTCGACCCGCAGGACCGGATCCTGTTGATCGCCTACGCATCGATCCACACGAAGGGTCCGGATGGCGAGCCGCTGCGGTTCTGGTTCATGCCCGGCGGCGGGCTGGAGCCCGGTGAGGACCATGTCACGGCCTGCCGCCGCGAGCTCGAGGAGGAGATCGGCCGCGCCGACGTGATCATCGGCCCGCAGGTCGCCACTTGCGACGGGCCGTTCCACCTGTTCCGCCAGCCGCGGGACGCCAGGGAGCGCTACTTCCTTGTCAGGCTTCCCGACGACAGGGTCGACACCAGCCGTCTCGCCGAGACGGAGGACAACCCGGTGCTCGGGACCCGCTGGTGGCCGTTGGCCGACCTGCGTGCGAGCGGCGAGCGGGTCGAGCCGGCCGGTCTGGCCGAACTCGCATCCGATTTGTCGCGCGGGACTATACCTGCGCAACCACGCGTTCTGGCTTGGCAGGATCGCTGAGTTTCGCCTCTCTGAGGCGACATGTCCCAACCGGAGACCACGTCATGTT
Organism: Methylobacterium sp. CM6257; assembly: GCF_054611515.1. Lineage (NCBI taxonomy): Bacteria > Pseudomonadati > Pseudomonadota > Alphaproteobacteria > Hyphomicrobiales > Methylobacteriaceae > Methylobacterium > Methylobacterium sp. CM6257. Next base: position 4,289,206 of record NZ_CM137735.1, read on the forward strand.
CCCCATCTACCTGACCGAAGGGTATCGCTCCTTCCTGCAGGATCGCTTCCCGACCGAGCGTCGGCGCTTCGCGCAGCTCGCCTCGTCCCAGAATCCCGAGATCCTGATCATCAGCTGCTGCGACAGCCGGGTGTCGCCCAGCGCGATCTTCAATGCCGGGCCGGGCGAGCTGTTCACGATCCGCAACGTCGCCAACATCGTGCCGACCTATCAGCCCGACGGCCAGTATCACGGCACCTCGGCGGCGCTGGAATTCGCCGTCCAGGCCCTGGAGGTGAAGCACATCGTCGTGCTCGGCCACGCCACCTGCGGCGGCATCAAGGCCTACGCCAACAAGGCCAAGCCCCTCTCACCCGGCGACTTCATCGGCAAGTGGGTCTCGCTCGTGGGCCAGGCGGAGTCGAAGGCCGGCGATCCCGACGCGCCGGACTACCTGACCAAGCTGGAATACGCCGTCGTCAAGCAGAGCATCGAGAACCTTCTGACCTTCCCGTTCGTCAAGGCGCGCGTCGACGACGGTCGGCTCGAACTCCACGGCGCGCATTTCGGCGTGGCCACCGGGTCCCTGCTCGTCTGCGATCCGAAGACCGGCGAGTTCAAGCCGCCGCTCGACACCGCCGGGCTGGCGGTCCGCTCGGTGGCCGCCATCGCGTGCGATTAAGACCAACCGGGCATGAAAAAGGCGGCGGGCCGTCACCCGCCGCCCGTCGGCCCGGGCTTGAGCCGGGCCGCTCTTCGTTCCGACTTACATCGCACCCGGCAGGCGCTCGGCCTGCTGGAAGTGCATCTGCAGGGCCGGCAGGGCCTGCTGCGCGTAGTTGCGCAGCGCAGGGTTCGGCCCGCTCTGGGCGTAGGCCTGGGTCATCGCGATCGACATCTGGTGCGCCTGGATCTGCTGACGCGCGTAGAGGCGGTCGAAGCGCGGGCCGGGAGGAGCCGCCGAAAGTTCGGCCAGCATCGCCTGCTGTTCGGGGCTCGGCGGAACGATGGTCGAAGCGCCCGTCGCCATCACGCCGCCGCGGCCGAGGCGGCCGCCCACCGCGGCGCCGGTCGCCGCGCCGGCACCTGCACCTTCCAGGCCGCCGACCGGGCCGCCCGACAGGGTGCCGCCAACCGCGCCGGTCGCCGCGCCCACGCCCGCGCCCACGGCGCTGCCCGCCACCGCGACCGGCGCGGTGACCAGGCCGCCGAGGCCGGGATCGCCGGCCATGGCGCCGGGCTGGCCGCCGGCCAGGGCCAGGTTGGCGGCGCGGTGGTCGCGGATCACCTCCTGCGCGTAGGACCGGACCCGCGGGTTGCGCGACTTCGACAGAGCGATCTGCGAAGACTGGATCTCGAACGCGTTCGCCTGCATCGACTGCAGGCGGAAGTCGTTGGCGCTCTGCGCGAGAGCAGGGGTCGAGAGCGCCAGCACGAGCGCGGACGCGGCAGCATAGTTCTTGAGCATCATGACCTCTGTTCGAAATGGGCGCGCGAACTGGCTGGGTACGCTGCGCGCAAAAGTCCAGGACCTCGCGCCGGCGCGTTCGCGAATTGGTCCGTCAACGAGGCCATCGGCTTATGGTTCCTGCCGTTTTGGCTTCGGTTACGCCACGTTCCGACCGGTTCGGCGCACGACTCATCCGTCCCGGGCGGCTGCCGGCTCGCGATGGGACGCGGCGGATCGCGGCATTCGGCACGCTCGGACGCCGAAACTCCCGTCGCGGCGGAACGTCCCATGATCCTCGTCGAGGTCCAGATCCTGCGTGCCCTGGCTGCGCTGATGGTGGCGTGGCACCACGCGCGGCACGAGGCGGCGCTGCTGGCCGGCCGCGGCGCCGGACCGGCGCTCGATCCCGGCACGCTTCTGCCGTGGTGGGGTGGGGTCGATCTGTTCTTCGTCATCTCCGGCCTCGTCATCGTCCTCGCGAGCGGCCGCCTGTTCGGACAGCCGGGCGGCCGGGCCCGCTTCCTCGCCCACCGGATCGCCCGGGTCGTGCCGCTCTACTGGCTGGTGAGCCTTCTCTACCTGGCCCTCGCCCTGGTGCGCCCGGACCTGCTTGGGGAAGCCGCGGCCCTGGTCCACGACCCCGGCGCCCTCCTCGCCGGCTTCCTGTTCTGGCCGGCGGCGCGGCCCGACGGGACCATCCAGCCCCTCTACGGCCTCGGCTGGACCCTGAACTACGAGGCGTTCTTCTACGTACTCTTCGCCGTTGGCCTCGGCTTCAGCCGGCGCGGCGCCGTCGTCTGGCTGGTCCTGGTCCTCGGGCTCCTCGTCGCCGCGCGGGCTTTGGTGCCGGGCCTGCCTCTGCCGTTGCGCTTCTGGGCGGATCCGATCGTCAGCGAATTCGCCGCCGGCGCCGCCCTCGCCCTCGCCTACCGCCGAGGCTTCATGCCGGCGCCCGCGATGCGGGCCGCCCTCGCGGCGATGGGTGTCCTCGGCCTGGCCCTGGCCGCCCGACTGCTCGCCGGGCTGGGCGAGGCCGACGGGTTCCTGCGCCCGCTCCTCGTCGGGATCCCGGCGGTCGCCCTCGCGGCCGCTTCCCTCGGGCCGGGGCGCGGCGCGACCGAGGTGGCGCGGTTGCCCGCGCCGGTGCGCGGGCTCGTGGCCCTCGGGGACGCCTCCTATGCGCTCTACCTTGTGCATCCGTTCGCGCTGCGCCTCGTGCGCGAGGGGGTGCTGCGGCTCGGCCTCGCACCAGCCCTTCACCCCTGGGGCGGCATGGCCCTGATGATCCTGGCGAGTGTCGCCGCCTCCGTCCTGGTCCACCGCTTCGTGGAGCGGCCGCTGACCAGGGCGGTTCGGGCTGTCCTCGATCCGGGAGGCGCCGAAAACCGTGTGCGCGCCGCTTCAATCCCGGTTCCACACGGACGCCGCCCGGATTAGCTTCGCGGGCCCGGGGAGGATGCCGCCATGAAGACCCTGCTCGTACCCGTCGCGATGCACGACGCCCTGCCCTCCGTCTTCGAGATGACGCGGCTGGCGGCGACTCGCTTCGGCAGCCTGATCGAGGGCGTTTCTCTGCGCCCGGCGCTGGCCGAATACGTCCCCGTCGATATGGTCGGCGGCATGACCTGGCTGCGGGACGAGGAGGCCGACCGGGCGGAGGCCGAGGAGGCGGGCAGCCGCTTCGTCGCCTTCATGGATTCGGCCGGAATCCCGCGCCACGCCCGCGACGGCCTGTGCGTCCCGGAGCGGGTTGCCGATGCCGGTCCGCGCTATCGCTGGCGACAGGACGTGCCCACCGGCGACGCGTTCCTCGGCCAGTATGCGCGGCTGTTCTCGGCCACCGTGGTCGGGCGCCCCGGCAACACCGACAATGCGCCGCGCATGACCACCTTCGAGACCGCCCTGTTCGAGGGTGGGCGGCCGATCCTGCTCGCGCCGCCCATCCCGCCGACGAGCCTCGGCGAGGCGGTGGTGATCGCCTGGAACGGCTCCACGGAGACCGCCCGGGCGATCGCCTTCGCCATGCCGTTCCTGCGCCGGGCTGAGCGGGTGCTGGTGCTCAGCGTCGAGGGCGGCATGGTGCCGGGCCCGTCCGCTCAGGATCTCGCCCAGGCGCTGGCCTGCGAGGGCGTCGCGGCCTCACACCGGGCGCTGCCGGCAGGGCGGCGCGCCCCCGGCGAGACGTTCCTCGCCGAGGCCAAGGCCTATGGCTGCGATCTGCTGATCAAGGGCGCCTACACCCAGAGCCGGCTGCGCCAGATGATCTTTGGCGGTGTCACCAGCCACGTTCTTGCGCATGCCGACATGCCCGTGCTGATGGCGCATTGAGCGGCGCGCCGTCGGCTACGCGCGGGAACCCGGGCTGCCGCGTGACGTTCGGCTCCCGCATCCGGACCAGGACCCGAGCGACGAGGATCCCCGTGACGAGCCCCGTGAAAAGCCTCCTCCTCGCCGCCCTGCTGACGGTCGCCGCCGCGCCCGCCGTCCAGGCGGAGCCGATCCTGGCCCGATTCCGCGGAACGGTGGTTCGGGCTGAATCCGACCGCTTGGAGATCCGACGTTCCAGTGGGAGCACGATCACCGTTCGCATGACCCCGAAGTCCCGGATCTACGCGGTCAACCAAACGTCCCTGCGGGGGATCAAGCCGGAGAGCTACGTCAGCGTGGTCGGCGCGCCGGGCTCCGAGCCGCGGCGGGCCAAGATGGTGACCTTGTACTCTCCGTCCGAGCGCGGATTCGAGGCAGGAACCCAGCCGTGGGATAGCGAGCCCGGCGCGTCCCTGACGGCGGGCTGGGTCGCGGATCTCCGGGGCGATGACCCGCTGCGGCTGACCCTGGCCTATGGCGACGGCCGGTCGTCCTTCGAGATCTCCAACGACACCCCTGTCACTCAGTTCTCACCCGGCGAGAAGGCCCTGCTCGAGCCAGGCGCCGCCGTGACTGTTTTCGCCCGGTCGGCACCGGATGGGGCCCTTGATGCCGGTACGGTCGCGGTGGGCCGTCAGGGGGCCGTCCCGGGCCTCTAAGAGGCCCTCCGGCGGCTCTGCGTCATCGTTCCCGCAACGGGACCGCGCACCGGACGCGAAGCTGCGCTACATCGGTCCGCGATGACCGATTCGGACTTCTCGCTCGACCCGCGCCTTGCCGCCGACACCGTCGAGGTGGGCGATCTCGCCCTCTGCCGCGTCCTCTTGATGGACGATGCCCGGTTTCCGTGGCTGATCCTGGTACCGCGCCGCCCGGCCATCACCGAGATCATCGATCTCAGCGAGGCGGATGCGGCCGCGCTCTGGCAGGAGATCCGCCTCGCCACCGGCGTGATGCAGAGGCTGGCGAAGCCCGACAAGGTGAACGTCGGCGCTCTCGGCAACGTGGTGGCCCAGCTTCATGTCCACGTGGTCGGCCGCTTCCGCTCGGATCCGGCTTGGCCCGGGCCGGTCTGGGGCTTCGAGACCCGCAAGCCCTATCCGCTCCATGCCCGCGCCCAGCTCATCGAGCGCGCCGGCACCCTGTTCTCCGCGGCTTGAACCCTCGCATGACCGATCCCCTCGACAGCCTGGGCTTCGTCCGGAATCGTCTTGACCGGCACTCGGCCGAGCAGCCCGAGGAGGCGGTACCCGCCTTCGATACCCCGGACGTCCGCCTCGTCCTGCTCTGTGGCGACCGGATCGTGCTCCGCGGTCCGACCGCCCTCATCGCGCCGGCCGACGCGGCCGGCCATGCTGACGGCACGCGGATTTTCCTCGGGCACCGGGACGGGCAGCCGGTCTTCGCCGCCTCTGCGCCCGCCGAGGTCGCGGAGCAGTTCGCGGGCGAGGAGATGCGCACCCTCGATCTGCGTTCCATTGCCACTGAGTCCGCCGTGGAGGCCGAGGAACTCGGCCTGCTGGCGGTGGCCAAGTCGATGCTCGACTGGCATGCTCGCCACGGCTTCTGCGCCAATTGCGGGACACCCACTTCGGCGAAGGCCGGCGGCTTCCGCCGCGAATGCCCGAATTGCGCCGCTCACCATTTTCCCCGGGTCGATCCGGTGGTGATCATGCTGGTGCGCCGCGCCGATAGCTGCCTGCTCGGCCGCGGACCGCACTTCCGGCCGCAGATGTATTCCTGCCTCGCAGGCTTCTTGGAGCCCGGCGAGACGATCGAGGATGCGGTCCGCCGGGAGGTGTTCGAGGAGACGCGGATCCGCGTCGGCGCCGTCACCTACCGGACGTCGCAACCTTGGCCGTTCCCGTCGTCGCTGATGCTCGGCTGCGCCGCCGAGGCCCTCGACGAGGCCATCGTGACGGACCCGAGCGAACTCGAGGACGCCCGGTGGTTCGACCGTGCCGCGGTCGCCGCCATGCTGGCGGGCACGCATCCGGAAGGGCTTCAAGCCCCGCCGCCTATGGCCATCGCCAACTACCTGATGCGAGCCTTCGTGGCGGGCGAGACCTGATCCCGGGCGGCCGCGCTAGCCGGGCTTGCCGGCGTTCCGGCTCGGATCATCGTCGGGATTGATGTAGTTGAGCCCGAACGGCCCGGACCCGTTGACCTGCAGATCGCCGGCTCGTCGGTCGTCCAGAGCGAATGCGGCATGTCCTCGGGGAGGCAGACGAAGCCGTCCGCCTTGAGCGCCGCGCCTTTGCTCTTGTCCAGGGGATCGTCGCGGCTTCCTCACGGCAGCAGGCGTATCCGTCAGACCGCGACCCGGTTCGGTGCTCCCTCGATCCCGGCCGCGCCCCGCATCTCCGACAAGGCCTCGCCCACCATCAGCAGCGCCGGCCCTTCGAGGCCGGTTGCCTCAACACGGTCGGCGAGGTCGGCGGCCGTGCCGCGCAGGGCTGTCTGGTTCGGACGCGTGGCGTTGAAGACCAGGAGCGCCGGGGTTGTGGGCGCCAGCCCTTCGACCACCGCGCGGGCGAGCAGCGCCCGCAGGGTACGCTTGGGCATGTAGACCACCGTGGTGACGCTCGGATCAGCCAGTGCCCCCCAGTTGAGATCGTCCGGCAGTGCGCCGCGGCGGTCGTGGCCGGTGACGAATTGCAGGCGGCGCGCAGCGTCGCGGTGGGTCAGCGACACGCCCAGCGCCGCTGCTGCGCCCTGGGCCGCCGAGACCCCCGGCACCACGGTGACCGGGATGCCGGCGGCTCGGCAGGCCTCAATCTCCTCGCCGGCCCGGCCGAAGACCAGCGGATCGCCGGATTTCAGCCGCACCACCTGCTTGCCCGAGCGGGCGAGCTGCACCATCAGCGCGTTGATGTCGTCCTGGCGGCAGGACGGGCCGTGGCCGGTCTTGCCCACCAGCATGGTGCGCGCCTCGCGGCGGGCATAGTCCAGGATCTCGGGGGCCACGAGATCGTCGTACAGGATCACGTCGGCGTTGCGCAGGGCGCGGAGCGCCTTGAGAGTGAGCAGCTCCGCATCCCCTGGACCGGCCCCGACCAGGGTGACCGCCCCGCCCTTCGGGGCGGCCTCGGTCTCGCCGAGCAGTTCGGAGAGGTCCAGCTCGGACGGCGCCCGGTCGGGTTCCGCGAAGGCGCGGTCGGTAAAGCGCTCCCAGAAGGCCCGGCGCTCGGCGAATCCGTGGAGGCGCGCCGTGACGCCGTCGCGCCAGTCGCGGGCGGCTCCGACCCAGCGGGCGAAGCCGCGCGGCAGCATCGCCTCGATCCGGGCGCGCACGGTCTGTCCGAAGACAGGGGCCGCGCCCTCCGTGGAGATGCCGACCACCAGCGGTGAGCGGTTGACGATTGCGCCGAACTTCACATCGCAGAGATGCGGCCGGTCCACGGCGTTGACGATGGCGCCGGCCCCGCGGGCGGCAGCCACGAAGGCGATGCACTCGGCCTCGTCCTCCATGGCGCCGATGCAGAAGGCCGCGCCCCAGAGGTCGTCGGGGGTCCAACTGCGCGCGTGCAGGGACACCTGCCCGTCGACGATCTCGCCCGGGACCGCGCGCAGCTCCTCGCTGGGCTCGGAGGCGTAGACGTCCACATGCGCCCCGGCCGCTGCCAGAACCTTCACCTTCCAGGGCGCCCCACCCGAGGAGCCGGCGAGCACCACCCGCTTACCGCGCAGCGGCACGAAGACGGGCAGTACCGCGAGCGGTTCCAGGCCGGCGGCCTTGGTCTCGCGGGGGGCGCGGGCAGCGCGCAGGGGGGTGGGGGAATCCGTCACGGGTCTGTCCTGGATCGTCCTGATCGGCCTCTCACATCCGCACCCTCATCCTGAGGCGCGAGCGAAGTGAGCCTCGAAGGAGGGCTTCGGGGGCTCGCGGCCGGCTGAAGGACTCCTTCGAGGCGGGCGCTGCGTGCCCGCACCTCAGGATGAGGTGGTTCGATCGGACAGGCCGGTCTGTCCTTGCCGGCACGTGTATCAGAAATCACGCGGCGCGGGCGGTCTGACCGCCCAGCATCTTGCGGATCTCAGGGATGCAGGAGCCGCAATTCGTGCCGGCCTTGCAGGCGGCGCCCACCGCCTCGACGGATCCGGCACCCGCCGCGATGGCGGCGGCGATCACGTCGGCGCCGACACCGTGGCAGGCGCAGACCACCGGGCCAGCCGAAGCCGTGGCGGCGCGGCCTGAGAGCAGCGCCCGGCGCTCGGCGGCGTCGGGCTCCTCAATAGCGAACAGGATCTTCGCCGCCTCCCAGTCCGGCTGCTCTCCGGCGGGCGCGTAGGCGAGGCAGGCGACGAGGCGCGGGCCATCGTAGACAGCGCAGCGGTAGCGATCGCGGGTATGGTCGGCGTATTCCGCCAGTTCGCAGCCAGCCAGCGCCTCGCTCCGGATCAGCCCGCGCACTATCAGCGCAACAGCCCGGGAGCTGTCCTGCGTGGCGAATTGCAGCCCCCAGCCGCCGGTTACCGCCGCCCGCGCCCACCACCAGCCGTCGGGCATGGTCACCTGCCCGCGCGAGAGCAGGAAGCCGCGGGCGCGGTAGATCACGGGCGCGACCGAAGCGGGCGTCGCCTTCAACTCGGGCTGTCCAGAGACTGGATCTGTCATGCCGCGCACGAGAGCGCCGACCCGCGCCTTCGACGCGAACGCGCTGCCCCAGTGCATCGGCATGAACAGGGAGCCGGGCATCACCGTGTCGGTGACCATCACCTCCAGTTCGGCCTGGCCGTGCTCGGTCGTCAGCCGCGCGATGTCGCCGTCGATGAGGTTCCAGGTGGTCGCGTCGTCCGGATGCACCTCGACGAAGGGGACAGCGCGGTGCGCCGAGAGGCGCTGGCTCTTCCCGGTGCGCGTCATGGTGTGCCAGTGGTCTCGCACCCGGCCGGTGTTGAGGACGAAGGGGAAGGCCTCCGAGACCGCATGCGCGAGACCGGGCGGCTGCACCGCCACGAAGCGGGCCCGCCGGTCGAACGTGTAGAATCGCCCGTCGCCGAACAGCCGGGCCTTGCCCTGCGGAGCGCCCCGCGGCCCGGACCGCTTCGGGATCGGCCACTGCACCGGCAGGCTCGCCGCGTAGGCGGCATCGCTGATGTCCATGAGCGCGCCGATGTCAAAGTCCCGGGTGCCGTTGTTCTCGTAGGCCGAGAGCCCGGCATGCTCGCGGAAGATCGCCGCGGCGGACTCGAACGCGAAGGCCCGGCCGTGGCCGAGCCGGCGCCCGACCTCCGACAGCACCGCCCAGTCGGGCCGGGCCTCGCCGGGACTCGTGAGGAAGCGGCGCTGGCGCGAGATCCGGCGCTCGGAATTGGTGACCGTGCCGTCCTTCTCGCCCCAGGCCTGCGCGGGCAGCAGCACCGTGGTTTTACCGAGACCCCCGGCGGTGTCGGAATCCGCCACCGCCTCGGAGACCACGTAGAGGTCGAGGCCGTTCAGGGCCTCGCGGATTGCGTCGGCCCGCGGCATCGAGACCAGCGGGTTGGTGCCCATCACCCAGAGCGCCTTGATCTTGCCCCGGGCGATCGCGTCGAACAGGGCCACCGCCTTCATCCCCTCGCCGGTGATGATCCGCGGAGCGCCCCAGTACCGACGCACGCGGTCCACCTCCTCGGGGGTGAAGTGCATGTGCGCGGCCAGCATGTTGGCGAGCCCGCCGACCTCGCGCCCGCCCATGGCGTTGGGTTGGCCGGTGAGGGAGAACGGACCCATCCCGGTCTCACCGATGCGGCCGGTGATCAGGTGACAGTTGATGATGCTGTTGCCCTTGTCGGTCCCCTGTGCCGACTGGTTCACGCCCTGCGAGAAGGCTGTGACCACGCGCCGCGTGCCGGCGAACAGGACGTAGAAGGCCGCGATGTCGGCCTCCGTTACGCCGGTTGCGGCGGCGACCGCCGCCACGTCCGGCGCGATCTGGCGGGCGCGCTCCAGGGCGCCGTCGAGCCCTGCCGTGTGGGCCTCCACGAAGGCCCGGTCCCGGAAGCCGTTATCGGACAGGTAGACGAAGAGCCCCGAGAACAGGGCCACGTCGCTGCCCGGCCTGATCCCGAGGAACAGGTCGGATTCCTGCGCGGTCTGGGTCCGGCGCGGATCGATCACTACGAACTTCGTACCGCGCCTGGCCTTGGCGTCGGCCATGCGGCGGAACAAGATCGGGTGGCACCACGCGGTGTTAGAGCCGACCAGCACGATCAGGTCGGCCTCGTCGAGATCCTCGTAGCAGCCCGGGACCGTGTCGGAGCCGAAGGCCCGGCGGTGGGCCGCCACCGCGCTCGACATGCACAGCCGGGAATTGGTGTCCACGTGCGGCGTGCCGATGAAGCCCTTCGCGAGCTTGTTGGCGACGTAGTAATCCTCGGTCAGCAACTGGCCCGAGAGGTAGAAGGCGATCGATTCCGGCCCGTGCTCCTCGGCCACCGCGCGGAGTTTTTCCGTGACCGTGTCGAGGGCCGCATTCCACGAGACCTGGGCGCCATCGACCTGCGGGTGGAGCAGGCGGTTCTCCAGCGACAGAGTCTCGCCCAGCGCCGAGCCTTTCGAGCACAGGCGGCCGAAATTGGCCGGGTGCTCGGTATCGCCCGCGATCGTGGCGCCGCCCTGCCCGTCCGGGGTCGCGAGCACGCCGCATCCGACCCCGCAATAGGGGCAGGTGGTCCGCACCGTCGGCGCCGCCACTGGCTGGCTCATGGCTGGGTCCTCGAAGGGTCGTCCTGGCGGGAGCAAGCTTCGCGCCGCGTCTCCCTCCCCCGCAGAGGGGGGGAGGGTTTGGCGTGCTCAGTAGACGTCGGCCTGATACCGCCCGGCCTTCTTCAAGGCCGCGAGATACGCCACCGCGTCCTCGGGGCTCTTGCCGCCGAACTGCGCGGCCACGTCGATGATCGCCCGCTCGACGTCCTTGGCCATCCGCTTCGCGTCGCCGCAGACGTAGAAATGCGCCCCACCCTCGAGCCACTTCCACAGCTCCGCGCCGTTCTCGCGCATGCGGTCCTGGACGTAGGTCTTCTCCTTGCCGTCCCGGGACCAGGCCAGGGACAGGCGGGTGAGCACCTTGTCGTCCTTCAGCCGGTTCAGCTCGTTCTTGTAGAAGAAGTCCGAGGCCTGCCGCTGGTGACCGTAGAACAGCCAGTTGCGGCCGGGCGCCTGCGTGGCGGCGCGCTCGCGGAGGAAAGCCCGGAACGGCGCGATGCCGGTGCCGGGGCCGCACATGATCACGTCCTTCGACAGGTCGGCCGGCAGCCCGAAGCCGTGCGCCTTCTGCAGATAGACCTTCACTTTGGTCTGTTCCGGCAGGCGCTCGCCCAGATGGGTCGAGGCGACGCCGAGGCGCAGCCGCGAGCGGTGGCTGTAGCGCACCGCGTCCACCGTCAGCGACACGCGGCCGACATCCATCTTCGGCGATGAGGAGATCGAGTAGAGCCGTGGCTGCAACTCGTCGAGGGCTTCCAAAAAGACCTCGGCGTCGGGCCGGGCACCCGGGAATTTGTGGAGCGCGCCGAGCACGTCGAGATAGGCGGCGTCGCCGTCCGGATCCTCGCCGGAGGCGAGCGCCTGCGCCTTCTTGCGCGCCGCGCCCGAGGTGAGCAGCGACAGGAGCTGGTAGAGGTTGTCGGGCGCGGCGCCGAGCGCGTAGTTGATCAGCAGGTGCTCGCGCAGGGTCCTGTCGCCGATCACCCGCTCGGGTCGGGCCCCGAGTTCGGCGATCACCGCGTCCACCAGCGCCGGGGCGTTGGCGGGGAACAGGCCGAGCGAGTCGCCGACCTCGTACTGGATCGGCGTGCCGTCGAGACCGATCTCGATGTGCCACGTCTCTTTCTCGCCGCCCGGATCGTTGAGGCGGCGGCGGGACAGGAACAGCGCCTCGACCGGGTTCTCGCGGCAGTAGCCGAGCGGCCCGAGGTCGGCCGCCGCCTTCGGGGCGTCGTCGTCCGCCTTCGGCGCGGCGGGGGCGCCTCCGGCGGCGCCGAACTCCTCGTCCAGCTTCTTGAGCATGCGCAGGGTCTCTTTGCCGCCGGGCTGGCAAAGGTTCAGGCGTGCCTCGTTCTTCAGGAAGATAGCGTTGGCGTAGTCGGCGCAGTTGTAGCCGCACTGGCCGCAATCCTGCTGGGCCATGGCGGCCATCAACTTCTGCGGCTCGGAGCGGTCCTTGGCCATCGCCATCCGATCGCCGATCGGCACGGACGGGTCGTGCCAAGGGGCGTCGTCGTTGTCGGCGAGTTTGGGGCCCGTGGCGGGACCTTCGCCGGGCGCGAGCGCCGTCGCGCCCGCGACGGCGGGGCCGAGCAGGGCCGCGAAGTAGCCCGAGAGCCAGGCGCGCTGGTCCTCGTTGAAGGGCGCGGTCTCGGGGATCAGGACGAGAGGGGGCGAGACGTGCTGGGTCATGCGGCGGCCTTCAGGGCGGGCTGTTCCTCGGCGGCGTCGCGGAGCGCCTCCGCGCCGGTGCGGCTGGTGAAGGCCTGGAAGCTCTCCTCGGGGCCTTGGCGGAGGGCGAGGTAGGCGCGCAGCAGCGCCTCGATCCGGGAGGGCGCATCCTCGGCCTTCACGGCCTTCCAGATCTCGGTGCCGATCTTCGGGTTCTCGGCGAAGCCGCCGCCGACCACGATGTCGTAGCCCTCGACGGTGTCGCCCTCCTCCGAGACGACGACCTTGGCGCCGATCAGCCCGATATCGCCGATGTAGTGCTGGGCGCAGCTGTGATGGCAGCCGGTGAGATGGACGTTCACCGGCACGTCGAGGTTCGGCACGGCCTTCTCGACGTGGTCGGCGATGATCAGCGCGTGGCCCTTGGTGTCGGAGGCCGCGAACTTGCAGCCTTTGGCGCCGGTGCAGGCCACGAGGCCCGAGCGGATGCCCGCGGCCTTCGTGGTGAGGCCGAGATCGAGCACCCGCTGCTTGACCTCGGCGACCTTCGCGTCCGGAACCCCGGAAAAGATGAAATTCTGCCAGACGGTCAGGCGGATCTGGCCGTCGCCGCACTCGGCCGCGATCTTCGCCAGCGCCCGGACCTGATCGCTGGTCATCCTGCCGACCGGCAGGACAACGCCGATCCAGTTGAGGCCGGGCTGCTTCTGGGCGTGCACGCCGACATGGGCGAAGCGGTCGGTGGGCTTGCGCGGCGCCACGTGCTCCGGCGCAACCCGGTCGAGCTTGCGGCCGAGCTTGTCCTCGACGGCGGCGAGGTACCTGTCGAAGCCCCAGGCGTCGAGGACGTACTTCATCCGGCTCTTGTTGCGGTTCGTCCGGTCGCCGTTCTCGATGAACACCCGGATGATCGCGTCGGCGACCGCGTTGCAGTCCTCCGGCTTCAGGACGATGCCGGTGTCGCGGGCGAGGTCCCGGTGGCCCGAGATGCCGCCGAGCACGAGGCGCATGTAGATGCCCGGCGCCACGTCGGCGCTGGCGAGCACCTCCACGGCCTGGAAGCCGATGTCGTTGGTCTCCTCCAGGGTCGGCATCACGCCGCTGCCGTCGAAGGCGACGTTGAACTTGCGCGGCAGGCCGTAGAGCGAGCGGTCGTTCAGGATCCAGTTGTGCCAGGACTTGGCGAGCGGGCGCGTGTCCAGCAGCTCCTGCGCGTCGATGCCGGCGGTCGAGGAGCCGGTGACGTTGCGGATGTTGTCGGCGCCCGCGCCCCGCGCCGTGAGGCCGATATCGGTGAGCCCGTCGAGGAAGGGCTGGGCGTGCTCGGGGCTGATCTCGCGGACCTGCAGGTTGGCCCGCGTCGTCACGTGGACGTAGCCGCCGCCATGCTGGTCGGCGAGGTCGGCGACGCCCGCGAACTGCCAGTGGTGCAGGATCCCGTTCGGGATCCGCAGCCGGCACATGTACGAGACTTGGTTCGGTGCGACCCAGAACAGGCCGTGGTAGCGCCACCGGAAATTGTCCTCGGGCTTCGGCTGCTTGCCGGCGGTGGCCTCCTGGATCAGGCGGTTATGGCCGTCGAACGGATTCTCGGCGCGCTTCCACTTCTCCTGCTCGCAGAGCTTGCCGCCGTCCTTGACGGTCCGGTCCTGCGCCTTGACGTGAATCGCGTCCGGGCCCGTGGGCTCGGCGGGCGGCGCGGCCGCCTCCGCCCCGCTTGCGGCGAGGCCGCCGGTCATGCGGACGGCGGCGATGCCGGAGGCGAAGCCTTCGAGGTAGCGCTTCTGCTCGGCGTCGAAGGCGCCGGGGGCGTTCTGTGTGTGGGTCTCGGCCATCCGCGCCTCCTTAAGCGGCCAGCGGCTCGAGCGCGGGGCGCCCGAACATCACGTCGTCCACGTTTCCGATCGGATCGCCGGTCCGGATCAGCGCTTTGCAGGTGCCCTGCTCGGCGATGTCGCCGACGAACACGGCCCCGATCAGCGTCCCGTCCCGGACCAGAAGCTTGCGGTAGAGGCCGGCGCCGGGATCGGAGAGCACGATCGCTTCGGCATCGTCCGGCGTGTCGACGATCCCCGCCGAGAAGACCGGCAGGCCCGACACCTTCAGGCTCGTGGACAGGGCCGTACCCCGATACTCGGCCGGCTGACCCGCGAGATGGCGGGCCAGCGTGTCGGCGTGCTCGTAGGCGGGCTCCACCAAGCCGTAGACCAGGCCGCGGTGCTCGGCACACTCGCCGAGCGCGAAGATGCGCGGGTCCGAGGTGGTCATCCGGTCGTCGACCGTGATGCCGCGGCCGATGTGCAGGCCCGCCGCCTGTGCCAGCGCCACGGACGGGCGCACGCCCACCGACAGGACCACGAGGTCGGCCGGGAGCACGGTCCCGTCCACGAGGACGAGGCGCTGGACCCGTCCGTCGCCCTCGATCCGCGCGGTGTCGGCCTGGAGAAGGATCTTGACGCCCCGCGCCTCTAGGGCGCGTTTCACGAGCCCGGCCGCATGGTGGTCGAGCTGGCGCTCCATCAGCCGGTCCATGACGTGGAGCAGCGTCGTGTCGACCCCGAGCCGCGCGAGCCCGACTGCGGCCTCAAGTCCCAGAAGTCCGCCGCCGATGACGATCGCGCGCGCGTGCTGCACGGCGGCCCGGCGGATCGCCGCCACGTCGGCGAGATCGCGGAACGTGATGACACCCGGAAGATCCATGCCGGGCTTCGGCAGGCGGATCGGCAGGGAGCCGACCGCGAGGATCAGCTTGTCGAAGGGCAGGACGTGGGTCTCGCCGACGAGCACGAGCCCGTTCTCCCGGTCGATCTGCGTCACCGGTGCGCCGGTGATCAGGCGAATGCCGTGAGCCGCGTACCAGTCGAGATCGCGGAACGCGCAGGCCGCCTCCTCGACCTCGCCGCCGAGCAGGGACGAGAGCAGAACCCGGTTGTAGGCGGCCGTGGGTTCGGCGCCGACGCAGGTGACGTCGAAGCGTCCGGGGGCGCCCTCGGTTAGGCGCTCCAGAAACCGCAAGGAGGCCATGCCGTTGCCGACGACGACGAGTCTCTCGCGCGGCAGGTCGGTCTCGGCGCGCGCGTCGTGTGCGCGGGTGTCCATGGGAGATGTCGCCATCGCTCGATCGCGTCTGGAACCTCGAGTGCAGGATCGTTGGCGGACCGCCACGAAAAAGCCGCTGCCGGTCGTCTCCCGGCAGAAGGCTGCCCCAGGAGATCCGGATCAGCGGCCTCGCTGACGGCGCTGTCCGTCGCCGTTGACGGACATGAGCGATTTAGCAGACTCCGTGCCAAGCCCGAGATCTGGCGCTAAGTCACTGTAGGAAAATGGTAAAACAGTGCATTCCGTAGGGCCTGACGGTGCCTGCCCCTTTCGGGGTGCGCTGCACAAAAAACAGGCGTCCGGTGGCAAAATCGGCAGAACCGCGGCCGGGCCGCGCGAGCACGGCTGCAGCCCCGGGCAGAGCCTGTCCGGTCGCCCGGGTGCGATTGTGTCGACCTTTGGAAGCGCCGATATTAAGACCCGGCGGTCCCGCCGACGGTGGGGGCCGGGGCTGGTCGGCGAGCCGCTCTGCCCGGATGCCGCGGTGCGACCGAAGGCGGAGCGCGGGCCCGTCAGATCAGTGACGAGAGCATCGCCAGGAGGCCCAGGGTCGGCATCGCGCCGGCTATCAAGACCCAGTACCAGGCATGGTGGCCACCGGCCCGACGGTTGTCATTGCTGGCGCGGGGGACCCTGGCATTCCGGCAAACGTAGCGCCGCAGGTCGACCCGCCCGCGCGGATGCGACGTCAACGATCCAGTATCGAGTCTACGGCATCCGGGCATGGCGGGAACTCAACGGACGAGTCCGATCGACGTTCCGGGACTTAGGGGTCTGCCGCCGCGGGACTGTGACGAAAGTGTTCGGCTGTCTCCGGACTCACAGATCCGCCGAGGCAGCGCGGTAGAGATCGGGCCTGAAGACAGTCGGGAGCGCCGCGTCGAAGTCCGCCTGCCGCGGTATCTGCTGTGAGGCGCGCATCTGTTCCACGAGCCAGTGCGCGTGCTCGAAGCGCGGCTCCTGGACCGTGTCTCCGAAGCGAAGGGGCGCACCGGCATCCGCACCGGCTGGCGATCCGCCTCTGAAGGCCCGGCCGACCACCGTCGCGTCGAGATCGAGATAGCTCCGACGCGCGAGGCGCTGGATCAGCTCGGCCCGGTTATCCGGATTGGCGCACCAGCGCCCTGCCCGCGCCAGCGCTCGCACCAGCGGGAGCGTCGCGCCGCCGAGACGTTCGGAAACGGCGAGCACCTTCTCGGGCGCGTCCGGGGCGAGCGTGCTGCCGAGCACCGCCAAGCGGCCGTGTCCGGCCGCCACGGCGACGTCGTTCCACGGGGCGCCCGCACAGAAGCCGTCGACCAGGCCGCGTGCGAGGGCTTCGACACTGTGCTGGGGCGGGACCACGACGATGCGGAAGGCCGCCGGATCGAGGCCGCCGGCCTCGGCGAAGATGCGGAGCTGGTAGGTGTGGCAGGAGAACGGATGGACGGTACCGAGCGTCAGTGGGCGTCCGTCCCTCCGACGTGCTTCGGCCATCCGGGCGAAGGCGCGCGCCACGTCCGCGAGCGCCTCGCTCTCAGGCTGCATCGCCTCCCAGAGCGCGCCCGACAGGGTGATCGCGTTGCCGTTCGCGCTCAGCTGGATCGGGACGATGAGATCGGAGGGTGGCCCGGACAGAGCGAGCCGGCTCGCCAGGGCCAGGGGCGCCAGCATATGTGCGCCGTCGAGATGCCCCAGCGCCAGCCGGTCGCGCAGGGTCGCCCAGGAGGGCTCGGCCGTGAGGTCGAGGTCGAGCCCCTCGGTCCGCGCGAAGCCGAGTTCGTGCGCCGCGATGAGGGGCGCGGCGTCGCAGAGCGGGACATAGCCGAGCTGGAGCCTCATCCGAGCAGGTCCGCGGTGGTCACGATGGCCCGGGCAATGTCGGCGATCTTCCGCTTCTCGTTCATGGCTTTCCGGCGCAGCTGCTTGTACGCCTCGTCCTCGGATAGGCCCTTCACGCTCATCAGGATGCCCTTGGCCCGCTCGATCAGCTTGCGGTCGGCGAGCTCGCCCCGCGCCTCGGACAGCTCGCGCTGGAGCCGGGCGAAGGCGTTGAAGCGCAGGATCGCGATGTCGAGAATCGACTTGATCCGTTCCGCCCGCAGCCCGTCTACCACGTAAGCCGAGATCCCGGCATCGACGGCGGCCTGCATCATGGTGGAGTCCGACCGGTCGACGAACATCGCCACCGGCCGCTCGACCTGCCGCGATACTCCCGACATCTGCTCCAGGATGTCCCGGCTCGGGCTCTCCAGATGGATCACCACGACGTCGGGATTGAGGGCGGCGACGCGCTCCATCAGGTCGGCGGTGTCGGGGATGACCACGACACGGCCGATCCCGGCCGCCCGGAGCCCCTCCTCCAGAATTGCCGCACGGGCGCGGCTGGGGTCGATCACGGCGACGGTCAGGTTGGATTCGGTCATGGGGGCCCGATTCGGGGCGGGTCGTCTCAGGAGGGGGGCCCGGTTCGGGACCCCCAACCTTAGCAAGGTCCGTGCCCGCCACACGGGATCCCGGGAAGTCTGCGCGAGAGCCCGTCCCGTCTCCAGTGACGAGTCTGCAATCCTTGCGAAAAGAAACGGTCCAGCTTCCGCCGCAATGCTGGCCGCATCCTGGGACGTCGAAGCGGTCATGGAGATCGGTGATTCGGATGCGCAGGCCAGATCAGCCCGCCCTCACGGACGCCGGCACCGGCCGGGTCTCGATGCCGTTCCTGCCGACTCTCGCCGTCGTCGCCCTTCTGGGCGCCGCCTCGGTCTACTGCCCCTCTTCCAAGTCGGCCGCGCCTGCGCCTCGCGCGGATATGATCGAAGCGCCGGCACCGTCGCCGACCGATTTCGCGCGGACGGTCGCCGCGCCGGCGCCGCCCCGCCTCCCAGCGTCGCTGGCCTTCGCGGAAGCCTATCCGCTCGACGCCTCGGCCCCGAAGTCAGCCGCTGCGCTCGTACGGCCTGCGGTTGCCGCGCGGTCGGCACCGCACGTCGCTTCCGCCGGGCGGCGCGCCTGCCCCGGACGACGCTGCCCTGAACTGCCCGTGCGCGGCACCGACCCGCTCGCCGCCGCCCACGCGGAGGCCGCGGAGCCCGCCGAGGGCGAACTCCTCCCGCCGCAGGCCCTGCCCTTCGCCGCCTCGGTGGCCGAGACTCTGGCACCGGCCGCCCGGGTGGTCGATGAGGCGGCCGATCTCGTGCGTGGCGGCGCAGCGGCGGTCCAGGGCTCCGTGGCATTGGCGGTGGCCGACTGCCTGCGCTGACCGGCTCGCCCGCGTTCGCAGGGACGTGCCGTCGGGAGGAAGGCCTCTGGATCTCGAGAATCGCCGTCCTAGGTGCGTTGCAGCGGACGCTCCGGGCAGCCGTCCGCTGAGCGGAGCCGGGGCCGGATGGCTGCACGCATCGAGGATTACGCGCTCGTCGGGGATTGCCGCAGCGCCGCGTTGATCAGCCGGCAGGGCAGCGTCGACTGGCTGTGCTGGCCGCGCTTCGACGCGGCCGCCCTGTTCACCAGCCTGCTCGGGACCGAGGCGCACGGCTTCTGGAAGATCTTCCCCGAGGCGGAGCACGTCGAGACCCGCTGGTCCTACCGCCCGGGCAGCCTTGTGCTGGAGACGCGGCACACGACCCGGCAGGGCGAGGTTCTGGTCACGGACTTCATGCCGGTCGGGGACGGCTCCCACTTGGTCCGCCTCGTGGACGGCGTGCATGGGCGCGTCGCCATGCGGATGGAGATGGCGGTGCGCTTCGATTACGGCTCGGCCGTGCCCTGGGTGTGCCGCTCCGAGCTCGACGATCTGCGCGCTGTCTCGGGCCCCCACAAGGTCGTGCTGCGCACGGACGTCCACCTCAAGGGTTCGGACCAGCAGACCACCGTGGCCGAGTTCACCGTGCACGCGGGCGATCGGCACCGCTTCGTTTTGAGCTACGGCGCATCCCATGAGGACGATCCGCACCCCATCGAACCTCGAAAGGAACTCCGCGCCACGGATCAGTGGTGGCGGGAATGGGCGGGCCGCTGCGCCGGCGGCACCGCCTGGGACCGGATGCTTCAGCGCTCCCTGCTGACGCTCAAGGCGCTGATCTACGAGCCCACCGGCGGCATCGTGGCGGCGCCCACCGCCTCGCTGCCGGAGGACCTCGGTGGCGAGCGCAACTGGGACTACCGCTTCTGCTGGCTGCGCGACTCGACCCTGACCCTGATCGCCCTGATGGACGGCGGCTACATCGACGAGGCGCGAAACTGGCTCGGCTGGCTCCTGCGGGCGGTGGCCGGCAACCCCGAACAGGCCCACATCCTCTACGGGATCGGCGGCGAACGCCTGCTGCCGGAGATCGAACTTGACTGGCTACCCGGCTACGAGAACTCGAAGCCCGTGCGGATCGGCAACGCCGCCGCCAGCCAGTTCCAGCTCGACGTCTACGGCGAGTTGTTCGACGCGCTCTACCAAGCCCATGTCCGCGGCCTGCCGGCGAGCAAAGACAGCTTGCGTGTCGGCCTCGCCATCCTGGACCATCTCGAGCGTGCGTGGCGCCAGCCCGACGAGGGGATCTGGGAGGTGCGCGGGGGTCCGCGCCACTTCACCCATTCGAAGGTGATGGCTTGGGTGGCGTTCGACCGGGCCCTTCGCATGCACGAGATGCACGAATCCGGTGCCACCGAGGAACAAGCGAAGCGCTGGTGTGCTGTCCGTGACGAGATCCACGCCGAGGTCTGCGCGAAGGGCTTCGATCCCGCGCTCAACAGTTTCGTCCAGTTCTACGGCTCGAAGGCACTCGACGCGAGCCTTCTGCTCATCGCCCATACCGGGTTCCTGCCGCAGGACGATCCGCGGGTGGTCGGCACGGTCGACGCGATCGGCAAGGGTCTGATGCGGGACGGATTCATTCTCCGCTACGAGACGGAGGGGCAGACCACCGACGGCCTGTCGGGCAACGAGGGAGCCTTCCTGCCCTGCACCTTCTGGTACGCCGACAACCTGATCGGGCTGGGACGGCGGAACGAAGCGCGGGCGATCATCGAGCGCCTCGTCGGGATCTGCACCGACCTCGGCCTCGTCAGCGAGGAATACGACGTGCAAGCCAAGCGTCTTGTGGGTAACTTCCCCCAGGCGTTCACCCACGTCGCGCTCGTCAACACGCTGCTCAGCTATACGCGCGGCGAAGGGCCTGCGGACCGGCAGGGTGGTAAGGGCAATGGAGCTCCTCCCGCCGTTCTACGGCAGCGCGAGGCCGCGAGGCGGGCCGCGAGAGGCGAACTGGAAGACGCGAAATCATGAGCGGTGCTGACACCCCGGCCAAGGCGGCCCTCGCTGAGATCGATACGCTCAGCATCAACACGATCCGGACACTCGCCATCGACGCGGTGCAGAAGGCCAACTCCGGTCATGCGGGTGCACCCATGGCCCTGGCGCCCGTCGCCTACACCCTGTGGAACCGCTACCTGCGCTACGACCCGGCGCATCCGCACTGGCCGAACCGCGACCGCTTCGTGCTTTCCTGCGGCCACGCCTCGATGTTGCTCTACGGGCTCCTGCACCTCGCCAACGTCGCAGAGAGCGACGGCGGCAACACGCCGGCGGTGTCGCTGGAGGACATCAAGAAGTTCCGCCAGCTCGACAGCCGTACGCCCGGTCATCCGGAGCACCACTTCACCACCGGCGTCGAGACCACCACCGGCCCGCTCGGGCAGGGCGTGGCGAACTCGGTGGGCATGGCCATGGGCAGCCGCTTCCTCGGCCAGCACCTGAACCGGCCGGGCCTGCCGCTGTTCGACTACAACGTCTACGCGGTCTGCTCGGACGGCGACCTGATGGAGGGCGTCGCCTCGGAGGCCGCCTCGCTCGCCGGCCATCTCCGGCTCGGCAATCTCTGCTGGATCTACGACGACAACACGATCACCATCGAGGGCCACACGGAACTCGCCTTCGGCGAGGAGGTGGCGACCCGGTTCCTGGCCTATGGCTGGCAGGTGCTGCGCGTCGCCGACGCCAACGACGTTCACGCGCTGACGGGCTCCATCGAGACCTTCCTGGCCACCAACGACCGGCCGACCCTGATCATCGTCAAATCGGTGATCGGCTACGGCGCCCCGAAGAAGCAGGGCACCGCCAAGGCCCACTCGGATGCGCTCGGCGAGGACGAGGTGAAGGGCGCAAAGCGCGCCTATGGCTGGCCGGAGGATGCCCAGTTCCTCGTGCCGGACGGCGTCCACGAGAACTTCCGCAATGGGATCGGCAAGCGCGGCGCCGCCCTCTACGACACGTGGCAGGGTCTGCTGACCAAGGCCAAGGAGGCCGATGCCGGCCACGCCGAGGACCTGAACGCCTTCCTGGAGGGCCGCCTGCCGGAGGGCTGGGACAAGGACATCCCGGTCTTCGAGTCCGACGCCAAGGGGCTCGCCACCCGCGAATCCTCCGGCAAGGTGCTCAACGCCATCGCCCAGCACGTGCCCTTCCTGCTCGGCGGCTCGGCGGATCTGGCGCCGTCCAACAAGTCGAACCTGACCTTCGAGGGCGCGGGTTCCTTCGGCCCGTTCTCGCCGGGCGGCCGAAACCTGCATTTCGGCGTCCGCGAGCACGCCATGGGCTCGATCGTGAATGGTCTGGGCCTGTGCGGCCTCAGGGCCTACGGCGCGACCTTCCTGGTCTTTGCCGACTACATGCGCCCGCCGATCCGGCTCGCCTCGCTCATGGAGCTGCCGGTCTTCCACATCTTCACTCACGATTCGATCGGCGTGGGCGAGGACGGACCGACCCACCAGCCGGTGGAGCAGCTCCTGTCGCTTCGCTGCATCCCAGGTCTCGTGACCCTGCGCCCGGCCGACGCCAACGAGGTCGCCGAGGCTTACCGGGTGATCTTCTCGCTGAGGAACCAGCCGGCCGTGCTCGCGCTCTCCCGTCAGCCGCTGCCGACCCTCGACCGCACCAAGTACGGCGCAGCCTCGGGTACCGCGAAGGGCGGCTACGTGCTGGCCGATTGCGAGGGCACGCCGGAGGTGATCCTGCTGGCCGCCGGATCCGAGGTGCAGCTCTGCGTCGGCGCCTACGAGGCACTGAAGGCCGAGGGCGTGAAGGCCCGGGTGGTGTCGATGCCGTCCTGGGATCTGTTCGAGCGTCAGGACCGAGCCTACCGCGACGCGGTGCTGCCGCCCGCCGTCAAGGCGCGCGTGGCCGTCGAGCAGGGCAGCGTCATCGGCTGGGACCGCTACGCCGGCTCCGAGGGCACGATCATCGGCATGCACACCTTCGGGGCCTCGGCACCGATCAAGGATCTCCAGACCAAGTTCGGCTTTACCCCCGAGAAGGTCCTGGAGGCCGCCCGGGCGCAGGTAGCCAAGCACAGGTAGGTTCGGGGGCCTTCTTTCCCTCTCCCTGTGGGGAGGGCCAGGGGTGTGGCTGGTGCAGAAGGCACCGCAGCGTCAAATCCTGCGCCACCACCACCTCCCGCTCCTCCGCACTAGGGAGGAGAACGCGTTCCGGGTGAGGGAACGCAGTCCGCTGACGAGGAACAGACATGAACGCGCTCAAGGCCCTGCACGACGAACAGGATCAGGCGGTCTGGCTCGACTTTGTGGCCCGCGGCTTCATCCAGAAAGGCGAGCTGAAGCAGCTCGTCGAGCGGGACGGCCTGCGGGGCATCACCTCCAACCCATCGATCTTCGAGAAGGCGATCGGCCACTCGGAGGAGTATGACGACAGCCTGAAATCCGTGCAGGCGACCGGAGACAGCCGGGTCATCGACCTCTACGAGGGTCTGGCCATCGCCGACATCCAGGCGGCCGCCGACGTGCTGCGCCCGGTCTACGAGTCGAGCGACGGCGCCGACGGCTACGTCAGCCTGGAGGTCTCGCCCTACCTCGCCCTCGACACCGAGGCGACGCTCGCCGAGGCGCGGCGCCTGCACAAGGCCGTGTCGCGCGACAACCTGATGGTGAAGGTGCCGGCCACCCCGGAGGGCATCCCGGCGATCCGCCAGCTCACGGCCGAGGGCATCTCGATCAACGTGACCCTCCTCTTCTCGCAGGAGGCCTACGAGGCGGTGGCCCGCGCCTTCATCGACGGGCTGGACGCGCGGGCCAAGGGCGGCCACGACGTCTCGAAGGTCGCGAGCGTGGCGAGCTTCTTCATCAGCCGCATCGATGTGCTGGTCGACAAGCTCCTCGACGAGAAGATCGCGGAGGCCAACGACCCCGACGAGAAGATCGCCCTGGAGCAGCTCAAGGGGAAGGTGGCGATCGCCAACGCCAAGCTCGCCTACCAGCGCTACAAGCGGATCTTCGCGGAGTCCAGGTGGACGGCGCTGGCCGAGAAGGGCGCCAAGGCGCAGCGGCTGCTCTGGGCCTCCACGGGCACGAAGAACAAGGCCTATTCCGACGTGCTCTACGTCGAGGAGCTGATTGGCCCGAACACCGTCAACACCATGCCGCCGGCCACCATGGACGCGTTCCGCGACCACGGCACCGTGCGGGCGACGATCGAGGAGGATGTTCGCGGCGCCGAGGCTGTGATGGCCCGGCTCGCCCGGGCCGGGATCGACATCGAGCGGGTCGCCGAGCAGCTGGTGCGCGAGGGCGTGCAGCTTTTCATCGACGCCGCCGACAACCTGCTGGGCGCGGTGGCCGGCAAGCGCGCGGCGCTGCTCGGCCAGCGCCTCGACGGCCAGAGCCTCGTGATGGACGAAACCCTGGCGGCCGAGGCCAAGAAGACCGTCGAGGCCTGGCGCGCGAGCGGGTCGATCCGCCGGCTCTGGGCGGGCGATGCCTCGGTCTGGTCCGGCCACGACGAGGCGAACTGGCTCGGCTGGCTGCACATCGTCGAGGAGGAGCTGGAGAAGGTCGCCGACTACGCCGTCTTCTCCGACTGGGTGAAGGCGGAAGGCTTCACCGACGCCGTGGTTCTGGGCATGGGTGGGTCGAGCCTCGGGCCGGAGGTGCTGAGCCTGACCTACGGTCCGCGCGAGGGCTTCCCGAGACTTCAGATCCTCGACTCGACCCATCCGGATCAGGTGCGGGCCCTGGAGGCGAGCATCGATCTGGCGAAGACGCTGTTCATCGTGGCGTCCAAGTCCGGCTCGACGCTGGAGCCCAACGTCTTCCGCGACTACTTCCTGGCTCGCGTCAAGGAGGTGCTCGGCGACCGGGCGGGCGGGCATTTCGTGGCCGTGACCGATCCCGGCTCGGACATGGAGCGCGCCGCCAAGGCGGACGGATTCAAGAAGATCTTCTACGGCGTGAAACAGATCGGCGGGCGCTACTCGGTGCTCTCGGCCTTCGGCCTGGTTCCGGCTGCCGCCATGGGCCTCGACGTGAAGGCGCTGCTGGAGACCGCGCGCATCATGGTGCGGTCCTGCGGGCCGGCCGTGCCCCCGGCCGTGAACCCGGGCGTGCTGCTCGGGACCGCCATGGGCGCGGCGGCCCTCGCCGGCCGCGACAAGGTGACGATCGTCGCCTCGCCGGGCATCGCGAGCTTCGGCGCCTGGGCGGAGCAGCTCATCGCCGAATCGACCGGCAAGCAGGGCAAGGGCCTCGTGCCGGTGGACGGCGAGCCGGTGGGCGTGCCGGCGGTGTACGGCCACGATCGGTTCTTCATCTATCTGCGCCTCGATGGGCAAGCAGAGGCCGCACAGGACGAGGCCCTGCGGGCCCTGGAGCGGGACGGTCACCCGATCGCCCGCATCACCCTCGACAAGGTCGAGCAGCTCCCGCAGGAGTTCTACCGCCTGGAGATGGCTACCGCGGTGGCCGGCGCGGTGATCGGCATCAACCCGTTCGACCAGCCCGACGTCGAGGCCAGCAAGGTCGAGACCAAGAAGCTGTTCGCGGAAGCCGAGGCGAAAGGCGCCCTCCCGGCCGAGACGCCGCTCTTTTCGGATGACGCAGTCGCCCTCTACGCCGACCCGCGGAACGCCGAGGGTCTGAAACAGGCTTCCGGGGGCCTTGAGGCTGCCCTCAAGGCTCAGATCGCCCGGCTGAAGGACGGAGACTATCTGGCGCTCCTCGCCTACGTGCCGCGCGACGCGGAGACTGCCGGCCTCCTGCAGGAGGCCCGCATGGCGGTGCGCGATGCCCGGAAGGTGGCGACCTGCCTGGAATTCGGTCCCCGGTTTCTGCACTCCACTGGCCAGGCCTACAAGGGCGGACCGGATACCGGCGTCTTCCTGCAGATCACTGCGGATCCCGCGCAGGACCTCCCGATCCCCGGCCGGACGCTCGGCTTCGGCACCGTGGTGGCCGCGCAGGCACGGGGCGATTTCGCCGTGCTGGCGGAGCGTGGCCGGCGTGCGCTGCGGGTGCACATCAAGGGCGATCTCGATGCCGGGCTGAAGCGCGTCGCGGCGGCGGTGAAGGCGGCGGTCGCTTGATCGACGCGCGCATCCTGTTCCCCGGCGAGCGCTTCTTCGGCAACGCCGCTGATTGAGACGCGGCAGGCCCCCTCTCCCGAGCGGGAGAGGGGGCCTGCGGCTCCTCCTCCAGGAGCTTGCACCTGCGCCAGACTGGGTTCTCGTGAGGGCACGCCGGGACGAAGACACGAGACGTGCGTCATTCCCCTTACGGGGCAATTCCTGAGGAGATCAGTGATGCAACTCGGCATGATCGGCCTCGGCCGGATGGGCGGCAACATCGTCCGGCGTCTCCTGCGGGATGGCCATACGGCCGTGGTGTTCGACCAGAACCCGGCCGCCGTCGCGGCCCTCGTTGAGGCGGGGGCAGTCGGCGCTTCGAGCCTGGAGGATCTGGTCTCGAAGCTCGAGGTGCCGCGCAGCGCCTGGGTGATGCTGCCGGCCGGCGCGATCACCGAGCAGACCGTTCAGGCGCTCTCAAGCCTGATGCAGTCCGGCGACTGCATCATCGACGGCGGCAACTCCTTCTACGGTGACGATGTCCGCCGCGGGATCGCCCTCAGGGAGAAGGGTCTGCACTACGTGGATGTCGGCACGTCGGGCGGGGTCTGGGGCCTGGAGCGCGGCTACTGCATGATGATCGGCGGCGACAAGGAGACGGTCGACCGCCTCGATCCGATCTTCAAGACCCTGGCGCCGGGCATCGGCGACATCCCCCGGACGCCGAACCGCGAGGGCCGCGATCCGCGCGCCGAGCAGGGCTACATCCATGCCGGCCCCACCGGCGCCGGCCACTTCGTGAAGATGGTCCACAACGGCATCGAGTACGGCCTCATGCAGGCCTATGCCGAAGGCTTCGACATCCTCCGCCACGCCAATGCCGAGTCTCTCCCGGCCGAACGTCGTTTCGACCTCAACATGGGCGACATCGCAGAGGTCTGGCGGCGCGGCAGCGTCGTCTCCTCCTGGCTCCTCGATCTCACCGCCCAGGCGCTGGCGGGCGACGAACAGCTCACGGATTTCTCCGGCTACGTGGAGGATTCCGGCGAGGGCCGCTGGACCATCAACGCCGCCATCGAGGAGAGCGTGCCGGCAACCGTGCTCTCCGCTGCCCTCTACCGGCGCTTCCGCTCCCGCGAGCACGAGAGCTATGCCGACAAGCTCCTGTCGGCGATGCGTAAGGGCTTCGGCGGCCATCAGGAGCCGAAGGCCTAGAGAGGCGCGTCCCATGAGCCTTCCCGCCGGAATCCATGTTCTGCCCGACCCGCAGGCCGTCGCCCGCGAAGCGGCCGAGCGTCTGATCGTGGCCTGCGGCGAGGCCGCATCCGATCGGATCGCGATCTGTCTGTCCGGCGGCTCCACCCCGAAGGTGCTCTACGGGCTGCTGGCCGGGCCGGACTACGCGGCGCGGATGCCGTGGGAACGGATCCACTGGTTCTTCGGCGACGACCGCGTGGTCCCGTGGGACGACGCGCGCAGCAACGTCCGGATGGTCCGCGAGGCGTTCGGCCACGGATCGCGGATACCGCCGACCCATCTGCACTTCATCCCGTCCGGCCAAGGGGCGGAGGCTGGCGCCCGCGCCTACGAACGCACGCTGCTGGATTTCTACGGTGCCGACAGGCTCGATCCGGCCCGGCCGCTCTTCGACCTCGTCCTGCTCGGCCTGGGCGAGGACGGACACACCGCCTCGCTCTTCCCCGGCAAGCCGGCCGTGACGGAGACGCGTCGGCTCGTGGCGCCCGTCCCGGAGGCAGGCCTCGCGCCGTTCGTGCCGCGGATCACCCTCACTTTCCCGGCTCTGGCCTCCGCGCGGCACGTGCTGTTCCTGGTGACCGGCGCCAGCAAGCGCGCCCCCCTCGCCCGCATCGCGGCCGGCGAGGGCCTTCCCGCCAGCCGCGTGACCGGCGGCGGCGACGTGGCGTGGCTGCTCGACGAGGCCGCGTCCGGCTGAAGCCGGGGCGGGCGTTACGGTCTGGCAAGGTCGGTGCGCTAAACCGGGCCGCCTGCTGCGCCGCCCGGACCCGACCGCGTCGCCGTGGCGGCTCATCGCCGCGAAGGGCCAGATGCGCGCAGGCACCCTCGTCCTCTACACCGATCAGCCCACGGGCCGCACCGAGCTCCTGCGGCTGCTCGAACAGGTCGCGCCCTGCGTGATCCTCAATGCGGCGGCGATGCCGCCCGAGGGTCCCTGCATCGCCCTCGTGGCCGATCTCGACCTCCTGCAGCCGTCGCCGCTGATCGGCCTGCGGGCGCTCATCGCGGCGACGCCCGCGCTGCCCCGCATCTTCCTGATGCGCAGCATGGGCGCGCGCAGCCTCTCGGCGGCGCGCAGCCTCGGGGCGCGGCTCTGCTTGCCGGTCGATACGCCGGCCGCCACAGTGGTGGAGGCGCTGCGCGCGCAGCTCCAGCCTCCGGCGCCAACGCGGAAACCCGCTCGGCCCAGCGCTGGCGAACCGCTCGTCGTCCAGGCCGCCGATAAGGCAGGGGCGGTCATCGCCAGCCTTCTGGACGCGGCCCGGGATTCCGGGACCGTCGATGCCGCCCTCGTCGACGACAGCCTGGATCAGATCCTCGGGGCGATCGGCGCGGGCGGCCTTACCGCCTGGCTTGAGACGGTGCGCGCCTACGACGACGCCACCTACCAGCACTGCCTGCTGGTGGCGGGCCTCGCCGCGACCTTCGCGATCGATCTCGGCTTCTCGGCAGCCGACCGTCAGCAACTCGTGCGCGCCGCCCTGGTGCACGATGTCGGGAAGGCCAAGATCCCGCTGGCGATCCTCAACAAGCCCGGCCCGCTCGACGCGGCGGAACGGAAGGTGATGCGTGAGCACGCGGCTCTCGGCCATCAGATCCTGGTGCAGGCCGGCGGGTTCGACGAAGCCGTGCTCGCCGTCGTGCGCCACCATCACGAGATGCTCGACGGCTCGGGCTATCCGGACGGCCTCGCAGGCGATGCCATCGCCGACATCGTCCGGCTGATCACCGTCTGCGACGTCTACGCAGCCCTCGTGGAGCGCCGTCCCTATCGGCCCCCGATGCCGGCTTCCGAGGCGATGCGGATCCTGTACGGCATGACCGGCAAGCTCGACATGGATTTGGTGCGCGCCTTCGAGCGTTCCGTCGCCGGATCCTGAGATCGACCGCTCGCCCTCGCTGCCGGAGAAGACCGGCAGGTTCCGACCGTATTCCAAGACATTCTGCCGATGTTGCGCGATTCGGCCACGCCGGCCGTCCGCATTCCTCCCACGCCCCGCGGCCGATCAGTTTATTTCGTATCTGGTCCAGTTTGCGCAATCTGAGTGCGCGCGCAGCGTCTTTCGCCGCCACCTTCGCAATCCGTCCTCGGCTGCGGCGCGGTACGCTTCCGGCAGCCTTGAGGAGCGCGTGGAAGGAGAGCGCCGATGTCGCAGCTGACCACCCCGGCCGAAGTCGCGGCGATGCTGTCGGATCTCGCCCTCTCGGCCCGCCGCGCGCCCGAGGCCTATCTCGCCGCCGCGCGGGCGACCCTGCTTCGAATCCTGTCCCGACCCGACCTCCTCGACCGGTCACGGCTCACAGGCCAGGGCGAGGGTCTCAGCCGCAACCTGCTGTTCGGAACGGACGAGATCAGCGTCTGGGCGATGGTCTGGAGCCCCGGCGCGGTCACGCCGGTGCATGACCACCATTGCTCATGCTGCTTCGGCCTGCTGCGCGGCACCCTCCGCGAGACCTGGTACCGTCCCATCAGCGACACGCACGCGGTGGCGACCCAGGACGCAATCCGCAGCCCCGGCTTCGTCGCCTGCATGATGCCGACCGGCCCGAACCTGCACCGGATGGCCAATGACGGACCGGACGAGGCTGTCTCGATCCATGTCTACGGCTACGATCACCGGGCGCAGGCATCGTCGATCCACCGCACCTACGCGGTTGCCGCGGGGTGACGGCCAAGGAGAAGCGCGCTCATCGACCGGCAGGTCTGGATCGGGGCGCCGGCCTCAGGCCACGTAGATCGTCGGGACGGCGGTCGTGTACTTCATCTCCTCCATGGCGATGGAGGAGGACAGGTTCGAGAAGTCGAGCTTGGCGATGAGGCGCTGGTAGACGGCGTCGTAGGCCTCGATATCGGGCACGACGATGCGGAGCAGATAGTCGACCTCGCCGGTCAGGCGCCAGGCCTCGACGATCTCCGGGAATCCGGCGACGACCCGCCGAAACGCGTCGGACCAGTCGGCGGCATGGCGGGGCGCCTTCACGGCCACGAAGACCGTCGTGGGGACGTTGACCTTGCGGCGATCGACCAGGGCGACCCGGCGCCGGATCACCCCGGAGGCCTCCAGCTTCTTCACCCGCCGCCAGCATGGCGCCGCGCTGACCCCGACCCGCTCGGCGAGCTCGGCCACCGGCAGCGTCGCGTCCTCTTGGAGAACGTCCAGGATCTTCCGGTCCACCGCATCCATGCGATCGATGCTCCCGTCGGAGGACCCGAGCCGGGCCTACAGGACGAAGTGTTTCGAGAGCTTCAGTCCCTGGGCCTGGTAGTTCGAGCCGGCGCCGGCCCCGTAAAGCGTCTCCGGCACGTCCAGCATGCGCTCGTAGACGAGGCGGCCGACGATCTGGCCGTCCTCCAGCAGGAACGGCACGTCGCGCGAGCGCACCTCCAGCACGGCGCGCGCTCCCTCCCCCCCGGCCCCGGCATAGCCGAAGCCCGGATCGAAGAATCCGGCGTAATGGACCCGGAACTCGCCGACCAGGGGATCGAACGGCACCATCTCGGCAGCATGGTCCGGCGGGACCTGCACCGCCTCCTTCGAGGCCAGGATGTAGAATTGGCCGGGATCGAGGATCAGGCTGCCCGATCCGTCGGCAGCGAGCGGCTCCCAGAAGTCCGAGGCCCGGTGACGTCCGGGGGCATCCACGTCGACGAGGCCGGTGTGGCGCTTCGCCCGGTAACCGACCAGCCCGTCGAAGCCGGACAGGTCCACCGAGACCGCCACGCCGCCCTGGAACGACGGGCTGTCCACGTCCACCAGCGCCGAGCGGGCATGGAGCAGGCCGAGTTCGGATTCCGTCAGCCGCGGCGCCCCCCGGCGGAAGCGGATCTGAGACAGGCGTGAGCCCGTGCGGACCAGCACCGGGAACGTCCGCGGCGAGATCTCCGCATAGAGCGGGCCGTCATAGCCGGGCTCGACCTGATCGAAAGCTTCGCCCCGGTCGGTGATCACCCTGGTGAACACGTCGATGCGCCCGGTGGAACTCTTCGGGTTCGCCGCCGCCGCGAGATCGCCCGGCAGGGCCAGGCGTTCCTGCAGTTCGGCGATGTAGACGCAGCCCGTCTCCAAGACGGCGCCGGGGCGCAGGTCGATCGTGTGCAGCGACAGCCGGTCGACGCAGGTCTGGACCGTGCGCCCGGCACCCGGCAGGAAGCTCGTGCGGACCCGATAGGCCTTGTCGCCGAGGCGCAGGTCGAGGCTGGCGGGCTGGATCTGATCGGCCGTGAAGGCGCTCGCGGCACGGATGCCTCCCGCTTTCGCGAGCGCCGCGATCGCCTGGGCCGGCAGGATGCCGCCGCGGCTTTCCGCGCCCGAATCGGCGGCCTGCTTGCCTGCGCCCGCGTTCATCGCGCCCCTGACTCCTTCGCGCGCCCCGGCCGGTCCGCGGCAATCTCCGTTCTCCGCCGGGACCGGCTAATGCCGGCTTAACCCGTCCGGCCGCTCCCGTCATGCGGTGGGCTGCGCCGAGCGGCTCCGCGCGCGATCCTGTGGCGGCCAGCACAGGCTCGCGCGAGGTAGTCCGCCGCAATTGACGGCGATTCCGCCGCCTACTACCACCCCCAGTGAAGCGCGGTGCAGTCAGCTTCAGCGACTCGCACAGTCCGAAGAAGGGCCTAATAGGGCGATGTACAAGGCCGAGACGCGTGGAATTAGTGTGACCGTACAGTCCCGCTTCGTCGAGGAGGAATCCTCGCCGACGGAGAGTCGCTACTTCTTCGCTTACACGGTCGAGATCGTGAACAACGGTCACGAACAGGTTCAGCTGCGCTCCCGTCACTGGCGCATCATCGACGGGCACGGCGCCTGCCAGGAGGTGCGCGGCACTGGCGTGGTCGGCAAGCAGCCGGTGCTGGAGCCGGGCGAATCCTTCTGCTACACGAGCGGGTGCCCGCTCAACACGCCCGACGGGCTGATGGCCGGCAGCTACACCATGGCGACGGTAGCCGGTGAGAGCTTCGAGGCCGAGATTCCCGCCTTCTCCCTCGACAGCCCGCACGTCCGCCGCAGCCTGCACTGAGGCCTCGGACATCCGGGGCCTCGCTCCGGAGGAATCCATGCCCGCGACCGGCGAGCGGCTGAACCCGCTCGACATGCTGGCCCGCCTCGTGTCGTTCGACACGGAGAGCGACAAGTCCAACCTCGCCCTGGTCGAGTCCGTCTGCGTCTACCTCGACGGCTGGGACGTGCCGTACCTGCGCCTGCCGAACGCCGTGGGCGACAAGGCGGCCATCCTCGCCACGATCGGTCCAATGGCCCACGGGGGCGTGGTGCTCTCCGGCCATACCGACGTGGTGCCGGTGGCGGGTCAGGCCTGGACCAGCGACCCGTTCACGCTGCGCGTCGCCGACGGCCGGGCCTATGGAAGGGGCGCCGTCGACATGAAGGGGTTCGACGCCCTGGCGCTCGCGCTGGTGCCCGACATGCTGGCCGCCGACCTGAAGCGGCCGATCCACATCCTGCTGTCCTACGACGAGGAGACCACCTGTCTCGGTTCGATGGACGGGATCGCCCGCTTCGGCGCCGACCTGCCGCGGCCCGCCGCGGTGATCGTCGGCGAGCCCACCGGGATGGAGGTGGCGGACGCGCACAAGAGCATCGTCACCTGCCTCACCACCGTGCACGGCCGCGAGGCCCATTCCGCCCGGCCCGCCCTGGGCGCGAACGCCGTGGCGGCGGCCTGCGAACTCGTGGCCGGGCTCAACCGGATCGCCGATCTGATGATCGAGCGCGGCGATCCCTCGGGGCGGTTCGATCCGGCCGCCACCACAGTCCATGTCGGGACGATCCACGGCGGCACCGCCCGCAACATCCTGGCCAAGGAGTGCCGCTTCCACTGGGAGTATCGCGGCCTGCCGGATCTCGACCCCGCCGAGATCCCGCGGCTCTTCGCCCGGGAGGTCGAGCGGGTGACCCGCGAACGCCTCAACCGCTACGGCGATTACGGACGGATCGAGACCCTGGAGGAGGTCGACATTCCCGGCCTCGCGCCCGAGCCCGGCTCGGAGGCCGAGCGGCTCTGCCGGCGGCTCGCCGGGCGCAACCGCACCATCGCGGTTCCCTACGCGACCGAGGCGGGGCAGTTCCAGGCGGCAGGCATTCCGACCGTCGTCTGCGGGCCCGGCGACATCGCGCAGGCCCACCAGCCCGACGAGTTCATCACCCTCGACGCGCTCGGCCAGGGCGAGCGGTTTCTGCGCAACCTGATCGAGGCCTGTGCGTCATGAACGCGCTCACCGGCATCACCATCAAGCTGCGACCGCTGGAGCGGGAGGACCTGCGCTTCGTCCACCAGCTCAACAACAACGACAGCATCATGCGCTACTGGTTCGAGGAGGCCTACGAGTCCTTCGCTGAACTGCAGCAGCTCTATGAGCGCAACATCCACAACCAGACCGAGCGCCGCTTCATCGTGGCCGATCCGAGCGGCGAGCCAGCCGGGCTGATCGAGCTCGTGGAGATCAACCATCTCCACCGGCGCTGCGAGTTTCAGATCGCGATCCACCCGAGCTTCCAGGGACGCGGTTACGCCTGGCAGGCGACGCGGATCGCCATGGATTACGCGTTCAGCGTGCTCAACATCCACAAGCTCTACCTGCACGTCGATCGGGACAATGCCCGGGCCGTGCGCATCTACGAGCGCTGCGGCTTCCGCGCCGAGGGTGTCCTCAAGGACGAGTTCTTCGTGAACGGCCGCTACCGCGATGCGGTGCGCATGTGCCTGTTCCAGCCCGACCATCTCAGGTCCCGCGGTGGCGGCGGCGACATCGCCGAGCCCGTGCTGAAAGTGTGAGGGAGGGGCCGAGAGCCCCTCCCCGTCTCATATCGGGCCCGCTCAGTTGCGGCCGGCACCGCCCGTCTGGCCGCCCGACCGGCCGGCACCCTGGGCGCCGCCCATGCTGCCGCCGCTCATGCCGCCGCGCTCGGCGCCGCCCGTCCGGCCGCCCTCGCTGCCGTTGGCCTTCATGCCCCCCTGTTGACCACCGCGGTCCGAGGCGTTCCGGATGCCATCCTGCTGGCCACCGCGCATGTCGCTGTTGCGCATGCCGTCGGTCTTGCGATCCTGGCCGGCCGTCCGATCCATGCCGCGGTCGTTGCCGCGGTCCATCCGGCCCTCATTGCGTCCCTCGTGGCGCGACACGTTCCGGACGCCGTCCCGCTCGCCGCGATGGTCGAAGCGGGCGCCGGCGCGCTGCTCGGAGTGGAAGCTCGCATTGACGGTGCCGCCGCCGCTCAGGCGACGATACTCGTCGGAACCGTAGCGCACTCGATGCCCGCGGATCGTCACGTATCGATCCTCGTGCACCGAGACGAGGCGGCGATACTCGGGCGAGCCGTACAGGACGCGGTGGCCGCGGATGACCACGTAGCGCTGACGCGGGCCGCTCTCGTGAATGCTGACGAGGCGCTTGTACTCGGGCGAGCCGTAGAGAACGCGATGGCCGCGGATGACCACGTAGCGCTGGCGCGGACCCCGGTTCTCGGTGACGATCAGGCGGCGATACTCCGGCGAGCCGTAGACGACCCGTCGGCCGCCGATGAACACGTAGCGGCCCTCGCGGCGGAAGCCGCCATCGGCCCGGTGGGCGTGCACGTCGGTCCGGCTGCTGACATCGGTCCGGCCGCGGAAGTCGGCGCGGTCGCCATGACGATCGCCGCGCTCATTGCGCTCCGCACGGGCTCCGTTGCGGTCGCCGCGCTCGTTGCGTTCGGCGCGGGCACCGTCGCGGTCACCGCGCTCCGCACCGCCGCGACCCCGATCCTGGGCCATCCGGCCTTCGCCGCCCGAATCCCGACCCTGCGCAGAGCGGCCCATATCGGCGCCACCCCGGTCAGAAGCCGCCTGGCCACCACCCTGCATGCCGCCGCGCTCGCCGCCCCCGGCCTTCATTCCAGCCTCGGCACCGCCCTGGGCGCCGCGGCCGCTCATCCCGGCGCCGCGCTCGGCGCCGCCCTGTTGCGCGTAGGCCGAGGTGCTGATCAGCAGCGCGGCCAGACCGATGGACAATTTCCGCATGGGAATTCCTCCGATGTTGAATCTGCCACGCAACGTCGAAGGTCCGGGAACGGTTCAGGTCAGGGTCTCTAAAAATTCACGCAACGAATACCGGTATTCATGCGTTACGCGTAGGAAGCTTGGCCGTATCCGGGAGCGATAGCCTTCGGGCACGGTCGGGCGCGCGGGTTCTACTGTTGCGGTTGTTCCGCGATCTCGGCCTCGACTTCCTGCGGATCGAGGTCGTAGCGCCGGGAGCAGAACTCACAGGTGATCACGATTCGCCCGTCATCCGCCACCATGTCGCGCCGCTCCTGCGGGGTGAACGAGCGGATCATGCCCATCACGCGCTCGCGCGAGCATCGGCAGGTCTCGTGGACCGGCTGGCGCTCGAAGACCCGCACCCCGCGCTCATGGAACAGCCGGTAGAGCAGGGTTTCGCTCGACACGTTGGGATCGACCAGCTCGTGATCCTCGATCGTGGCGACCAGGGAACGCGCCTCGACCCAGGCATCGTCCTCCGGGGCGCCCCCAGAGAGGTGCGCGTGCCCCTCCGGGATGTCGCCCGGCGGCAGGTCGGCGAGCCGGGCGCGGTCGATCGACTGCGGCAGGAACTGCACGATCAGGCCGCCGGCCCGCCAGCGGCCGGCGCCCTCCTCCACGGCCTCGGCCATGGCGAGCCGCACCTGCGTGGGGATCTGCTCGGACTGGCGGAAATACTGGTGCGCGGCCTCCTCGAGGCTCTGGCCTTCGAGCGCGACGACGCCCTGGTAGCGGCTGGCCGTGGTCCCCTGGTCGATGGTCATGGCCAAGTGGCCGGTGCCGATCAGGTCGGAATCCTGAAGGGGGCCGGAGCCGAGGGCGGCCACCCGCTCCGGCTCGAACCGCGCGGTGGCGCGCAGACGGTCGGGCGCCTCGAAATCGACCACGATCATCGCGACCGGGCCGTCGGTCTTGGTCTGGAGCTGGAACCGGCCCTCGAACTTGAGCGAGGAGCCGAGCAGCACCGTGAGTGCCGCCGCCTCGCCGAGCAGCCGCGCCACGGGGTCCGGGTAGCCGTGTCGGCGCAGGATCGTGTCCACCGAGGGCCCGAGCCGGACCACGCGCCCGCGCACGTCGAGGGCCTCGACGGCGAAGGGCAGCACGGCATCATCCGCGCCGGCATGGCCGTTGCCGGCGTGCTGGTGCTGGGATTGCAACTGTGTTCCTGAGGTCATGCCCTCTCCGATCAATGCGCCCGGCGCCCGCGTCGGTCGGCTCCCGCGCGGAGAGGAACGCGGTGTGGAAGATGACCCTCGCGGAAAGATCGGCTTCCTCACCCCGCCCGCGCCCGCACGGAAGAGGGGGCGCGACACGCCACGTCCGTCGCCGGGGTGCTGCCGTCCGGCAGCCGTAATGGGGAGGCGGGCCGCGAACGCGCCCCGCTGAGGCCTATATGGGGCGCCGCTTCGGGAAGCGCGACCCCGGGCTCAGAGCCCGCCCGCGCGCAGGCACCAGGCCAGGATCCCCTTCTGCGCATGCAGGCGGTTCTCCGCCTCGTCGAACACCACCGAGTTCGGCCCGTCCATCACCTCGGCCGTCACCTCCTCGCCGCGATGGGCGGGCAGGCAGTGCATGAAGATCGCGTCCGGCTTGGCCGCCGCCATCAGCTTGGCATTGACCTGATAGGGGCTCAGCAGGTTGTGGCGGTGGGCCTCGTCGTCGTCGCCCATCGAGACCCAGCAATCCGTCACCACGGCATCTGCGCCGTCCACGGCCGCGAAGGCATCCGTGGTGACATGGACGTCCGCACCCTCCTGCTTCGCCCAGGCGATCAGGCCGGGCGGCGGTGCCAGCTCGGGCGGGCTCGCGATGTTCAGGGTGAAGTCGAAGCGCGCGGCCGCATGGACCCAGCTCGCCAGCACATTGTTGGCGTCGCCCGACCACGCCACGGTCCGGCCCTTGATCGGCCCGCGATGCTCCTCGAAGGTCAGCACGTCGGCCATGATCTGGCAGGGATGCGACACCTTGGTGAGGGCGTTGATCACCGGGACGGTGGCGTACTCGGCCAGTTCCAGCATCTGACCGTGGTCGAGGATGCGGATCATGATCGCGTCGACGAAGCGCGACAGGACCTGCGCCGTGTCGCCGATGGTCTCGCCGCGGCCGAGCTGCATCTCGGAGCCGGTGAGCATCAGGGTCTCGCCGCCGAGCTCGCGCATCGCCACGTCGAACGAGACTCGGGTGCGGGTCGAGGGCCGGTCGAACACCATCGCCAGGATCTTGCCGGTCAGCGGGCGCTCAGCGGCCAACTCGCCCTTGCGGCGGCGCGCCTTGATGGCCGCGCTGGCATCGAGGACCCGACGCAGGTCCGCCCCGGAGAAATCCTTGAGGTCGAGGAAATGGCGAGGGCCGGCACCGTTCAGGTGCGGGGCCGGGGCCTGTGCCCGGCCGTCAATCTGGGCTTTCATCGCGTCACAATACCTAGAGTCTGCTCAACGATCACCTGATCATGAACCGCACTCTACCTCCTGGCAGGGGCATTTCCGTCACGCGCGCCGGGATCGACTGCGCCCGGAAATGCTTCGGGCCGCCCTCCACGGCATGGGGGCGGTGTTCAAAATTCTCGGGATCGGTCCTATTCGGCCGCCCCGCGTACGGCCTCGAAGCCGGAGGCTGCCTGATCCAGGCGCCGGATCGCCTCGTCGATCTCCGCCTCGCCGATGGTCAGCGGCGGCAGCAGCCGAACGACGTTGTCGCCGGCCGGGATCACCAGGAGATGCGCGTCGCGCGCGGCGACGGCGAAGTCGGTGTTCGGCACGCCGAGCTTGAGGCCGAGCATCAACCCCTCGCCGCGGATCTCCTCGAAGACGTGAGGATGCCGGTCGCGCAGGGCCGCGAGCTTCTGCATGAGCAGCAGCCCGGACCGGGCGACGCGGTCGAGGAAGCCGTCCTCCAGCACGACGTCGAGCACGGCGTTGCCCACCGCCATGGCCAGCGGATTGCCGCCGAAGGTGGTGCCGTGCGTGCCGGCGGTCATGCCGCGGGCGGCCTCGCGAGTCGCGAGGCAGGCGCCGAGCGGGAAGCCGCCGCCGATTCCCTTGGCCACACTCATGATGTCCGGGGTTATGCCGGACCACTCGTGGGCGAACAGCCGGCCGGTGCGGCCGACGCCGGTCTGCACCTCGTCCATGATCAGCAGCAGGCCGTTCGCGTCGCAGATCTCGCGCAGCCGGCGCAGGTCCGCGTTG
This sequence comes from Methylobacterium sp. CM6257, assembly GCF_054611515.1. Classification (NCBI taxonomy): domain Bacteria; kingdom Pseudomonadati; phylum Pseudomonadota; class Alphaproteobacteria; order Hyphomicrobiales; family Methylobacteriaceae; genus Methylobacterium; species Methylobacterium sp. CM6257. The sequence goes on from NZ_CM137735.1 coordinate 4,327,255, forward strand.
GGAATTACCCGCACGCCGCCTTCGCCCTGAATCGGCTCGATCATCAGCGCGGCCGTCTCGGGTCCGATCACCGCCTCCAGCGCCGCCCAGTCGGCGGCCGGGACCTGATCGAAGCCCTCGACCTTGGGACCGAAGCCCTCGATGTATTTCTGCTGGCCGCCGGCCGCGAGGGTCGCGAGCGTGCGCCCGTGGAAGGCGCCCGCGAAGGTGACGATCCGGTAGCGTTCGGGATGCCCGCCGGCCGCATGGTACTTCCGGGCGATCTTGATCGCCGCCTCGTTGGCCTCGGCGCCCGAGTTGCAGAAGAAGACCACGTCCGCGAAGGTCGCGTCGACCAAGCGCTGCCCGAGCCGCTCGCCGCCCGGGATCTGGAACAGATTCGAGGTGTGCCAGATCTTGGCCGCCTGCTCGGTGAGCGCTCCGACGAGGTGCGGGTGGGCGTGGCCGAGGCCGTTCACCGCGATACCGGAGCCGAAATCGAGGTATCGCTCGCCGCCCTCCGTCACGAGCCAAGCGCCCTCGCCGCGCTCGAAGGCGAGCGGCGCGCGGACGTAGGTCGGCAGAAGGGCTGACGTCACGGGTCCCATCTCCGTCTCTCGCAAAAATCGCGGAGCAAGCGTTAGCCGGCTCCAAATGAAAGTGCCGCCTCAGTGATGGGCGGCACGCGCGCGATTACTATGAAAGAGGCCGCCCCTGTCAACGTTTCGATGTTCACCCGGCACGCGCGGCAGCTCTGCGCGCGACCGTGGAAGGCCCGATTTCTAGCCTGTGCGCGACTCATCCCCTTGCGCTGCGGGGGGCGGCCATGCTCCAGCCTGCGGCGGGTTTCAGTCAGCGCGGGAGGTCCCGATGAGCACGGTCAAGGAACGCTTGAAGGCGCAGGGTCTCACCCTGCCGACGGCGGCGGCGCCGGTGGCGAACTACGTGCCGTTCGTGCGCACGGGCAGCCTCGTGGTGATCTCCGGCCAAGTCTGCTTCGGCGCGGACGGCACGATCGCGGCCGAGCACAAGGGCAAGGTCGGCGGCGACGTCTCGGCCGAGGCCGGCAAGGCCGCCGCCCGGCTCTGCGCGCTCAATGTCCTCGCCCAGCTCGAGGCGGCGGTGGGCGACCTCGACCACGCGGTCGTCCGGTGCGTGCGGCTCGGCGGCTTCATCAATGCGGCGCCGGGCTTCTCGGCGGTGGCCGGAGTGATGAACGGCGCCTCCGACCTGATGGTCGAGCTGCTGGGCGACCGCGGGCGCCACGCCCGCTCGACCGTCGGCGTGGCGGAATTGCCCCTCGACGCCGCGGTCGAGGTCGAGGCGATGTTCGAGGTCCGGTAACGATGGCCGCCCCCGACTGGCTCACCGCGCAGCCGATCGCCCATCGCGGGCTGCACGACCGGGCGGCGGGCCGGCCTGAGAACACGCTGGCCGCCGCCCGGGCGGCGGTGGCCGGCGGCTTCGCCATCGAGTGCGACGTGCAGGCGAGCGCCGACGGCGAAGCGATCGTATTCCACGACGCCGCCCTGGGGCGGCTGACGGAGGCGAGCGAGGCGGTCGCGGAGAAATCCGCGGCCGAGCTCGCGCGCCTCGCGGTGGCTGGGACCGCGGAGACGATCCCGACCCTGCCGGACTTCCTGGCTGCCGTGAACGGCGCCGTGCCGGTGGTGATCGAGGTGAAGTCCCGCTACGACGGCGATCTGCGGCTCGCCACGCGCACCGCCGAGATCGCCGCGTCGTACGGCGGCCCGGTGGCGCTGAAATCCTTCGATCCGCAGGTGGTCGCGGCTCTGCGGGACCTCTGCCCGACGACACTCCCGCGCGGCATTGTAGCGGAGACCACGCAGGACGATCCGGCCTATGCGGCGCTGCCGCCGAGCACCCGCCTCGCTCTGTCCAATCTCCTGCACTTCGCCGAGACCCGGCCCGACTTCCTGTCCTGGCGGGTGGACGACTTGCCGTGCGCCCCGACCTATCTCTGCCGGCTGCTCGGACGGATCCCCGTCATGGCCTGGACCGTCCGGAGCGAGGACCAGCGCGCCCGCGCGGGCGCGCACGCGGACCAGATGGTGTTCGAGGGGTTCGTGCCGTGAGCCGGTCGATCTGCGTCGGCCTCTCTGCAATGCTGATCGCCGCCGGACCGGCCCGGGCGGCCGATCCATGCGCCGCCTCGACCCAGATGGATCTGAATGCCTGCGCGGCGACCGCCTACGACCGCGCGGATGCGGCGATGAACCAAGCCTACGGCCGGCTGATGAAGCAGATCGGTCCTGAGGCGAAGGATGGCCTACGGGCGGCGCAGAAGGCGTGGCTGCCGTTCCGGGACGCAAGCTGCGCCCTGGAGGCGATGGGCGTCGAGGGCGGCTCCATGCAGCCGCAGGTCCGCGCGGACTGCCTGGCCCGGGTCACGGCCGCACGAGTCAAGGTGCTGAACGGCTATCTCACCTGCGAGGAGGGTGACGTCACCTGCGTCGGCCGGTTCAACGAGTGATGCGCCCGGCCTCCGTCGCGGGCGAGGGGATGTGAAAGCGGTTTCGTTAGGCGCCTCATTGAAAGGCTGCCATCACCGCCGCGCGTATCCGCCCGCTTGCTCCTCCTCGGGCACCGGCTAGAGTCGCCGCCATGAAGCAAGCACCCGGGCCGACGCCGGAGACCGCCACACTGACCGTGCGGGCGATTCCCGGATTGAAGGAGATCGGCGCGCCGGATTGGGATGCCTGCGCCTTCTCCCCCGAGACCCTGGCGGCCGGCGACGAGACCCACAACCCGTTCGTGTCGCACGCTTTCCTGTCGGCGCTGGAGGATTCGGGCTGCGTCTCCCGCAAAACCGGCTGGCTACCCCTTCACGTCTCCGTCGAGCGCGACGGCCAGCGCCTCGGCGTGGCGCCCTGCTACCTGAAATCGCACAGCCAGGGCGAGTACGTGTTCGATCACGGCTGGGCCGATGCGTACGAGCGGGCCGGCGGCGACTACTACCCCAAGCTCCAGGTCAGCGTGCCGTTCACGCCGGTGACCGGACCGCGTTTCCTGATCGCCCCGGGCGCCGATCCGGACGAGGCCACCGCCGGCCTCGTCGCGGGCTTGAGGGCCATGCGCGGTGAGACCAAGGCGTCCTCGATCCATGTCACCTTCATGCGCGAGACCGAGTGGGACCGAGCGGGCGCCGCCGGGTTCCTGCTGCGCACCGACCAGCAGTTCCACTGGGAGAACGACGGCTACGCGACCTTCGACGACTTCCTCGCCGCCCTCGCCTCGCGCAAGCGGAAGACCATCCGCAAGGAGCGCCGCGACGCGCTCGCACCCGGGATCACCGTGGAGCACCTGACCGGCGCGGACATCACCGAGACCCACTGGGACGCGTTCTACGCCTTCTACATGGACACGGGCTCCCGGAAATGGGGGCGCCCCTACCTCAACCGCCGGTTCTTCTCGCTCCTGTCCGAGCGCATGGCGGACCGGGTGCTGCTCGTGATGGCGAGGCGCGCGGGCGGGTACATCGCCGGTGCGATCAACCTGATCGGCGACACGGCGCTCTACGGGCGCAACTGGGGCTGCATTGAGGATCATCCCTTCCTGCATTTCGAGGTCTGCTACTATCAGGCGATCGATTTCGCGATCGCCCGTGGCCTGAAGCGCGTCGAGGCGGGCGCGCAGGGCGAACACAAGCTCGCCCGCGGCTACCGTCCGGTCCTGATGCACTCGGCCCACGACATCGCCGACCCGGCGCTGCGCCGCGCGGTGGCCGATTACTTGCAGCGGGAGCGCGCCCACGTCGCCGAGGCAGTTGACGCCCTCGACACATTGACGCCGTTCCGGCGTACGGATGCGGGCGGCGCCTGCGACGGCGCTTCCCGTTCCGAGACATCCTCCCCCGAAGGTCCCGAGACATGAGTCCGATCGAGCACATCAAGACCTATGCCGACGAGCTGACGGCCCTGCGCCGCGACCTGCACGCCCATCCGGAACTCGGCTTCGAGGAGGTGCGCACCGCCGGCATCGTGGCCGACCTGCTGGAGAAGTTCGGCTGCGAGGTGCATCGCGGCATCGGCGGCACCGGGGTGGTGGGGCTGCTCAAGGGCCGGACCGACAATGGAAGGCGGATCGGCCTGCGCGCCGACATGGACGCCCTGCCCATTGAGGAGGAGACCAATCTCCCCTACCGCTCGACCTATGCCGGCAAGATGCACGCCTGCGGTCATGACGGCCACACCACGATGCTGGTCGGCGCCGCGCGCTATCTCGCGGAGACCCGCAATTTCGACGGCACGGCGGTTTTCGTGTTCCAGCCCGCCGAGGAAGGCCGTGGCGGCGCCCGGGCCATGCTGAAGGACGGGCTGTTCGAGAAGTTCCCCTGCGACGAGATCTACGGCCTGCACAACCAGCCGGGCGGCGGCCACGGGATGATCAAGCTCCGCCCCGGCCCGATCATGGCGGCGGCCGACTTCTTCGACATCCACATCCGCGGCAAGGGCATCCACGCCGCTCAGCCCCATCGCGGCACCGATCCGATCGTGATCGCCACCGGGCTCGCCCAGGCGCTCCAGTCGATCGTCTCGCGCAACGCCGATCCGCTGAAGTCGATCGTGCTGTCGATCACCCGGATTGAGGCGGGTTCGGCCTACAACGTGATTCCGGAGACGGCGCATCTCGCCGGGACCATCCGCACCTTCGACAAGGAGATCCGGGCGCTGGCCGGCACCCGCATGCGCGAGCTCGCGGCGGGCTTCGGTGCCGCCTACGGCGCCGAGATCACGGTCGACCTGCAGGACGTGTTCTCCGTGCTGGAGAATGCGCCCGAGCAGGCGGCGGCCGCCACGGAGGTCGCCACCGAGCTGCTCGGGGCCGACAAGGTCGAGGCGAATGTCGTGCCCAAGATGGGCAGCGAGGACTTCGCCGACATGACCATGGCGGTGCCTGGCGCCTATGTCTGGCTCGGCGCCAATCCCGGCCCCGGCCTGCACAATGCCGGCTACAACTTCGACGACTCGATCATCCCGATCGGCAGCGCGTTCCTCGCCCGGTTGGTGGAGCGCCGCACCGCCGCCTGAGACGCCGGCGAGGGTCGCCGCGGCGTTCAGCCCGCGGCGACCCTGGTCCTCAGGGCCGCGATGGCGCGGGTGAAGAGTGGGGGCTCGTCGAGGGCCCGCGCCAGCACGATGGCGCCCTGAATCCGGGCGACGACCTCCTCCGCCAGGGCATCGCTCGCCGCCCCGTCCCGGCCGGATCGCCTCAGGGCGTGCGCGAGGGCCGCTACCCAGCGCGCGAAGTAGCTCCGCACCGCCTCCGCGAAGCGATCGCGCTCCGAGCCGAGCGCCACGACGCCCACGAGGCAGACCCGCCGCCCGGAGCGGAAGTACCCCTCCACGGCGTCGAACATGGCGGATACGGCCTCGGTCGGGCGGTCCGCCTCGCGCAGCGGCGCGTAGAGGTTGCTCTCGAACCAGGCGTCGATCTCCGCGAGGACGCAGGCGGCCATCTCGGCCTTCCCGCCGGGGAAGAGGTGATACAGGCTGCCCTTGCCCAGGCCGGTCGCCCGCGTGATGAGCGACAGGCTGGTGCCCTCGTAGCCGTGCGCACGGAACACTTCCGCGAGCGCCGGGAGGATCCCGGCGCGCTCCGCCGCGCTTGACATGGCAGCTAGAGGCCGAGATCGCTCAGGCCCGGATGATCGTCGGGGCGTCGGCCGAGCGGCCAGTGGAACTTGCGGTCGGCCGCCGTGATCGCAAGGTCGTTGATGCTGGCGATCCGGCGCCGCATCAGGCCGTGTTCGTCGAACTCCCAGTTCTCGTTGCCAAAGGAGCGGAACCACTGCCCGCTCGCGTCGTGCCACTCGTAGGCAAAGCGCACGGCGATCCGGTCGCCGCCGAAGGTCCAGACCTCCTTGACCAGCCTGTAATCGAGTTCCTTCGCCCATTTGCGCTGGAGAAAGGCCACGATGGCCTCACGCCCCGCGAAGAATTCGCTGCGGTTCCGCCAGACGCTGTCCGGCGTGTAGGCGAGCGCTACGCGCTCGGGATCCCGCCCGTTCCACGCATCCTCGGCCATGCGGGCCTTCTGGGACGCCGTCTCGGCGGTAAAGGGCGGAAGCGGCGGGCGATTCGACACGGGTTGCTCCGGAACAAAGTTTGTACCGATCGGTACAAAGGTGCTCACGGCCGGACCTCCGAGTCAAACGGCGCCGTTATTCGGGACTGCCGGCTTCGATCCGTGTCGACAGGCGGCTGGATCGATGCAAATCTCCCGCGGGCCGGCAAACCAGCAAAAGCTGAGATCGGGGAGGCCCATGTCGCCGGAACTGCGGGAATCGCGCGCTGCCCTCATCCTGCTCGCCGCCTCGGTGGCGGCGGTGCTGATCTTCGGCGCCTTCACCCTGCTGACCCAGCTCGGATGAGGCAGCCCGCAGGCCTCGCGGTCCGAGGCTCGCGCAGTCTCAGATCGCGACCGCCGGCCGAAGCGTGCCGATCCCAACCGGGTCGAAGGCGGCGCTCTTGATGATCGCGTGAACGGCGCGCCCGAGCTCCAGCCCGAGTTCGCGGACTGCCGCCGCCGTCAGGCGCGCGGCGACCCGGGCGCCGTTGCAGTCGATCTCGACCGCCATTTCGGCGCCCGCGGGCGTCAATGCGCAGACATGGCCGGTGAGGATGTTGCGCGCGCTGAGGCCCCTGGGGCGCTCGGTGGCCACCAGTACGTCGCGGGCGGGGATCCGCACCCGCAGCCGTGTCCCAGGTGGTCGCGCCAGCCTCGGCACCAGCAACTGCCCGGCGGCGCCAGTGAGGCGCGTGAGGCCGGTGTCCGGATCCGCCTCGGCCACGACCATATCGAGGAGCGCGCCGGCCTCGGCCTCGTGGACCGGCACGAGGTCGGCCCGGCGCAGGATCGCTTCCGCCGGGCCGGCGGCGGCGACGTGTCCGGCCTCCAGCACAATTACCGTGGTGGCGAGCCGCGCCACTTCCGAGACGGCATGGCTGACATAGACGACGGGCACGCCGGCTTCGTCGCGCAGGCGCTCGATATAGGGCAGGATCTCCGCCTTTCGGGCCTCGTCCAGGGCTGCCAGCGGCTCGTCCATCAGCAGGAGGCGCGGCTTGGCGAGCAGCGCCCGCCCGATCGCCACCCGCTGGCGCTCGCCCCCCGAGAGACCGCCGGGGCGCCGGTCGAGGAGGTGCTCGATGCCGAGCATCCCGATCACAGCGCCGAAGGCTGCCGGGTCGGGCCGCTGGCGGGCAAAGACGCGGCCGTAACGGAGATTGGACCGCACGCTGAGGTGCGGGAACAGCCGCGCGTCCTGGAACACCACGCCGACGCGGCGCCGGTGAGGCGGAAGGAAGATGCGCCCCGCTGTGTCGACCAGCGTGACCTGATCGACGATGATTCGGCCCCGGTCCGGCCGGGCGAGCCCGGCGATCAGGTCGATGAGCGTCGTCTTCCCCGAACCCGAGCGCCCGAACAGGGCGGTGAGTCCCGGACCGGCCTCGAAGGCCGCGTTGAGCGCGAAGGCGCCCCGCCGAAGCTGAACGTCAACCTGGATGCTCACGCGGCGCGTCCCGGCTGGCAGGGCGCGCGGCGCGTCCCGGCCCACACCCGGAGGTGTCGCGCGCCTGATCGGTCCCGCCTCGCAGGCCAGACCATTCAGCCTCCTCCCAGCCGCCGCCCGGCCCCGGAAGCCAGGAGTTCCGAGACGAGCAGAGCCGTGACAGACAGGGCGATCGAGATCAGGGTCAGGCGCAGGGCCGGCCCCTCCCCGCCCGGCACCTGGGTCAGGGTGTAGATCGCCGAAGGCAGCGTCTGGGTCTCTCCCGGAATGTTCGACACGAAGGTGATGGTCGCGCCGAACTCACCCATGGCCTTGGCGAAGGCCAGCACGGCGCCCGCGATACAGCCCGGCAGGCTCAGCGGCAGCGTGACCGTGAGGAACACGGCGAGCGGAGTCGCGCCCAGGCTTCCGGCCGCCTGTTCCAGCCGCCGGTCCACCGCCTCGATGGAGAGTCGCATCGCCCGTACCATCAGGGGAAACCCCATGATCGCGCAGGCGAGCGCCGCCCCGGTCCAGCGGAAGGAGAAGACGATGCCGATCTCCGCCAGCGCGCTTCCGAGCAGGCCGCGCCGGCCGAAAGTCAGAAGCAGCAGGTAGCCTGTCACCACGGGGGGCAGGATCAGCGGCAGGTGAACCAGCCCGTCGAGGAGCGCGCGGCCGGGAAACCGGCGCCGCGCCAGCAGCCACGCGACGGCGACGCCGGGCACGAGGCTCGTGAGCGTCGCCACCGTGGCGACACGCAGGCTCAGGGCGACGGAGGTCCACTCCTCCGGGGTGAGACCGAGCACGGCAGCGCCTCGGCGCTACTGGCTGGCGCCAGGCGCCCCGACAACCGTGAATCCCTGGCGCTCGAAGAAGCCCCGGGCCGCCGGGCCACGCAGAGCGGTCAGCAGGAGGGCGGCATCCGGATTGCGCGATCCGTTGACGAGGGCGGCCGGGTAGACGATCGGTGGGTGGCTGTCGGCCGGGAAGGTCGCCACCACATGTACGCTCGGGTCGGCGGCCGCGTCCGTGGCGTAGACGATGCCCAGCGGCGCCTCGCCCCGGGCGACGAGCAGCAGGGCGGCCCGCACGTTCTCGGCCTGGGCGACCTGTCCCTTCACCGCCTTCCAGGCGCCGAGCCGTTCGAGGGCGGCCTTGCCGTACTTGCCAGCCGGGACGGCGTCGATCGTCGCCATCGCGAGTTTGCCGCCACCCAGCACCCGCGTCAGCGTCGTGCCGAAGTCCGGCGCCAAGGCGATCTGCGGGTCCGTGGCGGTGTTCTTGGGCCCCGGCGCGATCAGCACCAGTTCATTGCGCAGGAGGTCGACGCGCGAGCCCGGCTTCACGAGGCCGGCCTTCTCGACATAATCCATCCAGGCTTGGTCCGCCGAGACGAACAGATCGGCCGGAGCCCCCGCCTCGATCTGCTTGGCGAGGGCGTTTGAGCCCGCATAGGAGATCCGGACGGCCTTCCCGCTTTCCTTGGCCCAGGCGGCCGAGGCCTCATCCAGCGCGTTCTTCAGGCTCGCCGCCGCGAAAACCACCACGGGCTCATCCGCGCGCACTGGTCCGGGAACAGGGGCAAGCGCAAAAGCGCCGAGGGCGATTGCAACCAGGATCCGTCGATTCAGGCGCATGGATCGGGCATCCCCTGTCGTGTCCCGTTATATCCGGCCGGGTACGACGGGGATCATAGGGGGGGCGCCCCCGCCGGCCAAGGGCTGCCGCTCCGGCCTATCGGACCGCGGCGTCGGAATCACCCGTGCGGGATCTCGTGGCCTTCCTTCGGCGCGGCCTCCGCCCGATGCAGACGGCTCAAGAGGACGAGAAGGCGGCCCGGTAGCGGCCCGTCCGGCGCAGGACCGCCGAAGATCCGATCGCGGGGTTGAGGAAGGACCGACGCGTCGTTGACGACCACGGGCCCCCGGGGGCCGTAACGCCTGGACTTGGTCACGCTGTACGCATCCTGCTCAATCGCGATTCACGGAAAAGCCGGCAAAAACGCCGACCTCCGCGGCCGGTTCCCGCGAAGCTGCGGATCCTTTGATTAACGCGCGGACATCGTGCCGCATTCCTGGGCACGGGTGGGGCGATTCGGAAATGTCCGACTTCGCAGCGTCAGGGCTCGGGTCTCACCAAGTCCGGATGTCACGCCGCTCGACCGCCTCTGGCTCCGGCATCGCCTCCATGCCGGTCGCCACGAAAGCTGCCCAGAGCGTGGCCACACCAGTCGTCACAAGCGCGAAGACGACGCTGATGAGGAGCGGTGAGGTCATGAACACACTGTCGTCTATCAAAACTGGCGCGCCGGTTCACGAAGAGCGGCGCGCCGGAGTTGAGGGTCTGGCCTCGGGGAAGCCGAGACTGTTTAAGCACATGGATGACGCGTGAAAACTGATTTATCCTGGGGGTAAAGCATGTATTGTGTGATGTGTCCGGCCAGCAACAAATTCAGCGACGCTTCTCGGTGCACTCTCCGGCCCGAAAGACGGACGGCCGGATTTTTTCACGTCGCCCCCCTGTGATGCGGCGCGTCCCGGCGCTACAGCCCGGACCCATGCTCGAAGGCCTGCCGCCCCATCGCCCGTCCCACGTCCTGCGTCTCCTGACCGACGAACGCTCGGCCCGGGCGATGACCGATCTGCTGGGCGAGATGTTCGATCCGACAGAGACCGCGGTGGCTGCGTTCGAGGATGCCGATGGCCGGACCTGGCGGCTTGAGGCCTATTTCGCCGACGCGCCTGACGAGGACTACATCCGCGCGCTGATCCGCCCGCTGATCGGCGACGCGGCCGACGCGGCCGAGTTCCGCACGATCGAGCAGCAGGACTGGGTCCGCGCCTCGCTGGAGGGCCTGAAGCCGGTTCGCGCCGGCCGCTTCCTCGTGCACGGCTCGCACGACCGCGACGCGGTGCGGGCCAATGACTTGCCGATCGAGATCGAGGCGGCGCTGGCCTTCGGCACGGGCCATCATGGAACGACGCTGGGCTGCCTGCGGGCGCTGGTCTCCGAACTGAAGCGGCGGCGCCCAACCCATATATTGGACGTCGGTACCGGGACCGGGATCCTCGCTTTCGCGGCCGCCAAGGCGCTGCGGCAGCCCGTGGTGGCAGGGGACCTGGATGTCGAAGCCGTGCGCACGGCCCGCGAGAACGCCCGGGCCAACGGCCTCGGCCCCTACCTCAAACTTTACGAGGGGCCGGGGGTGCGCCATCGGCTCGCGAATCGGTCGCGCCACTTCGATCTGGTCTTCGCCAATATCCTAGCGCGACCCCTGCGGCTGCTCGCGCCGACGCTGGCCCGGGTCGTCGCCCCCGGAGGCGTGCTGGTCCTCTCGGGTCTGATCGAGCGCGACGTGGCCGGCGTGCTCTCGGCCTATCGCCACCAGGGTTTCTCGCTCGTCCGCCATGGGCTGATCGAGGGCTGGGTCGCCTTGGTGCTGATGCGGGGCGGCGCGGCCAAGCGGCCACGCCGCTGAGTGCCCGTCGCCGGTCGCGGCGGTGCGCGATCGGCGCGGGTCAATGCGCGTCGCGCGAGGCGTAGAACCGGGAACCCCTTGGCGCGTTGTCCGGGCATGAGCCAGACGTCGCTCCACGATCCGCCGTCGGACCCGATTACCGAGGGCGCCCGTGCGCGGGCGCAGGGCCGGCCCAAGGACGCGTGCCCGTACCCGGTGAATTCGGCAGCTCGTACGGCGTGGCTGGAGGGCTACGACGGCGCGCCCACCAATCGCGCGCCCGATTTACCGGCGACGAACGGCTGACCCTCGGGCGGGGTTAGCGCGCCGTGCGCACTCGCCCCGGCTCCAGCGATACGTCCGCCTCCGCTTCGACCGCGGTCGAGGGTTCGGGCCCGTTTTCTTGCGCCACGGGCGCGCCGAGGGCCGCCATCAGGACACGCAGGCCCTCGATCCACTCCTCGACCTCTGCAAGCGCGTTGAAGCCATCGCGCCGAACCACCGTGTCGGGCTCGATCGTCACGACGGCGTCGAAGCGGCCGTCGGGTCTGTCGCAGATCCGGTAGTAGACGCGGCGAGGCATCGTGGAGAAATACGCCAAATCCGGCGACGTGATAAGATTGTTCGCGATCTTTAATCCCTAGATTAGCATGTGCCGTAACGATTGATACGCGGTTGCGACCCGGGAGCGGCGGGGGCTAGGCTCCGCCCATGACAGAGACAAGCCCGTCCCGGACCCGCCCACGCTTCCAGACCTTCGACGATCCGAGCCATCGCAAGGGGTCCGAGCGGATCGAGGCCCTGCGCGCGGGTCTGCGCGAGTTCGGCCTTGACGGTTTCGTCGTGCCGCGGGCCGACGAGCACCAGTCGGAGTACGTGCCGGCGGATGCCGAACGGCTGGCCTGGCTCACGGGCTTCACCGGCTCAGCCGGCACCGCCGTAATCCTGATGGAATCCGCAGCGCTGATCGTGGACGGCCGCTACACCCTGCAGGCGCCCGAGCAGGTCGATACCGGCCTCGTGGCGGTCGTGCCCTTGGCCGAATCGACGCCGGAAGCCTGGATCGGCGCCAATCTCAAGCGGGATCAGGTGCTGGGCTATGATCCCTGGCTCCATACGCCGGACGGTTTGGCGCGCCTGGAACGGGCCGCCGCGAAGGCGGGCGGCACGGTTCGTGCCGTCCCGAACCTCGTGGACGCGGTCTGGGCCGGACGCCCGAAACCCCCCGCGGGTCCGGTGGTCGCCCATCCGGAAACGCTCGCGGGCGAGGCGGCGGCCGACAAGCTCGCCCGGGTGCGCGCGGCCCTTGCCGAGGGCGGCTGTGACGCCCTGGTGGTCTCCGATCCGCACAATCTCGCCTGGGCCTTTAACCTGCGCGGTTCCGATGTCGGCCACACGCCCCTGGCCCTCGGCTACGCGATCCTGCCGCGGGAGGGCCCGGCGCGGCTGTTCCTCGGTTCGCCGAACGTCGATCCGGCCCTGCGGGCGGCCCTGGCGCCGGTGGCCGAGATCCTGCCCCGGGCCGGACTCGATGACGGGTTGGCCTCGCTCGGCGGCGTGCGCGTGCGCCTCGACGCGGTCACCGGCGCGGTGGCCCTGAAGGAGAAGATCGAGGCCGCCGGCGGCGTCGCCGACGTCGGCAAGGATCCGATCACCGGGATGAAGGCGGTGAAGAACGCCGCCGAGATCGCCGGGGCCCGGGCCGCCCATATCCGCGATGGGGCCAGCGTCGTGCGCTTCCTCGCCTGGCTCGACGGCACGGCCGCCGCGGGCGACCTCACCGAGATCGCCGCCGTCGAGGCCCTGGAGGATTTCAGGGCGGCCGGCGGCGACCTGCGCGACGTATCGTTCCCGACGATCTCCGGCTCCGGCCCGAACGGGGCGATCGTCCATTACCGGGTGACCCGTGCCAGCGACCGGTCCGTCCGACCCGGCGAGCTGTTCCTGATCGATTCCGGGGCGCAATATCCGGACGGCACCACCGACATCACCCGCACCGTCGCGGTTGGTGAGCCGAACGCCGCGATGCGCGACCGCTTCACCCGGGTGCTCAAGGGGCACGTCGCCATCGCCCGGGCGGTCTTCCCGAAGGGCACAACCGGAGCCCAGATCGACGCCTTCGCCCGGGCGCCGCTCTGGCAAGCGGGGCTCGACTTCGATCACGGCACCGGCCACGGGGTCGGCGCCTTCCTGTCGGTCCACGAGGGGCCGCAGCGGATCGCCAAGACCGGCACGGTGGCGCTGGAGCCGGGTATGATCCTGTCGAACGAGCCCGGCTACTACGCCCGCGGTGCCTACGGCATCCGGATCGAGAACCTGGTCCTCGTCGAGCCGCGCGAGATCCCCGGCGGCGAGCGCCCGATGCTCGGTTTCGAGACCCTGACCCTCGTGCCCTACGACCGGCGCGTGATCGAACCGGATCTCCTCGATCCAGAGGAGCGGGCGTGGATCGACGCCTATCACGCCCGGGTGCGGGAGACACTGGGCGCGCTCCTCGACGACGGGGCGCGCGCGTGGCTGGACCGCGCCACCGCGCCGCTCCCGAACTGAGGACCCGGCCCGCGACCGCTCGCGCCTACCATGCTAAGGCTCGCCGCCACGGAAAAAGCCGCGCCGGGCTCGAAGGCGCCGCGCCTGAAACCGCGACCGCCTTGCGCGCGAAGGGACAGCATGATCCGCCGCCTCGCCATCCTGGTCATGGTGCTGGCCGCGAGCCTCACGGCCGCGGCGGCGCAAGGACTCAACCAGGGCTTCCGGACGCCCCCCGACCTCGTTCGGTCGAGCCTCGTCGCCGAGCCGGCGGCTCTGGCGGGGGCGCAGCCCTTCACCCTGGCCGTGCACATGCAGGTGAAGCCGGGCTGGCACGTCTACTGGCGCAATCCGGGGGATTCGGGCCTGCCGCCGGAGGTGACCTGGACCCTGCCGGCCGGCTTCACTGCCGGTGCGATCCGCTGGCCGGCGCCGGAGCGCATCCCGATCGCCACGCTGATGAACTACGGCTACGAGGGCGAGGTCACGCTCCTCGTGCCGGTCACACCGCCGCCGAGCCTCGATCCGGCCGACCCGGTGCGGATCCAGGCCAAGCTGACCTATCTCGTCTGCGAGACCGAATGCGTGCCCGGCTCGGCCGATCTCGCCCTGACCCTGCCGGTGGGAGAGCCCCGGCCCGATCCCGAGACGGCCGGACTCTTCGCGCGCGCCCGGGCCGCCCTGCCCGCACCGGCCATCTGGCCGCTGCGCCTGTCGAGCCAGGGTGACACGCTGCGCCTCGATTTCGCGGCGGCCGGGCTCAAGCCCGAGACCATCCGCAACGTTGCCTACTTCCCCTATGCCGAGACGGCGATCGACAACGCGGCCGCGCAGGTGATGTCCGTCGACGAGGCCGGGCTGCACCTGACTCTGGCCCGGAGCAGCCCGACCGATCCGGCGCCCGTCGGACTACCCGGTGTCCTGACCCTGGACGAGGTGACCGATGCCGGCACCAACCGTCTCGCCTTCGCCTATGGCGACGAGCCGGCCGCTCCGGTGCCCGTCTCCATAGCGGAGAGTCCGGCGCCCCCGCCCGCGCCAGCCGCCGACACGCTGACCCTCGCGGCCGCGGCGGCTCTGGCCTTCCTCGGCGGGCTGATCCTCAACCTGATGCCCTGCGTCTTCCCGGTGCTGTCGATCAAGGTCTTGGGCCTCGTGCGGCATGCCGGCGAGAGCCCGGGCCGCCTGCGCCTGCACGGCCTCGCCTACACGGCCGGCGTGCTGGCGAGCTTCCTGGTCCTCGCCGCCTTGCTGATCGCCCTGAAAGGCGGTGGCTCGGCGATCGGCTGGGGCTTCCAGTTGCAATCGCCCGCCGTGGTGGCGGGGCTCGCCTATCTGCTCTTCGCGATGGGCCTGAGCCTGTCCGGGGCGGTCCATATCGGCGGACGCCTCGCCGGTCTCGGCGACGGCCTGGCCCGGCGTGCGGGGCTGAGCGGTTCCTTCTTCACGGGCGTCCTCGCCACGCTGGTGGCGACGCCCTGCACGGCACCGTTCATGGGCTCGGCGGTGGGCTTCGCGCTGACCCAGAGCGCCGGCGTGGCGCTCGCGGTGTTCGCGAGCCTCGGGCTCGGCCTCGCCCTGCCCTTCCTGGCGCTCACCCTCTGGCCGCCGGCCCTGCGGGCCCTGCCCCGGCCGGGCGCCTGGATGGAGACCCTCAAGCAGGTCCTGGCCTTCCCGGTCTACGCGACGGTGGCGTGGCTGATCTGGGTCCTGGCCCAGCAGGTCGACCCGCAGGGGCTCCTCATGGCGCTGATCGGCCTCGTGCTGGTCGGCTTCTGCGCCTGGGCCTGGGAGCACGGGCGCGGTGCGTCGCGGATGGCGGGGCCGATTGCCCGGGCCTGCGCGGTCCTGGCGCTCATCGCCGTCGGGGGCCTCACGCTGGCCCTCGCCCAGAACCGCGCCGCTCCGGCGGTGCAGGCCGCCGCCAGCGGGATCGAGCCTTTCACCCAGGCCCGTCTCGACACCCTGGTGAACGGGCGGCGGCCGGTCTTCGTCAATCTCACCGCGGCTTGGTGTATCACCTGTGCGGTCAACGAGACGACCTCGCTCTCCACCAAGGCCGTACGGGCCGCGATGGCGGAGCGGGGCGTGACCTACCTGAAGGGGGACTGGACCAACCAGAACCCGGAGATCACCCGCCTCTTGGAGAAGCACGGGCGCAGCGGCGTGCCGCTCTACCTGCTCTACACGGGAATGGGAGAGCCTCAGGTGCTGCCGCAGATCCTCACCGAGGGGACGGTGCTGGCGGCCCTGGACTCCGTGCCGGCGGCCAAGGACGGCAAGAGCGCGGCGCTGACCCGCTGAGCGGGCGCGGCTAAGCCTCCAGCGAGAAGGTCTCGTCGAAGGCGTAGCCGGAGCCGCGGACCGTGCGGATCGGGTCGGGCTGGCGCGGGCCGTTCAGCGCCTTGCGCAGCCGCCCGACATGCACGTCCACCGTGCGCTCGTCGATATAGACGTCGTGGCCCCAGACCCCGTCGAGAAGCTGCTCGCGGGAGAAGACCCGGCCCGGGGCCAGCATCAGGAATTCCAGCAGCCGGAACTCGGTGGGGCCGAGATGCAGCTCCTCGCCGCCGCGGCGGACGCGGTGGCCGGTGCGGTCGAGTTCGAGATCGCCGGCGGCCAGGCGGTCCGAGACATGGGCGGGCTTGGCCCGGCGCAGCAGCGCGCGGATCCGGGCGAGCAGCTCCGGCACGGAGAACGGCTTGACGATGTAATCGTCCGCGCCCGTTCCGAGGCCCCGGACCCGGTCCCCTTCCTCGCCGCGGGCGGTGAGCATGATCACCGGCAGCCGCTCTGTCTCGCGGCGGGCGCGGATGCGGCGGCAGAGCTCGATCCCCGAGAGGCCCGGGAGCATCCAGTCGAGCAGGACCAGATCGGGGATCCGCTCGGCCAGGAGCAACTCCGCATCGTCGCCGCGCGCGGCCGAATCCACCACGAAGCCCTCGGCTTCCAGGTTGTAGCGCAGCAGGGTGGTCAGCGCCTCCTCGTCCTCGACGATCAGGACTTGCATGCTCACGTTCGATGACCCGTTCACGAGGCGGCGCCGTTCGGCCTGCGGGCTCGCCGGCTCCCTCCGGAGCGGGCGGGCCGGCGGATGGTGCGGGAGGCGCCGCTCAGCCTCAACCCACACCCTCCGATTTTCGGGCGGCGCGCCACAGGAAGGAGCGCGCGCCGCGCTTGGACGGCAGCGGCTCGCTCTTACGGAGCCTGCCTGCCGTCCACCGTCGCGTAGTTCGACGCATCGTTCTTCGGCCGGTCGCCCGCCAGCGTCTCGCCGGTGGCGAGGTAGTGGATCGTCTCGGCGATGTTGGTGGTGTGGTCGCCGATGCGTTCCACGTTCTTGGCGCAGAACAGGAGATGCGTGCAGAACGAGATGTTGCGCGGATCCTCCATCATGTAGGTCAGGAGCTCGCGGAACAGCGAATTGTACAGCGCGTCGATCTCGCCGTCGCGCTCCCAGACGTCGTGGGCCGCCTGGACGTCACGGCTCGCGTAGGCGTCGAGCACGTCCTTGAGCTGGCCCTCCGCGAGGTCGCTCATGTGGCGCACGCCCAGCACGATCTTCTGCGCCGGCGCCTGGTCGGAGATCGCGACGACGCGCTTGGCGACGTTCTTGGCGAGGTCGCCGATCCGCTCGAGATCGCCGGAGACGCGGATCGCCGAGATGGTCTCGCGCAGGTCGATCGCCAGGGGCTGGCGCCGGGCGATGAGCAGCACGGCGCGCTCCTCGATGTCACGCTGGAGCGCGTCGAGGCGCTTGTCGGCGACGATCACCGTCTGGGCGAGCGCGTCGTCCCGGCGCACAAGAGCGTCGGTCGCCTCCGCCGTCATCTTCTCGGCCACGCCGCCCATCTCCGAGATCGAGCGACGCAGGTTCTCCAGGTCGGTGTCGTAGGAGGTGACGATATGGCCGGGCATGGTGGATCCTTCGATGGGGGCCCGCGAAAAGCGATCCGTCGGGTCCGGTGGATCCGCCGCCGCGCCGGCGAATGCCGGTTGGCGTTCCCCGGTGCCGGATCGTTCGAACAGGTTAGCCGAAACGGCCGGTGATGTAGTCCTGGGTGCGGCGTTCCGTCGGATTCATGAACATCCGGCTGGTCGGGCCGAACTCGACCAGCTGGCCGAGATACATGAAGGCGGTGAACTGCGAGATGCGCGCCGCCTGCTGCATGTTGTGCGTGACGATCACGATGGTGAACTCGTCGCGCAGCTGCTCGATCAGCTCCTCGATCCGGCCGGTGGAGATCGGATCGAGCGCCGAGGTCGGCTCGTCGAACAGGATCACCTCCGGGCGCTGGGCCACGGTGCGGGCGATGCACAGGCGCTGCTGCTGGCCGCCCGAGAGGCCCGTGCCCGACTGGCGCAGCTTGTCCTTCACCTCGTCCCAGAGGGCGGCTTTGCGGAGCGATTCCTCCACGCGGCCGTCGAGCTCGGATTTCGGCAGCTTCTCATAGAGCCGCAGCCCGAAGGCGACGTTGTCGTAGATCGACATCGGGAACGGCGTCGGCTTCTGGAAGACCATGCCGATGCGCGAGCGCAGCTCGTTCAGGTCGATGGACGGGTCGAGGATGTTCTCGCCATCGAGCAGGATCTCGCCCTCCGCTCGCTGCTCCGGGTAGAGGCTGTAGATCCGGTTGAAGCAGCGCAGCAGCGTCGACTTCCCGCAGCCGGACGGGCCGATCAGCGCCGTGACCTGCCTGTCATGGAAGTTGATGTTGATGTCCTTCAGCCCGTGGAAGGCCCCATAGTAGAAGTTGAGCCCTTTCACGGCGATCCGCACCGGCCCGCCCTCGTCGGCGCGGTTGCGGTTCAGGTCGACCGTGGGACTCGCGGAGGCGGCGTTCATCGTCGTGTCCTCGAAAAGGGTCTCAGCGCGAGGTCTGCGGCTTGATCACGACGCGCGCGATGATCGACAGCGCCAGGATCGTTAGGGTGATCAGGAGCGCCCCGGCCCAGGCCAGGCCCTGCCAGTTCGGATACGGCGACAGCGCGAACTGGTAGATCATTACTGGCAGGTTCGCGACGCCGCCCATGAGGTCGGCGGAGAACCAGGAGTTGTTGTTGAGCGCCGTGAACAGGAGCGGCGCCGTCTCGCCGGCGATGCGGGCCAGCGCCAGGATGATCCCGGTCACGATGCCGGACGAGGCTGCGCGCCAGGTCACGCTGGTGATCACGGTCGAGGGCGGGGCGCCGAGGGCCGCACCGGCCTCACGCAGGGTTCCCGGCACGAGTCGCAGCATATCCTCGGTGGTGCGCACGATCACCGGTACCGCGATGATGGCCAGCGCCACGCCCCCGGCCCAGCCCGAATAGGTCCCCATCGGCCGCACCATCAGCGTGTAGACGAACAGGCCGATCAGGATCGAGGGCGCCGAGAGCAGCACGTCGTTCAGGAACCGGATCAGGGTCGCCAGGCGCGATGCGCGGCCGTACTCGGCGAGATACGTGCCGGCCATGACGCCGATCGGCGTGGCGATGGCGATGCCGATCCCGGTGAGCACCAAGCTGCCCAGGATCGCGTTGGCGATACCGCCGCCTTCGGAGCCCGGCCCCGGGGTCGGGTTGGCGAACAGGGCCGGCGTGAAGCCGCGCACGCCCTGAACGATCAGCATCACGAGGATCGACCCCAGCACCACAGCGCCGACGGCCGTGGCGGCCGTGCAGGCGACGCGCAGGCTCCGGTCGGCGATGCGCCGGCCCTGGCGGACGCGGCCGGCACGCCGGGGCGCGGCGGGTTTGATCGGGTTGGAGGCGTCCATCGCGCGAACTCCTCAGGCGGCCGTGACGCGGCGCGTCAGCAGACGGGCGATGATGAGCACCACGAAGGTGATCACGAACAGGATGCAGCCCAAAGCCATCAGCGCGTTGAGCTGGAGGCCGTCAGCTTCGTTGAACTCGTTGGCGATCCGCGACGCGATGGTCGAGCTCGGGTCGAAGATCGAGGCCGAGAGGCGGTTGGCGTTGCCGACCACGAAGGTCACGGCCATGGTCTCGCCGAGCGCCCGCCCGAGGCCGAGCATGATCGCCCCGATGATCGAGACGGCGGCTTGGGGCACGAGCACGTAGCGGACGACCTCCCAGGTGGTGCAGCCGATACCGTAGGCGCTCTCGCGCAGCACGGTGGGGATCTGGTCGAGCATGTCGCGGGCGATCGAGGCGATGAACGGCACGATCATGATCGCCAGGATGATGCCTGCGGTGAGCACGCCCACGCCGGAGGGCACCCGGGCATAGAACAGGGTACCGACGATGGGCAGACCCTCGACGAGGTTGGAGACCGGGATCTCGACGAAGCGCGCGAAGAGCGGGGCGAAGATGAAAAGCCCCCACATGCCGTAGATGATGCTCGGCACCGCGGCGAGCAGCTCGATCGTCATGGCGACCGGCTTGCGCGCCCAGCCCGGGCAGAGCTGCGTCAGGAAGATGGCGATCCCCAGGGAGATCGGAACGCCGATCAGGAGGGCCAGGAAGGCTGAGGCCACGGTTCCGATCACGGCGACGAGCGCGCCGTACTGCTCGGTTCCGACGTTCCAGGCGCTTGAGGTCAGGAAGCCGAAGCCGAACTCGCGGAAGGCCGGCCAGCCTCCGTACAGGATCGAGCCGAGGATACCGGTGAGTACGGCCAGAACGAGGAGCGCCGCCCCGTAGGCGCAGGCCCGGAACAGGTTATCGACGCTCCGGCTCGGCCCCTTCCGTGCGGTCGCAGCACGGGGTCGGGCAAAAGCAATCGTTTCTGTCAAAGCGGGCATCCGCGGTTCTCTGCGAAAGGTGGCGTGGTAGCGCGGTGCGATCCGAGATGCGAGGGAGGAGACCGCAGCCCCCTCCCGGCCACGCTCACATGTTGAAGACGGGCTTGCCGTCCTTACCCTTCACGGTCTTCCACTCCTCGTGGATCAGTTCGACGACGTTGTCCGGCAGCGGGACGTAGTCGAGGTCCGAGGCGAGCTTGTCGCCCTTCTTGTAGGCCCAGTCGAAGAACTTGAGCACGTCACCGGCCTTGGCCGGATCGACCGCATCCTTGTGGACGAGGATGAAGGTCGCCGCCGTGATCGGCCACGCGTCGTCGCCCGGCTGGTTGGTGAGCGAGATGCCGAAGCCCGGGGCCGCCTTCCAATCGGCGCTGGCGGCCGCGGCCTGGAACGCCTTGTCGTCGGGCTGCGGGAACTTCCCGGCCTTGTTCTGAAGCAGCGCGTAGGACAGCTTGTTCTGCTTGGCGTAAGCCGACTCGACGTAGCCGATGGCGTTCGGCACCTGTTTCACGGTGGCGGTCACGCCCTCGTTACCCTTGCCGCCCTGCCCCACCGGCCAGGAGATCGTCGTGGCCGCGCCGTACTCCTTCTTCCAGGGCTCGGAGACCTGGGAGAGGTAGGTGGTGAAGATGTTGGTCGTGCCTGAGGCGTCCGAGCGGTAGACCGGCGTGATGTTCGCGTCGGGCAGCTTCAGCCCCTCATTGAGCTTCGTGACCCGCGGATCGGTCCACTTGGAGATCTTGCCGGCGTAGATATCGGCCAGCACGTCGCCGGTGAGCTTGAGCTTGCCCGGCTCGATCCCGGGGATGTTCACCACCGGCACCACGCCGCCCATGACGGTCGGGAACTGGACGAGCCCGTCCTTGGACAGCTGCTCGGCCTTCAGCGGCGCGTCGGTGGCGCCGAAATCGACCGTCTTGGCCTGGATCTGCTTGATCCCGCCGCCAGAGCCGATCGACTGATAGTTGAGGCCCGAGCCGGTCTCCTTGCGATAGGCCTCAGCCCATTTGGAATAGACCGGGAAGGGGAAGGTGGCGCCGGCGCCTGTGATGTCGGCGGCGAGCGCTGCGGACGCCAGCTGAACCGTCGCGAGGCCGACGGCGAGCGCGTAAGCGAAGGGTCTCAAGGGAATCTCCGTTGCCGTCGGGCAAGAGCCTGCGCTCCTCCGCCGGCAAGCCTATGCCCGCGGCAGAGCCCTGCGGCCGATCTTCAACGAGACCCAGCGCCGGCCGCCCGATGTCCGGGCGGTTACGACAGATAGATGACACCGGCATGACATCGCGCTGCGGTTCGCGCGGCACGGTTCATGGACCTCGCGCGTTCAACTCCGACGAGGCGGACAGAAGGAAGCTCGAATCGTGGGCGGCGAGGAAGCCGACGCAGACACAGAGGCCGACCCGGCTTGGCTTGCCCTGCATGCCGAACGGGAGTCCCTCGAACGCGCGCTGGCGCTCGCGCAGGCGCGTCAGAAATTCAGCACCGATCCCAAGACGGTGGACCAGGCACGGCTGGAGGAGGCGGAACTGCTCGTCAGCCTCGACCGCGTCCTGACTCTGATTCGGGCCGCCGAATACCGCCGAAGGCCGGGCGCGCGCCGCTGGTAGTGCGTCGCAGGGCGGCGTCCGCTCAGCTCGCCCGGCGCAGTTCCCGCTCCTTCTGGCGCAGCCGCAGGAGCAGTTCCACATGGGTGTCGGTGATCGGCTGGGTGTCGACGCTGCCCTCATAGACCGTGCGGAGGGTAAGGCCGAGCTGGCGCGTATCGAGCGCCTGCTTCGACGGCGGCCCCGCATGCGAATGCCCGTTCGGCTCGACGAGTGACGGCTTCATCATTCCCTCCCGCCCATCAACCGCGCAGGCCCGCTACGGCGCCGGGATCGGGAAACTCTCACTGCAAATAGTTAATGAAGCTTTAACCACAACCAACGGTTAAGGTTGACGGGCGTTTACGCGTCGGCGCCCTGGAGGAGCCTGGCCGCGGCCGCCCGGGCCTCGTCGGTCACCGTGGCGCCCGCCAGCATCCGGGCGATCTCCTCCCGGCGCTCCGCCACCGGCAGGCTTGCGACGCGGGTCGCCACACGGCCGGCACCCTTCACGGGTGTTTTGGCGATCAGGAAATGCGTGTCGGCACGGGCGGCAACCTGAGGCGCATGGGTCACGGCGACCACCTGCACGGTCGCTGCCAGCCGGGCGAGACGCAGGCCGATGGCGTCGGCCACGGCGCCGCCGACCCCCGTATCGATCTCGTCGAAGATCAGTGTCGGGGCCGAGCCCTTGTCGGCCAGGACCACCTTAAGCGCCAGCATGAAGCGCGACAGCTCACCGCCCGAGGCGACCTTCATCATCGGACCCGGCTTGGTCCCGGGATTGGTCTGCGCCCAGAACTCGACCCGGTCGGTCCCGGCCGGATCGCGTGAGTCCGGGTCGGTGGCGATCTCGGTGATGAACTGGGCGCGTTCCAGCTTCAGGGGCGGCAGCTCGGCCTTCACGGCGGCATCGAGCTGCTTGGCCGCGCGGCGCCGGCCGGCGCTGAGCTTCTCGGCCGCCTCGGCGTAGTCGGTCTCGGCCTGAGCGAGCGCCTGTTCCAGGGCGGACAGCGCCACCTCGCCGGCGTCGATCGCCGCCACGTCCCCGGCATAGCGCTCCGCCAGGGCGGCGAGGTCGTCGGCCGGGACATCGTATTTGCGGGAGGCCGCGCGCAGAGCGAAGAGCCGCTCTTCCACCCGTTCCAGATCACGGGGATCGAACTCCGTCTCGGCCACGGCCGCGTCGAGCACTGAGCGGGCCTCGTCGAGGGCCACCAGCGCGGCGTCCAGGGCGTTCACGCAGGGATCGACGAGCGCCGGGAGTTGCGCGGCCCGGCGCTCCAGCTTGCGCAGGGCGGCCGAGAGATGGGGTACGCCGGAATGCGGACCGCCGACGGCGTCCAGCGCCTCGTTGAGCTCGCGCGCGACCTTCTCGGATTGCTGCATGATGCTGCGGCGCTCGGCGAGCTGGGCCTCCTCGCCCGGCTGGGGCGCCAGTTCGGCGAGTTCCTCCACGGCGTGGCGCAGGAAGTCGGCCTCCTTGCGGGCCGCCTCCACGCGGGCGCGGTGCTCGGCGAGTTCGGTGCGGGCCGCGCGCACGGTCCGGGACGCCGCTCCGACCTTGGCGAGCTGGCCCTGGAGACCGCCGAAGGCGTCGAGGATCGCCCGGTGCGAGGCGGGATCGGCCAGCGCCCGGTCGTCGTGCTGCCCGTGGATCTCGACGAGTGCGGCACCGATGGCCCGGAGCACCTGCACGCCCACAGGCTGGTCGTTGACGAAAGCACGGGTGCGGCCGTCCGCCATCTGCGTCCGGCGCAGGATGAGATCGCCCTCGGTATCGATCTCGGCCTCGGCGGCGATCCGGCGCGCCGGATGGTCGAGGGGAAGGTCGAACACCGCCGTGACGACGCCCTGTGCCTCGCCATGGCGGACCAGACGGCCGTCGCCGCGGCCGCCGAGCGCCAGCGCGAAGGCGTCGAGCAGGATCGATTTGCCCGCACCCGTCTCCCCGGTCAGGACGCTCAGGCCTGTCCGGAAATTCAGTTCGAGCCTGTCAATCAGGACGATGTCGCGGATCGCGAGCTGCGCCAGCATGCGGCGACGGAGATTCCTCAGAATGGGACCGCAGACATAAGGCCGCTGCGGCGCGGATTCACCCCAAAAATGCGTCGCACCGATCTGCCGGTGCGCCGCAACGGCAAAGGCCCGGAGCGGCGGCTCCGGGCCCTCAAGCGGTGCGGTTCGGGCCGGGGGCCGGCCCGGCGCGTCACTCGGCCGAGGCGGTCTTGCCCGTCACCGTCCGGTAGATCTTCGAGAGGAAGGACGTCTTCTCCTCGCGGGGCTCAAGGCCGTTCTGCGCCAGGAGTGCGTGCGCGTCCTTGTACCAGGGGCTTTCCGGGAAGTTGTGCCCAAGCACCGCGGCAGCGTTCTGCGCCTCCTGGGTGATGCCGAGCGCCCAGTAGGCCTCGGTCAGGCGCTCCAGCGCCTCCTCGGCGTGCCGGGTGGTCTGGTACTTGGCCACCACATCGCGGAAGCGGTTGATCGCCGCCGGGAAGTTGCGCTTCTCCAGGTAGAAGCGCCCGACCTCCATCTCCTTGCCGGCGAGCTGGTCGCGGGTGATCTGGATCTTCGCCTTCGCGTCGGCAGCGTATTCGGACGTCGGATACTTCTGGACCAGCTCCTGCAGGGCCACGAGCGCCTTCTCGGACCGTTCCTGGTCCCGGGTCACGTCGGGGATCTGCTTATAGTTCGACATCGCCATCAGGTACTGCGCGTAAGCGGCATCCTTGCTGGCCGGGTGCCGCTGCAGGTACCGCTTCGAGGCGCTGATCGCGTCTTCGTATTTCTGGCCCTCGTAATTCGCGTAGGCTGTCATCAGCAGCGCCTTCCGAGACCATTCGGAATACTGGTACTGCTTGTCGAGGCTGTCGAACTTCTTGACGGCGCCCTCGTAGTCGCTGTCCTCGAGCTTGGCCAAGCCGTCGCTGTAGAGTTTGTCGGCCGGAACATCCGGAACGACCTCGGGCTTGTATTTCTCGGCGAAGAGATTGGTCGGGTCGAAGTCGCAGCCGCCGAGGCCCAGGCCGAGGACGGCCACGAGAGGCGCCACGAAGGCCGCCGCCCGGCGATGACGAATGGTGACAGGCATCTGGCGCTCTTTCCCGGAACCGGCGCCGTCCCGCGCCGTCGTGCCATCGCGTGAGTTGGATCCGACCCTTCCGGGCCGTGCCTTCCGTTCACGGACGGTTAAACCGTGACGTTCGATTCGGGCACGAAAGCGGCAACGCTGCGGCGGCCAGGATCGGTTTCTGACTGTTGCCCTCGGGCCACAGCTGGTTTTTTCAGAGGTCGCTCACGAAGGCGGCGATGCCGAGACCGACGCTCAGCTCGGAGAGGACTGTCTCACGCCGCGAGCCCTGGGCCTCGACGATCGCGTAATTGGCCCGGTCGGCGAAGAGGGCGGAGAGCACGCCGACATTCATTCGGTGGCCGCCGCAATAAGACCGGTAGGCGCCCTGGATCGGCAGTCCGGCCAGAGCAAGGTCGCCAATCGCGTCAAGGATCTTGTGCCGGACGAACTCGTCCGGGAAGCGCAGCCCCTCGGGATTCACCACCGCGGTCTCGCCCACTGCGACGGTGTTCTCAAGCGAGGCGCCGAGGGCGAACCCGGCCTTCCAGTAGCGCTCAACGTCTCGCATCATCCCGAAGGTCCGTGCGCCGGCGATCTCGCGGCGGTAGGAGGCGGGCGAGAGGTCCATTGCCTTGCGGGAGCGGCCGATCACCGGGCTCTCGAAATCGATCTCGACGTCGAGGCGGAAGCCCCGGTCGATGGGGCGGAGCTCCGCGAAGGACGTCCCGGTCTCGATTCGGACGTGGCGGAGGATCTTCAGCCAGCGCCGAGGAGTATCCGAGATGGCGATCCCGACGTGATCGATTGCCTGGACGAAGGGGAGCGCGGACCCGTCGAGGATCGGCATCTCGGGGCCGTCGATCTCGACCAGGGCATTGTCGACGCCGAGGCCGTAGAGGGCGGACATCAGGTGCTCAACGGTGGCGACCGCGCCGGACTCGATGTCACCCAGGACGGTGCAGAGTTCGGTGGCGGAGACAAGGGCGTGATGCGCCTTGATCAGGCGGTCATTGCCGTGGGTGGTGCCGGTTCGGAGGAAAGCGATGCCGTGATTGGCAGGAGCGGGTCGGATGGTGATCTCGGCGGGGTTACCGGAATGGACCCCGATGCCCGAAAGTGTCGCCGGCCCTTTGAGGGTCGTCTGCTTATGCGTTCGCATTCCTTAGCCCCCGGCCGCGATCAGGTCCCGCCACCCCGACTGGGGATGGTGAGGAAACTGGCTGATCCGTCCGCTGCTTGATGCCCCTGCCCACGCGACCAGGTTGTGTCCCGGTGCGTGTCTTGTCGGTCTCGACGCTTCTATAGCTGCACCGCATAGGCCAGCCAAATCACGGATTCTTACGCTCTGTTACAGACACGCTTGCCTGCGCTTCGCAGCAAAATGCAGCTGCAACAGAGGCTTAAAGGTTGGTTAATGCGTGGCTAACAGGCGGCCGTTCTGTGGCGCGTATGCACCACGCGACCCGGCAAAACATGACATGCGTTAAGCCGGAGGATCGGTGCGCATCTTCAGAAATCAACCGTGAGTTGTCGCGGTCCAGCACGAAGAGCCGGCGGTTTCCCGCCGGCTCACGCTCCTTCTCGCTGTCGGTCCGCTCAGTTCGCCTGGCGGCGGAGGAAGGCCGGGATCTCCAGCTGGTCGTCGTCCATCATCCGGGACTGCGGCGCGACGCGGCCCTGGGCGTCGAGGCTCCCCTGTGCCGGGCGGTACTGGGGGACGGCCGGAGCGGCCGGAGCGCGCGGCGCCGGCGGCACGTGCGGCTGGGCCAGCTGCGGCTGCGGGGCGACGGGGGGCGCGGTCCGGGCGGCGGGAGCGGCGCCTTCCATCTCGTCGCGCCGGCCGCCGAAGCCCACCGTCGCGAGGCGCCGCAGGAGCGAGGTCCGCTTGGATTCCGGAGCGGCCTCCTCGGCTGCGCGGTTCGCCATGATCTGGGTCTGGGCGATGGGCGGCAGCTCGTGGATCTGCGGCATCCGCGGGGCGCGCGCGAGCGGAGCGCCCGCCGGGGCTGCCGGGCGCGGCGGCACGAACGGACCGGCCTGGAACTGCGGCGCGGGCTCGGCCGGCTGCGGCGCGGGCGGCGGAACGAAGGGCGCGGCGGCGCGCGGCTGGGCCGGGGCCAGCACGACGTCGTCGCGGGTCATCGGCGCGGCGGCCTCGATCCGCGGCTCGGCCCGCATCTCGGGAGCCGGCTGCGGCGCGACGGGCGCCGGAGCGGAGCTCTGCGCCGGAGCGGCCGACTCGGTCCGGATGCTCGGGACCGGCGAGGAGGCGCGGGCGCGGGCCTCGGCGCGCAGGCGCTCGGCCACCTCGGCGATGCGCTGCTCGGTCTCGGCGATCGCCGGGTTGTTCGGCGAGTTCGCCGAGATCAGCGCCGGCTCGATGCCGGTGGCGACCACCGACACGCGGATGATGCCGTCGAGGCTCTCGTCGAAGGTGGCGCCCAGGATGATGTTGGCGTCCTGGTCGACCTCCTCGCGGATGCGGGTGGCAGCCTCGTCGAGCTCGTACAGGGTCAGGTCCGAGCCGCCCGTGATCGAGATCAGCAGGCCGCGGGCGCCCTTCATCGAGACGTCGTCGAGGAGCGGGTTGGCGATGGCAGCCTCGGCGGCGCGGTTGGCGCGCTTCTCGCCCGACGCCTCACCGGTGCCCATCATGGCCTTGCCCATGCCGCGCATGATCGCCCGGACGTCGGCGAAGTCTAGGTTGATGAGACCTTCCTTCACCATCAGGTCGGTGATGCAGGCGACGCCCGAGTAGAGCACCTGGTCGGCCATCGCGAAGGCGTCGGCGAAGGTGGTCTTCTCGTTGGCGACCCGGAACAGGTTCTGGTTCGGGATCACGATCAGGGTGTCGACCGCGGCCTGCAGCTCCTGGATGCCGGCCTCGGCGGTGCGCATCCGGCGCATGCCCTCGAACTGGAAGGGCTTCGTCACGACACCGACCGTCAGGATGCCCATATCGCGGGCGGCGCGGGCGATGACCGGGGCCGCGCCGGTGCCGGTTCCGCCGCCCATGCCGGCGGTGATGAAGCACATGTGGGCGCCCGAGAGCTGGTCACGGATCTCATCGATCACCTCGTCGGCGGCGGCAGAGCCGACCTCCGGGTGCGAGCCGGCACCGAGGCCCTGGGTGACGCCCAGGCCCATCTGGATCACCCGCTCGGCCTTGGAGGAGGTGAGCGCCTGCGCATCGGTGTTCGCCACGACGAACTCGCAGCCCAGAAGGCCCGACTCGATCATGTTGTTGACGGCGTTGCCGCCGGCGCCGCCGACGCCGAAGACGGTGATGCGGGGCTTCAGTTCCCGGATGTCCGGCGCCTGGAGGGTGATGGCCATGGTGTCGAGCCTCTCGCTAACTGTGCTGTCCGTGCGACGCCGCGGCGCCGGATTCTTTTCAATCCGCCCGTAGGGCGGGGGCGAAACCTAGAAGCTGTCCCGGATCCAGCGGCCGACCCGGTGCAGATAGCCGTCCGTTCCCGTGGCCGCGAAGGCGCCGTGCCCCCGCGGCTCGAAATGCTCGGCATGGGCCACCTGCGGGTAAACCAGCAGGCCGACCGCCGCCGAGAAGGCCGGCCCCTTGGCGGCCTCGGGCAGGCCCCGGATGCCGAGGGGCCGTCCGATCCGCACCTGGCCCTGGAGGACGCGGCGGGCGACCTCGGGGAGCCCGACGAGCTGGCTGGCGCCGCCCGTGAGCACCACGCGCCGACCGGCCTGGGCGGCGAAGCCCGCGTCCCGCAGGCGGTCGCGCACCAGCTCGACCACCTCCTCCACGCGCGGCTTGATGATCCGCACGAGCTGCGAGCGCGGGATGTGGGCCGGCGCCTCGCCCTCGTCCTCGCCGACCCCGTGCACCGCGATCATGTCGCGGTCGTCCGACGGGGTTGAGAGGGCCGAGCCGTAGAGAGTCTTCAGCCGCTCGGCCGCCGCCATGCGAGTGGAAAGGCCGCGGGCGATGTCCATGGTGACGTGGTGGCCGCCGACCGCCAGGGCGTCCACGTGGACGAGGTGGCCGCCCGAGAACACGCCGACGCTCGTCGTGCCGCCGCCCATGTCGACGACGCAGACGCCCATCTCGGCCTCGTCGTCGACCAGCGCCGAGAGCCCGGCCGCGTAGGGCGTGGCGATCACCGCCTCGACGCCGAGGTGGCAGTGCTCCACCGCCAGCATGACGTTGCGGGCGGCGGCCAGCTCGCTGGTCACCACGTGCAGGTCGACGCTGAGCGCCTCGCCGATCATGCCCGACGGGTCGATGACCGCGCCCTGGCCGTCCAGCGCGTAGCCGGTGGGCAGGGCGTGCAGCACGGCCCGGCCGGGGCTGACGCCATGAGCGCTCGCAGTCTCCAGAACCCGCTCGACGTCGCTGCCCGTGACGGTGCCGGAGCGGACATTCACCCGCGCCTGGAAATGCTGGGAGGCGAGCCGCCCGCCCGACATGTTGACGATGACCGACTGGACTTCGACCTTAGCCATCCGCTCGGCGGCGTGCACCGCCTGACGGATCGCGCCCTCGGCGGCGGCGAGGTCGACGATGGCGCCGCCCTTGAGGCCGAGCGAGCGCTGGTGGCCGATCCCGATGATGCGCGCGAGATGGGTGCGGCCGCGGAGCGTCGTCAGCGCCTCTGCAGGCTGCAGCTCGGCGATGAGGCAGACCACCTTGCTCGTGCCGATGTCGAGCACCGAAAGGGTGGTCGAACGCCGGGCGGAGAGCGGCTTCAAGCGCGGCGTGAGGCCGTGTTGGCTGTGCATTGACGCTACCGGACGCGGGATGCGGGACGGGCGGAGATCGACAGGAAGGACATCAGCTGGCCGCGCCCTTCTTCTTCGCCTTCTGGGCTTCCGCGCGGGCGGCGGCCGCCTCCTCGGTGAGGCGCACCACCAGGCGGTCCGGCATGCGCAGGTCCACCGCGATGATGTCCTTCTCGAGCAGACCGGCCTCGCGCTCGAACCGGACGAGGCGGGCGAGCGCCGCGGCCGGATCGGCTTCGGGCAGGCGCACGTCGACACCGTCGAGCTTGAGCGTCCAGCGCCGGCCGGAGACGTAGGTGCCGGCCTTGATCCGTTCGGCCAGCGGCCCGGCGGCGGCGATCAGGGCGAGGTATTCGGGAAGCTTGGTGTTGGCGTCCTCGCCGACGACCAGCGGCAGGCTGGCGTAGCGGTCGTCGCGCATGGCGTCGATCACGGTGCCGTCGGCGGCGATCACGCTGATCTCGCCATTCTTCTGCCAGAGGGCGGCGGGCTCGCGCTCCACCTGCGTGATCGCGATCTCGTTGGGGTAGATCTTGCGGACCGAAGCCTGCGCGATCAGGGGCACGCGCAGGAGCTTCTCGCGGACCGCGTTGACGTCGAGGAACGGGACCGAGGAGCGCCAGTCGATGCCGGCGGCGGCCAGCACCTCGCGCTCGTACATCCGGGAGATGCCCGAGATGGTCACGCGCTCGACGCCAAAGCCGGCCAGACGCGCGGCGATGTCGAGGGGGCGGCCCTGCTCGGCCACGAAGGCGTCGTAGCGCCCGCTCGCCACGAAGCCGGCGAGTGCCACGGCCGCGCAGGAAACCGAAACCCCGACCGCGCCGACGCCGCGGGGCAGGCGCTCGCTCAGGCGCTGGCCCTGACGGGCCCGGCGGACCGAGAGCGAGCGAGACGGCAGGCGACCGGTGATCCGTCCCAGCACGGCGCCGACGAGGCGCGCGGGGCCGGTCCGGCCGGCGGCGTCACCGCCGCTCAGCGATTCAGGGAAGCGTCCTCCACCATCCATCGGACGAGCTCACCGAAACTCAGGCCCGCATGGGCCGCCATCTCCGGCACAAGGCTCGTCTGGGTCATGCCGGGTTGCGTGTTGACCTCCAGCACGACGAGCAGACCGGTTCCACCCGGTGTGTCGTCGTAGCGAAGGTCGGCACGGCTGACGCCCCGACAGCCCAGTGCTTGATGCGCCGTTAACGACAGTTCTTGGACACGCTGGTAAACATTTGGTTTAAGTTCGGCCGGGAGCACATGAACGGACCCCCCCGGAGCGTATTTGGCGTCGTAGTCGTACCAATCCCCGGTGGCCGCCTTCACCTCGATCACCCCGAGGGCCCTGTCGCCCATCACGCCGCAGGTCAGTTCGCGGCCGGCTATGTAAGGTTCTGCAAGGACTTGCTCGCCGAAGGTCCAGGCGTCCGAGGCGAGAATCTGGGGTGGGTGCGAGCGCCCGTCGCGCACGATGATCACACCCACCGATGAGCCTTCCGCGATGGGTTTCACCACGTAGGGTGGCGGCAGGGGGTGTGTCCTGGCGGCCTCACGACGGTTAACGATCCGGCCCTCCGGGACCGCGACGCCGGCGGCGCGCATCACGGTCTTGGCCCGCTCCTTGTTCATGGCGAGCGCCGAGGCGAGGACGCCCGAATGGGTGTAGGGGATCTTCAGGATCTCCAGGAGACCCTGGATCGTGCCGTCCTCTCCGTCCGGCCCGTGCAGCGCGTTGAAGGCCACGTCCGGCTTGAGCGCGGTCAGCACCGAGGCGATGTCGGGCCCGACATCGACCCGCGTGACCCGGTAGCCTTCCCCCTCGAGCGCATCCGCGCAGGCTTTGCCGGAATTGAGCGAGACTTCGCGCTCATTGGAGGTGCCGCCCAGCAGGACGGCGACGTGCTTGGACATCAGGGCACCTCGAATAGGTCGGCTTCAAACAGGATCTGAATGCGTCCGAACGGTCACCGCTGGCGGCCCAGCAACGTATCTCAGCCGCATCTGCGCGTCCGGATCGCCGCTCTCACGTCGTGCCGGCCGACAGCCCGATCCGGCGGATCTCCCACCGCAGCTCGACCCCGCTCGCCTCCCGAACACGGCGACGGACTTCCTCGCCGAGTCCTTCGATGTCGGCCGCGGTGGCGTTGCCGGCGTTGATCAGGAAGTTGCAGTGCATCTCGCTGACCTGGGCGCCCCCCCTGGTCAGCCCGCGGCAGCCGGCGGCGTCTATGAGCTGCCACGCCTTGCCGCCTTGCGGGTTAGCAAAGGTCGAACCGCCGGTGCGCTCGCGGATCGGCTGGGCCGCCTCGCGGGCGGCCGTGACCCGTTCCATCTCGGCCTCAATGGCGACGCGGTCACCGGGCCTGCCCCGGAACAGGGCGCTCGTGAAGATCACGTTTTCCGGGGCGTCAGAGTGCCGGTACGAGAAGCCCATCGCGGCGTGGCTGAAAGTGCGGAGCGCGCCCTGGCGGTCGATGCCGCGCGCCTCCACCAGCACGTCCGTGGTCTCGCCCCCATGCGCGCCGGCGTTCATGCGCAGGGCGCCGCCGATCGAGCCCGGGATGCCGCGGTAGAAGGCGAGCCCGTCGAGACCGGCCTCGGCCGCCGCCTTGGCGAGCCGCATGTCCGGGACCGCGGTGCCGACGGTCAGCGTGTCGCCGTCGATCGCGATGCTGCCGAAGGCCTTGCCGCCGAGGCGCACCACGACGCCCGGTACGCCGCCGTCGCGCACGATCAGGTTCGACCCGAGACCGATCACCGTGACCGGCACGTCCGGATCGAGGGATGCGAGGAGGCGGGCGAGATCCTCCTCGTCGGCCGGGGTGAACAGGACCTCGGCCGGTCCGCCGACCCGGAACCAAGTGAGGTCGGCGAGCGGCTGGTCGGCGAGCAGGCGCCCGCGGAGGTCGGGCGCGGCGGCCCGGATGCGATCGTGGAGGGATGCGGTCATTCTTGAATCTCCCCTCTCTCCGCCTGCGGGGAGAGGGATGCGACGACCCGGTCGTCATCGCATCGGGGTGGCAGCGGACGCTGTGGGGCCGGGGTCCGGAGATTCACCGCCGGGTCCATCCTCACAGCGCAGCCCAGCATCGACGATAGAAGGTGCCGCCGACCCGAGACGTCTCCCGGGGCGGGATCACGCACCGCGCCTACCGTCCCCGCGCGGCGAGTTCGTCCGGCAGGGCGTAGGCCCACTGCGTGATCGTGCCGGCGCCGAGACAGACCACGTAATCGCCGGGCTTGGCGAGTTCCGCGATGATCCCCGCGAGTTCCTCCGGCCGCTCCAGGGCCCGGGCGTCGCGGTGGCCGCGGGAGCGCAGGCCGGCCACGAGGCTGTCGCGGTCGAAGCCCTCGATCGGCTGCTCGCCGGCCGCGTAGACCGGCGCGACGATGACCGTGTCGGCATCGTTGAAGCAGGTGCAGAAATCGTCGAACAGCGACTGCAACCGGGTGTAGCGATGCGGCTGCACCACCGCGATGACGCCGTGCTCGGTCGAGGCGCGGGCGGCCTTGAGCACCGCCTTGATCTCCACCGGATGGTGTCCGTAATCGTCGAAGATCGTCGCGCCGTTCCACTCGCCGGTGCGGGTGAAGCGCCGCTTCACGCCGCCGAAGCCGGCGAGCGCCTGTCGGATCGCGTCCGGCTTCACGCCGAGCTCGTGCGCGACCGCGAGGGCCGCCGTGGCGTTCAGCGCGTTGTGCTTGCCGGGCATCGGCAGGACGAGATCTTCCATCTCCATCCGGTAGCCGGGGCGACGGTCGCGGATCATCACCCGGAAGCGGCTCTGGCCGCCGCGCAGGTCCACGTCGATGAGGCGCACATCGGCCTGCGGGTTCTCGCCGTAAGTGATGATCCGCCGGTCCTCGATATGGCCGACGAGATCCTGGACCACCGGGTGATCGATGCACATCACCGCGAAGCCGTAGAACGGGATGTTGTCGATGAAGCGCCGGAACGCGTCCTTGATGGCGTCGAACGAGCCGAAATGATCCAGATGCTCGGGGTCGATGTTGGTGACGATCGCCACATCGGCCGGCAGCTTCAGGAATGTGCCGTCGGATTCGTCGGCCTCCACCACCATCCACTCGCCCGCGCCCATGCGGGCGTTGGTGCCGTAGGCGTTGATGATGCCGCCGTTGATCACCGTCGGGTCGAGGTTGCCGGCGTCGAGAAGCGTCGCCACGAGTGAGGTGGTCGTGGTCTTGCCGTGCGTACCCGCGATGGCGACGCAGGACTTGAAGCGCATCAGCTCGGCCAGCATCTCGGCCCGGCGCACGACGGGGAGCCGCCGCTCCCGGGCGGCTTGCAACTCGGGATTGTCACGGCGGATCGCCGTGGAGACGACGACGAGGGCCGCCTCCTCGACGTTCTTGGCATCGTGGCCCACGAAGGTCCGCATGCCCTTCTCGGCCAGTCGCCGGACATTGGCGTTGTCGGAAGCGTCCGACCCCTGCACCGTGTAGCCGAGATTGTGCATCACCTCGGCGATGCCGGACATGCCGATGCCGCCGATGCCGATGAAGTGGATGGGTCCGAGCTTGTCGGGCAGCTTCATGGGTCGAACCGTCTGGTGGAGGGATCGCCGGTGCGAAATCCCGGATGATCAAGTGCGGGCGGCCGTCTCGATGACGACCTCGGCCAGCCGCTCGGCGGCGTCGTGGATGCCCGCGCTTCTGGCCGCATCGGCCGCCGCGGTCAATTTTGCCGGCGCCTCGAAGCAAGCGGTGAGTTCCCCGGCGAGGCGATCCGGGGTGAAATCGGCCTGCTTCACGGCGAGCGCGGCGCCGATCGCGTCGAGGGTCGCGGCGTTGGCGGCCTGGTCCTGGTCGAGGGAGCCGGGCAGCGGCACGAGGATCGCCGGGCGACCGATCGCCGCCAGTTCCGAGACCGTTGAGGCGCCGGAGCGCGAGACCACGAGGTGGCTCGCGGCCATGCGAGCCGGCAAATCCTTGAAGAACGGGGCCGCCTCGATCCCGGCGAGCCCCATGGCGAGGTAGCGGTTCTGCACCGCGGTCAGGTCCTCGGGCCGGACCTGCTGGACGAGGTGAAGCCGGGCTCGCAGCGCAGCAGGGAGGCGCGTGATCGCCTCGGGCACGACCTCGCCCATGACGCGGGCGCCCTGGCTGCCGCCGAACACGAGGAGGCGGAGGGTATCGCCCGTCCCGAAGGCCGGATACGGGACCTTGGCCGCCTCGATTACCGCCGGGCGTAGCGGGTTGCCGGTGTGAATGCGGGGCGCACGCGCCGTGTCGGGCACGCCGCGGACCTCCTTGAAGCCGGTGGCGATAGTGCGGGCACCGCGGGCCAGGAAGGCGTTGGCGCGGCCCATCACGGCGTTCTGCTCGTGCAGCACCGTCGGGACCCGCAGGAGTTGGCCGGCGAGCACCGGCGGCACGGTCGGGTAGCCGCCGAAGCCCACGATGGCCGCCGGGTTGATCCGCCGGATTTCCTTTGCGGCGACGCCGAAGCCGCGCCCGAGCGTGAGCACGGCGCTCGCCCGGCGCACCAGCGAGCGTCCCGAGGGCGTCGCCGATGGGATGGTGATCACCTCGGAGGCCGGGAACTCGGACGCGATGGCGTCGACGCGCGCATCGGTGGCGAGCGCCACCCGGATGCCCCGGGCGCGCAGCGCGTGGGCAAGGCTCTCTGCCGGGAACAGGTGTCCGCCGGTGCCGCCCGCGCAGAGCAGGATCGTGGGGGTGAAGACCGTCACCGCATTACCCCGGCGACGGTAGCCGGCGCGGTG
This sequence comes from Methylobacterium sp. CM6257, assembly GCF_054611515.1. Lineage (NCBI taxonomy): Bacteria > Pseudomonadati > Pseudomonadota > Alphaproteobacteria > Hyphomicrobiales > Methylobacteriaceae > Methylobacterium > Methylobacterium sp. CM6257. The sequence goes on from NZ_CM137735.1 coordinate 4,362,622, forward strand.
CCGGGGGGCTTCTGGCTGAGCATCACGGTCCGAGGGCGCTTGCGGGTGAGGGCGACCAGGAAGCCGGTGCCGAGCGCCAGCGAGATCAGCGACGAGCCGCCGTAGGAGACGAAGGGCAGCGTCATGCCCTTGGCGGGCATCAGCTGGGTGTTCACCGCCATGTTGATGCAGGCCTGGAGCCCGAACAGCGTGGTCAGGCCGGTGATCGCCAATCGCGAGAAGGTGTCGTCCGTGCGCCGGGCGAGCTTGAGACCGCGCAGCACGATGAAGGCGAACAGAGCCACGAGGCACAGGCAGACGATCACGCCAAACTCCTCCCCGGTGACCGAGAAGATGAAGTCGGTATGGGCGTCCGGCAGGTGGCGCTTGGCCACGCCCTCCCCCGGCCCCGTGCCGAACCAGCCGCCCGAGCGGAAGGATTCCCGCGACCAGAAATCCTGGAAGCCGCCCCCCGAGTCCCGGTCGAGGAACTTGTTGAATCGCTCACGAACGTGATGGAAGAACATGTAGGCAGCGAAGACACCCCCAAGCCCGAGCACGCCGAGTACGGCCACCCAGATCAGGTGCAGGCCGGCCACGAAGAACAGCGCGCACCACACCATGGTAATCAGCATGGTCTGGCCGAAATCGGGCTGGAGCAGCAGCGGCACGATGGTGATCGGCAGGAGCAGCAGGGCGAGGATGCCGCCCGGCATGTCGCGCCGCTGCGCGCCCTCCGAAAAGGCCCAGGCGGCGACGATCACGAAGGCGGGCTTCACGAATTCCGAGGGCTGCAGGCCGAAGGAGCCGAACTGGATCCAGCGGTGGGCGCCCTTGATCTCGGGGCCGAACTTGCCGGCGAGCAGGCAGAGGATGACGCCGCAGACCCAGGTGATCAGGGCGAGCCGGCGGATTCCGCGCAGGGACAGGAACGAAACCGCGCAGATCAGCAGGATGGTCGGCGCGAGATACATCGCCTGCCGATTTAGGAAGTAGAAGGTCGGCAGGCCGATCCGCTCGGCCACCGGTGGGCCGCCGCCCATCAGGAAAACGAGGCCGGCCACCATCAGCGCGAACAGGGCCGCGAGCAGCCCGCGGTCCACCGTCCACCACCAATCCGTCAGGGGGGTGCGTTCCGCGCGTGACATCATGCCGGGCAACGACTCCAGGCCGCGCGGATGCCGATCCGCGCGGGTCGGAATGGATCCTGTGCAGGAATGGTAAACGGAGGCTTATGCGCGGCCTTCCTGGGCCCAACCCCAGCGTCGCGCGGGCGCGCTGTTGGGACGTCGATCATGCGTCAAGGATCGGAAGGGCGCCAATCGCGGAAAGCCGAGTTCGTTTAGTCATCTAGAGAACAAAAGGCACTCTACGTTAATCTCCTTCGCACAACTTTCGGATGTAAGCCGCGGATCGGCGAGCGGCCTACCCTGAAAGCCGCGCGGCGATGCCTGATCCGCCAAGCGGAAGCACGCCCGCCATGTTCTCTGCTCTGAATGTCCGTGAAGCGCATGCCAAGCTCGCGGCCCTCGACCGGGTCCAGGGCGTGATCGAGTTCGATCTCGACGGCAGGATCCTCTCGGCGAACAGCAACTTCCTCGATGTGGTCGGCTACACGCTTCCGGAGATTGTCGGGCAGCATCACAGCCTGTTCATGGATCCGGCCGAGCGGGAATCCAAGGCGTACCGGGCGTTCTGGGAGCGCCTGCGGTCCGGCGCCTTAGAGTCCGGACAGTTCCAGCGCATCGGCCGCGGTGGCCGCCAGATCTGGATCCAGGCCTCCTACAACCCGATGTTCGATGTTCGAGGCCGCCCCTACAAGGTGGTCAAGTTCGCCACCGACATCACCCTGCAGCGGACCGAGGAGGCCGACCGCGCCGGCCAGATCGCGGCGATCCACAAGGTCCAGGCGGTGATCGCCTTCGACCTCGACGGCACGGTGCTCGAGGTCAACGACAACTTTCTCGCCGCCGTGGGCTACGAGCGCGCCGAGGTAGTCGGACAGCATCACAGCCTGTTCGTCGAGCCCGCCTATCGCGACAGCGAGGCCTACCGGGCGTTCTGGGCAGCCCTGCGGAACGGCACCTATCAGGCGGCCCAGTTCCGGCGCCTCGGCAAGGGTGGCCGGGAGGTCTGGATCCAGGCCTCCTACAATCCGATCTTCGATGCGGCCGGCCGGCCCTACAAGATCGTCAAATTTGCAACCGACATCACCGACCAGATCCGCCTGTTCGCCAACCTCCGGACGCTCATCGACCAGAACTTCGGCGAGATCGACCAAGCGGTGACGCATTCGACCAAGGCGGCTGCGCTGGCTTCCTCGGCTGCGGATTCGACTTCCGGGAACGTCCAGACCGTGGCCGCCGCCGCCGAGGAGCTGGCCGCCTCCGTGGCGGAGATGTCGCAGAGCATCGTGCGCTCCCAGGGCGCCACCGATACCGCCTATGCCTGCGTCCAGGAAGCCGACGGCCACACCAAGCGCCTTGCCGACACCGCGACCGCGATGACCGGCATCGTCGGCCTGATCCAGAACATCGCCGGGCAGATCAACCTGCTGGCGCTCAACGCCACCATCGAGGCGGCGCGCGCGGGCGAGGCCGGCCGCGGCTTCGCGGTGGTCGCCTCCGAGGTGAAGGCCCTGGCCGATCAGGCGGCCCGCGCCACCGGTCAGATCAACGGCGAGATCGCCAGCGTGCAGCGCGTCTCGCAGGAAGTCGTGGGAGCGCTCAGCGCGATCGGAGCCTCGGTCTCGGTGATGCGCGAGACCGTGGTGGCCACGGCCGCCGCCATCGAGGAGCAGAGCGCGGTGACCCGCGACCTTGCCGAGAACATGCAGAGCGCCGCCGGCGCGGTCACGGCCATCACCGGCAACATCGGGGCGATCGTCCAGTCGGTGGCGAACGTCTCGCAGGCGGTCGAGACCACCCGCGACGCCGCCAAGGTGCTGGCGCGCTGAGGAACCCGCGGGCAGCGCCTCAGGGCAGTGCCCGCACCAGCTCGCGGAAGCGGTCGCCGCGGACCTCGAAATTCCGGAACTGGTCGTAGGAGGCGCAGGCCGGCGAGAGCAGCACCACCGGTTCGGGGGCACCCGAGGCGGTGGCATTCTCGGCGGCCTTCGGGACCGCGACCTCGAGCGTCTCGCAGCGGGTGTAGGGCACGGCGCCTTCGAGTGTCGCCGCGAAGGCATCCGAGGCCGCGCCGATCAGGTAGGCGTGGGCGACCCGCTCGAAATACGGCACCAGCGGGAAGATGCCGCCCTCCTTGGCCTTGCCGCCGAGGATCCAGTGGATGTCCCGGAAGGCGGTCAGGGCCTTCTCGGCGGAATCCGCGTTCGTCGCCTTGGAATCGTTGACGAAGAGGACGTGGCCGCGCCGGCCGACCTCTTCCATCCGGTGCGGCAGGCCGGGGAACGAGGTCAGCCCGGCCTGGATCTCCTCACCCGACAGGCCGAGCGCCCGCGCCACGGCCACCGCGACGGCCGCATTCTGCCAGTTGTGGGCCCCGCGCAGCGATCCGATGCCGTTGACGTCGGCCAGCGCCGTTCCGTCCGGATCGCGGACGATCCCCTCGCGCACCGTCAGCGCGTCCGTGCAGAGCACCTCGCCGTGCGGAACGTGGACGCGCACGAGGTCGCCCTGACGCCGCTCGGCGATGGCCCGGCTGGGCCCGTCGTCGACGCCGACCACCGCGAGGCCCGCGCCGCGGATCAGGCGCTCCTTGATGGAAGCGTACTGCTCCATCGTTCCGTGGCGGTCGAGATGATCCGGGGTGATGTTCATCAGCACGCCGACGGTCGGGTCGAGGCTCGGCGTCAGATCGATCTGGAACGAGGACATCTCGATGACGTGGACGCGGTTCGCCTCGGGTGGCTCCAGGGACAGGATCGCGGTGCCGATATTTCCGCCCATCTGCACGTCGCGCCCGGCCTGGGCGAGAACGTGGGCGATGAGCGCGGTGGTGGTCGACTTGCCGTTGGTCCCGGTGATCGCCACGAATGGCGCTCCCGGCGCGCGTGCCCGCCGCTCGCGGCAGAACAGCTCGATGTCGCCGATGATCTCGACGCCCGCCTCCCGGGCGAGCCGGACGCTCCAGTGCGGCTCGGGATGGGTCAGGGGTACGCCAGGGCTCAGGAGCAGGGCCGCGAAGCCGGACCAATCGGCCTCGCGCAGGTCCTGCGTCTCGATCCCCGCCTCTCGCGCGCGCCCGAGGCTGTCGGCGTTGTCATCCCAGGCCTGCACGCCGGCACCACCCGCCTTTAGCGCCAGCGCCGTGGCGAGCCCGGAGCCGCCGAGCCCGAACAGGGCGACGGTGCGGTCGGCGAAGGTGGTGATCGGCGTCATGGAAAGCTCAGGATAGGACGAGAAAGACCGCCGATCCCATCCCATGCCCATCCTGATATGCCCGCATCAGCGGGCTTCGAACGAGCCCTCCAGCCATCGCGCGATCCCTGGAGGGCTCCTTCGGGGCCGCCGTTGTGCGACGGCACCTCAGGATGAGGGCCTGGGTGGGATCTGCCACTTGGAACAGGTGTCTAGCACAGATCCTCAGCGAAGCTTCAGCGTCGCCAGACCGGCCAGGGCCAGGATCACCGCGATGATCCAGAACCGGATCACCACCTGTGGCTCCTTCCAGCCCTTCTGCTCGAAGTGGTGGTGGATCGGCGCCATGCGGAAGACGCGCTTGCCGGTGAGCTTGAATGAGGCGACCTGGATGATCACCGACATCATCTCCAGAACGAACAGGCCGCCGACGATCGCTAGGACGATCTCGTGCTTCGTCGCCACCGCGATGGTGCCGAGCAGGCCGCCCAGCGCCAGGGAACCGGTATCGCCCATGAAGATCTGGGCCGGCGGCGCGTTGAACCAGAGGAAGCCAAGCCCGGCGCCGATCACCGCGCCGCAGACCACCGCGAGTTCGCCCGTGTCGCGGACGTAGTTCACTTGGAGGTAGCTCGCGGTGAACGAGTTGCCGACGAGATAGGCGATGAACCCGAAGGTGCCGCAGGCGATCATCACCGGCACGATGGCCAGACCGTCGAGCCCGTCGGTCATGTTCACGGCGTTGCCCGCCCCGACGATCACGAAGGCACCGAACAGGGCGTAGAACCAGCCGAGGTTCAGGAGCGCGTCCTTGAAGACCGGGAAGGCGAGCTGGTTCTGGAGCGCGGCGGGCGAGTAGACCGAGATCGTCACGCAGGCCGCGATCGCGATCACGGCTTCCAGGGTAAGCCGGAACCGGCCCGAGAAGCCCTTGTGCGACTGCTTGGTCACCTTGAGATAGTCGTCGTAGAAGCCGATCGCCCCGAACCCGAGGGTGACGGTCAGCGTGACCCAGACGTAGTGGTTGCGCGGGTTGGCCCAGAGCAGGATCGCGACGACGGCGCCCGCCAGGATCATCAGGCCACCCATGGTCGGTGTGCCGCGCTTGGTCAGCAGGTGGGTCTGCGGCCCGTCCTCGCGGATCGGCTGGCCCTTGCCCTGGCGAATCCGCAGCAGGGAGATGATCCAGGGCCCGAACCAGAACACGAACAGGCCCGCCGTGAACAGCGCGCCGCCGGTGCGGAAGGTGATGTAGCGGAACACGTTGAGCGGCGTGAAGGCGCTGCTCAGGTCCGAGAGAAGGTACAGCATTCGGGCGCTCGGCCCCTTTGTTCAGGCGTAGGTTTCGGGGGCGGCACCGAGCGTCGCGAACGTCCGGGCGTGCCGATCACGGGGCGGCCAAGCGGGTCTCGAGATCCGCGCGCCGCGTCGGGTCGACCGCGTAGCGGGCTTTCAGCGCCTCGACAATCCGGCCCATGCGGCTGCCGTTCGATCCCTTGACCATCACGGCGTCGCCCGCCCTGAGGGCCCGGGCGAGCGGCTCGAGCAGGTCGGCGGCGGTGTCGGCCACCGCGCCGCGGCGGCTCACCGGAAGGGCTTCGAACAGGTGGCGCATCAGCGGACCGGCGGCGAACACGAGGTCGATCCTGGTCGCCTCGACCGCCTCGGCGAGGCCGCGGTGCATGTCGGGTGCGGCGGCGCCCAGTTCCAGCATGTCGCCCAGCACCGCGATGCGGCGCCCCCGCGGCCCGGTCTCGATGCCGGAGAGTGTCGCGAGGGCCGCACGCACGGAGGCCGGGTTGGCGTTGTAGCTCTCGTCGACCAGGTAGGCGGTGCCGCCGCCGATCTCGAGAGCCGTGCGCTCGCCGCGCCCGACCGGCGGCGTCAGCCCGCCGAGCGACAGGGCCGCCTGAGCGAGATCGGCACCCAGCGCGTGGACCACCGCCATGACGCCGAGGGAATTCAGCGCCGCATGCCGCCCGGCCGTGCCGAGCTTGTAGGTCACGGGCTGGCCCATCACGATTGCGTCGACCACCGACAGGTCGGGGCGGAGCACGATCTTCAGGGCGCGCACGTCGGCCTCCGGGTGCTCGCCGAAGGTGATCACCCGGCCGGCCCGGGACGCAAGCGCGTGGGCAACGAGCCGGTCGAAATGCTGGACGTCGCGGTTGATGATTGCCACGCCGCCGGGCTGCAGCCCGGAGAAGATCTCGCCCTTGGCATCCGCGATGGCGGCGAGCGAGGCGAAATGCTCGATATGGACCGGCTCGACCGTGGTGATCAGCGCGATGTCGGGACGAACCTGCGCGGTCAGCGGCACGATCTCGGCCCCATGATTCATGCCGATCTCGAACACGCCGTAGCGCGTGGAACGCGGCATCCGGGCCAGCGTCAGCGGCACGCCCCAGTGATTGTTGTAGGAGGCTGCCGAGGCGTGGGTCTCGCCCTGCCCGGAGAGCACGTGGCGCAGGGCCTCCTTGGTCCCGGTCTTGCCGACGGACCCCGTCACCGCCACGACCTGGGCCCGCGTGCGGGTGCGGGCGGCCGCGCCGAGGCGGATCATCGCCGTCAGGACCGGATCGGGGCCCGGCTCCGGCACCGCCAGGACGGGGCCGTGTACCGCCAGTTCCGCGGCGCGCGGCGCGCTCACCACCGCGGCGCCGGCTCCGCGCCCGAGGGCGTCGGCGACGAAGTCGTGGCCGTCACGGGTCTCGCCCCGGATCGCGAAGAACAGGTCGCCGGGCTGGAGCGTTCGGGTATCGATCGAGGCGCCGCCGATCGGGCGGCCTTCGCCGATCAGGCGCCCGCCGGTGGCGGCCTCGAGTTCCTGGCGGGTCCAGAGTGCGGTCATGGTCAGCCCCTGCGGCGATCGAGCCGCCCGTCAGACGACCGCCTCGGCGATCGCGGCGCGCAGCACCGCGTGATCCGAGAACGGCAGCGTGCGATCCCCCACGATCTGGCCGGTTTCATGACCCTTGCCGGCCACGACCAGCACGTCGCCGGGGCCGAGGCGGCGGACAGCGGTGCGGATCGCCTCGGCGCGGTCGCCGATCTCCTCCGCGTCCGGGGCAGCTTCCAGGATCGCCCGGCGAATGGTCGCAGGCTCCTCGGTGCGGGGGTTATCGTCCGTAACGATTACCGCGTCGGCGAGGCGCGCGGCAATCGCCCCCATCACGGGGCGCTTGCCCCGGTCTCGGTCCCCGCCGCAGCCGAAGACCACCACCAGCCGCCCCGACGCGAAGGGGCGGAGCGCGGTGAGCACGCTCTCGAGCGCCTCGGGCTTGTGCGCGTAGTCGACGAGGCAGAGCCCCCCCTGCGCTTCCCCGATCCGCTCCATGCGCCCGGGCACACCGGTGAGATGGTCGAGGGCCGCGAAGACCCCGTCGGGGTCGGCGGCACCGGCGGGGGTGGCGAGCGCGAGGCCGGCCGCCACCAGGGCGTTCTCGACCTGGAACTCGCCGACGAGCGGTAGGCGCAGTTCCCGGGCGCGACCGCCGAAGGCGAGCCTCACCGCCTGTGCGAACCCCTCCGTCCGGACGGATTCGATCCGCAGGTCACGGCCGCCCCGCCCGACCGTGCGGACGGGCCGCCCGGCGCCTCCGGCGGCGGCGGTCACCCGGTCGGCATAGGCGCCGTCGGCGTTGACGATGGCCGGGCAGCCTGGCGGGAGAAGATCCGTGAACAGGCGCAGCTTGGCCGCGAGATACTCCTCGATGGTGGTGTGATAGTCGAGGTGGTCGCGGCCGAGATTTGTGAAGCCCGCCGCGGTGAGCCGAACGCCGTCGAGACGGCGCTGCTCGATGCCGTGCGAGGACGCTTCCATGGCGAGATCGGTGATGCCGTCGGAGGCGAGCCGCGCCAGCGTCCGGTGCAGCGTCACCGGATCGGGGGTTGTGAGCGAGCCGTACTGCGCGCCGCGATTGGTGACGATCCCGACGGTGCCGAGGCTCGCCGCGTCGCGGCCGAGGCGAGACAGGATCTGGCGCACGAAGTCGGCCACCGAGCTCTTGCCGGCGGTGCCGGTGACAGCCAGCACGGTCTCGGGCTGCGCGCCCGCCAGACGGGCTGCGGCCAGCGCCAGGGATCGGCGCGCATCGGAAACCGCGATCCAGGCGACAGCCTCCGGCAGGTCGGCGGGCCGGCTCCCCTCCCCGGCCACCGCCGCGGCGCCGCGCTGCGCCGCCTGCGCGGCGAAGCGGCGCCCGTCGGCCTTTGTGCCCGGCACGGCCACGAACACCGTGCCCGTGGCGACCTGCCGGCTGTCGGCCGTGAGGTCCGACACGGTCAGGTCCGCGGCTGGCCCGGCGGCCTCCGGGAACAGGTCGGCGAGCCGCATACTCACGGGCCGCCGAGCTGGTTGATGTGGTAGGCGTTGAGCTTGACCATCTGCGGGAACGGCCTCACCGGCGGCTCGAATTGCGGCGGCAGGCCGAGGATCGGCGCCACCCGCTCGATCACCTTGCCGGTGACCACGCCGGAATTCCAGGCCGCAGTCGCGTAGCCGCCCGATTCCGGCAGGCCCTGCGGCTCGTCCATGATGGTCACGAACAGGTACTTCGGGTCGTTCATCGGCGCCGCCGCCATGAAGGTCGTGAACAGGCGGTTGTGGATGTAGCGGCCGCCGATCACCTTCTCGGCCGTGCCGGTTTTGCCGCCGACGAAATAGTACGGGATCGCCGCCTTCTTGGCCGAGCCCTCGGTCGCGTTCAGCCGCATGATGTAGCGCATCGCCTCAGAGGTCTGCGCCGAGAGCACGTGCGTGGCGCGGGCCTTGGCCTCCTCGGGGGTCGTCTTCAGGAAGGTCGGCGTGATGAGGTCGCCGCCGTTGGTGATGGCCGCGACCGCCATCGCCGCCTGAATCGGCGCCACCGCGATGCCGTGGCCGAACGCGATGGTGATGGTGTTGATCTCGCTCCACCGCGCCGGGACGATCGGGGCCGCGCTTTCGGGCAGCTCCGTGCGCAGCCGGTCAAGCAGGCCCATCTTCTTCAGGAAGGCCTTGTGGCCGGGGACACCGACGCCGAGCGCCATCTTGGCCGAGCCGATGTTCGACGAGTGCGTGAACACCTCCGGCATGGTGATGACGCGGTTGGTGCCGTGATACTCGTGGATCTTCTGGCGGCCCCAGTTCAGCACGCCGCCGCGGGTGTCGAAGGTCGAGTTGACGTTGTACTTGCCGGATTCGAGCGCCATGGCGAGCGTCATCGCCTTGAAGGTCGAGCCCATCTCGTAGACGCCGACATTCATGCGGTTGATGCGGTCGGGCGAGAGTGCGTCCTTCGGATCGTTCGGATCGAAGTCGGGCATGGAGACCAGGGCGATCACCTCGCCGGTCTTCACGTCGAGGATCATCGAGGCGCCGGCCTTGGCCTTGAAGTGGTCGATGCCCCAGGCCAGCTCGTCGCGCACGGCGAACTGGGCGCGCAGATCGATGGAGAGCTGGACCGGCTTGAGATCGGCCTGCTTGTTGATCAGCCCGAAGCTGTTGAGCGCCTGCAGGCCGGTGGAGTCGATGTACTTCTCCATGCCGGCGATGCCGACGCCGTCGAGATTGGTCGCGCCCAGGATGTGGGCGGCGGCGGTGCCGTTCGGGTACACCCGCTTGTGGTCGGGCAGGAAGCCGATGCCCGGAATGCCGAGCCTATGGACCTCGGCCTGCTGCTTCGGGGTCAGCTCGCGCTTCACCCACACGAAGCCCGCGCCGCTCCTTCCCTTGCGCGAGGACAGCTTCGCGCGCAGCTCCGAGGCGTTGAGTTCCGGCAGGACTGCGGTGAGCAGTTCCACCGCCTCGTCCTTGTCGTAGATGTTGCCCGGCTCGGCGAAGACCGAGACGGTGCGGATGTCGGTGGCCAGGATCTCGCCGTTGCGGTCGACGATGTCGGGCCGGAAGGCCGTCGAGGAGGCGGCGGCGACCCGGTGCTCCTGGCTCGGCGGATCCCCGAAGATCGCCATCATCAGGAGCTTGGCCGAGATCGTCCCGAACACCGCGACGAAGACCAGCCCGACCAGCGCCACGCGCATGTGCGAGCGCTCGATGGCCAGCCGGAACATGCTCCGCACGAACGCCTTGGCACGCTCGGACCGCGGCTCCGGTTCGCGCGCGTCTTCCTCGATGGGGCGCGGCGCGGTCGCGGCATGCGCAAGCGCGGCGGCCTCCAGCATGGCGGCCTCGTGCTCCGACACGTCGGCCTCGGCCGTTTCCGCTGCGGCTGCCGCGTCTAGGGTCTGGTCGGCATCTTCAGACACGGATGACTACCTCGAAGCCGTCGTCGGGGTGCGGGTCGTGGTGACGGTGCGGGTGATGGAGCCGGTGGTGCGCGGCTCGCTCATGCCCTTGTCCTTGGGCGTCGCGGTCGCCGCGAGCAGCCGGCCGATCTCGTCGCCGCGCTCGGGCCGGGCGGGCAGGTCTGAGAGGCGGGCCAGATGGCTGGTGCCGATCGGCTCCAGGGCGAGATGCTTGTCGACGGCGGCCTGCAGCCGGTCCGGCCGGGTCAGGAGCTGCCACTCGGCGCGCAGGACCGCGATCGCCTGCCGCTCGGAGTGCAGCGCGCTCTGCAGCTTGGAGACCTGACCGCCCTGGTAGAGCGTATCGTACTTGATCGAGTAGGCGTAGATCGCCGAGGCCACGAGACCGGCCACAGCCAGGAGGTTCAGGAGGCGGATCATCGGCGATGGCCCCCGCGGGCGGCTTCGGGCAGGCTCGCCAGGGCGGTCAGCGCCGCCAGTGGCTCCGGCACGTCGGATTCGGTGCGCTCGGCGGCCCGGAGCTTGGCCGAGCGGGCGCGCGGGTTGCGCGCGGTCTCGGCCTCGCCCGGCAGGACAGGACCTTTGGTAACGAGGCGGAAACTACGGATCGTCTCGGCCGGGGCGCCGGGCAGATGGCGCGAGCCCTGCGCGGAACGGCCGCTGCGGGCGGCGAAGAACTGCTTGACGATCCGGTCCTCGAGCGAGTGAAACGTCACGACGGCGAGCCGCCCGCCCGGTTTGAGCACCCGCTCGGCCGCGTGGAGCGCGCGCGCCAGTTCGCCGAGTTCGTCGTTGACGGCGATCCGCAGGCCCTGGAACGTCCGCGTGGCCGGGTGGATGTGGCTGCCGGGCTCGGCCCGCACCACGCCGGCGACCAGCTCGGCAAGCTGGCCCGTGGTCTCGATCCGGCCGCGGCGGCGAGCCTCGTGGATCGCCCGCGCCACGGCACGGGAGCGCCGCTCCTCGCCGTAATGGTAGATGATGTCGGCCAACACCGCCTCGTCGGCCTCGTTGACGAGGTCGGCTGCGCTCGGGCCGTCGCCGCCCATGCGCATGTCGAGGGGGCCGTCGTTGCGGAACGAGAAGCCCCGCTCCGGAGCGTCGAGCTGCATCGACGAGACGCCGATGTCGAGGACCACCCGGTCCACCCGGGGCGCGCCGGCCTCGGCCAAGAGGGTGTCGAGATCGCCGAAGCGGCCGGGCAGGAGGCGCAGGCGCCCTCCGACCTCCGCGAGCAGCGCCTGCCCACGGGCGATGGCCGTGGGATCGCGGTCGATGGCCAGCACCTGCAGGGCCGGATCAGCCGCCAGCAGCGCGCGCGTGTAGCCGCCCGCCCCGAAGGTGCCGTCGACGGCGAGGCCGCCTTCGGTCTTGAGTACCTCGACCACCTCGTCGAGCAGCACGGGCACGTGCGGTGCGGATTCTGGCTGCGGGGCGGCCGTCAGCTCGGCCGGGGGGCGGCGCCGGATCATGCGCGTGTCGCCGGTAAAACGCGGGAAGGGGCGAAGGCTCTGCGCACCCCGGAGGGCCGGGTGCGGATGCGGCTCGTGCGTCTCATGATGCCCTGTGCCGGGCCGCACGAGGGCGGCGCGCGTGACGGGAACGGCACCGGATGCGGAGTGCGCAAAACGCCGCGCACGGACGAGACCTGCGGTGAGGCAGGTGGCGCCCGGCGATCCGATACACGCCGTTGACGGGAGGATGCCGGGTATCATGGGCCTCGGAGGATCGTCAACGCACAAGCTTGGCGCTGCCGCGCGGACCGATCTGAACCCGGCAAGGTTAACCGAAGGTTTTTGCCGCTCACGAATTTCGGACCCGCTGCATCGGCGGCGGGGTGGCGGCTCTGGCAGACAATGCGTTGGTGAGATTGCAATTTCGGTGGATCAGCCGGCCTGTAAGCCGGGTTCTGTAGGGCCGGAGCGCTCGCGCGCCCCGACGTGGCGGCCATTCCTCTGGGACGGTCGTCGCCGACCGCCTCGAGCAACCAACCCGGGCGACTGGCCTGGAGAGCCAGCCTGCCCTTCTCGCGAAGGGCGCGCCGCCCCTATTCGGTCTTGCTCCCGGTGGGGTTTGCCGTGCCGTCCGCGTTGCCGCGTCCGCGGTGCGCTCTTACCGCACCCTTTCACCCTGACCCCGGACGCATCCGGGGCGGTCTGCTCTCTGTGGCACTGTCCCTGGGGTCGCCCCCGCCGGACGTTATCCGGCACCGTCTCTCCATGGAGCCCGGACTTTCCTCCCCGGACGCTCGCGCGTCCGGAGCGGCCGCCCGGCCGGCTGATCCATGAGCAGATGCGCCCGCGGTGCCGTCCGGGTCAAGGGTGCAGGACGCTCACCAGGTGCCGGTGTTCTCCATGGACTTCCACGGCTCCTGCGGCTCCTTGGCACCGCCCTTCTGCAGGATCTCGATGGAGATGCCGTCCGGCGACTTCACGAAGGCCATGTAGCCGTCGCGCGGCGGCCGGTTGATGGTCACGCCCTTCTCCTGCAGCCGGGTACAGAAGGCGTAGATGTCGTCGACCTGATAGGCGAGATGGCCGAAATTGCGTCCTCCCGTGTAGGTCTCCGGGTCCCAGTTGTAGGTGAGCTCGATCAGCGGCGATTTCGTCGCCGTCGCGCGCTCGACATCCCCGGGTGCGGCCAGGAAGACGAGGGTGAAGCGGCCCTTCTCGTTCTCAACCCGGCGGACCTCCTTCAGGCCGAACGTGTCGACATAGAAGGCGAGCGCGCGGTCGAGGTCGGCCACCCGGACCATGGTGTGCAGAAATTCCATAGGGAAGCTATCCTATTGTGATCCGCAGGCTTTTAGTCTGCTCTGGCAAGAAACTGACACGAACTTGTGTGAAGAGCGATCGTCCGCTGCAGCCGGTCGGTCACTGCCGTAGCTAGCGTTCGATCGGCCGGCGAGTAGGCCGTCCACATTTTCGCGATCGTCAAGCGAACCGCTCTTCGTGCTTCGATCGTCAGGAACGTAGGTTGTTCTACCGAGCGTGTGCATGACCACCATGTGTTGCACGGAGCGCCAACGGCCATGCGGCCGAGAGGAGACCCGCATAGGCTGCCGAATTCGCCAGGCGGTTGGACTTTGGCATGGTCCGAGATGCCGGTCTGATCTGAAAAGGCAATATCGGTCAAAGGTCCATCAGAGCAGAGGTTGATATGCAGCGAAAGGCGGGAAGGTGAGCGGTATCGTTTCTACCCCCTCCGCCACAGCCCTCCCTTTCACGCCTACAGGATCCTTCGTTCGGCCCACCTCCCCTCGGTTGATACACCTGTCGTTCTCGCCCTCCCTTGACGCTGTTTGGATGGTTTGCCTCGGACCAGAGAGGCGGATCTCATCTCGAGGGCCTAGCCTGCGGGACATAAGCAGCCTTGTCGGCACCGGTGCTATCCTAGGCGGCGACTGACCTTCGAGTTTGTCTCCAAGATCAGCTGTTCAGGCGTGTTTGGCATGATTGACGGACAGCGCCGCGAGCGACATCCTCCTGAGCAATCCGCGGCCGTGGGAAAAACGGACTGCCGGAATGAGTGGCTGGCCGCCCAATGAGCCTGCCAAGGGAACGGGGAACGTCCTTGATCAATCGTCGCACATTTGCTGGTGCCATCCTCGGCGCGCCTGTAGCCTTGCCGTTTCTCGCGCGATCGGGCTTTGCCGCCACGCCTATGCACACGCTGAAGCTCACCTTCGCGGATACTCAGGCACATCCGCTCTACGCTGTGCTGAAGCGCTTTGCCGAGAACGTGAACAAGAGGACGGACGGCGCTGTCGAGATCCAGGTGTTCAGCATTGGCCAACTCGGCAGCGGAACCAACATCATGACCGGCATGCAGACCGGCATCATCGACCTGTGCGCCCACACCTCCGGCTTCATCGGCCCGCTCTTCCCGCGATTTCAGGTGGTGGATCTGCCGTTCCTCTTCCCCGATGCCAAGACTGCCGAGCGGGTTCTGGACGGGCCGATTGGGGCTCAACTCCTCGACCTGATGCCCGCGAAGGGCATCTACGGACTGTCCTATGGTCACTGGGGCTGGCGCGTCGTGTCGACCGTCGAACGAAAGGTGCCGGAGCCAGCCGATATCAAGGGGCTCAAGATCCGCGTTCAGCCCGGCGCGATCTTCGCAGCGATGTTCCGGACACTCAATGCAAACCCCATCGCGATTGATCTGACAGAGGTCTACCTCGCGCTGTCTCAGCGCACGATCGAGGCCATTGAGACGCCGATGATCTCAGTCGCGGCCGGCAAACACGATGAGGTCGTGCGGACGATCAACACGACCAATCACGTCTACAACGTGGGCGTCCTCATGGCGAGCAAGGCCAAATTCGATGCCCTGCCGGAGAATGCGCGGAGCGCAATCAGGGCAGCCGCCAAAGATATGACTGCCGATTGGCGCACCACAATCGCGACGGCAAGCGATGAGACAGCTGAGCGCTTTAAGGCGAAGGGTCTTGCGATCGTGCAGGCTGATCAAGATGCGTACCGCAAGCAGGTCGAACCCGTATACAAGCAGTTTCGCGACACCATCGGCCCGGATCTGGTCGACTCAGTGCTGAAGGAGGTCGGGAAGGGCTAACCCGATGTCAGCCGGGGATTCGGCGCTCGCGCATGGTGCGATCGAGCGGACGTCAACCACGCTGGCGCTCTCTCCATACGCTGTGCTGCGCGTGTACGGGCGGGGGCTCGATGTTATCGAGTGGCTCTGTCGTAGTCTCCTCGTCGTCGCGCTGGTCGGCGAACTCGGCGTCGTTCTGTGGGACATCACCGCGCGCTCGACGATCGATCTATCACTGCTGTGGGCGGATGAAGCCGCCAAGCTGTGCCTGACGACGCTAGCCTTCATCGGAGGCGCCCTGGCCTACCGGGCCAAACACCACACCACAGTCGAGTTCGTGCGGCAGCTTTTGCCTGCCGGTTTGCGCGAGCCCGTCGCGATCGCGATCGACGGCCTCGTCCTCGTGACCGCTGCAACGGTTGCCTTTGTCTCTCTAGACCTTCTGTCGATCGCCTCGCTGTCCACGACGCCGATCCTGCAGATCAGTGCAGCTTGGTTCGTCGTCCCACTCAGCGCCGGGATGGCGCTCGTCGTCCTGTTTGCGATTGAACGGTTCGTGACGGACTACCGCCCTGCCCTCGTCCGGCGCACGCTGGCCGTCGTCATCGCTGCCGCCTTGGTCGTGTCCGCCCTCGCCTCTCTGCCGGCTATTCCGCATCCCAGCTCGCAGGCGACGCTCAGCCTGATGCTGATCCTGTTTTTCGCGGCCGTCCTGCTGGGTCTGCCGGTCAGCTTCGCGATGCTGCTCGGCTCTCTGTTCTACCTGCAGCTTACCGGCACGGCGCCGCTGATCGCGGCGGCCCAGAACACCGTCGATGGGACGGGCAACTTCATCCTTCTGACGCTGCCCTTCTTCATCTGGGCGGGGCTCATCATGGAGCGCGGCGGTATCAGCCTGCGACTGGTTCGCTTCGCGATGGCGCTAGTCGGTCATCTCCGGGGCGGCCTGCTGCAAGTCGTCGTGCTGACCATCTATCTCGTCTCCGGCATCTCCGGATCGAAGGTCGCCGACGTCGTCGCGGTCGGCTCGGTGTTGCGGGGAGAGCTGAAGAAGCAGGGCTACGGACCTGAGCAGGGCGCGGCCGTCCTCGCGGCCTCGGCGGCGATGTCGGAGACGATCCCGCCGAGTCTGGCGATGCTGGTTCTTGGCTCCGTCGCACCGATTTCCATCGGTACGCTTTTCATCGCCGGTCTTCTGCCCGCGGCCGTGATCGCAATTCTCTTGATGGCGCTGAACTGGTTCCTGGCCGTGCGCAAAGGTGCACCGCGTATGCCCCGCGCGACCGGACCCGAACTTGGTCTGGCCGCCGGGGCGGCCGTGCTGCCGCTCGTCATGCCGGTCCTGATGGTCGTCGGCATCCGTTTCGGCTTCGCGACCCCGACGGAAATCTCGGCCGTCGCGGTGCTCTACGGCCTGATCCTGGCCTGCGGCGTATACCGCGCCTTCGGGATGCGCGATCTCGTGCGGATCGTCGTGGAATGCGGGCTTCTGTCCGGGATGGTGCTCTTCATCATCGCTGCCGCCGGCTCGTTCGCTTGGACGCTCACCGCGGCCAACCTACCGGTTGCCCTGATCGGGCTCCTGCATGCGCTCGGCGACAGCAAGGCGGCGTTCCTGATCGGCTCGCTCGCGCTTCTCGTCGTGGTCGGATCACTGCTCGAGGGCCTGCCGGCGTTGATCATTCTCGGGCCGCTACTGATCCCCATCGCCGGACAATACGGGATCGACAGCATCCATTACGCGATGATCATCATTCTCGCGATGGGGATCGGCATCTTCATCCCGCCGATCGGCATCGGATTTTACATTTCATGCGCCGTCGCCGAGAGCCGCATCGAGGCGGCCAGCCGGGCGATGATCCCCTACCTCATCGTGCTCGTACTCGGCGTGCTCGCCGTGGCGTTCATACCCTGGTTCACGCACGCCCTGCCCAATCTCGTCGGAACTCGCTAGCGCCCATGACTGACGATAGCTGCCTCGCCCCCGATCCGGACCTGCGCCGTCCGACCTTCCGGATGCCCGCTGGCGCGACCGACACGCATTTCCACGTCTTCGGTCCGAGACGGCTTGAGCGACTGGTTGCGCAGCGTGACTACACACCTCCGGAAGCCAATGCCGAGAGCGCCCGCCGATTGTTCGACACGCTCGGTATCGAGCGAGTTGTCGTCATCCAGGCGAGCATTTTCGGCCACGACAACCGTGATCAGCTCGAGGAGGGTGCCAAGATCGGGCTTCCGATGCGCGCGGTCGTGGTAGTGAGGCCTGACGCGCCTGAGGCTGAGATGCGCAGGCTTCACGAGCAGGGCGCCCGCGGCATTCGGTTCATCATGGCCCACCCTGGCGGCCTCGATCCGGCCGGGATCGAGCGTGCCGCAGCTCGGGCGTCCGAGATGGGCTGGCACCTCCAGTTCCTGCTGAAACCCGCGCACTTGGTGGAGTTGGAGCCGCGCTTACAGCGGCTTCCCTGTCCTGTGGTCATCGACCATATGGGCTTTCTCGCGCCCGAACACGGAGTTGATCAGCCTGGATTTCGCGCCTTGCAGCGGCTCGTTCAAACCGCGACCGGCTGGGTCAAGCTGTCAGGCGCGTACCGCCTCTCGCGCAACGGGCCAACCTATCCGGAACTCCGGCCGTTTACGGACGCGCTGCTTGCAACCCGGCCTGATCGGATCCTGTGGGGGAGTGATTGGCCGCATGTCGGGCTGAAGAGCGGGATGCCGAACACGAGTGATCTCTTGGAGCAGTTCGGCTCTTGGGTTCCCGACGAAGTGAATCGCCGACGTATTCTCGTCCAGAATCCCGCCGCGCTCTTTGATTTCTGAGCGCGGCAACTCGTGGACGCACCAGACTGGCTCAAGGTGGCTCGGAGAGGGCTTTGGTTGTTCTGTGCGTGCGCCGAAGCTTGCTCACCCGTATCCTCGGCGACCTGCAGCGCTGCGGCCTCATACGGATCGGTCACGGCCGCCTGATACTCCCCGACCGGAACGCCGCCGAACAGGCCTGCTGCGAGTGCCGCGCCCATATGCGCGACCGCTTTCGCACGCGCCCGGGTGAGGCCAGCAGGAGCACGCAGGAGGGAGACGGGCCTAGTGGCATTCCCTCCCTTCCGCTCTCGAAACCGGGTGCCGGCCCGGCTGCCGTCCTCCGCGATGAACGCGTTTGGCGAAGACGAGGCCCGTGACTGTACTGTAGAGGAAGAAGTCGTACCGCGCGATGGTTGTGCCGACGGTTCCGGCGATGACGGCGCGGCGCGGTTGCGCACGATGCTCGGACTCGGACAGTGCAGGGAAGGCGTGCGCGAGGCTGCCGCTGGCCGCCATGTCAAACCTCCCGTGAGCGGGCTCTTGCATCCCACAGTGGTTTGAACGCGCAGACAGCAAGAAATCCTGTATCCATCCTTCAGGGCTTATCAACGAGGGGGCAGCGTAAAGTTCGATTTGGCTTCTGCTCCCGAGAGCGAGTCTCAGCGCCGTTGTTCCCGGGGCTGAACTCCAGGGCGGCAGCGGCGGACCGGGCGCACGCCTTCGAGCGGATCTGAGTCCCGACTTACACGACCTGTGTGCTCGAGCCGCGTACCGGCACCAAGCGTTCGGCTCGGGCAGCGGGCGAAGTTCGAGACGATGCTCCCCGCTCGCGTCGGCCTCGAGTCTGCCGATCTGCTGAGGCTGAGCATCGTTGCGGGCCCTGTTTTCCAGCGCCCATTTCAAAATGCCTACCTGATATGCGCGCAATGCAAATCAAATAACCAAATCAAGGCGCATGATATCGGACGCGGCGCGAAAGCTTGGCAGCTTCGCCAGCATGAGTGAGTTCAGACGGAGGGAGAGTCGCTTTCCCTATAATCGGCGTGTGATCGACGCGAGCGTTGACGAAGTTCCGCATCCATTGGAGCAGTTCGCTGTTCACGGTGCGAGGTTCCGCTTCTTATAGCGGTGCCGGCTAAAGGGCGCACTGCACGTCGTTATTGCAAGCGACAACGTCCGCCGGGCGGCACGCCAAGCCGATCGCGAAAGGCTGGCTAGAAGAACTCTGTAATATATTTTGACAGATGTACTAGCGGCATTCGCGAATCCGATGCCATTGTGGAGACGACGGAGGTGAGCGTGATCCAGCTTCCTCAATCAAAAAAGGGCGAAAACTACCGTTGGGTGCAACTTGCCTTCGGCGTTATCTGTATGGTTATGGTGGCCAACCTTCAATACGGCTGGACGCTGTTCGTCAACCCAATCGACTCCAAGTACCATTGGGGCCGAGCTGCAATCCAGGTGTCCTTTAGCATTTTCGTTGCTACTGAAACGTGGCTCGTTCCCGTCGAGGGTTGGCTGGTCGACAGATTTGGCCCCCGGATCATCGTGGCGTTAGGCGGGGTTCTCGTAGCAGCGGCATGGACTATCGATGCCCATGCAAGCTCTCTCGTGATGTTGTATTTCGCTGGCGCCGTCGCCGGGGTCGGTGCGGGCGCTGTGTACGGCACATGCGTCGGAAACGCGCTCAAATGGTTCCCTGATCGAAGAGGCCTTGCGGCTGGCATCACGGCTGCCGGCTTCGGCGCTGGCGCTGCCCTATCTGTAATTCCCGTCAGGGAAGTCATAGCGGCCTACGGATACGAGACTGCTTTTCAGTGGTTCGGCCTCGCTCAAGGCGCAGTGGTCCTCGGATTATCACAGTTTCTCGCCGCACCGCCGCGCGGGCTAGCATCCCCGATGCCGAAGCTTCGTGTCTCCAATCGGGATTATACGGCCGTTGAAATGGTGCGTACGCCAGCGTTCTGGGTCATGTACCTTATGTTTGTCATGGTCGCAGCAAGTGGCCTCATGGTGACAGCGCAAATCGCGCCAATCGCCCGCGACTACGGCATCGCCGACGCGGTTCTGATTTTTGGAGCATCAACGCTTACGGTTGCGCTGGTCGTCGACAATGTCTTGAATGGACTGGCGCGGCCGTTCTTCGGGTGGGTATCCGATCACATCGGACGGGAGACCACGATGGCTCTCGTATTCACACTGGGTGCCGTTGCATACTGGCTGCTTGGAACCGTAGGAAGCCAGCCGGTGACCTTCGTATTGACGGCTGGAATAGTCTATTTCACTTGGGGAGAAATTTATAGCCTTTTTCCTGCGACTTGTACGGACACGTACGGCTCAAAATTTGCGACCACGAACGCAGGGCTGCTGTATACGGCGAAAGGCACTTCTGCATGGCTCGTACCACTTGCAAACGTATTGAAGAGTACGACCGGCACATGGCACGCAGTGTTTGTTGTTGCCACGCTGATGAACATCGCAGTTGCTGCGCTCGCGCTGTTCGTATTGCGTCCCATTCGCCGCCAAATGCTCGATGCAGATGAGACGCGCCGTGGACAGGTCGATCAAATGGTGCGCACTGAAGGTTCGAGCATTCAAACTGTGCAAGAATCCTAATTGCGCCGGCAGATAAGGACCTCCGGCAAAGCTGTGGTGGCTTCCTATTTCGGTTTGCTAAAGAATAATGCCGAGCCGATTTTTGGATAGACCGATGCAAGCGCGGTTTCGTGGAGTGCTCAGATGCAGCCGGTCATCCAGAAGCCCGAGTCCGGCGGCCGATGATCCGAACGTGGCAGTCAAGCGGCGAGCCCGCGATCTGGTTGTGCGCTCTTTTGGGATCCGGCCGGGACGTCGCGGCCTCGGTCAATGAGGAACGCTTGTCGCGCTGGGGTGCGGCAGATGCATCAAAATGCAAATGGCATATTGCATGCCAGACGAGAATGCGACATCCTGCATGAGACGTTTCCGTGATCGCTCATGCAGGATCCTGAGATGGCGCGTCGAGCTGTGACTGTGGTCGAACAGCAGCGGCCCGGTCGCGGAAGCTCCTTTCTGATCGCTATCGGCGATCTCGCGAGCCGTAGACCCGCTCCTGAGGAGCGCTCCTAAGACTTTGTCCTGATCATCACAGCCTGGGGTTTATCCCATGACCAAGGCCCTTGAAGGCGTTCGCATCCTGGACTTCACCCACGTCCAATCTGGTCCGACCTGCACGCAGCTTCTGGCCTGGTTCGGGGCAGACGTGATCAAGGTCGAGCGGCCGGGCGTGGGCGACGCCACGCGCCAGCAGCTCCAGGACATTCCGGATGTGGACAGCCTGTATTTCACGATGCTGAACCACAACAAGCGCTCGATCACGCTTGATTCGAAGAACCCGAAGGGCAAGGAGGTGCTCTGGCGCCTCATCAAGGAATGCGACGTCCTGGTGGAGAACTTTGCCCCCGGCGCGCTGGCCCGGATGGGGCTCACCTGGGAGAAGATCCACGAGGTCAACCCGCGCATGATCCTGGCGTCGGTCAAGGGCTTCGGGCCTGGCCGTTACGAGGATTGCAAGGTCTACGAGAACGTCGCCCAGTGCGCCGGCGGCTCGGCCTCGACCACCGGTTTCCGGGACGGCATCCCGATGGTCACGGGCGCGCAGATCGGCGATTCCGGCACCGGCCTGCACCTTGCGCTCGGCATCGTCACCGCCCTGTACCATCGCACCCAGAGCGGGCTCGGCCAGAAGGTCGACTGCGCCATGCAGGACGGCGTGCTCAACCTGTGCCGGGTGAAGCTGCGTGACCAGCAGCGGCTGCAGCACGGTCCGCTCAAGGAGTACAGCCAGTTCGGCGAGGGCATCCCGTTCGGCGACGCGACCCCGCGCGCGGGCAACGATTCCGGCGGCGGCCAGCCTGGCCGCATCCTCAAGTGCAAAGGCTGGGAGCACGATCCCAACGCCTACATCTACTTCATCACCCAGGCCGCGGTGTGGGAGCCGATCTGCGACATCATCGGCGAGCCCGGCTGGAAGACGGACCCGAACTACGCGACCCCGAAGGCGCGCCTGCCGCACCTCAACGAGATCTTCACGCGGATCGAGGCGTGGACGATGAAGGTGACGAAGTTCGAGGCGATGGACACCTTGAACAAGTACGACATTCCCTGCGGCCCGATCCTGTCGATGAAGGAGATCGCCGAGGACGAGGCGCTGCGGAAAACCGGCACCATCGTCGAGGTCGACCATCCGACCCGCGGCAAGTACCTGACGGTGGGAAATCCCATCAAGCTCTCGGCGAGCCCCAGCGAGGTGAAGCGGTCTCCGCTGCTCGGCGAGCACACCGACGAGATCCTGCGCGATGTGCTCGGGTACTCGGACGCAGAAGTCGGCGAGATCGCCAATTCCGGCGCTATCGGTACACCGACTCAGATTGCGGCTGAGTAAATCAGATAAGTTCGGCTACGTAGCCTTCGTAGTACCAACGAAATAAAACAATCGAAGATCAGGAGGAACGACGATGGCCCAAACGGCCCTGCAGCGCTCGGTCCAACATTCACCTGCCGACAGCAGAAGTGCAGTCCGTCAGATCCTCGACCGCGTGCGGGTGGACGGGCGCGACGCACTGACCGCCCCTGAAGGCCGCCTCGTCTGTGACGCTTACGGCATTCCGGTGCCGAAGGAGGCCCTCGCGACGTCGGCGCAGGACGCCGTACAGGCGGCCGAGAACATGGGCTTTCCCGTCGTTCTCAAGATCGTGTCTCCTGACATCTTGCATAAGACGGAAGCTGGCGGCGTCATTGTCGGCGTCTCTTCCGCGCAGGCTGTGGCCGACGGCTACGAGACTATCCTGGCCAACGCAAAGCGTTACAAGGCCGATGCCCGGATCGATGGCGTACAAGTTCAGCAGATGCTCATCGGGGGCACCGAGGTCATCATCGGTGCGGTCACCGATGACTCCTTCGGCAAGCTCGTGGCCTTCGGGCTCGGCGGCGTGCTGGTCGAGGTGCTGAAAGACATCACGTTCCGGCTGGCACCCGCCACGCGCGAAGATGCGCTCTCGATGCTCGACGGCATTCAAGCCGCTGAGATGCTGAAGGGTGTGCGAGGGTCGGATGCGGTTGACCGCGAGGCGCTGGCGGACATTATCGTCAAGGTCTCACAACTCATCACCGATTTCCCGGAAATCTCCGAACTCGACCTCAATCCGGTCTTCGCAACCGCACGCGACGCGACTGCCGCGGACGTGCGGATCGTGGTGGACTTCGCGCAGCGCCCCAAGCCTCAAACCCGGTCGCATGACGAGATCGTGGCTGGGATGAACCGGATCATGCGTCCCGACGCAGTGGCGGTGATCGGCGCCTCCGCAGAGGATGGCAAGATCGGCAATTCCGTGATGAAGAACCTCATCAATGGCGGCTACAAAGGCACGATCTATCCGGTTCACCCGAAAGCGGACACCATCCTGGGCATCAAGGCTTACAGATCGGTGAGGGACTTGCCGGGTCCGGTGGACGTCGCCGTCTTCGCCATCCCTGCTCAATTCGTGGCCGCGGCGCTCACCGAGTGCGGCGAAAAGGGTATTGCGGGGGCAGTTCTTATCCCGTCCGGATTTGCCGAGACCGGGAACGAGGCGGGACAGCACGAGCTCCAAGAGATCGGCCGCCGCTACAACATCCGCCTCATGGGGCCGAACATCTACGGCTTCTACTACATGGCCAAGAACCTGTGTGCGACCTTCTGCACGCCCTTCGACGTCCAGGGCCAGGCGGCGCTGTCGTCCCAGTCCGGTGGAATCGGAATGGCCATCATCGGCTTCTCGCGTTCGACCAAGATGGGCGTCTCGGCGATCGTAGGACTCGGGAACAAGTCGGACATCGACGAGGACGATCTGCTCACGTTCTTCGAACAGGACGACTCGACCCGTGTGATCGCGCAGCATTGCGAGGATCTGAAAGACGGCCGCAGCTTCGCGGAGGCTGCCCGCCGCGTCTCGAAGAAGAAGCCGGTCATCGTGCTGAAGGCTGGCCGGACCTCGGCAGGGGCGAAGGCGGCAAGTTCCCATACAGGAGCGCTTGCCGGCAATGACAAGATCTACGAGGACGTATTCAAACAGTGCGGCGTCATCCGAGCCCGCTCGCTGCGTCAGCTCCTCGAATTCGCCCGAGGCGTGCCGGTCCTGCCGACGCCCAAAGGCGAGAACGTGTTGATCATCACGGGCGCTGGTGGCTCCGGCGTTCTCCTGTCGGATGCCGTCGTCGACAACGGCCTGTCGCTCATGGCGATGCCAGACGATCTCGATGCCGCGTTCCGCAGGTTCATCCCGCCCTTCGGCGCGGCGGGCAACCCCGTCGACATCACGGGCGGCGAGCCTCCGGTTACCTACCAGAACACCATTCGCCTCGGGCTTGAGGACGAGCGGATCCACGCGCTCATCCTGGGCTACTGGCACACCATCATCACGCCTCCGATGGTCTTTGCTAAGAACGTCGTCGAGGTTCGCGACGAGATGCGCGCCAAGGGCATCGAGAAGCCGATCGTTGCCTCGCTCGCGGGCGATGTGCAGGTCGAGGAGGCCTCGCAGTACCTCTACGATCACGGCATCCCAGCCTACGCCTATTCGACTGAATTGCCCGTCGAGGTGCTGGGGGCCAAGTACAAGTGGGCGCGCGGCGCCGGCCACCTCTAGGCAAGGCCGAGCCACCGCCGCGCTGGGGGAGCTTGCACCCAGCTTACTCATGGCGGGATTGATGCACAGCGGGACGAAAGTGAATCGGCTCAGAGCTCACTTTCGTCCTACTGGCGATTGGGATCGGCTCTGAAGGTTCGGACGCCAGCAACTATCTGCATTCAGCACTGCCGTTACAGCTTTGGCGGCAATGGGCACAAGGCTTCCGGAACGCTGCCATAATAGCCACTGCCGCAGGACGTCTGACTTGTGGGGTCGTTGCGCAAGGCATGAGCGATCCGGAGCCCGATGCGGTTTTTCGAGAGAGGCTACTCCGCGTCGTCAGCGAGGAGCTCCGTCCCTTTGGCGGGAAGGCGACCGGGCCTGAGCTTGACGCGACTGGCCGTCAGTATGAACCGCTGAAGGGACTTGAGGCAGCCGGAGGCCGTCCCACTTCGAAGCTGCCGGAAGATTTGTGGAAGAAGCGCTAAGACTGCAGCAGACGTGAGGTGACGACCTGTTGCGAAACCGCCATCGCTTGGCTTCAGTGCTATGGATAGGTTCGTCGGATCGCTAGAGCCGATCCGTGCGCACCATCTGCAACAGCTTCATCACAGTTGCCGTAGGTTGTCCGGCCGTCGTCGGCGTCGCGCCTGTGAGCCGAACGCAATTCGTCTGCTTCGGAGTAGATCCGCCGCAAAGACGGGCAGGCCTCTGCCGACGGAAACTGTGTGAAAACGCCGAAGGAACGGATTCCTGCGGGGGGGGGGCATGTGATGGGCGAGCAACACTGATCCGCCTCCACGAGAATCAGCCGACCACAGTGAACGTGGGTTCGGCGACAGATCGAGCCGGGAGATCGTTAGATCACGGTTTTCGGAGGCTCGAAACAATGGCCGCAGCTCTCGATGTCGCGAGCAAACCTGAAGCCTCTTTCTAGAACAAGCTGGCTCGCGCGCTCGGCGTCTCGCAGCTCTAGCGCCTCGATAATCGCTCCATAGGCGGCCCTCAAATATCCGAGATTGATGCTCTGGCGGAAAATCGTCTCATGAATGCTCCGCAAATGCAGCAAGAGATGGTCGAGCATGGACAGGATCTCCCCGCATTGAGCGAGCGTGGCGGCATGGCGGCAGAACCGCCATCGAGCCTCAAAGTAGCGGTGATATCCGCTCGGAGGATCTACCTCATAGAAGGCGCTGAAGCTCGCACGAAGCGCGCCGAGCTGCGCCTCCGTCGCTTTGGCGCATGCCAACCGGACAGCCATGCTCTCCAGTGCAGCACAGGCATAGACCATCTCGATGATCTCACGCCTGGTCTTCTTAACAACGAACACGCCGTGTCGCGGCCGCCGACGTACGAACCCCTGGTGTTCCAGGATTGTCAGAGCCTCTCGGATGGGCGTGCGGCTGACACCAAGATCCCTCGACAGTTTGCACTCATCAAGCTGCAGCTCGCCTGGATGATCATAGATGCGCAGTTCGGCAATCTCGCCCATCAAAGCTTTATAGGCCAGAGCGCGCAAACCTGAATCAGGGTAGATTGGAGCCGCATCGCCTAAGAAACTATCTAACGCGAACACCATCCCAACTCCACAGCGAGATCAAGGTTCGTCCGAGTCTGGCCAGGCACCTTCTGTCACGATGACGTCCATGGGAATGTCGTGCGCCTGCGGGTAAATCGTCGCGAGCCGCGCAAGGGCAAAGCCGACGCCAATGACCAGTGGCTTCGTTGGCCTGGACGCGATGGTCCGGTCATAGAAGCCGCCACCATACCCGAGGCGGTACCCGGCTGGATCGAAGCCGACGAGCGGCGCTATCAGAACGTCTGGATCCACGGCCTCGCCCTCAGCGGGAATGGGTATGTTCCAGACGCCTCGGACCAGGCGTTCGCCAGGCGACCAGGCGCGAAACTGTAGGGGACGCCCCTTCTCCACGACGACCGGGAGCGCCAGTCGTGTTCCCTTACCACGCAGCTCTGTCAAAAGTGGTCTGGCATCGAACTCGCCCCTGAAGGGCCAGTAGAAGCCGATGGATGTGCCTGACGCTGAGGGTAGTGCGGCTTCAAGTGCCCGGCTGATGCGGTCGCCCCAGGCGGCGCGGTCCTGGGCAGAGATGCTGACCCGTTGCTCAATAAGAGCGGCTCGGGTTTCCTTTCGCCACCGCCGCACGCTCGGCCAGTCGGATGAGGAGACTTCGGAGGCGCGCGGTTCGGAAGGTTGCGCCTCCATCTTCGGGCTGATGAAGTCGGGATCGAGCTCATGCATGAAGCAGGGTGGAGAGCTGTACTCGCCGAACTTAGGAAGTTCGGGAGCCGCAGAATCCGGCGGCATCTCAGGCGGCTTGATTAAACGACCAACCATGATGCGCTCCCTCACTACGGTGTATCGGCACGCCCCTCGGTGAGCTTGGCTAAGCGCTCTCTCAAGACCTTCAACTCGGTGAAGCGGATTGTGACATCGCGCATCACCGCGACCATGCCGATCATCGCCCCCTGCTCATCTTTGAGCGGCACGATGGTGAACTCCAGCGAGATCTGCCGCCCATCCTTACGGATGCCGGGGACGGATAGGAGAGCGCCCTCACCATAGCGGCTCTCCCCCGTCGCCATGGTCTTGCGGTACCCCTCCCAGTGGCGCTTGCGCAGCCGTTCGGGCGTGATGATGTCGAGCGATTGGCCGACTGCCTCGTCGGCCGTGTAGCCGAAGATGCGCTCGGCTCCCGGGTTCCAGATGTGGATAACACCATCGCCGTCGGAGGCAATCACCGCATCTGCGGAGGCAGACAGAATGGCGTCAGCCACAATACGAGTGTAGTCCACGCAGGCGCTCCTCCGGCTGTGGCGCCGCTCACCTAAAGGAGCGGCGCCATCGTGCTCACGCCGCCTGCCGCGGTTCTTCGATCAGCTCATCCGCCGGACCGAAGAACTCGAAGCGAATACGCTCGGCCGGGATGCCCTGCCGCTGAAGCCCGGTTACCAGCGCGCTGAGGAACGGCTTGGGACCGCAGAGATAATAGGTGGCCTCCTCACGGGGCGTCTGCGCCACGAGCCAGTCTGCGCTGATCAGGCCGGTTGCGTCGTAGTGATCGCCCTGCCGATCATGCGCCTCCGGCTCCGCGTAGAAGGTGTGTAACCGGACCTTCTCGTTGCCGGCGGTCAGCGCCTTCGCGTGATCACGCATCGCGTGCACACGGCCGTTGAGCGCCCCGTGGACGTACCAGGTCGGCCGGTCCGGGCTCTCCGCCGCGATGGTCTCCAGCATGCTGATCATCGGGGTCAGCCCGACGCCGCCGCTGACAAGCACAACCGGGGCGTTCGACGCCCGGTCGAGGAAGAAGTCACCGGCCGGTGGTGCCGCGCGAAGCACCGTCCCGTATCTGGCGTGATCGTGCAGCCAGTTCGAGACGATCCCGGCCGGCTCGTCTGCCGCGCCCTCGCGCTTGACGGTGATGCGGTAGGCCCGGTCGTTCGGCGCGCAGGAGATCGAGTAGTTCCGCTTCAGGACACCGCGCCCCGGCAGGTCGAAGAGGAAACCGAGATACTGCCCCGGCTGGTGGCGCAGCACCGGGCCGCCATCGGCAGGCACCAGGACGAAGGAGCGGATCGTCTCGCTCTCCCGCGCCACGCTCTCGACCACAAAGTCACGCCAGCCGTTCCAGCCGCCCGGCTTGGCCGCGAGATCGCGATAGATCGTGGCCTCCCGCCCGATCAGCAGTTCCGCCAGGAACCAGTATGCCTCGCCCCAGGCCGCGCAGATCTCAGGCGTGGCAGCCTCCCCGAGCACGTCGCCGATCGCGCCCAGCAGGGCATCGGCCACGTAGGGGTAGTGCTCCGGCAGAATGTTCAGCGCGACATGCTTCTGCGCGATGCGCTCGACCGCCCCCGCGAGGACGCCGAGATTGTCGATGTTGCGCGCATAGGCGAGCACCGCCTGGGCCAGGGCTTTCGGCTGCGAGCCGGTCTCGCCGTGATGGGACTGGTTGAAGAGGTCGCGGATCGCCGCGTTCTGGAAGAGGCGCTCGTACATGCGCTTCGTGATGGTCAGGCCGTGAGCCTCAAGGGCCGGCACGGTGGCCTTGATGATCGCGACGGTGGCGGGAGCGAGTGGGGTCGGCATCAGCAGCTCACAAAGGTGTATGTGCGTTGCATCTTATGCCGCTCTGGCTTTAAAGATGCAAGCGAGATATACCTTCATTTCACACAGGGTACGCGATGCGTCTGACCCGCTACACAGACTACGCCCTACGCACGCTGATATACGTCGGCCTGCATGAGCCGCGGCAGAGTTCGATCGCCGCGATCGCGCGCGCCTATGGCATCTCGGAGAACCACCTGACCAAGGTGGTGCATCAACTCGGCCGCGTAGGGCTGATCCGGACTATCCGTGGCCGTGGCGGCGGCTTACGGCTTGGCAGGCCGGCTGCCGAGATCGTCATCGGCGCGGTCGTGCGGCAGACTGAGGACGATCTCGCGCTCGTTGAGTGCTTCGCGAGCGGGGTCTGCGCGATCACAGCGTCGTGCCGCCTGAAGCG
The DNA here is from genome assembly GCF_054611515.1 of Methylobacterium sp. CM6257. Lineage (NCBI taxonomy): Bacteria > Pseudomonadati > Pseudomonadota > Alphaproteobacteria > Hyphomicrobiales > Methylobacteriaceae > Methylobacterium > Methylobacterium sp. CM6257. The sequence continues at coordinate 4,391,698 of NZ_CM137735.1, forward strand.
AGCACTCGGAGAGGCTTTGGGTGCGTTCCTGGCCGTGCTCGACGGCTACACACTGGCGGACCTGCTGGCAGATGAGGCAGGATCGGAGATCTCGCGGCTCCTGAGTCTACAGGTAGAACTCGCCCCATAATAGTACGAGGTTGGGATCGCGTCGCGCCTCATGGCGCACTCTCTCGGCCTCGACACTCGCCGCAGTGAGAGCTTGCTCCAGCGCCCGCCGCTGAATCCGCCGAGCGCTGTTTGAGAGAGGGGCCCGCCTGCTGGCGCAAACCGTGTCTCAAGCCGCGACCGGCGTGGGCCGGTCGACAGCGTGAACCGATGCCGAGCGCTCCAACATAGCAAGCAGATACGAGCAACCACCAAGCGATCGGCAAGGCGATCGCGTCAGCGTCGACGGACCATCCGAGCGATTACATGCCCGTGCCCGGCGAGACTTCTGGAGGATTTTCGACCGTCGCCGGAGAGGGAATGCCACTCATCCGCCGCCAGATTGGCCTGCCGGTCTATCGTGACCGCGTCCTCGTCGGAGCGTGCGGCATCATCGGAAGCGAGACCGATGGGGCGGACGAAACGTGTCCTCGACCCGAACTGCCGCGCTCCCTGAAGTGCGCTCCAACCCCTGACCATGCCGCGGAGGTTCGAACCGCGTCATCATCGGCCGTGGCCGACCTATTGAGGTCGAGACGCCAACTCACTGGCCGCTCAAGCAAAAGGCGGGGAGTGGCGTCGGCGCGGACCCAGAGGCGCGCCTGATCGGCACCGCTCTTGGTGATAGTCCAGGGCTTCGCGCTATCCGGGCCGATGGTGCCAGCCGCCGCAGCTGATCGGCGTGTCCTAATCCCGGAGCCGCGTCAGAGGGCTCTAGCGAGGCCCGCCTCAAGACCGAGCGCGCTGGCCGTCTGCTGAGAAAGGCGCACACCGGTCGTCTCGACTTCCGCGTCTGCCTTCACTGCCCGACGCACGATGGCGAGCGCATCGTCCTCTGAGGTCGTGATCGCGGCGTAGAACATCACCAGATGCCCGGATTGCTCCGCGTCATCGGGGCGCGTGACCTTGAGGATGTATCCAGTCTGATTGGGTTCAATCATTGCCGCATCGGAAGAGTGGGCATCGGCATTCGGCATTGCGGTGTCCTACAATCTCAAGCGTCGTGTTTGCGGCCACGTGCTCGCGGTAGCGTGCGATGACGGCTTCGGATGAGCCGCCGAGCATCAGCATCGTCATGGCCTCGGCTGCGGCGTTGATCTTCTCCATGACCATCGACTGTGCCTCAGCGCAGCCTTCGCTGCCGCCACAGGCGAGACGCACCAGCCGCAATTCGATGACGCGTTGCGACTCGATCGCGAGCATCAGGAATGACAGGAAAGGGCTATGCACGTCAGGTTCCGGGTTTCGGCCGATGCGGCAAAGCTCAAACGCGGCCGGACCGCAGAATGATCCGGTATGAGAACGCATGGCAGCTCCGCCCGCTTGAGCCCGCCTTAATAAAACGGGCGCGGTGTGCCATATCTGGCCGATGAGTATGCCAGAACGCCTCCGCCAAGCTGTCGTCGCCCGTTTTGGTCCAATGAGCAAATCATTGGAGCAGCAGTTTCATACCCGTGAGAACATGATCATCGCGTTGGAGCGCCGAGGATACCGGCCCCGCGGGAAAACCGATGAGCAGATCGTTCAGATGATCAAGCGCGGGGTATGAGAGACGCCGTTGCCTCTCAGCTCACGCGGTGATGCTCGCGGCGTTCTGTTCATATGGGTGAACTACAGCGCTTCCATAAAGCTCACCCGACAGGGCGCCACTCTCGGAGCGAGAGAGTCCACGCCTGGGTATCGTGGTATCCGACAAATGCGGTGTGGATCCGACTTTGAACAAGCCTGTAGGCTCTGCATGTCACGCCAGTACCAGCGCATGCCGATAGGGGCCGGCCTCAGGCTGAATATGATCCGGTTCTTGTAATAAAGCAGTCCTTCGGGCCGGGTGACACCGGCCGCGTCGAAGGGCTTCCCGAGGCCGAGAAGCGTCTTCAAACCGTAGCCGGTGTGCACCTGCATCCCCAGCATGATGACGAAGAGGTCGGGACAGGCGCTGCAATCTGGGGCCTCTCGGCGTACCGCTGTCATACCCGTCGGCCCCTTCACACCAGTGCTGTCCGGACCCTCGATCGTTCAGAGCCGGCCCGATAACCGGCAAACCGGCTGACGCTCAGGGAGGCGTCCCGATCGGCCGTGTCGAGGCGCGATCCCAAACCCGGCGCGGTCGTCAGCCGGGTAGCCCGGCCACGCGCAGGTGCTGGCTGAACCGCTCCGCCATGCCTTGGTCATGCCGGTAAGCGTTCGCCACTCTCGGAAGAGCGAGGCTGAACCCTGCGCTCCGTTGCAAGAGATCCGAGATCCACGTTGACGCTTCATCCCTGCGTCCCAGAGCGACGCATGAGGCGGCTGCCATGACGTAAGCCATCAGGTAGCTCGGGCTCCTGAAGCTGGCCTCGGTTGCGTTCCGGACCGCCTCATCGAAGCGGTCCAGGGCATAGAGTGGGCTTGCGGCCACGCCCTGGAAGAAGCCGGGAGCCAAGGGGCTGAGGCCGATCGCGCGATCGATGCTGGCGAGTGCGGCGGCGTAGCGGCCCATCGCGGTTTGGGCCAGGCTGAGAAAGGCCAGAGCCAGGGCATCGCCAGGACTGAGAGCAACCCCGCGTTCGGCAGCGATCAAGGCCTCATCGCATCGGCCGGTCACCAGGAGCGCATAGCTCAGGGCGCGGTGGCCGACCGGTAGCGACGCATCGAGTTCCAGCCCATGACGGATTGCCTGCACGGCATCCACCAGACGCTCCGGGCCAGCTTCGCCGGAGATCGCCATGCCGGCATCCGTCGCGAGACAGAAGCCCCGCGCGATGTGCGCCGGTGCATAGGTGGGATCCAGGGCAACAGCCCGCTCAACCTCCTCCAGCGCCGCCGTGACGCCAGCGTGGCTGAACTGCAGCATGTGCGCGAGTGCCTGGAGCGTGAGCTCGTACACGTCGAGGCTTGCCGGTGGCCGACGCAGGCTCGCGGCCTGCTCGTGGCTCTGAAGGCCCGAGAACAAAGTACCGGCAATCCGCACCACCAGCTCGTCCTGCACCGCGTAGACCTCGCCCGCCGCAAAGGCGTAGCGTTCTGCCCAGACGTGGCTGTTCGAGGGGCCTTCCACGAGCTGCGCGTTGACGATCATGCGCTCGCCGGCACGCCGGATGCTGCCCTCAAGCACGTAGCGCACGTCGAGGAGCCGCGCGACATCCGCCGCCGTTCCGCCGCTCGACTTTGCTGCGAAGGAGCTTTGGCGAGCGATGACGGTGATGTTCCGATTGCGGGAAAGCTCAGTGATGATGTCTTCGGCAAAGCCCGCCCCCAAAGCCCCGTAGGCGCCTGGGCCGTCCGTGAATTCGTCGAAGGGCAGGACGGCGATGCTCGGCCAGAAGCTCGCTGGAGGCCTGACGTCACTGCGCACGGCGGCTGCGGGCTTGGTCTCGTCGGGCAGGACCAGCATGTAGCCGCGCCGAGGGATGGTTCGGATGAGGTCCCGCGCATCAGGACCCAGAACCTTGCGTATCTCTGAGATGCACTGGGTGAGGGAATCTTCAGTGACGATAACGCCGGGCCAGCAATCAGTGAGGAGCGCATCCTTGCTGACGAGATCGCCCGCGCTTGCAGCAAGTCGCCGCAACACGTCGAAGGAGCGAGGACGCAGCTCCCGCCGCTGCCCGTCGTGCCCGACGACCTGCTCGCGCCGGAGATCGATTGCGACGTCGGAGAGCGTGATGCCGTCGATCATCGAAGACCGATCTGTGTCGACCGTGTACCGCAGATAGCAATCACCATACGTCGGGAAACTCAAGGCGAACGGCCGCCATCCAAGCGTCAGGACGCAGAATCACGCGCGCCTTGAGCCGCCAATGATCCTGCCGCTCGACAACCGCCATACGCGGTTCATCTAAAACGTCGCTCTGACCAGTGAAAATCCGGTGGCTCTTGCTAGAGGAACCGGCAGGGTTCTCCCTTTGCGGCTAAGCCGACGCCTTCCTCGGGACTGATCGAGAGGCTAACGGCAATGCCCCGCACTTCGTGCGGTCGGCACCAGCGGACCAGAGGCAGCAGATCCCAAGAAGTGGGCAGCGAAATCTCGAAATCTCAACACGATTTCAGAATCATTCGGAAAATTTCAGCGCCATTCAGCGATCCTGCCAGGACGTTCAGCATCAACCATGGTGATCTGCAGTTTGAAGGCCTACCCAATTCGCCTTCATGTTCACTGTGCAGATCGTGTCGAGAGATGGGCTCCGACCTGCGCCAGCCACTATAGGAGGTCGCATGAGCAAGGATATGCTGCTGCCCGTGATGATGGTTGGGCGGACCCTCACACCGAGAGGCAGCTCTATGGCGCTTGCCGCTATCATCTGTGCTGCAATGGCTCCTGCACTCGCAATGCCGATGGGCGGCAATTACACGGGGCACGTCGATAATCAGACATCGCACCCGCGTGGGCCGAACGAGGTGGAGATCCAGCAGACGGCCTCGGGAATGAATACGGGTCCCGGCACGCCGCTCGATGGCGCCAAGGTGCAGTGGGTCGAGACGGTGACGCTCAAGAATGGGCAGGGACCCGTCCATGGCACCATCACGTTCACCACGCCCTCCGGTGCAACATCAAGCGCCTACAAAGGCACGGCCACCACTGATCCTCAGGGGCGGGTTACTGCGCGAGGCACTTACCAAGTCACCAACAGCACCGGTGAGTTGGCCGGTGTGAAGGGCAACGGTAACTTTTCGGTTGCCTACACCTCGAAGGCGGACTTCACCGGAGAGTGGCGGGGTGAGGTGCAAATGCCCGGGCAGAACTCATCGAAGCGGTGACCACAAAGACGGCCTCTACAGGACAACGCAGTGGACTGTCTGCATGCCAGACAGTCGGTTTAGACGAACGGCCTTATGGGATGAGGCGCGGATATTACCCATAGCGATCAACTTGGGCGGCTCATCTCGAGTCAAAGCTCAGCACGAAGCGTGCCCGGCTCGGCCGAGACGACGGCGCAAGGTATCAAGCACAGCGGTTCATGAGCGATTTGACGAGACCGAATGGACGACCTGAGTTGGGCGTTCGCTTCTGGGAGGGTCTCGCGAGGTGCGGTCGTGTCCCGGGTGGTGGTGTAGCTCGCCGGTAGCGGGAGAGCCCGCCTGCGCGCCCCTCCCAGCGCTGTAGCAGGCGGGATCTCTCGCGGGGTGGTCATCGGCGGTTGCCGGGTAGGGTCGGGTTGCTGGCACCAACCTCAAACCCGAGAGACCCCCGATGACCGACGAGATGATGGCCCTGCGTGGGCTGATGGAGAAGAGCGCCGACACAGATCTCCTGCGCGAGATGATCGGCTTTGCGGCCGAACGCCTGATGGAGTTGGAGGTCGGCGGCCTGACCGGCGCGGCCCACGGCGAGAAGAGCGCCGAGCGGCTGGTCCAGCGCAACGGCTACCGGGACGGGACTGGCAGACGCGGGCTGGGACAGTCGAACTGCGCATCCCCAAGCTGCGTAAGGGCTCGTACTTCCCGGCTTTCTTGGAACCGCGCCGGATGGCTGAAAAGGCGCTCACGGCGGTGATCCAGGAGGCCTACATCCAGGGTATCTCGACCCGGTCCGTGGACGACTTGGTCCAAGCCATGGGTGGCACGGGCGTGTCGAAGAGCCAAGTCAGCCGGCTCTGCCAGGAGATCGACGAGCGGGTCGGCGCGTTCCTCGACCGTCCGCTCGAGGGCGAGTGGCCCTACCTCTGGATCGATGCGACCTACGTGAAGGTGCGCCAGGACGGACGCATCGTCTCGGTGGCGGTGATCGTGGCGGTGGGCGTCAACAGCGACGGCCGGCGTGAGGTGCTGGGCATGGATGTCGGTCCCTCCGAAGCCGAGACGTTCTGGACGGACTTTCTCCGCAAGCTGGCGCGCCGGGGCCTGCGCGGCGTGAAGCTGGTCATCTCGGATGCGCACGAGGGCATCAAGGCGTCAGTGGCCAAGATCATGAACGCGACCTGGCAGCGCTGCCGTGTCCACTTCATGCGCAACGTGCTCGCCCATGCCGGGCGCAGCGGGCGGCGCGTCGTCTCCGCCTTCATCGCCACGGCGTTCGCCCAGGATGACGCCGAGGCGGCCCGGCTCCAGTGGCGGCGCGTGGCCGATCAACTCCGGCCCAAGGTGCCCAAACTCGCCGCGCTGATGGACGAGGCCGAGCCGGACGTGCTGGCCTACATGGGCTTCCCCATCCAGCATCGGGTCAAGCTGCACTCCACGAACCCGCTGGAACGCCTGAACGGTGAGATCAAACGCCGGACCGAGGTGGTCGGCATCTTCCCCAACGAGGCGGCCATCACGCGCCTCGTGGGCGCGATCCTGCTGGAACAGAACGACGAGTGGGCCGTCCAGCGCTCGCGCTACATCACCCTGGAAAGCATCGCTCCGATCGGCGATGATCCCCTCGTCAGCCTGCCCACCCTGGCAGCCTGATCCTCCCGGCCCAAGCCGGTGATCGTGGTGGCTCTCAGCAAGCTACACCACGCCAGGGGAAACGACCCGAGGTGCCAGACACCCATTCGGGTGCCTTCATCGCTTCGTGTTGTGCTGCGAGGCCCCATATGCTTATCTCAGCGCGTCCTCAAGGCGATGCGGGAGAGCCCAGCCCGATCACAAGTCAGGTATGGCGCCGACGGAGCAACCACCCCCGGAAACTCTCAGGCACAATCACCGTATCGTTGGACGATCTGGAGAGAGGCACCGCACGGTGTCCACCGAAGGAGAAACCTCGCGTCTGCGACGTGAGGGAAACTCTCAGGTAAGCGCGACAGATGGGGGCAATCGGACACACCCGTGCGGTGCGTCCGGCGGTCTCGTCGCGGAGAGTCCAGATGCCGGCAACGGTCGCCGAGACCGCCCCCCTCGAACGCACGCCGCTCTATGATTTGCACCTGCGCCTGGGTGCGAGAATGGGGTCGTTCGCGGGTTACGCGATGCCCATCCAGTACCCGGGAGGTGTGCTGAAGGAGCACCTGCACACGCGCGCCGCCGCCGGGCTGTTCGACATATCGCATATGGGCCAGATCGCCCTGAGTTCTGACGATCCGGCTGAGGCCGCACGCTCTCTCGAAGCCATGGTTCCGGCCGATGTGGTCGGGCTGGCGCCGGGCCGGCAGTGCTACGGGCTCTTCACCGACGCGGCCGGCGGCAGCCTCGACGACCTGATGATCGCCAATTTCGGCGATCGCCTCGTTCTCGTGGTCAACGCCGCCAACAAGCGGGCGGACGCCGCGTACCTGCGGGCGCGCCTGCCCTCCGAGGTGGCCGTCGACGTTTTGGGCCGGGGGCTCCTTGCCCTGCAGGGTCCCGCTGCCGAAACCGTGCTCGCCGCGCTCGCCCCGGCGGTCGAAGACATGCGTTTCATGGACGCGCACCGGATCGAGGTCGTGGGCGCACCCTGCCTCGTGACCCGTTCGGGCTACACGGGCGAGGACGGCTTCGAGATCTCGACGCCGCGCGCAGCGACCGAAGCGGTCGCGGAGGCGCTGCTCGCCGATCCCGCGGTGCGGCCGATCGGCCTCGGCGCGCGCGACTCCCTGCGCCTAGAGGCCGGCCTCTGCCTGCACGGCACCGACATCGACGCGACCACGAGCCCCGTCGAGGCCGCTCTGACCTTCGCGATCTCGCCCGCCCGGCGTAGCGGCGGCAGCCGGGCTGGCGGTTTCCCGGGCGATACACGCATCCTGGCCGAGATAGCCGAGGGACCCGCGCGCCGCCGCGTCGGCCTGCTCCCGGAGGGGCGTGCGCCCGTGCGCGCCGGGGCGCTCCTCTTCGCCGAGATCGGCGCTGCCGCCCCCGCCGGCCGCGTCACCTCGGGCGGCTTCGGCCCGAGCCTCGGCGTGCCCGTGGCGATGGGCTACCTGCCTGCCGCGCTGACCGAGCCCGGCACCAGAGTCTTCGCGGAGGTGCGCGGCCAGCGCTTGCCGGTGGCCGTAGCACCCCTTCCCTTCGTCCCCGCCAGGTACAAACGCGGCTGATCTGGGAGATCATCATGCTGAGATTTACCGAGGATCACGAGTGGCTGCGGCTGGAGGACGGCGTCGCCACGGTCGGCATCACCGCGCACGCCGCCGAGATGCTTGGCGAACTCGTCTACGTCGCGTTGCCGAAGGTTGGGGCCCAGCTGACCAAGGGCGAGCCGGCCGCGGTGGTCGAGTCGGTCAAGGCAGCCTCCGACGTCTTCGCGCCGCTGGACGGCGAGGTGACGGAGGTGAACGAGGCGGCAGTCAACAATCCCGCCGGCGTCGGCGCTGATCCGCAGGGCGCGGGCTGGCTCTATCGGATGCGCCTCGCGGACCCGGCCGCGCTGGACGCACTCTTGGACGAGGCAGCCTACGGCGCCCTGGACAAGTAACTCTGCGCCGAATGGCCAGTCGTTTGACCGGCTGATCGCGACAGACAAGACCGCGCGACGATCCGCAGACGCCCACCTGGACCGTGATCCGCCCATGACGATCGCCCCCAGCAACTATGACCCTTACGACTTCGCCAACCGCCGCCATATCGGCCCAACGGTGGCCGAGATCGCCGAGATGCTGGGGTGCGTCGGTGCGCCGAGCCTCGACGCCCTGATCGAAGAGACCGTGCCTCCCGACATTCGGCAAGCTGAACCCATCGACTTCGGGCGCGCACTCACCGAGCGGCGCTCGATCGACCGGCTGCGCGGGACGGCCGACAAGAACCGGCTCCTCGTCTCCCTGATCGGCCAGGGCTATCACGGAACGACTATGCCGCCCGCGATCCAGCGGAACATCTTCGAAAATCCGGCGTGGTACACGGCCTACTCGCCCTATCAGCCGGAGATCAGCCAGGGCCGGCTCGAAGCACTGCTGAACTTCCAGACGCTGGTCTCCGATCTCACCGCGCTCGACGTCGCCAACGCCTCGCTTCTCGACGAGGCGACTGCCGCGGCCGAGGCAATGGGCGTGGCCAAGCGCATTGCGGGCTCCAGGGCGGACGCCTTCTTCGTCGACCGGGACTGCCTGCCGCAGACGATCGCCGTGCTGAAGACCCGCGCCGCGCCGCTCGGCTGGCGCGTGATTGTCGGCGATCCCTTCACGGAACTCGATCCTCGGGCCGTTTTCGGTGCGCTGTTCCAGTATCCGGCTGTGAACGGCGCGGTCCACGACTTCTCGGGCCCAATTGCGGCCTTGAACGAGGCCGGCGCGATTGCTGTCGTCGCCGCCGACCCACTGGCGTTAACTCTGCTCAAGGCGCCGGGGGAGATGGGCGCCGACATCGCGGTCGGTTCGATGCAGCGCTACGGCGTGCCGATGGGCTATGGCGGGCCGCACGCGGCCTACATGGCGACCCGCGACGCGCACAAGCGGGCTCTGCCCGGCCGGATCGTCGGCGTCTCGGTCGACGCCCGCGGCAACCGCGCCTACCGCCTGGCGCTGCAGACCCGCGAGCAGCACATCCGGCGCGAGAAGGCGACCTCCAACATCTGCACGAGCCAGGTGCTACTCGCCATCGTTGCCTCGATGTACGCGGTCTATCATGGGCCGGCCGGGTTGAGATCGATCGCGAGCCGTGTGCACCGGGATGCGGTGCGCCTCGCCGAGGGGCTCGAGCGCCTTGGCTTCACACCCGATCACGCGTCGTTCTTCGACACGGTGACGGTGCCAGTCGGCCCATTCCAGGGCGTGATCATGAGGAGCGCAGTGGCCAATGGCGTCAACCTTCGCAAGGTGGGCGAGGACCGCGTCGGCATCACGGTCGACGAACGCACAAGGCCGGACATTGTCCAGGCGGTGTGGCGCGCCTTCGGCGGCGATCACCTCGCCTACGACGAGACGTGGCCTGAAACGCGGCTGCCGGAGGCCCTGCGCCGCACCTCCGCCTACCTGACCCACCCGATCTTTCATATGAACCGGGCCGAGAGCGAGATGACGCGCTACATGCGCCGCCTCGCCGACCGCGACCTCGCTCTCGACCGAGCGATGATCCCGCTTGGCTCCTGCACGATGAAGCTCAATGCCACGGCAGAGATGCTGCCGATCTCCTGGCCGGAATTCTCGGAGATTCACCCCTTCGTTCCCGATGACCAAGCGCTCGGTTACCGTGCGCTGATCGACGACCTGTCCCAGAAGCTCTGTGCGATCACCGGCTACGACGCGATGTCGATGCAGCCCAACTCGGGCGCGCAGGGTGAGTACGCCGGACTTCTCGCGATCCGCGGCTATCACCTCTCTCGGAATGAGGGACACCGCAATGTCTGCCTGATCCCTTCCTCGGCGCACGGCACCAACCCGGCCTCGGCGCAGATGTGCGGGATGAGCGTGGTGGTGGTCGGCGCCGATTCCGGCGGCAATGTCGACGTGGCTGATTTCCGCCGCAAGGCCGAGCAGTATGCGGATCGACTCGCCGCCTGCATGATCACCTATCCGTCGACGCACGGCGTGTTCGAGGCGCGCGTGCGCGAGATCTGCGACATCGTCCATGCCCATGGCGGCCAGGTCTACCTCGACGGGGCGAACCTCAATGCGCTGGTCGGGCTCGGCCGGCCCGGCGACATCGGCGCCGACGTGAGTCACCTCAACCTGCACAAGACCTTCTGCATCCCGCACGGCGGCGGCGGGCCGGGCATGGGGCCGATCGGCGTTAAGGCGCATCTGATCCCCTTCCTGCCGACCGACCCACGCAATGGAGAGGCAGGGGCGGTCTCGGCCGCACCGTTCGGCTCGGCCTCGATCCTGCCGATCTCGTGGAGCTACTGCCTGATGATGGGCGGGCGCGGCCTCACCCAGGCCACGCGCGTGGCGATTCTCAATGCCAACTACATCGCCAAGCGCCTGGAGGGCGCATACTCGATCCTCTACGCGGGCGCGAAGGGCCGCGTCGCACACGAATGCATCGTCGACCTACGGCCGTTCCAGAAGAGCGCCGGTATCACGAATGAGGACGTGTCCAAGCGGCTGATCGACTGCGGCTTCCACCCGCCGACCATGAGCTGGCCGGTCGCGGGCACTCTGATGATTGAACCGACCGAATCCGAAACCAAGGGCGAGATCGATCGGTTCTGCGACGCGATGCTGGCGATCCGCGAGGAGATCCGCGCGATCGAGACCGGGCGAGCAGATCGGACCGACAACCCGCTCAAGAATGCGCCGCACACGGTGCAAGACCTCATCGGCGCCTGGGAGCGACCCTATTCCCGCGAGGCCGCCTGTTTTCCGGCAGGGGCGCGGAGGATGGACAAGTACTGGCCTCCGATCAACAGGGTAGACAACGCTTACGGCGACCGAAATCTCATGTGCAATTGTCCCCCGCCGGAGACGTGCGACACAGCCGCCGAGTGAGCAGCGTCCGCACGCGATCCACGCGTCGAACAGCTCGGATCGGCGGAGTACTTGTGGAGCGGCTGGCCGGGTATGGCCGGAAGCTGCCGGTCCGCTTCTGGACGAAGGTAGGGGAAAGCGACCGCTCGCGCGACATGGGCTGGACGCCAGAAGTCGACCCATCTCGGGCCTTCAGGAAGTCTGCCTTTTGGTAGTCTGGCTGGCCTGGATTGCGGACCTGCGCAACATCCGCATAGGGCACCGGAGCAGGCCTTCGCGTACTTGGATAGCGCGCCCGGTCGGGTCTCCAGTCGTCGTCGGCTGTGTGAACAATACCGGTCAGCGTGTGGGTACATGCCTCAGCAGGGACCGTCGCCGCTCGTTTCCGAACTTGAGCGGTTCGGATCGGACGCTTGCGATCAGCGCAATCAATTCACCAAGGCAGAGTGCCCATTGCCTGGCCCACTCGGCAGCGTGGAGCCGAACGTGAAGGCCGAGTTCCCGGTAAAGTGGACCTGCGATGCGATCACCGAACCGTAGCGGGCCGGGTTCGTGGTCGTTCCGTTTCCTGTGAACGTCACCGATGTGGCTGGTGCATACAGCACCCCGTCAAGAGAGACGGTGGAGTTGCCGCTGATCGACAGGGAGGTGCCGCTCGCCGAGCGCGATTGGAAGAGCACGATGCCCGTGAGCGATCCGCTGCTCGGGGCGGTCAGGCTGATCGATGGCGTACCAGTGATATCGAGGGACGAGTTCGCATCGAGGAACAGGGTCACGCCCGATCCAGAGATGGTGGCATTGCTGTCGATTTTGACCGACGCGCCCTGGAAGTAGTAGATCCCCGCCGCCAGGGTGACGTTGCCCCTGAACGTCGCCGCCCCGGTGTAGCAGCCCGACGTGAGCGTCCCACTCAAGGTGCCTCCCGCTCTGCAGTTGGTCGGTGTAGGCTCGGCGACCGCCGCGAGCGGATCGGTCGTGGGTGAGCCGCACTTGCTGACGGCTGGGCTGTAGCCGCGGGGGCTCTGGGACGGAGTGTTGGCTTGGCAGATCGAAGTCGCCGTCATCTGCGCGGCGTTGCCGTTCGATGAGATCGCGGTCGCTGCGGAGGACTTTGCCCTCGCCGCGCAGTTCAGCGTCACCGCTGTGCTGCCGGCAATCGTGAGTGTGTCCGCGCTCGTCGGATCGAGCGCGTACAGGCAGGCCGTACCAGCGACACCGTCCCCGTCGCTGGTCATGATGGCGATTGAGTGGGCCGACAGGCTGAACGGACCGGCCGAGCCGGCAAAGCGCGAGAAGAAGCCGGGCACCTGGTTCTGATGCGCGACGTCTCTGGCAGCCGTCACCCGCACGGCATTCGCGGGTGTGTTCGCATCCGGTGCTCGGTACGTCTTGGTGGAGGCGTCGTAGACGACCAACTCGACGTCGCTGGCGAGCGTCACTTGCCCGGCGTTGGGCGGCGCGTTCAGGTTCGCCAGGGTGACCGCTGCCTGGACTGCGTTCGTCGATGACGGCAACTGGCGCACGCCCGCAATCGCCCCAGCATCAGCGGCAATCTGCAGGCGCATACCGTTGTAGCGCAGTACACCCAGGTCGACCGCGAGGGCGCCGACGCCGAGCATAACCGGCATGGTCAGCGCGGAGAGCACCGTGATCCCGCCCTCCTCGTTGCGCAGGAACCTCCGCATCATTGGCTCTCCTGGGGCAACGTTGCGGAGGCAGTCATCGATCGGGTGCCGTAGAGGCTGGCGAAGAAGCTCGTCGGCGCTGCGCTGGTGAGAGGGATCGCGGCTGTGACCAGGTAGCGAGTGGCGTCAGCGGGATCTTTGGCGGCTGTCACTGTCGCCTTCGTCTGCGCCCAGCGTGGGAGGGCAGCCACCACGGCGTCATGGGCAGCCGTCGTCGTGATCCGGCCAAGGGCGAGTTGGCGCGCTTCGGTCCATACGGCTTGCTGTGCGGAGGTAAGCGTGAAGAAGGCGAACGAGAACTCGCAGATCGCCATCATCAGGCCGACAAACAGGGGGGCGACCAGGCTGAACTCGACAGCGGAAGCGCCGGAGCGGTCCGACCGGAATTCTTGAAGGAGCTGCAGTGCCATTGCGGGGGCAAACCGTGATGATCAGAGCAGTATACGGCTTGCGTTGATACGATCAGCATCGTGGATGGTTTATCGGCCAGTTGATCGGAGTGATGGTTAACAGCTTGTCAATGCCTTATATCCGATCAATAATTCTTTTGCACAGAGCCCGTCAGGACAATCAGGTTGCCTGGCCGACTGGGGATCTTCCGTGAAGGACCGACGACCGAGTGGGAGGCGGTCGGGCCGTATCAGGCCGCCTACGTGCCTCCACGCATCCGCGACGCCGTGCGCAATCCCACTCAGACGGTGGCACGCATGCTGATGGGCGCGACGGTGCGCAGGGCCCGCTTCTTCGCGACGATAGGCACGGCACCCGCGACCCGGAAACTACGCCCACCGGGCCGGGACGACCTGCATGCCTTCCTGCGTCACGCGGCGGCATACGGCTACGCCCTCGCCACACCCGAGGAGAACGCCGCCATCGGCCTGACGACACCCGCCTGACCGACAGCCCCGCGTTACCTGATCACCGTTGAAGGAGGGACTTGCGCACGCAAAGCGAGCGCTCGGCATTCCCGTACCGCGACAACCTCTCATGCGGCCACTCGCCAGACGGAAGCCTTCCCCCGAATCATGCACCGCGGGCTTCCGCGAATTTGCGGCCACGCACTCGATTGTCAATAAAATGCACGAGATCGGAGGCGGCATCGGCGGGGCTGTCCGAGCCGCCCGCATTTTTATTGACAACTTCGGACCGGTCGCGGACGATCGGCGTAACAATCACAAGGGAGGAAGGTGCGATGCGCAGGGCGGGCACCGGGATAGCGGCCCTCTTCGGCTTGGGCCTGCTCGCGGCCGGGACTGCCGTGGCGGCCGAGCCCGTTCAGATCACGATGTGGTCGAACTGGCCGGACGAGCCGGCCAAGAAGGAATGGGTGGCCGCACGCGTCCGGGAATTTGAGGCCGCTAACAAGCAGTGCGCGGTCAAGCTGAGCTTCATCCCGAAGGCCGACATCTACACGCAGGCCAAATCCGCCGTTCGCACCGGCCAGGCACCGGACGTTTTCTATCTGGAGCCCGACCAGCCCGAGTTCCTGGCGGGCGGCTTCCTCGAGCCGCTCGATGGCCATGTCGACTTGGCCAAGCTGGAGGATTGGGCCAAGCCGGCCTGGACCTCCAAGGGCAAGGTCTACGGCCTGCCTGTCGAGGCCTACACGGTCGAGCTGTACTACAACAAGGATCTGGTGAAGAAGGTCGGGGTCGAGGTACCGCCCTCCTTCCAGCTCACGCAGTCCGGCTTCGCGGACTTGGTCAGGAAGGGTGTCGCGGCCGGCATCACGCCCGTGTCCCAGGGCGTCGGCGACCGACCGTTCCCCGGCGGCCTGCTGCTGTTCGAGTCGCTCCTGCGCAAGCTGGGCACTGAGGATTACGGGAAACTCCTGAACGGGACGCTGTCCTTCAAGGATCCGCGTGTCCACGCGGTGATGACCTGGTTCAAGGGGCTGGTGGATGACGGCGCCTATCCAAAAAGCTTCGCGACGCTGAAGCTCGGCGAGTCCCACTACTACTTCTACCAGAAGCCGGGTTCCCTCACCTTCCCGGATCCGAGCTGGTTCACGGGACGCGCCTTCGCCCCGCCCGAGAGCGGGGGCATGCCGGTGAGCTTCCCGCTCGGCATCATGCAGTTCCCGGCCATGGACGATGGCCAGTGCCCGACCTGCAAGACGCTGGCGGTGGCCGGCAGCTTCGTCATGTATGCGCGCGGGAAGAATAAGGCCTGCGCCGGCGCGCTGCTCGACTCCATGGCCGCGCCTGGGAACGGCGACAAGTGGATGGATCAGGTTTCCCTGCAGACCGGTCTGAAATCTGACCCTGCCAAGATCAAATCGAGCCACGCGGAATATTTCGCCGAGCTGAACGCCCGCAACAAAGGCGCGACCTACTTCTTCGGAACGCCGCTCATGTACTATCGATCCAAGTGCGCCGAGACGTACACCCAGGTCATGAACAACGCCCTTCCGGCCGGCCTGATCGGGGTGGACGAGGCCGCCGACAAGATGGACGCGGCCTGCCGCAAAGGGAGCTGACGCGGTGGCGGGGACGACGGCTGTCGAGACGAAGGCGGCGCTTCCGGAGAGCGTACCGGCATCCGGCCGCGTGTCGGATCCGCGGCGGGTGCCCTGGCCCGTCCTGCTGGTGTTCCTCGCCCCCGCGCTCGTCATCTATCTCGGCCTGACGGCCTATCCGGCCTTCCGGACGATCTTCGACAGCCTGTTCACGATCGAGGGGATGGAGCGCAGCTACGTCGGCCTCGCCAATTATCGCGACCTCATCGGCGACGAGACGTTCTGGATCGCGGTCCGCAACACGTTCGTGTGGGCCTTCGTCGCCCCGGTTCTGGACGTCGCGACAGGCCTCCTCCTGGCGCTCGCGCTCTACGCCGGCGTCCCGTTCGCGCGGTTCCTGAGGGTCGCGTGGTTCACGCCCGTCCTTCTCTCCTACGTCGTGGTCGCGATCCTCTGGATGTGGATCTACAACTACGATTGGGGCGTGGTGAACGACGGCCTCCGGGCCGTCGGCCTCGGCGTCCTGGCCCGCTCCTGGCTCGGCGACCCGAACACGGCGCTGGCGGCCCTGATCGTGACGCATGCCTGGAAGTGGGCCGGGTTCAACATGGTGGTCTGTCTGGCGGCGATCCACGCATTGCCGTCCGAGGTGCTGGAGGCGGCGGAACTCGACAATTGCGGCTGGGGCGCCAAGCTGCGCCACATCATCGTGCCGATGCTGCGGCCCACGCTGCTCAACCTCTACGTCCTCGCCTTCATCGGCAAGATGAAGGTCTTCGACCTCGTCTGGATCATGACCGGCGGGGGCCCGCTCTGGGCGACCGAGACGGTCTCGACCTACGTCTACAAGCGCGCCTTCAACTGGAACACCTTCGATCTCGGTTACCCGTCGGCGATCGCGACGGTCTGGTTCGGCGTGGTCTGCGCGGCCGTCATCGTCCTCAACCGGGTGTTCAAGTCCCGCGACCGGCTGGAGTACTGACGTGAGCGCCGACGCGACCCTGCCCCCGGCCGCCGGGCGGGGCGGCTTCCTGGCGAGCCGGACCGCCCTCGCGGTCGTGATCGCCGCCTACACCGTCTACACGCTCGGGCCGTTCCTGTGGCTGGCCACCATGTCGGTGCGCACCACGGGCGAGATCTCGGCCGACCACTACGCGTGGCCCCGACCGTTCCACTGGGAGCAGTTCCGGATCGCCTGGGTCGATTCCGACTTCGCCACCTATTTCTGGAACTCGACCGTGGTCGTCGTCGCCGCGGTCGCGGTGGTGACGCTGGTCGGCGCCGCGGCCGCCCACGCCCTCGCCCGTTACCGCTTCCGCGGCAACCGCATCATCTACGGCATCCTGTTCTCGTCGATCATTTTCCCGCCGCAGATCACCCTGATCTCGCTCTATCAGATCCTGGTCGATTACGGGCTCTACAACAGCCTCCTCGGGCTGACGCTCGTCTACGTCTCGCTCCAGCTGCCGCTGACGGTGTACCTGCTGGAGGGATTCTTCGCCCGGATCCCGCAGGACCTCTTCGACGCCGCCAAGATGGATGGCTACGGCGACATCGAGATCTTCCGCCGCATCGTTCTGCCGATCGGCATGCCGGCGATCGCCACCACCCTGATCCTGAACTTCATCCAGCTCTGGAACGAGTTCCTGTTCGCGGTGGTGCTCATCACCGATCCGGACAAGCGCACCCTCCCGATCGGCATCCGGGCCTTCATGGGCGACCATTTCCAGGACATCGGCATGATCGCGGCCGGGGTCATGATCTCGGTCGTGCCCGTGATCCTCGCCTACGTCTTCTTCTCCGAGAAGCTGATCCGCGGCATGACTGCGGGCGCCGTCAAGTAAGGACCCCGATGGCCGTCGTTCAGCTGTCCAAGATCTGCAAGCGCTACGGCTCCGGCGGCCCGACCGTGGTCGACAACGTCGACGTCACGGTCGGGGACGGCGAGTTCATGGTGCTGCTCGGCCCGTCCGGCTGCGGCAAGTCCACGACCCTGCGCATGATCGCCGGCCTGGAGACCATCTCGTCCGGTACGCTCTCGATCGACGGTCGGACGATGAACGATGTGCCCGCCAAGGACCGCGACATCGCGATGGTGTTCCAGTCCTACGCCCTCTACCCGCACATGACAGTCGCCGAGAACCTGGCCTTCGGCCTCAAGCGTCGCCGTACGCCGTCCGCCGAGATCGAGAGGCGGGTCAAGGAGACCGCCGCGATGCTAGGTCTCGTGCCCTACCTCGAGCGCAGGCCCCAAGCCCTGTCGGGCGGACAGCGCCAGCGGGTGGCGCTCGGGCGCGCCATGGTGCGCGAGCCGATGGTCTTCCTGTTCGACGAGCCGCTGTCGAACCTCGACGCGGCCCTGCGCGTCAACACGCGCAACGAGCTGATCAAGCAGCATCATCGCCTCGCATCCACGATGATCTACGTGACCCACGACCAGGTCGAGGCGATGACCATGGGGACGCGGATCTGCGTCATGAATGGCGGGCGCGTCGCCCAGGTTGGGAGACCGCTCGACGTCTACTGGAACCCGGCCGACACCTTCGTCGCCCGCTTCCTCGGTTCGCCGCCAATGAACTTGTTCACCGTGCCGCTCACCGGCGGGGGCCGGGTCTACACAGCCGCGATCGATACCGCGCTCACACGCTGGACGCCGGTCGCGCTCGCCCCTCTCGCCGGCCGCGAGGTGGTGCTCGGCGTTCGGGCGGAGGACTTGCACCTCTCCGCCGAATCCACCGGGACTGCGGGGGCAGGCCGGATCCGCGGGCGGGTTTTCGCCGTCGAGCCGCTCGGCGCCGAGACGCTCCTCGTCGTGGAGACGGAGGGGGGAACTGAATGCACGGCGCGCCTGCCGCGCGACACGCGAGCGCGGGTGGGCGAGGTCGTCGACCTGTTCTTCCGGCCCGATGCCGCCTTTCTGTTCGATGCGCGGAACACGGCCGCCGTTCCCACACTCTCTATGCCGGGAGGCGGCCCGACCAGGGCGGGAGCAGTCCATTGAGTGCCCTTCGGCGGATCGGCTTGGTCGGGGCCGGTTGGGTCGCACAGCATCATCTCGCGGGCTGGGCCGCCCTGAGAGGCCGCGCCGAGGTCGTCGCGATCGCAGACCCGTCGGGCGAGAGGCGCGAGGCGCGCGCCCGCGCGTTCCATGTCCAGCACACCTACGCCAGCGCCTGTGAGATGCTGGAGGCGGAGGGCCTCGACGCCGTCGATATCGCAGCGCCCCGCGCGGCGCATGCCGAGCTTGTCCGCTTGGCGGCCGACCGCGGGCTGCCGATCCTCTGCCAGAAGCCTTTAGCCCCGACGCTCGCGGAGGCGGAGGCGCTGGTGGCCGCCGTGGACAACCGGGCGCGCTTGATGGTGCACGAGAACTGGCGGTTTCGCGCCTATTACCGCGAGGCTGCGGCGTGGCTGCGCTCGGGCGTGATCGGGCGGCCCTTCGCGGCGCGTCTGGACCTCGTGACGAGCGGCACCCTTCTGGATGACGCGGGCCGGTTCCCGGCTCTGGAGCGCCAGCCCTTCATGCGCAGCGAGGCACGGATGCTCGTCGCCGAAGTCCTCATCCACCACCTCGACACGCTGCGCATGCTGCTGGGGCCCCTGCGGGTCACCGCCTGTGCGACCAGCCGGACGTGTCCGGACCTCTCGGGGGAAGACACGGCGCTGATCCAACTCGCCGGCACCGGCGGGGTCGCCGTGCAGGTGTTCGCAACCCTGGCGGCGCACGGGGCCCCGCCCGCGGCCCCCGACCGCCTCGAGATCCTCGGCCCCGACGGCGCGATCCGGCTCCACGGATCCGAACTGTCGATGACGGGGCGGGAGACACGGAAACAGAGCTTCGACCTTGCCGCCACCTACGAGGACTCCTACGCGGCCACGATCGCCCACTTCATCGATCGTCTGGACGACGGCGCGCCGTTCGAGACGTCGCCGGCCGACAATCTCGAGACGCTGCGGCTCGTGGAGGACTGCTACCGGCTCGCGGGCCGGGCGGACGCGCGATGACCGGGGACGAGCCCGTGGATCCCGTCCTGCCCCTCCGGCGCGACAGCATCGGCGCCATCGTAGCGCTCCTGGAGGAGGACATCATCTTCGGGCGGCTCGCGCCCGGAGCCCGCCTGACCGAGGATGCCCTGATGGCGCGGTTCGGCGCCTCCCGACACTTTATCCGCCAGGCCCTCGTCGAGATGGAACGCCGGGGCGTCGTGCGGCGGGAGCGGAACGTCGGGGCGACCGTCAGGTCCTACTCCGCCGAGGAAGTGCGGCAGATCTACGAGGTCCGCGAGATGCTGACGCGGCAGGCGATGCTGATGATTGCGCTGCCGGCCGAGCCCGGGCTGATCGCCCGCCTGGAAGCGCTCCAGGGCGCATACCGCAACACGGTGGAGAAGCGCGACCTGCGCGGCATCCACGAGGCGAACGACGCCTTCCACATCGCCCTGTTCGATGCGTGCGGGAACCCGTACCTCGTGCGCACGCTCATCGACTACATGGGCCTGACGCTGCCGATGCGCGCCAAGAACCTGGCGGACGCCGACGGCCTTCGGCTCTCGATCGATCAGCATGGGATCATGATCGACCTCCTGCGCGGGCGCGACCGATGGGCGCTCGCGCAGCTCGGCGTCGATCACATGCAGGCGAGCAAGGCCGATTACCTCGCCCGCATTGCCGCTGCCGCCCCGGGGACGGTCGCCACGCTCCGCCAGCGCCTCGGATAGGAAAGCCACGAGCGGGAAATCCACGCCACGGGGCCTCTCTACGACCGCCGGCACCATGGCAGCGCAAGCTCGGCCCGCGTCTGCGACACTCTCCCCGCGCGCCGCCATGTCATCTATCAGCCGAGCCTGGACGCGACCGTCGTCTGCCTCGGCGGACTGGGTGCGAGCCAGGAGCGTGGTGTTCTCGGCCTGAAGTTTCTCGTCTAGCGAGAGCAAGTGCTCGCGGCCCCCGATCACCTCGGCGCGTAGAGCTTCCTCAGCCGCGATCGCCCGAGAAGAGCTATCGCTGGTGACTGAGACCTCGATGTCCGCATTGGAGACGTTGTCCTACGGTTTCCTATGACCCGGATGGGCGCAATGCCGAACGTTTGGTCCTACGCCCGATGGTGATCCGGCGTGACGTACTCTGGCCGAAAGCTGCCAGTCTGCTTTCCGCATCTGGCCCCAAGGAAGCGGACCATCAGCGTGAGGCCTTCCGAAGCTCCATGATGACCCAACTTGGATCTCGAAGGTGATGCGCTACGACGTGCGGAGCTGCCGGGAAGCGGACGATCCCCCGCTTCACAAGGTCCATGTCGGCAGCCACCGCCTGCACCCGCTCGGGCGCGCGCTCCTTCCGTTCCCTGTAGCAGTACCGAGGGCTGGCACGGATCACTCGCTCCCGATGTGCTGGGGGCGTCCCGCGCCACGAGGGCCTCCACGGTTCGTCCCCCGGCCTGTTCCCGCCGTGGCATCTCTATTGTGACCCAGAGTTTGGTTTGGCTGCCGATGAGTGTAGTAAGTATCCAGCGCAGGAGGGATTGATCATATCCATTCTGAATATTGAGTACATTCGAGGGCAAGGGAGGGCACATGCGCACGCACCCTGGTCGAACGGCAGACGAGTGGGCTGGGATCATCACCGAGGCGTATGCGGCCAGAACGCGTCCACCCCTGACACGCCAGCTCGTGGACGAGGTTCGTCAAGTGATTGCGGAGGCACTCCGGGAAGCGGAGGCGGCCGACAGCCCGGACACCGAGTGGTGCGAGCGCATCAATCTCGTTCTGGATCGCAGTGAGATGTCCCTCCATGCAGCCGTGGGGCCTCGGCTTGCTGCAATCGATGATGCGGCGGGAACGGCCGTGATGATGCACCGCTCGGAAGCTGGACGGCCGCTGCGCGCCTTCGGCGGACAGTAGCCAAAGTGCCATGCGGTGCACTCGCACCGACCAGTAGTGTATCTCAGACAGCAACACGGGAGCGGCCGGGAATGACTTCTATGAGCAAGGTGCCCGAGGTGGCCGGCTCCCGTCCGGCGTTGCCGGCCGCCAATGCGGATTGGCCAACAATCCGTGATTGGCGCAAGGAAACCCGAGACAGGCTGATCGCACGGCGTGTCGGCATCTCGGCCGAGGATCGGTCCGTCTGGAGCGAGAGGATCAGCCGGGCCTTGGAGCTGGCTCTTGAGCTATATGCGGGCAGACTGATCGGTTTCTACTGGCCTTTCCGGGGCGAGTATGATCCACGAGGCGTTCTCACCACGATGCGGGAGCGCGGCTCACGCCTTGCCCTCCCGGTGATCGTCGAACGCGGTCAGCCGCTCGTCTTCCGCGAGTGGTCGCCGGGTAGCCTGATGGTGCAGGGCACTTGGAAGATCCCGATGCCCGAGTCGGGAGAGTCGGTCTTCCCCGACGCCCTGGTAGTGCCGCTAGTTGGGTTTGATAGCCAAGGCTACCGGCTGGGCTATGGCGGCGGCTTCTATGATCGAACGATTGTCGCGATGCCCGAGAGGCCGCGCACCATCGGTGTCGGCTTCGAACTCGGGCGCTTGGAAACGATCTACCCACAGCCGCATGACATTCCCCTGGAGCAGATCATCACGGAGGGGTTGACCTGACCGGTTGGCTTTGGACCGGGCTGATTGAGAGGATCAGGCCGACCAGAGGAGTTGGCGAGGAGGCCCGAATTGAGATCGGCGATTTGCGCGCCTGTCATGGTTGTCACAAATGCGTACGGCCGCGTTGGACCTCCGTCCTCACTCCTGAGAGGCTTCGACGCCGTACCAGGCCTGTCCGTCACCACCCTCGAATATGACGGTGGGCGAGGCCCGCTGATCCAGCATCTCGGCCCCTGGTGGCACCCTCTGCTCACGCAGACGTTTGGCTGGCCATCCTCGACTGGAGCGAGGCCGTGCAGCGAATACCACCGTCGGGTGCGGCGTGAGGCCGGGCTGTATTTTGGCCGCAGGGCGGGGAGGCCGACCGTCACCGTCTCGATCGCCAAAACGGTCGGTGGTAATCTCGGCACCCTGCTCGCTTCGTGCGAGCTGTTGGGCGTCTGACACCACGTCTATGGCTGGCTCAAAGCCATGGACAACCGGCTACAAGGACCCGAGACCAGCTCGTCGGCTGGAGTGCGAGCATGAACGAGGCGCACGAGATCAAATTCCGCATCCTTGCTGCAATGACAGCGGTTGAACGCGAGATCGGCCACCAGCTCGGCCTAGAGCCGTCTCGCTCGCTGACCATCGCCCAGGACAACGCGATGCAGGCGAGCGCCGAGGCCGCCGTTGAAGCGTGGCAAGAGGCCAAGCGCACCCAGCCAGACCTTGAGCCGCGCTCGGACCTTGAGCGGCGGTGCGCCGAGTTCCTCGCGCTCCGCGATATCGAGACCTCGAGCCTATCGTACTAGACGGCTCGCGCTTCGATGCGTCGGACTTTCGTCGCGCTGCACGCCCCGCCTTGCCGTTATCTGCCGCCGACCAGGCGGACCGCGATCCGCGAGGGCGTGACCGGGCCTGGGAGGGCACGGGCCACTGAGCAGGACCGTTGTCCTTCCCGTTCTCACACCGGCGTTTGCTGATATGCATTAGAGATCGACCGCGAAAGCGGTAGATATCCGTCATGATCGTCCGAATTTCCAAAACTGCGCCTTGACTAACCTCCGAACTCGGAGCGTTTGTTCTGCATGCATATGAAGGAGGCGCAAATGGCCGAGAGCACATCCGCCCCTGCAGCAGACAAGCCCGATTTCATCAGTCTGGCTGCCGACCTTGTCGCCGCATACGTTGCGAACAACTCTGTCCCGGTGGCTGAACTTCCGGCGCTCCTGTCCGGCGTTCACGTCACCCTCGCCGGGCTGAGCGGCACCTTTGTTTCTGCCGAGTCTCAAGCGGAGAAGCCGACGTCCGCACAGATCAAGCGTTCGATCAAGCCGGATGCGCTGATTTCCTTCATTGACGGCAAGCCGTACAAGACCCTGAAGCGGCACCTGTCCGGCCACGGCCTGACTTTCGAGGAATACCGGGCCCGCTATGGCCTCCCGGCCGACTACCCATCGGTAGCGGCCAGCTACTCGGCCATGCGTGCCGACTTCGCACGAAGCCTCGGTCTTGGAACACAGCGTCGGAGGGTCGCTCCTAAGACTGCTGCTGTCGCCGAGACCGTCACCGAGGCACCAAAAGCCCGCGGCCCGAAGAAGACTGCCGAGCCTGCGCCGAAGCTGGCTGAGAAGCCGACCAGGGCTCGCAAGCCGAGGAAGACGGCTGCGGTCGAGTGAAGCCAAGGTTGCGCAAAGAGAAGCCCCGGCCATTTTTTCAATTCGGGGCCGTCTGTCGTTCCGGCAAAAGCAGGATGCGTTGGGGCACTCGCGGAGCGAGAAGCTGAACGCATCCGACGGCAACTCAGTGCAGCGCCAGAGAGGGGTGCCTCAGACGTGCGGACTGGCCAGCAGGGCGAGGCCGGCGAAGGGCAAGAGCAGCCCGAAGATAGCCAGAGCGTCCAAAGGGGCTGGTCGGCCTGCAGCCAGCCAGCGATGCTCAGCGTACCTCTCGGCCGCAAAACCCGCCAACACGAGCACACAGCCAATCGTCGACACAAGCGTGGACATCCGCCGCTACCTCTCGCGAACGCCGCTCGCACATCCGGCGAGGCTCCCTCACGGACGATCACGTCCCTCTACAGAGATCTATGCCGCCACGAATGCGAGCGTGGGCGGTCCAGGTCGTACCCCATAGGCCGGCTGAACATCCTTCGGCTGCAGACACTCTCGGTCGCCGAGCAGGCGATGCCCGGAGGCAATGACCTGGATCGTGTGGGCATCCAGGCCGACCTCTCATGCCCTTCTCTCGTATCGACGCAGCCGGCCGCCGACCAGATCCCGCCCCGGGCGGCCGGATATTCTGCCGGAAACTTTAGTAACGACAATGGATTAGCCATCGAGCACGGCGGAGATGATTCGGTGCATGAACGTGTGGCAGCTCATCGCGCGTGATCACGCCTTTCTTGCGCACCTCATCGCGGAGATCCGGTACGCCGCAGGTACCTTGTCGAACCGCGACCGTGAGGAGGTCCTGGGCGGTCTGATCGACGAGCTTGCCGCTCACGCCGAGGCGTTGGAGGCCAGCCTCTACATGCCGCTGCGCCAGCTGGATCGGACGCGTCAACTGGCCGAGGACCTGCATCACGAGCACGCGCGGTTCATCGGGCAACTCGATACGCTTGCCTGGCTGCGGCGGGGCGGCAGTGGCCGCTGGCGGGGAGCGGCTCTCGACATCACTCTGATCGGTGAGCACCTCCGCTGCTACACACAGGAGCTGATCCCGGCAGCTCGGGACCTCCTCTCGCCGGCGCAAGTCGATGCCGCCGCGCACGCTTTCATCCGCGCCAAGTTGCGGACCCTGCGAGCGCGCCAGCATCGCGGTTCCGGACGACTAACGCTAAGCGGGTTTGCGCTCGCCTGCGCAGGCGCGGCTGGTCTTGGCTACCTTGCTGGACGGTCAGGTAGACGAAAGCAAACGAAGCTTGGACCTTCTCCACCACCCCTCAGCTGAGATTGGTGAGAGCGCCGCCATCGTCACGGGTAGGTGTCCTGTTCGCGCACCAGATTGCGACGGACGAGGCAATACCTCCTGCAACTTCCGCGCAGCTTCGCGGATGACAGAGAAGAACTCATCGAAATCGAGTTCGCCGGCGGTACGCCGCTCCAATTCGGCGAGCGCCTCCGAAAATGACCAGGCGTCCGCTGCCCCCTTCTTAAGGTGGTTAGAGCGGCATCCGATCAGGTAGCTCGTAGCCTGCAGCGGCGAGGTAGGCTCGGCACTCATCTGGCGCGAGGCGAGTCAGGCTGCGCCGTATGGCGTCCCAGAGGTCTGGAATGGTTCGCGCCGCCGCACGATTGCGCAGGTGCGGGCAGTGCTGCGGCACCGACCCGCCCTCTTCAGGCGACGACGTCCAAGCCGTTGACGGTGTCGCCGCACGGGAGGAGGCTCAGTATGGGGGCGCCTACGGAGTTGGCCACCATGAGCGACTTCGATCACATCCTGAATTGGAAACTCCTCGCGGGTTCGCATTTCTTCCCCGGATTGGAAGGCGGCACTTGCATTAACGAAGCGGCTGTCGTGGCGTGCGGCTTTCCGTACCAGTCCATAATCTCAGTCAATCAAATGCCCGCCTGCTTCTCTCGCCCGATCTGCCAGCTCGCCATGCGGTTGAACGACAATGCGACGGATACGCAGCGGCAGCACCTGATGCCATTCGTGACGCGGCTGGCCTGTGCGGACACGCCTGAGGTGGAGCGCGAACGGGGCCGCTACATCGACGCCCAGATCAGCCAAAGCCGGTTTTTCGCGCGCGAATTCCAATTCGACGAAGGGCTGCGGGTTCTGGAAGGCGCGCTTGCTATCGGGCGACAGGCGGATCCGCTCGGCTTGGATGAGGCGGCGAGCCGGTTGGATACAGTTCGCAGTCTAGCCACGCCGGTGAAGAAGCGCTCTGGCTCTCTGCCCGCGAAGGTGAAGGGATGGTTGGGCCTGCCGCAGGTGCCTGAAAACGTCGGGTGAAACCCCGATGCGAGGGAGCGCTGCGAAAACTCGGGCGTGAAGTCAGGAAGCCCCTAGGATCCGCTCCGCCTCTCGCTCACGATCCACCTTTTCTCAAGGTTGAGCCGGGCTTGCATCGTCTTGCCCGGCTTGCAGTGGATGCCGCGTTTAGCGGCCACGGTGACGATCTCGACCGTTTTAGGGTTGCGTGCAGCACGCTCCTGTAACGCCTTCGTCGAGAACGTGACGAAGGCGCGCAACTCAACCCGGTCGCCCACGGCCAGTGCAGCGGATCCGATCAAGGATCGCGTCGACCATCGCCTCGACATCCCTCGCGTAGAGGTGCGGGTTCTGCTCCGCGATGCGGGTCACGAGTTCGGATCGGATCATACGCGCAGGGTGGCGAGGGCATCACACGCTGCGCAAGTGTGGGGCAGCACTTTTCCCTCACCGTCACCTCAGTTGTGCAACCCAGCCAGCGATTCGTGTCCGCCTGGCGCTGCCGTGGTATTGCGATCCGCTCACGACAGCAGCGCCTTCGCGCCCTCCCAGCAGCGCCGCACGACCTGCTCGGCCGGCTCAGCAGAGGCGAGGCGCGCTGACTGGCCTGCCCAAGCTTGCATCCGCTGCACGTCGCCCGCCTTTTGAGCCGCAGCACGCATTGCGGCCGTTAGGGCACGCTGGACTGGATAGGGCGCGGGAGCCGGTGCATCCGCCGCGGCAGCAGCTCTCACGTAGCCGTTCGCCAGGCTCCGCCCCGCTCGGCCGCTGAAGGCGCGGGTGACAGTGGTTTCCTCCGGAGCGGCAAGCGCCAGAGCGTCGGCCCAGGCAGGGTGGATGCCAGCCTCCGGGCAGCGCAGGAAACCGGTGCCGATCTGCACCGCGCTCGCACCTAAGACCAGGGCAGCCGCGACGCCGCGTGCGTCGGCGATGCCGCCCGCGGCAATCACCGGGATTGAGACAGCATCGACAACCGCTGGCAGCAGCGCGAACAATCCGACCTGCAGACGCTCGGCCTCGCCCGCGTCGAAGCTACCGCGATGACCACCTGCCTCCGAGCCCTGCGCGACGACCGCGTCCGCCCCCGCACGCTCGGCCGCTCGCGCTTCGGCAACCGTCGTCACGGTCGCAAACCACGCGATGCCGCGCTCCTTCAACTCGGCGACGAACGGTGCCGGATAGAGCCCCATGATCGAGGAGACGATAGGCGGTCCCGCCTCAAGAATAGCCCGACACTGCGCGTCGAAGGCGGGCGGCACAGCATCCGCAGCCTCGGGCGGGACCTCAGGCCCCCAGCGACCCAGGAACTCCCGCACCCGCGCCTCATGCGCTGAATCACGGGCCGGAGCAGGATCAGGGATCCACGTGTTGATCTGGAAAGCGCCGTTTGAGCCGGCGCGAACCGCTCCCGCCCACACCAGGATCTCATCAGACCGCATCAGGAGGGCGCCGCAGGCGCCGAGGCCGCCGGCTCTCGCCACAGCGATTGACAGGGCCGGAGGACAGGCGCCCGCCATTGGTGCCAACAGGATCGGCGCCTGCAGGCCGAACCGGGAGCAGAAGGTTTCAGCTCGGCGAAGGGCAGCGCTCATGTTTCGATCCGGGTGACGTGCTTCTGAAAGTATACGCCGGCCGGATCGTGGCTGTCAGGCCGCACCGACACTCAACGTCGACTCAACCATGCCGTCCGGCCGACATGGGCCGCTCGTGTCCGATTGCCGCTGGCGAGCAACTTATGCCGGGCCGGATCGGCAGCACCGTCGAATGGCTGCCGAGGGGCCGTGGGCGGCTGCGACCAAAGCGATCCCGCGAAAATTCGGACGGGTAGTGGCGCGGGTAGAACTATGGGCCGGAGGTCTGTGGGCGGACATTCTGGCAAGCGATCTGACGCGAGTACTGAACTGCCGACGGTCTGGTGCGAACGACTCGCGACGATCCATTGCGCGGAGCGCGTCCGAATCTGTTAATATTTGACGCTCACAATCTTCGATATGGGCGATCTAATGCGGACATTGGGCTCGTTCACGTGCGGGCTGCTGGATGCGGTCGGCGCAAATGCCTGCCCCACGTACAACAGCGTCACGGCAGCCGGCATCGTGACGCTTGGCATCCTCGCGGTTGCCGGCCTGCTAGTTGCTACACGTTAGCTGGGCTTCTGAGCGCACCGCTGACACCATTCGCCGAGCCGGTTCGCAGCGGCGGGCTTTTTCGTTCCGTCCGAAGACACAGAGGGGGGCTGAACCCGTCAGGGCGGTGATCGTTGGTTTCCGCTCGAGAGGATACCGCCCGTGACGACAGCCGCCGCCCTGGTCACACTCGCTGGCGTCATTCGCGCCGCTCGGACGTGGCGTCGGTCGCGGGCCCGTTGACGCTGACCGGATGGGCCGCCCGACCCGGATGAGGCGCGAACTGACGAAGCGCCTGCGATTGCCGTGGAGTAGTGGGGGGGCCGGGCGGGAGACCGCTCAGTTGGGCTTTGCGGTCGGCGGCGGGTCGAGGTGCCCGGCCTCTCACGCTTGGCGGCGATGGACGCCTTCTCATCATCCGACCACGTCCGCCGCCGGCCGGCTCCGGTAAACAGCTCCAAGCGCTGGGCCGGCTCCGACATAGTCATACGCCCTGACATCAACGTAGGACGGAGCTCCTCGGGCGCTCCGTGTCGCACGCTCAGCCGGTCAGCCGAAAGGTGCCGCCCAGACGACAGTTACTCTCGGTCTTAACACGTCCCACGACGCAAGGTCGCATCACTTACGCGACCCAGATCAACCCAGCCGGCCTAAGAGACAAGAACGCATCCGAGACAGGGATCGACATCAATGACGACGCCGTGGTGGCGGCCCTTCGGGCAACGCTACGGCTTGGGCGTTGGCTTCTTCGTTGAATCACCGGCCTTGATGCTGCCGGTCTCGTTGACGCGATCACGCGACGCTTGTTCAAGGCGCTTCTTCGAGGTGACAAGCTCACGCTGTGAGGCAGCAAGCTGCGCTTTGACCGCATCCCGTGCGGCCGAAATCTGCCGGAGCTCCTCCCGGACCGCAGCGAGCTTGCCCTCTGAGTCGCGCAGGAGCTCCCCGTTGGCCTGCTCCAACTGCCTGATGCGGCGAACCAAACCGTTTTGGTCGGCCTGCAACGACGTGACCTGCTCGGCCAGATCACGCTGCATTGCAGTCTTCCCTATGAACGCGCCCCAGCCCAACAGTGCGCAAACGCCGAAGAGCGCCGGCACAACAGCAGTACGGCTTGGCCTCCAGGCGGCAAGCACCCGCATATCCCAGCGCGGCTGTGCGAGTAGGGTACGCATGACACACTCGCTTTTGTTTGCTCAGTCTGGACCTGCCGGCCGGAAAGGCTGCGGCATACTGCTTTCCAGGTGACACGTGTAGCGTTAACGTCAGCTTACAATTCCTCAGAAGAGAAGCACCTCGCTGTCATACCAGTGCATGCACAGTGCGCTGCTTTGTTGGCAGCCGCACCAGGACCCAGGATCGCCAGCGTCGCCCGCTGCCACGCGCGGGTCAAACTCAGCGGCTAACCCGAGATACCTGCCCGCGAAGGGTCCGTATGCACATCAGAGTCTTACTGGCCGCCGCCCTGCTCACCACCCCTGCGCTCGCGCAGGATTACAACCGGGCCGATCTCATCCGCGGTCTGTGCCAGCCGGACGGGTGCGACGAGTTTCGCGTCGGCGCGGCGGAGCCGGTGCGTACCGTCGCTGAGGGCAGCCTCAAGCGTCTGCGTGTACAAGCCTCTCACGCGAGCTACAGCGGCCGTGAGGCTCGCGGCGAAGAGACAAGCTACGTCCACTGTTCGTCGACAAAGCCGGCCGTCGTGGCGCAGAAGGGCGAGTGCTCCGTCGGCATCTTTCTCGCGCCGTTCGCGTCCGAGGACACGCACGAGACGCTCCGCCGATCATCTCGTTCCTGATCGTCGAGCCGCTGCGCAACCTGGGGAAGTTCACCTTCGCCGACGTGGTCGCCTACCGCCTGCGCCAGCGGCCGGCGCGGACGGCCGCGGCCATCGGGACGCTTACCATCATCCTGCTCGACCTCATCGCCCAAATGGTCGCGACGGTCTCGCTCATCAAACTCCTGTTCGGGCTGCCCTACACCGCCTCGGTCATCGTGGTCGGGACGGCGATGCTCGTCTACGTCCTGTTCGGCGGCATGCTGGCGACTCCCTGGGTGCAGGTCATCAAGGCGGTGCTGCTGTCCATCGGGGGGCTGATCCTGGCGCTCCTGGTTCTGGCGCACTTCGACATGAACCCGCTCCAACTCTTCTCGGCCGCGGTCGAGAAGTACGGCGACCGCGTGCTTCAGCCGGGCACCAAGATCGCCGGCAGCGGCTGGGACGCGATCTCGCTGGGCGTCGAGCTGATGTTCGGGACCGCCGCGCTGCCCCACGTCCTGATGCGCGCGTTCACGGCGCCGGACGTCAAAGCGGCCCGGATGTCGATCCTCTACGCCACCGGCATCATCGGCTCGTTTCACCTCCTCGTCTTCGTGATCGGGTTCGGGGCGATGGTCCTCGTCGGTCCCGAGGTCGTGACCAAGGCGGGCGGCGGCGGCAACATGGCCGCCCCCCTCCTGGCCCCCACGGTCGGGGGAAGCGGGTTCTTCGGGTTCATCTGCGCCGTGGCGTTCGCGACGATGTTCGCGGTCGTCGCTGGACTGACGCTGTCCGGGGTGGCGATGGTCTGCCACGACCTCTGGGTTAACGTCGTTCGCCAGGGGCACTCCTCCGAGCGCGAGCAGCTCACGGTCGCTCGGATCGCGACGGTCGCCATCGCCGCCCTGGCGATGTTCCTGGGCGTCGCCTTCGAGGGCCAGAACGTCGCCTTCATGGCAGGGCTCGCCTTCGCCGTCGCTGCCTCTGCGAACTTCCCCGCGCTGTTGTTGTCCATCGCCTGGAAGCGATTCACGACCTCGGCGGCGGTCGTCGGAACCTTGGTCGGGACGTTCTCCGCCCTCGTGATGATCTGGCTTTCGCCCACGGTTCAGGTGGACGTGCTCGGGAAGTACCTCGCCGATGTCTCGCGAGCCTGATGGTTCGTCCCGATGAAGAACCCGGTCATCATCAGCATGCCGCTGTCCTTCCTCGTGGAGGTCGCTGTCTGGCTCCTCACCCCGGAGGACGGCGCCGAGGTCACCTTCCGTGAAATGCGCCACCGGATCATGTTCGGGAAATCCCGGGAAGCGTATCCGGGACGGTGACTTCCGGGCCGCGCCTGCCACGACGAGGGGGTGCTGCGAGGCGCCCCTTCGACGCGTTCTTGCACCTCGGCGGACGGTCCCACAATGCCCCGGATCCTTGAGCGGAGCCCGGATCCGTTCCGCTGTGGTCGAGGCGGCACGTACCGGGGCCCAGGGCCGTGCTCCGAGCTTGGCGGCCACAAGTCGCGTCGTCGCCTCGACGATGTCAGCGGCGAACGTCAAAGGCCTAGGGTCGTGTGATAACGAACGCTGCCAGCCTGTCCGGAACCGCCGTCCTAATTGGGGATCCCGCACGGGCCAACATCCTCGTGGCCCTGCTCGATGGCCGCGCCCTGACGGTGACGCCGCGACGGGCAGCCCCAATTTTGTCAGAACGACCGCGCAATGGGATGATAACGGTTCGAGGCTCGCCCCTGGGTTGTGATCCGGGATCCAAAGGAATGAGCAACCATCTGCGCTGAGCCCTATTGCCGTTCCTCCTCGTCGGTGGTCACTCGCGGTCGCTACGATCCAGATGGCCGCCTCGCCGAGCCATACGCATCTATCCTGTAAGGTGTGCCCAATGACGCCGACAACGTCGCAGCTGGAGCCAAAGCTCCTCCTGAAGAGCCTGCGCGCCTTCCGGAAAGGTGACTTCTCGACCCGGCTACCGCTGGATCTCACGGGCATCGATGGCGAGATCGCGGAAGCGTTCAACGACATCGTCGAGCTCAACCAGGGGCTTGCCCGTGAACTCGACAGGGTCGCGCGCGCGGTAGGCAAGGACGGGCGCATCGGCGAGCGCGGCAAGCTGCCGGCGGCGACAGGCGGTTGGAACGACTGCGTCGACTCGGTCAACACGATGATCGGCGACCTCGTTCAGCCGACCACCGAGGTGGCGCGCGTCATCGGTGCGGTCGCCAAGGGCGATCTTGGCCAGACCATGCAGATCGAGATCGAGGGCCGCCCGCTGAGGGGCGAGTTCCTGCGCATCGGCAAAGTGGTCAACACGATGGTCGATCAGCTCAACTCCTTCGCTTCCGAGGTGACGCGCGTCGCCCGTGAGGTCGGTTCCGAGGGCAAGCTCGGCGGTCAGGCGCAGGTCAAAGGCGTCGGCGGAACTTGGAAGGACCTGACCGACAACGTGAACCTGATGGCGGCCAACCTCACCGGCCAGGTGCGCAACATCGCCGAGGTCACGACTGCCGTGGCCAACGGCGACCTGTCCAAGAAGATCACGGTCGACGTCAAAGGCGAGATCCTGGACCTCAAATCAACCATCAACACGATGGTCGATCAGCTGAACTCCTTCGCCTCCGAGGTGACCCGCGTCGCCAAGGAGGTGGGCTCCGAGGGCAAGCTCGGCGGTCAGGCGCAGGTCAAAGGCGTCGGCGGTGTCTGGAAGGACCTGACCGACAACGTCAACATGATGGCCGAGAACCTGACTGGTCAGGTGCGCAACATCGCCGAGGTCACCACCGCGGTCGCACGGGGCGATCTGTCCAAGAAGATCACGGTCGACGTGAAGGGTGAGATCCTGGCCTTGAAGCTGACCATCAACACGATGGTGGACCAGCTGAACTCCTTCGCCTCCGAGGTGACGCGTGTTGCCCGCGAGGTCGGCACGGAAGGCAAGCTCGGCGGGCAGGCCCAGGTCGAGGGTGTCGGCGGGACCTGGAAGGACCTGACCGACAACGTGAACATGATGGCCGCCAACCTCACCGGCCAGGTGCGCAACATCGCCGAGGTCACCACCGCGGTGGCCAACGGCGACCTGTCCAAGAAGATCACCGTCGATGTGCGCGGCGAGATCCTGGAGCTGAAGAACACCATCAACACGATGGTGGACCAGCTCAACTCCTTCGCCTCCGAGGTGACCCGCGTCGCCCGTGAGGTCGGTTCGGAAGGCAAGCTCGGCGGACAGGCCCAGGTGCGCGGAGTCGCCGGCACGTGGGCCGATCTGACCGACAACGTGAACCTGATGGCCGCCAATTTGACCGGCCAGGTGCGCAACATCGCCGACGTGACCACCGCGGTGGCCAACGGCGACCTGTCCAAGAAGATCACCGTCGATGTGCGCGGCGAGATCCTGGAGCTGAAGAACACCATCAACACGATGGTGGACCAGCTCAACTCCTTCGCCTCCGAGGTGACCCGCGTCGCGAAGGAAGTCGGTTCGGAAGGCAAGCTCGGGGGGCAGGCTCGCGTCGAGGGTGTGGCGGGGACCTGGGCCGATCTGACCGACAACGTGAACCTGATGGCCGCCAATTTGACCGGCCAGGTGCGCAACATCGCCGACGTGACCACCGCGGTGGCCAACGGCGACCTGTCCAAGAAGATCACCGTCGACGTGAAGGGCGAGATCCTGGAGCTCAAGTCGACCATCAACACGATGGTGGACCAGCTGAACTCCTTCGCCTCCGAGGTGACCCGCGTCGCCCGCGAGGTCGGCACGGAGGGCAAGCTCGGCGGACAGGCCCAGGTCAAGGGTGTCGGCGGCGTGTGGAAGGGCTTGACCGACAACGTGAACATGATGGCCGCCAATTTGACCGGCCAGGTGCGCAACATCGCCGAGGTCACCACCGCGGTGGCCAACGGCGACCTGTCCAAGAAGATCACCGTCGCTGTCGAAGGCGAGATCCTGGAGCTCAAGTCGACCATCAACACGATGGTCGATCAGCTGAACTCCTTCGCCTCCGAGGTGGTCCGCGTCGCCCGCGAAGTGGGTATCGAGGGCAAGCTCGGCGGGCAGGCCCAGGTGCGCGGCGTCGGCGGGACCTGGAAGGACCTGACCGATAACGTGAACATGATGGCCGCCAATTTGACCGGCCAGGTGCGCAACATCGCCGACGTGACCACCGCGGTGGCCAACGGCGACCTGTCCAAGAAGATCACCGTCGACGTGAAGGGCGAGATCCTGGAGCTCAAGTCGACCATCAACACGATGGTGGACCAGCTGAACTCCTTCGCCTCCGAGGTGACCCGCGTCGCCCGCGAGGTTGGCTCGGAGGGCAAGCTCGGCGGACAGGCCCAGGTGCGCGGCGTCGGCGGGACCTGGAAGGACCTGACCGACAACGTGAACATGATGGCCGCCAACCTCACCGGCCAGGTGCGCGGCATCGCGGATGTCGTCACCGCGGTGGCGCAGGGCGACCTCAAGCGTAAACTCTCGGTCGACGCGAAGGGCGAGATCGCCGCCCTTGCCGATACCGTCAACGAGATGATCGAGACGCTCGCCACCTTTGCCGACCAGGTCACCAACGTCGCGCGCGAGGTGGGTGTCGAAGGCAAGCTCGGTGGTCAGGCCCGGGTGCCGGGTGCCGCCGGCCTCTGGCGCGATCTGACGGATAACGTGAACCAGCTCGCGGCGAACCTGACGACCCAGGTGCGCGCCATCGCCGAGGTGGCCACCGCCGTGACGAAGGGCGATCTCGCGCGCTCAATCTCGGTCGAGGCCTCCGGCGAGGTTGCCTCGCTGAAGGACAACATCAACGAGATGATCCGCAACCTGCGGGATACGACCCTCAAGAATGCCGAGCAGGACTGGCTGAAGACGAACCTCGCCAAGTTCACCCGCATGCTGCAGGGCGAGCGCGACCTCGCCACCGTCTCGAACCTGATCCTGTCCGAGATCGCATCGCTCGTGAACGCCCAGCGGGGCGTGTTCTACATGGTGGAGGACGAGGGCGGAGAGCCGGTTCTGGACCTGATGGCGAGCTACGCCTTCACGGAGCGCAAGAACCTGTCCAACCGGTACCGCCTCCGTCAGGGACTCGTGGGGCAATGCGCCTTCGAGAAGAAGCGCATCCTCCTCACTAACGTGCCGGGCGATTACATCACCATCGGCTCGGCACTCGGCGAGGCACCGCCCCTCAACATCATCGTGCTGCCGGTCCTGTTCGAACAGGAAGTCCGGGCGGTGATCGAGCTCGCGTCCTTCAACCGTTTCAGCGAGACGCATCAGTCCTTCCTCGACCAGCTGACCGAATCCATCGGGATCGTGCTCAACACGATTGCCGCCAACATGCGGACCGAGGGACTCCTCAAGCAGTCGCAGCTCCTGACCGGCGAGCTGCAGAGCCGGCAAGAGGAGCTCAAGAAAACAAACGATCGCCTGGAGCTGCAGGCCGCCTCGCTGCAGCAGTCGGAGGACCTTCTCAAGAGCCAGCGCGAGCGGCTTCAGCAGACCAACGAAGAGCTGCAGGAGAAGGCGCGTCTGCTGGAGATCCAGAAGCGCGAGGTCGAGGGCAAGAACCGCGAGGTCTCCGTCGCCAAGACGGCGCTGGAGGAGAAGGCCGAGCAGCTGAGCCTGACCTCGCGCTACAAGTCGCAGTTCCTGGCCAATATGAGCCACGAATTGCGCACGCCCCTCAATAGCCTGCTGATCCTCTCAAAGCTTCTCGCTGAGAACCGCGACGGCAACCTCACCGACAAGCAACGGGAATTCGCTAAGACCATCAACGCGGCCGGGACCGACCTCCTGTCGCTCATCAACGACATCCTCGACCTCTCCAAGATCGAATCTGGGACGGTGACGCTCGAGATCGGCGATATCGGGTTGCAGGACCTCGTCGAGAACCTCAACAGAACCTTCCGGCAACTCGCCGAGGAGCGCCACCTCGCCTTCGTGATCGAGGTCGAGCCGGGTCTGCCGCGATCGGTTCGAACGGATTCGAAGCGTCTGCAGCAGGTTCTGCGCAACCTGCTCTCCAACGCGTTCAAATTCACCGAAACGGGGAGCGTTTCTCTGAAGATCGGCTCCGCCGAGGGATCGCCGCTGCGGGCCGGGAGTCAGTGGATGGCCATGTCGGTTACCGATACCGGGATCGGCATCGCCGAGGACAAGCAACGCATCATCTTCGAGGCGTTCCAGCAGGCCGATGGAACCACGAGCCGCAAATATGGCGGCACTGGCCTCGGCCTCGCCATCAGCCGTGAGATCGCGCGCCTGCTCGGCGGCGAGATCGTGGTGGAGAGCCGCGTCGGTTCGGGCAGCACCTTCACCCTGTTCCTGCCCTTCGAGCCGCCGGTGCAGGCGATCGCGGGCCGCGGCCCCGAGGCTGCCGACGGAAACGGGACTTCGGCGCTGATCGGCCGCCAGCCCAACGCCGCGATGGCGCTCTCGGCTTCGGCCGACGACCGTCATGCGCTCCACCCGGGCGACCATATCGTGCTCATCGTGGAGGACGACGCGATGTTCGCCTCGGTGCTGCTGGAGCTTGCGCGCGAGCGTGGGTTCAAGGGTCTGATCGCACAGGACGGTGCCGGTGCGCTGAGCCTCGCCCACCGCTTCAAGCCGCACGCCATCACCCTCGATATCGGCCTGCCCGACATGGATGGCTGGGCCCTGCTCGATCTTTTGAAGAACGACCCCCGCACCCGGCACATCCCGATCCATGTCATCTCGGTCAATGACGAGAAGAAGCGTGGCCTGCGCGCGGGCGCGTTCGGGTTCCTGGAGAAGCCGGTGGAGCGCGAGGGCCTCCTGCGGGCCCTGGAGCGCTCGAAGGAGTTCATCACGCGGCCGGTGCGCAACCTCCTGCTCGTCGAGGACGACGAGAACCAGCGCGCCAGCATCACGGCGCTGCTGAGTGAGGAGGACGTCAAGATCTTCGCCGTGGGCACGGCGTCCGCCGCGTTGGAAGCCCTCACAGGCGGGCGGTTCGACTGCGCAATCATCGATCTTGGTCTGCCCGATATCGGCGGTTCCGAGCTGATCGAGCAGATCCGAGCCTCGCGGGATGGGGAGGAGTTGCCGATCATCGTCTATACGGGCCGGGAGCTGACCGCCGCCGAGGAGCAGCAGCTCAGGCAGACCGCCTCGACGATCATCCTCAAGGACACGCGCTCGTCCGAGCGGCTCCTCGATGAGACCGCCCTGTTCCTGCATCGGACCATCGCCAGCGTTCCGGTCGAGGAGCAGATCCTTGTCGAGCGGAAAGACGTGGCGTCACTCCAGGGCTGCCGGGTCATCCTGGTCGACGACGACCTGCGCAACATCTTCTCGCTCACGAGCGCGTTGGAGCAGCATGGGCTGGAAGTTCTGTTCGCCGAGAACGGGCAGGACGGTATCGCGCTCCTCAAGACCAATCCGAACGTCGACGCGATGCTGGTCGACATCATGATGCCGGGGATGGACGGCTACGAGACGATGCGTGCGATCCGGGCCGAGCCTGCCTTCCGCAGCCTGCCGCTCATCGCAGTCACCGCGAAGGCGATGAAGGGAGACCGCGAGAAGTGCCTCGAGGCGGGCGCATCCGATTACGTCTCCAAGCCGGTCGACATGGATCAGCTCCTCGCCGTGCTGCGGGTGCAGTTGGCACGGCGTGGCGAGGTCGCAGACGGCGCGGCAAAGATTCGCGGGGGCGCGAAAGACCTTGAGCAGCGACCACAATGACGGGCCGAGTGGATTCTCATCCGACTGGTACAGGTGCTGTCGCCGGACAACAGGCCGCGCTCGCCGAGCCGGAGGCGATACGAGCGAAGATCCTGATCGTCGATGACGATCAGCGCAATCTGCTCGCCGCCTCCGAAGTTCTCGCCGATCCGGCGGTCGACCTCGTCCTGGCGAACTCACCGGAGGAAGCCCTGCGTCGGGCCCTCCGGGAGGATTTTGCCTTGATCCTGCTCGACGTGCAGATGCCGCGCATGGACGGCTACGAGGTCGCCGCCCTTATCCGCAGCCGCTCGCGCACCTCCCGTGTGCCGATCCTGTTCCTCACGGCGCACAATAAGGAGGACATGCACATCTTCCGCGGCTACTCCGCGGGAGCGGTGGACTACGTGTTCAAGCCCATCCAGCCTCTCGTATTGAAGTCGAAGGTGGACGTTTTCGTCGACTTGTATCGCAAGGCTGAGGAGATCAAGCGCAAGGCGGCGGCCGAGAAGCAACTGCTCTTGGAGAACCTGCGCGTGCGCGGCGAGAAGCTGGAGGCCGAGCAGGCCTTGCGCAGGCGCGAGGAGCATCAGGCCGCTGTGCTGCGCGGCCTCCCCATCGCGCTCTACACCTCCCCGCTCGGCGTGGAAGACCGGCGGCTTCACTTCACGAACGACAGCATCGAGCGCATCACCGGCTACTCCCGTGCGGCCTTCTCCACCTCTAGCCTTTGGGAATCCCGCCTCGAGCCGGAAGACAGGGATCGCGTTTCCGCAGATCTGCGCACCGTCTCGGTAGTCGGCGCGGTGGCTCTGGAATATCGCTGGCGCAATGCAGACGACACGGAGCGGCACATCCTCGATCAAATCGTGGTCAACCGTGATGA
This sequence comes from Methylobacterium sp. CM6257, assembly GCF_054611515.1. Taxonomy (NCBI): domain Bacteria; kingdom Pseudomonadati; phylum Pseudomonadota; class Alphaproteobacteria; order Hyphomicrobiales; family Methylobacteriaceae; genus Methylobacterium; species Methylobacterium sp. CM6257. The sequence continues at coordinate 4,430,171 of NZ_CM137735.1, forward strand.
GAGCGGCACGGCGATCGAACTCTTCGGGATGTGGTTCGATGTGACGGAACGCAAGGAACTCGAGCTCAGCCTGCAGCACGCCTCGAAGCTTGAGGCGGTCGGCCGTCTGACGGGTGGCATCGCGCACGACTTCAACAATATGCTGAGCATCGTGATCGGCAACTTGGACTTGGTGAAGGGAGCGCTGCAGGGCAACGAGAAGGCACTCCGCCGTGTCGAGAGTGCCATCGAGGGAGCGCATCGCTGTGCGGAACTCACCAGCCGGCTGCTGGCTTTTTCGCGGCGCTCACCTCTCCAGCCCAGAGCCCTGGACTTTACGAGCTTCATACCTGGCCTGATCAAGCTCCTCGAGCGCACGCTCGGCGAGCGGATCACGATCTCGGCGGAGTTGGAGGAGGGACTTCCGGAAGTCTGCGTCGATCATGCCCAGTTCGAGGCTGCCCTCATCAACCTTGCTGTGAATGCGCGGGACGCGATGCCGGACGGAGGGACGTTGGGCATCCGCATCCGGCACCGCCATACCGCCGCGCCAGCGGGCGCCGAGATGCACTCCGTCGAGATCACCGTTGCCGACTCGGGCACGGGGATGTCGCCCGCCGTTCTCGCTCGCGTCTTCGAACCCTTCTTCACGACGAAGGAGGCCGGCAAAGGCACGGGCCTCGGTCTGAGCATGGTATACGGCTTCGTGCAGCAGAGCGGCGGTACGATTACAGTCGACAGTAGCCCGGACCGGGGTACCAAGTTCGTCATCACGTTGCCTGTGGCGTCCGGGCGGAGTTCCACTCCGGATGACGTTGAGCTTGGCGCGGCCGCCGAACCGCCTAACCCGGTGAACGGTGCAGGCCGGGCCGTGCTCGTCGTCGAGGACGACGCTGATGTTCGCTCGACCGTTGTCTCGACCCTCGAGGCGCTCGCCTTCAGGGTTCTCAGCGCGCATGATGGCAGCGAGGCCCTGCGCCTCCTGCAGATGGAGTCGAACATCGCCCTCGTCTTCAGCGACGTGAACATGCCCGGCGCGATGAACGGCATCGACCTCGGACACATCATCCGCCAGCGATGGCCGCACATGCCAGTCCTGCTGGCCTCTGGCTATCTTCGAGAGGATCAGGACACGAACGGCTTTGAGTTGCTGCAGAAGCCTTACCGCGCGTCCGATCTGGTCGAAACGTTACGAGGACTGCTCGGTGACGCTCACGGGGCGATGACTGTGGGATGACACATCGCAGATTATCGAGAGTGAACTGGACGTCGCGAGCCTGGATACGGTGGGCAGGATCGCCACTGCTCCCATCGGGTTCCAGGAACATGTGTTAGCAAGTTAGGTTGCAGATCGCGGCGGAGAGGGCGGCGGCCGTCGAGGCATCTCGTCCAGCAAACGCATCCGAAGAGATGCGGTCGGGACAGGGAATGCCATCGTGACAGAGGAAAATGTCCGCCTGGCTGTAAACGCGCGCTACCGATGTAAGCTTCTCTCGCGGGGGCGCGTCGATACGGTCTTGAGGATCACCGGTGCAAAGCTCTCTCCCACCGTGGGCTGATCGCGTCCTTATCCGGTCAGTTGAGGATGGCTCTCGCCGATGCGCCATCACCGAGGCCGGTCTTGCCCTGTTGCAAAGCTCCGTCCAGCCCATCAGAAAGGCTGCCGAATTGCCGGAACGGAATCCCAGGGTCCCGTCTCGGCGCCGCTCGGGAGAGGACGCCGAAGATTAGGTCGGCTGCCTTCGATCATCCACTCGGCAGTATAGGCGGCCGTCTCTTTTCAGAGCAGCCATTTCATGAGGACAGGGTGGATAGAGCGAGTATCTTCCTGCGGGTCGAGCTGGGGGGCGACACCCTGCTCGGGCCGGGCAAAGCCGCCCTGCTACAAGGTATCCGCGAGACAGGCTCTATCGCCGCCGCCGGCCGGCGCATGGGGATGAGCTATAAGCGCTCTTGGTACTTGATCGACACTTTGAACAGCGCTTTCAGAGGGCCGCTGGTGACGGCAAGCCGGGGTGGCAAGGCCGGTGGGGGAGCTCAGCTCACGTCCATGGGAGATGCCATCCTCGACAGCTACCTGCGCATGGAGCGGCTGGCCTCGGAAGCCGTCGCGGGCGAGCTGGATCTGCTCAGCTCGCTCATGACTCCGATCCCGGAGTAACGAGCTGCCCCTGATCGATGTAGCCAAGAGTCCATACCACCCGCTCAGGACGGATGCTGCGACCTCCTGAAACCGATCAGCAGGTTCTGAACCTCCTGGTCAGCAGCGCACGCCGACACCTTCCTGGCCTGATTGCCGAGATGCTGGTCGGATCGCTGGCGTGCTTAAGCGTGCACCGTGTGCCATTGCCGGAGGCGCAGACTACCAAGCGGGCACAGGCCACCGCCGGCGCGGTGGCCACCTGCTTGGCTTGCTGCCCGCGTCAGCGTTCTGGCCGCCGCGAGCCGCCATTTTCCAGGCTCGGCGATCAAGGTCCGGTCGGCACGCCAGGGCGTGCCGACCAGGAAGTCGTGCGAGGGGCCGCTACTCTGCAGCCATCGGTGCCGCGTGGACCGGCGAGACCCGAGCCGCGCAGAACTTGAACTCGGGGATCTTGCCCATCGGGTCGAGGGCAGGATTGGTCAGGAGATTGGCGGCGGCTTCCGCGTAGCAGAAGGGCATGAAAATCATGCCCGACGGCACATCGCGGTCGGAGCGCACCTTCAGTTCCACGGCGCCACGCCGTGTCTCCAGCTTCATCTTCGAGCCCGGTTCCAGCCCGAGACGGTAGAGCTCGCGAGGCGCCATGAAGGCGACGGCCTCCGGCTCGAGCGCGTCGAGGACGCCGGCCCGCCGAGTCATCGACCCGGTGTGCCAATGTTCCAAGACCCGGCCGGTCGACAGCACCATCGGGAACTCCTCGTCCGGTACCTCGTCCGGCGGCACGATGCCCGCCGGGACGATCTTGGCGCGGCCGCTCTCGGTCGGGAAACCGGCGTAGAAGATGATCTCGTTCCCGGGCTTGTCCGGGGCGTCAACCGGGTAGGTGACCGCCCCCTCACGTTCCAGGCGCTCCCAGGTGATGTTGTTCAGAGACGGCATCACCTGCGCCATCTCGGCGAAGATGTCGGCCGGCCCCCGGTAATCCCAGGCGAGCCCCAGGCGCTTGGCCAGCTCCTGGATGATCCACCAATCCTGGCGCGCGTCGCCCGGCGGCGCGACCACCGGCTGAGCCATCTGCACGCGGCGGTCGGTGTTGGTGAAGGTGCCGGCCTTCTCGGCGAAGGCTGAGGCGGGCAGGACCACGTCGGCGTGGAAGGCGGTCTCCGTCAGGAACAGGTCCTGCACGACGAGGTGGTCGAGCATCGCCAGCGCGTGCCGGGCGTGGTTCAGGTCGGGGTCCGACATGGCCGGGTTCTCACCCTCGACGAACATGCCCTTGATCTGGCCCGCGTGGATCGCGCGCATGATCTCGACGACCGTGAGGCCCGCCTTCGGGTCGAGATTCTGCCCCCAGAACTCCTCGAACAGCTCGCGCACGGCAGCCTTCTCGACCGACTGATAGTCCGGGTAGACCATCGGGATCAGGCCGGCATCCGAGGCGCCCTGGACGTTGTTCTGGCCGCGCAGCGGGTGCAGACCCGTGCCCGGCCGGCCGATCTGCCCGGTTACGAGAGCCAGCGCGATCAGGCAGCGCGAGTTGTCGGTCCCGTGGACGTGCTGGCTGATGCCCATGCCCCAGAAGATGATCGAGGACTTGGCCCGGGCATAGAGTCGGGCGACCTCCCGCAGGGTCTCGGCATCGATGCCGCAGACCGACGCCATCTTCTCCGGAGTGAAATCGACGATCTTTTCTTTCAGCGCCTCGAAGTTCTCCGTATACCCCGCAATGTACTGCTCGTCGTAGAGCTTTTCCTCGATAATCACGTTCAGCATCGCGTTGAGCATCGCGACGTCCGAACCGGGCCGGAAGGCGAGATGCCTGTAGGCGTGCCGCGAGAGCGTCTGCCGCCGCGGATCCATCACGATCAGCTTGGCGCCGCGCTGCTTGACGGCATTCTTGAGGAAGGTCGCGGCGACCGGATGGTTCACCGTCGGATTGGCGCCGATCACGATGATGACTTCGGCATCCATGGCCGCCGAGAACGGAGCCGTGACGGCACCCGAGTTCAGGCCTTCCATGAGGGCCGCGACCGAGGACGCGTGGCAGAGGCGCGTGCAGTGGTCGACGTTGTTGGAGCCGAAACCGAGCCGCACCAGCTTCTGGAAGAGGTAAGCCTCCTCATTGGAGCCCTTGGCCGAGCCGAAGCCGGCGAGCGCCTTGCTTCCGTTGGTGTCGCGGATCTTCTTCAGGCCACCAGCGGCACGGTCGAGCGCCTCCTCCCAGGTCGCCTCGCGGAAATGCGTCCACGGGTTGGCCGGGTCGACCTGGTCGTTGGCGTCCTTGGGCACGTTCTCCAGCCGGATCAGCGGAACCGTGAGCCGGTGGGGATGGTGGACGTAGTCGAAGCCGAACCGACCCTTCACGCAGAGCCGGTTGTGGTTGGCGGGACCGTCCACGCCCTCGGCGTAGATGATCCGCTCGTCCTTGACCTTGTAGGACACTTGGCAGCCGACGCCGCAGTACGGGCACAGCGACTTGACCTCGCGGTCCGGGTAAACCGTCCGGGTTTTGTGCTCGGCGTCGAGATAGGCGGACGGCATCAGGGCGCCGGTCGGGCAGGCCTGGACGCACTCGCCACAAGCCACGCAGGTCGAGCCGCCCATCGGGTCGTCGAAGTCGAAGACCACCTTGGTGCCGGCCGAGCGGTAAGCCATGCCGATCACGTCGTTGACCTGAACCTCGCGGCAGGCGCGCACGCAGAGGTTGCACTGGATGCAGGCATCGAGGTTGACGCTCATGGCCGGATGGCTGAAGTCGCCCTCCCACCGGTCCGTTGCCGGGAAACGGCTGTCGGCGACCTCCACGAAGTCGGCCTGTGCCCAGAAGTGCGACGTCGGATCGTGCGAGGTGGCGCGTTCCGGCTGATCGGCGACCAGCAGCTCCAGCACCATCGCCCGGGCCTTGGTCGCCCGCTCGGTGGCCGTCTTGACCTTCATGCCGACGGCCGGCGTGCGCTTGCACGACGCGGCCAGGACGCGCTCGCCCTCGATCTCGACCATGCAGGCGCGGCAATTGCCATCCGGGCGGTAGCCCGGCTCGGGCTTGTGGCAGAGGTGCGGGATGTGGGTGCCGAGCCGCTTGGCGACGGACCAGATCGTCTCGCCGGGGCGTGCCTCGACCTGCGCGCCGTCGAGCTCGAACACGATGGTGGGCGGGGCGGAGGGACGGCCCTCGAGCCCGAACAGGCCGGACGGCTCAGGGGCGGCCTGGCCGCCCGACTTGGTCCCTTGCGAGTACGTGCCGCCCGCCCCGGGCCGCGCACCCTGCGCGGGTCCGCCGGCATCCTGCTGGCTGTCCGCCCGGACTTCGGGCCGCTCGGTCTTGGCGCCGTGCGTATCGTCGGCGATGCTCATGCGTCCGCTCCAGGCTCGGGCGTCGGATGGGGGGTCGCGACGGTCATTCGGCAGCCACCGCTTGAGGACCCGGGAAGAGGTCGGGAAAATACTTAATCACGCTGCTGACGGGATTTGAGGCCGCTTGCCCGAGGCCGCAGATTGAGGCGTCGCGCATGCACTGCGCCAGCTCCTCGAGCAGCTCCGTGTCCCACACACCGCTTTCCATCAGCATGCGCGCCTTCTGCGTGCCGGACCGGCACGGCGTGCATTGCCCGCAGGACTCGTCCTCGAAGAACCGCATCAGGTTCAATGCCGCGCCGCGCACGTCGTCCTGATCGGACAGCACCACGACGGCCGCGGAGCCGATGAAGCAGCCGTACTTCTCGAGGGTCCCGAAATCGAGCGGGATGTCGTTCATCGACGCCGGCAGGATGCCGCCGGAGGCGCCGCCCGGCAGGTAGGCCGCGAGCGCGTGCCCCTCGGCCATGCCGCCGCAATACTCGTCGATCAGCTCCTGGATGGTGAGACCGGCCGGCGCCAGCTTCACGCCCGGCTCCTTCACGCGCCCCGAGACCGAGTACGAGCGCAGGCCGACGCGGCCGTTGCGGCCGTGGCTCTTCCACCAAGCGGCCCCCCGCTCGATCAGGTCGCGGACCCAGAAGAGCGTCTCGACATTGTTGATGAGCGTCGGGCGGTTGAACAGGCCGACTTGGAAGGGGAATGGCGGCTTGTGCCGCGGCAGCCCGCGCTTGCCTTCCAGGGACTCGATCAGCGAGGATTCCTCGCCGCAGATGTAGGCGCCGGCGCCGCGGCGGAGATGGATGCGGGGCCCGCCCGCGGGAAGCTTGGCGATCTCGCGCGTCAGGATCTCGCGGGCGATCGGGTACTCGTCGCGCAGGTAGATGTATACGTCCGAGGCTTCGACCACGTGGGCGCCGATCAGCGTGCCTTCCAGGAAGCGGTGCGGATCGGTGTTGAGGTAGAGCTGGTCCTTGAAGGTGCCGGGCTCGCCCTCGTCGCCGTTGACCGCCATCAGGCGCGGCCCCGGCTCGCCGCGCACGGACCGCCACTTGCGCCCCGTCGGAAAGCCCGCACCCCCCAGGCCCCGCAACCCGCCGTCGTCGAGCACCGAGAGGACGTCCTCGACCGGGAGCGCCCCGCGCCGGATGCGCTCGAGCGTGGCATAGCCGCCATCCGCCCGGTAGGCGTCGTAGTCGGTGTAGGCGGGGATGTGGGCGTGGGTGTCACCGGCCTCGACCGCGGAGGTCACCGACGCAACGTCGGCCTTGTGCAGGAAATTGTGCCCGACCTCGACGGCGGGGGCGTGATCGCACAGGCCCACGCAGGGTGCACGCACGACGCGCACCGCGTCGGAGGCGAGCTCCCGCCGCAGCGTCTCCAGCAGGTCCTCGGCGCCGAACATCGCGCATGTGAGGCTGTCGCAGACGCGCACGGTGAGCCGCGGGACGGCAGCGTCGCCCTCCTTCACGACGTCGAAATGGGCATAGAAGGTCGCGGTCTCGAACACCTCGGCGAAGGCCAACCCCATCTCGTCGGCCAGAGCGGCCAAGTGCTCGGCGCTGATCTGGCCGTAGGTGTCCTGGATGAGATGGAGATGCTCGATCAACAGGTCCCGCTGACGCGAGCGTGAACCGAGGAGTTCCTCGATCTCGACCTTCGCCTGCGGCTCGACCTGGCGCCCCTTCGGTACCGGGCGGGCCTTGTTCCGCCCGCGGCCGGGATGCGCGAAGTTCCTGATAGTCCCTGGTGCCTCACTCATACGCGATCTGTTTTCCAGCTTGGTCGACGGACGAAAGGGTGTTTGCGGTCGCGAGCGCGCCTACTGGCCGCCGAAGGCCCGCAGCGGCTTGCCGGCCTCGGAACGGTGCACCATCGTGACCGCGCCCGTGGCCTCATCCAGCGTCGCAACGCGCGGCCCGACGACCGATCGGAGATCGGCCTCGAATCCATCGAGCGCGGCGTTCAGACGATCCAACGGCGTGGACTCAGCGCCTGCTTCGGCCGGGTCGTGAAGAGCCTCGGCCAGAACTGCGCGCAGGCGCGCGGTCAACTCCTGGGTGAGAGGCGATTTCGCTTCGGCAGCGTAGGCCAGCACGACGGCGTCGGCGGCCGGGGAGGCCGCCTTCGTGGCATCCCTGCTCATACCTGCTCGCTCTTCCATCTGTCCTGCATGACGGCCCGTTCGGGTCTGTGGCGTGGCGTTCGCTTCGGCATGCATTATACAGCCGTTATAGCCGCGTTGGTATATTGCTTTTGTTGAGGGTTCAAATCGGCGCGGCGACGGAGGGGCGCTGGCCGCATGCACGTTTCGGTCTTGCCCGTGTCCGCAGGGCGAGGCACTGACCGGTGATGGTGAAGGCTGCGAAGCGATGTCCGGCATGCGCGTGATCGGTCTTGCCGGGTGGAGCGGATCGGGCAAGACGACCTTGCTGATCCGTGTGATCCCGGCGCTCGTCGCCCGCGGCTTGAAGGTCGCAACGCTCAAGCACGCCCATCACGACTTCGACACTGACAGGCCGGGCAAGGACTCCTACGAGCACCGCAAGGCCGGTGCGAGCGAGGTTCTGGTGTCGTCGGGTCGACGCTGGGCGATCGTCCATGAGTTGGGGGAGGAGCCGGAAGCGACTCTGGCCCAGCTGCTCGAACGGATCAGTCCCTGTGACCTTGTCATCGTCGAGGGCTTCAAGCGCGAGGCCATCCCTAAGGTCGAGGTCTATCGCATTGCGAATGGCCGGCCGCCGCTGCACCCCCATGATCCGCTGATCGTCGCAGTGGCCAGTGACGTTCCCTTCGAGAACGCCGATGTCCCGGTGGTCGATCTGAACGATGCTGAAGCCGTGGCTGTGCTCATGCGTGACATCGCCAGGCCCATCGAGATCGTGCTGCGGGATTTAGAGGCCCGGGTGATGACTTAGGTGGTCGGTCTGCTTCTGCTGGCGGAATGATCGCGTGGGGTGGCCCGCGCCGGTCATGAAGCAGCCTTTCTGAACACAATCGTCTTCAGGGTCACCGTACGGAGGAGATCGGGCCGCTGCACCGACCAGTCGGCTGTGTGACACACGGCATGCAGTTCCGGGACGCCCGCCGAGTCTGTCTGGAAGAGGTGACCTGTCCAGCTCTTGATGGACCGTGATGAGGCGGAGCTCGTCACGAAGCCGATGCTGTCGCCCTTGACCGCTCCGACGAGCATGCGGCAGCTTGATGGTATGTCCCGCTCGGTCGGCTGAACAGTGTAGGTGCCTGACACGGCGTCGCCACACTGCAGGAGGCGGATCTCGGCGCCTGTCGCGCTGCGCCACAAGCCCTCAAACATCGATGCGTCAGACTTTCAGCCTTGCGGGCGCTTCGCCGCGCGAAGAGCGATATTTATGCACGGCTATAACGCGGTTGTCAGCTCAAAATACCCGATCCGGGCGCCGGTCACGGCGGAGACCCTCAAGGATCCTCTGCTCGGGTGGCCATGGTGCCGGATCGCGGCCCACGCCTTCGATGAACCCGAGGGCTCGATCCGTCGTTCTCGTTTCATGTGTTTTGGCTTGAGTTTGGAGAGCCTGGAATGCGCGGTGCCCTGCTCAAAGCCACGATGCTGAGCGTCCTTCTGGTCACTGCCGCCGCGCTGCCTGGAGCGGCGGCATCGCAACCGGCGCAGTCCGAGGCACTCGCGGCGCGATTCATCGAAGGACCCGAGCCCGGAACGATCCGCGCCTCCGAGATGATCGGGGTTCCGGTGATCGGAATGGATCACGTGGGGGTCGGCAAGATCGAGGACGTGTTGGTCGACGGGAGCGGGCAAGTCCGGGCCGTGATCATCGGAGTCGGCGGCTTTCTCGGCATGGGCGGGAAAGCCGTGGCGCTTCCCTTCGACCAACTCGCCTGGAATTTCAGCGACGTGCCGCTGACAGGAGGGCCGAGTTCGATCACGACACCCGAGACCGCGCCCAGTCCGCAGGCGGCTGCGCAGACGGGGCCGGAAACGATGCCGGGTGCGCAGACCACCCGCGAGGTGCTCGGCGCGGTTCAGAACCAGCATAGCGGTCGCGTGACCGACGCGACCGGCTCGGTGGAGGCGCAGCGGCCCAGCAGCACGCCCGCGACGGTCCTCGCGGGCGACAAGCCATGGCGTGCCGAAGTCCGTCTCACCCGGGCGCAACTGGAAGCGGCGCCGGCCTTCCGCACCGAGTAGTCCCGCCTCTAGCGCTCACGTCTCACCCGGAGGATCCCCATGAGAAGCGCCGTCCTCAGTGGCCTGATATGGGCTGTGAGCCTCCAGGGCGCGCTGGCTCAGCAGACCAATCCAGCGCCTCCGATCTCGGAATCGGGCCCCTCACAATCCAGTTCGGGAGCGGCCACGTCCGCGGCAACGGACTTCAACTGGGTCTGGCTGAGCCTGCTTGTGGCCGCGGTGGTCCTGGCCCTCTGGTACATTGCGCGTCGCCGCCAATCCGGCCCTCCACCCCGCTGAGGCCGGGTTCAGCGCGTTCCCTGCGCGCCGGCGTTCGGGAAGAACAATTGCTCACCGCCCACCTTATAGCTCGCGATCGCCTGCTGCCCCTCAGGTGATATGAGCCAGTCGATGAAGGCCTGCCCCTCCTTGGCCTTCACGCTCGGGTACTTGTCGGGGTTCACCAGCATCACGCCGTAGGGATTGAACAGGCTCGGGTCACCCTGAACCAAGATGACCAGGTCGGCGCGATTCTTGAACGCGAGCCACGTTCCCCGGTCGGCAAGGATGTAGGCGCCGAGGGCCGAGGCCGTGTTGAGGGCGGGACCCATCCCCTGGCCGACATCCCGGTACCATGCGCCACGCACCGCCGCGAGATCGACGCCCGCCTCCTTCCAGCTGCGCAGCTCAGCGCTATGAGTTCCCGAGCGGTCGCCGCGCGACACGAACGCCGCCTTGCTGGCTGCAAGCTTGGCGAACGCCTCGCGTACGCCCAGGCCGCGCACGCCGGCTGGATCGGAGGCCGGGCCGATCAACACGAAATCGTTGTACATCACGTCGTACCGTGTCTTCGCGAAGCCCTCGGCGAGGAATTTCTCCTCGGCCGGTCGGTCGTGGACCAGCACCACGTCAGCATCGCCGCGGCGCGCTGCGTCGAGGGCCTGGCCCGTGCCCAGAGCGACGACTTTCACGTCGATGCCGGACTTCTCCCGAAAGAGCGGGAGGATATGCTTGAACAGGCCGGACTGCTCGGTTGACGTCGTCGAGGCGACGACGATCGAGGTCGGTTCTGCGCAAGCCGACGAGATGAGGCCGATCGTGCCCAGGAGCGCGGCGAGCCCGAGGGTCAGGAAGCGACGACGAAAGGGGTCCACGGCAACTCCCCAGCGAGGTAGGCCCGCGCCTCGGACGTGCGGGGCGAGAACAAGATCTGGTGGGATGAACCATGCTCGACGGCGCGGCCGGAGGCCAGCACGATCACCGTGTCGGCGAGGCGCGCCACCTGCCCGAGATTGTGGGAGACGAGCACCACCGTGGTCCCGGTCCGTGCCATTGCGGTCACCAATCCCTCGACGATCTCGGTCGAGGTGGGGTCGAGGTTCGCGGTCGGCTCGTCGAGGAGAAGCAAGTCGGGTTCAACCGCCCAGGCGCGGGCCAGCGCCAGCCGCTGCTGCTCGCCGCCAGAGAACCGCGTCGCGGCATCGCGTGCGCGCTCCGAGAGACGAACGCGGGCGAGCGCCTCCTGCACCCGGGCGGCGCGCGCGGCGCGGGGCAGGCCTGGGAGAGCCAGCGCGACGTTCGCGGCCGCGGTCGCGCGGATCAGGGCGGGGCGCTGGAACACGAAAGCGCGACGGCGGGCGCCGACCTGAACCGTTCCGCCGTCGGGCCGCAGGAGCCCGTCGATCACCCGGAGGGTCACACTCTTGCCGGCGCCGTTCGGACCGATGACGGCCGTGACGCTGCCCGGAGCGACCTTCATGCAGAGATGGTCGAGCACGGTTCGCCCGTCGAGGGACAGACATACCTCTTCGAGGCGGATCGCCGGCACAGCGCTCATCCATAGGCCCGCGCGGCGTGCCGGCGGAGCAGCGCAACGGCGATGTTCACCATCAGAACGAGGCCGATCAGCACCAAACCGAGCGCCAGCGCGAGGCTGAGATCGCCCTTCTGGGTTTCCAGCGAGATCGCCGTCGTCATCGTGCGGGTATATCCGTCGATGTTGCCGCCGACGACGAGGACCGCACCGATCTCCGAGATCGCCCGGCCGAAGGCGGCCAGCGCTGCCGTCACCAGGGAAAAACGCACGTCGTAGATCATCGCCCCGGCCTGACGGGGTGCGGAGAGCCCGAGGGAGCGCAGCTGCTCCCCGAGATGCACCCGAGCGTCGGCGACGACCTGCTGCGTGAGGGCGGCAACGAGCGGGGTCGCGAGCGTCGCCTGCGCGGCGATCATCGCGCCGGGGGTGAACAGCAGGCCGAGCGGTCCGAGCGGGCCGGAGCGGGAGAAGATGAGGTAGAGCGCGAGGCCGACGATCACCGGCGGCAGCCCCATGAAGGCGTTCAGCAGGCCCACCGCGGCGCCGCGTCCCGGGAAGCGGGCGACGGCCACGAGGGCACCCAAGGGAATGCCGAGCACGAGACCGATGCCGACCGCGGTGAGGCTGACGCGCAGCGACAACCAAGCGATCGCCAGCACGTCACGATCCAGGCTGCACAGGCGGGACAGAATTTCCTGAAGCGTCTGCATCATGCGCCCGGGCCGGTCCTCCGGAATGGGACGAGGCGGGTGGCGAGGTCAACCGATGAATCCGGCCTCGAAGCTCGGATTCGGCGGCATGGACCCACCACGCCTACCAGAGGAGCGCGTGCGGATAGTAGGCGAGCATATCTCCTGCGGCGACCGTTGTCGCGTCGTCGGGAAGTTCGACGAGGCCGTCGCTCTCCGTCAGGGAGGTGAGCACGCCCGCCCCTTCCCGGGGAAACTTGCGAGCCTCGGGAACACCGTCGATGCCGCGCGCGAGGCACACCCGTACATATTCCCGCCGACCGGGCTTCTTTCGATAGTCGAAGGCGGCACGCACGGGCCATGATACCGGAGCTTCGGTCGAGCCCCCTCCGAGCCTGGCGAGAAGCGGTCGCAACACGAAGAGCAGCGTCACATAGGCGGCGACTGGGTTGCCCGGCAGCCCGACGAACAGCTTGTCCCCGATCAGGCCGATGGCGATCGGCCGCCCCGGCTTGATCGCAAGCCGCCAGACCACCAGCCGCCCCAGCGCCTCGACCGCCCCCTTCACGTGATCCTCTTCTCCGGTCGAGACGCCGCCGGAGGTCAAGATCAGATCATGGCCGCCGCTGGCCGCGTCCAGCCGGGCCTTCAGGGCCACGGGGTCATCGCGGAGGATCCCGAGGTCATCGACCTCGACCCCGAGGCGCTTCAGGAGGGCCGCGAGCAGGGCGCGATTCGAGTCGTACACCTGGCCGGGTCGCAATGCTGCGCCGGGCTCGGCCAGTTCGTCACCCGTGGAGAACAGCGCGACACGGAGGCGGCGGCGCACCGCGATCGCCGCGTGTCCCGTGGCCGCCGCGAGAGCGAGGTCCTGCGGACGCAAGCGGCGCCCCGCGGGAATTGCCAAACCGCCGCGCGGCAAGTCCTCGCCCGCCGGTCGCATGTTGGCGCCCAGCCTCAAATTCGGCGGAAGGTACACACGGCCGCCATCGGCGCGGACATCCTCCTGCATGAAGACCGTGTCGGCCCCCTTCGGCATCGGCGCGCCGGTGAAGATCCGTACGGCACCCGCGATCTCCTCGGGACCCGGCTCCGCGCCGGCTGCGAGGCGCCCGCCCAGTGGCAGGGTGGTCCCGCCATCACGCGCGAGATCAGCGTGGCGCACCGCGTAACCATCAACCGCCGAATTGGCGAACAGCGGCAGATCGTTCTTCGCCAGGACATCATGAGCGCAGATGCGTCCATCGGCGCGATCAAGCGGCACGGTCTCTACATCGGCGAGGATTGGCATGCGTTCGGCGATGAGGGCGACCGCCTCCTCGATCCGCATGAGCTTGCCCCCGAAGGCGAAGCAATCGTCGGTCAGCTGTGCCACCGCCTACAACTCTCTCGGCTCACTGGCTTTTACCGGGCCAGTACCCTGTCCAGCACCTTCGCCCGGGTCACCACGATATTGGCGATACCTGCCGTATCGTCGAGCCCCAATAGCAGCCCGAGGTTCCGGCTGCGCTTGGTGCTCGGGGACGACGTCGGGCGATGTGGCAAGTCGGGCAGCACCCTGCTGCCGGCCTGTATCAGGCGGCGAAGCCGTGAGATGCGGCCCGCTCACCGCGGGCGTTCCGCTGGCGCGAACCCGAGCGCCCGCAGCGCCTGCATAGCCTCTTCCTCTCTGAGGACCGTCAAGAAAGCGGCGAGTGCCGGGACTTCCTCCGCGGCGCCTCGGTGGACCAAGTCGTAGTTCTCTTCCGTCAAGGGAAGGAAACCGAGGTCGTAGGACTCCGCGACGCTCGATATCGCCACGCCCCAATCCGCCCGTCCCTGCGCCACGGCGGCGGCGACCGCATTGTGCGAGCGTGGCTGGTTCCAGAAACCCGCCGGCCTGGCGCCCTTCAGCAGCCCGTCGATGAGCAGGCGCGTGCCCGAACCCGCGTTGCGGTTGACCATCACGGCCTCCGGGTCAGCTACGGCAGCCGCTACCGCGTCGGTTGGCCCGCGACCCGTGAAGCGCGGATCGGCGCGACGGAACACGACGCCCTGGAGACGCCGCCAGCCCGGGACCAAAGTCATGCCGGGCTCGAGGAACGGCGCGTTGTAGCGGCCCGTTACGGGATCGAAGAGGTGCATGGCGGCGAGGTCGCACTCGCCGCGACGCAGCGCCGCGAGGCCCCCGGCCGAGCCGACCCAGATGGTCCGTGCGCGGAACCCTCTATCCGCCAGCAGGCCGATCATGCGGTCGAGGCCGACGCAGTGGCTCCCGACGATCGTGAGATCCGGGGCCTCGATGCCCGCGCCGAGCCGAACGACTGAGACGCTTTCCCCCGGCTCAGCGCCCGAGCGCTCGGCCGGCACTGCGAAGAAACCGTCGGCCTGGGAGAAGGCGGTGACCGAACCGGAGCCCTTCGGAAGCGGCAGGGCGATCGTCCCCTCCGGTCCGCGAGCGAGGGAGGTCATCACGAACTCGGTCCGGCCGAGTTCCGAGGATACGCGTTGCGTGAGGTGCGCCGCGATCGTTTCCTCCTCACGGGGCGGCAATCCGGCGTGCGCCCGTATCAGAGGCACGACGAACTCGTGGAACGTGAACATCGCAGAGGTTGGAAAGCCGGGAAGCACGACGATCGGCTTGCCTTCCGCCATGGCCAGGCAAAGGGGTTTGCCGGGCTTTAGCGCTACGCCGTGGACGAGGATGCCAGGCTCGCCCAGACGGGAGAGGACGCGATGTGAGACATCGCCGGCCCCTTTGGATGTGCCCCCCGAGAGCACGACGAGGTCGTGGTCGCGCAGGGCGCCATAGAGGGTCGTTTCCAGGAGCGCTGCGTCGTCGCGTACGATCCCGAGCCGCACCGGTTCGCCGCCGTTCTCGGCAACCGCGGCTGCGACGATCTCACCGTTCGAGTCGTAGATCGAGCCCGGAGGTAGTGGCTCGCCGGGGGCGACCAGCTCGTCGCCTGTGGAGAGGACCGCCACGCGCGGGCGCCGCACCACCGCCACCGCGGCCAGGCCGCAGGCAGCCAGCATCCCGATCTCACGGGCTGTGATCCGCAGCCCCTTGCGCAGCACCGTCTCACCAGCGGCCATATCCGAGCCGGCATATCCCACGAACTGGCCGGGCCGGGCAGCAGCCGCCACCTCGACGGTGAGGGCTTCCGCGTCGAATTCCGTCTGCTCGACCATGACCACCGCGTCCGCCCCGCGCGGGATCACGCCGCCCGTGGCGATGGGCGTTGCCGAGCCGGGCTGCACCGCCAGGACTGGCGCCACGCCGCAGGCCAAGATCTCTCGGTTGAGCGTGAGGCGTCTCGGGCTCGCCGGCGAGGCCCCCTCGGTATCGGCCGCGCGCAGCGCGAAACCGTCCACGAGAGCACGATCGAAGGGCGGTACGTCACGGGGCGAAGCGATGTCGCGGGCAAGCACCCGGCCGAGTGCATCGGACAGGGGCACCGTCTCAGCCGGCAGCGCGGTATGCGGGACCGCTGCCCGGAAAGACGCGAGCGCATCCTCACGGCTCATCACCGTGAGGAATTGCTCCTGGCGCGATGCCGCAGCGAGCCTCTCGTGAAAGGCTGTCTGGGCTTCCGAGTTCGAATCCGGACTCACAGCCGCCAAACCTCGATCTCTTCGCCCGCCGGATAGCCCTCGCGCTCCGGCGCGACCATCACGACCCCATCTGCTTCGATCAAGCGGCGCAGCGGGAGCTCGGATCCGCCGAGCGGCTCGACGCCGTCTGGCCGGCTGCGCACGAAGACCACCTCCGTGAGGCCGATCGGAGAAACGATTTTGCGCAGCAGCTTTGCGAATCGCGGGGGGGCCTCGCACGCGCCTGTCAGCCGAGCCAGGAGCGGCCGGCCGAGCGCCAGAAAGGCCGCAAGTGCCGCCTCCGGACGGCCCGGCAGGAGCAGCGCCGGACGGCTCCGCGCGCTGCCGATTGCGGCGGTCTCACCGGGCCGCAGGGCTATCCCGTGCGCTCGCACCTTTCCACCGTGGCCGAGGGCCTCCGCGCTGTGATCGGTGCGGCCGAAACCGCTGCCGCCGAGCACGATGACCGCATCGGAAACGTCGACACGGATGGCCTCGGCGATTGCCTCTGCCTCGTGGCCGGTCGCGACACTCTCGGCTCTGCCGCCATGATCCTCGATCAGCCGGACGAGCAGGGACGCCAGAGGATTCAGGACCGGCGCACCGGTCGATATCACGCGGAGCCGCGGCAGCCGCACCTCGACGGTCTCCAGACCGATGGCCGCAAGCCCGAGGAGTTGGAGCGACCCGATACGCGTGCCGGCCGTGATCAGGATTTCGCCCGCATCGATCTCCTCACCCGGGGCGCGCACGCCTTCCCGCACGGCGACATCCGCCATCACAGCGCCACCCTCGAAACCTTCGGGCGGGAGCACCGCGTCGGTGCCGGTGGGCAGGCTCTCGCCGGCTTCGACCCAAGGGGGCGAAGGCGCGAGCGGGACCGGCGCGTAGGGCGATGCGCCGCCGACGGAGGCGGCATCGACGGCGAAACCGTCACGCAGGGCCGTAAAGCGGTCCGGAACGGCGCGAGGCGCCACGATCGCCTCGGCGGAGATCCGGCCCCGCGCCGCCGAGAGGGCTAAGCGGCAAGATGTGACGGGCTCGACTTCCCCACACAGCAGGGTCAGCGCGTCCCGGAGCGGCAGCAAAGCCGCGGAGGCGGTTCGGATCATCGCCGGAGCGATGCGTCATCCCGTGTTGATGATCAAGATTCAGCCGGTGTGCTACCCCGGTCCCGCCTCACGGGCCGGAGCCCGCGCCCGGTGAATGATCGATCGCTTCCGCGGCACCGCGACATCCTGGCCGACACCCGAGTATGGTGGGGCGGCCCCTTGAGAGCCGAGCCACGATGACCAGCGTTGCGCGGATCCTGAGCCTGATCACCCTCCTGCTGTTCTGCGCCGCTCCGGCCCGCGCGCAGATGCGGGGCCACGGCGGCCCGGTGCGGGCGCTCGCCCTGACGGGAGACGGCGGCCTCGCGATTTCGGGCAGCTTCGACCAATCGGCCATCGTTTGGGCCATCGACACCGGCGCCGCGCTCGGGGTGCTGCGCTACCACGATGGCGCGGTGAACGCGGTCGCCGCGCTCCCGGACGGACGCTTCGCCACGGCCTCCGAGGATGGGCGGATCGCCCTCTGGCGACTGGGGCGAGCGGAGCCGGAAAGGGTTCTGGAAGGCCATACGGGCCCGATCGTCGCGCTCGCCGTGTCGCCAGACGGCCTTTCGCTGGCCTCCGCCTCCTGGGACGGCACGGCACGGATCTGGCCGCTCTCCGGAGAAGAGGTCCGCGTGCTCGACGCGCACCGGGGCAACGTGAACGCGGTGGCCTTCCTGCCGGGCGGTGAGCCCGTCACGGCGGGGACTGATGGAGCGGTGCGCATCTGGACGAAGACGGGCACACCCACGGTCTTGGCGACCGTATCGGCGAACCTCAACGCCATCGCGGTCGCTCCTGACGGCGAGATCGCGGTGGCTGGGGCCGATGCCGTGCTGCGATTCATCCGGGTTGATGGAACCGTCCGCGCCGTCGCCGAGCTCGGCCCGAACCCGGTGATCGCCCTGGCCCTGTCCCCGGACGGGGCCAGGGTGGCCGCGGCCACGACCGGCGGCACCGTCGCGGTGGTCGAGCGACCGACGGCCCGGATCCTGGTGCGCCTCGTTGGGCCGGGTCTTCCCGTCTGGTCGCTCGCTTGGCGTCCGGACGGCGCCGAACTGGTCACGGGCGGCGGCGATCGCCTCGTCCGGCGCTGGAACGCGAAGAGCGGCGAACCGATCGGTGCGCTCGTCGTGCAGCGACCGACGGACTCCCTCACGGCTCGCTATGGCGGCCGCGGCGCGGAGGTGTTCGGGGCGTGCGTTGCCTGTCACACCTTGACGCCCGGCGAGGGGGAGCGGGCCGGGCCGACGCTCGCCGGCCTGTTCGGCCGCCGGATCGCCAGCGTACCCGGTTACCGGTACTCGGAGCCGCTGAAGCGGATGGACCTCGTCTGGACGCCCGAGACCGTTTCACGCCTCTTCGAGGTCGGGCCTGCCCGCTACACGCCCGGGACGAAGATGCCCGAGCAGACGATCGGCAGCCCCGCCGACCGCGAGGCACTGATCCGATTCCTCGAACAAGCGACCGGGTCCCGCTGACGCGCCCGTCAGCCGCCGGCACGTTCGCGCAGGTAATCCTCGGTCGTACGGGGCTTGTCGCGCTCCGGCGCCGCGTGCGGATCGAAGCCCTGATTCAGCGCGACCTCGACGCGACAATCCTCGCACATCGTCAGCGCGCGGATGCGCTCCTCGCCGCCGGCGCCGCTGAACATCCAGTGCCGCTCGCGCAGCCGCTCGATGATGCGCTCGATCGTGGAGCGCGTGCCGAAGGGCTTGGCGCATTGTGTGCAGCAGAAGGGTTCTTCCTCCTTGACGATGCGACGGGGGGCGGCCCACGCCTCGAAATCGATCTGCGGGCGGAGGTCGATCACGTCCTCGGGGCAAGTCGCGGCGCACAGGCCGCACTGCACGCACAGGCTCTCCTCGAAGGCGAGAAGCGGCCGCTCGGCACTGTCGGTGAGGGCGTGGGTCGGGCAGGCGCTCACGCATGCAAGGCACAGGGTGCAGTCCGCGGTTCGGAAATCGAGCCCGCCGAAAGGAGCCCCGGCCGCGAGCGGGATCCGATTCACGGGAACGGGTGCGGCGCTGTGCATGGACCGGAAGGCGTGGCGCAGCACCTCGCGCTTGTTTCCCAGAAACAGAAGTCCGGCCGGGATCGTGGCAGAGCGTCCCAGAGTGGCCCGTCTGAGGGCGCCGCCGAGCACGTCCGGGTCGTCGGTCTCGATGGTCGCCACCACGCTCCCGCCGGCTTCCGGGCCGTAGCCCAGCGCCTGAGCCAGCGTGTCCCCGAGGGTCAGTGTGCCGTACAGTGGGGCGAGATCGTGCTTGGCTCGGGCCCGCACCAGAACCCTGATGCCCGCAGCGCCGTAGGCGAACAGGGCGGCGATGACCTCCGGTCCGATCTGAGTCACCTCGTTGACCTGCACCGGGAGGACGTGCGCGGGAAGGCCATCGCCGTAGCGGCCCAGCGCATCGATGAGCGGCTCGCCGTGGTCGCCGTCATGGAACAGGACGATCGCGTTCTGCCCGCCCGCCAACCGGTAGGCCCGCATCAGGCTGCGCAGCCGGCGCATCAGCGCGTCGGAGGTCGGCAGTGCGTAAGCCGCCGCCCCCGTGGGGCAAACCGCGGCACAACTGCCGCAGCCCGCGCAGACATGAGGGTCGATGTGCACGGTGTCGCCGCCGGGCGCGATCGCGCCGGTCGGGCAGACGTCCAAGCAGCGCGTGCAGCCCGTGATGCGGGAGCGCGCGTGCGCACAGAGTTCGCCGTGAAAATCGATGAAGCGCGGCTTGTCGAACTCGCCGACGAGATGGGAGGCTTCCGCCAGCGCCCGCTCGACGGCCGCGGGATCCGCCGGATCCGCGCGCAGATAGCCGCTCCGCAGCGCGTGTGCCGGAAACATCGGCGTGCCGCCAGAGAGGTCGATGACCAGATCGCAAGTCGACACGGCCCCGTTCCGAGGCGCCCCGAAGACGAGGTGCGTGCGCGAGGATGGAGCTGGCAGGGCATAGTCATCGATGCGGAGCTCGAACGCACCGAGGTGCCCCTGCGCGCTCCGAACCGTGCCCTGCAGGACCGGAAAGGCGTTGCGGTGGGGCGGCGCGATCTCGCGGGGCCGTGTCAGCAGGACCGTGATGTCGAGATGCTCAGCGAGCCGCCGGCCGGCTTCGACCGCCACCTCGTCCCGCCCGTAGATCAAGGCCACGCCGCGGCTTCCCAAGGAAACGGTCGCGGCGTCGGGCAGCGGCTCCGCCGCCGCGGCGAGCAGGGCGGCCATCTTCGCTCCGGCAGCCGCGGCTTCGGACGACCAGCCGGCGGTTTCCCGGATCTTGGCGTAGGCGACCCGGTCCTCCGCTTCTTCTTCCTCGGCCACCTCGTCGAAGAGCGGCGCCTGGAGGGTGCAGGACACGGTGACGGGTCGCCCGGTCGCCAAGGCTGCCCGGAAGCGGTCGAGTTCGCGGCCGCAGAGCTGGTCGGCGGTGCGGAGCTCGCCGCCGCAGGCACCGCCCATGACGGCGGTATCGAGGGACATCGTCCTCTCGCAGGAGCAGGCAAGTACGAGGCGGTCGGACAAGATCGGACCCGTGTAGCTTCGGACGTATGGCCCCTTCGCGCGACGGGGCCGGTCCCTTATACTCGAACCCTTCGAAACAACGATCCGGCATGCGGGCGCAGGTGGCCGCCCGCTCCCGGATTCGCACCGGCCCGTCGCAAAAGCCGCTCCATGACCGTCCTTGTCGATGCCGGCCCGCCGCGGCTGGTCCTGCCCCCTGGCTTCAGCGAGCGCGCAACGGAGCCGCCGTCCGACGCCCATTCGGAAGCCTGCCGGCTCGCCGCTTCGGCTGAGGCCGAGACAGCAACGCTCGTCCTGACTCGGCGCGACGACCTGATCGACCTCGCAGTGGTGCTCGCTCCGGCCGAGCCGCTCGTCACGGCGCGACGCGCTGTCTTTGCCGGGATGGTCGCGCTGGCGAACGCCGTCGGCGCCTTCGGACCGCCGGAGATCCCGGTCACGTTTGGGTGGCCCGGGACCCTGTTGTTCAATGGCGCGCGCCTCGGAGGCGGGCGCCTCGGTTGGCCTGAGGAGTGCCCCGAGGACGAGGAGCCGGACTGGCTCGTCTTCTCGGGGATGCTGATCGCCTCGAAATTGGCGGCGGGCGACCCGGGGCACACGCCGGACTCCACCGCCCTGGAGGAGGAAGGGTTCGGCACGAACCTCCGCACGCCTCTGGTCGAGAGCTTCGCGCGTCACCTGACCAAGAGCTTCGAGATCTGGCGCGAGGACGGGTTCGATCATCTCGCCGCACTCTATCTGGCCCACCTGCCCCTGGGGTCCGGTGTGCGGGCCGCGATCGAGGCCTCTGGCGATGGACGGCTGACCTGGCCGGACGGGCGTTCGGAAGGTCTCCCGTTGCGCACAGCCTTGGAGGAGCCGAGCTGGCACGATCGGAAGACCGGCGGGGTACGGCTGTGACGCTCAAGCTGCCCAGAACCTTGCGACTGGATCCCTCCGACACCTTCGTCTTTGCGAAGGCCGCCGAACCCGGGGAATGGGCTGTGACCGGAACCTTCCTGTTCCTCGACGCAGATCCATCGCGACTGACGGCCAAGGCCCTGACGGCCTTCCGCTCAGGGTTCGTCGGCGTACGCTCGCTCGGCTTCTCGACCCTGGTCGTGGTGAGCGAGGCAAGCGTAGAGGAGCGCGTGCAGGCCGTAGAGGATCTCGCCCGCCACATTCACGAGCGCTTCGGTGCTCCCGATCGGGACGCCGCCCGCGCGGCCGCCAGCGAGGAACTCGATGTCGCCGCCTCCCTCTGCGACCTGCCGGTCGGCAGCGTCGTCGCGATGCACCGCATTGAGAAGGACGGGGCAATTCGGGAGGAGTTTCGTACGCTGCACCAGCGTCCTGGTGTCGACCGGCTGCACGGACGCGCCTTCCACTTCGTCGAGGCCGACGAGGACTGGCCGGAGGAACAGGCCGATCTCGTCGGTCTTCTGCGTGATACGACGGCAGGACGCTAAGCGGATGATCGAGTTCTGGGTCTCAAGTGGCCATCACCTCACGCAGCGCACGGCCGGCGGCGGCCTCATGGTCACGGACGAGCTGATCCTGGCGTATCTCGCGCGGCCTGAACTCGTGCCCCCGGAGGATGCCTGCGCGTCCGAGGTCGCCCTCCACGCGACCCTGATGGCTGCGCCCCGGCGGCCTGTGGAGCCCGCAGAGGTCGCCGCCATCGCCGACGCCGACGCACGGGAGAACTGGGGGGTGATCCTCGCCTTCCGCGATCGCCTTCTCGCGTCGCGCTCTATCGAGGCCGGATATCTGTCGCTCGTGCGCGGCGACCTTCAGGGGGTGCCGTCCCTCTTCCTGAACCAGCTCGTGCATCTGATCCTGCGCAATGCCCTCGACGGTTGCGAGGACCCTTTCATCCTGCGCGCGGCCGAGCTGTTCTTCCGCCCCCAGCGCGTGAGCTTCCACGAGGGCGCCCTGCTCCTGGCTGATGCTGAGGTGATCGCCGCGCGCGAGGGGAGCGCGCCTCTCTCGCCGCTGCTGACGATGCTGGGCAAAGAGGCGGTGAGCGAGTTGGACGTGCTCACGGCGGAGAATGCCTGGACTTACTGGAGCCGGTCGGACGCGTTCACGATGGCGCTCAATCTCGGCTCCGATCCCCGCAGCCGCGCCGGATTGGCCCGGGTGATCGAAGCCTTCGTGAGCCACCTGCTGAACGTCGCGGTAAACGTAACGCCGCTTGACCGACTGGAAGACCCCGACTGGCGCTGGTTCGTCGGGCTCGACCAGGAGGGTACGCGCATCGGCAACGCGCTCTGGCGCGGTGACACGCTCGACACCGGAACACGCGAGCGCGTGCTCGCAGTGTTCAGCCTCACCTTCGACGACCCGGCACAGGTTCTGCCGAACGTGGGTGAGCGCCCCGTCTACCTTCTGCTGGCCGCGGCGCCGGATAGAAGCTTGCAGCTCAAGCCGCACAATCTCGTTGTCGGATTGCCCCTGTCCGATGACCGGGAGGCCGCCTGAGGTGTCCACTATGCCTGAGCATCGTTTCGAGGTCGGCATCATCGTCGCGCGGCGGCGCCTGAACGGCCCCTGGGCGAGCCATGCCTGGCTCCCGATCGGGGCCTTGCCGGCGGCGGCGGTCGCTTCGCCCTGGACGAAGCTCTCCGAGACCGAGGACGAGGCGACCTTCTATGCCGGCTCGTACGAGGTCTCGCTGCACCCGGGTGAGACCGGGCACTACCGCGACAATCTCGTCTCCGGTCGTCCGTCCCTGTGGGTGGCACTGCGCAACACGGCAGAAGAGACCTACGAGGTCGCGTGCGTCACGGCCGACCCGTATGAGGGTGAGTCCATGGCCGAAGGGGTCGGCGAGATCGTCGAGCCGGTGCCGATGCCGCCCGAGGTGCAGGTCAAGCTCCTGGCCTTCTTCGAGGCCTTCCACGTGGAGCGCAAATTCGAGAAGCGCAAGCGCGACCGCGCCGATCCCGAGGCGCTGGCCCGTCGCGCGCGGAACGCTCGGGAGGGAGGCGCATGAGCGAGGGGTTTCTCGCGCGGTGGACGCGGCGCAAGCTCGCCGTGCGCGCCGCCGCCTTGGCGGACCGCGACGCGCCGGCCGTCCCCGACGACGCGTCCGTCCCGGCGCCGGATGCGCCTGCGATCGAGGCGGCCCACATCGAACCGCAGGCTGGACCCGAGGCGGGGCCGCCGGAACCCGGGTGGGCCGACGGTCCGGCGCTGGATCTCCCGTCCGTCGACGCACTGACCCCGGAGAGCGATCTCGCGCAGTTCCTGCAGGCTGGCGTTCCGACGGCTTTGCGTAACGCGGCCCTGCGCCGCATGTGGTCCCTCGATCCGGCCATCCGCGACTTCGTCAGCGAGGCGCGGGAATACGCCTACGACTGGAACACACCGGGCAGCGTGCCCGGGCTGGGCCCGCTTCTGCCCAGCGACGACGTCAAGGCGATGCTCGGGCGGCTCCTGGGCGGCGCTTCCAGAGCGGAGGCTGCGTCGGGAGAGGCGCGCGACGGTGAGCCCGAGGACCCGCGGGCGCCAAGCCTGGCGCCGGAGCCACCCCGGACGACCGATCCCGCCCTGCCCTCGGCCGATCTGCAGGACCACGTACCGGCCCTCCCCGTCGCGGGCGAAACGGTACCGACCCGGCAAGCGGCATCGGCCGCCGAACCCGGGCCCGGACTCGAGGCCGCGCGTGCTGTCCGGGGAGAGCCGACGGATCCGCGGCCGCGCTTGCGCCGTCACGGCGGGGCTGTCCCCTCCACGGGCTAGGAGATTCGGATTGCGGGGATTAAGACCCCTCCTTATTATCGTTCCAGAGAGCGGGATCGGCATGATCTCGGGCGCGTAGAGTATTCCGGTGTCGTCGACGTCAAGACCTGCGGAACCGGAGGCGTCGCGTGGCGGCCGCCACGTGGACGACGTCGATGGGCTGCGCGCGCGGCACTACGATCTTTTAGCCGTCCTGCTCGGACGCTCGCCCAGCCAGGAATTGCTCAATACGCTCGCCGGCCTCTCGGGCGGCGAAGGGATCCTCGGCCAGCATGTCGCGGACCTGAGCCGCGCGGCGGCAGAGGCGACGGGCGCGGAGGTCGAGCGCGAGTTCTTCTCGCTCTTCATTGGTGTGGGCAGGGGAGAGCTTCTCCCCTACGCCTCCTACTATCTCACCGGCTTCCTCAACGAGCGCCCGCTCGCGTTGGTCCGAGAGGATCTCGCGGCACTTGGTCTCTCGCGGGTCGAGGCGATGAGCGAGCCGGAGGACCACCTTGCATTCCTCTTAGAGGTCATGGCCGGGCTGGCCGCTGGGCGGTTCGAGGCGGAGCTCGGCGCGCAGGCGCGCTTCTTCGGCCGACACCTCGTTCCCTGGGCCGACCGCTTCTTCGCAGATCTCGAGCAGGCGCAGAATGCCCGCTTCTACCGGACGGTCGGCGGCCTCGGGCGCACCTTCATGGAGGTGGAGGCGGCAGCCTTCGCGATGGATGCGTGACGCGGATGCGGCCCCCGTGGCCGGAGCGTGACCGAAATGCGTGATGTTAAGTTTCCTATCAAGCTGGTGTCGCTGGGGAGATGGATGATGCGACAGGATCCGAAGACACTCGGTCGTCGCCAGTTCTTTCGGGCGCTCGGCGGAAGTACCGTGGCGGCGGCCGCAGCGGTTGCGTCGCCGATGGGTGCGACGGAGGCCCAGGCCTACGATCCGGGCCAGGACGAGACGCGCAGCCGATACCGCCTGAGCGATCACGTGAAGGCGTACTACCGCACCAACGGCTACGAGACGCTCCTGAAAAATCCCGATCCCGCGCCCGGGACGAAGTGAGGCTGCCATGCTGACGAAGCGCAAGAGCGGCGAAGCCAGCCGCAGCAAGCATCAGGCGGTCGCCGCGGGTCTCGCGGCCGGAGTGCTGGATCGACGCGCGTTCCTGCGCAAGTCCGGGCTCACGGCCGGCGCGCTCGCCGCCGCGGGCTCGATCCAGCTCGGCGCCGTCCGCAAGGCCGAGGCCGCCGGCTCCTCGGCCGTAGGGCCGGGCACGGTCATCAAGAAGAATATCTGCACGCATTGTTCGGTCGGCTGCACGGTGACCGCCGAAGTCGTGAACGGCGTGTGGGTCGGCCAGGAACCGTCCTGGGCGAGCCCCATCAACCGCGGCACACACTGCGCCAAGGGCGCAGCAATTCGCGAACTGGTCTCGTCGGATCGCCGACTGAAGTATCCGATGAAGCTCGTCGGCGGGCAATGGCAGCGGATCTCCTGGGATCAGGCGATCGACGAGATCGGCAACAAGCTGTTGGACATCCGCGAGAAGTGGGGTTCCGACTCCGTCTATTGGCTCGGTTCGGCCAAGTACACGAACGAGGCCGCGTACCTGTTGCGGAAATTCGGAGCCTTCTGGGGCACCAACAACGTCGACCATCAGGCACGTATCTGCCACTCGACCACCGTGGCGGGCGTTGCGAATACCTGGGGCTATGGCGCCCAGACCAACTCGTACAACGACATCCGCAACGCCAAGACCATGATCATCATGGGCGGCAATCCCGCCGAGGCGCATCCGATCTCGATGCAGCACGTGCTGTCCGGCAAGGAGATCAACCGAGCCAACCTGATCGTCATCGATCCCCGTTTCACCCGCACGGCGGCGCACGCCACCGAATACGTGCGCATTCGGTCCGGGACGGACATTCCGGTCGCCTGGGGCCTCCTCTGGCACATCTTTCAGAATGGCTGGGAGGATAAGGAGTTCATCCGCCAGCGCGTCTACGCGATGGACGACGTCCGCAAGGAAGTCGCCAAGTGGACGCCCGAGGAAGTCGAGCGCGTTACCGGCGTGCCGGGCGAGCAGCTCCGCCGCGTGGCGGAGAAGTTCGCCAAGGAGAAGCCCGCCACCATGATCTGGTGCATGGGCAACACGCAGCACACGGTCGGCACCGCCAATGTGCGCGCGCTCTGCATTCTGTGCTTGGCCACGGGCAATGTCGGCAAGCCGGGCACGGGCGCCAACATCTTCCGCGGGCACACGAACGTGCAGGGGGCGACCGATCTCGGCCTCGATGTGACGACGCTGCCGCTCTACTACGGCCTGGTCGAGGGCGGCTGGCGGCACTGGGCCCGCGTCTGGGAGGTGGATTACGCGTGGCTGCAGTCGCGCTTCGACGAAGTCCCCGCGGTCGCCGGTCGCAAGGCGCGTTCCCGCAAGGAGAACATGGAGACGCCGGGCATCACCTCGACCCGCTGGTTCGATTCCGTGAACCTCCCGCCGGACCAGATCGATCAGCGAAGCCCCACACGGGCGATGATGATCTCCGGACACGGCGGCAACACCGTCACGCGCCTGCCCGAAGCTCTGGAAGGCCTGAACAAGCTCGACCTGCTGGTCGTCGCGGACCCGCATCCGACGACGTTCGCGGCGCTCGATGCGCGGCAGGACAACACCTACCTGCTGCCGATCTGCACCTCGTTGGAGATGGACGGGTGCCGCACGGCTTCGAACCGCTCCCTGCAATGGGGCGAGCAGATCGTGAAGCCCGCCTTCGAGTCCAAGAACGACTACGAGTTCCTTTACCTGCTTTCGAAAAAGCTCGGCTTCGCCGAGGCGCTGTTCAAGAATATCAAAGTCGAGAACAACATACCCCTGGCTGAGGACATTCTGCGGGAGATCAACCGCGGCGGCTGGTCGACCGGCTATTGCGGGCAGTCGCCCGAGCGCCTGAAGGCGCATATGCGCAACCAGCAGAAATTCGACCTCGTCACCCTGCGGGCGCCGAAGGACGATCCGGAGGTCGGCGGGGATTATTACGGCCTGCCCTGGCCCTGCTGGGGCAAGCCCGAGATCCGTCATCCGGGCTCGGCCATCCTCTACAACACGGCGCTGCACGTGAAGGAGGGGGGCGGCACGTTCCGGGCGCGCTTCGGCACCGAACGCAACGGCGAGACGCTGCTGGCCGAGGATTCCTTCTCGCAAGGCTCGGACCTGACCGACGGATATCCGGAATTCACCCTCGGCGTGTTCAAGAAGCTCGGGTGGGACAAGGATCTGACCGCCGACGAGCTCGCGACGATCCTGAAGATCGGCGGCGACAAACCCGACACCGTGAGTTGGGCGACCGACCTCTCGGGCGGCATCCAGCGCGTGTGTCTCGAGCACGGCGTCTCGCCGTTCGGCAACGGCAAGGCCCGGGCGAATGCCTGGAACCTGCCCGATCCGGTGCCGGTCCACCGCGAGCCGATCTACTCGCCGCGGCCGGACCTCGTCGCCAAGTACCCGACGCGGCCCGATGAGCGTCAGTTCCGCATGCCCAACATCGGGTTTTCGGTGCAGAAATCCGCGGTCGAGCGTAACGTCGCCAAAGACTTCCCGATCATCCTCACCTCGGGCCGTCTCGTCGAGTACGAGGGCGGCGGCGAGGAGACCCGCTCCAACCCGTGGCTCGCCGAGCTGCAGCAGGACATGTTCGTCGAGATCAACACCGGTGACGCGGCGGAGCGCGGCATCAAGGATGGTCAATGGGTCTGGGTGACGGGAGCGGAAAACAACTCCAAGACGAAGGTGAAGGCGCTTGTCACCGATCGTGTGGGGAAGGGCGTGGCGTTCATGCCCTTCCACTTCTCCGGTTGGTACGAAGGCAAGGACATGCGCGACTACTACCCGAAGGGCACTGACCCGGTGGTGCTCGGCGAGAGCGTGAACACCGTCACGACCTACGGCTTCGATCCTGTCACGGGCATGCAGGAGACGAAAGCCACACTGTGTCAGATCCGAGCGGCCTGAGAGGAGCGACCTGATCATGGCGCGCATGAAGTTTCTCTGCGACGCGGATCGTTGCATCGAGTGCAACGCCTGCGTCACTGCGTGCAAAAACGAGCATGAGGTGCCGTGGGGCATCAACCGGCGGCGGGTGGTTACCCTGAACGACGGCAAGCCTGGCGAGCGCTCGGTCTCGATGGCGTGCATGCATTGCACCGACGCGCCGTGCGCGGCCGTATGCCCGGTGAATTGTTTCTACACCACCGCCGACGCGGTGGTGTTGCACTCCAAGGACATCTGCATCGGCTGCGGCTACTGCTTCTATGCCTGTCCGTTCGGTGCGCCGCAGTACCCGCGCGTCGGGAACTTCGGGTCCCGAGGAAAGATGGACAAATGCACCTACTGCTCGGGCGGCCCCGAGCCTGATCTCTCGACCGCCGAGTACGAAAAATACGGCTCGAACCGGCTGGCGGAGGGCAAGCTGCCCCTCTGCGCCGAGATGTGCTCGACCAAGGCATTGCTGGCAGGCGACGGCGAGATGATCGCCGAGATCTACAAGCAGCGGGTGGTGAAGCGGGGGTATGGCTCGGGGGCCTGGGGTTGGAAGACGGCGTACCGAGAGACGATCGCGATCTGATTCGATGGCACTTCCCGGCCGAGGCGGGAGCCGTCTCTGCTGGGAAGTGCGAAGGACCAAGGACTGGAGCGCAGTGGCGTCTGCGTTCCTCTCGACCGACCTGAAAGGAACGCCAATGCGGCGGCCATTGACGCTTCTCAGCACGCTCGTCTTGGCGACGACGCTTTGGACGGCACCGGGTGCCTACGGGGGTGCACACGCGCAGAACCCCATCCAGGCCAACGGCCAGAACCCGATGGGCGCCAATCCCACGGCGGACTCGATCAATGAGGAACTCCTGTTCCGGCAGGCCCCCAAGATCAGCGGGCGCATCAGCATTCCGGACAGCAAGGCCGCCAACCTGATCCAGCCCCAGGGCCGCGAGTATCAGATGTTCCGCGAGGGGTGGCTGCCCTGGATCGGGGCGCTCGTTATCCTCGGGATGCTCGCAGCGCTGGCGCTCTTCTTCCTGTGGCGCGGCCGGATCATCACGGATCACAGCCAGGAATCCGGCAAGAAGATCCTCCGATTCAACGCTTTCGAGCGGTTCACGCACTGGATGACGGCGGTGTGTTTCATCATCCTGTCCCTGTCTGGCCTGAACTACATCTTCGGCAAACGGCTGTTGATGCCCTTGATCGGGCCGGATGCCTTCGGTGCGCTCGCCCAGTACGCGAAGTACAGCCACGTCTACCTCGCATGGCCCTTCATGCTGGGCGTCGCCTTCATGTTCGTCGTCTGGATCCGGGACAACATCCCGAACCGGATCGACTGGGAATGGCTCAAAGCAGGGGGCGGCTTCGTAGGCAGCAAACACCCGCATGCGGGCCGCTTCAACGCGGGCCAGAAGGGCGTGTTCTGGATGGTGGCAGGCTTCGGCGCCGCGATGGGAGCGACCGGGCTGATGATGCTCTTTCCGTTCGCGCTCTTCGACGTCAACGGGATGCAGATCACGCAAGTGATCCATTCCCTCATCGGTATCATTTTCATCGCCGGTATCCTGGCCCACATCTACATCGGCACGCTCGGGATGAAGGGCGCCTACGACGCGATGGGCAGCGGCCAAGTCGATCTTGCCTGGGCACGCGCGCATCACGACCTTTGGGTCGAGCAGGAGCAAGCCCGCAATGCGGGTGGCCCGCAGATCGGGCCACGCGCGGCACCCGCCGAATGACGGGCCGGGTCGGCCTCCCGGCGTGGCAGCAAGCGCTCTGGGCTCCTAACGGGAACCACGAAGATGAAAGCCTTCATTGCCGCCGTCATTGCCGCCGTTCTCTTAGGAGTTGCGGCCATGTTGGCGCTCACAAGCAACCAAAAGTTTGCCTATCAGGCATTCGCGACCTCAGGTGCGCGGGTCTCCGAGCCGGGCACCAACCTTGTCGGTCCCCGTTGGAACGGCGACCCGTCTCCCGACGAATTCGCCGGCGAGCCGCATGGAAAGGCCGAGGGCGCTGCCTCGCAGCCGAAGCGCTCCTGAGGCTTGGAATGCGAGCACCAGCCGCGGCGAGACTGAGGTTTCTGGAGGAGCTCATCCGATGAAGCGGCGACTGACCACGTGCGCCACGGCGATCGGCTTGGTAGGTGCCTTGCTGGCGGCGGATAACGCCTGCGCGCAGGAGAGCGGCACCGCCACCCCGACCGGCCGGCCAGCCAATCTCTGCCAGGAGCTTCTCGCGTTCGTGAAGCAGCCGGAGCCGGCGAAGCAGGCGGCCGTGACCCCGCCGCAACAGTCGACCGCCGTTTCAAACCCCTCCGGGTCGAGCCAGGGTACGCCATCCTCCAGCGGTGGTGACGTCCAGCAGAAATCCGGCCTGAGCGGCCCAACGAAAGCAGAGTCTCCGGATCAGACGGGGCCCAAGGCCCAGCGCGACCAAGCGAACAAGGCGGCGAAGGTTGCGCCGGCAGCCGGCGCGCCGGCACCAGCCCCTCCCCCTGACCCTGCCACCGTTGCGAAGGTCGAAGCGGCCGCCGCAGCCAACGACCAGCTCGGCTGTCGTGCGGCCGCGCGCACGATGCGGTTGCACGGGGTTGCTCTCCCGCCACCGCTCCTTGCGCTCGCTGCGCTCGATCCGAAGTTCTACGCCCAGTAGGGCTCGCCGATGTCCGGGTGATCGCTCGGGCATTGGCGATCAGCCTGTCCCGCGCCTCGAACGAGGTCCATCTTCAAGTCCTCGCGGCCTGAGGACCCATCGAGCCGCTCTTCTCAAGGCCCGAGCATCCCACTCGAAACTGTGAGCATGGGACGCCAAGCGTCGATTGCGGAGCCGAGCTCGGGTGGGGCCCGGATCCGCAGCGAAGGGCTAACGGGTCCGAATGCCCTGTGATTGTGCCGGTCACGGAGCGCCGCGTTCAGAGCATTCAGATGCGAGCGATCAGCCTTCGAACAATCGATTTATTCAAGAGTTGGTGATTTAACACCAGAGGAGGCGTCTCATGACGAACTCTAATCCAAGACAATCCTCTCTCGGCCAGGGAATCGATTCGAAACGGGATGAGACGGTGCGGACAAGCGGCCGGTTCAACGCTGATCTGGCTGCAGATTCCGCTCCCGGGCCGCTGAGCCCCGGCGAGGACCTGAGGCAGCGGCAGGAGCAGTTGCTGGACGAGGCGATCGAGGAGACCTTCCCGGCCAGCGACCCGATCTCGCCGAAGCGCATCACCCGATAAGCTGCCGGCGCTTGTCGGGTTCGATGCCCTTATGACAGCGCCACGCATCCTGTGTCGCCGCTGCCGAGCCAAGCGCCCGCGGACCATAGCACGCGGTGCACAGCCGGCGGGAAGATCTGATCCCAAATCGCGTTCCGGGAGCGTTAGCGGTCTCCGAACTTGGGCCGAGCTGTCGGTGTGAACGCCCAGTCTGTGCGATCGCACTGCGCTTGGAGGATGGGCACTCGGGCACGCGGGTGGCCCGCCGCGGGCCCTATGGTTTCGAGAAGCCGATATCGGCCGCCACGGCCTTCAATCGCTCGGGCTCACGCTCCTTGCGCTCGCTGTAGCGGTCGACGAGGTACGCGGCCCGCTCGCGCGTCAGCAGCGTGAACTTCATCAGCTCCTCGCAGACATCCACGACACGCTCGTAGAGCGGCCCCGGCTTCATGCGGCCGGCCTCGTCGAACTCCCTGTAGGCCATCGGCACCGAGGACTGATTGGGGATGGTGATCATCCGCATCCAGCGGCCGAGCAGGCGCAGGGCATTCACCGCGTTGAAGCTCTGCGACCCGCCCGAGACCTGCATCACCGCCAGCGTACGCCCCTGGGTCGGGCGCAGGCTGCCCTCGCTCAAGGGGAGCCAGTCGATCTGGCTCTTCATCACGCCGGTGAGGTTGCCGTGGCGCTCGGGCGAGACCCAGACCTGGCCCTCGGACCAGAGCGAGAGCGCTCGCAGCTCCTGAACCTTGGGGTGATCGGCGGTAGTGTCGTCGGGCAGGGGCAACCCGTGGGCGTGGTAGATTCGCACTTCGCCGCCCATGGCTTCGAGCAGGCGCGCCGCCTCGTAGGCCAGGAGGCGGCTGAACGAGCGCGGACGCAGCGACCCGTAGAGGAGCAGAAAGCGCGGCGCATGCGCCAAGGGCCGCGTGACCTGAAGCTGTGCGGCGGTCGGGACCACGAAATGCGGCGCGCTGAGATGGGGCATCCCGTCTGCGAAGGGCTGCCTGGGGAGTGCCGGCTCGGGCTTGTCCACGGATCGGCTGTCCCTTATGCTTAAACGATGGTTTGAATGTTGAAATGAAAATGGATGAACCTCAAGCCCTCGCGGCCTTCGCGGCCTTGGGCCAGGAGCATCGGCTGCGGGCGCTCCGGGTCTTGGTGAAGGCGGGTCCCGAGGGCCTGGCCTCTGGGGTGCTGGCCAGTGCGATCGGCGTGTCCGCCTCGACGATCTCCTTCCATCTCAAGGAGCTGCAGCAGGCCGGGCTGATCCGGTCCCGCCGCGCGGGGCGGTCGATGATCTACAGCGTCGCCTACCCCGTCCTGTCCGGGGTGGTCGAATTCCTCATGACGGATTGCTGCCAGGGGCATCCCGAGGTCTGCGCCCCCGCGCTGGCCGCCCTGTCGGCGTCCTACATACCCGAAAGCGAGGTGGACCATGCCTGATCGCGCACTGGACGTGGTGATCTATCACAACCCGGCCTGCGGCACGTCGCGCAACACGTTGGCTATGATCCGCAACGCCGGCATCGAGCCGCACATTGTGGAGTACCTGAAGACTCCGCCCACACGGGCGCTGCTGAGGCAGCTTGTGGCGCGCGCCGGCATCTCGGTACGCGACGTGCTGCGCGAGAAGGGCACGCCCTACGCCGAACTCGGCCTCGACGATCCGGCGCTCACCGACGACCAATTGCTCGATGCCATCGAGGCGCACCCGGTCCTGCTCAACCGTCCGATCGTGGTGAGCTCGAAGGGCGTGCGCCTGTGCCGGCCGTCGGAGGTCGTGCTGGACCTGCTGCCGGTGCAGCAGGGCGAGTTCGTCAAGGAGGACGGGGAGCGGGTCGTGGACGAGCACGGCCGCCGGGTCGGCACGGCGTAGCGGCGCCGGCGCGGAACGCCTGCATGCGCATGCCGGCCGCCGATTTGCTTCATCGGACGCGCCGCTGGCCCGTGATCTCCGCCCTCGGCGTGGTGCAGATCCTCGCCTGGGGCTCGTCCTACTACCTGCCCGCCGTGCTGGCGGAGCCGATCGCCCGGGATACCGGCTGGCCGCTGCCCTGGATCGTTGGCGGCCTGTCCCTCGGGCTGCTCGTCGCGGGGATCGCCTCGCCGCGTGTCGGTGCGGCCATCCATCGCCGCGGCGGACGGCCCGTGCTG
The DNA here is from genome assembly GCF_054611515.1 of Methylobacterium sp. CM6257. NCBI lineage: Bacteria > Pseudomonadati > Pseudomonadota > Alphaproteobacteria > Hyphomicrobiales > Methylobacteriaceae > Methylobacterium > Methylobacterium sp. CM6257. Next base: position 4,463,617 of record NZ_CM137735.1, read on the forward strand.
GCGCTCGCGGCCCTGCTGCTGGCGGCCGGTCTCGCGGTTCTGGGCCTCGCCCCGGTCCTTCCGGTGTTCCTCGGCGGCTGGCTCCTGATGGGTTTGGGCATGGGCTGCGGCCTCTACGATCCCGCCTATGCCACCCTCGGCCGCCTCTACGGTGCCGAGGCGCGGCCCGCGATCACGGCCCTCACGCTCTGGGGTGGCTTCGCCAGCACGGTCTGCTGGCCGCTCTCGGCGATCCTGGTTGCGCAGGTCGGCTGGCGTGGGACGTGCCTGGCCTATGCAGGCCTGCACCTCGCGCTGACCCTGCCCCTGGTACTCGGAATGATCCCGCCGGCTCCGCCCCTCGTGGCCACGGCGGGCGGCCAGACGGAGGCGGTGTTGCCGCTGGCCCCGTGGCAGCGCCGCGCCGTCCTGCTGATGGCCGGCGTGCTGGTCCTCGGTGGGACCATCATGGCGCTGGTCTCGGTCCACCTGATCACGCTGCTGCAGGCCCGCGGCGTCGCCCTCGCCTCTGCGGTCGCCTATGGCGGACTGATCGGTCCGTCACAGGTGGGCGCGCGCCTGATCGAGATGGCCGGACGGGGACGGCATCACCCGCTCTGGACGCTGACCGCGGCCTTCGCCCTGGTCGCGCTCGGTCTGTTGCTGCTGGCGGCCCGTCTCCCGGGCATCGGCGTCGCCCTGGTCCTGTACGGTGCGGGAAACGGCATCTACTCGATCGCCCGTGGCACGGTGCCTCTGGCCCTTTTCGGCCCCGATCATTACGCCGCGCTGATCGGACGCCTGGCCCGGCCCGGCCTGATGGCCCAGGCCGCCGCCCCGCCTCTAGGGGCCTTCCTGTTGACATGGACCGGCGCGGACGCCCTCTGGGGCATTCTGGCGGTGCTCGCCGTGATCAACCTCGGCCTGATCGGCGGCCTGTGGCGGCAGAAACGGAAAGCCGGCTGATCGAGCGGACGGCCCCCTGGTCCGGCTTTCGGCTCAGTTCCGTCAACCGCGTTGCACCGGCGGCTCCGAGAGACCAGAACGGGCCAGACCCGCACCCGGAGGGAGCTGAATGCGCACCGAGACGCCGCCGCTGATCCGCCTCGAGGAATACCGGCCGAGCGACTACCTGATCGACCGCGTCGATCTCGATATTCGCCTCGATCCGCACGCGACCCGGATCGACGCGACGCTGGCGCTGCGTCCGAACGCGGGGGGCGAACCGGGCGCGCCGCTCAACCTCGACGGCGACGACCTGCGGCTGGTCTCGGTCGCCCTCGACGGCGCTCCACTGCCGGGCGACGCCTACACGGCGGCGCCCTCGGGTCTCACGCTCCTGAAGCCGCCACGGCAGCCCTTCACCCTGCGCCTCGTCACCGAGGTCGACCCGACGGCCAACACCAAGCTGATGGGCCTCTATAGGTCGAACGGCGTCTACTGCACCCAGTGCGAGGCCGATGGCTTCCGGCGGATCACCTACTTCCTCGACCGCCCCGACGTCATGGCAGTCTACACCACGCGCCTCGAGGCGGACCGCGCCGAGGCGCCGGTGCTGCTCGGCAACGGCAACCTCGTCGAGTCCGGCCCCGTGGGAACGGACCGGCATTTCGCCGTCTGGCACGATCCGCACCCGAAGCCCGCCTACCTGTTCGCCCTGGTTGGGGGGCAACTCGGGAAGGTCGAGTCGCCCTTCACCACCATGGAGGGGCGCGCCGTCACCTGTGCGGTCTACGTGGAGCCCGGAAAGGAGGATCGCGCCGATTACGCCCTGGACGCCGTGATCCGCTCCATGGCTTGGGACGAGACCGCCTTCGCCCGACCCTACGACCTCGACGTGTTCAACGTTGTCGCCGTGTCCGACTTCAACATGGGCGCGATGGAGAACAAGGGCCTCAACATCTTTAACGACAAATACGTGCTGGCGAGTCCCGAGACCGCTACCGACGCGGATTACGCGGCCATCGAGGCGATCATCGCCCACGAGTATTTCCACAACTGGTCGGGCAACCGGGTCACCTGCCGGGACTGGTTCCAGCTCTGCCTCAAGGAGGGATTGACGGTCTTCCGCGACCAGGAATTCTCCTCCGACATGCGCTCCCGGCCGGTCCACCGGATCGCCGAGGTGCGCTCGCTCCGGGCGCGGCAGTTCCCCGAGGATGCCGGGCCGCTGCGCCACCCGGTGCGGCCGAGGGCCTACGCGGAGATCAACAACTTCTACACGGCGACCGTCTACGACAAGGGCGCCGAGATCGTCCGGATGCTGCGCACGCTGATCGGCGCAGAGGCGTTTCGGGCCGGCATGGACCGCTACTTCGCCGACAATGACGGGCGCGCCGCCACGGTGGAGGATTTCCTGGCCGCCTTCACCTCCGTCACCGGGCGCGATCTCACGGTCTTCGCCCGCTGGTACGAGCGGCCCGGCACGCCCCGTCTCAGCGTCACCTATGCGTACGAGCCGGCCGCCGCCCGCTGCGTCCTGCGCCTCGCGCAGAGCCTGCCGGCCGAGGCGGGACAGGAGGAGATGCCGTTGGTGATTCCGGTGGCCCTCGGGCTTGTTGGTGCGTCGGGGCCGCTCACGGGCGCCACCTGCCCGGCCGTGACGGACGGTGTCTACGTCCTCGACCGGCCGGAGGCCGAGATCGTCTTCGAGAACGTCTCCGAGGACCCGGTCCCGTCGCTGCTGCGGGACTTCTCGGCGCCCGTCCGGCTCGAGCTGGAGCTCACCGACGCGCAGCGCATGCGACTGCTCGCCCATGACAGCGACCCTTTCAACCGCTGGCAGGCAGCACAGGATGTCGCCCTGCGGCTCATCCTCGACCCCGATCGAGCCCGGACCGAGGCCTTCGCGGAAGCGCTCGGGCGCTTCCTCGACGGCGAGGCCCTGTCCGACCCGGCCTTCGCGGCTCTGGTCCTGGCTCTCCCGAGCGAGGGCGAGGCCGCCGATGCCGTGCCGGCCGACGTCGATCCCGACGCGATCCACCGGGCCCGCTTCGACCTGCGGTCCTACCTCGGGCGCGCCCTTCGACCGCGCCTCGAACGGCTCGACGGAGCGCTCGCGCCGGCGGATGGCGCGGGCTACAGCCCCGATGCGGCCTCGGCGGGACGGCGCTCCCTGCGCAACGCCGCCCTCGACCTGATCGCTGCGGGCGATCCCGGGACCGGCGCGCAACGGGCCGCGGAGCGCTTTGCGAACGCCACCAACATGACCGATCGGCTCGCCGCCCTCGGCACGCTCGCGCTGATACCTGGGGCGAGCCGCGAGGCCGCGCTCGCGGACTTCGCCGCGCGCTACGCCGACGAGCCGTTGGTTCTCGACAAGTGGTTCGCGATCCAGGCCCAGATTCCCGAGCCCGGCACGCTGGAGCGGATCGCCCGCCTCAAGGAGCACCCGGCCTTCACCATGACCAATCCGAATCGGGTCCGGGCGCTGATCGGGAGCTTCGCCTTCGGCAACCCGACGCAGTTCGCGCGACGGGACGGACAGGGGTTCGACTTGGTGGCCGACACGGTCGCGGTGCTTGATTCTTCGAACCCGCAGGTTGCTGCGCGGCTGCTCACGGCCTTCGGGTCCTGGCGCCGGCTGGAAAAAGCGCGGGCGGAGAAAGCCGCCGAAATGCTTAATCAGATCAAGGCGATCCCGGGCCTGTCGCGGGATACCGCCGACATCGTGGCGCGCACGCTTGGAGGCGGCTAACATATTGAACTTGCGGTAGAAATTGATTCCCTGGCGGCGCTGCCACACTGGCGGCCCGTCAAGGTTAAATGGTAAAAAACCCGTGGACAAACTGCCCTCTGAGGTGATTGTATTCACTCAGATTCGGGGGCGCGGGACGCCACGAACCGATCGCAGCTCCCACGGGTGAGGTTCGGCCATGCCGGAGGCGGCTTCCGCTTCCTTCTCCGCGCGTGCGGAATCGAGTCTCACGGTGTCCTGGCCGATGCGCGCCCGGGATCCACGGCTCGGGCAGGCGGAGCGGTTGCTGCGCTACGCCGTGCCGGGCACCCTGGCCGTGTTCCTGGCCTGCCTGGTCGGGCTCGCCGCCCTCCACATCCGTGGTCAGCGGGCCGAGATCCTCGCCGGGGCCCAGGCCGAGGTCGAGGGCTTCGCCTGGATGGCGGCCCGGGCCCTCGCTCCGGCGGAGATCGCCTCTGCGGATCTGCGCGCATTACTGCCGGAAAGCCACCGGCATCCGGGCCGACGGCTGCTCCTGGTCCGCTCCGATACCCGCATCGCCGCCGCCCACCCGCCCCTGCCGGCCGACCTGACGACCCTGGCCCAGGTGCTCGGCGAGAGCGAGCCGCTCTCCGGCCTCGGCGAGCGCGCCGGCGCCATGGCGCTCGACCTTCCCGGGGGCGAGAGCGTGCTGGCCGCCATGCACAGCCTGCCCGACGGTACCGGACAGGTGGCGGTGCTCCAGCCCGTGGAGCCGTTGCTGCGCGGCTGGAGCACCCGCACCCGCGACCAGATCGTGCTGATCGCCGCCGCGATTCTCGTCATCGTCGGCGTCGGTGTCGCCTACGGGCTTCAGACCCGGCAGGCGGCCCGCGCCGACCGGGCCCGGGAACAGATCCGCGGCCGTCTGGAGACGGCCTTGCGGCGGGGCGCCTGCGGCATCTGGGACTGGGACATCGCCCGGGGCCGGATCTACTGGTCCGACTCGATGTACAGCCTGCTCGGCTACCGGCGCCAGCACGAGTATCTCTCCTTCGGGGACGTCAACGGCCTGGTCCATCCCGACGACGGAGATCTCTACAGCCTCGCCCGGGGGCTCGCGGCAAACCACGACTGCATCGATCACGCCTTCCGGATGCGGGGCGCCGACGGGGCCTATGTCTGGCTGCGGGCCCGGGCCGAAGTCGTGGCGGACGCCTCTGACGGGAGCCGTCATCTCGTCGGCATTGCCACCGACATCAGCGAGCAGCGGGCGCTGGAAGAGACCAATGCGGCCGCCGACATGCGCCTGCGCGACGCCGTCGAAGCGATCTCGGAGGCCTTCGTCCTCTGGGATACCGGCAATCGGCTGGTCCTGTGCAACTCGAAATTCCGCCACCTCCATGCCCTCAGCCCCGAGGATGCGCAGGCCGGCCGGAGCTACACGGATGTGATGGGCCGGGGCGTGCTGCCCCAGATCCGGCGGGAATCGCCGGAGGCCGGTATGGCGCTGGCCGGCATGGCGGCCCGAACCTTCGAAGCGGAACTCGCGGACGGTCGCTGGCTGCAGATCAGCGAGCGCCGCACCAAGGACGGCGGCTACGTCTCGGTCGGCACCGACATCACCAGCCTCAAGCGCAACCAGGAGCAGCTCCTGGCCTCGGAGCGCGAGCTGATTGAGACCGTGAAGGACCTCAAGCGCTCCCGCCGTACCCTGGAACTCCAGACCCAGCAGCTCGCCGACCTCGCCGAGCGCTACCTCGACCAGAAGGCTGCCGCCGAGGCGGCCAACCAGGCCAAGTCCGAATTTCTCGCCAACATGAGCCACGAGTTGCGCACGCCGCTCAACGCGATCATCGGCTTCGCCGACGTCATGGAGAACGCGGTGCTCGGCCCGCTCGGCACGCCCCGCTACACCGAGTATTGCCGGGACATCCGCGAGAGCGGCTCGCACCTGCTCTCCATGATCGACGACATCCTCAACATGGCCCGGCTCGAGGCGCGCCGGGTGCGCCTGAATCCCCGCCCGATCGCCGCAGAGGCCGTCATCGCGGCCGCCCTCCAACCCGTCGAGGCGGCCGCCCGCGAGAAGGCGATCACCGTCAGCGTCGACGTCGCCCCGGGGCTCGAACTCGTGGCTGATCCCAGCGCGATGCAGCAGATCCTCGTCAACCTCGTTCAGAACGCCGTGAAATTCACCCCGGCCGGAGGCCGCGTCGCGATCCGGGCCCGGCGCGCGGGCGGGTGCACGCACCTGTTCGTCGAGGATGACGGGATCGGCATCCCGCGCTCCGACCTCGCCCGGCTTGGCCGTCCCTTCACGCAGGTCGAGACGCAGATGACCCGGAGCCACAAGGGGTCGGGCCTGGGGCTCGCGATCACGCGCTCGATGGTCGAACTGCACGGCGGCTCCCTGCGGATCCGCTCGGAGGAGTCGGTCGGAACCATCGTCCTCGTGCGCCTCCCCGCCCCGGCCGAGGCGCGGCTCGCGTCGGAATCCGCGGCGGGTCGCGTGTCGGGCGCACAGCGCCCCGGCCGCCGGGCGGCCGCCCGGTCGTTCGCCGCCTGAGGGCAGCTGTCACGGGCGCGGTTCGAGGCCGCCGAGGCGGGCGAGGCGCCCCTGTTCCGCGTGCCAGCGGGCATCCGCGACTCTCCGGGTGAGGCACCGGATGCGCCAGCGCCGGTAAAGCGACAGAACCGGATTGCCTCCGAGACCTGCCTGATGCCGATGCAGGCGACGCAGCAGGCCCGGCAGCTGCGCCGAGGCCGCTTCGCCGGTGGCGATCTCGATGGCCCGCAATTCGGCCCGGAACCCGGCCTTCCAGTCTTCCATGGCTCGCGCCTCCGAGCGGATGCCCCGTCCGCACGTGCCCGGCCGGCAGGTGTTTCCGGACCGTGTGATGCCGCACCCCGCGGCATGACTGCGCGCCCTCAAAACCCGCGTCTGGGCCCGGTGTTTGCTCCGAATACGGTCCGCCCGGCGGATCACGATCGGAGAATACGACCGATGCCCGACAGGACAACGCTACGCCTCACCCTCGCGGCTCTGCTCGGGCTCGCCGCCGCCCCAGCACTCGCGCAGAGCACGGGCTACGTCACCGCTTTCCCGGGCAAGGACCCCGCGGGCGACGAGGAGATCGGTTGGGGGCCGGCCTATCGCCCCGAGACGAGCTTCGCCCAGCCCGGGACGCCGCCGACGCCCGGCGCGATCGCCGGCCGCGCCTATCGGGCCCGAACCGGCCACGGCGTGTACGACCGGGTCGAGGGCGACGGTCCGCATCGGGCTCGATAGAAGCGGCCCTGAGCCCTCGCTTCAACGCCTCCGCAGGATTCGTTTGGCGGCCATGCGCGCATCCCGCTCGAACCGCGCGAGCCGCACGCGCCGCTCCAGGGATAGGGTGCGGATGCCCGGCGGGACCGCGATGATCTCGGCCACGGGGGTCCGGTCGCGGTAGAGGCTCTCCAGGGCCGAACCGTCCAGCGTCGCGGAATCGAGGCGGTCGGCGAAGGGGGTGTCGTGGCAGGCGCGCACGATCTCGGCCTCCAGCAGCAGCCCGGGGGCATGGCTGCGCAGATCCTCGTCGTAGGCGGTCTTCAGCAGGGTCGCGATGCCGCCCCCGAGCAGGGCGAGGCTGACCGCGATCGGGCGTCCGTCGAGGGTCAGCGCGTCCGCCCGGATGCCGACCGGCCCATCTGATCCGGCGAACAGGGCGCGGGCGAGCGCGGCGGTCTCGGGCCGACAGGCCAGGGCGGTACCGGCCTGGCCCTTCCAGCCGGCGCGCTCCAGGTCGAGGAAGGCCGCGAGGAGGCGCTGGAGGTCCGGGCCCTCCGTGGCGCTCGCGTGGGCGACGGCGCCAAGGTCCGCAAGCCGACGCGCCCGGCGGCGCAGATCCTTGAACCGCGACCGGTGCGGATGGCCGGCCAGAAACGCCTCGTGGTCGGCGCGGCGGTCCATCACCGGTCGGTCGAACGCCGCCACCGTGCCGACCGTCCAGCCGCGCGCCCGCATGGCCTCCAGCATGGCCGACACGGCGCCCTCCCCGGTCGGCAGGAGCGGCCATCGCCAGGCCCGGCCGCCTGAGGCCGCTTCGAGGCCGGTCACCAGCGCCTGCGCGTGGCCGGCGCGGTCGGGTTCAGCGGCGACGAGGGGCGCGGCGGCGGTCACGAAGGGCGAGAGGAACGGCCGGGCGACCAGGCCGCCCAGACCGGTGAGGTCGCGGTTCAGGGTGTAGGGCAGCAGCGCGGTGAGCCGATCCCCGCGCCGGATCGTCACGAAGCGCAGGGCCTCCGGCAGCAGGCCAGCGGCCCGGTGCGCCTCGATCACGTGCCGGGAGAAATGCGGGTGCGGCGTGATGCCATCCGCGAACAACGCGTCCCACGCGGTCGCCTCCGGCGCACCGTCGAGGGAGATCGTAAAATCCGAGAGGCCGCGGGCAGCCAGCGGCGCCGGGCTCATCAGGCCGCTCCCGCCGACCAGACAGGTGTTCGAAGCCCGTGGACACGTCCTGCGGCACGCGCCAGGAGACCGGCCCGGCCGACGGTGGCGAGCGCCACCGCCAGGGCCGCGCCGAGCGTCCCCAGCGCCGGAACCAGTGCGAGACACAGGCCCGCGGCGGCGACGAGGCTCCCCGCGGTGATGCCGGCGCAGAGCCGCTCGCCCCCTAGCATGGTGAGAAGGTCCTCGCCCGGCCCGAACAGGCTGGCCGCGACGCTGCCGGCGACCAGGATGCAGAGGATCGGCACGCTCGCGCCGAGCCCCGGGCCGAACATCGCCAGAAGCAGGGGGCTGGCGGCCAGGATCGCGCCGCCCACCACAAGCGTCGCGGCCGCGGTCATCCGGCCCTGGCGGCGGACCAGTTCGGCGAGCAGGAAGCGGTTGGCCTGCGCCTGGGCCGCGCTGTAGCGCTGGAGCGTCACGGCGCTGACGGCGAAATGCACGAAGACCACGAATTGCTGGATCCGTGTCGCCGCGAAGTAGAGGCCGACCTCGGCCGGGCTCACCAGGACGCCCAGCACGATCACGTCCACGAAGGTGAAGCCGGCATTGGCCAGATCGATCGCGGCGATCGGCAGACTCGTTCCGAGCCACATCCGCCATCGGTAGCGATGCGGTCCGGACGGCAGGTCGTTCCGGAGCCGCATGACGAGCAGGCCGGCCTGCAGTGCCGTCGCGACTACGGCTGCCGCCAGCATGCAGGCCATCGCCACTTCGGCGCGCGGTGGCGCTCCGATCAGGACCGCCCCGACCATGCAGGCCATCATCAGGGTCTGACGCAGGAGGTAGGGCGGCGCGATGGCGAGGCCGACCCAGTTCTGACTGCGGGCCACGCCCTCCAGATAATCCTGCAGCGCGAAGAGCGGCATCACGCAGATCGCAACCGCGATCGGGATGCGGTAGGCGGGCGCGAACAATCCGGGCTCCAAGCTCAGGAGGGCGGCCCCGAGACCGGCGACGGCCAGCGCCGCGCCGCCGGTCGCGAGCGCCCCAGCCCGGATGTAGCCGCGGGCGAGGTCGAGGTCGCCCTGGGCTTGGTTTCCCGGCACGAACCGGCAGGCGCCCTGGGACAGGCCAAGCGTCAGGGTGTGGCCGAGCATCGCGGTCCAGACCCAAACGGAGGCGAAAATCCCATAGGCCTCCCAGCCCATCAGGCGCGCTGCCAGAACCTGCGAGCCATATGCAAAGCCGGCTGAACCGACGCGGATCGCGAAGACCGTGAGGGCAGCCCGTTGTGGGCCGTTCCGCAGGGCGCGCAGGCGGCTGAACGCGAAGGCCGGGAGAGCCGTGGCTGACACTACGCGCTCCGCGCCAGACCTGGGACGGCGGAAGGCCGACCTCCGAGTGCCCGGTCTAGCCCGGTGTGCGTTGCGGCTCGGTTAAGGCCGGGGCGGTCGGATCGGTCTTGGGGGCTTCGGCGTCTCGGTTCGCATCAGCGAGGTGGCGATCGTCAGGGCCACGTGCTCGGCCATGCAGCGCAGGCCCAGATCGTTCAGCCGGAACCGGCGACCGAGCATATGCCCCTCGCCCTTGTCGCTGCGGCTCGACAGATAGTGCAGCGCCTCGTAGCGCCGCACCAGGGGCACCGCCTGCTGAGTGGCGACGGTCCGAACAGCCTCGACGATCCGATTGTAGTCCACATCGGCGGCCATGCTGGCCGTGTAGATCGGATCGACCAGCACGACGTCGATCCCGTGCGACCGGATCCAGGCCACGGCTTCGCCGAGCGCGTCCGCGAAGGCATCGGCATCCACGCGGGCGATGGCGTCATGGGTGCCGACCTGCCAGACCACCAAGTCGGGCTCGGCCTCGGTGACCATGGTCCGCAGGCGCTCGGCGGCGCCGGAGGCAATCTCGCCCGGCAGGCCGCGGTGGTCGATCACCACGTCGACCTTCGGCAGCGCGTGCTCCAGGGCGGCCTCGAGCTTGGCCGGGTAGGACGCTGAGGCCCCCGGCGCCGCGCTGCCGCCGATCGCCAGGATCTTGAGGGGGCGGTTCTCGAGCAGGGCCGCCTTGACGGCGCCGAGTTGGGCGGCGGTGTAGAGCTGCGCGCCCGGGACACGGCACTCCTGCGACAGGCCGGGCTCGCTCGCGCCGGGATCGGCCGGCTGCTCGGCCACGGCCGGGGGCGCCAGGACGGCCAGGATCAGAGCCGCCAGGGCCAGGAAGGGCCGCATCGCGGCACCGCGGGTGCGGCCGCAGGGGGGCGGCCCGGAACGGCACGCGGGGCTCACGTGCGGGGTCGCGAAGACTTGCTGCGGGTGCGCCACTCGACGAACCATGCGGTAAACCCCAGCCCGACCAGGCCCGAGCCGGCGACCAGCATGTCGATCAGCAGGCCGCCGCCGGTCTGGAAACGCACGAGCTGCCCGATCAGGCTCAGGATCGAACCCATCGAGAAAACAGCCAGGGAATTCCGACCCAGCCTGTTCAGATAGCCGACGATAGGGCCGATTCGGGGGGATAGAAGTGCGTAAACGGGCGCAACGGCGAGCAATACCCCCAGAAAATGGAGTAGTCGGGCCGGCGTGAGATAGGTTTTCTCGAAGGTGAAGAGCAGACGCGGCTCGGGCACGACCATCGGGTCCGGTCGGATCTCCGTGACGGCGAGCACGATTCCGACGAGGACGATGACCACGCCCGCCGGAAACAGCCGGCGCGACCAGCGGCGCAGGGTGTCGGTGCGCAGGTTCCAGCCCTGGAGCACGAAGCCGAGCACCAGCAGCACCTGCCAGCACAGCGGGTCGAAGAACCAATCCCCCTCTCCGGGCCAGGACGGCAGGTTCCACGCGAACACGAGGCTCGCGAGATAGAGGCTCCCGGAAAGGGCCAGGGCCGCGACCAGGCTGAGCCGGCCGACCAGCACGAAGACCGGCGCGATGCCGATCAGCAACACGTAGAGGGGCAGGATGTTGAAGTAGCCGAGCTGGTAGGTCAGCAGGGCCATCCCGCAGACCGACTGGATCGGATCCGCGAAGAAGCCGCCGGCATTGTGCCATTCGAGGATCAGCGGGTTGTCGAGCAGCAGCGCCGCGCCCGCGATGATCGCCAGCGCGAGCAGCATCACCGTGAGCTGGGCCCGGTAGACCTCGACGGTGCGGGCAAGCAGCCGCACGACGCTGCGGCCTGGGGGCTCCGGCACACCGTCGCGTCCGCGGGTGGCGATGCCGATCGACCAGCCCGCGAGGAAAACGAACAGCTCGGCCGCGTCCGAGATGCCGTATTGCGAGAAGGTGTAGCGCTCGAAAGTGTTGCCCGGGATGTGGTTGATGAAGATCGTGACCAGGGCGAAGCCGCGCCAGAAGTCGATCGCGTTGGGGTCCCGCATCGTCGCGGCGGCTCCGAGTTTCGACTTGTCTGATCGAGGGCTGAGGGTTCGCGGCCCCTGATAAGGCGCCGCATCGGCTCTGCAAAGCGGGGGACGGTGAAGATCGTGCGACCGGTCGAACCGGGAGGTCACGCTCGCGTCACGACCCGGCACGGAGCTCCACGCACGATCACGACCCTCGCCGTTCTCGATCGCTCCTGGCATCCATCGCCGCTTCGGCGCAGGCCGCCACTGGAACCGATGGTGGGCCGGGCTCGACGGCGACCGCGCCCACCACCTCCTCGGTCGGGCGTGTCATGCCGCCGAGCCGGGGGCCGGTGCCGCCACTCCGGACGACTGCCGGACGCTGACCCGGCGGGACGCGCAGAACGACCGGATCATGCGCGGGATCTGCATCGGATGCAGCCGGAGATAGGCGCGCCCGCGAACCGGCCGCTGCGCTACTTGCTCCGGCGCAGGCGCAGCTCGTCCTCGCTCTCGCGCGCGAGCCGCAGCAGGTTCTGGCCGTAGGCGGTCTTGGCGAACATCTCGCCGCGGGCCACAAGCTGGTCGCGGTTGATGAAGCCCTGGAGGTAGGCGATCTCTTCCAGACAGGCCACCTGCAGACCCTGGCGGTGCTGGAGGGTGCGGACGAACTCGCTCGCCTCCAGCAGGCTGTCGTGGGTCCCGGTGTCGAGCCACGCGTAGCCCCGCGACATGCGCTCCACGTGCAGCTGCCCGCGCTGGAGATAGGCCTCGTTCACGCTGGTGATCTCGAGTTCGCCGCGGGCCGAGGGCTTCACGTCGGCGGCGATGTCGAGCACCTGATTGTCGTAGAAGTAAAGACCGGTCACCGCCCAGGTGGATTCCGGGTTCTGCGGCTTCTCGACGATCTTCGTCGGGCGGCCCGACTTGTCGAGGTTGACGACGCCGTAGGCCTGCGGATTGTCGACGTGATAGGCGAACACCGTGGCGCCCTGCCTGCGCCCCGCCGCGCGCTCCAGCAGCTCGCCCATGCCGGCGCCGAAGAACAGGTTGTCGCCGAGGATCAGCGCCACGTCGTCGTCGCCCACGAAGGATTGGCCGATGATGAAGGCCTGCGCGAGACCCTCCGGCCGCGGCTGCAGCGCGTAGGAGAACTTCAGACCGAACTGCTCACCGGTGCCGAACAGCCGTTTGTAGTTGTCGAGGTGTTCCGGTGAGGAGATGATCAGGATCTCGCGGATGCCCGCCAGCATCAGCACCGAGACCGGGTAGTAGATCATCGGCTTGTCGTAGACCGGCAGGAGCTGCTTGTTGATCGACAGCGTGGCCGGGTGCAGGCGCGTGCCGGAACCGCCGGCCAGAACGATGCCCTTCATGGCTTGGAAACTCCCTCTGAAACCGGCCCGACGAGCCGGTCCAGGATGTCGTCGAGCGCCGCCGCCCAGGGCCGCGGCGCGATGCCGTAGCCCTGCATCAGGCTGTCTGTGGACAGGCGCGAATTGGCCGGCCGCCGGGCCGGTGTCGGATAGGCGGAGGTCGGGATACCCTTGACCGGCACGGAGCGGCCGCCGCGCCGGGCGGCCCCCGCCACGATCGCCTCGGCGAACCCACACCACGTGGTGTCGCCCGCGTTCACGCAATGGAACGTGCCGGTGGGCGCCGTCGCGTCGGTGGCCAAGCGCTGTGCGATCGTCGCCAGCGCGGCGGCGAGATCGGCGGCCGAGGTCGGGCAGCCGTGCTGGTCGTTGACCACGGTCAGGGCGTCGCGCTCGCCGGCCAGCCGCAGCATCGTCTTGACGAAGTTGCCCCGGTGCGGGCTCACCACCCAGGCGGTCCGCACGATGGCGTGGCGCGGGTTGCCGGTGCGCACCGCCAACTCGCCCGCGGCCTTGCTGGCCCCGTAAACGCTCTGGGGATCGATCGGCTCGTCGGGCGCGTAGGCTCCGTCGGGCTTCGTGCCGGCGAACACGTAGTCGGTCGACACGTGCACGAGCGGGATTGACTTGGCCGCGGTCGCGGCCGCCAGGATCGCCGGGGCCAGCGCGTTGAGGCGCCACGCTGCGACCATGTCGGATTCGGCCTTGTCGACGGCCGTGTAGGCGGCGGTGTTGATCACCGCCCGGTAGTCGTGGGCGGCGATGGCCGCCCCGACGGCGTCCGCATCGGTGATGTCGAGGTCTGCGCGGCTCGGCGCGTGCACCGACACGCCCGCCGGCCAGGACAGAGCCTGCAACTCGGTGCCGACCTGGCCGGCGCCGCCGAGGACGAGGATGTCCATCAGCCGTTGAGCCCCAGGCGCTCACCCTTGTACCGGCCCTCGCGGATCGGGCGCCACCAGCTCTCATTGTCCAGGTACCACGCCACCGTCTCCTCGAGCGCCTGCTCGAAGGTCTTCTGCGGGCGCCAGCCGAGCTCGGTCTCAGCCTTGGTGCAGTCGATGGCGTAGCGCCGGTCATGGCCCGGGCGATCGGCCACGAAGCTGATCAGCTGTTCGTGCGGGGCGTTCTGCGGGCGCAGCCGGTCGAAGGCCGTGCAGAGCGCCTTGACCACCGCGAGGTTGTTGCGCACCGCGCGGCCGCCGAGCAGGTAGGTCTGGCCGACCCGGCCGCGCTCCAGCACGGCCACGAGACCCTTGGCGTGGTCCTCCACGTGGATCCAGTCGCGCTCATTCAGGCCGTCGCCGTAGACCGGCAGCTTCTTGCCCTCCAGGGCGTTGAGGATCATCAGCGGAATCAGCTTCTCGGGGAAGTGGCGCGGCCCGTAATTGTTCGAGCAGTTCGTCACCAGCACCGGCAGGCCGTAGGTCTCGTGCCAGGCGCGGGCCAGATGGTCAGAGGCTGCCTTCGAGGCCGAGTAGGGCGAGCGGGGGTCGTAGCGGCTCTCCTCGGTGAAGAACGCGCCCGGCGGCAGCGAGCCGTAGACCTCGTCGGTGGAGACGTGGAGGAAGCGGAAGGTCTTCTTCTCGGCCTCCGGAAGGGCCTCGTAATGGCCGCGGGCGCCGTCCAGCATGGTCTGCGTGCCGATCACGTTGGTGCGCACGAAGGCGCCCGGATCGGTGATCGAACGGTCGACGTGGCTCTCGGCGGCCAGATGCATCACCGCCTGAGGCTTGAAGTCCGCGTAGGCCTTCTGCACGGCGGCGCGGTCGCAGATGTCGGCCTCGATGAGCCGATGGCGCGGGTTGTCGGCGAGCGGCGCCAGCGAGACCGGGTTGGCCGCGTAGGTCATCGCGTCGAGGGTGCAGACGTCGTGGCCGAGATCGTTGACGAGGTGCAGCACCAGCGCCGAGCCGATGAAGCCGCAGCCTCCGGTCACCAGGATGCGCATGGCGGATTACCTCTTCGGATCAATCGAGAACTGAGAAAGCCGGCGCAGCGTAAGACCGGCCGTCGTGACAAAATTGCGGCCGGTCCGCGCTCTTCAGAAGACGCGGCCGAGATCCGCGAGCTTCGGTGCGCGCCGGTCCTTGTCGGACAGGATCGCCGCCTCGCCGGAGACCGGCCACGGGATCCCGATCTCGGGATCGTTCCAGGCGAGCGCCCGGTCGTGCTCCGGGCTGTAGTAATCGTCGACCTTGTAGGCGACCATGACGTCGGGGGTCAGGGTGCAGAACCCGTGGGCGAAGCCGTGCGGGATGAAGAGCTGCTCGCCCTTCTCGGCGTCCAGCGTCACGGCCACGAACTTGCCGTAGGTCGGCGAGTCGCTGCGGATATCGACCGCGACGTCCAGGATCGCGCCCTGGAGCACGCGGATCAGCTTGGCCTGCGCCCGGGGGGCGATCTGGAAGTGCAAGCCGCGGATCGTGCCCTGCGGGGCCGAGAAGGACTGGTTGTCCTGGACGAAGACGGCGGTGATGCCGCCCCGGGCCATGGTGTCGGCCCGGAACGTCTCGGAGAACCAGCCCCGCGCGTCGCCGAAACGCTTCAGCACGACGCGCTTCACGTCCGGAATTTCGGTCTCGATGACGTCCATGCCAGCGCCCTTCCCGCGGATCCCGTCGCGAGGCCCAGCGGACGTCTCCGCCTCGGTCGCACGGAGCCCCGCGCCCGCCTCGCCGAATTCAACCTCGATGATCGACCCGCGACTTCCGGTCATTCGTACGCCGTGTCAAGGCGTGAGGCCCGCGGTGCGAGGCTTGAGAGGAGCCGATGACGGGCGCAACGAGGCAAACCGTGGCGGATCTGCTGCGAGCCTGCCTTGCCGATCCGGCCTGTGGGTGGAGCCTCGGCGGCTACGGAGCGGTCGCGGGCTTCTACCGGGATCCCGGCGAGCCGGCGCGGGATCTCGATGACGGCCGCCTCGGGCTCGTCACGGCCCGCGGCGCCGTCGCGCTCACCGTACCCATGGACCTGAGGCCGTTCGCCTACGAGACCGGCTTCACGGGCGGCTGGAGCCAGGCCGTCGCTCTCTGCCTGCCCGCCACTCTCTGCGCGATGGGCCGGCGTCGCGTGCTGACGGAGTTGGGACCGGACGACGCGGCCGCTCGGCCGCAGGATCGCGGCGCGATCCTGTTCGATCTGGGCCTCGACCTCGAAGCGGTGGATGCCTGTGTGCGGGTGCAGGATCCGGCCCTGATCGAGCGCCTCCGCGGCGAGATCGGCCGGCCCTTGCTCGCCTCCGGCCACCCGATCAACGCGATGCTGATGTCGTTGAGCCCGCACCGGGTGTTCATCGCCCGCATCGGGCGAATCGAGGTCTACGCGCCGATCCCGTCCGCTGGCGGCGCCGTCGGTCCGGGACCGCACAGCCATGTCCTACCGAAGCTCCTGCGGCTCCGGCGGACCCATGCGGCTACCGCGCCGATCCCGCGGGGCTGGGTGCCCTGCGGGGGCCTGCACCCGGCGCATCCCGGCAAGGACGAGATGGGCCGGCCAATCCCGTTCGATGCGGGGCGTCACGCCGCGTTCGGGCGCCTCCTCGAGACCTGGGGCGATCCGCGACTCGTCGCCCTGCGGCGCGCGGTGCTGGCCGGCCAGGATCCCGGTCCTGCTTTGGCCGAGGGGCGTTTCACGCGTTCGGCGATCCGGGCCGCGCAGGCGCAGCGGCAGGCTTTGGGCGCCTGAACGCGCCGTCACCGTGGCGGCGGCCGGTGAGGCCGGCCAGGCGCGGGTCCGGATCGGCCGGCCAGATCCCGATCCTCGCCGCGTCCTGTGGCGCGCTGCACCGTTGCGGCCAGGTTCAACTCAGGCGGCGCTGGCTCGTCCAAGCTCGAGCGCCCTGCTCCAGGGTTGAAATGGTCCCGCGACGGTTCCCGGTTTGCGACCGGCCAGGAGGAGTGGGGCTCGTCCGCCGGGTCCCAGCTTGCACAGGCCGTCTCAGGGGATGCCGATGATCTTGTGGGTCTGCAGCGACAGGCGCCAGCGGGCATCCCGGCGGCAATACGCGATCGCCGCCTCGATGCTGGCGATCCGGTCCGGCCCGTCCATGGGCTGGAGGAAGCGGTGGCGGAAGGCGAGGTGGACGAAATCCGCGGGATCGGCGTCCTCCTGCGGATAGACGAGCTTCAACTCGTGCCCGGTTGTCTGCGCGAGGGCGTTGCCGCCTTTGGGGCTCACGCAGATCCAGTCGATGCCGGGGGGCGCTGGCAATGTCCCGTTGGTCTCAATCGCGATCTCGAACCCGTGCCCGTGGACGGCCTCGATCAGGGCACCGTCGAGTTGGAGGAGCGGCTCGCCCCCCGTGAAGACCACGTAGCGGTTCTCCGGTCCGCCGGCCCAGGTTCGCGCGATCGCCTCGGCCAGCGCGGCTGAATCGGCGAAGCGGCCGCCGCCCTCTCCATCCAGGCCCACGAAATCCGTGTCGCAGAAGCGGCAGGCCGCCGCCGCGCGATCCGCCTCGCGACCTGACCAGAGGTTGCATCCGGCGAAACGGCAGAACACCGCCGCGCGCCCCGCCTGGGCACCCTCGCCCTGCAGGGTGTGGAAGATCTCCTTGACCGCGTAAGTCACTGCCGTCCCAGTCACCGTCTCGCGCGACGCCAAGCCTGCACATAAGCGGTGTGCGGCTTGTGGACCACCGACAACCACGCCGCGCAGACCCGCCGTGCGGTCTCGCCTTGCTCTTGCCACGGTGGACTCGTTCATGCCGTGATGCAGCGCGGCGACCGAACGCGGCCGTCCGGGTTGTTCACGTGTCCGGCCGGCCGGCCGGACGTCCGGCGCCTCACGGCGTCGATCCTGGCGATCCTCTGACGAGTCGGGCTCGAATGTCCTCTTCTCTCTTCCGGCGCCTCACCGTCGGGCTCGTGGCGCTCACGGGTGTGGTCGGAACGAGCCTTGCCGGGATCCGCGCCGCCGAAGCCGTCACGGTGCCGATCCTCGTGGCGGACGTGGATTCGGGTAAGGTGATTTACGCGCAGGCGCCTACGGATCCCTGGTACCCGGCCTCGATCACCAAGCTGATGACCACCTACGTCGCCCTCGACCTCGTGCGGCAGGGCAAGGTCTCGCTCGACTCGATGATCACCATTTCGGCGGCCGCCGCCGCGGAGCCGCCCTCGAAGATGGGCTTCAAGCCGGGGACGCAGCTCACCCTCGACAACGCCCTCAAGATCATCATGGTCAAGTCGGCGAACGACATCGCCTACGCGATCGGCGAGAATCTCGGTGGCTCGATCGACAACTTCGCCGCCATGATGAACGAGACCGCGCAGCGGATCGGCATGCGCGACAGCCACTGGTACAATCCCAACGGCCTGCCCGATCCGCGGCAGTGGACTTCGGCCCGCGACATGGCGGTGCTCGCCCGAGCGCTGATCCGCGACTTCCCGGATTCTCACGATCTGTTCTCGATTTCGGCAATCCAGTTCGGCCGCGCCGTGATGCCGAACCATAACGGCCTGCTCGGACGCTATCCCGGCACGGACGGGATGAAGACCGGCTTCATCTGCTCGGGCGGCTTCAACGTGGTGGCGACCGCCACCCGCAATGGCCGGCGGATCGTCACCATCGTGATGGGCCAGCCGAGTCCGCGCGAGCGCGACGTGAAGGCCGCCGACCTGTTCGACTACGCGTTCGGCCAGAGCGCCGGCTGGACGAGCCCGACCCTCGACGCGCTGCCGGCCTCCGCGCTCCCCGCGCCCCCGGACATGCGCCCCTTCGTCTGCGGCGGCAAGAAACCCCCGGCCATCGAGGACGGGCCCGGGGCATTGAGCGCCCCCGGCTCGGCGGCGCAGCTCGTTGGCGGGGCTGCGGCCAATAACCCGGCGCTCGCGCTTGCCGCCTTCTCGAACCCGGCCCTGCGCGCCCGGACCCTGCCGCCGCGGGCGCCACTTCAGCCGGTCGCCGTGTGGATCGGCCGCAATCCGGCGGAGGGCCAGCAGATTCTCGATGCCCAGGAAGCCGAGCAGAAGGCCGCGGCCGCCAATGCCCGCACCGCCAAGCTGGAAGCCGCCAAGGCCAGGCGCGCGGCGGCGCTTGAGGCGGCCAAGCAGGCCCGCGAGGCCCGCGCGGAACGCGCCCAGGCTGCCAAGGCCGCGGCCAAGCCGACTCCGAAGGTCGCTGCCAAGGCAGCCCATCCCCTCCCCCGAAGCGCGAGCGCCTACACCGCCGTCGAGACGCAAGCGATGCCGGAAGCCAAGCCCGGCAAGGGGCTGTCGAAGCCGGCACCGAAGGCAGCCGCGCACAAGCCGGTTCCGG
This sequence comes from Methylobacterium sp. CM6257, assembly GCF_054611515.1. NCBI lineage: Bacteria > Pseudomonadati > Pseudomonadota > Alphaproteobacteria > Hyphomicrobiales > Methylobacteriaceae > Methylobacterium > Methylobacterium sp. CM6257. Next base: position 4,482,675 of record NZ_CM137735.1, read on the forward strand.
CCAAGGCGGCGACCAAGGCCGCACCCAAGAAGGCGGCTGCCAAGAAGGCTGCGGCCGACGAATAGAGGCGGCTTATCGTCCGGCGTCCCGGCGCGTTGCCGCGGGCGCCGGCAGACCCCACTTCGGCGACAATGTCACAGACCGCCGTCCCCGCTCCGGATCCCCGCCGCCCGGAGCCGATCCCGCTCACCGTGCTCACCGGCTTCCTGGGTGTCGGCAAGACCACGCTCCTGAACCGGCTGCTGCGCGATCCCGCGCTCGCCGATACGGTGGTGATCGTCAACGAGTTCGGCGAGATCGGCCTCGACCACCTGCTCATCGAGACCGTCGATGAGGACATGATCCTGCTCGGCGCCGGCTGCCTGTGCTGCACGGTGCGGGGCGACCTGATCGCCACGCTCGAAGACCTCCTGCGCAAGCGCGACAACGGCCGGATCCGGCCGTTCCGGCGGGTGGTGATCGAGACTACGGGCCTCGCCGATCCGGCGCCCATCCTGCACGCGCTGATCTACCACCCTTATCTCGTGCTCCGGTACCGTCTCCAGGCGGTGGTGACGGTGGTCGACGCGGTGACGGGCGCCGACACCCTCGACGCTCATCCGGAGGCCCTGCGCCAGGCCGCGGTCGCCGACCGGATCGTGCTCACCAAAACCGACCTTGCCGGCGACACGTCCGGGATCCGGGCGCGACTCGCGGCCCTCAACCCGGCCGCGTCCATCGTAGCGCCGGACGCTCCGGCCGACGCGCTGCTCGGCGGCCTGTTCGGCCTTGAGGGCAAGGGTGCGGACGTGCGCGCGTGGCTCGGCGACGAGGCTCTGCTTGGCGCCCATGACCACACGCACGACGTGAACCGGCACGACGCGTCGATCCGGGCGATCTGCCTGACCAGCGCGGCCCCGGTGCCCCGTGCCGCCTTCGAGATGTTCATGGACCTGCTGCGCTCCGGTCACGGACCGAAGTTGCTGCGGCTCAAGGGCATCGTGGCGCTCGCCGACGATCCTGATCATCCCGTGGTGGTGCACGGCGTCCAGCACGTGTTCCACGCGCCCCTGACCCTGCCCGCCTGGCCGGATCCCGACCACACCTCCCGGTTGGTGCTGATCCTGCGCGATCTCGATCCGGCCTTCGTGCGCCAGCTCTGGGACGCCTTCCTGGGCCGACCGCGCGTCGATGCCCCGGATGCCGCCGCTCTCACCGACAACCCCCTCGCCATCCCGGGTGCCTGACGGTTCGGCTGGGCGGCATCGTCCTTGAAGCTCTCGACGCGAGCGGCGTTCGCTAGACGCCGGATCGTCCCGAAATAGGACGGATCGTCGAGAGGCTGAACACCCGATGGCGCGACGCTTCACCGTGATACAGGGCGGTCTGTCCGAATTGCCGGCGCCCGCGATGGAAGCGTCCGCAGCCCGGCCTGCCTCCTGGCGGGTCGATCTCCGCAGGCCTGCTGCCGTGGACGCTGCGGCGGTCTCGGCGTGGCGGGCCATGCTGGTGCGCAACGCCGTCATCGATCCCCTGCGCGATCCGGATCATCTCCTGCCACTGGCCCAGCATCGGCCGGCCGGCCGCCGAGTCGCCGTCGCCCTCGCCTGGAGCCGCGAGTCGGAGACCGGCCGCGAAGCCCTGCGCGGCGTGGTGCCGCTGGCAATGCCGCACCCGGTCTGGGGCGGCCGGGCCCGCCCTTGGCAACCCGCCGAGTCCGAGGCGGCGGCCCTCGTCGACAGTGCCGTCGCGGAGGCGGTGGATCGGGCCCTGCGGGCGCGGCTCGGTGCGTTGCGCCGCCCGATCCGCTTCGCCGGCTCGATCGAGTCCGTGCATCGTCCGGAACCGTTCCGACTGTCCCTGGCGTCGACTCGTTCCGTGCGACCACGGCCGGTCCCGCCCGAGAATGTCTTCGGAATCCGTCCCGAGGGATGGGAGCCGCCCGCTTCGGAGGTTCTGGCTGTGACCGAGCCCGAGGCCGTTCGCGACGCGGTGGAGACCTTTTTGACCCTCGATGCCCGCACGGCCCGGAGGCCGATCATCGCCGATCCGGCCGAGGCGTCTCTGGTTAGGGTGGTGAGCCGCCTGTTCGCCCGGAGGGGTGCGCTGCGGGTCGAGTTCCTGCGCCGGGCCGGCGAGATCGTCGCCGGCACCCTTCACCTCGGCGCCGGCTCCGCCTCGGTCCCCTGGCGGCGGGTTCGGGCCTGAGCTGGATCGGTCGATCCGCCGCGCAGATGGCGCCTGTCTGGAGACACGCCCGTGCCCTAGCTTGCGCCCATGCCGCGCGACACAGCCCATGGACTTCGACCCGCGCCGCACACCGGCCGCGAGGGAGGCGAGCCGCTCGATTTGGCAAACGCGGATCGCGTCGAGGCGGTCCTGGCACGGCTGGCCGAAGCGGATCCGGATCCGAAGGCCGGCTTCGACCGCACCGATCCGTTCCGGTTGCTCGTGACCGTGCTGCTCTCGGCGCAATCGACCGGCCCGACCGTGTCCCGCATCGCCGAGGCGCTGTTCGCCCAGGCTCGGGATCCCGCCGGGATGGTCGATCTGGGCGTGGCCCGGATCGCCGCGATCATCCGGCCCGTCGGGCTCGGTCCATCCAAGGCGCGCAACATCGTCAAGCTGTCGGCGGCTCTGATGGCCGAGTTCGACGGTGCGGTCCCGCGCAGCGCGATCGAACTGCGCCGCCTTCCGGGCATTGGTCGCAAGAGCGCCGAGGTGACAGCGAATTTCGCGTTCCACGAGCCTGTGGTCGCCGTCGACACCCATGTGTTCCGGGTCTCGAACCGGATCCCCCTGGCGCCGGGTGCCACCGTCGACGCGGTGGCCGACGGGCTCGCGGCAGCCGTGCCGGAGCGCTTCAAGGATGGCGCCCATATCTGGCTGTTTCGGCACGGCCGCGATACGTGCATGGCCCGCAAGCCTGCCTGCCCGCGATGCTGCGTCTCGGATCTCTGTACGTGGCCGGGGAAGGCGCTCTGAGAGGCGCTACTCGTCCTCGCCGAAACGATTGGCCAGAAGCGTCTCGATCCCGTCGAGGCACTCCTCGGCATCTGGGCCCACCGCCGTGACGGCGATGCGGGTGCCCATGGCGGCCCCAAGAGTCAGCAGGCCCATGATCGAGCGTCCGCCGACCGTCTCTCCCGCCCGGGTCACGGTGACTGCGGCGTCGTAGCGCTCGACCGTCTGCACGAACTTCGCGGAGGCGCGGGCGTGGAGACCTCGTCTGTTGATGATCGGCAGCATGCGGAGAAAGCCGCCCTCCGGCACGGGGAGATCGTCGTCCGTCTCGAAAAGGTCGTCCATTGCCCGTGGTGCTTCCAGCCCGGTCCGCAGCTGTTAAAACCGCTTACACCGAACCTAAACCATTGGTCGGGCGTGTCGATCCCGCAAATTCACAGGTCGGTCCGGACGGGGGCTCACGGTTATGGCGCCGGCTACCACTCGTATTCGGCGCCGACGCCGAGGCTGGTGCGGCCGTCGCTGCCGGCCTCGCCCTTCAGCTTGATCCGCCGGGTCACGTCGAAATCGACGCCCACTGCGGTGTCGGCGGGCTTGGCGCCGGCCTTCACGCCGACGCTGACCCGATCGGAGATGTAGCGCGAGGCGCCCAGCGCCGGCCCGCCACTGGCCCCGGTGGAGACGTCCAAGCTGTCGAGTCCAAGGCCCTTGCGCGCCTGCTCGAACATGTCCGGCCCGGCGGCGCCTCCCGAGAATTGCGCCACCGCCTGGGCGAGCTGAAGCGCCTGGAAGGGCGACAATCCGCCTGCGGCCTTCTTGAACAGCAGGCGCGAAAGGATCTCGTCTTGCGGAAGTACCGGGTCCGAGGTCAGGGCGAATTTCGGCGCGTCCGCTGGCCCGGTCACGGCGACCCGGGCGGTGACGTCCGCGGCCTTGGTCTCGGCCGCGAAGTCGAGTTCCGGGGTGGTCAGGCTGCCCGCGAAGGTCAGCCGTCCGCGGCTGAAATCGAGGCGTTGCCCGACGAGTTCGAGGCGACCTCGCCGCATCGCGAAGGCCCCGACGGCGTTGGGCGCCGACGAGGTCCCGGTGACCCGGAGGGAGCCTCCGAGTTCCGCATCGATGCCGCGACCGCGCACGAAGATGCGGCTCGGGGCATCGATTGCCACGTCGAGGGTGGCGTCGAACGGCACGGCGCGTTTCTTCGGCCGACGCCCGGGTGCCGCCGCGGCTTTCCGGACCGCCCGCTGCGCCAGCCGCGCCCGCACGTCGGGGGGCGTGTTGACATGGCGCACCCCCGGCAGCGGCCGGACGGTGGCGGGCAGCCGGTCCGGGACCGCCACGTCAATCGACACGATATCGACCCGGCCGGCGATCCGCGGCGTCCGCACCAGCGGGCCGGCCAGCGTCAGGTCGACGCTCGATACGGCCGTCATCAGCGGGCTCGACACAAGCTCGGCCTTGTCGGCAGTCACGCGGAAAGCGCCCGGGAAATCCGGTTCCAGGGCGACGCGTCCGGTGACTGCGACATGCCCGCCGTTGCGGGTAGCCGCCGTCAGGCGCTCGACCACGAGGCTGTCGCCCCGCCCGGTCACGCGTCCCTCGATCCCGGTTAGGCGGATGCCGTTGAGTGGGTCGGTGAAGCTGCCGCCCGTCAACACTGCCGAGCCGTGTGCCCGCGGTGCCGCGAGCGTGCCGGTGACGCCGCCATCGAGGACGACCCTTCCGGCGACGCTCTGGCCGCCGACGCTCAGCAAGGAATTGGCGAGCGACGCGTCCAGGGTTCCGCGGGCGCGGATATCCAGCGGACCGCCGGCCTCGACCGGCAGCATGCCGGTCACCATCAGAGCGACGCCGCGTCCGGCCGTCACCCGGCCGTCGAGACTCGCCTGGCCGTCCGACAGGGTGCCCTTGGCGCTCGCATCCACCGCCGGCAGGCCCGCTTGGCGGGTCTGCGGCGCCACGAGCTTCGCCACGGTGAGCGCGTAATGTCCCTCCGGCCGGTTCACCGGCCCATGGAGGTCCGCCTCGCCGTCGAGTGTCCCCGACAGGGCGAGACCCGGTGCGGCGATCCGGGCGATCGACAGGGGCAGCGCATGGATCGCCAGCCGCAGGTCGAGGTCACGCCCGGCCCGGCCCGAGACCGTGAGGCGGCCGGAACCCGCCCCGACGGAGAGGCCCTCAATCACCGCGCTACCGTCCCGCAGGGTGATGCTCGCCGGTCCCGTCAGCGCGAAGTGATCGCTCCCCCGGGCGGCCGAGAGGTGCTGGACCTCGATTCGGGTGTCGTCGGCCGGAACGATCCGGGCGGCCCCGTCGAGGCTGAAGCCGCGCGCCCTGGCGATGAGCGTCACGTCGCTGGCCGCCGGGCTGCCGCTGGCGATCAGCCGAGCCATGTCGATCTGCTGGCCCGCGGCGAGCAGCCGGTCAGCCTCCAAGTGGCCGTCGAGGAGCGGATGGGCGCGCAGGTCGCGGCCCTTCATGTCGGCGTCGAACCGGGACAGGGTATAGGCGCCGTAGCGCAGGCCGGCCCCGGTCGCCCGGATCGCCGCATCCTGGCGCCCGCCGTCGCGGACGAGGGTCACCGCGGCGTCGAGGCGTCCCGCCATCGGCTCCGGGGCAAGGGGTGAAATATCCTCCAGATTTCCGGCCCGCACCGTGAGCGAACCGGCCGAAAGCCCAGTCTCAGTCGCAACGGCGGCGCTCCCCTCGACGCTTACCGAGCCGAGATAGAGCATCAGCCTGTCGAGCGCCCAGTCGGTTCCGACGCGCGCCACATGGGCGTCTCCGGACAGCACCTTGCCGGCCACGTCGCCGGAGAGGTGCAGTGCGCCGTCCGGGGCGAGCACTGCGTCGCGCAGCACGGCCTCGGCGCGCAAATTACGGATCGGTTTCCCGTCCGCGGTGGCTGCCGGCACTGTCATGGTCGCTGTGATGTCGGGATGCTCCAGGGATCCGGTGAGCCGCGCCTCGATTCCGGCCCGCCCCGTCAAGCGTCCATCGAGATCCGCAAGGCTTTTCAGATCCATGCGGCCGACGACATCGGAGCCCGTCGCAGTCGCCGTGCCCTGCAGGGTCGCGGTGAGGCCTGTGCCCTCAAGCCGGAGGTGATCGAAGCCGTAGCCGTCATAGGATTGCGAGACGCGCCCCTGCAGGGTCGGCGCGCGGCCCAGGCTGCGGTCGGCGGTCGCGATCCCTGTGGCGAGGCCGGCCGTGGTCACGGTCAGGTCCGCGGCGAGCGCCTTGCGGGCGGGATCGCCGCTGAGCCGCGCCTTTGCCTCCAAGCTGCCCGCCAGACGGCGCCCCGCGATCCCGGAGAACACGGAGAGGTCCGGCAGGGCCGCATCCACCGTCCCGGTCAGGGTGTTCTGGCCGATCCGGCCCGCATAGCCCGCCCGGGCCGTGTCGGAGTCGAGCCGCAGCGTCGCCACCTCGACCACGCCGTCCGGCCCGGATGCCGCGCGCAGGGTCAGCTGCGCCCGGCTGCCGATCGCGCGGCGCAGGGCCGGGTCGGCCAATCGCAGGCCCTCTACATTGCCATCCGCACTGATCGCGAACCGCTGCGCCGAAGCCTCGCCCTGCGGTGCTATGGCGAGATGCGCCTCGATCCGATCGAGGGCGGAGTCGCGACTGCGCAGTCCGGCCGCGTCAAGGTTGCCGCGGACGCTCGGCGCCCCGAGCGGTCCCTTGAGGCTGCCGTCGAACACCAGCTTAGCGATCTCTGCGTCGCCGGTCCGGGTCACGTCCCCCTCCGTGGGAAGGGCACGGGCCTGGAGGGTCAGGTCGGCGGCCCGGTCCTGAGTCAGGCTTCCCCCGGCCGAGAGGCGGGCGGTATGGGAGGTGAGATCAAGCCGGTCAATCCGGAACGCGCCGCTATCTGCGAAGGCGAGGCCGCCTTCGAGCTTGGTCGTGCCCGCAAACACGGACGCGGCCGGACCCGGCACGAGGCCCTCGATCCGCGCCGCGAGATCGAGGGCGAGGCGACGTTCGGCACCGATGCGGGAGATCTTCGCGCCGCCTTTCGCGCCGATATCGGGCCCGGCCGTGAAGTCGAGCTTGGCGGACCATGCGTCGAGCGTCCCGGTCCCGACGAGGTCGAAATCGATGGGCGGGGTGCCCGGGATGTTGGCGGCCTTCGAGAGCAGGCCGCCCGACGGTTCGACCAGGTTCGCCTTCAGGTCCAGGCGGTCGCCGTCCGGCACATAGAGCAACGTCAGCAGGAAGCGTCCCGCGGCGTCGAGGCGCTGGGCTCGGGCCTGGAGATCGAGCCCCTCGCTCGCCGCGCCGAGGCGGGCGCGCCCCTCCGCCGAGAGCCGGGCTGGCTGGCCGGCGACTGGCTCGCCGAGCACGAGTTCCGCCAGCTTGAAGCCCCTGATCTCAACCTTGACGGGGAGATCCGGCAGCAGCTTCCCATTGGGCTTAGCCTCCGGCGGCGTCGGGCCGGGGATCGGCCGGCGAAGCATCTCGAGGCGTCCAAGCTCGAGGCTGTCCACCTCCAGACGCCCCGACAGTAGGGCGAGCCGCCGCCAGACGATCCGGGCTCGGTCGAGCTTCAGCCAGATGCCGTCGCGGTCGCTTACAGCGACATCGCGGATCGTGGCGTCCGACGAGAGCGCCCCGTCGACTGCGCCGATCGATACCCGCGAGGACGGCGTCGAGAGGGCGCGGGACAGCAGGCTGCCCAGCACGGATTTGTCGCCCGCGTCGGCGTACGACAGCGTGACGAGGCTCGGCCCCAGGATTGCGAGACTGATCAGGACAAGCGCTAGGCTCCATCGTCCTTCCCGCAGGGACGAGCGAGCGGCACGGTGCTGGAGGCCGGTCCGATATGCCATTCAGAACGCCTGCCCCAGGCTGAGATACAGGACGGCCGGCCGGACATGGCCGCCTTTGTAGGGGTCGAGCGGGAAGGCGAGATCCGCGCGGATCGGGCCGATGCCGGTGTAGTAGCGCAGGCCGATGCCCACGGATTTCCGGATCTTCTCGTCGAAATCCGGCAGCGCGGAGGCGAAGGCGGTGCCCGCGTCGAAGAACGGGACCACGCCGATCGTGTCGGTGACCTTGATGCGGGCCTCCAGAGAGGCTTCCAGGAGGCTGCGGCCGCCGATCGGCAGATTGTAGGGGCCGATCGGCCCGAGCGTCCGGTACGGATAGCCGCGCACGGAGCCACCGCCACCCGCGAAGAATCGGAAATTGTCCGGGATGTCCCCGAGGGGCGAATCGGAGACCGAGCCGAAGCCGATGCGTCCGGCCAGGATATATCGGGATTCCTCGTCGAGCGAGTAGTAGGTGGAGCCCTGCGCCTTGGCGACAACGATGCCGGGTGACGAGATCGCGCCCGGATAGACCGCCAGCGAAGCAATGGCGCGCACGCCGCGCGTCGGGTCCAGAAGGCTGTCGGTGGAGTCGTAGGTCACCGAGGCTGGCACGCCGATCAGCCGGTAATTGACGGTGCCGAGGGCATCCTTCGAGCGGCCGATCTGGCCGTCGAGGCCGATCTGAGCCGAGAACGTGTCGGAGAACCGGTTCCGGATCGCCGTCGAGGCACCGCCACCATCGACCAGATAGCTCTGCTGCACCTCGCGGGTGATGAAGGCATTGGCCAGCAGGTCGTTGCGGGTTCCCCAGAGCGCGGGCTGGACGTAGGTCGCTGAGAGCCGACCGCCGAGGCCGTTGGTACCGATCCCGGCAATCTTGCGCTGGGTCGCGAACGGATCGTTGCCTAGGCCGAGATAGTAGATGTCGGCATCGAGCCGGAACGTCTCGCCGCCGCCGAACAGGTTCCGGTTTGCGTAGTAGGCGCGCACCCCAGGCCCATCGACCGTCGAGTAGCGCGCCGCGATGCCGATGAGGTTGCGCTCGCGCTCGCTCAACTCCACGAAGAGCGGCAGGTTGCCGTCGGCGTCGAGCGCTGTCCCCTCGCGGACCCGTACCGCCCCGATCCCTTCGATGCGGGCGACGGAGCGCCGTATGGCCGCTTCCGCTTGGAGCGAATAGGGTTCCCCCATGTCGGCATAGATGAAAGAGCGGATCGTGGCCGGGTCGATGCCCGGCGCGCCGCTGATCGCGATCGGCCCGATGGTGGCGACGGGGCCTGGATCGACCGTGAAGGTCACATCCATGACGTGGGCGGCATCGTCCACCACCGGATCGCGGGCGGTGGCCTTGGCGAAGGCATGTCCCCGGGACCGGAAATGGTCGACAATCTGCGCCTCGCGAGCCAGCACCGTCGCCGATCGGGCCGGCACTTCGTCGTCCACGCGGGTGATGCGCGGCGGCAGAATCGTATCGGGGAAGGTGCTGCCCGCCGGATCACGCACGACGATGTGGCGCAGCCGATAGAGCGGCCCCAGATCGATGGCGATCCGAACCGGAACGAGACCGCGGTTGCGCCAGGCCTCCGCCGCTCCGACCGCCGCAGCGGCCGATCCGGTCACGGGAGCGCCGTCGATCCGGATCGCGGTCGTGGCCTGATAGTACCCGTAGCCCGGCAGGACATCCGCGAGCTTGAGCAGGTCGGCCTCGGCCCGGCGCAGGAGTCCCTCCCCGTCCGGCGGCGGCTCCTGGCGCAGGCGGTAGAGGGTCGAGGCATCCTGCAGGGCGCGCAACACATCGGCATCGTCGGTGCCGGTGATGCGCAGCACGTAAGGCAGGGCGGCCGGACTCGGCGCCGGCGGCTCTGATTCGCTGCCGAACAGGCCGAACAGGTCGAAGGCGTGCGCCGGAACAGCGGCGATCACCAGAACCGCCAGGCACGCCGCCATAGCCAGCACTCGCCGAGGCCGCGCGGGACACGTACCGATGACGAACGGCCGGCCAGAAGAAGCGAAGACGCGCAAACCGCAGTCTTCAGTCCTGATCAAGGACAGCAGCGCCGCCCGTCCGG
>NZ_CM137735.1:4500000-4537500 GCF_054611515.1 Methylobacterium sp. CM6257
TCGGTGGCAAGACGCGCATCTCCGCCCTCGCCGAGGGCCAGCCGATGCGCGTGCAGATCGCGCCCGGTCCCCATCCCGGCGACTCGCGGCAGGTGACCCGGGTGGTGCTTTATGGCGAGAACGGCATAGAGGGCATTGCGGCCCTCAACGATCGGGGTGCCTTTGTCTCGGTGGCACCGCCGGCCGAGGAGGCTCCCTCGTCCAAGCCGCAGCCCCAGGCGGAGGCCGGCGAGGAGGAGGACGAGGATTCGGGCTCGGGCCCGCGTCTGTACCAGAGCCTTTACGAGACGGCGGCGCGTCACGACCTGCCGCGGGCCACCGTCGAAGACATCGTCCGGGTGTTCAGCTACGACCTCGACTTCCAGCGCCGGATCGGCAGCGGCGACGGCCTCGACGTGTTCTACAGTTACGACGACGAGGCGAGCGCGGATCGCCCGGATCTGCTCTATGCCGCCCTCACCCTGGGCGGCGAGACCCGCAAGGTCTACCGCTTCCAATCCCCGGACGACGGCACCATCGATTATCTCGACGAGCAGGGCCGCTCCCTCAAGAAATTCCTCCTGCGCAAGCCCATCGCGGAAGGGATCATGCGCTCGGGCTTCGGCTACCGGCGCCACCCGATCCTCGGCTACGCTAAGCTGCATACGGGTGTCGACTGGGCGAATCCGATCGGCACTCCGATCGTGGCCGCGGGCAACGGGGTCGTGATCCGGGCCGAGATGACATCGGGCTACGGCAACCGGGTCGAGCTTCAGCACGTGAACGGCTACGTCACGACCTACAATCACATGTCGCGGTTCGGCCGCGGCATCCGAGAGGGTGTGAAGGTCCGGCAGGGACAGGTGGTCGGCTACCTCGGGTCCACCGGGCTCTCGACCGGCCCGCATCTTCACTACGAGGTGATCATCAACGGCCACTTCGTCGATCCGATGAAGATCCGCGTGCCGCGCGGCCGCGAGCTGGACGGGCGTCTGCTCGCCGAGTTCAGGCGTCAGCGCGAGCAGATCGACGCCACCATGCAGAAGTCCAAGAGCGCCACGGCAATCGCCCAGCGCGACGCGGCCGTGCGCTGAGGCGTCCGGATCAGGCGAAGCCGAGACGCGCGCGGATCTGTCCGGGGGTGATGCCGGCCTGCCGGAGGTCGGCGAGCGACTGCGAACCGCGCGACTTGGCGAGCTTCTCCCCCTCTGTGTCGAGAATCAGCGGGTGGTGCCGATAGTGGGGCACCGGCAGGCCGAGCAGGTGCTGCAGGAGCACGTGCAGGTCGGTCGCCGCCTTCAGGTCGCGGCCCCGCACCACGTGGGTGATGCGCTCCTCGGCATCGTCGTGGACGACGGCTAAGTGGTAGCTCGTCGGCACGTCGCGACGTGCGATCACAGCGTCACCCCAGCGCGCCGGATCCGCCGCGACCCATCGCTCACCGGTCTCTCCGAAGGTGACGAAGCCGAGCGGACCGCCGGCGCAGCGCAGGGCAGCCGCCATGTCGAGGCGCCAGGTATGCGGATCACCTCGGGCGATGCGCTCCGCTACGGTGGCGGGATCGAGCCCGCGGCAGGTGCCGGGATAATGCGGTACGCCGTCTGGGTCGTACGCGCTGTCGCCAATCGCCTCGATGCGGGCCCGGATCTGTCCGCGCGAGCAGAAACAGGGATAGGCGAGGTCCCGGCGGATCAGGCCGTCGAGGGCCCGCCTGTAGGTATCCATGTGCCGGGACTGGCGCCGCACCGGCTCTGGGTAGGTCAGCCCGAGCCAGGCGAGATCGGTGAAGACCGCCTCGATCAGGTCCGGCCTGGAGCGTTGCGGGTCGATATCCTCGATCCGCAAACGGCAGACGCCCCCCATCCTGTCGGCGAGGTCGGCGTTGAGGAGCGCCGAATAGGCATGGCCGAGATGGAGCCGCCCGTTCGGGCTCGGCGCGAACCGGAGGACCGGCGCTTCTTGGCTCACCCGTCGCTGCGGCGCAGGCAGCGCGGAACGCCGGGCTGGCAGGCGATGCCGGGCAAAGAGCAGGCCGGTCCGTCCGCGAGACGTTGGCAGACGCTGCAGCCGTCGCTCCATTCGAGGCAGCGCGGATCCTCAGCGACCGAGCCGACTGGCGCTTCGTGCCGGGCGGGTAGCAGCGCCCCGAGGAGCACGGTGGCGGTCACCAGAACGAGCGTACCCCAGGCGGCGAGCGCGCCGCTCGGCGCGGGCGATGCGGGCGACGGGGATGAGGCTGTCGACATGGGCGTCCTGTTGGCGCGGGGAGCGCGCACCTGTCAACGCGGGCGCCGTCACGCGGCGCGTGCGGCCCGGCGCTCCAACAGGGCTGGGAGGAGTTTCAGGTTGAGCGGCTTGGCCAGGAAGCCGTCGAACCCGGCCGCCCGGGCAGCGAGCTCGTCCTCGCGGCCGGCATTGGCGGTGAGCGCCACGAGATGGAGCCGGCCGGTGCCGCCCGATTCGGCGGCGCGGATCCGCCGGGCGGTCTCATGCCCGTCGAGGCGTGGCATGCGCACATCGATCAAGGCGAGGTCGAACGGACCGTCCGACGCCAACCGGTCCAGCGCCTCGATGCCATCCGCCGCGTAGACGACCTCAGCGCCGAGCCGCTCAAGGGCGCGGGTCGCGAGCAAGGCGTTGATCGGGTTGTCCTCCGCCAGCAGGACCCGCATTCCGGCGCCGGCCTGCGGCGGTTGCGCCACGGGAGGTGCGGCGGTTTCCGCCGGTTCACCCGGGGTGGACAGCCGCTCGAACAGCGACCGGGCCCGGACCGGCTTGATCAGGTAGCCGTCGAAGCCCGAAGCCCCCGGCGAGCCGAAGCCGCGACGGTCGAAGGGCGAGAGCAGGACGAGGCTGCAGCGCACGCCGCAGGCGCGTGCCGCGTCGGCAACTTGGCGCACCGCCGCATCGCCCAGGGCCCGGTCCGCCAGCACGGCATCGAAGGCCGCGCCCGACAGGGCGTCGAGGCCGGATTCCAGCGTGCTCACGATCACGGCCGCCGCCCCGGCCCGGGACAGGTTGCGGGCGAGATAGGGAGCCTGGAACGGCGAATCGGCCACGATCAGGCAGCGCTGCCCGACGAGGCGCGGGAGCGGTGCCGGCTCGGGCCGCCCGCCCTCGCTGGCTTCCTGCATCGGCAGCAGGACCCGAAAGGTCGAACCGCGACCGACCCGGGATTCCGCCTCGATCCGCCCGTCCATGCGGTGCACGAGGCGCCGGGTGATGGCGAGACCCAGGCCGGTGCCCTCGTGGCTTCGGCTGGCACTGCCATCGCCCTGCTCGAATTCTTCGAACAGGATGGGGAGCCGGTCCTCCGCGATTCCTGGTCCGGTATCGGAGACGGCGATGACCACCTCCCCTACCCCGTCACTCGCGCGTGCCAGCGCCAAGCTCACACCTACGCCGCCGCGCTCGGTAAACTTGATCGCGTTGCCGGCCAGGTTGATCAGGATCTGCCGCACCCGGTCGGCATCGCCCACGAGCCTGCCGGGGACATCCGCGGCCACATCGAGGGCGATCTCGATGCCTTTGTCCTGCGCCCGGGGCGCGAGCAGCTCGACGACGCCCTCGGCAACGGCCGTCAGGTCGAACGGCTCTGCGACGAGGTCGAGGCGCCCGGCTTCGATCCGCGAGAAATCGAGAACCCCATCGATCAGACCGAGCAGCGCCTGCCCGCTGGTCCGCACAGCCTCCACATATGTGCGCTGCTCCGGGTTCAGGTCGGTCCCGAGGACGAGGTCGGCCATTCCCAGGATGCCATTGAGCGGCGTACGCATCTCGTGGCTGACGGTCGCGAGAAACCGGGACTTCGCAACGCTCGCCGCCTCCGCCCGCTCCAGGGCCGCGTCCCGGCTTCGCACCGCCTCGACCCGCGCGGTCACGTCGCGGCCCGCGCGCAACCAGTGCATCGCGTCACCATGTGCGACCGGCATCTCCACGAAGGCGAACCAGCGCACACGGCCGTCCACCGAGCGTACCTGGGCCTCCATGCGGCGCACGCCGTCGGGCCCGACCTCGACCGGGCTGCGGTCCAGGATCTCCAGATCGACCTGAGAGCCCAGCAGCGCGATCGGCTCGCGGCCGAGGAGCCGCGCGTAATCTTCGTTGGCGTAGGTGATGCGTCCGCGGGCGTCGCGCTGCACGATCACCTCGGTGGTGGCCGCAACAAGGGCCCGGTAGCGGTCCTCGCTCTCGCTGACCCGCCAGAGGCGATCGTGGAGCCGCTCGGCCTCGCCCTCGTCCGATACTCCTCGCCGTGCCCGCCAGCGGTCGAGCGCCAGGGCTGCCGCAATCACCAGCGCCAAGACGAGCGCGAAATCCTCGACGACCATCTGTGCCTCCCCGGCTGGAGGCCGGTCCGGGACAGGATCGCAGGCGAACCTGAAGGGGGCGTTGGGAAAGGCGCTTAATCGGCGGTTGCGGCATTCGCCAAGGCGCACCGCAAAACGTCGCCACGGCGCGATCCGAAGCGCAGCTTGCGAGTTGCCTGCCAGGACAAAGATCCGCACGGAGACAGCACATGCCCGGCGAGCACTACGACGTCATCATCGTCGGATCCGGCCCCGGAGGCGGAACGATGGCGTGGCGCCTGGCCCAGACCGGGAAGCGCATCCTCCTGATCGAGCGCGGCGACTACCTCCTGCGGGAGCCGCGCAACTGGGACAGCCAAGCAGTCATCGTCGACGGCTACTATCAGGCGAAGGAGACTTGGTATGCCTCCGACGGCAGCAGCTTCCATCCCGGGCTTCACTATTACGTTGGCGGCAACTCGAAATTCTACGGTTCGGTGCTGTTCCGCCTACGCGAGAAGGACTTCTCCGAGATCCGTCATCAGGACGGCATCGCGCCGGCCTGGCCCGTCGGCTACGACGAGTTCGAGCCGTACTACCAAGCCGCGGAGGAGCTGTTCCACGTTCACGGCGTGCGCGGGGAGGACCCCACCGAGCCTTGGTCTAAGAAGCCCTACGCGCATCCGCCAGTGGCGCACGAGCCGCGGATTCAGGAGCTGTTCGACAATCTCAAGCACGCCGGCCACCACCCGTTCCACCTGCCCGTGGGCGTGCGGCTGGTGGAGAAGGATGGACGGGCGGTCCCGACCTCACCCTGTATCAAGTGCGAGTCCTTCGACGGTTTCCCCTGCCCCACCAACGGCAAGTCGGATGCGCAGACCATGGTGGTGGATCCTGCCCTGCGGGACTGCCCAAACCTGACGCTCCTGACCCGGACCTATATCGACCGCTTGGTCACCGATCGGTCGGGCCGGACGGTGACGAGCGTCGTCGGTCACCGGGACGGCGATCCCTTCGAGGCCTCCGCCGACATCGTGGTGGTGGCCTGCGGCGCCCTGTCCTCGGCCCTGCTGCTGCTGCGCTCGGCCAGTGCGCAGCATCCGGACGGGCTCGCCAACGGCTCGGGCCAGGTCGGGCGCAACTACATGCGCCACAACAACTCGACAGTGCTGGCAATCTCGAAGACGCCGAACCCGACCAAATTCCAGAAGACACTCGGGCTCAACGATTTCTACTTCGGAGACCCGGACCCGCATGACAATTGGACCTATCCCCTTGGACACATCCAGATGGTCGGCAAGTCCGACGGCGCCCAGATCCACGGCGAGGGCCTGCCGGGCTTCCTGCAATGGTTCCCCAACAAGCCCTTCGACTGGATCGCCAAGCACTCGGTAGATTTTTGGCTGACCTCGGAGGATATTCCGCTCGCGCAGAACCGGGTCTACTACCGGGACGGTAGGGTGCACCTCGATCTTACGGAGACAAACGTCGAGGCGCACGAGCGGCTGCGGCACAAGTTGCAGGAGATCTGCATCTTCACCGACATCCACCCACACCTGTTCGACCGGTCACTCTACCTCGGCAAGAACGTCCCGATCGGCGGCACGGCCCATCAGGCGGGCACCCTGCGATTCGGCGACGATGCAGCGACCTCAGTGCTGGACCGGCACTGCAAGGCGCACCAGCTCGACAACCTATACGTGACCGACGCGAGTTTCTTCCCGTCGATCGGCGCCGTAAACCCGACCCTGACGATCATCGCCAATGCCCTGCGCGTGGCCGACCATCTCGTCGGCAGGATGGGAGCCCGGGACGAAATCCCGCCACCTAGGCTCTTCGACCATACCGAGCCGCGCGAGCCGCTGCAGGCCTGAAATGCCTGCCTATGCCGGCGAAACGCGCGAAGCCTATGATAGGGCACGCATCCATCATACCGAGTCCGAGCGCACGTGGCCATTGACCATATCGATCTCAGCCGGATCGACCTGAACCTCTTGGTCGCGCTCGACGCGCTGCTCGACGAACGCAGCGTTACGCGGGCGGCCGCCCGGGTCGGGGTCGGCCAGTCGGCGATGAGTTCGAGTCTCGCCCGTCTGCGTCGGCTGTTCGACGACGAGCTGCTCACCCGGGCCCCGGACGGGATGCGGCCGACACCGCGGGCCCTCAAGATCGCCGAACCCCTGCGCGCCACCCTGCGGCAGGTGCAGGCCCTGGTGCACCGGGAGGAACAGTTCGACCCCGCCACCGTGGAGCGCACCTTCACGGTGAGCCTGCCCGACAGCGTCGAAGTCCTGCTCGGGCCGCGGTTGATCGCGGAGCTCCGCCGGGAGGCTCCGGGGATCCGGCTGCTGCTGCGCTCCGTCGAGCGGGCGCGCATCCTCGATGAACTCGACGCTGACCGGGTGGATCTCGCCATCGGGTTGTTCTCCGAGGGACAGCTGCACCACAAGCAGCGGCTCCTCTACCGCGACAGCTACGTGGTCCTGTTCAACGCCGACCTGATCGGACTTCAACCGCCGATCGGCCTCGACGATTACCTTCGCTTCCCGCACGTCCTGACCTCCCTGCGGGAAACGGCGCACGGGGTCGTTGACGACGCCCTAGCCTTGATCGGACGTGCACGGACCCTCGCGGTGACGACGCCGCGCTTCCTCGTCGTGCCGTTCATGGTCCGCGCCGCGCCGGTGATCGCGACCATGCATGCCCGGCTCGCGACATCCTTCGCGAGTGCGCTGTCGCTGAGTGTCAGCCCGGTGCCGGTGAAGCTCGACGACGTGGCGCTATCGATGCTCTGGCACGCCTCCTACGACCGTGATCCGGCTCATCGCTGGCTGCGGGACCTTCTGGTGCGACTGGCCAATGAGGCGCCGACGTTCGGGATCATCTGACGATAGCACTCACAGGCAGGGATCGTCCGCCACCTCAAGGCGACCGCTCTCGATCGCGGCGCGAAACAGTTTGAAATCCGCCTCGTTCCGCTCCGCATAGGCTGCCGCCCATTCGGCGATCGCGGCGCTCAGGTCTTGGTGCTTGCCACTGCCGCAATATCCGGCGATTGCCGCCGCATCCCCGGTCCGGGCATGGGCACGGGCGAGGAGCGCCCCGTAGGCGTACGAGAAGGTCAGCAACGAGGCCCCCGACATCCGCGCCAGCGGGATCGCACCCTTCAGGTTCTTCATCTGGCGCACGTAGAACGGGCGGCCCGCGATGCTGGTCCAACCGAGCAGCGGGTCGCCCACTGCCTGGAGCAGGCGCTGGCCATAGATCACGCGCTCGCCCTCGTGTCCGGCATAGGGGGCCGGCATGCCCGGGAGATAGGGCGCGTGAGCCGGGCGGACCGCCTCCTTGACCTGCAGGAAGAGCGCGTCCGCGTCGGAGTTGCCGAACAGGAGCGCCACGTAGGCGCGCGTGCCGACGCTGCCGATGCCGACCACCCGATGTGCGACGTCGACCACGTGATAGCGGTCGAGCATGAAGCGCCGCTCGCGCGGCAGGGTCTCGGCGTAGCGCTCAAGCCCCGTGACGATTCCCTCCCGCGTCGCTTCGTCAACCGGAGTGAGGATCGGCGGGTCCGTCCGGAGCTGCCATCCGCCGTCGGTGCGCCGCTCCGCCACTTGCCCAAGGAGACTCCGGTTGTTCCGCCGCCGCGCCTTGTCCACTGCGCGCCGCACCACGGCCCGGGCCTCCGCGTCCATCCGGATACCCGCGAGATGGGGCGCATCGGCCCGGGTGGTCTGGTACCAGACGTCCAGTGAGCCCCGCGGCGCCAAGCGCCGCATCGTGTGCTGATAACCGTACACCGCCTCCATCACGGCGTCGCGCCGCGCGCTTGACGGCGCGCCTGCGTCGCCGGTGGCGACCGCGATTCCTGCGGCAAGCCGCTTCAGATCCCATTCCCAGGGACCGACCGTCACCTCGTCGAAGTCGTTCAGGTCGAGAACGATGTCGCGCTGGGGCGTGCCGAAGAGGCCGAAATTGTCGGTGTGCGCGTCGCCATTCATGACCACGTCGATCCCGGTGCGCGGCCCGCGCGACAGGTCCCAGGCCATCACGTGCGCCGCCCCGCGCAGGAACGCGAAGGGCGAGGAGGCCATCCGGGCGACCCGCAGCGGGATCAGATGCGCCTGCCGCCCCCGATGCGCGGCTTCGATGAGCGCGACGGGATCGGGGCGGTCCGGCCCGATCCCGAGTGCGGCGTGGGCCGCGTGCGGAATCTCCGCGCGCAGCCTCTTCCCGGCTTGGCGGCGCTTCTCCCAGGGCTCCACGCCCGCGCGCAGGTCGATCCGCGGGAAGTCCGCGATCGGTGTCAGCACCGGATCCCCGCCCGGCACGCCGGTCTGCGAGCCACTGTTGGCCGATACAGTCTTGTCGTTGGCCGCCCGTTCCATGACTTCCCGATCCGTTGGACGCTGGACAACCTTGACCGTTACGCGTCGTTCCGAGACCCGGATAGTCACGTGCGCGATAGCATCCACCCGCCTCTGTGACTGTTCGCGCCCGTACGGGCCTTGACCACTCAAAGGCCCAGCCCTCTAACCCTTCGAGTATTCAACGGGCGTCCTTCCGATCCGGACGGCGTGGCGGGTCCACGCAACCATTGTATCGGCGCGGAACCGGACGCCGCAGGCACGCCGTTGCATCAGCGAGACTTCGCATGCCCAAGGGTTCAGATCTCCTCGTCGCGGCGCTCGAGAATGAGGGCGTCGACCGCATATTCGGCATTCCCGGCGAGGAGAACCTCGACGTCGTCGAATCCCTGCGCAACTCCAAGATTGAGCTGGTCCTGACCCGTCACGAGCAGGCGGCGAGCTTCATGGCGGCGACCCACGGTCGCCTCACCGGCCGACCCGGCGTCTGCCTCTCGACGCTCGGCCCGGGCGCGCTGAACTTCTCAACCGGTGCTGCCTACGCGCATCTCGGCGCGATGCCGATGATCATCATCACCGGCCAGAAAGGCATCCTGTCCTCTCGTCAGGCGAAGTTCCAGATCGTCGACGTGATCAGCTCGATGAAGCCGATCACCAAGATGGCCCGGCAGATCGTCTCGGCCTCCTCGATCCCCACCATCGTGCGCGACGCCTTCCGGGTCGCCACCGAGGAGCGGCCCGGTCCGGTGCTGCTGGAATTGCCCGAGGACATCGCCTCCGAGGAGGCCGAGGCCGATCTGGTGCCCTCGCACCCGATCGACATTCCGGTCGCCCACCCGGCTGCCATCGAGCGGGCCGCCGCCATGATCCTGAAAGCCAAGCGCCCGCTGATCATGCTGGGCGCCGCCGCGAGCCGGCCCCGCGCCACCGGCGAGCTCGGCGGCTTCGTGCAACGGACCCAGATCCCGTTCTTCACCACCCAGATGGGCAAGGGCACCGTCGCGGGCGGCACCAACCTCTATATGGGCACCGCTGCGCTCTCAGAGCGCGACTACGTGCATGAGGCCATCGATCGGGCCGACCTGATCATCGCCATCGGCCACGACACGGTGGAGAAGCCGCCCTTCTTCATGGGCCAGGCGGACCAGAAGGTCCTCCACATCGGCTACATGCCGGCCAACGTCGAGCAGGTCTACTATCCCGACGCCGAGGTGGTGGGTGACCTTGGGCCGACGCTCAAGCTGCTCGCCGACAAGCTGGACGGGAAGCTCCCCAACGCCGGCGCGCTCCTCCACCTGCGCGAGCACATCCTCAACCATATCGGCGACCGGGCCGGCGAGGACCGGTTTCCGGTGACGCCGCAGCGGCTGGTGCGCGACGTGCGCCGGGTGATCCCCGAGGACGGAATCGTTTGCCTCGACAATGGGATGTACAAGATCTGGTTCGCCAGGAACTACCGCACCTACGTTGCCAACACGCTGCTCCTCGATAACGCCCTGGCTACCATGGGCGCAGGCCTGCCTTCGGCCATGATGGCGGCGATGCTCTACCCCAACCGGCGCGTCATGGCGGTGTGCGGCGACGGCGGCTTCATGATGAACAGCCAGGAGCTCGAGACCGCGGTGCGGCTGAAGCTCAACCTCGTCGTGCTCGTCCTCGACGACTCCGCTTACGGCATGATTCGCTGGAAGCAGGCCGTGGACAAGTTCGAGGATTACGGGATGACCTTCGGCAACCCGGACTTTGTCCTCTACGCCAAGTCCTACGGCGCGACGGGCCACCGGGTGGAGGCCGTCAACGACCTTGTACCGACTCTGGACCGCGCCTTCGCGGCGGGTGGCGTCCATCTCGTGGCGGTGCCTGTCGACTACTCGGAGAACACGCGCGTCCTCGTCGATGAGCTGCGCGCGAAGGTGAAGGATTTCGAGCCGGCCGAGTGAGTCCGGCACGGGACAGTCGGCACGCAGGATTCGGCACGCAAGATAGGGCAGCGCGATGAACCCGTTTACCTTCCAGACGACGCCGAACGTGCTGTTCGAGGCCGGCGCTTCGAAGAAGCTGCCGGAGATCGTCGGCAGCTTCGGGGCGAAGCGCGTCCTGCTGGTCACCGACAAGGGCGTACGCGGCGCCGGGCTGACGAAAGCAGCCGAGACGGCGCTGGCGGGTGCCGGCATCACGATCGACGTCTACGAGGACGTAGTCGCCGACCCGCCCTCCACGGTGATCGAGGCGGCGGCCCGGCGCGCCCGCGAACTCGGGACCGACCTTGTTCTGTCGATCGGCGGTGGCTCGGCGCTCGATACCGCCAAGCTCGTCGCCTATTTGGCGAAGTCGGACGAGCCGCTCGACTCGATCTACGGCGTCGGCCTCGCCAAGGGCGACCGCCTGCCTCTGATCCTCGTGCCCACAACGGCCGGCACCGGCTCGGAAGTCACCCCGATCTCGATCGTCACGACGCCGACCACCGAGAAGAAGGGCGTCGTCGCCCCGAAGCTGCTGCCCGACTGGGCGGTGCTCGACCCCGAGCTGACGCTCGGCCTGCCGGCCCCTGTCACGGCGGCCACCGGCATCGACGCCATGGTCCACGCCATCGAGGCCTTCACCAGCAAGCATAAGAAGAACCCGATCTCCGACCAGCTCGCCAAGCAGGCGCTCGCCCTGCTCTCGGCCAACATCCGCACGGCCTGCACGGACGGCACGAATCTCGAGGCGCGTTCGGGGATGCTGCTCGGCTCGATGCTCGCCGGCATGGCCTTCGCCAACGCGCCGGTGGCGGCGGTGCACGCCCTCGCCTACCCGGTGGGCGCCATTTTCCACGTCCCGCACGGTCTCTCGAACGCGCTCGTGCTGATGGGGGTGATGCGCTTCAACCTCTCCCACGCGGAGGGGCTCTACGCCGAGCTGGCCCCGATCCTCGATCCCGCAGCCGCGAACTTGCCGTCGGCCGAGGCGGCCGCCCGGTTCGTGGAGAGCCTCGAGGCGATCTGCCGCGACTGCAAGGTGCCGGCCTCGCTGGCCGAGGTCGGCGTCGTCCGGCAAGACCTGGAGCGCATGGCCACCGACGCGATGAAGCAGACGCGCCTCCTCGTGAACAACCCCCGCGAGGTCACCTACGACGACGCCTTCGCAATCTACGCCGAGGCCCTCGGCGGGGCGCGGCCGGCCGCGTGAGGCTGGGGTGGTTCGCGACGCCCCACCCTCGGTCTCATCCTGAGGTGCCCGCGTCAGCGGGCCTCGAAGGAGGGCTCCTGAAGGTGCCGCGATTCCTGGAGCCCTCCTTCGAGGCCTCCGCTTCACTCCGGCACCACAGGATGAGGGAATTGGGTTTGGAGGACTGCGGGTTCTGAAAAGCTTGCGACCCACAATGTACTTTTCAGCGGGTTCCGCGGGCAGCGCGGGGCTCGGATAAGGCGGGGAGGAACGCCAGCATGGACCAGTTCGACGCGTTCCGGGCGATGAGCGAGTTCTGGGCGCGGGCCGGCACAGGCTTCCTGTCGGCCGGCGCCGGGCAGGCGGTACCCGGCTTTGCGTGGCCGAATTTTCCCGCCGCCGATCTCGCCGGGCTCGCCGCGGCCCAGCAGACCCTCGCCGAAGCCTGGACCTCCGCGACGGCCCTCTCTCAGACGCTGGCGGCGTCGCTGAAGGGCGGCCCCGGTGCGCCGGACCCGACCGCCGGCGCGGTACTGGCCCGCATCTTCGACCCGCAGGCGTGGCTCGGCGGCTCGGCCGAGTTCGATTCCGCGCTGACCCGTATGGCGGAAGGCCCGCAGCTTGCCGACCTCTGGCAGACGGAGCGGCGCTACGCGGCCCTGTTCACCGCCTGGGCGACGCTGCGGCGGGCGCAGAGCGAGCATCAGGCCGTGATGCTCGACGCCTGGACACGGGCTGCGGGCATCTTCGCCCAGGAGGCCAACGCGCGGGCCGCGCGCGGCGAGAGCTTCGCCTCCGCGCGCGAGATGATGACCCGCTGGATCGAGACCGCCAACACGGTCCTGCTGGACGTCCAGCGCTCCGACCGGTTCCTGGCCTCGCAGCGCGCCGTCCTGCGCGCCTCCACGGATCTCAGGCTTGCCCAGCAGGATGTCTCGACGTTCCTGTCCGATTTCTATGGGCAGCCGACCCGGGCCGAACTCGACGACGTCCACAAGAGCCTGACCGAGCTGCGCCGGGAAGTCCGGGCCCTACGCCGCGCCCATCGGGCCGCCGGAGCGCCGAAGGTCGATCGGGGGGCCGTCCGCGTCGGGGAGGATGCCCATGGCTGAGAGTCAGACGCCGAAGAGCCCGGCGGCCCCGCTCGCCCTGACGCCCGCCGAGATGCTCGCCGAGGTCGGCACGCTCGGCCGCCGGATCAGCGAAGGCACGAAGCTGTTCGCGGATGTGCGCGACGCGGACGTGCAGATCGCCACCACGCCCAAGGATCTCGTCTGGAGCCAGGACAAGGTCCGCCTCTACCGCTATCGGCCGCTCGCCGAGAGCAAGGGTCTGCCGCCGGTGCTGATCGTCTACGGGCTGATCGGCCGCTACACGATGGCCGACCTTCAGGAGGACCGGTCGCTCGTCCGCAATCTCTTGAACCTCGGCCTCGACCTCTACGTGGTCGATTGGGGCAATCCCGGCCGGGCCGATCGTTACGTCACCATCGACGATTACGTCGACGGCTATCTCGCCGAGTGCGTCGCCTTCATCCAGGAGGCGGCCGAACGGGAGAAGATCAACCTGCTCGGCATCTGCGAGGGGGGCGTCTTCACCACCTGCTACGCGGCACTCCATCCCGAGACCGTCAACGCGATGGTGCTGACCATCACGCCGATCGACTTCCACGCCGACACCCGGGACGGTCGTGCCGGCCATGGCTTCATCAACGTCTGGACGCGGTCGCTCACGCCCGAGGACGTCGATCGGCTGATCGAGGCGCAGGGCTCGCTGCCCGGCGCCTTCATGGGCTCGGTCTTCTCAATGATGACGCCGATGCGCACCATGACGAAGTACAACCTCGACCTGCTCGACGCCCTGGACGACAAGAAGAAGTTCCTGAACTTCCTGCGGATGGAGAAGTGGATCGCCGACCGTCCGGACCATCCGGGCGAGGCGGCCAAGCAGTGGCTCAAGGACCTCTACCAGGACAACAAGCTGGTCCAGAGCACGTTCGAGCTCGGCGGCCGGACAGTGGACCTGAAGAACATCACCTGCCCGGTGCTCAACGTCTTCGCCCAGGACGACCACATCATCCCGCCCGCCACGTCGCAGGCGCTCCGGGACCGGATCGGCACCGAGGACTACACCGAACTAGGGCTGCCCGGCGGCCATGTCGGCGTCTTCGTCGGCGGCAAGGCGCAGAAGCTGCTGGGCTCCGGTATCGCCGAGTGGCTCGGCAAGCGGGGCTAGCGGGCAGGATCGGGGGATCGCCGCATGGGCAGCCTGAAGAACAAGATCGTCAGCGCCGACGAGGCCGCCGCCATCCTGCAGGACGGCGACATGGTGGCGGTCTCGGGCTTCGTCGGGATCGGCACGCCCGACGAGCTGATCCTGGCACTCGCCCGGCGCTTCGAATCCGGCGCCGGCCCGCACGGGCTCGGCCTGATGTTCGCCGCGGCCCCGGGCGACGGCAAGGAGCGCGGCCTCAACCGGCTGGCGATCCCAGGCCTCGTGAAGCGTGTCGTCGGCGGCCACTGGGCCCTCGTGCCGAAGCTCGCCGCGCTGGCGATCGAGGGACAGATCGAGGCCTACAACCTGCCGCTCGGCGTCGTCTCGCACCTTTATCGGGAGATCGCCGCCCACACGCCGGGCCACATCACCAAGGTCGGCCTGCGCACCTTCGTGGATCCGCGGCTCGAAGGCGGCAAGCTGAACGCCGTAACGCGGGAGGACCTCGTCAGCGTGGTCGAGCTCGGCGGCGAGTCCTGGCTCCACTACAAGGCTTTTCCGGTCAACGTCGCGCTGATCCGTGGCACCACGGCCGATCCCGCCGGCAACATCACCATGGAGCGAGAGGCGCTGACGCTGGACAACCTCGCCGCCGCCATGGCGGCGAAGAACTCGGGCGGCTTCGTCATCGCCCAGGTGGAGCGGTTGGCGGAGGCCGGCTCCCTTAACCCGCGCGAGGTTCAGGTGCCGGGGATCTTGGTCGACTGCGTGGTGCTCAGCCAGCCGGAGAACCACCGCCAGACCTACGGCACGCCCTATAACCACGCCTTCACAGGCCGCCAGCGCGTGCCGCTCGACCGGATCGCCCCGATGGCGCTCGACGCCCGCAAGGTCGTCGCCCGGCGCTGCGCCTTCGAACTGCCCCCGGGGGGCGTGGTCAATCTCGGCATTGGCATGCCGGAGGGGGTCGCAGCGGTCGCCGCCGAGGAGCGGGTTCTGAAGTACCTGACGCTCACCGCCGAGCCCGGCGTGATCGGCGGCCTGCCGCAGGGCGGGCTCGATTTCGGGGCGGCCCTGAATCCGGCCGCCGTGCTGCACCAGAACCAGCAGTTCGACTTTTACGACGGCGGCGGCCTCGATCTCGCGTGCCTGGGTCTCGCCCAGTGCGACGCCGAGGGCAACGTCAACGTCAGCCGCTTCGGTAAACGACTCGCGGGCGCGGGCGGCTTCATCAACATCTCGCAGAACGCCAAATGCCTCGTCTTCGCCGGCACCTTCACGGCCGACGGGCTGGAGGTGGGCGTCGAGGACGACGGGATCCGGATCCTGCGCGAGGGCCGCTCGCGGAAATTCATCGCCGCCGTGGAGCAGGTGACCTTCTCGGGCTCCTACGCGGCCGATCGCGGCCAGCCGGTGCTGTACGTGACCGAGCGCTGCGTTTTCCGCCGGACCCGGGCCGGCATGGAACTCGTCGAGGTCGCTGCTGGGGTCGATATCGAGAGGGACATCCTGGGCCAGATGGGCTTCACTCCCATCGTGCGGGATCCGAAGCCGATGGATCCGCGCCTGTTCCGCGAGGCCGTGATGGGGCTGGAGCCGTGGCTGCTGGGCCTCTCCATGACAGAGCGGATCAGCTACGATCCGGAGCGCAACATCCTGTTCTCGAACCTCGAAGGTTTCCAGGTCCGGACCATCGACGACGTCGAACTGGTGCGCCGGGAATTCGAGCGCGCCTGCCAGGAGATCGGCCGTAAGGTCCACCTGATCGCCAACTACGACGGGTTCGAGATCGACCCAACGGTGAGCGATGCCTATTTCTCGGCGATCGCTTATCTGGAAAAGCGATACTATGAGACCGCGTCGCGTTACACGACGAGCGCGTTCTTGCGGTTGAAACTCGGCGCCTCCTTGGCGAGCCGCGATCTGGCTCCCCACGTCTTCGAGACAAAAGCCGAGGCACAGGCGAGGAATACGGCCCAGGGCGCGCCCCTCAAGCCGCGGACTGCCATGTCAGAGCCCGACATGCCGCAGCCGCCGAAGGAACCGTTGAATGCCTGAGACCGACACTCTCGTCCTGAAGGATCGCGCATTGCTGGTCGACTCCTGCCTCGTCGGCGGTGAATGGACCAAAGCCTGCGCTGGCAGCATCGAGGTCACGAACCCCGCCACGGGCGCGGTCATCGCCCGCGTGCCGAATGCCGGCACCGAGGAGACGCGCCGGGCGATCCAGGCGGCGCACGCGGCCTATCCGGCCTGGCGCGCCAAGACGGCCAACGAGCGCGCCGTGCTGCTGCGCAAGCTCGCCGCCCTGGTTACCGAGAACCAGGAGGATCTCGCGCAGATCCTCACCGCCGAGCAGGGCAAGTCGCTCACCGAAGCCCGCGGCGAGGTCGCCATGTCGGCGTCCTATGTGCTGTGGTTCGCCGAGGAGGCCCGGCGCGTCTACGGCGACGTCATCCCCTCCCCCTGGGGCGACCGGAAGATCCTGGTGACCAAGGAGCCGGTCGGCGTTGTGGCGGCGATCACGCCGTGGAATTTTCCCTCCTCGATGATCGCCCGCAAGATCGCGCCGGCGCTTGCGGCGGGCTGTCCGATCGTGATCAAGCCCGCCTCGCAGACCCCGCTCTCCGGCCTCGCCTGGGGCGTGCTCTGCGAGCTGGCCGGCATCCCGGCCGGCGTGGTCAGCATCCTCACCGGATCGGCTCGGGCCATCGGGGCTGAGATGACCGGCAACCCGCTGGTCAAGAAGATCACGTTCACCGGCTCCACCGAGATCGGCAAGGTGTTGCTGGAGCAGGCCGCCCACACGGTGAAGAAGGTCTCGATGGAGCTCGGCGGCAACGCGCCCTTCATCGTCTTCGACGACGCCGACCTCGACAAGGCGGTGACCGGAGCGATGCTCGCCAAGTACCGCAATTCCGGCCAGACCTGCATCTGCACCAACCGCTTCCTGGTACAGGACGGGATCTACGACGCCTTCGCGGAGAAGATGGCCGAGGCGGCCAACCGGCTGAAGGTCGGCAACGGTCTCGAGGAGGGCGTCGCCCAGGGGCCGTTGATCGACATGGCCGCGGTGGAGAAGACCGAGGCCCATATCCGCGACGCGGTCGAGAAGGGCGGCCGGGTGATTGCAGGCGGTCACCGGCACGCGCTCGGCGGCCAGTTCTTCGAGCCCACCGTGATCACCGGCGCGACCCCTGGCATGGCGGTGGCCCGCGAGGAGACCTTCGGGCCGCTGGCGCCGCTGTTCCGCTTCCGCGACGAGGCGGAAGCGATCCGGCTCGCCAATGACACCGAGTACGGACTCGCCTGCTACTTCTACACCCGCGACCTCGGCCGCACCTTCCGGGTGGCGGAGGCGCTGGAATACGGGATGGTCGGGATCAACGAGGGCATCATCACCACCGAGGTGGCGCCCTTCGGTGGCGTGAAGGAATCCGGGCTCGGCCGCGAGGGCTCCTACCAGGGCATCGAGGATTACCTGAACACCAAGTACCTCTGCCTCGGTGGTCTCGGAGCGTAAGCGTGCCAAGCTCCGCACCGACCGGTCGATAAGGGGCGAACATCTCGTCCGCTCGTGGCTCAGGCTACACGGGCTCGCGGCGCGGACGCGCTCACCGGAGCATTCGGAAAAGCGCAAGTCCCCTCTCCTTTGCGGAAGAGGGGACAGGTTGCGCTCTGCCGCTGACGTCGCGACCCAGTTGTACAGCTCTTAGCCGCAAGGGAGATGCGGCCATTTTCGAGCCCGGCCTACCGCCCGCTCGGCGCGGCGCCACTGCCCGTCGTGGCGTTGCCGCTGCTGCTGCCGGCGGGCGCGCCCGGGGTGCTGACGCGCGGGCCGCCGCTGGTACCGGGCGCCATGCCGGCGCCGGCGGAGCCGGTACGCTCCATGGCCCCGGACCCGGTGCCGCCCACCGCGCCGGACTTGTTCACGTTGCCCTGGTTGCTCCCGCCCGTCTGGGGCGCCTGAGCCAGCGCCGCGCCGGACGTGGCGAGCACGATGGACGTGGCGAGGGCGAGGATCGTCTTCGACATGGGGCTTCCTGAATCGTCGTTGTGACGTTGTGACAGGCCAACCCCGGTGCTGCGGGTCGGTTCGGCAGCTGCTCAGCGGGCAAGCGCCTGGCGCCAAGCCGTGCGCCAGGCCGTCAAGGGCCAGCGCAGGACCTCTCCGCCCTCCGCCGGCGCGATCGACACCGTCGCGGTCCGGCCGCTCACGAGCCGCGGATCCGTCACGCCTGCATCGAGCGCGATCCGCACCGGTATGCGCTGGGCGAGGCGCACCCACGAGAAGGTCGGATTGACGTTGGCCAACAGGTTCGTCGCGTCGCTCCGGCCGGTCTCACCGATGCCGCCGGCAATGCTGGCAACGTGGCCCTTGAGTACGCCGTCGTCGCCCATCAGCTGGACCGTCACAGGCGCGCCGACGCGGATGCGCGGCAGCTTGGTCTCCTCGAAATAGCCCTCGATCCGGACCGTGTCGCGGTCGATCAGCGCCATCACGCCGTGGCCGGTGGTGACGTAGGCGCCTGGGCGCAGCTCCATGTTGGTGATCCTGCCGTTGACCGAGGCGCGCACCGCGGAGCGTTCAAGGTTAAGCTTGGCGAGGTCGCGGTCGGCCAATGCCTGCTCGTAGGCCGCCTGGGCGGAGAGGTCGGCGGCCTTGGCGGCCTCGACCTTCTGCTGCGACACCGCCGCATCGCTCA
Source organism: Methylobacterium sp. CM6257 (assembly GCF_054611515.1). Classification (NCBI taxonomy): domain Bacteria; kingdom Pseudomonadati; phylum Pseudomonadota; class Alphaproteobacteria; order Hyphomicrobiales; family Methylobacteriaceae; genus Methylobacterium; species Methylobacterium sp. CM6257. Next base: position 4,518,706 of record NZ_CM137735.1, read on the forward strand.
GCTTGCTGTAGCGGGCATAATCGGCCGCGGTCTGCTCGGCGGTGGCCTTGCGTCCCTCCACCATCGCCTCCGCCTGCCGCAGCCCGAGCCGGAACCGGTCCGGGTCGATGCGGAACAGGACGTCGCCCTTCCGGACGACTTGGTTGTCCTCCACCAGGACCTCGGTGACGAGACCGGAGACGTCGGGCGCCACCGCGACCACGTCGGCACGCACCCGGCCGTCCCGGGTCCAGGGGGCGTCCATGTAGTAGTCCCACAGACCGACGCCGACGATCAGCGCCACGGCGACCATGCCGAGGGTGACCAAGAGGCGGCCGAGAAGGGAGAGAAGGGCGGTCATTGCAGGGTCCGGTGGGCGAGGGTCACGACGCCGCCGAGGAGGACGACGTAGAGTGCGAGGTCGAAGAGCGGCCGATGCCAGACGAGGCGGTAGAAGCCGGTCGCCGCGAGTAGTCGGCGCAGGGGCAGGCCCAGCGCGAAGGCCACGGCCATCCAGAGGGCCAGGCCCGGCACGAACACGCCGTAGAGATCAATCTCGCCCATCATGCTGCCACCTCGCGGTCATCGGGCAGATGCGTCGCGTCCTGGTAGGGCAACGCATCAGGAAAGAGGCCGCGCCGCAGGCCGGTGAGGCCGATCAGGGCGGCCCTCCGCTCCGGGGACAATCCCGCGCCGGAAACGGCGCGGAGACTCTCGTCCAGGGCGGCCAGGAGGTCGGGACCCGGCCGGCCGGTCCAGCTGCGCAATTGGCGTGTCGCCAGCGCCAAGGTTTGATCCACGGACGCGCGAGCTTCCCCCGTGAGGCGCCGCCGCACCCGTCGGACCTCCACGAGATTGATCCCCACGCGCACGTCCGCCAGCAGATCGCCCATCGCCTCCGAATCCTCCGCCGGGAGCGTTGCGAGGCGGGGTGCGATCAAGCCGATGCGGTCGAGCATCAGGGCCGCGAGTTCGAGCCCGTGCCCGGTGCCCCGCCCGTCCGCGGCTGCGGCGAGGCTGCGCCGATTGATCCCGACCAGGCGGTGGGCACTCCAGGCCGCTCCCACCGAGCGGATCAGACGGGTCACCACCGCGCCGACCCACATCCCCACGACCGAAGCGATCACCGAATTGGCGAAGGGGGAGAAGTCACCGCTGTAGCCGTTCTGAAGCGCCAGCATGGTCGCGCCGTTGAGTGCCGCACCCATGCCCATCGGGGCGAAGCGCGGCTGGGTCATCGCCAGCCCGCACAGGATGAGAGCCGGCGCCAGCGCCAGGGCTAGCATCTCGAAAGTGGTCACCAGCGGCAGCACCGCGAACAAGTACAGGCCTGCCGCCAATGCGCCGACGAGGGCTGAGTTGGTGAAGCTGATGATCTGCGGGGCGGGATCGTCCTGCGCAGCGAAGAGGCAGCAGGCGACCGCCCCCATCATCGGCGCCGCGGAGCCGTCCGGCCACCCGGTGGCGATCCAGATCGCGCAGCAGACCAAGAGGCCCACGAATACACCGAAGGCCGAGAAGGCCGCGAGCCCGTGATCCCGGTGGCGGATGGTCCTGACCCGCGCCGTATAGGCGAAGGCGAGCGGCGCGAGGGGGGCGGTGCCGGCGGCCAGGTGGCGGCGCAACGCGCGCAGATCCTGCCGCAGGTCGACGACGTCGCGCAGGCGCACCGCGAGACTTGCCAGCAGCAGCGTGGTCCAGTCCGGCGACCGGCCGAGGGTCGGTGCGACGGCGTCGATCTGCCCGCGTAGCCGCGTCGCGCCCTCGGGATCATCGCTGTCCGTGGCGAGCCAGACGGTGAGATCCGACAGAAGCGCGCGGACCCGTGCCGGGAGCCGGCCAACCTGCTCCAGGGCGGTGACGCGGTCAGCCACCGCGGCCACAATCGGAAGGACCATCAGCATGTGCTGGCGCAGCGGGGCGAAGGCCTCCGCGGCCCGCTCCGCGCCTGTCGCCTCGTTGCGCAGGGCGAGTCCGAGGGCGTCAAGGGCCAGGGCATCCGAGGCGAGGCGCAGGCGCTGGGCCTCGTTCGCCTCCGCCTCCGCCGCCTGCGAGAGGCGGGCGCCCTGCAGGGCTGCCAGTGTCCAGGTCCGGGCCTCAGCCAGCCAGAGGTTCAGCCGCGCGACGATGACCGGGGCGGCCGATTGCGGCAGGATCAGCGTCGCCGCGAGGCTGGCGCAGAGGATTCCGAGCGAGATCTCCTCGGCACGTGCCACGGCGGTGTCGAAGATCGCGCCGGGATCATCGACGGCCGGAAAGCCGATCAAGGCCGCCGTGTAGCCGGCCAGCATGGGGAGATAGCTCGCAGGCGTGCGATCGAGGAGCGAGACGTAGAGGCAGAGGGCGACCCAGAGCGCGACCGCGAGGCTGAGCAAGAACGGTTCATTCACGAGGTTGGGGACCAGCGCGACGCTCATTGCGGCCCCGAGCACCGTGCCACCGACCCGGTACAGGGCCTTCGACCGGGTGGCGCCGGACAGCACCTGGCTGGTGATGTAGACCGTGCCGAGCGCCCAGTAGGGCCGCGGCAGGTCGATCCAGAGCGCCAGGAACAGAGCAAGCATCGCCGCCGCGTAGGTCTTGAGCGCAAACGCCCAATCGCGCCATCCGGGAAGGGTCACGACGCAGGCTCCAGGACGGGGGCGGTATCGTCCAGCGCTGTCTCGCGCCCGTAGCGCTGGAGCGCCGCGAAGACTCTGAGGCTCGCTTCGAGATCCGCGCACCCGATCTCTGCGAAGACGCGGGCGCGAAGGGACGAGAGCCCGGCCTCGATCTGCTCGAACACATCGCGCCCGCGCGGGGTCAGGCCAAGCACCTTGGCGCGGCGGTCGGATGGGTCCTCGCGCCGCACCACGAGCCCGGCGGCGGCAAGCTGGTCTAGGAGCCGCACAAGCGAGGGCCCCTCGATGCCGACAGCCTCGGCCAGCGCGTTCTGGCGCGGCTCCTCGGCCATGCGGCCGATGATGATCAGCGGATGCGCCGTCGCATCCGACAGGCCGTGCGTCTCCGCGACCGCGTTGGCCGCGCGACGCCAGTGGCGACCCGTCGTCAGGAGGGCATGGGTGAAGGCCTGCTGCAGCCTCTCCCGGGCCTTGGGATCTTCAGCGTTCGGCACGAGCCGGAATCCATCGTCGCGAGAATCCGGCAGGCACGCCAGATCTATCAGCTCGCATGCTGATAGATAGCATCATATCAATTCCGCCGGGCAGAAACTGCGCGCGGTCTGCATTGCATCTAACGCATGCGGCCTGGCCCGGCCGGCCCGCGGCCTGCGCTCAGATCAGGCCGAGTGAGCGTTGTGGATCTGGTCGAAGTCGAGGGAGGCAGTGTCGATCACGATCTGCGTGCGGCTGATCACTTCCAGCTTGCGCAGGATCTCCGAGACATGCGCCTTCACGGTGGAATCGCCGACCTGAAGCTCGTGGGCGATCTGCTTGTTGAGCTTGCCCTGCCGGATCATCATCAGCACCCGCAGCTGCTGCGGCGTGAGCCGTGCGAGGCGCTCGGCGAGCGGCGCTTTCTTGCTCCGCGGCGCCGGGGCATTCACCTCGGCGAGGCCGGGGGGGAGGAACAGCGCGCCGCTCAGAACCTCGGTAATGGCCCGGGTGAGCGTCGCCTTGTCCATGGCCTTGGGGACGAAACCGGCCGCGCCGTGCTGCAGGGCCTCGCGCACGATACGCGGATCCTCGTGCCCCGACACGATCAGGATCGGGATCCGTGGGAAGCTCGCCCGGATCGTGATCAGCCCGTCGAAGCCGGTGACCCCCCGCATGGAAAGGTCGAGGAGCGTCAGGTCGATGTTCCGGTTCGCGGCGAGCGCCGCGCAGGCGGCCTCGATTCCGTCGGCCTCGTGCAGCACGGCATCCGGATGCGCGAGGCGGATCGTCGCCGCAAGGGCGTCGCGGAACAGCGGGTGGTCGTCGACGATCAGGAGATGCACGGACAACGCGGTCCTTTGCTCGAGATCCTTACAGGATCCGCCGGAAACATCGGCGGGAGGTCTGAGAATTGATCGAAGCGGCCCGGGGCGCAAGCGGGTGTTGAGAAGACCGCGTTCGCCCCGAGGCCCGGGCATGCCGGTCCGGACGAGGAGACCGCCGCGATCGGGTCGCCGTCGCGCGGCGCCTGAGCGGCGAACAGAGCGGCCTCGATCGCCGCCCGGGCCGCCATGATCCCGAATCTCGGTCAGGTCCATGCCGCGGCGCGCGTTCCAGAACACGAACTGGTCTTGGACGACGTCCTGGATCTCGCGCCGGTAAGCGGTTCGGTAGAAATACTGCCCGGTCGGCAGAAAGGGCCCTGGTGTTTGATCCCGCGGTGCCGAGAACACCGAGACGGGTGGCGAGCTGCGGATGGCCCTCGAGGGCCGGCAGCAGGTCGCTGATCGGATTCTCCCCCTAGTCGACCTCGCCGTTCTGGAGCGCGGCGGCGGTTCCGGGGTCGGGAATGACGGGCCATTCGACCCGCTTGAAATGAACGCGCTTCGGGCCGGCCACCCAGGAAACCGCGCCGCTGTCGCGCGGGCGGTAACCCGGATTCCGGTCGTAGACGACCGCAGTGACGAGACCCTACTCCACGGTAACCGACTTCGCGAGGTTCCTGGGCTGGTCGACGTCTTTCCCCATGGACACCGCCGTGTGGTAGGCCAGCAGCTGGATCGGCACCGCGTAGACGATCGGCGCCACCGTGGCGTCCAGCGCCGGCATGGTGAAGGTCGCGAGCGTGTCGAGCCCATGCTCGGCCGCCCCCTTGGCGTCGCCGATCAGCACGATCCGCCCGCCGCGGGCGGCCACCTCCTGCATGTTCGACACCGTCTTCTCGAACACCGCGTCGTGCGGCGCGATCACGATCACCGGTACGCTCTCGTCGATCAGCGCGATCGGCCCGTGCTTCAGCTCGCCCGCCGCGTAGCCCTCCGCGTGGATGTAGCTGATCTCCTTCAGCTTCAGCGCACCCTCCAGCGCCATCGGGTAGCTGGTCCCGCGCCCCAGGTAGAGCACGTCGCGCGCCTTCGCGACCTCCCGGGCCAGGCCCTCGATCGCTGCCTCGTGGGTCAGCGCCTCCGCCATCAGGCCCGGCGCCTTGATCAGCGCGTCGACCAGACGCCGCTCGCCCGCTTCGTCCAGCGTGCCCCGCGCCCGACCCGCCGCGATGGCCAGGCACAGCAGCACGGTGAGCTGGCAGGAGAACGCCTTCGTCGAGGCCACGCCGATCTCCGGCCCGGCGAGCGTCGGCATCACCACGGAGGATTCCCGCGCGATCGTCGAGGTCGGCACGTTGACCACGCTCAGCGTGTGCTGGCCTTGCGCCTTGGCGTAGCGCAGGGACGCCAGCGTGTCGGCGGTCTCGCCCGATTGCGAGATCACCAGCGTCAGCCCGTCCTTCTCCAGGGGCGCCTCGCGGTAGCGCGCCTCGGAGGCGACGTCGATCTCCACGGGCAGGCGCGCCACCTGCTCGAACCAGTAGCGCGCCACGAGCCCGGCATAGAAGGCGGTGCCACAGGCGGTGATGTAGACGCGGCTGAGCTTGGCGAAGTCGAAGGGCAGCGCCTCGGGCAGCATGACCCGCCCTTGCGCCATGTCGACGTAGTGGGCGAGCGTGCGGCCCACGACCTCGGGCTGCTCGTGGATCTCCTTGGCCATGAAGTGGCGGTATTCGCCCTTGTCGATCCGGTAGGCCTGCGTGGCGATTGTCTGCCGGGGGCGCTCCACCGCGGCACCCGACGCGTCCCGGATCTCGGCGCCGTTGCGGGACAGGATCGCCCAGTCACCCTCGTCGAGATAGGTGATCGCGTCGGTGAAGGGGGCGAGCGCCAGGGCGTCGGAGCCCAGATAGGTCTCGCCCTGGCCGAAGCCGATCGCCAGCGGCGCGCCGTGGCGGGCGCCGATCAGCAGGTTCTCCTCGCCCGCGAAGATGAAGCCCAGCGCGAAGGCGCCGCGCAGTCGCGGCAGGGCGGCGGCGACCGCCTCCACCGGGCCCATCTGCCGGTCCATGTTGCGGCTGACGAGCTGGGCGACGACCTCGGTGTCGGTCTCGGTCTCGAAGACGATCCCCTCGCCCTCCAGCTCCTGCTTCAGCTCGCGGAAGTTCTCGATGATGCCGTTGTGCACGACGGCCAGCTGCTTGGTGGCGTGCGGGTGGGCGTTGGTCTCGTTGGGGCGCCCGTGGGTCGCCCAGCGGGTGTGGCCGATGCCGATCGTGCCGGTGAGCGGCTCCTGATCGAGCTTAGCCTCCAGGTTGACGAGCTTGCCCGAGGCGCGCCGCCGCTCCAAGTGGCCGTGCTCCAGGGTGGCGATGCCGGCGGAATCATAGCCGCGGTATTCGAGTCGCCGCAGGGCCTCGATCACCTGCCCCGCCACCGCGTCGCGCCCGACGATGCCGACGATGCCGCACATGGAACTGTCTCTCGCTCTGACGCTCGGATGACCGTGCGGACGCGCCGCGCAAGGTCCGGGCCGCCCCGCTCAGCGCAGGGCCAAGCGCGGCTTGTACCGGATCGGGGCAGCGATCGGCCAGCCCCGGCCGTGTCGCGACTTGCAACGGCCTCCTTTCAGGATCCCTTCCCCCGCCGTGCCTTCTCGGCCTGCAGCGCGGCGCGCTTCTCCTTGGCCCAGCCGGGCTTCACGGCCTGCCGGCCGCGGGCGACCGCCATGGCGTCCGTCGGCACGTCGTCCGTGATCACGGAACCGGAGGCCACGTAGGCCCCCTCCCCCACGGTGACCGGGGCCACCAGCGCCGAATTCGAGCCGATGAAGGCGCCTGCGCCGATCGTCGTCCGGTGCTTGAGGACGCCGTCGTAATTGCAGGTGATCGTGCCAGCGCCGATATTGGCCTTCGCGCCGATCTCTGCGTCGCCGAGATAGGTAAGGTGCGCGGCCTTGGCGCCGGCGCCCATATGGGCGTTCTTCAGCTCGACGAAATTGCCGAGTTCCGCCCCGGTCTCCAGCACGGCATGCCCGCGAAGCCGAACGAACGGCCCGATCCGGACGGCCGCTTCCAGGGTTGTGTCCGTGAGATGCGCAAAGGATCGGACGGTGCAGCCGTCCCCGACGCGCACTCCCGGCCCGAACACCACGTTGGGCTCCACGACCACGTCGCGCCCGAGCACGGTGTCGTGGCTGAGGAACACGGTCTCCGGCGCGATCAGGGTCGCACCGCTCAGCATCGCGCTGCGGCGCAGCCGGGCCTGGATCGCGGCTTCGGCGACACTGAGCTGCACCCGGTCGTTGACCCCTTGCGCCTCCGCCTCGTCCACAGGCACGACGGTGACCCGAAGCCCGCCGGCCACCGCCAACGCCACGGCGTCGGGGAGATAATACTCGCCGGCCACGTTGTCGTTGCCGATGCGGGTGAGCAGAGCGAGGGCGTGTCGTCCCGCGATCGCCATCAGCCCGGCATTGCAAAGGGTGACGGCCCGCTCCTCCGGGCTGGCGTCCTTCTCCTCGCGAATGGCTAGGACGCGGCTGCCCTCGGTCAGCACGCGCCCATAGCCCGAGGGCCTCTCGGTCTCGAAGGCGAGCACGGCGACGGCGGCGCCGTCCGCCAGCGGCGCGCGCAGCCTCAGGAAGGTCTCGGCGGTGATCAGGGGCGTGTCGCCGAAGGCGATGACGACATCGTCGTCCGGCTGGGCGAGCACGTCCCGCGCCGCTAGAACCGCGTGGGCGGTCCCGAGCCGCTCGGCCTGGGGAAAGATCTGCGCGCCGGGCGCCTGCCGGGCGATCTCGGCGGCGACATCGTCGCGGCCGGGCTCGGCCACCACGGCGATACGGCCCGCGCCCGCGGCCTGAACTGCGGTCAGCACGTGGCCGAGCATGCTCTGTCCGGCGATCCGATGGAGCACCTTCGGCAGGTCCGAGCGCATCCGTGTGCCCTTCCCGGCCGCGAGCACGATGGCGGTGAGGCTGCGCTGGGGCGTTCCGGTCGGGGTCATCCTAGGTCCAGGCTCAGTGTTCGGCGCGCGACGGATGGGCCGGACGCGCGCTCAGCGCAAGCCCGGCCGCGCGCTCAGCGCAGCGCGAGCGCCCCGTGGTGGGCGGAGCCGTGAGCGTAGCGTTCGCGGCGGCGCTCGATCGAGCTCGGGATCCGCAGCGACTCCCGGTATTTCGCCACCGTGCGGCGCGCGATGTCGACGCCCTCGCTGCGCAGCTTTTGCACGAGCGCGTCGTCGGAGAGAACGTCGTCCGGTGTCTCGCCGTCGACGAGCTGTTTGATACGGTGGCGCACGGCTTCGGAGGAATGTGCCGCCATGCCGGCCGCGCCGGGGATCGCCGCGGTGAAGAAATACTTCATCTCCAGCGTGCCGCGGCTGGTGCCGATCGCCTTGTTGGAGGTGACGCGCGACACGGTCGATTCGTGCATGCCGATCGCCTCCGCCACCGTCTTGAGGTTGAGCGGGCGCAGATGCGTGACGCCGTGGACGAAGAACCCGTCCTGCTGGCGGACGATCTCAGTGGCCACCTTGAGGATGGTGCGGGCGCGCTGCTCGAGCGACCGGGTGAGCCAGTTGGCGTTCTGGAGGGCCTCCGACAGGAAGGCCTTGTCGCCTTCCTGTCGGGCGTTGCGCGAAACGCGGGCGTAGTAGCTCTGGTTCACCAGCACTCGCGGAAGGGCCTCGCTGTTCAGCTCGACCAGCCAGGATCCGTCGGGGGCCGCGCGCACGAACACGTCGGGGACCAGCACCTCCACGGCGCTCGATCCGAAGGCCCGGCCAGGCTTCGGGTCGAGGCGGCGAATCTCGCCCAGCATGTCGACCAGATCCTCATCGTCGACGCCGCAGAGGCGGCGCAGCGCGCCGAAATCGCGCTTGGCCACGAGGTCGAGTCGCGAGACCAGCGCCTGCATGGCCGGGTCGAACCGGTCGCGCTCGCGAAGCTGGATTGCCATGCATTCGGCGAGATCGCGCGCGGCAATTCCGGGCGGGTCGAAAGTCTGGACGAGCGACAGCACCCGCGCCACGAGGGCCGGGTCGGCGGCCAGACGTTCGGCCACGCCCTCAACCGTCTCGCGCAGATATCCGGCCTCGTCGACGGCGTCGATGAGGAAGCCGCCGATCAGCCGCTCGGCGGGATCCCGGGTCGCCAAGTCGAGCTGGCCGGCGAGGTGGTCCCGCAGCGAGGTCTCGGCCGTGAGCGTCGCCTCGAAATCGGGGGCCTCGGCATCGAAGCTGCCCCCGGTACTGCCGTAGGGCGGCGGCGTCAGCGAAAGCATGTCGCCGCCGTCCCCCTGCCGCGCCTGGATCGGCCCTTCGTCGGGGAAGACATTGTCGAGCCGGGTGTCGAAATCGCTCTCGATCTCGCCGCGGCTGGGATTGAGTTCGGAGGACAGCCACGATTCGGGCTCGCCGTTCTCGAAGCCATCGGCGCTCGCATCCTCTTGGTGAGCGCCCGCATCGGCTCCCTCGTTCGAGGCGGGCAGGTCTGGCTCGACGCGCTCCAGGAGCGGATTGCGCTCCAACTCGGCCTCGACATAGGCCGCGAGATCGAGCTGCGAGAGCTGCAGGAGTTTGATCGCTTGCAGGAGCTGCGGCGTCATCACCAGGGCTTGGCCCTGACGCACTTCCAGCCGTTGCACCAAACTCATGCGAGGCCCCGATGCCCTTTCAGCGCGGTTCTCCAGCCGGAGCCACGCTGCTCACGGCATGGTTCTTGCTTGTCCCGTTGCGCCTGTTTTAGACCGATCGGGCGGGCGCGTCAAAGCACCTCGGCGCGTTGGTGTGTTGGAAATTCAGCGGTCAGGCTGGCCGCGTAGCGCGCCGGTCACACTTGCTGAGAGGGAGTCGATCAATCTGAACGGGCGAATTTAACGGAGCCTTGCGCGTTTCCGGACCCGAGTTCGCGCGACCGCCCGAGTCTCGTGACGGACGATCTGTCGGATTGCAGCCGCTTCTCTGGCGAAATGCACGATCCGCGCGCATTGGCTTGGCCCTCGAAGCATGCGTCAGGGTGACGCCTCGATTCGGAGGGCGTGAGTCGGAGCGGCGGCCGCCTGTTTCCCTCGCGCTTCTCCGGTGACACATCAGAACCGGCTCCTCGCCGTCCTCACCGTCGCTGATAGCGCGCTGCTCGGACCCGATCTCGAGCCATTTGAGCTGCCTTCGCGGTATCGTGCTCGTCGAGCAGGCCAGGACCATTCCGCACGCGGTCTTCCTCGAGGGCGGCCTTTGCTCCGTCGTGTCAGGCTATGCGGAAGGCGCCGCATCTCGCAGAGGAGGTCGCAAGCGCATCCTTTCGCGGCAGCCTCATGGGGAGGTCATCGCCTTCCTGGTCCCGGATCAGTGTGCCGTGCCGCCTGACGTTGAGAAAGTGGCGGGGCATTTCAGATCACCGCGATGATAGGTTCGGGCCGCAATCCACCGAGGATGGCAGCGCACCTCGCCCTGCCCGCAGGTGCCTCGCGGTCGATCATGGCGGCCCGCTCCCCGACCGGTCGGGTTGCTCAGCTACGAGGCCGACCATCGGGCCTGCGCGCATCTGAGAGGTGTGCCCGCGTCGTCAGGCCACGCTGGGTGAGTCGCGCGACGGAAGTACCGGTGCGTTCCAAAACGTCCTGCCAACCGCGGAGAAGCGAGGCGTGTCGCCTGCGCCCCCGACGCAGACTCGTATTTTCGGCTAGGCCGGCCCGATCCGGCGCGCGGTGTCCGAGTGACCGCAGGCGGGTCTAATTCCCGCGTTGGAGCGGGACGCCGACCGCGCCTGCGATCGTCTTTCCACCTTGATGAGGTGCAGAACTTACCTTAGGTTTTGTCCAGTGTTAGACAATGGCTTGACGATGGCTTAGCGGGGACTCCGTTATACCTGCGCGCTGAACGCAGGTCGTTCGAGGCGGTAGACCGGCTGATCTGATGCGCGGTGCTGACACAGGCCCCCTCAAACAGGTCGCCGATAATGGTCAGGGCGCCGGTCAGGCTCCTCGTTTGCCCGTGAGGCTCAGCGCCGTGCGCTACTTTACCGATTTCATCGACGGCCAGGGATGGTCACGCGACGAGGAGGGGATCGATTTCGCTGATCGCAACGAGGCGTGCCTCTCGGCAGCCGAAGCCCTTGTCGAGGCCGCGCACGACCTGCTCCGCGTGAGGCCGATGCGGCTGCCGGCAGGAGGGCCTGCCAGCCTGTGCCTCGAGGCGCATGTCAGGGACGAGGCCGGCAGCGTCGTCTTTCGGGCGCGTCTTGCCCTCGACGTGGATTGGCAGCCGGACGAGGGCTGATCCGGCCCGCTACCAGCCGCAATTGGGGACGGGCGGCTGCGGCTTGGCCAGTGCGGACTTCTCGATCTGCACCATCGGCCCCCAGGCGTATTTCTGCGCGTAGGGCGTGACGTTGGTGAACAGGCAGCCGAGTTGGAAATGGCTTGCCCCCATCTCGCCCGAGAAGCCCATGCAGTCCAGGAAGGTCCAGGTCTTAGGCACTGGGGTCATCGATCGCCAGCGCGGCATCGCCACCGGCGAGCAGACCTTGACCGCCCCGGTCCCATCATCTGCATTGAGCGCATTTCCAGGTGTCTGCGCCGCCGCGGGTGGCGCGGCCAGGCCGAACAGGAGCAGCGCCGCGAGGGTGCGGCGCGGCAGGCGCGCCGGATCGAGATCGTCTCGTGTCATCGGGTCAGTGCATCGTCCGCCACAGGGCCGCGAGAATCGCGAAGCCGACGAGGTTGTAGAGGATCGCCCAGAGCCAGACACCCAGGACGGCGCGGCTCGGCTCGCGCGGCCTCTGGCGGCCGAGATGCAGGCGGTGCCGGTCCTCCGGCGTCGGCCAGATGGCGCTCTTGGGCGCCTTGAGCAGGCGCGTGAGCGTCTCTGGGAGATGCGGCGAGTCGGGCGGTCGTTCGCCGTTCATGACGGCCTCGGATGAGACGACGGACATACTGGCCGCGGCTGCGATCCAGGGCCGGGCTTCCACGGAGGGCGGACCCGGGCCGGCAAGGCGGCCAACCCGCCGGTTACAGGACCGTTCCGGGGGCCTCAGGATAGTATTGGTACGCCCAGGTTTCGGAAAGCAGCCTGTCGCCAAACTTCAGCTGCAGACGCATCTCGACCGGGTCCGGCCCTTCCGCATAGATCTTGAGGAAGACCCGCCACGGACTCGCCTTCCCATACGGCGCCCAGGTGGCGCCCACCTCCTCGGCGCTGCCGCGGGAGAGCGCGAGTGCGACCGTTGCCTTCTCCGGGTCGAGGCCCGACAGGGCCGCCCCCTCGAATTCGAGGACGAATTGCCTCACGAGGTTGGCGCGTCCCGGACGCCGATCCGCATCCGCGAGCCAGGACCCCTTGGTCGCTCGCGTCGCCACGCAGCGGGCGAGATTCGTGGCGATCGGCTCCCGCACGGGCCAGCGCAGCCGGTAGGCGAAGCTGCGATCGCTTCCGGCCTGCGGCGGGTCGGCCGGAACCCATAGGGCGACGATGTTGTCGTCGGTCTCCTGATGGGTGGGGATCTCCACCAGTTGCACGCTGCCTTGGCCCCAGTCCCCCTGCGGCTCGACCCAGATGTCGGGCCGGTTCTCCTCGAAACCGTCGTCGATGTAGTTCTCGAAGGCGCGGTCGCGCTGGAGCAGGCCGAAGCCCTTGGGCGACCGGTCCGCGAAAGCGCTGACGCTGAGCCGCGGCGGGTTGTTGAGCGGCCGCCAGATGATCTCCCCAGCGCCGGTCTGCATCAGCAGGCCGTCGGAATCGTGCACTTCGGGCCGCCAGTCGCTCGCCAGGAACCGGCTCATCCCCTCGGAGTACCAGAGCATCGAGGTCAGCGGTGCCATGCCGAACCGCTCAACGGATCTGCGCATGTACAGCGTGCAGGCGACGTCGATGACGACGTGCGGCTCCTTGCGGGCGACGAACCGGTAGGCGCCGGTGAGGCTCTGGCCTTCGAGCAGGGCCAGCACGGTGACCGCCCCGTCGGTGGCCGGACTGACGTAGAACCGCGTGAAGACCGGGAATTCCTCGGTCTTTCCCGGGCCGGGCGCGGTGTCGATGGCGATGCCCCGGGCGGAGGCGCCGTATTGCTGGCCGTCGCCGGCGGCGCGAAAGTAGGACGCGCCGAGGAAGGCAAGCCAGTCGGCGTCGTCGCCCGGCTGACCGGCCGGGACTTTCTGGAATCGAAAGCCGGCGAAGCCGGCGCCGTCCGGGACATCCCTCGCCGGGTTGCCGGCCGGATAGGTGAACAGGTCGTGGGCGTAGAGCACTTCACGGGCCTGTCCGCCCTCCAGGGCGTAGACCTTCACGGGATGCCGGAAGAAGTTGCCGAGATGGAAGAAGGTCACGGGGTACAGGCTGTCGGCGAACAGGGCTCTCCCCGGCGGGTAGTGGATCTCCTGCATCGGCCCGTAGGTCAGGGCGTCGAGCGCCGCCGAGGCGGGGGCTTCCGGCGGCGGCGCGTAGGGCCGATCCCGCAGGCTGCGGGCGAGATCCTTCAGCCGATCGAAATCCATGGGTTCGGGCGGCGCGAGGCGCGGTCCGCTGGGAGCGGCCAGGGAGGGCCCCGAGAAGGGCGTCAGGGCGAGGAGCCCGAGGGCGGTCAGGACGCGGCGGGTGATCAAGCTGAAGCCCCGGAGTTCTGGCTGGGTCTCGCGACCCACGTCGCCCTCTAGCCACGCTGGCGCGGCGGCGCAATTTTCACGGTTGCCGCTCAGCTCCGCGGACCGCAGGCCCCCGGGGACCCGTCGCTGGCCCATAGATTGGCCCCGCCGCCGGGCGCGCACTGGCCCGGCAGTGCCAAGGTGATGAGCTTGGACAGCGCCCGCGATTCGTCCTCGCCGTAGCCGATTTCCCCGACCATCCGGCCGGTCTTATCGAACAGCTCGACGGTGGCCGAATGCTCCATCGTGTAGTCACCGTCCTGGGTCGGCACACGCTTGTAGGCCACGTGGTACGCATCGGCCATGTGGGAGACCTGATCCGGCGTGCCGACGAAGCCGCGGATGCGCGGATCGAACGAGGCCAGGTATTCGCGCAGGGACTCGGGCGTGTCCCGCTCCGGGTCGAGCGTAACGAAGACCACGTTGAGGCGGTCCGCGTCGCGCCCCATGCGGCCGAGCGCGCTGGCCAGCGTGGCGAGCGTCGTCGGGCAGACCTCCGGGCAGTGGGTGAAGCCGAAGAACAGGACGGTCGGCTTGCCGAGGAGATCGGCCTGGCTCACCGGGCGCCCGTCGAGATCCGACATGGCGAAGGTACCGCCGACCTTGCGCGGATGGCTGAAACGCGAGCCCTGCTGCAGAACGATCGCCCCGGCGCCGGCGGCGACCACGGCAACGAGGGCGGCGGAGGCGATGAGGGCGATCGGGCTCGGTGCCATGGTGTGACCTGCGAAGGCGCATCGACACCTGCAATATGGGGCCCGCATCGGCCGGCGCGATGTTCCTGCGGGCCTCAGCCGCCGGGGAACCCGTCCTGGCAAGGCCGGTTGGCAGGATGCGGACGCTCTTGAGCATCCTGCGCCGAAGGCTGTGCGCCTCGGCCGAAAAAGGCTGCGTCCGCAATGATTTAGGCGGAACGCGATCCTGTCCGTCGCGCGTCGAGAACAGCCACGGGAGTCGCCGTAGATGGCCCAGCAGATCCCCGTCGACCCGAAGGCGCGGGCCGACGACCCCCAGCGCGACGCCGAACGGGACGATGCCACCCATGCGATCACCCGCGACATCGCCTACCAGCGCCACGTCCTGGTCAACGTGGTCTTCGTCGGGGAACCCGGGGCGGGCGACCGCGGCTGGGTTCTGGTCGATGCAGGGGTGATGGGCTCGAAGCGGGCGATCGAGGCGGCCGCCCGGGCGCGCTTCGGCGCCGGCGCGCGGCCCTGCGCAATCGTGCAGACCCACGGCCATTTCGACCATGTCGGCGTGCTGGAGGATCTCGCCGCGGAGTGGGACGTGCCTGTCTACGCGCACGCGCTCGAGCGGCCGTATCTCGACGGCAGCGCCTCTTATCCGACGCCGGATCCGAGTGTCGGCGGCGGCCTGCTGGGACGGCTCTCGCCGCTCTTTCCGACCCGGCCGGTCGACGTCTCCCGGCACCTGAAGACCCTGCCGGAGGACGGGTCAGTTCCGCCCCTGCCAGGCTGGCGCTGGATCCATACGCCGGGTCACGCGCCGGGCCACATCTCGCTCTGGCGCGCGGGGGACCGGACGCTGATCGTCGGCGATGCCTTCGTGACGACGGCGCAGGAATCGGTCTACGCGGTGGCGGTCCAAGAGCCCGAACTGCACGGGCCGCCGATGTACCTGACGATCGACTGGGATGCCGCGCGGACCTCCGTCCGGACGCTGGCCGCCCTCGATCCGGAACGGGTCATCACCGGCCACGGGCGACCGCTGCAGGGTCCGGAGATGCGCCGTGCGCTCAACGCGCTGGCGGAGGATTTCGACCGGGTCGCGGTTCCGAAGCAGGGGCGCTACGTGGACGAGCCGCTCCGCGCCTCGGACGGCTCGGCCTACGCGGCGCCGCGCTAGGCTCAGGCGCGCGGCGTCCCGAGACGTCTCCCAGCTTGGAATGTTACTTACGCGCGGCTCCGGCCTGTCTTGGCTTGGAGTAGGCAGCGGATCACAGCGGCTGCGCCTAGGGATGCCCGTGCTGATGGTGCAGGTCGGGGTAGTGCGGATGCGTGTGCCGCAGAGGTTCGTGCCGGTGCCAATGTGAGTGCGGCTCTGTCACCGGCCCGTCATGCGCGTGACGGTGATGGTCATCGTGGACATGGAGATGCTCGTGCTCCAGCGCGTCATGGACGTGCTCGTGCTCGTGCCGCTCGGCGAGGTGCAACCAGAGGCCAATTCCCATTAGCAACCCCGCCGACACCAGTTGTGCCGTGACCCGCTCGTCCAGAAGTAGGACCGCGATCACCGCGCCGATAAACGGCGCCAACGAGAAGTACGCCCCCGTCCGCGCCGCGCCGAGATGGCGCAGCGCCAGCATGAACAGGACGAGGCTGACGCCGACGCCGAGGAAGCCGATCACGGCCGCCGCGCCGAGCGTCGTCAACGGCGGCAGCGTGGCGCCGATCAGCAGAGCAAGGGCCACGTTCACGCTGCCTGCGGCAAGGCCCTTGATGATGGCTGTCAGCACCGGATCGGAAGACGACAACTTGCGTGTCAAGTTGTTGTCGATGCCCCAGGCGAGGCAGGCCGCCGAGATCAGAGCCGCGCCGGCGTCCAGACGCACGCCTGCGCTGTTCCAAGTCAGCACGGCCGCGCCTGCGAGGATGGCGAACGCCCCCAGCATCAGTCGTCGGTCGACGTTTTCCCGGAAGATCGCCCATGCGATAAGCATGGTGGCCAGAGCCTCAAGGTTCAGCAGCAGCGAGCCGGAGGCGGCCGACGTGTAGGTCAGGCCCAGCATGAGCAGCAGCGGCCCGGCCAGGCCACCGAACAGGACGACTATCGCCAACCACGGCAGATCGTGACGACGCAGGGGCGCCTCCGGGACCGAGAGCCCGAATGCCGCCCGGGCGCCATGCACGACAGCCAGGCCGATGCCCGCGCCGAGATAGAGCACCCCGGCCAGCAGTTGTGGCGACACCGTGCCGAGCAGCAGCTTCGCGAACGGGGCCGAAGCCCCGAACAGGATGGCGGACAACAGAGCGAAGGGCACGCCCGGCCACAGATGTGCTAGCGCGAGTCTCATGCCGCGACCCTAGCAGGCGCCGTCCTGGCTGTTGAGCCAAGCCCGGCACCGAATCTCGATCTGCGCGGGAACAGCTCCAAGAGCCTGTCGTCGCCTGAACCATCGATCACGGCGTGCGATTCCTGCCTTCAATCTCAACAGGGACGATGCTGAGCGACGCGAGACGGGCTGTTCTGGTGTTACCGATCGAGGCTTGTCGGCTGTAGGCGAAGACGACGCGACCGCAGGGGCTTCGGCGCACGCTCTGGGCTTTCCTGTGGCGTTGTCGGAACGGCGCCAAATGGCGCGCGAACCCGTAAGAGCTGGGCCGCGAAAGGGGGGACCTGCAGCCGAACGAGTCGATCGTGAATCCGGGGCCGATCGCGTGGCGGATATGGCGCCAGGGTTTGCTTAATCGCTGACGGCACATTCCGCGCGATAGCCTTCCGGATCGCGCCGTGGCAGGCTCATGGACTGCCCCACACGTTTCTCAGCCGCCTCAAGGCAGAGAGACTACGCCGCCGATCGACAACCTGCACCTGCAGTCGCCGTTCTGACGCGTTGCGGACGTTGAAAGGGAGCTCTCCACTGGGCGTCGATTCTTCAATCTGGCTCGGGCTCGACCAGCCCCGTGAGCGCGTGGAGCCACCCGCAGACCTGCCCGCTTTCAATCTCCAATTCTGTCGCGCGAGCGGCAAGGCCGCCGCTGATGTGCGGCTCGCCCGCATATTCGGGCATGCCCAGGAGCCGCTTGGTCAAGCTCGTCTCCTCGACCAGCGTTCCGAAGAGTGACGACAGGAGGTACTCGCGTGCATCGGCCTGCCCGCTCAGCAGGCTCAGGGCGGAGAAGGCATGTCCGGAGCGGCAGCGGAAGCGCAGTAGCCGCTTGTCCCTTACCTCGTAGACCGCGCTTCGGCACGTCGGGCAGTTATAGCCGGAAGGCGTGCTCATCTGCTCGAAGCGCCACCAGTCCTCCACCCTGAACACCCCTTGAGCGATCCTGTTCTCGGTCTCGATGAGCGCCCTGGTGTCGGGTTCGGCCTCCACACCATTCGGGTCGTCGCGGGCGAGTCCGGTCAGCAGATCGGCCATTTCGGCGAGCCCGCATCGGTGATCAACGGGAACATGCCGCAACGCACTTGTCGGCATGGACGGCGCGGTCGCTTCGGAGGGCTCTTGGACGATCGTGGTGCCGCCCCGGTCCTTGATCGCCAGGAGTCCGGCCGTACCATCATCGAGTTGCCCGGTCAGCACGACGCCCACGGCAGCCGGGCCATAGGCGATGGCCGCCGATCGAAACAGCGGATCGACGGCCGGGCGCGCGAAGTTCTCGTGCGGCCCGTGGGACAGTCGAACAAAGCCCTTCTCTACGAGCATGTGACGATCCGGCGGGGCGACATAGATGGTGCCTGGCTCCAGCACCTGTGGCGACTTCGGGTGCACAGCCTCAAGCTGACCGGCTTCGGCCAGGATCTGCGGCAGGAGACCGGGGCTGTGCGGCGCGACGTGCTGGCAGATGAGGATCGGCGCGGGGAAGTCGGCCGGGAGGCCCGCGATCAGCCGACGCAGGGCGTCGATGCCGCTCAACGATGCGCCGATTACGACGATCCGCTCACCCATCGGCCCGCCTCCGCGTGTGCGAGGTGGCCGCAGGCTCGGGTTGATGTGCCGTCGCCGCATTGAGGCAGATCAGATCGATGAACGATCCGGCAAACCTGATCCTGATCAGAGGGGAGATATTGCTCGGGCCTGCGAAGGCCTGCAAACCAACCTTCTGGGTCATTCCGCCCTTGCGTCAGCATGTTCATTGGATCGGACCGCGCAATCGACGATCTGAGGGCCCGGGCGTCGAGGCAAGCTGCAGCGCTGCCCGAAGACGATTTCGGGCGGCGGATCACATATGCATTCCCTCCATGCTCGTAGGGCAGATGTTCACGTCTTGTGCGCAAGGCGACGGGGGCCCAAATCGCCGTCTCCGATCAACAAGTGAAAGGAGGTGATCCAGTGTCTCATTGTCTAACGCCGCGGTCGTGCGCGCCGGTAACCGGGATGCTCGCCTCTGGTGAAGTCCGCGCTGCATAGAGCGACGTCGTTGCGGTCGCATGCCGGCCGCGGTCCGACAATGGAGGGGCTGCTCGCGGGAGCGGCCCCTCGTTGTGTCTGGAGCAGTGTAAGACCAGGCTGTAGTCTTGTAAGGAGCGATTCTTCTTGGAACAGAGCTAAGTACCACGATATAGATC
>NZ_CM137735.1:4545000-6637500 GCF_054611515.1 Methylobacterium sp. CM6257
GCGCCCGACCGTGAGCGCGCCAAACTCGACGAAGTCGAGCCGTCCAGAATGTTCAGTCTCCAAGATGTTCACCTGACGCGCGTTGCGGATGTAGATGTCCGGCTTGTTCTGGACAGCCGGCCGCGTCACCGTCCAGATGCCTCGCCCAAGCTGCTGGTGATCCACGGTGCGCCTGTCGTCCGGGTAGTGGACATGGTCGTAGTCTACGGGCGAGAGCCGCATCAACAGGACGGGTCCGCCCAGGAAGGGTGCGGCGCGCTCGGCGTTGCCGAGGATGTCGGCGGCCGCGAGGGACTGCCCGTTTACCAGGAAGCGCTGCTCGGGACCGAACCGCTCCCAACCGAAGTCGCGGGCCTCCGCGGGCGCTCCCATCTGCGCCGGGTCGTCGGGAAAGTGCCGGATGCCCGGCTTGAACGCGCGCACGAAGAAGTCGGCGTAAGAGCGGTACTTGCGCGGCATAAATTCGCTCAGGTCGACGTGGTACTCGCGCACGAACGGCTCGATCTGCAGCCACGTCCAGGGTGCGTCCTGGTAGAGCGCGTAGAACCAGTCATAGGCCGGAGTGGATTGTAGCCATTGTACGAGCGAGCGCTCCGGCCGTGTCTCGTAGGTTGTGGGGTGGTCGGGCATGAACTCCTCGACCATCTGGCCCCTGTCCCGGTCCGACACCTTCACGGGCTTCGGATCGGCAGCCATCATCTCTCCTTCGCCCCGAGCCCCGCCACGGGCTGGCAGGCCCGCCCGTGCGAGCGTTCCGCTGACGCTCGAGGCCGAGATGCCAGGCGTTCGGCGCGCGCTCACCGCGATCAGCCGCGTGGTGGCCGGATGCCAAGAGCCCAGATGATGCCATAGGTCATCGCCGCCGAGGTCATTGACAGGCCGATCACGACGATGAAGCCGTGCGGGTTGTCGGCGAAGGGGAGCCCTTTCACGTTCATCCCGAAAAGCCCGGTGAGAAAGGTTGGCGGCAGGAACAGCGCGGAGAGGATCGAGAGCACGTAGAGCTGGCGGCTGCTCTCCTCCGCCACACGCGCGGCCACCTCGTCCTGCAGGAGCCGGGCCCGTTCCGCCAAGGCGTTCACGTCCCGATCGAGACCGTCGAGCCGCTGGGCCAGACGCGCGGCAAGGGCGACGGTCGGTCCTTGCAGGTGGCGGGCGTCGTCGTCCTCCAGCCGGTGGAATACCGCCGCGAGGCCAAGCAATTGCCGGTGGAGCCGCACCGCCGCTCTCCGGATCGGCCCGAGGCGACGGCGCTCGTCACGTACGCGCCCGTCGATGACGTGATCCTCGATGCCATCGAGTTCGTCCGCGAGGCGCTGCCCGGTCGCGGCCATGGACGCGACCACGTAGCCGACCATCGTCTCCAGCAGCAGCACCGGAGAGGGAATCGAACGGCCCTTCTCGGCGGTCGTGCGGGTCGCGTCCGGGCTCTCGACTGGCCCTCGGCGTCCGCTCACCAGCGTGCGGGGTCCCATGACGAAATGCAGCCGGCCCGCGACATCGGGCTTGGCCCCGGGGCGGGCGAGGTCGGCTACCACGCCGCCGACATGCTCGCCCTCGACGGTGACGCGCTGATGCTCGTCGGGCCGGAAGATCGCCTCGACGAGTGCGGGGGGGCCGATATGTCCGGCCTCCGCCAGGGCGCCGAGGTCGGCGACCTTGAGGTCGAAGTGCAGCCAGATGAAGCCGCTGCCGAATGCGCCGAACTCAGGAAGCGACTCGTCGCGCGCGAGTTGGCGGCCGCATCCCTTTTCGTCGAAGGTCATGGCCCAAAGCAGGCCTGGAAGGGGGCGGTCCGAAAAGGCGGCGGTCATGGTTTGGCTCAGGTCGGATTGGCGCCCAGTCCGGCAGCAAGGCTGTCAGGGAGAAGGCACTGGCGATGACGACGTTGCCGGTGAGAAGGAGAGCGACCCGGACCATCGAGCGCTTCCAAGCGATCGGGCTCTCTCAACGCCTGCGGCCAGGCTTCCGTTGCTGTTGTGGCAGCGCCTTTCGACGCGCGACTTGCAGAACGAGGCTCAGCTGATCGTCATGGATAGGTCACTGTCATGAACCCATAACCGGCCTACTCGCCCACGGACCGGGCGCAGATCCGCCTGACGGGCCACGACACCCTGACGGCGTGATGGCCCCTTGAGGCACACTTCCGGCTGAGTTCGATCATTCGGGGCCGACCAGACTTCCGGCAGGCAAGATCTTCCGAGAGATCGCGACGGCCGAAGCGGGCGGGAAGACAGCGTTCGCTGCGATGTTTCGACATCAACCTTTCGAGGCCTCATGGCGATCCGCCGGGGCCGGATGCAACGCCTCAACGACGATCAATGTATTCGCTCGACGTGCTGGCGCCGGCCACCCCTGAGGTTTTGGGTCATCCGAAGTGATCGCAGGAAGACCGAGGCAGAGCTCCCCGTTGAACCGGGTGGCGGTCTTCTCACGGCGAGTCACTGTTGCCAGCTCCCCCTCCAGCTGCTCGACGATGCGGCGAGCGGTGAAGATCCGCTAGCGCCAGAACCCGCTTGGCCTGCAGTGCCACCGGGATATCGATCATCCGGCCATCGACGGCGACCGCGCCGCTGCCGCTCGCGAGCGAACGCTCGAAGGCTTCCACAATCCGCCGCGCTCGCGCCACGTCCTCGGCCAATGGTGCCAGTGCCTCGTCCGCCATGGCAACCTGGCGCGGGTGGATGCACAGAATGCCGGTGTAGCCGAAGGCGCTCGCAGCGCACACCAGAGCCTTGAAGGCGGCCTCGTCGTCGATGATCCCCACCGACCCGGGAATGCCGAAGGCGGCGAGCCCGCGCCCCCGTGCCGCGATCGCCACGGCCTGGGCGGGCATGGCCATGGACTCGAATGTCGCCCGGGTGCCGATGGCCGAGGCGTAATCCTCGGAGCCGAAGCCCAGGGCGACCACGCGCGGCGTCGCGGCGGCGATCTCGTCGAGCGCGCGCATCGCTGCCGGATGCTCAATGACCGGGATGATTCCGATGCTGCGCTCCGGCAGGCCGGCCCCACGCTCCGCGGCCGCGAGCGCTCCGTCCGCGAACTGGCAGAAGCTCGCGCTCTCGACCTTGGGAAGAATGATGGCGCCGACGCCGGCGATCGCCGCCGCGCGGATGTCGTCCACGAGGCGATCGGGCTCGTTGTTCACCCGCACCACGACGGTGAGGTCGTGTGCGGCGAGGACCGCGACCGAGCCCGCAAGCTTGTCCCGCGCCGCGTCCTTGTTGGACGGCGCGATGGCGTCCTCGAGATCGAGAATGATCGCGCCGGCGCCGCGCTTGTGGGCGCCCGCCACCATCCGCTCGGCATCGGCCGGGATGAACAGAAAGGTTCCGACTTCGGTCCAGTTCACGTCACATCCTCCTCAGCCAGCCGACGCCGGGCCTCTGCATCGTAGCCGAGGCGCGCCAGGATCTCGTCGGTGTGCTGGCTCAGGTCCGGTGCTGGGGTGCGGATCGCGCCCGGTGTCAGCGACAGGCGCGGCGAGATGCCGTGCATCGGCAACACGCCGACGTCGCGATCCTCCATTTCGACGACGACCTCTCGCCCGACGACGTGGGGATCGTGGACGATCTGCGCAGCGTCGTAGACCGGGCCTACGGTCACCTCGGCCTTCTCGAAGAAGCCGAGCGCCTCGCCCAGGTCCATCGTGGCGATCACCCCCCCGACCACCCGGTCGATCTCCTCGGCGTGATCCAGGCGGTCGGAGTTGGTGCGGAAGCGCGGATCGTCGATCATGTCGGCGCGACCGATCGCGCGAAACAGCCGCTCGCACATGCCCTGCGTCGAGGCCGAGAGCGCCACCCAGGCCCCGTCCTTCGTCGGATAGATGTTGCGCGGCGCCGAGATCGAGGTGCGATTGCCGATGCGTGACGGCGCGCGGCCTGTCACGCGGGCGATGGCCACGTCCGGACCAAGCGTCGCGAAAAGCGGCTCGAGTAGCGAGACATCCACGACCTGGCCCTTGCCCGTGTCCGCCGCGACCCGCAGCGCGACCATCACGGCGTAGGCGCCCTGCAGGCCCGCCACCATGTCGGCGAGCGCCATGTTGGGCATGATCGGCGGCTTGTCGGCAAAGCCCGTCTTGGCAGCGAAGCCCGACATCGCCTCGACCAGGCTGCCGAAGCCCGGCCGGTGCCGGTAGGGGCCGGTCTGCCCCCAGCCCGAGACGCGCACGTAGACGAGGCGCGGATTGACGGCCAGGAGTTCGTCCGGCCCGAGGCCGAGACGCTCCATCACGCCGGGACGGAAGCTCTCGATCAGGACGTCGGCCTCCGCCGCGAGCCGGGTCAGCACTGCCCTGCCGGCCGGAACCTTGTAGTCGAGCGTGATGCTTTTCTTGTTGCGCGCGTAGACCTTCCAGTAGAGCGGCTGACCGCCGTCCTTCCAGTCGCGGAGCGTGTCACCGCGCTTGCGCTGCTCGACCTTCACGACCTCGGCGCCGAAATCGGCGAGCATCAGGCTCAGCATGTTGCCCGCGACCAGCCGGGAGAGATCGATCACCGTGAGGTCGCGCAGGGGCGGCGCGGCGGCGGAATCGTAGGCGCGCGGCGCGGCCGCCGGCGGATCGGTTCGAGACGACATGGCGAGCCTCCGGGGTGATCGGCAGGGTTGTGTGGCTCGGCGGGAAGGCGCGGACGCGTCCCGCGCGCCGCGGCCGCCGTGGATCAAGCCACTCCGTCGGCACGGCGCAAGGCATAGCCGAAGACGACGATGGACAGACCGAGATTGATCGTTGCGACGACGAGCATCGCGTACAGGAGCGGCACGAGCCCGAGCCGTTCGGCGATGTAGCCGCAGGCGACGGGCGTGATCGCCTGCCCGAGCAGCGGGAGCCGCGCGAGGCGGCCCATCACCGCCGCATATTCGCGCTGTCCGTAGAGCGCCAGCGGCAGCGTGCCCCGCACCACGGTGCGCATGCCGTTCCCGGCCCCGTAGAGCAGCATGGCGAGCCACGCCAGCGACGGGAGCGTCGCCAGCAGCAGCAGGCCGAGCCCGACGCTGGCGCCCGACAGGAGCAGGGACCAAGCGGGATGGGCGCGACGCCCGAAGGCGAGCTCGACGACGCGCACGCCCACCTGGGCCGGGCCGATCAGGCCCGTCAAAGCCACCGCGGTCGTGCTGGCGATGCCCATCGTCTGGAGCAGCTGAAGCAGCTGGACCGAGACAGCCGTCATGATCATCGCCGCCATCGTGAACGTCACGGCGAGGAGGCGCTCGGCCGGGAGTCGGGCCGCCTCCTGTGACCCGGCGCGCTCGTACGGCCGGGCCGGCTCCGAGCGCTCGTCCGGGGTCCGGCGCAGGGACGGGAGCGCCCAGGCGTAGAGCGGCGCCACCACCAGCGCACACAGCACCGCGTAGGTGAAGCAGGCCCCGCGCCATCCGACCTGATCGACCAGGAAGCTCGTCGCCGGCCAGCAGAGCGAGACGGCGAAGCCCGAGGAGATCGCGATCTGCGTCATGGCCCCGCGCGCGGCCGTCCCGTAGGCTTGGCCGATCGCCGCGAACAGGGGATCGTAGAGGCTCGCCGACATGCCGAGGCCGGCGATCACCCAGGCGAGCAGGAAGACCGACAGGGTCGGGGCGACCGCCATCAGCGCCAGGCCCGCCGCGACGATCACGGAGCCGACCACCAGCACCGGCCGCCCGCCGTGACGCCGGATCATGCGGCCCACGAAAGGCGCCGGCAGCCCGGACACGAAGATGGCGAGCGAGAGCGCGCCCACCACCATCGCCTGCGGCCAACCGGTGGACGCGACGATCGGGCCGGAGACGACCGCGACGAGGAAGAATGTGCCACCCCACAGGATGATCTGGGTCACGCCGAGGGCCGTGTTGCCGGCGAGGGTCGGGTGCGGCGGCTTCTCGGAAGGCTCGGCTCTGCGCACGGATGGGGCGCCGGACACGATGAGGGGATCTCCGCCTGTTCCAGGTTTGGGGCTGCCAGCGGCAAAGACCCGGTCCTCGCGAGAACCGCTTCGGTGGATCGGTCCGGCCACGGGGCCGTCTTAGCATCAACGGCGCGCCTCCGATGCGTTGGGGGCGTTCAGCGGCGAACATGCGGGTCCTCGGCGGCCGGCTCCAGCTCACGCGTCGTGGGCGGCTGCGGCGAGCTGCTTGAGATAGCGATCGACCTCGGTGTGGTCAGCCTGAGGGCCGAGCTGCGCCAGGGCGCGCCGGGCCAAGTCCACGACGGCATGCGCGAAGGGAGCGGGTCGCCCGAGATCGTCGGCCAGTTCGGTCGCGATGCCGATATCCTTCGTCATGAGCGCGAGGCCGAAGCCGGAATCGTACCGCTCGCTCAGGATGAACGGCTTGAGCTTGTTCTCCGTGGTGTTGTTGCGCCCGGTCGAGACGTTGAGGATGTCGGTCATCATCGCGGGATCGAGACCGAAGGTGGCGCCGATCTGCACCGCCTCGCAGGCGGCGATCAGCCCGGCCGCCGAGACGTAGTTGTTGAGCGCCTTCATGGCGTGCGCCGAACCGAGACCCCCGGTCCTGAAGACCGAGGATCCCATCGCCTCCAGGATGCCCTCCACGCGCCCGATCACGTCCGGATCGCCGCCGACCATGATCGCGAGGGTGCCCGCGACGGCCTTCTTGACGCCCCCGGAGACCGGCGCGTCGACGACGGCGATCCCCGTCGCCGCGAGATGCGCCCCTAGGTCCCGCGTCGCGAGCGGTGCGGACGAGCTCATCTCGATCAGGATCGAACCCGGTGCCATCGCCGCCCGCACCGGGTCGGGCCCGTCGAGCATGACCCGGCGGACGATGGTCCCATCCGGCAGCATCGTGATCACCGCGGCGGCGCCCGTCGCCGCGTCCGCGGCCGACCCGCAGGTCACCCCGCCCAGTTCCGCGAACCGCGCGCCGGCCTCCGGGGCGGGATCGAAGCCGCGCAGCGTGTATCCGGCGCCGATCAGCCGGGCCGCCATCGGCAGCCCCATCTTGCCGAGGCCGATCAAGGCCAGGGTCGCGGGGGGCGCGATCGGGGACGAGGCTTGGTCTGACACGGGCGTTCCTCCTGGACTTGGCATTCGGCCGGGCGGTCACGCCGCCGGGCGCATCGCCTCGAGGGCTCGGACGAGGTGCGGCCGGAACAGGTCCGGGTTCTCGCTCATGGAGAAATGCCCGAGCCCCGGCATCTCCTCGAAGACGCTGCCGGGCATCAGGGCCGCCAGAGCCGCGCCGTCGGCCACAGTCGCCGAGTAATCGTAGGTGCCCGTCAGCAGGCGCACCGGCAGGCGGCGCGCGTCGATCCGCGGCGCGACCTGCGTGCCGTCGAACTCGTCGCTGTAGAAGGCGAGATCGCCCGCGTAGATGCCCGGGCCGCCCTGGGCGTAGATCCAGGCGGCGCGTCGGCGCCAGCCCTCCGGGCTCGTCGGGCTCATCAGCCCGCGGACATAGGCGCTGTTGTGCAGGCCGCCCGAAACCGCAGCGTGGGCGAGAAACGGGTTGCTCCGTCCGGGCGAACGCAGCGGAGCCTCGAGGGCGATCACGCCCCGCAGCAAGTCCGGGCGTTCGGCCGCGACGGTCAGCGCCATCGCGGCGCCCATCGAGCAGCCCACGAGGATCGCGGGCTCGCCGACGACCGTCTCGAGGAAGGAAGAGACCCAGTCCGCGTAGCGGCGGCCATCGAGGCTGTAGGCGCCCCCATCCCAATCGAGCGGCGGCAGCGAGCGGCCGTGGAACGGACAATCGAAGGCGAGGAGCCGCCAGCTTTGCGCCAGGGCGACGTCGGACAGGATCGCCCCGAATTGCCGCGCGTCCGCGCCGGCGGTGTGGAGGAACACGACAGGCGGCCCGTCGCCCGCCGCTTCGAAGAAGACCTCGCCCGCCGTGTCGCCCGCCAGTCGAAGGCGAGCGTAGCGACCCACGATCTGGCCGGGATCGCGAAGGACCGGATCGGCTGCCTCCGGCACGACCGGCGGCCTCAGGACTTCGAACAGGCGCTCCAGGGCCGGACGCGCCTGTGCCACCGAGAGCGGATCCCCCGACACTTCCGCCTCGGGATTGGCGAGCTGCAGGGCGGTGAACGACTGATGCCGTGGCGGAGGCACTGCTGCGAGGACCCGCGTCCACACCGACGGGGAAGCGGCGACCGAGACGTCGGCGGTGGAGGCATCGGCCAGCACCCACCGGCACGATTCGTCCTGCGCGAACAGCAGATCGACGGCTTCATCCCCGCAGATCAGGCGTACCCGTGCGTCGAGGCCGCGGGAAGCCGCGCGGAGCTCGGCGTCGTCCAGCGCTCGCGGCAGGCGCGCCTGCATCGTGGAGCGGAAACCCTCGCCCATTGCAGCTCCTCGGTCAGGCGCTCAGCAAAGCACATTGTCTGATTGACAGACAAGAGGCGCGCTCCCAGGATCGCCGCGACGGATGACAGGAGGTCGTGATGGCGGAGAGTGAGCAGTTCGAGAAAGGTTTGGCGGTCCGGCGCGCCGTGCTCGGCGAGGCCTATGTCGACGGTGGCCTGGCCAAAGCCGACGACTTCATGATGGCCTTCCAACGCATCACCACCGAGTGGTGCTGGGGCTACGCGTGGACGCGCGAGGGGCTGGATCGGAAAACGCGCAGCATCATCAACCTCGCCATGCTCACGGCCCTCGGGAAACCCGCGGAACTCAAGCTCCACGTGAAGGGCGCCCTCGCCAACGGCGTGAGCGTCGAGGAGATCAAGGAGGTTCTCCTCCACGCCACCGTCTATTGCGGCATCCCTGCGGGCCTCGATGCGTTCAAGGCTGCTCACGAGGTGCTCAAGGCCGAAGGTGCCGTGAGCGGTGAGCCCGTCGGCCCCGCGCGCTAGGGCGCGCCGCACTCAGATCCCCAGATAAGCGGTCCGCACCTGCGGATCGCCGCGCAGGGCCTCTGCCGTCCCATCGAGCACGACGCGACCGGCCTCCAGCACATAGCCCCGGCCCGCGACCTCCAGCGCCAGGGCGGTGTTCTGCTCCACGAGCAGGATCGCCGTCCCGCCTCGGTGGATGCCGGTCAGCGCCCGGTGGAGTTCCTCGACCACGATCGGCGCGAGGCCGTGGCTCGGCTCGTCCAGGATCAGCAGGACGGGATCCAGCATCATTGCGCGGCCGAGGGCCACCATCTGCTGCTCGCCCCCCGACATGGAGCCGGCGCGCTGCGTGCGCCGCTCGGCGAGGCGCGGGAATAGCGCGTAGACTGCCTCCGCCCGTGCGCGCAGGCCCGCCTCCTTTCGCCGGCTGAACGCCCCGAGCCAGAGGTTTTCCTCGACGCTCATGTCGCCGAAGACGTGACGGCCCTCCGGCACGTGGGCGATACCGAGACCCGGCACCGCATGGGCGGGCCGCGTCATCAGATCCGCGCCGCGGTAGGTGATGGTCCCGCGCGTCCGGGGGACGAGGCGCGAGATCGCGCGCAGCAGCGTGCTCTTCCCCGCCGTGTTTGCGCCGATCACGCAGACGAACTCGCCGCGGTCGACGCGGAGCGAGACGCCGTGCAGCACGTCGGCCTCGCCGTAGCCGGCGTGGAGGTCACGGACCTCCAGGAGCCCGTCGGGCGGCTCAGCCGGCATAGGGGCGCCCCAGATAGGCGGTGACGACGTCCGGATGCCGGACGATCTCGGCGGGCGTGCCCGCCGCGAGAAGGCGGCCGAAGCTGAGCGCGACGATGCGGTCGCACAGGGCCATGATCGCCTTCATGTGGTGTTCGACCACGATCACGGTCAGACCATCCGCCCGCAAGCTCCGGATCAGCTCCATCATCTCGGCCATTTCAACGGCGTTGAGCGCCGCCATCACCTCATCGAGGAGCAGCAGGGTCGGCTCGGTGGCGAGTGCCCGCGCGACCTCGACGCGGGCCCGCTCCGGAAAGGACAGGTCGCCGGCCCGCTTGGTCGCGATGTCAGCAAGACCGACCCGGGCGAGGCAGTCGAGGGCCTGGGCGCGGGCTGCGCGCAGCGGCCGGTGCAGCAGCCCGCCGATGACCACGTTGTCGAGGACGTCGGTATCCATGAACAGCGCGACGTTCTGGAACGTCTTGGTGAGGCCTAAGCGGGCGATCCGGTGGGGCTTCAGCCCGACAAGGTCGCGTCCGCGCAGACGGATCGAGCCGGCGTCGGCGCGGTGCAGGCCGACGAGGGTCGAGAACAGCGTGGTCTTGCCCGCGCCGTTCGGCCCGATCAGGCCGAGGATTTCCCCCTGCCCCACCGTGAAGCTGACGTCTTGAAGCGCCTGGAGGCCGCCGAAGCGCTTGCCCACGCCACGGATCTCCAGGAGAGGCGCGCCGTCCCCGGCGACGGCGTGCGATTCCTCCGTTTGCGGCGCGCTCATCGCGGTACCCGTCCGGTCCGCCGGGCGATCCCGCGCAGGGCTACCAGGCCGTGCGGCTGGATCAGGATGACGGCGATCAGGATCAGGCCGTAGACGAGGTTCGACAGGCCCGCGACCTGCCCCGACAGCAGCGCGTTGGCGGCCTCCTCGAGCGCCACGATGAGCACGGCGCCGAGGATCGGACCGGAAGCCGTGCCGATTCCGCCGACGATCGCGATCAGCGCGATGCGGATCGAGATCGGGGCGGCGCCGAAGACCGCGTCCGGATCGAAGAAGAAGTTGAGCTGCGCGTAGAGCGTGCCGAGCATCGCCGTCAGGGCACCCGACACCATCGCGGCCTGGATCTTGACCCGCGCCGTGTCGACTCCGACGACCTCGGCGGCCTGGGCGTTCTCGCGCACCGCCCGGAGCCGGTAGCCGAAGGCCGAGCGGCGGATCCCGATGAAGATCGCCGTGACCGCGGTGAGGGCGGCGAGGTTGAGATAGTAGAACGGCAGCGTGGTCTTGAAGCTCAGCATCGCGAGGCTCGGCGGCGCGTAGGGCACGGAGATGCCGACCGGTCCGCCGGTCAGGCCCGACCACGCATTGGCCACGACGCGCATGACCTCGCCGAAGGCCAATGTCGCGAGCGCGAAGTAGTGGCCGCGCAGGCGCATGGTCGGCACGCTGATCAGGCCCGCCGCGAGCCCGCCGAGGGCTCCTCCGGCGAGCATCCCGAGCCACGGCGACAGGCCGGCGTGGATCAGGAGCAACGTCGACGTGTAGGCGCCGATGCCGAAGAAGGCCGCGTGGCCGAGGGAGATCTGGTTGGCCAGCCCGCCGACAATGTTCCAGCTCTGGCTCATCGCGCCGAACAGGTAGACGAGGGCGACGACGCGGACCGCGTAGCCTTCAGCGTCGAGGCCGAGCGGAAGAAGCAGGGCCAGCGCCAGCGCGGCGGCCGGCAGCAGCAGGGGGCCGAGGGCGGGGCGGAGGCCGTCGCCAATGGCCGGCACGGATGGCGCGTCCGCTCTCACCGCGCGTTCCCCAGAAGACCTTCGGGCCTGAACGCCAGGACAGCGATGAAGACGACGAAGAGCACGAGGTTCTGCAGCTGAATCGGGAAGACGAGGCCCGACAGCGACTGGATGACCCCGACCGCGACGCCGCCTACGACGGCGCCGGCCACGCTCCCTAGGCCGCCCAGCACCACCACCGTGAACATCAGCACTACGAACTGGCTGCCGACGGTGGGGTAGACGGTCAGGTAGGGCAGGATCACCGCGCCGCCGAAGGCGGACAGGCCGACGCCGAGGCCGAAGGCCAGACAGCGCATGCGGTCGACGTCGATGCCCGCGAGGCGGGCGGCCATCGGGTCCTGGGCGGTCGCCCGCATGGCGCGTCCGAACCAGCTCGCCCGCAGGAACCACCAGAGCCCGAGCCCGCTCGCCGCCGACATCGCGAAGGCGGCGAGATAGGGCACGCTCACGAAGAACGGACCGAGGCGCAGCGCGGCGGTCTGGTAGGGGGTGGTCACTGAGCGGAAATCCGAGCCGAAGGCCAGAAGCGCGGCGTTCTCCAGGGCGATGAGCAGGCCGACCGTCAGGAAGATCTGCGCCACCTCCGGCGCCCGCATCACGCGCCGGACCAGCCAGTGCTGGACCGCGAGACCGAGGAGGAAGACGAGCCCGAAGGCGAGGAACGCGCCGATCAGCGGATCGAGGCCGAGCTTGGCCCAGGCGAACCAGGCGATGAACATGCCGAGCATCAGGAACTCGGCCTGCGCGAAGTTGACGATGCCCATGACCCCGAAGACCAGGGTCAGGCCGATCGAGATCACCGCGTAGACGCCGCCGATCAGCAATCCGTCGAGGATCGCTTGGAGGAAGGCCACCGCGCTCACGCCTTCCAGGTCGGCTCAGCCTTGGCGAAGCGCTCCGGCCAGACCGTGACGAGTTCCTTGCCGCGCCACTGCACCATCAGCGGCTCTGCGAGCGCGTTGAGCCCGGCCGCGTCGAACTGAACCGCGCCGCCGGTCATCGCCTTCGTCCATCCCCCGTCGAACCGGGTGCCGTGCAGCGCCTCGCGCACCGCCGCGGGATCGGCCTTGCCGGCCTTCTCCAGCGCCTGGGCCAGGACGTCGAGGCACACGGCGTGCTCCAGCGCCTCGTGCACCATGAAGTAGCCGAAGCGCTTGCGGAACGCCTCGGTGAGGCCGGGATCCTGATCGTAATTCGACGGGCTGATCGAGAGAATGCCCTCCGCGTAGGCGCCGAGCCCCTTCTCGAAATCCGGGATCACGTAGCCGGCCGCGCCGCCGATCGCCGGCATGGTCAGGCCCTGCTGGCGCATCACGCGGATGATCTGCAGGCTGTCGTTGAGATAGGAGACCGGGAACACCGCCTGGGCGCCGGAGGCGCGGAGCTTGTTGATGAGCGGGGTCACGTCGGTGATGCCGAGCGGGTAGGCCTCGTCCATCACGACCTGCACGCCGGCCTTCTTGGCCGCCTGGCGCAGGCCGGTCGCCTGCGAGGTGCCGTAGGCCGTGTCCTCGTACAGGATGGCGACCTGCGACAGGGCGCTCCCCGCGGTCTTGGCGATGGCAAGCGTCCCGTCGAACTGGGCCGCGCCCAGGACCGAGGCCTTCGCGACGACTTGGAACACGTTCTTGAAGCCGCGCTCGGTGATCTGATCCGAGAACGACATCGTCAGCAGTGGGAGATCCCGCCGCTCCGTCACCTCCGAGATCGCGAGCGTGAGGGAGGACGCGAACGCCCCCAGGATCGCAACGACGCGGTTCTGGGTAATCATCCGCTGGGCTACGCTGGCGGCCTGGGTCGGGGTCGATGTGGCGTCGGCGATGATCAGCTCGATCCGGGCACCGCCCAGGGCTTTGATGCCGCCGGCCGCGTTGATCTGGTCGGCCACCAGCGTGATGCCGTTGCGCGAGTTGATCCCGAACTGCGCGTTCGCGCCCGAAAGTGGCAGGACGACCCCGACAGTGACCGCCGGCGCCGCGTAAGCGCGGCCGAGCAGGGCGGGAGCGGCGATGGCCGCTCCGATCAGACCGACCGCGCGGCGGCGATCAAGTCCGCATTCCAGGACGGCGGTTGGCGTGTCGGCCATGGATCTCGACCTCCAGCGCGGCCCCTCGCGAAGCGGGGTCCGTCATTCGTTAGGGCAAACTGTCAGCCGCCCGCTGGGACGTCAATCGACATTCAGATAAACAGATTGTCTGATGACAGTAGATTTCCGGGTCGAAATGTGATCGGCTGACTTTGGGGCGGCGAACCGGCCCTAACGGGAGGATTTGGCGGAGCTCTGCCATCGCGGATTGACAGACGGGCGCCGGCCCGGAGAGCTGATGTCATGCAGGATTCCGATCTTCTCGTTGCCCGACACCCGGCCACGCTGCGGCTTCTCGTCGAAGAGAAGCTGCGCGCCGCCATCGCGAGCGGCTTGTTCAGGCCCGGCCAGCGCCTGATCGAGCGCGAGCTGTGCGAGCTGACGGGCGTTGGGCGCACGTCCATCCGCGAGGCGATCCGGCAGCTCGAAGCGGAAGGCCTCATCACGGTCGTGCCGCATCGGGGGCCGACCGTGAGCGTCGTCAGCCCGCAGGAGGCGCGCGAGCTCTACGCCGTGCGCGGCCTGCTCGAGGGCTATGCCGGCCGCGAGTTCGCCAAGCGTAGGCCCGAGGCAGAGATCGTTGCGCTCGAACGCGACGTGTCGCGCTTCGCCGAGGCGGCGGCGGGCGAGGACCGTCGCGCCTTGATCGAGGCGAAGACCGCCTTTTACGCGACCCTGATGCGGGGATGCGGCAACGCCGTCGTCACGCAGATGCTGACGACCCTGCACAACCGGATCACGCTGCTGCGGCTGACCTCGATGGCCCAGCCCGGACGGCTGCGGGAGAGCGTGGCCGAGATTCGCGCCATCCGCGACGCGATCATGGCGGGCGACCCGGCTGCCGCGGAAGCGGCCTGCCACACGCATATCGAGCGTGCCTCGGCGGTCGCCATCGCGGTCCTATCGGCACAGGACGACCCGCAATCCCGCCCAGGGTCTCGCCCCCCCTCCCCGCGCTGACGAATTCAGGAAGCCCGAGCCCAACATGGCAATCTATGAGGTGTTCGCGCTCCGCTATGCCACCCACGACCGGTCCGCGCGGGAGAACTTCGTTTATCCGCCGGGCCCCACCGAGGATCCGCACGACCGGCCCATGCCGATGGACTATTTCGTCTGGCTGCTGCGGGCCCGCGATCGGACGATCCTGGTCGACACGGGATTCGACGCGCCGGCCGCCCGCGCCCGCGGGCGCATCCTCCTGCAGCATCCGGCCGATGCTGTGCGCGCCATGGGCGTCGCGCCGGAGGCGGTGAGCGACGTGATCATCACCCACCTGCATTACGACCACGCCGGCAACCTCGCGGCCTTCCCGGCGGCAACGTTCCATCTTCAGGACGCCGAGATGGCCTTCGCCACGGGACGCTGCATGTGCCACGACCGGCTGCGCGGTGCCTTCTCGGTCGAGGACGTGGTCGCGATGGTACGCAGGGTCTATGCGGGTCGCGTCCGCTTCGCGGATGGCGACGCAACTTTGTTTCCCGGCGTGTCGGTCCATCTTGTCCCGGGCCATTCGCGGGGGCTGCAATGCGTGCGGGTCGCGACGGCCCGCGGCGCTGTCGTCCTGGCCTCCGATGCCACCCACTACTACGCTAATATCGGGACCGGGAATCCCTATCCCATCGTCACCGACATCGCCGCCACTTTCGAGAGTTGGGAGCGGCTGCGTCGGCTCGCCGACAGTGAAGCCCACATCGTGCCGGGCCACGATCCGCTTGTGATGACGCGCTTTCCGCGCGTTTCCGAGGTCGGCGTCGAGGCTGTCGCGCTCCACCAGCCGCCGTCGGCGCCGTAATGGGAGAGTCGGCCTGATCCGTCAACGGCGTCACATTTTGGTGCTTGCCGGCTCGGCGGCCACCTGCAAGTCTATTCAAAATTCAAACCGCGCAAAGATGCGGAATCAGTTGGGAGGACGCGATGAAGGCTCAGATTCTCGGTACCCTTGCCTGTGCGCTGGCCCTTGCCTCGCCGGCTGCGGCGCAGGCGCCGATCGTCATCAAGTTCAGCCATGTCGTCACCACCGACACGCCCAAGGGTCAGGGCGCCGAGCGGTTCAAGCAGCTCGCCGAGGAGCGCACAAAGGGGGCGGTCAAGGTCGAGATCTATCCGAACAGCACGCTCTACAAGGATAAGGAAGAGGTGGAGATGCTCCAGCTCGGCGCCGTGCAGATGCTGGCGCCGTCGACGAGCAAGTTCGGGCCTCTCGGCGTGAAGGAATATGAGGCCTTCGATCTTCCCTACATCTTCCCCAACGAGCAGGTGCTGCGGCGCGTCCAGGACGGGCCGATCGGGCAAGGCCTGTTCAAGAAGCTCGAATCCAAGGGCATCAAGGGCCTCGGCTACTGGGACAATGGCTTCAAGATCCTCACCTCGAACAAACCGATGCATGGCCCCGAGGACGTGAAGGGTCTGAAGTTCCGGATCCAATCCTCGAAGGTGCTGGAGGCTCAATTCAAGCAGCTCGGTGCGCTGCCGCAGGTGCTAGCCTTCTCCGAACTGTACCAGGCGCTTCAGACCGGCGTGGTCGACGGCCAGGAAAACCCGCCGTCGAACATCACCACCCAGAAAATCAACGAGGTGCAGAAGCACGCCACGCTGACCTATCACGGCTATGTCGGCTACGCGGTCATCGTGAACAAAGGCTTCTGGGACGGATTGCCCGCCGACATCCGCACGACGCTCGAAGGCGCGATGAAGGACGCGACCGCCTACGAGCATGCGATCGCCGACCAGCAGAACGAGAAGGCGCTCGCCGAGATCCGCGCCACCGGCAAGACCGAGGTCTACACGCCGACCGATGCCGAGAACGCGGCGTGGCGCAAGGCCCTGGCGCCGGTGCAGCGCGAGATGGCGTCCCGCGTCGGCAAGGACCTGATCACTGCGCTCAACAAGGAGGCCGAGGCTGCGCCGAACAACTGATCCCGCCGCCGCCGCGCCACGTTGACAGACCATGTTTCTGAAAATCCTCGATCGGCTCGAAGAGGTGCTGATCGGAACGCTGATGGCGGCCGCAACCGTCATCACCTTCGCCACGGTGGTCCACCGCTTTCTGTCGGGGATCCCTGCGCTGCAGGACTACACCGACCAGATCGATTTCGGCTGGTCGCAGGAACTGTGCATCTACATGTTCATCTGGGTCGCGAAATTCGGCGCGGCCTACGGCGTGCGCACCGGCATCCATGTCGGCGTCGACGTCTTGGTCAACCGGTTGCCGCCGGGCGCGCGCCGCGCCCTGGTCCTCGTCAGCCTCGCGGCGGGCGCGCTGTTCACCGGCATCGTCGGCACGCTCGGCGCGAGTTTCGTCTGGCGCATCGGCCACACCGACCAGACCACGCCCGACATGGAGATTCCAGTCTGGATCGTCTATCTCGCGATCCCGCTCGGCTCGTACCTGATGTGCTTCCGCTTCCTGCAGGTCGCGTGGGGCTACCTGAGAACCGGGCACCTTCCGGCCCGTGACCACGCCCATGTCGACGGGGTCGAGACCGTCGAGGGGATCGACCCGATCCAGCTCGGTCGCGAGGGAGGCCCGGCATGAGCGGCCTGATCATCTTCGGGCTCCTGATCGCCCTCATGCTCACCGGCATGCCGATCTCGATCGCGCTCGGTCTGACGGTGCTGACCTTCCTGTTCACGCTCACTCACGTGCCGATCGAGAGCGTGGCGCTCAAGCTGTTCACCGGGATCGAGAACTTCTCGATCATGGCGATCCCGTTCTTCATCCTCGCCGGCAATTTCCTCGCCCATGGCGGCGTCGCCCGGCGGATGATCGCGTTCACGACCTCGCTCGTCGGACACTGGCCCGGCGGCCTCGGGCTCGCCGGGGTGGTCGCCTGCGCGCTGTTCGCCGCCGTGTCGGGATCGAGCGTGGCGACCGTGGTGGCCATCGGCTCGATCATCCTGCCGGCGATGGTGGCCGAGGGCTATCCAAAGCGCTTCGGCGCCGGGGTGATCACCACCTCCGGGGCGCTCGGCATCCTCGTGCCGCCGTCGATCATCCTCGTGCTCTACGGCGTGTCGACGAATTCCTCTATCGGCAACCTGTTCCTGGCCGGCGTGATGCCGGGCATCGTCCTCTCGGCCATGCTGGCCAGCGTCACCTTCGTCATCGCCAAGCGCCGCGGCTACCCGCGCATGCGGAAAGCCTCCTGGGGGGAGCGCCTGCGCGCCTTCCGCGAGAGCGCCTGGGGCCTGTTCCTCGTGGTGATGGTGATCGGCGGCATCTACGCGGGGATCTTCACGCCGACCGAGGCGGCAGCGACTGCGGCCGTCTACGCCTTCGTCATCGCGGTCTTCGTCTACCGCGACCTGAAGCTCTCGGACGTGCCCCGCGTGCTCCTCGCCTCGGCCAACATGAGCGCGATGCTCCTCTACATCATCACCAACGCGGTGCTGTTCTCCTTCCTGATGACCTCGGAGAACATCCCGCAGGCGATGGCGGCCTGGCTGATCGCGATGAACTTCAGCCCGCTGGTCTTCCTGCTCGTGGTCAACATCATCCTGCTGATCGCCGGCAACGTGATGGAGCCGTCCTCGATCCTGCTGATCATGGCACCCATCCTCTTCCCGATCGCCATCAAGCTCGGGATCGACCCGATCCATTTCGGGATCATCATGGCGGTCAACATGGAGGTCGGCCTCTGCCATCCGCCGGTGGGGCTCAACCTCTACGTCGCGAGCGGCATCGCCCATATGGGCATCTCCGAGCTGACGATCGCGGTGATGCCCTGGCTCCTGACGATGCTGGCCTTCCTGATTCTGGTGACCTATTGGCCCGGTCTGTCCCTCTGGCTACCGCGGGTGCTCGGGGCGATGTGAGAAGGGCTGACCGAGCGGTGTGAGGCCGGCAAGGCTCTCGGATCGGACGATCGTCGGGCCGACCGTGAGAGAGTGGCAGGCGTCGCGACGGCGCGCCGATGCCGATCCCATCCGGCGAAGATCTCGACGGCCGATCAAACCGCGGACGCGCTTCGAGGTCGAGCCTGACGTGGCTGCCGGTCGGCTATCTGCATGCGAAGCGACGCGGCAGCACCGTAATGCTAGGAAGCCTGTGCGAGCGCGTCGATCGGAACCGGCCGGCTCCCATCCGTGCCGAGGATGTCGTCGATCTCCGTCTTCGGCATCGCCCGGCCGAACAGGTATCCCTGCCCGAAATGGCAGCCCTGGTCCGACAGCCAGTCGAGGCTCGCATCCGTCTCGATGCCCTCCGCGGTGGTGGAGAGGCCGAGACTCGTGCCGAGCTTGATGATGGCGTCGACCAGCTTGGCACGCTCGTCGCTCATCGTGATCGCGTCGACGTAGCTCCGGTCGATCTTCAGCTTGTCGAACTTCAACTCGCGCAGGTGATACAGGCTGGAATAGCCGGTGCCGAAATCGTCGAGCGCGATGCGCACACCGAGCTGCCGCAGCGACAGCAGGGTGGCGCGCGTCGCCTCCAGATCCTGAATCAGAGCGCTCTCGGTGATCTCCACTTCGAGGCGCCCCGGCGGGAATCCGGTCTCGGTTAGGATCGCGAGGATGCGCTCCGCGAGCCACGCATCCTGGAACTGGTGGGGCGCGATGTTCACCGCCAGGATCAGGTGGGGTGGCCAAGCCCGTGCGTCGATGCAGGCGCGGCGGATCAAGTTGTAGCTGAGATCGGCGATCATGCCGGTCTCCTCCGCCACCGGGATGAACTCGGTCGGGCCGACGAGGCCCCGGGTCGGGTGGCGCCAGCGCGCAAGCACTTCGACGCCGACGATCTCTTTCTCGGGCAGCGAGACCACCGGCTGGTAGTAGGGTTCGATCGCGCCGGTCTCGATGGCGGTGCGCAACTCCGTCTCCATCCGGGCCCGGGCGCGCAACTCCTCGTCCATCGTGCTTCGGAAGAAGCGGTAGTTGCCGCGCCCTTCCTTCTTGCCCTGGTACATGGCGAGGTCCGCCGCGTGCAGAACCGCATCGGCATCCGTGTGGTCGGTGGCGACGACCGCGACCCCGACCGTCGCGCCGACCTTGAGGTCGTTCTGATTCCAGGAGACCGGCTCGGAGATGCTGGCGATGACCGCCTGGGCCAAGCGGGTCAGCCCCTCGCTGCCGTGCTCGACCGGAACCAGCATGGCGAATTCGTCGCCACCGAGCCGGGCCGCCACGCCGCCGGGCGGCAGGAGCTGCTGGAGGCGCTCGGCCACGGCGCAGAGGACGGCATTGCCGGCCGCGTGGCTGTAGAGGTCGTTGACCGGCTTGAAGCGGTCGAGGTCGATCAGCAGGACCGCCGAGGTCGGCTCAGCGGCCGCCGCGGCATGCGCCCGCTCCACGGCGTCGATGAACCTGCGCCGGTTGGCCAAGCCCGTGAGGCCGTCGTGCCGGGCAATGGCCTCGGCCTGCGCGGCCGCCGCGTCCCGCTCCAGCATCAGCCGTCGGAGGAGGATCGATTTACGGACACTGGCGCCGCACAAGGCCAACCCCATGCAGGCTGCCAGCATGAGGAGATCATTGAGGCCATAGATGCGAATGACGCCGTTCAGGAGGTCGAAGGTCCCGAGCGTGACGCCGACGAACCAGATCCCGACGCCGATCGTGAGCAGGCACAGAGTCTCGTACAGCTCGCCGCGGCCCCACGCGGTCGACGTTTCGCTCGGCATGTTTTGTGTCCGGTTTTCAGCGCGCGACCAAAGCATGCCAAATGCTAAGAGGCTGTAAATCCAATCGTCGGTGCCATTGTCTGCTTTTATTCGGCGGGCCAGGTGAACGTGGTTCAAGCCGGCTTAACGCTAAGCGCCATCGGCCGTTGCGAACGGACATTGTCGCGATACGACTCCCTGCCAGCTTCCGCTGCGTGTTGGACGGGGACGCTCCAAGCTGGCGAAGCCGGACCGCCCGGATCCCACAGCCGCCGTTTGCCGCGCGGAACCTCCGGTCACGCCGGGACGTCGCCCAATGGATTGATGCGGGGCGTCGCGGCCCAAACTCGGTCAGGATTTCACAGTACGTTCAAAACTTCCGCTTGACCTGAACTGCTGAAAGGCAGCAAGTTAATAACAATGTACCAGTTTAGATTGATTCAAGAGAGGCCGATCTTCGCGTAAGGGGGGTGCTGACGTGCATTTTTTGTGTGGAGATCTATCTGGCGCGCGCGCCGACGCCCTGGCGGATCAGATAACCCGTCGGGGTTACGCGGTCGTCGAGGACTTCGTGCGTCCGGATGCGTTGCGGGACGCGCGGGCATTCGTTGCCGAGGCCGTCGCGGCCAACGGTGGGGAGTATGTCGGCTTCACCGGGACGGAGGATCTCGGCGGAACGTTTCTCGCGAACCTGCCCGACGACCCGAGCTTCGTGGCCTTGTGCCGCGGCATCTACGAGCGCGAGACTGGCCGTCCCGCTCCCGATGTCGGCTTCTACCAGATCTTGCGCTGCCTCTCCGGGAATGGGGCCAGGAAGCACTCGATGCGCTTCCACTTCGATTCCTACGTGCTGACCGCGCTCATTCCCATCACGATGCCGGACCACGGCGCCCCGGGCCGATTGATCATCCATCCGAACACCCGCAGTCTGCGCCGGAGCTATCTCGCCAACCTCGTGGACAAGGTTCTGGTCGACAACCCACTCACACAGGCGCTCCTCCAGGCCGCCTACCACCGGGGTAGCCAGCGCGTGATCCGCCTCTCTCTCAAGCCTGGGAGCCTGTACTTCTTCTGGGGCTACCGCTCATTGCACACGAATGAGCCCTGCGAT
Source organism: Methylobacterium sp. CM6257 (assembly GCF_054611515.1). Taxonomy (NCBI): domain Bacteria; kingdom Pseudomonadati; phylum Pseudomonadota; class Alphaproteobacteria; order Hyphomicrobiales; family Methylobacteriaceae; genus Methylobacterium; species Methylobacterium sp. CM6257. The sequence continues at coordinate 4,566,117 of NZ_CM137735.1, forward strand.
GCCGACGCGGTCCGCGCCACCGCACTTCTTCACTACGTCGATCCTCATGCGGGCAGCCGGTTCAAGCAGGTGCTACGGCGTCACTGAGGCCCACCCGCACCATAAGTCAGCTGGGGGCCGAGGCCGTGACGCCTTCCCCGCTTCGGGCCGAACCTTCAGACGCGACCCCGCCGATCAACGCGCTCGCCGGCCGGAACCCGCTACCCCCGGCGGGACCGAACGTATTCCGGTTAGCGGTCGATTCCTGAGAGCGGCGCGACGTCGATAGAGCAGCAGGGCAACGACGAGTGCCGCTAGGCTTCCGCCGATCGGGGCCGCCGCGATGGCAAGGAGGAGGCCGTGCGGCCAGCACGCAGCAAACGCCACCGCCCCGCCGAGATAGGCGCTCGCTATCAGGATGACGATGGAACCGTCCCGCCCGTCCATGGCGCCCTCGCGCTGTGATCGAGCTCGCGTATAAGTTGAAGTAGCCGCGATCAAATGCGGATTCTGCGTAGAATCTGTGCCCTCAATCCGCCACGCCGCATTTCTGCGGCCCGTCGAGCGTACGGCTGTGATGGAGCGCCGCGGCGTCCTTCATGATGGACAGGATGCCGCTGCGCGTCGTCTCGTCGGCGATGCTTGTTAAGGCAAGGACGAGTTCAATCACCTTCGGATCATCGAAGAATGCCGGGGCGCCATCCACCCGGCGTTCGCCTCCCTGCGGATCGCCGAAGAAGATCTCGATGGACACCTTCAGTTGCGCGGCTCCAAGATGCGTCTGGCGCAGGTCTGGCCATAAGTCCGAGTGGCAGGAGCCTCGCTTTGGGTCGTGCCTCCTGAATCGGGCGCAGGTTGATGCTCTCCATCATCTCCCGACCGCATCGGCTGGGACGCCCCTCGATTTCGACCCGAGTGGATGTCGGAGCGCCGATACAGGTCCCGGGTCCGATGCGGCTTCCGGGACTTCACTGTCTCGTCGATCACGATATCCTCATGTCCGGAGGTCGGGACTGCTAAAGACATCTTGCGCGCGGTCCCGATCCAACGGATCGCGTCAGCCCCCTCAAAAAACTTTCAACATCGATTGCGCGAAATAATTGTCTCCAAAACTGTAGACGGATCAGACTGGACCGCTCATCCCGGCCAAAGTTGATCGATAAGCAATGCCTGGCAGGGCATCGCGCTGCCGCTCTACGTAGAACGGGCCGCTCCCCGATTATTTTTGCATATGAAATGATGTGTTCGGCCGCCCGCTCAGGCGCTAGGGTGCATCGCCATCTCGCAGTGCAGGATCCAATGATCGACGACGTGAGAGTCACCTCGGTGTCGGCGGCGGAACCGGTCAAGCCGGGGCGGGATATTGCGGCGCTTCGTGCCCACATTAGGAGTATCCTGCGCAGGGTCGCGCCCGTCAGATCGACGTCCTCCAATCGCTGAAGCCAGCAGGGCGACGTTGCAGGCACGGGGTCTTACGCGGCCTCTCGGAGCCTGGTCGTGATCGCTCCGATTGTCCGCTCGGCAATCCGGGGCGGCGTCGCGGGTCGGTGGACCGGCGGCGTAGCCGGCGTCCTGTCGAGGATTGAAGATACGCGTTTGCTCCCGCGATCGGGGTTTGAACTGCGCCTTCGCTCGCGCGGTTGAGGCAATGCCGATAGTTGCAATCAGATAGCGAGAGCAGTGCGCATGACCTCTGGATCCGGTCTTCTTCGCCTCAACGGGTTTCCGGCCTCGTGTCTCGCTCCGGCGCTGGCCGCCGCGCTCCTCGTGGTTGGCCCCGCCGGCGCGGCCGAGACCATGCCGTCGGTCGAATTGACCATGACGGTGGAGGATGGCGCCGCGAAATGCGCGCCCGCCGAGCTGCGCCTGCCCGCCAACACGGATGTCAGCATCCACGTCCAGAACCGTTCCTCCAGCCAGATCGTGCTGACGGCGCCCCAGATCTTCGAGAACAAGAACGTCCTGCATCATGACGGCGACGTCGTGCATGTCGCGAGCAACGAGGGGTACACGGTCAAGCAGAACGGCAAGGGGGAGCTTCGCGTCCGGACGATCGCGGCGGGCCAGTACCCGTACGGCTGCACGAGCGTGAACGACCGGTCCCAACCGTTCAAGGGGACCCTGACGCTCGCCCCCGCCGCCCAATAGCGCCGGTCTCCCGCGTCCATCGAACCTGGCCGCGCCCAAAGGGAATCCCTGCCGGCTCAGGAACCGGCAGGCTTTTCTGAGCCCTCGAGCTCCTCCTCGGTCGGCAACTCGCACCGGTTGTGAATGTCCGTGGCGGCGACCGCCCCATGCGCCATCGCCACCACGACCTGATCGAGACCGCGCACCACGCCGCCGGCCGCGTAGAGACCTGGCACGCTCGTGCGGTTGTGCTCGTCGACCTTGATCGCTCCGGTCTCGTCATGGTCGGCCCCGAGCGCTTGGGCGAGTTCGGAGCGCAGTTTTAGCCCGAGTGCCGAATAGAGCACCTCAAATCGGTGCCGCTCCCCGTCGGCCGTGCGGAGCAGCGTGATCCGTCCGTCCTCCACGTCGAGGCTCACGACCGGCTCCGGGATGACCGTGATGCCGTGTTCGCGCACGCGCTCGCGCTGGGCCGCATCGAGCTCAAGTCCCTGGCCGAGGGTCATCAGCGTCACATCCTGCGAGTAGGTCCGCGCGACGAAGACCGCCTCCCCGAGGCCGCGGTCCCCGTAGCCGATCACCGCGATGCGCTTGGCTCGGGCCTCGTAGCCGTCGCAGATCGGGCAGTAGCGCACCAGCCCACGCCGGATCGCATCCGGGAGTTCCGGGAGGTCGGGCTCCACATCCTCGGCCCCGGTGGCGAGGAGAACACGCCGGGCCTCAATCTCCCGCGTTCCGTCCGCACCGGGGGCCTGGATGGCGGCCCGGAAACCGCCGCGCACCCGCGCGAGGTGCGTCACCAGCCCCGGGAGGATCTGCCCGCCGTATCGTGCGACGTGCGCGCGCTGTCGGTCGAGGATGTCCTGCCCCGAAATCCCCTCGGCAAAGACCGGCATGTTGTGGCTGACCGGGATCCAGGCCGTGCGGGAGCGGCCGGAATCCACAACGACGAAGGCGCGCCCGAAACGGGCGAGGTAGAGCGCTGCCGTCAGGCCGGCCGGTCCGCCGCCGATGATGAGGCAATCGAGGAACTGCTGCTCCCGAAGCCGGTGCTGCGGCATGGCTGGCCCGATCGTAATGACGCATCTGACGCAAGGACCCGCTTCGGCGCCGGCGGGTTCCACATCCTGCCGCCGCGTTTCGTCCGGACCCGGACGCGGACGGCTCGATCCGCGACACTCCCTGCGTCCAAACGAGCATGTCCCGATGCGTGTGAACAATCTCGATGCGGAGAGTCTCCACGGGCGTCCCCTGCCGATCCCGGAGGCCGGCAGCAAGGAGGAGCGCGGCACCGTCCTCGTCCTGGGCGGCTCGGCGGAGCTGCCGGGAGCCGCGTTGCTGGCCGGAGTCGCGGCGCTGCGGGCCGGGGCGGGCCGGCTGCGGATCGCGACGGTCGAGAGTGCGGCGACGGCCATCGGTGTCGCCGTGCCCGAAGCGCGAGTCATCGCGCTCGGCGGGACGGCGGAAGGCGAGATCGATCCGTCGCGGCTCTCGGAACGGCTTCCCACCCTGACGCAACGCTGCGACGCGATCCTCGTGGGGCCCGGCCTGAACTCCGGCGACGCGACGGAGCAACTCGTCCGGTCGCTGCTGCCGGGAGAGGCGCCGGCCAGCTTCGTGCTCGATGCCGGCGCCGTCTGCGGTCTCGGCACCCATTCCGATACGGTCCGATCCTGCGGCGGTCGGGCTCTGATCACCCCGCATGCGGGCGAGATGGCCCAACTGCTCGACATGGAGCGCGAGGCCGTCGAGGCGGATCCGCTGGCAGCGGCCATGCGGGCAGCGGAGCGGCTCGCCTGCACCGTCATCTTGAAGGGCGCGGAGACCTGGGTGGTCAGCGCGGCCGGAGAGCGGTGGCACTACCGCGGGGGCGGCGTGGGTCTCGCAACATCGGGCTCCGGCGACGCCCTCGCGGGCGTCCTGGCGGGGCTTCTGGCCCGAGGGACAGACGTCCTCACGGCCGCGCTCTGGGGCGTCTTCCTGCACGGCGAGGCCGGTCGGCGGCTGGCGGACCGGATCGGTCCTGTCGGCTTCCTCGCGCGCGAGATCGCCGACGCAGTGCCGACCATCCTGCAGGAGACCGCGGCCGCGGGCGCGGATGTGAGTCGAAACGCGGACTAGGATCGCACAGGGTCTGCCCTCAGTGCGGCGCGGCCTTGCAGGCCTGTTCTTGGCCCAGAACCCGCGCGGTCGGTTTCGGCCTGACCGCGCCGCGGCTCGAACCTGCGCAAGGCTAACCGTCGGGGCGATGTCCTTGATTCTGCAGGCTGGCGTTACCGCGGGCTGCTATGAATAGTGGGCCGGCAATCGCGGCAGTATGATGGGTGGCTCAAAGGCCGCTTTCGACCCTGCGCAGTCATTTAGGTGCAACCAGCGAAGGACCGCTTGCAATGGCGTAGCGGACCTTCTGGAGGAGCCCTCCCAGCGCCGACAGGCGAACTTGGCTGTTTCGATGGGTTCGAGGGCTTCGAGGCCGAGGCGTTCCGGAAACTTACGCCCTCCGTTTGGAACGGTCTTGGTGGTCGTCTGGAGCATTCCACACGGACAGGCCCTTTTGGAACGCTTCGCTGCGTCGCGGCCTAGCTCACCAAGCCCTACTTCTTCGGGTATCCGACATAGTAGACCCCGATGACGCCGCTGCTGGCATCGCGGATCGGCTCGTAGCCCGTCGTATAGGGCTTGCCCAGAATGTCGGCGTCACCGAAATAGGCCTCGCCCTTCGTGATCGCCGCGAAGGCTTTTCCCTTCGGGTCGAGGACGGTGCCGATCGCGCGCGAGCCGTCGTCCTTCTTGACGTTGGTGGCGACGCGCACGAACTCGCCGCCGCTCTTGACGAACAGCGTCGCGGTCCCGCCCACGTCCTTCTGCACGGCGTCCACCACGGCGAAATTGTTGTTCATCTTGGTCTGGCCGAAATAGAGGGCCGGGACGGTCTTTCCGGCGACGGCATCCTCCCCCTTCACGCTCGGAGCACCGAGTTCGGCAGTCTTCGCCTTCAGGCGCTGCATGGCCGTCTGGACATCCTCGGCGGCGGCCGCGACGCGTGCGGACATCGGAAGGGCCGCGCCGGCGAGGGCGGCCAAAATTGACAGGGTGAGTAGAGGTGTCTTCATGATCGTCTCCCTCCGCCTTCACCACATCGATGTGACGACAATTCGGATTGCGCTGTGAACCGAAGCGCGGATTCTAATCACTTCTGTTCGCACTGCTTGATAAGACGGGACACCACCATCAGTTAGACGTGTGAGGCATGGCTGACAGGGTTGTGTGTCCTCGCGTTCCTGGTCATCGCGGCAGATTGTGACGCATCATAACGCCCAATCGGCGAAGGTCGGCTTTCGGTAGGGAAGCAAGCCCGCGGGATCAGGCGGTCGAACGTCCGCTCACCACCCGTCGCACACGTTGGGCCGGTCGGGATCTGCGCCTCGACTGCCGGAGGTGGTGGAGCGTGGGCTTCACCGGCCACCCGGATCGGCATCGACGTGGGCCGGCGCGCCCGGCCGCTCGCGCCGGCACACCACCCGAGCCGCCTGCCGCAACGTGACCTCGTTGTTCGGATAGGCGTCCTTGACCGCCGCGAACGCCGCGCGCGCGCCGTCCAGCGGGTAGATCACCCCGAGCCGCAGCTCGACACGGCCGCGCTCGTCCCAGACCTCGATGGCAAACGGCGTGCCGGGCGGGACCGGCGGCTCCAGGCTGACGGCTTTGGGCAGACGCAGCGTCGCCAGGCACTGGTGCTCGTACGGGCGCGCGACCTTGGCGCCCGGTCCGCGCTGGTGGCGGCACGAGGCGGTGAGCGCCCGCAGCAGGTCGCGCGTCGCGATCTCCGGCCCGAAGCGCGCCATCAACCCGTCGAGGCGGTAGCTGCCGTGGCGACGGCAGGGCGCGCAGTCGATGGCCAGCCGGTCGCCGGCGATGTCCCCTAAGCGCTGAACCATCGCCTCAGCCGTTCAGGCGGCCGCGCGCGTAGCCGTGTGAGACCAGCCGCCCCTGCCCGGCCAGCCGCTGCTCGGCCGCGTCGAGGTCGGCGAGCGCGTCGGCGATGGCCTGCACCAGAGCCGTCCAGCCATCGCGCTGGGCGGCCCGGTAGTAGCGCAATGCGATCGCCTCGGCCTCGGTGAGGCGGAGCTCCACGGGCGGCTCGTGCGGCTGAGCGTGCATCGCGGTCTGGATCCCTTCGAGAACAGATGCAGAACAAAGCGCCGGACGAGGCCGGGGTTCAATGGTTCTGTCGGCCAGCGCCGGGATCGCGGTGGAGCGCTGTGGATCGTTGAGGAAAACCGCAATGCCGATGCGGCCTTACCGCTCCCGCTGCTGCGGGGCCACGCCGAGCGTGTGGCGCTCGCGCAGTTGCGGCACGTCACCGGTCGCTTCGATAGGGCGACCGAGCGGTCGCACCGTGAACCGTCTGGTCAGCACGGTCACGAGCAGCACTACACCGCGGAAACCCATGCTCGAAGCGCCACTCTGCGGATAGACGAGGAGCCATTCGGCCGCCGATCAGCGCAGCGATCCGGTCGCAGGACAAAAGGAAGCGGGAATGGCAGCTTTGGCGCGACGTTGATAATTACAGAATCAACACAGCCGGAGTGACGACCATGATCCAGACGGCCAAGGCGATAGCATCGGCAATCATCGCGGGCGCCCTTGCGGCGGCTCCTACAGTGTCCCGAGCGCAGGCAGGCGGCAGCTTCGCCAATCACGGCTTCGGCAATTACAACTTCGGGGCTGCGGCAGCGGGCGGCGGGTTCGCCAATCACGGCTTCGGCGGCCACAACTTCGGAGCTCCGGCAGCCAGCGGCTTCGCCAATCGTGGCTTCGGCAATCACAACCTCGGGGCCGCGGTGGCAGGCGGCGGCTTCGCCAATCGCGGCTTCGGCAATCACAACTTCAGGACTCCACTTGTCGGCGCCGTCCCCAACCGCAGCTTCGGACAGGGAATCGCCGTCAACCGCGGCTATGGCCTTCACCGACATTACGGCCTCAACCGCGGATTCTATGGACGTTCCTATGGTCACGGTTACGGCCGGCGTGGATATGCGCTCGGCGGGCTTGGCCTGGGACTGGCCGCGGGAGGCCTCTACGGGGGCTACGGCTATCCGGGATACTACAGTTATCCGGGATACGAGTACGGCTACGACGCCGGATATTATGGCGGCTACGCACCGGTCACTTACGGCGACGCCGATACCGAACCATACCGCGCCACCGATGACGACCGCTACTGCGCCCGTCGCTTCCGGTCGTACGACCCGCGAACCGGAACCTATCTCGGCCGAGATGGTCGGCGTCACCCCTGCCGCTGAGTCGCGATCATATCGAGCGCGACGCGGCGGGCAGGCGCGTCCGCGCGACGTCGCGCATGATCCGCGTCGTTGCCCAAGGGCGGCAGGCCGCAGCGCGCGAACCGGGTCTCCGCGGTGAGCTGCGCCGTCCAGGTCTCCGCGTCGACGGCCCGGTGGAGAACCGAGCTCCCGACCGCGTGTCAGCAGGGCGGCGGCATATGCGGCCGCCAGCATACACGACGCATGGAGCAGCATCGGCTTCCATGCCCGATGAGCGAATCAGCCGAAGATTGTGGGCTGGAGCTGAAGCGTGCTCACGTCGAGGTGCGCCGGAGCAGCTGGTGTATATCGCCCCGCAACATCACGTGAGGGACGCCCCCTTCGGCGCACCACCTCCCGCTCAAACGCGATGAAGGCAAGGGGCTGACCATCGCGATCCAGCAGCGGACGGGCATCGAGCTCACACAGGTAGGCCTGACCCGAGCTGCGATAGTTCTCCAAAACAGCGTGGAACCGGCCCTCTGCCCGAACCTTGCGCGCGACCTGCCGGGTGATCTCCCGTCGCGTGCCGGGCCCTTGCAGCAAACGCGGCGAGTGACCGACGATTGCGGTTTCGGAGTACCCGCTCATCCGGGCGAAGGCTGGGTTGACGTACAGGACCGTCGGGCCCGGTCGCTCTAGGTCAACGTCGGTGAGGACTACCGCCGTATCGAGCGGCTCCGCGAACAGTCGAACAAGCTCCACGATGGTCACAGCAACAGCCCTCTTCCGAGAACGGGAGCTAAATCAGGATCTGTTAACGAACGCTCCACGTGGCCATTCGCCCTCCGATAGGAGAGCCGGGCCAAACTCAGCAAATCTTAATGGATCAGGGACACTCTGCGCGTGCGATGCGCAGACCGAGCCTTCCTTCGGACGGGGCGAGCGGTTCAGCGCTGGCGCACTACCCGCCATAAGCAGCAAGGCACGAGGTCGATGATCCACCAGCTCGTCTACTACAGCCGCAACACTGTGCCGGGCGACAGCCGTGCCATGCTGACCAACATGCGCGAGATCCTGTCGATCTCTCAGCGCAACAACAGTCGCGATGGCATTACTGGCTTCTTGATCTTTGACAAGACTTGGTTCGTTCAGATCTTAGAGGGTGAGCGCGCGCAGGTCAGCGAGACATACAAGCGCATCGCTCGTGACGCGCGCCACTCAGGTGCCGCAATCGTCAATGTCCGCGACGTTCCAAGTCGTTTATTTCCGAACTGGACCATGGGTGGCGCTATGCGCACGCCGGAGGTGCTGGAGGTCTATCTGAGGCACGGACTTGGCGGTCCGCTGGAACCGGCTCGCCTCAAGTCGGATCAGATCATTCGGCTTGCCCTTGATCTGCAGGAGTTCGAGGTCAACCGGCGCCAGGATCAACGCCTGGCGAGCTAACACGCTGCTGGGCGTACACGACGGCCGGCCCTCCTTACGGCCCTTGACGACCGCTAATGGGTTAAGGGCCGGCGCTGTCGGTTCGGCATTGCGCCATAGCTCGCGTTTCCCGCATCGCTGGCTGGACGGCAGCCTCATTTGCGGGAAGGTACGGCCATGCCCGTCACCGCACACAAGGATACAGAACGGCTCTCGGCCCTGCACCGCCTCCGCCTGCTTGACACGACTCCCGAGCCGGCCTTCGAGCGCTTGAGGTCAGATCCTCAGGCTCTTCCCGCCAGCTGCCTCCTCCATCAGCACCCGCAAGAACGCGTCATCGGGGATCTCGGCCGCCGGCCGGTCCGGCCTGTGCGGCTCTCAGCCCTTGGTGTCACGAACGCGCTTGCGCCGGACCGGCGCCAGCTCCGGCGGAGTGCGCTCCAGGCTGTCAGCGGAATCGATTCGGCGACGGCGATGTCCGAGAAGGGTGGTGAGCGGCCTTGCGCGCTACGGCCGGAACCGGACTTGCGTGCCAGCAGCGGCTGGTCCGGTTTTCGTATGCCCAAAGTGCACCGATGCTGGCGCATAGATTGGCGCGCCACGTCGCGAGCCGGTCTTGGCGCCAGGCCAGGGGCAACCAATCTCAAGGTCTTGGTTCGTGGTTCACTAGCCGCTTGATCGGGGCGTCAGCCACCGTGCGGAAGTGAACGACTGTCAGATGGAGGAACCGATGATGCGCCTGACGCAGTCGCTACACTCGTTCTACGACCATCTATGCTCGCGGATCGAAGCCTCTGCCGCGAGACACGAGGCCGAAGTGGCGCGCCTCCGGGCTGAACTCGCCAAGCACTCTGGACGGCAGGCCGAAACAGCCCGTTGAGACCCCGTCCGCCGACACGCCTGTCCGCTGATCGAAGCAAACCTCAGGGGACAGGATCTCGGGCCGTTCTCCGCTTCGGCTATTCTGCGTGCGCCGCCGAAGCGGAACCTACGAAACGACTTCCGGAAACCCAGAGCGGTTCACTGCCTGCGCCACCTCCCCGCCTGCTGATCGTGACGCAGATGGCGCTCGAAGCCAGCCGTGAACCTCGTCCACATCACGACCCAAGCTGGGAACAGTGGCCTATACGGTGGCTTGAACGACCAAGCTGCCAGCTTCACGTGATGCGTATGATGCCGCGCCCGAGACGTGAGCAGGGCATGAGCCTGCCGTTGCTTCCGCATTTGGAGAAGAGCCAAGTGTCTCTGGTGCCGGACCATGCGCAGGCGCGCATACCGAGCGTGCCGCCGCACTCGCGCCGCCACGCGGACAGAGCTACGCGTGGACCGGACCACACGGGTGCGCCCCTTCCTACGCTCGTGCAGGGCAGTACTCTGGATCGAAGCCGACTGTGTGGCTGACGTTGAGGCTGTCTTATCGGTGTTCGGTGTCCGTGTTTCCGCCTCACGACGGTGCGGCATGTACAAAGACTTGGTTTTGTCGATCGCCAGAGGCGGCGGAGGCGAACCACACCCAGTGCAGATCGAGGCGGAGAGACGCCTCCAGGTTTTCTCGTCGCGATCCAAGATGTTCTTGAAGCGCGCCTGGTAGCTCGCCGCCCGCTCGTTTGCGGCCTGCCTTTCATCCTGTGCCTCGGTCAGGGAGGCGGCTTGAGCGGCGTCAGCCATGATCAAGCTGGCTGCCATGATGATGCGGATGAGAAGACGCATAGACCCTCCCACCTGAGATCCGCGCGGTCCGGACACAGACCACTCAACCCATATAGACCGCCCAATTCATACGGCGCGGTTCGCTACAGAGTTCCGAGCAGCGCGGCTACTCAATTTGGGTATGGTCCGGACGAACCTTGCCCATCGGTCTGATTTGGATGTCCATTGAGATCATCCAAACCGAACCTGCTCAACGGAGCCAATCATAGCAGATCGGTATGTCGGAATGCCACGCAGCGGACGTCGTGAGGGTCTGCTTGGAGTCGCAGGCGGAACGCCCGCTCGCGAATAAGCCAAGGTTCGGCCGCCAGCCTGAGCGGACCTCGGGGTGTCGGTACCAAGCGTCGCTTTCGACCGTGCGGGCGGTATCGGGGGACGGGCGCGATCACGTGCTTCCTTGCACAGCGAAGGTGCCTTTGATCAGCGCCCGGGGCCGACGGACCACCAGGGCCAGGCGCTCCTCCGCGAGGATTGGGACCTTGTTCTTCACGAAGTTGTTCCGGTCCTCGGCGGAGATCGGGACGCTGGCATCCTCTCGACCGAAGATCTGTGCCGCGTGGGCGAGCGCGCCGGTGAGAAAGGTGTTGGGCGGCATCGCCAAGTGAGGACCTGCACTTCCACGATCTGCGAGGCACGGCCGTCACCATGCTCGCCGAGGCGGCCTGCACCGTTTCGGAGATCGGGACGATCATCGGGCACTCCCAGGCGCACGCTCAGAAGATCCTCAACCGCCATCTGGCTCAGACCCGGCGCCTTGCCGAACCGGCGATTGCGAAGCTCGATGAGCACCGCCGGAATAGCGAGGCCGCCTTCAGTGGCTGAGATTAGACTGCGCTATCGAGCCCCCGAGAACGCCGGCCTTGTCGTAATCGTGGACGATGAGGATGAGGCGCTTGTTATCCGATACCCTCCTTCGACCGACCTGGCGTCCCCGACAGCCTCTGGCGTCGGCCTCGGCTCTACGCCGCGGCCACCGCCGGAGCTCGGTAGCTCCCGCCCTTCAGAAGGGCTCAAACGACGCGCGCCATTTTGTTGGTTAGCGCCACCGTCACCAGCATGCGTGACTTGCGCGCCAGCATCTTGTCCAGCCACGATCCCTTGACCACCCCAGTCCGGGATGCCTGCCGCACCACGGCGCTGCCGCCGATGATGAGCAGGCGCCGCAGCGTGCGCTCGCCCCTCTTCGAGATCGCCCCGAGCCTTCGCCAACTAATACCAGCGGCGGGTTATGCTGACACGTTTGCCCATGTCCGGTTTGCGATGGCGGTGATGGTGTCTGGCGCGGCAATGAGCCAGTTCCAGGCGTCGCAGCACGCTTCGACAATGGCCTCGTAGCTGTCGTAGAGGCGATGGGCGAGTTTGTTGCGGCGTAAGTATTGCCAGATGTTTTCGACCGGATTGAGTTCAGGTGCGTATGGCGGCAGCATCAGGAGCGAGATGTTGCTGGGAACGACGAGATCAGTGCTCTTGTGCCAGCCAGCACCGTCCAGGACGAGAACGGCGTGGGCCCCCGGCGCCACGGTTCGAGCGAGTTCGGCCAAGTGCGCGTTGAGACCTTCGGTGTCGGCGCGCGGCATCACCAGGCCCGCGCCGACGCCGCGCTGCGGACAGACGGCACCGAACAGGTAGGCCGAGGCGTAGCGCGTGTCCTGCACGGCGCGCGGGCGCGTGCCTCGGCGCGCCCAGACGTAGGCCAGCGTGCCCTTCTGGCCGATCCGGGCCTCGTCCTGGAACCAGATCTCAAGCGGCTGGCCGCGGGCTTCCTCGGGGATCACCTGCGCGACCCGCGCGGCGAAGGTTTTTTAAAATCCGCCTGGGCCGCCGCGTCACAGTTCGGGTGACGCGGCCGCACCGAAACGTGGCGGAAGCCGCGGGCGTGCAGCAGATCCCCGATCGTGCGCTCGGCCATGACCACGCCGAAGCGAGCCTCTACCACCCGCTTGAGATCGCGGCGGCGCCAGCGCACCACCCCGTCCGCCGCCACGTCTGGACCCGCCTCGACGATCCGGTCGAACTCCGCCCGTTGCGCCGCACTCAGCAGGCCGGGACGTGCTGGACGCGGCCGATCCATCAGCCCTGCAACGCCGTCCACATTGTAGCGGTGCACCCAGTCCCGCAGGGTTTGTCTCTGCATCCCGGCGCTCTCCGCTGCCGCCGTACGCGATTGGCCATCCAGGACGGACGCAATCGCAAGACAGCGACGGGCTTGGGCAACACTCCGGCTCGACCGCGCCGCACGCCGAAGATCCTCGGCCGTCAGATCCAGGCGTGTGATCGCAAGTGTCATCGTACCGCTCCCGCCACTCAGCAGGACGCACAGAGTCACGCCAAACCCAGTCCGTCATTCAAAAAGGAGTCACGCCCGGCCGCCGTTGGTATAAGCTGTCACAGCCCGAGAACTTGCATAGGCTTTGCACCACTAACCAGGTCAACGCCAGCACCACAGTTCCGGCAGATCCGGGCCGTGGTTTCGATCTGGGCGCCGCATGTCTTGCACTCCGGCGTGGCCCGAACTTGTCGGCCTGAGTACCGATGATCAGAGCATTAGAGCCGGTCTCAGAGGCTCATTCGCGGAGTGTCGTACAGCCCTACTGGCGCTATCGGACAGGCCGACCCCGCGTGGTCGAGAAAGGAGACGCAGTCGCTCTCGCGGCGGAATGCGATCCGGATCCTGTCGGCATCGCACCAGCTCCAAACCCAATCCTCGCCACAGACTCCATACGCCCAAGCTCCTGCGAGACAATCGCTCGGATCCCCGGTCGGGCAGGGAGCAGCTACGACATGCCGGTATTCCGAGAAGGGATCGAACATGGCCGAACTCCAGCAAAGATTGAGCTTTGCTATATTTGTGCTATTTTATACAAGAATTTGCTCAGAGTCATCCGCAGGCCATCGGCGCCGCCGCCTACGTTCCTGAGGCTGCTGAGACGATGCCGGCCGAGGCTCGGTCCTACTTCTTCGGATACCCGACATAGTAAATCCCGGTCACTCCGCTGCTCGAGGCGCGGATTGGCTCGTAGCCGGCGGTGTACGGGTGACCAACGATATCGGCCTCGCCGAAATAAGCATCCGCCTTGGTGATTGTCGCGACGGCCTTGCCTCCCGGATCCAGAATGATGTCGACCGCGCGCGATCCGTCATCCTTATTCACGTTTGTTCTGGCCGATTGTGGTCCGTCCGCTTCTGGACTGGACTGGGAACGGGAAAAGCAGACGTCGTTGTGACGGCCGCTTACGATCCGAAGCGGGCGCTTGGAAGGGCCGCTATGGAGAGGCTGATCTGGGTGAGTTCGGCCAAGCCGCAGAGCGTGTAGCTTTCGCGGCGATCGGTGTTTTCCGGTCCGCCCCGCCGCCTGCAATCAGTCCCTTCAAGTGGGCTGGCAGGGCAACCTCTTCCCCCCAAGGCCGATACCGCTATCCGATCCTGTACTCGGTGGATTCGACTGTGCCGGGTCCGGCACGATCATGTGCCCCGCAGCGGATCGGTGCGGCAGAAGCACGCCCACCAACCTAATGGGGGAGCTTGGCCGCGTGTTCAGGCGGTAGCCGGACAAGTTGCTGCTCTACGGCCTCACCATCCTCGCCGGCATCGCCAATGCGATCCAGCCCGGCCAGAACGCGACCTTATCCAAGTCCTCCGGTTTGCCCGTATTGGCAGGCTTGATCACGTTGCTCGTGAGCACGGCCGCGCGGCTGCTCGGTGGTCGCGCGATCGGCAGGCTGGAGCTGCCGACTGGAAAGCAGATAGCCCGAGTACCCTGAGGTGCGTAGTTCGAAGGCCTGTTGAGCGTCTTGCTGGTCCTCGCCCAACTCTACGCCTCAATAGTCGCTGAGGAAGCGTCGTTCCTCGGCATCATCGTGTCGGTGGGCGTCACTGCCTCGATCGTCCTCGACCACCACACAGCGGGACCAAACACCTAGAACCACGTCGCACGCGCTAACGAAGGCTCTCGCGCAGCAGCTGAAACGCCGGGCTCACGATGCGGGGTTCGCCCATGCCTGAGGTGCGACAGGAGGCTCCTGGGAGTAGCCAACCTGATGCGATGAACCTGACGGTCAGAATGCTGCAGTCGCCATCCCGTGCGGAATCCGGTGCCAGCATGGCGAATAGCCGACGCATCCTGCGATGTGGCTTCCGATTGGCTTCCGATCAACGATTTTCAGGAAGCCAGACCCGCCGGTTCTCGGGTCTAAGTCCTTGCGGCATAATGGTCGGAGTGGCGGGATTCGAACCCACGACCCCTAGTCCCCCAGACTAGTGCGCTAACCGGGCTGCGCTACACTCCGACGCCGCGAGGGCTCGGCGCTCTTAGCCTTCGCGCCTCGGCTGCGCAACCCCTTCAACCGGACCTCAGCGGCGGGAAGCGCTGGCCGTCGCCGGCTCAGACGGCTACGGGAGCCATCCGCCCCCTCTTTCGCCCGAGGATCATGACCGACCGACCGATCGCTTTCGACCTCACGCGCCTCGTCACACGGCTGCGCCATGCGAGTCCATCCGGGATCGACCGCGTCGACCTTGCCTATGCCCGGGCCTTTCTCGGCCGGTCAGGACAGGGCGTCGGCGTCGTCTCCACGGCGTTCGGTCCGCGGATCCTCGACCGCGACCGCGCGCTCGCAATCGTCGGGGCAGTGGCGGCTGGCTGGGTGGAGGATCGGGACGCGGCTTCGGATCCGGTCTATCGCGGGCTGGCGGCGCGCTGCGGCGATCCGGCTTCCAGGCCGGCAAGCTCGGCTGCTGAGCCAACGATCGGCGCCGCCGAGCGGCGCCGGATCCAGGCACGCACGACCGCCGATATCGCGCTGCGCGGCCGGCCCGTCGCCGCCCTGCCCCGGGATGCGCTCTACCTCCACACCTCTCATCTGCGCCTCGACGATCCGCGCCGGTTCGATTGGCTGTACGCGCGCCCCGACGTCCGTGCGGCCTTCTTCGTCCACGATCTGATTCCGATTACCCATCCCGAATACGGGCGCCCGGGCGAGGCCGACCGGCACAGGGCGCGGATGCGCACGATTGGGCGGCACGCCGCCGCGATTTTGGTGAACTCGACCGATACTGGCCAGCGCACCCTCGACCATTTCGCCGCGGAAGGGTTCGGGCGGCCGCCGGTGGCGGTCGGGCATCTCGGCGTCGAACCCGCCTTCGGGCGCGAGGGGGCCCTATTCCAGCCCGACCGGCCAACCTTCCTGGTCTGCGGCACCATCGAGTCGCGCAAGAACCACCTCCTGTTGTTCCAAGTCTGGCGGCTCCTGGCCGAGCGCTATGGCGCTGCCACGCCGCGCCTGATCGTGGTCGGGCGGCGCGGCTGGGAGGCAGAGAGCGCCGTCGACATGCTGGAACGCTGCCCCGGTGTGCGCGCCCACGTCATCGAGGCCACCGGCCTGTCCACGCACGGGCTCGCGGCGCTGATGCGCAGCAGCACCGCCCTGCTGATGCCCTCATTCACGGAAGGCTATGGGATACCGGTTGTGGAGGCTGCGGCCTCGGGTTTGCCGGTGTTAGCTTCGGACATCCCGGTCCATCGAGAGATCGCCGGCGACTTTGCCCTGTTCCGCGATCCGCTCGACGGAATGGGTTGGGTGGAGGCGATCGAGGCGCTGGCGCAGCCGGACTCGCCACTGCGGGCCGAACTGGTCGAGCGCCTGCAGGGCTACGAGCCGCCCGACTGGCCGGGACACTTCGCGGCCGTGGGCCCGACGCTCGCGGCTCTCTGATCGGACTCCCGGCTCCGTCGGTGCGGCGGCGGTCAGTTGCGCCGCTCCGCCCTGACGAATAAGGGAAAGCGTCAGTCCATTAGACGGGCCAAGAGCGGGCGGAACGGAGAACCTGCCGATGCGAGTGGTCGACCTCGATCGCGACACGGTCAAACGCGGGCTCAGCGATGGCTCGATCCTAGTCATCGACGTGCGCGAACCGCATGAATACGAGGCCGGGCATATCCCGGGCGCCGTCTCACATCCTCTGTCCGCATTCGACCCGCAGGCCGTCGCAGCGCTTGTCGCCGAGGATGGGCGCCGGCCCGTCTTCTCCTGCGCCTCGGGCGTAAGATCGGTGCACGCTCTCATGGCGGTTCAGAATGCAGGTCTGGACATCGCCGAACATTACAAGGGCGGCTTCAAGGACTGGTACGGCGCGGGCGAAGCCATCGAGTAGCGCGCCGGATCCATCCGGCGAGCTCGGCCGTGATGTGCGCTCGCGCACAAGCAACAGCGTTTCTCGCGGGTTACGGCGCACCTGCGGCGGAACAATCGTCAAGCTCGGCGCGACCGGCGGGTCGGCCAACGGACAGCAGGACTCGATGCGCAGCCGGCTACCCAGCCTTCTCACCCTCTTGTCAGGACTGGTCGCCGGCCTCGCGGCCGGCCCGCTCGCGACGCCCGCATTGGCTCAGGCGCCGGGCGGCCCGCCGCCCAAGGTGACCGTGGCCAAGCCCGTGGTCCGCCAGATCGTTGAGCAGGACCAGTACACCGGTCGGTTCGACCCGATCGAGTACGTGGAGGTCCGCGCCCGGGTCACCGGGTACCTCGAGAAGATCAACTTCATGGACGGCCAGACCGTGAAGAAGGGCGACGTGCTGTTCGTGATCGACCGGCGCCCCTACAAGGCGGCGCTGGAACAGGCCCAGGCGGCCTTGGCCTCCGCCAAGGCCCGCCAGACCTTCTCGCAGACGGATCTCGAGCGCGCGCAGACATTGTCGCGGAGCGGCAATATTTCTGAGCAGGTCACAGACCAGCGCAGGCAGGCTTCACTGACCGCCCAGGCCGATGTGGACAGCGCGCAGGCCGCGCTGAACAACGCGCAGCTCAACTACGACTTCAGCGAGGTGAAGGCGCCGATCAACGGCCGGATCAGCCGCCGGCTGGTCACCGAGGGCAACATCGTCAGCGCCGACCAGACGATGCTGACCACGATCGTGTCCCTCGACCCGATCTATTTCAGCTTCACGGTCGACGAGAAATCGTTCCTCAAGTACCAGAACAGCCTTGGCATCGGCATGGGCCAGACCCAGCAGGGCAAGGGCGTGCCGATCCTGATCGCGCTCTCCGGCGAGGCCAAGCCCACCCGCAAGGGCACCCTCGACTTCGTTGACAACCGCGTCGACAACGCCACCGGCACGATCCTGCTGCGCGCCACGGTCCCGAACGGCGACCTGTTCATCAAACCCGGTCTGTTCGGCATCGTCTCGATGCCGGCGACCAAGCCGTATCAGGGCGTGCTGCTCCCCGACGAGGCGGTGGCCGCCAACCAGGACAAGCGCATCGTCTACTTGGTCGGTCCCGACAACGTGATCCAGCAGAAGGACGTGGTGCTGGGGCCGAAGGTCGACGGCTACCGGGTGATTCAATCGGGGCTGAAGGGCGACGAGACGGTGGTGGTCAACGGCCTCTCGCGGGTCCGGCCGGGGGCCAAGGTCGCCCCGGACACCATCGAGTTGCCCCCGAGCAAGACGTGAGCCCGAGCGGCTCACCACGACCGCCTTCGCGCGCGCCGTGCGGCGCGCCCCGCACCGACGACGCAGGGCCCCGGCCGGGAAACCGGCGGGCCTCAGAGGTTTGACCGATGCGTTTCGCCCATTTCTTCGTCGACAGGCCGATCTTCGCGTCGGTCACGTCGATCGTGTTCCTGATCCTCGGCTTCGTGGCCTACGAGAGCCTGCCGGTCTCGCAGTATCCCGAGATCGTGCCGCCGACCGTGACCGTGCGCGCCTCCTATCCGGGCGCCAACGCCGAGACTGTGGCCGCCACGATCGCGACGCCGATCGAGCAGGAGGTCAACGGCGTCGACAACATGCTCTACATGACGTCGTTGTCGACCAACGACGGCAACATGCTGCTGACAGTCACCTTTAAGGTCGGCACCAACCTCGATATCGCCAACGTGCTGGTGCAGAACCGGCTCTCGGTGGCGCAGCCGCGCCTGCCGCCGGACGTGCGCAACCTGGGCGTCACGGTTCGCAAGGCCTCGCCCGACCTGATGCTGGTCGTGCACCTGCTCTCGCCCAACAAGACCTACGACCAGAACTACCTCGCCAACTACATCTACCTGAACATCCGCGACGAGCTGCTGCGCCTCGACGGAGTGGGCGACATCACGATCTTCGGCGGTAATGAGTACGCCGAGCGCATCTGGGTCGATCCCAACAAGCTCGCCGCCTACGGCCTCTCGGTCACCGACGTCACCACGGCACTCCAGGAGCAGAACGTCCAGGTTGCGGCCGGCCAGCTGAACGGCCCGCCCGCCGCCAGGGGCGAGGCGTTCCAGCTCGTCGTGCAGTCGCAGGCGCGGTTCAAGACGCCCGAGCAATTCGCCGAGGTGATCATCAAGGCGCAGGACGGGCGCCTCGTGCGGGTCAAGGACATCGCTCGCGTCGAGATGGGCCAGAAGGACTACACGACCAACTCGTTCCTCAACGACACGCCCGCGGTGGGTATCGGCGCGTTCCAGCGGCCGGGCACCAACGCCCTCGACGCGGCGGCCTCCGTCCGCAAGGTGATGGAGCAGGTCAAGAAGAACTTCCCGCCGGACGTCGAGTACCGGATCGCCTACAACCCGACCGAGTTCATCGAGGAATCGATCCACGAGGTCTACAAGACGCTGTTCGAGGCCATCGCCCTCGTGGTCGTGGTGGTGCTGGTCTTCCTGCAGAGCTGGCGCACCGCGCTGATCCCGGTCATCGCGATTCCCGTGTCGCTGATCGGCACCTTCGCGGCGATGGCGGCCTTCGGCTTCTCGCTCAACAACCTGACCCTGTTCGGGCTGGTGCTCGCCATCGGCATCGTCGTGGACGACGCCATCGTGGTGGTGGAAAACGTCGAGCGCAACATGGCCGAGGGCCTGTCGCCGGGCGATGCCGCCCACAAGACCATGGATGAGGTCGGCGGCGCGGTCATCGCCATCGCGCTGGTGCTCGCCGCGGTGTTCGTGCCCACGGCCTTCATCCCGGGCATCTCGGGCCAGTTCTACAAGCAGTTCGCGCTGACCATTGCGGCCTCGACGCTGATCTCGGCCTTCAACTCGCTGACCCTGTCGCCGGCGCTGTGTAAGCTGCTGCTGGTGCCGCACCATGCCCGGAAGGAGCCGCGCTTCTTCCTGACGCGGTTCATCAATTGGCTGGCCAACGGCTTTAACCGGGCCTTCGACGCCACCTCGAATGCCTACGGCCGCACGATCCGCGTGCTGACCGGCGGGTTCGTGGGGATCGCCGTGATGCTGCTGATCTATGCCGGGGTGATCGCCGGCACGCTGCACCTCGCGCAGACGACGCCGACAGGCTTCATTCCCGACCAGGATCAGGGCTACTTGATCGGCGTCGTCCAGCTTCCCTCCGGCTCGTCGCTCAACCGGACGACAGACGTGATGTTGCGCGCGGCCAAGCAGGCCCGCACGGTGAACGGCGTTGCCAACGCGGTGATCATCGCCGGCTTCGACGGCGCGACCTTCACCAACACCACCAATGCCGGCGTGATGTTCCTCACGCTCACGGGCGCGAAGGAGCGCGCCGAGGCGGGACGAAGCGCGGCCGTGATCACGGGCGACGTTCTCAAGGCGACCTCCGACATCCAGGAAGCCCGGGTGATCGTGATCCCGCCACCGCCCGTGCGCGGCCTCGGAAGCGGCGGTGGCTTCAAGATGCAGATCGAGAGCCGCCAATCCTCCGATATCGGCCCGCTCATGGCCGCGGCCGGCGAGGTGATCGCCCAGGCGAACCAGAGCGCGGACGTGCAGCGCGTCTTCACGACCTTCGACAACTCGACGCCGCAGCTCTTCCTCGACATCGACCGCACCATCGCGCGGATGCTGAACGTCCCGCTGGCGAACGTGTTCTCCTCGGTCCAGGCGGATCTCGGCGGCACCTACGTCAACGACTTCAACACGCTGGGCCGCATCTACCAAGTGCGTCTGCAGGGCGACGCGGCGTTCCGGACCTCTGTGCAGGACATCTCGCAGATCAAGGTGCGCTCCTCCACGGGCGCCCTGGTGCCCATGGGCACGCTCGCCTCCGTGCGCGACGTCACCGGCCCGCAGATCGTGCAGCGGTTCAACCTGTACTACTCGGTGCCGGTCCAGGGCGTGGCCAAGCCCGGCATCTCCACCGGACAGGCGCTGGACGCCATGGAGGCCATCGCCAAGAAGGCGCTGCCGGAGGGCTATTCCTACGACTGGACCGAGATCGCCTATCAGCAGAAAGCGGCGAGCGGCACGGGCGCCTACGTGTTCGCCCTCGGCGTGCTGCTGGTCTTCCTGGTCCTGGCCGCGCAGTACGAATCCTGGGCGCTGCCGCTCGCGATCCTGCTCGTGGTGCCGACTGGCGTGCTCGCCGCCCTGGCGGGCGTGCAGTTCCGGGGGCAGGACAACAACATCCTGACCCAGATCGGCCTGATCGTGCTCATCGGCCTCGCGGCCAAGAACGCAATCCTGATCGTCGAGTTCGCGCACGACATCGAGCAGCGCGAGCACCGCGGCCCGGTCGAGGCGGCGGTGGAGGCCTGCCGCCTGCGCCTGCGCCCGATTCTGATGACCGCCTTCGCGTTCATCCTCGGCACCCTGCCGCTGGTGGTGGCGACCGGTCCCGGCGCCGAGATGCGCCAGGCACTGGGCACAGCGGTGTTCTTCGGGATGATCGGCGCGACCTTCTTCGGCCTGTTCCTAACGCCGGTGTTCTACGTGGTGATCCGCCACTTCTCGAACTGGCTCGGCCGGTTCCGGAAGAAGCACACGCACGGCGATCACGGCGGCGCCGCGCCCGCCCACGGCTGACGCACCGCGCCGCACCTTCGAAGCCGCGCCCGGTCCTCGCGGATCGGGCGCGGCTTTCGCGCGACGGGCGGCCGTGCCGGGTGTAGAGCCTCGGCATGCACGCCCTTGGCCGCCTGCTCCTCGCAGCCTTCGCCCTCCTGCTCGCCGTCCCGGCGGGCTGCATCATCCTGGTCCTGGTGCTCCTCGTCGACCCGACCGCGCAGGCGTGGCTGAGCGGTGGGGCGCTCGCCGGCCTCGACATGGCGCTGTCCGACCTGTCGGCAGGCCTGCCGCCGGAGGGGCTGCTCCTGCTGGTTGCCGGTCTTGCCAAGGCGCTGTTCGTTCTGCTGTTCGTGCCGCCAGCCCTCATCGGCCTCGGCGGCGAGATTCTCGGGCGCCGCGGTCTCCTGTGGTACGGCGCCGGCTGCGGCCTGCTGACCGCCGCCCTCCCCTGGCTCACTCGCGGCGCCGTACGGTCCGGCGCCAGCGGACGCGATCCCAGCCTTCTGGGCGCGGAGGCACGCCTGACGCTGATCCTCTTCGTCGTCGGTGCCGGCGCCGGCCTCGTCTACTGGCTGGTCGCCGGGCGGAGTGCCGGGCTTCAGCGCGACGGCCGCTTTGAAGGCGCCTGATCGTCCATCGGTACGGCTGTGCTTGGCCGCAGGCGCCCTGGCGCGCTAGAGGGGAGCCGCCACGACGCGGATTCCCATGATCGCCCTGCGCTCCCTCGCCTTCAACATCTGCTTCTACGTCGTCACGGCGATCCTTGCCATCGCCGGCCTGCCTGCCCTGGTCTCACACCGTGCCGTGCTGCGCCTGGCCCGGTTGTGGGGACGGGTGACGCTGTGGCTCCTGCGCGTGATCGCCGGCACACAGGTCGAGTTCCGAGGCCTTGAGAACATCCCGCAGGGACCCCTGCTGGTGGCGGCCAAGCACCAGTCAGCCCTCGAGACCCTGGCCCTGTGCACGGTGCTGCCGGACTTCGCCTACGTCCTGAAGCGGGAATTGCTGCTCATCCCGCTGATCGGCTGGTATTTGTCGCGCGGCGGCATGGTAGCCATCGACCGCTCCAAGGGAACGCGGGCAATGAGTCTGATGAATGCCGCTGCCCTGGATGCGATCCGGGACGGGCGCCAGCTCATCATCTTCCCGGAGGGAACTCGGCGCCCGGTCGGAGCGGCCCCCGCCTACAAGCAGGGCCTCTCACATCTCTACGTAGCACTGAAGGTGCCATGTCTGCCCGTGGCGCTGAATACCGGCCTGTTCTGGTCGCGCAACAGCCTCGTCCGTCGGCCCGGAACCGCCGTGATCGAGTTCCTGAAGCCCATTTCCCCGGGCCTGTCTCGCCAGGAGTTCCAGGCTTTGACCCAGGAGCGTCTTGAGACGGCATCGAACGCTCTCGCGGAGGGGGGCCTTCAGGGGCTCGCCGCCTCCGGCCATCCGGTCCCGCCGGCCGAGGCGCCCGCCGCGGCCGCGGCACGCCGCTGAGCCGTTCCGCTGGTCGTACGCCCGGCAGCAGGCTCGATCGTGCGCGCTGTCGCGCTTGTGGATAGCGGGCACAAGCACCACATCTCCTCATAGGAACATCGTGCTTGACGGCTGTGGATAGCGCGCACTAGGTTAGAACAAATGGCGAACAGAAGAGCCCTGTCCTGGTCGGCCGCGCTCCGCGACCTGAAGGACGATCGCACCCGGAGGCAGGATGTGCGTGAAGAACGCCTCAAGACGACCGCAGGCCTGCGCGGTTCCCCCGCGCTCCCGCTCTCGGCATGGCGCGGCCGCTCCGGCCGACGCTACGTGGTCGGGGTTCATCCGGCCGGCGCCTTCGATCTCGACGAGATGGCCGAGGCCGTGGTGATCGCCGTGCGCCGCGACAATGCCGGCATCGCCGAGATGGTCTCGGTGGCCACCTCGACCGAGAGCCCGCGCGATCATCTGCGGCGGACCTGGCTGGACCGCGTCCGCCGCCGAGGGGCCACCGAGATGCATGTGCATCGTCTCGCGGAGAGCGATGCGGAGCGCGCGGCAATCGTCGAGGATCTTCAGCGCGACTCGGTCGAGCCCGCTCAGGTCTGAACCGGAAAACGGGCCTTGAGGTGCAGATCGGTTTGTGCCGCCGTCGACCTGGGCCGCCGCTGCCCCAGTTTCGCCCCCAGCATGGCCTCAAGGCGAGGCGGTGATTCCTCCCTGAGGGGGATCGGGTCGGGGAGCGGAACGAATGGTGCAGGATCGGACGCGGCCAGATGGTGCCGCGCAGAGGTCTCCGGAGCGGAGCGCGCGGCGTGCGCGGCTCGGACTGTTCCTGCCCTACATTCTCCTCGCCGTCGTGGCGGTTGCGTGGTCCGCCGGCTGGTTCTGGATTCGTAACCGTGCAGCGCAGGAGATCGACGGGTGGACGGCCCGCGAAGCGGCTGCCGGTCGCAACTGGACGTGCGTCGACCGCTCGCTCACCGGGTACCCGTTTCGGATCGAGCTACGCTGCAGCGCGGTCACCCTGGAGCGCTCCGACGGTCGGTTCCGGCTCGGACCGACCACCGCTGTGGCGCAGGTCTACCAGCCGCGCCTCGTGGTGTTCGAGAGCACGGGGCCGTTTCATGTCGAGCAGGGCGGACTGACGGGCGACGCCTCTTGGGGCGGGCTCCAGGGCAGCTTCCACGGAGCCTCGGACGGCTTTACCCGCGCCTCCCTGGTGGTCGATAGCCCGAAGGTCGCAGTCACGGGCACCGATTCCGGGCCGTTCGCGGTCGACGGTCGTCACTTGGAACTGCACGCCCGGCCGGCTCCCGGCCGCTTCGAATCCGAGGGCGCCGTGGACATGAGCCTTCGCCTGACCCAGGCCGAGGTGCCACAGCTCGATGCGTTCACCGGGACGCAAGACCCGACCGACCTCGCTCTGGACGCGACGCTCACGCAGGCGACCGTGCTGCGGACCGGGCCGGTCCCGCGGGAGCTGGAGCGCTGGCGTCGGGCGGGCGGCGCGCTCGATCTGACCGCGCTGTCGCTCGCCAAGGGCGCGCAGCGCGTTCAGGCCAAGGGCACCCTCGCCCTCGACAGCTTCCACCGCCCCACTGGCCAGCTCGATCTCCGGGCCGCCGGCGTCGACGCGCTGGTCGGCAGCATCGTCGGCCAGCACTTCGGCTCGGATCGGGGCGCGTTGGTAGGCCAGCTCGTCGGCGGGCTCCTGGGGCTGAGCCGCCGCCCTGAACCGGACGCGCAGGCCGATGCGGTGCCGCTAAAGCCCCTCCCCCCGCTCCGACTGGTCGACGGGAAGCTCGTCTTCAGCGGGTTTCCGATCCCGAACGTCTACCTACCGGCGCTCTATTGACGCCCCAGGCCCGGCGACCAGATCGTCGGTGCGCGATCGGCTATAAGGCGCATATGGCCTACGAGACCGTTCTCCCGACCCGCGTGAAGATCTGCGGGCTCAGTACCGAAGAGACCCTGGGTGCGGCGCTGGAGGCCGGTGCCGACTGGATCGGCCTCGTCCACTTCCCTCGGAGCCCGCGGCACGTCGACCTGCCGCGGGCCGCCGCCCTGTCGGCCTTCGCGCGCGGACGGGCCGAGCGGGTCGTCCTGCTGGTCGATCCGGACGATGCCCTGGTCAGGGCGGCTGTTGAAGCCGTGGACCCGGACCTCATCCAACTGCACGGGCGGGAGAGTCCTGACAGGGTGGCCGCCATCCGGGCCATGACCGGCCGCCCGGTCATGAAGGCGCTCGGCGTCGCGACCCGCGCGGATCTCGCGATCATTCCGGCCTACGCCGCCGCGGATCGGCTCCTGCTGGACGCGAAGGCGCCTCCGGACGCCGCGCTTCCCGGCGGTAATGGCCGTTGCTTCGACTGGGAGATCCTCGCAGGGGCGGAGCTTCCACTCGGGACGATGCTGTCGGGCGGCCTCGACGCTGCCAACGTCGCCGAGGCGCTCGCTCGTACGAGGCTGGGCGCCGTCGACGTTTCGTCGGGGGTGGAAACAGCACCCGGACTGAAGGATCCCGGCAGGATCGCGGCTTTCGTGGCGGCCGCGCGCGCCGGACGCTGAGCCGGAGAGTCAGCGCGGGGCCGGCAGCGCCGTCCGGCCGGTGTTCGGAACCGTATAGGCGCTCGGCGTCTCGCTCTCCGGGGCGTAGGCCCGCAGCCGCGTCGCCTCGCGCTCGTAGCGGACGGCCTCGCGGCGATGGTAGCGGGCCCGGGCGCGGGTCTTGCCCTGGCCGAGCCACGTGAAGATGCCGCCGACCACGATCCCGAGCGCCACCGCGCCGAACAGAATCGCGTAGAGCGGAAGGTCGACGCTGAACACGGGCGCGTCAGCGTTGAACGGATCAAAGGAGAGCTGCACCGGCGCGCGGTTGGCGACTGCCAGCAGGATCACCACAGCGGCGATCGGCAGAAGCACGAGGCTCTTCAGGAAACGGATCATCGTGCTCACGGGTCTCTTCCTATTCGGCGGCCGAGGCGCTCTCGCCGATGCCGGCAGCGTTGAGGCGCTGCCGCATCTCCTTGCCGGTCTTGAACACCGGGATCGCCTTCTCGGACACGGCAACGGTCGCGCCGGTGCGCGGGTTGCGTCCGCGGCGCGCCTCGCGGCGCTTCACCGAGAAGGCGCCGAAGCCGCGCAATTCCACCCGGTCGCCCCGGGCTAGCGCGTCGGAAATGGTGTCGAGGATCGCGTTGACCAGGATCTCCACGTCACGCTGGTAGAGATGCGGGTTCTGCTCGGCGATCTTGAGGACGAGCTCCGACTTGATCATGGCGTCTGGTCTTCTCGCGGGATCGGGGCGGGCTTCGAGGAGTCGGTGCTCAGGGTTCCGGGCGCCACAGGGCGAGCAGCCCCCCGCGGGCGGCCGACGCCTCCGCGCCGACGGTCCGCAGGCGTGCCGCTAGACCTTCGAGACCCAGCAGATCGGCGCCGATCCCGGCCGCGGACCAGAGCGAGAAGTTGCTCTCCGTCGAGGGCTTCCAATCCTTGATCGGGAGGTCCTTCTGAACGCCGCGGTTCGTCTCGAGCCAGGACACCGCCTGGCGCTCGCTGCCCAGCTCGTCCACGAGCTTGAGCGGAACGCTCTGGCGACCGCTGAACACCCGTCCGTCCGAGACAGCGTTGAGCTGGCCCGCGTCCATGCCCCGGCGCTCGGCCACGAGGCTCTTGAACCAGGCATAGGTATCGCCGACCACGGAGGCCAGGGCAGCGCGCGCTTCGGGCGAGGTCGGCGTGAAGCCGGACGGCTCGGCCTTGAGCGGCGAGGACTTCACGGACTCCACCTTGACCCCGACCTTGTCGAGCAGGCCGGAGACATCCGGGTACTGGAACAGGACGCCGATCGAGCCGACGAGGCTCGTCTCGCGCGCGACGATGTGGTCCGCCGCGATGGCGGTGATGTAGGCGCCAGAGGCGGCGGTGCCGTCCACGAAGGCCACGATCGGCTTCTTGGCGGCGAGCGCGCGCAGATTGCGGAAGATTTCTTCCGAGCCCGTCGTGGTGCCGCCCGGCGAATTGATCGAGACGATCACGCCCTTCACGGCATCCGAATCGCCGACCCGCTTCATCAGCTTGGCGGTCGACTCACTGCCGGCGATGAATCCCGAGACGGAGATCCGGGCGATCTGCGGCCGCACCGTGAAGCCGCCGTCGGCGCCGGTCCGGATCCGATAACCCAGGGCGCCGACCGCCACGATCAGACCGCCGATCCCGAGCACGCGCCAGAGCGACAACCTGCGGCGCAGGCGCCGCCGGTCGATCAGCAGTTCCGCGTCGGCTGCCATGCGCACGCTTCCCCTTAGCCCTCAGGTCGACCCGGAACGGCGTGCGGGAAGAAGGCCCCACGCCGGGCAAGTCCTTGGTTTCCTTCGCCTCGCGCGGCTCAAACCGCGCGAGGCCGGTGTTCTAAAGCATTTCCTGCGGCCGTGGATATGGGCTGCGCCAAGAAAATGCGGAGCCTGCGCATCGCTGTCGCGCTTGGCCGGGATCAAGGCCGCGTCATGGGGCGATCGGCAACCTTGGATTGCGGGTCCCTGAAAAGCAGAACCCGCGCGGGACGCATATCCCGCGCGGGTTCCGGAACCACGGATCCGCCGCCCGGAGAAGCCGGGCGGCGACCACGGATTACTCCTCGTCGGTGCGGGCCTTCTTGAAGGCCGCGCCGAGGATGTCGCCGAGCGAGGCGCCCGAATCGGCGGAGCCGAACTGGGCCATGGCCTCCTTCTCTTCGGCGACCTCGAGGGCCTTGATCGAGACCTGCACGCGGCGGGCCTTCCGGTCGAACTGGACGACGCGGGCGTCGAACTTCTCGCCGGCGGCGAAACGCTCGGGACGCTGGTCGCCGCGGTCGCGGGCGAGCTCGGCGCGACGGATGAACGTCTGCATGTCGGTGTCGACGATCTTCACCTCGACGCCGGCATCCTTCACCTCGATCACCTCGCAGGTGACGATCTGACCCTTCTTGATCTCGCCGGTCTCGGCGAAGGGGTCACCGCCGAGCTGCTTCACGCCCAGCGAGATCCGCTCCTTCTCGACGTCGACGTCGAGAACCTGGGCGCGGACCATGTCGCCCTTCTTGTACTCCTCGATGACCTGCTCGCCGGGACGGTTCCAGTCGAGATCCGACAGGTGGACCATGCCGTCGACGTCGCCCTCGAGGCCGATGAACAGGCCGAACTCGGTCTTGTTCTTGACCTCGCCCTCGACCTCGGAACCGACCGGGTGCTTCTCGGCGAAGGCCTCCCAGGGGTTCTGCAGGGTCTGCTTGAGGCCCAGCGAGATGCGGCGCTTGACCGGATCGACCTCCAGGATCTGAACCTCGACCTCCTGGGAGGTGGAGACGATCTTGCCCGGATGGACGTTCTTCTTGGTCCAGCTCATCTCGGAGACATGGATCAGGCCCTCGATCCCCGGCTCCAGCTCCACGAAAGCGCCGTAGTCGGTGATGTTGGTCACGCGGCCCTTGAGCTTGGCACCCTCCGGGTAGCGGGCGGCGATTCCCTCCCACGGATCGGCGAGCAGCTGCTTGATGCCAAGCGAGATGCGGTGCGTCTCGTGGTTGATCTTGATGATCTTGACCTTGACCGTCTGGCCGATGGTCACGACCTCCGACGGGTGGTTCACGCGGCGCCACGCCATGTCGGTGACGTGCAGGAGGCCGTCGATCCCGCCGAGATCGACGAAGGCGCCGTACTCGGTGATGTTCTTGACGACGCCGTCGATGACCTGACCTTCCTCAAGGTTGGCCACCAGCTCCGAGCGCTGCTCGGCGCGGCTCTCCTCGAGCACGGTCCGGCGCGACACGACGATGTTGCCGCGGCGACGATCCATCTTGAGGATCTGGAAGGGCTGCGGGGTGCCCAGCAGCGGGGTCACGTCGCGGACCGGGCGGATGTCGACCTGCGAGCGCGGCAGGAACGCCACGGCGCCGTCGAGGTCGACCGTGTAGCCGCCCTTCACCTGGTTGAAGATGGTGCCGATGACGCGGTCGTTGTTCTCGAACGACTTCTCGAGCTTGACCCAGCTCTCCTCGCGGCGCGCCTTGTCGCGCGAGATGACGGCTTCGCCGAGCGCGTTCTCGATCCGGTCGACATAGACCTCGACCTCGTCGCCGACCTTCAGCTCACCTTCCCGTCCGGGGCCGGTGAATTCCTTGAGTGCGACACGGCCTTCCGTCTTGGCGCCGATGTCGATGACGGCCACGTCCTTCTCGATCGCGACGACGCGACCCTTGACGACGGACCCTTCGGTGATCTCGTGTTCGAGGAAGCTCTCCTCGAGGAGGGCGGCGAAATCCTCGCGGCTCGGGCCACGCCCCAGAGCGGTACCTGCGGTCATTCTGTCTCCTGAACGGCCTCCGGCGGAGGCCCGTTGCGTCGGCGGCTCGCGTTGCAGGCACCCTCGTTCGCCGCGGCCGATCCCGTCGTCTTTCGGGAGAGGCGACCGGTCCGCAACGGATCCGGCTTGCCGACGCGTCGATACGGATGACGAGGGCGGTCCAGCCGGCGGCTCGGCGGGCGCCAGTGAAACGAGCGCGCGAGAGCGGATCCAGGAGGACTCGCGTGCCATACAGCATCGGGCCTGCGACTTCAACTGAAAGGGCTTTTCGGCGCGGCGGGTCCGCGACGGAGCCGCAGGCCGACATGGCGGGGACGCGGCTAAACGTCCGCCGGAAGACGATCCGGCCTCCGGACTTTGGGGTGTATTCCCGCTAAGATGGACGGGGTATTCGCCGAATCGATGGAGGCGCCCAGGGGCCGGATCTCTGCCGGTGCCGGCCGGCTGAGCCATCCGGGGCGGGTTTGGGGGAAGAACGTGCCGCGTTCCGATCTGTGCCTCATCGCTCGCAGCCGTCGCACCGATCTGATCGGGCGCTCCGGGACCTGACCGTCCGATGCCGACCGGGTACAACACCCCGCTGGACATGCTGGCGCGCAAGCTCGACAGCATCACGCGGATCGGGGATGCAGAGCGCTCGGCGCTCCTCGACCTCACTCACACGATCCGCAACCTGCCGGCCCGGCAGGATATCGTCCAGTTTGGAGACCGCCCGACGCAGTGCTGCCTCGTGCTCCAGGGTTGGGCCGCCCGCTACGCCGCTCTGTCGGAGGGCGGTCGGCAGATCCTATCGTTCTACGTGGCGGGCGATATGCCGGATCTGCAGAGCCTGCATCTGCACCGGATGGATCACAACCTCGCCACCCTGACGCCCTGCACCATCGCATTTATCCCGCACGACGAACTACGCGCGGCGCTGCGGCGTCACCCGGATCTCGCGACTGCCCTGTGGCGCGACACGCTGATCGATGCCGCGCATTACCGGGAGCGGATCACCAGCCTGGGCCGGCGGCAGGCGCTCGGGCGCGTCGCGCACCTGTTCTGCGAACTTTACCTGCGGCAGCGCGCCGTCGGCCTGGCGGGCGGGCTGATTTGCCCGATGGCGCCGAAGCAGGCGGAACTCGCCGACGCCCTCGGGCTCACGAGCGTCCATCTCAATCGGGTTCTGCGCACCCTGAGGACCCGCAAGCTCGTGACCCTGAGCGGCGGCACCCTGACGATCGAGGATTGGGACGCCCTGGTGGCGGTGGCCGAGTTCGACCCGACGTTCCTTCACCAGAACATCAACGAGCAGGCCGTCCGGGCGGTGGTCGATCCCGTTTAGTTGGTGATGGTGAGCGTCAGGCCGCCCGGGCCATCGAGCCCGTCGCGTCAGGCAGCGCGTCCGTGTGAACGTCGAACTGTACCAGCTGGGCCGTGCCGAAGCTCGTCGTCAGCGCGCAGTCGGTTGCATCGCGGCCGCGGGCCATGACGATGCGGCCGATGCGCGGCCGGTTGTGCCGAGCGTCGAACGTGTACCAGCGCGCTCCCTCCGGCCCGTCGAGATAGACCTCGAACCACGCGGAAAAATCCATCGGCGCCGGGTCTTTCGGCACGCCGATATCGCCGAGATAACCGGTGGCGTAGCGGGCCGGAATGTTCATGCAGCGGCAGAACGTGATCGCCAGATGCGCAAAGTCCCGGCACACGCCTTCGCGCTGCATGAACGCGTCGTGCGCGGTGCGGGTGGCATCGGCCCGCTGGTAGTCGAACCGGATCCGCTCGTGCGTGTAGTCGACGATCGCCTGAACCCGCGCCCAGCCCTCCGGCGTGCCGCCAAACAGCGACCAGGCCATCGGCGAGAGCTTGTCGGTGTCGCAATAGCGCGAGCCCAGCAGGTAGACCATCGCGGCGTCGGGCAGGTCTTGGACCGGGATCTGGCCGGCGTCCGGATCGGTCGTGTCCGGCAGGCCGCTATCGGCGACCGTGAAATCGGCCGTCATGGTGATTCGGCCGCCGGGGGCGACGATGCGCGTGCAGACGTTGCCGAAGGGGTCGACGTGCTGCCGCGCCGGAACCGGCGGGTCGAACGTGATCACCTCGGGCGTCACGAGATCGTCGCGGCGCTCCGGGCGTACGTTCAGGAGCAGGTTCATCGGGGTCGGGCCGAACGTGTCGAAAGCGATCGTGAAGCCTGTGCGAACGTGCATCGTGGAGACCGTGTGCGGAGACGGCGCCGGGCCGCGTCGGGGAGCGAGTGCGTGCAGTACAGGGCCTTAGAAGTCTTCAGCTGCGGGCCGGTTCCGGCGAAGAGTGCAGTTTCACAGCCAAGGTCTGCCCGAATGTTTGGCAGGCATCTGCCGGCGCCTACGCGATGTCTTGGCTCGACGGCGCCTGCCCTGTATCCACGCCATGCAGCCCTGCACAGCCGGGCGCCATGTTGCATCGCACAGGGCAGCCTCGTATCCCTTCCGGTTCGAAGCCCCAGGTCGCCGGCAGCACGCTGCCACGACCCGTTTTCAGACGATCGATGCCGATGACGCTCGAAAAGCTCTCCCTGCCCAAGGACAAGATCCGGATCCTGCTGCTCGAGGGCATCAACGACAGTGCCGTCGCTCTGATGCAGGCGGCCGGCTACACAAACCTCACGCGGCTGCCGAAGGCGCTGGATCGGGAAGCCCTGCACGAGGCCCTGCAGGGGGTGCACATGCTGGGCATCCGTTCGCGCACCCAGCTCGATGCGGCGGTGTTCGAGGCTGCAGACCGGCTTCTGGCCGTCGGCTGCTTCTCGGTGGGCACCAACCAGGTCGATCTGGAGGCGGCCCGCCATCGCGGCATCCCGGTCTTCAACGCGCCCTTCTCGAACACGCGCTCGGTGGCCGAGCTGACCATCGGCGAGATCGTGATGCTGATGCGCCGGATCGTTCCGCGCTCGGTAGGCGCCCACGCAGGCCGCTGGGACAAGTCGGCGGCAGGCTCGCTGGAAGTGCGCGGCAAGACCCTGGGCATCGTCGGCTACGGTAATATCGGCACGCAGCTCTCGACGCTGGCCGAGGCCATGGGCATGCGGGTGCTGTTCTACGACCACACCGACAAGCTGCGCCACGGCAACACGGAGCCCACCGAGACGCTGCACGAGCTGCTCGCCCAGAGTGATGTGGTCTCGCTGCATGTTCCGGAGACCGATTCCACCGCCAACATGATCGGCAAGGCCGAGATCCGGGCGATGAAGCCCGGCGCCTTCCTGATCAACAACGCCCGGGGCACGGTCGTCGACCTCGATGCCCTCGCGGCGGCGCTCCGCGACGGCCATCTCAAGGGTGCGGCGGTCGACGTGTTCCCGGTCGAGCCCGGCTCGAATGCCGAGCCGTTCGTCAGCCCGCTGCAGGGTCTCGAGAACGTGATCCTGACGCCGCATATCGGCGGCTCCACTGAGGAGGCCCAGGAGCGCATCGGCTCCGAGGTGGCACGCAAGCTCGTGGATTATTCCGACATCGGCTCGACGGTGGGCGCGGTGAACTTCCCGCAGGTGCAGCTTCCGGCCCGGCCGACGGGGACGCGGTTCATCCACGTCCAGCGCAATCTGCCGGGCATGCTGGGCCGCCTCAACGACGTGTTTTCCCGCGGCCAGGTCAACATCGCGGCACAGTTCTATCAGACCGACGGCGAGGTCGGTTACGTGGTGCTGGAGACGGACGCCACCGATGCGGATGCGGAGGTGCTGCTGACCGAGATCCGGGCCATCCCGGGAACCATCCGGGCTCGACTGCTCTACGAGCGGCGCTGACCGTCGGTACCCGGAGCCGGCATAATCACGTTGCGCGCGAGAACACCGTCCGCTGTTGCCGCGTACATCTTGCGCAGCCATGCTGGCCGCTGTTCAAGTCACGCGCGGCCTTGACTGATTGATCGGCCGGCCGGTGGAGGAACTGCGGTGACGAAGCGTATTGGGTGCGCATGGGCCGGCATCGGGCTCACCCTGGCCGGGATGACTGCAGGCGTCTCCGACGCCTCGGCGGGCTGCCTGCGCCGGATCTACAACCGCTCGAATCTGGTCCTGGTCGCGCGCCAGGACGGTGGGCCACCCGCCACGCTTCTGCCTGGTCAGTCGCTATCGGTTCGGCTGTCGCAGCCAGGCCAGATCGATCTGTCGGCCTATTGTGGCCTGCCCGGTGCCGAGGCCGCTCCGGTGACGCAGAGGACGTTCGATTACGAGGCCGTTCTTGATCGCTGTTTCATTCGGTTCGGGGGTGACCTGTTCGTCGCGCAGCTCGGCCGCGGCTTCATCGGCACGCAGGAAACCGCCCCGTTCACGGTGAACAATCCGCATCAGGGCGACATCATCCTGGGGCCGGGCGTGCAGCCCGCCTGTGCCGTGCCGGGCGCCGTCCTCAGCCGTCGGGGCTGACCGTCAGAGATAGTGCCGGAAAACGACGCCCCCGTCTTCCGCGGTCCCCGGCGGCGGGGGCGCGACCGGCCCGATGAAGGGGCTCGCAAGCCGCACCACGACCAAGCCGAGGGCTGCAAGCACCGGGGCGACGAGCCGGAACGGGCGAGCGAGCATGGGCGCCTCCGTCGCGGGGATGCGGGCACAGGAGGCGTCCTGTGTGCAGCCCTGGCGTGCATGTGAAGCATCGCACGCTGCAGCTGGCCTCGACGTGCCGAAGCGCACATCGGTAACGTTGCGGTCGCTCGAATGCGTGCGTCACGTCGCTGGCGTGTGGATCGATGCGCTCCTATGCTGCCGGGCGCAGGGGGAGCAGCGAGGTGGCTGCGCTGCGCGGATCGCGACGGCGCTCCCCTTTGCGGAACCGAAGGCGTGAACGAGGACGCGCGTATGCTCAGCCAGACCGGCAACCCGATCCTTCGCGAGGAACTCGGGGTCGAGGAGACCATCGAGTCCGACAATATCGTCCGCTGGGACGGCGAGAGGCTCTACGTCGAGCAGGACGTCTATCACAACGGCCAACTCGTCCACCGCAAGTACCGCCGCACCGTCACCGAACCCGTCGCCCGCGTCCTCTGGACGATCATCAACCGCGCCAAGCAGTGAACGTCCCGGCAGCATTGCGTGCAGCAACCGCCTTGCGACGGTCACCCCGGTTTCAGGGGCCTCCGTCCGGCCGGGGAGCCTGCCGATGCGACTAGTGCCGTCCTGCGGCCCTGTGCAAGGCCGGGTGACACGGGCCGCACGTGACGTCTCTCGGTTGTAGGTTCTCCCAAGATCATCAGCACGGACCGGATCGGGCGTGTCGTCCTGACCGGAGGTGCATGTCTTCTCGCGCTTGGTCTCGCGATTCTACTGCGGCTTT
Source organism: Methylobacterium sp. CM6257 (assembly GCF_054611515.1). Classification (NCBI taxonomy): domain Bacteria; kingdom Pseudomonadati; phylum Pseudomonadota; class Alphaproteobacteria; order Hyphomicrobiales; family Methylobacteriaceae; genus Methylobacterium; species Methylobacterium sp. CM6257. The sequence continues at coordinate 4,600,462 of NZ_CM137735.1, forward strand.
CGGCCAGTCCAGCCGCCTTCCCCGACCTTCCGTCGGTGGAAGGCGCTGCGCCGCTATCGAAGCCCGGACCCGGTGAGATCAGAGGTGCGCACGCCTGCACCGAGCCCTGCAAGGAAAAGCGCGGCCGAGTCGCTAGGCGGCGACGGCCGCCGGCGGTTCGAGGTGCGCGGGTTGCGCCGGGCGCAGCGCTTCGAGGCGGTCATGGGCGTTGTCGAATGCGGCCCGGATCGTCGTGCTGGCGTCCTCGACGGCGACCAGCACCGCCAACTTCTGGGCGCTGGCGCGATCCGCGATGCTGCGGGCGGCCGAGACCAGGGATTGTTCGAGATTCAGGAATTCGGCCTCGGCATCCTTGCCGAGGTCGCGCGTGGCTGCCGCGAGGCGCTCGAGCACGGCCTCCAGCGCATGACGCAGGACAAGTGTACGCACGCGCTCCTGCAGGAGCGCCCTCTCGTCGATCTTCATGGGAATCAGTCCGCGTTCGGGAACATGGCCAAGCTCCCATACTTCCGCGGATCGTGCAGCCACCTTTTTGCAACAGAACAATACAGTCTCGCGGCCGGGCGTTACGGGGCGTTCGAGTGTGTTTCTGGGACGGTATTCAAAGATATGCTGCCGGCTTTTCCAGGCGATGCAGCGGTCAGCCAAAATCGATCTCACAATCATCTGAGTCGATACGCGGCAATCGCGCCCGCTCGTTCAATCATCGAGTCTCGGGCAACGCTGGTGCGGCCGCAGCTCTGCTGGCGGCGCACAGGGTGCTCCGGCCGCTGATTCTGGGCAGGCCCCACGGTTACGATCGGCCCCGCCACGCAATTGCTACCGCGCGTGCAGCGATGGTCACCATCGACTCGTAACGGGCCTTCGAATCGCAGGTCGATCGAGCTGGGATAAATCCGGGTGATACGCTTCGTGAACGCAACACCAATCGGTGCCTGTCCGGCCCGAGGAGTGCGGAAGGTTCCTCAGTACGGCGTCCCGTCCTGACGCCGGGCACGCAAGCCCTCCGCGTACCATTCCAGCTCATCGAGGAAGCGGCCTGCCGCCTTGTCGAGCCAAGGCTCCGCGGGCGTGCCCCCGGGGTCGATGGCCTTCTGGATGCGGGGAATCGGCAGGAGCGAGGGAATGCTGGGCATGCCCATCTCGGCGAGCATCGCCCGGAGCGGCATCGCGGCGCGCACGCCGCCGAACTGGCCGGCCGAGTAGCAGCAGATCGCCGATGGACGCCAGAAATACTCCTCCAGAAAGTGGTCGAGGGTGTTCGAGAGCGCCGGCGGCACACCATGATTGTACTCGGCCGAGACGAGCAGGAAGGCATCGGACCGGCGGTAGAGGCCGGCGAGCCGCTCCAGCGGCTCGGGCGCGGTGCCGGCGGGATATTCCTTGTACATCCGGTCGAGGAGCGGAAGCTTCAACTCGGCGGGGTCCACCAGTGGGGCGGTGTGGCCGCGCGCCTCAAGCCGTGCCACCAGGAAGCGGGCCGCCCGGATGCCGACGCGGTCCGTGCGGACGCTGCCGAGAATCACGGGCACGGTGAGGGACATGGCGGCCTCCGGTTCGGGAGATCATGCCAGAGGCCGGGGCGCCCGGCCAGGCAGGGCGCCGCCCACGAAGGCTCAGGCCTTCGCGGTGCTGGTGAGCGCGGTGGCCGCGACCCCGATGGGACCGCCGGTCGCGTAGGCCGCGATCGCTTTGGTCATCTGCTGCAACAGCGACTGCAGGCTGTCCCCGATATCGGTCGTTGACGCGGAACCTGTGGTCGGCGCTGCCGCTGGAGCCGACGCGGTCTCCGTGCCGCCGGATTGACCAGCCTGCGCGGCGGCGTCGGTATCCGCAACCGGGCGGTCATGGTGGCCATGACGGTGATGGAGGGGCGTTGTGCCGGCCGATGCCTGGCTCGGATCCGTTGCCGCGACCCCCGTGGTCGCGGATATGTCGGCAGCGTTGTCCGAATCACCCGGCGCCGTGATCCCGTTTTGCAAGCCCAACTGGTTGAAATCGGACTGCAACTGCAGGAGCGACGCCATCAGGTCGTTCGACAGCGCCGACGTTGCTATCGCGCTGCTCGCCTGGGAGGAGCCGCCGGTCGCCTGCGTCGTGTCGGCTTCCTCGCCGGTGGCCGTGAAAGCCGTGGGATCGATCGGCTTCGCGGACGCGGCGCGCGCCTGCCGCAGAGCGGTGACGAGGTCCCGCTGGAGTGAACTGCCCGAAACCGTGTTGATCGACATGCTGCACCCTTCCGAACGCGTTCGGCAGAGGCAGGCATGGGGCGTTCCAGATTTTTTCCTGCGATTTCAAGGCCGCGGCAGCTGCCCGCGTGGGCAGGATCGGCCGTCCGGCAAAGTTTGCCGATGCGCCTACCCGGCCGACATCGACCGGATCAGCACCACGCCCGTCGGCTTGGTACTGACGAAGAAGGCCAGCAGCGCGATCGCATTGAGCAGCACGCAGAGCAGGAACAGGAAGCCGAGCCCTTCGGTGATCGCCTCGGCGCGCTTGCCGGCTTTCTGGATAAGGATACAGCCGAGGGTGAAGACCGAGGCCATGATGAGCGGCAAGCTGAGACCGGTCGGCATCGTCAATCAGGCCCTCGCGGATACACGGCAATCGAGTGCGGGAGCCGACGGCAGGGGTGGCAGGACGGCCGGGCCAGGAATGCACGCCTCAGGGGTGCGTCGGATCGCCAAAGTCATCGCCATCATCCGTTCGCGGAACTCCAGGTCGGCATGGCGCTTCGAGCGCGCCCTGATCTCGGGCCGTCCCGCCGGGTCGGCGCGCCGGACGGGCGACAGGGTCACTGCGCCAGCTCCGTGACGGGGACCTCGCGCTCGCTCAGGGCAATCAGGGCGAGTTCGCCGAGCCCGAGCGCCGCGAGCAGGATGTGGTCGCTCGGCGCCTCGTCCCTCAGCAGGGCGGCAGCGCCCACGAACCCGAGGGCCCCCACCGCGTCGCAGGTGAGATGAGTCCGCATCGAGAGGACCGGGACGAGGCCGCCCTCGTAGCGCGTCAGGATTGTGTAGGCGTAGTGCCACACCGGGCCGACCTGCATGATCCGGCGCGTGGCGGCACCCCGCCGCCGCGACAGCGCGGCGATCAGGGCCGGAAACACGTAGTCGGTGACGGCGTGCACGCGGCTCGGAACCATCCTCGAGGTTCTCCTCGTCAAGGCGTCATGACGATTTCGGCGACGTGCTTGCATCGCCAAGATGGCGCAGGTTCTCCGGGGGCGTCTCCGCCTCCGTCGCCTCGACCGAAGCCGTGCTGCCGCCCGCTACAGAATCGAGGCGTTGGTGCCCGGACGCGATGCGCGCCGTCTCCGCTTGCCAGCTCGGATCGGATTCGAGCTCGCGCTGGAGTTCCGCGGGACGACCGACATCGCGGGCGTCGTCCTGTCCGAAATCCTGGCCGTTGCGGTCGGCATAAGCGTCGAATTCCCGGAGATTTGGGCGCTTGGACTGGTGCGGATCGTCTGGTTTCTGGGCCATCGGTACTCTCCCGTGCTCTACTTACGCGCCGGTCTGGGCGGGTCAGATGATCGGCTTGCCGCCGGTCACCGCGACGGTGGCGCCCGAGACGTAGCTCGATTCCGGACTGGCCAGCATGACGTAGACCGGGGCCAGCTCGCAGGGCTGGCCAGGGCGCTTCATCGGCACCTGGGAGCCGAAGGTGCGCACCTTGTCTTCCGGCATGGTGGAGGGGATCAGCGGCGTCCAGATCGGGCCTGGCGCCACGCAGTTCACCCGGATGTCACGCTCAGCCAGCATCTGGGCGAGGCCGCCCGTGAAGTTCTGGATCGCCCCCTTGGTGGTGGCGTAGGCCAGCAGCTGCGGGCTCGGCGTGTCGGCATTTACCGAGGTCGTGTTGATGATCGCGCTCCCGGGCTGCATGTGCGGTAGGGCGGCCTTCACTAGGTAGAACATCGCGTGGATGTTGGTCGCGAAGGTGACCTCCCATTCCTCATCGGAGATTTCCTCCGGGTTGGCGAAGGTCTTCTGGTGCGCGGCATTGTTGACGAGCACATCGACCTGGCCGAACTCGGCCACCGCCTTGTCGACCATCGCCCGGCAATGCTTCGGGTCCTTCACGTCGCCGGGGACCGGGATGGCCTTGCGCCCGGCCGATTCCACGAGGCGGCAGGTCTCGCGCGCGTCGTCGTGCTCGTCGTAGTAGCTCACCAGCACATCCGCCCCTTCGCGGGCGAAGGCCAGGGCGACCGCGCGGCCGATGCCGCTATCCGCACCGGTGATGATCGCCTTGCGGCCGGACAGGCGTCCCGAGCCCTTGTAATGCGCTTCGCCGTAATCCGGGCGCGGGTCCATGTCGGCATCGCGGGCCGGCGGCGTGAGCAGGCGCTGTCGATCGAAGGGCGGCTTCGGAAATTCCGTCATTCTGGCGCTCCTTCCGGGGCGAAGACCGGGGATGACAAATCTCTGGAAGATCCACGCGCGGCGCTCGGCACCGCTCTCGCAGGGCATGCGGCCGCGACGCGGGCGAGCCCGGGCAGAAAGGCACGCGCGTCGGTGAGGCGAGACCAGCGCGATCGTCGCGGGCATCGGCTCTGCCCCGACAACCCGCGCTCCCGGGCATTGTTTCGTCCTTTGCGCGGGAGCCTCGGAGAGGTCAGGCGCGCGGCTGCAGGGTGGATGATCGTCCGGTGAAGCCCCGTCGTTCTGCGCGCAATCGCAGTAAAGGTGGTGTCGACCGTCGAAGCTTCGGCATCGGGAAGCGCTGTCGAAAGTGTATGTTTTTGCTCACGCGTCGGCCAGCTTGGCGATTATTCGGGAAGCTTGGCTGAAGATCGATGGGCCGGAACGATGCGCACAGCCCCGGGTTTGCACCGTATTCGGCAACGACGGGGTACCTATGACAACCAAACCACCGCCCGTTCCTCCGGCCAACCGCTCCGACAAGGGGCCCGGCAGCGCGACAGAGGCGCCCATTTCTCAGGGCCGCGCCGGCTCGCAGACGAAGGACCCGGACAAGGTCGGTCAGGCCGGGAACTCGAAGGTGAACACCACCAACCAGGGTTATCAGCAGGACCGCTGACGGCCACATCGGCGACGGCACTGCTCGCCGTCGCCTCCCACAGGACCGCTGATCCGCATCGGAGGAAGACCATGGCGAATGCAAGTCGGCATAAGGGCGGCCCGGGCGCCCAGGGAAAAGGGACCGGGACCGGCGCTATGTCGGAGTTGCCCGAGGGCGTGCTGCCGGAGAACATGGTTCTCAGCAACCGGGACAAGTCCCGGCACAGTGACCAGCGCGGCCTCGACAGCAAGAACGTTCAGACCGAGCAGTATCAGGACCACGCCGGAAACCGTCAGAGCGTGGACGCAGAGGCGCTCACAGCCAGTGGCAATACCAGCGGGCTCGCGAACCCGAAGACGGACGAATCCGGCGAGCAGAGCAGCCTCAAGAAGCAGCAACACTCCTGAGCAGTTTGCGTCACGCCCCCAACGGGGGCGTGATCCTGTCCGGGGATCGCGGCGCCGCCCGCGATCCTCGGCGCTTGCGAGAAATCATCGGGAGACGCGCGATGCTGAGATCGGGACTTCTCGCCGTGCCGGTCCTCGGCGTGGCGGCCCTGTCCGCTCTGGCCCAGTCGGCCAGTCCGACGCCCGGAACCGAGGTCGCGCAATCCAACGGGCTTCTCGGCACGCCGTTCTGGATCCTCGTTGGCGTCATCATCGCCTTCGCGATCCTGTTCGCGTTTCGACGCCGCCGTCGGTGAAAGAGCGTTAGTAATCCCGCTCATTATTCCAAGTATTCCCAACACGCGTCATAGCACTAAATCATTCGACACGAATGATGCAGCTTCATCAGCCTCGCCCGGGGCGTAGACTCTATCACTGCGCCGCAGTGTTTCTTCGTCCATTCTTGAGGCGCCGCGATCCGGATTCCGGCCGAGCTGGGGTGGCCGGCCCGCAGGGCGCGACGGGCAAGGTGATGCGTGTCTGAAGCCCGTCTATCGCGGTTCGACCGGATTTTCGACCGACTGGACGCGGCAGTGCCGCAGCCGCAGGCTTGGTTCTTCGCGCTCCGCATCTGGATCGCGATGATGCTGGCACTCTACGTCGCCTTCTGGCTCCAACTCGAGAGCGCCTCGTCCGCGGCTGTGAGCGTGGCGATCCTGGCGCAGCCGAAGCGCGGGCAGGCCGTCTCCAAGGCGATCTATCGGTTCCTGGGAACGATCCTGGGGGTGTGGTCTCCATCGTGTTCGCGTCAGCATCCGGTCAGGATCGGGTGCTGATGCTGGTCTGCTTCACGACCTGGCTGAGCCTTTGCGTGTTCGTCGCGCAATATCTGCAGGACACCCGCCCCTATGGCGCCATGCTGTCGGGCTACACGGTCGCGATCATCGCGATCAGTAACATCGACACGCCGCAGAACGTCTTCGACGCGGCTGTTTCGCGTGTCGCGGCGATTGCCGTCGCCATCGTGGCGATCACCTTCATCAACGATGCCCTCGCCTCGCCGAGCACGTGGCGCGGCCTCCTTCCGCCGATCGCCGCCGCGCTCCGATCCGTGAAGGCCTTCGCCCGCCAGGCCCTCCGGGAGGGCGATCCCGGGCCCGAGAAGGCCCTGGACCTGATCCGCATGACGGCTCCCCTGCGCGCCGACGCGAATGCGATTGCTGGCGAGCTCGACGACGGTCCGCAACGCGCGGCGGGGGCGCGCAGCGCCATCGCGGCCCTCTACGCCGCCATGGCGGAGACCCGGAATTTCGCCATTGCGGCCCGCGATGCCGGCCCGGAACATTCCGCCATCGCGGAAGCGCGGGCGATCTGCGCCAGTCTGGTCGTGGACGGGACGGCGCATTCGGCCCCTGAGACCTTCGCGGGCGCGCTTGGACGTTTGCGCGTCCTGATCGCGGCTGCAATCCGCGACGGGGGGCGCAGTCTCGACGAGGTGCTCGCCCTCCAGCGCGCCCACGACCTCGCAACCGCGCTGATGTTCGCACAGGACGGATTGACCGCTCTCGGCACCGGATATCGGCCGCTGCGCAACGTGCGTCTGCCGACACACCGCGATTTTCCGATGGCATTCCGCGGCGCCGCGCGGGTCGCCCTGGCCTTCGCGCTGACGGCGGCCCTCTTCGTCGCCCTCGGCTGGCCGGCCACGACCTACGCCCTCGTGCAGGTCGCCGCCATGGGCGCGATGTCGTCCGTCAATCCCGACCCGCTGAAATACGCCGACGGCGTCCTCATCGGCATTTCGCTCGCGGCCCTCTCGGCCGGGCTCATCCTGCTGGTGATCCCGCCGACCGTGAACGGCTTCCCGATCCTGTCGCTGGCCGTGGCGCCCGTCGTCCTCGCCGCCTGCCTGCTGATCGCGACCCGCCGCCTCGTCCATCGGCTTCATCCTGCTGGTCTATTTCCCGGTGCTGCTGTCCCCGGGGAATCCGCAAGCCTTCGAGGCGCAGACGTTCTTCACTAACATCGCTCAGATGATGATCGTCGCCGTGATCCTCTCGACGACGGTCCGAGTGATCCTGCCGATCCGACCGGACCAAGTCCGCGCCTACGCCTTCGGATCTGCGATTCGGGACGTCCGGGGCGCCCTCCTCGGGGAAGGCGGCGACGCGGTCGACCGCACGAGCCTGAACTGCGACCGGATCTTCCAGTACGCGCAGGTCAATGTCGGGCCGGAGATCGTGCGCGCCCGGCGCCTGAAGCTCGCCTTCGCGGTCGCCCATCTAGAGGCGTCCGCCGCACGGGCGCACGACCAACTGGGCGCCTTTCGACGCCAGCCGCTCCTGCGGGAAGCCGGAGAACGCGCGCAAGCCGCTCTCGCCGGGGGAGCGTCGGCGATATCAAGGCCGCGGCGCAGGCCTTGCTGAGGGCTGGAGGCGCGGCCGACACCAGCCTGCATCCGGCCGTGGCCCGGGCGTGAGCGATCTTGTTGCCGTAGCGCGGGTCATGGCGCGGCACAGGCGGTTTCTGCAGAAGATCAGGTCGCAGTTCGTCTGACTGCGGCCGCCGCCGTACGATGGGCGCCTCAGAGGCCGCCTTCAGCCCCTGACGGACCTCCCACCACGGAACTCAGGAGGTCCGCTCGGGAGAAGGAAGCGGACCTGACAACGCCGGCCCCGACATCAGGATGACGGCCAGCCTCTGCTCCCATGCGGCGGCGCTTGCGGATCGCAGTACGACGAGCCCTCGTGTGCCAGTAAATAGTCCCGCTTTAGATGGCCGAACTATTGAAGACCAACCGGGTGCCCGTGTAGGCGCGCACTAACGAGTTCGGCATCTCCGCCTTGGCAGCCTCGTAGAAGGTTTCGCCCGTGCAGTGAAGCGGAACGACAAAGTCAGGCCCGATCTCTTTCAAGGCCGCGATCGTCTGCCGGACGTAGTCGGGCTGGTAAGGCGCGAGGTGGAAGCCACCGATCACTGCATGCACCTTCTTAACGCCGGACACGGCTTGGGCCTGTCGAACGGCGTTGACCACGCCTCGATGACTACAGGAGGTCAGGATCACGAGACCACGTTCCTTCAGGTTGAAGGCTGTGGCGATTTCATGCTGAAACTGGTCGGGGATCAGTCCATCTCGTTGATTGGCCTGCGCCATCTGATCCGGATGACATCCCGAGCCATGATTGATGCCGAGCTTCATTGCGCTCGGTGACAGGAGCTTCTCGAAGCTGCTCTGGTCGATCTGACCGGATGTAAAGCCGTGGCCCGCCACAAGGGCTGGGCGCTCTGTCGAGGTGATCGTGAGGTTCGCGGATTCGAGGGCTTGGCGGTCGATCACACCAAAATCACCCTTAACCGGAGGGGCCGTCCACTCACGAGCGCAGAAGCAGTCTTCGCCGCCGACATGGAATGGAAGCCCTGGCTTGAGTTGCCCCCGGTTGTTGCCGAGGAAGCCGGCGAGGCCGCCGAAATGGTCGTAATGGCCGTGACTGAGAACGAGGGCGTCGATCTCGGAGGGCTGTACCCCCAGAAGCTTGAGGTTGTTATTGAGCGCTTCTGGCGTGAAACCGAAATCCACCAAGGTCTGACGCGTTTCCTCACCGCGCCGCGAGGTGACGTGCATCGAGAGTCCGAATTCGCTGTCGAGGGTCGGCCCTGGTGGATGATCGGGAGCGATGCCCCAGCCGAAGTGCTCGATGGCGAGCCCCTCCACCTTCCGGCTCGGAGCTACCGCGAACTGGTAGCTGTCGGTCACGATGCGCACGGCCACTGCGTCGAGTTCGGGCGCCGGCCCAGTCAAAGCCTCGGCCAGCGCCGGGCGCCCACCGCCTAAGAGGCTCGCCAGAACGAGGCCGAGGACCGAAGCGCCGCCACCGCAGAGCACGTCTCGCCGGACCGGATCGTCGCAGGTGATGCGCGAGCGCAGACTGCGACGGGGATGGTCCTGAGGTGATGATGGTGGATAGCCTATGATTTCCATAGCAACCTCCCGCCACGGGTCGAGACTCTGACCGAAAGCAGGGGCGCGGGTCGAGGCGATTGTGGATTATCGCCTCGCCGGGCGTCCGGAATAATCAAAATGGCACGCTGTGCGATACTCGACAAGCTCAAGGCATCGGAGAGGATGGCGCCCTAACGGCCAAGCCTATGTTCTATGGCACCTGATCCGGCAACGTCCGAATCCGGCGGGAAATCGGTCATTCGGGTTATTCCCCGCGAGCTTCTGCTCCCCACCTCCAGCAGACCTCGGAAGTGCCCGGCAGCAGGCTGCCGGATGAGACAGAGCCATACGGCTGGAACAGGCGGCTAACGGACCGTCGGCTCCGCTGCCTGATCAGTCCTACCCGGACGTGGCCCGGCCGCCAGCTTCAAGGCATGGCGTCTCACGTCCGGGGGCCAAGCGTTCATGCGGTCGGCAAAATCCTGGTCCTCGCCCGCGAACAAAGATCGAATCGCATCCTCGAAGCCGGGAAGGTCACCGGCCAGGGCGGTCAGGAAGCGGTAGGCGGCTTCGCGTGCGGCCTTGGCCTGGGTCTGGCCGCCATCGGAACGGCGAGCTTCGTCAACGAGACGCCGCAAAGCCTGAGATGCGCCGCCGGGTTGCGCGGAGAGCCAATCCCAGTGTCGGGGCAGCAGCGTAACCTCTCTGGCGACGACCCCCAGTTTCGGCCGCCCACGCCCGCGAGGCTCTGCGTCGAGGCCCGAAGCCGTTTGCGTCCGCGCCGCCCGTGCCTCGCGCTTCTCCCGCTCGGTGAGGCGAACCACGATTTCGGCTGTCGTGCCGCGCAGGTCCAGATCCACGACGGATCCCGATGCATCATCGAAGACGAGAATGGACGCGTTTGGGCGGGCGCCCTCAGCGGCCTTGATCGCCAGGGCCACGTCAACCAGCGCTCCAGCAGCAAGCTGCTCCGTGCCGACGAACGCGGTGCACGGCCTGGACAGGTAATCGGACATCGGGTCCTCCACTCCGGGTATTTTGACAGGGTAGAAACACGCGAGTCAATATCATCCGGATGATATTGCGCTCATGGCTGGCTTCGGCTAGCTGTCGCCGCCGGCAGGAGGCGTTCACGTCATGAACAGCGAAGATCGGAAGGCGGCCGTCGCGGCCTACAAGAAGCGAGAAGTCGCGGCCGGCATCTACGCCGTTCGCTGCGTATCGACCGGCGCAGTCTGGGTGGGGCAAGCCCCAGACCTATCCACGATCCAGAACCGGCTGTGGTTCACCCTGCGGCTCGGAAACAACACGCATCGTTCGCTTCAGGACGCGTGGTGCGCCGAGGGGGCGGAGGCATTCACGTTCGAGTTCCTTGAGCGTCTCGAACAGGAAGACATCGCTTATGTTCGCGACCGGCGAGTACAGGAGCGCCTCATGCACTGGGTGGAAAGGCTTCAGGCTGCTCGGGTCTGACAAAGAGACGCGGATGATGATGAAAATCCTGAACAACAACGGTATCACGCTGGCTTATGACAGCTTCGGCGAGGAAGAGTCGGAAGCCATACTGCTCATCTCTGGACTGGGGACGCAGATGATCCGGTGGGCAGAACCCTTCTGCCGGGAACTTGCCGTGCTCGGCTATCGCGTCATCCGGTTCGACAATCGAGATGCCGGGCGCTCGACCGCCTTCACCCAGCACGGAGTGGTGGATTTCGAGGCGTTGGTGTCCCTCCTCATGGCGGGGCAGCGGCCACCTGTGCCCTACACACTCGCCGACATGGCCGGGGATGCAATCGGTCTGCTCGATGCCCTCTCCATCCCGCAGGCTCATGTTGTCGGGCGGTCGATGGGCGGGATGATCGCCCAGGTGATGGCAAGCGAGCACCCGTCCCGCGTTCTCTCGCTCACCTCAATCATGTCAGCCACGGGAAACCCGGACATGCCGTCGGCAGACCCTGATGCCATGACAATGATGCGGCGCCACGCCCCTGACCCCGTATCGGACGAGGCGGGTTTCCTCGATCGCGGCATAGCCTTCGCGCGGCGCATCGCGGGCACCGTCTATCCGTTCGACGAAGAGGCCTGCCGTGCTCTTCTCCGGGAGGAGGTGCGGCGCGGCCATGCACCGGGTGGGTTCGGGCGGCAGCTCGCGGCCATCGCCCTGGCCGGCGACCGCCGGTCACGACTGGCGGCGATCAAGGCACCAACACTCGTCATTCACGGCACGGACGACCCTCTTTTCCCCCCAGCCTGCGGTCAGGACACCGCCGCCGCAATCCCGAATGCAGAGATGATGTTGATCGAGGGGATGGGACACGATCTGCCCACATGCCTGTTCCGGGCCATAGGCCGGGCCATCGACCGAACCGCGCGCCGGTCGCGACCGTCGATGTCGGGAGCTTAGAAGCCGTCTGCGCCCATTGAGAGTTCTGCATTCCTTTTCGGGAAAGGCCTCCTCAACCTCGATGGCGCACAAGGATCGGAGGCGGAGCGAACGCTATCAGACGAGGCCAGGCCCCGGTTGCCACCCGTCTCAGACCTTGCTCAGGGCACCAGCCCCGTGAGCCCGCAGGCCGCCAGGATCGTCGCCAACAGCGTGAAGCCGACGAGAAAGCCGGTACCGCCGAAATCCGGCCAAGCGGCGCGTAGCCTCATTGTAAGCCAATCATCGCTGCAGGCTCCTCGGTGACGGCCATCCCGACGCTCGGGACGGTCAAGGACGGACGGCACTCTCCAAAGGCGACTGGACCAAGCACCGACGCGCAAGAAATGCGGCTGCGGGCCCATCAGGCCTTGATCCAGATCAAAGGCTCGCGGCGGGGCCTTGCCAGGGCCGGGCGATCTGCGAGTCCGCAGCCGCCAGGGTGCTGCGGTGGTCAGCTCATCGCGGCCCGCGACGAGAGCTAGCCAGCCCGGCCGGGTTCGATGGACGGCCATTGTATGGCCGGTGTCGGAAAATCCTGACGACCACCTGCAAATCCGACAGGGGCCGAAGGCGGAATGTCCGCCTCCGGAGGAAGGGGCAAGGTCCGGTTGCCACGCCTGCCGCCGCGACAGCTCATTCCGCGGCTAAACCCGCTACACCGCCTCGAATACGGAGTTTGCCGGCTGGTCGGCGGCGCTCCCAGACCGACCCTCCCCAGCATCTCTGCGCAGAGACCGGTGTTCATGCGGTCAGATACGTGCCTGCTGGCGAATTTTTACCGTCGAGTCCGCGCGCCAATCTGGTTGATGTAAATTTCGTTAAGACGATGCGGCGGAAATCTATTTCCGAATGCAGGAGACACGTTGACCTGCTGGACGTAGACATGGCCCGGGTCATTGCTACGAATGGGATCGTGGAAATCCTGCTGTGCGATTCTGGCGGATTCCGCGAGTCCGAGCCTAACCCTGACTCTCGAAGTGCCGACAGATGAGGCGTTTGGCGCGGATGCGGAACGGGAATGTCTGCGTCTGCCATCGATGATGAACGGGAAAGGGTACTCGCCATTGGATATGACAATCGGCGGCAATTCTGGCCAGATCCCTTGGCCGGCATAGATACAATACTGCATCTCAGTCGGATCTGTCAGAAGGGTGCAGTCGTTTATCATGGACGGAGAGGCCTGGGCCCATCCACACGTGGGCAGGACGCACAGTGCCGCTGCAAAGATTGCTGGGCCAAAAGTCATGAGCCAGCTCCTGAGTCACGGCCAAACCGATCGACTTCAGTTATGCAGTTGTCGTGCCTGGTTCGGAATTCAAGCGTCCGTATGATTTTTAATGTTCGCCGGATTCAGCCTTCTTGGATCGGGGGTCTGTGTCAATAGCCCGTCGGAGCGGCATCCACGTGGGCGGGCGTGCCCGGCCGCTCGCGCCGGCACCACCACCCGAGCCGCCTGCCGCAACGTGACCTCGTTCGTCGGATAGGCGTCCTTGACCGCCTTGAACGCCGCGCGCGCCGTCCAGCGGGTAGATCACCCCGAGCCGCAGCTCGACGCGGCCGCGCTGTATGATCCGCGCCACCGCGCGAAATCGGGCGACCGGCACGGCCGGGGGCTTTGAATGGCAGAAATCTAACGCACATCAGAGTGACCGCGGTCAAACCGTGTCAACAAGTAGACAATCGCGGTTACATTCCTCGGCGTCCGCGAGTGAGGGTCTGACCCCCGCCGGACACGATGGGAGCGCCTGTATGGCGCGATTTTACTTTCACGTTCACGATGGCAAGAGCATCATTGACGATGAAGGCACGGAGCTGCCGAACTGGCAGGCCGCCCGAACCGAAGCCATTCGTCTCGCGGGTCACATCCTGCAGGACGAGGCTCATCGCATCGCCTTGGGTGAGGACTGGCGTATCGAAGTCACCGATCACACGGGGCTGATCCTGTTCCAGATGACGTTCCAAGTGGTCGAGGCCCCCGTCATTCTGGACCAGATCGCTCGGGATGCCGCTCGAGATTAGGCCGACGCTGGCCGATCACTCGGCGCGGCAAGTGCGGCTTCACTCCCTTAAGGCCGCGCCGAACGGTAGCGCTGTGGCCCATGTCGCGGACGTGTGGCCAAGTCCCGAGCGTCGGATTTGATCGGCGCATCTCCTGCTCTCCGAACTCTGGCGCGTAGACCCTGGAGGATCGCGCTGCTGTGATCGGATCGCGCTCTGTCCAGTTGTGCACAATTGAGCGAGATCAAAGTCATGCCGCACAGAGGCTGTCAGATTGCAGGGGCAGTTGGAACGGGGAAGGCGCTCCTCATTCCCCCCTTTATGACGCGCCTTGGGCCGATCCACGTCAGCCGCCACGCCCGCGAAGTCCCGTGGCGGGCTGTCGAGATGCGGCTACTCCACCGGGCGCCAATGTGGCCGGCCATCTCCAGCGCGGCACCGGGTAGCCGCCATGGTCGAGCAGGCCTGCGCCCAGAGGTCGTAGGGGACGCGGTCGCGCCGGGCGCGCAGCGCGACCGACGCGGCCGGGCAGCAGGCGACCATGACTCATGTGCTCGTATCCGGAAGCCGACGCTTCGCGTCCGACCTGAAGTGGCCCCTCGCGGCGCGTGTAAGGTGCGTCCGTTTTCGAGGGTTTCCGGATTTTTGATTTTCTGACTGGATATCCCGGTATCCAGAGCTGTGCGGCGTTCCCGGACGCAGCTCTCAAGGATGGTCGCTCTCGCCAATCGCCTGCCGCTTCGAGACGGGCAGCCGGATCGAGCAATGAACGCCGTCCTCCTCCATCACGAAGCTCGTCTCCGCGCCGAGTTGATACGGCAGGGCGCGCTCGATCAGGTCGCGCCCGGCTCCGCCTCCGGGTTGTGGCGCATCCAACCTCGCCCTGACGACCCCGCGCTCGCGCCAGTCCAGGTGCAGCCAGGGACGGCCATCCTCGGGCCATTCCAAGCCCCAGCGGATCTCGAGACGCCCCTGCGGCTGCGAGAATGCTCCGTACTTGACCGCGTTGGTGGCCAGCTCGTGGAGAGCCATGGCGAAGGTCTGGACTGTGCTGGAGCGCAGGGCGATCCCTGTCGGCCCATCCAGCGTGACCCGGCCGGCTTCGCCCTCGAGCGCCGCGACCTCGGTGCGGATCACCTCGTCGAAGGTGATCCGCTGCCCCTCGCTGAGGCGCGAGAGCAGACCCTGCACACGGGCGAGCGCCGCCAAGCGGTCGCTGAAGTGCGACCTGAAGTCGGCGAGGTCGGCCGATCGGCGCAGCGTCCGGTCCAAGAGGGAGCGCACCACGCCCATGAGGTTGCGCGTGCGGTGCTGCAACTCGGCGACGAGCACCTGCTGGCGCTCCTGCAACGCGTGCAGGTCATTGATGTCGATGGCGGCGCCGAACCAGTGCGTGATGGCACCGGCATCGTCGCGAACCGGGATTTGCCGCACCAGGTGCCAGCGGTACGCGCCGTCCGACCGCCGGATCCGTTGCTGGCGTTCGATCGGCTCGCCCGTCGCGAAAGCGTGCGCAAAGGCCGCGCGCGTCGCCTCAAGGTCGTCGGGATGCATGGCGTCGAGCCAGAGGTGGTCCCGGATCTCGGCGCCCTGCTGTCCGGTGTAGAACTTCCAGCGCTGATTGGTGGAGATCTCCCGTCCCTCGGGATCGGTCCACCAGAGCATGGCAGGGACAAGCTCGACCGTTAGCCGCTGCTGCTCCTCGCTCTGACGCAGCTCCTCAAGGCGGGCCCGAGCCTCGTACTGCCGCCGCCGCCCACGCAGCGCCGAGTGCACCACGCTGACCAGCGTCGTTGGGTGAAACGGGCGTTCCAGGAAGGTGACGTTGCCGAGGGCCTCCGATATCCACGCCGCCCTCGCGATGCGCTCCGCGCCGCCGCCGTGGCGCGTGAGCAGCACGAAGGCGAGATCCGACCAGGGCGGCTGACCGGCAACGAAATGGCTGACCGGCGAGAGATCGGCATCCCGGAGTGCCTCCTCGGCGATGATCACCAGCCCAGCCCCCTCCGAGATCATCCCGGGCAGCTGGTGGAGGTGGCTGCAGGTCACGGCGTGGACGCCAGCCGCCGCCAGGAGCGCTTGTGCGAGGGCGGCGTCACGGCCGATCGGCGCCAGGATCAGCGCCCGCTCGGAGAAAAGGTCCTGTGCGATCGTCACGAGACGCCATCGCTCGGTCATGGGCCGAGATCTTTCTCCTTGCCGACATAGACCGGGACGCCGCGCAGCACGCCCTGGAATTCCGTCAACGGTGCCCCGATCGCCAGACCGGATGAACCGATGCGGTACTCGCGGATCGTGTCCTCGTGCCTGCCGGTCCGCTTCTTCACCACCGAGATCGCTCGCCGGACCTGCCCGCGCGCTTCGAAGTAGCGCAGCAGCAAGACCGTGTCGGCCAAGTATGTGAGATCGACCGGCGTCTTCGTGTCGCCGACCAACCCGTGCTGGGCGATCGTCAGGAAGGTCGTGGCCCCTTGGCGGTTGAGGTATTGCAGCAGTTCGTGGATGTGCAGGATCAGCGCGTTCTCCTGCGGCATCGCGGCCTGGTAGCCGTTGAGGCTGTCGATCACCACAGTCTTCACCGCGTTCCTGTCGACGCAGGTGCGCGCCTGGTGTGCGAACTCGCCCGGCGACAGTTCGGCGGCATCGACCTGCTCGATGTAGAGCAGCCCTTGGTTGCACAGCGCCTCGAGATCGATACCTATCTGCCGAGTTCGGTCGAACAGGATGCCCAACTCCTCGTCGAACACGAACATCGCGGCCTTCTCGCCGCGGGCGACGGCCGCGAGAACGTACTGAATGGCGAGCAGCGACTTGCCCGTGCCGGCCGGGCCCAGGATCAGGGTGCTCGATCCCTGCTCGATTCCGCCACCCAGGAGAGCATCGAGTTCGCTGATGCCGCTCACCAGCTTGGTGCGCGTGAAGGCGGTCTTGTGCTCCAGGGAGATCAGGCGGGGGAAGACCTGTACGCCGCCCGTGGCGATAGTGAAGTCGTGATAGCCGCCGCGGAAGCGCTGGCCGCGGTACTTGGCGACGCGCAGCCGCCGCCGCTCGGCCCCGTATTCGGGTGCCTTCTCCTCGAGGTGAATGACACCTTGGGCGACGCTGTGGACGGTCTTGTCCATGATGTCGGCTGTGAGATCGTCGAGCATCAGCACGGTGGCGCCTTGGCCGGCGAAGTAGTGCTTGAGCGCCAGGATCTGCCGGCGGTAGCGAAGGCTCCCGCCGGCGAGCAGACGGATCTCCGACAGGCTGTCGAGCACGATGCGGGTAGGCTTGTGGGCCTCAACCGCCTGAAGGATGGCCCGCGTGCTCTCGCCGAGTTCGAGGTCGGAGGAGTAGAGCAGGCTCTGCTGCCGGCTTTCCTCGAACAGATCCTCAGGCGGAACGAGTTCGAACACGGTGATGCGCTCGTCCAGGCTCCACCCGTGAGAGAGGGCGTTGTCGCACAACTCCTGCTTGGTTTCCGACAGGGTGATGTAGAGGCCGATCTCGCCGGCTCTGGCGCCCTCAAGCAGGAACTGCAGTGCGATCGTGGTCTTGCCTGTTCCAGGGTCGCCCTCGAGTAGATACAGGCGATCACGGGTGAGGCCGCCACCGAGGATGTCATCGAGGCCGGCGATGCCGAAGAGGGCCTTTGTTTGGCTCAGGGGGCGCGGTCATGGAAGCCGATCTCGGTGGGAATGTGGGCGGCCAAGGCGCCCGGGCGCACACCTATAGGAGGTGATCCGATTGGCCAGGCGGGAGCCGCTGTCGGCTTTGCTGTAAGCCTGCGCCCACAATCACAGTCTACCATTGCGGCCCCCTTCCTCGCCAGCATCTTGGACGGTGCGAACGGATGAGAGAAAGGCCAGAGGATCGATTGTCGGTCTCGAAAGGTCGAGTCCCGGGAGTGGGGCAAGCGGCCGTTCCGGCCGCCCAGACCTAAGAACCGGAACGGCGTCAACACCTGGACCGAGGAGGAGGTCGCCCGGTTCGGGGCGCCTTGACCGCTCGGCACCCGCGAGCGCCTGGCGCTCGATCTCCTGCTCTACACCAGCTTGCGCAAAGCCGGCGCGCTGGGTCGCCGAGAGCGGGGCGAAAGACCCCGGGCTGAACGCGTGGTTCGGATGGGCCACGGGAAGCCGCGAGAGCGCGACCCTCGTGCGGGACGCCAATCGAACGAAGCTTGCCGAGCGTATTGCCGACTGCTGATGCGGCGACGCGATTCCCGCACCTCAGCACCCGGTGCGGAAGCGAGAGCCGAAAGGCCAGCGAGTACAAGATGTTACGAAGAGTATGGCTCCCCGAGCAGGACTCGAACCTGCGACAAGGCGATTAACAGTCGCCTGCTCTACCAACTGAGCTATCGGGGATCACGAAGGCGTCTGTACACATCGGGTTCGGCGGACGCAAGAGCCTGGATGCGCGATCCGCACGATATTCGCGGCTGCGACACCTTCGAAGTGGCCGATCGGCAACAGTCGCCCAAGCTCCGGCTGGGCGCCCCGCAGCAGTGGGGAAAGCAGCGGAGGGCTCCGGAGTCATCCGGATGTCACGGCAGCGGCCTACGGGACCCGCCCCGCCGGGGAAGCCGGCGCAACCCCACAGCGAATATGCTGACCCATTGCTGCCTCGACCCTCAGGATCCCTATGCCGAGCGCGAAGTCCGCGTCGCCTTCGAATGGGCCGCCGATGGACCACACCTGATCGTGGCCCTCGACGAGCAGGCCACCGATATCCTGCCCGATCTGGTGGAGGCGCAGCGCGACGACCTGCGCCAGGAGATCGTCGCAGCCTTCCCGGTCGCCGGGCAGACGAGGATCGGTCAGCTTCGCGCCGGAGTCGCGGGATTGCCGGGCAACTGACGAGGCGGAAGCTCTCGATGTCGCGCTGGTTGGTGCGCCTCACTTCCAACGGGAGGCGCGCACAGGCCCGTTCCGGCCAGGGCAGAAATCGCGCATGAGCGGCAGTTGAAGAACAGCTTTTCAGGCGCGGATTTCGTGTCGCCGGCCGGCAGAGAGAACGCGCTTGAGTCTGATTGCTTTCAATGAACTGTGCGTTTTGCCAGCAAAATGAAAAGGCGAACTAAAGCGAAGATCTCTTGTTTTTGCCGACTATACTTAACCTGTCAGGCAAAGAACATTCCATATAGCTGCTGGCTCGTCGTCCTCTGCGAACGTGGTGTCGCTCCCATGCGCGTCTCCCTCGGTTTCAAGCACTCGGCTGTCGTCGGTCTGCTGGGCATCGTGGCGATCGGCATTTCGGCCTTCGCCGTACGCCAGTCCGTCTGGGAGCAGGAACGTGCGGCGGCCGCGGACAGGATCTGGAATGCCGGTCTGCAGGCCGGTTCCTTGGGTCAGGCCATCGAGCATGCGGTGGTGCAGGCCACGGCCCTCTACACGGCCGAAGACACGGCGGAGGCGCGCACGCGCCTGTCGGCGCTCCACGAGGCTCTGGCTACGGTCGCGCAGGTGCGAGGGCCATTCCTCGAAGCGATGGAGGACCAGCTTCCCGAGGATCGGCGCCGTCGGTAGGAGATCGGCGCCGTCGTGTCCCTGATCCGCGAGGTTGCCGATCAGACCAACCTGCTGGCCCTCAATGCCACGATCGAGGCGGCGCGGGCTGGGGCTGCCGGCCGCGGCTTCGCCGTCGTGGCGGCGGAGGTGAAGACCCTTGCCGGGCAGACGGCTCTCGCCACCGATCGCATCACCGGGCAGGTCGGCTCGATCCAGAGCGCTGCCGCCCGGACCGTTGGGGCGATCGAGTCGATTGGCCAGCCGATCACCCGTATGAGCCTGATCGCCTCCGAGGTCGCCGAGGCCACTGACCAGCAGGGCAATGCCAGCCAGGAGATCGCGCGCGCCATCTTCGATGCCGCCGCGGATGCCCGCAAGGTCTCGGAGAGCGTCGCCGGCGTGCGGGCGGCCGCCGCCTCCAACGATATCCAGGCCGGGCAGGTGCGGGGCAGCGCCGCCCACGTGAATGCCGGCACGCAGAGCCTTCAGCAGGCGATCGAGACTTTCATGGAACAGGTCCACCGCGCCTGAGCGCGCGCCGCCCGGAGCGGGACCACGCGGATCGCTCCTGTTCCCGGCGCGTCATGCCGGGAGCGACGGTCGGAAGAGAGAAGGATGGAGGCCTCGCCCGGAATCGAACCGGGGTGCAAGGATTTGCAGTCCTCTGCGTAACCACTCCGCCACGAGGCCACCTTCAAGCGACGCCGCAGCGCCGCACGGAGCCTGGCGGACAGCTCCGGGTGCGCGTCTCTAGCAGAGGTAGGCGGCGTCAGGCAACGGCTACGGCGACGCGACTTTGCGGGTTTCGGTCAGCTCTGCCAGACCCGAGGCATCGGCAGGCGGCGGTACCCGGCAAGGAAGCCGGCCACGAGGCCGCGCAGCGGGCCGATCTCGGCCGACAGGGCCCGCACGACAAGGTTGCCGTTCCAGGCGCTCGCCGCCGCCTCGATGCCGGGTATATCCGCCTCGGCCAACAGGGAGCGTGCCTCCTCCAGACACGTCTGCGCCCCATCAGAGGCGTCGAGCAGGGTCGCGCAGGCGCGCGCGCCGCCGCCGATCGCCGGCCGCGCGAGAAGATCGCCGATCGGACCCTCCAGCACGAAGCTGTCGGCATAAGTCAGGCGTCCAGCCCGACGCACGCGCCACGCATCCGCGAACAGTCCGTCCGCGATCCGCTCGCCGTGGGCCGCGCGGCCGAACACCACGATCTCGACGGCGATCAGGGCGGCCCCTTGGGCGAGGTCGGCCTCGAAATGACGCCGGACCCGGGCGCGGTCGAACAGGATGGTTTCTTGCGGCAGCCACGCGAGCCGCGCCCCCTCCCCCAGGGCGAGCCGGTTCTGGATCCGGCTCACCGGTCCATCCGACCGGTAGATCTTCTCCGCCGCCGTGGTGGTCAGCACGAGGTCGGCACCCGGAGCGAGATCCAGTTCGATCGCGAACGCATCGCCGCACGCCACCCCACCCGCCGTATTCACGAGCACCGCCTCCAGTGCCCCCTCCCCCCGCGGGAAGCGCAGCCGCGACGGGCCGGATTCCGAAAGGTCGAGGATGCGGGTCGAGCCTCCGGTCGAGGCCGGCCCGGCTCGCAGCCGGACGCGACCATTGGAGCGCTGGCGCGCCGGTGCCGCTTCGGTTGCCGGGCGCGAGAGCGGCGGAGCCGTGACGTGGCCGTGCATCAGTCGCGCCCGGCCGGGTCGCTCGGCACCGCCTCGATGGACAGGGTCGGCCTGTCGAGAATGCGCCGACCGAACAGGCTCGCCACCAGCTCGACCAGCACCCGGGCGCTGCGCCCGCGCTCGTCGAGGAACGGATTCAGCTCCACCACGTCGAGGGATCGCACGAGGCCGGAATCGTGCAGCATCTCCATGATCAGGTGGGCTTCCCGGAAGGTCGCGCCGCCCGGCACCGTCGTCCCCACTCCCGGGGCGATGGATGGGTCGAGAAAGTCGATATCGAGGCTCACATGGAGATGTGCGCCCTCGGCCGAGACACGATTGAGCACGCGCCGCAAAGGAGCCACCACACCGAACTCGTCGATGGTCCGCATGTCGGTGACGCCGACCCGCCGCGCGGTCACCAGAGCGCGCTCGCCCGCATCGATGGAGCGCAGGCCGAACAGGTGGACGTTGCTCGGCGGGAGGGGCTTCGGCGCCGGCTCGGCGAACAAGGGCGGGAAGCCCGGCTCCCCGCATAGGGCGGCCAGAGGCATGCCGTGGACGTTCCCGGATGGCGAGGTCTCCGGCGTGTTGAAGTCGGCATGGGCATCGAGCCAGAGCACGAAGAGCGGCCGGCCCTGCCGCGCGCAGTGGCGCATGGCCCCGTCCACGGATCCCAGCGAGAGGCTGTGATCACCGCCGGCGGCCAGCGGAACGGCGCCGGCCCCGAGCGCGTCCTCGACGGAGCGCGAGAGCGCGCGAGTCCAAGCCGCGACGGCATCGAGACCCCGTACCGCTGCCGGCCCATCGGGGAAGACGTCACCGTGGTCCACCACCGCGTACCCCAGGTCGCAGAGGACGCGGACCAATCCGGCCGTGCGCAGTGCGGCCGGTCCCATCAGCGCGCCGGGCTCGCTGGTTCCGACCTCGATCGGTGCCCCGATCAGCGCGATGCTGCGCGGTTCGTCCTGGCGGGCTTGGCTCGTCATCCGGTCTCCGTCGCGGAAGCCACTGCGCTCCGCGGCTCCTCTAGCAGGCGCCGGGCCGCCATACGATGACGATGCGCGGAACAGGCCGGCGACCGGACCTTCGGGCGCCCCCGGTGCGCCAGGATCCGGACGCCCTGGCTTTCGCCTATCTTCGCGAAGGTCGTCGACTACCGGTCATGCGGCGAACTGTCTCCACGCAGATCGGCAGCGGGATCGATTGTTGAACCGGCATGCTCGCCCTCGTCAAGACTTTGATCGGCGCCGCCAACTCTGTCCAATAGCCCTCATACGGACCAGATAAGCGAGCCCGTCCAGGATCATAGCGTTTACGAGATTTTCAGCAGCATTGCGGCATCGCCTCTGGAGAAACCCGATTTAAGGTATTCCAGAGACTGACATGGTAAAGCTTTCGCGGCTGAGCACCCGGCTTCCGGCGATGACCGTCGGATTGGCCCTGTTGAGCGCCACCGCGATGGGCGGCTTCAGCTGGTACTCGGCCCGGTCCGGCCTGATGACCGCGGCGCATGAGCGTCTTCAGCTCGCGGCAGCGGCCCGCCGGGACGGGATCGAACTGGTGGCGGACCGGATGCACGCCGACTTCCTGGCCGCCGCGGCTCACCCCCAGATCGTCTCGAACTTTCCCGACCTGATCGAGACCCTCGATCCCGCAAAGCCCGATACCGCCGCGGTGATCGAGGCGTTCCGCGCGCCGCAGACCGTCGAGGCCCGGATCGCCCTCGACGGAGCCGGCATGACCTCGATGTACGGCCGCCGGCACGCCAAGGTTCAGGAGGTGGCACGCAAGCTCGTCGCGCAGCCAGGCTATGCCGACCTCCTGTTCCTCGATGAGGCCGGCCGGATCGTCTACACGACGACAAAGGGCGCCGACTTCGCCAAGTCGGTCTCGGATGAGAGCCTGAAGGGGACAGCGCTCGCGCGCCTTGTCGAGCGGCTCGGATCCGCCGATCCGGGCGCAGTCCTGTTCGAGGATTTCTCCGCCTATCCGGTGGACGGAGTCCCGGCGGCCTTCATCGGGCGGGCCATGACCAAGCGGGCCAACGTCGCCATGGGAACGGCGCAGGCCGCGGAGCGGATCGGCTTCATCGTCATGCGCGTGACGCCGACCCTGTTCGATCAGGCCCTGGCCAAGCGCACTGGTCTCGGGGAGACCGGACAGATCCTCGCCGCCGGTGCGGACGGTCTCCTGCGGAGCAACCCGCCGCTGAATCCGAGCGTGAAGGCCGGAGACGGGCTCGCGCCGCTCGGGATTTCCCCGGATCGGGTGAAGGCGGGCGGCAATCTCGATTTCACGGCCGCGGACGGACCGCACATGGCCGCGGTCTCGTCACTCAATGTCCTGGGTGCGCCCTGGGCCGTGGTGGCGGAGCAGTCGCAGGCCGAGGCAATCGACGCGGTCCGGGCGCTCTCGCGCACGCTGATCCTGACAGGGCTGTTTGTCCTGGCCGTGACGGCCGTTCTCGGCCTGCTGCTGGCGCGTTCGATCGTGGCGCCGCTCGGGGCCCTGACCCGCGCGCTCAAGGCGCTCGCGGATCGGCAAGCGCTGACCGACGTGCCCGGCAGCCGGCGCCGGGACGAGATCGGCGACATCGCCCGCGCCGTGGTCACGATCCGGGATATGTCGCTTGAGGATGCAGCCCAGCAGTTGCAGACGACGGAGGCCGCGCGCCTGCGCGAGGAGCAGAGCCGCCGCGCCATGCTGAAGGAGCTTGCCGACGGCTTCGAGCGCTCGGTCGGCGGTATCGTCGAAAGCCTCACGGAGTCCGTCGCAGGGCTTCAGGACGCCTCCGGCACCATGCGGGTCGCCGTCGCTGGAACATCGCAGCGTTCGACCAGCGTCGCGGGTGCCGCCCAGCAGACCTCCGACAACGTCAATGCCGTGGCGGCCGCCGCCGAGGAACTGGGCGCGACCGTTCAGGAGATCGGGCGCCAGGTGGAGCAAGCCGCCGGCATGTCGGCCACGGCCGTGGGCGAGGCCCGGCGGGCCGAGCAGACGATGACCGATCTCGCCGCGGCGGCCACCCGCATCGGCGACGTGGTCGGCATGGTCTCGATGATCGCCGGCCAGACAAACCTCCTGGCTCTCAACGCCACCATCGAGGCGGCGCGCGCGGGCGAAGCGGGCCGCGGCTTCGCGGTGGTCGCCGCCGAGGTCAAGGAACTCGCCGCGCAGACCAGCCGCGCCACCGAGGAGATCAGCCGTCAGGTGGCGTCGATCCAGACCGTGACGGGTGACGCGGCCGGAGCGATCCAGGGCGTCGCGGCGCAGATCGAGGCCATGAATCAGGTCTCGACCAGCATCGCGGCCGCCGTCGAGCAGCAGGGCGTCACCACGCAGGATATCGTCCGCAGCATGGGACAGGCCTCCGCGGGCACCGAGGGGATGACTGCCGACATCGCGGAGGTCGCCCGGGTGGCGGACGATGCCGGTCAGGCAGCCGCGTCGGTGGCGCAGGCGTCGGATGCCCTCGCGGCGCGCTCGGAGCAGCTCCGCACCGAAGTCGCACAGTTCCTGCGGAACGTGCGGGCCGCCTGACGGGGCCGCGTCAGGCGGCCCGGGCCGGCAGAGCGGCGGGCTTCTCCGCCGGCTGCCCGGCGAAGGCCTGGGCCGCCAGGGGCAGCTCGATGGACGCACAGAGGCCGCCCTCGGGCCGGTTCTCCAGCGTCAGCCGCCCGTTATGGGATTCGACGATCGCCAGAACGATCGAGAGGCCGAGACCGAAGCCGCTGGCTTCGTTGAGGTTCCGCGCCCGGTCGCCGCGGACGAAGGGCTGGAGCATCGCCTCGCGCTCGGCCTCAGGGATGCCCGGGCCGGGATCGAGCACGCAGACCCGGACGCCCCGTTCGGAAGCCTCCATGTGAACCTCGGCCCGGCCACCGTACTTGACGGCGTTGTCCACGAGGTTCGTCACGGCCCGCTGCAATTCCTCGGGCCGGCCCTGCACCAAGACGTGCCGGCTCCGGCCGACGCTGACCGGGGCACCGAAATCCGAGAAGTCGTCGCAGACCGTCTGCACCACCGAGGCGAGGTCCACAAGGCTGTAGCTGCCCGTGTCCCGCGCTTGGCCGTCGCGCACGAAGGAGAGCGCCGCCTCGACGAGGCCGTTCATCTGGTCGAGATCGCGCAGGGTGGCGGCCCGGGCATGCTCGTCCTCGATGAATTCCGCCCGCAGGCGCAGCCGGGTGATCGGCGTGCGCAGGTCGTGGCTGATGGCCGCCAGCATCTGCGTGCGGTCGTCGATCAGGCGGCGCACCCGCGACCGCATCCGGTCGAGGGCCCTGGAGACGGCGAGGACCTCGCGCGGGCCTGCCTCCGGGAGCGCCACGTGGTCATCCCGGGTTCCGAACGCCTCGGCGGCGCCGGCGAGGCGCTTCAGGGGGGCCGTCAGGGCTCGGGTCGCCCAGACGCAGAGCAGCGCCAGTGTCAGCGCGAGAAACACCACCGTGAAGATCAAGGCACCCTGTTTGGGGCCCCGGAGCGGATCGTTCGGCATCGTCGCCTGGAGCCGCGCCCCGGCGGGCGTGACGATGCCGACATGCAGCCGCCCCTCCGAGCGGGCCTGTTCCGGGTCACCCGAGGACAAGTCGGTGATCGTCACCGGCCGGCCGGCACCGTTGCGCAGGCGGCGTATCACCGGAAGTTCGGGAAGCGGCTTGGCACCGTCCGGTATCTTTCCATCCCAGGCCTCCACGCGGATCAGCGGCAGGCTGCGCCCGCTGGCGAGCAGCGCCGGCCGGGCGGCGGGGTCGACCGCGTCGAGCAGGCGCGCGAGCGTGCCGAGGCGGCTCGCGGCCACGCCCGGGAGCTCGTCCGGATTCTGCGATTCGTGCAGGAGGAGGAACGCCGCGGTCGCGACCACGTGCGCCACCGCGATCCCAGCCACGACGAGCAGCGCGATTTGGCCCGCAATGGTCGTCGGCCGCAGCCGGGTACGCAAACGCTGCAGCGCGCTCATGAGCGCGTCACCTCGGGCGTGAACAGGTAGCCGCCCGACCGGATCGTGCGGATGAATTCCGGGTTGCGGGTGTCGCGCTCGATCTTCTGGCGGATGCGCGAGATCAGCACGTCGATGCTGCGCTCGAACGGGCCGGCGGCGCGGCCCTGGGTGAGATCGAGAAGCTGGTCACGGGACAGGACGCGACCGGGGCGCAGGCAGAGCGCGTGAAGGAGGTCGAACTCCGCCCCTGTGATGGCGATGCGCGCCCCTTCGGGCGACAGAACCTGCCGCAGGGAGACGTCGAGCGTCCAGCCGGAAAAGTGGAGGCGCCGACGCTCGTCCGTGTCAGGCGCCTCGGCGGCAACCCGGCGCAGGATCGCACGGATGCGGGCGAGGAGCTCCCGCGGGTTGAACGGCTTGGGGAGATAGTCGTCGGCGCCAAGCTCCAGCCCGAGGATCCGGTCCACATCCTCCGACTTCGCCGTCAGGATCAGGATCGGGATCTGCGAGGAGCCGCGCAGGCGCTTGCACAGGCTCAGGCCGTCCTCGCCCGGGAGCATCAGGTCCAGCACGATCAGGTCGATGCGCGATTCCGCCAGGGCCCGGTCCATGTCGTTCCCGTCGCCCGCCAGCGTCACGCGGCAATCGTTGCCGCGAAGATAGCGCGCGATCAGAGCCGAGATCTCCCGATCGTCCTCGACGACGAGGATGTGAGGTGTTGCAGGTGCACTCATCGCGAACGAGTCAGTGTGCGTGTCGGCGTGCATCATCAGGCTATTATGCGCCGAACCGATGATTATTCGAAGGTGGGAAGCGGAACCAATTTGTAAGCGCGTGTTTCTCGCACGCGCCCTGAATTGGGCGGCCACATGCCCGGGGGGGAATGATGTCCGGATTTGACGGCCAGCGAAACCTGATCCTGCCGCAGCCGCCGGAACTGGCCTCGCCCTGGCGCACGCCGGAGCGGGCCGCCCTTCAGGAGGAGGCCCGAGCCTTCGCGCGGGACACAGTGCTGCCCCTGGCGGACGAACTCGACCGACAGAAGGCCGAGATGCCCCGCTCGCTCATCGACGCCATGGCCGAGAAGGGCTGGTTCGGCATCACGATCCGCGAGCAGCAGGGCGGGCTGGGGCTCGGGGTGTTCGAGTACTGCCTCGTCTCCGAGGAACTGGCGCGGGCCTGGCTCTCGGTGGGCAGCATCCTGGCCCGCGGTCAGGGCCTGGGTACCCAGACCCTCGACCCGGATCGCCGCGCGGACCTGCTCCGCCGCTCGGCCCGGGGACAGTGGATCGGCTCGATCTCTCTGTCAGAACCGAACGCGGGTTCCGATCTCGCCGGCGTCCAGACCCGGGCGGTGCGCGACGGCGACCATTGGGTGCTCACCGGCACCAAGCGCTGGGCAGGCTTCGCCAGGGGCGCCGATTTCGTCGAGGTCCTGGCCCGCACCCGCGACCCCGAGCCCGGGGAATCGCGCTCGGCCGGGCTGGAGCCGTTCCTCGTGGTCAAGGACCGCGACAGCTTCCCGCCGGGCATGACCGGACGGGTGATCGACAAGATCGGCTATCACGGCTTCCAGACCTTCGAACTTACCCTGGACGGCGTCCGCGTGCCCGAGAGCGACCGGCTCACTGGCCTCTACGGCGACCAGGGGGCGGACGCGGATTCCGGCGGATTCGCTGCCGTCCAGAGGGGCCTCAACATCGCCCGGGTGCACACGGCGGCGCGCGCCGTCGGGGTGGCGCGGGCGGCAGTCGAGGACACACAGGCTTATCTCCAGGAGCGGGTCCAGTTCGGTCACCCGATCGGCGATTTCCAGGCGCTGCGCTTCGCCCTCGCCGACATGGCTGCCGAGGTCGCGCAGGCGCGCGCCTTCTGGCATCAGGTGGCCCACCTGCTCGACGAGGGCGAGGCCGCCGAAAGCGAGTCGGCGATGGTGAAGCTCCTGGCCACCGAGATGGCGGTGCGCGTCACCAACCAGGCGATGCAGCTGCACGGAGGCAACGGCTACACCACCGAGCGCCGGGTGGAACGCTACTGGCGCGACGCCCGCCTGACCACGATCTTCGAAGGGACGAGCGAGATCCAGCGGCGCATCATCAGCGACCGGATGCTGCCGAGGGTCACCTGATCCGTCATGCGGCGAATCGTCGAGCCGGACTCCCCGACCGGCCAGCCCCGGCTAACTCAGGATCGGTTTTTGCCCGGCAGTCCGGGTGAGGCCGCCATCCGGAAGCCCCGTGTCGAAGCCCATCAGCGACTACGCCCTCATCGGCGACACCCATTCCTGCGCGCTGATCGCCCGCGACGGGTCGATCGACTGGCTGTGCTGGCCGCGCCACGATTCGCCTGCCCTGTTCGTGAAGCTCCTCGACGACGAGAAGGGCGGCGCGTGCAGCGTGGCCTTCGACGGGCTCGCGGAGACGGCGCGGCGCTACGTGCCCGACACCAACATCCTCGAGACGACCTTCACGACCGCCACCGGGTGCGCGCGCCTCGTCGACCTGATGCCGGTCAATCCGCCGAGCCCCGCGCCGGATGAGGGACCCGACGGCGAGGGCGAGAGCCGGCTGATCCGCCTGCTCACCTGCGAGCGCGGGCGCGTGGCCGGCCGCTTCGTCGTGCGCCCAACCTTCGACTACGCCCGCCGTGCCTCCACCCCGCTGACGGAAGGGGAATCCGTGCTGTTCGAGGCCGGGGACTGGCGGGTCCGGGTCAATGCTTTTCCGCAGCCGCTCCTGGCGGGAGACAGCGCCGAAGTGCGCTTCACCCTGTCGGAGGGCGAGACCGCCTACCTGGTCCTCACCCACGGCGAGGACCAGGAGGAGGCCTGCATCGAGGATTTCGCCGGGGCCCAGCGCCGCCTGGAGATCACGGCCGATTACTGGCGCCGGTGGAGCGCCCGCTGCACCTATCGCGGCGCCTACCGCGACGCAGTGATGCGCTCGGCGCTCTGCCTGAAGCTGCTGACCTACTCGCCCACGGGCGGCATCCTGGCAGCCGCCACCGCGGGGCTGCCGGAGGCCGTGCCGGGCAACCGCAACTACGATTACCGCTTCACTTGGATGCGCGACGCGTCCTTCACGGTCACCGCCTTCGTGATGCTCGGCTACGTCCGCGAGGCGTCCGAGTTCCTGCGCTTCCTGCGCGAGCGGGACGGCACCTACGGGCGCGAGACCCGGCTGATGTACGGCATCTCGGACGGGATGCCACCCGAGGAGGAACTCGCCCATCTCGCCGGCTGGAACGGTGTTCGCCCGGTGGTGATCGGCAATATCGCCGAAGCCCAGGACCAGCACGACATCTACGGCGAGCTGCTGCGGGCCCTGTGCATCTTCCTGGAGGCCGTGGACTACGACCCGCCCGAGAAGGTGAATGACCGCCTGCCGGAGGTTCTCGACAACCTCACCGCCCGCGCGATCCGCCACCGGCACGATCCGGATCACGGCATCTGGGAGTTGCGCACCGGGCCGCGCCAGCAGGTCCATACCAAGGCGATGATCTGGGTGGCGCTGACCGACGCGGCGCGGATCGCCCGCAACATCGCGGGCGTTCCCGAAGAGAAGATCGCCGCCTGGGAGCGCGCCGCCGCCGAGATCCGGGCCGAGTACCACGAGAAGGGCTGGAACGCCGAGAAGCAGGCCTTTGTCGGCGCCTACGGCTCGCACCACCTCGATGCCGCCGTGCTGCGCGTGGCCCTGTTCGGCGCCCTGGATCCGAAGGACCCGTGCACCCGCTCGACCCTCGCGGCGATCGAGCGGGAGCTCGGGCAGGGCGATCTCATCTACCGCTACCGCCTGGATGACGGGCTGGAGGGCGACGAGGCGGCGTTCACGGCCTGCGCCTTCTGGCGGGTCGGCTGCCTTGCCCTCGACGGGCGCACCGGCGAGGCCAAGGCCGCGTTCGAGCGGCTGATCGCCCGGAGTAACGACGTCGGCCTGTTCGCCGAGGAGATCGACCCGGAAACCGGCAATCAGCGCGGGAACACGCCGCAGGGATTCTCCCACATGGCGCTGATCAATGCGGCGTTGCGCCTCGAGAGCAGCATCGAGCGCTACGGGATTGCCGATTCCGCGGAGGCCGCGGAGCGCCGGGCGGCCGAGTGATCGTCCGCGACAGGCCCGTCCCCGAGACCGGGCTCCCGTCAGGCGGCGATCTTCACGACCTTGTCCGGTGCGCTCCCGTCCGTCTCCGGCTCGGCGAGGCCGCGGCTGGCGCGGAAATGGTCGAGGAGGCTCTCGCCGAGGCCGTCGAGCACGGCGTCGGTGGCTGACTGCGCCTCCGGATCCACCGGCTGCTCCTCCGTCCTGTACCAAGCCAGGATCTGGTCCGGCAGCGCGTCCAGGATCGCCCCGACCGGGTTGATCGGTTCACCGCCCTCGGCGTCTTCAGCTGCGACCGCAATCACCACGGTCTCCGCCTCGTCCGCCGGAGACTCGAAGGCGGTGCGGCGCTGGCTCTCCAGGGCGGCCCGCCACGCCGCATCCGCCGCTTGGGCGTCGCGGCGTGCACTCTCTCGCGCCAGGGCCTCCGCGGCGATCGCACGCGCGGCCTCGCGGGCCTCGTCGCGGGCAGCCTCGGCCTCGTAGCGGTTCAGCAGCGCGACGATCGGTTGCATGTCCGGTGCCGGAAGGGCGTCGCAGGCCGCGATGGCGCACTCGATGATCCGCTGCGACAGTCCGGCGCCGCGGACCGGGATCGCGCGTCGGGCGACATCCTGCCAGGCGGAGACGGCGGCGTGCATCGCCGGCAGGAGCGCGTCGGGAAGGCCCGCTTGTGCGTGCAGGTCGGCGAAGGTCCGGGGATCCCGCATGGCCCGGGCGACGTCGGCATGGTTCTGGCCCGACAGGTCCGCGAGGGCCGCCTGGGCGAAGTCGGTCCGGCCCGACAAGACGGCGCGCAGGATCAGGCCGGCGGTGAGCTGCCGGCTCGTGCGCAGATGCGCCACGAGGCGCGTCACGGCGGCGGCCCCGGCACCCTCGCAGGCCTCGAGCGCCACCCGCTCGCCGGCCTCGCGGCTCATGCGGTCGCAGCGCTCCTGGCCGATCCAGCCCCGCGTTGTGACGAAGGCCGACAGGGCCTGCGCCACAGCGAGACCGATCGCGTGGCGCACCTCCGGCGGCAGGTCGGCCCGGGCGAGCAGCGCCTCGCGCAGGGGCGCCTCCTGCCCCATACGCTCGACCATGCGCAGCATCCGGCCCGCGGTGATCTTCGCGGTGGGATTGCGGGCCAGCACCACCAGCGTGTTTAGCTCGCCGATCTCGGACAGCGCGCCCGAGACTGCGTGTGACAGATGATGGCGGGCGGCGATCACCGCGCGCGTGGCTTCGTCGCCGAGCGCGGCGGCATCCACCAGGTCCGCATCCGTCAGGACCGGCGATCGCGCCAGCACGAGCCGGGCGACCTCGGGCACGTCGCAGGAGAGCGCCACGACGAGGGGGCGCGGCGCCCGCGCGGAGGCGGCGCAGGTCTCGGCCAGCGCCCGGCGGACCAGGGGCGACGGGTCGTCCAGCAGCGTGAGCAGCGCGGTCTTGGCTTCCCATGCCTCGTCGGCGGTGAGGCCGCCGTAGAGATAGGCCCGCGCCAGGGCCGTGGTGGCCTCGGCCCGGCTTCCGGCCGAGGCGTTCTGCGTCCAGGCCAGGAATTCGCGGATGATCATGGACCGCTCCGGGGGGCGAACAGGCTGTTCCTGACGCCGGTCTTCGGGCTCACCGCCGCGAATTCCGCCGGGCGGCGTGGCGGCAGAGGTGGATTGGCGAGGGCGGTGCCGGGGGCCGTCACCGCCGGCTCGGAAAGCGCGCCCGTGACGACGGGATCCTGGGCGGCACTCTGCACGGGCGGCTCCCCGTCGGAGCGCGGGAAGTAGGTCGGCGCTGCGCGGGGCGCCGGCTGCGCCGCGTTGCGGGTTTGCCGGAGCCGCGCCGCGGCGTCTGAGGCCGCCACGCGCTGGTCCGTCTGGAACAGGCTGCGCAGGTCGCTGGTGCCGCCGAACGCCGTCGCCGTGCTCGCATAGGCGGAGACGGCCTGCGTCATCGGCGCGCCGTCCTGGCGCAGGGCGGTGAGGTCGGTGGCGGCAGCACCCTGGGCCGCCGCCGACAGGCTGGCATAGAGTTCGGCCGCGGTGCGCGGCCGGCCCGCCCGGTCGTAGAACAGGCCACGGTTGGCGGCAGCGGCTTCCGGCAGGTCGAGGGCTGCGGCGCGCTCGGGAAAGGCCCGGGCGGTGGAAATCAGGGCGGCCGCGCCCTTGGCGCCGAGCACATGCGCCGCGTAGAGGTCGCCCGCGGTCGGCTCCCGGCCGAGGGCCCCGGAGAGCGCTTCGGCATTCTGCTGGGTCAGGGCGCCGGCGAGCGTGGCTGAGATCTTGGGGTCACGGCGCAGATCGAGGATCGCCTGCCGCTGTCCCGCGTCGGGGACGACGTAGGTGCCGTCCGGCTGCCGGGTGATGGCGTCGGCCTGCGCCTGGAGCCCGAGGCGAGGGCCGGCATTCTTCATCACCCCGAGCCAGGTCTGCTCGATGAACTGGAACAGGCCGGTGGCCGAGGAGGTCCCGGCTTTGGCCGCGGGGTCGAGGGCGGATTCCCGGCGCGCCGTGGCGAGCAGGTAATCGAAGCCGACGCCGCTCGCCATCGCCCCGTCGCGGATCGCCTGTACCACCGGCGCGGAAGCGGCCGTCCCGGACATCGCCCGCGCCGATGGCGGCGGGCTCTCCGGAGGGCTGGACGGCGTGGTGAACAGGAACATCCGGGCGCGCACGGGGGCTGAAGACGGCCCGAACCTGCGCCCAGCATGGTAAATAAGTCCTCAATCGGCGAAGACGAGGACAGTCCGCTTTCAGGATCCGGTGAACTCGCCCGCCCCTCTCGGCCGGCGCATCTGGAACCGCGTGTCGGCAGTGGCGTGGAAGTAGTCGAAGTAGCCGCCGCGCATGATCGGATGCATCGCCGCCGTATCGACGAGCCCGTCCTTCACGTAGCGCTCGTCGATGTAGATCGAGACCACCTGCCCGATCACCAGGAAGTTCTCCGCCTCGCCGCCTCCGAGCGGCACGAGGGGCACGGTCTGAAGCCACCGGCATTCGAGGGCGGCGGGCGAGGCCGCCACCCGGGGCGGCCGGACCTTGTGCGAGGGCGCGGTCTCCAGGTTGGCAAACGCGAACTCGCTCTCTCCGCGCGGCAGCGGCGCCGAGGAATCGTTCATCCCGTCGCGCAGGTCCCAGGTGGCGAGGCTGCAGACGAACTCGGCTCCCTCCTCGGCGAAGGTCATCGCGTCCTTGCGGCCCGAGGAGGAGAACGCCACCATGTTCTCCGCCACGGCGTTGAAGAACGAGTAGGGTGCGAGGTTGAGCTTGCCGTCCCGGCTCATGGCGCTGATCCAGCCGATCGGCCGCGGCGCCACGATGGCCTTGAGCGGGTTGTGCGGAAGCGCGCGCGCCGCCCGCGGGACGTCGAGATCGTAATACACGGCGAAGAGCCCCTCAGAGGTAGGTGACGATCTCGTCGAGCGCCGGCCGCGGGCGGTCGGACGGCACCTCGCGCGCCCGGCCGATATGGACGAAACCCGCGAGCTTCTCCGCGGGCGCCAGGCCCAACGCGTCGAGCACGCGGCGGTCATAGCCGAACCATTCCGTCAGCCACGAGGTCGCAAAGCCGGCGGCATTGGCGGCGATCACGAGGTTCATGGTGGCGGCTCCGGCTGAGAGCACCTGCTCCCATTCGGGGATCTTCACGTGTGGTCCCGCGCGGGAAACCACGGCGATGACCACCGGCGCATGCGTCAGGCGGCCGCGCTCCTGCGCCAGGCGATCCTGGGACGCATCCGGATTGTCCGCAGCGAACGTCCTGGCGATGATTTCGCCGACCCGCTCGCGGGCCTCGCCGGCGATCACGATGAAGCGCCACGGCGCGAGCTTGCCGTGATCGGGCACGCGTGAGGCCGCCTTTAGGATGGCCTCGAGCTGTGTCCGGTCCGGACCGGGGCCGTCCAGCAGCGGCGGCGGTACCGAGCGGCGGGTCTTCAGGAGATCGAGGGTGGCGGTCATGCGCTCCGTCCCGGTATCGGGTCCCGGTCGGGATGTGGCATGCTGGGGCCGCGGGTGGAAGAGCGGCCTTGCCGCCGCCATGGTCCGGATGCAGAGGCAGAGTTCGACGATCCGCCGTCCGGGCCGGCCTGGCCCCGCGCGGACTTGCAGCGCGGCCGGTGCGCCGAAGCGAGGGACGAGAGGGCTTGACCGATGCGCACGAGGCTTGCCGCCACGGCGTTGGCAATTCTCTTCACGGTTCCGCTGTCCGCTCCCGCGATCGCGCAGCAGGACCTGTTCCAGAACCGCCTCGGCGGTCCCCTGCCCTCCCCGTCGATCACAAGTCCCAACCTGCCGCCTGCCATGCCGCCGGCCGAGCCGGAGGCCCAGCTCTCCCTGTCGGCGCTGCTGTCCGGACCCGGTGTGCCGCTGCGCCAGGGACTAGCGTGGCGGATCTACGAGGATCGCGGTGATGGGACGCGCCCGGCGATCGTGGCGCGGTCCACGGATGCAGAACCGCACTTCACCCTCGCTCCCGGAACCTACGTGGCGACCGTGACCTACGGTTTCGCCAGCGCCTCGAAGCGGATCGTGATGGGCGGCGAGCCGGCCACCGACACGCTGCGGGTCGCAGCCGGCGCCCTGAAGCTCGCCGGCGCGGTCGGAGATCAGAAGATCCCGCCGGCCCAAGTCACATTCTCGGTCTTCGTGCCGGTGGGCACCAATTCCGAAGGGCGGCTTGTGCGCTCCGGGATCAAGGCCGGCGAACTCCTGCGCCTGCCCGAGGGCACGTATCACGTGGTTTCGACCTACGGCGAATCGAACGCGATCCAGCGGGCGGATCTCCGCGTCGAGAACGGCAAGGTGACGGAGGCGACGCTCAATCACCGCGCCGCCACCGTGACCCTCAAGCTCGTCGCCGCGCCGGGCGCGGAGGCTTTCGCCGGCACCGCCTTCTCGGTCCTGACGCCCGGCGGCGACACGATCCGCGAGGCGATCGGCGCCTTCCCGCAGGTCACCCTCGCCGAGGGCGACTACGTCCTGATCGCCCGGCACGACGGACAGGTCTACACCCGCGAATTCAAGGTCGAGAGCGGGCTCGACCGGGACATCGAGGTGGTGGCCAAGTCGGGCTGACGCCTCTCCGCGCCGCCGCGTTGGATCAAGCGTAGCGCCGCGCCAGCACGACACAGGCCGCGACCGCCAGCGCCGCGCCGATCATCGCGGGTTCGATGCGCTCGCCGAGCACGAGCGCTGCGACACCCAGGCCGAGGAACGGCTGCAGCAACTGGAGCTGCCCGATTGCCGCGATCCCGCCGCGCGCCAGCGCCCGGTACCAGAACACGAAGCCGATCAGCATGCTGAAGAGCGCC
Organism: Methylobacterium sp. CM6257; assembly: GCF_054611515.1. NCBI lineage: Bacteria > Pseudomonadati > Pseudomonadota > Alphaproteobacteria > Hyphomicrobiales > Methylobacteriaceae > Methylobacterium > Methylobacterium sp. CM6257. Next base: position 4,635,724 of record NZ_CM137735.1, read on the forward strand.
ACGTAGGCGAGACCGGCCCAGGCGGGCAACGGGATCGCGGCGGGCTCGGCCGGGCTCAGGAGCAGGGCCAGCGGCAGGCTCACCGGCAACGACAGGACCGTCGCCCAGGCGATCACCTGCCAGCCGCCGAGCCGGCGCGCCAGGACGCCACCTTCGGCATAGCCGAGGCCGCAGACGAGGATCGCGGCCAGCATGAAGGCATCGCCGGGTCCGGGCGGCCCGTCGAGGCCGCGCGCCGCGAACCCGACGGTCACGGCGGCGCCGAGCAGCGACAGCAGCCAGAATGCCGGGGACGGGCGCTCACCCGAGCGGAGCGCGCCGAACAGGGCGGTGGCGAGCGGCAGCAGGCCGAGGAAGACCGTCCCATGCGCGGCACCCACCGTCCGCAGGGCGAGCGCCGTCAGGAGCGGGAAGCCGACCACGACTCCCGCCGCCACGATCGCCAGCGCCGGTATATCGCCGCGTTGCGGACGCCTTTGCCGTAGCGCGAGCAGAGCCCCCGCCCCCGCGAGGCCGGCCAAGGCCGCCCGCGCCGCGCTGAGAAACAGCGCATCCATGCCGGTCAGCGCGAGGCGGGTTGCCACCAGTGACGCACTGAAGATGGTGATGCCGATGAGTCCGTCGGCCCAGGCGCTCGCGGCGCCGCCGCCCGTCGCCTCAATCGCCCCAAGCCCCTTCGCCACACATCTCTCCCGGAACCGAATCCCCGCGGCAGGCATGCCGCCCGCCATGAGGCAGGGCCAGGGACGATCATGGAGCTTGCGGCCGATCTGTCCTGACCGTCCACCGGTACGGTTTTCGGGAGCGGGTTGGCGCCCGCCGGTCCGCTGCGCTCGGGTCGGTCTGCACGCAGCGCCGGACAGCCCGCCGGGCTCAAGAAGGTTCCATGTTCCGCGCTTTTACATTTCTGCGCCGGGCCGGAACGATGAAGCGGCAACTCCCATTTCCAGCGACCCAACTCGAGTTCCTGGAGATTGCAATGCGCCGCCTCGTCCTCGCCACTCTCGCCGTCGCTGCCCTTGCCGGTCCGGCGCTTGCCGCCAACGAGACGCCCCCGACCGCGGCCCCGAAATTCGAGACCGTCCCGCAGGACGCGGTGCTCAGCTATAACCTGATCGGGCTCAACGTCACCGACGCGCAGAACAATACGGTCGGCGAGATCAAGGACCTCGTGATCGATCACGAGAAGCTCGCGGGCTACATCGTCTCGGTTGGCGGCTTCCTCGGCATGGGCGAGCGCTACGTGGCGGTCTCGCCCAGCTCCATCGCCCTCGGCTACGACGCCGATGCCAAGAAATGGAAGGCGATCATCGGCGCTAGCAAGGACCAGCTCAAGTCGGCACCCGAGTTCAAGTACGAGGGCAAGTTCAAGCGCTGATCGGGACACGCCGGACAGGACGGCCGGGGGCGGCTCGGCGCCGCTTCCGGCCGAGAGGCTGCAAGACGATCATCGCGCAGACGCATGCGCCGCGCGCTAAAGGTCCGCCTGCAAGGCCTCGCGCGCCATGCGGGCGACGAGAGCCTCCCGCTTGGCCTGACGCAGCATGATCCGGGCAGCGGCACGGGCATTGGCGGCCCGCAATTCGGCCTGCGGACCGCCGTCGCGCAGTGTTCGCCAAGCGAGAGCGCGGAACCATTTCGCGTTGGCCAGAGCCGCAGCGCGGCGGCTCATCGGGCCTCCGACATCGAGCGGCTTCTCTATTGCAACGGACGCCATTGGCTCATTCCTAGACTGCGATGCGCCGCTTGTCCGTGTATGAGACAAGAAATGGCGATGCCTTGCGAGCTGGGCAATAGTGCTGCCAACGATATCTTTCCGACGGACCGCACTGATTCGGCATCACCGAAATGCGGTAGGCTGCGAATTCCGGGCCGGGAGCGCGGGTCGCGAGCAGAGCAGGCGCGCCGCGAAGCTCCGGGAACGGCGCGCGGCGGCCGCGAATTCTTGAGGTCGGGGGCCGAAGCTGGGCCGCGCCAGGTCGGGTCAGGAGGCGCACGCCGGCCGGGCGGCCCGATCCAAGGCTGGTCCGGCGCGTTCCGCGGGAGGGCAGCGTGCCGACGATCTTCGATGCCCATACCTTCGCCCTCACCGCGCATGCGGGGCAGCTCGACAAGGGTGGCGAGCCCTGCATGCGGCACCTCGAACGCGTCGCCAACGCCGCCCTCGCCCGAGCCGGTCACGCGCGACTCGTCGACGGGCTGGACATCGACCCGATGCGAGTGATGCAGGCCGCGCTGCTTCACGATGTGCTGGAAGACACGTCGCGTACAGCCGCGGACCTGCGCGCCGCCGGCTTCGAGCCGGACGTGATCAGGACGGTGACCATCCTCACGAAGCCAATATCCCGGACAGCCTATTCCGAGCGGATCGGCGCGCTGATCGGTACGGGCAACCTTGCGGCGATCCTGATCAAGATGTCGGATACCGAGGACAATCTCTGTCCGTCCCGAATTCCGGCGAACGCCACGTTTCTGAAGGAACGCTACGCCACCGCCTTCGCGCGCCTGAAGGACGCTGCGGCGGCAGCGGGTTACACAGGGCGATGACGCGTGGGCCTGGCGAACCTGCCATCCTTCACGGGCGTATCCGAGTTCGGTTCGCAGGTGCACAGGCCCGGATGAACGCTCCGGCCTCGTCCAGGGCCTGCCGGGCCTCCGGGGTCGGGGTGCCCACGAAGACGTGGCACATGCCGGGGTAACGGAAGAGCGCGACCGCACCCCCTTGGTACGCGAGGCGATCCCGGAGTCGCAGCGCGTCCGGGTGCAGGAGATCGCGGGTGCCGGTGAACACCACCACCGGCGGCAGACCGTCGAGGGGGCCGAACAACGGGCTGATCCGGGGATCGTCCGTCGGCGTATCGGCGGCCCAGAGGCGTACCGCTTCCCGGCACCCCGGCAGGGCGAGCATCGGGTCGTGCGGCGCGATGGCGCGGATTCGCGGATCCGACAGCGAAAGGTCGAGCGCGGGCGAGAACAACACCAGGCCCGCCGGCAGCTTTTCGCCCCGCTCACGCATCCGCTGCGCGATCCCGAGCGACAGGCAGGCGCCCGCGGAGTCGCCCGCCACGATCAGCCGGTCCCGCTCCGTGGCGAGCTGCGTGCTCAGGAGCCGATCGAGGAACGCGTAAGTGTCGCGCCACGTACATTCGGGAGCCAGCGGATAGCGTGGGAGGATCACGCGCGCGCCGGTGCGGTCGACGAGAGCCTCGACGATCCACCAATGCGCCACGAGCATGTCGAACACCCAGGCGCCGCCATGCAGGTAGAGGATCGTCGTCCCCGACCCGGCGGTGCGCGGCCGAATCGTGAAGACCTGCGCCCCGCACCAGACGGTCTCCTTGATCAAGAACTTGCGGTGCAGGCATGCCGACGGTCGGGCCGGTTCGACGCGCCGATGCCGGGCGATATCGTCGTGCAGGCTTCGGGCGTCGCGCGCCCGGCGCTTCATACCGCTCAATGGCAGCGCTACATCGTTGATCAGCTTGGCACGGACACTAACGCCCGACGCTCGGGCCCAGGCGACCAGTCCGAGGGACAGGAGCCCGGCCGCTCCGGCCGTCCACGCCGCATGGCGCACACCTGCCCCCACTCGCACCATCCAGTTCCGCAGAGCTCGATCGGTTCAATGGAGGCCATCCCGCCATGTTCCCGGCCGGCGTGCGCGAGGTACCGGACGGAACACGCTGCGAACCCTCGGGTTGGCCTGTCATCTGCGATCGGGACCTGGGCCCGCCGGTTCTCCGGATCGAAAGCGGACCGGCGGCCGTACCATTCAGGCGCGCGGTGTCCGATCGCGCATGAGCAGGATCGGTATGAGCACATCGAAGAAAATTCCGGCTGCCGACCGCCATCACGGCGGGCCGGGCAGCAGCCATCAGGATGCCTCGAAGCCGCACGTCGCGGAGCACCGCGGGCCGGAACCGGGCAGCGCCACCAGCGACTCAAAGTCCCATGTCTCGGGCGGGGGCGGCGAGCGCGACAGCGATCATACGCACAGCACGAAGGGTCGTGCGCCGGATCGGACCGACCGGTCGCACTGAACCGTCGCACTTCCGGGACAAAGGACGGTACGCGACCCGCACAGGGTCCGCGCACCGTCCGCGAAGACGTTCCGATGCGGCACGCCGGCCCCCTTCGCGTCGCAGGGAGGTCGCGCTCTAGCTGTAGGTCGACCCACACCGCCCGTGCGCCAGTCCCGGTACCGTCAGGAGTCGCCGCGTGGACCAGCGCTGAGCCGGCCCGGCACCCTGCGCCGAGGCTAGGCCGGTCGTTACATCCTTCCGCGATGCCGGACTGGGGCTTTGTGGTCCGATGGCTGGCCGCTCGGGCAGGTCGGGACCGGAAAGCTTTTCGTCCAGCATCAATCGCTCCTCGGAGGGCCAGGCCTCTGTTAAACCGAGGCCGGCACCGCGAGATCCCGGCCTTTCAGCGCATCGGCATGCTGCCGGACACGGTCCCCGGTACTCCGTGCAGCGCGTCCCGTACGGTCTCGACGTCGAGGCCGATGTTGCCACCGTTCGCGCCATGGACGCGTGGCCGATGGTGCCGCCGGGCGAGTGCCTCGACCACATCGGCGGTACAATCGCAGGCGAGGGCTCGCTCCGCCGGGCTGTGTCAGCTGTTCCGCGCTCCCGACATCCTCGACTCCTCGTCGGCGCTCCCGGGATCCGCTCGTTCCTGCGTCAAGGTTCGGCGGGTTGTTCGGGATCACAACCCCGGCAGCGGCACGGCTACCCGGGAACCTTTGTGGGCACGCGCGGTAGAACGGGGGCCGCGCGACCAGAGTTCGTGGCGAGGATACCGGCTTGCCCCAGACCAACCCGCAATCCACCGCCCGGATCGCCGGCCACCCGATCCATCCGATGCTGGTTCCGATCCCGATCGTTTGCTTCGTCGGGACGTTGGTGACCGACATTGCCTACTGGTTCACCGCCAATATGCAGTGGGCGAACTTCTCTGCCTGGCTCCTGAGCGTGGGGCTGATCGGTTCCGCTCTTGCGGCGCTGGCCGGCCTGATTGACTTCTTCGGAGATCGCGGCATCCGGCGTCTGCGTCCGGCCTGGATCCATGCGGCCGGGAATGCCCTGGCCCTGGTCCTCAGCATCATCAATGTCTTCGTGCACAGCCGCGACGCGTACACCTCGGTCGTGCCGACCGGGCTGATCCTGTCCGCTCTCGTGGTGTTGATTCTGCTGGTCACCGGCTGGAGCGGGGCGACCTTAATTCATCGCCATGGCGTGGGCGTGCAGATGGGAGAACGGGCATGACGCGCCTCCGACGGGTGCTGGCCACGGTCGTCCTGCTGCCGCTCTCCGCCTGCGGGCCGGATCCCATCGACCCGCAGAGTCAGATCGGGCCGAATCCGCCGCTGCCTGAGCCCCATCAGTACCTGCTGCCCCCGATGCACGTCTCCAGCGCGATCGGCTGGAAAGAGGGCGAGACCCCGCAGGTCGCCGCCGGACTCCAGGTGAAGGCTCTCGCGACCGGCCTGAAGAACCCGCGGTCGATGCTGGTCCTGCCGAACGGCGATATCCTGATAGCGGAGAGCGGCGGACCCAACCCGCCCATCAACCGGCCCAAGGAGATCATCATGGGCTGGCTGGAGCGGAAATCGCATTCGCCCGAGACGCCGGGCCAGCGCATCACCCTGCTGCGTGATGCCGACGGTGACGGCGTGCCAGAGCAGCGCAGCGTCCTCCTCGACAAGCAGAACTCGCCCTTCGGCATGGCGCTCGTCGGCAGCGATCTCTACATCGCCGAAACCGACGCGGTGATGCGCTATCCCTACAAGGCGGGCGAGACGCAGATCACGGAACCCGGTGTCAAGCTCACCGAACTGCCGGCGGGCCACATCAACCACCACTGGACCAAGAGCCTGACCGCCAGCCCGGACGGCACCAAGCTTTATGCGGGTGTCGGCTCGAACAGCAACATCACTGAGAACGGCTTCGACGAGGAGAAGGACCGGGCCGCGATCTGGGAGATCGACCGGGCGACCGGCGCGCACCGGCTCTACGCCACCGGCCTGCGCAACCCGAACGGCCTGACGTTCGAGCCGCAGACCAAGACGCTCTGGTGCGTCGTCAACGAGCGCGACGAACTCGGACCCGACCTCGTGCCCGACTACATGACCTCGGTGAAGGACGGCGGCTTCTACGGTTGGCCCTACAGCTACTGGGGCAACCACGTCGACCCGCGGGTGATGCCGCAGCGCCCCGAACTCGTCGGCCGGGCGATCATGCCCGACTATTCCCTGAGCTCGCATGTCGCACCGCTCGGGATGACCTTCTACACCGGGACGGCTCTGCCGCAGACTTATCGCGGCGGTGCTTTCGTGGGTGAGCACGGAAGCTGGGACCGCGATCCCCTCAATGGTTACAAGGTGGTCTACATCCCGTTCGAGAACGGGAAACCCAGCGGCAAGGCCCAGGACGTGGTCACCGGCTTCGTCACCGGTGACCGGCAGGCGCGTGGCCGGCCGGTGGGCCTCGCGGTCGACAGCCATGGCGGCCTCCTTATCGCCGACGACGCGGGCGGCACGGTCTGGCGCGTGACCGGCGCGAACTCGCAGTCGCGGGCCGGCCCGGCCCCGGTCATCCGCTGAGCCGGTCACGATCAAGCGGACCGAGCGCTGGAGGTCAGCCGTGACGATATCATCCCGTTCACCCACCGCCATCAGCGAGGAAGGTCGTCACGCCCGCGACCGTGGCGATCCGATCACGGCCAATCCCTACCCTGCGGGATCGGACGCGCACCGCACCTGGGAGCGCGGCTACCGGATGCCCGACGAGGAGGCGCGCGAGACCTTGCCTGCCTCGGCGGTCAGTGACGATCGCTCCGCCTCATCCTGAACCGGGCGGGCGCAGGAACAGCCCCGGTGGCGTGGAGTTCCCCAGGAGACTGACAGCAGCCCCGCGGGATCCGACTGTCGGCTAGAGGGAGATACGCCATGAAGCTCATCACGATCGCTGTTGCCGGCCTGCTCGCCGCCGTCGTCCCCGCCTTGGCCGCCGAGAACACCTCCGGCGCGACCAGCCGGTCCGGCACGGCCAACAAAACCGGCCCGGATGACGCGGGTTCGGGTTCGACTCCTGGGGCCAAGGGAAGCGGCCCGTCGACCGGTTCACTGAGCCGCTCCGGCACCATGAACAGCACGGGCCCGAACGATGCCGGCTCCGGCGCCAAGCCGGGTGCCGGGAGCCGCTGACGCAGCACTGAAAGCGACATCGCAATGCCCCGCTCGGATCGTGCCGGGCGGAGTGAGCGTTCGACACTGTGCCGTTGAACCGTTCGGAGGAGTAGCGCCGAGACCACGAGCCTCGTCGCGATTCTCCGGCTCGTGTTTCTCGGGCTCGTGCTTCTCGGGCTCGTGCTTCTCGGGCTCGCTGCCTGCGGCGACAAGCAGGCACAGAACAACGCGCCCACAAAGCCTGACGCCGCCAAGTCCGAGCCCCCGACGGATCAATCCGCTCCCGGCGCACAGAAGCCGTAAATCCCAGCTGCCGGGCCTAGGGCCGATCCGTGGCCCAAGCCACTACCAGCTGAAGCATGCTGGCGAGGCGCCCGAACGCTGTCCGTCTCAGGGCCGACCACCGGGCTCGCTCGGCCGCGACAGGCAGGGCCGTTCGGGCGCACGATCGTCGCCCCGGTCCATCACGAAAGGGGCGGCGGCACCGAAGCCCAGGGCGGCTTCGGCGAGGAGATCGTCCAGCGCGTCGGCGATCCGAACGGCGCCATCGATCATCGAATGCAGCACGCTGTTCATCAGCCATCTCCTGCCCGCTGCCGGCGGGGCCGTCGCGCGAGGACGGCCAACCGGCGGGCGGCGCTACTCAGTCCGCGTCGACGCTCATCAGACGAAATGCATCGGCAGGGCGCGGTCCAGGGCCTCGACATAGGTGCCGGCCAGAACCGCAACCGTGGCGGCGGCGACGGCAGCGGCCAGGGTCATGCGAGCAGCGAGGGTCATGGGAAGTCTCCACCGGGTCCGCGACTGTGTTCGCGGCATGGCCCTGATGTACGCCCAAGCTTTCCGGGCCGGCGTGTTCCTGCACACTTGGGCGGCAGGCGGTTACTCACGGGCGGACGTCAACGCCTGCGCAGAAGCAGAATCGCGACGATGCCGAAGCTCACGCTGAAGCTGAGCAGCGCGATCATGGGGCCGAGCCGGTCTTCGCCCATGGCTGCCTGTCTGGACAGCGCCCAAAGGACCTCACGAACGAACAGGAGGCCGCAAGTCGCCGATCCGAGACCGGCCAGGAACGCCAATGCCTTGAACACCGCTGGACCCAAGCACAAGCCGAGCAACGCTCCGGCAATCTGCCTCGCAATCCAGGAAGAGCCAGCTCCCGACGGTGATTGGCGTTAAGCAGTCCTGAGGAAGTGGTCTCAAATGCGTTGGGACATCGGCGCTGAGGTCTCGCCAGATGCGCGGTGGCTCAACCGGTCTGAAACGTCGTGTCGGGCTGGTCCGGATGGATCGTCGGAGGATCTCCGGGGCGCCGAAACCTCGGCAGCCCCGGGCGCGATATACGGGATGGATCGTCGGCGTCGACCTGCGGCCTACGCAGCCCGGACGTTGGCGAGGAAGCGTCCGACCTCGGCGGTGAGGTGCTCGGATTGGCGCGACAGCTCGGAGGCCGCGCCCAGAACCTGGCTCGCCGCCGCCCCCGTCTCCTCGGCCGCGCCCGCCACCCCCGCAATGTTGCTGGTCACCGCGTCGGTGCCCTGCGCGGCCTGGGTCACGTTGCGCACGATCTCCTGGGTGGCCGCGCCCTGCTCCTCGACCGCCGCGGCGATCGAGGTCGCCACCCCGTTGATCTCGCGGATGCGCGCCGTGATCGTGCCGATGGCGCCGACCGCCTGGCCGGTTACCCCCTGAACTCGCGTGATCTGGCCGGAGATCTCCTCGGTGGCCCGGGCGGTCTGCTCGGCGAGCGCCTTCACCTCGGAGGCCACCACCGCGAAGCCGCGCCCGGCCGCACCGGCGCGGGCCGCCTCGATGGTGGCGTTGAGCGCCAGCAGGTTGGTCTGGCTGGCGATCGACGAGATCAGCCCGATGACATCGCCGATGCGCGCCACCGCCCCGCTCAGCTCCTGGACCAGCGCAGCCGTCTGATCCGCCTCTCCGGCGGCGACCCTGGCGAGTTCGGCCGAGCCGTCGACCTGGCGGCCGATCTCCTGGACCGACGAGCCGAGCTCCTCGGCGGCCGCCGCCACAGTGTTGACGTTGCTGGCCGCCTCTTCCGCGGCGGCCGCGACCGCGCCCGACTGTGCCGAAGTCTGGCCGGCCATGGCCGACATCGACCCAGCGGTGGCCTGCAACTCGGTGGCGGAGGCCGAGACCTGGCCAACGATGCCGCCGATCGCGGCCTCGAACCGGTCGGCCAGGTGGCGCATGCCCGCCTTGCGCTGCTCCTCGGCCGAGAGCCGTGCCTGCGCGGTCTCCGCCTCCAGGGTCTCCTTCTGGATGAGGCCGTCCTTGAACACCTGCACGGCGGTCGCGATGGTGCCGATCTCGGTCTTGGCGCCCTGATGGGGAATGTCCACGGCGAGGTCGCCGGCGATCAGCGCCTGCATCGGCCGCACCACGGAGCCGATGCCACGGGTCACGCCCAGGACAATCACAACACCTGACAGCGCGGAGAGTGCCAGGGCGAGCCCGATCGCGATGAGGATCACCGTGCGGGTCTCCTCGTAGACGGCGGCGCTCTGCGCCTGCGAGTCCCGTGCCCCGTCATTGTTCATCGTCACTAGCTTCTCAAGGGCCACGGACGCTGCACGGCGCGGAACGAGGCCTGTCGTCTCGTAGAGCTGATAGGCCTGTGCCTTCTCCCCTTTACGCGAGAGGGCGACAACCTCGTCGCGAACCGCCCTGAACGTGCCGGATTCGCGGCTGAACATCTCGAACTGCGTCCGCTCCTCGGCCGAGCTGATCATCCCCTGGTAGGCGGCCGTACGGTCGGCCAGCTTCCGGTCGAAGCTCTCCATATCCTTCTCAATCTTGGCCAGGAGAGCCGGATCGGTGGCTTGCGTGTGCCGCAGGAGGAGGCCGCTGCTGCGTGCCGTGAGGGTGTCGATCTCGCCTAGCGTCCTGATGCTCGGGAGCCAGTTCGTCTCGATCACGAGGGCCTGCTCGCGCAATTTGCGCGTACTGGTGAGCCCGAGCAGGCCCAGCCCGACCACAAAGACGGTCAGGAGCGAGAAGGCGATCACGAGCTTTGTACGGATTGAAACGGTCTGTAGCGACACGGCGGCCTCTGAGCAGCCGTATAAAAAATCCGTGGCTGCAGGCTGCACGATTACAGATGAGTTTTTAACAACCTCTAATTGCCACTTGGTCCCGGCGCGTCGACGCAGCCGGGTCTTCGATCGTTCGCGCGTGCGGGATGCGACATCCGCTTGATGGCAGTTCCTGCAAGGGACCCTCGGCGTGCGGTAGCGGCGAGCCCTTCACCCTAGGTCCGGGCCACGGCGCCCGACCGCGCGCACAACGGCAACAGCCTTTAGGTTATTTGCATGAATCAGTTATTTCACAGTGCTCACGGCGAGATGCCGCGTTAGCTGCCGAAATTTATAATATTAATTTGAATACATCGACTTCTAACGTATGTTCATCAGTATATTAATCGGGCTGGCGCGAGCCTGTCTGGCCTCGACCGGCTGAACGAGGTGTCGGCATGAGAAGGCCTACTGGGCGGTGACCGGCATTTTTCCACGCTCGCTGAAACCACCGCCTGTGGTGGCTGCGTTGATCCGTCGGGACCGAGACATCGACAGGCGCCGATGAGTCGAGCATCTCGTTTGATTAAGGCGCAACGCCTTCGGCCCCTGATGCGTCGGCGAGGCGCATCGCGTCAATCCGCGATGGGAGGATCGGCGTCGTCGGGATTGCTTGCCGCAGGCGGGCGGGGCTTGCGAGCCGGCTTTGGCGAGGGTGTGGGTCTAACCTGTGGCGTCGCATGCTGAGCCGCCTTCTGCGGCGGAGTGCGGGCGGGCTGGACCACCTTGCCGGGTTCGGGGGACGGTTTGGCGGCGGGCTTGGTCTTGGCCGGTGTCGGCGGCGCAGCCGCGCCGGTCCGCACCGGCGGCGCTGGCAGGGGCGGCTTGGCCTCCGGATGCGCCGCCGCTCCCATGCTTGCCGGCTTCCCGGCCGGTTGCACCGCGGCCGGCAGGAGCGGCGCCACGGCCGCCGAGGGTGCGGTCGCGCCGAGGTTCTCCTGACCGGGCTGGCATTGCTGGCCGCAATTGGTGACGACCGCTTCGTGCGCCTTCCCCTCGATCACGGCGGACACGATGCAGCGGGCCGGATGATAGACCAATTCGTACTGGAACTTGCCCGTATCGTCCGATTCCGTCCGGAAGCGGTCATCGAGCGTCACCGCAGTGTGCGGACGCTCGGTCGTGCCGACCACGTAAAGCCGGCCGGTCGTGATCGCCGCCATCGTGATATCGGATGCGGCCCGGACAGGCCCACACGTCATGAGTGCCGCTGATCCGGCCAAGGCCAGAATCGAGGTGAAGCGAACCAAACCGTAAACCCCCGAATTCAGCCCCCGACGCCGAACGACAGACCAGTCTCACGCCCGGGCAATTCCGATGCCTGCATTGTAGAGGCCGGCCCAACCGAGCCTACCCCTTCCTCAGGCGCATGCAGTCGCCGCCGGTTGCCCGCGCGGTGGCCGTAGGCCAACCGCCGCCTCTGCCGTCGGCCGGTTCATGTTCTGGCGGATCAGCAACCGCTGCAGATCGGCTTGGCGTCTTGCCGACTCTCCCGTTCCAGGCGATCGAAGGCAGCCTCGCTGTTGCGGGCAGGTGGCGCGGAGCCCCGTTTGAAGTCGCTCTTCGCCGCGGGCGTGACGCTCGCCGTACCGGCCGGAGCCGCCGTCGGGTCGGACCCGGAAAGGTTCGCGGACGGGGTGACAAAAGCGGGCTTCTGACTGAGCTGGTCGGGGCGCAGGGGCGCCCATGCAACCCGCGCACGCATCGACGACGTCAGCTCGGCGCTCGGGTTCACGCCCCCTCGGTTTCGGCCAAGACCCGGTTTCAGGGGGCGGCCCGGCTCCGAGGTGGGCGGCAGAGCCGCGTCGGAGACCGCCAACGATGTCGTGGTCGCGCTGACGCCCGCGGTTTGCGGAGCGGACAGGCAACCTCCCAATGCCAGCCCGCAGCCGGACAGGACCGCGATCCGCAGTACAACCATAGCGACCTCCTGGTTGCCGAGAGTTCACGTGCATTGACGAGCCGGCGCGGCGGGTGGTCCCCCGTCCGGCGTCCCGGCTAACTACGCAGAATCGCGATAGAGAGACAATCCGGCGGCAGTTGGGCCACACTTCGCGTTGCGGAGTGTCCGGAGCGACTCCGTCGGGCGCGCCGATATTCATATTCGCCGAACCGTCCAGACGGCGGCGGATACAGGCCGATGGGCACGTTGGTCCGGACGAGGATCTCACGACCGCCCTCCCGGCGCCTTCGCATCCCGATCAAGCCGGTCCACCACACGATGGCTGGATCGCCGCCCCTGGGGTGAGTTGCCTCGGCGGTGTCAACGGGTCGTCGAGGCCCGATGCACGCCGTCGGAGGACGGGTAAAGTGATGCGGCCCGGTTTCACCGATCACCTCAATGGTCCGAGGCCCCTTGGCCCGGTGCGGCGGAGCGCCACTTCACAAACGCGACATCAGCATGGAGGGGGACCGATTGGCAGCACGATCCATGGACGCGACCAGCCGGCGTGAACATCAGATGTCGCGTGTGCCAGCCGGCAGCCCGGATCCGACGCGGGCACCGGTGCACAGGCGTAGCCCGATAGACTGCGCTCCTTGCACTCGCCACGTCCCACAATCTCGGCATCGTGCTTGCTGACCAGCGGGGCCATGCCATGGTGAAGGAGGTTCAATGATTGTCCCCGGCGGCCCGGGTCGCGACTACCGGCTCTACGATGTCTGTGTCGTGGGGGCCGGCCCGGCGGGCCTCGCCGTCGCCCTGGCCTGTGCCGAGCGCGGTCAATCGGTGGCCCTTCTGGAGGCCGGGGGGCTCGAGCCAGGTCCGGTCGCCGCCTTGTCGATCACCAATCTCGCGCCGCGGGCTCACGAGAGCACCGACCTGACCTTGCGCTCCGGTCTGGGCGGCACGTCGTCGGCATGGGGTGGCACCTGTGTCCCGTACGATCCGGCCGATTTCGCGGATCCATGGTGGGACCGCGATGCCGCCTGGCCGATCTCCTACGCGGAGATGGCCGAGTGGTACCGCGAGGCGGCACGCTTCCTGGGCCTGAACGGACATGCGGATTTCGAAGACCGCTATACAAGCCCGGGCGACATCCTCGATCTGACCCAGTACCACCGCATCGGCGCGCAACCGAACATCGGGCTCCTGCACAAGGAGACTTTGCAGCAATCCCGAACCATCGACGTTTTCCTGAAGACGACGCTCGCGGCGCTCCGTTGCGACGAGAGCGGATCGCGCATTGCCGCGGCGGAGACCGTCGGTGCACCGGGACGCAGGACGATCCATGCCGGCCATTTCGTCCTTGCGGGGGGCGGCCTGGCCACGACGCAGATGCTCATGAAGCTGGCTGCCGATCGACCGCAGCATTTCGGCAACGGCCGGCCGCCGCTGGGCCGGTATTACATGGGCCATCTGAGCGGCGTCATCGCTACCCTCGTGTTCCGGCGTCCGGCGGAGGCTGCCGCGTTTCTCTATTCCAGCGACGGGCGCCATGTCTGGAAGCAGCGCCGGATCAAGCTTCGCGCCGAGGTGCGGTCGGACAAAAGGCTCCTCAACACGGCGTTTGTCCTGCGCTCGCCGGACATGGCGGACCCGAGACACCGAAACGGCGCCCTTTCTGCCGTCAGCCTCGCGAGATCGATGATCGCGCCGTTTCCAGGACGGAAGCCGCCAGCCGCCGCCCCCGCAAGGACGCCGGAGCGGCGCACCGCCTCTGGATGGAAGCACGTGCAGAACATGCTGAACGCTCCGGCGGAGACCGCGATCGGTGTCGCAACCCTGATGGCTCAGACGCGCATCAAGAACATGCCGCGCCTGCTCCTCAACGCAGGCGGCAGGTACGCGCTCGATTATCACGCCGAGCAAGTTCCGGATTACGACAGCCGGATCTACATCGATCCTCGCAGCCCGGACGACCTCACTGTCGATTTCAAGTTCCTCCCGCTCGACATCGAGTCGGTGATCCGTTCGCACGAGATCCTCGACGACGCGCTACGCAAGACCGGTATCGGCCACCTTGAATATCGTTCGGCGCCGGCCTACCGCCACGACCTGGTCACCGCGCAGGCCCTGGACGGCTATCATCAGATCGGGACTACGCGCATGTCTTCAAGTCCAGATCATGGTATCGTCAATCGGGATTGCCGTGTGTTCAACTTTGGCAATCTCTATATCGCTTCCTCAAGCGTATTTCCCACATCTGGCAGCGCGAACCCGACTTTGACGACTGTGGCCCTGGCCCGGCGGCTTGGTTCTCACCTTGGATCGAATAGATCCTGACATGTCTAAATTTCGGGTCGGCAGCACCCAGTTTTCGACGTTGTTGGACGCGCCTTGCGGTCATGGTCTCGGATTGGCTCTGGATTCGATGTGGGAAGCACCTCTCGGAGAACGGTTGTACCGGTCGGCGCTCGGCCTGATCGGAAAATGCGCGCACTTCGCGAAGCAAGAGGGGCAACTCATCGTCTCGCTGCACTCCATCTCGCCGGGGCGCCGCAGCGATCTCCATGTGAGCGCACTGTCGATCAGCGCTGAATTTCTGGAAGACCTGATCCGCGATTGCGCACGAAAGAGTATCCCGATCCTGGGTCTCGCGGAGGCGCTTCAGCGCTGGCACGCACGGGATCGGCGTCCTTTCCTCGTTCTCACGTTCGATGACGGCTACCGCGATCTCTACACGAATGGCTTTTCTATCCTCGAACGCCACGGCGTTCCCTTCACAGTCTTCGTCACGACCGGAATTGTCGATCGGTCCGCACCGATGTGGTGGCACGCGCTGGAGCTCGCCCTCGCGCGTACGGATCGGTTCCACGTCGCGGCCGGACCGTTGGCCGCCGGAAGCCCGAGACAGAAATTGAAGGTCTTTCGGGATATCGCGGCGCGGTTTCGTGCAGCCGACTCCGACCTGCAAAGGCGCATGCTCGAAGACTTGGCCAACCGAAACGAGTCCCTGCGCCTCGAGGACGCCTATGAGAGCGGGCTCGATTGGGCCATGGTCCAGGCGATGCAGAACAGCGGGCTGGCCGAGATAGGGTGTCATTCTGTGAGCCACCCGGAATTCGCCGGTCTGGATCGGCACGCGATCAGATCCGAAATCACGCGGAGCCGGGATCGCATTGCGGAAGTGGTCGGTGTCCCGCCGCGCTTCTTCGCCTATCCGTATGGTCAGCCTCACGAGGTCGGAGCCTGCGCTCCGGCAATCGTAAAGGCCTGCGGGTTCCAGGCGGGTCTCTCCACGAACCCGGCTGCCCTGTCGTGGCATCCTCCGGGAGACGATTATTTGATCCCGCGCGTGGTCTTATCCAAGAAGGGCGAAGATCTCATGGTGGTGCAGTCGTATCGATCGGGTTGGCCGCAGAAGATCCGTACGCTTCTGGCAACTTGATCGATGTCCCGTGGTGACCCCGACCGTGACGCGTGCATTGATCCTAACATCGCGTTCAGCCTCATCATCTCGACGATCGGCGAGACGCGTCATTTCGAACGATTGTTGAAGAGTCTCGTTGCGCAGCGATTCAGGAATTTCGAAGTCATCATCGTCGATCAGAGCCCGGACGCACGGGTCCAGGACCTGATCGAGGCGTATCGGGATAGGCTGACGATCCTTCACACCTCAAGCGCCAGGGGTGTCTCCCGCGGACGGAATCGCGGCATCGCGTTGGCGCGGGGACGGTTCGTCGCCTTTCCCGATGACGATTGCTGGTACGCGGAGGATCTGCTCCAGCACGTTCATACGATGCTGACCGAGACGCGCGTCGACGGCGTGTTCGGACGCTGCCTCGACGCGCTCGGCAGGAGCGCTGCAGGACGGCATGCAAGGACGCGCAAGATCGTCAACAAGAACAATGTCTGGAGCTGCGGCGTCTCCGCCACGATCTTTTTCAGGAAGACCGTGCTAGACGATGTCGGTCCATTCGACACCACGATCGGACTGGGAAGTGGAACGCCCTTCCTCTCGGGCGAGGAGACGGACGTGATCCTACGCGCGCTCAGCCGCAGGTGCACGTTCCAATATGACCCCTCCGTCGTCATCTTCCACGACTCTGTTTCGGAGGAGACCTTCACGCGCGACCTCGCGAAGGCTTGGTCCTACGGCCTCGGCATGGGGCTGATCCTGCGCCGGCATCGCTACGGCATGCCGTTCGTCCTGTACTCGGTGACGAGGCCCGTCGTCGGCGCGGCTCTCAGCCTGTGCATGGGACGGTATCGCCTGGCCGGCGTGAGGCTCGTCAGGGCGGCGGCTCGGTTCGAGGGATGGAGACGAGGGGGCTGAGCCGGACGGCGACCCATCGATGCACGCGTCCCGAGGCGGTGCACGCGTTCCAGCGACGGCGTGTCCCGATGCGCTTGATCCGGTCTGTCGACACGGCCTGCGCAGATGTCAGTGGCCCTGGGGACGCCGATTGAACCACGCGCTTCCATGAAGCGGGGGTAAAGGGCGGCGCAGGGTCAGCAACCGTGAAGGCGGTGAAAGGCCGCCCGAGCAACGCACCCGTCCGTGCTTAGAAACATCTCGGATTTGAGATAGCTTGGTGGGCGCACTAGGATGCGAAACTAGAGCCCGCTGATTAAAATTTACCAGCCGGCAAATGTTAGCTCGCGTTATAGCGCGGCCGCACGCGGTCTAACGTCCTTATGCCGTTACGTATCTGTTACGTGGAGCTGCCCACAATGGCAAAGCCACTCACCGCGCGCCATCGATCAGATGAAGCCAGAAGCGCGTGTGCGCGAGTTCTCGGACGGCGGGCTGCCGGGCCTGTATCTCGTCATCCAGCCATCCGGAACCCGCTCCGCCGCCCTGCGCTATCGCCATGTGGGGCGTACGCGGAACATGACCTTGGCGTGATTGCCCGCCTTCTCGCTCGGCGACGCACGAGAGGCCGCGCGAGCGGCACGTCGTGCTGTCGCAGAAGCACGTGATCCGGCGGCCGAGAAGCGTCACGCCAGAGGTGACACCTCTACCCTTTGCGCTGAGGTCACTCGCCTCTTCATTGAGCGCGATCAGCGGCCTGAGAACCGGACCTGGAAGGAAACTGTCAGGCTTCTTGGGCTACGACCTGATGAGGATCGCCTCACGCCTGTCAGAGGCGGCAGCGTCGATCAGTGGTCCGGGCGGCATATCGAGGATATCCGGCGCCGGAACGTAATCGCCGTCCTCGACGCCCTAAGCGACAAGCCGGCCACGAAGCAAAACACGTTCGCGGCCTTGCGCCGGCTCTACGCACGTATCGCGGGTGGGGCTCCGCCGAACGGAGCGCTCAGCCCCCTTCCCCCTCGGCCGACGGGCATGCACGCGGCAAACCATGCTCGGCTAACTGCTCGCCTGATCCGCGTTCAGGCCCAGGTCGTAGGGCGACTTGGTACGTGGCTTGAAACGCTGCAGATCGACGAGCAGCGCACACCGCAGCTAAAAAGCCGCGAGAGCGCGGTTCAGACGGGCGGGAGTGTGCTAAACGCAGCGCGGAGTGCGCCGGGCTCGAGTGCCGCTGCCGCCCTTCTAAGCGCCGTCTCGTGCGTCTGAATGCTCGACGCTTCGACAGGCCTGACCGCCGCTTAGTTCAGCGCAAGGCTTCGGCGACAAAGGCGGGGGGCGGTAAGATCCGCAATCGCGGCTGAGGTGCTCCCCGCGCCATCCTGCTTAAGGAGCGTCCAACCAGAGAGGATGACCTAGAGCAGGCCCTGCAAACATTCGCTTCCGGGCAGTCTCATCTCATTAGGCGCAGCGACCGATGTCGGCCGAAAACTGCCTGCCCGCTTCGGAGCGACCGATTAGATGAAGCGGACACACAGCTACTGACTGGACCGAGGCAGGTCAGAGCCTGTGACCCTGCAGTGGGCTTCGCATAGGTTCGAGGCTCAAGTAATTGCTATGCAAAGAAGCGCACCGCTGAGGCTTCGGTGTGACGGCTACGCCAGGCCCGCTCCGGTCAGCCAGAATCTGGATTCAATCCGGACACCTGTAGATATCGGCTTCGAAATCTCCGTCGCCCTGGGTCATGTGCCATGCGCCGCCCTGCTGGGGCGTGAACGCGATGTCCGACCCCATCGTATTGCCGCTGCGAAACCGGCATGAGACGCCGAAGACGATCCTGCTCCCTTCGCTGCGTCTGCTCTTTATCGCGCAAGTTCCGCCCGCGTACGTGATCTGCTGAGGCGTGATTGTCACCCTTAGATTTGCGGGATCGGCACTGTCGCCACGACATGGCCGGTTCTGCAGATATCGCCCCTCGAAAGCGTCTCCTGCCCAAGCGGCAGAGCCACCCAGCACCACCGCTGTCGTGGCGGCGACTACACAACACGAGCAGCGCATATCTGCCTCTCCAATCTACAATGAGATCTGACGCGAATACAGCTTTCAAATACCGTCATTGACGCGGATCAATGTGGTCGCCTTAAGAATTACGATCAAATTTGCATGGTTCAAGACACGAACTGGACACTAGTATGCCGCTTGTCCTGACGCTGGCGCGACGAAATCTGCTTCAGGACCGGCTTCGCTTCGTGGCAGCGGTCACCGGCATCGTGTTCTCGGTAGTCCTCATTCTGGTGCAAATAGGCCTCTTCTACGGCTTCGGGCGGATGGTGACGCTGATTGTCGATCACACCCCAGCTGATCTATGGATTGTGTCGAAAGGCACCCAGTATTTCGAGGACATCTCAATTCTGGACACAGACATTCGCCAGGATTTGAGCGCTCTCGACGGAGTGTCTGACGTCATGCCGGTTGTGGCGGGCTTCTCGGCTTGGTTGCCGCCGGAAGGGGGATTGATCGGGATCTTCATCATCGCGTCAGACCCTGTCGGTGACCTCGCGCCGTGGAACATTGTTGAGGGTAGCCTCGACGATCTCACGACGCCCGGCACCGTGACGCTCGAACGGTCCTACGCAGACCAACTTGGCGTGTCTTCGCGCGGCGAGACGGCACAGGTTCGCGGACACCCGGTGATGGTGGGCACGGTCACTTCCGGTCTGCGCTCCTTCACGACGCGGCCCTACGTCTTCACCGATTTCCGCAGCGCCCGATCGTACATCGGACTGCCG
This sequence comes from Methylobacterium sp. CM6257, assembly GCF_054611515.1. Taxonomy (NCBI): domain Bacteria; kingdom Pseudomonadati; phylum Pseudomonadota; class Alphaproteobacteria; order Hyphomicrobiales; family Methylobacteriaceae; genus Methylobacterium; species Methylobacterium sp. CM6257. Next base: position 4,654,991 of record NZ_CM137735.1, read on the forward strand.
GCCAATCTGGTCACGTACTACCTCATCAAGGCGAGGCCCGGAGCCGACATCGAGCGCATCCGACAGGACGCGCAATCGCGTGTCTCCGGCGTCGAGGCGCTCACGCCGGATCAATTTCGCGCCCGGTCCCTGAACTTCTGGCTCTATCGGACGGGAGCTGGCGCGGCTCTCGTCGCCGGTGCATTGCTCTCCATCATCGTCGGGACCGTCATCATCGCGCAGACACTCTACTCCAGCACGAAGGAGCACCTCTACGAATTCGCGATGGTCCGGGCGATCGGCGCCTCCAATCGATACATTTATCGCGTCATCGCTATCCAAGCGCTCGTGAACGCGCTGATCGGTCTCTCGGTGGCCACCGTGATCAGTATCGGGGTCGAGCATCTGACAGCGACGAGCGTCGCCCCGGTCGTCATTACGCCCGCTCTGGTGGCTGTAGCCTTCGCGCTCACGCTCCTCATGTGCATCGCCTCTGGCGTCGCCTCAATAGTCCGGATCGTCCGTGTCGATCCTGCGAGCGTGCTCACGCGATGAGTGCCGCGCTCGAAGCCGCGCGGTTGACCAAGAAATACGGGCACGGGCCGACGTGCGTCGAGGCGGTGCGGGCCCTCGATCTTGTCATCCGCGCTAACGAATTGACCGTCTTGGTCGGGCCGTCAGGCAGTGGCAAGACGACCCTGCTGTCCATCCTGGGTTGCATGTTGACGCCCACGAGCGGCACCGTAAGGGTCTGCGGCGTGTCGACCCGCGACGCCCGGCCTGAGATGCTGGCGGCCATTCGGCGGCAGCATATCGGCTTTGTCTTTCAATCCTACCATCTGTTCTCCACGCTCACCGCGGCGGAGAACGTGCAGTTGGCCCTCGACATCCGCGGCGAGCGAGGCTCCGAGGCGATTGATAAGAGCGCTGCGGTCCTTGCCGATGTCGGCCTCTCCGCCAAGCTGAGGTCCTTCCCGCGCGAGCTGAGCGGCGGCGAGCAGCAGCGCGTCGCGATCGCACGCGCGCTGGTCGCGGATCCGTCCGTCATCCTCGCGGATGAGCCGACGGCGGCTCTCGACTCGGAAAACGGTCGGGCGATAGGAACGGCGAGATCCGGCCAACTGCGAGACGACGGCCCAAGCCGTCGAATCACAGAGGGCCGGTCGCCCATGATCAACAGGTCGCAGAATTACCACGGCCAGGTCGGTGTGGCGCGCGGGAGAAGACCTTTCAAACGTCCGCGAGCTTGGGCCGGTACCCAGCTTTCGGTGGCTTCGCGACCGGCTGTGCGCGCCTCCGCCGCGGCAACCGTGCCAGTCTGCTCATCCTGGGGAGGGTCCCGTGCCCTGCTCATAAGGAGTCGGCAGCGACACTGTCCGGCGCGATAAAACGATGTGCTCTGAAGCTCGACTTTGGCCAATCGGACGGGTCGTCGAGGATGTGAGGTGACGAAGCGGGTGTGACGGATAGGCTGGTGGCGTCCCCGCCAAGAGACACCGCCATGCTGGACCTGCCCACCCGCTTCGCCGGGATCATCCTGGCGTTCGCGCCGCTGTTCGTCCACCGCTCGTGGCGCCATGCTCAGCTTCTGCTGATCGGCGCGATCCTGACGCCGGGCCGCCGCACGGTGGCGAGTGTCCTGCGCATCATGGGCCGCGCGCAGGAGCGGCGGTTCGTGAACGCCCACCGCATCCTCAACCGGGCGGCGTGGTGCCCGCGCAGCGGCAGCCGCATTTTGCTCGGGTTCCTCGTCGACGCGTTCGCGCAACGCGGCCCCGTGGTCCTGGGACTGGACGACACGATTGAGCGCCGCCGCGGCAAGCGGATCGCCGCCAAGGGCATCTACCGTGATCCGGTTCGCTCCTCCGACAGCCACTTCGTCAAGGCGAGCGGGCTGCGCTGGATGAGCCTGATGTTGCTCGCCCCGATCCCCTGGGCGGGGCGCGTCTGGGCGCTGCCGTTCCTGACCGCGCTGGTGCCATCAGAGCGCGCCTGTCGCGACCGGGGCCGTCGGCACAAGCCGTTGCTCGACGTCGGACGCCAACTTGCCCTCCAGGCCCGCCGCTGGCTGCGCGCACGCGACCTCGTGGTGGTGGGCGACAGCGGCTTCTCGGCCTTGCTGTTCCTCGACGCGATGCGCCGCGCCCGCATCACGGCAATCACCCGCCTGCGGCTGGATGCTGCTCTCTACGATCCCGCCCCGCCGCGGCCACCCGGCACGATCGGGCGCCCGCGGACCAAAGGCGCTCGGCGGCCGACGCTCGCCGCGACCCTCGCGGCCAAGGACACGCGCTGGCACGCGGTCGTGGTGCCGGGCTGGTACGGGGCGGGCGAGCGCACGATCGAGATCGCCTCGGACACCGCGGTGTGGCGGCACGGCGGTCTGCCGGTCGTGCCGATCCGCTGGGTACTCATCCGCGATCCCAAGGCACGCTTCCCGCCCCAGGCCCTGCTCTGCACTGATCCGACGCGCGAGCCCACGCAGATCGTGGGGTGGTTCGTGCGGCGCTGGACCGTCGAGGTCACCTTCCAGGAAGTGCGCGCTCATCTCGGCGTCGAGACGCAGCGGCAGTGGTCCGACACGGCGATTGCCCGCACCACACCCTGCCTGCTCGCCCTGTTCTCGATCGTCACGCTGCTGGCCGCACGGCTCCCGGCCCGCCAACGGCGACGGATCGCGGCCGCCGCGTGGTACCCCAAACCGCGCCCGACCTTCGCCGATGCTCTGGCCGCCGTGCGCTGCGCGATCTGGCGCGAGCGGACTTTGGCAACATCACCGCGCCGACGCGCCCGAACAAAACCCCGCTTCCGTTTGCCCGCGCCCTGGGCCTATGCCCTCTGCCACGCCGCATGAATGGCCAAAGTCGAGCTGAAGGCGTCGACAGTGGCGCCGGCTACCCTGGCATGGCAGGCACCCCTCTCAGCATCCTGCAGGCGATGGGCACCGCATGCGCGTTCTCCTGACCGAGGGCAGCAGCACGTCTGCGCGCCAAGCCATCACGGCCCTGGCGCTCGCCGGCCACGAAATCGCCTTCTGCGATCCCGCTCCGATATGCCTCGGGCGGTTCTCGCGCTTCGTCGTCCGCCGCTACCGCTGCCCGCCCCTCGGCACGGATCCGGAGGGGTTTCGACAGTTCCTGCACAACACACTCCTAAAGGAGAGATTCGATGTCCTCTTGCCCATTCACGAGCAAGGATGCCTCATCGCCCGCGTGGCCGACGAACTGCGCCCGCTGGTTGCGTTTGCTGTTCCGGCCTTCGAAAGCTACGAGCGCTTCCAGACGAAATTGGGTTTCCGCGGCCTGCTGAACGAACTCGGCCTACCACAGCCACAAACGCGCCTGCTCGACAATTCTCATAGCCTCGCCCAGCACACGGCCTACCCGTTCGTCGTGAAGACGAACCTTGGCACGGCCAGCCGCAGCACATGGTTGATCCATTGCCAGGCGGACCGCGACCGCGCCGCTGCCGAACTCGCGCAAGTGGCGATCGCGGGCGAGCCGATCCTCGTGCAGGCATGGGTGTCCGCGCCGCTGGAGCAGGCTCAGGGTGTGTTCCAAGAGGGACAGCTCGTCGGGTTCCACGCCACGCGCAGGCTCGTCGAAGGGGCGGGAGGCGGCGCGGCCCTCAAGGAGAGCGTTCACCGTCCGAAGATTGCCGGCGATCTTGCGAAAATCGGCTCACATCTGTCCTGGCATGGGGCATTATCCGTCGATTATTTCATCGACGACGGCGGCGAGCATCCGCTGTACATCGATGGCAACCCGCGCTTGGTCGAGCCGATGGCCGCCACACTCGCGGGCCTCAACCTTGCTGACTTGTTGGTCCGCGTGTCTGCCGGTCAATGCATCGCGCAGTGCCTCACTGGTCGACCGGGGGTGCGCACGCGGCTCGCCCTGCAAATTCTCCTGGGCGCGGCGCTTCGGAGCGGCAGCCGGCGAGACGTTGTCGCGGCGCTCATGCAGCTTGTCGGCTGCTCAGGGTCGCTGGCGCAGGCGCGAGAAGAGTTGACGCCGGCGGGTCTTGACCCGCCCAGCGTCTTACCGGTGGTCGGCGCGGCGCTGATGCTCCTCGCGCAGCCGGGACGCGCCGGGGCAATGGCGCGGCAGGGATGGGGCGCTCACCTCCTGACCCCCGAAGCGATGCGACGAATCCAAGATATGGCCTGAGCCTGCGGCCTATCCAATTCGGCCAATCTGACGACTGTATTCGACCTAGCGCAAATCATTCGAAGATTTACGGCCGCCTCGATCGAGATCAACGCGCAAAATTATCGGGATGTCAGAATTCTTCAAGTTGTCAGAGAAGTCAGATGGCCGCCGTCGATCTTGTGTGTACGCCTTGCGCTACGCTCCGCGTCGTTCGATGACAGCAAAGCGCGCCGGGAACTCGGTTACGAACCCAGACCGATCGAAGAAGCCCTGGCACTGGCGGTAGCATGGCTCACTGATAGGTCCGCCCCGCGCGCTGATGTGACCCCGTCGGCCCGAAGCACCGGCTTTGCGTCCTGACTTGCCTGATCTTCAATTGAACTTGGTGTCGCCACCAGGCTGGCTGCCGGACGTACCACGGTAGTGGCGCGCCTTAGAATCTCTCGGTCAGAGACTCATTGATATTCCGAGAGCGAGAAACGGCCCTCGGGTGCGCGAGTATGCACTCAGCTGCAAACGACAAAAACGCCCTCGGACAGGGTAGCAATCTGAAGCAGCCCATTTGTGATGACCTGCTGTGGACTCAAGGTACGAATATTTTCGGCATACTTAGCCAAGAAATCGGGCTAGCGCCTGATGGCTTGCGCAGCGCATGCGTACCATAAGCCTGGATAGTGCGCCCAGAGCGTTCTCAGAGAGCGAGTACGTCGCGCACTGCGTGTGGCTCGACGTCTGGTAGGGCACCGCAAGCCAAAGTGGGCTGCGGAAAAGCAGACCTTCAGTTTTGCGCCAATGCCGGACGTCGCGGGCCTCCTGGCCCATCCTCCGAGCCGGACGCTCGGTGTAATCAGGTAAATGTCGCAGAAGCGTGGATAGCGGTCCTAGAATCCGGTGTTTCCTGCTCGCACGGATGGCCATCTCAATCAGTGACGAGTCCGCTCCGACATCCGGCTTTACCGTGAACCGCCGGAAGTAATCAACAAAGACCTGCAAGGCCGCCGCAAAGTGATCCCAACGCGTCTTGGTATCAGTCGGCCCGAGCCCAGCCGCCCTCCGATCCCGCCGCTCAAACTCGCCCGGATCAATCGAGAATTCTGCGCTGCCGTCGCGCTGCTGGATCGGGTAGGCGTAGACATGCTCGATGAGTTCGCTTGCCCCCAGCGCCCGCGAAGAGATCGCCGACCCACAAGGCTCATCGTTCTTTCCAGGCCTTCGCGATCTGATCGGACAGCGGTTTGACAAGGTAGCTTAACACCGTGCGCTCACCGATCTGCAGGAATGCCTCTACGGGCATGCCCGGCACCAGCTTCACCCCGCCGAGCCGCTCCAGCTCGTCGGCCGTGAGACTGATACGCGCCGTGTAGTAGCTCTGGCCCGTCTTGGCATCCTGGGTCACGTCCGCTGAGATCCGGCTCACCATGCCCTCGATCTCCGGCGTCGTGCGCTGGTTGAACGCTGAGAAGCGCAGCACCGCCCGCTGCCCCAAGCGCACGCTGTCGATGTCGTGTGGCTGGATGTGCACCTCGAGCATCAGCTGGTCGGCATCAGGCACAATCAGCATCGCCGGCTCGCTCGGGGTTATGACGCCGCCGACCGTATGCACTGCGAGTTGATGCACCACGCCGTCCTGCGGCGCGCGCAGGTCCACCCGCTTCAGCTGGTCCTCGGCCGCGACCCGCTTCTCGACAAGCTCCGACCACTTGCCCCGGATCTCGGCCAAGTCCTTGCCGACCTCGGTGCGCATGTCGCCGTCGATCTGCAGGATCTGCAGCTCGGTCTCGGCAATCTTGCCCTTGGCCGAGGCCGTCGAGGCAACAAGCTGACCCCGCTCGCCCGACAGTCGCACCGCATCCCGCTCCAGCGCCGTCACACGCGAGAGCGGCACCAGGTTCTTGGCGTAAAGGTCGCGCACTCCAACCAGCTCCGTGCCGATCAGCGCGATCTCCCGGCCCTTGGCTTCGGTCTGCTCGCTCAGGCCGGCGATCTCCTGGCGCAATTGAGCAACCCGCTCGCGCAGCTGCGCCTTTTGTCCTTCGCGGCCGGCGACGCGCGCCGCGAATAGCCGCGCCTCACCATCGACGAGGTGGGCCACGTCCGGCTCGTTCCTGCGAGCCAGGAGGGCTGCCGGGAAGGTGATGGCTTTCGCGCCGTCGCGCTCGGCCTCATCGCGGGCGCGACGCGCCGACAGCTCGTCGAGCGCCTTCAGCACCACGTCGAGGTTGGCCCGGACTTGCGTCTCGTCAAGGCGGATCAGCACCTCGCCGGCCTTGACGCGCTGGCCCTCCCGCACCCGCAACGCGCCGACGACGCCGCCGGTGGGGTGCTGAACCTTCTTCACGTCGGACTCGACCACGAGCTGGCCCGGCGCAATCACCGCTCCCGCGATCGCGGTGTAGGCCGCCCAGCCGCCGATCCCGGGTACCAGCGCCAGCGAGACGAGGGTCGCCAGCGCCAGATGGCGGCGGATCGAGGTCCGCGGATGCGCCGCGAGATCCGTCGCGGGCAAGACGATGGATTGAATCGTCGTCACGCGCTCTGCTCCATGACGTCGCCAAGTGACGTGGCCCGCGGCGACGCGGCCGCCGCTGGCGACGCAGGCTCGGGCTGCGGCGCGGACGCAACCGCAGGCGCCACCGCCGTCGGACGCAGCACGCGTTTGAACACCTGGTCTTTCGGGCCGAATACCTGCATCCGCCCGTCGGCCAGCATCAGCACGAGATCGACCGCCGCCAATGCGCTGGGACGGTGCGCGATGACCACACAGATCCCGCCGCGCGCCCGCACCCCGCGGATCGCCTCGGTCAGGGCCTGCTCACCTTCCGCGTCGAGGTTGGCATTCGGTTCGTCGAGCACCACCAGGAACGGCTCGCCATAGAGCGCGCGCGCCAATCCGATGCGCTGGCGCTGCCCGGCCGAGAGCCCGGCCCCGGCATCTCCCAACGGCGTCTCGTAGCCCCGGGGCAGTCGCAGGATCAGGTCGTGCGCGCCTGCCGCGCGGGCTGCTGACATGACTGCCTCGGCCGACACCTGCGGGTCGAACCGCGCGATGTTCTCGGCGATCGTGCCGGCAAACAGCCCGGCCTCCTGCGGCAGGTAGCCGATATGCCGCCCGAGAGCCTCGGGCGCCCACTGGTCGAGCGCCGCCCCATCGAGGCGCACCTGGCCGCGCACCGGTGTCCAGACCCGGACCAGCGCCCGTGCCAAGCTCGACTTGCCCGACGCCGAGGGACCGATCACGCCGAGCGCCTGTCCTGCGGCGAGGCGGAAACTCGCATTGTAGACCGCCGCCCGTCCGGTCCCGGGCGGTACGACGTTGATCCCCTCGACCGAGATCGACGCGCAGGGTGCGGGTAGCGTCAGCGGTGAAGCTGAGGCAGGCAGCCGCTCCAGCGCCTCGGACAAGCGCCGCCAGCTCTGGCGCAGAGCTACGAAGCCGCGCCAATGGGCGATCGCGAGTTCGGCTGGCGCCAGGGCGCGGGCGACCAGGATCGAGCTCGCGATGATGATGCCGCCGCTGGCTTGATTGTTGATCACCAGCCATGCCCCGAGCGCCAGCACACCCGATTGCAGCGCCATACGGGCGGCTTTCGACACAGCACCGAGACCCCCGGATACATCCGAGCAGCGCTGCTGCGCGGCGGCGTGCTCTCGGCTGATGGTCTCCCAGCGCCGGGACACCCGGTCCTGCAGGCCCATGGCCGCCACCGCCTCGGCGTTGCGGCGCGCCGCCTCGGACAGGGCCTGCCGGCGGGCGGCATGCAGGGTTGTGGCGCGGACCGGTGCACGGGAGGCGAGATCGGTCGCCAGGGTCAGGCCGACCAGCAGCCCGACGCCCACGACCGCAGCGATGCCGATCAGGGGATGGAAGAGGAAACAGAGCGCGACGTAGGCGGGCAACCAGGGGAGATCGAACAGGGCCGCCGGTCCGGAGCTGGCGAGGAAAGCACGGATCTGGTCGAGGTCGCGCAGGAGCTGACCGGCCGTCTCGGAGCTTGCCCCGCGCAGGGGCGCCTGCAGGCTGACACCGAGGACGCGCGACCCGAGATCGACGTCGAAGGCCGCACCGACCCGCGACAGCACCCGTCCGCGCAGAGTTTCGAGTATGGCAAGCGCGGCGAACAGGGCGAGTGCCAGGACGCACAGGCCGACCAGGGTGGGCAGCGAGCGGCTGGGGATGACCCGGTCGTAGACCTCCAGCATGAAGAACGAGCCGGTCAGCGTGAGCACGTTCACCAGCGCGCTCATCCAGGCGACACCGGCGAGGGCGCCGACGCTACGCTGGAGCGCTCGGTGCAGTTCACCTGATCGCCCGCTCTGCGCCATACCGCCTCCTCCCGTAGGTAGATCAGAATGAGACCCTCCGCTCGGCTCATGATCGGATGAGCGGCTTGGGGCATCGGCTGAGGCGCGCGACCACCTAGACTTCCGCCGGTCCCGATAAATTCTCAGCAAATCCGGATTTCTGCCCCTGTTTGTGCATACATCAACCGCTTATAGTTCAGATTTGCCACATAACATATATAAATTCAGTCTTTCGGCCGATCCATGGGCCCTTGAAGCTCGGAGATTCAAGCGATTCTTGGAAGGATCAGCCGCTAGGGCGACGAAATCATTGAGCCAAATCAAAAACGAACGCCGGGAACGGGCGCATGGTTGTTCAGAACGACGATACGCGCGGCACGACATTTAGGAATCAAGTGATGGCCAAGCCAATCATCACTCCTCACGCGGCTACCGCAGCAACAACTAATTCTCAAGTACGAAAGATTATATCCTGCGTATCGGCGTCTCAGAATTGCCGGCCAGCGGCTGGCATAGCGCGACGTCCTACGGCCTGGATTCGCCGACGCGGATAACGCGCAAGACTAACGGGTCCGCAAATATTTATGCGAGAATATAATCTGCGGGAGGCGCGCATGACAAGCAATATACTGATCAGCTTGACGTTTGCGGCCGCAGGCGTTTTGGTCGGGGTGCCGGCCGTTGCTGCTGACGCATCACACGCCGGGGAGTGGATTGCAGAGTTTACCAAGCGGGAAGCACGGCCACTCGGCGGGCCCGATCACGTCATCGTCGCCGGAATGGCAACAGGCCTGAATAAGAGCACCGGATCGGAACCTCACGGCGACGGCGCTCAAGTATTGATCTCGGATACGGCTGAGTTGAACCAGGGCAATGGTCCTCAGAACGGCTATTTCACGCTCGTCGACGACAAAGGCAGTATTACCTCGGGCTACACAGGCCGGGTCACCACGAAGATGGTTGATGGCCAGCCCCGCACCACGAGTGAAGGGACATGGCGCCACGTGTCAGGCACGGGCGCCTATGCAAACGTCAAAGAGACCGGCCGATACAGCTTCACCATGACTTCCCCAACCGCCATGCGTGGCGAGTGGATTGAGGTCGCGAAAGCCGCGGCGCGCTAGGAAAACGGTGGGCTCCCGCGGCTCCGGAACGGTAGCGGACCGGCGGGATCCCACCCGAGGAATGACGAGGCGCCATGCTGGAATGGAATGCGGTTCTGAACCAGGCGTGGGAGTCATCCGACGCAGCTTGACTCGCTTCGCGCCAGACAGTGCCCAGCCTACCTCGCCCCTGCCGGCTACGACACAACCTGATCGGATGTCGCACTAGGAGATTTCCCATGCCCGGATTCCCGTTTATGACAATTTCCGATGCGCAGTCCGTGACCGAGCCGGCCGTTGCGGGCGACAAGACCGACGCCACGTTCCTAGTCTCGTTGCCCGGCCCCAGTAGCCAACAGGTTACGGTTCACTATGCGACCGCCAATGGCAGCGCGGAGGCGGGCATCGATTACGTGCCGACCGAAGGCACGCTGACCTTCGCGCCGGGTGTAATTGCGCAGACGGTGAACGTCGAGATCCTGGGCGACAACATCAACGAGGGCACCGAGTATTTCAGCGTCAACCTTTCGGACCCGGTCAACGCGGGGATTGCCAAGGGCGTGGGGCTCGGCACGATCCTTGACCAAGACGCAGCTCCCGGTGCCGGCAATGCGCCGCAGGACTGCCGCCATGTGATCGCCGACTTCCACCTACATCCAGGTATGGAGCGCGCCGGCATCGTTTTTGATCGCTGGCTCTATGATGACCATACCTCCATCGGGGACAGTGTGGACGGCATCTTGAAGGATCTGACCGGCAGCGTGGACTGGCATGCGGCTTTGCGAGGCAATCCCCCGGTCGTCGAAGACTTCGACGGCGCTACCATCAACTACTCCTATGGTTTCGCCTCGCCTCCGGCCGGATTTCACTTCGAGGAGGACCTCACGGTCGGCCCGGGAATCGAAACGAGCTTTCCTGCGCCTGGGTTCGTGCCCAGCGTCGGCTACCTGGATCTTTCTGGCGCGTCCGCGACGATCACGTTCACGCAGAATGCATCGTTTGGTGGGATCTTTAACAGCTTCACGCTATCTGACCTCTACAATCAGGTTCCTGACATCACAGGTGTAACCCTCGTCAACAATGGCGGCAGCGCCTCGGGCTTGAGCGAGAGTGACATCACGTTCGACGCGAACGATGTGACCGTTAACTTATTGGGCACTAGTTTTTCTGCGGGATCCGAAGTCATGCTGAACTTCGCGTTCGCACCGATGCAACAGGCGGATTCGGGCTTACTGCTGCATACGTGACAGTCTTCGGGAGGGGACTATGGGAGGGGACTTTGAACGTCTTCTCCCCTGTCCCTCGCTGTTTAGGGTCACGCTGTCGACAATCCCCACTCCGCAGCTGGCCACAGGAGCCCCGCTCGTAGGCTGCTCCGAACGTAATTCTTTGTGCAGTTGACGACCGAAAGATTGGATGTGGGTAAGTCGTTACCGTCCCCGATTACCGGCAATCTGGAGCGCCCCGCTCACTCCTTCTGGAGCGGGGCACTCCTCCTCCCGCACAAACTCGTGAACTGCCGCGCTCGCTGTTCAGTTGGACGCGGCACTTAGGTCATCAGCACGTCATGATGAGCAGACGCGCTGCTGGCAGGCGCGTCGGTGAGTTCAACCAGATGGTGGGTCGGAATCTCGGCTTCCGGCGGGGGCAGGTGCGCCACGCCCTGCAGGTGAACCTCAGCCTGCTCGCAGCGCTCCTTGCCCGCGAGGGCGGGTCCTGAGTCGCGCCCGATATGGTCTGGGCCTGATGCTCGATCGAGATCAGCGATACGAGGCGGTGAGCCGGCGTCCTCGACCCGAAGGGAAAAGCCTTCGCGGCGATCACGAAGGGCGAGGCCTATTTCGGTGACGCCGACATTCTGGGCAAGCCCTATACGACGGGCTACGAGCCGATCCGCGATGCCAGCAGCGGCGTCATCGGGGTCTACTATGTCGGATACCCGAAGAAGTAGGGCTTGGTGAGCTAGGCCGCGACGCAGCGAAGCGTTCCAAAAGGGCCTGTCCGTGTGGAATGCTCCAGACGACCACCAAGACCGTTCCAAACGGAGGGCGTAAGTTTCCGGAACGCCTCGGCCTCGAAGCCCTCGAACCCATCGAAACAGCCAAGTTCGCCTGTCGGCGCTGGGAGGGCTCCTCCAGAAGGTCCGCTACGCCATTGCAAGCGGTCCTTCGCTGGTTGCACCTAAATGACTGCGCAGGGTCGCGAGCGAGCCTCACGACGGCGTTCGTTTTTCCGCTTTCCCGCCGAGAAGCGGACGGGCTGTAACGGGCCAGATCCGGCCGGCCGCCTCGCGCCCAACCTGGCCATCGAGCTGACCGTGATGATGTCTCGAAAGCAGACCTTCCTGCGTGGTAGACGAGCTACTCGCATAAAGGTGGCCAAGGAACGAGCTTGAATACTGAACCGCACGCCGCCTTCGAAGCCAAAGCGTTCCCGTCTGGGTAGCTTTTTGGGCACCCTGTCTCAGGCCGCGTTAGGACGCTTGAGGACGCGGTTTAGGGGAAAGACAAGCACGTTCTCGTCCAGGGCTTGCTCCTCAGGTAGATTGGGCTTCGATGCCGTGGCCTGAGCAATTTGGTCCCGAGAGAGCATCGTAGCTATGCGCTGCTTCAGACGATCATCGTATCCACGACGTGAAAGCCACGACGGAAACTTTCTTGACCTAGCCATCATAAGCTCTCCTCCGAACTAGGAGCACATCATCTCGGTATAATTACGATGCCGCGCCGGAGCCGCCGACGCAATGAGCACTACATCGGCATGGTGCGCTCTTCGGAGAGTAATCATCCAAAGATATAGAGGTATCACGTCATGTTTTGCCGAGAAGCCTTTATTCGCCGCACCTAATTGCATATGCAGTGATTGCCCGCTCTTCCGCGAACCCAATATATTGCTCGGAGCGAGAGCCGACATTCAGGGCCGTAAAGATCGGGTGTTGAGCGCTCGCCGGTCAGCGATGCTAAACCAGCTCTGTCGTTGGACCGACGAATGGATGTCAGTCGGTAAAGTGTGCTAAGTAAAATATACCACAGTCTATTCCGCAGGAATTGACCACTCTGGCGGCGCGACCGTCAAGGTTGCGATCGGCGCGCGCCACCTACACCCGCGTAAGGCCGCACTCATCCTAGGGCTACCGCCCACCCGCGCGTGTCACCATCCCGGATCTGGACTTCCGGCTATGCATGGTCGCCGCCATTCAGCAGACTTGGAATGGACCCGGTTCAAAATCCCGGTCAGGTCACGGCGGTCTAAGGACAAGCGCGTGCAAGGCGGAGATTACCAGCGACGGTGGCGCCCGACTGCCACGGCACGTCGCCCGTAGACGCCACGCCTGACACCCACCGCGCCGTGCGGCCCGACGCAGCCGGCCCGGTACACGCCTCGGGCACAGACAACGGCGTTCGCCTCAATCGGCACGAATGTAACGAGGCCCGCGAGGAGACCAAGCATCAGCAGGGCGTATCTCATGATGAGCCTCCGAACGTTTTCAGGTGACTGATGCAACGACATCGGGCCTGAAGAGAGAAATTACGATACCGGTCTTCGGAGACGCCGCTTGACCGCTTGGGACGCTAGTTGAGACGGAACGCACAGCCTTGTGATGGCCTACCACCGCGACCGCGGGCGCAGTCTGGCTACGAAGGCGGGTTTTGCAGCTGAACGCGGGTCTGGAGAAGCCCTCAGACCTCATCGCCGACGTGCGTCAAGCATTGACCCAAGATGCGTAGGACGCGAAAGGTGCCCAACATCGTAGAGCCCTGATGAATCGGAAGTGGGGTGTCTGCTTTAGCGTGTTAGTCGCCTTGGAACGGACCAGCTGCTTCCGGCCAGATGACGTCACGCCGGATCGGCACCACGCGCCAATCGGACGTTCGGCTTTGCGCCCGTTGCTGCCGTTCAGCCGGATGCAGCAGCATCTCGAAAGCGGACGCTCCGGTAGAGGACCTCTTGGGCCCTTATTGCTGTCGTGGACCTGCGCGAGCCCGTTGTCGCTGCCGTAGCGGCAGGGGGTGTGGCGCGGCGAACGGCGGGCTCAGCGTTGCCGCATCCCTTTTCGACCCTGTTCGAGAGTATTGAACGCCCTAGTCAATGCCTCAATAAGCATAGCCATAGTAATCTGTAGAGACACAGGCCCCGTAATACGGATTGTAATAGGCGTAAGGCCCACAGTCACCGGTGCCGTAATAGCCGCCGTAGTAGCCGTTATTGAGGGCATAGCCCGCGGCCAGCCCGAGTCCCGCTCCAGCCAGACCGTAGCCGTACGGGTACCAACCGCGACGGTAGCCGTAACCCCGCCCGTAGCCGTAGCCGTAACGTCCGACCCCACCATAGACCCCGGGGTAGCCGCCAATCCCCGCGCCGCGATAGGCAGCCACTCCACCACGGTGCACGCCGGCCGCCGCCCCGGGGTGGCCTCCGAAACCGCCTCGATATCCGTCCGCGAAGCCTCCAACCCGCGCACCACCCAAGCCGACGGTACCGGCACCCCCTCGGTAGGCGCCCACTGCTACGCCGGGATGGCCTCCGAAACCGCCGCGGTATCCACCCGCGAAGCCTCCAACACGCGCTCCACCCAAGCCGACACCCCCAACACCGCCCCTGAAACCGCCCCCGAAACCCCCGCTGTGAAAGCCAGCACCCCCTATCCCGCCGTGAAAGCCGCCCATCCCGCCAAATCCGCGGGCGTCGGCGCTCGCAGCAGAGAGGACCAGAGCATTCGAGAAGGTCACCACGGTGAACAATTGACGTTTCATGACGCTCCTCCTGTCGCCGATCTGGCCGGATGCTGGGAGTGTGAGATGCACGGTTTGATCATTCTCACTGCGGGCGCAGAATCATCACCTGCGGAGCGCGGGCGCGACGGCAGCAGCGCCGAACCGCCCCGTCCGAGCCGGTCGTGAGGCGGCGTGTGAGTTGATGCGCCTTTGGGCGGGGCTATTGCCGCGTCTATCACCGCTGAGTCTTCCGCTGCTGATGCTTGCATTCGGGGCTGGAGCGGGGGCGCCCACAGCTGTGGGCCGGAGGATTTCCCTCCGGTCCCTCGGTTGCTGGCTAAGACGCGGCAGTGATCAGGCCGCCTTCCGCCTCTCGTTCAGGAGATGGGCCAGCAGCAAACGACGGATCCGCCGACGACGCAGGACTTGGCTGCCGATCAGGAGGCGCAGGATTTTGCGCTCCCTGTCGCTGCCCTCCTCAGCTTCGCCAAGCTCGTCGTCCTCGCCGAAATCCTCCTCCTCGCCGGTCTCCGCGCTGGCGCGCCTCTCACGCAGGAGATGGGCGAGCAACATCTGACGTGCCCGCCGCCGGCGCAGGATCTGGCTGCCGATCAGGAGACGCAGAAGACGGCGTTCCTCGTCGCCGCTCTCCTCATGCTCGCCGATCTCCTCGTCGCCGGACTCGTCTTCTTCCTCGCCGGCGGGCCTCTCGCGCAGCAGGTGAGCGAGCAGTGCGCGGCGCATGCGCCGCCGCTGCAGGATGCGGCTCGCGATCAGCAGGCGCAGGATGCGGCGCTCGCCGTTCTCGTCCTCTTCGTCCTCCTCGCCAGACGATTCCGGCTCGTCCTCCTCGCCCTCGTCCTCCCTCTCATGCAGGAGGTGGGTGAGCAACTGCCGGCGCATGCGCCGCCGGCGCGCCACGCGGCTGGCCAACGGCAGGCGCAGGATGCGGCTCTCCTCCTCGCCGCCGTCTTCGTCCTCGCCCTCGTCCAAGCCGCTGTCCTCAGCCTCGCCGGCGCGCTTCTCACGCAGCAAATGGGCGAGCAGCAGGCGGCGCATGCGGCGTCGACGCAGGAGCCGGCTCCCGATCAGAACCCGGGCGAGGTCGTCGTCACGAAGTGCTAAGGCCATGGTGGTCTCCTTCTAGTGTGACGCCGCTGAATTGGGTGAAGCAGCGCGGTCGGAATCCGGGTTCTGCGGTCCACCATTCGGTCCAGCGGGACGGCGCAAGAGAGCGTGGTCGATCAAGGATTCGACGATGGCTTGGTCGAGCACGTCGCTGCGCATCAGGCGCGCGGCCGCGCTCCGCTCCATCAGCGGCTTCAGGATGGTCTGCCGGAGATCGGTATCGTCGGACGTCTCCGGCGGCTCATCGGGATCGCCGCCGCCGAGCACGCATGTGATGCCGGCTTCGAAGGCTTCTTCCAGCAGTGTTTCGATCTTGGCCCGCCGCAGGCCGCCTCTCAGATCGGCCATCTCCGTCTCGGAGAGTTCGCGGCGGACACCGTCGGCATCCACGCCCTCGACGCATGTGATCTGGCCGGTACTCAGGTCGAGGGTGAAGGCCAGGCGGTCCGGACGCGCCGCGGGTTGCGGAGGCAAGCGCTCCGCGCCCCGATTGCGGCTCTTCCTCGAAGTCCCGGCCGTTCCACGTGCTCCGGCCATGTCGTAGCTCCTGTGATTTGCGGTGCGTGCGTGCCCCGATGCGGCTCCGCCGGGCCGTCAGTGTGCCGGGGAGCTGGCCGGGTGAGGAGATTCAGCAGAAGGTCGCGTGAGTTGCCCCCTCACTGGCTGACTCAGAGCCCGGACAGGCCGGCAGCGATCAGGTCACACGAGACGAGAAGGCCATCGCCCAGAGGCTGACCAGGGCCATTGCTGCCCGCTAGAACCCGCGGCGCGCGTGAGCGCCAAAATTCGCTGTCCCTCGCGCGCTACGGCCTCGACCTCCGCAGCGGGACAGGCCGTCAGCAGCGGCACGCAATATCAAAGGGTGCGGTCGCCGGCGAACGCCAGGGCCATCGCTGGCGTGCGGTGCCGAGGATCACCAACAGGGCTTCCGCCGTGGCGAGCCATCATTGGGCTGGCCGTGGCTCGGTCAAGAATACTGCAGGGTTTTCCGCACTTCTCATTGGCTCCTCCTGGTAGCTTTCGAATGCAGGCTACCGTAGCCGAAGGGACCTAGCTTGATCGGACAAGACAGGAGCCCCTCGTCGATGATGTGGCATGAAGGGGAAAGCATGTCCGGATGCGCGCTGAATACCAACGGACGGTAGATGGTCGCGGTCATAAGCCCGGACGGTTGGGTATTGGATGGCGTTCGAACGATCGGTCACTCGGGATGCGGCCGCAACGGACCTGAAGCTCGTTGGTTCTGCCGCCGGCGCAGCATGGCCGATGGGCTCGAACGCAGCCTGGGACCGTCCGACGATCCGGCCATGCGCGAACAAAGCCTTCATGTAGTCGGAGTCGAAGAGCGCGGGCTGTTCGATCAAAGCGCGCGTCCAGCAGCGCTACGTACAAGGACTGACTGGGACGGCGCGCAAAGGCGCGTGTCAGCGTGAGCGTCGAGGCGACCTGAGCCTTGATGGCCGCCGACAGCGCGCGACCGAGCACGTCGAGCACAGTCCGTTGTGCGATCTGCAATTCCGGGCGGAGCCTGTGGTTCACCACGAGGTAGATCGCCGGGGCAGGTAGGCGCTCAGAATCTTCGGCGAATAAGAGTCGACCCGGAGCGAGATAGAAGGGCACGGTGATGCTGCCGTCAGCATGCATTCCTGCAGGCATGCGTTTTCGGTGCCCCGGGCGTTGATCATCACGGGCGGGAACACACCGGGTATCGCGGCGGACGCCAGAAGGACTGCGCGAAAGTGCGTCAGCGCTGCAGGCCCTCCTTCGGCGGCGATGGCGCCCATGCCCCAGAGGATCGGCCGCGCTGTCCTGTTCGGTCGTCACAACCCGCAGCCGACGGCCGGCACGGTGCTCAGCCGCGATCTCGTTCAGCAGCGATGCCGTGACAGTCCGCTCGATCTGCCGCTTCAGCGGCCAAGTGTCCGTCAAGCCATCGTGTGTTCCGCCGAACTCGAACACATCCGCCGCAGAGGTCGTCGTGTAGAGCTTTTCCAGCGTTGCGTCCCCTTTGGCGCCGATGAAGGCGAAGGGGGCAATCAGGGCTCCCGTAGAGATTCCCGTGATCACGGCGAAGCTCGGCCGCGTCCCGGCCTCGGTTCAGCCGATCAGGAGACCGGCGGCGAAGGCGCCGTTTTCGCCGCCGCTCGACAGAATGAGCCAGGGCGTGCGTCCGGCCATCGGGCTCTCCCGGACCAGAGCCTTGAAGCGATCGGGATCATCGGCCGGTAAGCGACCCTGCGGCGATAGATTCTCCGGTCGCGCTGCGGCGAGATCCTGTTCCGTGAAGCCGGAGCTCTGAGCGCATGCCTTTGGTTTCTGGGTTGCCGCGTCTGCACCGCAGGTCAGTAGGCCTACGAAAAGGATCAGATTGCCGGCGCGCCGAATTGTTTGACGCCGAGCGGATCTGGAATATAGTTTGCGCATGATAATCTACAGCAATCTAGAGATTACTCACCGATTACGATTATAGAGCCATCAAAATTTGCGCTGGAAATATGTTACAAATTGGCTTCTTGCGGAGGCAACGATTTTTGGAAGAAGAGTCCTCCGGCGCCAACGCGAGTTGTGCGCGTCAGCACATTTTCGCTACAAGCTCCGCTGCTCCGCATTCAAATAACCGGCGCAGTTCCATTCACCGGAGCTTGCCCAGCTTCCCGCTCCGTAACCTTTCCAGAGTCGGCCAGCGACATCCACTCGGTCGGCATCGCGGGCGATGCTGCCTCGAACCAAGCCGTTCGGTTGAACGCGCCCTGAGATTGTGAAGTCCTCCCTACATTGATCTGGATCAAGCCAAGCGTTCACCCGTTCTGCGACCCACTCCCTGGCTGGCGACCTGCTCCTGCGAAGCAAGGATGTCTTCAAGTTCTGGAGCCACAACGTTCTGAAGACATGTTTATCGGGCTCAAGGCTACTGACGAGAAGGCCCCCACAAGATTTTGCAAATGCGTGGCCTTGGGTGAATTTCGATGAGC
Source organism: Methylobacterium sp. CM6257 (assembly GCF_054611515.1). NCBI lineage: Bacteria > Pseudomonadati > Pseudomonadota > Alphaproteobacteria > Hyphomicrobiales > Methylobacteriaceae > Methylobacterium > Methylobacterium sp. CM6257. The sequence continues at coordinate 4,673,341 of NZ_CM137735.1, forward strand.
TGGAATTTACCCGCTCGCTTGGCGCCATGACGGAGATTAACTTGATTGCCAGGCGAGACTGGGATCATGCAAGATTGAGGGGGGCCCGGCAGTATTGTCTGAGATTTCGAGGCTTGTGAACATCAGCGTCAACACGCCTCGCATCCGCAACTCCTATGCTCCAATGTTCTTCCGGAGTCCGTTAGCAGTATCAAGCTCGGCGATGAATCGCTGCGTGCGGCCGATCATTCCGCACCCTTGTGATGTGGCTTCTGCACGCGTACCCTAAGTGGCTGCTCCTTTAGTGGAAAAGGAGGGGTTCCATGCTTGCCAGGGTCGCACGCTACTTCATGGCAACGCTTCAGGTTCTCGCGTTTTGCCTTCCGGCCCAGGCGGCGCCTTACTTTGCTTGGTATCTGCCATCGCCGACGCCGGTCTTCCAGCTGCTCGTAATAAATCCAGACGACAAGCCGCACCACAGATGCACGCTCCAGCTCTTTCGAACCTACTACAAGCCAGATGGTTCGCAGGGGTTCGATACAAAGAACTACTATTTCTCTATTCCACCGCACTCCGTTATATCTCCAGGAAGATGGAACTCGCAGGATAACGGCGGAAATGACATAACATCTACGAATATCGCCTGCTCATCATGACAATCGACGAGCATGACGTCGCACCCTGGGGTTACTCACCGACCGCAGACGCTCGTAAGTACTCCCGCTTGGCACCGACGAGGCGACAGCCGGGCGGAGAGCAAGCCAGGGGCATGCTTCGATCTGTGCCTTGGAGACGATCTCCGCCACGAGCAGGCCGTCACGCTTCCCCTTCCGCCAGGTCTGAAAGAAGAACTTCTCTTGAGCACTGATTAGCGCAACTCTACGCTGCCGTCGGCGCGATCATGACGGAGCTGACGGACCTGACCGTAGAGAACGGCACCATCGTTGCGGCCCGCAATGTGCTATGGCGCCAAGCGCGCCAGCCCATAGCGGACCGGTCCAGAAGGCCCAGTTCCCCCCGCGCTACGGCGCCGGCGATGGAGCTGAACACTTGCTGCCGCTGGGGTGCTGCTGGTCGCAGCCGCCGGGTTCGCGCTCGCTCAACTCTGGTCACCGCACGCCAACTTACGCATCACCACCGGTCCACCGCGCAGTACGGCCCACCGCTTCATCACGGCCTTCGCGTCCGTCTCCAAAGTGCAGCATCCCTGCGTCAACCTTGAGCTCGTGCAGGTGGACGACATTGCGGGGGGTGCCAAGGCAATAGAGGAGCGCCGGACCAACCTCGTCATCGTGCGAAGCGATGCGGCCCGCCCGCCAATGCCCAAACCATCGTGATCCTGCGCAGGGACGTCGTCGCCTTCGTTCTGCTTCCCCACAGTCACGTCAGCTCTATCGCGAATTTAGCAGGTAAGACGGTAGTCCTCCGCCTCCCGGTTGCTTGAGACACCCCGTTAGCGGACGGTCTCCGCGACAGGGGTGAGGACGATGAGCTCGGATACGAAGGCAGATGCAGGCGCAGTCGGTCCTGGTCGCGGCGGGCGCATGTCCCGGCAGCGCAAGCGGGATGCGGTGCTGCGGCTGCTGCGCGGCGAGGACCTGGAGAGCGTCTCGCGCAGCTTAGGCGTGACGGCCGCGACCTTGTCGGGCTGGCGCGACGCCTTCCTGACGGCGGGCGAGGCCAGTCTCTCCACCCGGTCCCTTGATGCGGACGCGCTGGAGAGCGGGCGACTGAAGGCCAAGCTCGGCGAGATGCTGATCGAGCGCGAGTTGCTGGAGGCCAAGATCGCTGCCCTGGAGGCGCGCGGCCCCGGCCCTTTGGCCCGCAGGAGGTCGCGGCTATGAGCCGGGCCGTCTCGCCTGCCAGCGGCAAAGCTTACGGACTGGCCCGGGTGTGCCGGATCTGGCGCGTGTCGCGCGCCACCGTCCACCGGCACCTCTCACCCGCCCGGCCCGAGCCGTCGCGCCGTCCCGGCCCGGTCGGGCCGATGCCGGATGCGGCGCTACTCACGCAGATCCGCGCCACCCTCACGGACAGCCCCTTTCACGGCGAGGGTCACCGCAAGGTCTGGGCGCGGCTGCGCCACAAGGGCGTGCGCACCTCCAAACGCCGCGTGCTGCGCCTGATGCGCGCCCATGATCTGCTCGCCCCCTCTCGCGTCGGCACACCGCGCGGCCCGCGCAACCACGACGGCACCATCGTCCCGGAGAGGGTGGACACGATGTGGGGCACTGATCTGACCACCACCTGGACGGCTGAGGGGCAGGTCGCGGTGTTCGTGGCCGTCGACCACTGCTCGGCCGAATGCGTGGGCCTCCATGCGGCGCGCCGGGCCACGCGCTTTGAGGCGCTGGAGCCGATCCGCCAGGGTGTGCGGCAGCGCTTCGGCGGCTTTACGGCCGAGATCGCCTCCGGCCTGAGTGTCCGGCACGATCACGGCAGCCAGTACATGTCGGACGATTTCCAGGCGGAGCTGGCGTTCCTGGGTATCGCAAGTTCGCCCGCCTTCGTGCGAGCGCCGGAAGGAAATGGCTGCGCCGAGCGCTTCATCCGCACGCTCAAGGAGAACCTGCTGTGGGTGAAGCACTTCGACACGGTCGAGGACCTGCGCCGCGCGCTGCTGGCGTTTCGCGACCTCTACAATAAGACGTGGCTGATCGAGCGGCACGGGTTCCGACCACCAGCCGCCATTCGCACCGCGCAGCTTCCACCCGCGGCCTTGGCCGCATAGGCTTCAGATCGGTGTCTCACAATCCGCGGGCGGTACAGTAGGCATCTCAACTGGGCCGCTGCAGGCCGCCAATTCCGATGTCATCGACATGGTGCTGGGCTACTTCAACTTGCACGCGAAGGATGTCAGCCGGACCTTCCCGTCGGTCGACGACCTTGCCAATAGCGTCCAGCAGCAGACGCTCGCGGCAGTCCGCGCGGTCGGTCCCATGGCGGCAGGCGAGGTCGTCGACGTGGTCGCCCGCCGCGATTGCGCACGCGACACGGGGTTCCCGGGCATTCTCGCGCCCGATGAGGCGGAGACCATCGGCAAGCGCTTCCCCGGATTCGAGTCGATCGACGTGCCCGCCGCGGCGTTCCGGGCGCGGCCGGCTACGCCGAGCGACTCCGTCACGACGTTGGCGGTCACCTATCGGTTCGCCGCTTCGGAACTGATGCCCAACGTCGTCGCGGCGGCGATCGCCCGGTCGATCCTGACCACCAAGGCCAAGCTCGTGGCGGTGACGCCGCTCGCCAGCCAGATCGAGGCGCCCGATCCGGACGACAAGACCCCGATCCTGTCCGTCCATCCGGGCGTCACCGCCTATCTGAGCAACGGGGATCAGCGCCTCTTCGCCAGTTTCAGCAGTACTTTTACGTTGGCGGCCTTGTGGTCAATCTGCCCGGGTCGTTCTTCGCGGCCGCATCCGCCCGCTGGAACTGATGTCGATCGGGGGCGGATCGGCGGCCGATCAAGCGGCTGGTCGAGATTGCCGACACGGCGCCGCATGCCGATATGGCAGAGTTCGCCGCATTGGAGAGCGAATTCCATCAGATCGTCTCATCCGTGCTGGGGCGGTCGCCCGAGGGCAGTGATACCGATCGCGATCGTATGGCGGCCCTTTTGACAGCCCTGGCGCATGCGCGGCACGCCCTTGATCAACGGCGGGTAAGCCTCGGGCCGGACACGGGACGCCGGCCGGCGCCAACGCTGATCGTCTCGCAGCGAATGCCCTTTATTTCGGCCAGTTCGGTGCTTCCATCCTCGCCCTGATCGGCAAGGGGGCCTTCCGACCGCCAAATGCCCCCGGCGAGGTCTTGTTCAGTCAAGCGCAGGTTCGCATGTCCACAACGAGCTGTTTGAATGCGAAGCTACGCCAAGCCGATGCGGCTATGCTGCCGGGCGGGCGTTGAACAGAAGAGCCCGCAATCGTGTCTCGCAAAGCGCACGATCGGTCTCGCGGTAAGCGAAGTATGGGATCGGCGCTACGAACAGCACCCAGACAACTGTGGCCAATCCACGCGGAACGCCGGCGATCTCGGGGAGGACTTCCCTGAGGGGCTTCTCGTGCCAGGCTCCCACCAAGACCTCTTCCAGCACGTAGGCAACGGTCAGAACGGCGGAGAACAGGGCTGGCTGGTACAAGATCGGGTAGATGAGCGGCCCCTGCCGCAAATGGTGACCCACAGTCAGAGAGCCTAATTTGGTCATCTCCGCCACCAGCATGAATTTGCCAAGCACAAGCGCATATATCAAGGCGAGCGCGTTGAAATGGTAGCTCGGATATTGCTGGACGTCCTGATTGACGCGAGCGTAGATGTTGAGACTAAATAGGATCAGTGTTCCTGGGACCACCATCAGGTAGGCCGCGAAGGCAACATACCGCTTCGCTTCGTCCAAAGTGCGTTGAGCGATAGTTCGCTTCGTCACGCGCGGCTCTCGGTCCAACGGCTCTGGAGCGGCAGGAGTTGCCGTTTGGTTGGACAGGGCCATGGCGGATCTCCGAGACTCGCTGCCTGCCGCCTTCTGAACGATCCGCATATCCGCTTTGATTTACATCAAGGTGCCCGCCCAAAAAAGCCGTGACGTCACTCCCTGATCTTCAAGGGAGATTGCCATGTCTGCGCGACGTCTACTTGTTGCAGGGGCTATGCTTGGGCTTTCGGGCTCACTGCCGGTGCTTGGGCAGGACGCGATCCACTCGGATCCGGCGCAGACGGTGGCCGACAGGACGGATTATATTGCGAAGAGCGGCAAGACTGTGCCGAAGCCGGACAAGCTCGATCCCAACGAGAACAGCGCTATTCAACGGCGGACTCCCGACCAGATGCGCGATGATGCGATCACGCGCGGGATCTGTGTCGGCTGTTCCCGCTGATCTCGTTTCGCCAGTGCCCAGATCGCAAAATTCCCTTTACCGGTACCCGAAAGCTCCAGATAGGGCTCGCCCCTATGAAACCTTGGCGCGCATGAAGCACCTTGTTCAAGCATTTTTCATCGGTCTTCCGACCTTTCACGCCAGCCACGTCTGTGCCGAGGGCGACGCCGAGAAAGCGGAGATCCACGAGGGCCATCGCCTTGCGCTTCAGATCTGCAGTGCCTGCCACGTCGTCGGTTCTGACCAGCAGAGCGCTCCGATCTTGAGACGGCCAGGGCCGAGTTTCGCCCAGATTGCTCAAAGGAGGGACGTTTCACCTCGGTCGATGCGTGTGTTCCTGCAAACGAGGCATGTCGGCACCACCCCACCGTTCGAGATGCCGAACCCGCAACTGCTCGATCAACAGGCGGATGCGATCGCAATTTACCTCTCCAGCCTGAGGGATCGGCACCGCGCTCCTTGACAGGAATGGGCGCAACGTTCTGGAGCCTGCCACAGATTCAGCCTCAGCCGCAGATAACCCTGGTGCTGCCACTGATCAGAGCGTCCGCTATTCCGATCTCCTGTCCAGAAGCGGCCGGGCCGCAATCGGCCAGACTCCGTCACGCCGGATCGCCATCGCGCGCAGGACCGGACGTTCGGCTTCGCGCCCATTCCGGTCGCTCGCATGCTGCTTTCCGCTCTTCCATAGCGGACGTTGAGCGTGCGGCCCGTCTGGTCCGCACGGGCTGGGAGCAGATGTTGCTGACGGCGATTAACCCGAGCAGCTCATCGCATGCGGCTTGCATCCGTCCGCCTGCGCCAGCAGGAGAGGCTCTGACGCCCTGCCATACGCACGGGTTTGACGACAATGTACTGATCCTCCCCTGATTTCGCGGACACGGGAGTTTAGCTCGCGGTTCGTTCGGCCTGCTCGGGCGTGAGATAGCCGAGCGCCAAGTGGACGTGTTGCCGATTGTAGTAGCCCTCGATGTAAGCGAACAGCTCGCGCCGCGCCTCATCTCGTGTCGCCCATCGCCGCTGATGGGCGAGCTCGACCTTGAGGGTGTGGAAGAAGCTCTCCATCGGGGCATTGTCGTAGCAGCACCCCGTCCGGCTCATCGGCGGCCTCGCCCCCATTCTGGCGAGCTGCTTCCGGTAGGCCTCGGCCGCGTACTGGCTGCCGCGATCCGAGTGACAGATCAGCCCGGCAGCTAGTCGCTGCCGCTGGGTGGCCATCATCAGCGCAGCCACGCTCAGCTCGGTGCGCATGTGATCGCGCATCGACCAGCCGACGATCTTGCGCGTGGCCAGATCGAGGACGGCGGCCAAGTAGAGCCACCCCTCGCCAGTCGGCAGGTAGGTGATGTCGGCCAGCCAGACCGTGTCGGGCCGCGCGGCCGAGAAGTCCTGCCTCAGGAGGTTTGGGGCGATCGGAAGATCGTGGCGGCTGTCGGTCGTGCACGGTCGGAACCGACGACCCGCCAGGGCGCGGATGCCGTGGCGGCGCATCAGGCGCTCTACTCGCCCGCGACTGGCCGATCGGCCTTCCGCCCGCAAGGCGGCATGCACGCGCGCCGCACCGTAGCGTCGATGGTGAGCGGCATGGATCCGCCGGACGTCATCCAGGAGCTGACGGTTGGACGCTGATCGGGCACTCTCGGGGCGTGACCGCCAGCCGTAAAAGCCGCTGGGGGAGACTCCGAGCACGCGGCACATGAGACGCACCGGCCACCTGCGTGCATGCTGCTCGATGAAGGCGAAGGTCACTTGGGCATCTCCGCGAAGATGCCAATGGCTTTTTTAGCACGTCGCGCTCCATGCGCGTGCGGTCGAGCTCACGCCGTAACCGAGCGATCTCGGCGTCCTGATCGGACGGGGACGCGACCGAGCTTTGGGGCGAAATCCCCGTCGGTCCTGCCGGCCGTGGTCGGGGCGAGGCCCCGTTCAGCACTGCACGCCAGTGCCGCAACATCGACGGCTGGATCCCGAGCTCGGCCGCGATCTGCATCTGCGGCCGGCCACTGCTCTCCAGCAGGGCGACCGCTTCGCGTTTGAACTCGGGCGTGAACTCTCGTCTCGTCTTCGCCATTCGACACCTGCCCCGCTCATCCAGAGCGTATCAGAGGTGTCCACGAAACCGAGGGAGGATCACCATGTGGCTCCTCACCGTTCAGCACACCCAAACCGATCCGGTGCCGTTGAGGCGGGAGGTTCGGGATCAGGAGGCGGCGGCTGTCAGGCGACCTCTTTGTAGGTGAGGACAGCCAGTCCAGCCGGCGGCTTCTCGCACCTGTCGCACCGGACACGGCGAGCGACTTCGACCACGTCCTCTCCCGGCTCAGCTCCCAACTGCTCCCAAGTCCGGTCGGTCGCGCAGCGGCACTCTGGGCAGCGCATGATGCGCAAGCCGCGATAGCCGTTTGCACGCCAATCTGAAACCGTCCGCGCCGGGGCGGCGCTCATAGGGTCCTCGCTTGAGCTTGGGGCGTGCACTCCATACCCGCGCTCGATGACACCGATGGAGAGGTGAAAGCACGAGCAGGTAGATCGGACGTCAATGCGCCGGTAGCCATGCGACTGACCAGGGCTTCCCGCTTCGCCTTCTGGATGACGATGCGGGCTGCAGCGCGGGCCTTGGCCGCACGCAATGCCCCCTTCGGCCCACCGTCGCGCAGCGCTCTCCGCGCCAAGTCGCGAAACCACTTCGCATTAGCTACGGCCACAGCACGCCGACTTGACAGCCCGTTGGGCTCAACCTGACATGATGTCTGAAGAGCAATCATCGGCTCAATCCTGTATAGATAAATATCTCTTATCCGCGTTTGTGGTGACAAATTGTTGCGCCTCCTGAAAGCGGCAACATCGAATCCGGCTTTGGTGGAGCAAAATGGTCCGGCCTAGGCTGATAAAGCGAAGCCATCCATTGCCTTGGTGGAGGCTTTAGGTGGCAAGATCTGCAATCTACGCTAGCTGATCGGAGCGGTTCCGGACCAGAAGAGATCAGGTGCAAGGCCTGACGGTCACGCAGCGACTAACCCGGCGGGGGTGGGCAACGATATTCGGCTAAACACGTACGCAGAAACACCTACATTTTCTCTCGGTGGGCCTGGATCTCCGTCGGAGGGTGGTGATCAGTTTCGAGTGAGGTCTGCTGACACTGTGCAGCCTCCTCCGAGGCCACAAGCCAATCCAGGTCCGATAGCCGCCACGATACAGGCGGATCACAAAGCTTCGGCCGAGGTGCAGGAATCAGCGAATTTGATCCAAGGTCGAAGGCCCGTCAGCGGCTTCGAGGGTGAAGCGAAACGCCGTGCCGCCCGCCGGATTGGCCTCCGCCCGGATATGCCCGCCATGCGCCTCAATGATCGTCCGGCAGATCGAGAGACCCACTCCCATGCCGTCCGGCTTGGTCGTGATGAACGGCTCAAACAGCCGGCCGGCCACATCCTCAGGCAGCCCTGGTCCGGTATCCGCAACACTGACCTCGATCAGGCAAGCTTCTTTGGGCACCGTTGCCAGCGCGATCTCCTGCTGCAGGCTTCCCTCCATCGCCTCAGCCGCGTTGCGGATCAGGTTTACCAACACCTGCTGGATTTGGACCCGGTCAATCAGCGCATAGCGGGTTTTCGGGTCAATGTGAGTGATCACTCGTATGGTCCGATGCTTCGGCTCGATAAGCGCCAGGGCGGCAGCTTCCTTCAACACTTGTCCGAGATCCTCAGGGCGGCGGGTGAGCTTGCCTTTGGAGACGAAGTCACGCAGGCGCTGGATGATCTCGCCGGCGCGCAGAACCTGCTGGCCTGCCTTGTCGACGAAAGCCATGACCCGGCTCCCATCAACGACGGGCAAGCACTTGGCTGCGCCCAGGTAGTTGGAGGCCGCCGCCAAAGGCTGATTGAGCTCGTGGGCGAGCACTGAGGCCATCTGGCCCATGGCAGCCAGCCGCGAGACATTAGCCAACTCCGCGCGCAATTCCTGCAGCCGCGCCTCGGCTCGCCGGCGCTCCTGCACGGCGGCGATCTCGCGCTGCGCGCGCTGGAGCGCCAGGAGCGCAATCAGCGCCAGGGCCAAGGCCGCAGGCCCGAGAAAGACACCATAGAACAGGAGGTCCTTCCGCCACTGGTTCAGCGCTGCCTTGATGCTCAGGCCGGAGGCCACAAAGACGGGGTATCTTCCAATCCTGCGAAAGCTGAAGAGCCGGTCGATCCCGTCCACGGCGGAGGCGGCCCGGAAGGAGCCCTCATCACTCTGCTGGATCGCGCGTAACAGTACCGCCCCTTGAGGCAGGGACAGGATCTTGGGATCGGGTACGCGGGTGAGGATCATGCCATCCGCCCGGACCAGCGCGGCCACGCTCTCGGGATTAGGCGCGACCTTGCGCCAAAACTCGATGAAGTACTGTGGGTAGACGGTCAGGATAATCACGCCGTCAAAGGCCCCTGTCTTACTCTCGCGGCGGCTCACCACGTTGAAATTGAGGTCTCTGACAACACGTCCGTACACTAGATGGCCAATGAATGTGCCATGATCGGCTCTACGGAGCGCAACGAAGTAATCGCGATCCGATACATTTGTCGGCGCGGCAGGGAAGAAGCGGCTGGAGTTGCGGATTATGCCAGAGGGGTCAGCGAGCCAGATATGCTGAACCTGCGGATAATCCTCCTGGATCGCCTTTAGGTAGCGGTGGAGCGGCTCCGCCCCGGCGATCTCGTCCCAAGTCATGCCGCGCAGGTGCTCGCTGATGCGTGCTGCAATCAGCTCGTGGGTCTCGAAGACGTTCAAGGCCTGCTGGCGAAAGATGTCGACCGTCTGCTGGATATCGTGCTCTGCATTGTCCAGAACGCGGGCGCGGTCCTCCCAGGCTACGGCGCCGAACAGCAGCGCCGGGATGAGCAGCGTGGCGGCCACTAGCAAGCGGTACGCCCACGCGCCTCCGAGGTCCTGATCCGGAAGGCTCTCGCGCATCGCGATCTCGTCCTCCGAAGATTGATCTAGCTCAGAGATATGCGCTCACTTGTGCGCATGTTGTTGATCAAGCGCAGATGATGAGGCCTGTCCATGGTGGAGGGATCGGGAGGGCAATCCGTTCACATTGTGGACGATGATGAGGCCGTGCGCGAATCCTTGGCGGCCCTGGTGGAATCCGAGGGGTTTTCGGCCAAGACCTACTCGTCCGCAATCGAGCTTCTGAACAGCCCGGGCGGACTGGCGGCGGATTGCCTGGTCGTCGACATCCGCATGCCGGAGATGGATGGGCTGCAACTCCAGCAGGAGCTGACCCGCCGAGGTGTCACTAAACCGCTTATCATCATCACCGGCCATGCCGACGTGGGCCTGGCTGTGCAGGCCATGAAAGCAGGCGTGTGCGACTTTCTGGAAAAGCCGTTCGAGGCGGAGCGGCTGCTTGCCAGCCTCAAAGAGGCTCTGAAGCAAGGGTGTCATCAAGCGCAATCCGACCCAGCGCAGAATCCTGATACCGGTCGCCTTGCTGTTCTGACAGGTCGCGAGCGGGAGATCGTGGATCGGCTGGTAGCTGGGCTGTCGAACAAGGATATCGCGCGCGAATTTGGGATCAGCTATCGCACGGTCGAGGTCCACCGGGCTCGAATTATGGACAAGACCCAGGCCCGAAGCTTTTCGGAGCTGGTGCGCTTGGCTCTTGGTGTGGGCCTTCCACAAGGAACGAGCAGCACCGGCCCAGTTGCGCAATAGACGGTGAGGCATGGCTGCGTGAGCGAGGGCATTGTAATACTGGCTGCCCTGGACTGAACCGCGCCGGATGTCCCGGAGGCTCCTGATCTTGCGAGGATGGAGCCATGAGGAAGCGAACCCTGCCCTTCCGCCTGAGATCCGCGAGCGTGCAGTGCGGATCGTGTTGAAGCACCAGGGCGAGCACGGCTCGCCGGACGGATCGATCCGCTCGATCGCAGCGAAGTTCGGCTGCTCGAGCGAAACGCTAAGGAACTGGGTGCCGCGAGCTGAGCGTGACCGTGGCCGTGCGAGCCGGATCGGCCACGCACGAACGCGAGCGGATCAAGGCGCTTGAGCGGGAGAGCCGCGAACTCCGGGAGGCCAACGAGATCCTGATCAAGGTGTCGGCGTATTTGGCCCGGACGTGGAGCTCGACCGCCGGTTCCGGTCATGGTCGCCTTTATCGACGATCGCCGCACCCTGCAGGAGGTCGAGCCGATCTACAGGGTGCTGCCGATCGCCACGTCGACGTACTACGCCCATGTCGCGGGGCGGGCTGAGCCGATTTAGCCTCCGATCAGGTGCACAGCCGTAGCGAAAGCTCAGCACGCCTGCAGCGGCAATAGTCTGCGGAGCTGCGCGCCGTTACGTCTGAGCCAGCGGGAAGGCGGGCCGAGGCAGTTGTGCCTCTAAGTGTCTGATTTGATTGGTGGGCGCACTAGGGTTCGAACCTAGGACCCGCTGATTAAGAGTCAGCTGCTCTACCAACTGAGCTATGCGCCCGATCGCTTCTGCGATCGCCCGGCGGCCACCAAGTCCGTCGGGGTGGCGGGCTGATACCAACGCGGCCGGGGGCTGTCCACCCCCAGCCGCAGGTTTTTTGTCATTCGGCGGCGTTATGCTGCGCATGAACCCGCACGGCATGGGCCACGAGCTTGTTCAGCGCCGACAGGTACGCCTTCGCGGATGCGACCAGGGTGTCCGGATCGGCACCGCGGGCGGTGACGCTGCGGTCGCCGTCGCGCAAGCGTACCGAGACCTCGGCCTGGGCATCCGTCCCGCCGGTCACGGCGTGTACCTGGTAGAGCTCCAGTTGCGCCTGATGCGGGACCAGCGCCGAAATGGCGTTGAATACCGCATCCACCGGCCCGTTGCCGTCCGCCTCCTCGATGCGCGTGCCGGTCTCGTCGGCGATGCGGAGGGTCGCGCGCTGCGGCCCGCGGGTGCCGGCGATCACCGACAGGGAGACGAGGCGGATCCGGTCATGAGCCGTGGCGAGGTTCTCGTCGACCAGCGCCTCGATGTCCTCGTCGTAGACGTGCTTCTTCCGGTCGGCCAGGGCCTTGAATCGCTCGAAGGCGTCCTGGAACTGGTTGTCGGACAGGTGCAGGCCAAGATCCTCGAGCTTGGAACGGAAGGCTGCCCGGCCCGAATGCTTTCCCATCACCAGGGAGGTCTTCGTCAGACCCACCGAGGCCGGGGTCATGATCTCGTAGGTCTCGGCATTTTTGAGCATGCCGTCCTGATGGATGCCGCTCTCGTGCGCGAAGGCGTTGCGGCCGACGATCGCCTTGTTGAACTGCACGGGGAAGTTCGTGGCGTGGCTCACGAGCTTCGAGGCGCGGGTCAGCATCGTCGACTCGACGCCGGTCTCATAGGGAAGCACGTCGGCGCGGGTGCGCAGCGCCATGACGATCTCCTCAAGCGCGGCATTGCCGGCCCGCTCGCCGATCCCGTTGATAGTGCACTCGACCTGCCGGGCCCCGCCCTCGATGCCGGCCAGCGAGTTGGCGATCGCCAGGCCCAGATCGTTGTGGCAGTGGACCGAGAACACCGCCTTGTCGGCATTCGGCACGCGCTCGCGCACGCTTGCGAACATCTCGCGATACTCGGACGGTGTGGCGTAGCCCACTGTGTCGGGCAGGTTGATGGTGGTGGCGCCGGCCTTGATCGCGGCCTCGACGCAGCGGCACAGGTAGTCGATCGGCGTGCGGGTCGCGTCCATGGCCGACCATTCCACGTCCTCGACGAGGTCGCGGGCCTGCGCCACGGTCTTCAGGATGATCTCGACCACCTCGTCCTGGCTCTTACGCATCTGGTGCGCGAGGTGGATCGGCGAGGTCGACACGAAAGTGTGGATTCGCGACCGCTTGGCGTGCCGCACCGCCTCGCCGGCCCGGGCGATGTCGGCCGGGATGGCGCGGGCGAGCCCCGCAATGGTCGCACGCTTCGTGCGTCGGGCGATCTCAGACACCGCCTCGAAGTCGCCGTTGGACGCGATCGGGAAGCCGGCTTCGATGATGTCGACGCCCATCGTGTCGAGGAGTTCGGCCACCGCGAGCTTCTCGTCAAAGGTCATGGTGGCGCCGGGGCACTGCTCGCCGTCGCGGAGCGTCGTGTCGAAGATCAGGATCCGGTCGCGGACGGAAGGAGCGGTCTGCGTGCTGCTGGTCGTGGTCATGGCTTTACCCTGTCGCGGGCCGCCCGGCAGATGGCGCGGCGCGGCGTGGTGCCCGTGAGGGCGGATTCGCGAATGAAACAACTCCCCTGAAGGCCCAGGCGCGTGCCCGGACGGCCCTCAGGGGCGGGTAAGCAGAAGCGGAAGACGAAGCCCGGCGAAGCGCGCACGCGACCGCGGCGCCGTCGAAGCGGCGCGGGCGGTCTCGGTCGCTGAGCCGGCTCTGGCCAAGGCTCGTCTCTCCTGTCGGCGGCCCGCGCGGGGGCTCGGCCACGGCGCGGGGTCGACCGTAGGTATCTCCGGAACCTCGCGAACACAAGGGAGGCCGATGCGCCGCCATACGCGTCCGGTCTTCTTACGGTCAGGAGAGGCTCGGCGAGCCAAAAGGCCGCTCCATGCCGATGTGCCCGCCGGATCGTCGTAGCAGATCATTCCGCCGAGACGCTGCGGGTAGCGGGACCCAGTCGGGCGGCAAGGCACCGTCGCGGGCATCGACCCGCCTCGCGGGCGCCTTGCCAATCGCGGTGTGCCCTCGATAAAGCCCGCCGGCACGTCGAGAGAGAAAGCGCGAGACTATCATGGCCAGCTACAAGCTCCTGCTCCTGCCCGGCGACGGGATCGGCCCGGAGGTGGCGGGCGGAATGCAGGTCGTGCTCGACACCCTCAAGGAGACCGGCCTCGCGCAGTTCGAGACCGAGACCGACCTCGTGGGCGGTTCCGCCCTCGACGCACATGGTACCCCGCTCGCGGACGAGACACTGGCGCGCGCGAAGGCGGCGGACGCCATCCTGCTCGGCGCGGTGGGCGGGCCGAAATGGGCCGGCGTTGCCTACGAGCAGCGCCCGGAAGCCGGCCTGCTGCGCCTGCGCAAGGAACTCGACCTGTTCGCAAATCTGCGCCCGGCGATCTGCTACCCGGCGCTGGCCGACGCCTCGGCGCTCAAGCGCGAGCTGGTCGAGGGGCTCGACATCATGATCGTCCGCGAACTCACCGGCGGCGTCTATTTCGGTGAGCCCAAGGAGATCACCACCCTCCCCGACGGCTCGAAGCGCGCCGTGGACACGCAGGTCTACACGACGGCGGAGATCGAGCGGATCGCTCATGTCGCCTTCGATCTGGCCGGCAAGCGCTCGGGCCGGGTGGCCTCGGCCGAGAAGCACAACGTGATGAAGTCCGGCGTCCTGTGGAAGGAGGTGGTGACCCAGGTCCATGCCGAGCACTACGCCGGTCTGCAACTGGAGCACATCCTGGCCGACAACTGCGCCATGCAGCTGGTGCGCCGGCCGAAGCAGTTCGACGTGCTGGTGACCGATAACCTGTTCGGCGACGTGCTGTCGGACATCGCCGCGATGCTCACCGGGTCGCTCGGCATGCTCCCGTCGGCCTCGCTGGGCGCCGTCGATTCGAGCGGCCTCCGCCGGGCCCTCTACGAGCCGGTCCACGGTTCGGCCCCCGACATCGCCGGCCAGGACCGAGCGAATCCGATCGCCATGATTGGCTCGCTCGCCATGTGCCTCCGCTACTCCTTCGGCCTCGGCGATGCGGCCGATGCGCTGGACGGCGCCATCACGGATGCGCTTGCGGGTGGCGCGCGCACCGCCGACATCGCCGGCGAGGGGATCAATCCGATGGGGACCCGCGCGATGGCATCAGTGGTCGCCGATGCCCTCAAGGCGCGCGCGGCCTGAAAATCAGACCCGGCGCGTGACGGCGCAGGGGTCCGCGCACCGGCCGCGTGTTTCGACGCATGGCGGACGGGCGCGACCTTCGCTATGACGCGCCCATCGAGGAACGGGAGCGTCATGAAGGCCGGAGACGAGGCGTCTGAGCGCGCGAGCGCGGATTTCGGCTTCGAGCGCGTGGCGCTCGACGAGAAGCAGGGGCGCGTCGACAGCGTCTTCCACTCGGTCGCCCGCCGCTACGACATCATGAACGACCTGATGTCGGCGGGCCTGCACCGCGCCTGGAAGGCGCAGCTCGTCTCAATGCTGCGCCCGCCGCAGGGCCGGCCCTTCGCGCATCTCGACGTGGCCGGCGGTACCGGCGACGTCGCGTTCCGGGTGCTGGCCGCCGGCGGCCCGCGCACCCACGTGACGGTGCTCGACATCAATGAGTCCATGCTGCGCGTCGGCGCGGAACGGGCGAAGGAACGTCGGGTCGACGAGTTGGGCGACCGCATTGCCTTCGTGACCGGCAATGCCGAGAGCCTGCCGCTTCCGGACGCGTCCTTCGACGCCTACACGATCGCCTTCGGCATTCGGAACGTGCCGCGGATCGAGGTGGCGCTCGCCGAGGCTCGACGGGTGCTGAAGCCGGGGGGGCGGTTCCTCTGCCTCGAATTCTCCGCCGTCGACATCCCGCTGCTCGATCGCATCTACGACGCCTATTCCTTCCACGTGATCCCGCGCATCGGCGCCCGCGTGGCCGGCGATGCCGATTCCTACCGCTACTTGGTGGAATCGATCCGGAAGTTCCCGACCCGCGGCGCCTTCGCCGGCATGATCGAGCGTGCGGGCTTCCGCCACGTCACCGACCGGCCGCTCTCCGGCGGAATCGTGGCGATCCATTCGGGCTGGAAGGTCTCCTGATCTTGAGCAGCAGCGCTCTCCCCTCGCCCGTGTGGGGAGGGGCTTGGGGTATGGGTGCTGCAGGCGGCAGCACCCTTATCCATCCGGGACCACCCCCACCTCCGACGCCCCCGCGCAGGGGGAAAGAGCGGCCCGACCAGGCGGTTGAGACAGGGGTGCCGGCCCGATGATCAGCGCCGCGATCAACCTCTTCCGCGGTGCGCGGGTCGGCTTCGTGCTGGCGCGCGAGGGTGCGCTCGCCTTCGCCGATCCCTCGGAGCTGCCGCCCCATCTGCGCCTCGCCCTGAGGATCGGTCGTTCCCTGGAGCGACCGGGGCTCGGCGACGGCGCCGCCCGGCTGTCGGCGGCCATGACGCGGCTGGGGCCCTCCTACGTGAAGTTCGGTCAGTTCCTGGCGACCCGGCCGGACATCGTCGGCGTCCGGGCGGCCTTCGATCTGGAGAAGCTGCAGGACCGGGTTCCGCCCTTCCCGCAGGAGACCGCGTTGCGCGTCGTCGAGACGGCGCTGGGCAAGCCGGTCCACGAGCTGTTCGTGTCGTTCAGCGAGCCGATCGCCGCCGCCTCGATCGCGCAGGTGCACAGGGCGGTCGTGCAGGATGCCGACGGGACGCAGCGCGCACTTGCCGTGAAGGTGATGCGGCCGGGCGTGCGGGAACGCTTCATGCGCGACCTCCAGGTCATGCGGTTCATGGCGCGGGTGGTGCACGCGCTCTCTCCGCAGGCGGAGCGGCTGCGCCCACGGGAGGTGGTGGAGATCCTCGCACGCTCCGTGCTGATGGAGATGGATTTCCGCCTGGAGGCGGCGGCCGCCTCGGAACTCGCGGAGAATACCAAGGACGACCCCGATTTCCGGGTTCCAAGGCCCGAATGGGAGCTGACCGCCCGTGAGGTGCTCTCCGCCGAGTGGATCGACGGCACGCGCCTCCACAGCGCGGTCGAACTCGCCGCCAAGGGTCACGATCCGCAGGCGATCGGGCGCACCGTCATCCAGAGCTTCCTGCGGCAGGCGATCCGCGACGGGTTCTTCCACGCCGACATGCACCAGGGAAACCTGATGGTCGACGCCGACGGCCGGCTGGTAGCAGTCGATTTCGGCATCATGGGCCGGCTCGGGCCCAACGAGCGACGGTTCCTCGCCGAGATCCTGCTCGGCTTCATCCTGCGCGACTATCGCCGCGTGGCGAAGGTCCATTTCGAGGCGGGCTACGTGCCGGCTCATCATTCCGTGGAGGATTTCGCCCAGGCGATCAGGGCGATCGGCGAGCCGATCCATCAGCGCCGGGCCGACGAGATCTCGATGGCCAAGGTGCTGACCCTGCTCTTCGACGTCACGGCCCTGTTCGACATGAGCACCCGCACCGAGCTGGTTATGCTCCAGAAGACCATGGTGGTGGTCGAGGGCGTGGCGCGCTCCCTCGATCCGCGCCTCGACATGTGGACCACGGCCGAGCCGGTGGTGCGGTCGTGGATCGCCCGGAACATGGGGCCTGTGGGCCGGGCGCAGAGCGGTCTCGAGGCTCTGCGGGTGGTCTCCGATGTGGTCGGCGATATCCCGGATCTCGCGATGCGGCTCAAGCGCGTGCTGATCCGCCTCGACGAGACCGGGACGGGTGACGCACGCCGTCTGGAGCGTTTCGCACGCAACGAACGCTGGCGAGCGATCTGGTCGACCCTGGCGCTCTGGGGCATTGCCATCGGGGCGCTCGTGCTGGCGTTCCGGGGGCTTTAGGACTGCATGCGGTGCGGTCGTCCGGTGGCTTCCGCTCTTCCATCATCGCGAGCACAGTGAAGCGGTGCAGGGCTGCGCGAGGTCGCACAGCCCAGAGCCGCCCGGATTGCCTCGCTGCGCTCCCGAGGACGTAGGGCTGCCCTGTCGAGCGCCCCGGGTCGAATTGGTCCCTTATTCGGTCAGCGCGACAGGGACTCATCCGCCTCGGCCGCAGCCGGCATCAGCGCGCGCAACTCGCGGGCGAGCTCGCCCAGCCCGGTCGATCCCTTGGCGAGCACCCGGTCGGCTTGGCCGGCCAGCCGGCGGCGATCCTCCGCGGTCATGTCCTTGGCGGTGAGGACCACCACCGGCACGTCACGCCATTCCTGCCGCGCCCGGAGCGCCCGCAGGAAGGCGAAGCCGTCCATCTCCGGCATCATCAGATCGAGCAGGACCAGGCACGGACGCTCCTTCGCCAGGGCGTCGAGGGCGCGCACGCCGTTCTCCGCCTCCGCCACCGGGAAGCCCTCGCGCCTGAGATAAGCGCAGACATGGGAGCGCACATCCGCCTCGTCCTCCACGACGAGGACCGGCCCCTCGCCCGCGACCGGCCGGAAGCGGTCGACAACTTGGCGGAGGTTGCCCCAGTCGATCGGCTTCTGCAGGTAGTCGGTCGCACCCAGCGAGAAGGCGAGGTTCTGCTCGTCGAGGACCGTGACCATCACGATCGGCGTCGCGCCGATCTCCGGATCGGCGCGCAGGGATCGGAGGACCGCCCAGCCGTCCATCTGCGGCATGGTCACGTCGAGCAGAACGGCCCGGGGCCGCAGGCTGCGCGCCAGATCAAGTCCGCGCCGCCCATCCTCGGCCACGGCGACCGAGAAGCCCTCGCGCTCCAGAAAGCGGGCGAGCAGGTCCCGGGTAGCGGCATCGTCGTCCACCACCAGGATGGTCTTGCGGTCGCCCATGGCCTCGCCGGTCTCTTCCGCGTGCTCCGCCTCAGACCCTCGAAACAGGACCGGAAGCGTCAGCGTGAAGGTGGTCCCTTCCCCCGCCCGACTCTCCACGGCGATCGAGCCGCCGAGCATCTCGGCGAAGGCCCGAGTGATTGCGAGGCCGAGGCCGGTGCCCCCGAAGCGCCGCGTCGTCGAAGCATCGGCCTGGGTGAAGCGCTCGAAGAGCTTGCCCACCTGCTCCTGCGTCATCCCGATGCCCGTATCGGCAACGGCGAAGTGCAGCGCATCGTCTCTCCGGTCGACCGACAGGGTAATGCGGCCGTTCTCGGTGAACTTCGCGGCATTGCTCAGGAGGTTGATCAGGCACTGCCGCAGCTTCGTCACGTCGGTATGGGCTGTGCCCAGATCGTCCGCGAGGGCAAGCGCCAGGGTGTTGCCCTTCTTGGCGATCAGACCCTCGACGGTGGTGGCGACGTCGCTCACCATCGCGGCGACGTCGAAATCCTCCGCGTAGATCTCGACCCGGTCCGCCTCGATCTTCGAAATGTCGAGCACGTCGTTGATCAGGCCGAGAAGGTGTCGGGCATTCGCCTCGATCTTCTTCATGTCGGCGACGAGCTCGGCCTCGCCGAGATCCTCCAACTCTTCTTGCACCATTTCGGAATACCCGATCACCGCCGAGAGCGGGGTGCGCAGCTCGTGGCTCATATTGGCCAGGAACTGGCTCTTGGCCGCGTTGGCCGCCTCGGCGGCAGACCGTGCCGCCTCGATCGCCGCCTCGGCCTCCTTGCGCTCGGTGATGTCGGTGTGGGTGCCGACCCACTCACGCAGGGTTCCATCGGATTCGAGGATCGGGACCGCGCGCACGCTCATGTGCCGGTAGGCGCCCGAGCGCGCGCGTATCCGGTGCTCGGTGGCGTAGGGCTGCAGGGTCCCGACTGCCCGCGCCCATTCGGCCCGGGTATGATCGCGATCCTCGGGATGGACGGCCTCCAGGAAGCCCAGCCCGGCATAGGCGGCCTCGTCCTGGCCGGTGAAGCGGCTCCAGGCGATCTGGCGGCTATGCAGGTTGCCCTCGGGATTCGCCGTCCAGACGATCGCCGCGCTGGCTTCGATCAGCGAGCGGAACCGTTCCTCGCTCCGCCGAAGCCGAGTCTCCGCCAGGTGGCGGATGGTCTCGTCGACTACCACGAGGCCGACGCCCTCGACATCATGCCCTTGACTGTCCGCGGTCCCGTATTCCCCGCGCAGCGGATAGAAGCTCATCGAGAAGTGGCGTACGCCCCCGGGCGCCGATGGGGCCGGGACGGCGACCGGGACATTGGGAGACACGAGTCCTTCGCGAAGCGCCGCGGCGAGCTTGGGCGCCAGGTCTTCCCGCAGAGTCGGCAGCATCGCCCAGATCGGCGCGCCGAGATCGGCCCCGAAGCCGCGCTCGCTCATGGTGGCGAGCGCCCGGTTCATGTGCCGGATCTTCAGGTTGCGGTCGAGGAAGCCCAGTCCCACCGGGGCATTGGCCAGAACGCCGTCGAGGAGCCGGGACATGCGCAGGGATTCCTGCCGCCGCACCAGGGCGAGCCGGGCGAGGAGGACGATGGCGCCCAGAGCCGCCGCCCCGGAAAGCAGGAACAAGGCGAGCCCGCGCCAATGCTCCCGGACCTGCAGCGCGGCAAGGTGCGCCGCGGCGGCGTCTTGGCGCGCGGCCGCCTCGGTGCGGATCGCGTCCATCAGGCGCTTGCCCTCGCCGGTCCGGACAACGTCGGTGGCCGCATCGAAACCCCGCTCCCGCCGGGCCGCGACGACCCGAGCTGCGAAGTCGCGCTTCTGCGCGATCAGACCGGCGAGCGACGGGCCGCCGGCACGGACCGGCTCTTGCGCGGCAGAGCCGAGACTTGAGAGCTCGGTTTCGATCTTGCTCAGCGCCATCGTGTACGGCGCGAGATAATCCTCTGTGCCGACCAGCACGAAGCCGCGCTCGCCGGTCTCAAGGTCCTTGACCTCGGAGAGGAGGCGCTCGACCCCCGCAATGGTGGCATTCGTCCGGGCCGTGGCGGCGCGGCCGGCCTCGCCGGCCAGGTAGTTCGCCGTTCCGGCCGCCAGCGCGACAACCAGCAGGATGAAGGCGGCGGGCGAGCCGAGCAGAGGCGCCAAGGGGCCGGACCCGCGCCAGTTCCGGCGACGCAGGCCGAAGATTGATCCGGCTCCCGGTGCGGCGCTCACGTTTCCACCAGCCCGGTGCTCGCCCCGGAAGCTTCGGAATCGGGCCGGCCATGCGGTAGGGCAAGGTATTCCCGGGAACGCATCTCGATGAGACGGGAGACGGTGCGGTCGAACTCGAAGGCCTCTCGGCCGGATTGGGCCGTGTAGAGATCCTGCGCCTCAGCTTCCGCGGACGCCACCAGCTTCACGTGCCGGTCGTAGAGCGTGTCGATCAGGGTGATGAAGCGTTTGGCTTCGTTCCGCTCGGACTCGCGCATCACCGGGATTTGGTCGAGAATCACGGTGTGGTAGGCGCGCGCCAGGGCCATGTAGTCCGAGGCGCCGAGGGGCTGCCGGCAGAGGTCGTCGAAGGTGAAGCGGGCAACCCCGCTCGCCTCCTCGGGGATCGCCACATCCCGCCCATGGACCTTGATCGTAGCCGGACGTCCTCGCGCCTTCCCGGTGAGCCCCTTGAAGGCGGCATCGAGGGCCGCGCGGGCGTTTGCGTCGGGCGGCACGTGGTAGACGGCCGCACCGCCCAGCTTCTCAAGGCGGAAGTCGGTCCGCGAATCCAGGCGTACGACGTCGACTCGCTCCTTCAGCGTCTCGATGAAGGGCAGGAACAGCGCCCGGTTGAGGCCGCCCTCATAGAGCCGGTCCGGCTCGACGTTCGAGGTCGCCACCACGATGACCCCGCGCCGGAACAGGTGGCCGAACAGGCGCCCCAGGATCATCGCGTCGGCGATGTCGGTGACGGTGAATTCGTCGAAGCACAACAGGGTCGCCTCGTCGGCGAGCTGATCGGCGACCGGGCCTATCGGGTCGTCACCCTTCACCGTTCCGGCCTTGAGGGCCTGCCGGTAGGTATGGATCCGCTCGTGGGCGTCCGCCAGGAAGCCGTGGAAATGGACCCGCCGCTTCGGTTCTGGCGCTGCCTCGTGGAACAGGTCCATCAGCATGGTCTTGCCGCGCCCGACCGAACCCCAGACATAGAGGCCCTTCGGCGGCTCGGCCTCGTCCTTGCGCCGGAACAGCCAGCCCAGGGCGCTGGTCTTGCTGGCGCGCTTCTGGCGCTGCAACTCGAGGATCAGCCGGTCGAGGGCGCGCAGGAGTCGCACCTGGGCCGGATCGCGCTCGATGGCGCCCGCAGCGACAAGCGCCTCGTAGCGCTCGTGAACCGGGCCGGGTGACACGGCGCTCGCCCGCGCCTCCGGCGACGGGGCGTGTTGCTTCCCGGTTCTCTCGCTCACGCCGCCGGCTCCTCGCAGCTCCTCGCGGCGCCGGACCGGCACCCCCATGACCGCCTCGGCTGCTTCCGAGCCAGGACCACTTCCTGTGCCGCGCAAGCTCAACCCGAATCAAGTGCGGCATCGAACAGTCCGGGGCCTGCAGTCCCATCGCGACCCTGCATGGCTGCCACGCGGAACATTCATCCTCCCTTCGTGCTGCATTGCACAACGATGCCGGGGATGCGAGACCGTGGCCGTCTCTGGGGAGGAACGTCCGGATCAAACCGCGCATCCATGCGCCAAGACCGGAGACCCATCATGGCCGCTCGACACCTTGATGTGCCGGCTCACAGCATCCGGCGGCTGTGGCCGGCCGACCGCGCCGCAGTTCTCGACTACTTTCTGCGCTTGGATCCCGACACTCGGGAAAGCCGCTTCATGGGCAATGTCAGCGAGGCGGGCGTGCGGAGCTATGCCGCGCAGGCTGTGACGGCCGAGGGCGTGATGTACGGCGCCTTCGTGGACGGCCTTCTGCGGGGGCTCGGCGAGTTGCGCCCCATGGGGCCGTGCAGGTCGAGCTGCGTCCTCGGTCCGCGAGCCGAAGCGGCCTTCGCAGTAGAGCACGCCTTCCGCCGCCGCGGCATCGGTGCGGGCCTGTTCGCGCGGATCGCCCGCGCGGCTCGGTACCGCGGGGTGGTGGATCTCCATGTCCGCTGCCTGTCCGGGAACGGGCCGATGCTGCGGCTCGCGGCCAAGCATGGCGCGGAACTCCAGCACGAGGGGGCCGAGATCGACGGCGCCCTCCACCTCGAACGGCCGACGCCGTTCTCCTTCTGGTACGAGGGCATCGCGGAGGCCTTCGATTTCAGCCTCGCGGTGAGCTTCCCGAACCGGGAACGCAGTCCGGCCTGACAGTACGGTGGGCGCTCACCCCGCCCTGTCGCCCACCAGGGCGAAGGTCAGGAGATCGACCGACGCAGCTCCTCCGCGCAGGAGGGCACGGGCGGCCGCATTGCCGGTCGCGCCCGTGGTGGTGACATCGTCGACGAGTAGAACCCGGCGCCCGCAGATCCGATGCGCCTCGGCGGCTGGGACCCGGAACGCGCCGCTCAGGTTCTCGGCCCGCGCCGCGCGGCTCAGGCCGACCTGCGAGCGGGTCGCGCGCATGCGCACCAGCGCCGTCGGCGCGAACGGGAGCCCCGCTCCGGCCGCGATCGCTTTCCCGAGAAGGGCTGCCTGGTTGAAGCGACGCCGCCACAGCCGTCCGCGATGGAGCGGCACCGGCACGAGGCACTCTGCCTCGGCGACCAGGGTTCGGCCGCTCGCGGCCATCATCCGCGCCATGATACCCGCCAAATCGAGGCGGTCCTCGTATTTCAGACGATGGACGAGGCGCCTCGCCACCTCGTCATAAAGCGCCACCGCCCGGGCGCGTGCGAAGGCCGGCGGGTCCGCGATCGCTCGAGGCGAGAGCAGCGGACCGATCCCGAGATCCAGCGCGAACGGTGTGCCGTAGCGCTGACAGACCGGCTCCTCGATCAGCCGCAGACTGGACCAGCAGACCGGACACAAGGCACCGGGATCGGCCGTGGCAGCGCCGCATCCGGAGCAGGTTGGCGGGTAGACCAAAGACAGGATCCCGCGCGGAAGCCCGCGCAAGGCTGCTGCCGCGGCGTGGATCGCCGCCATCCTGAGGACGGTCCGTCCGCCCTGGCGTCAGTGGGCGGAGACGGGCCGCGCCTGGGGATCTGTCTGCTGCTGATCCATCTGCCGGGCCCGGGCGTTAGCCCGATGCCGGCCGATGGCGCAGCCGGCGGCGGCGCCCAGGAGGCCGTGGTGCCCGGCGTAATGGCCGGCGACGCCGCCGACGATTGCGCCCTTGATGCAACCCTTCGCCTCTGCGCCGCCGGCGGCGGTGAGGGCGGCAAGGGCCACAGCGGCCCCGACGAGCGTGCGCTTCATGATCGTGCTCCGTGAGGAATCTCGGCCGTAGGGCCAGTTGCAGCAGGAACAGCGACGCTGCCGAGTCGTTCCGTCAGTCTATCGTGGCTCACGGTTCTGTGCGCGTCCGGATCCGCTGCCGCAGAGCTGGCGGGATGCCGTCGCGAATGCCATCTGCACGCCGATGGATGCACCGGCCACCCTGTTCGACACCGCCCTCGCCCGCCGCCGCCTCGCCAGAGCCGAGCGCAACGGCTTCGCGGGATTCCTGACCGATCGGCTTGCCGAGGATCTCGATGATCGATTGGGTGCGGTCCTGCGGGATTTCTCGTCGGCGCTCGATCTCGCAACGCCGGGCTTGGCCGCAACCCGGCTGCTGGCGGCCCGGTATCCGCAGGCGCGGCAGCTCCGCCTCGCCGCACTTCCCGAAACCGGCGGCGGTCGGATCGTCGGCGATCCAGAGATTCTGCCCCTTGCGACCGGCAGTCTCGATCTCGCGGTCTCGCTGCTGGCTCTTCACGCCGTCAACGACCTGCCGGGCACCCTGATCCAGCTGCGCCGCGCCCTGCGGCCGGACGGCCTATTCCTCGGATGCCTCCTCGGCGGCGCGACCTTGACCGAACTGCGCCAGAGCTTCGCCGTGGCCGAGAGTGAAGTCGAGGGCGGGATCAGCCCGCGGGTGGCGCCCTTCGCGGCCGTGCGCGAGGCGGGGGCGCTCCTGCAGCGGGCGGGCTTTGCCCTCCCTGTGGCGGACACCGACACGCTGACGGTGCGCTATGCCGAACCGTTCGGTCTCATGCGCGATCTGCGCGCCATGGGGATGACCAACGTTCTCACCGAACGGCGGCGGACCCCGCTGCGCCGGGCCACCCTCCTGCGCGCCGCGGAGGTTTACGCGGAACGCTTCTCGGATCCCGACGGCCGGGTGCGGGCGACCTTCGAGGTGCTGTGGCTGTCGGGCTGGGTGCCGCACGCGAGCCAGCAGAAGCCGCTCAGGCCAGGCACCGCCAAGTCGCGCCTGGCCGATGCGCTCGGGACCGTCGAGCTGAAACCCGAGAGCGGAGGATCTTCATGAAGGTGCCCGGCCCTGACCACCCGATTACCGTCGCGCCGGAGCCCCGCCGCATCCGCGTCCTCGTGGCGGGCATCGCGGTCGCAGATACGCGCAGCGCCCTGCGCCTCGAGGAGGCCCGCTACCCGGCGGTCTTCTACGTGCCGCGACGCGATATTCGCGCCGAGAGCTTCGTCCCCTCGGCGCAGACCAGCCACTGCCCCTACAAGGGCGATGCGCGGTATTTCGACCTCGTGGTCGACGGCCTGCGACGGCCCGATGCGGTGTGGAGCTACGAGAGTCCCTATCCGGCGGTCGCGGCGATCCGGGAGTACGTGGCGTTCTATCCGGACCGCGTCGACGCGATCGAGATCACCGATTGAGCGCGGCGACGAACGCACGGTCCGCGTTCCTTGCATCGGCGCGGTCGCTCCTCAATCCCGCAGCAGGCTCCAGAACGCGTGCTTGCGCCCGTGCTCCCGCCGCAGCTTCTCCCGGTATGCGTCCGGCTCGGGACTGATCGCGCCCGCCTCGAGCCGGCCGGCGAGGCCGTCGAGTTCAAGCAGGTAGCGCGCTCCGTGGGGGTAAGCGGCACTACGGCCGGATTGGAGGATCTCGTCGAGAAGCCGGCGGTAGAGGATCGTCGCGGCCAGAGGATGGTCCTGCGTGAGCGCGTCGGCGGCCGGCGCCAGCACGGCGTACTGGTCACCCTGCCAGATCTCCGGCCGCTCCGTCACCAGCCGTGCCGCGCGGCGCAGATCCGGCCAGCCCGCCAGGAAGGCGAGCGCCCGATGGGGCTGCGGGAAGGCCTCGGCATGGTCGAGGGCGCGCAGGAGTGCCTCCTCGTCCTCGAAATCCGGCAGCTTGGCGAGGTAGGCGCGCAGCATCGGCGCATCGAGATCGCGCTCGAAGCGTGCCCAGCGCTGGGCCTGGGCCTCGTCGCCCCGTCCGAGCGCGTCGAGAATTTCGATCTCCAGCGCCTGCCGCTCGCGTTCAGGGCCGCGCAGGTCGAAACCGGCGATCAGGTCCGCCCGGGTGGCGACGCGGAGTCCGGGATCCTGCATGCGCCGGATCCAGGTCAAGGCTTCCTCTGACCGCCCGGCTTCCAGCAGCCGTCGGGCGATCTCCGCCCGATTCTCCCGCCCCGGCATGATCTCGCCCTCGAGGGCGATGAAGGTATCCGGGTCACCGCGCCGGTCGGCGATGGCTTGTCGCAGGCGCAGGATCTGAGCCCGTGCCGCCTCCCGACGGTAGGCAGCCTCGCTCCGGGGCTGGCCGGCCTTCGGCAGGGCGGCCGCAGTCTCGGCGAGGCGGGCGTCGATGTCGGCGAGGGTTTCGTCGTTGAGCTTCGGGACGATATCGCCGAGCACGGCCCCCAGCGAGCCGAACGGATCGGCCGTGAACGAACTCACAAGGCTCTCCGCGACGCGCGCAGTATCCTCCGGCGGCAAACCGGCCGCGATCTCCACGAAGGCGTCGGAGGCCCGCTCGTACACGCCCTGCACGGCGCCGGTGCTGTCGTCGACGCGGTTGAGCACGGCATCGGCGCCGTCGAGGAAGCGCCGCAGCCGGTCGAGGGCGGCGCCGGGGTCGAGGGGGCGCAGCTCGTTCAGGATGACCGTGACGGTGGCGTTGAGGTCGGTGGTGAAGGCGCGCCGCTTCTGCCAGTCGATATAGCCCTGAGCGCCTTCGAGCGCCGTAAGCCGCCTGTCGACGATAGCCGCGACCGCGTCCGGTCCCTGAAGGGACGCGAGCGCCGCGCTCACGAGCTTCTTGAAGGCCGGATTGCGCGCGGTCTCGCCGAGGATCAACCCAATGAGCCGATCCGGCCCGAGCGCCGCCAGGGTTTCGGGCGACGGGGTCGTGCGGCGCGCACCCTTCGGCAGGGTCGTTGCAGCGGAGCGGGCCTTGACACCCGCTCCCTTCTTCACACTGGTCACCCGCGCCACGACGCCTCCCGCCGATGCGCCGGATTCCGCATGGCCGGTATGCCCGTCGCCGTTATTCTTCGACCTTGGCGCGGGGGCGGTCGTTCCCGCGCGCAGTCTCGTCGTGCCACGCTCCGGCCTGGTCCTGATAGCGGATGCCTTCCGTCGAGCCGGGGACCTGCTGCTCCGCCGCAGCAGCCTGGGCCGCCTGAAGGGCCGCCTCGCGGTTCGGGAACGTCTCTGAATACACGTCGCCGACCTTGTAGGCGAAGCCGCCGTCGTGCTCGACGATGCGATAGGTGACCTCGGACATCTCGCCTCCTGTACGCGTCCATGACCGTTGACCGCGAACCCGCTGCGGGCGCCGCGGTTCCAGGCGACCACGTCCTCGGCCTCCGATCTGCCGGAAAGGGCTGCTACGGGCATCGGATCCCGGCATGCAGATGATCACGATGCAGCTCCGACCGATCTTCACCCTCGCCCTTCTCCTCACCGCAAAGCCTGCCGGCGCTGACGAGGGTTTTCTGGACAAGCTCTTCGGCGGCACGTCTCGGGGGGCACCGCCGAACCCGTTCGCCTCGAACTATCCCTCGGCGCCCCCCTCCGCCGATGAGGTCCGGGCCGAGCACCACCGGCGTAGCGGTCGCGGCGACTATGGCGAGCGCCGGGGTGGTCCGCTGCCGCCGGGCCGGATTCCCGAGGAGTAGCGGGTCTCAGGAATCGCCTACGACACCCGCCGCGTCCTGCGCCTGGAGCACGTCCGGGCGCGGCATGGAGATGATGTTGTAGCCGGCATCCACGAAATGGACCTCGCCGGTGACGCCGCCCGAGAGCGGTGAGAGCAGGTAGAGGGCCGAGCCGCCCACATCCTCCAAGCTGACCGTGCGCCGCAGCGGCGCGTGGGCCCGCTGGTGGTTGAACATCAGCCGCGCATCGGCAATCCCGGCGCCCGCAAGCGTCCGCATCGGCCCAGCCGAGAGGGCGTTCACCCGGATCCCGTCCGGGCCGAGATCGCTGGCGAGGTAGCGTACCGACGCCTCCAGGGCGGCCTTGGCCACACCCATGACGTTGTAATTCGGCATGACGCGGGTCGAGCCGCCATAGGTCAGCGTCAGGAGCGAGCCGCCGTTCGTCATGCGCTTGGCCGCGCGCTGCGCGACTTCCGTGAAGGAGAAGCACGAGATCGTCATCGTGCGCACGAAATTCTCGCGCGTGGTGACGTCGACGTAGCGACCCTTGAGCTGCCCCTTGTCGGAGAAGCCGATGGCGTGGACCAAGAAATCGAGCCCGCCGTCGAATCGCTCGTCGAGCGCCGCGAAGGTCGCGTCGACGGAGGAGAGATCCTCCACGTCGCAGGGCAGGACGATGTCTGAATCGAGCTTGGCGGCGAGTGGCGCCACACGGCGGCCGAGCGCTTCGCCCTGATACGTGAAGGCGAGCCGCGCCCCCTCGGCGTGAAGGGCCTTGGCTATGCCCCAGGCGATCGAGTGATCGTTGGCGACACCCATGATCAGGCCGCGCCTGCCCGCCATCAAACCCGTCATGCCGACCCATTTCCTGAACGAGCACGCCCCCCCAGGAGGCGAGGACGGGCCGCAATGCGATCCATCGAATCGCGACAGGGTGCCTTAACGCGGCTCGGCGCGCGTTCCAAACCGGTGGCGATTGAGAGCGGACAAAAAACCCCGCCGGAGGGCGGGGTGTTCATGGTGAGCTGGCTGGGCTCAGAAGTACCCGTCGGTGCGCGAGCGCGCTTCGTCGATCAGGGCCTGCTTGGCGAAAATTGCGGCGCAACCCGCAATGATGAGGCCGCCCAGTGTCCCGAAGATGAAGGTCCCCATCGCCACCACCAAATCTCAACACCGGGTAAACGCCGTCCCCCTGGCGGCAGTTCCGGTGCTTGCAGCTCAGGCGTCGATGTGCTTCAGCACCAAGGTGGCGTTGGTCCCTCCGAACCCGAAAGAGTTCGTCAGGACATGGCCGAGTTTGGCGCCGTCGCGACGCTCCCGCAGGATCGGCATGTCGGTGAAGGCAGGATCCAGCGTATCGATATGCGCGCTCTCGCAGATGAAGCCGTTGTTCATCATCAGGAGGCTGTAGATCGCCTCCTGGACGCCGGTGGCGCCGAGAGAATGGCCGGTCAGAGACTTCGTAGCCGAGATCGGCGGGCAGTCGTCGCCGCGACCGAAGACCTCGCGAATCGCCTCGATCTCCTTGTCGTCTCCCACGGGAGTCGAGGTGGCGTGCGGGTTGATGTAGTCGATCCGCGCACCCCTCAGGCCAGCGAGCGCCTGGCGCATGCAGCGCACCGCGCCCTCTCCCGACGGCGCGACCATGTCGTGGCCATCCGAGGTGGCGCCGTAGCCGGCGACCTCGCCGTAGATCCGCGCGCCGCGCGCCTTGGCGTGCTCCAGCTCCTCGAGCACCAGGACGCCCGCGCCGCCCGCGATGACGAAGCCGTCGCGGTTGGCGTCGTAGGCGCGGGACGCCCGAGAAGGGGTATCGTTGTACTTCGACGACATGGCACCCATCGCATCGAACAGGACCGAGAGCGTCCAGTCGAGATCCTCGCAGCCGCCGGCGAAGATGATGTCCTGTCGGCCGCCCTGGATCACCTCGGCGGCATTGCCGATGCAGTGGTTCGACGTCGCGCAGGCTGACGAGATCGAGTAGTTCACGCCGCGGATCTTGAACCAGGTCGCGAGCGTGGCCGAGGCGGTCGACGACATCGCCTTCGGCACAGCAAACGGGCCGATCCGCTTCGGACCCTTGTCGCGTGCGATAGCGGCGGCCTCGACGATCACCCGGGTCGAGGGGCCGCCGGAGCCCATGATGATGCCGGTGCGCTCGTTGGAGATGTCGCCCTCTTCCAACCCGGCGTCGCGGATCGCCTGATCCATGGCGACATGATTCCAGGCGGTGCCGCCGCCGTGGAAGCGCATGGCGCGCCGGTCCACCACGCCCTCGGGATCGAGAGTGGGCGCGCCGGAGACCTGGCTGCGGAATCCGTGCTCGGCGTAGCTGGCATCGCGCGCAATGCCCGAGCGGGCCTCGCGCAGAGAGGCGAGCACCTCCTGCGTGTTGTTGCCGATGGACGAGACGATGCCCATCCCGGTGATGACGACACGGCGCATGATGGTGACGATACCTCCGTCACGGCGTCGGTCGCCCGCGCCGCGTCCCGGTCAGCTAAGGTGACGGGTCCATAATCTCAACTGCCGAGGGCGTCCGGCGTTGCCGCCGGGATATGAACGACACCCACGGAACTTCAGGCCTGATCAGCTCTGAAACAGACCGACCCGCATGTCTTGCACTTGGTAAACCCGCTCGCCGTCGGCCTCAAGCCAGCCGTCCGCGATGCCAAGCACGAGTTTGCCTTGGCGGACGCGCTTGATGTCGACGTTGTAGACGACCTTCTTGATCGACGGCAGGACCTGCCCGGCGAGTTTCACCTCGCCCACGCCCAGCGCCCGACCACGCCCGGGCGAGCCGAGCCAGCCGAGGTAGAATCCCACCATCTGCCACAGGGCATCGAGACCGAGGCAGCCCGGCATGACCGGGTCGCCCTGGAAATGACATGGAAAGAACCAGAGATCGGGGCGAATATCGAGCTCTGCCCGCACGTGCCCCTTGCCGTGGGCGCCGCCCTCGTCGCTGATCGAGGTTATGCGGTCGAACATCAGCATGGGCGGCAGCGGAAGCTGCGCATTCCCGGGGCCGAAGAGCTCGCCGCGCCCGCAGGCCAGAAGATCCTCGTAGGCGTAATGCGACCGGCGGCTCGCGCCCTGCGCTGGTGTCTCGGCGTCTGGCGGCATTGAGCTGGCTGTTTCCTCGGAGTTGCGCGGCCTTCGCGTCGCGGGCGAGAACGCTCGCCCCGTCGTCTGGCGCGCGGGTTAGCACGGTGTGCTGCGCCTTCAAAGCCATCAACCTGCGGGTGCGGCGATGCTCGGGTTGCGACAGCCCAGTCACTCCAATATACTAAATGTAACTCCGTTCCCCAGGCCCCTCGTCGAGCGTTCAGTCCAGCGATGTCCGAACCGGTGCCATTCCAGGCCGTCTTCAACGGCCGGGTCCCCGCCCCCCAACTGGAGGCCAACGGGACTCCGCGCCGCGGTTGCCCGCTGTCTGACCTGCGTGACCGCCTGCGGCGGGCGGGCCTGCGGCCCACGCGTCAGCGCCTGTCGCTGGGCTGGCTGCTCTTCGGCCGTGGCGACCGCCACCTGACGGCCGAGATGCTCTACGACGAGGCCATGCGCGCCAAGGTGCCGGTCTCGCTGGCGACGGTGTACAACACGCTGCACCAGTTTACGGAAGCGGGGCTGCTGCGTCAGCTCGCCCTCGACGGGTCGAAGGCCTATTTCGACACCAACCCGACCGAGCACCATCACTTCTACCTCGAGGACGAGAGCCAAGTGATCGACATGCCCGATTGCGGCATCACGGTGGATTCGCTGCCCGAGGCTCCGGAGGGCATGGAGATCGCCGGGGTCGAGGTCATTGTTCGCCTGCGCCGCAGCCGGCCAGCCGGGCGCCGCCAGGGCTGAGCCGACCCGCCTGATCGTCCGAAGGATCCTCGAAGGGGCTCGGAATCGTCCGGGCCCCTTCTCGTTTCAGACGGCTACTCCACGATCTCGTTCGGATAGACGCCCCAGAGACGATTCTGCCGGATGTAGCCGTCTACGTCCCGCTTGTTCGGAAGAACCACCACCAGCCGGCACCACGTGCCGGTGCAGCTCTTCACGCTGCCGATTACACCGGTCTGAAGCCGCGCCTCGTCTTCGGCGCTGTCGTCGGCCCGGGCCCGTAGCGACACGGCGGCCTTCTCGGCACCTTTGTCGGGCCCGGCATTCACGATGGCGGTGCGCCGCCCCGAGAGCAGTGAGTGCAGCACCCAGCCTTCAGTCCCCTCCGAATCGCGAATCCGGCGCCAGGTCTCGAATTCGCCGATGATCTCCACGGGTAGGCCTGCCCGCTGGAACACCCACAAGGTGCGGTGATCCTTGGAAGGCCCCTCGCGGAGATTGACGCGGTCGGTCTTCAGGCTGGCGTAGCGGGGCAGCGGAAGCTTGGTCACCGGGCCGATTCCGGCCTCGGGCGGCGCGGCGGGTGCCGCCCTCGCCCCAGTCGCGAGACCGCCCAGCAGCAGCGCCGCAACGGCGAAGCTCAGGCGTGACGCGCGCATGATCCTCTCCCTATCCGGATGTGACGACGGTGAGCGCTGCGCATGTCGAAAGCAGGGCCCATTGCCAAACGGGTCCGGCCGGCTTCCGATTGTGTTCCGGCCCACCTCTGGTAGAGAGGCCAATGGGTCGGAACAGGCTCCGGAACCGGCGCCGCGTACCCGATCCTGTCTGGCCGAGTTCGGTTAACGGACGCTTGCAGGAAGCGGTCCGGGCGAGAGCCGCCAGGCACGAGCCGAAACCAGGGCCGCGAGGCTGACGGGGAGAGAGACGTGTCGAAGCGCAAGCCGCTGGTGGTCGTGACGCGGCGCCTGCCGGATGCCGTCGAGACGCGGATGCGCGAGCTGTTCGACGTCCGCCTCAATTCCGACGATGCGGCGTTGTCGTCGGATGCGCTGACGGCGGCCCTGCGCGAGGCCGACGTCCTGGTCCCCACCGTCACCGACGAAATCGACTCCGGACTCATCGCGCAGGCCGGGCCGAATCTTCGGCTCATCGCGAATTTCGGCAACGGTGTCGATCATATCGATGTGGCGGCGGCACTGGAGCGGGGCATCACGGTCACCAATACGCCCGGCGTGCTGACCGAGGATACTGCCGACATGACGATGGCGCTGATCCTCGCGGTCGCCCGTCGGATCACCGAGGGCGCGCGCATCATCCCGGACGACGAGTGGACCACCGGCTGGTCCCCGACCTGGATGCTCGGCCGGCGTATTACCGGCAAGCGGCTGGGCATCGTCGGCATGGGTCGAATCGGCCAAGCGCTGGCGAAACGCGCCCGTGCCTTCGGTCTGCAGGTCCACTACCACAATCGTCGCCGGGTGCCGTCCGCCATTGAGAACGCACTGGACGCGACCTACTGGGAATCCCTCGACCAGATGCTGGCGCGCGTCGACATCGTGTCGGTGAACTGCCCGCATACGCCGGCGACCTACCACCTCCTCTCTGCGCGGCGCCTGAAGCTCCTCAAGCCCGAGGCGATCGTCGTGAACACCGCTCGCGGCGAGGTGATCGACGAGAACGCCCTGGCGCGGCTGATCGAGGGGGGCGAGATCTCGGCCGCCGGCCTCGACGTGTTCGAGCAAGAGCCGGCGGTGAGCCCCCGGCTGGTGAAGCTCGCCCGTCAGGGCAAGGTCGTGCTCCTGCCGCACATGGGCTCGGCGACCTACGAGAGCCGTATCGATATGGGCGAAAAGGTCATTATCAACATCAAGACCTTCATGGACGGGCACCGCCCGCCGGACCGCATCCTGCCGAGCATGCTCTGACAGCGGCGGCGGGCGGCCCCGCTACAGGGCGTCGCCCGCCGGCATCGGTTCCTTGACGCCCTGAACGCTCTGAAACAGGCGCTCGCTGGTGAGTTTCAGAAAGTAGAACCCGAATTCCGGATTCTGGTAGTAGAGTTGCTTGACGTCCGAGTAGGTTACGCACAGCGCCTGGCCCGCCTCGACGCAGATGAGCGATGCCGTCCGCGCGTTGCCCGGAGAGAGCAGGCCCAGCTCGCCGACGATCCCGCCCTTGCGCACCTCGATGCCGACTTCCGGGATCCGGAAGGTGCCGCTCTCGATGTAGTACATCTCCTTGGCGAGGTCGCCCTTGCGGAAGACCACCTCGCCGATCCCGAACGGACGCCGTGAACCGAAGGGACGCAGCCAGTCAAGGGACAGGTCGCCGTCGGCGGCGGTCTCGACGTCGCGGACGAGGCGCAGCATCTGCCAGAGCCGATAGGCATTGAACGGCATCTGGATCAGCTCGGTGAGGACCACCGGCATGCTGCCGATGAGCGTGCCGTAGGTGATCACCGCGCAACTCGCGCAGAGCGAGATGATCCGCAGCGGGATCATGGTGCTCATGGCGGTAGCCGAGATGGTCAGCGCGGTGCCGAGGTAGCCGATCCCCTCGATCCAATCCATAAGCGTCCCCGCAAAGCTTGACTCCTCGGAGATGCCCGTCTTGTCCGGCCCCGGCAAGCCGCCCGGGCGCCTGCCTGGCGCGCGTGGCTCAGGCTGTGCCCGTGCGGATACGCTCCGCCACGGCCTCGGCGGCCCGGGTGCCCTCCGCGTAGGCACCGCCGACCGTGCCCCATTGTTCGCGAGACAGCGCTTCTCCGGCAAACCACACTGTGTCGGCCAGCGGCTCCCGCAAGAACTGGCGTGCCGGTGCGTGGCCGGGGGGCACCACCGCCCAGGAGCCGCGCGACCAGGGATCGTGCCGCCACGTGCTCACCGCCGGGATCGTCAGGTCGCGCAGCCGTGCCCGGCCGAACAGATCGGCCAGGACCGCGCGCACATGGCGGCGGACTCCGTCCGTTCCGGAGCCGGCCGCATCGATCGCCGCAGCCTCGTGCAGGTCGAGTTCGTAGTAGTGGAACGGCGTCCCGTCGATCCGGGTGAGCATCCCGGCCGGCGTGTGTCTCCCGCCGTGGATCGCCGCCAGCCGGTCGCGGCCCCGGAACGGGCTCGACGGCCAGTGCAACACCGCGTGCTCGTAGATGCCGGTGGTGAAGCCGTCGACAGCGGCGCGAACCGCATTCGGCAGAGGCGGCGTGAAGACCGGTCCGTCCCGCAGCACCATCACCGGCACCGTGACGATCACCGTGCGGGCCCGATAGTCCCGGCCGTCGGCGATCGTCGCGCAGACGCGCCCTCCCGACCAATCGATCCGCGTCACCGGTGTGGAGAGCGCCACTGGCAGACCGTCCGCCAAGCGGGCGAGGTAGCTTCCGTAGCCCTCGGCGAGGAAGAAGTTGTCGCTGTATTCGAGGCTCGGGAAGTCGTGCAGCGAGACCTCGCCCAGCGGTCTTCCGGAGACGAGCCCGTGAACCTGCGCCACCCGCGCACCCCAGGGGCCGAGGACCGGCGGCAGGGCACTCCCGGCCGGCCGGTCGGTTCCGGGCTGCGCGGCGCCCCGCGTCATCGCCCGGTCGGCCCGATCAAAGGCGCGGGCATTGGCCCGGACCTCGTCGGCGCGTCCCGGCCGGCGGCCGACCCAGACGTGGCTGTCCTGCGGCGCTGGGCGCAGGCGTTCTCCGCGCGCGCGGCCCACGGCGACGAGGGGATTGATTGGCCCGGCATGGAGCCAGTGCGCGCCGAGATCAAGGGCGTGGCCGCGCAGGGACACCGTGAAGGCCCGGCCGCCGACCCGGTCGCGGGCCTCCAGAACCGCCACGGCGACGCCGCGCGCCGCGAGCGTCCGGGCCGCACCGATCCCGGCGGCGCCGGACCCGATCACCAGCACCTCCGGCGCATCGGGAACCGGTGCGAGGCGCGGCCGGTAGGCGGGCGGGCGCGGCGGATCGGCGCTCCTGGAGCCGGGTGAACCGGGTATCGAGTCCTTCACCATCGCATCCTGCACGCGCGCCCCCGCACCCTTGTCTCACCCGTGCCGAGGCCTGATCTTGCGCCGGCCGCCGCACCGCTTCACAACGCAGCCGCGCCGCTCCTGGCGCGGGCCGGAAATCTCGCCCGATGCTCGTCGAGTCCGCCGCGGCGGCTTTGCGCCAGACCTTCTCCCCGCCGCTGCGGGCGATCCTCTGGAAGTCCCTCGGCCTGACGCTCGGGCTCCTGGTCCTGGTCTGGCTGGGCCTGACCCGGCTTATTCAGGCCTTCCAGGCGAGCCACCATATCTCAGCCCAGTACCCGATCCTCGACAGCCTCGCCTACTATCTCGCGGGGTTCGGCCTCTTCGTGGTGCTCGCCTACCTGATGCCGGCGGTCTCGATCCTGGTGGCGGGCTTCTTCCTCGACGACGCCGCCGCGATCGTGGAGCGCACGGATTTCCCGGACGACCCGCCGGGCCGCGCCATGCCGTTCGGAACCGCCATGCTGTACGCGATCCGCTTCGCGGGCGTGACGCTGTTGGTCAACCTGGCCGCGCTGATCATCTTCTTCGTTCCGGTGATCGGAATCGCAGCCTTCTTCGGCGCAAACGCCTACCTGCTCGCCCGCGAGTATTTCGAGATGGCGGCCGCGCGGTTCCGCCCCTTGTCCCAGGCCGCCGAGATGCGCCGCGTGTTCTCGGTCCGGACGCTCGGGGCCGGCTGCCTGCTGGCCGCTCTGATGGTGGTTCCAGTCCTCAACCTGCTGACACCCCTGTTCGGCATCGCCCTGATGGTTCATCTGCACAAAAGGCTGAGCCGGCAGATGCGCCTGGAGGGACCGCGCGCGGTGTAGACTGTGATGCGGCCAAACCCCGCTCTGGCCGCAATGGATTCGGGCCGCTACCTTTGCCGCAGCCCGGTCGGGATGGTCCGGGGCGGAGAGGCGGTCGATGAAGGGGCATGACGCGGCGCAGGACGTCCCCCCGCGTCCCCCCAAAGCCCCGTTTCTCCTCGCGGGGCTGGTCGGCGCTGGGCTCGTGGCCTGGGGCGCCTATGGCCACTGGCAGCGCAATACCGAGGCGACCGCGACGCTGGAGCGGATCAAGTCTCTTGTTCCGCAGGTGCGCACCGTCGCGGTGGAACGGGCGGAGGGACCCCTCGATCTCGTGTTGCCGGGAGAGACGCAGGCCTTCACCACGGCGGCGATCGCCGCCCGCGCCACCGGCTACGTCGCCGAGCGCCGGGTCGATATCGGCACGCGGGTCAAGGCCGGCGACCTGCTGCTGCGGATCGCGGCGCCGGATCTCGACCAGCAGCTCGCCCAGGCCGAGGCACAGGTCGGCCAGCTCAAGGCGCAGCTCCTCCAGGCGCAGGCTCAAGTCGAGCAGGCCCGCGCCAATGTGAACCTCGCCAATCTCACCAACAACCGGACCACGACGCTTGCCGTACAGGGCTGGGCCTCGCGGCAGAACGCCGACAATGCGCAGGCCAGTGTCCTCTCGCAGGCGGCGACGCTCGCAGCCGCGGAGGCGGGCGTGAAGGTTGCGACCGCCAACATCAAGACTCAGGAGGCGGTGGTGGAGCGGCTGAAGGCGCTCACGGCTTTCGAGCGGGTTGTGGCGCCGTTCGACGGCGTCGTCACGGTCCGCAACGTCGATGTCGGCGACTTGGTCCGGGCCGATAACGGCGGCACGCCACTCGTGAGCATCGACCAGGACAGCACGCTCCGCATCACCGTCAACGTGCCGCAGAACGATGCCGTGAGCGTCAAACCGGGCGTGACGGCCGCGATAACCGTGCCGCAGATGCCCGGCCGGACCTTCGAGGGTTTCGTGGAACGCAGCTCAGTGGCTTTGAACGCGGCCTCGCGCACCCTCACCACGCAGGTGGATGTTCCCAATCCCGACCGGGCTCTGCGGGCCGGCCTCTACGCCTACGTGACGTTGAAGATCCCGCGCACCGAACCCTGTATCACGGTGCCCGCGGAGGCGACGGTGTTCAACACCAACGGCCTGCAGGTGGCCGAAATCGGCGGCGACGACCGGGTGAGATGGCGGACCGTTCGTGTGCGGCGCGATCTCGGGCGGGTTCTCGAGCTGGAAGCGGGTCTGTCGGTCGACAGCCACATCATCTACAGCCCGCCCCCGGACCTGCGCGACGGCCAGCCGGTAGAGCGCCTGAAGCCGGACCCGGCCGCGACGCCGATGCGCTCGGCCCAGCGCTGACCGCCCTCAATCCACCCGGACCACGAGCTTCATCTTCGGGTGGATGCCGCAGAGCACCTGAAAGGTCCCGCGTTCGGTGAAGGCGACCGGGGTGCGGCTGCCCGGCTCCTGGTCTCCGGAATCGAAGTTGAAGCTGTCGGACTCGACGTAGGCGTGGTGCAGCAGGTCGCTGTCGTCGTTCACGAAGGTGATCGTCTCGCCGCGGGTGACGACGAGATTGCCGGGATGGAACATCCTGCCCTTCTGCGACACCGCGATGCCCGAGGCCTGCAGCTGTCCGGTCAGGAGCAATCCGCAGCCCGCCCCGAGCCCCAGCGCCAGCGCGGCGGAGATCGTCGCCCTCAAGACCGGCGACGTGGCGAACCTTATCACTGCGGCGGCCATGCTGTTCCTCGGGTTCCGAGGATTTGATCTTGGCTGTCTTTGATTGAGGAATCATTTTCGCGATGCGCGGTATCTCGCGGATCGCGCGGTTCGCCCCGGTTATGCAGGGGACATACCGTTGATGTTGAATCGAGTTCTCAAACCGCCGAGCTAATCGCCTCTTAATATGTGGCAATTACGTTCCGCCGGACGTACGACACGGCGGCCGGTGCGATGCAAGAGCCCCAGACAGCGACGGATGACAGGGGGCCACCCGGGCGGGTGCGCGCCGCACGCGGATTCGTGGGGCTCCCGAATACGATCCGAGGCCGGATCTTCGTCGCCTTCCTGAGCATGAGCCTGCTGTCAGGCGCGCTCGGGCTCTACGCAGTCATTGCGATCTCGCACATCGGGACGCTCATCAACCGCACGTACGACGAATCGTTGATGTCCATCAATTACGCCCGCGCGACGGCGGCCGATTTCGCCAAGATGCGGACGGCTTTCGCCCGGCGGACGCACGTTCAGAACGCCGCCGAAGCGGCCAAGCTGGACGCGGAGATCGCGGATCTCTCGACGACACTGGCGGAGGATCTGACGATCGCCGTCGAGCGCTCGCAATCCGACCGGGCGGTCCGTACCGCCGGAGCGGTCCAGGCGGCGGTGACCGCTTGGGAGGAGATGCGCCGCACCCTGGATCCTGCCACGGCGCGCCCGGAACGCTGGGATGCCCTGGACCAGCAGGCCAACGTGGTCGACAGCCAGATCGACCTGCTGGTCAATTACACTGCCGGAGACGGCTTCACCTTCAGACAGGCGGCGCGCATGCTCGTCGCCCAGGAGATACACGTCAACGCCATCGCGGCTGGTCTTGCCATCGCTGCCTGCGCGCTGATCGCTTGGCTGCTCAACCGCCGCATTACCGGGCCGCTGGCGGCAGCCTCAGCGGCGGCGGAGCGGATCGCCAGCGGTCGTCTGGACGATCGCATTCCGGCCGGCGGCCGCGACGAGCTCGGCAGTCTGCTCCGCTCCATGGCGACGATGCGCGACAACATCCGGGCCATGATGGCGCGCGAGGTCAGCCAGCGCCGCACCGCCGAAGCGCTGGTGACGGATGCGCTCCAGACCTCCCGAGAGGGCGTTGTGGTCGTCGATGCGGCCGGCCGCATCGCCCTGGCTAACACCCAGGCCCTCTGCTTCTTCGACGGGCTGGGCCCGGCCATCGAGGCCGGGATCTCGTTGGCGCAGCCTGCCGACGGATCGGAGGCTCTCGAAGATTGCTTCAGGGCTCTTGCGCGCGACGGCGAGATCCGGCTGGCCGATGGGCGCTGGCTCCGCGTGAGCCGCAGCGCCACCCAACAGGGCGGCTTCATTGCGGTGTGCAGCGACATTAGCCTGCTCAAGGAGCAGGAGGATCGGCTGACCCAGACCAATCTGCGGCTCGACGCGGCCCTCGACAACATGTCCCAGGGGCTCTGCCTCTTCGACGCGCAGGACCGCCTGATGGTGGTCAACCGGCGCTATAGCGAGATTTACGGTCTGCCCGCGGGCGCGGTCGTGCCGGGAATGACGACCCACCAAGTCATGAGCGCCAGTATCGCAGTGGGCAACCACCCGGGCTGCGATCTCGCCACCCTGCTGCGCCAGCAGCGGGAGGCCTTTCACAACGGTGCTTGGCGCACTCATTTTCAGGAGCTGGGCAACGGCCGCATCGTGGCGATCGATCGGCGCAAGACAGCCGACGGCGGGTTCGTGGCCACTTACGAGGACGTCACAGAGCGCCGGCTGGCCGAGGCGCGGATCGCCTTCCTGGCGCACCACGACATGCTCACCGGCTTGCCGAACCGGGTGGCCTTGGGACAGCAGATCGAGACGGCTGTCGCGCAGGCGGGCCGCGACTCTGGCTTCGCCGTCTTCGCCATCGATCTCGACGATTTCCGGCCTGTCAACGAGACGCTGGGACACAGTGTCGGCGACGAGCTGCTCACGGCGGTGGGCAACCGTCTCACCGCCTGCGTGCGCGAAATCGACTGCGTGGCCCGGCTCGGCGCCGACGAGTTCATCATCGTCCAGCGCGGCATCGACCGGGCGGAGGATGCCGCCGTGCTCGCCCGCCGCATCATCGAGGTAGTGGGCGCACCTTACACCCTGAGCAGCCACCAGATCAGCGTCGGACTGACCATCGGGATCACGCTGGCGCCGAGCGACGGGACGAGCTGCGAGAAGCTCCTCAAGAACGCAGAGGTCGCCCTCGACCGCGGCAAGACCGAGGCGCGCGGCTCGTTCCGGTTCTTCGAGCCCGAGATGGATGCCCGTCTCCAGGCCCGGCGGATTCTGGAGCGCGACCTGCGCGACGCGCTCACCCGAGAGGCCTTCGAGGTCTACTACCAGCCGATCTACAGCCTCGATACCGACCGGATCTGCGGGTTCGAGGCGCTGCTGCGCTGGAATCATCCGATCCGGGGCTTCATTTCGCCGGCCGAGTTCATCCCGATCGCGGAGGAGATGGGACTGATCGTTCCGCTGGGCGAATGGGTCCTGCGCCGCGCCTGCGAGGAAGCGGCTCGCTGGCCGGACGGCCTCAAGGTCGCCGTCAACGTCTCGGCCGTCCAGTTCACGTCGGCGAGCCTTGTGACCGCCGTTCGCGAGGCGCTGCGGCGGACCGGCCTGCCGGGCCGTCGTCTGGAACTCGAGATCACCGAATCGGTTCTGGTGGCCAATCCCGGCGCCACAACGGCGATCCTCCACAGCCTGAAGGCGCTGGGGGTTCGCGTCGCCATGGACGATTTCGGGACCGGCTACTCGTCACTCAGCTACCTGCGCAGCTTCCCGTTCGACAAGATCAAGATCGACCAGACCTTCGTCCGCGACCTGTGCATCAAGGACGGGACCGACTTCATCGTCCGGGCGGTGATCGGCTTGGGCGCCAGCCTCGGGATGACCACGACCGCGGAAGGCGTGGAGACGGAGGCGCAGCTCGCGCAGTTGCGCGCGGAAGGGTGCGACGAGGTCCAGGGCTACCTGTTCAGCCGACCGGTCCCCGTATCGGAGGTCGCCGAAGTGATCCGCCGCTGGAACGGTTCGGCCCGGGCGATCGCCTGAGCACGGCGGGTCATCGGTTCACGACGCATCCCCTCTCCCGTGCCGGCGACGATGTTCGACCATCGCCCTCGCCGACGCGCTCCCCTCACCAAAGCCTTGAACGATCCCGGGCGAGCCCGAAATCGCTACGGAAGGGGACTTAGGCTGGTTTTTCTGGTCGCTGGCACCTGAAGGGGGCGTGTAAATCCGTTAGGCAGATGCTCGTGGAGACCCGAACCTCATTCTGAACCCGTGCTGTAGCTCAGGGAACGGATCTGGCCTCGGCTCTGGGAGAGCCGAGGCCGAACCGGGTCGCGATAGGAAGCGCCCTACTCCGCCGCGTCGAGACGCGGGCGCTCCACGTGGCTGCGCTCGGCCTTCACCAACTCGGCCGTGCGGAAGGCCACCTCCAGTGCCTGCTCCGCGTTGAGGCGCGGGTCGCAGTAGGTGTGGTAGCGATCCTGCAGGTCGTCGGCGGTGAGCGCCCGGGCACCGCCCGTGCACTCGGTGACGTCCTTGCCGGTCATCTCCAAGTGGATGCCGCCCGCGAAGGTGCCCTCGGCGCGGTGCACGCCGAAGAAGCCCTCGATCTCCTGCATGACGCGCTCGAACGGCCGGGTCTTGTAGCGGCCGGCCGCGACGGTGTTGCCGTGCATCGGATCGCAGATCCACACCACTGACCGTCCTTCCCGCTCGACGGCCCGGATCAGGCCCGGCAGATGCTCGCCGACCTTGTCGGCTCCGAACCGGCAGATCAGGCTGAGACGGCCGGGCTCGTTGTCCGGGTTGAGCAGGTCGATGAGCCGGATCAGGCCGTCCGCCTTCATGGACGGGCCGCATTTCAGGCCGATCGGGTTCTTGATGCCGCGCGCGTATTCAACGTGGGCGTGATCCGGCTGACGGGTGCGGTCGCCGATCCACAGCATGTGTCCGGAGGTCGCGTACCAGTCGCCCGTGGTCGAATCGACGCGGG
Organism: Methylobacterium sp. CM6257; assembly: GCF_054611515.1. Taxonomy (NCBI): domain Bacteria; kingdom Pseudomonadati; phylum Pseudomonadota; class Alphaproteobacteria; order Hyphomicrobiales; family Methylobacteriaceae; genus Methylobacterium; species Methylobacterium sp. CM6257. The sequence goes on from NZ_CM137735.1 coordinate 4,715,063, forward strand.
TCAGCGCCTCTTCGTAGCCGAGCAGCAGGGCCTCGTGGCTGGTGTAGAAGTCGGTGGTCCGCACCTCCGGATGAGTCTCCGGATTGATGCCGATTGCCCGCATGAAATCGAGCGCGTCGGTCATGCGGCCGGCCACGTCCTGGTAGCGCGAGGATTGCGGCGAATCCTTCACGAAGCCCAGCATCCAGCGATGCGCGTTCTCCAGGTTGGCGTAGCCGCCGGTGGCGAAGGCGCGCAGCAGGTTCAGCGTCGCGGCCGACTGCCGGTAGGCTTCGAGTTGGCGCCGCGGATCCGGCACCCGCGACTCTTCCGTGAAGCCGATGCCGTTGATGATGTCGCCGCGGTAGCTGGGGAGGCTCACGCCATCGAGGGTCTCGGTGGGTGAGGAGCGCGGCTTGGCGAACTGCCCGGCGATGCGCCCGACCTTCACCACCGGCGATCCGCCCGCGAAGGTCAGCACCATCGCCATCTGCAGGAACACCCGGAAGAAGTCGCGGATGTTGTCGGCAGAGTGCTCGTCGAAGCTCTCGGCGCAATCACCACCCTGGAGCAGGAACGCCTGGCCTGCCGCGACGCGCCCGAGCGCAGCCTTCAGCTTGCGAGCCTCGCCGGCAAAAACCAGCGGCGGAAAGCTCGCGATCTGCGACTCGACGGCGCCGAGGGCAGCAGCGTCCGGATAGGTGGGAACCTGCTCGATCGGCAGGTCTCTCCAGCTCTTCGGTGTCCAACGCTCGCCCATGGTCTCTCTCCGCGCACCTCTTCGTGCGACCGCGCTTCGTGCGCGAAGCGCGGCTTATAGAGAGGTTCCTTCGCACTTGCGAGTGCCGGAAACGGTGGGGCAGGCGCGCCCCGGTTTCAGGCCTCGCCATCTTCAACCTCGATGCCGTGCTCTGCAAGGATCCAGAAGATCGCCTCCAGATCTTCCGCCGAGACGTCGCGCGGTGGAAGAGCCTCCTCCAGATCGTCGTAGGTCAGGTTCCGGCTGCGCTGCGCTTCGGCCTTTGCAAGGAGTCGGTCGATCGCCCGGCGGATGTCGGGCGACAACGCGTCGTGGCTCGGCGGACGATGGCTGAAGGCCGGGCGCAGGGCATCAGCCAACATGCGGTCGATCACCGCCTGCCGCCGCGCGTGCGCGTCGTTCTCGCCCCTGCCCTTGCCTTCACCCTGCTTGCCCATGTCCCTGATATGGCTCGGGCCGGCCCGGCGTCGAGGCCCCGGCGCCGCGCCGTGCTCAGCCGACACCGACCGGGTGCTTGGTGACCTCCGGGACACGCATGGTCACCAGTTCCTCGGCTGCCGTCGGATGGACCGCGACGGTGCGGTCGAAATCGGCTTTGGTGGCGCCCATGGTGACGGCGATGCCCACGGCCTGGATCACCTCTCCGGCGTCGTGGCCGAAGATGTGGACGCCCACCACCCGATCGGTGGCGCAATCGACGATCACCTTCATGAGGATCCGCTCCTCGCGACCGGAGAGCGTCGCCTTCATCGGGCGGAATCGCGCCTTGTAGACGTCGATCTTGCCGTAGATCTCACGGGCGGCGGCCTCCGTGTGGCCGACGACGCCGATTTCGGGGGTGGAGAAAACCGCGGTGGGGATCAGGCGGTGATCGACGCAGGACGGCCTGCCGCCGAAGACCGTGTCGGCGAAGGCGTGGCCCTCGCGGATCGCCACGGGGGTGAGATTGGCGCGGTTGGTGACGTCGCCCACCGCGTAGATCGACGGAACCTTCGTCTGCGAATAGGCATCCACCGGGATCGCCCCGGCGGCGTCGACCTCGATGCCGATCCGGTCGAGGCCCAGCCCGGCCACATTCGGACGTCGTCCGGTGGCGACGAGGACGTGATCGGCGAGAATCGCGCTCCCGTCGTTGAGTCGGGCGCAGAGCCCGTCCTCCCGATGCTCGATGCCTGCCAGGGTCTGGCCGAGCCGCAGGTCCATGCGCCGTCCGTAGGCCTCCGCGAGGGCGTCGCGGACCTCGTCATCGAAGCCGCGCAGCAGCCGGTCGCCCCGGTGCAGCAGGGTCGTCCGGCTGCCGAGCGCCGCGAACACGCCGGCGAACTCCACCGCGATGTAGCCGCCGCCGATCACCAGAATGCGCTGGGGAAGGCTCTCCAGCTCGAACACCTCGTTTGAGGTGATCGCCAGATCGATGCCCGGCACCGCGGGCTCCTTGAGGGGATGGGCGCCGACGGCGATGAGGATTCGCTCCGCCCGCACCGTCCGGTCCGATCCGGTGAGACGCACGGTGTGCGGATCCTCGATGACGGCCCGTTCCGGCACGATCTCGACGCCGGCCCGGATCAGGTTCGCGTCATAGATCCCTTCGAGTCGCGTCACCTCGGCGTCGCGGCGGCTCTTGAGAACGCCCCAGTCGAAGCGCGGCTTCTCGACGGTCCAGCCGAAGCCAGCGGCGTCCTCGAACTCGTCGGCGAATCGCCCGGCATAGACCATCAGCTTCTTCGGGACGCAGCCGCGTATCACGCAGGTGCCGCCGACCCGATACTCCTCCGCGAGCATGACCCGCGCGCCGTAACCTGCCGCGATCCGTGCCGCGCGGACGCCACCCGAGCCGCCGCCGATGACGAAGAGGTCGACGTCGAAATCGCTCATGCGGGACCGTCCATCTCGGGTCGCGTATCGGCGCGGGGCCGGGACGCCTCGCGCATCCACGACATGGCAGCGCCGAGCCCCGCCGTCCACCACGCGGCCCAGCCATTGTGCTCCACGAAGGCGATCACCGCCGCGCAGGCGACGAGGCCAAGCGCGACGGACCGGTCCGGCAGCGGCATCGAGCCGATTCGTGTCAGCATCAGCATCAGCGTGAGCGCAGCGAGGAACGCCCCCGGCAATCCCAGTTCGGCCCAGACCTGCAGGAAGCTGTTGTGGGGATGGCCGACACCGAGAAGGACCCGCATCTCGGGGTCCAGACCCTGCGCCACCGGTGTGTCCGCAAAGCGTGCGCTCGTGCCGTAGCCCGCCCCGCGCCAGGGGTCGGCCGCCACGGCCGCCCCGAAGCTGCGCGCGATGGCGACGCGCGCCCGGGAGGAGGATTGGACGAGATGCGCGTGGGCCGCCTCCGGCATGAACCGGGCGAGGAGGTCGCCTTCGACGGGGGCCAACGCGATCGCGAGGCCGAGACCGAGGGCGGCGAGACCGATGCCGATGGGCCGCGGGAGCAGCCGGGCGACGCCGAACATCGCGACACCTGCGAGAAGGCCGAGCTGGGCGGCGCCGCTGATGGAGCGCAGTACGCCGAGCGCCGCGAAGGCCAGCACAGCCGCCGCGAGGCCTCGGGCTTGGACGCGCCACAGGACCAGAGCGAGCGGCCCGGCCACGAGATCGAGGGTCAGGGCCGGCCGGTTGTGCACGAAGGCGGCGACCCGCCGTCCCAGCACCAGCTCCAGGGCGAGATCGGAGGCGAGATCCACCGCGATCAGACCGCCGGCCAGCACAATCGCGATCGCCCCGAGGCGCGGCGCAAAGGCCGGGATCCGGCCCGGCGCCAAAATGGCGAGGAGGTAGGACGCGGCGAGGGTCGGCAGGAACTCACCGAGCATCCGGAGAGACGAGCCCGGGAACGGGCTCCAGGCGAGCGAGATGAGGCTCCAGCCCAGGAAGGCGAGCGCCGCTCCTCCGAAGGGACTCGCGAGCGGCGCCAGAAGACGGCCGCGCAGGCCGGCGGGATCCTCGATAAGGCGACCCACCAGGAAGGCGAATGCCGCGAGCCCGACCAGAGCCGGGCTCGAGCGATTGGCGAACACCATCGCCAGCGGCATGCTGGCGAGGAGTCCTCCGCCCGCCGCGTAGAGGCGACCGGCCGCACTCATGCAGCCGCGCTCATGAGGCCTGCCGTCACGCCGATCCGCTCTGAGGAGCGGGGCACTTTCACTGCATCTGATGTCCGCGCTTTCCCATCTCGGCGCGCACCCGGACCATGACGTATTCCGACACGTCCTGGGTCCAGTCCTGCATCTCCTGCACCATCTCATCGAGGAGTTGCGGCTGCGCCTCGACGTAGTGCTTGCCGGCGGGTGACCGGAAGAAGGTCGCGATCTCCTTCAGCTCCGCTTCCGAGAATTTCCTCGCGTAGCTGCGCGCCGCGATGTCGATCATGCGCTGCTTCTGCAGCTCCATCTCCGGCTGCAGAGAGGCCAGGACCTCGTCGAGATCCTTGGCGAGTTCGGGCCGCGTGACCGTCTGCTTGCGGATCTGATCGGCGAAAGCGGGCAGGACGGAGTCGAAGGAGCGGGCGATGCCAGAGCTGAGCATCACCTCACGGGCCAACGCGAGATGGCTGGGCGTGAAGGTCTCCGTGGCAGTGTTGGCGGCCGGGGTGCTCGGCTGCGCCGACGGTTGGGCCAGCGCGGGCTTGTTCGCCTGAGCGGAGGCAGCCTGAGGGAGCGCCAGAAGCGCGAGGCCGAGCGCGGCGGTGAAGCGTCGGGACATGCTGGACTTTCTTGCGAGGATTGCCTGCAGGGAGGGGGGCGCCTCAGGCGAGGCTGCCGAGAACGGTGATCTCGGCCTGTCCATCCCGCGCGGCAGCCAGGATCGCGGCATCGGCGATGCCGAGAAACAGGCCGTGCTCCACGACGCCGGGGACCGCCCAGAGTGCGGCCCCGAGGGTCTCGGGATCGGGAATGGCGCCGAGATGGGCGTCGAGAATATGATGACCGCCGTCGGTCACCAGGGGCTTGCCATCCGCCTGGCAGCGCAGCCGGACGGCGCCGGTGCAGCCGGCACCCGCCACCGCCGCTTCCACGGCCCGTCGCGTGGCCGTCAGGCCGAAGGGATTCACCTCGATCGGCAGGGGAAAGGTGCCGAGCCGGCCCACGCGCTTGGCGGCGTCGGCGATGACCACCATTCGGCGGCTCGCGAAGGCGACGATCTTCTCCCGCAGCAGCGCCGCGCCGCCGCCCTTGATCAGGCGCAGCTGCTCGTCGACCTCGTCGGCCCCGTCGATCGTGAGATCGAGTTCCGGCTGCTCGTCGAGGGTGGCGAGGCGGATGCCGAGGCCCTGGGCCTGCGCCCGAGTCGCTTCCGAGGTCGGAACGCCGACGATGTCGAGTCCGCCGCGGACCCGCTCGCCGAGGAGCGCCACGAAAGCGGCCGCCGTGGAACCGGTGCCGAGGCCGAGCCGCATGCCGGGCTCGACCAGATCGAGGGCGCGCGTTGCGGCGGCCCGGCGGAGGTCCGGCCCGCTCACCGCGGCAGTGCCCGGTCGACGGGGTGGATCGGGATGTCGCGCGTCATGGGCAGCCGGTCTTTCCGCGGGAGTCGGCCGGCCCCTAGCACGTGACAGCGCGGACCGGAACGCCCGCGCCGGCAATGCCGCGTCACGGGCGGGCGCCCTGTGTCGGCGTGGCGCTGGCCCCGGCCCGCCCGGGCGCCGGCCCGGTCAGCGGCGCATCGGACGCGCCCTCGGAGCCGGGCTTGGCCTGTTGCGTGCAGACAACCTGCTCCTTCTTCACCAGGACGAAGCAGATGCTCATCTCGCCGGTCCGGTAGTTCACCCGGAAGACGCCGGCCTCGCGGGTATGGCGGCTCGCCACCAGCCCGTATTCCGATGGGGCCTGAGCCCCGGCGCCCTCGCCCGGCCCGAAACAGACCGTCTGGCCAATTCCGCCACCGGATTCCTGCAGACCGTACTGGCAAGAGGTGACCTCGCCGGTCACCTTGTCGACCCGGTACATCCGGTTCAGGTCAGTCTGGGGCGCGGGTACGAACTCGAACGAGGTCGCCGCCGCCGGCAGCGAATAGAGAGCCGCGCAGGCGGCCAGGAAGGGCAGAGACGGTTTCATCGCGGATCCCGGGGGCTGGTGAAGGCTGCCTTTCGCTAAGCTTTCGGGCGAGTCTGGGGCGTTCGACCGGTCCGGTCACGCATGGTCGGCACGCCGCCGGCCAGCTTGCTCCCGCCTCTGCACCCCGGTAGCGAGGCCCCAGCCACCAGGAGCCCATCGAGAATGTCCGCCGAACCGACGACCCAGCCGCCGATCGCCGTGTTCGACCTCGACGGGACGCTCGCCGAGACCGCTGGCGACCTCATCGGCACGCTCAACGTGCTTCTGCGGCGCGAGGGCCTGACCGAACTGCCGCTGTCCCAGGCGCGCGGGCTGATCGGAGCAGGCGCGAAGGCCCTGATCCGGCGCGGCTTCGAGGCGGAAGGGCGGACCCTCTCGCCTCAGGACCACGACCGCCTCTTCGCGGATTTCATCGCCCATTACGGCGACCATCTCGCCGATACCTCCCACCTCTATCCGGGCTTGGTCGAGGCCCTGGACCTTCTCGAGGAGACGGGCTTCCGCCTCGCGGTCTGCACCAACAAGTACGAGGGCCAGTCCGTCGAGCTGCTGCGCATCCTGGGGATCGGGCATCGCTTCGCGGCGATCTGCGGCCGGGATACCTTCCCGCACTTCAAGCCCGACCCGCGCCACCTGACCGGCACCATCGCGCGCGCGGGCGGCGACCCGGCCCGCGCCGTGATGGTCGGTGATTCCCGGACCGATATCGACACCGCCAAGGCCGCCGGTATCCCGGTCGTGGCCGTGACCTTCGGCTACACCGATGTGCCGGTGACCGATCTCGGGCCGGACCGGGTGATCGAGCACTTCTCGCAGCTCGTCGAGGCGGTCGGCACTCTGGTCCCGGTGGAGGCGCTCTGATCCGTCAGCGGAGCCACGCCCGGAGCCGCGCCACGGCTTCGCGGCACTCGGCCTCCGAGCCCGCGAACGAGAACCGGACGTGGTGGCTTCCGAGTTCCGGATCGAAATCGAGGCCCGGCGTTGCCGCCACGTGCGCCTCGTCGAGCATCCGCCGGCAGAAGGCGGAAGCGTCATTGGTGAGGTTCGCCACGTCGGCATAGAGGTAGAAGGCGCCGTCGGCCGGGTGCACGCGGCCGAGCCCGAGGCCGGGCAGCGCGTCGAGCAGGATCGCCCGGTTGCGCGCGTAGCCGTCGCGCACGGCGTCCAGGTCCTCGGTGGCGTCGAAGGCCGCCAGCGCGCCGACCTGCGACAGGTAGGGCGCCGAGATGTAGAGATTCTGCGCGAGCCGCTCGATCGGCCGGACCAGCGCCTGCGGCACGACCATCCAGCCGACGCGCCAGCCGGTCATGCAGTGGTATTTCGAGAACGAGTTGATCACCACCGCGTCCGAATCGAAGCGCAGGGCCGTGACGGTGGGAATGCCGTAGCTGAGGCCATGGTAGATCTCGTCGGAGATGAGCGGGAGGCCCAGGGCGCGCGCTGCTGCGCAGAGGTCGCGCAGGGCGGGCTCCGTGATGACCGTACCGGATGGGTTTGCCGGGCTCATCACAAGCGCGCCCGCGACCGGTTCCCGGGCATGGGTCGCGCGCAGGAGGGCGGCGGTGGGGGCGAAGCGGTCCTCCTCGCGCAGCACCATCGGAGCGGGCACGAGATCCAGCGCGGCCAGGATGCTGCGATAGGCCGGGTAGCCGGGCTGCGGCACCGCGACCCGGGCGCCGGCATCGAACAGACTCATGAAGGCGAGGATGAAGCCGGCCGACGAGCCGGTGGTGATCACCACCCGCTCCGGGCTGACCGGGACGCCGTGGCGCTCGGCGTAGTCGCGGGCGATACGCTCGCGCAGGGCCGGCAGGCCGAGCGCCTCGGTATACGGCACACGGCCCGACGCGAGGGCGTTTTGTGCGGCCGCGATCACCGCGCGGGGCGCGGGTGCCGACGGTTGGCCGACCTCCATCCGCACCACGTCGTCGCCCGCGCGGGCCTTGGCGGCCGCGGCGGCCATGACATCCATGGCGAGGAAGGGCTGGACGGCGGCGGCCCGGCGGGAGATCGGGGTCATGCGGTCCTTCGAAGCGTTGAAAGCGGCCGGTGGGCCGACGCACGGGGGTAGACCCTGGCGGCTCAAGCCTCAACCGGGCGCCGCCTCGAGCGACCGGCGGTCGCGGCCGATTCGCGGGGCCGGCTTGGGATTTGACCGGACGCCGCGAAAACGCCTAACCCAATGCCTAACGCTCCCGACACGTGCGGCCCGGGCCGCCGCGCAAGCGAGGATCCATGCCTTTCATCCGTCCCCTGCCCGCGCTGGCTCTGGCGCTCGGCCTCTTCGCCGGTCCGGCTCTCGCGCAGACCTCGGCACCGGCCGCTCAACCCTTCACGGACGCGCAGCGCGCCGGCATCGAGGCGATCGTCAAGGAGTACCTGATCAAGCACCCGGAGGTGCTCCAGGAGGCGCTGGCCGAGGCCGAGAAGCAGCAGGCGGAGACCCAGCGTCTCGCCCAGGCCGCCGCCCTGAAGGAGGCGCGCGAGGCGCTCATCAACGGGCCCCACGACGTGGTCGCCGGGAACCCCTCGGGTGACGTCACGATGGTCGAGTTCTTCGACTACAATTGCGGCTACTGCCGCAAGGCGCTCGGGGATGTGCAGGCGTTGATCAAGTCCGATCCGAAGCTGCGCGTGGTCATCAAGGACTTTCCCGTGCTGGGTCCGGAATCGCTTGAGGCCAGTCAGGTCGCCATCGCGGTGCGCCAGCAGCTCAAGGGCGACAAGCTGTTCGAGTTCCACCAGAAGCTTCTGGAGTCGAAGGGCCGCGTGAACGGCGCCCGGGCGATCCAGGTTGCCAAGGATCTGGGCGTCGACACGACCAAGCTGCAGAAGGACATGGCCGCCCCCGAGGTGAAGGCCGCGCTCAGCGAGAACCGGGGTCTCGGCGACCGCCTCGGCCTGTCGGGCACCCCGGCCTTCATCATCGGGGACGAGGTCATTCCGGGCGCGGTCGGCATCGAGCCGATGCGCAAGACCATCGCCGACGTGCGCCAGTGCGGGCACGCCTCCTGCTGAGCGGGACGGGCTGAGGCGTTGAACGCGACCGGAGGCGAACCGCGCGGCCTTGTCGCGCCGGGCCGCCTTCGTCTAAGAGCCGCCAGCCGCAGGGGCGCGGTCGAGATCCAGCGCCGAAGCCGGATGGACGGACCGAAGCGCCGCGAGACGAAGTAGGCCGGATGCCAAAGAACGATGCCATCGATCCCGAGCTCGTGCGCGAGCTCGCCATCCTCGTCACCGAGACCGGCCTGTCCGAGATCGAGGTCGAGAAGGGCGACCTGCGCATCCGCGTCGCGCGGCGACTCGAACCCGTGAACGTTCAGGTCGCGGCCCCGGCCCCGATTGCGGCCGTTGCGGCGCCTCCCGCGGCCGCACCCGCAGCCGCGCCGGTCGCGGCGGCCGAGCCGGCCCGCTCCCATCCCGGGGCCGTGCCCTCGCCGATGGTCGGCACCGCTTATCTGCGCCCCTCGCCCGAGGCCAAGACTTTCATCGATGTCGGATCGAAGGTCGAGATCGGCGACAAGCTGCTCCTCATCGAGGCGATGAAGACCTTCAACGAGATCGTGGCGCCCCGCGCCGGTACGGTCAGCGCCATATTCGTCGAGGATGGCCAGCCGGTCGAGTTCGGCGAGGCTCTGCTCGTCATCAGCTAGGACATGCGTCGGGCCGCGCGCCCGTCCATCCTGGAAGACGCCGCATAACGAGAGGATAGAGCATCCTGCGCGGTCCGGGATCGCCAGGATGCCCTAACGGGTCCGATGTTCGACAAGATCCTGATCGCGAATCGCGGTGAGATTGCCCTGCGCATCCTGCGGGCGGCGAAGGAGCTCGGGATCGCCACCGTGGCGGTCCACTCCACCGCGGATGCGGATGCCATGCACGTGCGGCTGGCCGACGAGAGCGTCTGCATCGGACCGCCTTCCGCCCGCGACAGCTATCTCAACATTCCCTCGATCATCGCCGCCTGCGAGATCACCGGGGCGGATGCCGTGCATCCCGGCTACGGCTTCCTGTCGGAGAATGCCCGCTTCGCCGAGGTGCTGGCGCACCATCAGATCGGCTTCATCGGTCCCAAGGCGCAGCATATCCGCACCATGGGTGACAAGATCGAGGCTAAGCGCACCGCGCTCAAGCTCGGCATTCCCTGCGTGCCGGGCTCGGAGGGCGGCGTCGAGGATCCCCACGAGGCCAAGCGCGTGGCTGCCGAGATCGGCTACCCGGTCTTGGTCAAGGCGGCCGCCGGCGGCGGCGGGCGCGGCATGAAGGTCGCGCGGTCGGAGGCCGAGCTGGAGCAGGCGATCGGTATGGCTCGCTCCGAGGCCAAGGCCGCTTTCGGCGACGACGCGGTCTATCTGGAGAAGTACCTCGAGAAGCCCCGGCACATCGAAGTCCAGGTGCTGGGCGATGGCCGCGGCGGTGCAGTGCACCTTGCCGAGCGCGACTGCTCACTCCAGCGCCGTCACCAGAAGGTCTGGGAGGAAGGCGGCTCGCCGGCGCTCAACGAGTCGATGCGCGCCGAGATCGGCGGCGTCTGCGCGAACGCCATGAAGGAGCTCGGCTACCTCGGCGCCGGTACCATCGAGTTCCTGTACGAGGATGGGCGGTTCTACTTCATCGAGATGAACACCCGCATACAGGTCGAGCATCCGGTCACCGAGATGATCACCGGGATCGATCTCGTGATCGAGCAGATCCAGGTCGCCTCTGGCGGCCCGCTCTCCGTCTCGCAATCGGACATCAAGGTCGAGGGCCACGCGATCGAGTGCCGGATCAATGCCGAGCACCCGGAGACCTTCCGTCCATCGCCGGGCGAGATTACGCACTATCATACTCCGGGCGGCCTCGGTGTCCGGGTCGATTCGGCGGCCTTCCAGGGCTACCGGATCCCGCCCCACTACGATTCGCTCATCGGCAAGCTGATCGTACACGGCCGCACCCGCAACGAGTGCCTGATGCGCCTGCGCCGAGCCCTGGACGAGTTCGTCATCGACGGCATCGACACGACGCTGCCGCTGTTCCGGACCCTGGTCCGCAATCCCGACGTGCAGAACGGCCTTTACGACATCCACTGGCTGGAGCATTTCCTGGAAGCCGGCGGCATGAAGGCCTGAGCACGGCTGGCCGACAACGCGGGAATCGCGCTGCGTGGCCTCTGGCCTTCGGTCGGGCCGCGCGCGACATTAAGGCCATGCACGATTCCAGCCGCGTGGACATCACCCCCGAGATCCTGCTGAAGGCCTACGCGGCCGGCATCTTCCCGATGGCCGAGGACGCGCACGATCCGACCCTCTACTGGGTCGAGCCCCGGGCGCGCGGCGTGCTGCCGCTGAACGCCTTCCGGGTACCGCGGCGCCTCGCCCGGACGGTGCGGTCCGATCTGTTCGAGGTCCGGTGCGACACGGATTTCGACGGGGTAATCGCGGGATGCGCGGCCCCGCGTCGGGACAGCGAGCGGACATGGATCAACGGGCGCATTCGCGAACTCTACGGCGCGCTCTACGAACTCGGGCACGTCCACACGGTTGAGGTCTATGCCGGCGATGAGAGGCGGCTCGTGGGCGGCCTGTACGGGGTCTCTCTCGGAGCCGCCTTCTTCGGAGAGAGCATGTTCCACGAGGTGCGCGACGCCTCGAAGGTCGCCCTCGTCCACCTGATGGGGCGCCTGCGGGCCGGGCATTATCGTCTTGCCGACACGCAGTTCGTGACCGAGCACCTGGCACAGTTCGGCGCGGAGGAGCTGCCACGGCACGTGTACAAGCGCCGGCTCGCCGAGGCCCTCGACCAGACGGCGACTTGGAACGTCTGGCCCTGCGACGGTTCTGTCCCGGGCGCGCGCGTCCTTGAAGCGCTGGGCGCGGGCGACGGGACTTAGAGCCTCAGCGGAACAGGGCGTCGAACAGGTTCTGCGGCTGATGCGGCGGCGGAGGCGGCGCGGCCGCCGGACCCTCGTTCGAGGGGAAGAACTTGCGTGAGGGCTTCTGACGGGGCTGCACCGGCACGCCGCGCGGCGCCTCGACGTCCACCTGACCGGCCGCGTTGATCTGCTGCGCCGTCTTGGTGGCATCCTTGCCGGGCCGCTTGGGCTTCTCGGGCTTGGCCGCCACCGCCGGGACGTCCTCCTGTTCCTTCGCTTCGGCGATGACGTCGCTGCCGCCCTTACAATCGACCAGCCACACGTCGTAGATCGGGTGCTCGATCGCGTGCAGGCCCGGGCTCGCCGCGAACATCCAGCCGGTGAAGATGCGGCGGTACTTGTTGTCGAGGGTCACCTCGTCGACTTCGAGGAAGGCCGTGGTCTTGGCGGTCTCGGTCGGCGGGCGCGTGTAGCAGACCCGCGGGGTGAGCTGCAGCGCGCCGAACTGGACGGTCTCGTCCACCGCCACTTCGAAGGACACGATTCGTCCGGTGATCTTGTCGAGGCCCGAGAAGACGGCCGTCGGGTTCTTGATCTTGTCGGCCGCGGCCGGGCCGGCGCAGAGTACGAGCGCGAGGCCCGGGACGAGCGCGCGACGTGCGAGGGCTGTGATGCGGCTCAAGGCTCGGACCCCTAGACGAGGGAGGCCGGTCGCGCCATCAGATGCGCGGCGGACGGTCGGGATTGCCCGCCATGAACACCGCAACGGTGGCGGCAAAAGGGCGCCAGACGGGCTCGGAGCCGGCCGGGCTATTCGCCCGGCGTCCAGGACACGTAATCGCCGGTCGCCGCCGGCCGCGATCCCCAGGAGAGCTGGGACCCCTGCGGGCGGTACGCGTTCGGCGTGCCGGTCTGATTCTCCATATACGGCTTCTGCCACGCCCGCGGCCTGTAGTCTTCCTCGCTCGGGGCGACGTCGAAGTTGTGGCTGAGCCAGCCGCGCCAGCCCGGCGGCACCTTTGAGGCATCAGCGTAGCCGTTATAGACCACCCAGCGCCGTTCCGACCCGACCGAGCGGTCGATCAGCGGCCCTTCCGCCTTGTAGTACTTGTTGCCGAACTCGTCCTCGCCGACGAAGATGCCGGTTCGCGCGGTTTGGAGCGCGACGGAGACGGTCTGGCCGTTCCACCACGTGAAGACGCGCAGCAAAGTGTCCTTCAGCGCCATCGCCGGTCCCGGGTCGTGTCGCGCCGCCGAGGCGCTTCTCGGCGCCGTTATGGTGACCGCGCGCGCGCGAGTCCAGCGTCCTGACCGAAGTGTCGCTGCGCGGCAACGCTCAGGCCCCTCCGCCAGCCCCGTGGCTGGCTGCCCGGAATCGCCGACCTTTCGTCCTGTGAATCTAAAATTTTCCCGTTCCGAATCCGGAAAGCCGGAACGACACTTATCGGGGCCTGCGCTGATATCCACAGGCTTTTGCGAGCCGGCACAACATCTAGCGTGGAACCGAGTCGTCGCACACCACTTGTTGACGAGAGAGCGGAGGGAGCGGTAATCTCCCTGCATCGGTCGCGCCCTTTGGAGTGGTGCGTTTCGGCAGGGTCGACCGTTCCACGCATTCGTTCGCGAACCCGACGCGCGTCTGTCCATCTGGCGCGGCCGGGAGCGAATCCCATCATCGGGCACAGACCCCGCGTCTCGCGGGGCCGGGACCGTCGTGTCCCGTCGGGAGAGGTGTGTTTCATGCGGTTCGAGCGTCGCTACACCACGGCCGGACAATCGCCCTACGCCGGCATTCCGTTCCGCAAGGCGCTCAGCGAGATCCGCAATCCCGACGGGTCGGTGGTGTTCCGCCTCGACGGCATCGACGTGCCGGAGAGCTGGAGCCAGGTGGCGAGCGACGTGCTCGCGCAGAAGTACTTCCGAAAGGCGGGCGTCCCGGCCCGGCTCCGCAAGGTCGAGGAGAATGCAGTTCCCTCCTTCCTGTGGCGCTCGGTTCCCGATGAGGCGGCCCTGGCGGAGCTCCCCGAGGAGGAGCGCTTCGTTTCCGAATGCTCCGCCACACAGGTCTTCGACCGGCTGGCCGGCTGCTGGACCTACTGGGGGTGGAAGGGCGGCTACTTCTCCTCGGAGGAGGACGCCTCGGCCTTCATGGACGAGCTGCGCTTCATGCTGGCCCGCCAGATGGTGGCGCCGAACTCGCCACAATGGTTCAACACCGGCCTCCACTGGGCCTACGGGATCGATGGCCCGAGCCAGGGGCACTATTACTGCGACCCGCAGACCGGCGCGCTGACCAAGTCCGCCTCGGCCTACGAGCATCCGCAGCCGCATGCCTGCTTCATCCAGTCGGTCCAGGACGACCTCGTGAACGAGGGCGGCATCATGGACCTGTGGGTGCGTGAGGCGCGCCTGTTCAAGTACGGCTCGGGCACCGGCTCGAACTTCTCAATGCTGCGCGCCGAGAACGAGAAGCTCGGCGGCGGCGGCAAGTCGTCGGGTCTGATGAGCTTCCTCAAGATCGGCGACCGGGCGGCCGGCGCGATCAAGTCGGGCGGTACCACGCGGCGCGCCGCGAAGATGGTGATCGTCGACATTGACCACCCGGATATCGAGGCCTTCATCGACTGGAAGGTCAAGGAGGAGCAGAAGGTCGCCGCCCTGGTGACCGGCTCGAAGGTCGTCTCGAAGCACCTGAACCTTGTGATGAAGGCCTGCACCCAGTGTGAGGCCGAGGGTGACGCCTGCTTCGATCCGGAGCGCAACCCGGCGCTCAAGCGCGAGATCAAGGCGGCCCGCCGCGCCTCGGTGCCGGATGCCTACATCAAGCGCGTCGTGCAGTTCGCCCGCCAGGGCTTCACCAAGATCGAGTTCCCCGTCTACGACACCGACTGGGATTCCGAGGCCTACCTCACGGTTTCGGGCCAGAATTCCAACAACTCGGTCTCGCTGACCGACGACTTCCTGCGCGCTGTCGAGGCGGATGCCGACTGGAACCTCACGGCCCGCACCACCGGCAAGGTCACGAAGACCCTGAAGGCACGGGACCTCTGGGAGCGGATCGGCGAGGCGGCCTGGGCCTCGGCGGATCCCGGCCTGCACTTCAACACGACGATGAACGATTGGCACACCTGTCCGGCCGGCGGGCGGATCCGGGCCTCGAACCCGTGCTCCGAGTACATGTTCCTCGACGACACTGCCTGCAATCTCGCCTCGGCGAACCTGCTGACGCTGTACGATCGGCAGACGAAGCGCTTCGACGTGGAGGCGTTCGAGCATCTCAACCGCCTCTGGACGGTGGTGCTCGAGATCTCCGTGATGATGGCGCAGTTCCCCTCGAAGGAGATCGCGGAACTCTCCTACCGCTACCGGACGCTCGGCCTCGGCTACGCCAATATCGGCGGCCTGCTGATGACGATGGGCCTACCCTACGATTCGGATGCGGGCCGGGCGCTCGCCGGCGCGCTCACCGCGATCATGACCGGCGTGGCCTACGCCACCTCGGCCGAGATGGCCGCCGAACTCGGGACCTTCCCGGCCTACGAGGAGAACGCCGACGCGATGCTGCGGGTGATCCGCAACCATCGCCGGGCCGCCCACGGTGAGACCGAGGGCTACGAGTTCCTGAACGTCGCGCCGGTCGCCCTCGACCACGCCAACATCCCGCAGGCGGATCTGGGTGACCACGCCCGCGCCGCCTGGGACCGGGCGCTCCAGCTCGGCGAGGAGCACGGCTACCGCAACGCGCAGGCCACCGTGATCGCGCCCACCGGCACGATCGGCCTCGTGATGGATTGCGACACCACCGGCATCGAGCCCGACTTCGCCCTGGTGAAGTTCAAGAAGCTCGCCGGCGGTGGCTACTTCAAGATTATCAACCAGGCCGCTCCGGACGCCCTGCGGGCGCTCGGCTACCGTGAATCCGAGATCGCTGAGATCGAGGCCTACGCGGTCGGCCACGGCTCCATGGGGCAGGCGCCGGGCATCAACCCGACGACGCTGCGCGCCAAGGGTTTTACCGACGAGAAGATCGCCGCGGTGGAGAAGGGCCTGAAATCGGCCTTCGACATCAAGTTCGTGTTCAACCGCTGGACGCTGGGCGACGACTTCCTCACGCAGACCCTCAAGGTCCCGGCCGAGAAGCTGTCGGACCCGACCTTCGAGCTGCTGCCGTTCCTCGGCTTCTCCAAGAAGGAGATCGAGGCCGCCAACACCCATATCTGCGGGGCGATGACGCTGGAGGGCGCGCCGGGCCTGAAGCTCGAGCACTACCCGGTCTTCGACTGCGCCAACCCGTGCGGCCGGATCGGCAAGCGCTACCTGTCGGTCGAGAGCCACATCCGCATGATGGCGGCGGCGCAGCCCTTCATCTCGGGGGCGATCTCCAAGACCATCAACATGCCGAACGACGCCACGGTGGAGGATTGCAAGGCGGCCTATCTGCTGTCCTGGCGACTCGCCCTGAAGGCGAACGCCCTCTACCGCGACGGCTCGAAGCTGTCGCAGCCGCTCAACGCCGCCCTCATCTCGGACGAGGACGATGAGGCGGATGAGGGAATCGAGGCCCTGATCCAGGCCCCGGCCGCCGCCAAGGCCGCCGCCGCCGCGGAGAAGATCGTCGAGCGGGTGATCGAGCGCGTCGAGCGGATCCGCTCCCGCGAGAAGCTGCCGGCCCGCCGCAAGGGCTACACCCAGAAGGCGGTGGTGGGCGGCCACAAGGTCTACCTGCGCACCGGCGAGTACGATGACGGCCGCCTCGGCGAGATTTTCATCGACATGCACAAGGAGGGCGCGACCTTCCGGAGCCTGATGAACAACTTCGCCATCGCGATCTCGCTCGGGCTCCAGTACGGCGTGCCGCTGGAGGAATATGTGGAGGCCTTCACCTTCACGCGGTTCGAGCCAGCGGGCTTCGTGCAAGGCAACGACGCGATCAAGAACGCGACCTCGCTCCTAGACTACGTGTTCCGCGAGCTGGCGGTCTCGTATCTCGGCCGCGCCGACCTCGCCCATGTCAGCCCCGCCGAGATCGGCGGCACGGTGATCGGCGGCGGCGAGAGCGGCGACACGACCCGCGAGGGCCCGAAGCCGGCTCCCGCATCGTCGATCGTCTCCCGCGGCCTGCTCCGCGGCTCGGCCGACCGGCTGACCCTGATCCAGGGCGGTCCGGCCGGCGGCAGCCTCGGCGTCGGTGCGGCGAGCGCCGGCCAGTCGTCGCCTGCCGGCGGCACGGTCCACGCGATCCGCGGCAGCGCGGCGCTGAAGGCGGAGCCGGCGGCGGCCGAGCAGGTTGAGACGATCGCCGAGACCCTCCCCTTCGCCAAGGCGGAGCGGAGCGTCGCCGACCGCCGCGCCGAGGCGAAGATGAAGGGCTATGTCGGCGAGGCCTGCCCGGAATGCGCGAATTTCACGCTGGTCCGCAACGGCACCTGCCTGAAGTGCGATACTTGCGGGAGCACCACCGGCTGCTCATGAGCCGGGTATCCGGTCGCGGCGTTGTAGCGAGTGTGGGCCGAACCATAGAATCGGCCCACCGAACTGAAGTCTGAGCCACTATGTGAGGCGCGTAGAAGCCCATCGACCCCTCCTGCGATGACGTGCTCTTCGCGCCAAACAGCCAGCCCCTTCACCGGCTCCCGCTCTGGACTGACGTCGAGGCCTCCTCGAAGCAGGCCTCGCAGATGGCGGTGAGGTGCCGGTGATCAGTGCCGCAGCACCCGCCGAGCACGGTAAGTTTGGGCAGGCGTCTCCGGAGACCGGCATAGCGGCGCGCCAGATCCCGGGGCTCGCCGATATCGAGCTCGGTGGCGGCATCGAGTTCGGCGTGGCTCTTCGTCGAGGCATTGGCTCGTAGGCCTCGGAGGCGTTCGAGCCAGGGCTCCTGGTCCGCCAGTACGGTCTCGAAATGCACCGGGTGCGCGCAGTTGATCATGTAGTAAGCCGGGTAGGCCCCCGTAGCCGCATCGGTCTCTCGGATCGCGGAGCCGAGGGCCTGCCCCGAGGGCAGACGGCCATCGGTCTCGAGCGTGAAGGAGATCACCACCGGCAGGCCGGCCGCCTGGGCCGCGCGGGCGATGCCGACCGCTTCCGCGACCGAGGTCAGCGTGACCGCACTGACCATGTCGATCTCGCCGGCGGCGAAAACCTCGATCTGGGCGCGGTGGTAGTCGGCGGCTTGATCGGCCGACATGTCCGATTCGGGGCTGTAGCCGTCGCCGCGCGGTCCGATCACGCCGTTGAGAACGAGTGGCAGATCGGCGCCGGCATGGCGATGCCGCAGGGCCGCGACGAACCGGACGGCTTCGCGGTTCACGTCGGCGAGGGCACCTGCGTCGAAGCCGAGCTGCGCGCCCCAGTCGGGATTGGCCCGCCACGTCGGTGTGTCCAGGATCATGCCGGCCCGGTAACGCCGGGCGAGCGCGATGTAGGGTTCGAAGAAGCGCAGCAGCCGGCTCTGACCTTCCTCGCTACAGAGTAGCGGAAACGCCGCGAAGCAGGGCAGGCTGAGCCCTTCCAAGAACACGAGGGTGGTCTCAAGGCCGCCGTCGGTCAGGAAGGGACGCCCGCTGAGCTGAGGCAGAGCACTGCGAAACAGGGGCATCGCGCGCCTCCGGAGCAGGCAGACCGATTCCGTTGATGGTGCGGGCGGTTGCCATTCCCAGCGAGCCCGCAATCTCGTCGCGCAGCCTGCGCGAAGTCAAGATTACGGTAGATCGAGCGCGACGGTGGGCAGATTGCATGTGGTGGCAGCAGGACGCCCGAGAGGCTGTCCCGCTGTCTTCACAGTCAAGCGTAAAGCTTCCGACGACAGCACACGATGCCAGCACGTTCCGAAATCCGCCCATCGCGGAACGTACCGCGGGAGCGCGGCCAAGCGCGGCGTGAACACCAATCCGCCGGCGCTGCCGCCGCTCAGCCACTCGATCGTCTTGGCAATCGCGGACATGTGGACGTGCTTGAGCGGGCCGTACGGCACCAACTTCTCGTTGCTCTCAGCGTAACCGAACCTGTTGTCGGCACCGCCCCGGCCCGCACCGGAGATGCCGGTTTTGGCGTCGATCACGGTGGCGACTCGAAACGCGCCGAGTGACAGAAAACCGGAAGTAAACTCAATCGCTTCTCTGGGATACCAAATCCCGCTACCCGCCAACGCGGTCCTGAAGTAGCCTCCCGCACGGTTCGGCCGGAAAGACCGGTCGGGTTCATCAATCCCGTACGGGGGCCCAATGCGTTTCGGCAACAGGAAGACAGCGTCCGGCGGCTCCACCCGGCGAACGCTCCTCCAACTCGGCGTCTCGGCGGCCGCCCTGGGAGCGCCCCTGATCCGGTCCAGCGCCGCGCGGGCGGAAGCGAGCGAGCTGCGCATCGCGAAGCAGCCGGGCCTGTCTTATCTGCCCGCCGTGATCGCTGAGAAGCTCGGCCTCGTGGAGAAACACGCCCAGGCCGCCGGGATCGACAACCTGCGTGTGACATGGACGCGGTTGACCAATGGCGGGGCGAGCAATGACGCCCTGCTGTCCAGTGGCGTCGACATGGTCATCAGCGGCGGCCCCAACATGCTGATCATGTGGGGCAAGACGGGGGGGCGGGTCCGGGGTGTCGTGGCGACCGGCGCCCTGCCGATGAAGCTCGTTACCAACAATCCCAAGGTGAAGACGCTGGCCGATTTCGGGCCGTCGGACCGAATCGCAGTCCCGACCATCCGGGTCGGGACGCAGCCGGCGGTGCTGGGAATCGCCGTGGAGAAGCAATTCGGCGCCGGGGCTCTGGAGAAGTTCAACGCGATGACGGTCGGCATGGGGCATCCCGACGCGATGATCGCGCTTCAGAACAAGAACAACGGCGTCACCGCGCATTTCTCCCAGCCGCCCTACCAGGATCAGGAGCTGGCCATGCCGGACGTCCACGAGGTCCTCGACTCCGTCGCGGTGATGGGCGGACCGATCACGAACGGCTGCGTCTACAGCACGACGGCGTTCCACGACGCCAATCCCAAAATCATCACGGCGTTCGTCGGGGCCATCAAGGAAGCCATCGCCTTCATCGAGAAGGACAAGCGCGCGGCGGCAGACATCTACCTCGAGGTCAACAAGGAGAGCATCTCCGCCGAAACGCTCGCCGGCCTCATCGCGCGGCCGGGCATGGTGTATTCAGCAGCCCCCAGCAATCTGCTTCCGGCGGCCCAGTTCTTCTCCCGCGCCGGCTACATCAAGCAGAAGCCGACCAGCTGGAAAGAGTTCTTCTTCGACGAGGTCCACGATCTCCCCGGAAGCTGAGAGCATCCGGGCGGCCCGTCGATTTTCTGCCGGAACTCCGGTTACCGAGGCCCGCTCGATCATCACGAGCGCAGCGAAGTGACCCAGGGCAAGGCGACGCCTGCACGCTTAGGCGCCGCCGCAAATTGCTTCGCTTCGCTCGCCATGACGGCGGCGCCAGCCCCATCTTAACGCGGCCCTTATAAGATCCGCCCCGCCCCTGTCTCGAACCCTAACGCGGTTCGGGGCCACTGTCCCGGCTGGCCAAGGCCGGGCGCGGAGTCACCGCAGCCGGTCCGCCGAACCGGACGCGCTCATCATGCTCGACATCGTCTTCCTCGCGGGGGCGCTCGCCTTCTTCGCCGCCTCGGCCGGCTATGCCGTCCTGTGCGAGCGGCTCTGAGAGAGGCCGCCATGACCCTCGACCTCGCCCTCGGCGCCTGCGTGACCGCCGGCCTCCTCGTCTACCTCAGCTACGCCCTCGTCCGCCCCGAGCGGTTCTGAGCGGCCTGACGGACCTTCCCCTATGACCCTCAACGGCTGGATCCAGATCGCGCTCTACGGCGCGATCGTTCTGGCGCTCGTGAAGCCCCTCGGGTCCTACATGACCCGCGTCTTCACTGGACAGCGCACCCTTCTCTCGCCCGTGCTCGGCCCCGTCGAGCGCCAGCTCTACCGCATGTCGGGCATCGACGCCCGGCAGGAGCAGCACTGGCTTGCCTACACAGGCGCCGTGATCCTGTTCCACGTGCTGGGGTTCGCGGTGCTCTACGCGATCCTGCGGCTACAGGCTTTCCTGCCGCTCAACCCGGCCGATCAGGCCCCCGTGGCGCCGGACCTCGCCTTCAACACGTCGACCAGCTTCATCACCAACACCAACTGGCAGTCCTACGGCGGCGAGACCACGCTCTCGTACCTGTCTCAAATGCTGGGGCTGACGCACCAGAACTTTCTCTCGGCGGCGACCGGCATCGCGGTGGCGGTGGCGCTGATCCGCGGCTTCGCCCGCGCGTCGTCCGGCACGATCGGGTCGTTCTGGGTCGATGTGACCCGGGCGACCCTCTATGTGCTCCTGCCGATCTGCGTGCCCTACACGCTGTTCCTGGTCTGGCAGGGCATACCGCAGACGCTCGGCGTTTACGTCGACGCCACAACGCTGGAGGGCGCCAAGCAGACGATCGCGCTCGGGCCGGTGGCGAGCCAGGTGGCGATCAAGATGCTCGGCACCAACGGCGGCGGCTTCTTCAACGCCAACGCCGCGCACCCGTTCGAGAACCCCACCGCCCTGTCGAACTTCGTCCAGATGGTCTCGATCTTCGTGATCGGCGCCGCACTCACCAACGTCTTCGGCCGTCTGGTCGGCGACGAGCGCCAGGGCTGGGCGATCCTCGGCGCCATGGGAATCCTGTTCCTCGCGGGTGTCTTCGTCACCTACTGGGCCGAGGCCAACGGCAGCTCCGTCCTGAACAGCTTCGGGCTGACCGGCGGCAACATGGAGGGCAAGGAGACCCGCTTCGGCATCGCAGCCTCTGCGCTGTTCGCGGTGATCACCACGGCGGCCTCCTGCGGCGCCGTCAACGCCATGCACGACTCGTTCACGGCGCTCGGCGGCCTGATCCCGCTGCTCAACATGCAGCTCGGCGAGATCATCATCGGCGGTGTCGGCGCCGGCCTCTACGGCATGCTGATCTTCGTGATCGTGGCGATCTTCGTGGCGGGCCTGATGGTCGGTCGCACCCCCGAGTACCTCGGCAAGAAGATCGAGGCGAAGGAGGTGAAGATGGCCATGCTCGGGATCCTGTGCCTGCCGCTGATGATGCTGGGCTTCACCGCCCTGGCGACCGTGCTGCCGGCGGGCCTTGCCGGGCCGGCCAATGCCGGCCCGCACGGCTTCACCGAGATCCTGTACGCCTACACGTCGGCGGCGGCCAACAACGGCTCGGCGTTCGGCGGGCTGACAGCCAATACGCTGTTCTACAACAGCACGCTGGGCATCGGCATGCTGGTCGGCCGGTTCTTCGTGAAGATCCCGGTTCTGGCCATCGCGGGCTCGCTCGCGGCCAAGAAAATGGTGCCGGCCTCCGCGGGCACGTTCCCGACGCATGGCGGCCTGTTCGTCGGGCTCCTCGTCGGCGTGATCCTGATCATCGGCGGTTTGACCTTTTTCCCGTCCTTGGCGCTCGGCCCCGTGGTCGAGCACCTCGCGGGTGCGGCTGGCCAGACCTTCGCGACGGGGGGCTGAGATGCCGCGCGCCCTCCCCGCCCGGCGCCTGCCACGCCACCACCGCGTCCTGCACCGGCAGCCGCAACGGCGCGGACGCGCCGGGGCCCCGCCCCTGCGGACCTCGAACCTCGTGCTGGCGCTCCTCAGCATCGTGCTGCTCGGCGGCTTCGCCCTGCTGGCGGCCTACGCGCTGACCGCCGCCACGATCGTCCCCTGACACGACAGCGCCCCGCGCGCCGCGCCGGGCCACCCGCACCCCTCCGGACACACCATCATGTCCCGCAAGACCGCATCCCTGTTCAGCGCCGCCCTGGTCGCGCCGGCCCTCATCGGCTCCGTCAGGAAACTCGACCCCCGTGCCATGATCCGCAACCCGGTCATGTTCGTGGTCGAAGCCGTGGCTGCCCTCACCACCATCCTGTTCGCCCGCGACCTCCTCACCGGCGGCAGCGACCTCGCCTTCTCCGGCCAGATCATCCTCTGGCTGTGGTTTACCCTGATCTTCGCCAACTTCGCTGAGGCGCTCGCCGAGGGCCGCGGCAAGGCCCAGGCTGACAGCCTGCGGCGCACCCGCACGGAGATGACCGCCAAGCGCCTCAAGGGGCCGGGCCGGACCTACGAGATGGTGCCCGGCACCTCCCTCAAGGTCGGCGATGTCGTGCTGGTCGAGGCCGGTGACCTGATCCCCTCCGACGGCGAGGTGATCGAGGGCGTGGCTTCGGTGAACGAGGCCGCCATCACGGGCGAATCCGCCCCGGTGATCCGCGAATCCGGCGGCGACCGCTCGGCGGTGACCGGCGGCACGCAGGTGCTCTCCGACGCCATCAAGGTCCGCATCACCGCCGCGGCCGGCTCGACCTTCGTCGACCGCATGATCGCGCTGGTCGAGGGCGCCTCCCGGCAGAAGACGCCGAACGAGATCGCCCTGAACATCCTGCTCGCGGGCCTGACCCTCGTGTTCGTCTTCGCGGTGGCCTCGATCCCGAGCTTCGCGAGCTACGCGGGCGGCGCGATCCCCGTGATCGTGCTGGTCGCCCTGTTCGTCACGCTGATCCCGACGACCATCGGCGCGCTGCTCTCGGCGATCGGCATCGCCGGCATGGACCGGCTTGTGCGCTTCAACGTACTGGCCATGTCGGGCCGCGCCGTCGAGGCGGCGGGCGACGTCGACACGCTGCTCCTCGATAAGACCGGCACGATCACGCTCGGCAACCGTCAGGCTACCGAGTTCCGGCCCGTGCGCGGCGTCTCGGAGAGGGAGCTGGCCGACGCGGCGCAGCTCGCCTCCCTGGCGGACGAGACCCCGGAGGGCCGGTCCATCGTGGTGCTCGCCAAGGAGAAGTACGGCATTCGCGCCCGCGACATGGCGGGGCTCAACGCCACCTTCGTGCCGTTCACCGCACAGTCGCGCATGTCCGGCGTGGACCTCGACTTCGCCTCCATCCGCAAGGGTGCAGTGGATGCGGTGATCGCAGCGCTCTCCGGCCAGCCGGCCCCCAGCCGCGGATCCAGCGCGGCGCTCGCCTACCAACCGGCCGTCGAGACCGAGGCCGCGGCAGAAGTTCGGGCCATCGCCGAGGCGATCGGCAAGGCCGGCGGCACGCCGCTCGCGGTGGCCCACGACGGGCGTCTGCTCGGTGTCGTCTACCTGAAGGACGTCGTGAAGGGCGGCATCCGCGAGCGCTTCGTGGAGCTGCGCCAGATGGGCATCCGCACCGTGATGATCACCGGGGACAACCCACTCACCGCCGCGGCCATCGCGGCTGAGGCGGGTGTCGACGACTTCCTCGCCCAGGCCACCCCGGAGGACAAGCTCGCCCTGATCCGCAACGAGCAGGCAGACGGCAAGCTCGTCGCCATGTGCGGCGACGGCACCAATGACGCTCCCGCCTTGGCGCAGGCCGATGTCGGCGTCGCCATGAACACTGGCACGGTCGCGGCGCGCGAGGCCGGCAACATGGTCGATCTCGACAGCGATCCGACCAAGCTCATCGAGATCGTCGGCATCGGCAAGCAGCTGCTGATGACCCGCGGCGCGCTGACGACCTTCTCGATCGCCAACGACGTGGCCAAGTATTTCGCCATCATCCCGGCGATGTTCCTGGGCCTCTACCCGCAGCTGCAGGCCCTCAACGTGATGCATCTCGCCTCGCCGCAGAGCGCGATCCTGTCGGCGATCATCTTCAACGCGCTGATTATCGTGGCGCTGATCCCGCTGGCCTTGCGGGGCGTCACCTACCGGGCTGTCGGCGCGGCCGCGCTGCTGCGGCGCAACCTCCTGATCTACGGGCTCGGTGGCGTCCTTGTCCCGTTCATCGGCATCAAGGCCATAGACCTCGCCGTCTCCGCCCTCCGCCTCGCCTGAACCGGTCCTCGGAGACCCGCAATGCTCACACAGCTTCGCCCCGCCCTGGTCCTGCTCACCGCGCTCACGGTGATCACCGGCATCGTCTACCCGCTCGCCATGACGGGCCTCGCCGGCGTCTTGTTCCCCGCCAAGGCCGCCGGCAGCCTGATCGAGCGCGACGGCACAATCATCGGCTCCAGTCTGATCGGCCAGAACTTCACCGGTGCCGGCTACTTCCACGGGCGGCCCTCGGCCACCACCGCACCGGATCCCGCCGATGCCTCAAAGACAGTACCGGCACCCTACAACGCAGCCAATTCCTCCGGCTCGAATCTCGGCCCGACGAGCGCGGCGCTGGCCGAGCGGGTGAAGGGCGACCTCGACGCGCTGAAGGCCGAGAACGCGAATGCCCCAGTGCCGGTCGATCTCGTGACGACCAGCGGGTCCGGCCTCGACTCCGACATCTCGCCGGAGGCTGCATTTTTTCAGGTTCCCCGCGTTGCCAAGGCCCGCAACATCCCGGAGGACAAGCTGCGCGACCTCGTGACCGCCCGCATCGAGGGCCGAACGTTCGGCATCCTGGGCGAGCCCCGCGTCAACGTCCTGGCGCTGAACCTCGCCCTCGACGATCTCGCCCGTCATTGAGCGACGCGGTGACCGTACCTGGGCTGAACCACGATCCCGCCCCGGGCTAGGCATAGCCGCACCGTGACGTGTGGACACGTCCGATCCACGCCCTCATCCTGAGGTGCGAGCGGAGTGAGCCTCAAAGGAGCCCGCCAGGGATCGCGCGGCCGGCTGCAAGTTTCCGTCGAGGCCTCCGCTACGCTCCGGCATCTCAGGATGAGGGCGCGGATGGGAACGCCTGAGTCCAACAGGCCCTGAGACGAGGATCATGCCCGAACTCGGCCGCGACCCGAACCGTCCCTCCCCCGATGCGCTTCTCGAAGCGGCGCGCCGGGAGGAGCGGACGCGCGGTCGGCTCAAGGTCTTCCTCGGCGCCGCCCCGGGCGTCGGCAAGACTTACGAGATGCTGACCATCGGTCGCGCCCGTCTGAAGGCCGGGACCGACGTCGTGGTGGGCGTCGTGGAGACGCACGATCGGGCCGAGACCGAGGCCCTGCTCGACGGTTTCGAAGTGATCCCACGGCGGCCCGTGCCGTATCACGGCACCGTCCTGGAGGAGATGGACCTCGACGCGCTGCTCGCCCGCCGGCCGGCCCTGGCGCTGGTCGACGAACTCGCCCACACCAACGCGCCGGGTTCGCGCCACCCGAAGCGATACCAGGACGTCGAGGAACTGCTCGACGCGGGCATCGACGTCCTGACCACCCTCAACATCCAGCACGTCGAGAGCCTCAACGACGTGGTCGCCTCGATCACCCGCATCCGGGTGCGCGAGACCGTGCCGGACGGAGTCCTCGACCGGGCCGACGACATCGAGGTGGTCGATCTCAATCCCGACGACCTGATCCAGCGCCTGAAGGACGGCAAGGTCTACGTCCCGACCCATGCCGAGCGCGCCCTGAAGCACTACTTCTCCCGCGGCAACCTGACGGCACTCCGGGAATTGGCGCTCAGGCGCACGGCCGACCGGGTCGATGACGAGCTGCTCAGCCACATGCGGGCCAACGCCATCGCCGGCCCCTGGGCGGCGGGCGAGCGGGTACTGGTCTGCGTGAACGAGGATCCGCGCTCAGCCGGCCTCGTGCGCTACGCCAAGCGGCTTGCCGACCGCCTGCACGCACCTTGGACGGCCCTCTCCATCGAGGGTGCGCGCGCGGCTGCCTCGAGCGAGACGGAGCGCGACCGGATCGCCGAGGCCCTGCGCCTCGCCGACCGGCTCGGGGGCGATGCCGTCACCCTGCCGGGCGGCCGACGGATCGCCGACGACGTGCTCACCTATGCCCGCTCGGCCAACGTGAACCACATCGTAGTCGGCAAGGCGAACCGGTCGTGGTTCTTCGAGCTGATCAACGGATCGGTGGTGCACGACCTCGTGCGCCGCAGCGGCAACATCAGCGTTCACGTCGTTCCTGGCGAAGCCGTCCCGGTGGACCATCCGCCGCGCCGGGCGATCACGATGGCCGCTCCGCGATCCGGCTTCGATGCGTGGCCCTATGGCGGCGCGATGGCGGTGATCGTGGCCGGCCTCGCCGCCGCGATCCTGGCCGAACCCTATGCGGGCGTGGAGAACGCCGACCTGTTCCTGCTGACCGCCGTCGTGACGGTTGCCGTGCGCTGGGGGCTCGGGCCGGCGCTGGCCGCTGTCATGGCAGCGTCACTAGCCTACAACTTCTTCTTCCTGCCGCCCGTCTACACCTTCACCATCGCCGATCCGACCAACGTCGCCGCCTTCCTGCTCTTCACCCTGGTGGCCGTGCTGGTCTCGAACTTGGCGTCCCGCGCCCGCCGGGTAGCGGTGGTCAGCCAGGGCCGTGCGCGCACGACCGAGCGGCTCTTCGGCTTCTCTCGCAAACTCGCCGCCTGCGGCACCCTCGACGACGTGCTCTGGGCCACCTGTGCGCAGGTGGCGGCGATGCTGAAGGTGCGCGTCGTCGTCCTCCTGCCCGAGGGCAAGATCGTCACCGTCCAGGCCGGCTACCCGCCCGAGGACAGGCTGGAGGAGGCCGACGTGGCGGCGGCGCAATGGGCCTTCGACAACGATCGGCCAGCCGGCCGCGGCGCCGACACGCTGCCGGGTGCCCGGCGCCTGTTCCTGCCCATGCGGACCGGTCGCGGCACGATCGGAGTGATCGGTCTCGATGGGGACGGGTCCGGGCCGATCCTCACGCCGGAGGATCGTCGCCTGCTCGACGCGCTCGCCGATATGGCGGCGCTCGCCGTCGAGCGGGTGCGTCTGGTCGAAGATCTCGACCGCGCCGAGCGCGCCGCCGAGACAGATCGTCTGCGCCAGGCGCTGCTTACCTCGATCAGCCACGATCTCAGGACGCCGCTCGCATCCGTCCTGGGAGCGGCGAGCACGCTGCGCGATCTCGACGCGGCTCTGCCGCCCGAGGCCAAGGCGGATCTGCTGGGGACGATCATCGCGGAATCAGAGCGGCTCAACCGCTTCATCGCCAACCTGCTCGACATGACCCGCCTGGAGGCGGGCGCGGTAGTGCCGAACCTTTCCGCGCAGGACCTCGCCGAGACCGTCGACACCGCCCTCCGGCGCATCTCGAAGGTTCTGGCTGATCATCGGGTCGCCGTGGAGGTCGCCCCCGACCTGCCGGCGCTGCTTCTGGACCCGGTCCTGTTCGAACAGGTGCTGGTCAACCTTCTCGACAACGCCGCCAAATATGCTCCCGCGGGCTCGACGGTGACGATCCAAGCGCGGCGCGAAGGCGACAGGGTTCACCTCGTGGTACTCGACGAGGGCGACGGCCTGGCGGAGGCCGACATCGAGCGGGTGTTCGACAAGTTCTACCGCGCCCGGAAGGGTGATCGGGTCCGTGCCGGCACCGGCCTGGGCCTCTCCATCTCCCGGGGCTTCGTCGAGGCGATGGGCGGCACCGTCACGGCCGGCAACCGGCGCGACCGGAGCGGCGCCTGCTTCACGATCACCCTCCCCGTCCCGGTTCCGACCGCCACCAAGGATATCGCCGCCTGAAGGAGCCCGTCGGAATCCAGCTCAGGCAGAAGGCGGATAGCGGAGCGGGTCGCCGGAGCGTCGGTTGTCGTAGACGCATTCCCCGGCAACCCAGGTCGCCCGAACCGTGCGGTGATCGCCGAGGATCATCAGGACGAACAGCAGCTCCTCGATGTCCCGGCAGGTGCCCGTGCGGAACCCGAGCAGCGGGGTCGCCGCCAAGTCGAGAACGCAGAGATCCGCCTCGTATCCGGGGGCGATCCGGCCGATCCGGTCGTCCAGGCGCAGGGCTTCGGCGCCGCCAAGCGTCGCGAGCCAGAACGCACGCAGCGCGTCGAGCTTGGTCCCGTTCAGGGCCGCGACCTTGTAGGCATCGCCCAACGTCTTCAGAAGCGACAACGTGGTTCCGGCCCCGACATCGGTGCCGAGCCCCACGCGCACCGGCCGCCGGGGCTCCAGCGCATCGAACAGGCGGAACAGACCGC
Organism: Methylobacterium sp. CM6257; assembly: GCF_054611515.1. Classification (NCBI taxonomy): domain Bacteria; kingdom Pseudomonadati; phylum Pseudomonadota; class Alphaproteobacteria; order Hyphomicrobiales; family Methylobacteriaceae; genus Methylobacterium; species Methylobacterium sp. CM6257. Next base: position 4,743,619 of record NZ_CM137735.1, read on the forward strand.
TGCCGAGGAAGCCGTTCGAGGTCGGGCAATGGGCCAGAGCCGCCCCGGCGGCGTGACAGGTGCAGAGATCGTTCTCGCTGACGTGGATCGCGTGACCGAAGACCGAGCGCGGCCCGACGAGGCCGGATCGGGCATAGACGTCGAGGTAGCTCGCCCGGTCGGGAAACAGGTCCCTTACCCAGGCGACCTCATCGGTGGTCTCGCACAGGTGGGTCTGCAGATAGACATCCGCGTACTCCGTCAGCAGCGCGCCGGCCGCATCGAGCTGCGCCTGCGTGCAGGCGGGGGCGAAACGCGGCGTCACGGCGTAGAGCTGGCGCCCCCGTCCGTGCCAGCGCGCGATGAGCGCCTTGCTCTCGTCGTAGCCGCGCTGGGCCGTGTCGCGCAGTGCCTCCGGCGCGTTGCGGTCCATCAGGACCTTGCCGGCGATCATGCGGGTGTTGAACCGCTCGGATTCCGCGAAGAATGCCTCGACCGACCCGGGATGGACCGTGCAGTAGACCGCCGCCGTCGTTGTGCCGGCGCCCAGGATCTCGCGGAAGAACAGCTTCGCCACCCGCTCCGCATGGGCTTGATCGGCGAATTCCAGCTCGGCCGGAAAGGTGTACTTGTCGAGCCAGGCCAGCAACTGTTCGCCGTAGCTCGCGATTACCTGGAGTTGCGGGTAGTGGACGTGGGTGTCGATCAGCCCCGGCAGGATCAGGGCGTCCGCGTATTCCGCCACCGATACGCCGTCCGGCAACCGGCCGATCAGATCGGCATAGGGACCGACGGCCGCGATCCGTCCATCCTCGATCAGGATCAGGGCGTCTGCGATGTGATCGAGCACCCCTTCCGAGAGGAACGGGTTGCCGGTGAGGCTCGCGCTGCGTCCGCGGAGCGCCGCAAGCCGCCCCGGGCCGGCCAAAGAGCTCCCGGCCATCAATGCGCCCCGCCGGTCTCGATGAACTTGAACAGGAAGAGGCCCGCGATCACCCAGACGACCGGCTTTACGTCCCGCCCGCGGCCGGAGAGCAGCTTCAGCACTGCGTAGGTGATGAAGCCGAAGGAGACGCCGGTGGCGATCGAGTAGGTGAAGGGCATGAGCAGCGCCGTCACGCAGGCCGGGATCACCTCGGTGAGATCGTCCCAATCGAGTTCGACCAGCTCGCGCAGCATCAGGCACGCGACGTAGAACAGGGCCGGCGCCGTGGCGTAGGGTGGGACAGCGCCGGCCAGCGGGGCGAAGAACAAGCAGGCCAGGAACAACACCGCTACGGTGGCGGCGGTGAGGCCGGTACGACCGCCCTCCTCCACGCCGGAGGCGCTTTCCAGATAGGCGGTCGTGCTGGATGTGCCGAGCAATGAGCCGGCGAAGACCGAGACGGAATCCGCCATCAGCGCCCGGTCGAGGCGCTGCATCCGCCCCTCGGTCAGCAGGCCGGCGCGGTTCGCGACGCCCATCAGCGTGCCGGTGGCATCGAACAGCTCGACCAGGAACAGGACCAGGATGACGTTGATGAGGCCCCCCGACAGGGCACTCTTGATGTCGAGGGCGAACAGGGTCGGGGCGATCGAGGGCGGCAGGGAGACGATGCCCTGGAAGGTGTTGCCGGCGAAGATGAAGCTCAGGGCCGTAACCGTGAGGATACTGGCGAGCAGCGCCGCCCGCACCTTCCGGACGGAGAGGACCGCGACCATCAGGAAGCCGATCACTGCCAGAACGACCTCGGGCTTGTGCAGGTCGCCCAGGGTGACGAAGGTCGCCGGACTCGCCGCGATCAGACCGGCGTTCTTGAGCGCGATGATTGCCAGGAAAAGGCCGATCCCGACCGTGATGGCGATGCGCATCGAGCGCGGGATGCCGTCGACGATGAGCGCGCGAAGGCCCGTCAGGGTGACAGTCAGGAAGCAGAGACCCGAGATGAACACCGCGCCGAGGGCCGCCTGCCAGGAGAAGCCCAGACCCTGGACCACGACGTAGGTGAAGTAGGCGTTGAGCCCCATCCCGGGCGCCAGGGCGATCGGGTAGTTGGCATAAAGCGCCATGATCATGGAGCCGAGCGCCGAGACGAGGCAGGTCGCCACGAACACCGCGCCCCGGGGCACGCCGGCATCGGCCAGGATGCTGGGATTGATGAAGACGATGTAGGCCATCGTCAGAAAGGTGGTCAGGCCTGCCAGCAACTCGGTGCGCACGCTCGTCCCATGCTCGGCGAGCCGGAAGGTGCGCTCCAGGAAACCGACGGTGCCCTGATCGGGCACCGCCGCGTCGCGCTTCATGTCCATCACGGCTCCCCGCCTCGCCCGGCCGCCACGGCCCGGTAGATCCTGTCGGCCGCGAAGGGAGTGGCGGTGAGCCGGGTGCCCGTCGCGTCGCGGATGGCGTTGCCGAGGGCCGCTGCGACCGGATTGTACGGCGATTCGCTCATCGACTTGGCACCGAGCGGCCCGATGCTATCGTGGGTCTCGGCGAACAGGACCTCGGTGTCCGGCACGTCCGCGCAGGCCGGGATGTGATAGTCGCGGAATGTCTGCGTGACGACCCGGCCGTCCGCGTCGATGCGGAAATCCTCGTACAGCGCGGCTCCGATCGCCTGGGCGACGCCGCCCTCGACCTGGCCTCGGCACTGCATCGGGTTGATCACTCGGCCGGCATCGGCGGCATGGATGCTCCGGAGGATGCGGACTTCGCCGCTCACCGGATGGACCGCCACCCGGAAGGCCTGGACGTTGAACGCCACCGAGCGCGGGCTGCCGTCGGCGCGACCCCGCGCCTCAAGAGGGCCAAGCGCGGCGAGCGCCACGGGACCGCGCGGCGTCTCGACCGATCCATCGGAGAGGCGGCAGGCCGAGGGATCGACATCGCGCAGCTGCGCCGCCCGGTTCCGGATCCGTTCGGCGAGCGCCTCGGCGGCACGGAGCGTCGCGAGGCCGGCCACAACGGTACCGGTGCTGCCATAGGCTCCCGTATCGTGGCCGACTGCATCCGTATCGGCCCCCGCGACGCAGACCTGGTCCGGTTCGGCACGCAGGGCCGAGGCCGCGATCTGCCGATGCACCGTGCTGGTGCCGTTGCCGAACTCGGCGGTGCCGACATGCACGGTGTAGGCGCCATCCGCGTCCAGGCTCACCCGCGCGTCGGCGAAGTGGCCGCGCGGGGGAATGGTATCGATCATCGCCATCGCCATACCGGTGCCGACGCGCCAGCCCGGCTCCGGATCGGCCCCGGGATCGGCGCGCAGGGCCTCCTGCACCAGCGTCAGGCACCGGTCGAGCCCGTAGCTGCCGAACACCACGTCGTGCGGCTCCAAGCTGTTCGACACCATCGCGTCGCCGGGTTTCACGGCGTTGATCCGGCGCAGGTCGAACGGGTCGATGCCGAGGCCGCGGGCGATCTCGTCGAGGGCCGATTCCAGGGCGAAGATCGTCTGGCTGAGGCCGTAGCCTCGGAAGGCGCCGGCCGGCACCGTGTTGGTGTAGACCGCGAAGCCGTCCACCCGCTTGTTCGGGCACGCGTAGGCGGCCAGCACCTCGTTGCAGCCGTGATGGATCACGCCGCCCGCGTGGTTGCCGTAGGCGCCCGTGTCGGAGAGGACGTCGAGGCTGATGGCCGTGAGCCTGCCGTCCCGATGGGCGCCGACCTTCACGGTGACCCGCATCGGGTGGCGCGTTGTGGTCGCGGTGAACTGCTCCGGCCTGGTCAGCTCCCATCGCACCGGACGCCCGGTGCGCAGCACGGCGAGCGCCACGAGATCCTCGGTGAGCATCTCCTGTTTGCCGCCGAACCCGCCGCCGACACGGCCGCAGACGACGCGAACCGCGTCCCGCTCCAGGCCGAACAGGTTGCACAGGGCGTCCCGGGTCAGGAACGGCACCTGGCTGCTGGTGCGGAGCGTCAGGCGCCCGTCGGGATCGCGCCAGCCGAGGCAGCCATGGGTCTCCAGCGCGGCGTGCTGCACCCGCTGGGTCCGGAAGGTCCCGGCATAGACGAAGTCGGCCGCGGCGAAGCCCGCTTCGACGTCGCCGACCTCCCCGTGCACCTCGGCTGCGAGGTTCGGATGGCTCCCGAGCGGCGGCGCATCCGCTCCCGGCCGATCGCGGGGATCATGAACGCGCGGCGCGTCCGGCAGGAGCGCATCGGCCGGGTCGAGGAGGGCCGGGCGGAGCGCGTAGCTGACGCGCAGCGCCCGGCAACCCGCCTCAGCGGCCGCCTCGGTCTCGGCGACGACCGCGGCGACCCGCTGGCCGACGAAGCGCAGGACCGGATCGAGGACGCACGTATCCGCCGCGTCGTCCCGTGGATCCTGATGGCGGCCGGTGGAGAAACGGCGCTGCGGCGCGTCCGCATGGGTGAGCACGGCGACCACGCCCGGAATGGCCATCGCCGCTCCTGTCTCGATCGTCAGGATGCGGGCATGGGCGTGCGGCGAGCGCAGGACCTTGAGATGGAGTGCCTTGCCGGAGGGCATGTCGAAGGTGAAGCGTGCGCGGCCAGCCACGATGAGAGGCGCCGCCGGCGCCGGCAGATTGCGTCCAACCGGATCGCCGCCGTCGGCGCTCCGATCCGTATGTGAGCGGCCCGCGATCGCGTCCCGGATGGCGCGGTAACCGGTGCAGCGGCAGAGGTTGCCCTTCAGAGCGGCGCCGAGATCCTGCCGCTGGCTCTGGTCGAGGGCCGCTGCCGTCATGATCATGCCGGGCGTGCAGAACCCGCACTGAAAGCCCTGCGCCGCCAGGAAATCGGCCTGCACGGGATGAACCCCAGGGGCCACCTGATCCTGCGGCCGGCAGGGGCCGGCCAGTCCCTCGATGGTGGTGATGCTGCGGCCCTCGGCCCGAAACGCGGGCAGCAGGCAGCTGTGCACCGGCTCGCCGTCGAGATGCACCGTGCAGGCGCCGCAATCGCCCGCGTCGCAGCCCTTCTTCACGCCGAACCAGCCGGCGTCGCGGAGAAAGGTGCGCAGGCACTGTCCCGGCCGGGGCTCGCCCTCGTGGGCGAAGCCGTTGACGGTCAGCCTCATTGCGGGATCTCCTCCGCGCCATGCGTGCCGAGCTCATCCCGGATCGACCGGGCGAGATGCCGGGTCATGTGCCGCCGCCAGTCCGGCTGGCCGTGAACGTCATCGTGGTAGAGCGCGTCCGGGATCGTGTCCTTCAGCGCACGATCCAGGGTGGCGTCGTCCGGGAGAGTCCCGAAGGCCAGACGGAGCGGGCGCTTTACTGCGGCCGAGACGGTGAGCGCGAACGCGCCGGCCGCGTCCCGCGTGCCTACCAGCAGCGCCCCGGAGCGGCCGTTCGGACTGAGGCTGATGCGCCGGAACGCCGCTCGCCGTTCGAGGGCGGCGGCCGGCAGGAACAGGCTGCGCAGGATCTCTCCGGGGCGCAGGGCGTTCCGCTGAGGTCCGAGGACGAACTCCGTCACCGGCAGGCATCGGTCGCTGCCATCCGCAGACCAGATCGCGCAGGTGCCTTCCAAGGCGGTGGCCAGCGCGATCATCGGCCCTGCCGGCAGCGCCAGGCACAGATTGCCGCCGACGGTGGCCACGTTCCAGATCTTGAAGGAGCCGAGCAGGGCCCGGCAGCAAAGTCCGATCAGGGGCGCGCCGATCCAGGCCGCTGGCAGCTCCAGCCGGTCGAGATGTGCGATCGTGCAGGTCGCCGCCAATGTCAGACCATTCGGGTCGATCGTGTGCGGAGACCAGGCGAGGCTCGTGAGATCGACGAGGCGCCGCATCCCGGGCTGCGGCTCGGAGAACAGCCAGGTCCCGCCCCCGAGCCACGCGTCGCCGTCCCGCCAATCGGGCAGTTCGGAGCGGCTGCGGGGCCGGAGAACGGTCTCGATCGTGTTGAGGTCCATACCCCCTCGTGGGCCGGATGCCGGGCAGCTTCAGCCTCGCAATATGCCTGCCGGTGCGCCGTGGCGGTCAAGTCGCCGCGGATCCGGGCAACGTTGGAACGGCTGTTGCTGCCGCATTAAGCTGCACCGTGGGTCGCGACTTCGCGGCCATCTGTCGGAGATCCCCATGGCCCTGACGGCTTCGCGCTACGGCAAGGAACGGGTCCGGGTGATGCGCCTGGCCCGCGACGGCGATCACCACACGCCCCGCGAACTGACTCTCTCCGTGATGATGACCGGGCGCTTCGATGCCGCCTGGACTGAGGGTGACAACCGGGCCTGCATCGCCACCGACAGCGTCAAGAACATCGTCAACCTCATGGCGGCGCAGAATCTCTCCCTGGACAAGGAGGCCTTCGTCGCCGCGGTCGCGCGTGTCCTGCTCGATACCTATCCGCAGATCGAGGCGGTCACCGTCGAGGCCGAGGAGACGCGTTGGCTGCGCCACGCTGTCGGGGGCCTGCCGCACGGTCACACCTTCACCAAGGACGGGAACGGCACCGGTTATGTCGGCCTCTCCGCCGACCGCGCCGGAACGATCCTGCGCTCGGGTCTGCGCAACTACACGTTCATGAAGACCACGCAATCGGGCTGGGCCGGCTTCGTCGACGACCGCTACCGCACCCTGCCGGATACGGACGACCGTATCGCGGCGACCAGCATGGACGCGACTTGGATCTGGTCGTCGGAGCCCGCCGATTACGAGGCCGCCAACGCGCGGATCCTTTCGACGGTGCTCGAAGTCTTCGGGACGACCTACAGCCGAGGTGTCCAGGACAGCATGTACCGAATGGGCGAGGCAGCGCTCGCCGCGATACAAGAACTCGCCGAGATCACCTTCGTCATGCCCAACAAGCACTACGTGCCGATCGACCTGAGGCCCTTCGGGCTCGGCAATCCGGGCACCGTTTTCTTGCCGACCGACGAACCGTATGGCCGGATTGAAGCAACGATCAGCCGGGACCGCTGAAACGGTGGACGTTCCGGGTCGAGCAAACACCGCAAGGGGAGGCGCCAGACCCGGCTCTGAATGAACCGGTGATCCACTGCCGATCGGGCTGCCCGCTGCCGTCGCTGGTAGGCCGGCAACGTTTCAGGCTACTTGCAACCGGATGCCCGGTCAATGAATCTACCGACGCTAACCTAGATTATGGCACCGCAACTCCTAAGCGAAAGCTATTTCTTCCGCGTATTCATGCCGCCGCACTTGGAAATAGTTATGGTGTCTGTAAGATCCGTTGAATCGGCACTGCGCGAGAGCGCGGCCTATCGGCAGTTCTGGGAAGGGCTCAGGCGCGGCGACTTCCAGACGGCCGAGTACAAGCGCATCGCAAAGGGCGGACGCGAGGTCTGGATCCAAGCGACTTACAACCCGATCACCGATGCGGATGGCCGTCCGGTCCGGGTCGTCGATTTCGCCACCGACATCACCGCGCATGTTCATGAGCGCCAGCGCCGGGCCGAGGCGCAGCGGGCCATCGGCAGCGATCTGGACGCGATCGGCCGCGCCGTGGAGGACGTGACGCGGCAGACCGGCGAAGCGGCCGAGACGGTCGGCCGTGTCTCGGGCGACATCCGCTCCATGGCCTCAGGCGCCGAGCAACTGTCTGTCTCGGTGAGCGAGATCAGTCAGCAGGTGAGCCACGCGGCAGACATCGCCGGCCAAGCGGTGGGACAAGCGCAGCACACCGGCGGCATCGTGGCGGGCCTGAGCGAGCAGGCGACCCAGAGCGGCGACGTGGTCGGCCTCATTTCCGGGATCGCCGCGCAGACGAACCTCCTGGCGCTCAACGCCACCATCGAGGCGGCCCGGGCCGGCGAGGCCGGCCGCGGCTTCGCCGTGGTCGCCTCCGAAGTGAAGGCTCTCGCGGCGCAGACGGGGTTGGCGACGGATCGGAATCGCGGGCAGATCGCCTCGACCCAGCGGCGACCCGCGAAGCCGTGGAGGCGATCGGCGCGATCCAGGGCACCATCCGCACGCTCAGCGAGGTGTCGGCCGCCATCGCGGCGGCGGTAGAGCAATCTGCGGTGACGCGGGAGATGTCCGGGAGCATGCAGACGGCGTCGCAGGCCGTCTCCGCCATCGCGGCCGGCATGGACACGATCGCGCAGGCGAGCGAGCGGGCCGACCGCGCGACGCGTCAGGTTCGTGAAGCCGCGCGGGCCCATAGGCTGAAGCGCCCTCGGGAGCCGGTATCAGAGCGGCTCGCCGTTCTCCTCGGGGGCGATCTCGTCGACGACGCGTCCCACGCGGGCGACCAGGGGGAAGCGGATCATGCAGCGCAGGCCGTCGGGTTCGAAGGCGAGATCGACGCGGGCGCCGAGTTCATAGCTCAGCATCTCTTCGAGAACCTGCATGCCGAAGCCCCGCCGGGTCGGGGCGGTCACGCCTGCCCCGCCCGATTCCTTCCAGATTAGCGTCAGCATGCCGGGATGGCTCGCGGTTTCTTCGACAAGCGACCACGACACGTCGACCCGGCCTTCGGCCAGGCCGAAGACCCCGTGCTCCACGGCGTTGCTGGAGAGTTCGTGGATCGCGAGGGTGACGAGCTGCGCCGATTTCGGCCGGAGCCGTATCGTCGGACCGGTGATCTCGGCCTGGTCGCCCTCCCGGATCAGATGGACCATCAACTCATCCGAGGTCAGCGTGTGCAGATTGACCTCACCGAAGGTGTCCGCCGTCACGCGGACCCGTGCAATGGCGTCGAGCCGTCCCTCCAGATGTGTCGCGTAGCTCTCGACGCTCTCGGCGCTCTCGGCTGACAAACGCAGCACAGCGCGGAGCATGGCCATCGTGTCGCGCAATCCATGGCGCAGCCCATCGGGCGCCCCCGCCTCGTCCAGGAGGCGTCGTAGCCGCGCATTGTCCGCTTCCAGTTGCGCGACACGGGCCGCCGTGTCGTGAGCCTCTGCCATGCCGGCCTTCTCCGCGCGAATAGCCATGAGGGTTCGTTCGGCTCAAGTGGTCGACAATCTGCCCACGCAAGCTTCACGCGTTCAACAAAGTCGGTCAACCGTGTTGACCGATCTGGGTCTCACTGTCACGCCTCCAACTTGGGCGGCGGCGCATCAGCGCGCCAACACCGGAGTGACTTGGGGACGCCAAGTCGCCGACATCGAGACTCGGCGCTGTCCACACCCTCACCGGCGCCGCCCTCCTCAGACGGAGCAATTGGACGAGGCCGAGGACAGGGTGCTCGCTGTTTACGTCCGCGCCATGGGGCGAGCCGCTATTCCAGGCACAAGAGGGATTTCATCAGAGGCTGTCACTATTCTGAGGCAGGACTTGCAGCGACAATGCCGTGAGACGGGCTGCTCCTGCAATTGCGGATAGCGACATGACCTCTGGATCGAATTCGCCCTGAACGCGTACCGCACTGGCCAGTGCCGGGGATGATTGGAAACATGCCCGCCGATGTTCGTCGCATTCAGCTTTCCCAAATTTGCTTGCAAGCGTCTTGAAAACTTGTCGCACCAGTCGTTCGGCACGATGAGCGATCGCGATGGTGGGCTTTACCGGTCGGCCTGCAGATCGGAGTCCCTGCCTCCATGGCGGCTCCCCGACAGCCGGAGCCGTCGGACCGCGATCACCATTCGCGCAGGGTGCTCGCGGCTGTATCCGCCTATGGGGAGGATGATGCAACCCCGGGGCGCCGCTCGGAGCGGACTCTGTTGAACAATAATGCAGTTATTTTTGCTCTTTACTTGGTAATATCTCCGAATAGCTGAATTATGACAACTACAATAAATTGTCTCTCAATGTTTCCAAAAATGAGAGCTGACCGAAGCCACGACATCGCCCAAATTGCCGGCTGTATCCAGAATGCCAAATGCAGGTCGCAGCGCGCGCCCCGGCTTCATCCTCACATCGCGACGCGGCCAAGTCTTCAACGATGGCCGCAACCGTTAGACTCGCACTTCTGCGCTCCTACACCTTCGCGATGTCGATTCTGATCCTGATCTTCGGGGTCCTAACGCTTTTCCGGAGTCCGACCGACATCTTCCCGAGCATCGGTATCCCGGTGATCAGCGTCGTCTGGCAACATACAAGCCTGCCACCCGAGGATACGTCGGGCCGCATCGTGTCGGTCGTCGAGCGCTCGCTGACCACCACCGTCAACGACATCGAACCCATCGAATCCCAGTCGGCGCCAACCGCGCCTACGCATACACGCTGCTGTCGCGGATCCGGCGGGTCGCGGGTATCGCCGACGCGCGGATCCAGGAGCAGTCGAGAAGTCCCGCCCTGAAGGTCGACTTCAACCGTGCGCTGGCCGGCATCGTCGGCCTCACCGAGGGCGATGCCGCCACCAGCATCGAGGCGAGCCTCTCGGGCAGCCGTCGCGAACGGGAGCGGCCAGAAGAGGCGCGGTGTTAGGGCGATTGACGGCCTCGCCTAGAGGGCTGTTCATGCCGCTGACGCCGGACCGCGGCCCGACCCTTGTCGGCCCTCGCCTTACCCAATCCCGAGCCCTCGCCTACCCGTGGCAGCAGGTGATTTGCGGGAGGTGCATGCGTGGCGGATCAAACCCTGCGGAAGGCCGGTCGGCTCAAGCGGCTCTGGCCGGGACGGGCCGCCACGCTCCCGCCGGCGCCGCGTCCGCCCAGAGCTGCCGATTGTCCCGAGCCGCTGCCGTCTCGCGGCCTCACCGCATCGGAGTTGATCGCGATGGCTCGCCAGGCCCGGTTGACGGCGATTGCGCGGGATCCATCGAATCCCCCTAACGTTTCCTGAGATCCGCCGCGCTCTGCCAGGAGGTTAGCCGTGGGGCTGCTCGCCTTCATCCTGTTCGTGTGCCCATGGATGGTCCTGGCCGGTCTGATGTGGCTGAAGGAACGGCAGACAAGACCGTTGTAAGTGGCTTCCGGCTTTCTCACGGGCCGGTAGTCGGGAACCCGGCTCTGATCCGATCGAGTCCGTCACGATGGGCGATGCGCTTTCTGCGTGTGGCCTCCCAAGACGTTCGGCGTGCGCTCGGCGTCGGAAAGCCGGCCACAGCAAACGAGGTCCTGCCACGAGGGCGCGGCGCGGGAACGATTTCCTGTTGCCCTGGCCATATTTGGGATTACATTCTCGCATGCCTGGGCTAACCTGACCGCGTTCCTACTTCAGGTCGGCCGATCAGGCGGACTGAGAATGTCGTGGTCGCCCCTTCTCATGAAGCTGCCAACGCGCGTCGCTCTGTCTTCGCCTCCTGTGAGCGCAAGGCGCATGGGCCCACGCCGATGCGCAAACCTGATGGGAACCGCCTCCGCCGGTGAATGGCTGGGCGCAACCTCGGCCAGCACGTCCCGGCAGCCAGTTCCGTCAATCATCCCGGCTCCGCCCTACACCATGACGACGAGGTCCAGATGACGACGACGCGACGCTCCGTTCTGGCTGGAGCGCTGGTGCTGGCGGCAAACGGAGCCCGGGCAGCATCGCCGCTTCGGATCGTGGCCTCCTCCGTGCCGCACGCGGAAATCCTGCACTTCGTCACGGCAAGACTCGCGCCGGGCTATCCGGTACAGGTCATAGAGATCAGCGGCGATGTGCGCCCGAACGCGCTCCTGCGCGACGGCGATGCAGATGCGAACTTCTTCCAGCATGTGCCCTACCTCCGCTCGGAGGAGGCGGAACTCGGGGTCCGCTTCGCCGTCGTCGCCGCCGTGCATATCGAGCCCCTCGGGATCTATTCGCACCGCGTCAGGACCGTGGTGGAGTTGCAGCCGGGTGCTACCGTCGCGCTGGCGAACGACGTCACCAACTTCAGCCGTGGGCTGAGGCTCCTCCAAGAGAACGGATTGATCCGCCTGCGCACGGGCGGTGACGGGGCCTTCGCAACGATCCGCGACATTGCCGAGAACCCGAAGAACCTTCGGATCGTCGAGGTAGCACGGCCGCAACTGCCCAGGACCCTCGACGACGTGGCGCTCGCCGTCATCAACGGCAACGACGCCCTGGAATTCGGGCTCGTCCCCGCGCGCGACGCGCTCGCTCTGGAGCGCGCCGAGGGCAACCCATACGCCAACGTCCTCGTCACCACCCAGCCGCTCGCCAACGACGAACGGATCCAGCGGCTCGCGTCTCTTTTGACCTCCGCCGAAGCCGCCCGCTTCATCCACGATCGTTACAAGGGATCCGTCATCCCGGTCCGGACGACGTGACGGAGCACGGGCGCGGGACCATGCCGCGGCGGGTTGGTTCAGGTCACCCTGATAGATGCTCACCTGCTCTGGTGTCCGATCCATAAGTGTCGCCGGAGAAAACGATGTCCCTTCATTGACATCCGGGAAGATTAATCTGCGACATTCAGACGGATCCATTCGGAATGTAGTTGCTTTGGCTGGCCTCGGGCCGGCCGCGAATCATGAGACCTTCAGCCGGCACGACGCAAAGCGGGGCAACTGGTCCCGATCGGGGAGCCACGAGTGGTCGACATTGTAGTGCCTTCGCCGGTTCGGAGACAGGCAGGCCCCATGATCCGCTTCGAACAGGTCTCGAAGCATTTCCCCGCGTGCCGGGGGGCTCAGCCGGTCGCCGCCCTCACGGGTGTCGACCTCACCGTTCCGGCAGGCTCCATCTACGGGATCATCGGCCGGTCGGGTGCCGGCAAGTCGACGCTGATCCGGCTCATCAACGGCCTGGAGCGTCCGAGCGCAGGCCGCGTCTTCGTCGGCGACGCCGAGGTGTCGAGCCTGTGCGAGCGGGACCTGCGAGCCGTCCGGGGCCGGGTCGGCATGATCTTCCAGCACTTCAATCTGCTTTCCTCGCGCAATGCGGCCGGCAATGTCGCTCTGCCGCTGGAACTTGCGGGGTGGAGGCGCGCTGCGATCCGCGACCGCGTCGCGGAGTTGCTCGCGCTCGTCGGCCTCGAGGCTCTGGCGGGCCGCTATCCGGCCGAACTCTCGGGTGGGCAGAAGCAGCGCGTCGGCATCGCCCGGGCGCTGGCGACCGGGCCGGGTGTGCTTCTCTCCGACGAGGCGACCTCCGCGCTCGATCCCGAGACCACGCGCGCGATCCTGGCGTTGCTCAAGCGGATCAACCGCACGTTCGGGCTCACCGTCATACTCATCACGCACGAGATGTCGCTGGTTCGGGCCATCGCGGAGCATGTGACGGTGATTGACCGGGGCGCGGTCGTGGAGAGCGGTCCGGTCTTCGACGTGTTCACCCGGCCGCAGACCGACATCACCCGCAGCCTGCTCGCCACGGAGATCGGGCTCGCCGTTCCGCCCGGCCTTGCCGCGCGGATCGATGTCGAGCCGCGCCCCGGCCGGGCGCCGGTGCTGCGCATCGCCTTCCGGGGACCTGGCGGTGACGGTGGGATCCTCGCACGGTTCGCCCGCGAGACCGGCATCGAGGCCACGATCCTGGCCGGGGCGGTGGACGAGATCGGTGACCTGCCCTTCGGTGCCCTCGCCGTCGCCCTGTCTCCCACGCCGGACGTGGTCGCTCGGGCACAGGCCTACCTCGCCCATGCCGGCATCGCGGCGCACCTGCTCGGCTACCTGATTCCGGCCCAGGAGGCGGCCCGTGTGGCCTGATTACGCCGGCCTGCTCGCCGGGGCCACACTCGACACCCTGACCATGGTGGCGCTCTCCGCCGGGATCGGGACATTGGTCGGCCTGCCGCTGGGCGTGTTCCTGGCGACGAGCCAGCGCGGCGAGCTCCTCGCGGCGCCGGCGCTCAACACGGTTACGGGACTCGTCGTCAACGCGACGCGCTCAACGCCTTTCATCATCTTGGTCGTGGCGATCATCCCGTTCACACGGCTCGTGGCGGGGACCTCGATCGGTACCTACGCCGCTACGGTGCCGCTCACCGTGGCGGCGGTGCCGTATATCGCGCGCCTGATCGAGACGGCGATCCGCGAGGTGGATCACGGGCTCGTCGAGGCAGCCCATGCCTTCGGAGCGAGCCCAGTGCAGATCATCGCCAAGGTGCTGATTCCCGAGGCGATGCCGGGGATCGTGCTGGGTCTGACGCTGGCCGTCGTCTCGCTCCTGGGATTCTCCGCAATGGCCGGTGTCGTCGGAGGCGGCGGGCTCGGCGATCTCGGGATCCGCTACGGCTACCAGCGCTTCCGGCCAGAAGTGATGCTTGCGGTCGTCGTCGTGCTTATCGTCCTGGTGCAGGCGGTGCAGACGGCGGGCGAGCGGCTCGCGCGTCGGGTCAACCGGCGCGTGCGCCGCTCCTGAAAGGCTCCTCCAGCGTGGCGCCGAGAACCGGAAAAACGTTCGAGACAGAGGAAACACGTCGCCGCCTGAGGCGCCGCCTCTGTGCGCTCTGCCATATCAGGCCGTATGTGCGATGCACTCCCGACCTTATGGGCAGACACATCATTCAGAAGTCATTTCACAATGGCTTCTTCTCGGCCGGACTGCGCCAGGACCCAACCTTCCAGCCTGCACGCGATCATGATCGACTCTGCGGTGATGCTTGTTTTGCATCTCGACCGGGATCGGGATGTTTTCGGTGTTCCGCATCGGCATGATCAACGATGTGAACCGTCCAGCGCCGGTGAGATCAAGGCGGTAACGAATCTGGGAACGATGAGGCAGCGGAGCCAGGAGCTGCGGGCCCACAACGTTCTGGCTCATAGCGCGCAGTCCGAGGAGAGCCGCCGGGCACCATCTCGGCCTCACCATCGAGACGGTGAGCCGGATGCTCACGCGTCTCGATCGCGAGAAGACCATCCTGATCGTGCCCGGCGGCGTGCGGCTGATCGATCCCGGCGGGCTCGAGCGGCGGGCGGCGAGCTGAGCCGCGGCCGATCAATGCGCCATCAGGCAGCAGATTGAGGCCGTCTCCAGAATGTGACGGGTCGCCCCGCCGAACGCCCATTCCCGCAGGCGCGAATGGCCGTAGGCGCCCATCACGATCAGGTCCGCGTCCTGCTTGCGGGCGAATCTGAGGATCTCGTCACCGTCGCTCGTCGTCGTGGTCAGAAGATGCGTGGTCGCGGAGGCGCCGTGGCGTGTCAGATGCGCGGCGACATCCTGCGCTCCTTCGAACCGGGCACCTTCGCCCGCGGTGACCACGGTGATCTGCTTGGCAGACTGGAGGAACGGGAGAGCCCCGGTGACAGCCCGGCGTGCCTCGGGCGTGTCCTTCCAGGCCACCACGATGCGGTCCCCACGCAGGCTCGAGATCGACGGCGGCACCACCAAGACCGGCCGGCCGGCCTCCATCAGGACGGGACCGGGTGCCATGCCGAGCGGACCAGGATCGAGATCGGTCGGACCGCCGCGTCCGATCACCAGCAGGTCGGCGGCGCGCCCCTGTTCCACGAAATAGGCGAAGGGCCGTGCGGTGGCACTGCGCCAGTCGGTCCTGGGTGCCTCGCCGGCGCAGCGCGCGAACACCGCATGCGCCCGCTCGAGCTCGTGCAAGATCTCATCCCTGGCGCGGTCGTATTGGGCCTGCGCGTCGCGGATGTCATGCGCGAAGAGCGGCGCCGGCACCTCCGCGGCTGCGGCGCCGGTCAGCGTCGCGTCGAAGCGGCGCGCGAGATCGGCTGCGAGCCGCACACGGTCCGGCGCGGTCTCCGCAAAGTCGAGAGATACCAGGATGTTGGCGTAGCTCATGGCGGCCTCCTCGGGGCCCGAGACCGGGACCGGCTGAGGCACTGTCGGTGACCGGGCGCCGCGCAGCCTTGATCCAGCGCAATGAGCTGGGCCGCCTGAGCCTCCGCGGGTCTGCGCTGCCAGGCTTTGAGTTGGATCAAGGAGCGTTCGTCGGGATCACGCCAGATCCTTCTGGTCCGTTTTCCGGAGACCCCGATGTCCGCCCTCGAACTGCCCAGCGCAGTCGACCTCGCGCGAGCCCAATTCGCGCTCACCGTCGTCTGGCACTTCCTGTTTCCGGCCTTCACCATCGGGCTGGCGAGCTATCTCGCGGTGCTCGAAGGCTTCTGGCTGCGCACTGGCAAGGCCGTCTACCTCGACACCTACCGCTACTGGCTCCGCATCTTCGCCGTCGCCTTCGCCATGGGCGTCGTGTCGGGCCTGGTCATGAGCTATCAGTTCGGCACCAACTGGTCGGCCTTCGCTGACCGGACGGCGCCGGTTCTCGGGCCATTGCTGGGCTACGAGGTGCTCACCGCCTTCTTCCTTGAGGCCGGCTTCCTCGGGGTCATGCTGTTCGGCCTCGAGCGCGTGGGCAAGCGGCTGCACTTCCTGGCGACCTGCCTGGTCGCCGGCGGCACCCTGGTCTCCGCGTTCTGGATCCTGTCGGCCAATTCCTGGATGCAGACGCCCGCTGGCCACGTCCTCGGGCCGGACGGCCGCTTCGCCCCGGCCGACTGGTGGGCGATCATCTTCAATCCATCCTTCCCATACCGCTTCGCTCATACGGTGACGGGCGCCTATCTCACCACCGCGATGATCGTCGGCGCGGTGGGTGGGTGGCATCTCCTGCGCGACCGCGGCAATCCCCGGGCACGGCTGATGTTCTCCATGGCGATGTGGATGGCGTCCGTCGTGGCGCCGGCCCAACTCGTGATCGGCGACCTGCACGGCGGCAATTCCTACGAACACCAGCCGGCTAAGGTCGCCGCCATGGAAGGTCATTTCGACACGGAGCGGCGCGCGCCCGCGATCCTGTTCGGCTGGCCGGACGCGGAGGCCGCTACGGTTCGCGATCGGGTCGGCATTCCAGGCCTCGCGAGCCTCTATCTCACCCATAGCGTCGACGGCGAGGTTCGCGGCCTCAAGGACATGCCGCGCGACACATGGCCGACGAACCTGCCGCTGGTCTTCTGGTCCTTCCGCGTGATGGTCGGCCTCGGCCTGCTGATGATCGCGCTAGGCGTCGCCTCGCTCTGGCTGCGCCGGCAGGGGCGGCTCTACGATACCCCCTGGCTGCATCGCTTCGCCGTCGCGATGGGGCCCTCGGGCCTGATCGCGGTCACCGCCGGATGGACCGTGACCGAGGCGGGTCGCCAGCCCTTCACGGTCTATGGGATGCTGCGGACCGCCGACAGCGTCGCGCCCATCGCCGCCCCCGCCGTGGCCGCCTCGCTGGCCGCCTTCGCGGTGGTCTACCTGGCGGTATTCGGCGCGGGCATCTGGTACCTGCTGCACCTGTTCAACCAAGTTCCGCATGCCCACGAGCCCGGGCCGCCCACGGACCTGCCGATCCGCACGGCCGGCATCACGCCGGCTCCCGCCCTCGTCGCCGGTGGCCAGACGAGCGGCCGGCCCATCGCGCAGCCTGCGGAGTAAGCCCGATGTCCCTCGATCTCACGCTCATCTGGGCGCTCCTCATTGCCACCGCGGTCTTCCTCTACGTGGTGATGGACGGTTTCGACCTCGGGGTGGGGATCCTGTTCCCCGCCGTCCGCGGCAAGGCGGAGCGCGACGTGATGGTCAACACGGTCGCGCCGGTCTGGGACGGCAACGAGACCTGGCTGATCCTCGGCGGTGGCGGCCTGTTCGCGGTCTTTCCCCTCGCCTACGCGACCATCCTGCCGGCCCTCTACATGCCGCTGATCCTGATGCTGCTGGCCCTGGTGTTCCGCGGCGTCGCCTTCGAGATGCGCTTCCGCGCACCGACGCCCTGGACTCAGCTCTGGTGGGATCGCTCTTTCTCGTGGGGCAGCTATGTCGCAGCCTTCTGCCAGGGGATCTGCCTCGGCGCCTACGTGCAGGGCATTCGCGTGAGCGAGCGCGCCTATGCGGGCGGCTGGTGGGACTGGCTCACGCCCTTCTCGCTCCTGACCGGCGCCGCCCTGGTGGCGGGCTACGGCCTGCTCGGCGCGTGCTGGCTGATCTGGAAGACCGACGGCGAACTCCAGCTCCGGGCCTACCAGCTGGCACGCCGGCTGGGTCTCGTGACGATCGCGGCCATCGTGGCGGTCTCCGCGGCCATGCCGATCCTGAGCGACGCGTTCCGGGCCCGGTGGCTGTCCTGGCCGAATCTGGCGCTCGCCGCGCCGGTGCCGATCCTTGTGGCGCTTCTGACCTGGCGCTTCTTCGTGGCGCTCGACCGGCGCGCCGAGGTGACGCCGTTCCTGTGCGCGCTGGGGCTGTTCCTGCTGTCCTATATCGGCCTCGGGATCAGCCTGTGGCCGATGATCGTCCCGCCGGCGGTGACGATCTGGGACGCCGCCACCCATCCGAGCAGCCAGGCCTTCCTGCTGGCGGGCGCGGTGGTGCTGGTGCCGATGGTGCTGGTCTACACGGCCTACGTCTACTGGCTGTTCCGCGGCAAGGTCGCGGCGGGCGCCCCCGGTTACCACTAGGAGGCCGGGCGATGACCAGAGTAACCGCCGTGACGTCCCTGCGTCGCCTGGGCTGGTTCGTCGCCCTGTGGGCCGGCGGCGTCGCCGGCCTCACCGCCATCGCGCTGCCGCTGCGCTGGCTGCTGAAGACGGTGTGAGACCGGGTTCGAGAAGCCGGACGCCGCGCCGCCCTCGGGCGACGCGGCCCCGTCCCTCACCGCATCACGAACGGGTTCTCCGGAGCCTCGCGGCTGGTCGAGATCCAGACGCTCTTGGTCTCCAGGAACTCGCGGATCGACTCGATGCCGCTCTCGCGGCCGATGCCGGAGCGCTTCATGCCGCCGAACGGCATCATGTAGCTGACGGCCCGGTAGGTGTTCACCCAGACCGTGCCGGCCCGCAGCCCCTTCGACATCCGCATCGCGCGGCCGATATCCTGGGTCCAGACGCCGGCGGCGAGCCCATAGATCACGTCGTTGCCGACCTTCAGCGCCTCGGCCTCGTCCTCGAAGCCGATGATCGACAGGACCGGGCCGAACACCTCCTCCTGGGCGATGCGCATGTCATTGGTGACGCCGGTGAAAATCGTCGGCTCGACGAACTGGCCGCCGATCACGCCGGGTCCGGAGGCGGGATTGCCGCCGAACACGCAGCGTGCACCCTCGCTCTTGGCCAGCGCGATGTAGTCGAGCACTTTCGTGTATTGGGGCGGCGTGGTGATCGGCCCGATATTGGTGTCGGCCTGCATCGGGTCGCCGAGCTTGGCGGTGCGGGCGAGTTCGACCAGCCGCTCGGTGAATTCCTGGCGGATGCTGTTCTGCACGAGGAGACGGGAGCCGGCGATGCAGGTCTGCCCGGTCGCCGCGAAGATGCCCGAGATCGCGCCCGCGGCGGCGGCCTTCAGGTCGGCATCGGCGAAGACGATGTTGGGGGACTTGCCGCCGAGCTCCAGGGATACGCGCTTGATCTGGCGCGCAGCCGCCTCGTAGACCTTCGCGCCCGTGACGTCAGACCCCGTGAAGGTGATCTTGGCGACATCCGGATGCTCGACGATGGCGGTGCCCGCCTCGCCGCCGAAGCCGGTCACGACGTTGAACATCCCGTCCGGGAGCCCGGCTTCCTTGGTCAGGCGGGCGAATTCGAGCGTGCTGGCTGAGGCGAACTCGGAAGGCTTGATCACGACCGCGCAGCCGGCCGCGAGCGCGGGCGCGCATTTCCAGGCCACGAACAGCAGGGGCGAGTTCCAGGCGGTCAGCGCCCCAACCACGCCCACCGGCTCGTGCCGAGTGAACGCGAAGGTCTCCGGCTTGTCGATCGGCACCTGGGCGCCCTCGACCTTGTCGGCCAGCCCCGCGAAATACCACCACCATTCGGGCTGGTAGCGGGTCTGGCCGTACATCTCGGCGAAGAGCTTACCGTTGTCACGGACCTCGACCTCCGCCAGAGCCTTCGCCTCGCGCTCCACCAAGTCGCCGATCCGCCGCAACACCTTGCCGCGCGCCGAGGCCGTCATGGTGGCCCAGGGCCCCTCCCACATAGCGCGCCTGGCGGCGGCCACCGCCCGATCGACGTCGGCCCGCGAAGCCCGGGGAATCCGAGCCCAGGGCTCACCCCGGTAGGGATCGACCGATTCGAACCAAGCGCCTTCGGTCGGATCGACGTACTCGCCGTCGATGTAGAGCTGGTAGGTCTTCACGGCACGCACCTCCGAGACAGGATGCGCGCCATATGGACCAGCGGGCGGGTGGCGGCGAGCCTCTGCCGCTCAGGCGTTGGCGCTGAGGCGCTTGATGTCGGCGTCGACCATCTCGGTGATCAGCGCCTCGAGGCTGGTCTGCGCCTCCCAGCCGAAGGTCGCCTTGGCCTTGGCGGGGTTGCCCAGCAGCACCTCCACCTCCGCCGGACGGAACAGGGCCGGGTCGATGACCAGATGATCGTCGATGTTCAGGCCCACATGCTTGAACGCGATCGCGCACATGCCCCGCACCGTCGTGGTCCGCCCGGTGGCGATCACGTAGTCGTCCGGCCGGTCCTGCTGCAGCATCAGCCACATCGCCTGCACGTAGTCCCGGGCATGGCCCCAGTCGCGCTTGGCGTCGATGTTGCCCAGCCGCAGCTCCTTCTGCTTGCCCAGCTTGATCCGCGCCACCGCGTCCGTGACCTTGCGGGTGACGAACTCCACACCCCGCAGCGGGCTCTCGTGGTTGAACAGGATGCCGTTCGAGGCGTGCAGACCGAAGCTCTCGCGGTAGTTGATGGTCATCCAGTGCGCGTAGAGCTTGGCCACGCCGTAGGGCGAGCGCGGGTAGAACGGCGTCGACTCGCTCTGGCGCTCCTCCTGGATCAGCCCGAACATCTCCGAGGTCGAGGCCTGATAGTAGCGCGCGTGCGGCGCCACCGAGCGCAGGCACTCCAGCATGTGCACGGCGCCCAGGCCCGTGACCTGCCCGGTCAGCAGCGGCTGCTGCCAGGAGGAGGTGACGAACGATTGGGCGGCGAGATTGTAGATCTCGTCGGGCTTGGCGGCCTGGACGATGCGCATCAGCGCCGAGAGGTCGAGCAGGTTGCCGTCGACCAGCTCGACGTCGTCGAGGATGCCGAGCCACTTCAGCCGGTGGTCGAACACGCCGGCATGGCTGGAGCGGCGCACGATCCCGGTGACCGCGTAGCCCTTCTCCAGGAGCAGCTGCGCCAGATACGCCCCGTCCTGGCCCGTCACACCCGTGATCAGCGCTCGCTTGGCCGTCATGAACCCGTCCCGTCCCGAAGATGCCCGGCTGCTACGACCCCGGCGGCATCCGCGTCAAGGCGAGGGTCCGACATCAATATTGTGCGAAGCTGCACACCGTAGCGGCGTGCCGGATGCGGGCAACGGGCGAATAAAGACGCCGCCCGGGCGAACTTTCGCAAGTTCGATCCCTTGCGCCTACCGCCTGGTCAGCCAATCGGTGACTCCCGCGAGGGATCGGAATTCTTCCAGCGCATGGACCCGCGCCTCTGGGAGCGCGTTGCGGGCCATGGTGGCCAGGGCGTGGCCAGGCCCCAGTTCCAGGACGCGATCGGCCCCATACTCACGGCAGGCCTCCAGACATGCCGCCCAGTCGATGGTGTGCGAGATCTGGCGTGCGAGCTTTTCGAGCCCTTCCTCCACGCGGAAGACGGCTGCGCCGTCGAGGCCGCTGACGAGGCGCGGCGCTCCGGGCGGGGGACGGCATGGGGTCGTCGTGCCGAGCGTCGCACGGAATGCCTGTGTGGAGGCCGCCAGTAGCGGCGTGTGGGACGGCGTGTGGACCGGCAGGACGACCGCTCGCTGCGCCCCGGACGCACTCGCCTCGCGGCATAGTGCGTCGAGGGCGTCGCGCCGCCCGCCGACCACGCCGCTATCTGCGGCGTTGCGGATGGCGAGGTGACACCCGTGCCGCTCCGCGAGGGGACCGAGACTTTCGAGCCTCAGGCCGCGGAT
Organism: Methylobacterium sp. CM6257; assembly: GCF_054611515.1. NCBI lineage: Bacteria > Pseudomonadati > Pseudomonadota > Alphaproteobacteria > Hyphomicrobiales > Methylobacteriaceae > Methylobacterium > Methylobacterium sp. CM6257. The sequence goes on from NZ_CM137735.1 coordinate 4,765,167, forward strand.
CCCGGCCAGACCGAAACCTGCACCGGAGGCGGCATCCATCGCCTCGGCGCGTCGGGCGGCGAGCCTCAGCACGGTCTCTGTATCGAAGCGGCCGGCGACGCCCCAGGCCGCGAGGTCCCCGATGCTGTAGCCGGCCACAATGGCTCGCGCCGACCGTGCCGGCCCGAGCGCGCGCCAGCCGGCGAGCGCGGCAACACAGCAGAGGATCTGACCGGAACGATTGGCGTGCAGCGCTTCGCCGCCGCTTCGGGCGAGATCGCGCGGGTCTGCGCCGCCGAGGAGCGGCCTCGCGGCCGCGAAGACCTCCTGAGCCTCCGGATGTTCGGCCGTAAGGTCGAACATGGCCGGGTGCTGACCGCCCTGACCGGACAGGAGGATCGCGAGCGTCATCCGATGACCCTAGCTCGGAGAGGATCGACGGGGCGCAGGACGAGGCCATCCAGGCTCTTGACCAGCACTGACCCGCCATCCGGCGCATCGCGCAATTCGCGCCAGTGCAGGCCGGCGCCGTCCGACAGCAGGATCTCTCCGTCGATGCCCATCGGCGCCGCCTCCGCGATGGCGGCGATGCCATCAAGCAGGCCGGAAGGCACTGTCTCACCGCAAGGCCAGAGCAGGTCGAGATCGGAGCTCGTGCTCAGGTAAGTCAGGCCGGTCACGGCCTGCCACAGCAACCCGCCGAACGGCCGCGGTGCGCTGCCGTGGGAACGCCCGAGCGCTACCAGCGCATCGAGGGTCGAACCCCATAGTACCGGCGCCAGCTTGGCGACCGCAGCGAGGGTCACCTCGGTCACGGGCGAGAGCGCCGCTGCCGGCAGGGCCAATCCGATCCGCCGCTTCCCGTCGGCGGGCGGCAAGGGCAGACCGAGCGACACATCCGAGGCGGACTCGCCCGGCACACGGCGGCGGACGATGAGCGGCCGTCCCGCCTCGGCCCATCCGGCGACGTGGGGAACGCCGTCGAGATCGGCCCGGGTCTTGAGCCACGTTGCCCAGGCCGCAGGATCGGCGCGGACGAGATCGTGGCGCGTGTAGCGTTCAGGCAAGGCGGGCCTGACCGGCCACCGCCTCGGCCACGGCCCGCGCCACAGGACGGCCGCCGCGCTCCTCGCCGAGACGGTCCCGCACGTCACCGGGCTGCAGATCCGCGATGAGGTCGCGGATCTGGCTGTCCAGCGGCTTGTCCGGATCGAGGACCACATGGACCGCGCCGGTCGCTACCATGTTGTCGATGCCCGGCGCGAAGACGGGTGTCGATTTCGCCATGTCCTGGAGCTTCTCCAGGGGCAGCTTGGTGACACGGGCGACCGAGGGGAGGTCCATTACGCTCGGATTGGCGCCGGGCAGCGCCGCCAGGACCCGCGTGGCAAGCGCCGTGGCGATGAAGGCACCGGCGGCCGAATGGCCGTAGATCAGCCCGATCGTCGGATGCCCAGAACGGTCCGCGAGGAGCAGTGTCTTGGCGAGATGCGCCAAGCATTCGTTCAAGCCCAGAAGCTCGTCCCGACGGCTCATGCGCTGGCTGTCCGAATCGACCGCCACCAGGATCGGTGCCCGGTCGCCCGCCCGGACCGCGTCGAGCACGGCACGCGACAGCGTCAGCGCCCCGTCGACTCCGAGCGGCGTATCGCCGTCAACACCCACGACGCGGATCTGGCCGCCCGCGAAGGGGCCGCTCCCGGTCACCAGTCCGTCGCGGACCGAGACGGCATGCCCCTTCGGAAACAAGGAAGCGAGAATCTCAGCGAGCGTCATGGTCGGCCTCCCTGACCCGGGCCACGGTGTCGTCGAAGGCGTCGATGTCCATCGCCGGAACCGACTCGGGATCGTTCACGCCGAGGCGCGCCCAGACATCGGTGGCATCGCGGCAATCGCCGAACCGCGCGATCCGGGCTTCGAGCCGCGCCTGCTCGGCCTCGAGGGCGTCGAGGTCGAAGGCCGGTGCCCGGCCGATCAGGTCGAGGGCGGCCCTCCGGAACGCCGCGACGGTGTCGGCGCAGAACGCATCGGCGCCACCGGTGAGCCGGCGGTGCTTGCCGCCCATCGTGCGCCAGACGAGCGCCCGGTCCCGGGAATCGAATTCCTCTGCGCCCTTGTTGGTCTCGATGACCTCGGGGCCGGACACCGAGATGCGACCGCCCTCCGATACCGCGAGCCGCGAGCACGTGGCGGCGATGAGGCCGCCACCGCCGTAGCAGCCGGCCCGGCCGCCGATCAGCCCGATCACCGGAATCCCGGCCGCGCGAACGTCCACGATGGCCCGCATGGTCTCGGCGATGGCCGTCTCGCCAGCATTGGCCTCCTGCAGACGGACGCCGCCAGTGTCGAACAGGATCAGCACCGCCTTCGGCTTCAGCTCCAAGGCAGCCCGGAGCAGGCCGACCAGCTTGCCCCCGTGCACCTCGCCGAAGGCGCCACCCATGAAGCGGCCCTCCTGGGCGGCGATCAGGACAGGGCTGCCGTCGAGGGTCGCGCGGCCGACCACGATGCCGTCATCGAAGGCGCGGGGCAGATCGAAGAGCGGCAGGTGGGGGCTCATGCACCGCTCGGTCGGGCCGAGGAATTCCCGGAAGCTTCCCGGATCCGTCAGCGCCACGGCGCGCTGGCGGGCCGTTGCCTCGTACCAGCTCAGCGCATCCGGATCGACGCTCGCAGGGCGGTCCCCAGCCATGGTCAGGCCTCCATCAGCCGGGCGCCCTGGAGCAGGCGCAGCGACACGGTGTCGGGGCGTGCGCCACCGTCGTTGATGCTGATGCGAAGGCCGCCAGGCTGGGCCCGTGCGACGAAATCTGCCACCACCGCCTCCCAGACGTCGCCGTATCCGGCGATCGGGGTCTCGATGGCCACCTCGCAGGAATCCGGCGGCAGGACCCGCTCCAGCAGCACCTCCAGATTGCCCGAGGCGACCACGCCGGTGATCGCGTTCGGCACCGAGCCGGGCAGCGGCTTCTTCGTGGTGTGGCGGAAGGTCAGGGATTCCATGGCCGGTTCCTAGAAAGAGGACCCTTCATCCAAACAAGACACCTCATCCTGAGGTGCCGAAGCAGAGCGGAGGCCTTGAAGGAGCCCTCCAGAAATCAGCGCGATTCCGGGAAGGGTCCTTCGAGGCCGGGCTGCCGCCCGGCACCTCAGGATGAGGCGGCGGATGGGGCGGCCGGGCGTCTCGCCTTTCCTACCAGTTCCGGAACCGGGCCGGCGGCTCGTAGAGCCCGCCGGACCAGTGCACGAGATCCTTGATCGACTTCGCGGCGAGCAGCGCCCGGTCGGCGTCCAGCGGCTCGATGCCGAGATCCTCCGGTCGGCGGATGACGCCCCGGGCGCGCAAGGCCTCGACTTTCCCCCGGTCCCGACCCCGGCCGACCTCAGTATAGCCGGCCACCCCACGGATCGCCTGCTCGCGCTCGTTGGCGTCCCGGCAGAGCAGGAGGTTGGCGATGCCTTCCTCGGTGACGATGTGGGTCACGTCGTCGGCGTAGATCATCACCGGCGCCAGTTCGAGGCCGATCTTCTTCGCAAGCTCTAGGGCGTCGAGCTTCTCCACGAAGGTTGGGACCAGCTTCTCGCCGAAGGTCTCGACCAGTTGCACCACGAGCTTGCGCCCGCGCATCAGCGCCGGATCGCCGACGATCTGCCCTTCCCGCCCCGCCTTCATCCAGGCATCGGACGGGTGGCGGCGACCGTGGGGGTCCGAGCCCATGTTGGGCGCACCGCCGAACCCCGCGACCCGCGACTGCGTGATCGTCGAGGAATGGCCCATTAGGTCGATCTGGAGCGTCGCGCCGATGAACATATCGCAGGCGTAGAGGCCGGCTGTCTGACAGAAGGCCCGGTTCGACCGCAGGCTCCCGTCCGCACCTGTGAAGAAGATGTCGGGCCGCTCGCGGATGTAGCGGTCCATGCCGACCTCCGAGCCGAAGCAGTGGATCTGCTTCACCCAGCCGGATTCGATCGCCGGGATCAGGGTCGGGTGCGGGTTGAGCGCCCAATGGGTGGCGATCTTGCCCTTGAGGCCGAGCTTCTCGCCGTAGGTCGGCAGCAGCAGCTCGATGGCCGCCGTCCCGAATCCGATCCCGTGGTTGAGCCGGCGGATGCCGTACTCGGCGTAGATCCCCTTGATCGCCATCATGGCGATCAGGATCTGCGTCTCGGTCATCGCCGCCGGGTCACGGGTGAAGAGCGGCTCGACGTAGAACGGCGTGTCGGCCTCGACCACGAAGTCGACCCGATCGCCAGGGATGTCGACCCTGGGGACCTTGTCGACGATCTCGTTCACCTGTGCGACCACGACGCCGTTCTTGAACGCCGTCGCCTCTACGACGGTGGGCGTGTCCTCGGTGTTCGGCCCGGTATACAGATTGCCGTCCCGGTCGGCCGAGACGCCCGCAATCAGTGCCACGTTGGGTGTCAGGTCAATGAAGTAGCGGGCGAACAGCTCCAGGTAGGTATGCACCGCCCCAAGCTCGATCTGGCCGCCGTAGAGCATCTTGGCGATGCGCGCGCCCTGCGGACCGGAATACGAGTAGTCGAGCCGCTTGGCGACGCCGGTCTCGAACACGTCGAGGTGCTCCGGCAGCACGATTCCCGACTGGACCATGTGAAGGTCGTGCACCTTGCCGGGATCGCAGGCGGTGAGTGCCCGGGCAAGGCAATCCGCCTGTTTCTGGTTGTCGCCCTCCAGACAGACCCGGTCGCCAGGACGCAGAATCGCTTCCAGCAGGTCGACCACGGCGCCGGCCGGCACGACCTTGCCGTCCGCGTACGCGCGGCCCGCCTCGATACGGGCGTCGCGGGCCTGCTTCTCGCTGCGCCACTCGGTCATCCGCGCGCTCCCATCGGTATGCCGGATGCGACCTAATACGCCGCTCGGTATTTTAGAACCTGCGCTGATCACGGCTTCGTATACGGGATCGGTGAAATGTCAACGCGATGCATACTTAAGACAGCAACGATTAGCCCATCCGGGAGGGAGACGCTCCATGTCGAGTGCGCCGACATGGCCGCCGGTGCGCGCCGGAATGCCGGCCTCGCAGAAAGGACAACGCCTATGATCGTCCTGGGTGTCGCCCTTCTCGCCACCTCCACGCTGATCGACGTGTATCTCGGCAGCACCCTCGGGATTGTGTCGGGTGTGAAGGTCAATGTCGGCGGCCTCGCGGCCACCGATCCGAAGCTCGTTTCGTACGGCGCGCTCACCGCGACCTTCCACACCGGCATCGGCTGCCTGGTCGGCCCGTCGATCCTGTACCTGACGGTGCGCGCCCTCGTCGGCTGAGTCGCCCAGCCGTGCCGCGACGGCCGATACTCCGGACGATCGGATCGGGAATGGTGGATGAAAGCGTTCTCCTGCACCGTCCAATCCGAAGACCGGCAGCCGCGGCTCAGAGGATGGTGTAGGAACGGCGGATGCACGGCGATTTCCAGAAGATCGACAGCGGGCTGCTCTCGGATCGAATCCGCGACGCACTCACCGACGCCATCGCATCCGGTTCGATCGCGGCCGGCACGGCCCTCGACGAGCAGAACCTGGCTCAGCGCTACGGCGCCTCGCGCACGCCCGTCCGGGAGGCCCTGCGCCAGCTCGCGGCTTCGGGGCTCGTCGAGATCCGGCCGCGCCGGGGCGTCGTTGTGGCGCGACTGACGCCGCAGCGGATCGCCGACATGTTCGAGACGACCGCCGAGATTGAGGCGATGTGCGCCCGGCTCGCCACTTACCGGATGACGCCCCTTGAACGGGGGCGCCTGATCGAGCTCCATGAGGAATCCGCAGCGGCCGTCGAAGCGGGGGACGTCGACGCTTACGACCGCTTCAACCGGATCTTCCACGAGGCACTCTACACGGCGACCCATAACGGCTTCATGGCCGAGCAGGCCCTGGCGATCCGCGAGCGTCTCGCCGCGTTCCGCCGGACCCAGCTGCGGCACGCCGACCGGATCCGCCGGTCCCGCGAGGAACACGGTGAGATTCTGGCGGCGATCGCGGAGGGCGACGGCGAGACCGCCGCCAAGCGGATGCGCGCGCACATGCTCCGGGCGGCGGCAGCGCTTGGACGCTACATCGCCGAGACCGGCTAGAACTCGCGCCCTCAGCCGCGCGGCGCCGCCCCCGCGAGTGCGTCCGCGAGCCTGCCGATCCGCTCGGCGGCGTGACTGATCCCCACCGCCGCCCGTGCGGCATCCTCGGCCCGGCTCCTCTCGGCAGCCTCGGCGGCAGTCCGCAACTGCGCGACGTCTGCCTCCAGGCTGGCCAGCCGCCCGCGTACCTCCGCCAGCTCGTCTGCGATGGTGAGGGCGGCCATGACCTGCAAGCGCATGTCGCCGATCTCGCCGAAGCTCTTGCGCATCTCCGCGATGCGCCCGTCCAGCGTCTCAGCGAGGCCGGTGAGGTGAGCCTCCTCGCCCTCCCCACACGCCATGCGGTAGCTGCGGCCGTCGATGGTCACGCTGATCTGGGGCAAGAACGGCTCCGATGGGCGCTTCGGATGGCGGGGGCTCCGGCTCAGGGACGTCCGAGCACATCCTGAACCGTCTCGATAGCCCGGTCGAGACGGTGCCCGACCTCGCCGGTCGTTGCCTCGACCTCCGCGAGGCGGGCACTGGCGGCGTCCAGAGCCGCGGCGAGGCGGGCGCGGTCCTCGTCCATCAAGGCGAGTTCGGCATCGCGGCCGTCAGGCTGCGCCGCAGATTCGAGACGACGGGCGACGACGGCGTCCAGCCGGTTCAGCGCCGCGTCCAGCCGGGTCAGGGCTTCGTCGATCGGACTGGGGTCGGTCTCGTCGGCCATGGTTTCCATCCGCATCGGAGGGAAGCTTTCCGTCGAATGCAACAGGAATTCCAGTCCCAAATGAACTCGGTGGCTGGCATCGGTTCCATCGGGCAATGCCGCGCGCAAAACCCTGTTTATTGGTCGGTGGATCGCCGGTGTTTGTCACGGCCGCGCGTTTGACAGCTTGAGGCGCCATGCTAGACAGCCGCGCGCTCCCGAGAGGGACCGCGAGAGACATGCCGGATGGCCGGTCCGTGACAGTCCCGAGGCCTCAGCCGGCGCCGTTCGATCCGACGGTCACGGGCGGGGAAGCCCGGTCTCTCCCGGCCCGGTTCATCGCAGGTTCAAACCCGCCCGCCCAGATCCGCCCGGCCCGGACGGCATGGGGGCGGGCCGCCGAGACCGCTCCGAGGACCGCGCCCAGGGGTCCGGCGCGCGGTGAACCGCATCAGGAAGGAGTCACGCCGTGACGAAGGTTGCCATCAACGGGTTCGGACGCATCGGCCGCAACGTCCTGCGCGCGATCGCGGAAGCCGGCCGCAGCGACATCGAGGTCGTGGCGATCAACGACCTCGGTCCGGTGGAGACCAACGCGCATCTGCTCCGCTTCGACTCCGTGCATGGCCGCTTCCCCGGTGAGGTCGCGGTTGACGGCGAGTTCCTCGTGGTCAACGGCAAGCGCATCAAGGTCACCGCCGTGCGCAACCCGGCCGAGCTGCCCCATCGCGACCTCGGTGTCGACATCGCGCTGGAATGCACCGGCATCTTCACCTCGAAGGATAAGGCCAAGGCCCACCTCGACGCCGGCGCCAAGCGCGTCCTCGTCTCGGCTCCGGCCGACGGCGCTGACCTGACCGTGGTCTACGGCGTCAACCACGATAAGCTGTCGGGCGAGCACCTCGTCGTGTCGAACGCCTCCTGCACGACAAACTGCCTCGCGCCGGTCGCCAAGGTGCTGGACGAGGCCGTGGGCATCGAGCGCGGCTTCATGACCACGATCCACTCCTACACGAACGACCAGCCCTCGCTCGACCAGATGCACAAGGATCTCTACCGGGCCCGCGCCGCAGCGCTCTCGATGATCCCGACCTCGACGGGCGCCGCGAAGGCGGTCGGCCTCGTCCTGCCGGAGCTGAAAGGCAAGCTCGACGGCACCGCGATCCGCGTGCCGACCCCGAATGTCTCGGCGGTGGACCTCGTCTTCACGGCCAAGCGCGCCACCTCGGTCCAGGAAATCAACGACGCGATCAAGGCTGCCGCAGCGGGCCCGCTGAAGGGCGTGCTCGGCGTCACCGACCGGCCGAATGTCTCGATCGACTTCAACCACGATCCGCATTCGTCGACCTTCCACCTCGACCAGACCAAGGTCATGGACGGGACCTTCGTGCGCATCCTGTCCTGGTACGACAACGAGTGGGGCTTCTCGAACCGCATGGCCGATACCGCCGTGGCGATGGCCAAGCTCATCTGAGTGACACTGCCCGCCGCCACGTTCCGACGGGCGGCGGGCGCGAACTCGATTGGACGGCCTCACTTCGAACCAGGGACTCTCCAGGGATGACCGACGCTTCGCAGGGCACGTCAAGCGGGCCGAACGCCGTGCCACCTGCACCCCGGCCGGCCTCGCCGCCGCCCGTGGCGGCCGCCGCCCCCGCCGCATCGGCGCAGCCTCACACGCTCCCGGCCAATCAGCTTTTCGACCAACTCGCGCGGATCGAGGACAAGTGTTCTCGCATCGAGGACAAGTACGCCCGCTCCGAGGCTCTGCTCTCGCGCGTCGAGGACAAGGTCGAGAACGCTTCCAACCGGATGAACGAAGCCGCGCGCCAGTCCGATCTCGCAGCCCTGCGCACGGAGATGCGCGGGCTGGCCGAGCGTACGCGGCGTCTGCCGGGCACCGGCGCGCTGGTCCTGACCGCCGTCATTACGGCGATTCTGACCGTCGTGCTGATGGTGGCCGTGCAGCGGCTGAACCTTGACCGGCTTCTGCCGCAGCGGGCCGCCGCCATCGGCACCACCGCCCAGTAATCCCTCTTCACCGATACAGGACCGCATGAGCGCCTTCCGCACCCTCGACGACGCCGGCCCCCTGAAGGGCAAGCGGGTTCTGATGCGCGTCGACCTGAATGTGCCGATGGAGAATGGCCGCGTAACAGACGCGACCCGCATCGAGCGCGTCGTCCCGACGATCCGCGAGGTCGCCGACCAGGGTGCCAAGGTGATCCTTCTGGCCCACTTCGGCCGACCGAAGGGGAAGCGCGAGCCGAAAGATTCCCTTGAGCCCGTGGTCCCGGCGCTCGGCGCGGCGCTTGGACACAACGTCGCCTTCGCGGCGGACTGCATCGGCGACGCGGCCGCGCAGGCGGTAGCAGCCCTGAAGGACGGCGACGTCCTCCTCCTCGAGAACACCCGCTATCATCCCGGCGAGGAGAAGAACGACGCGGCCTTCGCGGACGCACTGGCGGCGAACGGCGACGTCTACGTCAACGAGGCCTTCTCGGCGGCCCACCGCGCCCACGCCTCCACCGAGGGTCTCGCGCACCGGCTGCCGGCCTATGCCGGCCGCGAGATGCAGGCCGAGCTCGACGCGCTGACCAAGGGCTTGGAATCGCCCCAGCGCCCAGTGATCGCGCTGGTCGGCGGCGCCAAGGTCTCGTCCAAGATCGATCTCCTCGAGAACCTCGTCGCCAAGGTCGACATGCTGGTGATCGGCGGCGGAATGGCCAACACCTTCCTGCACGCGCAGGGCAAGGCGGTGGGCAAATCCCTCTGCGAGAAGGATCTCGCCGAGACCGCCACGCGCATCCTGGCGGCGGCCGAGAAGGCCGGCTGCCGGATCATCCTGCCGGTCGACGCGGTCGCCGCGACCGAGTTCAAGGCGCAGGCGCCCCACGAGACCGTGTCGGTGGATGCCGTGCCGGACACGAGCATGATCCTCGATGCCGGTCCGCGCTCGGTCGCCGAGATCAACGCCGCCATCGACGGGGCCAAGACCCTGGTGTGGAACGGCCCGCTGGGCGCCTTCGAGCTCGCCCCGTTCGACGGCGCGACCGTGACCGCCGCCAAGCACGCGGCCGCGCGGACGAAGGCCGGCCAGCTCGTCTCGGTGGCGGGCGGCGGCGATACTGTGGCCGCGCTCAACCATGCCGGCGTGGCGCAGGACTTCACCTACGTCTCAACCGCGGGCGGCGCCTTCCTCGAATGGTTGGAGGGCAAGGCCCTGCCGGGTGTCGAGGCGTTGCGGGCAAAGGGTTGAGACGGCTCCTTGCTCTCCTCCCCCGTCGCCGCGACCCCATCTATAATGCCAGCCTTCATCAGCCGGCAGGCCGAGTCGATGAGTGACAACGTGGAGAACGCGACCTCCGAGAGGCTGAAGGGCATCGGCGCGAGCCGCGCCCAGGTGCTCGCGCGCTCCGACAGGCTCGAAACGCGCCTGGAAGGCCTCGAGGCAGGTATGCGCAAGAACCGGCGGAGCGCCGCCGGCATGCTAATAATGATGAGCGCGACGACGGGCGCTTTCCATGCGCGAGTGGCCGCTTGGGAGAGCATGGCGGGCTGAACTTCATCCGTCGAAGTGATGAGCGCTTCGGCGGAAGAAAGCGTTGCAGATCAGAGCGCCCGGCGGAGCGACAGGGTCCGGATCTGCCGGGCACGCCCTGTCGCCGTCGGCGATCGGACCACCTTACGGCAAACGGGAAGATAGTCACGATGGCACGCATTACCCTCCGGCAGCTCCTCGACCACGCCGCTGAGTACGAGTACGGCGTGCCCGCCTTCAACCTGAACAACATGGAGCAGGGGCTGGCGATCATGGCGGCGGCGGACGCCACCGACTCGCCGGTGATCCTCCAGGCGAGCCGCGGCGCCCGCGCCTACGCCAACGACGTCGTACTGGCCAAGCTGATCGACGGCCTTGTCGAGATTTACCCGCACATCCCCGTGTGCATGCACCTCGACCACGGCAACAACGAAGCCACCTGCGCCACCGCCATCCAGTACGGCTTCACCTCGGTAATGATGGACGGCTCGCTGAAGGCCGACGGCAAGACCCCGGCCGACTACAACTACAACGTCGAGATCACCCGCAACGTCACCAAGATGGCCCACTGGGCCGGCGTCTCGGTCGAGGGCGAGCTGGGCGTGCTCGGCTCGCTCGAGAGCGGCCAGGGCGAGGCCGAGGACGGCCACGGCGCCGAGGGCACTCTCAGCCACGACCAGCTCCTGACCGACCCGGACGAGGCGGTGAAGTTCGTCGAGGCCACCAAGGTGGACGCGCTGGCGGTTGCAATGGGCACGAGCCACGGCGCCTACAAGTTCACCCGCAAGCCCGACGGCGAGGTGCTGGCGATGAACGTGATCGAGGAGATCCACCGCCGCCTGCCGACGACCCACCTCGTCATGCACGGCTCCTCGTCGGTGCCGCAGGACCTGCAGGACATCATCAATCAGTACGGCGGTCAGATGAAGCCGACCTGGGGCGTCCCGGTCGAGGAGATCCAGCGCGGCATCAAGCACGGCGTGCGCAAGATCAACATCGACACCGACAACCGCATGGCGATGACTGGTCAAATCCGGAAGGTGCTCACCGAGAACCCCTCCGAGTTCGACCCGCGCAAGTACCTGAAGCCCGCCATGGAGGCGATGACCAAGCTCTGCAAGCAGCGCTTCGAGGAGTTCAACACCGCCGGCAAGGGCTCGTTGATCCGCCCGATCTCCGTCGCCGAGATGGCCAAGCGCTACGCCAGCGGCTCGCTCGACCCGAAGATCGGCGCCCACTGAAACCTCCCAAGCGGTTCAATGAGCAATAGCGCGCGTCTTGCCCTGCTGGGGCCTCACGGCCTCGACGCGAGCGGCACCGACGGTTTCACGGCGGCGTTGGAGGCCGCCTGTGAAGCCGGCGATGTCGCCGCCGTGATCGTGCGTCTCGCCGCTACCGACGAGCGCGGTCTGATCGCCCGCGTGAAGCAGATCGCGCCGGTGGCGCAGGAGCATGGGGCGGCCCTGGTCGTGGCGTGCCCGGGCTTTGCCGGCGACCTCGCCGCGGTGGCGATCCGCGGCGGCGCGGACGGCGTGCATGTCGACAAGCCGCGCGATCTGCCGGATCTGCGCGGCCGGCTCCGCGACGGCCGCATTCTCGGGGCCGGTGGCCTGGAAACCAAGCACGCGGCCATGGAGGCGGGTGAGGCCGGGATCGATTACGTGATGTTCGGCGGCCTCTATCCGGACGGTGTCGCGCCCGACCCGGAGACCGTGCTGGCGCGCGCCTCCTGGTGGGCCGAGATCTTCGAGACTCCCTGCATCGCCGTTGCGGCTGCTGCGGAGGAGATCGCGCCGCTGGCCGGGACGGGCGCAGAGTTCGTGGGACTGGAGAGCCGTCTCTGGCTGCAGGACCCCGCCGGCGTCGAGCGCGTGCAGCGTGTTCTCCAGGAGGCGGCTGCGTGAGGCACCGCGTTTCCCGCCCGGTCGTGACGCTCGTCGCGATCGCGAGTCTCACGGTATCGGTCTGGGCGGCCTCCGGACCGGCCGATCCGTCCAAGTCTGCCACGCAGCCGGCTGGCTCCTCCTCTGTTCAGCCCGGCAAGAAGCCGATGCCGGAGCTGCCGAGCCCCTACACGCCGAACTACACGCGGGGCGCAGTACCGCCGGCCAATGGCCAGCCGCCTGACTTCGCGTACGGGGCCTACCAGCGCGGCCAGTACGTCACCGCCTTTCGGGAGGCGACCAAGCGCATCGAGGCGAATCCCAAGGATGCCGCCGCCATGACGCTGCTCGGGGAGCTGTACAATCAGGGCCTGGGCGTGAAGCAGGACCCGGTCAAGGCCGCCGAGTGGTATCGCCTCGCCGCGGCCCAGAACGATGCCGCTGCCATGTCGTCGCTGGGACTGATGGCTCTCGACGGTCGCGGCATGCCGAAGGATCCCAAGGCCGGCCGCCGCTGGCTGGAACAGGCCACTGCGCATGGTTCGCCCACCGCCGCCTACAATCTGGGCCTTATCCTGATCGGAACAGGCGCGACCGCCGACGAAGCAGCCGCGGCCGCGCAATTCCGCAAGGCTGCCGATGCCGAGATTGGCCCGGCTCAGCACGATCTCGGCGTGCTCTATCTTCAGGGACGCGGCGTTCCGAAGGATCCCGGCAAGGCGGCCGAGTGGTTCCGCCGCGGGGCCGATAACGGGGATCTCGCCAGCGAGGTCGAGTACGCGATCCTGCTTTTCAACGGCACCGGGATCACCAAGGACGAGCGCGCGGCTGCCCGCTACTTCCTGCACGCCGCCTCGCGGGGCAACGCGATTGCGCAGAACCGCGTCGCGCGCCTCTACGCGGTCGGCCGCGGCGTTCCGAAGAACATGGTCGAGGCTGCGGCCTGGAACCTCGCCGCGGCCGGCCAGGGCCTGTCGGACGCTTGGCTCGACCAGACGCTCTCCGGCCTCTCGGGCGACGAGCGCAGCCGCGCGGAGCGCCTCGCCAACGAGCGGATCGAGCAGCGCTGACCGACTACACGTCGGCCTTCGACCAGTCGACGCCGGCCTCGAGTTCCGGCAGCAGGACGACGCTCTCCTGCTCGTTCGGATCGGTCCGGGCGATCACTGCGGTCACCGGCTCGGTCTGGCTGCGGTTGTAGGGCAGGTGCGGCACGTCGGCGGCGATGTAGACGAACTCGCCGGCACCCGCGATCGCGTGGTGTTCGAGGCGCTCACCCCAGAAGCAGCCTGACACCCCCGACAGGACATAGATCGCCGTCTCGTGCGATTCGTGCTTGTGGGCGTGGGCGCGCTCGCCGGGCGGGATCTCCAGCAGCTGCATGTGCAGTGCCTTGGACGCCACGGCCTCGGCCGAGATCGCCGGGCGGTAGAGGTGTCCCTGTTTGCCGCGGAATGGCGCACTCTCGTGCACCACCATGAGGCCTGGCTTCTGCGTGTCGGATCCTGAACTCATGGACCTTCCTCCACCGAAAAGGCGGGATCGACGGGCAGCTGCATGCCGTTGACCAGCGCGTTCGTCTGGTTCGCCGTGCCCACCACCGCCAGGAATTCCCCATACTGCTCCGGCGTCAAGCCTTTCATGCGGGCTGCGGCGGTGTGCGAGTGGATGCAGTAGGTGCAGCCGTTGGCGATCGAGACCGCCATGTAGACCAGTTCCTTGGTCAACGGATCGAGACTGCCCGGCCCCATGACGACCTTGAGACCGAACCACGTACGCTCGAGCAGGGCCGGATCATTGGCGAGACCGCGCCAGAAGTTGTTGATGAAATCGGAGCCGCGCGTAGCCTTGATGTCGGCGAAGACCGCGCTCACCCGCGGATCGGTCTCGGCCTCGGCGTCGCTCCAGAGCCTCACCGTGGCCATCGCGGTCACCCCTCGATCTCAAAGCTTGCAGGCGCCTTCGAGCGCCCGATTCTCGGCATCCGAGAACAGGCGCGAGCGGATATGGAAGCGCTTCTCGCGGCCGTTTTCCAGCGAGAACATGCCGCCCCGCCCGGGAACCACGTCGAGGATCAGGTGAGTGTGCTTCCAGACCTCGAACTGCGAACGGCTGATGTAGAAATTCGCGCCCCCGACGCTGCCGAGATGGACGTCGTTGTCGCTCACGAGGAAGTCTCCGACCGGGTAGCACATCGGCGAGGAGCCGTCGCAGCAGCCGCCTGACTGGTGGAACATCACGGGACCGTACTCGGCCCGAAGCTCCTCGATGAGTTCCAGCGCCTTCGGCGTGGCGGTGACCCGAAGCGGCGTACCATCGGCGCCGACTTGCTCCGCGGTGGTGGCTTCAACCGTCGCGTGCGTGCTCATGCTGCCCTCCCCAGTTGAGCGGTTGATATGCGTTCACGGGGCCGGATTTCCACTCGCATCGTGCGGCCAAGCTGAAGCCGGCTCGTGGTCTGCCGCGTTGGCTCGCCGAAATGCGCCCATTCCGGACGCTGTGCGGGGGCCTCGGGGCTCATGACTGCCAGGACCGTTCGCAGGGCTGCAACCTGCCTCGCCTTCGCCCTGGACGCCTCCGTGGCCCGACCGGCAGTCGCCGATCCGCTGACGCTTCGCGTCGAGCCCCGTAACCAGCCGCTTTTCGTCCAGCGCGCTTGAAACGTGGCTGGAAACCCGAATGTCACCCCCGACAACCCGATAGGCATCGTCGGATGGGACGGGCCGCCCGACGGTATCCCGAGCATGAGCGCCGATGCCGGTCCGATGCCGCCCGGCTCCATCGCCAACATACCCTTCGAGGGCCACGGGTACGGTCTCAACTGAGCCGCTGGATCGCGCTTCTGCTCGCCGCCCTAACGGCCTCCCCTGCCCCAACGCGCGAGGATGTCGATGCACCGGCCCGGAACGTCGAGCTGCGCACCTGCCTGATCCACATCGCGTGGATTGCGCCGCTCGACCCCGTGATCGCGGATCGGGCGTCGTTCTGCGGCTGCTGTGCCGATGAGGCGGTGCGAGACCGCCTCTGGGAACTCGAGAAGGCCGATGCGAATCTCGACCAGGGGGTCCACCAGCTGGTGGCCGATCGCACGATCCGCCTGCACGACATGAAATTGGTTGCCCTGGCCGCGTCCAGTCTGAGGCGCTGAACACAGCCCTCGAAAACGCCCCGGCCGCGAGGCCGGGGCGAAGTTGTCTCGGGGGGTTGACCCGGGAAGAAGCTCAGAAGAATCCGAGCTTCTTGGCCGAGTAGCTGACCAGCATGTTCTTGGTTTGCTGGTAGTGATCGAGCATCATCTTGTGAGTCTCGCGGCCGATACCGGACTGCTTGTAGCCGCCGAAGGCCGCATGGGCCGGGTAGGCATGGTAGCAGTTCGTCCAGACGCGGCCCGCCTGGATCGCCCGGCCGAAGCGGTAGGCGCGGGTCCCGTCGCGGGTCCAGACACCGGCGCCGAGGCCGTAGAGCGTGTCGTTCGCGATCGAGAGCGCCTCGGCGTCGTCCTTGAAGGTGGTGACCGACAGGACCGGGCCGAAGATCTCCTCCTGGAAGATGCGCATCTTGTTGTGGCCGCGGAACACGGTCGGCTTCACGTAGAAACCCTCGGCCAGATCACCGTCCTTGACGTTGCGCTCGCCGCCGGTGAGCAGCTGCGCGCCCTCCTGCTTGCCGATGTCGATGTAGCTGAGGATCTTCTCCATCTGCTCGCCCGAGGCCTGGGCACCGATCATCGTGGCCGGGTCGAGAGGCGAACCCTGCTGAATCGCCTCGACGCGCTTGATCGCCCGCTCCATGAAGCGGTCGTAGATCGACTCATGAACGAGCGCGCGGCTCGGGCAGGTGCAGACCTCGCCCTGGTTGAGGGCGAACATGGTGAAGCCTTCGAGCGCCTTGTCGAAGAAGTCGTCGTCCTCCGCCGCCACGTCGGCGAAGAAGATGTTCGGCGACTTGCCGCCGAGCTCCAGCGTCACCGGGATGAGGTTCTGCGAGGCGTACTGCATGATGAGACGGCCGGTGGTCGTCTCACCCGTGAAGGCGATCTTGGCGATCCGGGGGCTCGACGCGAGCGGCTTGCCGGCCTCCAGGCCGAAGCCGTTGACGATGTTGAGCACGCCCGGCGGCAACAGGTCGCCGATGACCTCCGCCAGCACCAGCACGGAGGCCGGGGTCTGCTCGGCGGGCTTCAACACCACGCAGTTGCCTGCGGCCAGCGCCGGGGCGAGTTTCCACACCGCCATCAAGATGGGAAAGTTCCACGGGATGATCTGACCGACGACGCCGAGCGGTTCGTGGAAGTGGTAGGCCACCGTGTCGTGGTCGATCTCGGAGATCGAACCCTCCTGCGCCCGCACGCAGCCGGCGAAGTAGCGGAAATGATCGATGGCCAGCGGGATGTCGGCGTTGGTCGTCTCGCGGATCGGCTTGCCGTTGTCCCAGGTCTCGGCGAGGGCCAGCAGATCGAGGTTCTCCTCCATCCGGTCGGCCATCTTGTTGAGGATCCGGGCGCGCTCGGCCGGCGCGGTTCGGCCCCAGGCCTCCCGGGCGGCATGGGCCGCGTCGAGGGCCTTCTCGACGTCCTGCGCGTCGGAGCGGGCGACCTCGCAGACGACCTTGCCGGTGATCGGAGAGGTGTTCTCGAAATAGCGGCCGGCCGCAGGGGCGACCCACTGGCCACCGATGAAATTCTCGTAGCGAGCCGAGAAGGGCGACTTGACCTTGGCGTCGCCGAGGAATTCCGGCTTGTTCATCGCTCTGTTCCCTCCATAGGCCCCGGCCTCGCGAACCGCGGCTCTTGGGCTTTAACTGGCACTCGGGCGGCCGCCTCGTCGGGCCGCATCCGCGTCCGCCATGGTCACAGCCAATGGCTTTTCGCCCGTCGAATCAAGATGGACTTTTGGCCAGTGCGCGAGTTCGGTGATCCTACGCTCTTCCAGCCGCCGCTGCGAGGGGACAATTCTCCTCGCGATCGACGCCGCACCAAGCCGATATTCCTCGTGGTTTTAGCTACGCTCGACCGATCAAGACTAGACATTCTATCGGCATGCGGACCGCCGCATCGGTCTTCTTCTTCGTGCGGCCGGCGGTGAGCCGGATCAGCGCAGCAGTACCAGCGGAAGGGAGATGGCGGCGAGCGGGAGCGCCGCCAGGGCTGCAGCCCGCAGCCACGTGGGTCGGTAGGCGAGCAACGACACGACAGCGAGCGCCGACCCCGTGAGCGATCCGATCCATTGGACCGGGCCGAAATTCCACCCGGCCGAGGCAATGGCTGCCGCGAAGGACAAGGCGAGTCCCGACCAGCCGGCCGCGCGTAGGCTCCGGATCCGCCGCCGGGGGACCGGGGTGCGGAACACCGCGCGATGGTGCCGGTCGAGGCTGAGCGCCAGGGCGGCGAAGCCCGAGAAACCGAGCAGCAGGCTCAGCGTCAGCGCCGCGGCCGTCATGCTTCGGCCGTCCTGCGCAGGGTTGCCTCGGCGCGGCGCGGCCCGACCGCCCCCCCGCGGGCTGCGAGCCGTGCGCCGAGAAGGAAAGACAGCCCGAGGACAGCCATGGCCGCGTCGAAGCTGAGGAAACGCGCCTCACCGACCGTGACGGCGTCGACGAGTGGAATCGCCAGGAAACTGGCGGCAGCCACCCCGAGCGCGGCCGGCCAAGCCCAGAGGCGCGGATAAAGGGCGGATGCCAGGGCGGCGAACGCCCAGGCCGTGAAGAACGCGCGGACCTCCCAAACGGCCCGGGCTTCCAGATCGATCGGCAGGACGCGGTTGGCGAGAAAGTAGGCGGCCAATCCGACCGGAAGGCCGGCTATCGTCCCGAGGTTGAGTACGCGCACGAGGCGCAGGGCGGCACCCTCCACACTTGCGCCCTTCGGCGCCCGCGCCACCGTCCAAAGCACGAGGCCGGTGGCCACCGTCGCCGCGCCGAGGATTCCGCAGAGGAAGAACAGGAGACGCAAAGGAAGGGCGGCGAATTGGGCCTCGTGCAGTCCGACCATGACGGCGCCGGTCCGGGTGGCCGCGCCCGCCACGCCGGTGCGCGAAAATTCCGCGCCCGTGTCGCCATCGTAGGCGATCTGCGGATGGAGATGCGCGAGGCCGGGCGGCTCCTCGAAGTACGCGGTCACGGTGGCGGCGGCGTCGCCCGGCATGTTGACCATGAGGAGTTCGGGCGCCTCGCTGGCTGTCGCCACCGCCCGCGACACGAATGCGCCAAGCGGCAGAAGCCGGCCAGGACGGCCTGCGGGTAGGCGCGACGGTGCCATGAGCCCCGCCTCGGCATAGTAGCGCAGCTCCTCACCGCGATAAGCCGTCGTCACACCCCAGGGCATGATCATCGGCGCGAGCGCGACGAGGCCCGTATAGACGATCATCAGATGGAACGGCAGCGCAAGCACGCCCGCGACGTTGTGGGCATCGAGCCAGCCCCGATGGGCCGACCGGTCGCGCCTGAAGGTGAAGAAGTCGGCGAAGATGCGACGGTGCGTGACGATGCCGGAGATCAGTGCGATCAGCAGGATGGTGGCACAGGCCGAGACGATCCAGCGTCCCCAGACCGGCGGAAGGCTCAACTCGAAGTGGAATCGATAGAGGAAATCGCCGCCGCGCGTGTCCCGCGCCCGCGAGGGCTCTCCGGTTGACGGGTCGAGCAGCGCCCTGTGGTACGGCCCCGCCGGGTTCTGCCACCAATAGACCTCGACGGCCGGGCTGGCCGCCGTCGGCAGCTTGATGGACCAGCCCGATGCATCTGGCATGACGTTGTGCAGATACGTGCCCGCGAGCGTCGCGGCCTGAACCGGATCGGGCGCGCCCTCGGCGAGTTCAGGCTGCATCCAGCGCGAGACCTCGGTGCGGTAGTAGCTCGCGGTGCCGGTCACGAAGATCGCGAACAGCACCCAGCCGACTACGAGTCCGGACCAAGTGTGCAGCCACGCCATCGACTGCCGGAAGCTTCGCGCCTCCTTCATGAGGTTGTCCCCGCCGCGAAGGCGCCGGCCAACCACAGAGCACCAGTGAGGAGCGCGGCCAGGAGACTCAAGGAGAGAGCCGCGCGGGCCAGGGTTCGGGCGGTGAACACCCAGATCACCGCGCCGGCCAGGATCGCGAAACTCACGAGCGTCGCCGTTGAGACGGCTTCCGCCCGGGAAAAGGGCAGGATTAGGGAGAGTAGTGCAGCTGAGAGTGCCGCGATAACGTAACCGCCCCCAGCTGCCAGGAGCACGCGAGCAGCCACCGAAAGCCGGTCGGCCGGACTTAGCCTCGCACCGGCGCTCATGGCGCCATCTCTCGTTTCCGTGAACTCATGGCGCGACCTAACAGCGGCCGCCTACGGGGTGCAACGGCTATGTTCCGGAACGATTCCAGTGTGCCGTCAGGTGCTTAGAACGAATTGAACACCGTCGCCGATTCGACACGCGAAGGCTCGGGCGTTCCGGACACGGCATTCCGCGCGGGTGCTCGCGACTGTGGTGCGACGAGGTGCGTGCCGGGACGGAGCTGCCGGTGCGCCCGGCCCGACGAGCCGCGATCAAGGCATCGCGACAGGGCGGCTCAGCGCGTCTGCGGTGCGCCCGGACTCCTGCGAGCGGAACGCTGGATCGCCGCGGCGGCGTCCCGCGCGCTCGGCGGCAGGTCACGATCGGCGTCCGGGTTGCGGACGACGGAGCCGGGTCCTGCCGCGGGCGCTCTCACCGTCCGGTCCGGCTCCCGACCCCAGGCATAGCCAGCGTTGAGGCCCGCGTAGAAGCCCGTGAAATCCCCCGCCCGCCCGGGGGCGGCCATGAGCAGGAGCAGGAGCGTCGACAGCAGCACTCGGCGCATGGCGGACCCGAAACAAGGAAGGCGGCGAACTCCGAAAGGAGCCGCCGCCCTGTATCCTTCTCGTGGATTGCGGCGGGAAAGGGCCGCCGCAGCTCCGTCAGTCCTCGATGTTGATGCTCTGGGCCTCGCGGCCCTTCTGACCCTCGACCACGCCCAGGGTGACCTGCTGACCCTCGGCGAGGGAATCGAGGCCGGCCCGGGACAGGGCGGAGCGATGGACGAACACGTCCTTGCCGCCATCGTTGACCGACACGAAGCCGAAGCCCTTGGCGGGATCGTACCACTTCACGGTGCCGCTCATCTCGACCGACGGACCGCTGGCAAAACGGCCGCCGCCGCCACCACCACCACCGTAGCCGCCGCCGGCACCGCCATAGCCGCCACCGGCACCGCCGTAACCGCCAGTGCGAGGACGGAACTCGCGCCGGGGCGCGGGCGCCTCGGCCGTCGAGGTGTCGACGCTGGTGACGCTCGTCACCTGCGGACCCTTCTGGCCCTGCGCCGTGGTCACAGTCAGCCGCGTACCCGGGAGGAGATCCGAGTGGCCGGCAGCCTCGACGGCGCGGATGTGGAGGAAGGCATCACCCGAGCCGTCGCCCAGCTCGACGAAACCGAAGCCCTTCTCCTTGTTGAACCACTTAACCGTGGCATCGCGCTCCGGCCCCGAAGCGACTGGAGCCGCGCCGCCGCGCGACGGGCCGCGGTCGTAACCGCCACCGAATCCGCCGCCGCCGCCACCGAAGCCGCCGCCACCGCCGTATCCGCCGCTGAGGGGAGCCTGATCAGGCCATCTCGGCTCGCCACTCTCGTCGAAGCCGCGCTTCTGCGGCCCCCTGAAATCACGACCACGTCCCATAGAAAGCTCGCAAAAACCGTCCGCCGCCCTTGTCTCGAATACCGCGTGCGCGCCATCCCAGACAGCCCACGCCCCGCACTATCATTACCCCAGGTCGCGGTAACCAAGAATAACGCCCCAGTCCTGACGCAATCGGGCCTTGACCGCAAGGACCTTCTTGGCCCAGACGCGCCCGTTTCGTTACTTTCTTGCGGCAAACAACGCAGGCGCGCGGGCCTGTGCGCGCCGACGTTTTCCATTCGAGGGAAGACGTTAGCGAAACGCAAAGGCTGCCCGGCTAGGTTCGGACGCGAGCCCCGCAACGCCGTCCGGCCATGATCGCGACCCCGACCTTTCCCGATCTCTCGGCCCTCGTCGTCGACGAGAGCCTCTACATCCGCCGAATCGTGCGCGACATGCTGATGCGGGTCGGCATCAAGCGCGTGCTAGAAGCGCCCGACGGCGCCGAAGCCCTCGGCGTGCTGGCGGAATCCAAGCCTGACATCAGCATCATCGACTGGGACCTGTCGATCCTGTCGGGCGAGGAGTTCATCCGCCTTGCGCGGACGCCCACGACCTCGCCCTGCCCCACAATCCCGATCATCCTGATGCTGGCCCAGCCGCGCCGGAACGTCGTGGACCGGGCGGTGGCGCTCGGGGTCAACGAGATCATCGCCAAGCCGTTCTCGCCGAAGACTCTGTGGTCGCGCCTCGACGAGGTGATCAACCGGCCCCGTCCCTACTCGCAGGTCAAGAGCCTCCTGCGCCCGATTCCTCGGCGGGCCAGCGCGATGAAGGCGGTCGCCTGATCGCGGGTGCGATCGGACGTTGCAGTTCCCGACCGAGCCTGTAGGGTCACAGATCAACAAAGGCCGAGCGCTGCGCTCCTGGCCGACCCGAAGGATCGACGGCCGCGCCGATGAGGGACGAGACCGCCGCGGCCGCGCCGTCCCGAATACAGACCGGCGCCGCGCCGCTTCAGACACCAGCCCCTCCGCCGGGCCGTGACCGCCGACGCGCCGCCTATGCGGCGCTCGACCTCGGCACCAACAATTGCCGGCTGTTGATCGCGGAGCCCACGTTCAGCGGCTTTCGGGTGATCGACGCGTTCTCGCGCATCGTCCGCCTCGGCGAGGGCCTCGGCACCTCCGACCGCCTGAGCGAGGCAGCGATCGAGCGAACCGTCGAGGCGCTGCGCATCTGCCGGACCAAGATGCAGGCGCGCGGCGTGCAGCGGGCCAAGGTGATCGCCACGGAGGCCTGCCGCCTCGCGGTGAACGGCGCGGCCTTCGTCGACCGCGTCCGCCGCGGCGTCGGTCTCGACCTCGAGATCGTCGATCGGCAGACCGAGGCCTATCTTGCCGTGACCGGTTGCGCCGCGCTCGCCGACCCGCTCGCCGAGTCCGTCGTGATCTTCGATATCGGCGGCGGTTCCACGGAGATCGCGTGGCTCGACGGTGCGGCCGCCAACCCCTCCACCGACCCGACCCTGCGGATCCGGGCCTGGGATTCGCTGCCTGTGGGCGTCGTCACACTGGCCGAGCGCCACGGCGGGGCTGAGGTGACCCGGCGCATGTTCGAGGGCATGGTCGAGGAGGTGGCCGAGAAGCTCTCCGCCTTCGCGCTCCGCGCTGCGGCCGCGGCGACGGCCTCGCATTTCCACCTGCTCGGGACATCGGGCACGGTGACGACCATCGCGGCGATGCACCTTCGGCTAGCGCGCTACGAGCGGCGGCGGGTCGACGGATTGTGGATGAGTGACGACGAGGTCACCGGGGCCATCGACGACCTTCTCGACACCCGCCTGGAGCAGCGCGCCGACAACCCTTGCATAGGGCGCGACCGTGCCGATCTCGTGCTGGCGGGCTGCGCGATCCTGGAGGCGATCCGCCGGGCCTTCCCGTCCGAACGGCTGCGCATCGCCGACCGGGGCCTGCGCGAAGGATTGCTGATGAACATGATGCGCGAGGACGGCGTCTGGAACAGGAAGGCCGTGCGATGAGGGGCCGCAATGAGTGACCGCCGCGGCGGCGCGAGTTCCGGCGGCGGCGTGCGTGGGGACCTGAAGCAGCGGGTGAAGACCGGCCGCGGACGGACCCTGTCGCAAAAGCGCTGGCTGGAGCGCCAGCTCAACGATCCCTATGTGGCGCGGGCCAAGCGCGAGGGCTACCGATCCCGGGCCGCCTACAAGCTCATGGAGATCGACGAGCGCTACAAGCTGCTGAGGCCCGGCCAGCGGGTGGTCGATCTCGGCGCTGCCCCGGGGGGCTGGTCGCAGGTCGCCGCGCGGGTGGTCGGCCCGTCGGGGCGGGTCGTGGGCATCGATCTTCTGGAGATCGAGCCGATGGCCGGTGTCGAGTTCATAACCCTGGACTTCCTCGATCCGGAGGCCCCGGCCAAGCTGACCGCGATGCTGGGCGGGCCGGCCGATCTCGTGATGTCCGACATGGCCGCCAACGCCACGGGTCATAAGAAGACCGACCACCTGCGCATCATCGGGCTCGCCGAGACCGCCGCGGAGTTCGCCCGCGAGGTGCTCGGGCCCGGCGGCTCCTATCTCGCCAAGGTGCTCCAGGGCGGTACCGAGGGCGCCCTGCTGACCGATCTGAAGCGCGATTTCGCGACGGTCCGCCACGTGAAGCCGGCGGCCAGCCGCGCCGATTCCAGCGAACTCTACGTTCTGGCGACCGGCTATCGCGGGACACCGGCTCGGGCACCGGCGCCCGACGAGGGTTGAGACCGACGGCGGTGCTGGTCGCCTGGGTGCTGTCGCTGTTCAATCCCGCGCCGTTGCGCCTGCGCCGGCTCGGCTATGTCCGGCAGAGCGGCCTGCTCCATGCCCGATCCCGCCGCTGTCGCGCGGCCTGGGCGCCGCATCTGGCGCAGGCGCGGAGCGTCGTCGCGACGGCCGCCGAAGCGACCAGGCGGCGCGGTCATGCCGTCGTGCTCGGGTCCGGGCTCCTCGACGATGTGCCCCTCGAGACCCTCGCGCGCTTGTTCGACCGGGTCAGTCTCGTCGATGCGGTGCATCCGTGGCCGACCCGGCTCGCCATCCGGCGCCATCCCAACGTGGCGCTGGTGACGGCGGAGATCAGCACCGGCCTGACCGGCGGTTGGGAAGACCTCTGCGCCGATGCCGACCTGATCGTCTCGGCCAACCTGCTGTCGCAGCTCCCCATCGTGCCGATGGATGCCTACGAAGCCCGCGGCCGCGAGGCGCCGCCGGAACTCGGCAGGCATCTCATCGAGGCGCATCTCGCGTCCCTGGACAGGCTCGCCGGGCGTGCGGATCGGGTTTGCCTGATCACCGACACGATGCAGCGCGAGGAGGATCGCGCCGGCCGTGTCACCGACAGCCTTGACCTGATGTTCGGCGTCGCGCTGCCGTCCGCCGCGGCGGCCTGGGATTGGGAGATCGCCCCATTCGGCGAGGTCGGCCGGCGACGCCGGCTGATCCACCGGGTCCACGCCTACCCGGACTGGCGGGCCGCGCGGTCCTGACTGCCCACAAAAAGAAAAGGCCGCCCCGGATCATCCGGGACGGCCCTTCCATACTTCAATGATCTGTCCGTCAGTCGCTTACTCGGTCGGCGCGTCCTCGGCGGGCGAGCGGCCTCCCCCTTCCTCCGCCACGCTTTCGAAGCGCGGGCGACGGCGACGGCGGGGCTTTGCCACGGGGGCCTCCTCGGCCGCTGCCTCGGGCTCCGGTGCCGCCGGCGGCTCGGCCGGGGCGACCGGGCGAGCGGGCGCCATCAGGAAGGCCGGCAGGCCAGTCGGCTCCTCGGCAATCGCGGCGGGAGCCGCTTCCCGACGACGCTCGCGACGCGGGGTGGGTTCGCCCTGCCGGACAGCCTCTCCGCGCGGAGCCCGCTCGGGCCGACCTTCCGGGCGTACCTCCTGACGGTTCTCGGGGCGGACCTCGGGCCGCACGCTCTCATTGCGCCCGCCTTCATAGCGATTCTGATCGCCGCGCGCGTCCTGACGGTTGTCCTGGCGCTCCTGCCGGTAATCCGGACGCCCGAAATCCTGGCGCTCCTGCCGGTTGTCCTGGCGGTTATCTTGCCGGTTTTCCTGCCGATAGTCCTGCCGCTGATAATCCGGGCGGAAATCCTGACGCGGCTGGTCCTGACGCCGGTAATCCTGGCGCCCGTTGTTGTCGAAGCGGCGCTGGTCACGGTTCTGGAACCGGTCTCGACCCTGGCGGCCGTCCTGGTTCATGTCCGGACGGCTCTCGTAGGGCTGCGGCTGCTGGCCCGGATCGCCGTCATCGTAGCCGCTATAAGCGTGACCGTTCGGAGATGGGCCGTTGCCCTGCCCCTCATCGTCGCCCTCTTCCATCTCGTCATCGTAGGGCCGGCTGGCATAGCCGCCCGTGTTCGCCGGACGGTTCTGCTCCTGAGCGCCCGAGACGATCCGGAAGTAGTGTTCACCGTGCTGGAAGTAGTTCTCAGCCGCTACAGGATCGCCTGCCGCGAGCGCGTCGCGAGCCAACTGCGCGTATTTGTCGGCGATGTGCTGCGCGGTGCCTCGGATTTTGACGTCGGGGCCGTTGGATTCGTACGAGCGCGTCAGCGGATTCGGACCTTTTGGCCGGTTGCGACCGCGCATCCGTCGATTTTGGTTTGGTCTCATCGGTCTGTAATGACCCTCGTTCACGCAAACGACTGTCTTCGGAGGCGCCCGGCAAGGAACTCGAGACGCGTACCGGCCAAGCGCACCCGGTGGCGCCGCGCCTGCGGCCGCTCTGCGACCAGCGCGTCTGTCTGACCATCCCTCGCACCGCGCGTCCGGGGCAAGACGCCGGAAACCAGTCGATTGTCAGGTTCGAATGCTGTCAAACCGCCGCGCAATCACACGCGCGCTCTGGTCCAACGTTCTGGGGGATCAGCGAACCACCGGCGACCAACGGTCACCACCGACCTTATAGCCGTCCGTCTTAACGAACCGTTCGCGATCTTCAAGCCGACTCTAGCGTTCCCCGGCAGATGCAACAAGCATTTTTTCGATGCCTGGAGCGTCCCTCCAGACTTAGGCATCCCTGTGGCCGGATGGAAGGTCCTGCGCGAACCGAAAGCGCAGAACCCTGTCATTCCCGGCGAGGTCGCGGACAAGGCCGCAATCCGCGAAACCGGCGGCGCGTGCGAGACGCCGCACCGACTCCGCCTGATCGTAGCCGATCTCGACGATGAGCGTTCCCCCCGGTGCGAGGAGCGCCCCGGCCCGCACGCCTTCAAAGATGCTACGGTAGGCGTCGAGTCCGTCCGGACCTCCATCAAGGGCGGCCACCGGATCGTGTACGCGGACTTCTCGGGCGAGGGTCGGGATTACGGCCTGCGCGATGTAGGGCGGGTTCGAGACCACGAGGTCGAAAGCTCCTCGGATGCCCTCGCACCAGTCTCCGGCGACGAAGGCCGCCCGGTCGCCGAGGCCGTTCATCACGGCATTGATGCGCGCCACGCGAAGAGCAGCCGGCGAGCGGTCGAGGCCGACCCCGAAGGCGGCAGGCAGTTCGCTCAGAAGCGCCGCGAGGATGCAGCCCGAACCGGTACCGAGATCGAGACAGCGCAGGGGCGCGCTCCGGTCCGGCACGGACGCCACAGCCGATTCGACCAAGATCTCGGTGTCCGGGCGGGGTACAAGGGTCTCGGGTGCCAGCTTGAAGGGCAAACCCCAGAACTCCCAGGCACCCAGGATGCGGGCGACAGGCTCGCCCGCCAGTCGCCGCGCAAGGGCGGCGTCGACAGCCGCCGCTTCGTCAGCATCGAGCGGTCGCTCCCCGTCGAGGAGCAGGTCGCGCGTCTCCAATCCGAGGACACCGAGCAGGAGGAAGCGCGCATCCCCCGCGGCTTCAGCGATACCGCCTGCATCCAGGCGCTCTGCACACCATCGCAGGGCCGCGCGGCGGGACAGGGCTTGGCTCGACCCGTCTGGCACGGCAGGGCTCAGGCCATACCCTCGGCGGCGAGGAGTTCCGCCTGGTGTTCGGTGATGAGGGCATCGACGACCTCGTCGAGGGCGGTGCCTGCCATGACCTCCTCCAGCTTGTAGAGGGTGAGGTTGATCCGGTGATCGGTCACTCGACCTTGCGGGAAATTGTAGGTGCGGATCCGCTCACTGCGGTCGCCCGAGCCGACCTGCGCCTTTCGGTCGGCCGCCCGGGCCGAGTCCTTGGCGTTGCGCTCGGCCTCGTAAAGCCGGGCACGCAGAAGTGCCATGGCGCGGGCGCGGTTCTTGTGCTGCGACCGCTCCTCCTGGACGAAGACCACGATGCCGGTCGGGATGTGGGTGATGCGGATCGCCGATTCCGTCTTGTTGACGTGCTGACCGCCCGCGCCCTGGGCCCGCATCGTGTCGATCTTCAGATCTGCGTCATTGACGACGATGTCGACGTCCTCGGCCTCCGGCAGCACCGCGACCGTGGCCGCCGACGTGTGGATGCGCCCCTGCGTCTCGGTGTCGGGCACCCGCTGCACCCGGTGGGCGCCGCTCTCGTATTTGAGCCGCGCGAACACGCCCCGGCCCTTCACCTCAGCCACGACCTCGCGGAAGCCGCCGACCGTGCCCTCGCTCTCCGAGATCACCTCGACGCGCCAGCCCTTCGACTCGGCGTATTTCGCGTACATCCGGAACAGGTCGCCAGCGAACAGGGCAGCCTCGTCGCCGCCGGTGCCGGCGCGGACCTCCAGGATCGCGCTCTTCTCGTCGGCAGCATCCTTGGGCAGCAGCAGGAGCTGGAGGGCGCGGTGCGCCGCCTCGAGCGCGTCCTGCGCCTCGGGCTTCTCCTCCGCGGCCAGCGCCCGCATCTCGGGATCAGTGCCCGGCTCGTCGATCAGCGCCTCGACGCCCGCGAAATTCTCCAGGGCCGCGCGATAGTGACGAATCGCCGCCACGACGGGATCGAGGTCGGACAGCTCCCGCGAGAGCTGGACCACGGTCTCGGGGTCGATCTCGCCCGAGGCGAGCTGCGCGGTGACAATGTCGTGCCGCGCCAGGATGGCGTCGAGACGCTCGGTGGGAAAGGGGATCATCGCCCGTGTTTCTGCAGGTCTGCGCGCGGCGTTCCGGGCCGAGCGCCAGTCACGTTTCGGGAGCGGAGGAGCGTGGCTCGGAGGGGGTTCGACCCGGCAAGACGTCCTCCCAACCCACGCCTCTTCCGTTCGAGACTGGAAGCCGCGGCGCGCCGTCCAAAATCGTCGTCGCGTTGCCCGTACAACCCTCGCCGAACTCTCGGCAAGGGTTGGGCTGCCGCTTAGATAGGTACGCCGTGCGCGTGCGCGAAGGCGGTGAGCGCCGGGCGCAGGGAATCGCCGTCGTGCATGCGGGCCATCTCCGCGTCGATGAGCTCGGCCACGGCGCCGGCATCGAGGCTGAGCACCATCGCCTTCACCGGGCCGATGGCGGCGGGCGACATCGACAGGTTCCGGTAGCCGAGGCCGATGAGCGCCATGGCATCGAGGGGCCGGCCACCGATCTCACCACAGACCGTCACCGGGCAGCCGGCGGCGTTCGCCCGCTCGACGATCAGCCGGAAGGCCCGGAGCGCCGCGACGCTGAGCGGATCGAACCGGTCGGCCACCCGCCGGTTCTCCCGATCCACCGCGAACAGGAACTGCATCAGGTCGTTCGAACCGACGGAGAGGAAATCGGCCTCCCGGGCGATCTCGTCGATCTGGAATAGCAGCGACGGAACCTCGATCATCGCGCCGAGGCGGCAATCGGTCGGAAGCCGGTAGCCGTGGCGCTTGAGATAAGCCTTCTCGCGCTCGACGATGCCGCGGGCGCGGACGAACTCGCCCACCGTGGCCACCATCGGGAACATGATCTTGAGTGGGTCGCCGTCCGCGGCCTTGAGGAGTGCCCGAAGCTGCATCCGCAGGAGCGCGGGCCGGTCGAGGCCGATCCGGATCGCCCGCCATCCGAGCGCCGGGTTCTCCTCCTCCAACTTGGCCATGTACGGCAGGATCTTGTCGCCGCCGATGTCGAGGGTTCGTACCGTCACGGGCTTGCCGGCCGAGGCCGCGAACACCTTGCGGTAGAGCTCCTGCTGCTCCGCCGCGGACGGCATCCGCTGCGCCACCATGAACTGCAGCTCGGTGCGGAACAGGCCGACACCCTCGGCACCGGTCTCGTGCAGATGGCTGAAATCGACCAGAAGACCGGCATTGAGCTGCAGACCGACCCGCACTCCGTCGCGGGTTTGGGCCGGCACGTCGCGCAGCGCCCGGTACTGCTCCTGCCGGCGGGCGCGCAGCCGTACCATCTCGGCATAGGCGGCCTCGACCTCGGGGCTCGGTCGGACATGGATCTCGCCGGCCACGCCATCGACGATGATGGCGTCACCGGCATCGCAGAGCGCGGTGGCGTTCTCCACCTCACCCACGGCCGGGATACCCAGCGCCCGGGCGACGATGGCCACGTGGCTGGTTGGACCACCCTCCTCCAGGACGATGCCGCGCAGGGTCGAGGCCTCGTAGTCGAGGAGTGCCGCCGGCCCCATGGTACGGGCGACCAGGATGGCGTTCTCGGGCAGGACCATTACGCCGGCCGCCTCGGGGCCGATCAGCGCGCGCAGAAGGCGATTGGCGAGATCGTCGAGATCGTGCAGCCGCTCGCGCAGATACGGGTCGGACTGGCGCATCATCCGGGCGCGGTTGTCCGACTGCACCCGCTCCACGGCGGCCTCGGCGGTCAGGCCGGACGCGACCGCCTCCCGCATTCGCCGGAGCCAGCCCTTGTCGTGGGCGAACATCCGGACGGTCTCGAGCACCTCGCGGGATTCCGCGGTGCCGATCCGGTCGCCGCGCTCCACCAGGGCGTCGATGGCCGAGCGCACCTCCTCGATCGCCTCGTCGAGACGCGCGACCTCGCGCTCGACGTTCTCGGCGATCAGCGTCTTCACGACCACGCGGGGCTCGTGCAGCACGACGTAACCGAGGCCGATGCCGTCGGCGAGCGCGATGCCGCGTGCCAGCACCGGGCGGCGGGCCGCGGTGCCGGCGTCCGGGGCCAGCCCCTCCAGCTCGCCCGAGGCGATCATCTCCGACAGCACCATGGCGGTGGTCTGGAGCGCCTCGATCTCCTCCTCGGAATAGACGCGATAGGTCTTGTTCTGGACGGTGAGCACGCCGAGCGTGTTGCCGGCGCGCAGCAGCGGCACGCCCAGGAAGGCGTGGTAGGCTTCTTCGCCGGTCTCTGGCCGGTACGAGAAGGCCGGGTGGTTCTGGGCGTCCGAGAGGGAGAGCGGCTCGGCCGTGCGGGCGATCAGGCCGACCAGACCCTCGTCGGTGCGCATACGAGTCTGGTGGACCGCCTCGCGGTTCAGACCTTCCGTAGCGAACAGTTCGAGGGTGTTGTCATCTCGCAGCACGTAGACCGAGCAAACCTCGGCCACGACATTGGCGGCGATCAGGACGACGATCCGGTCGAGGCGCGCTTGGGGGCTGACCGGCTCCGCCATCGCTTCGCGGAGGCGGCGCAGCAGCAGGCGCGGGCCTCCGGGCGCAGCGGGCATCGGTTCGTCGTTCCAGCGTCGGTGAGTGGCCTTGGCGTCGACCACCCTGCAACCTTGGCGCCAAGCTCGGGACAGATGGCGCCGGATGGACCGTGCCGCCGGTCCCAGAATGTCTCTGGGAGCGACGAAGCGGCCCGTGACTGTTCAGTTCACACCACGTGATCCGCTCGAAACCGCGTCGTCCCAGGCTCAGGCCTGATCCAGGCCGTATAGCGAGTGAAGCGTGCGCACGGCAAGCTCCGTATAAGCAGCATCGATCAACACTGAGAACTTGATCTCCGACGTGGTGATCGCGCGGATGTTGATTCCCTTCTCGGCGAGCGCCCGGAACGCCTTTGCGGCGACACCTGCATGGCTCCGCATTCCGACGCCGATTGCCGAGACCTTCACCACGTCCGTGGCACCCTCGATCTGGGCATAGCCGATATGCGTCCGGGCCTCGTCCAGGATCGCCCGGGAACGCTGGTACTCAGCGGCCGGTACCGTAAAGGTCATGTCGGTGGTCGACTGGTCGCCCGACACGGTCTGGATGATCATGTCGACGTTGATGTTGGCGTCCGCCAGAGGCCCGAAGATGGCGGCTGCCACGCCGGGGCTGTCCTTGACCTTGCGCAGGGTGATCTGCGCCTCGTCCCGGGAGAAGGCGATCCCGGTGATGATCTGCTGTTCCACGATGTCGTCCTCGTCGCAGATGAGGGTGCCCGGGCGCGCGGCGTCCGGCGGATCGAAGGAGGACCGGACCGTGGTCGGCACCCGGTGCACCATGGCGAGTTCCACCGAGCGGACCTGCAGCACCTTGGCGCCGAGCGACGCCATCTCCAGCATCTCCTCGAAGGTCACCCGCTCCATCCGGCGGGCCTTCGGCACGATGCGCGGATCGGTGGTGTAGACGCCGTCCACGTCCGTGTAGATGTCGCAGCGCTCGGCTCCGATGGCCGCCGCGACCGCCACAGCCGAGGTGTCGGAGCCGCCGCGGCCGAGCGTCGTCACCCGGCTCGTCTCCGCGTTCATGCCCTGGAAGCCGGCGATCACCGCCACCTCGCCCTGGGCGAAGCCGTCCGCGAGGTTCTTCGGGTCGATCTCGACGATGCGGGCCGAGCCGTGCGCGTCCGAAGTCACGACGGGAATCTGCCAGCCCTGCCAGGAGCGGGCCTTGATCCCGTCCTTCTGAAGCGCGATCGCGAGGAGCCCGGCGGTGACCAGCTCACCCGAGGCCACGACCGCATCGTATTCCCGCGGGTCATAAAGCGGGTTGGCGTCCTTGACCCAGTCGACCAGCTCGTTCGTCTTGCCCGACATCGCCGACACGATGACGGCGACGTCGTAGCCGGCCGCGACCTCGCGGGCGACGTGGCGCGCCACGTTGCGGATTCGGTCGACATTGGCGACGGAGGTTCCGCCGAATTTCATCACCAGACGGGGCATGGTCTCTTGATCGTGGGTTCCCGGTGGCGACTGGAGGGCCGCTTCGAGCCGGTCCGGACGGTGCCCGGCGGGTACAAGCGGCTTGGTGAGGTGTCAACAACCGGCCAAGCATGGCGCCGGCGCGCCGCGGCGACGGACAGGGGTCGGCGTGCTAAGGCGCAGGCACGACTTACCACGGCGGCGCATGCCCGCCGATCCGCCTCGGGGCCGCGCGCGCAATCGTTCGCGCAAATGGCGTCCCGGGGCCGAATCGTGCGGGACAGGGCCGGCTTTTCGACGGATCAGGCATGGACAGGGCAGGTACGGACCAAGCCACGGGAGGCTTCGTCGATCGCAGTGAGGTCGCGCGTTTCGATGCGCTCGCCGCGACCTGGTGGGATGAGACCGGTCCGATGCGGGTTCTGCACCGGTTCAACCCCGTGCGGCTCGGCTACATTCGGGATGCCCTGTGCCAGCGGCACGGGCGTGATCCGCGGGCTCCGTTCCCCTTGGACGGACTCTCGATCTGCGATGTCGGGTGCGGCGGCGGCGTCTTGTCGGAACCCCTGGCGCGCCTCGGTGCCAGCGTGACGGGCCTCGATCCGGCGGAGCAGAACATCACAGTGGCGCGGGCGCATGCCGAGCAGGCAGGCGTGCCAGTCGAGTATCGCGGCGAGACGATCGAAGCCGTCGTCGCCTCAGGACGGACCTTCGATGCCGTCCTGATCATGGAAGTGGTGGAGCACGTCTCGGACATGCCGGCCTTCGTGCGCACCGCCTGCGCCGCCGTGAAGCCCGGCGGGACGCTGTTCGCCGCGACTCTCAACCGCACGCTGCGGTCCTTCACGCTGGCCATCGTTGGGGCGGAGTATGTCCTCGGCTGGCTGCCGCGGGGCACCCACGATTGGGAGAAGTTCGTGACGCCGAACGAACTCGCCCGCGCGATCCGGGCGGGCGGCCTCGACGTCACCGACACGACGGGCGTCGTCTACAATCCGATCACCGACAGCTGGCGCACCGGCCGGGACACGGCGGTGAACTACATGGTCGCAGCCGAGCGCACCGCCTGAACCGGGCGCCGCGAACGCCGTTGGGGTCGCGGCGGAGGAACTGGCGATGCTTGAGAAGATCCCCAGCGTGGTGGGCGAGGCCTTGTCGGGCCTGAAGGCTGGCCTGGAGAAGACGGCCTATCGCGCCACCTTCCCGGATGTTCAGGAGTCGCTGAGGCTGACGAGCCCGGCCTTCGCAGACGGGACGGACATGCCCGCCCGCTACACCGCGGACGGTGAGGGTCTATCGCCGCCCCTCGCCTGGAGCGGCCTGCCGGCGGGCACCTCCGCCCTGGTCCTGCTGGTCGAGGATGCGGGCAGTCCGACGCCGCAACCCTTGGTTCACCTTATCGCGTGGAATCTGCCGCCCGATGAGGCGGGCCTCGCGGAAGGTGCGCTTCCGAGCCCCGACCACCGGGCCGAGACACGTCGGCTCGGCAGGAACAGCTTCCTGCAGCCGGAATGGCTGCCCCCGGATCCGCCGAGCGGGCATGGCCGGCACGATTACGTCTTTCAGATCTACGCCTTGCGGCAGATGCTGGATCTGTCCGAAGCCCCCGGCCGCAGCGCGCTCCTCGGCGCCATGCGTCCCCACGTCATCGGAAAGGGCATGCTGATCGGCGCCTACGCTCGTCCCTGAAGGGGCTGGACAAAGGGCGTGCTTGTGCCGAGGACCGCACGTCGGTCACGTTGTGCGGCCCTGGATGCAACGGTATCGTGTCGTCCGGAACTGCCTGTCCGGGCAGCCATATCGCACCATGACTGGAGATCGGGCCTGTGGGCGTCGACGCGCGGCCGAAGCGGCGGAGCAGCGAGAGCGTGGCGCGCGCGCTCGCCGCATCGAATGTCGGCACCTGGGAGTGGCATATCGCGGACGACACTATCCGCTGCGACGCGGCCGCGGCCACGATGCTGGGCATTCCCCGCGGCAGGGGCAGTCGCGGTGCCAGCTTCTCGCTCTTCCTGGAGCGTATCCATCCGGAGGATCAGCGGCGCATCGGGCTGATCATCGACGATCTCCGCCGCCAGGGTGGACTGTACATCGCGCAGTACCGGACCATCCCCGAGCCAGGGGAGGTCCGTTGGATCCTGGCGCGGGGCCGGTTCAGCCTGGATGCGGACGGCGTCCCGAGTGAGGCCCGCGGCATCGTCATCGACATTACCGAGAGCAGCCAAGACGGCTTTGCCGACGAATCCTCCCTTTGCGCGACGGATATCCCGACCGGCGGGATTGATCGGGTGGCCGAGTTGGCCCTGGCGCTGTTCACCGCCGCGGAAGAAGGATTGCCGCGGGCGAATTTCGAGCGGCTGAAGCCGTTGCTGGACGGAATGCTGCTCGAGGTCGGGCGGCAGCTCGTCGGTGCGCCTCCGGTGCCCAACCTGGACAGCATCCACTGAGCGAAGCCGATACGGTCCCCCGCCTGCGGCGCCTTGCCTTGCCGGGGCGAATCCTGATATGGCGGCGCCATCCCGCGATGCGTGTGCCGTGATCGCCGGGCGCGACACCGCGTCCTGCCTCGCCACCACGTTCCCGATACCCCTTCCATGGACGGCCCCACCGGGCTCGAGAGACCGATGAAGATCCGCAACTCCCTCAAGTCCCTGCGCGGCCGTCACCGCGACAACCAGATCGTGCGTCGCAAGGGCCGAGTCTACGTGATCAACAAGACCCAGAAGCGCTTCAAGGCCCGCCAGGGCTGAGACGGACAAGCCCGGCCGAGGTCGGGCTCCGCTCCCGCGAAAACAGCCGCACCCGGCCGGGCGCGGCTGTTTTCGCATGCGCGGCACCGCGGCACGTTGACGGTCGCAGGGTGTAGGCACACTCTGACGCCATGATGCCGCCTCGCTTCCTCGCCGCTCTGGTCTGCCTGTCGGCCGTGGCGGCCTGGTCTCCGGCCGCGCAGGCGGTGCCGGATACGAACCGGCCGGGCCGTTCGGCCTCCGAGGCGAAGCCGGCACCGAAGCCGCCGAGCCTCGACGACCTGTTCGCCCGCCTACGCGCGAGCGAGGACCCCGCGGAGGCCAAGGGCATCGCCCGAATCATCGTGCGACGCCTCGGCAGTTCCGGCAGCCCGACCGCGGATCTGCTCACCGACCGCGCTCGTCAGGCAGTCACGGCGCACGATTTTCCGCTCGCCGCCGAGTTGATGGATCGGGTCACGGCCCTTGAGCCGAACTGGTCCGAGGGCTGGAATCGCCGGGCGACGGTGTTCGCGCTCCTGACCGACCGGGACGACGCCATCGCGGACCTGCAGCGGGCGCTGGTGCTCGAGCCGCGCCACTTCGAGGCCTGGGCCGCGATGGGCCGGATCTACGAATCGCAGGACGACAAGGCTCGGGCGCTGGCCGCTTACCGGCGGGCGCGGGCGATCTATCCGCACATGGACAAGATCGGCGAGGCGATCGACCGCCTCGCTCCGGAGGTCGACGGCCGCGATCTGTGACCCGAGTGATCGCCGTTCTCCTCACGATCCTGGCGCTGCCCTTCGCAATCGCGGGCCTCGTACTGGCGGTCGGCGCTCTCGTCAGCCTCGTGATCACTCTGCGCGCGGGCGCGGAGTACCCGCCGGCCGGCCCCTTCGTCGACGTCACGGGCGGGCGGCTCGCGACGATCCAAGCCGGCCCGGCGAATGGGCCGCCGATCGTGCTCCTGCACGGCGCCTCGGCCAACGCGTCCGATCCGATGGAGGGGATCGGACGTCGGCTGGCCGCTCGAGGCTTCCGCGTCATCGCCTTCGATCGTCCGGGTTTCGGCTGGAGCGACCGGATCGCCGGGAGCGCGGCTGCCGCGCCCACCGTGCAGGCGCGGATCATCGCCGAGGCCCTGGCGCGGATGGGCATCGGCCCCGCCATCGTGTTCGGCCATTCGTGGGCCGGCGCCCTGGCCCTGGCCCTCGCCCTCGACCATCCGGAACGGGTCTCAGGCCTCGTTCTCGCCGCGCCCGTGGCCATGCCGATGCCGAATCGGCTCCCGGATCTGCCCTGGTACTGGCAGCTCGCCGTGGAGCCACCGGTGGCTTGGCTGCTCAGCCGGACGGTTGGCCCCCCGCTGGCCCGTCATTTCCTGCCCGAGGCCGCGCGACGGGTCTTCCTGCCCCAGCCGGCAATGCCGGACTATCCCGAGGCGGCCCGAGCCGCCCTGGTTCTGCGGCCCGGGACTTTGCTGGCGAACGTGCAGGACCTGCTCGGCCTGTCCAGGGCCCTAGCGATGCAGAGCCCGCGCTACGGCGAGATCAGCATCCCGACATTGGTCATTTCCGGAGAGGCGGATCCGATCGTCCGCAGCGACACGCAGGCCGTGCCGCTGGCAGGCGCCATTCCCGGGGCGCGCCTCGTTCTGCTCCCGGGAATCGGGCACATGCTGCAATTCGTGGCCTCGGAGCGCTTGGCCGACGAGATGGCTCGGCTCTCCGAAACACTGACAGCGCAGGCTGTCCCGGCCGCAACGCGGTAGGTCCTACGCCTTCTCGGCGTGCTCCCGGGTGATGAAGGTGAGCCGGACGAGGTTGGTGGCGCCTGGGGTGCCGAAGGGAAGGCCCGCGACCACGATCACCCGATCGCCCACCGCGGCGAACTTCTCCCGCACGGCGAACTTGGCGGCGCGGAACGACATGTCGTCCACGTCGCTGGCATCCTTGGTGACGATCGGATGGGTCCCCCAGGCGAGCGCGAGCCGGCGCGCGGTCTCGCGCCGCGGCGTCAGCGCGATCACGGTGGCGTTCGGGCGCTCGCGGGAAAGGCGGAGGGCCGTCGAGCCGGAATTGGTCCAGGCCATGATCGCGTCGAGATTGAGGGCGTCGACCATCTGGTGGGCTGCCGCCGCGATGGCGTCGGCCGCCGTCTCGTCAGGGGTCGCGCTCTGCGCCCGGATGATCGACCAGTAGATCTGGTCGCGTTCCACCTGCTCGGCGATGCGGTTCATCGTCTCCACCGCGCCGATCGGGTGGGCACCCGAGGCGCTCTCGGCCGAGAGCATCACGGCGTCCGCGCCCTCGTAGACCGCAGTGGCCACGTCGGAGACCTCGGCGCGGGTCGGGACCGGCGCCGTGATCATCGATTCGAGCATCTGGGTCGCGACCACCACGGGCTTGCCGAAGCGCCGGGCGCCCCGGGTGATCCGCTTCTGCACGCCCGGCACCTGCTCCAGCGGCATTTCCACGCCGAGATCGCCGCGGGCGACCATCAGCCCGTCGGAGATCTCCAGGATCTCGTCGAGCCGCGTCAGTGCCTGAGGTTTCTCGATCTTGGCCATCACCAGGGCGCGGCCGGCGCAAACCTTCTTGACCTCGGCCACGTCCTCGGGCCGCTGGACGAAGGACACGGCGATCCAGTCGGCACCGGCGTTCAGGCCGGCGTCGAGATCCGCGCGATCCTTCTCGGTCATGGCCGGGACCGGGATCACGGTGTGGGGCAGCGAAACGCCCTTGCGGTTCGAGATCCGTCCGCCGACCTCGACGCGGGTCACGGCGCGATCAACCGACGTCTCCAGCACGGTGAGCCGCAGCTTGCCGTCGTCGAGCAGGATCGCGTGTCCTGGCTCAAGCGCCTCGAGAATCTCGGGATGCGGCAGGTGGCAGCGGGCAGCGTCGCCCGGGGTCGGGTCACCGTCGAGCACGAAGGTGGCCCCGGTCGCGATCATCGCGGCGCCCTCCGCGAAGGTGCCGAGCCGCAGCTTCGGCCCCTGCAGATCGACCAAGATCCCGATGGGGTGCCTGGCCTCGCGCTCGATCGTCCGGATCGCCTCGACCTTTTCCGGAAGCTTCTCCCGGGGAAGATGGCTCATGTTGAGCCGGAATACGTCCACGCCCGCTCGGAACAGCCGTTCGATCATCTCCGGCGAGTCGGAAGCCGGCCCCAGGGTGGCGACAATCTTCGTGCGGCGCGAGCGTTTCAAGCGTAGTCCTCCGGGTGATTTAACGGCGAGCGTGGAAGCATCGTCCGGTCGTTTTGGTGGATGCGGGTGTGAGCATCACGTGAAAGACGGCGTCAAGGGCGCCGTCTCTCCGTCACGGTTTCGTCTGTGCGTCGGCCCGGTTGGGATCGGTGAGCTGGATGGTCCAGCTCTTCTGCTCGCCGGTATCGACCTCGAAGAAGCCGTTGCGGTCGTAGCCGCGCGCGAGGCAATCCTCGATACCCCGAATCGTGAATTCCGAATCGCGGGTGCACATCAGCGAGCGTCCGCTCCATTCGCCGCCGCGCGTGTAGTCCACCGCGAAGACATAATAGAATCGCGCCGCCAGAGCTCCCTTGAGCAGGGTCTCGCAGGCCTTCGGGGCCAAGTCCCACCAGCCCTCCGTGACCCAGCCCTGCGGATCGCGGTAGCCCAGCGAGATGCCGACCTTGCTGGCGGTCTGGTTGCACAGACGCAGGTCCGCCTTTGCGGGACTGGCGCAGAGAAGCGCCAGTCCGAGCCCCACGATCGCTGATACGGCCGGCGCGGCCGAGCCTAAGACCCTAACCGACGAGGATGATGCGGCAGTCGTTGACATTGGTACGGGTCGGGCCGGGGTTCACGAGGTCACCGAGGGCCGCGAAGAACGCGGTGGAGTCGTTCTGCTCCAGCATCGCGGCCGGGTCGAGGCCGGCGGCCCGGGCGCGCTCCAGCGTCGTGGGATCGATCAGGCCGCCGGCCGGATCGGTGGCGAGCCCCCGGCCACCGTCGGTCCCGTCCGTATCGGCGCTGACGCCAGAGATGCCAGGCTCCCCCGCCAGCGCGACCGCGAGGGCCAGGGCGAATTCCTGATTCGGCCCGCCATTCCCCTCGCCCCGGATCGTGACGGTGAGCTCGCCGCCCGAGATGAGCGCGACCCGCTTGCCGGCCGCCTTGTAGCGTTTCGCCTCGGCCGCGTGCTCGGCCGCGACCTCGCGGGCCTCGCCCTCAAGATCGGCACCCAGCATCACCGGCTCGTAGCCCGCGGCGCGGGCGGCCTCGGCGGCGGCGTTCAGCGCGTCAATCGGCCGGGCGATGATCCTGTACTCGGCGCGCGCGAAGGCGGGATCGCCGGCCTTCGGCGTCTCGTTGTTGGGATCGTTCAGCAGCCGAACGGCCTCCTCGGGCAGCGGGATGCCCCTCCGCTCGCAGATGGCGCGGGCATCGGCCAGGGTCGACGGGTCGGGCACCGTGGGCCCGGAGGCGATCACCGCCGGATCGTCGAAGGGCACGTCCGAGATGGCCAGGGTCAGGACACGGCGGGCATTCCGGGCCGCGAGCGCGAGGCGTCCGCCCTTGATCCGGGAGATGTGCTTGCGCACCGTGTTGATCTCGCCGATCGGCGCGCCGGAGCGAAGCATCGCCCGGGTGATCGCCTGCTTCTCGGTGAGCGTCAGGTCGCCGGCCGGCGCGATCCAGTTGGCCGAGCCGCCGCCGGAGAGGAGCACCAGCACCTCGTCGTCGGGACCGGCTTCGGTGGCGAGGCGCAGGGCCTCCTTGGTGGCGGCGATCCCGGCCTCGTCGGGAACCGGGTGGCCCGCCTCGACCATGTGGATCCCGGGCGCGTCCTGCCCGTAGCCGTGACGCGCCACCGCGAGGCCGACGATCCGGTCATCGCTCAGCCCAAGCTGCTGCCGGTAGAACCGGCTCGCCACGGCGCTCATGCTGCCCGCGGCCTTCCCGGCCGCCAGAATGATCAGCCGGCCCGGGCTCGGGGCCGGCAGGTGCGGCGGCAGGCACAGATCGGGATGGGCGGCCCGGATGGCCGCCGCGAGGATGCTGTCGAGGAGCGCGCGTTGCTCCAGGATGGCCGGCTCGGCATTGGGCGGGACGGTCTGGGGCATGGCGTCGGACGGGCTCCTCTCTCGACCTGATCGTGCGATCCCCGCCCGTTTCTGTGAGGGCGGCGGGCCCGTTTCTTGCCGTGAGCGCACGATCCTTGATA
Organism: Methylobacterium sp. CM6257; assembly: GCF_054611515.1. Lineage (NCBI taxonomy): Bacteria > Pseudomonadati > Pseudomonadota > Alphaproteobacteria > Hyphomicrobiales > Methylobacteriaceae > Methylobacterium > Methylobacterium sp. CM6257. Next base: position 4,804,836 of record NZ_CM137735.1, read on the forward strand.
GGTGATCTGCCCGAGCCGCCGCGCCTCGGCAAGCGCCATCGGCGCCCTCGCACACATCTGAAGCCCTCGGAGCCCCGTGACCCGCCCGGAGACAGAAGCGGCCGCCCCGGTCTCGCATCCTCGGCCGCATCCTTGCGAGATCATCCCCGGCGACCCCGCCTGCGGCCTCGTCATCGCCTGCGACCATGCGTCGAACTTCGTGCCCCCCGACATCGGACTCGGTCTGCCCGAGGCCGAGTTTGGCCGGCACATCGCCTATGACATCGGCGCGGCGGGCGTGACGCGGCGCCTCGCGGCCCGGCTCAACGCGCCGGCGATCCTGACGAATTTCTCCCGTCTGATCATCGATCCAAACCGGGGCCGGGCCGATCCGACGCTGGTGATGCGCCTCTCGGATGGCGCCGTTGTGCCGGGCAACGCCCGCATCGACGAGGCGGGCAAGCAGGCGCGGATCGCCCGATTCTATGCGCCGTTCGACGCCGCCATCGATGCCGCGGTGGCTGCTGCGGAGCAGTCCGGCCGGCCGCCCGCGATTCTGACCGTGCACAGCTTCACGCCCTACTGGCGCGGCATCGCGCGGCCCTGGCAGGTCGGCATCCTTTACGACCGGGACACGCGTTTCGCTCGCCCTCTGATCACCGCCCTTCAGGCGGACCCGGCCGGGCTGACGGTGGGCGACAACCAACCCTATGGCGGCGGCTTGCCGGGCGACACGATCGACCGCCACGCCACGGCGCGTGGCCTACGCAATGCGTTGATCGAGATCCGCCAAGACCTGATCGCCGGCGAGGCCGGACAGGAGGAATGGGCCGAGCGCTTCGCCCGGCTCCTGCGCCCCTTGATCACGGCTTGATCTCCGCAGCGCCGACCCCGAAATCCGGGTCACCCGCCCGAACAGGAAAGCGTTTCCACCGATGAGCGAGATCGACTCCCGCACCCAGACCGAACTCGAAGCGGCCGTGTTCCGCCGGCTCGTCGCGCATCTGCGCAACCGGACGGATGTGCAAAACATCGATTTGATGAATCTCGCGGGCTTCTGCAGGAATTGCCTGTCGAACTGGCTGAAGGACGCCGCCGACGAGAAGGGTGTGCCGCTCACCAAGGACGAGTGCCGCGAAGCCGTCTACGGCATGCCCTACAATGACTGGAAAGCCCGATTCCAGAAGGAGGCGAGCCCCGAGCAGCAGGCGGGCTTCGCGAGCGCGCAGGCGAAGGGTCACTGAGGGTCCCGAGCCGCCCGGGAATCGGCTAAGCTTCCGGTAAGGCCGGCCCGTTAACCACGGGTCCAGGGCGCAACTGCGCCGTGCATTCCGGAGAGCCCCATGAACGCCCATTCGATGCCCACCGCAGCCCAGCGGCCCGGCGGCGATGTGTCCTCCGCCGAGGGGGTCGCCGCCGACGAGCTGAAGCAGTTCATCGAGCGCCTGGAGCGACTGGAAGAAGAGAAGGCCGGCATCATGGGCGACATCAAGGAGGTGTTCGCCGAGCTGAAGGGCCGGGGCTTCGACGCCAAGGCGGTGCGCGCTATCCTGCGGATCCGCAAACAGGACCACAGCGAGCGTCAGGAGCAGGAGGCGATCCTGGAGCTCTACATGCAGGCGCTCGGCATGGCCTAGCGTTTCGGGGCCGGGACCGGCTCGGCGGTCCCGACAATCTCGGTCGCGCCGGGTCAGTGCGCGGCGGCCGCCACCGACTGTGCGGTCGCCGTCAGGCCGAGGGTCCGGCCGGGATATCCGGCGACGTCGAAGTAGCGCGTCTGCCCGACCGATTGATATTTCAGAACCGTCACCTGACCGGCGGGATCGGGCTCCGACTGCACCGTGTGCTCGGTGACGCTAGGCGTGCTGCCGTTTACCAGCGCCTCGGTCAGGACGCGTCCGACGAGCGTCCCCCGGCTGGAGATCGCGAGGTCGAGGATCCGCGCGATCGTCTTCCCGAGATCGGCGTTGCTCGCCGGCGCCGGGCTCGCAAGGCCGGCGCGGAAGCTCGGGCCCATCGCGCCCATCACGTTCCGCGTGTCCGCCCGCGAGAAGCTGCCGTGCATGCCTTGGCCCTGCTGCAGGACGGTGTCGGAGATCTCTACACCGCAGGTGGTCGGGTCGGCACAGCCGGTTGAGAAGCTGCGGAAATTGACCACGATGGCCGGCATAGGGGTCAGCGCCGACCCGTCGAGGGCGATGGCGGAGAGCGGCAGCGTCCCGGCAATCCGGCCGAGGGCATCGCTGACGAACAGGCCGCTCACGTAGTCCTGGCGGCTCAGCGCCTCGACCACGCGGCGCGCCAGGGCCTTGTCGCCGGTCGGCAGATAGACGAGGTCCGAGCCGCCGTTCGCCGCGACCACGACATCGGGCTTGGCCGGATCGGTCCCGATCAGGCCGTTGGCCCGGCTGGGATAGCTGTCCGGGCCGATCTTGGCGCCCTGCGCGTCCGGATCGAACAGGCTCAGGCCGAGATCGTGTGCCAGGTCGATGGCCAGAAAGCCGGGCGGAAGCTGGTGGCTCTGGACCCCCTTGTAGCCCTGCGTCGCCGCGAAGCTCGTCGCGCTCTCCTTCGAGATCGTCGAGAATCCGTGATCCGAGGTGATGACCACATCGGTGGTCTCGGCCAGTCCTTGTGCCTTCAGGGCTGTCAGGAGGGCTGCGAGGTTGTCGTCCGCGTTGCGGATGGCTGCGAGGCTCGTCGGTCCGTTGATGCCGGGGACCAGCCGCCCGAGACTGTCGCCCTGATTGTGCTGTGTCCCGTCCGGATCGCGCGACCAGAACACCAGCACGAAGGGCTCGCCGCGGTCCTTGAACAGCGGCAGCACCGCCCGGGTCGCCACGGAGGCGAAGTAGCCCTGCTGCTCGACATTGGCGGCAAGCGTCCCGGGCGTGTCGGCGGTCCCGGCTTGGCCATTGGCGCCCCGTGCCGGCGCCTGGAGCGGCAGGCCCGCCGCGCTGAGCCGCGTCCGGAGTTCATCGCTGAGGGGAATCCCGCCGGGCCGCCCGGTGCTGTCGTCGACGAGGATGCTCTGCTGACCGGTGCGCGCCGTGTGATCGAAGACCAGGGACGGACCGAGCTTGCCGATGCTGGCCGTGGACAGGCCCCTGGCTTGGGCGGCCCTCAGAATGGTCTCTTCGTTCAGGTAATTGCCGGCGAAATGCTCGTCGACGTCGCCGAGCACTGGGTCGCTCTCCAGGAACGGGGTGAGGCTCTCGCCGGCGCCCGGTACCGGGAAGGCGGTGTAGATCGTGTTCCCGAACTGGCCGGTATCTCCAAGCATATGTCCGGTCGCCAGAGCGGTGGCGTTGGGCATCGTGAAGGTCGGGAAAAGGGAATGCGTGTTCGTGAACCGCACCCCGGCCTTCATCAGCCGGTCCATGGTCGGCGCATTCGCGGCGTTCACCAGGCCATATCGGAGACCGTCGGCGACGAACAGGACGACATTTCGGGGCTGCGGCTGTGCCTCAGCCGCCCCCGCGATGCCGAATCCAAAGAGACAGGAAAAGATGACGCGCCGCATGACGAATCTCCGATCAATCCGGAGAGCGGCGTGGCCTTGGAAGATTACAGCGGCGTGACAGTCGGTGAGCGGATCTCGGGACGCCGAACCATCGAATGTGCCCTCCCCCGCTTGGCGAGGGAGGGTATCGGCGTCAGGCCGCGCGCTTGGCCCGGTTCAGGAGCTTGCGGTTCACCAGCACCTCGGCGATCTGCACCGCGTTGAGGGCGGCGCCCTTGCGTAGGTTGTCCGAGACGCACCAGAAGTTCAGGCCGTTCTCGACGGTCGCGTCCTCGCGGATGCGCGAGATGTAGGTCGCGTCCTCGCCGGCCGCTTCGTGGGGCGTCATGTAGCCGCCGTTCTCGCGCTTATCGATCACCAGCACGCCGGGGGCGGCACGCAGGATCTCGGTAGCCTTCTCGGCCGAGAGCGGCTGCTCGAACTCGATGTTCACCGATTCCGCGTGCCCGATGAAGACCGGGACGCGGACGGCGGTGGCCGTCAGCTTGATCTTCGGGTCGAGCATCTTCTTGGTCTCGGCGACCATCTTCCACTCTTCCTTCGTGTAGCCATCCTCCATGAACACATCGATATGGGGGATGACGTTGAAGGCGATGCGCTTGGTGAACTTGCCGCCCTGCTTGATCTCGCCGGCGGTGAAGACGGCGCGGGTTTGATTGAACAGCTCGTCCATCGCCTCCTTGCCGGCGCCGGAGACCGACTGGTAGGTCGAGACCACGACGCGCTTGATCGTGGCCGCCTCGTGCAGCGGCTTCAGCGCGACGACCAACTGGGCGGTCGAGCAGTTCGGATTGGCGATGATGTTGCGCTTGGTGAAGCCCACCACCGCGTCGGCATTTACCTCGGGCACGATCAGCGGCACGTCGGCGTCGTAGCGGAACGCCGACGAATTATCGATCACCACGCAGCCCTGCTGGCCGATGCGGGGGGACCACTCCTTCGATGCCTCGCCGCCCGCCGACATCAGGCAGATGTCCGTGTCGGAAAAGTCGTACGTGTCGAGCGTTTTGACCTTGAGAGTTTTGTCGCCGTAGGACACTTCTTGGCCCTGGCTGCGGCGCGAGGCGAGCGCCACGACCTCATCGGCGGGGAAAGCCCGCTCGGCCAGGATATCGAGCATCTCGCGGCCCACGTTGCCCGTGGCGCCGACGACGGCGACCTTGTAACCCATCTCTCGTCTCCGCGCGGAAAACCTCGACCGATCCGGGTGCCGCGCTCCTGCCAGCAAAATCGGCCGAAGGATCGTTCGTGCCGGACAGCGCCCGTGACTGGGCGCGGCCGAAGAGCCCGGCCTGCAGGAGGTGGGGCCGACGACCGGCCGGAGCAAGGCGCTCAAGGGACGCCGCTGTCAAGGCCAGGCGGGCGGCCGCAACGCTCGATTCACCTTGGCGCCGGAAAGCCGGTGACCGCGCCCCGACGAGAAAGGGAATTCAATCCTTTCCGGCCACGGTTGGCCGTGGCTCCAGAGGGGGGCTGTTCGCACGGGGCGCCATGCACACCGAGGCAGCCGAAACAGACGATCTGGTCCAAGTCGACACGCCGCCAGCCTGGCGCAGGCTGTCCATCGCCCGCCTCGGCTCAGGCATCACCCTGGCAGCCGCCGTGATTGCCGCGCTCTGCTATTACGCGCGTCCGCCCGTCGAAGCGCCCGCGTCCATGGACGCCGGACGTCCCTTCGTGCCAACCACATCGGCATCTCAAGCCCCGTCCGCGGCATCGGTCGCGCGGTTCGGCCTCGCGGAGCCCGGCCTCGATCCCGTTCAGGAAGCGGCGGCACGGATCGATCCGCGAACCGGCCTGCGAGAGGATACGCTGGCGCGTGGCGCTTTCGACTCCCTCGAGACGCCGGCACTGCAAGTGACGCTGACACGCGGCGCGTCCGCGGGTGTCGCTCCCAGTCTGTTCGTTCTGATGGCCCGGCGTGCCGCGAACGGTCCCGTGTTCGATCGCCCGGCCCTGTCCGTGGTGCGGACGGGGTCGAGCGGCCGAGTTCAGACCAAATTCGGTGCCGTGGAGACCCTGGACGTCACGCTCAGCGGCGCGGTCCGGCGGACCTGCACCGGGTTCGTCACCCGCGAATCCGCGTTCCGCATCGACGGTTGGCTCTGCGCACCCCTCAGCCGCCCGCCGGAAGCCCGCGTGCTGAGTTGCATGATCGATGCCCTGAGCCTCGTCGATCTAACCGATCCCGAGGCTATGGCGGCCTTCTCGGCTCCAGCCATTGCCGAGCCCGGCTGCACCCAGGCCACCACCGCGGCCGACCTCACCGGCCGCACCGGATCCATCGGAAAGCGGCACCAGGTCAAAAAATGAGGCCAGAGTGTGGCAAATCGCACAAGCTCGGCCATTTTTGCGGAACAACAGCCTGGCTCAAGCGTCTTATCGTCAAAGGCGTCGAACTGTTAAGTTTCGCTCGCCATACTGATGGCACTCATACACAAGGTTGGCCATGCGCTCGCTCAAGATCGCCATTCTCGGCGTCATCGCCGCCGCCGGCTTCGGTGCCCTGGCCTCCGCGCCCGCCCAGGCCCAGGACGGCTTCGTTCCCGGCCCGATCTACCGCGTCAGCCGCCCCTTGCCGATCCGCGTGCGCCCGCGCAGCTGGCTGGATGCCGGCAACGTGCCGCTGACCTCGAACGTCCCGGGCGCCGGCGGCTCAAGAAACCCGGCCTTGAATCCCTACTTGATCGCCGCGTCGAACGCGCTGACGCCACCCTACGGCCCGACGGACCGCTTCGGCCGCGGCGCCCTTCCGGATCCGATCACGAACGCACCGTTCATCACCCGGCAGCAGTCGGCTGTGCGGAACGTCGATCTCTCCTTCGTCGATCGGCTGGACCCGACCTCGCCGCTCTACGGACGCCCCTACTAGTCGCATCCACCTGTTCGGATCGATTCTCAGCCAGCGCGGGCCCACGGGTCCGCGCTTTTCGTTTCGGATCACCGCCGCGCCGGGACTTCACCGCGACCCGTAATCCTGTATGCCACCGCATGCGGAAGCAGCCGGCCGGCTGCCTTTCACCGGGGTCAACGCCATGAAGCCGTTCGACTGGGCCATCGGATATCCGTCGCTGCGCATGCCGATGTTCGGGCGCAACTGCGTGGCGACCTCGCATGCGCTGGCCGCCCAGGCCGGGATCCAGATGCTCCAGGCCGGCGGCAATGCAGTCGACGCCGCCATCGCCACGGCGGCCGCCAAAACAGTGACCGAGCCCTGCAGCAACGGGCTCGGCTCGGACGCCTTCTGCATTCTGTGGGATGGAAAACGCCTCCACGGGCTCAACGCCTCGGGTGGGGCACCGGCCGCCTGGACGACGGACTACTTCCTGACGAAGTACGGCCCTGCGACGCGGCCACCGATGCGCGGCTGGGATTCCGTCACCGTCCCCGGGGCGGTCGCCGCCTGGGTTGCGCTCAGCGAGCGCTTCGGTCGTCTCCCCTTTGCCGATCTGATGCAGCCCGCCATCCGCATCGCCGACCGGGGCTATCTTGCGCCGGTGGTGGTGCAGCAGAAATGGGCCGCCGCCGCCCGGGTCGAGGCGATCACCCGCCAGCCCGGCTTCGCGGACTTCTTCCTGCCGCGCGGCCGCGCGCCGGATGTCGGCGAACTGGTCACCTTCCCGGGTGCCGAGCGGACGCTGCGGCTGATCGGCGAGACCAAGGGTGAGGCCTTCTATCGGGGTGAGATCGCCGACGCGATCGCCGCGCATGCGAAGGCGCATGGCGGCGCGATGACCGCGGCCGACCTCGCGGCGTTCCGTCCCGAATGGGTCACACCCACCGCCAAGGACTACCGCGGCTACACACTGCACGAGATTCCGCCCAACGGACAGGGAATCGCCGCGCAGATCGCTCTCGGAATCCTGGAGCAGTTCGACCTCGCCGGACTGCCCGCGGACGGTCCGGAGGCGCAACATCTGCAGATCGAGGCGATGAAGCTCGCTTTCAGCGACACCTACCGCTACGTCGCGGATCCGCGCAGCATGGAGGTGACGCCGGAGGCGATGCTGGACCCCGCCTACCTGGCGGAACGGGCCAGGCTGATCGACCCGCGACGCGCCCAGGTGTTCGGCCCCGGCAAGCCTCCGGCGGGCGGCACGATCTACCTCACCGCGGCTGACGAATCCGGCATGATGGTGAGCTTCATCCAGTCAAACTTCATGGGCTTCGGCTCCGGGGTCGTCATTCCAGACTGGGGCATCTCCTTGCAGAATCGTGGCTATGGCTTCGTGCTCGATCCGGAGAGCCCCAACGTGGTCGCCCCGGGCAAGCGGCCGTTCCACACCATCATCCCGGGCTTCCTCACCCAGAATGGCGCACCGGTCATGAGCTTCGGCGTAATGGGCGGCAACATGCAGCCTCAGGGACATGTGCAGACGCTGGTGCGGATGATCGACCACGCCCAGAACCCGCAGGCGGCCTGCGACGCGCCGCGCTGGCGGGTCAACGAGGGCCTCGACATCAACGTCGAGGCGGCGATGCCGGCCGCCACCCTCGACCGGCTGAAGGCGCTCGGGCACAGGCTCGAGGTGATCGAGGACAGCTACCAGGATTTCGGGGCCGGTCAGTTCATCTGGCGGATGGGCGACCCGGCCGTCGAGGGCTACGTCGCAGCGAGCGACCCGCGCCGCGACGGGCAGGCCGTGGTGTGGTGACCGCTCACTTGAGCTGGACGCTGTCTACGACCTGGCGGAACTTGGCGAGCGTCCCCGCCCGCTGGTCCTCGCGGACAACGCCGAGAGCGCGCAGGTAGCCGTCCGAATTGAACCGGATGGTCTGCGAGACAACGACCGGCAGGTTGGTTGGCATATCGACGGCGCGCGCCACGATCTCATGCCAATCGACGCCATTCGAGCGGTAGCTCTGCGCGCGCTCGATGGCGAAGTCCTTCAGGGTCTGGTTCGAGGCGAGCGCTGCGCGGGCGAAGCCATCCCGCTGCTCGGCGGCGGGCGGCTGCTGCACGGCCTGAGCCAGAACGAGTATCGGCTGCTCCAGATGCTGCATCTGATCCTTGGGGCCCTGCGTCAGCAGGACGGAATTGCCCGCGAGCACCCGAACCGGCCGGAAGCCCGCCAGGTCAGTGATCCGGAAAGGCAGCGCGTCGACCTGCTGGCTCAGCGTCAGAGCCGGACGCAGGGTGACCCCAGTCACCATCTTGCGCATCGTCTCTTCGGTCTCGGCATCGGGAAGCGCCTGGGCGATGATCAGGCCGGTGACGCTCGGCGCGCCGACGACGAGGATCCACTTCCGGATCGCGGGCGCCGAGGAACTGGAATCTGCGGGCTGCTCGCCGCTGTAGAGCATGCCCTCGTTGTCGCCGATCTTCACCTCCTCGCGCTTCTCCACCGCGAAGCCCTGACTCAGGAGGTTGGCGTCAGTGAAGCCGCTGACGAGTTCCGCGAAGGCGTTCGGCGGCAATTCCACCACCGACACCGTGGCGCCGCCCTCCTTGCGCTCGAATCCCGAGAACCGCCGCGACAGCGACATGTCGGAGGGCGGATCGAAGCCGAAGCGAGAGCCCGGCGGATAGACCGGCTCCCCGGCCCAAGCCGCCGAACCCGGCCCGATCGCCAGGGTGGCGACGACGAGGATCCGCCCGAGACGCAGCGACAGGTCACGCACCAGCATCGGATTTCGTTTCTCCACGAGGCGCTCAGGGGCTTCGCCTTCTGCGATGCGTCGGACTACGGACAGCCGCTGTCAAGCGGCTGACAGATCAGCAGATCGGGAGGCTCTGGCGGCCGCGTCACCCGGCCGGTCCGGTGACCCAGCGCAGCGTCAGGTTGCAACGTCCGCCCGGAGGCAGATGGCCCGGTACCGGATCCTCCGAGAGAAGGCCGCCGCTCGGGTAAAGGCGGTCGATCCCGTGGTGGATCAGCCGCGAGGCTCCCCCGATGACCAGGGCGTCACCGGGGAGGAGGCGCACCGAGCGCGTCGGGTCGGAGCGGTTCAGGCCGCCGTAGCGGAAGAGCGCCGGCGCGCCGAGGGACAGCGACAGGACCGGCGCGGAGAAGTCGTCCTCGTCGCGGTCTTGGTGCAGCCCCATGCGGGCTCCCGGACCGTAAAGATTGATCAGGCAGGCTTGCGGCGGGGCCGGAAACCCCGACAACACATCCCAGGCCGCCAGGGCGGTTACCGGGATCGCCGGCCACGGCTCGCCTGTTTCGGGGTGCTTCGGCTGATAACGGTATCCGCGGATGTCCGACACCCAGCCGAGTGGCCCCGCATTCGACATCCGCACGGAGAACGGCTTGCCCGTTCGCGGCATCCGCGGCGTGACGGGCGGCGCGGCGTCGAGGACGGAAGCGACCTCGACGGCGAGGCGCGCGCGGGACGCCGTATCAAGATAGGCCGGGTAATGGATCAGCCCCGGGGCGAGCTCGCTCGGCACTCAGGCGCCCGCGACGTCCCGCGCCAGCACCGTCTTCGACGCGACCGTCGTGTCGGCGTTCAGACGGTAGACCAGCGGCACGCCGGTGGCGATTTCGAGCCCTGCGACCCGATCGCTGTCCAGGCGGTCGAGCACCATCACCAGGGTGCGGAGCGAATTGCCGTGAGCCGCGACCAGCACCCGCTCCCCCGCCATGACCCGCGGCAGGATCGACTCGATGTAGAAGGGAAGCACCCGCGCGGCGGTATCCTTCAGGCTCTCACCGCCGGGCGGCCGCACATCGTAGGAGCGCCGCCAGATCCGGACCTGCTCGTCGCCCCACCGGGCCCGGGCATCGTCCTTGTTGAGGCCCGAGAGGTCGCCGTAATCACGCTCGTTCAGCGCGCGGTCCCGGATCACCTCGATGTGCGGCAGCCCCATCTCCTCGAGGATCAGCGCACAGGTGCGCTGGGCTCGGAGCAGGTCCGACGTGAAGGCGACGTCGAAGGCATAGCCGTCCCGCTTCAGCGCCCGGCCCGCCGCCCTGGCCTCCGCCACGCCGCGCTCGGTGATGTCGGGGTCGCGCCACCCGGTGAAGAGGTTCTGGCGATTCCACTCGCTCTGGCCATGTCGGGCCAGGACCAGCAGGCGCTCCATGGCGGGCCGGGAGCCGGTCACAGCCCGAGGACGTCCGCCATGGAGTAGAGGCCCGGCGGCTTCGGGTGCGCCCAGAGCGCCGCCTTGACGGCGCCCGCGGCGAACAGGCCGCGGTCTGCGGCATGGTGGCTGATGGTCAGGCTCTCGCCCGCCCCCGCGAAGATCACGCTGTGGTCGCCGACAACCGTTCCGCCCCGAAGCGTGGCGAAGCCGATATCGCCCGGCTTGCGCGCGCCGGTATGCCCATCGCGGGTCGAGACGCGAACCGCCTTCAGGTCCACGCCGCGGCCCTCGGCGGCCGCCTCGCCCAGCATCAGGGCCGTGCCGGACGGTGCATCCACCTTCATGCGGTGGTGCATCTCGCAGATCTCGATGTCGAATTCGTCGCCGAGCGCCTTGGCCACCCGACGCACCAGCTCGGCCATCAGGTTGATACCGAGGGACATGTTGCCCGAACGGACGATCCGGGCATGGTACGAGGCCGCCTTCAGCTTCGCCAGGTCGTCGTCCGACAATCCGGTGGTGCCCACAACATGCACGATGCGGGCCTGCGCGGCGAGCTCGGCGAATTGAACGGTGGCGGCGGGCGCGGTGAAGTCGAGCACACCATCTGCGGCCGCGAAGGCCGCGAGCGGATCGTCGGTCACGCGTACGTCGAGGGGGGAGAGGCCCGCCAGGGTTCCCGCATCCTGCCCGAGGGCCGGAGAGCCCTCGCGTTCGATCGCCGCGGAAAGCGTGCAGCCCTCGGCCTGGGCCACCGCGCGCACCAGCATCCGCCCCATGCGCCCGTCGGCGCCGACCACCACGAGCCGCATCCCGCTTCCTGTCTCCGTGTCCGGGCACGAAAGGCCGACACCGTCGCGGCTCCGCCCCTCGTCGCCCTATCACCGGGCTCCAGCTCAGCGTCGCCGCAGCGCGGGAACCCGAATCGATCAGTCCTTCTCGGGCGCGATCTGCTCAAGACCGCCGATGTGCTTCTGCGCGTAGAGCGGCAGGCCGATCTGCTTGATCAGCTCTAGCTGGGTCTCAAGAAAGTCGATGTGGCCTTCCTCGTCCTCGGCCAATTCCTCGAACAGGCGCTTGGAGACGCGCTCATTGATCGAGTCGCAGTACTGCGCGGCTTCGAGATAGAGGCTGCGGGCCTCGTTCTCGGCCGCGAGATCGCATTCCAGGATCTCCTGGACGTTCTGGCCGATCCGCAGCGGGTCGAGTTCCTGCAGGTTCGGAAACCCGTCGAGGAACAGGATCCGGTCGATGAACCGGTCGGCGTGGTTCATCTCCTCGATCGATTCCTTTCGCCAGAACTTGGCCAGCTCGACATAGCCCCAGTCATTCAGCATGCGGAAGTGCAGCCAATACTGGCTTACTGCGGTAAGCTCGCTGCGCAGGCCGCGATTGAGATATTCGATGACCTTGGTGTCGCCCTTCATGGCCCCCGTACTCCTTACCGTGACTTCAAGGCGGAGGCCGTCGCGTCAGGCCGCGACTCCTTCGTCCACAGTTTGGAATTTCACCAAACTGCAGGCGCTGGCGCAAGCTGTCGAGCAAACATGGCTGCCCTCCAGCGGTGCCGCTTGGCCCAGCGCGGCCTGCATGATGGCCCGGATCGTCCGGGCGCACCGCCCGCATTTCGGGCTGCATCCGAGGCATTCGTAGACCTGCGCGGGAGTCCGGGGGCAGCCCGGGCCGGGCGCAAGGCAGCCCCGCACCGCGCCGTCCGATATGACATTGCAAGAACAGACGATCATGCGCGCCGCAAATCCCGCCTTCCCTAAGCCCGTCCTGACGCTGTCGGGCCGAACCGTTCGGATCCGCCAGTTTAGAAATCTTGAAAAGTAGCTCACTTTTCAATAGTTTACTGGCCGCGGCGGGACATGGCATTGGTTTCCGGCGGGGTCAAGAGACAGCCATCTTCGAATCTTTTGGTGTCGGTCCGATGCGAATCAGCGTGCGAGTTCGCGCAGCCCCAAACGGATGAGCACCTTGGCCTCAGCGCCCTCCCCGGTGGTCTTGAGGGCGGCCGCGATCGCGGCCGCCGCCTGGATCTGCGGATAGCCGAGATTGACCAGCGCCGAGACGGCGTCCGCCACCGGCTGGGGAGCCGCGCCCTCATCCACAGCGCCGCTCAGGGCGACCAGGGCCGGATCCACGGGTGCGAAGGCGGGCGCCTTGTCCTTCAACTCGGCTGCCAGCCGGGCTGCGAGCCGAGGTCCGACGCCGGGCGCACGGCTGATCGCGCCCTTGTCGCCCGTCGCGATGGCGGTCGCCAGGGCCTCCGGCTCCAGCACGGACAGAACCGCCAGCGCCACCCGTGCGCCGACGCCCTGAACTGTCTGAAGCAGCCGGAACCACTCCCGCTCGGCATCGGAGCGGAACCCGTAAAGCCGGATCATGTCCTCGCGGACATGGGTCTCAATCGACAGTTCCGCCGGCTCGCCGACCTTCGGCATGCGCTGGAGCGTCCGCGCCGAGCAATGCGCGATGTAACCCACACCCGACACGTCGAGGATCACGAAATCCTCGCCGAACGAATCCACGACGCCCCTGAGCTTGCCGATCATGACACGCCTGCCCCTGTTCCGGGGCTGCCTATAGAAGCGCGGCCATCTCCGCCAGACGTGCTTGAGCCGGGCCGGACTTCATGAAATCACCGGCGGCGCGCCGGCTTGACTTGGCCGGAATCGGGGGACGACCATGCGTGCGCCGCTTCTTGCCCTGATGGGGCTGCTGTGCCTGGCTCCGGCCTGGGCCGCGGACGATCCCGCCCCGCCCGTCGCGCCGAGCACGGATCCGACCCAGGTGCGGCCGGGCGCCTACGTGCTGGATTCCGATCACGGCAAGGTCACTTGGTCGATCTCGCATCTCGGCTATTCGACCTATTATGGCCAGTTCACCGGCCTCACCGGAACGCTGGAGCTCGACCCGAAGGCGCCGGAGAAGAGCCGGCTGGCCGTGAGTGTGCCGCTTGCCGGCGTGATCACCGGCAGCACCCGCCTGAACGAGCATCTCGCGGCCCCGGACTTCTTCGATACCGCCAAGTTTCCGACCGCCGCCTTCACCGCCACGAAGGTCGAGCAGACCAGCCCGACCACTGCACGGATCACCGGGGACCTGAACCTGCGCGGTGCCGTCCGGCCGCTCGCCATCGATGCGACATTCAACCAGGCCGGCATTCATCCGGCTGACCAGCGCTACACCGTGGGCTTCGACGGCCGGGCCGTGATCAAGCGCTCGGACTTCGGCATCAACGCCTTCCTGCCGCAACTCGGGGACGAGGTGAGCCTGCGCATCGAGGGCGAGTTCAAGGCCGCTCCGTGAGTCCGCAACCGGGTGGCGGCACGTCCCACGGGGGTGTAGGCAGCCGCCTTCACTGCACCGCACGGGGAGGATCGCCAGGGATGAACAAGCGCGTCGTCGGCGGGACCCGGATCGGTCCGATCGTGCGGCATGGCAGCCGTCGAGGCTCGGCCGCGCGCCGTCGATGGCCCGAACCCGCCTGGTCCATCGCAGCGCAGCTCCGCGCCATCGTGGAGGGCTGAGCGTTGCGGCATGTCCTCGCAATCCTGGCTCTGGTCCTGGCCGCACCGGCCCGCGCGCAGGCGCCGGCACCGGCCAGTCCGGCATCCCCGCTCGACAATTACGCAGAGGCGGCGGCCACGACGATCATCGCCGAGCAGGCCTGCCCCGGCGTGCAGGTGAAGGCCGGGCAGCTTACGACGCTGCGGCTCGCCGCACGGGTGAACCCCGCCCAGGAGAGGATGCTGGAGGAGAAGCTGAAGACCCGCGCCACGCAGGTCCGGCAGCAACTCGCCGCCGACGGACGGGAAGCCTGGTGCGCCCAGGCACTGGCGGCATTCGGACCGCAGGGCAGCGTCGCCAAGGGCGTCCTCGCAACGGACGCGCCGATCCGCTGATCCGCCAAGAGCATTGACACGGAGCCGCCCCACCCGTACTGACCGGCCACGGCGCGCGGCCTCTCGGGAGGTCCGCGCGTTTCGCGTTGTTCGGGCTGCGCCCGCGCAATGACTTCAAACAAGAAGCCGGTCCAGGGGCAGCCGCTCCGGAGGCCGTTCGAGAACACGAGAGAACGATGTTCGCAGTCATCAAGACGGGCGGTAAGCAGTACCGCGTCGCCGCCAACGACACCATCACGATCGCCTCCCTGCCGGGCGAGGCCGGTGAGGCCGTGACCTTCGGCGAGGTCCTCCTGTTCGCCGACGGCGCGGGCGCGACCCAGGTCGGCGCTCCGACCCTGTCGGGCATCAGCGTCACGGGCGAGATCGTGCGCCATGGCCGCGACAAGAAGGTGATCGCCTTCAAGAAGCGTCGCCGGCAGAACTCGCGCCGCCGCCGCGGCCACCGGCAGGACCACACGGTGGTGCGCATCACCGGCATTTCGGCCTGATAGCCGGCTCAAGCAGGGCGCGTAGGGGTCTCGAAGCCCCGATCCGCGACCGCATCCAAGCAGATCAGAATTCGGAGTTCATCCCATGGCACACAAGAAGGCTGGCGGCTCGTCCCGCAACGGTCGCGACTCGGAAGGCCGGCGCCTCGGCGTCAAGAAGTTCGGCGCGGAAGCCGTGATTCCGGGCAACATCATCGTGCGTCAACGCGGCACCAAATGGCATCCCGGCGCCAATGTCGGCATGGGCAAGGACCACACGCTCTTCGCGCTGGTACCGGGCCATGTCCGCTTCGAGACGCGCCGCGGGCGCGCCTTCGTAGCCGTAACCCCGCTGGCCGAGGCCGCGGAATAAGAGGCGGGCGCCCGAGAGGCGAAGCTGGCGTCCCGCCCGGTGTCCCACACCGGACCGGAGACGTCGTTGCCGAGCCCCTGACAGGCCGGATCGGACGGAACACCGGGGAGGATGGGACGCCATCCTCCCCTTCGTCGTCTTGAGGCGGTGCCCCGGAGCCGGGAACGCCGCCCAACGAGGGCACGATGTTCCCCGATCTGACCCGTGATGACGTCTTCCGGATCGAGACACAGAGGCTGTGGCTGCGCTGGCCTACCGCCAAGGACCGGGACGCGATCCTGAAGCTGGCCGGGACGCCGTCCGTCGCCGAGATGCTGGCGCGGGTGCCGCATCCGTTGCCGGCCCCCGCGGTAGACACCTTTCTGCTGCAGGCGCGGTCCGCGAACGCCGCCGGGACCGCGCTGATCCTCGCCCTGGCGCAGCGGTCCGCGCCGGCGCGTTTGATCGGCCTGATCAGCATCGAGGGCGAGTCCGGCTCGGTGCCGGAACTCGGCTATTGGTTGGGGGAACCGCACTGGGGCGCCGGCCTGATGCGCGAGGCGGTGTCGGGCGTCTGCCACGCCTTCTTCGCCTATGCGGGCGGGGCGGAGATTGCCGCGTCGGCGCGCATCATCAATCCGGCGTCCCGCCGCGTCCTGGAAGCGTGCGGCTTCGCGCATGTCGGCACCGACATCCGGCCGTTCCCGGCCCGTGGCGAGGATCTGCCGGTCGATCTCTTCCGCCTCGACCGGCAGCGGTGGCAGAAGCTGGTTTCGGAACCGGCAATGACAGAGGCCGCCTGAGGCGGCCTCGCGGAACCGGCGACGGCCGGCGGCCGCTGACGGGATAATGGTGCGGGTCGCGGGTCCGCACCCGACAAGGGGTTCGAGCCGTGAAGTTCCTCGACGAAGCCAAGGTCTATGTCCGCTCCGGTGACGGCGGTCCCGGCTGCGTCTCGTTCCGGCGGGAGAAGTTCATCGAGTTCGGCGGCCCGAACGGCGGCGACGGCGGCCGGGGCGGCGATGTCTGGGTGGAATGCGTGGAGGGGCTCAACACCCTGATCGACTATCGCTACCAGCAGCACTTCAAGGCCAAGAAGGGCGAGCACGGCATGGGCTCGAACTGCCACGGCGCCAACGGCGCCGACGCGGTTCTGAAAGTCCCGGCCGGCACGCAGATCTTCTCCGAGGATGGCGAGACCCTGCTCGCCGATCTGACCGAAGTCGGCCAGAAGATCCGCCTCGCCAAGGGCGGCAATGGCGGCTTCGGCAACGCCTACTTCACGACCTCCACCAACCGCGCCCCGAAACACGCCAATCCCGGCCAGGAAGGCCAGGAGATGTGGA
The DNA here is from genome assembly GCF_054611515.1 of Methylobacterium sp. CM6257. Taxonomy (NCBI): domain Bacteria; kingdom Pseudomonadati; phylum Pseudomonadota; class Alphaproteobacteria; order Hyphomicrobiales; family Methylobacteriaceae; genus Methylobacterium; species Methylobacterium sp. CM6257. The sequence goes on from NZ_CM137735.1 coordinate 4,821,447, forward strand.
TCTGGCTGCGGCTGAAGCTCATCGCCGATGCCGGCCTCGTCGGGCTGCCGAACGCGGGTAAGTCGACCTTCCTGGCGAGCGTCACGGCCGCCAAGCCCAAGATTGCCGATTACCCCTTCACGACGCTTCATCCCGGTTTGGGCGTAGTGCGCTCGGACGGGCGCGAGTTCGTGCTCGCCGACATTCCGGGCCTGATCGAGGGCGCGCATGAGGGCGTCGGCCTCGGCGACAAGTTCCTCGCCCATGTCGAGCGCTGCCGCGTACTGCTGCATCTCGTGGACGGGACGAGCGAGCATGCCGGCAAGACCTACAAGCTGGTCCGCGGGGAGATCGAAGCCTACGGCAACGGTCTCGCGGAGAAGCCCGAGATCGTGGCACTCTCCAAGGCCGATGCTTTGGATGCCGAGACGCTCAAGAGTCAGGTGGCCAAGCTGAAACGCGCGGCCGGCCGCGCGCCGCTGGTCCTGTCCTCGGCGAGCCGAAAGGGCGTGCCGGAGGCGCTGCGGGCGCTTCAGGCCGAGATCGATGCCAGTGCGGAAGCGGAGAACAAGGAACCGGCGGCCGCCTGGCAGCCGTGAGAGGCCGAAGCCTCCGTTCGGCCGGCAGGGCTGGCCGAAGCGAACTCTTCCGACGCCTCGTTCTATCGGGGGCGATCAGCCCTGCTTCAGCCTGGCGATCGTTTCAGCCGGCACCAGCCGCCCGACTTGATCTTCGGGACGTTCCCGTCGAGCGAGAAGTGAGAGTCCGGCATCGCGCCGACATCCTTGGAGGTCGTGGTAGGCGACCTGCGCCCTCGGCGGGAGCTGCTGCACATTGCGGCCGAAGCCGCTTGCGCCCGGCGCGCCGCGATCGGTGGCAGCGGCCGATGCCTGCTGCGAGAGTACTACGAGGCTGCCCGCTCCAAGAGCGGCGGCCCCAAGAAACACGCGTCGATTCGCATCCGTCGTGTCTGTGTGCCTGTTTGCATTTTTGATTTGAGCGACGGAGGCGCTGCGGCGAGGCAGCGTCCGGTTCGCAGTCGTCGCTGCCGCGCCGCCAGAGTGACATTTGGCATGCAAGAAACTCACGAGGTCGTGAGGGATGACAACCGCAGCGCCAACGTTTCAGCAGCCTGGCCGCATGGTGCCAAGCGGGATCGCGGATGCAGGGGCGACCACCATTCCACGGTTGCCTTTCGGCTGTTCAACCGCGCAGTCTTCGTCCAAACCGCGTCCGTGCGTCCTTGTTCTCTGAAACCATGATCCTTGCCCTCGAAGAGTTCCGTCGCGTCGTCATCAAGGTCGGCTCTGCGCTCTTGGTCGACCGCGGCGCCGGCCGCCTGCGGCATGCCTGGCTCGCCGCTCTGGCCGAGGACATCGCCGAGTTGCATGGCCGGGGCGTCGACGTCCTGGTCGTGTCGTCGGGCAGCATCGCCCTGGGCCGGACGGTGCTCGGGCTGCCTCCGGGTGCCCTGCGGCTGGAGGAGAGCCAGGGAGCCGCGTCGGTCGGGCAAATCACGCTCGCGCGCCACTGGGCCGAGGCACTGGGTCATCACGGCATCGTCGCCGGGCAGATCCTGGTGACGCCCCAGGACACGGAGGAGCGGCGCCGCTACCTCAATGCCCGGGCAACCGTGCTGAAGCTGCTCGAAATGCGCGCCGTGCCGGTCGTCAATGAGAATGACACGGTGGCCACCTCCGAGATCCGTTACGGCGACAACGACCGGCTCGCCGCGCGGGTCGCCACCATGATCGACGCCGACGTGCTGGTCCTGTTCTCGGACATCGACGGGCTCTACACCGCGCCGCCGAAAAGCGCTCCGGACGCGCGCCACTTGGCGGTCGTCGACCGCATCACCCCGGAGATCGAGGCGATGGCCGGTGGCCCGGCCTCGGAGCTGTCGCGGGGCGGCATGCGCACCAAGGTCGAGGCGGCCAAGATCGCCGTTGCCGGGGGGACCCATCTCGTCATCGCCGACGGGCGCGCCAAGAATCCGCTGAAAGCGGTACGGGAGGGTGCGCGCTGCACATGGTTCCTTTCGGGGTCCACGCCGACTGCCGCACGCAAGACCTGGATCGCAGGATCCCTTGAACCTCGCGGTACCCTGACGATCGATTCCGGAGCCCTGAAGGCTCTGCGCGGCGGAGCCAGCCTGCTCCCGGTCGGCGTGCGGGGAATCGAGGGCAGCTTCTCCCGCGGCGACGCGGTGGTGATCTGCGATGTCGAGGGACGGGCGCTCGGCCGCGGCCTCGTCGCCTATGACAGCGCCGAAGCCGCCCTGATCATCGGCCATCCGAGCGCGCGTATTCCCGAGCTGCTCAACTATCCGGGCCGCGCGTGGATGGTGCATCGCGATGACTTGGCACTATTCTAGATAAAGCCAAGGCCCATCCGGTGATCCTCAATTCTGCGGCCGCCGATCATCGTTACGGTCCGACGTCCGGCACGCTTGTCGGTGCGGCGGCTCATATGCAAATACAGCCCTACCCCTGTCGGGCCGAGTGAGCGGCCATCGAGAATCGAGAACGCCAGCGTGCCCGTCCTGAACCTGAGATCCGACTTCGCCGAGGCCGATGCCCTCCCGGAGCAGATGGCAGCGATTGGCCGGCGCGCCCGGGCCGCGGCCCGGCGGATGGCGCTTGCCTCGGCCCGGACCAAGGACATCGCCCTCAAGCTGATCGCCGAGCGCCTTCGAGCCAGCCGCGATGAGATTTTAGTCGAGAACGCGCGCGACGTCGCGGCCGCCCGGAACGCCGGCCAGAGCGCCGCGCTGATCGACCGGCTCACTCTCGATCCCGGCCGCCTCGCTGCCATGGCGGACGCGGTGGATAAGGTCGGTTCGCTGGCCGATCCGGTGGGGCGCCAGCTCGCCGCGATCGAACGGCCGAACGGCCTGCTGATCGAGCGTATCGCGGTGCCGCTCGGCGTGGTCGGCGTGATCTTCGAGAGCCGGCCGAATGTCACGGCGGATGCCGGAGCGCTCTGCCTCAAGGCCGGCAACGCCGCGATCCTGCGCGCCGGATCCGACAGCCACCGCACCGCCATGGCGATTGCCCGGGCGATGAGCCAGGGCCTTGCCGAGGCCGGCCTGCCCGAGGACGCGATTCAGCTTGTGCCGACGCGCGACCGCGCCGCCGTGGGGCTGATGCTCGCCGGCCTCGACGGCTGCGTCGACGTGATCGTACCCCGCGGCGGGCGCGGCCTCGTCGAGCGCGTCCAGGCGGAGGCGCGGGTGCCGGTCTTCGCCCATCTCGACGGGATCAACCATGTCTACGTCGCCGCCGGGGCGAACCTCGACATGGCCCGCACCGTGCTGCTCAACAGCAAGATGCGTCGGACCAGCGTCTGCGGTGCCGCCGAGACCCTGCTGGTGGACCGCGCCTGCGCGTCGACCCACCTCGCTCCCCTCGTTCATGCGCTGCTCGATGCCGGCTGCGCCGTCCGCGGCGACACCGAAACTCAGGCCGTCGATCCGAGGGTGACAGCAGCCTCCGAGGAGGACTGGCACACTGAGTATCTCGATGCGGTCATCGCCGTCCGGGTGGTCGACGGGATCGACGCGGCGATCGAGCATATCGAGACCTACGGCTCGCATCATACCGACGCCATTATCACCGAGGACGACGTGGAGGCGACGCGCTTCCTCGCAGAGGTCGATTCCGCGATCGTGACCCACAATGCCTCGACCCAGTTCGCTGATGGCGGCGAGTTCGGCTTCGGGGCCGAGATCGGGATCGCCACGGGCCGTATGCACGCGCGGGGTCCGGTGGGCGTCGAGCAACTGACGACGTTCAAGTATCGCGTCCACGGCACCGGCCAGATCCGTCCGTGAGATCAGCACAGGGTCGGGCGTGCGGCTGATCCTGCCGCCGAGCGCCCCCGGCATGCGGATCGGCCTCTACGGCGGATCCTTCAACCCCGCCCATCCCGGCCACCGTCACGTCACCTTGATGGCGTTGCGGCGGCTCGGGCTGGACCGGGTCTGGTGGCTCGTGAGCCCGGGGAATCCGCTCAAAAGCCGGAGCGCGTTGCCGCCCGTCGAAGTGCGCTGCGCCCAGGCGCGCCGGATCGCCCACCACCCCCGCATCGCCGTCACCGGCATCGAGGCGGCGCTCGGGGTGCGCTTCACGGTGCAGACGCTGCGCCACCTCACGCGCCGTTGCCCCGGCGTGCATTTCGTCTGGATCATGGGCGCCGATTCACTGAGCACCTTCCATCGCTGGAAAGGTTATGCGGCGATCGCACGGCTCGTGCCGATCGCCGTCGTCGACCGGCCCGGCTATACCATGACCCCGCTCAGCGCCCGGGCTGCACGCCGCCTCGCGGGCGCCCGGATCCCGGAAAGGGCGGCGTCCACACTCGCGCTGCGCTCGCCGCCGGCCTGGACCTTCCTCCACGGTCCCCGCTCACACCTGTCGTCGACGCAGATCCGCAATGCGATACGGGGGAGCGCCGGTCGGCCGATGCCGGCGGAGTTGCAATCGAGCCCCGATAACGCCAATTTCGTCACATCGCGCGAGGCCTAACGCTGCCGCGCGGCATCACGAGGAACCAGGACTCTGCCCGAGACCATTCGCACGGAGACGATCCGCACCCCAGTCCCAGCCCTGGACGAAACCGGCCAGGCGCGCTCGGACGATCTGAAAGCCCTCGCGCTCGGATGTCTCGACGAGATGAAAGCCGAGGAGACAATTGCCATCGACCTCGCCGGCAAGACGTCGCTCGCCGACACGATGATCATCACCTCTGGTCGGTCACAGCGTCATGTCGGCTCGATCGCCGACAAGATCATCCAGGAGATGAAGAACCGCGGCTTCGGCAATGCCCGGGTCGAGGGCCTGCCCGCCTGTGACTGGGTGTTGATCGACGCTGGGGATGTGCTGGTGCATATCTTCCGCCCAGAGGTGCGCGGCTTCTACAATCTCGAGAAGATGTGGGGCGCCGATCGCCCCGTCGGCTTGGCGGTCGGCTAGGCCGAGCGCCTGCTTGCGCCTGCTCCTGGCAGCGGTCGGACGGCTCAAGGCCGGACCTGAGCGCGAACTTGCGTCACGATATCGCGACCGCGCCGCACAACTCGGTCGCAGCCTGGGCTTCCCGGCCTGCGACAGCGTCGAGATTCCGGAATCGCGGGCGCGCCGTGCGGCGGATCGGTGCGCGGAAGAAGCGGCGGCTCTGCTTGCTCTCCTGCCGCCGGCAGGTGTGCTGGTCGCCTTTGACGAGCGTGGCCGCGCCGATATCGGCAGCGAAGCGCTTGCCCAGCGGGTGGCCGCGTGGCGGGACGTCGCACGACCGGCGCTCATGGTCGTGATTGGCGGTCCGGATGGGCTGGACGCCTCAATTCGGACGAAGGCTGAGCTGATCCTGTCGTTCGGGGCTGCTACCCTGCCCCACGGACTCGTGCGCGTGCTGGCCCTCGAACAGATCTACCGCAGCCTAACAATCCTGGCCGGGCATCCGTATCATCGGGGCGAGGCGGGCTGAGCCGCCGTGTCGATCGGCGAGAGGGGGACGATCGTGTCCAGGTCGCGAGCCGGAGTGAGCGCGCGGCGGGCGCTGCCCGTCCTCGCGATGCTGGCCCTCGCCTGTGCCGCACCGGTGCGGGCGGAGCCTCCCTCGCCCTCGGATGCCGAGGCGATCCAGCGCGCGAACGAGGAGCGCGAGCGCCGGGCTGAGAACCTGAAGCGAGTGCAGGACGCGCTGGCCGCCAGCGCCGGCCAGCGCGCGCAGTTCGAATCCGAGATCGCCGCGATCGGGTCCGACCGCGCAAAGCTGGACGCGGCACTCCTCGACGCCGGGCGCCAAGCGCAGGCCACCGAGGAGCGGCTGAGTCGCCTGGAGGAGCGCCTGAAGGCGATGAGCGAGAGTGAGGCCGCGATCCGCCACTCGCTCCAGGCCCGCCGCGGCGTGGTCGCCGAGATCCTGGCAGCCCTCCAGCGGATGGGCCGGCGTCCGCCGCCGGCGGTGCTGGTGAGCCCTGAGGACGTGCTCGCGGCGATCCGCACCTCGATGCTGCTCGGGGCGGTGGTGCCGGAGCTGCGCGGAGAGGTCGACACCCTCGCCGCCGACCTCGCGGAGATGATCCGTCTGCGTGGCTTGATCGCGCAGGACAAGGAGGGCCTGACCAACGACCTCGCCGGCTGGGCGCGCGAGCAGCAGAGGCTCCAGGCCCTGGTCGCGGCCCGCCGGGCCCGGCAGGCCGAGGTGGAGAGTGGCCTCGTCGCCGAGCGGAAACGTGCGGCCGAGCTCGGCGCCCAGGCCAAGAATCTCAAGGACCTCCTGGACCGGACCGAGGCCGAAGTCGCCGCGGCCAAGCGGTCCGTCGACGAGGCGAAGGCGGCGGCGGAGCGCGAAGCGCGGGTGATGCAGGAGCGCTTTGCCGCGGCCGGCTTCCGCGATCCCGCCCGGCTGGCACCGAAAGTGCATTTTGCCGACGCGCGGGGCGAAGTGCCGCGGCCGGTCAGCGGCCGGCTCGCGCGCGGCTTCAACCAGCCCGACGGCAATGGCGGAACCACCCGCGGCGTGTCATTCACGACGCGTCCGAAGGCGGTGGTCTCCTCCCCGGCGGACGGATGGGTGCAGTTCGCGGGACCCTTCCGGTCCTACGGGCAACTCTTGATCATCAACGCGGGCGACGGCTACTATCTTCTGCTCGCGGGGATGGATCAGATCAGCGTCGAGGTCGGCCAGTTCGTACTTGCAGGCGAACCGGTCGGCAGCATGGGCGATAAGGGCGCGGGTCCGCCTGGGGCCGAAGGCGATCCGACCCTGTACGTCGAGTTCAAGAAGGACGGCGGCTCCATCGATCCGGAGCCGTGGTGGGCGAGAAGCCCGAACAATACGGTACTTGGCGAGAAGGTTCGCGGCTGATGCGCAAGACTTCCCTGATCATGCTCGGCGCGCTCCTGGGCGCCGGCACTTCCATGGTGGCCACCCAGACCGACTTCCTGTCGGGTCCTCGGGCCGTGGCCGCCTCGGCCGAGACCTATCGCCAGCTGAGCCTGTTCGGCGACGTCTTCGAGAAGGTCCGCACCGACTATGTCGAGAAGCCGGACGAGTCGAAGATGATCGAGGCGGCCGTGAACGGCATGCTCTCCTCGCTGGACCCGCATTCGAGCTACATGGACGCCAAGGCGTTCCGTGACATGCAGACCACCACCCGCGGCGAGTTCGGTGGCCTGGGCATCGAGGTCACGATGGAGGACGGCCTGATCAAGGTCGTCACGCCGATCGACGACACGCCGGCCGCCAAGGCCGGCCTGCTCGCCAACGACATCATCACGCAGATCGACGACGATCAGGTCCAGGGCCTCACCCTGAACCAAGCGGTCGACAAGATGCGCGGGCCGGTGAATTCGAGCGTGAAGCTCAAGATCTCCCGCAAGGAGTCGAAGGATCCGATCGACGTCACGCTCACCCGTGACGTGATCAAGATCAAGCCGGTGCGCTCGAAGGTCGAGGGCGGCGACGTCGCCTACATTCGCCTGACCCAGTTCAACGAGCAGACCTTCGACGGCATGCGCGCGGCCATCGACAAGCTGTCGAGCGATATCGGTGCCGACAAGATCAAGGGCTACGTCATCGACCTGCGCAACAACCCCGGCGGCCTTCTCGACCAGGCCGTGATGGTGTCGGATGCCTTCCTCGACCGCGGCGAGATCGTCTCCACCCGCGGCCGCAACCCGGACGAGACCCAGCGCTTCTCGGCCAAGGCCGGCGACCTGACCAAGGGCAAGCCAGTGGTGGTGCTGGTCAACGGCGGCTCGGCCTCCGCGTCCGAGATCGTCGCCGGTGCCCTGCAGGATCACAAGCGCGCGACCATCATGGGCACCCGCTCCTTCGGCAAGGGCTCGGTGCAGTCGATCATCCCGCTCGGCGGCTCCGGCGCCCTGCGACTGACCACGGCGCGCTACTACACGCCCTCGGGGCGTTCGATCCAGGCCAAGGGCATCGAGCCCGACGTCGAGGTGACGCAGGACGTGCCCGACGAGCTGAAGGGCAAGGACGAGACCAAGGGCGAGGCCGGGCTGAAGGGGCACCTGAAGCAGAAGGACACCGACGAGCGTGGCGGCTCGTCCGCCTACGTCCCGCCGGATCCGGCCAAGGACAAGCAGCTGATCGCGGCCGTGGACTTCCTCCACGGCATCCAGAAGGGCGCGGCCAACGGCACGCCGGCGGCGCAGCAGCAGAAGCCGAGCCTGCCGAACTGATCCGCACGGACCGCGAAGCATGAGACCGATCCCGCCCGGCAGCCCTGCCGGGCGGGATTTTCCTTTCCAAACCGGGCATTAGCGGAACGTTAACCATACCGGCCGGCAATGGTCGCCGGGATCCGCGCCGCCCATGTCGGCGCCGGCAATGCGATCGCGCATCGAGAGCCGCTTGACCGAGTCCACCGACGATATCCTCACACGGCCCCTCGGGGTGCCGGAGGCAGGGGTGCCGGAACAGCCCATAGGACGGTTCGGGCGCATCGTCGCGACCCTGCGCCGGCCGAAGGTCGCCGGCTGCGTGATAGCGGGCGCGTTCGTGGTGTCGGCCGGTCTCGTGCTGGTGCTTGGCGATCCACAAGGGGGAGAACCGCGCATCGAGGCCGCCATCACGCTGCGCGAGCCGGTCGCGCGAACCCCTGCACCGACACCGCCCGCAGCCGAGCCGCCGGTCGCAATGGTCCCTGCCGGGCCAGCTCAGCTTCAGCGGAGCGCCGAGGAGATCGAGACGGCTTCGGGGGTCACGGTGGTGCGTCCGCCGGGATCGGGCCCGACAGAGGCTGTGGTGATCCGGGTCCCGCCGCCGAACGCGCCACGCTTGGCCGCTGCGCCGGACCCGCGCATCAGCGAGCCGGGCCGGCACGGCGTTATGCCGAAGCTCGGCGAGGGCCATATCCGCGCGCTCGACGTCTACGCGCGTTCCGAGGAACCCGGCACGGGCCCGCGCATCGCGATCGTCGTGACCGGGCTCGGCGTAGGCCAGGCCGCTACAGCCGGCGCTACCGCGCGCCTGCCGGCCGCCGTGAGCCTCGCCTTCCTACCCTATGGCGGCGAGGCCGAGCGCGCCGCCGCCCGTGCCCGCGATGCCGGCCACGAGATCTTCCTCCAGCTGCCGATGGAGCCCTTCGACTATCCCGACAGCGATCCCGGCCCGCAAACCCTGCTCACGAGCCTCAAAGGGCCGGAGAATGCCGACCGCCTCGCCTGGGCGCTCACCCGCTTCCCGGGCTATGTCGGCGTGGCGAATTTCATGGGCTCGAAGCTGATGGCCGATGCCGCCTTCGAGCCGATCCTTCGCGAGATCGGAGCCCGGGGCCTCGGCTTCCTGGACGACGGCACGGCCCCGAAGGCCAGCTCCGCTCCGGTCAACAAGTCACGAACGCCGGTCGCCCGTGCCGAGATCGTCCTCGACGCGGTTCCGCGGGCCGATGCGATCGACGCGGCCCTGGCTCAGGCTGAGGCGCGGGCACGCACCACCGGATTCGTGCTGGTCTCGGCGAGCGGCGCGGCGCTCAGCGTCGACCGGATCGCGCGCTGGGCCAGGGATCTCGATACTCGCGGTCTTCGCCTCGTTCCCGCCAGCGTGGCGCTCCGCGGTTCCCGCGAGAAGCGCGTCTCGACGGCAGAGTGAGTGCCCGGTCGATCGATGGCCCCCGTCGCCCCGGCGAGGGCCGTAACCCCGAACGCCGTTGCCGCGTCGCTCGCGCCTGACCTATGGTCCTCCCGATGACGACGGATTCGGAACCGGGCAGCGCCCTGCCCTACCGCCCCTGCGTAGGTGTCGCCCTGATCGCGCCGACGGGCGGCGTCTTCGTAGGGCGTCGCAGCAAGGATGCCGGCCCCGAACACGTTGCGGGTCCGCACATGTGGCAGATGCCGCAGGGCGGCATCGATCCCGGGGAGGATCCGGAGACGGCCGCGCGCCGCGAACTCTATGAGGAGACCAATGTCCCGCCGGAGGCCCTGACGCTCCTCGCGGAGATCCCGGATTGGCTGGCCTACGATCTTCCGCCCGCGGTGATGAAGCAGGCCTGGAAGGGCCGCTATCGCGGCCAGTCCCAGAAATGGTTCGCCTACGGCTTCCTGGGCAGCGAGGATCTGATCGACGTGCATCAGCCGGGCGGCGGCGCCCACAAGCCCGAATTCGACGCGTGGCGCTGGGCGCACTTTTCCGAGCTGCCGGACCTGATCGTGCCGTTCAAGCGCCCAGTCTACGAGAGCGTGGTCGCCGCCTTCTCCAGCCTTGCGCATTGGGCGGCAAAGTCGTGACGCCTCGGACGGAGTCCTGATTCCGTGCGATGGCTCGCAGTCCCGCTCGGAATCGCCCTGGCGTGGCTCGCCTTCACGATGAGCCCGCTCTGGTCGCTCTACGATCTCGCGCAGGCCGTGCGCCGGCACGACACCGTCTACGTCGAGAGCCACGTCAACTTCCGGACGCTCCGCCTCTCCCTGGTCCGTCAGATCACGGCGGCAATGCGCGCGGCTTCCGAGACAGACCCGGATCTGGAACCCCGCGACCGCCAGCGACTCAACGAGGCCGCCTACGGGCTCGCGCTGGCGCTCTCCGAGACGATGGTGACGCCGGAGACGGTGATTGATCTCCTCGCCAATGGCTGGCCCGACAAGCTCGATGTCGAGCGCCCCCCCGGCACACGGCCCGAGGGTCTCGCGATCCGCAATCTCGGCCGGCTCATGCCCTATTACGCGGCCCTGGAGATGCGCGGCTTCCGCGCCGTCGTGATCCCGATCCCGCCCGAGGCGCCCCGCGCCGAGCGCACGCGCATTCGGTTGCGGCTGCGCGGCCTCAGCTGGCGCCTGGTCGATATCGAGATGGCCGACGTGCTGCGAGAGCAGATCGCCGCGAAGCTCGGCCGGGCTCTGGCGCGCGCCAAGATCGGGGCGAGTGCCGGCGAAGAGCGATAAAAGACAGAGCCTTCGCGGCGCGTCCCAACCCAGCGTGGTGGTGCCCAGTCCGAGTCACGCGATGCAGCGGCGTCACTTCGTCTTCGGGCTGCCGGTCGTGTCCTTGGGCTGCCGCGCCTCAATCAGGCTCTCAGCCTTATCCTCGTCGGTGTCGCCGCCTTGCTCGATGGTTCTGCTCGGGTCGGCAAGCAGAGACTTCGCGATCCCGAGCAGCACCTCGCACTCGCCCGGAAACTTGTAGGTCTCCAGGACGATGGCGGCGTCGCGCAGGGTGCGCAGGTCGCGCACCAACTGGGCGTTCGCGTCCGCGCGCAACTCGTTCTTGCTGGCGATGGCCTCCTCGATCCGCGCGCCCTTCACATCGCAGGCTGCCTGTGCCGGCGAGGCTATCACCGCAAGTGCAAAGGCGAAGCTGGCTGCGGGTAGGGAGCGCCCCATGGCGTAGGTCCTCGAAGATCCTGGTCAGGCGTGAAGGAGCGCGGTGCGCAGGACGTCGTGCGTGAGCGCCACGAGTTGGCTGGGACGGTAGGGCTTCGGCACGAAGACCGAGCCCGGGACGGCCTCGCCGGCCGGCAGACAGGTGCGCCCACCGGACGTGTAGACCACCGGCAGGTCGGGGCAGAGCCGCCGCGCCCAGCGCGCCAACGCGAGCCCGTTCGTGTTGCGGGCAAGATCGATATCGGTGAAGAGCAGGTCCACGTTCTCCCGCGCCAGGATCGCTTCGGCCTCCCGGGCATCTGCGGCGGTGAGCACCCGAAAACCCTCATCGAGGAGCGCCTCGGCGGCCAGCTCGCAGACGGTCGGCTCGTCCTCGACCACGAGGATCGTGGCGGCGGCCGGGTCCAGGATGGGCAAGGACGGGCAGACGAAAGCGGCGGCGAACGGAACCATGACGCAACTCCCACTCACCCGGCGGGGCACGGTGTCCCCGGACCGGATCGCAGGGGCAACGGGCCCCTCCGACGCGGCGTTCACCGTGTTTGCATCGAATTGCTCCGGTTTGGTGAGCGGCGCGTTAACCGCACCCCGGCGCTGCTGAACGAAGTGGTTCGAATGGTTAACGGACGGTTACCGAAATTCGAACGGGAAACGGGATCGTGAGCCGGACCTGGCAGCTCGGCATCGGCCTGCTCCTCACGGGCCTCGCCGGCTACGTCGACGCGTTGGGCTTCGTGCGCCTCGGCGGCCTCTACACCTCGTTCATGAGCGGCAACACCACCCAGCTGGCGGTCTTCGGCGCGGAGGTCGAACTGCATCGCATGGTGCTGCCCGCGACGTTGCTGTTCGCCTTCCTCACGGGGTCGATCCTGGGCAGCGGACTCGCGATCCTGGTGCCGCCCCGGTGGACCACACCCGCCGTGCTCGCCTACGAGTCGCTGCTGATCCTCGGTGGCCTCGGGCTGGGCCTCGAATCACCCGAACTGGGCCTCGCAGCCTTCTTCGTCGCCGTGGCTATGGGTTCGCAGAACGCAGTGCTGGCGCAGGTGAAGGGCTTTCGCGCCGGCACGACCTTCGTCACCGGCGCGCTGTTCAGCCTGGGACAGAAGATCGCCCAGGCCCTGACCCGGACCGGCGATCCGCTGGGCTGGACCGGCGACGCCATGGTCTGGCTGTCCCTGCTGTTCGGCGCGTATCTCGGCGCGCATGCCTACGGGGTCTTCGCCCTCTACGCCCTGATTGCACCGGCGGCGATCTCGGGTGGGCTCGCGCTCGTAACGGCGATCCTGGTCTTGCGCGCCGGCCCGTCGGCCACGAAGGATCCACTCTCATGAGCAGCCCCGTCAGCAACCCCTCCCTCACCAGCCACGTCGCCGCGGTCGAGCCTGGCGCCCACGTGGTCGCGGCGCATTTCCTGAAGGCGCTTCCGGTGCTCGCGCTCGGCGATGGAACGGTAGCGCTCGTCCGGGACCAGGACCTGACCCGCCTCGCGGCTCATCCGGACAGCGGCATCCTGGTGGCGGCCGGCGGGGGTGACCGCCTGCTCACCGGCGGCGACGACGGTCGGGTCGTCGAGATCCGGGCCGACGCGACCATGGAGCAGCTCGGCCTCGCCAAGGACGGCGCCTGGATCGATGCCCTCGCGCTCCATCCGGACGGCGCGGTGGCGTGGTCGGCCGGCCGCGCCGTGGTGGCCCGGGACGCCAAGGGACGCGAGCGCAGCTTCCAGGCGCCCTCCACCGCCCGCGGCCTCGTCTTCGCGCCCAAGGGCTACCGGCTCGGCGTCGCCCACTACAACGGGGTCAGCCTCTGGTATCCGAATCTCGAGACCCCCGCCGAGGTGATCAGCTGGAAGGGCTCGCATATCGACGTCACTTGGTCGCCGGATGGCCGCTTTGTGGTCTCCACGATGCAGGAGAACGCCCTTCATGGCTGGCGGCTGCAGCCGGATCGCGGCCACATGCGAATGTCGGGCTATCCCGGGAAGGTGCGCTCGATGTCGTGGTCGTCGGACGGGCATTGGCTCGCCACCAGCGGCGCCGAGGCGGCGATCGTCTGGCCCTTCGACTCGAAGGAGGGACCCACCGGAAAGGCCCCCCGGGAATGCGGGGTTCGGCCGGCCCGGGTGTCGCGCGTCGCATTCCACCCGAAGGCGCCGGTCCTGGCCATGGGTTACGAGGATGGCTGCATCCTCCTGGTGCGATTCACCGATGCGTCCGAGCTGCTGGTCCGGCCGGCCGTCCCGGGCAGTGCCGTGACGGCCCTGGCCTGGGACGGGCGCGGCAGCCGGCTGCTCTTCGGCTGCGCCGACGGGAAGGCGGGCCTGCTGACGCTTCCGGGCTGAGGCCTGGCTGGAACCCTGGCCGCCGGCATGCTCTTTGTCGGGGGTCGATTCATCCGGCGGGAGGCCTGACGTGTTCCGCGTAATCCGCACCCTCGGGCTCGCCCTGGGCCTACTCGGCGGCGTGATCGCGGCGCAGGCTCCCGAATTCGCGCAGCAATATGCACAGCGGCTCGGCGGTGCCGCGGACGAACTGCGCCGGCAGGTGGCGGTACTCGAAACCGACGCGCAGGCCTCCGGCACAACCCGCGACGGGGCCGTGGACCGGCTGCGCACCAACCCGGATCAGCTCGTTGCCCGGCGCGGCGAGGCGGCCCAGGCCGACATCGCACGGCTCGCCCGGCTGAGTGCCCAGCAGCAGGCCCTGGCCTCGGCGACGAGCCCCCTCGGCCGCGTCGTCGCGATGCTGCGCGATCCGGACTTGCCGGTGGCGGAGGCCACCTACCGGAATTTCAGCCCGGCCGTACCCACCAGCGCCGACGGCTTAGCCGCAGGGCTGATCGGCTTCTTCGCCGCCTGGGGCGGCTGGCGCGTTGTGTCTGACGTCGGTCGGCGGGTGGTGCGCCGCCGGCCGCGTGAGACCCCGACCGTGGCCTGAGGCTGACGCGCGGCCGGGAGTGTGGCGCATCGTCTACAGCGGCTTGCGCGAGCCTTGCGTATCGAGCAGGGAGCCGGCCGTCCCGGTCCGGGAGAAAGCGCAAGATGCCGCGCGCGTCGAATTCCTCCACCATCGATCCGGCGCTCGACGCTGCCGCGCTCCTGCGGCGCATCGGCTTTTTCGGCCTCTTCGTGGTGCTGCCGGTCCTGGCGCAGGTGGCCCGCCGAGCCTCCGTGATCATTGCGCCGATCGCCGTCATCCTCCTGATCATCGCCAGCGTAATCGATCGTCGGCAGCGTCCAGTCCGTCCGGCCGCCCAGCGACTGCTGAGCGCGCCGGCCTTCCTGGCCGGCATGCTGGTGGTCCTGTGGTCGGCGCTGTCGCTGGCCTGGACGCCGTTCCTCGGGGCCGCTCTGGAGCGCCTTGCCAACCTTGCCGCCACGATCGGGCTCGCCCTGCTGGGATATCTCGCCCTGCCCGACCGGATGCGCTCGGCCAACCTCTACCTGCTGCCGCTCGGTGTTGTTGCCGGCGCCATCGTGGCGATCGTGCTCGGCCTGTTCGGCGCCCACATGACGCGGTCCGGCATCGAGGATGACGGGGCGCTGGATCGCGGCCTTGTCCTGCTGATCCTGCTGGTCTGGCCGGCACTGGCTTGGCTGCGGTCCCGGCGGCGTGACCGCGAGGCCCTCGGGCTCGCCCTTCTGGTCGCCCTCGCCCTCACGGTGCAGCCCGACGCGACCCAGATCGCCGCGCTCGCCGTCGGCACCCTCGCCTTCGCGATGACGAGCTACCGGCCGAAGCTCGGCGTGACCCTCACGGCCGTCCTCTCCGCCGTCCTGCTCGCTGTCGCACCCCTGCTGCCTTTCCTAGCGAGGCCCGTGGGAGCCGCCCTGCTCGGCCCCCTCGCTCCAGCCGTCCTGTCGCTGAAGAGCTGGCAGAAGGTCGTGACCACCGATCCGGTGCGGCTCATCACCGGCCATGGCTTCGAGACCGCCCTGCGCGGACGCTTGGTCGGTCTGCTACCGCCGAATGCTCCCACCACGGCGCTGTTCGAGTTCTGGTACGAGCTCGGGGTCGTCGGCGCGCTGGCCGCGGCCTTCGCGCTCTATGCCTCAATCCGCCGCGCCGGGCGTGACGGGCCAGCCCTGGTACCCGGGGCCATGGGTTGTTTCGCGGCCGCTTTCACGGTGGCCTGCCTGGGCGTCGGACTCACGGCGATCTGGTGGCTGACGACGCTGGCCATCGCCATCGTGGTCTTCGTGTCGGTGGAGCGGGGCCAATTCCGGACCAGCCGGCCGAAGGTCGCCAAGCTTCATCGCCTGCAAACCGGCGAGAGCTGACCGGTCAGCCGCGCAGGAATCCGTGCAGGCGGATCCAGGCCAGGAACAGGCCCGGCCACGCCGCTGCCGGGCTGCCGGGTACGCCGAGGCCGAAGCCGCGGCCGCCGCGCTCGAACAGGTGCAGTTCGGCCGGCACCCGTGCCTTGCGCAGGGCCGAGAACATCAGCAGCGGGTGGTCGGCCACCGCGACGGGATCGTCGATCGCTTGGACCAGGAAGGTCGGCGGCGTCTCCGGCCCGACCTGCAGGTCGACCGAGTAGGTCTTCATCTCGGCGGGCGTGACGTCGTCTCCCACCAGGATCCGGCGGGTATGGGTCCGGTCGAACGGCTTGCGCATGGTGATGACGGGATAGATCAGTCCGGCCAGGACCGGTCGAACCGGTTGTGCATCGGCGGGATCCACGTGCGCGTAGAGGTCCTGAGCACTGCCGACGGCGGTCTCGCCCATGAGGTGTCCGCCCGCCGAGAAGCCCAGGACGCCGACCCGGGCCGGGTCGACGCCAAACTCGGTTCCGCGCGCCCGCACGAGGCGCAGGGCGCGTTGCGCGTCCTGCCGCGGCGCATCGGGCCCCGAACCCCATCCTTCCGCCGGCAGCCGATAGACGAGCAGGAAGACCGTGATGCCCGCCGCGTTCAGGACTCGTCCCACCGGCACACCCTCGTGGCCGATGGCGATGAACGCGTAGCCGCCCCCGGCCGCGACGATCATCGCGGCACCGTTGGCGTTGGCCGGCCGCATCACCAGAAGACAGGGCCGCGCCACCCGCGTGATGTCGCCCATGGCGCCTTCGACGTAGCGGTATCCGTCCGAATCGGGCCCGCTCCCGCCGCCCGGCGGCCCGCCCGGCCACAGATCGATCACCTGGAGATCCGCACCGGGCAGCGAGCGCGGCAGAGCGCGGATCGCCTCATGAGGGGCTACTTCCGGCGGGCCACTATCCCCGGCGCGGGCGGAGCGCAGACCCAGGGCGCTCCCGAGCCCGGCGAGCAGGATTCGGCGGTCGAGGCGCAAGGGCGTCTCCCGGATGAGGGCGCGGTCAGGCCCGCCTCTCGGCGGAGCCGGCTCCCGACGAAGTCCCGTTCCAACGCCTCGGGTGGCGAGGCCGGTTCCGCAACCGGAGCCGTTCAGCCCCGCCGCGCGATCACGGCGACGTAGAACCCGTCCGTGCCGGTGCGCAGCGGGCTCATCTGCACCCCGTGGGCGGTCATCCGCACGGCGTCCCGAAGGGAGGCCGGTCCCGCTGCCAGAACAGCATCCGCCGGGACGACATCGAAGCGCCCGCGCCAGCGCGACAGCAGGCCGGCCACGGCAGCATCGTTCTCCGCGGGCAGGAGCGAGCAGGTGACGTAGACGATCCGCCCGCCCGGGCGCACCAGCCGGGCCGCCCGGTCGAGGACCTGGGCCTGCTCGGTCGTCCGGAGCGACAAGCTGCCGGGACGAAGCCGCCACTTGGCGTCCGGATTGCGCCGCCATGTGCCCGAACCGGTGCAGGGCGCGTCCACCAGCACCCGATCGACGCTGCCGTCGAGATCCTCCAGCACGTCCACCCGCGCCTTGCCGCTCCGCGGGGTGCGCACCTCGGCCACGGCACCGGACCGACGCAGGCGTTCGTGAATCGGAGCGAGCCGGCGCGGATCGCCGTCGGTGGCGATCAGGCAGGCACCATTGCGGGTCTGGGCCGCGAGAGCCAGAGTCTTGCCGCCGCCGCCGGCGCAGAGATCGACGATCGTCTCGCCGGATCGCGGATCGGCCAGGAGCGCGGCGAGTTGCGAACCCTCGTCCTGGATCTCGTACCAGCCCTCCAGAAACTCGGCCTCGACGTGGAGCGCCGGGCCGCGCCCGTCCGCCCCGATGGGGATCCGCAGGCCCTGCGGCGCGTGCGGCGTCGGGGCGGCCCCGAAGGCCGCCAGCGCGGGCATCGCGTCGTCGCGGCTGCCCCGCAGCGCGTTGACGCGAACGTCGAGAGGCGCGCGCCGGGCGAGCGCCCTGAGCTCCGGGACGAACTCGTCACCGAGCGCGGCCGAGAGTTCCGGAAGCACGAAAGCCGGCGCGTCGCCGGCGACCTCCGGCGGTGCACCCTCAAGGCTCCCGGTGTCGAGTCGCGCACGCTCGTCGCCGCTCAGCGGTTCGGGGGCGAAGCGCTCGCCCGAGAACAGGGCCGCCACCGAGGCGCCCGCGAGCCCCTGCTGCAGCCGGAGCGAGCCGATCAGGATGGCGCGCGGCGTATCCGAGCCCATGATCCAGGCTGCGGACGACCGGCGACGCAGCGCATCGTAGACGAGGCTGGCGATTCCGGCCCGGTCGCCCGAACCGGCGAAGCGGTGCGCGAGACCCCAGTCCTTGAGGGCATCCGCGGCCGGTCGGCGCCGCTCGGCGATATCGGTCAGGACCTCGATGGCAGCGGAGCAGCGGGCGGCGGGGGTCAGGGGCCTGTTCCTTCCAGAATGAGTCGACGGTGACGCGAAACGGCCACGCTTGGCTCACGATGCCGCCACGTTACGGCCGAGCTTCAAGCACGATCGCGGCCCAGACCGTCGGAGGGCGGCTCGCCGCGCGGGCCGGCCGCGTGTCGTATGGCATCCGCCGGCTGCGGACCAGTGCGGTCCGACGCCGGGCATGCCCGGGAGTTCTTCAGCCCATGTCCTCTGCCATTCGCGTCGCCCTCGCGGGCCTCGTCGCCGCATCACTCGCTGCCTGCGCGAGTGCCCCCGCCGCCACCCCCGACCTGACGCCGCCGCCGCGCCGGCCGGTCGACGCCAAGACGCAGCTCGAATACGGCAACCCGCCTCCGCCGCCGCCCGGCCGCTACTGAGAGTTTCGGGCGCGGGCGCGGCTCAGGCCGATTCCCGCGTCCGCCTTGCCTCGTAGGCCTTGAGCGCGGTGTAGACCTCCGTCAGCACCGGGAAGGCCACATCCGGAAGGAGCCGGCGCCCCCGCGCGATCAGGTCGCCGATCACGTGATCCGCCTCGATCCGACCCTTGTTCTCGATGTCGCGCAGCATCGAGGCCGTGAAGGTGGAGCCGGGTGCCGTCAATTGCCCACGCGCGCGCTCGACAGCCACGGCCCGCGGCTCGTAGCCGCTGGCGGCCGCCACCGCCGAACACTCCGCGTGCAGGGCTGCGATGAAGGCTGCACCGCCGGGCGCGGCAACGATGTCGCCGATGGCGGCGCGCATCAGGGTGGTGGCCCCTGCGAGCGTCGCGAGGAAGACCCATTTCTCCCACATCTCCTGCAGGATCACGTCACTGAGCCGCGGCTGGAACTTCAGCCCGCGCATTAGGGCGTCGACCGCCTCGATCCGAGACGAGCGCGAGCCGTCCCGCTCGCCGTAGGTGATGCTGCAGAGCTCGCTCATGTGCCGGATCGCCCCGTCATGAGCGAGTGTCGCCGCGATGGCGCAGGAGCCGCCGAGAACGCGCTCCGCGCCGAAGCGGGCGTCGAGGGCGTCGAGATGGGCCATGCCATTGAGGACCGGCAGAATCGCCGTGCCCTCGCTCACCGCCGGAGCGAGATCCGTGATGGCGCTGTCGAGGTCGTAGGCCTTGCAGGACAGCAGGATCAGGTCGAACCGGCCCGCCTGCGCCAGCCGGTCGGCCGTCACGGTCGGAGGGTTGGGGATGTGCAGGTCACCGAGGGGACTGCGCAAGACGAGGCCGTTTGCGGCGAGCTTCTCCGCCCGAGCCGGACGGACCAGGAAGGTCACGTCGGCACCGGATTCGGCGAGGCGCGCCCCGTAATAGCCGCCGGTCGCGCCGGCCCCGACGATCAGCGTGCGCATCGGTCACCTCAGGTCCGGGACGGGTAGTTCGGGCTCTCGCGGGTGATCGTCACGTCGTGCACGTGGCTCTCGCGCAAGCCGGCATTGGTGATGCGGATGAAGCGCGCCCGCTCCTGGAACTCAGGAATTGTGGCGCCGCCGACGTAGCCCATCGCGGCGCGCAGGCCGCCGGCGAGCTGGTGCAGCACGTTGCCCACCGGGCCCTTGTAGGGAACCTGACCCTCGATGCCCTCCGGCACGAGCTTGTGGGTGTCATTCACCTCGGCCTGGAAGTAGCGGTCGGCCGAGCCGCGGGCCATCGCGCCCACCGAGCCCATGCCGCGATACGACTTGTAGGAGCGGCCCTGGTAGAGGAACACCTCGCCGGGCGCCTCATCGGTGCCGGCGAGCAGCGAGCCGAGCATCGCCACGGAGGCGCCGGCCGCGATCGCCTTGGCGAGGTCGCCCGAATACTTGATGCCGCCATCGGCGATGACAGGGATGTCGGAATCCCCGGCGGCCTCGACGGCCTCCATCAAAGCGGTGAGCTGCGGCACGCCGACGCCCGCCACGATGCGGGTCGTGCAGATCGAGCCCGGGCCGATGCCGACCTTGATGGCATCGGCGCCCGCATCGATCAGCGCCTGCGCGCCGTCCCGCGTCGCGACGTTGCCGGCCACGACCTGCACGGCGTTGGAGAGTTGCTTCACCCGCGCGACGGCATCGAGCACCTTGATCGAATGGCCGTGCGCGGTATCGACCACGATCACGTCGCAGCCGGCATCGATCAGGCGCTCGGCGCGCTCGAATCCGCTATCGCCCGTCGTCGTGGCGGCCGCGACCCGCAGGCGGCCCTGCTCGTCCTTGACGGCGTTCGGATAGGCGACCCGCTTCTCGATGTCCTTGACGGTGATCAGGCCAATGCAGCGGTAATGGTCGTCGACGACCAGCAGCTTCTCGATCCGGAACTGATGCAGGAGGCGCTTGGCCTCGTCCTGGGTCACGCCCTCGCGGACCGTGATCAGGCGGTCGCGGGTCATCAGCTCCGCGACCGGCTGTGCGGAATTCGTCGCGAAGCGCACGTCACGGTTGGTGAGGATGCCGACGAGCTTGCCCCGCGAGCCGTTGGGTCCGCGCTCAACCACCGGGATGCCGGAGATGCGGTTGCGCTTCATCACCTCGAAGGCGTCGGCGAGCGTCTCGTCCGGGTGGATGGTGATCGGGTTCATCACCATGCCGGACTCGTACTTCTTGACGAGGCGGACCTGCTCGGCCTGCTCCGGCGGCTCCAGGTTGCGGTGAATCACGCCCATGCCGCCATTGGCCGCCATGGCGATGGCCATCGGTGCCTCGGTGACGGTGTCCATCGCGGAGGCGAGGATCGGCAGGTTCAGCGGGATCGTGCGGGTGAGCCGCGAAGCCACGCTTACCTCAGTGGGCATCACCGAAGAAGCGGCAGGCCGCAGGAGCACGTCGTCGAAGGTGAGGCCTTCGATGATCGATGCGGTTTCTACTCGGGCCATGTGCCAACTTTCCTCGGACGGCGGCGCGCGGGTCGCGCAGCGGGATCGGGTTGGCAAGTGCCAGTATCACGGGCTCCGTGACGGCGCCAATGCGCGGTTGCCGCGTCGCGATGCGAAAACACGCATGGCTCGCGGCTTTTCCACGACCGGCAACACCCGCTCAGCGCATCGCCGGCGCGGCGGGTCCCTTGTCGGTATATTCGGGCGGCAGGCCGATATAGTCGCCGAGCATACCGTCGATGCCCGGAGCCCGGCCGAAGGCCTCGCAATCCGGGTCGAGGGGTGCCTCGCCCAGGGTGGTGATGCGGATGCGATCCCAGGTCGGGAGCGTGTTCGGCGCCTTGAACGGATCCTCGCCGGTCGCCAGCATGAAGCCAAAATCCTGCCCGAAGTCGCCCGCGAGGTCGTAGGCGTCGCTGGCCCGGGAGTAGCGCGGCTGGCTCGTGAATGAGTTCGCCGCCCCGCCCCACACCATCGCGGCGCGCTGTTCGCGCTTCCGGTCAAGCGCCTCGGCCTCCACCGTGAGGCTGCCCAGCCCGATCGGCACGCGCGGGATCGGCACGCGCCCGACGCCCTCGGCGACGCTGAGCCCGAGCTGCGAGGCCACCGTCACACCGGCCGAGCCCGCGATGGTGGCGCCGGCGCCGAGAAGATCCGTGGGATCGACCCGGGTCACCTGCGCCCGCACGGTCAGGTCCGCATCGCGGCTTGTCACGATGTCGTACTTCAGCGACAGGTCGTAGCAGAGTGCCCGGTCGGCGGCGTTGGCGATGAGGCGCCGCTCGATCTTGGTCAGCGGCGCAGCGCCGGCCACGTCGGCGTGGAACGCCGTCGGGATGATCCGCACCGTCCGGGCCTTGGCCAGGGCGGCCCGGTCCACATAGATTCGCGAGGCCGAAGCGACCTGATCGCTGGCCTTCAGCCGGTCGTAGCGCGTCAGGGACCCGCGATCGTTGAGGAGCACGGTGCCGCAGGCCGCCACCATCGAGAGAAGGGCGACGCCGGCGGCGATCCGCGACAGGGGGCGGATCCGGCTGGGGCTGGATTGCATCGATATCCTCGTGGCCCGGCCCCGGGCCGGCTTCCATGACCTCACGGCCGCGTGATCGAAACTTAGCCATTGGAGCACCCGTAAAAAAGGTGGTTCCTCTCAGGCGCTCAACCTCTGTTGCAGGACGGATACAATGGCGAAACACGAGGGTGCGAGGTGGCCGCGCTGCCGTGCAACCGCGGCGGCGCGACACGCGTCTGCTGTGTGATGCCCGCGACCGCTCAAAGACCGTTCTGGATCGTCCCCCTGACGGTCGCCACCGCGCTGTTCATGGAGAACACCGATTCCACGGTGATCGCCACGGCGCTGCCGAGCATCGCGGCGAGTCTGCAGGAAGACCCGATCGCCCTGAAGCTCGCCGTGACCTCCTACCTGGTCAGTCTGGCGATCTTCATCCCGGTGAGCGGCTGGATGGCCGACCGGTACGGATCGCGGACCGTCTTCCGAGCCGCGCTCGTGGTGTTCATGGCCGGGTCGCTCGCCTGCGCGGCCGCGAACGGGCTCGCATGGTTCGTCGCCGCTCGGTTCCTGCAGGGCATGGGCGGCGCCATGATGGTGCCGGTGGGGCGCCTCGTGGTCCTGCGCAGCGTGCCGAAGTCCCAGCTCGTGACAGCGCTCGCCTACCTCACCTTCCCGGCGCTGGTCGGCCCGGTGCTCGGGCCGCCGCTCGGCGGCCTGATCACCACCTGGTTCGACTGGCGCTGGATCTTCTTTATCAACTTGCCGATCGGCTGCGTCGGGATCGTGCTGGCGAGCCTGTTCTTCGAGGATGTACGCGAGCCCGAGCGGCCGCCCCTCGACGTATTCGGTTTCGTGCTGCTCGGAACGGGGCTCGCCGCGCTGATGCTCGGCCTCGCCTCCACGGGGCGGCATCTCCTGCCGGAAGCCGTGTCCTGGGGCTGCCTCGCTGGGGGCGCACTCCTGCTGCCTTTGTATTTCGCGCATGCGCGGCGGGTGGCTCACCCGATCGTGCGGCTTGACCTGATGCAGAGGCCGACCTTCCGGGTCGCGGTCATCGGCGGCAGCCTGTTCCGGATCGGCACCGGGGCGATCCCATTTCTGCTCCCGCTGATGCTGCAAGTCGGCTTCGGCCTCGACGCCCTTCATTCGGGGCTCATCACCTTCGCGGCGGCCGCCGGTGCGATGTTCGTGAAGACCCTCGCGCCGAAGATCCTGCGCCGCACCGGCTTCCGGACCCTGATGGTCTGGAACGCAGCGCTCGCCTCGGCCTTCCTCGCGGTGAACGGGCTCTACACCGCGCAGACACCGCACTGGATCATGGTCGCCCTGCTGTTCGTCGGCGGCTGCTCGCGCTCGATCCAATTCACCTGCGTCAACGCCATCGCGTACGCCGACCTCGAATCCCGCGAGATGAGCGCGGCCACGAGCTTCGCCAGCGTGTGCCAGCAGCTGTCGCTTAGCCTCGGCGTTACCCTGGGCGCCCTGGCGCTGGAGGGAACCGCCGGGCTCCATGGTCGAACGAGGATCGAGGCCGACGATTTCGGGCCGGCATTCTTCGCCGTGGCGGTGATCTCGGCCGTGTCGGTACTGGCTTTCCGCAAGCTGTCGGCGGATGCCGGGGCCGAGGTCTCCGGCCGGCAGAGGGTTGCCGCGCCACCTCCCTCTCCCGCCGAGATGCGGCCGCGGCACGGCTGATCAGGCCGCGGCCCGGGCGGGCGACCGTCCGGCCGGCCGCTTTCCGCCGCCTCGCGCGGCGGAAGCCTTCCCCGGAGCCTTCGCGGCCGGTTTGGCGCTCGATGGGGTCGACAGCGCGCCGGCCCGCCAGCCCTGCCAGCTCCATGCTCCCGGTCCTGTCAGCGTGTACATCAGGAAGCCCCCGGCGAGGCCGAGATCGGCGAGCATCAGCGTCCGCTCGGCGACTGCCGCCGGGCCGATGAAGTGCCAGAAGGCGTGGAGCGCGAAGGCCGTGATGGTCGCGAAGGCGGCGAGCGCGAGCCCCGTGAGTCGCGGCAGCACCCCGAGGATGAGCGCCAGCGGTCCGAAGACCTGCACGACCACGGCCGCCGTGGCGACGGCGTTCGGGAACGGCATGCCGTTGCCGGCGAGCGTCAGCGCGAAGCCGGAGACGTTGAGCGCACGGGCAATCCCCGTGGGCAGGAGCGCGGCGGCCAGCAGCAGCCGCGCGGCGAGAAGGGTTCCGTCCTGGGCGCGGGCAATCATCGGTGGATCCGGTCGGGTGGGATACCGCCCGAACATTGGCCTTTGCCGCTGAAGACCGCGTTAAGCCGCCCCTTCAGCCGGAGACACCGCCGCGGAACAGGCGACCGCGCTCCGTCCAGGCGACGACCAGAAGCGCGAGTCCTCCAAGGCTGGCATAGCCGACACCCACGGGCAGCACGGTGCCGTCGAAGGACTGACCGATCAGGAAGCCGCAGAGGGCGCCCAGGATCGTCGTGTAGAAGCCGAGGAAGGACGAGGCGGTTCCGGCGATGGCGCCGAGCGGCTCCAGCGCCAGGGCATTGAAGTTCGGCATCGCGAAGCTGATCAGGAACTGGTTCAGCGCCAGGATCGACAGGAACAGCGCCAGGGGTGGATGGCCGTGATAGGCGAGCCCCACGCCGACCTGGATCAGGGCGACCACCGTGAAGGCGGCGACGCCCGAATGGGACATCGCCCGCATTCCGAGCCGCCGGACGACGCGGGCATTGATCAGCGTCGCCACACCCATGGCGCCCGCCACCAGACCGAAGGCCAGGGGAAAGAGCGGCCCGAGGTGATAGAGCCCGGTGTCGAACACCTGCTGGGCCGATCCGACATAGCCCATGATGCAGCCGGTCATCAGTCCCAGCGCGGTGGCGTAGCCGACTGCGACCCGGGTCTTCAGAGTGATCCGGATGGCCTCCCAGGTCGCCGCCGGCGAGAGGGGGCGGCGGTATTCCTTGTGCAGCGTCTCGGGCATGCGCAGGGAGAACCAGAGGGTCAGCCAGAAGGCCAGGACCAGCATCGAGACGAAGACGTAGACCCAGGAGCCCAGCGCCAGCATCATCCCGCCGAGCGCCGGGGCGATCATCGGGACGATCAGGAACACCATCATGGTGAGCGACATCACGCTCGCCATCTCGCGGCCGGCGAAGCGGTCGCGCACGATCGCCACCGAGAGTACCCGCCCGCCGGCCGCGCCCATGCCCTGGATGATCCGCGCCGCCAGCAGGCAGCCGAAGCTCGGCGCCACCATGGCAAGGCCGCAGCCGATTACGTAGATCGCGAGGCTCGCCAGCAGGACCGGACGGCGCCCAAGGGCATCGGAGACCGGCCCGTAGACGATCTGCGCGAAGCCGAAGCCGATCATGTAGACGTAGACGAGGAGCTGCAGCCGGTTCGGATCCGGAACGGAAAAGCGCGCCTCGATCGCCGGGAATGCCGGCAGCAGATTGTCGATGGATATCGCCGTCACCGCCATCATCAGCGCGATGATGGCGACGAACTCGGCGAAGCCCGGCCCCGACCACGGGCTCGGGGCACGAACCTCTTGGGCCGGCGGCAAGGGCCGGATCGCGACTGTCACGGCGGGCACTCGGGCTGTCTGGAGACCGCCCGATCAGGGCTCGTCCAACGCGGCGCACTTATGACAACCGCGCCCGCGCAGCGCAGTTCAGGCCGGCAGCGGGCGCAGGGCCGAAGTGCCCGGCGCCCGGCCCACGAAGGCCGCCATCAGCGCCGCGACGAGGCACAGCAGGCCCGCCGAGACGAAGGCGCCGAGATAGGTGCCGGTATCGGTCCGAACCATCCCGGCGAGCCAAGCCGCCGAGGCCGCGCCGATCTGGTGGGCGGCGGCGATCCAGCCGAACATCAGCGCGGCGTTCTCCTCGCCGAAGGACCTGCCGGCGAGCTGCACGGTGGGCGGGACTGTGGCGATCCAGTCGAGCCCGTAAAAGACCGCGAAGAGCGACAGGCCATAGAAGCTGTAGTCGAAAGAATAGGGCAGGAAGATCAGCGAGAGGCCACGCAGGCCGTAATACCAGGCCAGCAGCTTGCGCGAGTCGAACCGGTCCGTGAGCCAGCCCGAGGCCGTCGTGCCGACCAGATCGCAGATCCCCATCAGCGCGAGCAGGCCCGCGGCCGTCACCTCGGCGATGCCGTGATCGATGCAGGCCGGGATCAGGTGGGTGCCGATCAGACCGTTGGTGGAAGCGCCGCAGATGAAGAACGTGCCGGCGAGCAGCCAGAAGTCCCGGGAGCGCAGGCCCGTCCGCAGGCCGCGCAGAGCGCGCCGGGCTGGATTCTCCACGAGGACGGGCGTCGGTGTCACCGCGACTTCGCCGTAGCGGGGCAGACCGATATCGGCCGGCCGGTCGCGCAGCAGCAGGGCCACCAGCGGGATCAGGGCCAGGGTCGCGGCGGCGACCACCAGGGAGACCGAGCGCCAGCCCTGGCCGACCGCGAGCGAGGCCAGCATCGGCAGAAAGACCAGCTGCCCCGTGGCGCTGCTCGCCGTGAGCATCCCGAGCACGAGCCCGCGGCGCCTGGCAAACCAGCGCCCGGCCACTGTGGCGCCGAGCACGTTGGCGACCATGCCGGACCCGGAGCCGACGACGAGGCCCCAGAGCAGAACCATCTGCCAGGGCGCCGTCATGAGGCTCGTGGCGGCGGTGCCGACGGCGAGGATCAGGAGCGCACCGCAGACCGACCGCCGCAGCCCGAACCGCTCGATGATCGCCACCGCGAACGGCCCGATCATCCCATACAGGAAGATGTTGAGCGCGATCCCGACGCCGATCGTGGCCGCGGTCCAGCCGAATTCCCGCTCCCACGGGACGATGAGCACGCTCGGCGTGGCGCGCACGCCGGCCCCCACGAGCAGCACCAGGAAGGTCACCGCGGCGACGATCCAGGCGTAGTGGAGGCGCGGCGCGGCGCGCGTCTCGGCGGTGGCGGGCATCGTCGGGCTCCGGGGCGGGGTGGGATCGGTCAGGCAGATGAAATCAGGGCTTCCGCCAGGGCGACCACGGCCCCGGGGTCGACCCGCGCGTTGATGCGGGCCTGCGCGTCCCGCCAATACGGCATCGCGGCCGCGACCGCTTCGCGGCCGGGCTCAGTCAGGGAAACGACACGCTCGCGCGCGTCCGATTCCCCGGCCGCGATCCGCACGAGACCGCGCCGCTCCAGCGGGTCGAGATTGCGCCCCATCGTGGTCCGCTCCAGCGCGGCCTCGGCGGCAAGCCGCGTCACCGGGATGGGCCCGAGCCGCTCCAGCAGGCGCAGGATCGCGAACTGCGTCACCCGCAGCCCGGCAGGGCGGAGCGCTGCATCGTAGGCCATGGTCACGGCACGCGTGGCCCGGCGCAGGGCGGAGCACGTGCAGGGCTCGTTTGAAGGCGTGTCGATCACGATACGTGTATATGCACGTTTATACGCGTGCGCAAGCCGGATCTGACGGTTTGCGTCGATCGACACCCATTCGCCGGCAAACCGGCGGGGGGTGTCATCGACACGGCGGATCACTTTGCTAACCCTTGTTGTCACGGAGCCCGGTTCGGGAGAAGCGCGATGACACTCGAGACCGCCACGGCGTTGTCCTCATCGGAGCAGAAGACGGCCCGAACCGGACTGATCGAAGCAGCCGCGGAAATCGTCACCGGTCAGGGAGGACCGGGCGGGTTCGTGCGCGACCTCTTCGGGCGCGTGACGCCGGAGGATCTGGCGCCCTACCCGGCTTCCGGCCTCGCCGATCTCGCAGCGCACGCCCGGACATTCCTCAGCGGGCCGCGCCGGCCCGGCGACCCGGCACAGGTGCGCCTGAGCGAGGCCGAACTCATGAGAGAGGGCCGGTTGCGGGAGATGACGATCCTCGAAGTCATCAACGACAACCGCCCGTTCCTCCTCGACTCGACGCTCGCCGAGCTGACCGAGCAGGGGTTGTCCCCGCACCTCGTGGCGCACCCAATCCTCGGCGTCGAGCGTGACGGGAGCGGTGCCCTGATCCGCGTGGTCGGCGAGACGACGGCGGACGCTCATGGCAGTCTGGCGCGGGAGAGCTTCATCCACATCCACCTCGACCGGCTCGAGGGCGAGGCCGGCGCGCGTCTGGTCGACGCCCTCGCCCAAGTCTACCGCGACGTGACGCTGGCGACTGACGATCACGCCACGATGCTGGCGCGCCTCACTGAACTGGCGGAATACCTGGGCCGCGCGCCCTCACCGATACCCCGGGCCGAGACGGAGGAGGCGCGCGCCTTCCTGAGCTGGCTGAGGGACGGGCAGTTCCTGCTGCTCGGGATGCAGGAGCACGGGATCGACGGCGAGGCCCACCCCCTCGTCGAGGGATCAAGCCTCGGCGTGCTGCGCGATCCCGGCGCTACGCCCCTGCGGCGCGGTCGGACCCCGGTCGATTACACGCCAGAGATCTTGGCATTCCTACAGGAGCCGCAGGCGCTCATCATCACCAAGGCGAGCGTGAAGTCCCGCGTCCACCGGTCCGCCTTCCTGGACTATGTCGGCGTCAAGCTGTTCTCGGAAACCGGGAAGCTGTCGGGCGAGGTGCGGATCGTCGGATTGTTTACGGCCTCTGCCTACACGGACTCCGCGCGGGATGTGCCGGTGTTGCGCCGCAAGGTCGAGGCCGTGGTCCAGCGCGCAGGTCTCGATCCGACGAGCCATGCCGGCCGCAGCCTGCTGGCGGTGCTGGAGAGCTATCCGCGGGACGACCTGTTCCAGATCGATGTCGAGCGGCTCTACCGCTTCACGCTGGCCATCGCCAATCTGGCCGATCGGCCGCGGATCCGCGTGCTGTCACGTCCGGATCGGTTCGGCCGCTTCGTCTCGCTCCTCGTCTACGTGCCGAAGGACCGGTACGATTCGACGGTGCGCACCCGGATCGGCAGCTATCTGGCCGAGGCCTATGGTGGTCGGCTCAGCGCGGCTCAGCCTGATTATCCGGAGGGGCCGCTCGCCCGTATCCACTACATCATCGGGTTGCCCGATGAGCGGACTGCCGAACAGGATCCGGCGGCCCTCGAAGCGGGCATCGCGGCGCTGGTCCGCACCTGGGGCGACGCCTTCCGGGCGGCTCTGGCCGATACCCATGGCGGTGACCGGGCGCGCCTCCTGGCCGCGCGCTACGGTGACGCCTTCTCGGCGGCCTACCGGGACAACTTCCAGCCGGACGTGGCGGTGGAAGACGTGGCGGTCCTGGAGGGGTTGAGCGAGGCGCAGCCGCGTGCCGTTCACCTCGGGCGCCGGGCCGCGGACACGGAAGCACAGGTTCGCCTGAAAGTATTCTCGCGCGGCACCGCGATCACCCTCTCCGACCGCGTTCCGGGGCTCGAGAATCTCGGTTTCCGCGTCATCAACGAGCGCACCTATCGGATCGTGCCGGCGGGGACCGACGAGGCCGCCCGGATCTGGCTCCACGACATGCTGATCGAGCGCGCAACGGGCGCGGCGATCGACCTGCCCGCGCAAGAAGGCCCGCTGGAGGCGGCGATGCTCGCCATCGCGGACGGGGCCGCGGAATCGGACGGGTACAACCGGCTCGTTCTGGAGGCCGCCCTCCCTTGGCGGGAGGCGGCGCTGCTCCGGGCCCTCGGGCGCTACCTGCGCCAGCTGCGCATTCGCTACGGGCAGGATTACCTCGCCGGAACGCTAAGCCGCCATGCCGGGATCGCCCGGTCCATCGTCGCGCTGTTCCGCGCCCGGTTCGACCCGGCGCTGGCGGGGAACCGGGCTGCCCAGGAGGCGGAGATCCGCGCCGACATCGAAGCGGCGCTCGCGGAGGTCACCAGCCTCGACGATGACCGGATCCTGCGCCGGTTCGTCAACCTCATCGAGGCGGCAGTCAGGACCAACTTCTTCCAGAAGGCGGACGGCGGCGGCCCGCGGGAGACGATCAGCTTCAAGTTCGCCTGCGCCAAGGTCACGGCGATGCCGCTGCCGCGGCCGCTCTTCGAGATCTTCGTCTACTCGCCCCGGGTGGAGGGCGTGCATCTGCGCTTCGGCTATGTGGCCCGGGGCGGCCTGCGCTGGTCGGACCGGCCGGAGGATTTCCGAACCGAGATCCTAGGCCTCGTAAAAGCCCAGCAAGTGAAGAACGCCGTTATCGTGCCGGTGGGTGCGAAGGGCGGCTTCTTCCCCAAGCGCCTGCCGCGGGCCTCCGACCGCGCCGCCTGGATGCAGGAGGGCACCGAAAGCTACCGGATCTTCATCCGCACCCTGCTCGAACTCACCGACAATATCGTCGACAATGCGGTCGTGCCGCCGCCCGACACGGTGCGGCATGATCCGGACGACGCCTATCTGGTGGTCGCCGCCGACAAGGGCACCGCAACCTTCTCGGACATCGCCAACGCGCTCTCACTGGAGAAGGGGCACTGGCTGGGTGACGCCTTCGCGTCGGGTGGCAGCCAGGGCTACGACCACAAGGGCATGGGCATCACCGCCCGCGGCGCCTGGGAGGCCGTGCGCCGCCATTTCCGCGAGATCGACGTGGACGTGCAGACTGATCCGATCACCGTGGTCGGCGTCGGCGACATGTCGGGCGACGTCTTCGGCAACGGCATGCTGCTCTCCGAAAGCATCCGGCTGATCGCCGCCTTCGATCACCGGGACATCTTCCTCGATCCGAATCCCGACGCGGCGCGGAGCTTCGTTGAGCGGCGTCGGCTGTTCGACCTCGGACGCTCCTCCTGGGCGGATTATGACCGGAGCCTGATCTCGGAGGGCGGCGGCGTCTTCTCGCGCAGCCTCAAGATCGTGCCGCTCTCCGAGCAGGTCCGCGCGGCGCTGGGTTTCGACCGCGCCGAGGCGACGCCCACCGAGCTGATGCAGGCAATCCTGAAGGCGCCGGCCGACCTGCTGTGGTTCGGCGGCATCGGCACCTATGTCCGCGCCACCACCGAGACCGACGAGGATGCCGGCGACCGCGCCAACGACGCCGTGCGCATTACCGGGCCGGAGCTGCGGGCGAAGGTCATCGGCGAGGGTGCCAATCTCGGGCTCACCCAGCGCGGGCGCATCGAGGCGGCTCGCGCAGGCGTCCGGCTCAACACCGACGCCATCGACAACTCGGCCGGCGTGAACACCTCCGACGTGGAGGTGAACATCAAGATCGCCCTGATGACGCCCGAGCGGGACGGCCGGTTGAGCTACGAGGCGCGCAACGCCCTGCTCGCCGTCATGACCGACGAGGTCGGGCGCCTCGTCCTGCGCAACAACGAACTCCAGACGCTCGCCCTCTCCCTCGCCCAGCGCGGCAGCCTCGGCGAGACCGGCTTCGCGATGCGGACCATGCAGGCCCTGGAGGCGGAGGGGCGGCTCGACCGCGCGGTGGAGTTCCTGCCCGACGACGCGGCGATCACCGAGCGCATGCGCCGTGGCGAGGGACTGACCCGTCCGGAATACGCGGTGCTGCTCGCGTACGCCAAGCTGTCGCTGCACGATGCCATTCTCGGAAGCGCCGTGCCCAACGATCCATATTTCGACCGCGAGTTGCAGCGCTATTTCCCGGGGGCCTTGCGGGAGCGGTTCCCCGATGCCGTGAAGGGCCACCGGCTGCGCCGCGAGATCATCGCCACGGCGCTCGCCAACATCATCGTCAACCGCGGCGGCCCGTCCCTGGTGACGCGCCTCGTGGACGGGACCGGCGCCGACGCGGCCATCATCGCCAAGGCCTACGCGGTCACCCGCGACGCATTCGGATTGATGGAGCTGAACCACGCCATCGACGAGCTGGCCGGCCGGGTCTCCGGCCAAGCCCAGCTCGGCCTCTACGCCGAGGTGCAGGATCTGCTGACCAATCGGATCGTCTGGTTCATCCGCAATCTCGATCTCACCGGCGGCCTCGCGCCGGTGGTGACGCGCTATCGGGACGGGATCGCGGCAGTCGAGGCCGCCCTCCCGAAGGTCCTTGGCCGCGATGCGCTCGCGGCCATCAGCGCGCGCGAGAGCGAGCTTGCCGGCTACGGCATGGCCCCGACACAGGCCCGCCGGCTCGCCTCCCTGAGCGCGCTCATCTCCGGGCCGGACATCGTCCGGGTCGCGGAGGCGAGCGGGCGGCCTGTGGAGGAAGTGGCGGCGACGCACTTCGCTCTGGAGCACGCCTTCCGCCTCGACGATCTCGCCGCGGCGGCACGAACCGTTCCCGTGTCCGACACGTTCGATCGGGTCGCCCTGGAGCGGGCCGTCGCCGGCATCGCGGCCGCCCATCGCAAGCTCACAGCCGAGGTCGTGGCCGATCTGGGTCCAGGCCCCGGGGCCGTGGAGGCGTGGTCGAAGGCCCGGGGCGCGCCGCTCGCGCGGATCCGCGAGGCGGTGGACGCGATCAGCGCGTCCGGCCTGACCGTGTCCAAGGCTACCGTCGCGGCGAGCCTGCTCGGCGACCTCGTCCGAGCAGACTGACCCATCGGCTCAGGCTCCCGGCGCGGAAGCCGAAAAGATCCGCCCCGTCCGGCTCACCGCCGTCAGGGCCAGGCCGAGGCCGATGAGCGACACCGCGGCAGCGATCAGCGGAAGCTGGCCGTAGCCCGCCCCGAAGGTCAGGGCCGTACCGCCGATCCAGGCGCCGGTGGCATTGCCGAAGTTGAACGCACCCTGATTCAGGGTCGAGGCGAGATTCGGCGCGTCGCTTGCGGCCTCGACCACCCAGATCTGGAGCGGTGAGACCAGCGCGAAGACCAGGGCCGACCACAGGACCAGCACCGCCACCGTGAGAGTCTGGTTGTGGCCGACGGCGGCCAGAACCAGCAGCGCCACCACGATGCCCAGGAAGCTTCCGAGGATCGTGGCCATCAGGCCGCGATCGGCGAAGTGGCCACCCGCGAGATTGCCGATCGTCAGGCCCGTGCCGGCGGCGAACAGCACGCCGGTCACGCCCTGGGGCGAATACCTGGTCACGCCGGTCAGGAACGGCGTGATGTAGGTGAACACCGTGAAGAAGCTCACGGACGACAGGGTCGAGATCAGCATCGGCCGCAAGACGGGCCAGCGGCCGAGCGCCCGGAACTCGCTGACGAGCCGGCCGCGCGTGCCCGGAAGGCCGGCGGGTACGCAGACTTGGATCGCGAGCCCGGCCGCGAGTCCGATCGCAACCACCGCCCAGAAGGTCGACCGCCATCCGGCAGCCTGCCCGAGTGCGGTCCCGAGCGGTACGCCGAGCACGTTGGCGACGGTGAGGCCGGCGAACATCAGGGAAACGGCCTGCGTCCGCTTCTCCCGCGGCACCAGATCCCTGGCCACCACGGCTCCGATTCCGAAGAAGGCGCCGTGCGCGAAGGCGGTGAGGATCCGGGCGGCCATGAGCAGGCCGTAGTTTGGCGCCAGTGCACAGCCGAGATTGCCCGCAAGGAAGACGCCCATCAGCGCCAGCAACGCGGTTTTGCGCGGAAGACCCGCTGTCGCGATTGCCACGATCGGCGCGCCGATCACGACGCCCATGGCGTATCCGGAGACGAGATAGCCGGCCTGCGGGATCGTCACGCCGAAGCCCTGAGCGACCTCAGGGAGCAGGCCCATGATGACGAACTCGGTGGTGCCGATCCCGAACGAGGCGACGGCGAGGGCAAGGATCGGCAGGGGCGGCACGGCAAGGTCCTTCGGTGCGAGCAGAGGCCGCCCGATGGTGCGAAGCAGCATGGACAGGATCGCATCGCGCCTGCCTTTGCATAGCGATGCAGTTGCGATGCACCGTTGCACGGCGCGCAGGGAGCAGAAGGTCTTTGGACCTTCACATGCCGGTGCTGCCGCGCTCGATCAGTCGCGGCGGTAGGAGGATGCGCTCGCCGGCCGGCTCCTCCGCCCGCGACATGCGGTCGATCATCGCGAGGGCGGTCTCCACCAGCGCCGGGACATCCTGGTCGAAGCTGGTGAGCTCATAAGCCGCCAGGGCTGCCGACGGGATGTCGTCATAGCCGATCACACGGACATCGTCCGGCACTTGCAGACCCGCCTGCCGAAGGGTGTCGATGGCCCCGAGGGCGCAGAGGTCGTTGGCGCAGAAGAGGCCGTCCATGGAACCGGCACTCAGGAGTTGCGCAGCCGCGGCGGCGCCGCCCTCGTAGGTGTAGGATTGTCCGGCGACCCGCGGATCCGGAAGTCCCAGGCGGCGAGACTCGCCGCGGAAGCCGTCCAGGCGTTCGGTGCTGGCCGGGCTGTCGGCCGGTCCGGCGATGAAGGCCGGGTGCCGCACGCCGCGCCTGTGCAGGAGTTCGGCGGCCCTGCGGCCTCCGAGGACATTATCCGATCCCACCGAACCCACCCGGGCCGCGGTTACGGGCGTATTAAAGGAAACGACCGGGATCCGGGATGCCGAGAGTGTCTCGGCCGCTTCCCGGGAGAGCACAGCGAGCGCGCTGACGATCGCGTCGACGCGATATTGGGCGAGACGAACAGCCACGGCATCGAGGGTGTAGTCGCTGTCGACGGTTACGAGCACAACTTGGTTGCCGGCCTCGCGCAGGCGGGCCGCGAAGGTCTGGACGACGCGGGCGTAGAACGCGCTTTCCAAACCGCCGGTCACCAGCGCCACCAGGCCGGACCGGTTGGTCAGCATGATCTTCGGGATCAGGCTCGGCTGGAAGCCCAAGGCCTTGGCAGCGGCCAGGACCTTCTCGCGGGTCTGATACCAACGGCGGCCGGGCGTGACTCCTTTTTGAATGACGGACTGGGTTTGGCGTGACTCTGTGCGTCCTGCTGAGTGGCGGGAGCGGTACGATGACACTTGCGATCACACGCCTGGATCTGACGGCCGAGGATCTTCGGCGTGCGGCGCGGTCGAGCCGGAGTGTTGCCCAAGCCCGTCGCTGTCTTGCGATTGCGTCCGTCCTGGATGGCCAATCGCGTACGGCGGCAGCGGAGAGCGCCGGGATGCAGAGACAAACCCTGCGGGACTGGGTGCACCGCTACAATGTGGACGGCGTTGCAGGGCTGATGGATCGGCCGCGTCCAGCACGTCCCGGCCTGCTGAGTGCGGCGCAACGGGCGGCGTTCGACCGGATCGTCGAGGCGGGTCCAGACGTGGCGGCGGACGGGGTGGTGCGCTGGCGCCGCCGCGATCTCAAGCGGGTGGTAGAGGCTCGCTTCGGCGTGGTCATGGCCGAGCGCACGATCGGGGATCTGCTGCACGCCCGCGGCTTCCGCCACGTTTCGGTGCGGCCGCGTCACCCGAACTGTGACGCGGCGGCCCAGGCGGATTTTAAAAAACCTTCGCCGCGCGGGTCGCGCAGGTGATCCCCGAGGAAGCCCGCGGCCAGCCGCTTGAGATCTGGTTCCAGGACGAGGCCCGGATCGGCCAGAAGGGCACGCTGGCCTACGTCTGGGCGCGCCGAGGCACGCGCCCGCGCGCCGTGCAGGACACGCGCTACGCCTCGGCCTACCTGTTCGGTGCCGTCTGTCCGCAGCGCGGCGTCGGCGCGGGCCTGGTGATGCCGCGCGCCGACACCGAAGGTCTCAACGCGCACTTGGCCGAACTCGCTCGAACCGTGGCGCCGGGGGCCCACGCCGTTCTCGTCCTGGACGGTGCTGGCTGGCACAAGAGCACTGATCTCGTCGTTCCCAGCAACATCTCGCTCCTGATGCTGCCGCCATACGCACCTGAACTCAATCCGGTCGAAAACATCTGGCAATACTTACGCCGCAACAAACTCGCCCATCGCCTCTACGACAGCTACGAGGCCATTGTCGAAGCGTGCTGCGACGCCTGGAACTGGCTCATTGCCGCGCCAGACACCATCACCGCCATCGCAAACCGGACATGGGCAAACGTGTCAGCATAACCCGCCGCTGGTATGAGCCGAGACGCTGGCCCCAGGCGTGAAGGTGCGGGAAACGGCCGATTGGGAAACGCCGGCGAGCCGGGCGACCTCCACCGACGTGGGATAGCGCTTCGAGCCTGCCATCGCGGCGGGGCGAACCTTCCAGCGGCGCCGGAGCGGCCGTCATGGTGACGCCCCGGTCTGCCGTGTCAGATGCGCGGCAGGATCCTGTCAAACCGACCGGCGATCGTCGCTACTCGGCCGGGGCCTTTTTCCGGCTCCGCGACTTCGGCGCCGTCGCGGGTGCCGCCTCCTGCACGGGGGCCTGGGCAGCAGCGCCCCGGCTCTTCCGGCGCTGCTGTCCCAACCCGAGGGCGCGAGCCAGCTCCGAGCGCTGGGCCGAGTAGCTTGCCGCGGTCATCGGATAGTCCCGGGGTAGGCCCCACTTCTCCCGGTAGGCCTCGGGCGTGAGGCCGCGCAGCGTCAGGTGACGACGGAGAGTCTTGTAGGGCTTCCCGTCCTCGAAACTGACGATGTGATCGTGGGTGACTGATTTCCGGATCTGCGACGGGGTCAACTTCTCAACTGGCGTGCCCGAGGCACGACCTGCAGTCGAAAGGTTGTTCAACGCTGCGTGAATGCCGCCAATCAACCCCGGAAGATCGGCTGCCGGCACGGAATTGTTCGACACATAGGCCGCGACGATATCGACCGCGAGCTCGATGTGTTCGACATGATCGTTTTCTGCGCTCTCGCTCACGGCGAACCTCGGTCGTTGCAACTATCCGCCTCGATCATCCCTTCCCGGACGTGATCGAATTCTGAGAGATGATAACGGATTTTGCAGGAACTCTCAATCGTACCAGCAGCGTGTTCGAATGATTTCGATCCAAATCGCGAATTCAGGGCCGGAAGCGTCGTTGACGCGGCATTAACCATGCGGCCGCTAGCCTTCATTAACCATGCCGGTGACCTGTTCGGGGTCGGCATGACCTGTAGATCCCGGCATTCGGCGTCCGGGACTTCGGCGGAGGCCAAAATCAGGTGCGGACCGCGTGCGCTGACCGGCGAGGACGGCAGGAGATGCGGCTTGCCGTCGCGGTGCTGGCAGTCGTGCTCGGCACCTCCGCTGTTTCGGCTCAGCGATTCGACGCGACGAGCCCGGTCGTCGGTCAGCCCGACAATCCGGGTATTGGCCAGGATACGGCCCCGAATGGCCTCCCGGTCCTGCGACGGCGCATTCCGGACGGCCTCTCGCGCGACGACGGGCGCGCCTCGCCCAGCGGCGACACCCCGGGCGGGGATCAGACCGGCGGCGACAGCCTGCGATCGCCGCTCTCGCCCCCGATCCCGACCCAGTCGCGCTCGCAGCCCGGCCTCTCGCAGCTCGATACGCGCGTAACCAGCGGCGGTCAGCGGACCGGCGGCACCACGACGGCGCCGAACAACCTGACTCCGACCAGCCTCCTGAGGACCCGCGCTGCCCCACCCCGGCGGATCGGCTCGGCGACCCGCAGGGTCACCCAGGAGGTGACGCAGATCCCGAGCCCGTCGCTGCGGCTGACCCCGATCATCCAGCAACCGGTGGTCGGGGTTCCAGTGCCGCAGACGGTGACGCCGGTGCGGCCGATCCTACCGCTGCTGGCGATCACCCCGGCCCTCGGTCTGCTGACCCCGGGATTTATTCTTGGGACGGACTTGGCGCGGCCGATCCCGACCGATCCCGCCTATGCGCCGATCGGCTACCAGATCGGCACTCTTACGGTGCTGCCGAGCTTCGCCCAGAGCTTGGGATACGATTCGAACCCGGACCAGACGAGCCGGGAGCTCGCCAAGGGCTCGGCGGCGTTCCGCACCGATGCGGCCGTCGATTTCCAGAGCAATTGGTCCTCAAGCGCCCTGCAGGGCTCTCTGCGCGGCTCGTATCTGGAGACACCCCAGAACGAGGCCGCCAGCCGCCCAGCCGCGGACGGGACCGTGCGCCTGCGCATCGATGCGAGCCGGGATCTGCATATCGACGCGGAGGGACGCTTCCTGGTCGACACGCAGCGCACGTCCAGCCCCAACCTCCAGGCGCTGACCGGGCTGGCGGCGACGGCGACGAGCCGCCCGCTACTCGCGGTTTACGGGGCATCGCTCGGGGCCACGGAGACGTTCAACCGACTGTCGGTGACGCTGCGCGGCTCGGTCGACCGCTCGGAATTCGACAATGCCAAGCTCGCCGACGGGACGATCATCAACCAGTCCGACCGCAACTTGAACCAGTACAGCCTCCAGCTGCGCACGGCCTATGAGGTCAATCCCGACTTCAGCCCCTTCATCGACATCCTGGCCGATACGCGTGTCTATGACCTGCGCCTCGACGCGGGCGGTGTGCAGCGCGACTCGGACGGCATTGCCGTGGCTCTGGGCGCGAGCGTCGGGCTCGCGCGCACGCTCACCGGCGAGATCTCGGCCGGCATCCAGCACCGCACCTACGTCGATCCGAGCCTGCGCGACATCAATGCGCCGCTGCTCAACGCGGCCCTCGTCTGGTCGGCGAGCCCTCTCACGACGGTTCGCCTGACGGCCGCGACCGGCGTCACCGAGACCACCGTCCCGGGCTCGAGCGGCATCCTCACCGACGTGGCCACCCTGGAGGTGCAGCACGACCTTCTGCGCAACCTGTCGATCGTGGTTGGCGGCTCGTTCCTGCGCAACGATTACCAGGGCAGCACGATCCGCGAGACCGGGTTTTCGGCGACAGCCCGGCTCGATTACCACTTCACGCGCTGGCTGACCTTACGAGGCACGTACATCTACCAGCAGCTCGACAGCACGGTGATCGGCTCGAGCTTCCGCGAGAACACGTTCCTGCTCGGCTTGCGCGTCAATCCCTGAGCGCGGTCAGAATCGCTCCACCCAGGGCCGCAGCTCCAGCTCCGAGGTCCAGGCACTCCGGTCCTGGCGCAGCAGGTCCCGGTAGGCCCTGGCGATGGCGTCGGGATCGAGATGGCTGTCGGGCGCGTCCGCGGGCTCGCCACCGCGAACCGGATTCCGGATGGCACCGTCGATGACGATGTGCGCCACGTGAATTCCCTTCGGCTGGAGTTCCCGCGCGAGGCTCTGGCCGAGGCCGCGCAGGGCGAATTTCCCCATGGCGAAGGGCGTCGATCCGGCAAAGCCCTTCACGCTCGCCGAAGCGCCCGTCAGCAGGATCGCTCCGTGGCGGTGTGGCAGCATCCGGCGGGCGGCCGCCTGTGCAACCAGAAATCCGCCATAGGCCGAGACCATCAGGGCCTGGGCGACTGCCGCCGGATCCAGGTCGGCGATGGGCCCCCGCAATCGTCCGCTGGCGTTGTAGACGACCACATCGGGAGCACCCCCGAGCGCCGGCTCCAGCCGCGCGAACAGGGCTTCGACCTCGCTTGGCCGGCTCGCGTCACAGGCATGGACCGCCGCGCCGGTCTTGGCCGCGAGAGCGGCGAGCTTCTCGACATTCCGAGCGGCGAGGCCGATCCTCAGCCCGTCCGCGGCGAGCAGCCTGGCAAGCGACGCGCTGAGTCCAGAGCCCGCGCCGACGATCAGGGCCCGGGAATAGGTCGGGGTCATCACGTCGCCTTTCTTCGCGCTTCCCGAGAACGCGCATGCGGCGGCCGGGTTCGCCGCGCTCACGCTCGCCTTTGTGCGAAGAAGTCTCGAAGCAGCGCCGCCGCCTCGCGCTCGCGGAAGCCGCCATAGATCTCCGGCGCATGATGGCAGGTCGGCTGGTTGAACACGCGCGGCCCGTGCTCCACGCCGCCCCCCTTCGGATCGGCAGCGGCATAATAGAGCCGCCGGATCCGCGCGAAGGAGATCGCGCCCGCGCACATCGGGCAGGGCTCCAGGGTCACGTAGAGATCGCAGTCGATCAGCCGCTCGTCACCGATCGCCGCGCAGGCCGCACGGATCGCCAGGATCTCGGCATGCGCGGTCGGATCGTGCAGCAGGCGCGGCCGGTTGTGGGCGACAGCCAACACCGTGCCGTTCCGGACGATGACTGCTCCGACCGGCACCTCGCCCGCTGCGGCGGCATCCCGCGCCGCCGCGAAGGCCTGATCGAACGGTGCGGGCCCGCGCGGAGATTCCGGCGCCGCTTGTTGGATCGGATCGGCTGCCACCGTGTTCTCACCCCGTCGCGGAAACGGCCACGGTCCAGGGCCACGGATTGATCCACATCAATGTTAAACCCTGGAACATTCGACCGACCGTAGCCGTTGTCCTACCGAAGCGGCACCGCCGCACGATAGTGAGAAGGACAACGCCATGAGCAGCACCACCGACAAGATCAAGGGCGTCGCCAACGAGGCTCTCGGCAAGGCCAAGCAGGGCCTCGGCGACGTGACCGGCAACGACAAGCTGAAGGCCGAGGGTGCGGCTCAGGAGCTGAAGGGCAAGGCCCAGGGGACCGTCGGCGACGCCAAGAGCGCCGTGAAGTCGGCCACCGACAAGCTCTGATCGCTGGGGATTGCTTGGAACGGGATCGGGTTGGGGTGTGTTCCGACCTTGATCCGGCCTGAATAACGCGAGGTTGCCATGATCGGTTGGGCTATCACGTTTCTCGTCGTCGCTCTCGTGGCGGCTCTGCTCGGTTTCGGCGGCATTGCCGGCACCGCCGTGGAGGCGGCCAAGATCGTCTTCTTCGTGGCGATCGCCCTGTTTCTCATCTCCGCGGTGTTCGGCGTCATGCGGGGCCGTTCGCCGAGACTGTAACGGCGGGGTTTCGGCCGATTTCAGGGGGCGGCCCATCGGGGCCGCCCCTTTCCGTTTTGGGCGTTGAGCCACTCATGGCTGCAAGAGCTCTCAAGACGCGTCTCGCCTGTCCGAAGCGGCTCTGATAAGGCCCGCGCATGAGCGACATGCCGAACGATGACACGCCGGAAGGGCCGAACCGCCCGGAGCCGGACACCGCGCGCCCCGTTCGCTGGGCCCCCGCAACCGATGCCGGCAGCGCGAGCGAGGCCGCGGGTTCCGCCAAGGCCGGTCCGAGCCGACGGGATGCCGCCCGGAAGGCACCCCAACCGGGCGCCGAGACACCGGCGGCCCCGGATGCCGACGCGCCGACGCCTCCTGGTGAACGCATCGCGAAAGCGATGGCCCGCGCCGGCATCGCCTCGCGGCGCGATGCCGAGACGATGATCCTGGCCGGCCGCGTGAGCGTCAACGGCGAGACCCTGACCTCTCCGGCCCGCAATGTGACCGAGGGCGATCGGATCCTGGTGGATGGGGAACCGATGCCGTCGCGCGAGCGCAGCCGCCTGTGGATCTTCCACAAGCCGCGCGGCGTCGTCACCACGGCCCGGGACCCGGAGGGACGTCAGACCGTCTTCGACATTCTGCCCGAGGACCTGCCCCGGGTCGTCGCCGTCGGACGCCTCGACATCAACACCGAGGGGCTGCTGCTCCTGACGAACGACGGCGGCCTCGCGAAGGTGATCGCGCATCCCGACACCGGATGGCTGCGCCGCTACCGCGTCCGCGCCCACGGCGACACCGATCAGGCGCAGCTCGACAAGCTCGCGAAGGGCGTGACCATCGACGGGATGGAATACGGCCCGGTGGAAGCGACCCTGGATCGCGTCCAGGGCGACAACGTCTGGCTGACGCTCGGCCTGCGCGAAGGCAAGAATCGCGAGGTCAAGCGCATCCTCGAACATCTCGGCCTCTCGGTGAACCGGCTCATCCGGCTCTCCTTCGGGCCGTTCCAGCTTGGTGATCTGGAAGTCGGCTTGGTGGAGGAGGTGCGCACGCGCGTGCTGAAGGACCAGCTCGGCAAAACTCTGGCCGAGCAGGCGGGCGTCGACTTCGATAGCCCGGTGCGCGAACCGATTCCGCCATTCGGAGGGCCGAAGAAGGCCGAGCGCGACGCCAAGCCGACCCAGGCGTCAGGCGCCAACCGGCGCAATGCCGCCCGGCCGGCTCCGGCACCGCGCGTCTCAACGGGTGGCTCCGGCCCGGGACCCCGCAACGCCTCCTGGCGGGCCGACGAGGGGTCGAAGCCGCGGGGAACACGCATTCCGCGCCGGGGCTCAGATCCGCGGGCCGCTCAAGCCGTTGCGGCCGAGCGCGGCCACGAGCGGGTCGGGTCCATTCGGGCCGGGGAGCGTCGGATCGTGGTGGAGCGTCTCTCCGCGACTCCGGTGGAGGCCACTCCTGCGGCGAAGCCGCGCCGCCGCTACGCCGACAACGCTGTGGCCGAGCGGCCGCAACGGGGTGCCGCCGGCCGTCCGGATCGCGAAGCCGCGCCGCGCGGCGAGCGGGGGGTCGGCCAGCGGCAGCCGCGGGAGGCCGGCCGGGCCGCTGAGCGCGCCGAGGCGCGGCAGGACGAGCGCCGCGGCGGCAAGCCCGGTGGTCGAAATGAGCGATCCTTCGATGGCGCTCCGGCTCAGGGCGCGCCGCGGGGCAAGGGCGGCTTCCGGGCGCAGAATTCCGCCCCCGGCGGCGGCAGGCCCGGATTTGGCGGACCGAAACCCGGGGGCGCGCGCCCCGGCGGGAAGCCGGGCGGCTTCGCCGGCAAGGGGCCGGGTAGCAAACCGGGTGGTCGTCCCGGTGGTGCTCGAGGCGGTGGCAAGCCCGGCGGCGGGCGGCCCCCGCGCGGAACGCGATGAGGATTGTCGGTGGTGCGTGGCGGGGCCGCAGGCTTGCCACGCCGCGCACCGACGCCATCCGGCCGACCTCTGACCGGTTGCGCGAGTCGCTCTTCAACGTCCTGACGCACGCCTATGACGGGGCCGTCACCGGGGCCCGGGTGCTGGACCTCTTCGCCGGAACCGGGGCGCTCGGCTTCGAGGCGCTGTCGCGGGGCGCGGCCTACGCGCTTCTGGTCGATGAGGGGGCGGAAGCGCGCGCGGTGATCCGATCGAACATCGAGGCGCTGGGCGCCGAAGGGGTGACCCGTCTGTTCCGGCGTGACGCGACCCGCCTGGGGCCTTCCGGAACGGCGGGACAGTTTTCCCTCGTCTTCTGTGACCCACCCTACGACCGTGACTTTGCGCCCCGCGCCCTGGCGAGCGCGGCCGAGGGCGCTTGGCTGGCGCCTGACGCACTCGTCGTCGTGGAGGAGGCCGAATCCGTGCAACTGGCGTGGCCGGAGGGTTTCGCGGAACTGGAGAGGCGCGTCTACGGCGACACCGCCGTCGCCATCGCGCGCTTCGCCGGCTGAAGCGCGGTTTAGGTATCCGCCGGCATGTCCGCCTGCGGCCCGACATGGATCGCGAGCCAGACAGTCGGCGAATCCGTCCGCTCCACGCGGTGCAACCGGTGCGGCTCGATCAGTACGGCGTCGCCGGCAACGAGCCGACGGGGCGATTCCTCATCGGCGAAACGCAAGTCGGCCGATCCCACCAGGACCGCAACCCATTCGGCATGCGGTTGATCGTAATGGAACCCGGGCGGGCTCGCCTGCCCGTTCGAGACGATACGCTCCACCCGGAGCCCGGGCGCCTTGAACAGCACGGAGACGACTTCGTCCAATGTGTCGTGCGGCAGGTCGGCGAGGAGGTTCGTGACAGTCGTCGGGAGCACGGGCTTCGTCTCTCGGCTCAGGTGTCGAGAGACCACGTGCCCGGGCCGCGCGGCCCGGTCAATCGAGATCGGCCGCCCTCACGCGTTCGCTGACGAGCCGTTCTAGGCTACCGGGTCCGCCGATGCTTCCGCGGACGAGCGGGTCTGCCCGATCCGCGCCGCCGATTTGACCAGAGCGATGACGTCGCGCCGCATCTGATCGTCGCCGATCTGGTTGAAGGCGCGCAGCAATTCTACGGCGCCAGCCACACGCAGAAGCGCCGGGCCGCTCTCGGCCGCAGCCTCGGGCTCCGGCTCGAAGAAGCTCGAGACAGGGACACCGAGCCGCTCGGCGATCGCCTGAAGGCGCCCGGCGCCGACCCGATTCTTGCCGGTCTCGTACTTCTGAACCTGCTGGAAGCTCACCCCTAGCGCGCTGGCGAGAGCGGATTGGCTCAACCCGTTCGCGGCGCGCAGGAACGCGATACGGCTGCCGACCCC
This sequence comes from Methylobacterium sp. CM6257, assembly GCF_054611515.1. Lineage (NCBI taxonomy): Bacteria > Pseudomonadati > Pseudomonadota > Alphaproteobacteria > Hyphomicrobiales > Methylobacteriaceae > Methylobacterium > Methylobacterium sp. CM6257. Next base: position 4,865,114 of record NZ_CM137735.1, read on the forward strand.
ATGATCGATGGCCGTGGTCTGTTTCGGCTTGGGACTTGGATTGGCCATGGAAGGTAGTCCGAAAGTCTTCTCTGCTGACAGGCACGCTCGCCCGGAACTGAGCCGCCGATCTCATCGAAAAGGCGTAGAGGCGCTCGGCTAAGGTCCGGACCCGCACTCGTTAGTGCCACAGCCAGGCCGCGCGCGCAACGAATGGTTACGCTTGTGAAATCTGAGGTCGCCCGTACATCCGCTTTTTGAAGTTCATCAATACAATCTGATTATAGCATAATGCATAATCTAGACAATCGTAAAGCGTCAGTCCCATAAGTTTTTAACTATCTAAAAATTTGGACATCCGTCGGCTCTTCTGGTGGAACGCGCGAGATGCGCGGACTCCACGTCGGCGGGGACGATGACCACCTGACCTAATCGGGCCAACCCTCGGTCCTGATCGGCTCTGCCGCGCTCAGGCAGGCGGTCCGAGCCACTCGGTGACGATACGCAGCTGGTCGTCGTCCATTAGGGCGGGGGCGTGACCGCAATCGGGTATCTCGACCCGCTCCGTCGGCGGACCGCGTCGGGTCATCTCGTCCGCGGTCGAGGCTAGCAGCAGGTCCGAGTGCTCGCCACGCAGCAGCAGGACGGGACAGGTGATCGCATCCCAGTCGCGCCACATGCTGACGCTGTAGACCCGGCCGGGCCGGAACGCGTCGCCGATGCCGGGGTCGTAGTGGGGTCGCCAGCCGCCGTTCGGCTCGCGGAAGAAGCTGTGCTTGGCGATATGGCGCCACTGCTCGTCGGTGAGGGGACCGAAGGCCGCAAGAACGGTGCGCAGCCGCGATTCGCCCGAAGCGAGATTGTGGTGGAGCCGCGGCGCGTCGCGCAGCCGCGAGCCGATCTGGCGGATCGGCGCCCAGGGCAGGAACGGGCCGATATCGTTGATGACCATGCGGCGGATCGGCGTGTTGGCGGCGGCGGCCAGGACCATGCCGGTGAGACCGCCCAGCGACGTGCCGACCCAGTCTATCTTCCCCGGGACCTGCAGGTGCGCGATGAGCGCCGCCATGTCGGCGGCGTATTGAGGCAGCCCGTACAGTTCCGGATCCTTCAGCCATCCGCTGAGGCCACGCCCCGCCAAGTCCGGGCACACGACCCGGTAGCCCATTCGTGCCAGCCGGTAGCCCAGGGCGTCGAAATCCCGACCCTGCCGGCTCAGGCCGTGAACGCAGACGACCACGTGCGGGCTGTCCGGGTCGCCCCATTCGACATAGGCGATGCGATGGAAGTTATGCCGTGCGTAGGACCAGAACTGGCCGGTCCGGAAGGGCACGTCGGCGCGGCTGAGCTCGTCGAGGCGCGGCATCGGCGTAGGTGGTTCCTCTGCGAGCTCTCCCGCAGCGCGCAGCATCACGGCGCTTCCATGCGTGCGGCGGCCTCGCGGGCGAGGCGGCCGGTCGTCTGGTGAAGGTCGACCATCTGATCGGTCAGCCGGCGCGACTGCTCCTGCAGGAAGGCGATGTTCAGAGCCGCGGCCTCGCGGACATCGGCGGCCTTTGCGAGGCGTTCGGCGAAATCCAGGGTGGCGCGGACATTGGTGTCCGAGGCGACGAGCATGCGGTGGGCGATCTCGCGCATGGCCGCCATAGAGTGGAAGGCGTTATCCTCGAAGGCGTTGTAGAGCCGCGCACCGACCGCGTCCCATTGCTCGCGCATCTTGCGGGCGCCGGCAATGTTGCTGTCGGTGAGCTGGTGCGCCGTCTCGCGGCTGGAGCCCATCACCGAGCGCCAGCCTTCGAACGTCTGCGCCATCGACGCCTCGAAGGCATTCAGCGCCATTTCGCCGGCCTCGGCGAAGCGCTCATAGGCGTCGCGCGCCCGCGCCACGCCATTCTCCGCCACGGCGCGCCCGGCCTGCGTGGAGACCATTGGCAGGTTGTCGTTCCCCACTTTCGTCTCCAGCGTGTCGGCCGACCGCGTGTCGCGAAGACTGCGCTTCGCCCACACCAGGGGCATTCAACAGCGCCGTTCCGGCGTCAACACACACCTGTGACAGAACCTCATGGGGGCTCTGGATGTGATCGGCGCGGCGATTGACAGCCGGGACGGGTCCGAAATCATTTCCCGGCGGAGCGAACGCCACGCCCGCGGCCCGAACAGAAGGCAGGACGATGACGGCGATGCACCCGGCCCCTGCTCGGCCCCGAGAGGCCGGTCATCACCCGTTCGAGACCGGGCTCGACCGGACTGCCGCCAACTACGTCCCGCTCACTCCGGTGAGCCTGCTGGCGCGTGCCGCCGCTGCCGCGGGGGCCGGGATCGCGGTCATCGACGGCGCGCGGCGTCTGACTTATACGGAGCTCTACGCGCGCTCTCGCCGGCTCGCCTCAGGACTCGCGCAGCGCGGAATCGGCCATCTCGACACCGTGGCGATCCTGGCGCCGAACGTGCCCGAGATGGTCGAGGCGCATTTCGCCGTGCCCATGCTCGGCGCCGTGCTGAACCCGCTCAACACCCGGCTCGACCCGGCGACCATCGCCTTCTCGCTGGCGCATGGCGGCGCCCGGGTGCTGATCGTCGAGGCCGAATACGGCGCGCTGGCTGCCCAGGCGCTGGCGGACCTCGCCACGCCCATCCTGGTGGTGGCGATCGGCGACGCCGGGATCGACGGCGCGCTTCCCTATGAGTCCCTGCTGGCCGAAGGCGACCCGGACTATGCCTGGACCGGTCCGGAGGACGAGTGGCAGTCGCTCTGCCTGCTCTACACGTCCGGGACCACCGGCGACCCGAAGGGTGCGGTCTACAGCCATCGCGGCGCTTATCTCCAGGCGCTGGGCAACGCCGTCACGTTCGGGCTGAGCGCGGACAGCGTGTATCTCTGGACACTGCCGATGTTCCATTGCAGCGGCTGGTCGTATCCCTGGGCCTGCGTCGCGGCCGGCGCGACGCAGGTCTGCCTGCGCAAGGTCGAGCCGGCCGCCATCTTCCGTCTCATCGCCGAGCATCGCGTGACACATCTCTGTGGCGCCCCGATCGTTCTGTCGATGATCGCCCACGCGCCGGAATCCGACCGCGTGGCTTTCCCGCAGCGGGTGCGCTGTGCGGTCGGCGGGGCTGCGCCTTCCTCGACGATCATCCGCACCATGGAGGAGCTCGGCTTCCAGGTGACGCATCTCTACGGCGCCACCGAGAGCTACGGCCCGGCCACGGTCTGCCTGGCGCAGCCAGATTGGGCCGATATGACGGAGGATGATCGATACGCCCGGATGGCGCGCCAGGGCGTCCCGCTCGCGACGCTCGAAGGAGTGGCGGTGATCGATCCGGCGACCGATCAGCTGGTGCCCCGGGACGGCAGGGCGGTGGGCGAGATCTGCCTGCGCGGCAACACCGTGATGAAGGGTTATCTCGGCAATCCCGACGCCACGGGGCGGGCGCTCGCCGGCGGCTGGTACCGGACCGGCGACCTCGCCGTCTGGCATCCGGACGGCTCCGTGGAGATCAAGGACCGGGCGAAGGACATCATCATCTCAGGGGGCGAGAACATTTCGAGTCTCGAGGTTGAGGAGGTGCTGATGCGCCATCCGGCCGTGATGCTGGCGGCCGTGGTGGCGCGGCCGGACCCGACCTGGGGCGAGAGCCCGTGCGCGTTCCTTGAGGTGAAACCCGGAGCCGACGCACCCAGCGACCAGGAATTGATCGCCTTCTGTCGCGAGCGGATGGCCCGGTTCAAGGTTCCCAAGACCGTCGTGTTCGGCCGCCTGCCGAAGACCTCGACGGGCAAGATCCAGAAATTCGTGCTGCGCGAGCAGGCCCGGGAGCTCTGATCGGAAGCTTGGCGCTTTCCGATACCCTCCTCATCCTGAGGTGCCGAAGCGCAGCGGAGGTCCCGAAGGAGGTCTCCCGGGATCGCGCGGGTGGCAGTTCCGGGAGCGACCGAGGCCGCGGGCACTCAGCCGCCCGGTGCGGTCGGCTTCCAGACCTGAGCAGCGACCTCCGCGGCCGCGCTCAAGGCGGCGTGCAGGTCGGGATCGGCGTCGCGCGCGCCGGCGCGGATCGCCCGGACCAAACCCTCCACGGTTTCGCCGGCCAGGACCTGATCGGCCGCGGCGCGGAGGGTCTCGGCCTGCGCGATCTCGCGCGCCGCGATCCCGATGGCGTTGGCGACCATCAGAGCGACGTACCGCGGACGCCCGGTCAAGCCTGGAACGACCTCCTCGGTGAGCGCCCGGCGGGCGGCGTCGAGCAGGGCGGCGCCGGCGGGATCGTCCTGCATGCTCAGCTCCAGTTCTCCGGCGCGGTGGCCTGAAGGATGGCGCGCTCCAGATCGGGCACCATCCGGCCGGTGAGTGCCAGCTCCAGGGAGAACTCGCGGCCGGAGACGTGGCGGGCGCCCTGCTCCAGGGCGATCACCGCCCAGCGCAGATGGGCCAGCACCTCCCAGAAGGCAACACGGGCGGAATCGATGGGCCGTCCGCTTGCCTCCGTGTAGCCCCGGTAGAAAGCCGCGCGGGAGCCGATGCCGCCGGCCTCTAGTTCCGGCCTGCCGAAGCGCCAGCAGGCGGCGCAGAACCAGCCGAGATCCTGCGCGGGGTCGCCCCAGCCGGCGAACTCCCAGTCGAGCACGGCGGTGAGGCCGGCCTCGTCGACCATGTAGTTGCCGGTGCGGAAGTCCCGGTGGACGAGGGTCGGCGCCGGGCAGTCGGTTGCGCGGACCTCGCCCCAGCGCAGGCCCCACTCGATGGCCGGTCGCTTCGCCCCAATGCCCTCAAGGCTCGCGCGAAGCCGCGCGATCTCGGCCCGAGCAGGGTCCGGTTCCGGCGCTCCCAGGAAGGCCAGGGCGGCGGGCAGTGGCTCGCTTGCGTCGAGGGTCGCGTGAATCTTGGCGAGTTCGCGGCCGAGGTCTTCCGCCAAGCGCTCCCGGTCGCCCCCCAGGCTCAGGTCCTTGGCGATGCGCGGCCCCAGGCCCACGCCCTCCACCAAGCCCATGAGCGCAAACGGCGCGCCGAGGACCGTCGGATCCGCGCAGAACCCGACGGGTTCAGGCACCCGCACACCCGCGCCCCAGACCGCCTCGAGGATCCGGAACTCCTCCGCTCGGGAGCGGCTCGACGCGATGGTGGCAGCGGCGTCCATGCGCAACACGAAGGCCCGTGCGGCGTCTCCGAGTCGGCAGCGGACCAGCCTGTTCTCCTGGATCGAGCCGCCGGCGAGCGGCCGGATCTCCTCGATGGCGAGGTCCGGGCAGCCGAGGTGCCCGGCCATCCAGTCCCGCAGCCGTGCGTCGTTCATCCGCTACAAGCCCGAAACGAGGTGGCCGCCATCGACCGCGACGACGCTCCCGGTCATGTAGGCGCCGGCCTCGGAGGCGAGCAGCAGAAGCGGGCCGTCAAGTTCGGCCGCCTCGCCGAGCCGGCGCTGCGGCACGCGCTTGATCAGGGCCTTGCCGGCATCGGACTCGAAGAACGCGTCGTTCAGCTCGGTCTTGATGTAGCCGGGTGCCAGCGCGTTCACCCGGATTCCGTGGCGTGCCCATTCCAGCGCGAGGCTCTTGGTGAGCTGCACCACCCCGGCCTTCGAGGCCGCGTAGGGCGCGAGCCCTCCGGTGACCCGCAGGCCCAGGATCGACGCGATGTTGACGATGCTGCCGCCCCCACCGTGTCGGACCATGCGCCGGCCAGTCGCCTGCGCCACCGTCCAGACGCCCTTCAGGTTCGTGTCGAGCACCGCGTCCCACTCGGCCTCGTCGAGGTCGAGGGCCGGCTTCGTCGCGGTGACGCCGGCATTGTTGACGAGCACCCGGACGGGTCCGAACCGCGCCTCCGCGGCATCCAGCGCCTGCTCGACGCTGGCCGCATCGGTCACGTCCATCACCACCGCGTGGGCCTGCCCCCCCTCCTGTTCGACGCGGGCGACGGTCTCGGCGAGGGCGTCGGCCCGTCGCGCGCAGAGGGTCAGGTGAGCCCCGGTCCGCGCCAGGGTCCCGGCGAAGTGGCGGCCGAGGCCGCTGGAGGCGCCGGTCACTAGGACGTGCCGGCCGGCGAGATCGAAGAGATCAGGCATCTCAGTGCAGCCGCTCGACGGCCAGGGCGATCCCCTGGCCGCCGCCGATGCACATGGTCACCAGCCCGTAGCGCCCGCCTGTCCGGGCGAGTTCGTAGAGGGCCTTCACGGCGATGATCGTGCCGGTCGCGCCGATCGGGTGGCCGAGTGCGATAGCGCCGCCGTTGGGGTTCACCTTCCCCGGGTCCAGATCGAGGGCTCGGGACACCGCGCAGGCCTGGGCCGCGAAGGCCTCGTTCGATTCGATCACGTCGAAATCCGACGCCCGCAGGCCGGTCCGCTCGAGCAGGCGCTGCACCGCCGGGACCGGGCCCATGCCCATCTCGGACGGGTCCACACCCGAATGGGCATAGCCGACGATGCGGGCGAGCGGCGTGAGACCGTCGCGCTGCGCCCGGTCGGCGCTCGCCAACACCACGGCGGCCGCGCCGTCGTTGAGCCCCGACGCGTTGCCGGCCGTGACGCTGCCGGTCTTCGCGAAGGCGGGGCGCAGCTTGGCGAGATCCTCGGCGCTCGTCGATTTCGGGTGCTCGTCAGTGTCGAACGCCACCATCTCGCGCTGGCGCTGAACTTCGATGGGCAGGATCTGCTCGCGGAACCGGCCTTCCTGGATCGCCCGGGCCGCCCGGGCCTGGCTCTCGGCGGCGAATTCGTCCTGCGCCGCCCGGGAGATGCCGTAGCGCTCCGCGACATTCTCGGCGGTGATGCCCATATGGCCGTTCCCGAACGGGTCGGTCAGCGCGCCGAGCATGTAGTCGACCAGCAGGGCGTCGCCCATGCGCTGCCCCGTGCGACCGACCTTCAGGAGGTGCGGCGAACGGCTCATGCTCTCGGCGCCTCCGGCCACCGCCGTCTCGGCATCGCCGAGGAGGATGGACTGGGCCGCCGAGACGATCGCCTGCAGGCCGCTGCCGCAGAGGCGGTTGACCGTCATGGCGGGCACCTCCTTGGGGATGCCCCCCTCCATGGCGGCGACGCGGGCGATGTAGGCGTCCCGCGGCTCGGTGGGGATCACGTTGCCGAGAACGACGTGGCCGACCGCTTCCGGCCTCGTCCCGGACCGGCGCAGCGCCTCCGCGATGCACTTGGCCGCCAGCTCCGAGGGCGGGATAGCCGCCAGCGCGCCGCCGAAGGTGCCGATCGCGGTTCGCACCGCGCCTGTGATCACGACATCGGTCATGCTCGTCATCTCTCGCTCACGCGCCCACCGGCCACGACCAGAAGGCGTCGCCTTCGGCTTCCAGGTTCCGGTTGAGCACCATCTTGTGGACCTCGTCGGCCCCGTCCACCAGCCGGGCCTGCCGGGCGTAGCGGTAGATCCATTCGAGCGGCGTGTCGGTGGAGTATCCCCGGGCGCCGTTGATCTGGATCGCCACGTCGGCCGCCGCGTGGAGCAGGTTGGCCACGTGGACCTTGGCCATCGAGACTTCCTTCCGGGCGAAGCTGCCCTGGTCGAGCGCCCAGGCGGCCTTCATCACCAGCAGACGGCCGATCTCGATCTTCATGGCGAGGTCGCCGAGCATGAGCTGGATGCTCTCGCGGTCGGCCAAGCGGATCCCGAACCCGTGGCGCTCGGCCGCGTAGGACCGGGCGATCTCGACGCAGCGCTTCGACAGGCCGAGCCAGCGCATGCAGTGGGTCAGCCGCGCCGGGCCGAGGCGGATCTGCGTCAGCTTCAGGCCGTCGCCCTCGTTCATCAGGACGTTCTCGGCCGGGATCTCCAGCCCCTCGAACAGCAGCTCACAATGGCCGCCATGCTCCTCCGGCCCCATGATCGGGATGCGGCGCAGGATCCGCCAGCCGGGCTGGTCCTTGTGGAACAGGAAGGCTGTCAGCCCTTTCCGCGCATCGTCGGAGGTGCGCGCCATGAGGATGAAGTGGGCGGCCTCCTCGGCGCCGGTGATGTACCACTTCCGGCCGGTGACCACGTAGGTGTCGCCGCGCCGCTCGGCCCGGGTCTGGATCATGCCGGGATCGGAGCCGCCGCCGGGATGGGGCTCGGTCATGGCGAAGGCCGACCGCACCCGGCCGTCCACGATCGGCGCGAGCCAGCGCGCCTTCTGGGCGGGGGTGGCCACCTTCTCCAGTACCATCATGTTGCCGTCATCCGGCGCGGCGGAGTTGAACACGACCGGCCCGAAGATCGAGCGGTTCATGGCCTCGTAGCAGACGGCCATGCCGACCTTGTCGAGGCCCGCCCCGCCGGTCTCCGGCTGGAGCTGAAGGCACCAGAGGCCCTGTTCCCGGGCCAGGCCCCGCAGCCGGGCCAGCTCCGGAAGGTTGATGTTGCCATGGCCGTCATAGGCCGCCGGGTCCGCTTCCAGCGGCAGGATGTGGGCATCCACGAAGGCCGCGATCCGCGCGCGGTACTCCTCGACGCGGGGGGAGATGGTGAAATCCATGTCGCGGCCTCCGGTGGATGCCTGTGGGCGGTCGGGGGCGGCGCCCATCAGATTGGGAGCACCCGCTGGCGCCCGTTCTCTCCACGATCGAGGCCCGTACAGGCAACCGCAAGGCGAAACGAAGTGCAGCGGCTGTTCCGCACCCGCGGCGTTCGGGAGGGTATCGCCGCCGAAGCGTGCCGGAGCACGCACTCCCGCGCGGCCACGGTCTGGCCGCGTGGTCGAGAGTACCTTCGGCGATGCCGAGAGCGCTGCAGCAGGCTTGGCCGGCGCTTCACCGACGGCCGAACAGCCGCTCGATGTCGGTGAGTTTCAGCTCGATGGAGGTCGGGCGCCCGTGGTTGCACTGACCCGAATTTGGGGTGGCCTCCATCTCGCGTAGCAAAGCGTTCATCTCTTCCGGACGCAGGCGCCGCCCAGCGCGGATCGAGCCGTGGCAGCTCATCCGCGACAGGACCGCGTCCAGGCGCCGCCCCAGCGGGCCGCCTTCCGTGGCCGAGGCGCCGCCCTCCTCCTCACCGCTGGCTTCCAGGGCGTCGAGGATGTCGGTCACGAGGTCGCGCACCGAGGCGCCGATCAGCGCCGCAGGTACCTCCCGCACAAGCACGGCGCCGGGCCCGAACGCCTCGACCGCGAGGCCAAGCCGGTCGAGATCCGGGGCGGCGGCGACGAGCCGCTCGGCCTCCTCCGGGCTCATCTCCACCACGTCGGGGATCAGCAGGCCCTGCCGGGCGATGCCGCCCGCCGCCCGCTCGGCCTTCATCCGCTCATAGACCAAGCGCTCGTGCGCCGCGTGCTGATCGACAATCACGAGACCGTCCTGCGTCTGGGCAAGAATGTAGGTCTCGTGGATCTGGGCGCGCGCCGCCCCGAGGGGGTGGTCGATAGCCTCGTCCGCCTCGGCGAGCGGCCGGATATCCGCCTGGGGCGGCGCAACGATATCCGTCGCCGTGTCCGGCCGCTCGAACATGGCCTGGGCGGCCTCGCCGAATCCGCTCTCTTCCGCCGGGACAAGTCCGCGCTCCGGCCGGCTTCCGGGCGGCGCGGGGGCCGGTCGCCAATCGTCCGACTTCCTGTAGCCCGAGGGTGCTGCCACCGAGGGCGTTCCGGCCGGGAACAGGTTCGGCCGCGTGGGCCGGAACAGGCTCGGCGCGGAGGCACCCGAATGCGTCGAAAGGGACGGCGCGGCCGGTCGCAGGACGTCGAGGGTCCGGGCTGCTCCGGTCGTGGCCGAACGCGCGCCCCCCCGGCGGAGCGCGTCGTGGATCGCGCTCACGATCAGAGCCCGCACCAGTCCCGGTTCCCGGAAGCGAACCTCGGTCTTGGCCGGATGGACGTTGACGTCGACGCGGTCCGGGTCGCACGCGATGGCAAGGCCGAGCACCGGATGGCGGTCCGAGGCGAGCGTGTCGGCATAGGCGCCGCGCACCGCGCCGAGCAGCAGCCGGTCGCGCACCGGGCGGCCGTTGACCACGAGGTGGATGTAGCCCGCCGCACCCCGGTGATAGGTCGGCAGACCGACATGGCCTGTGACCGTGAAGCCTTCGCGGGCGAGCGAGACCGGCAGGGCGTTGGCGGCGAAATCCGGCCCCAGCACCGCGGCAAGCCGACGCAGATCCGCCTCGGTCCCGATCTCCGCCGGCAGGAGCAGGGGCTGACCCGCATCGGCCCGCAGGGTGAAGCGGATCCCCGGATGGGCCACGGCGAGGCGCCGCACGGTCTCGGCGATGGCGGCGTTCTCCGCCCGATCGGATTTGAGGAACTTCAGCCGGGCCGGAGTCGCGGCGAAGAGTTCCGTGATCTCGATCCGCGTCCCGCGCTGCGCCGGGGCTGGGCGGACCACGCCCTTCAGGCCGGATTCCACCGTGAGGCTCGCGCCCGCCTCGGCGGAGGGGGTGCGGGTCACGATGGCGAGGCGGGAGACCGCGCCGATCGACGGCAGGGCTTCGCCGCGGAAACCCAGGGTGCCAATCGCCGAGAGGTCGCCGTCCGGGAGCTTTGAGGTCGCATGGCGCTCCACGGCGAGTGCCAGATCGTCCGGCGTCATACCGTGCCCGTCATCGACGACGCGGATCAGCCTCCGGCCGCCGCCCTCCACGGAGACCTCGATGGATCGGGCACCGGCATCGATGGCATTCTCGACCAACTCCTTCACGGCTGAGGCCGGACGCTCCACGACTTCACCCGCCGCGATGCGGTCGACGAGCACGGGATCGAGGCGGCGGACGGACGGCGCTGGTGCGGAGGTGGACATCTGCCGCCACGATAGCCCCTGGGGAGCGGCGATCCAAACGCGTCCGATGGCAGGGATGCTCCGGGATGCCGAGCGTGCCTCAGGCGCGCCGGGCGGAGCCTCCGAGGGTGATGCGGTTCGCGCTTCCGCCCCGCATCCCGTGGCTCGGTGCCGCGTAAGGACGCCGAGACAGGTCGTAGAGTGCGCTTCCGACGAGGCCGGCGGCCCGGCGGAGGCTCGCACCCTCGCAGGTCGCGGCGACGCGCACGCCGATCTCGTGGGTATGACTCCGGCCGTAGAGCCAGACCGCGAGGCGCGCACGGGTCGCCTCCGGGATGCCGTCCAGCAGGAAGGCGGTGCCTTCGGGATCGGCCTTGATCAGGCGGCCTACCGTCTCCGGTGGAACCGGGCAGTCCAGCGCGGGATCGTCGATGCTGAGCGACGGGGCCTTCGTCATGGCGGCACCTGACAGCTTCTCACCGTCAGGTTGCGTCATGTTGGTTAACGAGGGGTTATCGATCGCAGGCCGGCGCGGCCACGCTTAGAGCGGCTTACGGATCAGGCGGGCGACGAGGCCGATGATGCCCTCGCGGAACAGCAGCACGCAGAGCACGAAGACGCAGCCCTGGATGATCGTCACCCAGGCGCCGAACTGCGCGAGGTACGTCTCCATGGTGACGATCACGAGTGCGCCGACGATCGGCCCGAACACCGTGCCCATGCCGCCGACGAGGGTCATCAGCACGACCTCACCGGACATCGACCAGTGCACGTCGGTGAGCGAGGCGAGCTGGAAGACGATGGCCTTGGTGGAACCCGCAAGGCCTGCAAGCGTCGCCGAGAGCACGAACACCGCGAGCTTGTACTGGCTGGCCCGGTAGCCGAGCGAGATCGCCCGGGGCTCGTTGTCGCGGATCGCCTTCAGCACCTGCCCGAAGGGCGAGTGGATGATCCGGTAGATCAGCAGCATCCCGGCCATGAAGATCACGCAGACGACGGCGTACATCGCCCGGTCGTCCGCGAGGCTGAAAGCACCGAAGAGATTGCCGCGCGGGACCGCCTGGATGCCGTCCTCGCCGCCGGTGAACTTGGCCTGCAGCGAGAAGAAGAACGCCATCTGGGCGAGCGCCAGGGTGATCATCGAGAAGTAGATGCCCTGACGGCGGATCGCGAGCGCGCCGAAGACGAGTCCCAGGAGCGCCGCCGTGGCGGTGCCGGTGAGGATCGCGAGTTCCGGCGTGAAGCCGAGGCTCTTGGCCGTATAGGCGCAGAGATAGCTCGCCATCCCGAAATAGGCGGCGTGGCCGAAGGAGAGCAGGCCGCCGTAGCCGAGCAGCAGGTTGAAGGCGAGCGCGAACAGCGCGAAGCACAGCACCTTCATCAGGTAGACGGGGTACAGGACCAGCGGCGCCGCGATCAGCAGGACCGCGATGCCGATGAAGATGAGACGGTGGAGCGCCTTGTCGTCCCGGCCCGTCGGCAGCGCGGCGGCGATCGGGGCGGCGTCGATGGCGGCGGTATCGGCCATGGGAGTCGTCCCTCAGATCGCGATCAGGCCGTGCGCCCGAACAGGCCGGCGGGTTTGACGAGCAGCACCAGCACCATGATCACGAAGATCACGGTCGCTGACGCCTCCGGATAGAATACCTTGGTCAGCCCCTCGACCAGGCCGAGTGTGAAGCCCGTGATCACCGAGCCGATGATCGAGCCCATACCGCCGATCACCACAACGGCGAAGACCACGATGATGATGTCGGCGCCCATGTTGGGATTCACCGAGTAGATCGGCGCGGCGAGCACCCCGGCAAAGCCCGCGAGCGCGACGCCGAATCCGTAGGTGAGCGTCAGGAACAGCGGCACGTTCACGCCGAAGGCCTGAACCAGGGTCGGGTTCTCGGTGGCGGCGCGGAGATAGGCGCCGAGCTTGGTCTTCTCGATGACAAGCCATGTCGCGATGCAGACGGTGAGCGAGGCGACCACCACCCACGCGCGGTAGTTCGGCAGGAACATGAAGGGCAGGCGCTGGCCACCCGAGAGTTCCGCGGGAATCGCGTAGGGCAGGCCCGAGACGCCGTACTGATTGCGGAACAGGCCCTGGATGATCAGTGCGAGCCCGAAGGTCAGGAGCAGGCCGTAGAGGTGGTCGAGCTTGTAGAGCCGGGCGATCAGCAGCCGCTCCAGCACGATGCCGAAGGCTCCCACAACCAGGGGTGTCAGCCCCAGCGCCCACCAGTAGCCGAGCCCGACATAGGTGAGCAGCATCCAGGCCACGAACGCGCCCATCATGTAGAGCGCGCCGTGGGCGAAGTTGATGATGTTCAGGAGCCCGAAGATGATCGCCAGCCCGAGCGACAGGATTGCGTAGAACGACCCGTTGATCAGGCCGAGCAGCAACTGTCCGAACAGCGCCTGCGTCGGCACACCGAAGATCGTCGTCATGGGCTCCCCTCCGTACCGCGATCGTGCCTCAACCCTTCACGAGGGGGCAGTTGCCCTCGTTGAGCGGCCGGAAGACCTGATCGCCGGGGATCGTCTCAAGCTTCTTGTAGAGGTCCCACTCGCCCTTCGACTCGGCGGGCTTCTTGACCTCGAACAGATACATATCGTGGATCTTGCGGCCGTCGGCGCGGATCGTACCCTTGCCGAACAGCGGGTCGTCGGTGGGCATCGCCTTCATCTTGGCGACCGTGGCAGCACCGTCAGCGGTGGATTTCAGCTCGGCCACCGCCTTCAGGTAGTGCAGCACGTCCGAGTAGACGCCCGCGTGGTTGGCGGTGGGCTTCGAGCCGTTCTTCATCTGCTTGGCGAACCGGTCCGAGAAGGCGCGGGTCTGGTCGTTGAGGTCCCAGTAGAACGGTTCGGTGAGCACCAGCCCCTGGGCGACCTTGGTGCCCAGCGAGTGCACGTCCGAGGAGAAGACCAGAAGGCCGGCGAGCGCCTGCCCGCCCTCGGTGATGCCGAACTCGCCCGCCTGCTTGATCGAGTTGATCGTGTCGGTGCCGGCGTTGGCGAGCCCGATCACCTTGGCGCCCGAGCCCTGCGCCTGGAGCAGGAAGGATGAGAAGTCCGAGGTCGGGAACGGCGTCTTCACCGAGCCCACGACCTTGCCGCCGTTCTTGGTAATGACCGCGGTCGTATCGCGCTGGAGCGTCTGGCCGAACACGTAATCGGCGGTGAGGAAGAACCACGTGTCGCCGCCGCGCTTCACCATGGCGCCGCCGGTGCCGTTGGCGAGCGCCACCGTGTCGTAGACCCAGTGGATCGTGTTCGGGGTGCATTGCGGGCCGGTGAGGTCGGCGGTGCCGGCGCCGGTGTCGATGAAGACCTTGTTCTTCTCCTTGGTCACCTGGCTGATGGCGAGCGCCACCGAGGACGTCACGCCGTCGGTGATCATGTCGACGTTGTCGCGGTCGTACCATTGCCGGGCGATGGCGGCTCCGACATCCGGCTTGTTCTGGTGGTCGGCCGAGATGATCTCGACCTTCAGACCGTGCGCCTCCGGCTTGAAGTCCTCGATGGCGAGCTTCGCGGCGACGACCGAGCCCTCGCCGCTGATGTCGGAATAGGCGCCGGAGCGGTCGCCCAGGATGCCGATCTTCACGTTCGTCTGCGCGGCCGCGGTGCCCATCATCAGGGCGCCGGCGAGGGCGGCGAGGGTCACGGGCCGGGCGATACGTCCGAACATTGCGTTTCCATCCTCCAGCGGCGCGGCGGACCTCTGCCGGCCGAGTATCACGGCGCCGATTGCTGGCGCTTCTACGGTTTTAGAGTGCAGGCTTCAGACGCCGAGATAGGCGTGCAGCTTGTCGATATTGGCGTCAAGCTCGGCATTGGGGATCATATCGACCACCCGGCCCTGCTCGATCACGAAATGCCGGTCCGCCAGGGTCTGCGCGAAGCGGAAGTTCTGCTCCACCAGCACGATGGTATAGCCTTGAGCCTTCAATTGCTGGATGGTCCGTCCGATCTGCTGGACGATCACCGGCGCGAGGCCCTCCGTCGGCTCGTCGAGCAGGATCAGCTTGGCGCCGGTGCGCAGGATGCGTCCGATCGCCAGCATCTGCTGCTCGCCCCCGGAGAGCTTGGTGCCCTGGCTGCCGGCGCGCTCCTTCAGATTCGGGAAGAGCTGGTGGATCTCGGCCACCGACATGCCGCCCGGCTTCACTCGGGGCGGGAGCATCAGGTTCTCGTGGACCGTCAGACTCGCGAAGATGCCGCGCTCTTCAGGCACGTAGCCGATGCCGAGCCGCGCGATGTTACGCGAGGCCATCCGCACGGTCTCGACCCCATCGTAGACGATCGAGCCGTTGCGCTTGCCGAGGATGCCGATGATCGCCCGAAGCGTAGTGGTCTTGCCGGCGCCGTTTCGGCCGAGCAGTGTGATCACCTCGCCGGCCCGGACGTCGATGTCGATGCCGTGGAGCACGTGGCTCTCGCCGTACCAGCCTTCGAGGCCGCGGACGGTGAGGAGCGATCCGGCTGCGGCGGAGGGCGCGGGCGTCTTCAGGGCTGCCTCACGCATGTCCCGCTCCGATATAGGCCTCGACCACGCGCGGATCCTTCGAGACAGTGGCGTAGTCGCCCTCGGCGAGGACCTGGCCCCGTGCCAGGACGGTGATGCGGTCAGACAGGGACGCCACCACCGACAGGTTGTGCTCGACCATCAGGATGGTCCGGTCCTTCGAGACACGCCGGATCAGCGCGGCGGTCCGGTCCACATCCTCGTGGCCCATCCCGGCCATCGGCTCGTCGAGCAGCAGCATCTCCGGGTCGAGGGCGAGCGTGGTGGCGATCTCGAGCGCCCGCTTGCGCCCGTAGGACAACTCCACCGCCAGAACATCGGCGAATTCCGAGAGGCCCACCGCCTCGACCAGCGCCAGCGCCTCGCTGTTAAGGGCGCGCAGCACCCGCTCGGGCCGCCAGAAATCGAAGGAATCGCCCCGTCGACGCCGCTGGAGCGCGATGCGGACATTCTCCATGACCGTGAGGTGCGGGAACACCGCAGAGATCTGGAAGGAGCGCACCAGCCCGAGCCGGGCTACGTCGGCCGCCTTCATGCCGGTGATGTCGCGGCCTTTGTAGCGGATCGTCCCGGCTGTCGGGATGAGGAACTTGGTCAGAAGGTTGAAGCACGTGGTCTTGCCGGCGCCATTCGGTCCAATCAGCGCGTGGATCGTGCCACGTTCAACCTGCAAGGCTACGCTGTTGACCGCGCGGAATCCCCTGAATTCCATCGTCAGCCCGTCGGTCGCCAGGATCACGTCCCGTGCCAAGCGTGCCCCTCCCAGTTTGATTTCTTGCCCGCCATATCGCCGATCCACTGGCGAACAGTCCATCGCAATCGGACGACTCGGGGCGACAATCCCCGGTCAGTGATATTCCGAAGGTTCGCGCGCCGCATCGCGCGACAGTCAGGCTTGACCATCGGACCGTCGGCCCTTAACTCAGACAAATCGCGTGGAGGGGTCGCATGGCCGATCGGACGGCCTACCTCGCCGTCGACTGGGGCACGACGAACCGCCGGGCCTTCGGGATGACGGCAGACGGTCGGGTGGTGGAGAGCCTGCAGGACGACCGCGGCGTCCTCGCTCTGGCGCCAGGCGACTATCCGGGGGAGATCGCCGGTCTGCGTGAGCGTCTGGGCGCGCACGCGATCGTCGCCGTTGGAATGGTCGGCTCAAGCCGGGGCTGGCGGGAGGTGCCCTATGTCAACGCGCCCGCCACCCTGGAGCACCTCGCCGCCGCCAGCGTGGAAGCCGCGCCAGGCGTGCGGATCGTTCCCGGTGTTGCGCTGCGGGACGGAAAGCGACCGGACGTCATGCGCGGTGAGGAGATCCAGGTGCTCGGCGCTGTTCGTACCGGCGCGGCCCCGCCGACTGCACTCTTCTGCCAGCCGGGCACGCACAACAAGTGGGTCGAAACGGTGGATGGCGCGATCACGGCTTTCACCACCGTAATGACCGGCGAGTTGTTCGCGCTCGTTCGTGCGCACGGGGTGCTCGCCGGCATGCTGGATGGGGACGTCACGGATGGGGCCGCCTTCCGCAGGGGCCTTCGCCGCGGGCTCGCGTCGCACAACCTCGCCGTGACCCTGTTCGAGATCCGGGCCAGCGTGCTTCTCGACAGGCTCGCCCCCGCCGACGCGGCCGCTTACGCCAGCGGGATCCTGATTGGCGCGGATGTCGGGACCCGCGAGGATCTCCGCCGCCGACCGGTTCATCTCCTCGGCGGTGGTGCCTTGACGGCGCTCTACGCGGTCGCGATCACCGAAGCTGGCGGCGTTCCCATCCTGGTGCCGGACGGGTCCACCACGGCCGGTATCCACGCCGTCTGGAGACTGCAGGCATGACTATCCTGGCGCGGTTCGAGGCGGCGTTCTCGGCCTGCCCGCTCGTGGCGATCCTGCGCGGGCTGACGCCCGATGAGGCAGCGGAGGTGGGCGAGGCCCTGGTTGACGCGGGTTTCACCCTCATTGAGGTGCCGCTCAACTCGCCGGAGCCGATGCGGAGCATCGCGATCCTCGCGGACCGCCTTGCGGGCCGCGCCCTGGTCGGCGCGGGCACCGTTCTGACGCCGGCGCAGGTCGCGGAGGTCGCAGCGGTTGGCGGGGCCCTGGTGGTGTCGCCCAATACGGACGCTCCCGTGATCCGAGCCACGGTGGCGGCGGGCCTCGCCTCGCTCCCAGGTTACCAGACGCCCACCGAAGCGTTCACGGCTCTGGCGGCCGGGGCGACGGCGCTCAAGCTCTTCCCGGCGGACGTCGCCTCACCCGCAGCGCTCAAGGCGCATCGGGCAGTGCTGCCGCCCGGCACGCGCGTGCTGGCGGTCGGCGGTGTCACGCCGGACAGCGTGGCCGGATGGCGGCAAGCGGGCGCCGACGGCTTCGGCCTCGGATCGAACCTCTACCATCCCGGCAAGGCGGCAGCCGATGTCGGGCGGGACGCCGCCGCCTTCGTCTCGGTTATCCGCAGCTCCGCATAGGCCCGCGAGACCGCCGGTTCCGCGCTATCGCGGACGGCCGGTCTTGGAGGAGGCTCTGCGAACGCCTATCAGGCAGCCCTGGCGGTGGTGACGGGAGCAGGTCGATGGGTGGTGAGAGTGCGGTCCTGTCGGACAGCGACGGTCTCGGCGGTCTGGAGACCCCGTGCCTCCTGCTCGATTCAGACCGGCTGAAGGCCAACGTCGCCGTCATGCGGGCGCAGCTCGACGGGCTGGGCGTCCTCCTGCGTCCGCACCTCAAGACCGCCAAGTCGCTCGACGTCGCCCGCATCGCCATGACGAGCCCGGCCGGGCCGGCGACCGTTTCGACCTTGCGCGAAGCGGAATACTTCGCCGACGGCGGCGTCCGGGACATGATCTACGCGGTGGGCATCGCGCCGCAGAAGCTCGACCGGGTCGGCAACATCCGCCGGCGCTGGGGGACAGATCTGGCGATTGTCCTGGATTCGGCCGAGCAGGCCGAGGCCGTCGCGGCCTGGAGCAGCCGCAACGGCGAATCGCTGCCGGTGCTGATCGAGGTGGACGCCGATGGCCACCGGTCCGGCGTCAATCCTCGGGACTCCGAGAACCTCGTCGCGATCGGCCGCATCCTCGCCGAGGGTGCCACCCTGCGCGGCGTGCTGCTTCACGCCGGCGACAGCTACGGGCTGAACGATCCCGCAGCGCTGCGGGAGGCGGCCGAGGCCGAGCGTCTGGCGGCTGTCACGGCGGCGTCCATCCTTCGCGAGGCGGGCCTGCCCTGCCCGGTGGTGAGCGTGGGCTCGACACCCACCGCGCGCTACGCCGAGACGCTCGACGGCGTCACCGAGGTACGGGCCGGCGTCTTCATGATCGGTGATCTCTTCCAGGCCGGCGTCGGTTCCTGCACGGTGGACGACATCGCCCTGACCGTCCTGGCGACGGTAATCGGTCACCAGCGGGACAAGGGCTGGATCATCACGGATGCCGGCTGGATGGCGCTTTCGCGGGACCGCGGCACGGCGCGGCAGGCGGTGGACCAGGGCTATGGCCTCGTCTGCGACCGGTCGGGGCAGCGCTATCCGGATCTGATCGTGAAGGATGCCAATCAGGAGCACGGCATCCTGGCCCTCAGGACAGGGACGTCGGCCACGCTGCCCGACCTTCCTGTCGGCGCGCGCCTGCGTATCCTGCCGAACCATGCCTGCGCCACGGGGGCCCAGCACGACCGCTACCACGTGGTCACCGGCGGGCGGCTCACAGGAGAAGTCTGGCCGCGCATCAACGGCTGGTGAGGCAACGTCCGCGCCCTATCGGCGCCTCGCGGCGGTCCGGATAGACGTGTCCGAAGTGTCCATGACCACCCGGCAGGCCGTGCTGAGGCTCGCATGCTTCGCGCGCAGGCAGCCGGTGATCGCCCCGACATCCGGAATGTGGGACGCACAGAGCCGGAGGACATCAGGCGTGCAGGCTGAGCGTTCAGTCAGCGTCTCCGCAAGCGCCGGCGTCGCAGCCGCGACGATGGCGAGCAGGGAGAAGATGGCAGACCTCATCGAATCGGTTCCCTCGGTTAGATTTGGCCGGCGAGGACGCCGCTCAGCCCGAAGATATCCATCCCGTCTGTGCACAAGCTGACGCAGGGACGCGCTGCCGGTCCGCACGAAAGCGGCCGGCCCGCTCTAGGGGCGAAGACCGGGTGTGATGGCCCCGGTAATCGCCGGTTCGGTCTGCGCCGCCCCGGCCGTCAGCGACACTCTCTGCCGGTCGACCTTGTCCGCCGAGACCAGCGCGGCGGCGATCAGGGCCGACACCGCCAGCGTCGCCTTCACCACCTCCCAGACCCGCGCGAGCATGGTCGAACCTCAATGGCATCATTGCGTGCAAGCCGCGGACAGGTCTCAGAAATCCGCGGTGCGAGCATCCTCGGCGTCAGCTCTTCCCAAAACCTTTCGCTGCCGGCACATGGCCCATATCGGTCGCCACCTGATGCATTCCGGCCTCACACGGAGGCGGGCTCCGTCGCAGCCTCCGCCGCCAGGGCTTCGAAGACGAGCGCGTGGCGCTGTGCGAGAGCCTCCATGTCGGTCGTGTATCCACCGCCGATCACCGCCACGAGCGGGATTCCGCGGGCGCGGGCCTGCGCCACCACGAAGCGGTCCCGGGCCAGTAGGCCAGCATCGGTGAGGCAGAGCCGCCCGAGGCGGTCGTCCCGATGAGGATCGACGCCGGCATTGTAGAAGACGAGGTCCGGGCCGAGGGCGTCGAGGAGCGGGGGCAGGCGCGCGTTCAGGACTTGGAGATAGCCGGCATCGTCCAGCCGGTCCGGCAGACCGATATCGAGGTCTCCGCCGATTTTCTGCGCGGGGTAGTTGTTCTCGCAGTGGATCGAGAGCGTGAACAGCTCCGGGCACAGGGTCAGGCAATCCGCGGTGCCATCGCCCTGATGCACGTCGAGGTCGACCACGAGGGCCCGCCGGATCAGCCCCTCAGCCTGGAGCGTGCGCGCCGCGACGGCAACGTCGTTCAACACGCAGAAGCCGGCCCCCTGCCGCCGCCGGGCGTGGTGACTGCCACCGGCGGCGCTGCCGGCAAGCCCCTCGGACAGCGCCAGCCGCGCCGCCAACAGCGTCCCGCCCACCGAGGCGCGCGAACGGCGGACCAGGGCTGCGTCGACCGGCAGGCCGATCGCCCGCTCGATCTCCCGGGGCACCACGCAGTTCAGGACCGCCTCCACGTAGGCGGGATCGTGAGCGCGGATCAGGATCTCTGCGGTCGCCGGCTCGGGCGTGACGAAGCCCAGGGGCGCGAGGCCCTTGGCGATCAGCGTCTCGGCGAGCAGGCCGTATTTCCGCATCGGAAAGCGATGCCCGGAGGGAAGACTCGCCTCGTAGGCCGGATGGAAGGCGATCGGCGGGATCACGCAGATGGCCCCAGATCGACCAGAATGGCCTCGGCGAGCGCCAGCCCGCTATCGTGCGCCGCCTCGATCCGGGCGCCGAGGCACCCGTCGCCCGCCGCGCCCAGGCGCAAGGCCGGATCGTACAGGCAGGGCGTCCCCAGGGCCATCTCGACCTGCGCGTAGCGCCAGCGATGCGCTTCCGCATAGGTGGGCTCGAGCGCGAGGCCGAGGTGCCGCCCGGTCGCTTGGAGGAGTGCGGCGATGATCGCTTCGCGCGGCTCTTCGAGATGCCGGCGCGACCAAGCGGGCGTGGCATGGACCGTCAGCCGCGTGCCCGCCGGACGTCCGGGCTTCGACGAGTCGAGCGCGATAAGGCCGATCGGATCCTCGCGTGGCTCGAGCAGGACATCTGCGGGCGCCTCCGCCACCGCGACCATCAGGGACCAGCAGGGTGCGTAAGATGCCCGCGCAAGAGCGGGCAGCGCGAAGCCGGATTGGTCGAGCAGCGCCGCAGCCTGGGGCGCCGGAAAGGTGATCGCCAGCGCGTCGAACGGGCCATGGAGCGCGCCAGATCCGTCCTCGAGATGCCAATCGGTCGCGTGCCGGCTGATCCGACTAACGGTGGTGGCGCTGGCGACAGGAAGATCCGCCAGAAGGTCGCGGACCGGCGCGGTCATACCCGGCACCCCGACCCGGCGTCCCGCGTCCGCCCAGGAAGCGACAATGCCCCGACGCTCCCAATCGTCGAGGCGCGCCGCGAAGGCCGCAGCGTGCGCCCGCATGAATTGCGCGCCATGATCGAACTGGATGGCACCGATCCGGCGGGTGGCCATACGGCCCCCGACGCCGCGACCCTTGTCGAACACCCGGACCTTCAGCCCCGCATCGGCGAGGCGTCGCGCCGCGGTAGCGCCGGCGATTCCCGCTCCCAGGATTGCGACGCTCCGGCGCTGGTTCACGGCCTCGCTCTGTTCCCAAGGGCGGCCCACCTGACCGCGCATCGGCGAAGATAGGGGACGCGCGGCGCACAATCTCAGCGAATGTCCGACTCACAGCGATCGATGAGCCTGCGCCGATGCGACATGTCCCCGCAGACACGGCTCTCTGGCAGCATCCAGGAAGGCCGTCGCTCGATCAGTCGTTCGAGGATCGTGGTGCGGGTAGAGGGAATCGAACCCCCACGCCTTGCGGCTGGCGATTTTGAGTCGCCCGCGTCTACCAGTTCCGCCATACCCGCGTGCATGGCGCTCTTCGCATAGGTCGCCCACGCCGGCCAAGAGTGTTTTTTGCCCAAGTGGCCGATCTGGCCAATGTGCGGTGCCTATGCTCAAAGGGCGGCCAGTTGCACCTTCCGGGATGTTGAATGCTCCGCCGGCTCTATGCGTGGATCCTGGCCCTCAGCGGCAGGCCCTCTGCGCCCTACGCGCTTGGCGCCGTGGCGTTTGCCGAAAGCTCGTTCTTCCCGGTCCCGCCGGACGCAATGCTGGTTCCCATGGCGGTGAGCCGTCCCGACCGGGTCTGGCTCTACGCGACCATCGCGACCATCGCGTCAGTCCTCGGCGGTCTCGTCGGATACGCCATCGGTGCGCTGCTGTTCGATTCCCTCGGCGAATGGCTGATCCGCCTCTACGGCCTGCAGAACTCGGCCGCGACGTTCCAGGATTCCTATGCCCGCCACGGGCATTGGGTGATCCTGCTCAAGGGGCTCACGCCGATCCCCTACAAGCTCGTCACGATCACGTCGGGCTTTGCCCATTACAGCCTGTTCTGGTTCACGCTCCTGTCGGTGGTTACCCGGGGTGCGCGGTTCTTCATCCTGGCCGGGCTGCTCGGCCGCTACGGCGTGCAGATCCGCGGCGTGCTCGACAAGCATCTCAACGCGGTGGCGGCGATCTCAATCGCGGTCATCGTCCTCGGCTTCCTGCTGTTCAAGGTGATCCTGTAGCGATGAACACCGCGGCTGCGCTGCGCCTCAAGACCGCCGGGCTTTGGCTGGCGATCCTCTCCGCCTTCACGGTGGGGGCTGTCCTCGTGCTGCAGTACGGATACGGCTACGCGCCGTGCAAGCTCTGCCTGACCGAGCGCCTGCCCTTCTACGCCGCAATACCCCTCGGGCTGGCGGCGCTCCTAGCCCCGGAGCGTCTCGCCCGGGTCGCTCTGGGGCTGGCAGCCCTGTTCCTCCTCTACGGAGCAGGGATCGGCGTCTATCACGCGGGCGCGGAATGGGGCTTCTGGCCGGGACCGGCCGATTGCGGTGGCGGCACGGGCGCAAATCCGGGCCAGGTCGGGGATTTCCTCAACGCGCTCCAGAACACCAAGGTCGTCGATTGCTCGGTGGCTGCCCTGCGCGTCCTCGGGCTTTCCCTGGCAGGCTGGAACGTCCTCGTGTCCTTCGCGCTGGCTTCCCTGTCGGGTACCACCGCGGCGCGCCCCTGAGCGCCGGGAATCGCGCTCAGTTGCGGTCGTCGGGCAGAACCGGGATGGCAGCCACGTCGATGCCCTCTTCGATGAGGGCACGCGCCTCCGCTTGGCTCGCCTCGCCGTAGATCGAACGGCCTTCCGCCTCGCCGTAATGGATCTTCCGCGCCTCCTCGGGAAAGCGCGCGCCGACATGCTCGGCATGCGCCATGACGTGCTCGCGCAGGGCGCGCAGCATGGCGCGGATCTGGCGCTCCGGCTCGGCGATCATCGTGACGGGTGCTTCGGCCTGTGGAGCCGGTGCCGCGGATCCGCGGTCGGTGCGCGCGACGCTCGGCACCATAAGGGCCTTGCCGACCTTGGCGGTGTCGCACACCGGGCACGTCACGAGCCCGCGTTCGACCTGCGCGTCGTAGGAATCCGAGGACGGGAACCAGCTCTCAAAGCCGTGCCCGGCCTCGCAGACGAGACTGTACCGGATCATACTCTTGCTTGCTGCGCTACCTACTCAGCGGCCCGACGATGAGGGCCGATGCGTTCAACCGTGAAGGTCCGACCGTGCTGGAGGGACGGAATGCGCGCCCGGGCGTCGGCGACCAGGGCCAAGTCGATCTCCGCCAGGATGATGCCCGGCTCGGACCCGCCGGCATCGGCAAGAACCCGGCCCCAGGGATCGACGATCAGCGAGTGTCCAAAGGTCTCGCGGCCGTCCTCGTGGAGACCGCCCTGCGCCGCCGAAAGGACGAACGAGCCGGTCTCGATCGCCCGCGCCCTCTGGAGGACGTGCCAATGCGCCTCACCGGTCTGACGGGTGAAGCAGGCCGGCGCCGTGAGAACCTCTGCCCCCGCCTCGGCGAGGGCGCGATACAGTCCGGGGAAGCGGATATCGTAGCAGATCGTCAGGCCAAGCATCGCCCAGGGGGTGGTGGCGAGAACCGCACAGGCCCCGCCCGTGTAAGTCGCCGATTCCCGCCAGCGCTCGCCGCTCGGCAGATCGACGTCGAAGAGGTGGAGCTTGTCGTAGGACGCCAGGATCTCGCCGTCCGCGCCGATCAGGTAGGCCCGGTTGGCGATCTTGTCGCCGGACCGCACGGCGATCGATCCGAGCTGCACCACCGTGCCGGTCTCCCGGGCGGCATCGCGCAATGCTGCAAGCGTCTGGTCCTGCTCCTCGGTGGTGACCTGCGCGAACAACCGCTCCCGGCTGCGCTCCACCAGGGAGGTCATCTCCGGCGTCTGTACATAGTCCGCGCCGCGGCTCGCCGCTTCGCGCACGCCGGCCACCGCCGCATCGCGGTTCGCCCCCGGGTTGCGGCCCGAGCGCATCTGAACGCAAGCGGCCGTGAACCGGGTCTCAGGCATCGGCCGTGTCCTTCAGCAAACCGTCGAGCTTGCCAGCGCGATCCAGGGCGTAGAGGTCGTCGCAGCCACCGACATGCGTGGCCCCGATGAAGATCTGCGGGACGCTGGTGCGGCCGCCGGCCCGCCCGACCATAGCGGCTCGAGCGCCCTGAACGCGCTCGACGTCGATTTCCTGGTAGGCTACGCCCTTCTCCTTCAGCAGGCTCTTGGCCGCCGAGCAATAGGGGCACCAGGCCGTGGTGTAGATGGTGACCGGCTGCATGGCGATCATCGTCCCGCGCGTGAACTCCGCCCATATAGGAGCGCGCGATCCGAATTGCCTATGCCCGCGTGGTCACAGGCGTTCTGGTCCTCGCCGGCCTCGGCTCGGCCGTTCGATCAGGCGGCCAGCAACTTCTCGACCTCGTTCACGAGGTCGCGTAGGTGGAACGGCTTCGAGAGGACCTTCGCGTCCTTCGGCGCCTTGGAATCCGGATTCAGGGCGACCGCCGCGAAGCCGGTGATGAACATCACCTTGATGTCCGGGTCGAGCTCGGTCGCCCGCCGGGCGAGCTCGATGCCGTCCATCTCCGGCATCACGATGTCGGTCAGCAAAAGCTCGAACGGTTCCTCGCGCAGCCTGTTGTAGGCGGAGAGACCGTTGTCAAAGGATAGGACGTCGTAGCCCGCGTTCTGCAGCGCCTTGGCCAGGAACCGGCGCATATCGTTGTCGTCTTCCGCCAGCAGGATTTTCATCGGCCGGATCCGAGCCTTCGAGTCGAGAAGTTGATCCCATAAAGGGAGGCGATGGTAAACAAGGTGTTAGGATGGAGCCCGCAGCTCGCGCCGCGCGTCCCGGAGACGGCTGAGCCAGCCGCCGGCACGGAGTGGACAGGCGGCCGATCGCGCACCACAGTGCGAACCTGCCGCGCTTACACAACCGCCGGGGTGTCCACCTGCCGATGATCGCGCCCGAACCGGTCAAGCCAGACGCCTTCGGATTCGCCCCGGCCTACGCGGTCGACGAACCCGCGGCGCACACCCTGCCCTTCGTCTTCAATACCGGTCATTCCGGAGCCGTCTACCCCCCGGATTTCGTTGCGGCCTCACGACTCGACGCCCTGACCCTGCGCCGCTCCGAGGACGCGTATGTGGAGCGCCTGTTCGCGCCGGTGGTCGAGCTGGGCGCTCCGCTGCTGCGGGCGAATTTTCCGCGCGCCTTCCTGGACGTGAACCGCGAACCCTTCGAACTCGACCCGCGCATGTTCGAGGGCCGGCTCCCGCCCTTCGCCAACACCCGGTCGATGCGGGTCGCGGGCGGCCTCGGGACGGTCCCGCGCGTCGTCGCCGACGGCCAGGAAATCTACGCCCGGCGGCTGCCGGTCAGCGAGGCGACCGCGCGGATCGAGGGGCTCTACAAGCCTTATCACCGTGTGCTGCGCGGCCTGATCCAGCGCACGGCCCGCACCCACGGACATTGCGTCCTCATCGACTGCCACTCGATGCCGTCGTCCAGCCTCGGGCGCGACACCGCGGTCAAGGCTGACGTGGTGCTGGGCGACCGCTACGGCACCAGCTGCGCGCCGTCCCTCATCGACGGGTTCGAGGCCGCTTTCCGCGCGCGCGGCTTTCGGGTGGTGCGCAACAAGCCCTATGCCGGCGGCTTCGTCACCGAACATTACGGCGAACCCAATCTTGGCCGCCACGCGCTCCAGATCGAGGTCAACCGGTCTCTCTACATGAACGAGGTGAGCCTCGCGATGACGCCGGGCTTCTCCGGACTTGTAGAGACCCTGCGTGCCGTGATCGCCGAGGTCGCATCCGATCTGGGCGATCTGATGCCGCGCCGGATGGCCGCCGAGTAGCCGCGACGCAACAAAAAAGGCCACTCCCGAAGGAGCGGCCCGAAGTCTAGGGAGGAAACGCCCAAGAAGGGCTGCGTGACCGCGACGCCATCGCGATCTCGCACCGCACAAAATAAGGTGCATCGCACAAGAAGCAAGGGCAAAACGCTTCCGACTTCCTCGCCTGGCGCATAGCTCGGCCGCGCCGCGCGCAGGTGCTAGCGGTGATCCTGCAAGAGCTTGGCGATCTCCGCCTTCAGCGGGCCTGCAAGATCCGGCCGCTCCAGAGCATAGGCCAAATTGGCGGTGAGGAAGCCGAGCTTCGAGCCAGTGTCGTAGGTCCGGCCTTCGTAGCGCATGCCGAAGAAGTCCTGCTTCTCCATCAGGTCAATCATCGCATCGGTGAGCTGGATCTCACCGCCGGCACCCGTCTTACCGTGCTCCAGGATGTCGAAAATCTCCGGCTGAAGGATGTAGCGGCCGGAGATGATGAAGTTCGACGGCGCGGTGCCCTGCTTCGGCTTCTCGACCATGCCGGTGATCTGGAAGGACTGCCCGTAGGTCTCACCGACGCTGACGATCCCGTACTGATGCGTCTCCTCGGGCGCCACCTCCTCGACGGCGATGATGTTGCCGCCATGCCGCTCGTAGGTGGCCAGCATCTGCTGCATGCAGCCGCGGCTCAGCATGTCCGGCAGCAGGACCGCGAAGGGCTCGTCACCGACGATCTCGCGGGCGCACCAGACCGCGTGCCCGAGGCCGAGGGGCGCCTGCTGACGGGTGAAGCTTGTCTGGCCGGCCTTGGGCAGGTCCTTCTTGAGCTCCTCGTAGGCCGCCGTCTTGCCGCGCTCCTTGAGGGTGTGATCGAGCTCGAAGGCGATATCGAAATGGTCCTCGATCACCGACTTGCCGCGTCCGGTCACGAAGATGAAGTGCTCGATTCCCGCCTCGCGCGCCTCATCGACGACGTGCTGAACCACGGGCCGGTCGACGACCGTGAGCATCTCCTTCGGGACCGCCTTGGTTGCGGGCAGGAAGCGCGTGCCCAGGCCCGCGACGGGCAGAACGGCCTTGCGGATCGGTTTCATCGAGCGGTAACCCCGGGGACTGAATGGAACGGCGTGGTCAACGGTGCGGCTAGTGAGATAGCCTAATGCGCGGCGTCGCAAGGGCCTTACGCCGATAGCATGACGCACGGCGTCGTAAATATACTTACCGCAGCCTCGCCCGCGGACAGGGCGGGAGCGGTTTTCGAGGGGGTCATATGGCAGTTCTGGTGACGGGTGGCGCTGGTTATATCGGCAGCCACATGGTGCTGGCACTGCTCGATGCCGGTCATGAGGAAGTCATCGTCCTGGACGACCTCTCCACGGGATTCGACTGGGCGGTCCCGGAAGGCGTGAAGCTCGTGGTCGGCGACGTGGCGGATCAGGCGCTCGTCACGCAGACGATCCTGCAGCACAGGATCGACGCGCTCGCCCATTTCGCGGCCAAGATCGTCGTGCCCGATTCGGTGGCGGACCCGCTCGGCTACTACCTCGCCAACACGGTGAAGACCCGCGCGCTGATCGAGGCCTCGGTCCGGGCGGGCGTCCGGCACGTGATCTTCTCCTCGACCGCCGCCGTCTACGGGGAGCCGGACGTCGTACCGGTCCCGGAGGATCTGCCGCTGAAGCCGATCAACCCTTACGGTCGCTCCAAGCTCATGAGCGAGTGGATGATCGCCGACGCGGCGGCCGCGCACGGCTTCTCGTACGTCATCCTGCGCTACTTCAATGTCGCCGGTGCCGATCCGGACGGCCGCTCGGGCCAGTCGACACCCAACGCCACGCACCTGATCAAAGTGGCCACGCAGGCTGCCCTCGGTCAGCGCGAGCGGCTCGACGTCTACGGGACGGATTATCCGACGCCGGACGGATCGTGCCTGCGGGACTACATCCAGGTGTCGGACCTCGCCGAGGCGCATCGGGTCGCGCTCGATCACCTGCGGGCCGGAGGCGGGAGCTTGACGCTGAACTGCGGTTACGGGCGCGGCTACTCGGTTCTGGAAGTGATCGAAGTGGTGAAGCGGATCTCGGGCCGCGACTTCACCGTGCGTCTCTGTCCCCGCCGCACCGGTGACCCGGCGCGGATCGTGGCCGATGCCGGGCTCATCCGCGAGCGGCTGGGCTGGCGCCCCCGGCACGACGATCTCGACGCCATCGTCGCCCAGGCCCTCGCCTGGGAGGACCATCTGGACAAACGCAACAGGATCTGACCGGATGCTCTCCCGCCGGGCGGTGCTCGCCTCCGCGCTGTGCCTGGCCGCGGGTTCGGCGCACGCGGTCGAGCCGAAGGATGATGCCTTCCGGGCGTTCGTGGAGGCCCTGCGCCCCGATGCCACCGCGCGCGGCATCTCCGCCGAGACCTTCGACGCGGCGTTCCGCGGGGTCACAGTGCCGGATGCCGGCGTTCTGGCTCGAACGCGCCGCCAGAGTGAATTCGTACGGCCGGTCTGGGACTACCTCGTCGGCGCTGTCTCGGCAGGCCGGCTCGCCCGGGGACGCGCCCGCGCCACGGCTCTCGCGCCGACCCTGAAGGCGATCGAGGCCCGCTACGGTGTACCGCAGCCGATGCTCCTGTCCTTCTGGGGTATCGAATCCGACTTCGGCGCCAGCGCGGGAAGCGTCCCGACCATCCGAGCTCTGGCGACGCTGGCCGAGGCGCGGCACCGGGGCGACCTGTTCCGCGACGAACTCCTGTCTGCGCTGACGATCCTGCAGCGCGGCGACATCACACCGGAGCATATGAGCGGCAGCTGGGCCGGAGCCATGGGCCAGGTCCAGTTCCTGCCCTCGACTTTTCTGGCGCACGCGGTCGACTTCGACGGTGACGGGCGCCGGGACATCTGGACGAGCGACGCCGATTCGCTGGCCTCGATCGCGGCCTATCTCAAGGACCTGGGCTGGGACCCGGCGGTGTCGTGGGGCTACGAGGTGATCCTCCCGAAGGGTTTCGATCTCAACCTCTATGCCGGCGACCTGAATGACTTCGTCGAGAGGGGCGTCCGGCGTGCGGATGGCAAGCCGCTGCCTAGGCGTGGCCGCGCCAGCCTGTTCCTCCCCGGAGGGCTGGGCGCGCCGATCTTTCTGATCACCGACAATTTCGAGGTGATCCGCGGCTACAACACGTCGGATTCCTACGCGCTGGCGGTGGGGCATCTTGCCGACCGTCTCGGCGGCGGTCCGGCTCTCGCTGCTCCCTGGCCGGAGAAGGGCGCGCGCCTGAATGGACCTGGCCTGCGGTCGCTCCAGACCGGGCTCGCGAAGGCTGGGTTCTATGACGGTCCCACGGACGGGCGCGCCGGGCCCCGCCTGCGCGAGGCCGTGCGGCGCTACCAGATCAGCGTGGGCTTGCCGGCCGACGGCTATGCCACGCCGGCGCTCCTGGCCCGGATCGAGGGTCGCCCGGCTCACGGGCCGTGACCGCCGCGGCCGCTTTAGACCCCCGTGCGTCTCTGACCTATACTAAGCGCGTTCCGAATGGTGTCCGTTCGGCGTAAGAATGCGGGATGCGCATGAAAGTCGCTGTTCGGCGTCATCTGAGACGCCCCGGGATCCTGGGACTGACGGCCGCGCTGTGCCTGGCAGCCTTGGGTCTGTTCGGCAGCGGGCCGGCGCAGGCGCAATGGGGCGACACCTACCAGCAGCCTGGAAACGGCGCCTATTACCAGGCGCCCCCGCGGCGCCGGTCCCGCGATGCGTATTATCGGGACGACGGCACCTACGGGCGTCAGCCCCGCTACGCTCCGCAGCAGGAGGCGCCGCGCCAATTCTACTGGCCCTGGGAGGACAGGCCTCAGCCGGTTGCTCCTCCGCCCGAGCGGACCTACCGGGCTCCGCGTCCGCGCAGCTACGGAAACACTGAGGCGCAGCGGCCGGCACCCGCAGTCAAACGCCGGGTCCGCCCCGCGCGCGCGCCGACGCCGCCGAAACCCGCCGTCGCCAAGACCGAGCCGAACGTGCAGATCGCGGTCTTCGGCGATTCCCTCGCCGATCACCTCGCAAAGGGCCTCGACGACGTGTTCGAGGACAATGCCGACGTCGCGGTCGTCGACCGCGCCAAGGGTGACAGCGGCCTCGTCCGCAAGGACGTCGTCGACTGGCCGAAGATCGTTCAGGACTACCTACAGGGTAATCCGAAGGTCCGCTATGCGCTCGTCATGCTGGGAGCCAATGATCGGCAGCCCATCCGCGAGGGTGACGAGACGGTCGAACCCTTGACCGACCGCTGGCGGGCCCTGTACCGCGCCCGTGTGGAAGCACTGGTCAAGGTGTTCACCGACCGGAAAGTGCCGCTGATCTGGGTGGGCCTCCCGCCGGTGCAGAGCGACTCGCTCAGCCGAGACCTCGCATCCCTCAATGACATCATCCGGGACAGCGTGACCAAGGCCGGGGCGACCTATGTCGATATCTGGCCGGGCTTCGTCGACGAGCGCGACCGGTACGCCGCCTCTGGACCGGACCCGGAAGGGCAGATCGCCAAGCTGCGCACCGCGGACGGGATTTATTTCACCAAGGCCGGCGACCGCAAGCTCGCGCATTTCGCCGATGTCGAGCTCAAGCGTCTCATGGGCACCACGGCACCGGCACTGGCCGACCAGCCGCCCGCCGCGACCGTGACGCCGGGTGTCCCGTCCTCCGCATCGGGGCCGAGCCTCGACGGAGCCGGGCAGCCCACCGATACGGCGTCGATCGACCGCCAGATCACCGCGATGCTGCCGAGTCTCCCGGAACCGCCGGGCGTGCCGGCGCTGCCCGTGAAGCCGGCCGCCGGACCTGTCGTGCCGCTGAGCCGGCCGGAAATCTCGCCCGGAGGCGTGCTGTTGAACGGCCGGCCCCGGGATTCTGACAATCTCGGGACCGCGGAGCGAACGCTGCTCCGCGGCAATGCTCCGCTGCCGCAGCCCGGCCGCGCTGACGATTTCCGGTGGCCGCCCGGCTGACGGCCGGGGCGGCCCTACGGATCCGGTTTGTCTTGTCCTATCGGGGCAGAACGCTCGCGCCCATCAGCGCCTCGTCGATGGCGCGCGCGGCCTGGCGCCCTTCGCGGATCGCCCAGACGACCAGGGACTGGCCGCGGCGCATATCGCCCGCCGCCCAGATCTTCGGGTCGGAGGTGCGGTAATCCTCCTCGTTCGCCTCGACGTTGCCGCGCTTGCTCACGCCGACGCCGGACTGCTCCAAGAGGCCCTTCTGGACCGAGCCGGCGAAGCCGATCGCCATGAAGACCAAGTCGGCTGGCAGGACGAACTCGGTTCCGGCGATCGGCTGCCGCTTGGCATCGACCCGGGCGCAGACGACGCCCGTGACCTGGCCCTTCTTGTTGCCCTCGACCCGCAGGGTTGCGGCCTGGAACTCGCGCTCTGCGCCTTCGGCCTGACTGGACGAGGTGCGCATCTTCGTCGGCCAGTAGGGCCACACGGTGAGCTTGTCCTCGCGCTCCGGCGGTCGCGGACGGATATCGAGTTGCGTTACCGACAAGGCGCCTTGGCGGAAGGCCGTTCCGACGCAATCGGACGCGGTGTCGCCGCCACCGATGACGACCACGTTCTTGCCGGCGGCCAGGATTGGCGGCTCGCCGTTGCCACGCATCGGCTCGTTGCTCACCCGCCGGTTCGACTGGACGAGATACGGCATGGCGTAGTGGACGCCCTCCAAGTCCTGGCCAGGAAGCTGCGGATTGCGCGGATCCTCGGCGCCACCGCAGAACATCACGGCGTCGAACTCGGCCTTGAGCTCGTCCACCGACTTCGTCACGCCGATGTTCTGGTTGTAGTGGAAGACGACGCCCTCGGCCTCCATCTGGCGCACGCGCCGGTCGATGTGGCGCTTCTCCATCTTGAAGTCCGGGATGCCGTAGCGGAGCAGGCCGCCGGCCTTCGGCTCGCGCTCGAACACGTGGACGTCGTGGCCGACCCGGGCGAGTTGCTGGGCTGCCGCCATGCCGGCCGGGCCCGAGCCGACGATCGCCACGCGCTTGCCGGTGCGGGTCTGCGCCGGTTCGGGCTTCACCCAGCCCATGTTCCAGGCACGATCGGCGATGGCCTGCTCGATCGTCTTGATGGCGACCGGCTGGTTCTCGAGATTCAGCGTGCAGGCCTCCTCGCAGGGCGCGGGGCAGATGCGGCCGGTGAACTCGGGGAAATTGTTGGTGGAGTGCAGGTTGCGGGAGGCCTCTTCCCAGTCGGACTGGAAGACGAGGTCGTTCCAGTCCGGAATCTGGTTGTGGACCGGGCAGCCCGTCGGGCCATGGCAGAACGGGATGCCGCAATCCATGCAGCGGGCCGCCTGCTTCGTGAGATCATGCTCGTCGAGCGGCAGTGTGAACTCGCGGAAGTGCCGAATCCGGTCGGCGGCGAGCTGGTACTTCTGCTCCTGCCGGTCGAATTCGAGGAAGCCTGTGATCTTGCCCATTGGTCAGCCCCTGGGCCGGCCAGTCTTCGACTGCGCTGCCCGCATCGTCTCATATCGTGTGAGCGTGACCGGGCGGCGAACCGCCCGGACTTTCGGCGCCGCCTATTCGGCGGCCACCGGCATCCGCGCCATCTCCATCTCGCGCAGTGCCCGGCGGTACTCCACGGGCATCACCTTGACGAACTTGGTGCGGTAGCTGCTCCAGTCGTCGAGGATCGTCTTGGCCCGCGGGCTGCCCGTATATTTGAGATGGTTCGTGATCAGCTGCGTCAGCCGCTCCTCGTCGTGCCCCGACATGTCCGCCAGGATGTCGACCCGCCCCTTGGTCTCCAGATCGCCATCCTGGTGGAAGCGACGCATCAGGTCGTCCTCCTCCTCGACCGGCTCCAGATCGACCATCGACAGGTTGCAGCGCGCCGAGAACGAGCCATCCTCGTCGAGCACGTAGGCGATGCCGCCCGACATGCCGGCAGCGAAGTTGCGCCCGGTCTCGCCGATCGACACCACGACGCCGCCGGTCATGTACTCGCAGCCATGGTCGCCCATGCCCTCGACCACCGTGATCGCGCCGGAGTTGCGCACCGCGAAGCGCTCGCCCGCCGAACCGCGGATGTAGCACTCGCCGGCGATGGCCCCGTACAGCACGGTGTTGCCGACCATGATCGTCCGGTCCTGAGGCGAGCGCAGCGCGTCGCTCGGGCGGATGATCAGCTTGCCGCCCGACAGGCCCTTGCCGACGTAGTCGTTACCGTGCCCGGTCAGCTCGATGGTCACGCCGGCGGCGAGCCACGCGCCGAAGCTCTGGCCGGCGGTGCCGGAAAGCTTCACCACGATGGTGTCGTCGGGCAGACCTTCGTGACCGTGCGCCTTGGCGACCATGCCGGAGAGCATGGCCCCCGCGGCGCGGTCCGAGTTCCGGATCGTGTCGGTGACAACCACCGGCTCACCGGTCTCGATGGCCCGCTTGGCCCCCTCGATCAGGCGCCGGTCGAGGACCGTGTCGATCGGGTGGTGCTGGACCTCGACGTGGCGGATCGCCGTGCCCTCGGCCACCTTCGGGCGGTGGAACAGCTTCGTGAAGTCGAGGCCGCGCGCCTTCCAGTGGGCGATGGCCTCAACCTTGTCGAGGACGTCCGAGCGACCGACTGCTTCCTCCAGCTTCGTGAAGCCCAGCGACGCCAGGATCTCGCGCACCTCCTCGGCCACGAAGAAGAAGTAGTTCACCACGTGCTCGGGCGTGCCCTTGAAGCGCTTGCGCAGCACCGGATCCTGGGTGGCGACGCCCACCGGGCAGGTGTTCAGGTGGCACTTGCGCATCATGATGCAGCCGGCGGCGATCAGCGGAGCCGTCGAGAAGCCCATCTGGTCGGCGCCGAGCAGCGCCGCGATCATCACGTCGCGCCCGGTGCGGATGCCGCCGTCGGCTTGCAGGGCGACGCGCCCGCGCAGACCGTTGAGCACCAGCGTCTGCTGGGTCTCGGCGAGGCCGGTCTCCCAGGGACCGCCGGCGTGCTTGAGCGAGGTCAGCGGCGCCGCGCCGGTACCCCCGTCGAAGCCCGAGATCGTGATGTGATCGGCGCGCGCCTTGGCGACGCCGGCCGCCACGGTGCCGACGCCGACCTCGGAGACGAGCTTCACCGATACGTCCGCCGACGGATTCACATTCTTCAGGTCGAAGATCAGCTGGGCCAGATCCTCGATCGAGTAGATGTCGTGATGCGGCGGCGGCGAGATCAGGCCGACGCCCGGGGTGGCGTAGCGGACCTTGGCGATCTTGGCGTCGACCTTGTGCCCGGGCAACTGGCCGCCTTCTCCGGGCTTGGCGCCCTGCGCGACCTTGATCTGCATCATGTCGGAATTGACGAGGTATTCCGTCGTGACGCCGAAGCGGCCGGAGGCCACCTGCTTGATCGAGGACCGGCGCGAGCGCCCGTCCGGCAGCGGCTTGAACCGCTCCACTTCCTCGCCGCCCTCGCCCGAGTTCGAGCGGCCACCGAAGGAGTTGAGCGCGATGGCGAGCGTCTCGTGCGCCTCCTTGGAGATGGAACCGTACGACATGGCGCCCGTGGCGAAGCGCTTGACGATCTCGGAAGCCGGCTCGACCGCGTCCAGCGGGATCGGCGCGCGGCCGATCTCCGCGGCGGACTTGATCCGGAACAATCCGCGCAGCGTCTTCAGCTGGTGCTCCTGCCGGTTCACCAGCTCGGCATATTCCCGGTAGCGCTCGGGCACGTTGAGGCGCACCGCGTGCTGCAGCGTCGCCACCGTGTCGGGCGTCCAGGTGTGGGTCTCGCCGCGCAGCCGGTAGGCGTATTCGCCGCCGACATCGAGGGCGTTCCGGTAGACGGGCGCATCGCCGAAGGCGTCGCTGTGACGGCGGACCGTCTCCTCGGCGATCTCGGCCATGCCAACGCCCTCGATGGTCGTCGCCGTGCCGAAGAAGTCACGGCCCACGAAGGTCGAGTTCAGGCCGACCGCGTCGAAGATCTGGGCGCCACAATAGGACTGGTAGGTGGAGATGCCCATCTTGGACATCACCTTCAGCAGGCCCTTATCGATCGCCTTGATGTAGCGGTAGATGATCTCGTCGTCGGTGAGATCCGGCGGGAACTCGTCCTTCATCGCCAGCAGGGTCTCGAAGGCGAGGTACGGGTTGATCGCCTCGGCGCCGTAGCCGGCCAGGCAGGCGAAGTGATGGACCTCGCGCGGCTCACCCGATTCGACCACGAGGCCGACCGAGGTCCGCAGACCCTTGCGGATCAGGTAGTTGTGCACGGACGCGGTGGCGAGCAGCGCCGGAATCGGGATCCGGTCCGGCCCAACCGCGCGGTCGGTGAGCACGATGATGTTGTAGCCGCCGCGGACCGCCGCCTCGGCCCGGTCACAGAGGCGGTCCACCGCCCCGTCCATGGCCTGCGCGCCCATCTCGGCCGGGTAGGTCATGTCAAGGGTCTTGGTGTCGAACCGGTCCTCGAAATGGCCGATGGACCGGATCTTCTCCAGGTCGCCGTTGGTCAGGATCGGCTGACGGACCTCCAGGCGCTTGCGCCGGGAGGCACCCTCCATGTCGAGCAGGTTTGGCCGCGGCCCGATGAACGAGACGAGGCTCATCACGGCCTCCTCGCGGATCGGGTCGATCGGCGGGTTCGTGACCTGCGCGAAGTTCTGCTTGAAGTAGGTGTAGAGCAGCTTCGACTTCTCGGAGAGCGCCGAGAGCGGCGTGTCGGTACCCATGGAGCCGACGGCCTCCTGGCCGGTCACCGCCATGGGCTGCATCAGCAGCTTGAGGTCTTCCTGGGTGTAGCCGAAGGCCTGCTGGCGGTCCAGCAGGCTGACATCCGTGCGCGACTCGCGCGGCTGCACGGGACGCAACTCCTCCAGCACGATCTGGGTGTTCTTCACCCAGTCGGCGTAGGGATGCGCGGCGGCGAGCTCGCCCTTGATCTCCTCGTCGGAGACGATGCGGCTCTTCTGCAGGTCGATCAGCAGCATGCGGCCCGGCTGGAGGCGCCAGGACTGCACGATCTTCTCGTCCGGGATCGGCAGGGTGCCCATCTCCGAGGCCAGAACCACGAGGCCGTCGTCCGTGACGATGTAGCGGGCCGGCCGCAGACCGTTGCGGTCGAGGGTGGCGCCGATCTGGCGACCGTCCGTGAAGGCGACCGCGGCGGGGCCGTCCCAAGGCTCCATCAGGGCGGCGTGATACTCGTAGAAGGCGCGCCGCTCCTCGCTCATCAACGGATTGCCGGCCCAGGCTTCCGGGATCAGCATCATCATCGCGTGCGCGAGCGGGTAGCCACCCTGCACCAGGAACTCGAGGGCGTTGTCGAAGCACGCCGTGTCGGACTGGCCCTCGTAGGAGATCGGCCAGAGCTTCGAGATGTCGTTGCCGAACAGGTCGGAATCGACGCTCGCCTGCCGGGCGGCCATCCAGTTCACGTTGCCGCGCAGCGTGTTGATCTCGCCGTTATGCGCGACCATCCGGTACGGGTGCGACAGCCGCCAGGTCGGGAAGGTGTTGGTCGCGAAGCGCTGGTGCACGAGCGCGATCGCCGAGACGAAACGGTCGTCCTTCAGGTCGAGGAAGTAGTTGCCGAGCTGGGTGACCAGCACCATGCCCTTGTAGACGATGGTCCGGGTCGAGACCGACACCGGGTAGAACTCCTTCACGCGCGGGTCTTCCAGCGCGTAGACCTTGTTGGAGATCACCTTGCGGGCGACGTAGACGCGCCGCTCGAAAGTGTCCTGGTCGGTGACCGAGGCGGGCCGTCCGATGAACACCTGCCGGTGGTGGGGCTCTGTCGCCTTCACAGCCTCGCCGAGGTCTTCCGGATCGACCGGGACGTCGCGCCAGCCGAGCAGCGGCAGGCCTTCGGCGGCCAGAGCCGATTCAACGATCTCCTGGATGATCGCCCGGGGCTCCTCGGCCTTTGGCATGAAGAGCTGGCCGATCGCGTACGCGCCGGCCGGGGGCAGCTCGAAGCCGAGGCGCGAGCACTCCTCTGCGAAAAAGCCGTGCGGGATCTGCGTGAGGATGCCGCAGCCGTCGCCCATCTTGGGATCCGCGCCCACCGCGCCGCGGTGATCGAGATTCTCTAGGATCTTCAGCCCCTGCTCGACGATCGCATGGGTGCGGCGGTCGTGCATGTCGGCGATGAACCCGACGCCGCAGGCGTCGCGTTCGTGGGCCGGATCGTAAGCGCCCTGGGCTTTCGGCAGCGCGGGATCGCGCACCGTGAGCGGCATCGTGCCACCCCGCGGCGCGGCAGCCTGGAACGTGGAAGCAGCAAACTCTTCAGCGGATCCGCGTGGTGCCATGCTTCGTATCGTCCTTACTCGATCCCGTCTGCCGCCGTTGTACACGCGAGCATGTTTCGTGCCCGCAAGCCTCCGGCGCCCGGCACTCCGGCCCGATGTCGCAGGTCGTCCGGCCGGTCCCGGCTGGGACACGTCCTTCGACCTCCAATCATCGAGAACCCGGACCGCTCGGGAGCGGTGCGCTGGCGCGCCCAGGACCGTCTGCCGGATTTCTCGCTCGCGCGCGAGAAGGCGACGGCCGGGATGCACGGCCGATGGGACAGTTCTGCTGTCCTAAGTCGCGAAATTGCCAGATTGAAAGGATTTCAGCAAGTGAGCGCCCGCGGTCGCCGCGCGCCCGGCGGGGACGGCGCACCGGCGGATCCCTACGCTCTCCGCAATCTCGCCCGAATCGCGGGGTCTACCCCAACCGCCGAGCACAAGCGGCATGCGGGGCAACGACCTCGCCGGCATGGTCGAGGTCCGGGTCAACCGGCCCGGACCATGCCGGAACCGGATACTCTGCCGGGTCTCTAAGCGGGTCTCCAAGACGGGAACGCACAAGAGTGATGATCGACAGTCGAAAGATCCGGCGTGCAACGGCGCGCGCAGCCTGCGCCGCACTCCTGTCGG
This sequence comes from Methylobacterium sp. CM6257, assembly GCF_054611515.1. Classification (NCBI taxonomy): domain Bacteria; kingdom Pseudomonadati; phylum Pseudomonadota; class Alphaproteobacteria; order Hyphomicrobiales; family Methylobacteriaceae; genus Methylobacterium; species Methylobacterium sp. CM6257. The sequence continues at coordinate 4,903,132 of NZ_CM137735.1, forward strand.
GGGGCACCCTAATTGGTCTGGTCTCCGGCGCGAGTGCACAATTCGCCTACGAGGAGGAGGTGCTGCCGCCGCGCGTCGTGGCGTGGCGCCTCGCCGATCGCGGCTTCACGGGGCTCAGCCGCCCGCGCTTCGATGGCCGGGTCTACGTCGTCGAGGCCGTCAGCCCGACCGGCGTCCCGGTCCGGCTGTTCGTCGACCCGACCGCCGGGGCGATCGTCGATCGGCAGCGGATCGGCACTCCGGAGACCTACGCGCGGCTCGAGCGGCCGGCGCCCGGTTTCGGTTGGACCGAGGGGGATGCCGGGCCGCGGCGCGTGCTCCGACCGCTGCCTGCGGAGGAGGTCCCATCCCTGCGGCTTCAACGACGACCCTCCGGCGAGGCGCTGCGACCCGATACCAATCCCGAGGGTGTGAACCCCGACAGCACTGGCCGGCCGGCGCCGCCGCGAAAGGTTGCCCGTGCGACCGCGCCCGTCCGCCAGCCCGAACTCCGATCACCTCACCGCACCGCCCCTGAGGCGCCGGCGCCGAAGATCGCACCGAACGAGGCCCTCAACGCCGATCCCGGAGACGCTGCCAAGCCGGAGACCAAATCGGCCGCGATCGACAAGGTGCCGGCCGCTAGCCCCGCCCCCGCTGCCGGCGCTCCGCCCAAGCCGGTCGAGGGCGCCGTGGCTTCGGCGACCAAGCCGCCGGCTCAAGACTGGAAGGATCCGCCGACGGACCGGAAGGCCGTTCGCGTGATCGGTGGCGCCACCATCGTTCCGGGCTCCTCGGAGAAGGAGCCGGGCGCGGCACAATAGCCCGCCGGAACGCACTTCGCCGGCACCGTTACCGCCGCGTCGCAAGAGAGCGCAGCAGAACAAGTCCTTGGAGACGGCCCCGATCACGGCGGGATCGGGACCGACTCTAAGTGCCCGTCAGCCGCTCCGCGCCCGAGAAAACGGTAAGAGTATCGGCCCGCGCGATGGCGCAGAGCGTCATTCCGTGCGCCCGCGCCCGCTCCAGGGCGAGGGACGTCGGCGCCGAGATGGCGACGACGACGGCCGCACCAAGCCGGGCTGCCTTCTCCACCATCTCGAACGAGCAGCGACTGGTGATCACCAGGAAGCCCTGATCCGGCCCCGTGCCGGCACGCATCAGCGCGCCGATCAGCTTGTCCAGCGCGTTGTGCCGGCCGACATCCTCGCGAACGAGCGCGAGAGAACCGTCCGGGCGCGCCCAGGCGGCGGCGTGGACCGCCCGGGTCTCAGCCCCCAGCACCTGCGCTCCGTCGAGCGCCGCCAGAGCCCGGGCGATCGCCGGGAGCGCGACCTGCACGTCGGGGACGCCCTGCCTCTGCGCCCGCGGCAGTTCGGACAGATCCTCGATGCCGCAGACCCCGCAGCCGGTGCGGCCGCTGATCGCGCGCTTGCGCGCCAGATGCTCACGCAGCCGCCCCGGCGCCAGCTCGACATGGAGGCGCAATCCGTCGTCAGCCGCTTCCACCCGGGTGGCGCGGATCTCCTCCGCCGACTCGACGATCCCCTCGGTGAAGCTGAAGCCGTAGGCAAAATCCTCCAGATCGGAGGGCGTAGCCATCATCACGGCGTGCGGCACGCTGCCATAGACGAGGTTGACCGGTGCCTCGACCGCGACCGCCCTGACCCCCGGCCTCGGCTCGGATCCCGAATAGGCGACGACCTGCATGGCAACGCCGACGGCACAGGGCAGCGGTTCGGGCGACTGTTTCACGGCGTCCGTCGACATGCGGCTCTCCGGTGAGGCTCCTCGAATGGTATTCGTCACGGCATCCGCGAGGCAACGGCGCAGGCTCGAAACCGGCCGGCCGCCATGGCTATGACGCCACGAGACCACGCGAACTGGCTGGAAAGCGCCCGATGCGACGCTTGTGCGGTTGCACCTCGACGGCCCTTGTGGTCTGAAGCCCCGGTCGGATAATGCCGGGTGACACAACCGGTACTCCGTCACGTCGGTACGATCCCGCACACAGTCAAGACGGGAAGGTTCGGCGTCGGTCAGACAGCCAGGGGAGCCACGAGAGGCAGATGCGGACGGTGCGGACGATCAACCGATCACTCTGGAGCCTCGCCGCTCTCGGCGCCCTGCTCTTCCCGATGTCAGGCGCGCAGGCCGCCGGCTTCGGTCAGCCGGTCCCGTGGGAGATGAGCCGCCAGATCCCGGTGACGGAGAACGCGCGCGACATCCTCAGCTTCGAGATCGGCCTGCACTGGCTGTCCCTGGGGATCTCCGTCTTCGTGCTGGCGCTGATCCTGTGGTGCATCTTCCGCTTCGGCGAGAAGCGCAATCCGACGCCGTCGCGCACCACCCACAACACCGCCATCGAGGTCGCCTGGACGATCGTCCCGGTGCTGATCCTGGTCGCGGTCGCGATCCCGTCCTTCCGTCTGCTGCGCACGCAGCTCTCGGATCCGAAGGCCGACATGATCGTGAAGGTCATCGGCCACGCCTGGTACTGGTCCTACGAGTACCCGCAGACCGAGGCCGGCGGTGGCTTCGCTTTCGATGCCAATATCGACGAGGACAAGCAGCCGCGCCTGCTGCAGACCGACAACGAGATGGTCGTTCCGGTTGGAAAGATCGTGAAGATCCAGGTCACCGCCGCGGACGTGTTACACTCCTGGGCGATGCCGGCCTTCGGCTTCAAGATCGACGCCGTCCCGGGCCGCCTGAACCAGATGTGGTTCAAGGCGGAGAAGGAAGGCACCTTCCACGGCCAGTGCTCCGAGCTGTGCGGTCAGCGCCACGCTTACATGCCGATCGTGGTCCGCGTGGTCAGCGAGCAAGCCTATGCCGACTGGCTGAAGGAGGCCAAGACCAAGTACGCCCGCATCGAGAACGGCACGAGCTTCGCCGAGGCCCGCTGAGCACCGGCTGACCGAACCGAACCCATCAGATCCACAAGGCACCCGAATCCATGGCTACAGCCGCAGCCCATGCCGAGGCCCACGAGGTCCACGACCACAAGCCGTCGTTCTTCGCCCGCTGGTTCCTGTCGACGAACCACAAGGACATCGGCACGCTCTACCTGCTCTTCGCCTTCTGCGCCGGCATCATCGGCGCGTTCCTCTCCTTCGGCATCCGGATGGAGATGGAGGCGCCCGGCCTGCAATACTTCTCGAACCCGGCCACCTATAACGTGTTCGTCACCGGCCACGGTCTCATCATGGTGTTCTTCATGGTGATGCCGGCGCTGATCGGCGGCTTCGGCAACTGGTTCGTGCCGCTGATGATCGGGGCGCCCGACATGGCGTTCCCGCGCATGAACAACATCTCGTTCTGGCTGACGGTGGCGGGCTTCTGCTCGCTGCTCTGCTCGCTCTTCGTCGAGGGCGCGCCCGGAGCTTCCGGCGCCGGCACCGGCTGGACCGTCTATCCGCCGCTCTCGACCGCGGGCCATCCTGGCCCGGCCGTCGACTTCGCGATCTTCGCCCTGCACCTTTCGGGCGCGGGCTCGATCCTCGGCGCGATCAACTTCATCACCACCATCCTGAACATGCGCGCCCCGGGCATGACGCTGCACAAGATGCCGCTCTTCGCCTGGGCCGAGCTGGTGACCGCCTTCCTGCTGCTGCTCTCGCTGCCGGTTCTGGCGGGCGCCATCACCATGCTGCTCACCGACCGCAACTTCGGCACGACCTTCTTCGACCCGGCCGGCGGCGGTGACCCGATCCTCTACCAGCACCTGTTCTGGTTCTTCGGCCACCCCGAAGTTTACATCATGATCCTGCCGGCCTTCGGCATCGTCTCGCACATCATCGCCACCTTCTCGCGCAAGCCGGTCTTCGGCTACCTCGCCATGGCCTACGCGATGGTGGCGATCGGCGTGGTCGGCTTCGTCGTGTGGGCCCACCACATGTACACGGTCGGCCTGTCGCTGCAGACGCAGTCCTACTTCGTGTTCGCCACGATGGTGATCGCGGTGCCGACCGGCGTGAAGATCTTCTCATGGATCGCCACCATGTGGGGCGGCTCCATCCGCTTCACCGCCGCCATGCACTGGGCGGTGGGCTTCATCTTCCTGTTCACCGTCGGCGGTGTGACCGGCGTCGTGCTGGCGAACTCGGCCGTCGATAAGTACCTGCACGACACCTACTACGTGGTCGCGCACTTCCACTACGTGCTCTCGCTCGGTGCGGTGTTCATCATCTTCGCCGGTGTCTACTACTGGTTCCCGAAGATGACCGGCCACGTCATCCCGGAATGGGCCGGCAAGCTGCACTTCTGGTTGGCCTTCATCGGCGCCAACGTCCTGTTCTTCCCGATGCACTTCCTCGGGCTCGCCGGCATGCCGCGCCGCTACGCCGACTACCCGGACGCGTTTGCCCAGTGGCACAAGGTCTCGACCTATGGCGGCCACATCTTCGCGCTGGGCATGTTCGTGTTCGTGATCGGCGTGGTGCTGGCCTTCCGCTCGAAGGAACGGGCCGCGGACAACCCGTGGGGCGAAGGCGCGACCACTCTCGAGTGGACGCTGTCCTCGCCCCCGCCCTTCCACCAGTTCGAGACGCTGCCCCGCATCGTCGACGAGCCGGGCGCACACTGATAGAACCCCCGCGAGGGCCGCTCCGGCGGCCCTCGCCCTTCCCAGGAGGCCGGTCCCCGACCTCCCGGCAAGGGCGAGCGATAAGGGCGATCCGCCCAGGCCGAGCGATCCGCTCGCGCCGACCCTTGAAGCAAGTTGATCTCGAGACACGACCTGGCCGTGACGCGCGCAGCCGGGCGTCGGCACAGCAGCGGCAGACGCGATGACCAGCCTGACGAACAGCATCGGAGCGGACGCTCCAGCCCCGGCCCTCTCGGCCGCGGGCGGCGACGTGCCGGACTACTTCGCCCTGCTCAAGCCCCGGGTGATGGTCCTTGTGATCTTCACTGCCCTGGTCGGCATGGTCGTCTCCCAGGGTCACGTGCAGCCGGCGATCGGCGCCATCTCGCTCCTCGCCATCGCGGTGGGAGCCGGCGCCTCCGGCTGTCTCAACATGTGGTGGGATGCCGACATCGATGCCGTGATGAGCCGGACCGCCGAGCGGCCGATTCCGGCCGGCAAGATTTCGTCTGAAGAGGCGCTGGGCTTCGGGACGTTTCTCTCGGTCGCCTCCGTGCTGGTGCTCGGCCTGACGGCGAACTGGCTGGCCGCGAGTCTGCTTGCTTTCACCATCGTGTTCTATGCGGTCATCTACTCGATGTGGCTGAAGCGGGCGACTGCGCAGAACATCGTCATCGGAGGGGCCGCGGGCGCCCTGCCGCCGGTGATCGGACAGGCGGTGGTCACCGGCTCCGTCGGGGTCGAGTCGCTCGTCCTGTTCGCCATTATCTTCATCTGGACCCCGCCGCATTTCTGGGCGCTGGCCCTGATCAAGGCAGACGAGTACGCTCGCGCCGGCATCCCGATGATGCCGAACGTCGCCGGCCCCGCTTCCACGCGCCGCCAGATCGTTTGGTACTCGCTGCTCCTCGCCCCCCTGGGCTTGGTGCCCGTGGCGCTCGGCTTCGGCGGCCTCCTCTACGCTGTGATCGGCCTGATCGGCGGCCTCGGCATGGTGGCCTTCAGCATCCGCGTGCTCCGGAACCGCGAGGGCGAGGCCGAGAAGCGGGCCGCCATGGGCATGTTCGGCTTCTCCATCCTCTACCTGTTCGCGCTGTTCTCCGCGCTCTTGGCCGAACAGAGCTTCGGCCTGTTCCGTCCGGTCCTGGGCTGATCGCCATGGCGGATCCCGAGATTCACTATCGCCCCCTAACCCCGGACGAGGAGGCGCGGCGCCGGAAGCGCTCCGTGGCCATCGCCCTCGCGCTCGGGGCCTGGGTCCTGCTGTTCTTCGTGCTGACGATCGTCAAGCTGGGGCCGCAGATCCTCAGCCGGCCGCTCTGAGGAGATCGCGATGACTGCCCCCCGACCCGAATCCGGCCGCGGCGCCAAGCGAACCGCGATCGCCTGTGCCGGGCTCGCCGTCGGCATGGTCGGCCTCGCCTTCGCGTCGGTGCCTCTTTACAACGCCTTCTGCAAGGCGACCGGCTACGACGGCACACCCCGCCAGGGCCCGGCGCTCGCCGTCTCCGCGGCCCGCACCGACGACAGCATGGTCGTGCATTTCGACACGAACGTCGCGCCGGGCTTGTCCTGGAAGTTCGCCCCGGAGGCGAGCAGCGTCGAGGCGAAGCTGGGTGAGACCAAGACAGTCTTCTTCCGGGTGCAGAACACCGGCAGCAGGCCCTCCACCGGCGTGGCGACCTTCAACGTCCAGCCGGGGCTGATGGGCGGCTATTTTGTCAAGATCGCCTGCTTCTGCTTCAACGAGCAGACGCTCCAGCCCGGCGAGACGCTCGACGTCCCGGTGGTGTTCTACGTCGATCCGGCGGTCCGGGACGATTCGAACACGGCGCATCTTTCGGAGATGACACTCTCCTACACGTACTTCGCCTCGAAGAACGGCCAGCCGGTCACCGCAGCGGTGGCCAATTCGGGTTCTTCGGGCACGAAGCGGGATTTCTGATCGCGGGCGCGTGACAACACGGGCCCGCACCGACTAAACGTGCGGACAAGCTTGGGCGTGGTCCGTTCCGCGCCCGGCTAAGAAATCTGCCAAGATTAAGCGACAGGCCGGAAGCCGGGAACGGCGCAGGGCGCGAGGGTGAGGAGCGACGGGACGATGGCCGAGGCGCACGCCAAGAATCACGACTATCACATCCTGAATCCGAGCCCGTGGCCGCTGATCGGTGCCTTCTCGGGCTTTCTCATGGCCTTCGGCGCCGTCTTCTGGATGAAGAGCCTTCAGATCGGCACCCTGACCCCCGGACCCTACGTGTTCGGCCTCGGTACGATCGGCGTGCTCTACACCATGTTCTCCTGGTGGAAGGACGTGGCGCACGAGGCCAATTCGGGGGACCACACCCGCGTCGTCCAGCTTCATCACCGCTACGGCATGATGATGTTCATCGCCTCTGAGGTGATGTTCTTCGTCGCGTGGTTCTGGGCCTATTTCGAGGCCGCGCTCTACACGGCCGACCCGATCCAAGTTTCCCGCGTCGAGTTCACCGGCGGCGTCTGGCCCCCGAAAGGCATCGAGGCCTTCGATCCCTGGCACCTGCCGCTGATCAACACGCTGATCCTGCTCACCTCGGGCACCACCGTGACCTGGGCGCACCACGCTTTGCTCCACGGCGACCGGAAAGGGCTGAAGTACGGTCTGTGGCTGACGATCATCCTCGGCGTGCTGTTCACCGCCTGCCAGGCCTATGAGTACAGCCACGCCGAGTTCGGCTTCGCCGGCAGCATCTACTCGTCGACGTTCTTCATGGCGACGGGCTTCCACGGCGCTCATGTGATCATCGGCACGATCTTCCTGGCGGTCTGCCTGTTCCGCGCTTATGCGGGCCAGTTCTCGCCGCGCCAGCACCTCGGCTTCGAGTTCGCCGCCTGGTACTGGCACTTCGTCGACGTGGTGTGGCTGTTCCTGTTCGCCGCCATCTACGTGTGGGGCTCCGGGGTCTTCCACGGCGGCGCCCACTGAGGCGGATCCATCCCGCCGCTGCATGGCGGGCGTGCGAAGGGCGGCTCCGGCCGCCCTTTTTCGTGCCGGTGCCATGGGAATCCCCATATCGGGATGGACGGCCCGGACGCGGCGCGATCGCAGCGTCCCCGGATCGGTCTGGAGTATGCACGTGGACCAACGAACCTATTCGCCGCAGCCTCCGATCCCGACGGGACTGCGGGGCCGCTGCCCGCGCTGCGGCGAGGGCCACCTGTTCAAGGGTTTCCTGGCCCTGCGCCCGTCCTGCGGGGCCTGCGGCCTGGATTACGCGCATTTCGACTCGGCGGATGGGCCAGCCTTCTTCGTGATGTCGATCGTGGGCTTGGTCGTGGTCGGTCTCGCCCTGTGGATGGAAGTGACCTACGAGCCGCCGATCTGGGTCCACGCCTTGGTCGCCACCACGCTCTCGATCGGCCTCAGTCTGGTCCTGGTCCGGCCCCTCAAGGGCATGCTGATCGCCCTCCAATACAGCAACAAGGCCGAGCAGGGGCGCTTCGAGCCGTGAGCGTAGTGGAGTCGCGCCGGGCCGCGTGGCGGGACCTCGCGGCGCCGGGCCTCGCCTCCCTGATCGCGCTGGCGATCCTGCTGGGTCTCGGGACCTGGCAGATCGAGCGGAAGGCCTGGAAAGAGGATCTGATCGCTCGAATCGTGCGGCAGAGCCGGGCGGAGCCGGTGGCGCCGCCGGCGCCGGATGCCTGGGATCCGACGCGGGACGAGTTCCGGCACGTGCAGGTCTCGGGCCGCTTCCTCAATGACCGCGAGACGCTGGTCCACGGCTTGGCACCCGGCGAGACGCCGGGCCGGGCACTGCAGGGCTACTACGTCCTGACCCCGCTCGTGCGCCAGGACGGCGGCACCGTGCTCGTCAACCGCGGCGTCGTACCGACCGAACTCAAGGCTCAGGCCGACCGACGGGACGGACTGATCGAAGGCCCCACCAGGATCACCGGCATCCTGCGCGCCAGCGAGGACCGCGGGATGTTCGTGCCGGAACCGGATCCGGCGCGCGGCGAGTGGTTCAATCGGGACATCGCCGGCATCGCTGCCGCCCGAGGCCTGACCGATGTCGCGCCCTACCTAATCGAGGCCGATGCGGTGCCGGGTCAGACCACGTGGCCGCGGGGCGGCCAATTGCGGGTCGATCTGCCCAACAACCACCTGCAATACGCATTCACGTGGTTCAGCCTCGCCGCCTGCCTGATTGCAGTCTTCTCGGTCTTCGCGTGGCGACGCCTGCACGATTCGGGCACGACACGCGCCGCCTAGGAGGACGACGCGGCCCGCAGGCTCCGACAAAGAAAAGTTTCGCCTGCAATCGTTGAAAAAAGACAATCCGTTCCTTTGACCGGCGACGCTCGCATCGGAATACTTTCCGTGTGCTTGAGTGATCGACCGCGATCTGCATCGTGTATTCAGTTTGCGGCGATCATCCGAAGAGAACGCGGCGCGTCGGCGCCGTGCCATCAAGGAAACACCGGATGTCCAGCCATTTTGTCGACCCAACGCCGCCGGAGGCGATCCGGTTCGCCTACTGGGTGCCCAACGTTTCGGGCGGCCTCGTCATCAGCAAGATCCCGCAGCGGACGAGTTGGGACGGCGATTACAATCGGCGCCTGGCGCAGATCGCCGAGGAGGCGGGGTTCGACTACGGGCTCACGCAGATCCGGTTCACCGCCGGCTACGGGGCCGAGTACCAGCACGAATCGGTCGCCTTCAGCCACGCCCTTCTGGCGGCCACGTCGAAGCTGAAGGTGATCGCCGCGATCCTGCCGGGCCCCTGGAATCCGACGCTCGCCGCGAAGCAGATCGCCACGATCTCGCAACTGACGGGGGGCCGCATCGCGGTCAACATCGTCTCCGGCTGGTTCTCCGGGGAGTTCCGGGCCATCGGGGAACCCTGGCTCGACCACGATGAGCGCTACCGCCGCTCCGAGGAATTCATCCGCAGCCTGCGGGGAATCTGGACGCAGGACAGCTTCACCTTCCGCGGCGATTTCTACCGCTATACCGACTACACGCTGAAGCCGAAGCCGGCGGAGCCGCTGCCGGAGATCTTCCAGGGCGGCTCGTCCCGGGCGGCGCGCGACATGGCAGCCCGCGTGTCCGACTGGTATTTCACCAACGGCAACACGCCGGAGAACATCCGCATCCAAGTCGATGATATCCGCGCCAAAGCGGCCGAGACCGGCAACAAACCGCGGATCGGGGTCAATGCCTTCGTGATCGCGCGCGATACCGAGGAGGAGGCGCGGGCGGTCCTCCAGGAGATTATCGACCACGCCGATCCGGATGCCGTGAAGGCCTTCGGTCATGAGGTGAAGAACGCCGGCAAGGCGTCTCCGGAGGGCGAAGGCAATTGGGCGCAATCGAGTTTCGAGGACCTCGTCCAGTACAACGACGGCTTCAAGACCAACCTGATCGGCACGCCCGATCAGATCGCAGAGCGGATCCTGGCGCTCAAGGATGCCGGCGCTGACCTCGCGCTGCTCGCCTTCCTGCATTTCCAGGAGGACGTCGCGTATTTCGGAAAACACGTGATCCCCCGCGTCCGCGCCCGGGAGGCCGCCCGCGAGAAGCGCACCGAGGCGGCCTGACTGCCTCGCCGACCGAATTCTCGACCTGTCCGGAGTGAGCCATGAACATCACCGTTGATGCACGTACCCTCGAAGCGCCCCAGAGTCAGGGTGCCCCCGGGCCGACGCGCCCACCCTCCCCTGCCCATGTGATCCGTGACGATGCCGAGGCCTTGGCGGTCGCCCGCCGGCTGGCGGCCGAATTCCGCACCGGCGCATCGCAGCGCGACCGCGACGCCGTCCGGCCGCTCGCCGAACTCGATGCCTTCTCTCAGAGCGGCCTCTGGTCCATCAACGTGCCGCGGGCCTATGGTGGCCCCGAGGTGTCCTACCGGACCCTGGCGCAGGTGATCGCGATCATCGCGGCGGCCGATCCCGCCATCGCGCAGATCGCCCAGAACCACCTGGGCATCGTGGCGGCGATCCGGACCGTGTCGGACGAGCCGCAGAAGCGGCTGCTGTTCGGGGAGGTCCTGAGCGGCACGCGCTTCGGCAATGCCTTCTCGGAGCGCGGCACCAAGCGGGCGGCCGATTTCGACACCCGCTTCACGGAGCAGGGCGACAGCGTCGTGGTGCGTGGTCAGAAGTTCTACGCCACCGGAGCGCTTCTGGCTCATCTCGTGCCCATCGTGGCCGTCGATGACGAAGGGCGCGCCTGGTACGCCATTGCCGAACGGGACGCGCCGGGACTCACGATCATCGACGACTGGTCGAGCTTCGGCCAGCGCGGCACCGCGAGCGGAACCGTCCTGATCGAGGACGTGCGGGTGGCGAAAACGCATCTGGTGCCGGCCTGGAAGGGCTACGCGGTTCCGACCGCCGACGGGTCGGTGTTTCAGATCATCCAAGCGGCTGTTGATGCCGGGATCGGCCGGGAGGCCCTCGACGATACGATCCGGTTCGTCCGCGAAAAGGCGCGGCCCTGGGTCGATAGCAGGCTGGAACGCGCCGCCGACGATCCCTACACGGTCCAGGCGATCGGGGATTTGACCATCCGTCAGCACGCCGCCGAGGCCTTGCTGGACCGGGCCGGAAGCGTCCTCGACGCGGCGGTCGCTCGGCCGAGCGCGGAGAACGTCGCGGCGGCGCAGCTCGCCGTCGCCGAGGCGAAGGTGCTCACCACCGAAGTCGCGCTGGCGGCGTCCAACAAGCTCTTTGAGTTGTCCGGTACCCGCTCGACGCTGGCGGTGGAGAATCTCGATCGGCACTGGCGCAACGCCCGCACCCACACGCTACACGACCCGGTGCGCTGGAAATACGCCATCGTGGGCAACCACGCACTGAACGGCGTGAACCCGCCGCTCCACGCCTGGAGCTGAGCGGGGCCGCTACAGCACCGGCAAGCCGCGAGCCTTGGCCTCTTCGCCGGGCTCGACATGGATCGTGACAACCGCCCCGGGGATCGTGGTCTCCAGGGCGGTCTCCAGCCGGTCGCAGATCGCGTGCGATTCGAGAACGCTCATCGCGCCGGGCACCACCAGATGGAAGTCGATGAAGGTCGCCTGACCGGCCGAGCGCGTCCGAACATCGTGCGCCTCCAGCGCCCCCTCCCCGTGCTGCGAGATCAGGGCGCGGATCTGGCAGACCATCTCGGGCGAGGCCGCGCGATCCATCAGGCCGTCGACCGATTCGCGCACCATGCGGAAGCCGGACCACAGGATGTTCAGCGCTACCAGGCCGGCCACAACCGGGTCGAGGACCGGGTAACCCGTCATCAGGACAGCCCCGACGCCCACGAGCACGCCGCACGAGGTCACCACGTCCGCGAAGACGTGCCGTGCATCCGCGATCAGGGCCGGCGACCGCCAGCGCCGCCCCCACCGCATGAGCGCCCAGGCCCAGATGGCGTTGATGACGCTGGCCCCGAAGTTGATGGCCAAACCGACAGCCGGCGCGTCCAGAGCCTTCGGCGACAGGAGACCGAAATAGGAATCGCGCAGGATCACCAGGGCGGCCACCACGATCAGCGCCCCTTCGATCACGGCCGAGAAGAACTCGGCCTTGTGATGACCGTAAGGGTGATCCTCGTCGGCCGGACGCGCAGCGACCCGCAGGGCCACGAAGGCGCCGATGGCCGCGACCACGTTGATGATGCTCTCCAGCGCGTCCGAGTACAGCGCAAGGCTGCCGGTGAGCCATGCGGCGTGGAACTTCAAAGCCGTGACGGCGAGGCCGATGCCGGCACTGAAGAGGGCGGCTTTTTGGGTGCGGTCCATAGCGTGCGTCGATGCGGGGTCGACGCGCCCTTACGGGAACACCAGCGGCCAAGGCCACGGCAAAGGTTCGACGCTGCCGAAAGCTTCTTAGCCTCGGCTAAGTCTCGGTTTCCGGGTTATCGTGACCCCGTGCCGCTTCGCGCTGACGGCTGACGGCTGCCTTCGCCCGCGCGGCCTCCGCCTTCCGGAGGAGACGGCGCCGCTGCCAGGCGAAGCGCGCGGCGGCGGCCAGCCGGTCCAGCCGCGCGGCCTCGCGTTCCCAGTAGCTGAGGAGCTGCCCGTCCAGGGTAATCCGGCGGGGTCGGCCCGCGGTCGTCATTGGTCTCAGTCCCGCGGCGCGGGCGGCTCGCCCGTCTCGGCCACGATAAGCGCGTCCGGATCATTCCGGAAGCTGCCGGCACCCGCATCGGGGACCGGCACGGACGGGCTGCCGAAAGGCTGGCTCGGGTAGGCCGCCTCGAACTTCGCGCGGGCGCTCTCCGGATCCTCGGCCTTGAGGACGACCTTCTCCGTACCCGGCAGCGGCCAGCGGGGATCGGCTTCATCACGGGGACGTACGGCGAACCAGGGCATCGGCAGGGCGTCTCGCGTCTCGGTGACGCGGAAAACGGGCACGCCCCGAACCGGTTCCGCGGTTGAAACCCGGTGCCGTTCAGTGCAGGCAGCCGGCGATGCGCGTGGACCTGTTCGATTTCGACCTCCCGGAGACCAGCATCGCCCTGCGCCCGGCCGAGCCGCGCGACGCCGGGCGGCTGCTCGTGGTGCGCCCCGGCGAGCCGCTGGCCGACCGAACCGTGCGCGACCTGCCCGCCACCCTGCAGGCCGGCGATGCCCTCGTCTTCAACGATACGCGGGTGATCCCGGCACGGCTGAACGGCGTGCGTACGCGCCCCGGCGCGCCCGGTCAGCGAACCGAGGTGATGCTCCACCTGCGCGAGGCGCCCGCCCGCTGGCGCGCCTTCGCACGCCCGGCCAAGCGGCTCAGCCCCGGCGATACGTTGCGCTTCGGCGCCCTGACGGCCGTGGTGGCGGAGAAGGCCGAAGCCGGCGAGATCGTGCTCGACTTCGAGCGGTCTGGTCCGGCGCTGGACGCCGCCATCGCGGCCGAGGGGGCCCTGCCGCTGCCCCCGTACATCGCAGGCAAGCGCGCCACGGACAACCGCGACGTAACCGACTACCAGACGGTCTATGCCCGAAATCCTGGCGCCGTGGCGGCTCCCACCGCCGGTCTCCACTTCTCCGAGGCCTTGCTCGCGGAGATCGACAGGGCGGGCCTGCAGCGCCACCATGTCACCCTGCATGTCGGTGCCGGCACCTTCCTGCCGGTCAAAGTCGACGATACCGACGGCCATCGCATGCACGCCGAAGTCGGCTTTCTCGATGCGGCCACGGCCGAGGCTCTCAACGCTGCGCGGGCCGCGGGTGGCCGGATCGTCGCGGTAGGTACAACGGCCCTGCGCCTGCTCGAGAGTGCCGCAGGCGCGGACGGGAGGCTCTCGGCATTCTCAGGCCCGACCGACATCTTCATCACGCCGGGCTACCGCTTCAGGGCCGTCGATGCCCTGGTGACGAATTTCCACCTGCCGCGGTCGACCCTGTTCATGCTGGTCTCGGCCTTCTCGGGCCTCGAGACCATGCGAACGGCCTACGCGCACGCGATCCAGACCGGTTACCGATTCTACTCGTACGGCGACGCCAGCCTCCTCTTCCCGGGGCCGGGCGCGGACACCTCAAGATCGACCGCGGCATGACCGATCCCGTCCCCTTCGGCTTTAATCTGTTGGCGCAGGACGGCACCGCCCGAACCGGCGCGATCGCGACGCCGCGCGGGACCATCCGCACGCCGGCCTTCATGCCGGTGGGTACGGCCGCGACCGTCAAGGCGATGTACCCGGAGCAGGTGCGGGAGCTCGGCGCCGACGTCGTGCTCGGCAACACCTACCACCTCATGCTGCGGCCGGGCGCCGAGCGGATGGCGCGCCTCGGCGGCCTGCACCGCTTCATGAACTGGGACCGGCCGATCCTGACCGATTCCGGCGGCTTCCAGGTGATGTCGCTCTCGGCGCTGCGGAAGATCGACGAGCAGGGCGTGACCTTCCGCTCGCACATCGACGGCACGGCCCATCACATGAGCCCGGAGCGCTCCATCGAGATCCAGGGGCTGCTCGGCTCCGACATCCAGATGCAGCTCGACGAATGCGTTCGTCTGCCGGCCGATCACGCGGCGATCGAGAAGGCCATGCACCTGTCGCTGCGTTGGGCCGAGCGCTGCCGGGTCGCCTTCGGCGAGCAGCCCGGCCGGGCGATGTTCGGCATCGTGCAGGGCGGCGACGTGCCGGCGCTCCGGATCGAGAGCGCCCGCGCCCTGACCGATCTCGACCTCAAGGGCTACGCGGTCGGCGGCCTCGCGGTGGGAGAGCCGCAGGCGGTGATGTTTGCCATGATCGAGACGGTGGAACCGCATCTGCCGCAGGGCAAACCGCGCTATCTGATGGGCGTCGGCACGCCGGACGACATTCTGGGCGCGGTCGCCCGCGGCATCGACATGTTCGACTGCGTGATGCCGACCCGCGCCGGCCGCCACGGCCTCGCCTATACGCGCCATGGCCGGGTCAACCTGCGCAACGCTCGCCATGCCGAGGACACGGCGCCGCTGGACGAGGCCTCGACCTGCCCGGCGGCGCGGGACTATTCCCGGGCCTACCTGCATCACCTCGTCCGCTCGAACGAGATCCTGGGGATGATGCTGCTGACCTGGAACAACCTCGCCTACTACCAGGATCTGATGGCTGGTGCGCGCGCGGCGATCCGCGAGGGGCGGTTTGCCGACTATTGCAGCGCCACCCGCGAGGGCTGGGCGCGGGCCGAGCGGGTCGCCGCCTGACCGGCCGGATCAGGGACGCGCGAGCACCCGGTAGACGCCCTCCGGATCGTCCGAGCCGGTCGCGACCGCCGCTCTCAGGTCCGCCACGATGCGGGCCGCCACCGGCAGACGGTAGTGCAGCGCATCCCAGTAATTCGCGTCGCGGGTCGTGAGCGGCGAAGTCCGGCGGAAATCCACAACCACTGCGCCGCGACGGGCGCCGAGCGCGGCTGCCCGCGCCTTGCAGGCCTCTTCGCGCCGCCCCGCCGCGGTGCCGGGTACACCCTGGGCGGCCGCATGGATGGGCATGAAGGCGACGAGCTTCAGCGCCTGTGCGGGCAGACGGCCGAGGAGGTTGTCGAGTCGTGCGAGGGCCGGCATCGGATCGTCCGGCGCCTCGGCCCGGGCTGCCGGATCGGCGGTGCCGGCACGGATATGCGCGCGGGCACGCTCGGCATCGTAGCGGTCCTCCGGCGGGGTGAAGACCGCATAACCGTCCGGGCGGATGCGGGGTCGTGCCAGGCCGGCCCGGGCCAGTGCGGCCTGGACCGCGACCGTCACGGCGCGCATGTTCACCTGCCGCAGCACGCCCCAGGGTGCGTCCGTCGCGTACAGCCAGTCCGGAAACGCGTTGGCGGTCCGTGATGGCGGGTCGGCGGCACACCAGGTGGCGTCGAGCCCGAACAGGACAGCCCGCACCGGCCGGTTTGCCAGGAAGAGGTCGGCGAGGCGGATCTGCTCATCCGGGGTCGCCGCGTTCACCGCGAGGTTGGCGAACCGTGCGCCGAAGGCCACGTCGAGGGCGTCCGGATCGAGAAGCCGCGCGGTCGAGGTGCCGAACACCGCCGCGTCGAATGGGCCGCCGCGGGCGATCTGCGGGTACGAGAGCCGCTGGTTGGCGTCCATGATGGGGCCGGGCGGGTGCCCCGGCGCGGCGCGCAGGCCGTAGGGATCGAGCAGCGCCACGAAGGCGATCACGGCCGCGCCGATCAGGGCGGCGCCGACGATGAGACTGCGCGCGAATGCCAACCAGGCGGCGGGAGGAGCCGCATCATGGCGGCTTGGTCCCGGTCCCCGATAGACCCGACGACCGACCGCCCGCCATGCCATCACGCGAACGCACCGGCGCGTGCGCGTCGAGCCTGGAGATCCAGTTCGGTCCATCAGCTTAGGCTAGCGGGAAATCTTGGTCGGAGTGGCAGGATTTGAACCTGCGACCCCCACGTCCCGAACGTGGTGCGCTACCAGACTGCGCTACACTCCGAAGGCCGGCTTGCGTGTCCGCCAGGGCCGGCGAGCGGGCTTATAGCCGCGCCTTTCCCGGGCCGCAAGCGCGGTCTTGCTGGTTTCAGCCAAGAAGATCCGGCCAATCGGCGGAGAGCGCGTGGTAGGTGACCGTCGCGGTGGCGCACCACACCGCGACGGTGCCGGCATAATCCGGACCGGCATCGACCGAAGCCAGGGTCCACGCGCCGCCTGCCGCGATGCGGAGCAGGCGCGGCGGCGCAGGCGGCAGCGTGACGCTGAACCGATCGAGGGGCAGCGACAGACCTGCCCCCAGCGCCTTCACCACTGCTTCCTTGCGGGTCCACAGGCCGAAAAAGGCCGGTAAGACGTCTTCCGGCGCCAGCGCCGCCAGGGCCGCCGCCTCGTCCGCCGCGAAATGCGCCCGCGCGATCGGCATCGCATCCGGTATCGGCCGAACCATCTCGACGTCGACGCCGATCGCGGCCGCCTGCGCGAGGCCGACAAGCGCGCGCTGCCCGGAATGCGACAGGTTGAAGTCGAGGGTGCCACGCGACCAACCAGCGAGTTCCGGCTTACCGGCCGCACCGGCGACCAGGCGGATCTCGGCCGGATCGAGGTCGAGCGATCCGGCCAGGATCAGCCGGAGCGCCGCGTGACTCGCAACGTAGCGTTCCCGATCCACCGGCCGCAGGAAGCGTGCGGCGCGGTCGCGTTCCGCTCCGTCGAGGACGCTCGCACATCGCTCGAGCCCGGCCGCAGAGACGGCGAGATCGACGACCCACACGTCGGCCGTGCTCACGCGCCGCCTCGCGACAGTCGAGAGCAGGCGCTAACGTCGTCGAGGTCTGGCGGCACGGGAGCGCATCCGGTGAGGGCGGAATGACGAGCATCGTGGTCCCGCGCCGCCCCGGCAAGGGCAGCCGCGCTTGATCGCGCCGTCCGCGGCATCCGTCCGCCGCTCCCTTCGGGACCTGCCGAGCCTCGCCGACCGGCGCACCCGCTACGGCGTTTTCTTCGCGACCTACCTCTACCAGGGCGTGATCGCCGGGTTCTCGCTGACCGCGCTCGCCAACCATCTCGCCGCGCGCGGCGCGACGACCGCTGAGATCGGGTTTCATTTCGCCCTTGCCGGTCTCCCCTGGACCTTGCAGCCGCTCCTGTGGGGTCCGCTGGTGGACTGCGCCGGAGACTTCCGCATGGGCCGGCGCCGGCCCTTCGCCGTCATGGCGATCCTCGGATGCCACGCCACGCTCGCGCTCCTGCTCCTGGCGACCGCGGAGCAGGTCGGCCTGCTGGGTTTGGTCTTCCTGGCGCACAGCCTCTTCGCGTCGCTTCTCGACACCGCCTGCGACCGGATGATCATGGATCACGTCCCGGAGCCCGAACTCGGCCGGGTCAGCGCCTCCACGCGCGCCGGCTTCGTGGCCGGGACCAGCCTCAGCGCAGCCGTCTTCTCCTGGATGCTCACGGCACAGGGTCTGACCGTGAGCGTGGGCTCGCTGCTCGCGGCCGCTGTTCTGGCAAGCCTGCCGATGCTGCTGGTCCGCGAGGCGCCCGGGGACGCCTTCGCCACGCTGGACCGGCGCGGCCCGGCGCCGCGGCGCCTCCCGTTCCGCCGGTTCCTGCGCCGGCTCGCTCTGTCGCTCCGGCAACCCCGGGCCGTGAAGCTCCTTGCCCTCTGCTTCGGGCTCGACGGTGCGCTCGGGTTGTTCGAGCTGCCCTTCTCGGTGGACCTGCTCCAGCAGCAGGGCTGGGATCCGGCCGCCCTCTCGCGCCTTCAGGCCGCCCTGACGCTGGCGAGCGGGACCGCCGGCGCTCTGGCGGTCGGCCTGTGGTCGGACAGGACCGGTCCGGTGCGCCCGCTGCGCGCCCTCCTGCGCGCCAGTGCCGTCACCTTCGCGGTGGCCGGCGCCCTGATCGGGGTCGGCCTCGTCGGGCCGGCCGGTCCGGTGATCCTCGCGCTGACCGACATGCTGCCGGGGCTGCTGATCGTCGCGTTGATGCCGGCGCTGCTCCAGGCGAGCCGCGGGCGCGCGGGGGCGGCCACGCAGTTCGAGGTCTACATGGCGGCGATGAATCTCGGATCCGTCGCCGGCACCGCGCTCGCCGGCTGGATCGTTCCGTTCCTGCCGCTGCCGGCGGTCGCGGCTCTGGTGTCGGCCGTGTTCCTGGCCGCGTCCCGAATGATCGGCCGCGGCGATCTGCTCACCGCCCGCGTGTGACGGAAACCGGGGACGCCGTTCCGCAGCCGGCTCCCGGCCGGCGCCCGATGCGTTAGAAGCCCACCATGGCCGCCGTGAAAACCGATACGCCCGATCGCGATCTCACCGCCGAGGAGGCGCGCGCCGAGCATGCGCGCCTGTCCGAAGCGATCCTGGAAGCCGACCGGCTCTATTATCAGGAGGACGCGCCCGAGATCTCGGACGCGGAATACGATCGCCTGCGTCGGCGCCTCGAGAACATCGAGGGCCGCTTCCCCGATCTCGCCGGGACGGGCGCGGCGAGCACGTCGGTCGGCGCCAAGCCGTCGGAGAAGTTCGCCAAGGTGCGGCACGCGGTGCCGATGCTCTCGCTGGGCAACGCCTTCGACGACGCGGAGGTGGCCGACTTCGTCGCTCGCGTCCGCCGCTTCCTCGGCTGGCCCGAGGAGGCGCCGCTAGCCTTCACGGCCGAGCCCAAGATCGACGGGCTGTCTCTGTCCCTGCGCTACGTGAACGGGCGGCTCGACACGGCCGCCACCCGCGGCGACGGCGAGGTCGGCGAGAACGTCACCGCCAACGCCCGCACCGTGAAGGATATCCCGGCGGTGCTCGCCGGATCGGGCTGGCCGGACGTCTGCGAGGTGCGCGGCGAGGTCTACCTGTCGCACGCCGATTTCGCCGCCATCAACGCCCGCCAGGAGGCGGCAGGCAAGCCGCTCTTCGCCAACCCGCGCAACGCCGCCGCCGGCAGCCTGCGCCAGCTCGATCCCGGGATCACCGCATCCCGGCCGCTCAAGTTCTTCGCCTATGCCTGGGGCGAGCTCTCGGCGCCCATCGCCGGGACGCAGTACGAGGCCCTGCAGCGCCTGGCGTCCTGGGGCCTGCCGGTGAACCCGCTCACCGAGACCTTCACCGACACGGAGGCGATGCTCGCCCATTACCGCCGGATCGAGGCGGACCGGGCCGGGCTCGGCTATGACATCGACGGCGTCGTCTACAAGGTTGACGACCTCGCGCTCCAGAAGCGGCTCGGCTTCGTCTCGCGCTCGCCCCGCTGGGCGCTCGCCCACAAATTCGCCGCCCAGGAGGCGACGACGGTCGTCGAGGACATCGTCATCAATGTCGGCCGCACTGGCTCCCTGAATCCTCTGGCGAAGCTGCACCCCGTGACGGTCGGCGGCGTGGTCGTCTCCAACGCGACCCTGCACAACGAGGGCTACGTGAAGGGCGTGGGCGCGGACGGCGAGCCGATCCGCGACGGCCGCGACATCCGCGTGGGCGACACCGTGACGGTGGTCCGGGCCGGCGACGTGATCCCGAAGGTCATGGATGTAGACCTGAGCAGGCGTCCGGCGGATTCGAAGCCCTACGCGTTTCCGGAGACCTGCCCGGCCTGCGGCAGCCGCGCCGTCCGGGCGATCAACCCGCGCACCGGCCGCCCCGACGCGGTGCGCCGCTGCACCGGCGGCCTGATCTGCCCGGCTCAGAGCGTGGAGCGCCTGAAGCACTTCGTGTCCCGCAACGGCTTCGACATCGAGGGCTTCGGTGAGACCTATATCGAGGTGCTGTTCGAGGCCGGTCTGGTTCACCAGCCCGCCGACCTGTTCCGGCTCGATTTCGACAGGCTGAAAGCCGCCATCGTGGCGCGGCGGGAGGCGCTCTCGGCCGAGCGGCGCGCCGAGTCCGGTGCAGCCGAGCCGCCCAAGAAGACCGCCAAGAAGAAGGGCGAGGAGGACGACAAGGCGATCAAGAACCTGCTCGCCGGCGTGGAGGCGCGCCGCCGGGTCTCGATGAACCGCCTGCTGTTCGCGCTCGGCATCCCGCAGATCGGCGAGGCCACCGCCAAGGCGCTGGCCAAGCGCTTCCCCGACATGCCCGCGCTCATCGCGGCGATCCGCGAGGCGTCGGCCGCGCAGCCGGGTCCGGACTGGGTCGAGCTGACCGCCGTGCCGCGGGTCGGCGGGACGACCCGGGATCGGCTGCTCGATCTCGGGTTTTCGGAGGACGGCGCGACACCGGCCAAGGAGCGCGCCCGCCTGAGTGCGGTGCAGCGCGAGAACCTGCTCGCCCACTACGGTGATGTCGATGCGGTACGCGCGGCGATCGCCCGGGCCGCCGGGCAGCGACCCGGCGACGCCTACCGGGTGTTCGCGGACGATGGCGAGATCGGCCCGGTGGCCACCGACGCGCTCCTCCTGTTCTTCTCCGAGCCGCACAACGCCGCTGCCGTCTCGGCGCTGCTCGATGAGGTCGAGGTCGAACCGATGGAGCGGGCCGCTTCATCGTCGGCCTTCGCCGGCAAGACCGTCGTCTTCACCGGGACTCTGGAGAAGATGACCCGCAACGAGGCCAAGGCGGTGGCCGAGCGCCTCGGTGCGAAGGTCTCCGGCTCGGTCTCGGCCAAGACCGACTTGGTGGTGGCCGGACCCGGAGCGGGCTCGAAGCTCAAGGATGCCGAGAAGCACGGCGTCCGAGTGGTCTCAGAGGAGGATTGGCTCGGGATGGTGGCGCAGGGTTGAAGCCCGAGTCCGGGGCCTCTAGAGCTCCCGGAGAACACCCGGAGAACGCACCCCGGCATGGTTGACCCGCGATGACGGTCCTGGCCCTCGACTTCGAGACGGCCAACGAGCGGCGCGACAGCGCCTGTGCGGTGGGGCTCGCCTGGATCGCGGATGGCCGGGTCGTGCGCCGGAAGAGTCATCTGATCCGTCCGCCCGAGATGCGGTTCGCGCCGGGCAACATCCGGGTCCACGGCATCCTGCCGGCGAACGTCGCCGACGAACCCGCCTTCGGTGCCGTCATGGCACCCTACCTGGACGACCTGGCGAACGGGCTGATCCTGGCCCACAACGCGAGTTTCGACATCGGCGTCCTGCGGGCCGGCCTCGCCCGGGCGGGGCTGCCGGTGCCGGCCCTGTCGTATCTCTGCACGGTTCAGGTGGCGCGCCGGGTCTTCCCGGCTGCGGAGGGCTGCGGCCTCGGGAAGGTGGCCCGGCGTCTGGGCATCCGCTTCGAGCATCACGACGCTGGCGAGGACGCCTATGCCTGCGCGGAGATCGCCCTGGCGGCGATGCGTGAGACCGAAGCGGCCGATATGCACGGCCTCGCGACGGCGATCGGCGTACCGGTAACCCGGGCCACGGGTGGCCCCGCCCTTCCACGCCGTCCGTCCGGTGCGATCACCGGGCGAGCGATGGCGGCCTTTCCGGACGCGCCCGCTGCTCTCAGCTTCACCATGCGGGGCTCGACCGGCAACCGGTACGACGTGGTCTTGGAAGAGCGCGCCGGCGGGCCGCAACTGCGCTGCTCGTGCACGGCCGGGCGCTACGGGATGCGCTGCCGCCACGTGAAGGCGCTCGAGGTCGGCGACATCACCGATCTGCTCTCGGACAACGCGTCCGAACTCGTTCAGCTCGCCCGCATTCTCCGGGCCAAGCTTCCGGCCGCCGGCGCCGCGTGACGGCCTTGGGTCTCGCAGCGAACTGCCAGGTTATCGTCTGCGGGCCACGGACTTGTCCTGGGGGCAGCTGCGACTTCACCGCCGCTATATCGGGCAGGCGCTCTATGCCGGACGCCCCGACAGGGCGTCCGGCAGGCCGATCTCAGGCGGCGCGCTTCTCGGCTTCCGCGTAGAAGGTACCGCCGCGCTCGGCCATCGTGACGAGGTTGTCGGGCACCCGGAACCGGGGACCGTGCTTGGCCTCAAGCCTGCGCGCGAGATCGACGAAGGCCGCCGCACCCATGAAGTCGATGTAGGACAGGGCGCCCCCGGTGAACGGCGCGAAGCCGAAGCCCAGGATCGAGCCGACATCGGCCTCGCGCGGGTCGGTCACCACCCCCTCGCCCACCGTGCGGGCGGCCTCCAGCGCCTGCACCACCAGGAGCCGCTGCTTCAACTCGGTGAAGTCGACGGCGTCGGGGTCGAGGCGGTTCGGCTGCAGGTCCTTCAGGCCGGGCCAGAGGCGCTTCGGCGCGCCCTCCGGGTAGTCGTAGAAGCCCTTGCGGTTCTTTCGGCCGAGCCGGCCCTGGTGCTCGACCATCTCGGACAGGATCGCCTTCTGCGCCGGATCGACGGCACCCTCCCCCACCTGGGCCTCTGTGGCCTTGGCGATCTTGAGCACAAGGTCGAGGGCGACCTCGTCGTTCAACGAGAGCGGCCCGACCGGCATCCCCGCCTGGCGGCCGGCGCTCTCGATCATCGCGGGCGGCACGCCCTCGGCGAGCATCTTGTGGCCTTCCAGGATGTAGGCGCCGACACAGCGGTTGGCGAAGAAACCGCGGGCGTCGTTGACCACGATCGGGGTTTTCTTGATCAGGCGGACATAGTCGAGGGCCGTGGCCAGGGCCGCGGCACCGGTCTCCTGCCCCATGATGATCTCGACCAGCATCATCTTCTCGACGGGCGAGAAGAAGTGGATGCCGACGAACTGCGCCGGCCGCTGCGAGCTCTTGGCGAGGCCGGTGATCGGCAGGGTGGAGGTGTTCGAGGCGAAGATCGCGTCGGGGCGGATTACCGCCTCGACCTTCTGGATCACTTCGGCCTTCACCCTGGGATCCTCGAACACCGCCTCGATGACGAGGTCGCACTCGGCGAGTGCGCCGTGATCCGCCGTGGCGGTGATGCGGCCGAGGAGTGCGTCCCTGTCGGCGGTCTTGGCGCGGCCCTTGTTGATCTGGCCGGTGATCAGCGTGTGGGCATGGGCCTTGCCCTTCTCGGCGGCCTCGATCGACTGGTCGACGAG
Organism: Methylobacterium sp. CM6257; assembly: GCF_054611515.1. Classification (NCBI taxonomy): domain Bacteria; kingdom Pseudomonadati; phylum Pseudomonadota; class Alphaproteobacteria; order Hyphomicrobiales; family Methylobacteriaceae; genus Methylobacterium; species Methylobacterium sp. CM6257. The sequence continues at coordinate 4,926,525 of NZ_CM137735.1, forward strand.
CACCACCTCGATGCCGGCCTGCGCGGTGACGTAGGCCACCCCCGCGCCCATGAAGCCGGCGCCGATCACGCCGACCCGGCGCAGGCTGGTCGGCGGAACGTCCTTCGGACGACGCGCCCCCTTGTTGAGCTCGCCCATGGAGATGAACAGCGTCCGGATCATCGCGGCCGCCTCGGTCGAGCGCAAGATATGCGCGAAGTACCGGCTCTCGACGCGCAGGGCGAGATCCATCGGCAGCTGCAGACCCTCGTAGACGGAGGCCAGGATCGCTTTCGCGGCGGGGTAGTTGTCGTGGGTCTCGCGCCGATAGATGGCGTTGGCCGGAGGCCAGATCATCATGCCGGCAGGCGAATAGACCTTGCCGGACGGTGCCTTGAACTTCGGCATGTCCCAGGGCGCCACCGCCGAGCCGCCGTCGCGGATCCAGGCCTTGGCACGTTCGACGATCTCGGCCTGCGGCGCAACCGCGTGGATCAGCCCCATGCCCTTGGCCATCGGCGCGCGGATCTGCTCACCCTTGAACAGCATCTGGAGCGCGTCGCCGGTCTGCATCAGCCGAGCAACCCGCTGCGTGCCGCCGCCGCCCGGGAACAGGCCGACCTTGATCTCGGGCAGCCCGACCCGCGTCTTCGCATCGTCGGAGGCGACCCGGTAATGGCAGGACAGCGCCAGCTCGAAGGCGCCGCCCAGGCACAGACCCTGGATCGCCGCCGCGAAGGGTTTGCCGCAGGTCTCGAGGCGGCGGAACAGCAGCGAGAGCCGCCGGGAGGCCTCGAAGAAGTGGCGCATCGCCACCTCCTCACCCTGCTCGGCCTTGAGCTGCTCGTAGGCCCGGCCGAGCCCCTGGAGCATGGTCAGGTCGGCACCGCCGGAGAAGTTCTCCTTCCCGGTGGTCATGACGCAGCCCTTGATCGCTGGATCGGACGCCACCTGCTCGATGATCTGCTCAAGCTGGTCCATCACGCCTTCGGTGATCACGTTCATCGAACGGCCGGGCATGTCCCAGGTCGCCAGGGCGATGCCGTCGGGATCGGTCTCGAAGCGGAAATCGGTCAGCGTCATGATGCCGTCCTCCCAGAATTGCGCCGACGATTCAGCGGCGAGCTTGCATTAAGGTTGCGTTGAGCGCGATGGCGCATGATCCGGCTGTCGAGGGGCACCGACGGACGCCAGACATGACGAAGACCATCGGCTGCCGCGCCTGCCGCGCCGGCACCAATCTCGACTTCGAGTTCACGATGGCCTTCCAGCCGATCCTCGATATCGGCACAGGAACCGTCTGGGCCTACGAGGCGCTCGTGCGCGGCCCCAACGGGGAGCCGGCCTACACAATCCTCGACCGGGTGACCGACGAGAACCGCTACCAGTTCGACCAGGCTGCCCGCGTGAAGGCGATCGAGCTCGCAGGCCGCCTGTTCCCCCGCGACAGCGACACGCGTCTGTCCATCAACTTCATGCCGAACGCGGTCTACGAACCGAACGCCTGCATCCGGGCTTCGCTGGACGCCGCCCACCGCGTCGACTTCGCGCATCGGCGTATCATGTTCGAGTTCACCGAGCAGGAGCGGTTCCGGGATACCGAGCACGTGAAGGGCATTGTCGCCGCCTATCGGAAGCAGGGCTTCCTGACGGCGCTTGACGATTTCGGCGCCGGCTTCGCGGGGCTCAGCCTGCTGGCCAATTTCCGCCCCGACCTGATCAAGATCGACATGGATCTCCTGCGCGGCATCGACACCGATGCCGGGCGCTACGCGATCGTGTCGGGCGTCGTCGCCATCGCCCGGGCCCTCGGCGTGACGGTACTGGCCGAGGGCGTCGAGACCGCGGCGGAGCTCGACGCCCTGCGCGGCCTCGGGATCACGCTCGTGCAGGGCTACCATTTCGCCAAGCCGCGCCTGGAGGGCCTGCCCCAGGTTGCAGGCTTCATGCCGATGACAGCCACGCGCGCGGCCTGAGGCCGGCCGGACGCGCGGGGCCGCCATGGCCGCTTACTTCGGAGCCGGGACCGGCGCCGCCGCGGGCGGCACCGGCGGCGTGCCGGGCTTCGGCGCGTTGTCCGTCGCCGAGGCCACAGCGAGCATGTTGAGCAGCTTGGTGACCGAATTCTGCGAGATCGCCGTCACCGAGGAGTTCGGATCGGCGTTCATGGTCTGGAACTTGAGGTAGGTGGGATCGGAGTAGATCTCATCGAGATGCTTCAGCTCGGCGAGGCTGAACTTCTCGGCGTATTCCTTCGACAAGCCCTCGATCATGATGCCGCGCTGCTTCTCGAACTCGGCCGTGAGTTCCTTGCGCACGGCCTCGGCGCGGGCCTCCTGCATCGGCGCGACGGTCTTCTCCAGGGCGACGTTGAAGCCCGTTTGAAGGTTCTTGATCAGGGTCTTGTTGACGAGCGTCGTAGCGGCGGCGACCCGGTCCGCAGCGTCGTCGGCGCGGGCAGCGAGCGGCAGGCTCAGAGTAACGCCCAGGCAGAGCGTCGCGATCAGGCGGTTCAAGGGCTTGTCTCCCATGGTCTTATCGTCCGGCCCGGACACGGGCCGGCCGTCGCCCGCGCCTCTAGCAGCGTTCCCGGACTTTGGGGAGCGGCGCTGCGCCGCCCCGGGCAGGGTCTGAGGTCACACCCGCTCGATGATCGTGGCGGTACCCATGCCGGCACCGATGCAGAGCGTGATCAGCGCCCGCTCCTTGCCGGTCCGCTCCAACTCGTCGAGGGCTGTGCCGAGGATCATCGCACCCGTGGCACCCAGGGGATGACCCAATGCGATGGCGCCGCCGTTCACGTTGACCGCTTCCGGGTCGAGGTCGAAGGCCTGGCAGAAGCGCAGGACAACCGCCGCGAAGGCCTCATTCACCTCGAACAGGTCGATGTCCGACAGACTCATACCGGCCCGGTCCAGGACCTTACGGGTGACGTCCACAGGCCCGGTGAGCATCAGGGCCGGATCCGAGCCGATATTGGCGAAAGCCCGGATCCGGGCGCGCGGGCGCAGCCCCGCGGCCTGGCCGGCCGCCCTGGAACCGACCAGCACGGCGGCGGCACCGTCCACGATGCCGGACGAGTTGCCGGCATGATGGACATGCTCCACGGTCTCCACGTCCGGATGCGCGTCGGTGGCTACGGCATCGAAGCCGCCCATCTGGCCCATCTGGACGAACGACGGCTTCAGCGACGCCAGGGACTGCATGTCGGTGCCCGGGCGCATGTGCTCGTCCCGGTCGAGCAGCGTGATGCCGTTCACGTCCCGGACCGGCACGACGGAGCGCTCGAACAGCCCCTCCCCCCAGGACTTGGCCGCGCGCGCTTGCGAGCGCACCGCGTAGGCGTCGCAATCGTCCCGGCTGAAGCCGTATTTGGTGGCGATGAGATCCGCCGAGACGCCCTGCGGCATGAAGTAGGATTTGATAGCGATCGCCGGATCGACCGGCCAAGCGCCGCCCGACGCGCCGATCCCGATGCGGCTCATCGATTCGACGCCGCCGCCCACCGCCATTTCGTGCTGGCCGCTCATGATCTGCGCCGCGGCGAAGTTCACCGCGTCGAGGCCGGAGGCGCAGAAGCGGTTGATCTGCACGCCCGGGACATGCGCCCCGTAATCGGCCACCAGGGCTGCGGCGCGGGCGATGTCGCCGCCCGCCTCACCCACGGGATCGACGCAGCCCAGCACCACGTCGTCGACGAGGCCGGTGTCGAGGCCGGTGCGATCCTTAAGGGCGCGCAGGGCCGTCTCCGCCAAGCGGAGCGCGGTCACCTCGTGGAGGGATCCATCCGCCTTTCCGCGTCCGCGCGGCGTGCGAACGTGGTCGTAGATGAAGGCGTCCGTCATCAGCACTTCCCCGCGGTGTCAATCCTCGCCTGTCGGCGGCGCGGCCTTACAGGGCCGTCTCGGATCGCGCCAGTCTGCCACGGCGCGCGCGCCCTCGGCCAGCCCCGAATCCCTCGGTTCCGGCGGAGAGCGCGTGACAAGGCGTGCGACTTGGAAATGCTCACCTCGGAGGCGCGCCGATCCCCAATGACCAGACAGCGCTCCCGATGCATCATGAGGTGACACGCGCCGGCACTCGAACAGTATCGGCCCCACCGGGTCTAGGCGCGAGTCTAGTCCTGGAGCATGCGCTTCAGGAGTTCGACCTCATCACCGAGCACGGAATCTTCACCGATCTGCTTCTCGATCTTGCGCACGGCGTGAAGCACCGTGGTGTGATCACGGCCACCGAACCGCCGGCCGATTTCGGGCAGCGAACGCAGGGTCAGCACTTTGGAGAGGTACATGGCGATCTGACGCGGCTTGACCACCGCGGCGGTGCGCCGTTCCGACAGGATGTCGGAACGGGAGACGTTGTAGCGCGAGGCCACGAGCTTCTGGATGTCCTCGATCTTGATGCGCTTCGGCTCGCGGTTCTTCACGAGGTCCCGGATGGCGCTCTCAGCGGTCTCCATCGTCACGGCGGTACCGGTGAGCGTGGCATGCGCCAGGAGACGGTTCACCGCACCCTCGAGGTCACGCCCGTTGGCCGTGATCGCGCGCGCCACGTAGGCCGCCACCTGCGGGGAGACGTCGAAGCCCGGATGCGAGGCCCGCACCGCAGCGAGGCGCGCCGACAGGATCGAGACGCGCAGGGCTTCATCGAGGGCGGTGATCTCGACGACGAGGCCGCCGCCCAGGCGCGAGCGGACCCGCTCGTCCAGAGCCTCCAACTCGGTCGGAGGCCGGTCCGAGGCGACCACGACCTGCCGTCCCGCGTCGATGAGCGCGTTGATCGTGTGACCGAACTCGGCCTGGATCGACTTGCCCTGGATGAACTGGACGTCGTCGAGGATCAGCAGGTCGATGCCGCGCAGCCGCTCCTTGTAGGCCAGCGCCGACTGGGTCTTCAGGGCGTTGACGAAGCCGTACATGAAGCGGTCGGCGGTCAGGTAGATGACCCGGCGTCCGGCCTCGCGGGCGGCGTGGCCGATGCCGTGCAGTAGGTGCGTCTTGCCCAGGCCGACGCCGGCATGGAGATAGAGCGGGTTATAGAGCGCGCCCTCGCCCTGGTGGTTGGCCACGCGCTCGGCGGCGGCGTGGGCCAGGGCGTTGGAGCGCCCGATGACGAAGCTCGCGAAGGTCAGCCGAGCGTCGAGCGGCGTGCCGCTGAGATCGCCACCGGCATCCGCATTGCGGGGCTCCGGCGCGGGCGCCACCGCGGCGACCGGGACCGGCGCACCGGTGGCGTGGAGGCGGGCGAGCGGTCCGCTGGCGGGGTTGGGTTTCGACACGCCCGCGGCGACCGGCCGGACCGGGGCGCCGGTCCCGCGCACGCCGACCTCGATCCGCGCGATTTCCTCGACCTCCGCCTTGAAGGTGTTCAGCACGCGATCGAGGTAATGCGACTCGATCCAGCTCTTGAGGAAGCGCGTCGGGACCGTGAGCCGGGCCGTGCCGCTCGCGACCGTCTCCAGCTCCAAGCGGGCGAACCAGCTTGCGAAGACGTCTTCGCCGAGCTCCGCGCGGAGCCGGCGCTTCACCCGCGCCCAGGCGGATCCGTAATCCGCGTTGCCGCCGCCGCGGCCGCCCTCATCGTCGCTCGCCACCGTTCCGTCGACACGCATCACTGGCTCTCCCGACGCAGCCCACGGAGTCCCGCAGGCCGCGCGTACGCACGATTTACGCCCACAGCGTCCCGCATGAACCGGCGGGACAGAGTACCTCGAACGGAGTCAACCCCAACGCGAGGAACTTTTGCCGATTGGGAGAGCCTATCAACAATTACCTACAGTTCCTTTAACAGTGGGACTTGCGGGGACGGCGTGGATTCCCATTCGCAAGTGTTCCCACCCGAGCCGAACACAGGGGCTAGAGTCTTGACGAATCGAATCGATTCGCCCGAGTCCCGAAATCGCTGCGTTTTGCTTGGTTGGTGTCAGTTTCTGTTAAGCTACACGCCGTTCCTAGACTCTGCAATGTCGTAGATTCTTGGGTAGGGTTAACGCTTCGCGCCGCGGGGCGCCTCGGGGCCCGCCGAGCCGGAACGCAGACACGAAAAAGCCCGGCGCGAAGGCCGGGCTTTGGATCGTCTCAGGTTTTAGGCCGAGTTCAGGCGGCGAGCGCCTTCACCCGGGCCGCCAGGCGTGAAACCTTCCGCGAGGCATTGTTCTTGTGAACGATGCCGTGCTGGGCGGCGCGCATCATCTCGGGCTCGGCGGCACGCAGGGCGGCGAGCGCGTCCTGCTGGTTGCCGGAGGCGATGGCCTCCTCGACCTTGCGGACGAAGGTGCGCATGCGCGAGCGGCGCGAGCGGTTGATCGCCGTGCGCTTGGCGATCTTGCGGGTCATCTTCTTGGCCGAGGCGGTGTTGGCCATTGAATCCTCGTTCTCTTCGTCGGGCGATGCCGACGGGCCGGCTCTGCCGGAAATCGGTCGTCGCGTCAGGTTGTCTGGCGATGGCCGAGACGCAGCGCGCGCGAAAGCGCGGCCCCTCGGCGAAGCGCGCTGTATAGACACGGCCCGGTGTCGCGTCAACGCATCGCGGGCGAACCGGAGGCCACCGCGGAAGGCACCAAGGACCTTAGCGGCTAAACTAGATTACTTTTCCTTGTTTTTAAGTTAGATTTCCCATCGATCGCCGCCCGCGACGCTGGAGAAGAGGGCGGTCCGTGTGTCCGTCTCACGCGAGTCAACATCCGAGATGGCGCTGCTGCGCAACCTCGTGGCCGCCCGCAAGATTGACCTCAAGTTTTTCAAGCCGCGGCTCGCTCTCCAACGCGCCTCCTCACCCGAACAGCCTCGTGTACCAGCCGGCCAGCCCCATGCCGGAGAGCGGACGCGCGAAGAGGAAGGCTCTCACAGTCGGTCGAACTATCTTCAAGTTGCCGAAACATGTCAGGATTACATTCCTGCCAATTGTCTAGAAAAGATCGATCCTGGATTTCCCAGCCTATTTTCCCCTATGAACATATCAGAATTGAAGTCCGCCGCTAAAGTCAACGGACCAAACGCCAGAAAAGCATACAACCAATCATTCGAAAATCGCAAAAAAATAAGGGGTTGCAACTATGGAACCCGCAGTCACCTATAAGGTTTTGCAGACTCTCGAAGACACGAAAGTGAAATTTCGCCTCTCTCGTGACCGCCCGGACACAATGAGGGTCGACGCTACGCTATACGGGTTGCGTCTCGAAGTTGAATGCTTCGACGCCAATCACGTCGAGGTGTCAAGATTCAGACGCACCGAAGACGTTGATGGAAGATATGATTACCTCCAGAAAATTTTATCCCAAAATATTATGGAATAATGCTAGCAATTAGATATAACAGTCGACGGCGCAGCAACCGAAGCGCCGACCGCTCAGGAGTTAAGGTCACTCCGGCCACCGCAGCGCCGCCGCCGCCGCCAACGTCCCGACCACGGCGGCGATCAGCGTCAGCGCCGCCAGCACCGCCAGCGGCACCAGGAAAGGCACCGTGCCGCCGCTCGCCGCTTGGGCGGCCGAGACGCCGAAGATCAGCGTCGGGATCATCAGCGGCAGCACCAGCACGGCCAGGATCAGGCCGCCCCGCCGAATCGAGGCCGTCAGCGCCGCGCCCACCGCGCCGATGAAGCTGAGCGCCGGCGTGCCGGCCAGCAGCGTCAGGGACGTGGCGCCCATGGCGGTACCGTCGAGGGCGACGAGGAGTCCGAAGAGCGGCGCGGCGAGGACAAGGGGCAGTCCCGTGGTCAGCCAGTGCGCCGCGACCTTGCCGAGCACCACCAGTTCGAGCGGCACCGGCGCGGCGGTCATCAGGTCCAGGGAGCCGTCCTCCTCGTCGGCCTGGAACAGGCGGTCGAGGCCGATCAGCGTCGCCAGCACCGCCGCGAGCCAGAGGATCGCCGGCCCGATCCGCGACAGCAGGTTGAGGTCGGGCCCGAGGGCGAAGGGCACCAGGGCGACGATCATCAGGAAGAAGACCAGCGACAGGGCGCCGGAGCCGCCGACGCGGCCGGCAAGGCGCAGGTCGCGGGCGATCAGGGCGAGAACAGCGCGGATCACGCCCACTCCTCCACGATGTCCGCCGCGGGCCCCGGAACAGCCGCCTCGATGTGCAACTCCGCCGCGCCGGCGAGCCCGAGTGACTGGTGCGTCGCCGCGATCACGAGGCCGCCGCTGACCCGGTGCTCCTCCATCAAGCCGGCCAGTACCGCCTGCGAGGCCGTGTCGAGGGCTGCGGTGGGTTCGTCCAGAAGCCAGAGCGGCCGGGCGCAGACGAGGAGCCGCGCCAGGGCCACGCGCCGCCGCTGACCCGCCGAGAGATAGGCCACCGGCAGATCATGGGCGTGGCCGAGGCCGAGCCGCGCCAGCGCTTCGCGCGGGCGCAGGCGCGGTGCTCCCAGAAGCCGCTGCGCGAACAGGAGGTTCTCACCCGCCGTCAGAGAACTCTTCAGCCCGTCGCGGTGGCCGACCGCGTGCAGGCATTCAGGCAGGCTCGCTTCTCCCACATCGGCGACAGCGATCCGTCCGGCATCCGGCCGCAGCCGGCCGGATAGGATGGCGAGGAGGCTGGACTTGCCGGCGCCGTTCCGTCCGGTGACCGCCAGGGCGTCGCCGGGTCCGAGCGCGAAGGACAGATTGGAAAAGATCCGGCGGCCGGAGCGGCGGCAGGCCAGATTGTCCACGCTGAGACGCACCCGATACTCCGACCTCTTGCCGCCGCCGGGCCGCAACCCCACGCCTCGTCGACTCCATGCCCGATTGCGAACCGGAACGGAACCGCACAGCCTAGCTGGGCTTTCGTTCTGCTATGGAGGTTTGCCCATGGCCGAGGCGAGAAACCCGAGCGAGGCGGAGGTCGCCGCGACGGCTGACGCCGTGGCCGGTCGCGCCAAGATCGAGGCGCGGATGGCCCGGTGCACGGCCGAGGAACGGGCGGCATTCTGGGAGGCGGTCGGGCGCTGCTTCGGCGGCGGCAAGCAGCTGGATATGAAGGCGAGCGCCGAGTAATCAGGTACCTTTCCGGATGAGCGCCCGGAGTGCGCCCCGGAAGGTCCGCACATCCTGCTCGGTCAGGCTCATGCGGTGGAGCATGTCTCGCATGTTGCGGGCGATGATCTCCTTCTTCTCCGGCGGGTAGAACCCGGCACCGTCGAGGGCGGATTCGACGCTTTCGAACAGCGCAATCAGCGCCTCACGGGTGGCCGGCGGCGAGAGCAGCTCCCCCGAGAAGGGCAGCCGTGCCCGCCCACTCGCCTGACGCCAAGTGTAGCCGACCAGCAGAACCGCCTGAGCGAGATTCAGCGATGGGAAATCCGGCGAGACCGGGAAGGTGATGATCGCGTCGGCCAGCGACACCTCGTCGTTGGTGAGCCCGACCCGCTCGCGGCCGAACATCACCGCCGTCCGCTGACCCTCCCGGGCGACGAGTTCGCCCATGGCCTCCTCGGGCGAGAACACGCGCTTCATCTGACCGCGCTCGCGCGCCGTGGTGGCCAGGACGTAATGGCAATCTGCGATCGCTTCGGCGACGCTGCCGAAGATGGTCGCTCGGTCCAAGACATGCGTAGCGCCGGAGGCCGCCTCGCGCACGCCCTTCTTGGGCCAGCCGTTCTTCGGGTTGACGAGGCGCAGCTCCGACAGGCCGAAATTCGCCATGGCGCGCGCCGTCATGCCGATATTCTCGGCGAGCTGAGGCTCCACCAAGATCACCGCCGGCGCCACGCCGGGCGGGATCTCCAGAGTCTTTCTCGGGGCGTCGCCCTGTGCGTCTCGGCTCGTCATGACGGCCCTCTGGCATGCTCAGCCCTCGCCCGTCGAGGGGCGGGTGACGAAGCCGCCCGGATGACAGTGCGCGCCTTCCGTCGCCGGAGGGGCCGCGCTATGTCGCGGGGCGATTCGCACCCAAGGTTCTTGAGCAATGGTCCTTGGGCAGGAGAACGCACGGCCCTTGCAGGCCGTGCGCGCAGACAACGCGGGAAGGCATCGGTCCATGGCGAAGATCAAGGTAGCGAACCCCGTCGTCGAACTCGACGGCGACGAGATGACCCGGATCATCTGGGCCGAGATCAAGAACAAGCTCATCCACCCCTATCTCGACGTCGATCTCGAATACTACGACCTCGGCGTGGAGCACCGCGACGCCACCAACGACAAGGTCACGGTCGACGCCGCCGAGGCGATCAAGCGCCACGGCGTCGGCGTGAAGTGCGCCACGATCACGCCGGACGAGGCGCGGGTGAAGGAGTTCAACCTCAAGGAGATGTGGCGGTCGCCAAACGGCACGATCCGCAACATCCTCGGCGGTGTGATTTTCCGCGAGCCGATCATCTGCAAGAACGTGCCGCGGCTCGTACCCGGCTGGACCCAGCCTTTCGTGATCGGCCGCCACGCCTACGGCGACCAGTACCGCGCCACCGACTTCAAGGTGCCCGGCAAGGGCCGCCTGACCATCAAGTTCGAGGGTGACGACGGCACCGTCATCGAGAAGGAGGTGTTCAAGTTCCCCGACGCCGGCGTCGCCATGTCGATGTACAACCTCGACCAGTCGATCATCGACTTCGCCCGCGCCTCAATGAACTACGGTCTGGCGCGCAAGTATCCGGTCTACCTGTCGACCAAGAACACCATCCTCAAGGCCTATGACGGCCGCTTCAAGGACCTGTTCCAGAAGGTCTACGAGGAGGAGTTCGAGGCCAAGTTCAAGGCGCTCGGCATCACGTACGAGCACCGCCTGATCGACGACATGGTCGCCTCGTGCCTGAAGTGGTCCGGCGGTTACGTCTGGGCCTGCAAGAACTACGACGGCGACGTGCAGTCGGACACGGCCGCGCAGGGCTTCGGCTCGCTCGGCCTGATGACCTCCGTGCTGATGACGCCTGACGGCCAGACCGTCGAGGCCGAGGCCGCGCACGGCACCGTCACACGCCACTACCGCGAGCACCAGAAGGGCCGCGAAACCTCGACCAACTCGATCGCGTCGATCTTCGCCTGGACCCGCGGTCTCGCGCACCGCGCCAAGCTGGACGGCAACGACGATCTGGCGAAGTTCTCCGCCACCCTGGAGAAGGTCTGCGTCGACACCGTCGAGGCGGGTTCCATGACCAAGGACCTCGCGCTCCTGGTCGGCCCCGATCAGAAATGGCTGTCGACCACCGGCTTCCTCGACAAGGTCGACCAGAACCTGAAGGCCGCCATGGGCGCTTGAGGCATACGCCTCCGCACCGCACGAGCGGCGGGCGTCCTCGGACGCCCGCCATTCTCCTTGCGATCCGGATAGCGGGCGCCAAGGATGCGCCGGCGACGCGACGCTCCGGCGCGCGATCCGGTGGAACATCGCGACGGGCACAGCTCGCTCGTGCCACACAAGCATGCACGTCCCGCGACGCAACACGCACGGCACGCAACCTGAGGATGGCATCCGCGACGCTTCGGAGATACGCTATCCGACGAGAACCTGCCGCGTTGACTGACGCAGCGCGGCGGTCGCGGGCATCGCGGCATGACAGACGAAGAGACAACCCCGACGACACGCTGGCTGCTCGAACGCATTGCAGCAACGCTGAACGTGGCCCCGGCCCACTTCTTCCAGATCGACCGGCGGCTCGCCGACGATGCTGGCCCGAGCACCCTCCAATGCGACGAGGTCGCGTCCCTCTTCCGCGCCATCAAATCGCCGACGCGCCGCGACGCGGTGCTCAACCTGCTGCGCGAGATGGCCCGCGACAGCTGAGACGCCTTCGAGCGCTGTCCGAGGATTCGGAAGCGGCCCTCAGGCGGCAACCAGCAGCGCGGCTCCTGCGACGCCGGAGAGCACGAGACGCAACCGGCCGAGCCAGAGAGGCGCGAGGCCGCGGCGCGGCAGATCCTGGTCGATCAGGCCCCAGGCCAGGACGAGGCCGCCGAGGATGCGCAGATCCCAAGGGGCAGGCGCCGCCATCGCCGCCCAAGCCACCAGGGACGGGATGATCGCCAGAAGGTAGTCGGCACTGCCGGAATTCCGCACCGCCGCGGCGCCCCAGCGAATGCCGCCGAGGAACGAGGCGATCACCGCGCCGTAAGCGGACAGGATGGTGCGCGGCGATAACCCGATACTGCTCAAGCCACCGTCGGTGCCCGAGACCGCCAGCGCCGCGAAGCCGAGAAACGGGATCAGACCGGCCACGCCGAGCACGAGGGCGCTGATCGGGACAGGGTTCCGGCGCGCCATCCATCCTCCGAGCAGCGGCAAGGGTGGCAGCCCGCGCGGTCCGAACCCGCTCCGATGCCGCCCGGCCGGAGCGTTCAAGCATCACGACACGGCGGTCAAGCTCGGATCGCGCGGTCGGACCTTACGTCCTGCGAGCCGCCGCCGTGAAGCCGACCGGGCTCGGCACGGGGGCACCAAGGAGCGACATCGGGGCCGAACCGCCGGCCTTGGGGGCCGGCGGCTCGTTCACCGCCGCGTCAATCTTTCGCGGCTTGAAGCTCGCCACCAGGCTCTTTGCGCTGGCGAGATCGGCGGGGCTCAGCTTGTTCGCCACATCGTCGCGCTTCTTGGCGGCGTCGTCGTCTCCCTGTGCCGCTGCCGCCGCGAACCACGCGTAGGATTGCACCAAATCCTGCGTCAGGCCCAGGCCGCGGGCGTACAGCACGCCGAGGTTGTACTGGCTGTCGCGAACGCCGAACTCGGCGCCCTGCCGGAACCACGAGGCCGCGGAGGCGAAATCCGGCTTGCCATTCGCGGCGGGGTTCTCGGCGTAGAGCACGGCGAGATTGTGCATCGAGCGGGCATGGCCCTGCTCGGCGGCGCGGCCGTACCAGAGCTTCGCCTTGTCGAGGTCGCGGATGACGCCCGAACCCTTCTCGTAATGGCCGGCGAGCTTGTACTGGGCCGGCGCATAGCCGGCCGTTGCGAGCTTCTCGTAGAGCTTGACCGCCACGGAGAGGTCGCGGGGCATGCCGCGGCCGTCGGCCTCCCGGGTGGCGAGATCCCAGACCGCGGTGCCATCGCCATCCAGGGCCGCGAGCTTCACCTTGGCAAGCGCCGGCGGCAGATTGCCGAGATCGGCCTGCAGAGTGTTCATCCCCGAGACCTGGGGCACGGACGCCTTGGTGGCGGACGGGCGGGACTCGGCCGGCACCGGATTCGGGAGGGCCTGCGTGGTCACCGGATCGGCTGCGGCAGGCTTGGCGGCCGACGCCTCCTTGTTGGCTTCCTTGGCCTCTTCCTTGGCGGACTCCGTCGGGGCGTCCTTGATCGGCTGCTCCCGGGCAGGCGCAGCCTGGCTTGCCTGAACCGGACGTTGCGGCTCCTCCGGGCTGCGCATGCTGATCGCCTGGAGGGCCCCCAGGGCCAACACGATGGCGGCGAGACCGAGGAGCAGGGGTCGACGGCGCCGGTCGATCTCGGCGCGGAGCCGGCCCAGCCGCCCCTCCTCCGCAGTCGGGCGCGAAGGCACCGCCTTCTGGATACGAGCCTCGCGGCGTTCGGCCGGCGCTTCCGCGGCCAGTTCAGCCTGCGCGGCCTGCGCGGCCCGGCGGGCCGCCGCGATGAAGCTCGTCTTGATGTCGGTCTCGGCCCCGGCCTCGGTGGCCAGGCCCGGGCGTACCGGCTCTGCAGCGTGTTCCTTGGCCGGCCGGCGACCGGACGGATCCCGTCCTGCGCGCGGCTGCCGGACTGGGCGTCCGCTCCCGGGCTCGAGTAGGCCGTCGGCGAGCCGTGGAGCGTCGGAGACCTCTCGCCGCACCATGGCCCGTCCCTCTTCGGACGAGAGCGCCGCCTCGGGGCTCGTCGAGGCCATCAGGCGCTCGTCCAGGGACGGCGCCCGCGGGGCAACCCCTTCCGCCGGACCGAGCCGGACGAGGAGCCGTTCGAGGGCTGACTGGACGCCTTCCAGCGTCGCGCCGAGTCGTTGATCGGAGGCCACCTGCCGCGCCTGCATGTCGGCCAGACTGGCGCGCAGGAGACCGATCTCGCCGGTATCGGCAGCGGCGATGCCGGATCCCTTCAGGGTCTGCGCCACCGCATTTCGCGCCGCACGCTCCACCGCGGCCTCGCTCGGCGCCGCCTCGCGCAGGGCCGTCACCTGCCGGAGCAGGTCGGCCATGGTCCGCTCCAGACCGGCGAGGGCAGGGTCGGCGCTCACCGGCGCTTCGAGGCGGCCGGCCAGCGTGACCACCTGCTTCTCCAAGGCGTCGAGCCCCTCGTGCTCCGAGCGGTTGCCGACCTGATCGACCTTCTCGGCGAGGCTGCGCAGCATCGCGTGAATCGAGGCCATCTCGCTGGCCCGGGCGGCGCCCGGCTCGCCAGCGCGGTCGGACCAATCGTCCCGCGCGCACAGGATGTCGACCTTATCGGCCAGAACCTGGATCTGCTCGGCCAGCGCGGCCGGCGCGGCGGTCTTCACGTCGCTGCGGATCTCTTCCAGCAGTGGCCGCAAGTCAGGACCGGTGCCGATCCGCTGCAGTTGCGAAATCTGGGCACTCACGGCCTGCAGGCTCTGGGCGAGCCCCTGGATCCGCTCGGGACCCGCCAGGGCGGCGATCAGACGGCGGATCTCTTCGAGTTCGGCGAACAGACCGGCAAGCGTATGGCCGTCGGGGTCGGCAGCGCCGGTCGCGGCGACGCTGTCGAGGCGCTCCTCGAGGCGACGGACGTCTTCCGCGACGCGGCTGTGGACGTTCTCGGCGACCTCCTCGGCCAGCCGCTCCACCTGCACCCGCACCTGCTCGATCGGCGCCGCAATTACCGTGAGATCCGTGCCCGCCTGGGCGCGCTCGACACCGCTCGCGAGCGAGATCACGGCCTGCTCCAGCGCGCCGATGTCGTGGCTGGTCGCCAGCTGGTTGATCGCTTCGCGCAGCCGCGCGGTCTCGTTCTGAAGCTCGGACAGGGCGGCTGAGGGCGCCGTCCCTTCCTCGATCCGGGCCTCCAGGCGACGGGCCAGATCCATGCGCATACTCGCGACGACGCCACCGTCGGAAGCAGGCTTGATCTCCGATCGGCCCTCGGCCTCCTCCGACAGCTCCCGCTGGCGCTGGCGGATATCCTGGACCGCGCTGCGGATGTCGGCGGCGGCCGGACGCCCGCGGCGGCCGGGCTGGCGCGTCGCCGCGACTTGCTCGCCGAGCTGCGACATCCGGCGCTCGATGTCGCCCAGCCGCTCGGTGACCTGCTGGACCGGAGCCCCTTTCAGGGCGCGCTCGATGCGCGCCTCGATCTCCGCCAGACGTCGCGCCTCGGCCTCCTGCGCGCTGCGCCGCTCCTCGTCCAGGGCGCGGTCGAGCCCGTCGAGCCGGTTCATCAGGGCGGCGAAACCCTGGCCGTACTCGTCGGCGGCTGATCCCGGGCGCCCCGCCATCCCGGCAGTCTCCCGGGGCGCAGTCTCCCGGGGCGCCTGGCCGCGCTCGCGCGCGATCTCGTGGCGACTCGTCTCGTGCGCGAGTTGCTCGGCACGAAGGCGCCGCCGGTGTCGCCGGTTGCCCTGCGCTCCGGGCTGCTGCGGCACCACCGAAGCAATCCACGTCTCGAGAGGAACCCCAGCCCGCGCCGCCACGTCCCGGGCGGCGTCGAGCACCTCGGGATCGAAACTGTCGAGCTGCGGCATCGCGGTGCGGGTCATCGGTGGCCTGTCGTCGGCAGCGTTCGCGTCCGATCCTGTGCGCGCCGGCGTGACCGCTAGACGGTTTCCATAGAACGCGCGCATCGGGTCGTTCGAGCGTGACCATTAACTTTCTTGGTAAACACAAGGTTAAGGGTTCGCTGGTCCGGTAATGGTTGCGTCGGAGATCACCCCCGTTCCGCCCGGCGGGGCTCCTAGTCGCACAAGGCTCGGCCGTTGCTCCGGAGGCGGCGGCACGGTTACATGCCGGCAATGCGGCGGGTCGACCCGAGAGGCCCGCGCGTACGGGGGAAAGCTGAGATGCCGCAGTATCGCGCACCGGTCGACGACACGCTGTTCCTGCTCACCGACGTCCTTGGCTTCCACAGCCGGGACAACTTGGCCGGGTTCGCCGACGCTTCGCCCGACGTGGTCGAGGCGGTCCTGCGCGAGGGGGCGAAGCTCGCCGAGGAAGTGCTCGCGCCGCTCAACCGGACCGGCGACATCGAGGGCTGCCGCCGCGAGGCCGACGGCAGCGTGCGCACCCCCACCGGTTTCAAGGCCGCCTACGACACCTACGCGAGCGGCGGCTGGATGGGGCTCTCGGTTCCGGAGACGTATGGCGGCCAGGGCCTCCCCCACACGATCAACACGGCGATCCAGGAATTCGCCTCAGGGGCGAATCTCGCGTTCGGGATGTATCCCGGCCTGACTCAAGGCGCGATGGCGGCCCTGCTGGTCCACGGCACGGACGAGCAGAAGGCGCGCTACCTGCCCAAGATGGTCGAGGGCGCCTGGACCGGCACGATGAACCTCACCGAGCCGCATTGCGGCACGGATCTCGGTCTGCTCAAGACCAAAGCGTCGCCGAACGGCGACGGCTCCTACAGCATCACCGGCACCAAGATCTTCATCTCGGCCGGCGAGCACGATCTGGCGGAGAACATCGTCCACCTCGTCCTCGCCCGGATCGAGGGCGCGCCCGCAGGCACCAAGGGCATCTCGCTGTTCGTGGTGCCGAAGTTCCTGGTGAACGCCGACGGTTCGCTCGGAGCCCGCAACGGCGTGTCGTGCGGCTCCCTCGAGCACAAGATGGGCATCCACGGCAACGCCACCTGCGTCATGAACTATGACGGGGCGACGGGCTGGCTGGTGGGCCAGGAGAATCGCGGCCTCAACGCCATGTTCGTGATGATGAACGAGGCGCGGCTCGCGGTGGGCGTCCAGGGACTCGGACAGTCCGAGGTCGCCTACCAGAACGCCACCGCCTACGCGAAGGACCGTCTCCAGGGCCGCGCGCTGACCGGCGCCAAGGCGCCGGAGAAGGCCGCCGACCCGATCCTCGTCCATCCGGACGTGCGCCGCACGCTGATGCAGATCCGCGCCTTCAACGAAGCCGCCCGCGCCCTGATGCTCTGGACCGCACTCCAGGCCGATATCCTGCACCGCTCCGAGGACGCCAAGGAGCGTCAGGCGGCCGACGACCATCTCGGGCTCATGACGCCGGTGGTGAAGGGCGTGTTCACCGATCGCGGCTTCGCCAACGCGGTCGAGGCACAGCAGTTGCTCGGCGGCCACGGCTACATCGAGGAATGGGGCATGTCGCAGTTCGTGCGCGATGCCCGCATCGCCATGATCTACGAGGGCGCCAACGGCATCCAGGCCATGGACCTGATCGGTCGCAAGCTGCCGAAGGACGGCGGCCGGGCGATGATGTCCTTCCTGGGCGAGGTCCAGACCTTCCTGAAGGATCACGGCGAGGATCCCGCGATGGCGCCGTTCGTCAAGCCGCTCCAGGCCGGCGTGAACGATCTCCAGGGCGCCGTGATGTGGCTGATGCAGAACGCCTTCAGCAAGCCCGACAATGCCGGCGCCGGCGCGACCGACTTCATGCACCTCTTCGGGCTCGTGGCGCTCGGTTACATGTGGGCGCGGATCGCCAAGGCGGCGCTCGCCAGGAACGCCGAGGCTCCCGCCCCGCGCTGGGACGCCAAGCTCACCACCGGTCGCTTCTTCATGGAGCGGACGCTGCCGGAGACGGCGCTGCGGCTGACGCGGATCAAGGCCGGTGCGGACACCACGATGGCGCTGGAGCAGGAGGCGTTCTGAGCCGCTCGCCGGGAGCATCGCCTTGAGCGCGCGCGAGCCCCCATCGGCCTCCATCGACGTGCGATGGGACGAACGCCCGAGCACTGAACGATGAACCGGCGACACAAGACGGGGCGTCGGTCCCCTCTCCCGCACGGAAGAGGGGACGCGTTGCGCCCGCGCTGGGCGTCATTGGCACATCCTCATCCGGCTGGTGAGCCCGTGCGGGCCTCAGGGCCAGGCGATCGTCTCGGACCGGGCGCTCAGCCGCCGAGCGCCGCGTCGAGGTCCTCGATCAGGTCCGCCGGATCTTCCAGCCCGATCGACAGCCGCACCACGTCCGGACCCGCCCCGGCGGCGGTCTTCTGCACGTCCGTGAGCTGGCGGTGCGTGGTCGAGGCCGGGTGGATGATCAACGAGCGCGTGTCACCGATATTGGCCAGGTGCGAGAAGAGCTGGAGGTTCGAGACGAGCTTCACACCGGTCTCGTAGCCACCCTTCAGGCCGAAGGTGAAGACCGCGCCGGCGCCGTTCGGCGTGTAGCGCTTGGCGAGTTGGTGGTAGCGGTCGCTCTCCAGGCCCGGGTAGCTCACCCAGGACACCGCCGCGTGCGTCGACAGGTGCTTGGCCACCGCGAGAGCGTTGTCGGAATGGCGCTGCATCCGGAGCGGCAGCGTCTCGATGCCGTTGAGAATCAGGAAGGCGTTGAACGGCGAGAGCGCCGGCCCGAGATCGCGCAGGCCGAGCACCCGGCAGGCGATGGCGAAGCCGAAATTGCCGAAGGTCTCGGCGAGCACCATGCCGGAATATTCCGGCCGGGGCTGGCTCATCATCGGATAGCGGGCGTCGCCCGCCCACTGGAACGAGCCGCCGTCGACGATCAGGCCGCCGATGGAATTGCCGTGCCCGCCCAGGAACTTGGTGGCCGAGTGGACGACGATGTCGGCGCCGTGCTCGAACGGCCGGATCAGGTACGGCGTCGCCATGGTGTTGTCGACGACGAGCGGGATGTTGTGCTTCTTGGCGATCTGCGACAGCGCCTGGATGTCGGTGATGACCCCGCCGGGATTGGCGATCGACTCGCAGAAGATCGCTTTGGTGCGCGGCGTGATCGCCGCTTCGAACGAGGCCGGATCGTCGTTGTCGGCCCAGGCCACCGACCAGCCGAAGTTGCGGTAGGAGTGGTTGAACTGGTTGATCGAGCCGCCGTACAGCTTGTTTGAGGCGACGAATTCGTCGCCAGGCTGCATCAGGGCATGCATGGTCAGGAACTCCGCGGCATGTCCCGAGGCGACGGCCAGGGCCGCGGTGCCGCCTTCCAGCGCCGCGATGCGCTCCTCCAGCACGGCGTTCGTCGGGTTCGTGATCCGCGTGTAGATGTTGCCGAAGGCTTGAAGCCCGAACAGAGACGCGGCGTGGTCGACGTCGTCGAACACGAAGCTCGTGGTCTGGTAGATCGGCGTGGCCCGCGCGCCCGTCGCTGCGTCGGGGGCGGCGCCCGCGTGGATCGCAAGCGTGTTGAAGCCGGGCAGGCGGTCGGTCATCGTCGGGTCTCCTCGGAGCACTCCAGCGCCTGTACGCCCGGGCGGGAGCGCGGCGCAAGGTTCTGCGCGGCGCGAAAGGCCGGCGCCCCGGCCGTCACAGCTCCGGTGCCGGACCGATGTCGAGGTGGGGTTGTCCGGCATCGACCAGGGCGCGGTCCACGGCCTCGATAGCCAGGAGCGTCCGGGTCAGATCCTCGGCCATCGAGATCGGGGCGACGTCGAGACCGCCCAGGCGCCGGGCGATGGCATTCCTTTGTCGCGCCAGCGCCGAGCGGGCACGCTTCAGATCCTCGATCTCGTCGGCTGTCATCCGTGCATCCTTTCCGGGTCGAGCCCCGCCCGGGTCAGGCGCCCGGCGTCCAATCGATGTTCGGCCGCTGCGCGAGCATGCGCTCGAAGTAGTTGGCGACCGCCTGGGCCCCGTCGGTGTGCATCATCGCGACCGGATGCGCGAGGTAGGCGCGCGCCAGATCGATCGGAATCCGCCCCGATTGCAGCGCCGCCAGCACCTCGTCGATGAAGGCGTCGTTGGCCTCGTTGAAGTCGTTCGACAGCTTCTTGCGGTCGTTGAGGGCTTGGATCGGCATGCCATGTCCTTCTCGGTCAGGTTTGAGATTCGGCCCGATCGCGCCCGTCCGATGGAACCCGATCGTAGCACGGGCGATTCCGGTAGCGGTCGCTTCACGCGGACGTGTCGGGCGCGTTGGGACACTTAAGTAACCGTCCGCACACGGCCATCGGAGCGGAAACCCGAGCTGAAACGTTAAAGCCGCATGTCGATTGATCCTGTACATACCCATACGGTCGAAATCGTCCCCTGCGTCGACGATCCGAGATGCTTCCGGTGGATCATCCGCACGCGCGGCGGCGCGGTGGTCGAACATTCACCCTACGCCTTCGTGACGCAGAACGGCGCGCGGATCTCCGGCGAATGCTGGAAGCGGGAGCATTTCGACGACATGCGCGCGCACTAGGCCGCGACGTACAGGGCCGCCGGTCTCTCACCGGTTGGAGGGTTCGGCCATCGGACGCCATATCGGTCCAGAGGGATCAGACTGCGCGAGAGCCGGGTCGGCGCGCCGCCCAGATGCCTCACCACTTTTTTGGTGGTGAGGTAAATTCCAACACAACTGGCCGGTATTAGATTCCTTAAGGCAATGATTAAGCATCAGGCGGACGAGATCTGCCCTTTGCCGGATCTTTAATCAGAAAGCGCCAGTTTCGATCCGCTTTTCATGTGCGGACCAGGAAACGGGCGATGCTGAACGGTGACGGAGCAGTCCGGGACGCGGTCACGACGCGGCAGATGGGCTCGGTGACCTCCATCGAGGGGTCCAAGGTGCATCTTGCGCTTCTCGGCCAGAACGGCCGGCCGGACGTGCGGGTGACCGTGGGGAACTTCGTCCGGATCCGGGCCGGGACCGCGATCCTGATCGGCATCATCACGACCCTGTCGTCGGGCAGTGACCATGGCCGTCTGCCCGGCGCCTATGCCAGCCTCGATCTGCTCGGGGAGATCCTCGTGGAGGACGGCGCCAAGCGATTCCGTCGCGGCGTGGCCTGCTACCCTGCCATCGGCGATGCCGTCGATCTGCTTCCGCCCGCCGACCTGCGCGTCGTGTACCAGGTGGCCGAATCGACCACGGCTGCCGTGGGCGCGCTCTATCAGGATCAGGACACCCCGGCCTGCATCAAGGTCGAGGACCTGCTCACGAAACACTTCGCCGTGCTCGGTACGACCGGCGTCGGCAAGTCCAGCGGTGTCGCTGTCATCCTCGACCAAGTGATGCGTGCCCGCCAGTCCGTGCGCATCTTCCTGCTGGACGTGCACAACGAGTACGCCGCCTGCTTCGAGGACCGCGCCAGCGTCATCAACACGCGCAATCTCAAGCTGCCCTTCTGGTTGTTCAATTTGGAAGAGATCGCCGACGTGATCTACGGCGGCCGCTCGCCGGTGGACGAGGAGATCGAGATCCTGGCGGAAGTCATCCCGCTGGCGAAGAGCAAGTATGCGCAGTACAAGGAGGCCAGCGATCGCCAGATCGTCAAGCGCACGATCGGAAAGAGCGCCGGTTATACCGTCGACACACCGGTCCCGTACATGCTGCAGGACCTGATCTCGCTCATCGACGAGCGGATGGGCCGCCTGGAGAACCGCGTCTCGCGGATGCATTACCACCGCCTGATCACCCGGATCGAGGCGATCCGCAACGATCCGCGCTACGGCTTCATGTTCGAGAACGCCAATGTCGGCGGCGACATGATGGGCGAACTCCTCGCGCATCTGTTCCGGCTGGAGCCGGACGGGCGGCCGATGACGATCATGCAGCTCGCCGGGCTGCCCATGGAGGTCGTCGACGCTGTGGTCTGCGTGCTCTGCCGCCTCGCCTTCGAGTTCGGCATCTGGAGCGAGGGCGCCATCCCGCTCCTGTTCGTGTGCGAGGAAGCCCACCGCTATGCCTCGGCCGATCGCTCGGTCGGATTTACGCCCACGCGCCGCGCCCTGTCGCGGATCGCCCGCGAGGGCCGTAAGCATGGCGTCTATCTCGGCCTCGTCACGCAGCGCCCGGCCGAGCTCGACCCGACGATCATGTCCCAGTGCAGCACCTTGTTCGCCATGCGGATGACCAACGAGCGCGATCAGGCCTTCCTGGCGGCAGCCGTCTCCGACGCAGTAAATCTGCTCAGCTTCGTTCCCTCGCTCGGCACCGGTGAGGTCATCGCCTTCGGGGAAGGCGTACCGATGCCGGCGCGGATGACCTTCAGCCCGCTGCCGCCGGAGCGGCAGCCGCGCAACGACATGAGCGGGCGCGCCCCGGAGGAAGGCGAGCCGATCGCCGGTGCGGCCTTCGTGGGTGCCGTCGTCGAACGCTGGCGCGGGGCGACCATGAGCAAGGTGAGCGGGCTCGACACGGACGCTTCGGCCCTCGGGCGCCTCGGCCGTGATCCCGGTGTCGAAGGCGGCCAGGGCGCCGCCCTCGACCAGGTGCACCGCCGCCTGCTGCGCCGCCCCCTAGAAGCCGGGGAGCTTCCGGCCGAAACCGGCCTGCGCACGGCCAAGACGCTCTGGCAGCAGGGCTGAGCGTGCGCGAGCCTCCGTCAAGCCATCGCCGCAGCCTGCTGGAAGCCACGATCCAGGCGCTTCCGGTCGGGGTGGTCGTTCACGATGAGCAGGGCGTCTGCATCCTCGCCAACGCGGCCGCGCGCGCCCTGGACCCGCGGGCGGTCCGCGATCTTCCGGAGGCAGCCTGCGCCCAGTCCGATGGCGCGGTGGTCGAGGAGATCGACGAGCGCATCGTGGAAGCGCAGGCGCGCGCGGTGCTCTCCGAGCAGGAGACCTACACGCTCACCACGCTGACCGACGTGACGCATCACCACCGGCTCCAACGCGACCTGATCGCGCAGGCCTATATCGACGCGCTGACCGGATTGCCGAACCGGACCCTGTTCGAGCAGAGCATCGAGGACCTCGTCGCCCGGGCAGGCCCCTCGGACCGCTTCGCCCTGGCGTTTCTCGATCTCGACAACTTCAAGCACATCAATGACTACTACAGCCACGCCGCGGGTGATGCGCTGCTGCGCAAGGTGGCCGACCGGGTCCGCGGGACCCTGCGCCAGAGCGACCTGCTCGCGCGCATCGGCGGCGATGAATTCGTGCTGTTGCTGAACCCCATCACCGATCAGGCCGCCACCTTGTCGGCCGTGCTCGAAATCTCGGAGCGTCTGAAGCAGCCCTTCTTCATCGATGGCCACGAGATCTTCGCCTCCGCCTCCATCGGGCTGAGCCTGTTTCCGGAACACGGAACCACCTACGAGGTCCTGCGCCGCCAGGCCGACAACGCCATGTACCGGGTCAAGGACGGCGTGAAGGGCGGAGTCAGCGTCTTCGAGGAGACGATGAGCCACGCCGCAACCGCCCGGATGGCGGTGGAGCAACGGCTCCGGCTGGCGATCCGCGACCGCTGTTTCTGCTGCGCCTTCCAACCGAAGGTCGACATGCGCACGCACGCGGTTCTCGGCGTCGAGGTGCTCCTGCGCTGGCGTGACTAACTCGGCATGATCCAGGCTCCCGGCGACTTCATCGGGCTCGCCATCGAGCTGGGGCTGATCAACGAGATCACCTTGCAGGTGCTGGCCGAGACGGTCCTGGCCATGCCGGCCATCGACGAGGTCTTCGGCCCGGACGTCTCCGTGAGCCTCAACATCGCCGCCAAGCAGGCCTGCGACGTCCCGTTCATGTCGGCGTTCTGCGACGCGCTCGGCGAGACCGGCATGGCCCGGCGCTTCGTCCTCGAACTCACCGAGGAGGCCTTCTTCACCAAGGGCCGGTTCCAGCGCGAGGTCTTGCCAAGGATCCGGGCGATCGGCGCGCGGGTCTCCATCGACGATTTCGGCGTCGGCTACTCGTCACTCGCCGCCCTGGCGGAGATCACCGCAGACGAGTTGAAGATCGACCGCTCGTTCATCACCGACATCGACAAGCGCCCGCGCAGCCAGATCGTGCTGAAGGCGATCGAGTCCCTCGGCCTGGCGCTCGGCATGTCGGTGGTCGCCGAGGGCGTCGAGACCTTCGAGGAGGTCGCCTACCTGCTGGGCGCGACGCAGATCCGGTGCGCGCAGGGCTTCTACTACGCAAAGCCGATGCTGATTGACCAGATCCGCCTGTCGGACCAGCGGACAGCCGGACCGCGAGCGACCGTCTCGCAGAGCCGGGCCTCGGATTTCCGGTCGCCGAGCCTGCTGAGGCGGGCGTAGCCTGCCGAGAGGCTCGCGCGGCCGTCGCTATCCGCGGGCGTGCGCGCCTCAGGGCGACGGACGGGCTTGTTCGCCAGCGGTCTCGCGACACAGCCTGTCCGTGAGACGCATTCAGGAATTCGGCAGGGATCTCGGCAGCTTCGAGAGAACCACGGCCTGATCGGAGCGTCCACATTGGACGGTCTGTGTCGAAACCCTCGCGCCCGCCGGGCACGCGGATCGCGCTGACCTCGACGCCTACTGTTCCGATCGGAAATATGGTTGGGAAAACTGGAGCGGGCGAAGGGATTCGAACCCTCGACCCCAACCTTGGCAAGGTTGTGCTCTACCCCTGAGCTACACCCGCTCACTGTACCGTGCCGCCCGGACTTTCGTGCCGGCGGCCCCCGGCGGCGCTCTCTAAACACCATTCCGCCGGGCGACGCAAGCGTCTCTTTTGCGAACCGTGACGATTTACCAGTTCGGGTCCGGCGGGAGCCCCTGGCGGACCTCCCGCAGGCGGGTGAGTGTCGCCCGCGTAGTGCCTTCGGGCAGCGCGTCCACCGGGAAGAACCCACAGGCGGCGATCTCACGGTCAGGCGCCTTGGGGCGCAGGACCGTGAAGGCTGGCAGGATGAACAGCGCGACATGATCGCGGGGTGCTGCCGCGCCGTTCTTGTAGAGACCCAGCAGGCGCAGCGGCTCGTCAGGAACGATCTCTGCCTCCTCGCGGAACTCGCGCTCCATGGCGGCCGATGCGGTCTCGCCGCGTTCCACGCCGCCGCCCGGCAGGTGCCAGCCGCTGACGTAGGTATGGCGCACCAGCGCCACGCGGTTCTGCGGGTCGATGGCGACGCCGCGCACGCCGAGGGTCATGCCCCGGGACGCGAGGGCCCCGAGGTGAAAAAGGTGCCGCAGCAGCGGCCGATCGAGGAACATGCGGTGAGGCGCGGGTTCAGACGACGTCGAGAGTGATCTCGCCGAGACCGGCGATGGCCGCCACCATGCGCTGGCCGCGCTCGACCGCCCCGACCCCGGAGGGTGTCCCGGTGAAGATCAGGTCGCCCGGTTGCAGGTTGAAATAGCCCGACAGGTAGGCGATCTGCTCGGCCACCGACCAGATCATATCGGCGAGGTCCCCCTTCTGGCGGATCTCTCCGTCGACCGACAGTGTGATCGATCCGCGCGCCGGGTGGCCGATCATCGAGACCGGATGCAGGGCGCCGATCGGCCCGGACCCGTCGGCGGCCTTTCCGGTATCCCACGGCCGGGACATCTTCTTGGCCTCGTCCTGGAGGTCACGCCGGGTCATGTCGAGGCCGACGGCGTAACCGTAGACGTGGTCGAGGGCCGAATCGACCGGGATGTCACTGCCGCCGCCGGAGAGGGCGGCCACCATCTCCACCTCGAAATGGTAGTTCCGGGTTTTCGGCGGGTAGACGTGGGCCGCCGGCTCGGAGCCGACGATCTGGAGGGCGTCGGCGGGCTTCATGAAGAAGAATGGCGGCTCCCGGTCCGGGTCGGCCCCCATCTCGCGAGCATGGGCGGCGTAATTCCGCCCCACACAGTAGACGCGACGGACGGGAAACAGATCGCTGCTGCCGACGATGGGGAGCGCGACGCGGGGCGGGTTCTGGATGACGGAGAGCATCTCTGCCTCTGCGGTGGATCGTCCTGCTGGCGTGGCACGGCGCCACCCAGGACCTACGCGACCGTTGTAAGGTGTGCGCCGGAGCGCGCCATACCGGTGCTTGCAACGAGACCGCCCCGGCCTACAAAATTTTACTCATGACCCTGACGGCGGCTTCCCACGAGACCCTGCTCACCGCGCTGCGCGACGGGCTCGGCGCGCGGCATGTGTTGACCGATCCGGACGACTTGGCGCCCTACCTGGTCGAGATGCGGCGGCTGTTCACCGGTTCGGCCCTAGCCGTGCTGCGCCCGGGCACCACCGAGGAGGTGGCGTTTGCGGTTCGCGCCTGCACACAGGCCGGCATCGCCGTGGTCCCCCTCGGCGGCAACACCGGGCTTACCGGCGGGGGCGTGCCGCAAGGTGGGGTCGTTCTCTCTCTGGAACGGATGACGCGGCTGCGTTCGGTCGATCCCGTCGATGCCACCATCACAGTGGAAGCCGGGATGATCCTCCAGGATGTGCAGGAGGCGGCGGACGCGGCCGGCATGCTGTTCCCTCTCTCCTATGCCTCGCGTGGATCGGCGCGGATCGGTGGCGGGATCAGCACCAATGCCGGTGGGATCGCCGTCCTGGCCTACGGCAACGCCCGGGATCTCGTCCTCGGCCTGGAGGTTGTCCTGGCCGACGGGAGGGTCTGGAACGGGCTCACGGCCCTGCGGAAGAACAATGCGGGCTACGACCTGAAGCAGCTCTTCATCGGCTCGGAAGGCACTCTCGGCATCGTCACGGCGGCCGTTCTGAAGCTGTTTCCGAAGCCGTGCTCCGCCAGCGTCGCCTTTGTCGGGCTGGAATCCGCCCGGGCCGCCCTGGACCTGTTCGTGTTCCTGCGGGGGCGAATGGACCGGGATCTGACGGCCTTCGAGTACCTGCCGCCCTTTGGCCTAGAGATCGTCCTGCGGCACGTTCCGGGCACCATCCGGCCGCTCGCGGGCGAGCACGGCGCCTACGCGCTGATCGAGGTCGCCTCGGCGCGTCCAGACGCCGACACCCATGCTGAGCTCGAAGCTGCGCTGGGCCGCGCACTCGAAGACAAGCTGATCGCCGACGCCACGATCGGTGCCAGCGGCGCACAGAACGACGCGCTCTGGCGGCTGCGCGAGGGCGTGCCTGAGGCGCAGACCCGCGAGGGTGCCTCGATCAAGCACGACATCTCGGTGCCGCTCTCGCGGCTGCCGGAGTTCCTGGAGCGGGCAGCCGCGGCCTGCATCGCCGCCATGCCCGGCCTGCGCCCCTGCGGCTTCGGTCATTTCGGCGACGGCAACATTCACTTCAACCTGACCCAGCCCGCCGGCATGGCACCGGCGGACTTCCTTGGGCAGTGGGGACGGTTCAACCGCATCGTACACGACGTCGTGCATGAACTCGGCGGCTCCATTGCGGCCGAGCACGGGGTCGGGCTCATCAAGCGCGACGAGCTCGAACGCTATGGCGATCCGGTCGGGCTCGACCTGATGCGCAGGCTCAAGGCGGCCCTCGATCCGCGCGATCTCCTCAATCCCGGCAAGGTCCTCGCCCGGCCGGAAGCCGCACCGCCGTCGCAGATCTGAGATTTTGTGCGTTGCGCCATAATTCGGCGCGCAGGGGGGTGCAGGACTGCCACGCGCCGCCGCGATCCGCCGCGGCCGCCCGAGGCTTTAAGCGTCTGCTAACGCTTCGGACCGACCTTCATCGGAGACGGCGGAGACGTGTCCGTCAGCGCCAGGCATGGCATTTGCTCTGAGGCCTTCCTATCTCGCAATTGCGAGATCGTCCGACGAACCGTCAACGACAGACTGCCCATCATCCTTCTGGAGACCGACGGAATGCCCACCTCACAGGCCCGCGTGCAGACCACGGAGGCGAGCCGCTATCTGCAGCAGCTCTGCCGGCACTGGAGCCACAAATTCAAGGTCGAGGCGACCCCGGAGCACGGCACCGTGCCGTTCGGCGAGGACCGGATCTGCACCTTCGATGCCGAGCCAGATGCCCTGGTGATGCGCATCGACAGCTCCGACCCGGTCAACCTGACGCGGCTGGAGAACGTGGTGGCCGACCACTTGGCCCGCTTCGCCTTCCGCGAGAGCCTCGGCGACATCCGCTGGTCCCGCGCCGCCTGAGCCGACGCTCGCAAGCCGATCTGAAGAGGTGCCGCAATCCGCGGCACCGTCCAACCCGCGGCAGGCTGATCGGCCTGCCACTGTTCTCGAAACTGCGCCGGTCGGCCCGACCGCAAGCCGCCTCCTATCCGACGCTCATGAGGCTGGCGTTGCCGCCCGCAGCGGCGGTGTCGATCGCGGTCGAGATCTCCTCGACGAGGCCGGTCGGCGCGTAAAGATCCCCACCCGCCAGGGCTTCGGGGGTGCGGGCCTGGACGGAAAGGATCGGGCCAGGACGCGCGGCAACGGCCCGGTTCAAGGCCTGCAGACCGTCAGCATCTCCCTCGAACAGGATGGCCCGAAGCTCACCCGCGGCATCAAGGCTCGCCACGCATTCGACCCGTGCGGCGAGTTCGGCCGGCAGATCCGTGAGGATGCCCGGGCTCCGCGCCGTGCCGACGACCAGCGCGCGATTGCCGGTCGCCAGGATCGCCCCGAGCTGGAGCAGGAGCCCCGCCTCCGTCTGTGCGAGGGCCGCAACGCGTCCCCGCGGCCGAAGACCATAGAGATTTCGCTCTCCGACCGGGCCCGCCAAGACGATCTCGGCGACGGCCGGAAATCTGTCTGCGAGGCGATCCGCGATACCCGCGCGCTCCGTCGCGCGAAGCCAGTTCCGGTAGTGGCGAAGCGACCTGCCATCGCCTGCCGCGAGCCCGTCGAGCGCCGCAGGCGGCGGTCGGCGCACGAGACGGCCGAGATAAAGCGGTCCGCCGGCCTTCGGCCCCGTGCCCGACAGGCCGGATCCGCCGAAGGGCTGCACCCCCACCACCGCGCCGATGATGTTGCGGTTCACATACCGGTTCCCGGCCCGTACGCGCCCGAGAACCCGAGCGATCGTCTCGTCGATGCGGCTGTGCAGGCCGAAGGTCAGGCCGTAGCCGGTGGCGTCGATCTCATTCAGCAATCGGTCGAGATCGGCCCGGCGGTAGCGCAGCACGTGCAGAACCGGCCCGAACACCTCGCGCTCGACATCCCCGACGCGCCTGATCTCGATGAGCGTCGGCGGCACGAAAGTCCCGTGAGCCGTCTCCGGCGGCAGCGGAAGCTGCGCCACCGGAAAGCCGCGCGCGCGCATCGCGGCCACGTGTTCCGCGATGCGGTCTGCGGCCTCGGCAGTGATGACGGGGCCGATATCGGCGGCGAGGCGGCGGGGATCTCCGACCTCCAGCTCCTTCATGGCGCCCCGCAGCATGTGCAGCGTCCGATCGGCGACCTCCTCTTGCAGACAGAGGATGCGCAGGGCCGAGCAGCGCTGCCCGGCGGAATCGAAGGCTGAGGCGATGACGTCGGCGACCACCTGCTCGGCCAGCGCGGAGGAATCCACCACCATCGCGTTCTGGCCGCCGGTCTCGGCGATGAGCGGCACGGGTTCACTGTGACGGGTCAAGCGTTCGGCCAGGCAATGCTGGATGCCCTTGGCGACCGCGGTCGAGCCGGTGAACATGACACCCTGAACTCGACCGTCGCCGACCAGGGCGGCCCCGATCTCGCCGGCGCCGGGCAGGAGATGAAGCGCATCGTCCGGCACGCCCGCCGCGTGCAGCACCCGGACGGCCTCGGCGGCCGTGAGCGGCGTTTCCTCGGCGGGTTTGGCCAGGACCGTGTTGCCGGCCGCCAGGGCAGCGGAGACCTGGCCGACGAAGATCGCCAGCGGGAAGTTCCAGGGCGCGATACAGGCGATCGGCCCGAGCGGCTCCTCATCACCCCCAAGCGTCCGCTCGGCCTCCGCTGCGTAGAAGCGGAGGAAATCCACGGCCTCCCGGATCTCGGCCACTGCGTCGGCGCAGGATTTACCGGCCTCGCGCACGATCAGCCCGATCAGCACCGGCATGCGGCCCTCGAACGCGTCGGCGGCGCGGCGCAGGCAAGCGGCCCGCGCGGCAGGCGCAGTCGACGCCCAGGCTCCGGCCGCCGCGTCGGCGCGGACGAGGGCGCGCTCGATCTCGGACGGCGTAGCTGAGCGCCAGTATCCGACTATGTCCCGATGATCCGCGGGGTTGCGCACGGGCGCGTCGGCAGAATCCGGAGAGGATCCGGTCGGGACCGCCCGCCACGCCGATCGGCCGCTCTCCAGCAGCCCGCCCGCCAAGCGCGCGAGCGCCGCTTCGTCCGCGAGGTCGAGGCCGGCGGCATTGAGGCGGGTCGGGCCGTAGAGCGAGCGGGGCAGCGCGATGTGCTCGTGCGGCGCGCCCGGAACCGGCATCGCCTCGACGGAGGCGACGGGGTCGGCGATCAACGCGTCGACCGGGACAGCTTCATCAGCCACCCGGTTCACGAAGGAGGTGTTGGCCCCGTTCTCCAGAAGCCGACGCACGAGATAGGCGAGCAGGGTCTCGTGCGTGCCCACCGGCGCGTAGATGCGGCACGGCCGCCGCAGCGCATTTCCGGCGACCACGGACTCGTAGAGCGGCTCGCCCATCCCGTGCAGGCATTGGAATTCATACTGACCCAGGCGGAAATCCGGGCCCGCCATCTCCACGATGCTCGCGAGAGTCTGCGCGTTGTGGGTGGCGAATTGCGGGAAGACCGCGTCGGGCGCGTCGAGGAGTTTGCGCGCGCAGGCGAGGTACGAGACATCGGTATGAACCTTGCGGGTGAAGACCGGGAAGTCCGCGAGCCCATCCACCTGGGCGCGCTTGATCTCGCTGTCCCAGTATGCGCCCTTCACGAGGCGCACCATCAGGCGCCGGCGGCTGCGCCGGGCGAGGTCGACCAAGACGTCGATCACGAACGGACAACGCTTTCCGTAGGCCTGAACGACGAAACCGAGCCCGTCCCAGTCGGCCAAGTTCGGATCCGTCGCCAGCGCTTCCAGGATATCCAACGAGAGGTCGAGGCGGTTGGCCTCTTCGGCATCGATGTTGAGGCCGATGGCGTAAGTCCTGGCGAGCCGGGCGAGATCCGTCACCCGGGGGACGAGCTCCGCCAGGACCCGGCCGCGCTGCGCCCGGACATAGCGCGGATGGAGCGCGGACAGCTTGATCGAGATCCCGGGTCCGCGCAGCACGCCCCGCCCGTCGGAAGCCTCCCCGATGGCCCGGATCGCCGCCTCGTAGGATCGCCGATACCGTTCCGCATCCTCGGCGGTGACGGCGGCCTCGCCGAGCATGTCGTACGAATAGGTGAATCCCCTCGCCTCCATCCGGACGGCATTGCGCAGGGCCTCGGTGATGGTCCGCCCGGTGACGAACTGCTCGCCCATCATCCGCATGGCGAGATCGACTCCGGTGCGGATGATCGGCTCACCGCCGCGGGCGATCAGACGGGTGAGCGCGGCGGAAAGGCCGGCTTCGTCGCGGGTCGCGGCGAGCCGGCCGGTGACCAGCAGACCCCAGGTTGCCGCGTTCACGAAGGGTGACGGGCTGTGGCCGAGATGGGCCTGCCAGTCGCCGCCCGCGATCTTGTCGCGGATCAGCGCGTCGCGGGTCGGCGCGTCGGGGATGCGTAGCAGCGCCTCGGCCAGGCACATCAGCGCCACGCCCTCCTCGCTCGACAGGGCATATTCGTGGATCAGGCCTTCCACGCCTCCGCGACGGGCATGGCGGCGCAGGTTCCCCACCAGTCGCCGCGCCAGGGCGGAGACGCGCCGCGCCGCATCGGGCGGCATGCGCGCGAGGTCTAGGAGCGGCGCGATGCAGTCCGGCTCGGGCCGGCGGCAGGCCGCCACCACGGCGGCGCGCAGCGGAGACAGCTCGGGCAGGGCAGTCGCGAAGGCGCCGAACGGTCCGGCAGCGCCGTCGGGCACGTGGGATGCGAGCATGGATCATCCCTCGACTTCGGCTGGCGACTCTCACGCCATCGACGATGCAGGCTACGCCGTTCGCCGCCGCCATTTAAGCGCCTCTCGCCGAAGGCGGGCCTGGCTTGTCATCAACGGGCGGCATAAGCAGCTGGCAGGGCATCGATCAGCACGGCCTGCGCACCCTCGCAGCGCAGCATCACGGCCGGGATCACCACCGCGTCGGCGCAGGCCTGGACGCCGTGCGACAGATCGAACCGTACGGCGAGGCCGTCGGTCTTGGCATCGAGCCAGCCACCGTGGCCGGCGGGACGCCGGAGCACGTGTCGGCCGCGGGGCTCCCGGCACTCCCTATCGTCTCCGTGGGCCTTCGTATCGCTGGCCTTGTCGATAGAATCGGGGACCGCGCGCACGGCGCCGCTTGGAGATTGCGTTCCGCTCCGCGGATCCATGACGCGCGCCGCGGCGGTGCGTTGCGCGTTTTGACACCCGCGAGAGCGGTGGCAGAAGCCTCGCATGACCGCGATCATGATCTACGGGGCCAGCGGCTACACCGGGCAGCTCCTGGCCGAGCACGCCGTCGCGCAGGGCCTGAGCCCGATTCTGGCGGGGCGCGACCCGGAGAAGCTCCGGCCCCTCGCTACCCGTCTAGGGCTTGAGTTCCGGTCCGCGCACCTCGACGAGCCAGACCGCCTGCGGGCGGCGCTGGCGGGCATCACGGTGGTGATCCACGTGGCTGGTCCGTTCTCGCGGACGGCGCGGCCAATGGCCGAGGCCTGCCTCGCCGCGGGCGCGCACTACGTCGACATCACCGGCGAGATCGAGGTTCTGGAGGCGCTCGCCGCGCGGGATGGCGAGGCGAAGGCGGCGGGTATCGTCCTGCTGCCGGCAGCAGGCTTCGATGTTGTGCCGAGCGACTGCCTCGCCGCCCATGTGGCGCGCCGGCTGCCCGGCGCGACCCACTTGCGGATCTCGATCGGCGGGTTCGGCGGCTTCAGCCGGGGCACCGCTCGCACGATGGTCGAGGGCATCGCCTGGGGCACACGGGTGCGCCGGGACGGCCGAATCGTCGAACTACCGAGCCCGCCCCGGGGCAGCGCCGATTTCGGCCGCGGCAGGAGGCGGACGGTGGGGCTCGGCTGGGGCGATGTCTCGAGCGCGTGGTACTCCACCCGTGTCCCGAACATCGACGTGTATTTCGAGGCCTTCCCGGCGATGGCGGCGGCTGCGGGCCTGCCACCCGGCATCCGGAAAATCATCGCGGGCAGCACCGCGCAGCGCCTGATCAACCGCGGCATCGACCGGCTGCCAGCGGGGCCATCAGCCGCGGCGCGGGCCTCGGCCCGCAGCGCGTTCCTGGCCGAGGCCTGGGACGCCGCGGGCCAGCGGGTGGCGAGCCGCATGGAGACCCCCGAGGGCTACACGCTGACGGCTTGGACCGCCGTGGAGACCGCTCGGCGCCTCGCCGCCGGCGCGGCGCCGGCGGGCTTTCACACGCCGGTCACCGCCTTCGGCCCGGACTTCATCCTAAGCTTTCCGGGCGTGGTGCGAACGGATCTCTGACCCTCAGGAGGTCACACGGTTGCGCCGATCTGCCAGGGGGCGAATTCCGAGGAGCCGAAATCGAATTGCTCGCTCTTTGTGCGCTCGCCGCCCGCGACCCGCAGGATCAGGTCGAAGATCCGGCGCCCGGCCTGCTCCACGGTTTCTTCCCCGTCGAGGATCGTGCCGCAATTGACGTCCATGTCCTCCTCGAGCCGCCGGTACATGGCCGAGTTCGTGGCGATCTTGATGGAGGGGGCCGGTTTGCAGCCGAAGACGCTGCCGCGACCGGTGGTGAAGCACACGAGATTCGCCCCGCCCGCCACCTGCCCGGTGGCCGAGACCGGATCGTAGCCGGGCGTGTCCATGAACACGAAGCCCTTGGCGGTCACCGGGTCGGCGTAGCGCAGGACCTCGACGAGGTTGGTGCTCCCGGCCTTCGCCATGGCGCCGAGCGACTTCTCCAGGATCGTGGTCAGGCCGCCCGCCTTGTTGCCGGGTGACGGGTTGGCGTCGATCTCCGAGCCTTCCTTGCGGGTGTACTCCTCCCACCAGTGCATCAGGTCGACGAGCTTCTGGCCGACCTCCGGGCTCACCGCGCGGCGGGTGAACAGGTGCTCCGCCCCGTAGGTTTCGGTGGTCTCCGACAGGATCACGGTGCCGCCGTTCTGCACCACGAGGTCGCTGGCGATGCCCAGAGCCGGGTTCGCCGAGACGCCGGAATAACCGTCCGAGCCACCGCATTGCAGGGCGACGATCAGCTCGCTCGCCGGGATCGGCTCCCGATGCACCACGTTCGCCTCAGCCAGGATGCCCTTCACGAAGTCGATGCCGGCCTCGACGGTCTTCCGGGTCCCGCCCATGCTCTGGATGTTCATGCTGCGGATCCGGTCGGCCAGACCCTGCTCCTCCAGGAAGGCGCCGATCTGGTTCACCTCGCAGCCGAGCCCGATCATCACGATGTGCGAGAAGTTGACGTGCCGCGCGTATCCCGCGAGCGTCCGGCGCAGAAGCCGCAGCGGCTCGCCCATCGCCATGCCGCAGCCGGTCTTGTGGGTGAGCGCCACCACGCCGTCGACGTTCGGATAGTCGGCCAGCGGATCGAGCCCGAGGATTGGGTGGCGCCTGAAGGCGTCGGCGATCAGGTCGGCGACATGCGCGCTGCAATTCACCGAGGTGAGGATGCCGACGTAGTTGCGGGTCGCCACGCGACCGTCCGGGCGGCGGATGCCCTGGAAGGTGGCGGGGGGCGTGACCAGCTGGGTCGGCCGCGCGTCGACGCCGAACGCGTAGTCGCGGGCGAACTCGCCCATCCCGAGGTTGTGGACGTGGACGTGCCGGCCAGCCGCGATGTCCTCCTTCGCGAAGCCGATGATCTGGCCGTACTTGGTCACCGCCTCGCCGCTTCGATGCGGCCGCACCGCGACCTTGTGGCCGGCCGGGATGCGCTCGGCCGCGGTCACGCCGTCCGCGACCGGCGTGCCCGGCTCGATGGCACCGCGGGCGACGACGACCCCGTCGTCCGGGCGCAGGGTGATGACGGGATAGGCAGACATCGGTCTCTCCTGACAATCCAACGTGCCGGCTTCGCTCATCGGGCCGCTTCGGGCCGGAGGGCCGGCGCCTTGGCGTCCCGGACCGGCAGCGGCGCGATCTCACCGACAACGAAGAGGTAGATGAAGGCGCCCAGGAGGCAGAAGCCGCCGGCCACCATCAGCGGGATCGCGAACGAGCCCTGGGTGACGGTCAGCATGAACCCCGTGAAGGTGGTCGTCACGATCCCAGCGACGTTCGAGGCGAAGTTCTGGATGCCGCCGATGGACGCGACATGGGCGGGGGTCGGCGCCACGTCCCCGGGCAGCGCCCAGATCGAAGCGGCCGTGAAGGCGAGGCTGCCGTAGGCCACCGCGAAGAAGAGCAGCGCCACGTAGATGTTCGGTGCGATGATCGACAGCGTGATCACCGACGACATCAGCATGCCGCCGACCAGGCAGGTCTTGCGGGCAGCCGTCAGGCTCCAGCCGCGGCGGTAGAGCGCATCCGACGCGAAACCGCCGAGCCAGCCTGCCGGGATCGAGGCCAGAGCCGGCAGGCTGCCCAGTGTACCGAGCTCGGCCAGCGAGAAGCCGCGCGCCTTGACCAAGTAGGTCGGGAACCACGTGATGAAGAAGTAGATCACGAAGTTCAGGCAGAAGAACCCCGCCATCATCCCCCAGACCGTGCGGTAGCGGAACAGCGACAGCCACGGCACCTGGTTCTGGGCCTCGGCGGTATCGAGCGCCTTCGGCCGTTCCTGCGCGGCCCGGAGCTGCGCGAGTTCGTCCGGGGTCACCGCCGGGTGGTTCTCGGGCTCACGATAGAGCCACATCCAGAACACGGCCCAGATGAAGCCGAGCAGGCCGGTGATGATGAAGGATTCCCGCCAGCCGAGCGTCGCGATCACCCACGAGACCAGCGGGATCGCGAGCGCGGATCCGACCCGGGAGCCGCTGTCGAAGATGCTGCTGGCGAAGCTCCGCTCCGAGCGGGGGAACCAGGAAGCGGCGACCTTGGCAAAGGATGGGTAGGCCCCGGCCTCGCCGACACCCAGCAGCATGCGCAGGCCGAGCAGGGACAGAAGACCCCGTCCGGCCGCGGTCAGCGCCGTGCAGGCCGACCACCAGACGACCGCAACCATCAGCGACAGCCGTGCCCCGACCCGGTCGGCGACGTAGCCGAACGGCAATTGCATCACCGCGTAGGTCCAGAAGAAGCCCGACAGGATCAGGCCCATATCGGTGGCGCTGAGCCCCAGCTCCTTCGACATGGTCGGCGCAGCCACCGCGAGGTTGGCGCGGTCGATGTAGTTGATGGCGTTGGCGGCCATGCAGAGGCCGATCATGAGCCAGCGCAGTCTGGACATCCTGTTCCTCCCGAGTTCCGGGGATGGCGTCCCCGGGCTGCGCGGCGCCCCGTTATGGAAGGGACCGCCGAAGGCGCGTCTGGTCGAACGCTGAGCTGAGCCCCGGTTCAGGGCCTGCTCAACGTCGCGTCTCCAATCCTCAGCCTCATCCTGAGGTGCTGCGCAGCAGCCTCGAAGGAGGCCTTCAGACGACGCCGTGATCCCTGAAGCCCTCGTTTGAGGCCTCCGCTGCGCTCCGGCACCTCAGGATGAGGTCGAGATCGGGATCGGCCTCGCATGGAATGCCCTCACGGTGAGGTGTCCGGTCAGAAATCTCCGTCGCGGTAGGCGTTGCCGTCGAGTCCATGGGGACGTCCGGCGGCGAGCAACGTCTCCCAGACGGGTTCGGGCAACGGCACGCCCTCGGCGAGGCGCTGAGCCCGCATCCGGCGCTCCGGCTCACCGGGGAGCAGCACCTCGGCCCCGGGCATCGGCCGGGCGCTCTTGAAAAAGTCGAGGTAGGTCCGCGCCTCCGCGGCGAGGGCGTCCTCGGTCCCGAAGGCCTCGGGCATCACGTAGATCGACAGCATGCCGTTGCAGATCCGCCGCTTGCCCGGCCCGGCGGTGCCGGACCCGGTGAACGCGCCGGCGAGCAGCTCGCAGATCAGCGCGAGGCCCGAGCCCTTGTGCTCGCCGAAAGCCCGGATCGCGCCCGCGCCCCGCTGGTTGTCGCGTTCGACGCCCTCCAGCGGCCCGAAGAGCGTGGCCGGATCGGCGCTGAGCCGGCCGTCCGGCTCGATGAGCGAGCCCTCCGGCAGCGGCTTGCCGCCCCGGGAGGCGACGAGCACCTTGCCCTCCGCCACCGCCGAGGTGGCGAAGTCGAGGATGATCGGCTCGGCCCCCGGCACCGGAAATCCGGCCGCGAACGGCGCGGTGGAGAAGCGGCGCTCCACCGAGCCGAACGGCGCCACCAGCAGGCTTCCTGCCACGTTGACGAAATGGACCGAGATCAGCCCGGCCGCCGCGGCGCGTTCGGCCCACTCGCCGATCCGTCCGAGGTGGCCGGCATGCCGGAGCGCGACGATGGCGACGCCGTTCTCCTTGGCCTTGGCGATGCCGAGATCAGTGGCGAAGGGGCCCGCCGTTTGACCGAACCCGTACTGCGCATCGATGAGCGCGAAGGATGGGGCGTCGGTGACGATCTCGGGCGTGCGGCCGGCTTCGACCTCACCGGACCGCAGCCACTCCACGTAGCGGGTGACGCGGACGACGCCGTGACTGTCATGGCCGGTGAGATTGGCGGCCACGAGGAATCGGCCGATCCGCTCGGCCTCCGCCTCGGCGCAGCCCTCGCGCACGAAGATGTCCCGCACATAGGCGGACAGCCTATCGGCCAGAATCCGCATTCCGTATCCTCCCTGGTCGCACCTCGTCGGGCGCGTGCGGGATGAACCTAGCCTCCTCACACGTGCTACGCGAGCACCGGGGGTAACGGCGCAGCGGTGGTTGTCGTGCCGCTCATGAACCGGGGGTCATGGGTCGGAATCCGTCGGGTCCGGCGGGTCGCCGTAGGGGAAGAAGTCGGCGGCCCGCATCTGGGTGTAGGGCAGATGGTCGAGCCGGACCGTCCCCAGGAACGGCTCCGGCGGCTCGACCAGCAGGACCGTGCGGGCGTAGCCGCTGTCGTCGAAACCCCGACGGAAATGGACCCGCGACTTGATGGCCAAAACATCGAACGCGGTCGGGTCGAGGCCGAGGCTCCAGAGCTCGCCGGGCTCGACGATCTGGGCGAGCTGCGGGCTGAGCACCAGCACGTTGCCGGTCCCGAAGCCGACGCAGATCCAGTGGCCGCCCCCGCCGCCGCTCCCGGCGACACCCGGCTCCGGCGCCGCAACCACCCGCAGCACGGTCCCGGTGATCCGCACCGGCGTCCCGGCGGAGGGGTCGGCGCCGCCGCCCACGGTCGCGTCGAAGGGGTCGCCCGGCTCAAGACTCCGGGCCAGAGCGTCGGCCACGGCCTCCGCAGACGCGATGGTAGCCACGAGGGTGCGGGTCAGGCCCTGTGCCAGGATCTCGCGCAGCAGCCACGTGGCCTTCCCGGACCGGTCGCTGTGATCGGCCAGCACGACCGGGGTCGCTCCCGCGGCGACAGCCTCACGGGCGAGGCTCACGCCGTCGGCGATGCGGTGGATCCGCGCCGCGTCCAGCAGCGCCCGCCGGTGCCGCCACGCGAAGGAACTGGAGCACGGCAAGGCGCATCGGCGGAACGATCCTCGAGGGTTGTCGGTGACGGGTCAGGAGATCTCGCGGACCAGCTTGGCGATGAGGGCGCGCCCGAAGGCCTCGAAGCTTTCGGCGCTCATCACGAAGGCCCCCTCGCCGCCGATCACGACGTTGCGATAGTAGGCCGCCAGCCCGCCGGCGGGGTTGGTGTGCTCCTTCAAGAAGCTGGGCATTCCCTCCGGATCGGTGAGGATGACGATGCCGTTGACCGTGATGCCCACCGCCACTGCGGCGTCCCGGGCCTCCG
Source organism: Methylobacterium sp. CM6257 (assembly GCF_054611515.1). Taxonomy (NCBI): domain Bacteria; kingdom Pseudomonadati; phylum Pseudomonadota; class Alphaproteobacteria; order Hyphomicrobiales; family Methylobacteriaceae; genus Methylobacterium; species Methylobacterium sp. CM6257. The sequence continues at coordinate 4,964,939 of NZ_CM137735.1, forward strand.
CGATGGAGCGACCGGAATTGCTGGTCCCGTCGCCCGAGATGTCGATCACCCTCCGGTCGGTCCGGAACGGCGCCCGTGCCAGCATGTCGGAGGCGAAGCCGATGGCCGACCCGATGGCCGTGCGGCCGTAGAACGGACGCGGCACGGCGGCGAGCTTGGCCGCGAAGACCGCCGCATCCTCCGCCGCGGCGATGATCATCCAGTCGACGGCGACCTGCTGCTCCCCGGGTCCGGCCCAATCGAAGAGGGCGACCGCAATGCGCCCGGTCGGTCCCTCGCCGATCGCGCGCAGGACCCGCGGATCGCTGAAGGCCTCGGCATAGCCACGCCGCTCCAGCTCGAAGCGCGCCTCGCTGATACTGAGTGACACGTCCACCGCGAGGACGAGCAGAACATCCACCGTCTGGTCGGCGGCGCCGGCGCGCCGGCCCGCCAGAGACAGAGCGGCGAGCATCCCGGACAGAAGATGGCGTCGCCGCATGGCCGACACTCGATGGGAAGCGCCCGCATGGGACGGCGGATTGCCACCACCATGCAACGAGCCTGCCGCCGCCGCGGTTCGCCCGTGGAAAAACGCGCACCCTCCCGGGCTCCGTCGGTCGTCCTCGGATCGGCGCCGCGACCTGCTGTATCGGGCCTGCTTGCAATCGTGCTGGGTGGCACGCTCGAAGGCGCCGCCCGAACCGGGAAGCACATCATGCGGATTGTTCACAGGATCGCCCGCCTGATCGAGAGCACGATCCTCGGGACCGTCGCCCTCGTCAGCGGCGCACTCGAGGCGACCGTCGGGCTGGTAGGCCACCTTTCCGAACGCCTGGATGCCACCCTGTCGGGCGGGGCCCGCGCGGCGTAAGAGCGGCGCGGGAAGAAGGGCTGCCGGCAGATCGACCCGATCGCTCTGAAATGAGATCCTCCGCCGCCGAGAGACCGGACCCGCTACAATCCCGGCCCCTTGGCGGCCCCGAAGATGCGGCCGGGCCGCCCGTCGGCCGCGCCCTGGAGCAACACGACCCAGCTGTCGGCGTCGGCGATCCGGGCGAGGGTGTAGGGCACCTCGAAGCGGGTCGCCTGCCCTGCCCAAGAGCCGAGGCGCTGCATACCCCGCACGACGTTGACGTAGGTCGCCGTCCGGCCGCCATTCTCGCCGGCCTGGATCGCGATCGCCCGACTGCGCAGAACCGGTACCAACCAGACGTCACCCCGAAAGTCGCTCTTGGTCTCCGGGGCGGCACCGACCTCGACCAGGATCCGGTCGCCGCGCGCCTCGCCGCGAACCGGCACCGGCAACCCGCCGCGCTGCGACGCTTCGCGTATCAGCCGGTCGAGGGCAGCACGGTCCGACCCCACCGCGAATCCGCTCCCGTCGACCACGACCTGTGGGGTGAAGACCTGCCGCGCTCCGCGGCCCCGCGCATAGGCGCGCTGGCGCTCTGTGAGCGGCCGCAGCGCCAGGGTATCCTTCCAGCCGAGATAGTCCCAGTAGGTTACCGGCAGGGTCAGGGCGACAACCCCCGGCTGCCGGGACAGATCGCGCAGCACCGGGTCGGCTGCGCGGCAGGCGCCGCAACCCTGGCTCGTGAAGAGTTCCACGACCGCGCGAACCGGCTCGGCCCGAGCCTCCGGGACGGCCAGGAACACACAGAGCAGCACGGCTGCGCAGAACGCGCGGCGGTCGCGGGTCATGGCGCGGTGCCGGGGCATCATCAGAGCCATCAGAGCGTCTGGGATGCCGTGTGTGAAATCACGTTGGCTTGAGAGCCCTCTACCGACGGTTGCGGCGGCGTACCCTTCAGCTTGGGCAGCATGTCGGGACGCCAGCGGCGATGCATCCAGAGCCACTGGCCCGGATGTTCGCGCACCCAGCCCTCAACCACGGCGGTCATCGCCTGCATGGCGCCGGTCACGTCGATGGTTCCGTCGGCGGCGCGCGGCAGATCGAGGGGCGGCGTCAGTTCGAGCCGGAAGCGGCCTTCCGGCAACCGGACGACACGGACGCCGTGTACCGGGCACTCATAGTGGCGGGCGAGCTTGGCGAGGAGCGGGTTGGCGAGGCAGGGTCGGCCGAGAAACTTCACGACGACGCCGCGGGTGAAATGCTGGTCGATGAGCTGGCCGAGATGGCCACCATTCTCGACCACGTCGCGCATGGCGAAGACCGCGCCGGGGGCCGAGGCCGCGAGACCGCCCATGGACCGGCGGCGGACCTCCTGAACGAGTCGTGCCGCCGCCGGATTGTTGGGCGGCCTGAACACCGCAGTGGCCTCCAGGCCGAACCGGGCCGCGCAGATGGCCGGCAATTCCCAATTCGCCAGATGCGCGGAGAAGATCAGCCCCGGCTCGCCGTCGTCGCGCAGGGCGAAGAAATGCTCGATGCCCGAGACCTCGGTCCGCAACGGGGCGGCAGCTTCGGGATCGTAGTCGAACAGCGTGTCGAGATGGGCATATTCGGCGCCCGTCCGTCCCAGATTGTCCCAGGCCTCCAGGGCGATCCGCGTCCGCTCCGCCTCCGGCATGTCGGGGAAGGCCGCCTGAAGATTGGTGAGCGCTGTGCGGTGCGCCGGCAGGAACGGTCCGATGGTCCTCAGAAGGGCGGCGCCGAACGCCGTTGACCGTTCAGGTCCGAGGACACGCGCCAGCCAAACCAGAGCCCGGATCAGAGGGATCATGGCGAAGCCGGCGAGGCGTGGATAGGACCGTTTCAGCAGGAGGGCGAGACGCAGCACTTTCGATTCCTGGGCCTGACACGGGCGGCCCCCCGACGCGTCCGTAATGCGAAGCTTAAGCCATCTGTCCCGCAGCGCGAAATTGGCGCCGACATGCCGGTTAGATTTGTGGGCGTGGATCGTAGCGCAATCCCAACTTCGCGCCGTCCCGGCTGTCGAGCCGCCACCCCGCGGCGAAGCATTCAAGAGAGGGTGCCGTGCGTATCGTCACATTCGAGGGAGGACGATGCCGGTCCATGCCCGCCTGACTATCCAGACCTCCACCTCATTCTGAGCCACCGGAGCTCCGCGGAGGCCTCCAGGGCTGGCGCGGCCGGCTGGCATGCGCCTTCGAGGCCGCTGACGCGGGCACCCCGCGAAGAAGCGGAGGGTTGGAAGGGGCTCCTTCGCGATCTGCGTTGTGCTGTGGCCCAAGCCGCATTCCGGCATGCGCGGGTTCAGCTCCGAAGGCTGACAAGGATCTTCCCGAAGACCTTGCGCGATTCCAGCCGCTCCAAGCCCTGCGCGAAATCGGCGAGCGGATACACCGTATCGACCACCGGCCGGATGCCGGCCTCCATCTTGTCGAGGCACTGGGCGATATTCGCGAGCGAGCAGCCGAACGAGCCGGTGATGCGATATTGCTGCTGGAACAGCTGCATCAGATTCATGGTGGCCGAGACGCCGGAGGTCGAGCCGCAGGTCACGAGGCGGCCGCCGCGCTTGAGGCAGAGCAGCGAGCCGTTCCAGGTATCGGCGCCGACATGCTCGAAGACCACGTCCACGCCCTTGCGCTTAGTCAGGCGCCGAACCTCGCCCTCGAACCGTTCCGTGCGATAATTGATGATGTGGTCGGCGCCGAGTTCCGCCGCCTTACGCCCCTTCTCGTCATCACCGACGGTCGTGTAGACCGTGCAGCCGATCGCTTTGGCCATGCGGATCGCCGCCGTGCCGATCCCCGAGCCGCCGGCATGGACCAGCACACTCTCGCCGGGCTCCAGCCGGGCATTGTCGAACAGCATGTGCTGGACGGTCCCGAAGGCGATGCCCGCGCAGGCCGCATCGGTGCCGCTGACGCCGTCCGGCACCTTCACAACGAGCCGGGCCGGCAGCGTCACCAATTCACGGGCGAAGCCGTCGAGGTGGAAGCCCATCACACCCGAGACGTCCTCGCAGAGATTGTCGCGTCCCTCGCGACAAGCCCGGCACTGGCCGCAGGTCATCGCCCCGTAGGGCACGACCCGGTCGCCCACTGCGAGGGCCGAGACGCCCTCCCCCGTCGACTCGACGACGCCCGAGGCTTCTGCTCCGACGATGAGGGGCATCTTCCGCTTGGCGAAGGCCATCCCGCGAAAGCCCCAGACATCGATGAAGTTGAGGCCGACGGCGCGGATGCGAATCCGCACCTCGCCTGGGCCCGGGGCGGGCGGAGCGTCGATCTCAGTCAGGCGCAGATCGCGGTCGCCGAACAGTTGAAGGGCTTGCATCCTGTCTCTCATCGATCCGGCGCCAGGTACCGCCGCCGCGCCCAGCCCAGGACCCGCCCGGCCTTGACGCGGCACCACGTGGTGCGGCTCGGCGTGTCGTTGGTGCAGCCGAAGACCAGGGCGCGGGACCGGATCTCGCCGATCTGCTCGGCGGACGGATCCGGCTCCGCGCGGATGCTCAGGGGTTCCCCGGGCGGCAGGCCGGAGATCCGGTAGGTCTCGGGCTCGGCCCTGGCAGACCCCGGGGCGAATGGCGCCGCGAGGCAGAGGGCGGCGGCGAGGGCGAGGCTGGCGCGCATCGGTGGCGACGTGGGGTTCGGCGGCGTCACCGATCAGGTCCGGTGGACGCCCATCATGGCGGTCAGGCCGCCATCGACGGGCAGCACGGCACCCGTGATGTAGGAAGCCCCCTCGCCCATCAGGAAGGCCGCAAGCGCGGCCACATCCTCCGGCCGCGCGAAACGGCCGGCTGGAATCTGTCGCTCCATCCCGTCCCGGTGTGCGGCGTAGCGCGCCATCATGGCGGTGTCGACGAAGCCCGGCGCGATCACGTTGACGGTGACCCCGCGCTTGGCCGACTCGATGGCGAGCGTCCGGCAATAGGCGATCAGCGCGCCCTTGGTCGCCGCATAGGCCGCATTGCCGGCATTCCCCCGCAGGGCGGCCACCGAGCCGATCGCCACGATCCGGCCGGCGCGCACCCGGATCATCTCGCGCATCAGCGCCTTGGCGAGGCGGGTCAGCGAGAAGAAGTTGACCTGCATGGCCGCCTCGGCCCGGTCCTGATCGAGCATCGCCGCCAGCGCGTCGCAGGGCTGGCCGGCATTGTGGACGAGGCCGTAATAACCTGCCGCCTCCGCCCCCTCACAGAACCCGTCGAGCGCGGCCCTGTCGGCAAGGTCCAGGTTTTGCGCGGCAAATGTGCGATCCGGATGCGCCCCGCGTAACTCGCTGAGCAGCGCCTGGGCGGCATCGGCCGAGGCGCGATAGGTGAAATCGACCGCATAGCCTCCCGCGGCGAGGGCGCGCACGATCGCCGCGCCGATCCCCGAAGCGCCGCCCGTGACGAGGACGCGGCGGTCCATGAGTTGCGCGCTCACGCCGGTTCCGCGCCGAATACGAGACAGGTGTTCTGGCCGCCGAACCCGAAGGAGTTCGACAGCACCGTCCGCACCGGCAGATCGCGGGCGGTCTCGACGACGTCGAGGGTGATGGTCGGGTCCGGCACCCGGTGATTGATCGTCGGTGGAATGCGGCCATGGCGGATGGTCAGCAGCGACACCGCCGCCTCGATAGCGCCGGCCGCCGTCAGGGTATGGCCGATCATCGATTTGTTGGAGGTCACCGGCAGGGCGGACGCCCGGGCGCCGAACACCGCCCCGAGACCGAGGGCCTCCATCTTGTCGTTCTCCGGCGTCGAAGTGCCGTGGGCGTTGACCGTGTCGATCGCCTCGGCCTCGAGCCCGGCATCCTCCAGGCTCGACCGGATCGCCGCGATGATCGGCGCCCCGTCGGGGCTGGAGCGGGTGCGGTGGAAGCCGTCGCCCTTCTCCCCGCAACCGAGGACATAGCCGAGAATCGTCGCGCCGCGCGCGACGGCGGCCTCGGCATCCTCAAGGACCAGAGCGGCCGCGCCCTCGCCCATGACGAAGCCGTCCCGGTCCTTCGAGAAGGGCTTCGAGGCCGCCGCCGGATCCTCGTTACGGGTGGAGAGCGCCGAGAGCAGCGAGAACCGGATCAGCGATTCCGGGTTCACGGATCCGTCGGTGCCGATGCAGAGCGCCGATGCGGTCTCGCCGCGCCGGATCGCCTCGACGCCGAGTTGGATCGCGGTGGCGCCCGACGAGCAGGCGGTGGAAAGCGAGATCGGCGAACCCTTGGTGCCGAACCGGTCGGCGATGCGATCGGCGACGGTTCCGAAGATGAAGAGATCGTGCCACGGGTCGAAACGGCGCGTCGCGGCCGCCCGAAGCAGGCCGGCATAGTCGACCGGGCCGTCGCCGCCGGCAGCCTCGGCCAAGGCCTGCCGCTGCGGCCATTCCATCTCGACCGGCGGCACGGCGATGAACAGCGCGCCGGGGAAGTCGCCTTTGGCGCCGATACCGGACTGCGCGACGGCCTCCTCGGCGGCCACCGCGGCGAAACGCTCGGATAGGAGCGGAGCCACCAGCGGCTCGGTATTCAGAAAGTCCACCGTGCCGGCAATGCGCGTGCGCAGGCCGTCGGTGGGGAACCGCGCGATGGCATGGATGCCGGACCGGCCTTCGGTCATGGCCATCCAAGTGTCCGTCTGTCCCTGACCGAGGGAGGAAACGACGCCGAGGCCGGTCACCGCGACGAGCGGGCGGCCCCTGGCGTCGCGATACGATCGCGTGCTCATGGGGCGTCCTTACGAGATTTTCGGGCGTCGCACACCCGTCCTGCGACAGCGCCGCTCAGCTCCGGTGGCGCGCGCCAAAGGCTTTGACCGCTCCGAGCAGCACTCGGGCGCCGGCCTCGATGTCGGGCAGGCTCGCGAACTCGGCGGGGTTGTGGCTAACCCCGCCCCGGCATCGCACGAACACCATGGCGATCGGCGCGATCGCCGCCACCGCCATGCCGTCGTGGCCGGCACCGCTCGGGAGGTCGAGAACCGGAAGGCCCTGGGCCGCGATCGCCCCACGGATAAGCGACGCCAGAGACGGATCGCACGGCACTGCCAGTGCCTCGTGCAGCACGTTGATCTCGAGACCGAGACCCCGGCTCTCGACGATACGCCGGCAGGCGGTCGCGATGTCTGCAAGGGCGGTTCGGCGCTGCGCGTCGTCCGGCGCCCGCAGGTCGAGGGTGAAGCGCACGTGGCCGGGGATCGTGTTCACCGCGCCCGGGCTGGCCGCGATCCGGCCGACCGTCCCCACGAGATACGCCTCGCCGCGGCAGCGGGCCTCGATGGCAAGGATGCATTCGGCGGCGCCCGCGAGGGCGTCGCGGCGTTCGGACATGGCGACCGTACCGGCGTGGCCGGCCTCGCCGGTGACCATCATTTCGAGCCGGCTGGCTCCGGAGATTGCCGTGACCACGCCCACCGGCAGCCCCGCGCGCTCAAGCATCGGTCCCTGCTCGATGTGCAGTTCCAGATAACCGAGGACCTCGCCCGGCTTCCGCGCGGCGGACGCGATCGCGTCGGGATCGAGGCCCAAGGCCCGCATCGCCGCCGCTACGGTGACCCCTTCCGCGTCCGCAGCGTCGAGAACGGCGGGATCGAGATGCCCCGCAAATGCGCGGCTACCGGTGAGCGTCGCGGCGAAGCGCACGCCTTCCTCGTCCGCGAAGGCCACCACCTCCAAGGCGTGCGGCAGGCGGATGCCCTCGCGGGCGAGCGCCTCGACACAGGCGAGGCCCGTGAGCACGCCGAGCGGCCCATCGTACCGGCCGGCATCGCGCACCGTGTCGAGATGCGACCCGAGGACGAGGGCCGGGCCGCCGGGCTCCGGCCCATCGATGCGGCCGATCAGGTTGCCGACCGCATCGTGGCGGACAGCCATCCCGGCCTCGCGCATCCAGCCCGCCACCAGCGCCTCCGCCCGGGCCTGTTCGGGCGTGAGATAGAGACGCGTGATGATTCCGGGTTCGGCGGTGATCGCCGCGAGCGCATCGAGGCGCTCCTGGATGCGCGGGGCGTAGATCATTGCGCCTTGGGCGCGTTGGCGAGGCGGAGCACCGTCTGCAGCAGCACGTCGGCGCCGGCCGCGCAGTCGCCCTTCGTGGCGGATTCGGACTCGTTGTGGCTGATCCCATCCTTGCACGGCACGAAGATCATCGCGGCCGGCACCTTGGCGGCGAGGTTGCAGGCGTCGTGGCCCGCACCCGAGATGATGCGGCGCCGGGAATGCCCGAGGCTCTCGGCGGCCTCATCGATGGCCGCCACGATGGCGGGGTCGAATGGCACCGGCTCCTTCCGCCAGATCCGGGTCAGGGCGATCTCCACCTTGCGCCGCGCGGAAATCTCCGCTGCCGTCTCGCCGAGCGCTGCCTCCATGGCGTCGAGGGTAGCCGAACGCGGGTCGCGCACGTCCACCGTGAAGGCGACGCGGCCCGGAACGACATTGCGGGAGGGCGCGAGGATCGCGGCCTCGCCGATCGTGGCCACCGCGGAGGGCGCGTGCGCGAGGGCGATGTGCTCGGCGGCGAGCGCGAATTCCGATAGGGCGAGCAGCGCGTCCCGGCGGCGCGGCATCGGCGTCGTGCCGGCATGGCTCTCGAAGCCCGTGATCACGCCATCGAACCACATGATGCCCTGGCCGCCCTCGACCACCCCGATGGTCTTGCCCTCGGCCTCCAGGATCGGGCCCTGCTCGATATGGAGTTCCACGAAGGCGCCGATCTCCCGCGCACCCACCGCTTCGGCCCCGCGATAGCCGACCGCGTCGAGGGCCTCGGCCACCGTGATGCCGGCCGCGTCGCGCTTGGCCAGGATCTCATCGGTGGTGAACTCGCCCGCATAGGCGGCCGATGCCATCATGGCGGGCGCGAAGCGTGAGCCCTCCTCGTTGGTCCAATTGACCACCATCAGGGGCGCCTCGGTCTCGATCCCGGCATCGTTCAGGCTGCGCATCACCTCAAGGCCAGCCAGCACGCCGAGCACACCGTCGAACTTGCCGCCGGTGGGCTGGGTATCGAGATGCGAGCCGAAGGCGATCGGCTTCCGGCTCATGTCGCGGCCCGGCCGCAGGGCGTACTGGGTGCCGAGCGCGTCGACCGTGACCGTCAGCCCGGCCGACTCGCAGGCGTCGCGAAACCAGTCGCGCACGCGGCCGTCCTCGGACGACAGGGTCAATCGGTTGATGCCCCCGGCAGGCGTGCCGCCGAATGCGGCGGTCTCAAGGATCGTCGCCCAGAGCCGCGAGCCGTCGGCACGCAGGTTGTGGGTCTTGCTCAGGTTCATTTCGGCCATGCCGGTTCCTTTCACGGCGGTATGCCGTGCGACAAGTTCTTTACACGGCGGCGCTGCGGCCCTCAGCAACGCCAATGCCAGACGGACCCGTCAGACCGGCGGCCGGCGCACCGGATTGGCGCGCAGGAGCTCGATCCCGTCGACCCGTAGAGCGATGGCGATCTCGCCCAGGGCGCTCGCCTCGATGCCGCTGATCCCGTCCTGGTCGGCGACGTCCGCGGCGATCAGGAAGACGTTCTCGCGCTGGCTCACCGGCCGCTCCGCCACGGCCGCGACGTGTCGCAGGTTCTCGGCTCGGCCGAGACGGGTGCGCGCCCGGGCGATCCCCTCGTAGAGTTCGGTCTCCAGCATCAGCGCGTCGTAGCCCTTCATCAGGACAGGATCGGCCCGCAGGCCATGCAGCGCCGCGTCGAATTCCTGCCCGGCGACCTCGCCGTCGGCCACGATGACGTTGGCCGCCGCCGACACGGCGGCGAGCATGAGCGCCTTGTCACCCGCGTAGGCCATCACGGTACGGCCGACTTGGCCGAAGATGTCGCGCAGGAGGATCATGCCGGGAGTCACGGGTGGCTTCGAAGACCCGAGAGGGATAGCAGAGCATTGCGCCGAGGAAACCGGGCGTCGTGCAACCCCTCGACGCGAGGTGGTTCGATCGCCGAGGCCAGGGCAGCCGCAGGCAGAGCGTCACGTCGCTCACTCCGGCGCAAATATCAAAACCCAGACATCCTTCGGCAACATGCCTGTGTGACCCATTGGCTAACCGCGCCGCCGAGCGCGGCCGATGGATGGCGGGCTCAGCTCCCCCTCAGCCGGAGCCGTTTCCATCGTCACGCCGCCGGAGCGATGTGCGGGTGCCCCCCAGGCCCGACCTTCGCTTCGGCGGCGGTCTCCTCGGCCAGGTGATCCACGACGGCCGAGAGCGCCGCGCGCTCGCCCGCGCCGGACCGGCGGGCAGACGCGAATATCGCCAGTTGACGGTCGGCACTCGTCCCTTCCAGCAAGATACGGCGGGCCTGCGCGCAGGCCTCCCCACAGTTTAGGGCGTCCGCATCCTCCGTCGTGGAGGCGAGGAGTTCCTCGATGACCTCCGCCACCGGCACCGCGCGGGCCCGGGTCTCGTCGATCAGCGTGGCCCGCACCCCGTCCCGCTCGGCCCGCCACAGGTTTTCCATCACGAAGCCCCGGGAAGCCGCGGTCAGCCGGGCATTGAGCGTCCGATCCCGGACGACCCGTCGCACGAGGCACCGGAACAGCGAGGCGATGCAGAGCGCGTCGTCCAGGCGCGTGCAGCTGTCGGCCACCCGGAGTTCCAGGGTCGGATACTTCAGCGAGGCGCGCACATGCCACCAGAGGAAGCTGGCATCCGCGATGGCGCCCGCCTTCGTCATCACGTCGACGTAGCGGGTATAATCGGCCTCGTCGGCGAACAGCTCCGGGACACCGGTCCGGGGCAGTTCGGCATAGGCGCGCATCCGGTAGCCGGACAATCCCGTCTGCTGACCCTGCCAGAACGGCGACGACGTCGAGAGGGCGTGCAGTACCGGCAGGAAGGGCAGCAGCCGGGTCGCGAGGCCGATCCGGGCCTCCGGATCCGGCACCTCGACGTGGACGTGCAGCCCGCAGACGAGGTTGCGCTGACCGAGCATCCGGAGGTCGGCCATGATGCCGTGATAGCGGGCCTTGTCGGTGGGCCGCTGGTCCCGCCAGCGCGCCGTCGGGTGCGTGCCGGCGGCGAAGGTCAGGATACCGCGCTCGGCGCCGATCTCCGCCAGGCTGCGGCGGAGATCGGCAAGGTGCGCCCGCGCCTGGGCGGCGTCGGCCGTCGGCGGCGACGCGATCTCGACCTGACATTGGAGCTGCTCGCGCTCGGCGTCGTCGAGCCGGGCCTTCACGGCCGCGTGGAAGGCCCGGAGACGGGCGCGGGGCGTACCGCGGGAACGGGCGTCGGCGAGGAAGAGCTCCTCCTCGATTCCGAACCGATAGGCATGCGCCATTCGCGCGTCTCGCTCCTCAGACCCTTCCGGCGAACGCTGCCGCACCGGCGGGGTTCCGGCCCATGCGGCAGTGCGAAAAGGCTCAACGCCAGAAGGGCTTCACGTCGAGGAGGTCGGCCCGCGCATCGGCGGCCGCCGCGAGCAGGTCCTGCGCCCCCAGATCGTCCGACCCCGGTACCGGCGGCCCCGACAGGTTCTCGGTCATCGACCGGGCCGTCTCCATGTCGTTGAGCGCCCCGAGATGATCCTGAAGGTCCGAGAGCGCGGCGCCGAACTTCTCCTGCCGGCGGCGGGCCTTCTTCTTGGTGTAGAGGCCCGAGAAGAACTCCGCGCCGTAGCGCAGCTTCTTGGCGGCGATCCGCGCGCGGTGCCGGGTATGCGGGTCGAGGCGCTTGAGGCCGCGCCCGCGCTTCTTCAGGCGCTGCCGCGCCTTGTCGAGCACGTGGGCGGCGAAGTCGCGCCCGTCCTCCGCGGCAGCCGGTTGCGCCGCCCAGGCGCCGGCCTCGATCCAGCCGGCGAAGTCGATGATGAGGCTGCGCCATTGCGGACTTTCGAGAGTCGCCAGCACCGCATCGTAGGCGCGCTCCCGCTCCGCCTGCGCCCGCTCCCGGAGACCGTCGAGCCCGGGCGCGTCGGGGCTCTCCTCGGCCAGCTTCGGCAGCGTGTCTTCCAGGAAGACGTCGAGGTTGCGGGCATGGCCGAACGGCTCGGTGACACGCTTGATCTCGTCGTTGAAACCGGCCGCCCGCCGATCGCCCGCCAGCATCGGCGCGAACAGGGAGAGCGCCGATCGCAGCCGGCGGAGGGACACGCGGATCTGGTGCAGCGCCTCGGGCGGTCGCCCCCCCTCCAGGAAGGCCGTCTCATTGAGGCGCATGTGGCGCAGGCAGGCACGCGCAACCCGCCGGAAGACGTCGCCCGCGCTCGCCCCGTGCGGAAGGTCGATCGACCCGGCCTTGACCACCGCCGGCCCGGTCCCGTCGATGAGGGCGAAGCCGACGGCGCTCTTGGCCTTCACGCTCAGGCGCAGCGGCACGGTCTCGGCCAGCGCCTGCGCGAGCAGGAAGAGGTCGGCGGGATCGCCGTCCTGGAGTTCGAGCTCGATCTCGCAGAGCGCCGCGTCGCCGGCCGGGCTCTCCACCCGGCCCTCGTCCAGGGTGACGAGGATGCGCGAGTTTGCCTGCTCCACGGGGATTTCCCGGCGCATCACGCGTGTCGAGAACAGTCGCTCCAGCGGCGCGTCGGTCTCGGTCAGGACCTTCTCGGCCGCCGTGCCGGCCCAGGCGGCCGGGTCGGGCACCTCGCCGGCGATCTCGGTCTCCCACTCGGCCCGGTTGAACAGACCGACGTCGCCGCCTCCCGCCTTCACGGTCTGGATGTGCCGGCCGCCCTTGGCACGCACCCGCAGGGTGAGACCGGCCGCCCGCAGGTCCCGGCTCGGCGTGTCGTAGTAGGTCGTGGCCAGGAGTTCCGGCTCAGCGGCCGCAGCGGCCTGCAGCCGTGGATGGGCCGCGAGCGCCGTCAGGTCGGGGCCGGCACAGTCGAGCTTCAGCTCGATCTCGCGTGGTGCGGCCGCCACGGGGCTATCGGTCTCGCTCATGCTCTCCTCTTCGTGATGTGCCTCGCCTAACCGTGCAGGGAGGCCATCCGGTTGCATCGAACCGCCGCAGTTTGGTGGTCTCGCCGCGCTGCGCCGGACTGTCCGCCGAGCGGAGGGCGACGTTTCCACGGCGTGTGCCGGCTCGCAAGGGCACGGCTCGCTGCATCGGCCCTTGTTGCGCTGCGCTAAAAACGCGCTTTCCCAAAGCGGGACGCCGTGGCAAGACGAATTGTCCACAATCCATCTGTCCCGCCAACCCCGGTCCCGACCGTCCGGCGGCCTACGGCTCGATGCTGAGCCTGCGGGACGGATGTTCTTCCTGCGAGAGCGGTGCGCCCGGCGTGGACGGCGGCACCGCGGAGATGGTCCGGTCGGTGAATGCGTTGAAGACACTTCTCGTCGGCGTGATCGGGCACGTCGATCACGGCAAGACCGCGCTGGTCCGCGCGCTGACCGGAGTCGAGACGGATCGGTTGAAGGAGGAACGGGCCCGCGGCGTCTCGATCGTCCCTGGCTTCGCGCTCCTCTCCTCCGGACAGGGCGCGATCGACCTCATCGATCTGCCCGGTCACGAGCGGTTCGTCCGCGCCATGATCTCCGGCGCCACCGGCATGCGGGCCGTGCTACTCGCCGTCGACGCCCACGAGGGCATCAAGCCGCAGACGGTGGAGCATCTGGAGATCGCCCGGCTCATCGGCGTGCGCCGGGGCGTGCTGGCGCTCACCAAGTCCGATCTGGCCTCGCCCGAGACGATCGCGGCACGCGCGTTGGAGATGGCTGCCGCCGCATCCCGCGCCGGAATTGAGGCAGGGGCGGTGATCCCGACCTCGACGGTGACGGGCGACGGCATCCCCGAACTTGGTGCGGCCCTCACCGCGCTGCTGACCGCGGCAGAGCCTGGGACCGACGACGGCTTTCCGTATCTGCCGGTCGACCGCGTCTTTTCCCGGGCGGGCTTCGGGACGGTGGTGACCGGCACGCTGCGGCGGGGTTCGCTGGCGGTCGGCGACACCGTGGAGGTCGCCCCCGGTGGTCGTTCCGCGGTCGTGCGCGGCCTCCAGATCCACGGCCGCCCGGTGGAGCGGGCCGAGCCCGGACGGCGCACCGCCGTGGCCTTGCGGGGCGTCGGGCTCGATGAGATCGCCCGGGGCGAGGCCCTGTCGATGCCGGGCCTGCTCGCTCCGAGCGAATGGCTCGACGTGGCGATCACGGCCGCGGCAAGTGCCGCGCATGCCCTGGCGGGGGGCACAGCCTGCAGGCTCCTGTTCGGAACGACCGAGGTCGGGGCCCGGCTGCGGCTGCTCGACCGGGAGGCGCTCGAGCCCGGCGCGAGCACCCACGCTCAGTTGCACCTCGCCGAACCGGTGGCGGTGCCGGCTCGCGAGCCCTTCGTCCTGCGCCTCGATTCACCGGCCGCCACCGTGGCGGGAGGCCGTGTGCTCGACCCGGCCAGCCGGCGGCGACGGCGCCACGATCCGCGCGTGATGGCCGACCTCGCCGCCCTCGCCGGAGGGCAGGCCGCCGAGGCAATCTCGGTTCGTCTCGGGCAGGTTGGAGCGGCGGGCGCGCCGTTGATAGAACTCGCCCGGCTCGCCGGAACCGCGCCGGAGCGAGTCCGACAGTGGCTGGCGCAATCGGGCGCACGCGAGATCGGGGACCGGTTCATCGGAGCCGCGGCCTTCGACGCGCTCTGCACCGGCACACTCGCGGCCCTGTCCCAGCATCATCGTGACAACCCGATGGAACACGGGATCGCGCTCGAGCGGCTCTCCCGTGCCCTGGCCCTGCCCGAGGCGCTCACCGGGTCGGTTCTGCGCGGCCTCGCGGACAGGGGTGCGGTAGCTCAGACGGGCAGCCTGTGGCGGCGCGCGGATTTCGATCCGGCCCGCAACGAGAGCGAGGCTGCCCGCAGGCTTGAGCAGATCTTCCGTCGCGCCGGGCTGAACCCGCCCGACGAGGCCGAGGCGGTGGGCCGGGATGTCCGTCGGCGCGAGGCCCTGACCTACCTAGTGGGCGCCGGCACGGTGATCCGTGCCGTCGACCGGGTGCAGCGCCGCGCGGTGCTGTTCCATCGGGAAGCGGTGGCCAGTGCCCGCACACGCCTCGCCGAGGCATTCCCGAATGCCGCGACACCCGAGACCGGGTTCCTGGCCCGGGAGGCCGGCGCGACCCTCGGAATCTCGCGCAAGTTCTCGATCCCGCTCCTGGAGCACCTCGATGCGACGGGCTTCACCCGCCGGGCGGGAGACCGTCGGGTGATCGTCGCGCTGGAACCGGGTACCGCGGGCCGGGCGCCGGCTTAGGAAGCGCCCAGGCCTTCGTTGTCACGTGATGCTTTCGGAAGGCCGGCGTTCGCTGATCCGCATCGTGTTCTAGAAATCGCCGCCGAGCCAGTCACCGGGACCGGGCTCGTAGCAGGTGTAGCCGATCAGACAGTTCGGATTATCTCGGGTCGGCCGGAAGGCACGCTTGGCGATCTCGGTAGGCTCGCAGAACGACCGATCGCGGACGAACCGGTCGTAGGTCATGCCGCCCGTCCCGAGAACGAGGGCGCCGCGGGACCGGATCAGCTGAATGGTCTGCTGGCAGGTCATTGCCGTGCTGGACGGCCGCGTCTGAGCTGCGGCGGGTGTCGCGGCCAGGGCGAGAGCCGCAGCGAGCCGGATGAACATGGGTTCGCCTGTGCATGACAAAGCCGATACGCGCACAATCCGAACCGGCCGGCCCTTGCCCATGCGTCGATTCGCCACCCCCTTTCTCCGGCCGATGCCACCCAGGTCCGGACGCGGAGCCAAGAATATCCGGTGACGTCAACCTCGGTCAGCGCGCTGAGCAGCAGGGATTGCGGACACCACCCGGCGGCTGCCTATGAGCGCGCCGTCAGGCGCCACCCGGTATCCGCGTTATGTTCCAGGCCGCCGAGCCCGTGGCGACAGGCACGGCTGGCGCGGGTCCGGGGAACAGGGCCGCATAAGCCGGCAGATGCCGGGCCGCGCAGGTCTCCCAGGCATGAGCCCGGGCGACGTCACGGCCGATCCTGCTCAGGCGCGCTCGCCGTGCCGGTTCCAGGCTCGCGCGCATCGCCGCCGCCACGGCATCGATGTCGTCAAGGTTCACCGACAGGACCGCGTCCCCGGTTGGATGCTCGGAGAACGGCGGCCGGCCCGCGACGATCACCGGTGTGCCGCTGGCCATGGCCTCCAGCGCGCAGAGGCCGTAGCCACCTCCGTGCGCCGAAGAGACCAGAGTGTCGGCGATGCGGTACAGGCGCGGCATGTCCGGCTGGGCCACCATCCCCGTCCGGATCACCGGCCGGCCGGGGCCGACCTCCAGCCCCTCGCTCTCCAGTACGGCGCAGCAGCGGGCTTCGTAACCGGCATGGCCGCTCAGCGAGGCGCCCCCGGCGAGAATGAGCTGCGCAACCGGGAGGATCCGGCGCAGCGCCGCGAAGGCCACGATGATCGCAAGCGTGTTCTTGCGCGTCTCGAAGCCTCCGATGCTGAGAAAGACCGGGCCGCCTCCGAGGCCCAACTGCCGGCGCAGCTCGGCGTCGCCGGGTTCCCGTTGGGGCCTGAAGGTCTCTCCGTCGACGCCGTTGTCGATCACGTCGGCCTGCGCGCCGTACTCGGCTGCGATCATGGCCGCCGAGGTGCGGCTGGTGCAGAGGAGCCGGCCGGCATGGACGATGGCCCGCTCCTGCCACCGGGCGAGTTGCGGGTCCGAAGCCATGTCGACGTGGTGGACCGTACGGACAAAGCCAGGGATCAGGCGTCGGCGCGTGAGGGTCGCCAGCGCATTGCCGCTGATCTCGCAATGGGCGTGGAACACGTCGAAGTCGCAGGCTGCCGGCGTTGAGAAATGAGCGAGATAATCGGCGATCCTGGCCCCGACCCACGCATCTCCGGGACCGGAATTCGGCTTGGCCGCCACCGACATGACCGGGCAGGTCGCGTCGCGGAAGAAGCCGCGCCCGGTCGGGTCGGGGGCGTGGACGACAGCCTCGTGCCCGAGACCGCAGAGGGCTTCGCCCAGCGCAAGGGCATGGGCCACGGCGCCGCGCGGTTGGGTCGAGGGCGTGAGGATCGCGATGCGCAAGCTGTCGACCTTGGGACGGCGCGCCGAGGCCCACGGCCGGTCAGGGATTCGCGCCCGAAACCCGAGACCACGCTCTCCGCCGCCCTCTCGGAGATCCGTGAAGTGGCGGTCGCATCGATCGTGCCGGTTTGCGCACCGGCGATGCGTCCGGCCTGAAGCGTCCGCTCACCACCTGTCCGGGCGGGATGCTGCAGCCTTAATTTTGCGTTACGAATTCAATGAGATTTCAAGCGCGGCACGGAACCGCTCTTTCCAAGCCTGTGTGACACATTGTATCCGTCACTCACGAGTGCCGGAGCAATCGGTCCCGTGTCCCAAGCTTTGAATACCGTCGTCCCTGCGCAGGCTATCCGCAAGACGCTGCGCCGGCTCGGGATGCTTTTCGGTCTTCTGGTTCTGCCTACGGCAGTCCTGGCCTACGCGGATCTGCTCCCCGACTCGCTGGATCTCCTCGGCATCGACCTGCGCGAGAGCCCGGATCTTCCGCATGTCGCCCGCCAGATCGCCATCGGTGCTCCGTTGAAGATCGTGGCCTTCGGCTCCTCCTCGACGGAAGGGATCGGCGCGTCGAGCCCCGCCAATGCCTATCCGGCCCGCCTCCAGGCCGACCTGCGCAAGAAGCTGCGCGGCATGGATGTGGCGGTGATCAACCGCGGCATCGGCGGCGAGCACGTCGACGACATGCTGGCCCGCCTCGATCGCGACGTCATCGCGGCCGAACCTCAGCTGGTCATCTGGCAGACGGGCAGCAACGATCCGCTCCGCGGCGTCTCCGTCGAGCATTTCCGCGATGCGACCGTGGCGGCGATCCGCCGGATCCGGGAAGCCGGGATCGATGTGGTGCTGATGGAGCCGCAATGGTGCCCGAAGCTCGAGGCGACGCCGGGCGCCTCGCGCTTCCTCGACGCGGTGCGCGCCATCGGTGACGAGCTCGATGTCCCGGTGATCCGCCGCGCCGACCTGATGCACGGCTGGGTCCGGGAAGGGAAGCTGACCACGAAGCAGCTCTTCGCCTCCGACGGCCTGCACATGGCCGATAGCGGCTACGCCCTCCTAGCCGAGGCCGCGGCCCAGTCGATCCTTCAGGATGCCGGTCCGGTGCAGACTGCTGAAGCGGTCGCCGAATAAGCGGCTGGACGCGGCCGGCAAAGCTCCCCATCTCGGCGCGATCGACATCGGAGCCGAGCCTTGAGCCAGGACGCATTCAGGTACGACGACAGGGGCGCCCCCCCGCAGATGCACGCCACCACGATCCTGATGGTCCGCAAGGGCGGCCGGGTCGTCGTCGGTGGCGACGGTCAGGTGAGCCTCGGCCAGACCATCGTGAAGGGCAATGCCCGCAAGGTCCGACGCCTCGCCAAGGGCGCGGTGATCGGCGGTTTCGCCGGCGCCACGGCCGACGCCTTCACCCTGTTCGAGCGGCTCGAGGCGAAGCTGGAGCAGTATCCCGGCCAACTCACCCGGGCCTGCGTGGAGCTGACCAAGGATTGGCGGACGGACCGGTACCTCCGCCGCCTCGAAGCCATGATGCTGGTCGCCGACCGCGACGTGAGCCTGCTCCTGTCGGGCTCCGGCGACGTTCTGGAGCCGGAGAGCGGCGTCATGGCAATCGGCTCCGGCGGCAACTACGCGCTCGCGGCCGCCCGCGCGCTGGAGGACAGCGACCTCGACGCGGAAGCGATCGTCCGCCGCGCCATGGCGATCGCGGCCGAGATCTGCGTCTACACCAACGGGAACCTCGTCATCGAATCCATGGACGCAGGTTAGGGTTTCTGCCGAGACGGGTACCGGCTCGTTCCTCGACGACGCCTTGATACAGAGGCTCCGGGCCGTGCCGGATGGCGCGGCGGAGGAGCACAGCGCTGAGCCGGCGCCCGCGGATCCGGCCCTGATCCCGGCGGCCGATCACGACCAATAGTGATATCGCTGCGGGAAATTTTGCGGTTAACGGCTCTTTGAGCACTATCGTTCAGAGTCCGCTCGACACGAACACGGGTCGGGCGAACATGAAGATCGGCGGAAAACTCCTGGCATTCGTCGGCGCCTGCAGCGTGACCACGCTGGTCGTCGCCGGCGTGAGCGTCGTGACTCTGCGGGGCTTCGAGCACTCTCTGGTGCGCGTCGAGAATGCCTCGATCCGGGCGCTCAACGCCGCCAATTTCAACCGGCTCACCGCCGAGGTGACCATGGATTCGCGCGGCGTCTACGCCTCGGCCGATCGGGCTGAGGCGGCGAAATACGCCGCGGGTATTCGCAAGGGCCTGGCCGATATGGATGCGCTGCGCGCCGCCTGGGCGCCGCTCGTGACAGAGGCCGAGCGCCCGCTCTTCGACGCGATGGTGCACAACGCCGACGCCTTCCGGTCCCTGCGCAGTTCGCTCGCAGAGGCTGGCGAGACGATCAGCCCCAAGGCCGCTGCAGATCTCGGCTTCAACGATGCCAACCGCGCCAACCGCAAGGCCTTTCAAGCAAGCATCGATGCCCTGGTGAGCCGCGGACGGGCCGAGATGGCGGCGATCAAGGCCGAGACGGACGATCTCTTTCAGGCGCGCACGCTGCTCCTGATGGGGCTGGCGCTCGCCGGTACCCTGATCTGCTGCGCGATCGGCCTGATCGTGGGACAGCGCCAGATCGCCCGACCGCTGCAGGCGGTGTCGGACGCGATCCAGCGCCTCTCCCGGGGCGACCACGCCGTGCCCGCCGTGAAGCCGACCCGCGACGAGATCGGCGCGATCTGGACGAGCATGCGGGTGTTCGGCGAGGCCATGCGGGAAGCCGAGACACTGCGGCAAGAACACGAGCGCCTGGGCGCGGAGGCCACCCTGCGCAAGCGGACCGAGATGGCCGGGCTCGCCGATCGCTTTCAGGGCAGCATCGGCGGCCTCGTCGATCACCTCGCCGGCGCTGCCGCCGGGATGGAGCGGGCCGCCGCCGCCATGGCCGGCAATGCCGAACATACCGGCACTCAGTCGCAGGCGGTGACCCGCGCCGCCGAGACCACCGCGCACAACGTCGAAGCCGTCGCCGCCGCGACCGAGGAACTCGCCGCCACGGCGAGCGAGATCGGTGTGCAGGTCTCGCAGACCTCGACCGCAGCCGAGAGCGCCGTCGAGGCGGCCCGGCGGACGCGGAGCAGCGTTCAGGCGCTGGCCCGCAGTGCCGACGGTATCGGCCAAGTCGTCTCCCTCATCTCCACCATCGCGGGGCAGACCAACCTCCTGGCGCTGAATGCCACGATCGAGGCAGCCCGGGCCGGCGAGGCCGGACGGGGCTTCGCGGTCGTCGCCACCGAGGTGAAGGATCTGGCGACGCAGACCGCCAAGGCCACTGAGGAGATCGCCGGCCAGATCGCCGCGATGCGCGCCGCGACGCACGAGGCCGTTGCCGCCATTGAGGAGATCGGCGGCACGATCGAGCAGGTGCATGGGATCGCCCTCGGCGTCGCCGCGGCGGTTGAGGAGCAGCAGCTCGCCACGCAGGAGATCGCCCGCAGCGTCTCGGAGGCCGCGAGCGGCACCCGGGCCGTCACCGAGACCATGGCGGTGGTTCTCGGAGCAGCCCGCGAGACCGGCGCCAGCGCCGCCGAGGTCCTAGCGGCGGCAGCCGACATCGCCCGCCGCTCGAACGGCCTGGGTGGCGAGGTCGCGAGCTTCGTGGCCCAGGTGCGCGCGGCCTGAGCCGCGCTTGGCGCAGCGCCCCCATGTTGCATTGCAGCGCCGGGCACCCTAGGGTCCCGGCACTCGCAAGGACCCGGTGAAAGCCCGGGTGGCTCTTCCGGCCGCCGATCCGCCGGACCACGCATTCGAGACGCGAACCCGTCCGCCACCGGCGCGGACGCGCGCCCGTGCGGATTCTTCATGTCACGCATCACTTCCGGAAACGCCGGACGGCTCCATCCGTGGACCTCCAACATCCGCGGCGACACCCTGTCGGGCATCGTCGTCGCCCTCGCCCTCATCCCCGAGGCCATCGGCTTCTCGGTGATCGCCGGGGTCGACCCGAAGGTCGGCCTCTACGCCTCCGTAGTCATCGCCTGCACCATCGCGTTCGCGGGCGGCCGCCCGGCCATGATCTCGGCCGCCACCGCGGCAACCGCCGTGGTGATGGCCGATCTCGTGCGTGAGCACGGCGTGCAGTACCTCTTCGCCGCGACCATCCTGATGGGCCTGATCCAGATTCTGGCTGGCCTGCTGAAACTCGGCGGGCTGATGCGGTTCGTCTCGCAATCGGTGATGACCGGCTTCGTCAACGCGCTGGCGATCCTGATCTTCCTGGCGCAGCTCCCCGAGCTCACCGGAGTGACGCCGGCGACTTACGGGCTGATCGCCCTCGGGCTGGCGATCATCTACGGATTTCCGCGGATCACCCGCGCCGTCCCGTCGCCGCTCGTGGCGATCGCGGTGCTGACCGTGGTCACGGCCGTTTTCCACCTCGACGTACGCACGGTCTCGCACCTGGGCGCCCTCCCCTCGGCCCTGCCGACCTTCGCCCGCCCGCAGGTGCCACTCACGCTGGAGACCCTGCGGATCCTGCTCCCCTACGCGGCGACCCTGGCGGCGGTCGGCCTGCTGGAGAGCCTGCTCACCGCGCAGATCGTCGACGACATGACCGATACCGGGAGTGACAAGAACCGGGAGTGCATGGGCCAGGGGGTCGCCAACATGGCCTCGGCCCTGTTCGGCGGGATGGGCGGCTGCGCGATGATCGGCCAGTCGGTGATCAACGTGTCCTCCGGCGCCCGCGGGCGGCTCTCCACGCTGGTGGCTGGAACCTTCCTGCTGGTGCTCCTCGTGGCGTTCCAGGACCTGCTCGCCGTCGTTCCGGTGGCGGCCCTGACGGCCGTGATGATCATGGTCTCTTTGAACACCTTCTCGTGGCGGTCGCTCGCGCAGCTGCGCACCAACCCGCTGCCCTCCTCGGCGGTGATGCTGGCCACCGTCCTGGTGGTTGTGGCGACCAAGGACTTGGCCATCGGCGTCCTCGTCGGCGTGCTCCTCTCCGGGGTCTTCTTCGCCGGAAAGGTGTCCCGACTGAGCAACGTGACCTCCGCGCTCTCGGCCGATGGCCGGACGCGCACCTACGGCGTCACCGGGCAGGTGTTCTTCGCCTCTGCGGGCACCTTTTCGGACGCGATCGATGTGCTCGAGCCGGTGGAACGCCTCGTCATCGACGTGCATGGGGCGCATTTCTGGGACATCTCGGCCGTGGCCGCCCTCGACCGCGTGGTGCTCAAGGCCCGCGCCCGGGGACGGGCCGTCGAGGTCGTGGGTCTGAACGCCGCGAGCGCGACCCTGGTCGAGCGGTTCGGCACGCACGACAAGGTCGGCTCCCTGTCACCCCTGACGGCCCACTGAGGCGGCTATACGCGCGCCTTCCGCCTCTTGCGCGGAGCGGCGCGCGACCCCATTCCCGGCGCGGGGCCGAAATGTCGGGCCGAGAACAGGGATGGCAAAGCGGTGACGACGTTCTCTCCGCGCGAGATCGTGTCCGAACTCGATCGGTTCATCGTCGGGCAGCACGAGGCCAAGCGCGCCGTGGCGATTGCGCTCCGGAACCGCTGGCGGCGCCAGCAGCTCACCGGCCCACTCCGCGAGGAGGTGGCGCCCAAGAACATCCTGATGATCGGGCCGACCGGCTGCGGCAAGACCGAGATCGCCCGCCGTCTCGCCCGGCTCGCCAACGCCCCATTCCTGAAGGTCGAGGCCACGAAGTTCACCGAGGTCGGCTATGTCGGCCGCGACGTGGAGCAGATCGTGCGCGACCTCGTGGAGGTCGCGATCGGCCTCACGCGACAGATCAAGCGCGAGGGCGTGAAGGCCAAGGCAGAGGCCGCGGCCGAGAACCGGATCCTCGACGCCCTGGTAGGTCCGACGGCGAGCCAGGCCACCCGTGACAGCTTCCGGCGCAAGCTCCGCAACAGCGAGCTGGACGACAAGGAGGTCGAGCTGGAGCTGACGTCGAGCGCGCCCTCAGGCCTGCCGATGTTCGAGATTCCCGGCGTGCCGGGGGCGTCCATGGGGGCGATCAACATCGGCGACATGCTTGGGAAGGCGCTCGGCGGCCAGCGCGGCAAGGCGCGCCGGATCTTGGTGCGCGACGCCTACGCGCCGCTGATGGCCGAGGAATCCGACAAGCTCGTCGATGACGAGGCCTTAGTGCGCGAGGCGATTCGAGAGGTCGAGAACAACGGGATCGTGTTCCTGGACGAGATCGACAAGATCTGCGCCCGTGAGGGCCGTTCTTCGGGCGACGTGTCCCGCGAGGGCGTCCAGCGCGATCTGCTGCCGCTGATCGAGGGGACCACCGTCGCGACCAAGCACGGCCCGGTGAAGACCGACCACATCCTGTTCATCGCATCGGGCGCCTTTCACGTCTCGAAGCCGGCCGATCTCCTGCCCGAGCTGCAGGGGCGGCTTCCGATCCGCGTCGAGCTGCAACCGCTGACCGTGGACGATTTTCGCCAGATCCTGACCTCCACGGAGGCGAGCCTGCTGAAGCAGACGGTCGCGTTGATGGAGACGGAGGGCGTGACGCTGACCTTCACGGACGACGCCGTGGATGCCCTCGCCCGCGTTGCCGTCGAGGTGAACTCCACCGTGGAGAATATCGGCGCGCGCCGCCTCCAGACCGTCCTGGAGCGGGTCATCGACGAGATCTCCTTCACGGCCACCGACCGGTCCGGCGAGACGGTGCCGATCGATGCCGCCTATGTGCGGGCCCGGGTTCAGGATCTCGCGGCCAACGCGGATCTCAGCCGGTTCATCTTGTGAGTGCGGCCGGACGGCTTGCGCCGTCCTCGGTTCTCCTGCCGGTGGTCGCCCTGGTCACCGGGATGGTCTCGCTCCAGTTCGGCGCGACCTTCGCCAAGAGCCTGTTCTCCTCCGTCGGCGCAGCCGGGACGTCCTCACTGCGGGTCGGATTCTCGGCGCTGATCCTCATGGCCGTTTGGCGGCCCTGGCGGCGGACCCTGCCGGCGCGCGAGGCGGGCTGGATCGCGCTCTACGGCGCGGCGCTCGGGCTGATGAACCTCTTGTTCTATCTCGCGCTGGCGCGGCTGCCCCTCGGGCCCGCCGTGGCGATCGAGTTCCTCGGCCCGCTCACCGTCGCGCTGATCGCGTCGCGCCGCAGGTCCGATTTTCTGTGGATCGGACTCGCCGTCCTGGGTTTGGGACTGCTCCTGCCAATCTCTTCGACGGGTGGGCTCGATCCGGTCGGGATCCTGCTCGATCTCGGCGCGGCTTTGGCCTGGGCGCTCTACATCCTGTTCGGCCAGCGCGCTGGTCGCGTGGATGGCGGCCAGGCCGTGTCGCTGGGCATGCTGGCCGCGGCAACCGTGGTGGCACCGTTCGGCCTGGCCGAGGCCGGATCCGACCTCCTCACGCCCGGCATCCTGCTCGCGGGGCTCGCGGTGGCGCTGATGTCGAGCGCCCTACCCTACTCGCTGGAGATGGTCGCCCTGCGGCGCCTCGACCGGAAGAGTTTCGGCGTGCTGATGAGCCTGGAGCCCGCCGTGGCGGCCTGTGCCGGATTCTTGCTGCTGGGGGAGCGAATCAGTGCCGTGCAGTGGCTCGCCATCGGCCTCGTGATCACGGCCTCCGTCGGGATGACCGCAGGCTTGCGGAGATCAGCCCCGCAGGCGGCGATACTGGAGACGTGAGACTTGTTACTTGCCCGCGAGAACCCGTGAGGCGACGTTGATGTACTTGCGCCCGGCTTCCTGAGCGTGGAGCACGGCGTCGCCGAGCTTCTCCTCGTCGCGAACGCTGGCGAGCTTGATCAGCATCGGCAGGTTGATTCCCGCGACGACCTCGACGGAGCCGCCATTCATGCAGGAGAGCGCGAGATTCGAGGGTGTGCCCCCGAACATGTCGGTGAGCACCACCACGCCCTCGCCGGTATTCACGCGACAGACCGCGGACATGATGTCCCGTCGCCGCATCTCCATATCGTCCTCCGGCCCGATCGTGATCGTTTCGATCTGATCCTGAGGGCCGACCACGTGCTCCAGAGCGGCCTTGAACTCCGTCGCCAGCAGCCCGTGAGTGACGAGCACCATGCCAATCATCGACACGTGTTCCAACGTCCTGTGTGTGCCGCCATGTTGTGCATCGCACAGCCCCCCACAAGGCGAACGCGACTTTTTTGCTCGGACACCATCATGATCATGCCACGGCCGCCCCGGGCGCGCCATGGGGGTATACCACCGTTGCGCGTCTCAGGAGACATGTGCGGCTGCGAAGTCACGGCTGTCGCTTTCGCAGTGCCGCACGCACGAGGAGCGGTGCGAGCCCCGCCGCCCGAACGCCGGGATCGAGGACGAGACGCGGCAGCCTGACGCCGAGGATCTCCGCGTCCTCCGGAGGCTTCGGCAGCCGAGGTGCCGCCGGGACGAGGTCGACGATGAGGTGCAGGATCGCCTCCGGGCAGGCCGCGAGGCCGAGATCCGCAACGGACAGGATCCCCTGCCCCCGCACCTCGACATGGCCGGCAAGATCGGGATGGGGACGGGCCAGGAGGCGTCCCCCGCCGGCCTCGCAGACGACCCTGTCGTCAGCCACGAAGACACCGCCGTCAGTGGCGGCGAGGAGGAGCGCCAGGCTCGACTTGCCCGCGCCGGACGGCCCCCGAATCAGGACGCCCGCGCCGTCGAGGGCCACGCAGGCGGCGTGGAGCGTGGCCATCAGCTGTGCAGCTGGCGTGGGGCGGCCGGCAGGCGCACGATGAACCGCGCGCCGCGGATCGTGGGCTCGCCGTCCTCGTCGGGCGCGCCGGGCCGGTTCTCCGCGCGAATCGTACCGCGGTGGGCCTGCACGATCTGGCGGGAGATGGACAATCCGAGCCCCGAATTCTGGCCGAAGCCCTGTTCCGGCCTGTCCGTGTAGAAGCGCTCGAAGATCCGCTCGAGGGCGTGCTCGGGGATGCCCGGCCCCTCGTCCTCGCAGACCATCTCGACCTCGCCGCGCACCCGGCGCAGCACCACCCGCACCTTCGCGTCCGTGGGCGAGAACGACCGGGCATTGTCGAGGAGATTGTTGACCACCTGACCCAGGCGGCTGTCATGGCCGATGATCGTGAACGGGGCGTCCTGGTCGGACGCGGTCGGCTCGACGTCGAGCTGGATCAGGCAGTCCTTGGGCCGGCGCCGCTCGTTCGCCACCGAAACGACGGTGGTGAGCAGACGCCGGAGATCGACCCGCCGCGCCTCGGCCCGCGCCAGTTCGGCATCGAGCCGCGAGGCATCCGCGATGTCGCTGATCAGCCGATCGAGCCGCTTCACGTCGTGCTGGATGATCGCCATCAGCCGGCCGCGCGAGTCGTCGCTCTTGGCGAGCGGGAGCGTCTCCACCGCGCTGCGGAGCGAGGTCAGCGGGTTCTTCAGCTCGTGGCTCACATCCGCCGCGAAGCTCTCGATCGCATCGATCCGCCGGTAGAGCGCCTGTGTCATGTCGCGCAGGGCGCCGGACAGGTGGCCGATCTCGTCGGTGCGCTCGGTGAAGTCCGGGATCTCCTCGCGGGTCTTGATGCCCATGCGCACCTTCTCGGCGGCCTCGGCGAGCCGCCGCACCGGACCCGCGATGGCGCCCGCGAGCAGGAACGACAGCACGACCATCACGGCCGAGGCGACGAGGAAGACCTGCAGCAGCCCGAACCGCTCCGAGGCGATCACCCGGTCGATGGCGTCGCCCTGGGTCGAGATCAGCAGGGCACCGCGCACTGATCCGGCGCGGTGGATCGGCACGGCCACCGAGACGGTGGTCTCGCCGAGCTTGTTGCGGCGCACGAGGCTGCCGCGGTTGCCGCCGAGCGCCGCCTGGACTTCCCGGAGGGAATGGCCGTTCACGGGGCCAGTCTCCTCGACTTGCTCGGTCCGGCTGCCGAACAGGCCGCTCAGCTTGCTCTGGACGGTCTGGAAGGCGGATTCCAGCATCCCGGGCTTGTGCGGCTTAGGCTCGAGCGGGTCGGGCCGCCCGGCATCGCCGCGCTTGAACAGGGTTCGGGTGTCGAACAGGAGGCCGCCCTCCTGGTCGTAGACGCGGGCGCGGTTCCCGGTGGGCGTGACGAGACGCGAGAGCAGCGGCGCCACCTTCTCGGGGTTGAGCGAGAAGGCGAGCGGCTGCGATTCCTCCTCGGCGGTCTCGCCGGCCTGCTGCTGCAGGAGCTTGTCGGGATCGATGCGGATCGTGTCCGTATCGACCGAAGCCGAGGCGGCGATCGCGCCGGCGATGATCTCGCCCTGGATGGCGAGGCTCTGGATCCGGGCCTGGATCAGGCCCTGACGGAACTGGTTCAGGTAGAGGAACCCGACGAGCAGCGCGATCAGCCCGACGAGGTTGAGGACGACGATCCGGCGCGTCAGGCTCGACGAGGCGCGCTGGCCGATCGCGTCCCACAGGGCGCGCGGCCAGGCGAGAGGCCGGGAAAGGGCTTGGGCCAGGGAGGTGCGAGGTTGGGCATCCTCGGCTTGGGCGGGTGTACGGACGGTCACGCGGCGGATCCTTGGATCACGCCTCCTTGAACCGGTAGCCGACGCCGTAGAGTGTCTCGATCATGTCGAAGCTCTGATCGGTCACCTTGAACTTCTTGCGCAACCGCTTGATGTGGCTGTCGATGGTCCGGTCGTCGACATAGACCTGATCGTCATAGGCCGCGTCCATGAGGGCGTTCCGGCTCTTCACCACGCCCGGGCGCTGGGCGAGCGCCTGGAGGATCAGGAACTCCGTCACGGTCAGCGTCACCGGCTCGCCCTTCCATGTGCAGGTGTGGCGCTCCGGATCCATCATCAGCGCGCCGCGCTCAAGCGAGCGGGCTGCCACCTCGGCCTCGCCCCGGGGCGCGCCGCCGGGCGCCTCCTTGGCGAAACGCCGGAGCACGGCCTTGACGCGCTCCACGAGCAGGCGCTGCGAGAACGGCTTATGGATGAAGTCGTCGGCGCCCATCTTGAGGCCGAACAGCTCGTCGATCTCCTCGTCCTTCGAGGTCAGGAAGATCACGGGAAGGTCCGATTTCTGCCGCAGGCGCCTGAGAAGCTCCATCCCGTCCATACGCGGCATCTTGATATCGAAGATGGCGAGGTCCGGCGGCGAATGCCGCAGACCGTCGAGGGCGGAGGCGCCGTCCGTATAGGTCTGGATGCGGTAGCCTTCGGTCTCAAGCGCGATCGACACAGAGGTGAGAATGTTCCGGTCGTCGTCGACGAGGGCGATGGTCGGCATGCGCGGTCCCTGACTGAACGGGCTCAGGCGCGGTCCCGGCTCTACGCGCAGGCCGCGCCGCGTCCCGGCCCCTGAGGGGCAGACAAAAACGCGAACCGGGCGGTTTCGGCGCAGCCCGGCGCGCGCAAAGGGACAGGTGCTTTAGTACGGCCGATCGGAAAAAGCGAGCGGCGGTCATAGCTTGGCCGTAACGGCACATCTGACGCGGTCCGGGCTCCTCGCGTGCCGGCCGCCGCCCCGCTAACCTGGTGGGCGATTGCGGCGGCATTCCGGAACGGGAGGAAACCCATGGACGAGACGATCACGGACGGATCCGGACCGCGCGGGCCGGCGCGTCCCCTTCCGGCCGAGGAAGCACCGTTCGATGCCATCGGTCTGTCGCGACACCTGCTGCGGAGCATCCGCTCCGGCGCACTCGCGTCCCTCGATTCCGAAGGGACGCCCTTCGCCTCGCTCGTGACCATGGCGACCGACACGGACGGCACCCCGCTGATGCTGCTGTCGCGGCTCTCGGCCCACACCCGCAACCTGCTGGCCTCGCCGCGTTGCTCGCTGCTCTTCGCGCAGACCGGCAAGGGCGATCCCCTCGCCCACCCCCGGCTGACTGTGGTCGGCCGCGCCGTCCAGACCACGGAGACGCGGGCGCGGGAGCGGTTCCTGGCCCGGCACCCGAAGGCCAAGCTCTACGCCGACTTCCCGGATTTCGGCTTCTTCGCCCTCGATCCCGAGGCCGGCCACCTCAATGGCGGTTTCGCCAAGGCCGCGACGCTGACACGCGACCAGCTGCTGCTCGACCTGGCCGGCGCCGAGGCGGTGGTGGCGGGCGAGCGTGGCGCCGTGGAGCACATGAACGCCGACCACGCCGACGCGCTCGCGCTCTACGCGTCCGGCGCCGGCGCGGAGGCCGGGCTGTCCTGGCGACTCACCGGTCTCGACCCCGAGGGGATGGACCTGATGGCGGGCGAGCGCACCGCCCGCGTGCTCTATCCGGAGCGCGTCTCCGACATGGGTGCGCTGCGCAGAAGCCTCGTTGCCATGGCCGCGCAGGCGCGCGCGAGCGGCGCGGACACGTGAGCGTGCAAGGACTTCGCGATCAGGCATGGCGAAAGGTCGCTGGGTGCCCCATATCGGCAGCATGAGCGACACCCAGACAGACACCTACCCCTTCAGCCTCGACGTGGAACCGGTCGGCGAGAGCGGCTCCCTGTTTCAGTGGAGCATCCGCAAGCACGGCAAGCTGCACCAGCGCTCGGACCGGAAGCACCCCACCGAGGCCAAGGCGCGCTCGCACGGCGAGGCCGAAATCGAGCGCCTGATCCGCGACCGCGGCCGCTGAGCGGACCGGCCGTTCCTCGGCGCCGGGCTTGTCCCTGACCCGGGGGCCGGAGTGTTCCGGCCCCCGTCGTCCATAAGCCCGTTCGATCCGGCGCCCGGTGACAGGATGGCACGCGGGGCGCGGCCGCGCTTGGCGCCTCCCCGCGGCGCTGCTATCTCGCGCGGGAGCCGATCCATCCGAATACGCCCCGACGTCAGACGGTGCGCGCCGGCGCGCGCCCGAACGGAATGCCGATGACAGCCCCGATCGAATCCATCCGCAACTTCTCGATCGTCGCGCATATCGACCACGGCAAATCGACCTTGGCGGACCGGCTGATCCAGGCCACCGGCACCGTCGCGCTCCGCGACATGAGCGAGCAGATGCTCGACTCGATGGATATCGAGAAGGAGCGCGGCATCACCATCAAGGCGCAGACCGTGCGCCTGGAGTACAAGGCGCAGGACGGCAAGGACTACGTCCTGAACCTCATGGACACGCCCGGCCACGTGGACTTCGCCTACGAGGTCTCGCGCTCGCTCGCCGCCTGCGAGGGCTCGCTCTTGGTGGTCGACGCCTCGCAGGGCGTCGAGGCGCAGACGCTGGCTAACGTCTACCAGGCGCTCGATGCCAACCACGAGATCGTCCCGGTCCTCAACAAGGTCGATCTGCCGGCCGCCGAGCCGGACCGGGTGAAGGAGCAGATCGAGGAGGTGATCGGCCTCGACGCCTCCGACGCCGTGCCGATCTCGGCCAAGACCGGCCTCAACATCGAGGCGGTACTGGAGGCGATCGTCACGCGCCTGCCGCCGCCGAAGGGCAACCGCGAGGCACCCCTCAAGGCGCTCCTCGTGGACAGCTGGTACGACGCCTATCTCGGCGTCGTGGTGCTGGTGCGCATCATCGACGGCACGCTCAAGAAGGGCATGACCATCCGCATGATGGGCGCCGACGCGGTCTACGGCGTCGACCGGATCGGCGTGTTCCGGCCGAAGATGGCCGACATCGACGCGCTCGGGCCGGGCGAGGTCGGCTTCTTTACGGGCTCGATCAAGGAGGTGGCCGACACCCGTGTCGGCGACACGATCACCGAGGACAAGCGCCAGACCACCGAGATGCTGCCGGGCTTCAAGGAAGTTCAGGCGGTGGTGTTCTGCGGCCTGTTCCCGGTGGACGCGGCCGAGTT
Source organism: Methylobacterium sp. CM6257 (assembly GCF_054611515.1). Lineage (NCBI taxonomy): Bacteria > Pseudomonadati > Pseudomonadota > Alphaproteobacteria > Hyphomicrobiales > Methylobacteriaceae > Methylobacterium > Methylobacterium sp. CM6257. The sequence goes on from NZ_CM137735.1 coordinate 4,995,464, forward strand.
CGAGAACCTGCGCTCGGCCATGGGCAAGCTCCGGCTCAACGACGCCTCGTTCTCCTACGAGATGGAGACGTCGGCGGCGCTTGGCTTCGGCTTCCGCTGCGGCTTCCTGGGGCTCCTGCACCTGGAGATCATCCAGGAGCGGCTGGAGCGCGAGTTCAACCTGGACCTGATCTCCACGGCGCCCTCGGTGGTCTACCACCTCAAGATGCGCGACGGCGAGACCAAGGAACTGCACAATCCGGCCGACATGCCGGACATCATGAAGATCGAATCGATCGAGGAGCCCTGGATCCGCGCCACGATCCTGACGCCCGACGAATATCTCGGCGGCGTGCTGAAGCTCTGCCAGGACCGCCGCGGCGTGCAGATCGACCTCAACTACGTCGGCAAGCGCGCCATGGTGGTTTACGACCTGCCGCTGAACGAGGTGGTGTTCGACTTCTACGACCGGCTGAAGTCGATCTCGAAGGGCTACGCCTCCTTCGACTACCACGTCTCGGACTATCGTGAGGGCGACCTCGTGAAGATGTCGATCCTGGTGAACGCCGAGCCGGTGGACGCCCTCTCGATGCTGGTCCACCGCACCCGCGCCGAGTCGCGCGGCCGGGCCATGTGCGAGAAGCTGAAGGACCTGATCCCCCGCCACCTGTTCCAGATCCCCGTCCAGGCGGCGATCGGCGGCAAGATCATCGCCCGCGAGACCATCCGGGCGCTGTCGAAGGACGTCACCGCCAAGTGCTACGGCGGCGACATCTCGCGCAAGCGCAAGCTCCTCGACAAGCAGAAGGAAGGCAAGAAGAAGATGCGCCAGTTCGGGCGCGTCGAGATCCCCCAGGAAGCGTTCATCGCCGCCCTGAAGATGGACGATTGAGCCACGCCGTCCTCGCGAGTGCAGCGGAGCGATCCAGCTGCAATCGCGAGGACGATGCGGGTCAGCCCGGCGGCAGCACGTCGATCTGGATACCTGAGTAATACGCCGCCAGATTTGCGATATCGGCGTCCGACAGCTCCTTCGCGACGACGTTCATGATCTCGTTCTGCCGCTTGCCGTCGCGGTACTCGGTGAGCTGCTTGACGAGGTAGGGCTCGACCTGCCCGGCGAGGTTGGGCGCCTCCGGCAGCTTTGAAAGCCCGTCCATCCCGTGGCAGGTCTGGCAGGCGGTCGCCCGCTTCTTGCCCGCGGCCGCGTCGCCGGCCTGCGCCGAGAGCGGGACGAGGGTGGCGGCGAGGATGAGAAGCGGGCGGATCATCGGGCGGGCTCGAACTCTCGGACCGGTGGAGACTGGCCCGCGCGCCGCCGAACGGAGCGCGGGTCCCCTCTCCCGTGCGGGAGAGGGACAGGGTGAAGGATGCGACTTCACCGGAAAGACCTGATCCCTCACCCCAACCCTCTCCCGCACGGGAGAGGGAGCGCCGCGGCTATCCGCAACGGGGGCACCTCTCCGAGGGAGAGGCGCTTAGTCACGAAAACCTACTTCTCGTAGGAGATCCGGTAGATCGCCCCGGCGGAATCGTCCGAGACGAGCAGCGAGCCATCAAGCATCACCGCCACATCCACCGGGCGACCGAGATACTCGCCGTCGCCGGTGAGCCAACCCTCCGCGAAGGGCTTGACTGACTCGACCTTCCCGTCGGCCCCGAGCTTGGCGAACATTACCCGGGCCCCCACCGGCTCGGTGCGGTTCCAGGAGCCGTGCTCGGCGATGAAGATCCCGCCCTTGTAGGAGGCCGGGAACTGCTTGCCGTTGTAGAAGGTCATGCCGAGATCGGCAGCGTGCGGCGCGAGCTCGGCCATCGGCGCGACCACGTCGGCCGGCGGCGTCTGGTCCTTGTACTCGGCCGTTCGCACGGAGCCGCCGCCGAACCAGGGGAAGCCGAAATTCTCACCCGCCTTGGTGGCGTGGTTCAACTCGCCCGGCGGCTTGTCGTCGCCCATTCCATCGACCTGGTTGTCGGTGAACCAGAGGGTCTTGTCGGTGTTGAAGTCCATGCCCACCGAGTTGCGGATGCCCGTGGCGTAGACCTCGCGGTTCTTGCCGTCGGCGTCGATGCGGATGATGCCGCCGATCCCGGTCTTCTTGTAGAGATCCATTTTTTCAGGCGGCGGCACGTTGTAGGGCTGGCCGAGCGCGATGTAGGTCTTGCCGTCCGGCCCGACCCGGCAGACCCGGGCGGTGTGGTTGAAGCTCTCCTCGGAGGTCGGGATCAGATTGCCCTGCTTGACCAGCACGCCGGCGGCCACATCCGGGTTCTCGTAGAAGAACTCGGCGGCCGGGAAGGCCAGCACCCGGTTCTGCTCCACCACGGTGAGCACGCCGTCCTTCGAGAAGCAGACGCCGTTCGGGATCTTGAACGCGATGCCCAGCGCGAAGGCGCGGACCTCGTCGGCGACCCGGTCCTTGTCGCGGTCGGTCACCGTATAGATCTTGCTCTTGCGCGTGCCGACGAACAGCACCCCGGCATTGGGGCCGACCGCGATGGCGCGGGCATCCGGCACCACGGCGTAGAGGTCGATCTTGAAGCCGTCGGGCAGCTTGATCTTCGACAGATTCTTGCGGATCGCGTCGGCACGCCGGCCGGTCTGCGGGATCTCGGGGGCGGCCTGCGTGTTCGTGCTGTGGAAGCCTTCGAGCTTCTCCAGGTCGTCCGTCTTGGCCTTCGTCTCGGCGGGGGCGGCCCCCTGCGCCTGAGCGGAAACCGCGAGTGGCGGCATGGCGACACCCGCCAAGAGCGCGGCGACTATCAGTGATCGCATCGTTGGAGTTCCTCCCGGCTGCCCTTGAAACTGGGCATTACCCGGGAGGGAACGATAGAGCCGCGGTATCGACCGGCAAGCCGCGCCGGTGACGCGGTGCCATGCCTGTCGCCCGTCGCCCCTCAGGCCACTTTGCGCGGAACGAGGCGCTCGCTTCCGAGGGCGGCCTGGGCACCCGACACGCCCGCCTCGGTGTACTCGGCGTCCTCGTTGACCTGCCAGACATCGTGCCGGCGCTGGCCGCAGAGGATGTTCTCCACAGTCAGCATGGCGGTCATCATCGCATGGTCCTGGTTGTTGTACTTGTGCATGCCATTGCGCCCGACGAGGTGCAGGGTCGGGAAGTCACGCTCCAGTTCCCGCCGCACTGTGGCGACGTGGCCGGCATAATCCTCGTCGTAGACCGGATAGGCCTTGGGCTGCCGGACCACGCAGGCATCGACCACGTCGGCTGGGTCGATCAGGCCAATCTGGCCGATCTCGCGCTTGGCGAGCGCCACGAGATCGTCATCCGTGGCATTCCAGAGCCCATCCCCCTCGAAGCAGAAATATTCGAGGCCGAGGCAGGTATGGTCCTCGTCCGGCACCATCTCGGGCGACCAGGAGCGGAAATTCTGCACGCGCCCGACCTTCACCGACGGATCGTGGATGTAGATCCAGTTGTCGGGGAAATTCTTCTGCGACTTGGCGATCAGCGCGACCGTCAGGAAGTCGCGGTACTTCAATGCCCGAGCGTTAAAGGTGCTGAGCGGGCGCGGTCTTATCGAATCCACCAGTTCCCGCACCGGGGCGGAAGAGATTACGTGGCGGGCCGTGAACGTCTCGCGGCTGCCGTCGGCGCTACGGGCCGCCACGGTCCAGATGCCGGTCCCGGGATCATAGCTGAGCGAGTCGACGTCCCGGTCGAGGACGACGCGGCCGCCCTGCGCCTGGACCTTGGCGGCGGCTTCCTCCCACATCATGCCGGGGCCGCGGCGCGGGTAGCGGAACGACTCGATCAGCGTCTTGATGACTGGGCCGCCAGCCTTGGCCGGCTTGTGCAGGCCCAGCGAGCGCTTCAGCCCGTCGCGGATCGCCCCACCGAGATCCAGGCCCTTGATGCGCTGCGCCGCCCAGTCCGCCGAGATCGCGTCGCAGGACATGCCCCACACCTTCTCGGTGTAGGTCTTGAAGAAGATCGAGAACAGGCGCTCGCCGAACTGGTTCCGCACCCAGGCGTGGAAGTTCTTCGGATCGCGCACCGGTCGCATCCGGGCGTAGAAGTAGGAGGCGACGCAGGCCGTGCTGGTGATGAGGCCGAGATTCCTCAACGCCTCGAAGGCCCTGAGCGGATACGCGTAGTACCGGCCGCGATAGTAGATCCGCGACAACCGCGGACGCTCGATAAAGTCGTTCGGCAGGAGCTCGTCCCAGAGATCGACCACCGCCTTGGATTTCGAGAAGAAGCGATGGCCGCCGATGTCGAACAGGTAGCCGTTGTGCGAGACCGTGCGCGAGATGCCGCCGACCTGTGCCGGGTCGCGCTCCAGGACGGTGACGGACCGCCCCTGCTTCGACAGCAGGTAGGCGGCCGTCAGGCCCGCAGGCCCCGCGCCGATTACCAGCGTCTCGGTGTGGTGGCTCATCCCCTGCTCCGGCTGGCATCGCGGCCGGATCGCTTGCCGGCTCGCGCGGATATTGGAGGAGGATAGTTAAGGAACCTGAACGTGGGCGGTTGACCGGGCCTTAAGTCTATTCGGGCGACGTTCGCCGGCCGCTTGCCCGCGGCGCCTCTGGGAAACTCAGCCGATGCCGCCCGCGGCCGCCGTCTCGCCGGCACGGATCGAATTCCGCACCCTCCTGTGGGTGCTCGTCGCGCTGTGCCTCGCCACGATGAACGCGCCGCTCGATGTCTGGGACACGATCCGGCATCTGCGTGTGCCGGATACGGACGACGCCATGCGCCTCGGAGAGGTCCGTGACCTCCTGGCTGGCCAGGGCTGGTACGACAACGTTCAGTACCGTTTCCTCGCTCCCGACGGCGTACCGAGCCACTGGTCGCGTCTCGTGGACGCACCGATCGCCGGGCTGATCCTGGCGCTCACACCCCTCCTCGGCCGGGCGTTTGCCGAGGGCCTCACCGCCGCGTTCTGGCCCGTCCTGCTGTTCGCGCTGTTCTGCTGCGTGCTCTACCGCGGCGTGCGGGCAAACTTCGGGAGCCGCGCGGCGATCCTGGGGATCCTGGCGGCGACCCAGACTTTCGGCGTCACCATCCAATTCCAGCCGGGCCGGGTCGACCACCACAATGTGCAGATCCTGGCCATCCTCGGCCTCGCCTTCTGCATGATCCGCGGCGGCCTGCGCAGCGGCCTGGTCGGCGGCAGCCTCGCGGCCCTCTCGCTGGCGGTCGGGCTGGAGGGGCTGCCCTCGATCACCCTCGCTGCGCTGTATCTTACAGGCGATTGGTGCCTGCGCGGCCGCCCAGCGCTTCCGGTGCTGGCGGGCTTCGGCCTGGGGCTCGGGGCTGTCGCACCGGTTCTGTTCGCCGCGCAGACAGCACCCGCGCTCTGGACCGTCGCGCGCTGCGACGCGCTCTCGCCGCCCTGGCTCTGGCTGGGCGCGGGCGGACTGATCCTTATCCTTTCTGCTGCGGCGCTCGGCGGCCGTCTGGCGACGCCCCGGCGGCGGTGCGCCGTCGCAGGTCTGGGCGGCGCCGCCATCCTGGCCGGCTTCGCTCTGGCCTTCCCGATCTGTCTCGGCGGCCCCTTCCCGGACATGCCGACGCTCGTGCGGGATCATTGGCTCCTGACGGTCAACGAGATGGCCTCGGTGCCGAAATTCATCGCGCGAGCGCAGTGGGAGGCTTTGGTCTTCTATCCGGTGGCACTGCTCGCGAGCCTCACCGCGGCCTGGATGGCTTGGCACGGGCCGGAGCGGCGCGCCTGGTCGGTGGCGGCCTTGTTCCTGTGGCCAGGGCTGATCCTCGGGATCTTCCAGTTCCGCGGCCTCTACATTGCCTCCGGATTTGTGCCGTTGGTAGCGGGCGTGGTCCTCGACCGCGCCTTGACCCTTGCGGCGACCCCCGGCGCGCGTCGCTGGAGCGTCGCGGCTCTGGGCGGCTGCCTGGTGAGCACGCTGTGGTTGGCGCCCGCAGCCCTGGCCGAAATGCTCGCACCGGGCTCGCGGACGGCGCCCGATCCTGCCGGCGCGATCGCGTGCCAGAGCGACGCCGCTGTGCGGCCGCTCGCGGCCCTCCCGCAGGGCACCGTACTGGCGCCGATCTTCATGGGGCCATCGATCCTGCTGCGCACGCCGCATCGGATCGTCGCCGCGCCGTATCACCGCGCCGTTCCGGGGCTCACCGCCGCGATCGAAGGCCTCGGAGGCACCGAGGCGGATCTGGACCATGTCCTGAGCACGTTCGACGTGCGCTATCTCGTAGCCTGCCCGGCTCGGCCGGCCGACGACCTCCAGGCCGAGCCGGCCTTCGCGACGCGGCTCGCCCGCGGCGCGGCGCGATCCGACCGGCTGGAACCCGTCGATCTGCCCGGCCCCCTGAAGGTCTGGCGGGTGCTGCGCTGAAACGTCAGAGCAGGCGGCGGTCGAGCCGGATGATCCGGCAGGGATCGCCGGCCCGGGCAGGCGGCGCGTGCGGCGCGCGGACCAGCAGGGCCTCGGCGCGCCCGAGCACCGCCAGCATCGAGGAATCCTGGCGCTGCTCCGGGCTCACCACCGGAAGCCGCCCCGCTTCGACGGCGAGGCTCGCGCGCATGTAGTCGGCGCGGCCGTCATTGGCCTGGAGGTCGCGGCCCAGCGTTGCCGGCTCGCTCCGGTCGGCGCCCGCCTGGGGATCGCCCTGGAGCGCACGGATCGCCGGGACGACGAACAGCAAGCCGCAGACGATCGATGAGACCGGGTTCCCCGGCAGCCCCATCACCAACATGTCGCCGAGGCGGCCGTGCATCAGCGGCTTTCCGGGCCGGAGCGCGACCCGCCAGAAACCGAGCTCCAACCCCTCCTTGGCGAGCGCCGCCTGAACCAAGTCATGGTCGCCCACCGACGCTCCTCCGAGGGTGACGAGCAGGTCGGCACGTGCCTCGCGGGCGCGGCGAAATGCATCCTCCAGAGCGTCGTGATCGTCCGCCGCGATGCCGAGATCGACGATCTCGGCCCCCGCCTCGGCGGCCAGCGCGCCGAGGGCGAGGCTGTTCGAGGCGACAATCTGGTCCCAGGCCGGCAGGGCACCTGGCTGAACCAGCTCGTCTCCCGTGGCGAGGATCGCCACCCGGGGCCTGCGGCGGACGGTCAGGTGCGGGCGGCCGGCCGCTGCACCCAGAGCCAAGCGCCGGGCGTCGAGGTTCATCCCGGCCGTGAGCAGGGTCTCGCCCGCAGTGAAATCGAGGCCGGCGCGGCGGATGAAGCGGTTCGGCTCGACCGGCTTCACGACGCGGACGCTTCCGCCTTCAGCGTCCGCGTCCTCCTGGATCAGGATCGCGTCCGCGCCCTCGGGTACCGGGGCGCCAGTGAAGATGCGAACCGCCTCGCCCGGCCCGACGCGGCCCGAATACCCATGTCCCGCGGCGCTGGTGCCGATCAACCGCAGGCTGGCCCCCGGAGTCCCGGCATCGGCGCTGCGCACCGCATAGCCGTCCATCGCGGAGGCAGGGAACGGCGGCTGCGTGCGGGAGGCGACGACGTCGGCGGCGAGCGTCCGCCCGGCCGCCACGGCCAGCGGCACGGTCTCTGCTTCGACGGGCCCTGCGACGCTCGCCAGGACCCGCGCCAGGGCTTCGGAGACCGGGATCAGGCCGCTCATGCCGCCGGCGCCCGATAGGCGCCGGAGCGGCCGCCGTCCTTGGCGGTCAGCCGGATGCCCTCGATCCGCATGCCGCGGTCCACCGCCTTCACCATGTCGTAGATCGTGAGACACGCCACCGAGACGGCGGTGAGCGCCTCCATCTCGACGCCGGTGGGGCCCTGGACCCGGACCTCGGCGGCCACTCGCAGGCCGGGTAGCGCATCGTCGACCTCGATCTCCACCCGCACCTTCGACAGGAGCAGCGGATGGCAGAGCGGGATCAGTTCGTGTGTGCGCTTGGCCGCCATGATCCCGGCGAGCCGTGCGGTGCCGATCACGTCGCCCTTCTTGGCGTCGCCCTCACGGATCAGCGCCAGGGTCCCGGGCTCCATCACGACGCATCCCTCGGCCCGGGCGGTCCGGTCGGTTGCGGGCTTGTCGGTGACGTCGACCATGTTGGCCGCGCCGCTGGTGTCGAGATGCGTGAGCGTGGAGCCCGGCTGCATCGCTCAGCCCTTCTTCCGGGGCTTGCCGGGCTTGGCCTCCGCGTCGCCGAAGAGCAGCGTCTGGGTCGCCTTCGTGACATCCGCCTGCCGCATCAGGCTCTCGCCGACCAGCACGACGCCGAGCCCGTGCTGGCGGAGCCGCTCCACGTCGGCATGGCCGCCGATCCCGCTCTCGGCCACGGCGATCCGGTCCGCCGGGATGCCCGGGCTGAGCCGGATCGCTGTCTCGAACGAGACTTCGAAGGTCTTGAGGTTGCGGTTGTTGATCCCGATCAGCGCCGTCCCGAGAGGAACCGCCCGCGCCAGCTCGGCCTCGTCGTGCACCTCGACGAGCACGTCCATGCCGAGGAGGTGGGCCGTTTCGACCAGCGCGACAGCCTCGTCGTCATCGAGGCAGGCCATGATCACCAGGATGCAATCCGCCCCCCAGGCACGGGCCTCGTAGACTTGGTAGGGCTCGAACAGAAAATCCTTGCGCAGGACCGGTAGTCCGCAGGCGGCCCGCGCCTGGGTCAGATATTCCGGCCGCCCCTGGAATGAGGGTTCGTCGGTGAGCACAGAGAGACAGGTCGCGCCGCCGGCCTCGTAGGCCGCCGCCAGGGTGGCGGGATCGAAGTCGGCCCGGATCAGGCCCTTCGACGGGGAGGCCTTCTTGACCTCCGCGATCAGAGCCGGACGCCCTTCGGCGAGATGCGCCCGAATCGCGGCCGAGAAGCCGCGCACCGGCCCGGCCTGCGCGGCCCGCTTCTCGAGCTTGGTGAGCGGGACGCGCAGCTTCGCCTCGGCGATCTCGCGGCGCTTATACGCCTCGATCCGGGCGAGCACGTTGGGCCGCTCGGCCGGCGCCTCGGTAGTGCCCGCCTGGGCCGCCTCTTGGGTGAGCGAGCTCATCGGCACTCCTGCTCGTTCGCGCGTTCGTTCGAGGCTTTCACGAGGCGGGCGAGCGTCGCCCGGGCCGCCCCGGAGTCAATGGCAACCTGCGTCCGCGCGAGCCCGTCCGCCAGGGTCGGCACAGCCCCCGCGACGACGAGTGCCGCCGCCGCATTGAGAACCGCGATGTCGCGGTAGGCGTTGCGTGCCCCCGCGAGGACGGCTTCGAGAGCACGGGCATTGTCGGCGGGATCGCCGCCGCGCAGCTCCTCGGGCGCGCGCAGGGGCAGCCCGAGGTCCCGGGGTTCGATGGTAAAGCGAGAGAGGCAGCCATCCTCCAGGGCCACGACCCGCGTCGGACCGGTGACGGTGATCTCGTCGAGCCCATCGGATCCGTGGACGGTCCAGACGCGGCGGCTGCCGAGTTCCGCGAGCACACGGGTGAGCGGCTCGGCGAGCGCCTCCTGGGCCACGCCGAAGAGCTGATAGGCGACACCGGCCGGGTTGCTGAGCGGGCCCAACAGGTTGAAGATCGTTCGCACGGGCAGTTCCGAGCGCACCGAGGCGACGTGGCGCATCGCCGGGTGGTGGGCCTGGGCGAACAGGAAGCACAGCCCGGCCTCGGCGAGGCAGCGCGCCTGGCTCTCGGGGTCGAGGCCGATCCGGACACCCAGCGCCGCCAGCACGTCGGCAGCGCCGGAGCGGGAAGTAGCGGCCCGATTGCCGTGCTTGGCCACCGGCACGCCGCAGGCCGCGACCAAGATGGCCGCGAGCGTCGAGACGTTCACGCTGCCGGAATGGTCGCCGCCGGTCCCGACAACGTCAATGGCGTTCTCCGGGGCCTCAACGCGGGTCATGCGGGCCCGCATCGCCTCGGCGGCGCCCACGATCTCCTCGACGGTCTCGCCGCGCACCTTGAGGGCGACCAGGAAGGCGCCTGCCTGGACGGGTGTCACCTCGCCCGACAGCAGGTCATCGAAGGCCGCACGCGCTTCCGCACGGTCGAGGGCGAGGCCCCCGGCGACCTTCGCGAGATGGGGTCTGAAACTGTCCATGCGTTCTGTCGGAGGGCCGCCCCGGCCTCCAGGCGTCAATGCACGTCGGCGCGGGTCCTGTCACGCGCCGCGTTCCACGCCGCGGCGAGATCCAGGAAGTTCTTCACGATCTCGGTCCCGTGCTGGGAGCGGATGCTCTCCGGATGGAACTGCACGCCGTGGAGCGGGCGCTCGGCATGCTCCAGGCCCATGATCAGTCCGTCCGCCTCGGCGGTGACGCGCAGGGAGGCCGGACAGGTGGCGCGATCGACGACCAGGGAATGGTAGCGCGTCGCCTCGAAATTGTCGTTCAAGCCGCGGAACAGGCCGCTCGCACCGTGGCGGATGGTGGAGACCTTGCCGTGCAGCGGCAACGGCGCCCGCACCACGTCACCTCCGAAGGCCTGCCCGATCGCCTGGAGGCCGAGGCACACGCCGAAGATCGGAATTTCCTCGGACAGGTCCCGCACTACGTCGAGGCAGACGCCGGCCTCGTTCGGCGTGCAGGGGCCCGGCGAAAGCACGATCGCGTCCGGTGCCTTCGCGCGGATCTCCGGAACCGTAAGCGCGTCATTGCGCACGACATCGATCGTCCCGCAGAGCGGGCCGATCAGATGGACCAGATTCCACGTGAAGGAATCGTAGTTGTCGATGACGAGGACGTTGGGCATCGCGGCGGCACGCTCGGGCATGAGCGCGATGTGACGGCTCGCGACGAAGCGGTCAACCGTGCGCGGAGCGCCGTTCCGATCCCACCCCCTCATCCTGAGGGGCCGCGAAGCCGCGGCGAAGGAGTTTTTCAGGAACCGCGCGCCTTCTGGAGGGCTCCTTCGACGCTTGCGCTCTCGCGCAAGCACCCGAGGATGAGGTCGTGTCTGGGAGAGCCCGGAGCGCGCCTCGGCTTACTGCCCGCGCTTCGCCTGCGCAGCGAACCGCACCGCCTCCTCGGCCGCCCGGAACAGCGCCTTGGCCTTGTTGACGCATTCCTGCTGTTCGGAGGCGGGATCGGAATCGTAGACGATCCCGGCGCCGGCCTGGACGTGCATGCGCCCGTCCTTCACCACGGCGGTGCGGAGGACGATGCAGGTGTCCATCTCGCCACGCGCGCCGAAATAGCCGATGCAGCCGGCATAGGGCCCGCGCTTCTCGCGCTCCAGCTCGTCGATGATCTCCATGGCCCGCACCTTGGGGGCGCCCGAGACCGTGCCGGCCGGGAAACCCGCCGCCAAGGCGTCCAGAGGGTCGTGACGCGGATCGAGGTCGCCCTCGACGTTCGACACGATGTGCATGACCTGGCTGTAGCGCTCGATGAAGAACGAGTCGGTCACCCGAACGCTGCCGATCCGGGAGACGCGGCCCGCGTCGTTGCGGCCGAGGTCGAGCAGCATCAGGTGCTCGGCCCGCTCCTTCGGATCGGCCAGGAGTTCCTCCGCCAGCGCCGCGTCCTCGGCCGGCGTCGCGCCCCGGCGGCGCGTCCCGGCGATCGGCCGGACCGTGACTTTGCCCTCGCGCACCCGCACAAGGATCTCCGGGGACGAGCAGACGATCTGGAAGGCCTCGAAATCGAGGTAGCAGAGGAACGGCGCCGGATTGGTGCGCCGGAGCGACCGGTACAGGCTGAAGGCCGGCAGCGTGAAGGGCGCCGAGAAACGCTGAGACAGAACAACTTGGAAGACATCGCCCGCGACGATGTACTCCTTGGCACGCGCCACCATGGCGAAGAAATCTTCCGGCGACGTGTTGGAAACGGGCGCGGGATGGGCGACCGCGGAGAGGTCGATCCGTGCCTCGATCGGCAGCGGTCCTTCGAGGGCCGCCGCAACCCGGTCAAGGCGCTGAAGCGCGTCCTCGTAGGCCGCCCGCGCCGGGACGCCGGCCAGGGGCCGAACCGGCGTGACCACGGTGATCAGGTCGCGCACGGCATCGAACACCACCATCACCCGCGGGCGGATCAGGATCGCGTCCGGCACGCCGAGGGGATCCGGATTGGGTTCCGGCAGCCGCTCCATGGCGCGGACCATGTCATAGCCGAGATAGCCGAACAGGCCGGCCGCCATCGGCGGGAGGTCCTCGCCATCCGCCGCGCCGATGGCGCTCTCGGCGATCAGGGCACGCAGGCTCGTGAGCGGCGCCCGGTCGTCGGGCTCGAACCGTGTCAGATCGGCGCCGCGCGCGATGGCGGGCATGCCGTCCCGGCAGCGCCAGATCAGGTCCGGATCCAGGCCGATCATCGAGTAGCGACCGCGGACCGCACCGCCCTCGACCGATTCAAGCAGGAAGGCCGAACCCGCATGCCGGGCGCGCAACTTGAGAAACGCCGCCACCGGCGTTTCCAGGTCGGCCACGAGGCTCAGGGCGACAAAGCTCGCCTGTCCGGCCTCGTAACGCCCCGCGAAGGCCGCGTAATCGGAAGCCTCGGCCATCCCTCAGTACTCGCCGCCGATGGCGCGGCGCAGAGCCGCCGCGTCGACCTTCACGCCTGCGTTCTTCTGAACCTCGGCGATGTACTGGGACAGCACGTCATCGGCCAGCGCGGCCTGGAAGTTCTGCTTGATCGTCTTGTCGCTCGGACTGTCGGCGACAAAGGCCGGCATCGTCGCAGCGGTGACCTTGAACACCGCCCGGGAATCGTTTGCCGCCGCGGTCCCGGCCTTGCCCACGGGCGTGGCAAAGATCAGGTTCACGTCGTCCGCGGTCAGCATGTCCTTGGCCTGGTTGCGGGACAGATCGTCTGCCTCCTGCAGGTTGACGCCGACCTCCTTGGCGACGTCCTCCATCGACTCGCCCTTGTTGAGCTTCTCTACCAGCTCACGCCCCTTGGCTTGGAGGCGCTTGGCGATCTCGGCCGCGGTCCAGCCGGCCTTCACGCCGTCCTTGACCTGATCGAGCGGCTTGTCGTGCGCGGGGTCGATGTTGGTGATGTCGTACCAGACGTAGCCGCCAGCCTTGGTGCGCAGGGGCTCGTTGTCGCCGCCGATCTCGGCTCGGAACAGGGCCGGCAGGGTGGTGTCCGGATCCGGGATGTCGGTGACCTTCTTCCCCTCGGGATCCTTGCCGTTGGCGTCGACGGCCTTCACGGTGACGATCTTGAGCCCGCGCTCGGCCGCGATGTCTGCGAGCGGCTTGGCGCCGGCGCGCTGATCCTCGATGGCGTCGCGGGTCGTCTCCATGGCGTCGCGGGCGCGGGTCAGGGCGAGGCCCTTGCGGATCTCGCCCTCGACCTGCTCGAACGGCTTCACGGTCCCCGGCTCGATCTTGGTCACCCGCAGGAGCACCGTGCCGAAGCGGCCCTGGACCGGCTGGCTCACCCCTCCCTCCGGCAGCGCGAAGGCGGCATCGGCCACGGCCTTGTCGAACAGCTCGCTCCTGGTGAGCGTGCCGAGCGTCAGGTCCTTGTCGTCGGTGCCCCGCTCGGCGGCCACGGCCTCGAAGGTCTTGGAGCCGTCCTCGATGGCCTTGCGAGCCGCCTCGGCGGCGGCGGCATCGGGGAACACGATCTGCTGGATCGTGCGCTTCTCAGGCGCGCCGAAACGGTCCTTGTTCAGGGTGTAGGCGGCGCGCGCGTCGGCGTCGCTGATCGCGTCGGGCTTGGCCATCGATTCCGGATCCACCACCAGGAGATTGGCAGCCCGGAATTCCGGCGCGCGGAAGCCGGACTTGTTGGCCTCGTACCAGGTCTTCAGCTCCTCGTCGGTCGGATCCGGGATCTGGCCCGCCGTCGAGGGCGTCAGCATCAGGTAGGACGCCGCGCGTCGCTCGGTCGTGTAGCGATGGACCGCCTCGCGCAGCGCCACGGGCACGTGCAGGTCGGACGACACGGCCTCGGCGAGCTGCAGCCGGGCGATCACCGCGCGCTGCTCGCGCACGAACATCCCCTCGTTCAGGCCGGCCCGCTGAAGGGTCTGGTAGAACAGCTGCGGCTCGAACTGGCCCTGCTGGTTCTGGAAGCTCTTCTCCTCGTGAATCGCCTTGATCACGGAGGAATCCGGCACCGCGAGGCCGAGATCGTGAGTCTTCTGGTCCAGGGCGGCCTCGGTGATCAGCTGGGACATCACCTGCCGGTCGAGGCCAAGCATCCGCGCCTGATCGGGCGTGAGCGCGCGCTTCAGCTGCGCCTGATAGCGCTGCATCTGGTTCTGATAGGCCTGCCGAACCTGCTCGGTGGTGATCGGCGTGCTACCGACGGTCGCCACGTTGTTGCTGGCGCCGCCGCGGAAGAACTCCTCGACGCCGTAGATGCCGACACCGGCGATCAGAAGCGTGAAGACGACCGTCAAGACGATCTTACCGAGCCAGTGCTGGCTGGCGTTTCGAATGCCCTGGAGCATGGTCTGTGATCGAATACCTTCGGCGGCCGATCCGTCACCGGGCCGGCACCATCCCTGAGAGCCGACCGCGATAGACCATTCGCGTCCACAGGCAAAGGCTCGGCGGCTCCGACCCGTTTGCACGCCTAAGCTCGCTCTGGTAGGCCCCGGCAACGTCGAAACAGCCGCGGCGGAGTGAGGGCGGGGAATGACGCAGTCGGGGCGCAGGCCGCTGGTCGCCGGCAACTGGAAGATGAACGGCACGCGGGCGTCGATCCAGGTGGTCGAGGCGATTCGCGATCGCCTCTCGCCGGACCTCGCCTCCCGCATCGATGTCCTGATCTGCCCGCCCGCAACCCTGATCGGCTCCTGCGTGGCGGCGACCGCGGGCTCGCCCATCGCCATCGGCGGGCAGAACCTGCATGCCCGCCCGAACGGCGCCTTCACGGGCTCGATCTCGGCCGAGATGCTGGCCGACCTCGGGGCGAAATACGTGATCGTCGGCCATTCCGAGCGGCGCGCCTATCATCACGAGACCGACGACGGGGTCCACGCCAAGGCGCTGGGCGCCCGCCGCGCGGGCCTGTGCGGCATCATCTGTGTCGGTGAGACTATCGAGGAGCGCGAGCAGGGCCGCGCCCTCGACATCGTCCGCGCCCAGCTCGCCATCGGTCTGCCGAAGGGCGCCACGGCCGCCGACACGGTGATCGCCTACGAGCCGGTCTGGGCGATCGGTTCCGGCCGCACGCCGACCCCGCGCGACATCGCCGAGGTCCACGCCTCTCTTCGGGAGATGCTCGACAAGCTCGTGGGCGACGAGGCGCAGAAGATCCGCATCCTCTACGGCGGCTCGGTGAAGCCCGGGAACGCCCGCGAGCTTCTGTCCGTCGACAATGTCGACGGCGCCCTGGTCGGCGGCGCGAGCCTCGTGGCCGAGGATTTCCTGGGGATCTGCGCCGCCTACGTGTGAGCGCTCAGATCTTGAACGCCTGACGCGCAAGGAGCCGCCAGCGCCCGCCGTCCCGGTGCCAGACCTGCATCACGCCGATATGCACCGGCGACGTCTTGCCGTTCGAGGTGGTCTCGCCGGTGAAGATGTGGCGGGCGATGGCGTCGTCGCCCACGATCGAGACCGACCGGTCGGACAGGGTGATGCTCGGGAAGGTCGCGCGCTTGGTGGCGAGCGGCTCGATGAAGGCCGCCTTGTCCTGGACCAGCCCGCTGGAATGGCCGTAGCTCAGACCGTCGAGGGTCAGGGAATCCAGAGCCTGCCTGTCCCCAGAAAGCAGGGCCTGTGTCAGCGCATCGACCGCCTGCTCCACGGCGGCGGCGTCCGGACTGGCGGCGGTTCCGGGTCCCATCCGCAGCAGGATGGGCGTGGCGAGGGCAGCGGCCAGCGCTGCGCGGCGTGAGAACGGCATGGCTTCCTTCCCGAACGGGACGGCCGATTGGGTGAGCCGTCCCACGATCCGAGACAGAGCACAGGCCGGCGGCCCGTACGAGGGCTGAGGCAAACAGGCGAGACCGGATCATAAAGTTGGCGCCGGACCACGAGTGGTGTATGGCCGGCGCAGATTTGCGGCCGTTGCCCGGGGCACCGGCCGCCGCGCGCCCTCGCCGATTCCCGGGATCGGCCTTCCGGGATCGACGCGCGAACCTGAAGACGTTTTCGGAACACCGATGCAGACCGTCCTGATCGTCGTCCACCTCATCATCGTGCTCGCGCTGATCGGCGTCGTGCTGCTCCAGCGCTCGGAGGGCGGTCTCGGGCTCGGCGGCGGAGGCAGCGGCGGCGTCGCCGGCTTCATGACCGGCCGGGGCCAGGCCAACGCCCTGACGCGCGCCACCGCGATCCTGGCGGCCCTGTTCTTCGCCACCAGCATGCTGCTCGCGGTGCTCTCGCATCGGTCGCAGGCGCCGAAATCGATCCTCGACACCGGTGCACCGCAGACCTCCGGTCAGCCGGCCAAGCAGCCGACCGGTGCCGACAACCTGCTCGACACGCTGCGCCAGCAGCAGGATCGGGCGCCTGCCACCGCACCGGCTCAGCCCGTCCCGGCCCAGCCGGCGGTTCCGGACGCGCCGCAGTCGCGCTGACGGCGCGCGCCGTCCACGGCGCAGCGCCTTCTACCATCCCCGACGGACCGGCCGCCCGGCCGTTCCGCTTCCCATGCGTCGCGCGATCCCCAGGCCCTACACGGGCCGGGGCAATCGTCGTTTGGCAAACGTCAGCACCTTCTTTATGGACCGAGGCCCATGACGCGGTACGTTTTCATCACCGGCGGCGTGGTTTCCTCACTCGGCAAGGGGCTCGCCTCGGCGGCTCTCGCGGCGGTGCTTCAGGCCCGCGGTTACCGGGTCCGGATGCGCAAGCTCGACCCCTATCTCAACGTCGACCCGGGCACGATGAGCCCGACCCAGCACGGCGAGGTCTTCGTCACGGACGACGGCGCCGAGACGGACCTCGACCTCGGCCATTACGAGCGCTTCACCGGCGTTCCGGCGAGCCGCGCCGACAACATCACGACGGGCCGGATCTACCAAGACATCATCGCCAAGGAGCGTCGGGGCGACTACCTCGGCGCCACCATCCAGGTGATCCCGCACGTCACCAACGCGATCAAGGACTTCGTCCTCGAGGGCAACGAGTCGTTCGACTTCGTGCTCGTCGAGATCGGCGGCACGGTGGGCGACATCGAGGGGCTGCCCTTCTTCGAGGCGATCCGCCAGCTCGGCCAGGAGCTGCCCCGCGGCACCTGCTGCTACGTGCACCTGACGCTGCTGCCCTACATTCCGTCCGCGGGCGAGCTGAAGACCAAGCCGACGCAGCACTCCGTGAAGGAGCTGCGCTCCATCGGCATCCAGCCCGACATCCTGCTGTGCCGCTGCGACCGGCCGATCCCCGTCGAGGAGCGTCGCAAGCTGGCGCTGTTCTGCAACGTGCGTGAGAGCGCCGTGATCGAGGCCCTCGACGTCGCCTCGATCTACGAGGTGCCCCTCTCCTACCGAACCGCCGGCCTCGATCGGGAGGTGCTCGGCCATTTCGGTCTGGAGCATGGCGAGGAGCCGGATCTCGGGCGCTGGCAGACGATCGCCGAGCGGGTGCGCAACCCCGAGGGCGAGGTCTCCATCGCCATCGTGGGCAAGTACACGGGGCTGAAGGACGCCTACAAATCGCTGATCGAGGCCCTGACCCATGGCGGCATCAGCCACCGGGTGAAGGTCAATCTCGAATGGATCGAGGCGGAGGTGTTTGAGCGCGAGGACCCGGCGCCGTTCCTCGAGGGTCTCAACGGCATCCTGGTGCCGGGTGGGTTCGGTCAGCGCGGCGCCGAGGGCAAGATCCGCGCGGCCCGCTACGCCCGCGAGAAGCGCATCCCCTATCTCGGCATCTGCTTCGGTATGCAGATGGCGGTCATCGAGGCCGCCCGCTCCCTTGCCGGCATGCCGGAGGCCAACTCGACGGAGTTTGGTGACACGTCCGAGCCCGTTGTCGGCCTGCTGACGGAATGGCTGCGAGGCAACGAGCTGGAGCGGCGCGCGGTGGCGGGCGACCTCGGCGGCACCATGCGACTCGGCGCCTACGAGGCGAAGCTCGACCCCGAGTCGAAGATCGCCAAGATCTACGGATCCGACCGGATCTCCGAGCGCCACCGCCACCGCTACGAGGTCAACATGGCCTATCGCGAGCGGCTGGAGGCCAAGGGCCTGCGCTTCTCCGGTGTCTCGCCGGACGGGCTCTTGCCCGAGACGGTCGAGCATGTCGGGCACCCGTGGTTCATCGGCGTGCAGTTCCATCCGGAACTGAAGTCGCGCCCCTTCGAGCCGCATCCGCTGTTCAAGGGATTCGTCGGCGCGGCGATCGAGCAGAGCCGGCTGGTCTGAGGGCGTGGTCTGAGCCGCGGCGGCGCGCCGCTCCTCGCGTCGCGGTCCGGGACCCTATATTCCCGGTGCCGTGACCGAGATCCTCTTCTACCACATGCAGCGTCAGCCCCTGGAGAAGGTGCTGCCGAACCTCGTCGAGCGCTCCCTCGACCGGGGCTGGCAGGCCGCGATCCAGGCCGCCACCGAGGAGCGGCTACAGGCGCTCGACGATCACCTCTGGACCTATACCGACGACAGCTTCCTACCGCACGGCACCGACCGTGAGCCCGATGCGGCGAGCCAGCCCGTGGTTCTGACGCTCCGGGACGTGAACCCCAATGCGGCCTCGATCCGCTTCCTGGTCGAGGGAGCAGACCTGCCTCCGGATGCCGGCCAGTACGAGCGGATCTGCATTCTGTTCGACGGGACCGATCAGGACGCCCTGCTCCGCGCGCGCGAGCAGTGGCGCCAAGCCAAGGAGGCGGGTCACGCCTTGGCCTACTGGCAGCAGGACGATTCAGGTCGGTGGAACAAGAAGGCTTGACCGTGGCCCTCAGCAAACGTCTCGCACGTGTGGCCCTCGCGGCAACCCTCCTGCTGGGAGGGTCCGTGCCCGTCAGTGCGCAGGACGCGCCGCACGGCAATGCCGACTCGGAAGCCCGGCAGGCGCCGCGTGGCCCGGAGGGCCGAAAGCTGCCGCCCGACTCCACGACGCGGCACAGTCTGACGTTCCCGAGCGGCAAGACCCTCGACTTCACCGCCACGGCCGGCGCCCTCCCCTTGGTGGACGAGGCCGGGAAGCTGCAGGCCGAGATCGCCTACGTGGCCTACACGGTGGCACCCGAGGCCGGCCGTGAGCGCCCCGTCACCTTTGCGGTGAACGGCGGCCCCGGCGCGTCTTCGGCCTATCTGAACATCGGGGCCATCGGCCCCTGGCGGCTGCCCGTCGGTGGGGACAGCATCAGCCCGTCGCAGCCGGTGGCGCTCACGCCCAATGACGGTACCTGGCTCCACTTCACCGACCTCGTCTTCATCGATCCGGTGGGCACGGGCTACAGCCGCGCGGCGGACGGAAACGGCAAGACGTACTGGAATATCGATACCGACGCGTCGACGCTGGCGGCGGCCATCGCTCGCTACCTCCGGGTCAACGACCGGATGGCGAGCCCGAAATTCTACGTCGGCGAGAGCTATGGCGGATTCCGCGGGCCCCTGATCGCCGAGAAGCTGCAGCAGGAGATCGGCGTCGGCCTCTCCGGGATGGTGCTGCTCTCGCCGGTACTGGATTTCGGCTGGCTTGAGACGCCGCGCACCAATCCGTGGGGGTACGTGCTGAAGCTGCCCTCGCTTGCGGCGAGCGCGCTGGAACGGGCAGGCACCGTGCCGACGCCGGCGCTGCTGGGGGATGCCGAGGCTTACGCGTCCGGTGCCTATCTGGCGGATCTGCTCAAGGGACCGGGCGACGCGGCGGCGGTGGCGCGGATGACCGAGAAGGTGGCACCCCTCGTCGGGCTCGATGTCGCCCTCGTGCGCGCCCAGGCCGCGCGCCTTTCTACCCGCAGCGTCCAGCGCGAGATCGACCGTTCGGAAGGCCGCGTCACCAGCGCCTACGACACCGGCATCACCGGCTGGGATCCGAACCCGGATGCCGCACAGTCGAGCTTCGACGATCCCCAGCTGACGGCGCTTCAGGCACCCCTGACCAGCGCGATGATCGACCTCTACGCGCGCACACTGAAGTGGCCGGTGCCCAATATGCGCTACGAGCTGCTGAACAGCGCGGTGAACCGCGGCTGGAGCTGGGGCTCGGGCCGTCAGGCACCCGAATCACTCTCGAACCTCAAGAACGTGCTGGCTCTGGACGGGCGCCTGCGGGTCATGGTGGCGCACGGCTTCACCGACCTCGTGACGCCCTACTACGCCTCGAAGCTCCTGCTGGCGCAGGTCCCCGCCTATGGGGCGAATCGCCTAAACCTCGCGGTCTATCCGGGTGGCCACATGTTCTATACGCGGCCGGATTCCCGGGCGGCGTTCAGGACGGATGTCGAGCGGCTGTTCACGGAGGCCCTGAAGGCGCGCGACGCCGGCCCCGCACCGGCAGCCGGGGCGCCGGCCGAGCATCTCAAGGAGACACCCTGAGGGCACCGGCGGGATAAGGGCGGGAGCAGGTCTCTCGACGTGCAATGTTGCGGAGTACGTCTTACAGGAGCTGTCCAACCAAACCCCTCATCCCGAGGTGCTTGCGCAGTGCGCAAGCCTCGAAGAAGGCCTCCAGCCGGCCGTGAAATCCCTGCAGGCTCTCCGTTGTGCGCAAGCCGGCATGCGTCTACAACGGCCGCGTGACGGTGCCCCGGCCACGGGGTGAAAAGGGAATGCGGTGAGGGGCGCAAGCCTCGAATCCGCGGCTGCCCCCGCAACTGTGAGCGGCAAGCGCCTGCCAGACGGCCACCGGAGCGTTCCGGGAAGGCGGCAGGCGCGCCGAGCCGCGAGCCAGGAGACCTGCCGTCACGACAGAATCCCGCAATGCCGCCGGTGGGGCGGCTGGAGACACGTTGATGACCACCTCGACCCTCGCCCTCGTCGCCGCCGGCACCCGTTCCGCCGAGCGCCCCCTCGCAGTCGCGCTCGCAGCCTTCCTGGGCCTCGGCCTGCTGTTCATGGCGGGCTTCTCGCCGGCGATCGCGCTGCACAACGCGGCGCACGACTTCCGCCACACCCAGAACTTCCCCTGTCACTGACGCCCTCGACTCAGGGATGATCATCCGGCTTTTGTCGGCGGCGCTGGCCGCCGGCTTCCTCGCGGCTGCGGTCGTGACAGGCCTCGAGCTGACGCTCACCTCCCCGCTGATCCTGGCCGCCGAGCGCTACGAGCATCAGGAACCGACGCATCAGGCTGAGCAGAGGCTGCCGATCGTCCTGGCCCATGCCGGACACGATCACGCCGCGCCCGAGGCTGCACCGGAATGGCAACCGGGCGAGGGTCTGCCGCGGATGGCCTTCACGGCCTTGGCGACCCTGGTGGGCGGCGTCGGCTATGCACTGCTGCTCGGCGCCGTGATGCTCGCCTGCGGGCGCGATCCGACCCCGCAGCTCGGGCTCGCCTTCGCGGTGGCGGGTTTTGCCAGCGTCGCTCTGGCACCGGGCCTCGGCCTCCCGCCGCAATTGCCCGGCAGCGAGGCCGCGCCGCTGGCGGCCCGTCAGGCGTGGTGGGTCGTGACCGCAGCGGCAACCGGGATGGGGCTCTACCTGATCGGAATCCGCCGCTCGCTGATCGCCATACTGGGCGGCCTCATCCTGATCATCGCGCCGCACTTGGCCGGAGCGCCACAGGCGCCAGCGGGGGCCTCCGAACTTCCGGCCGCGCTCGCCGCACAGTTCGCGGCCCGCTCGCTGGCGATCAGTTTCGTGTTCTGGATGCTGATCGGACAGGGATTCGGCTGGGCGTGGCAGGCCTTTGCGCGCGAGACGTCCCGAGGGCCGGCCCGTGCCTGAAACCGTCCTCTACGTCTGCACCACCTGCCGGCGCGCGGGCGACGACCCCGACGGGCCTCGCGCCGGAGCGCGGCTCCTCGACGCGCTGCGGGCCCGGAGCGCGGACGCGCCCGGGCTGCGGATCGAGCCGGTGGAATGCCTGTCCGTGTGCAAGCGACCCTGCACCGTGGCGGTCGCGTCCCCGGACCGCTGGACCTACGTGTACGGCGACATGGATCCGGCCGCCTCGGCCGAGACCATCCTGAGCGGGCTTGCGGCCTATGCAGTGACGCCCGACGGCGTCGTGCCCTGGCGCGAGCGCCCGGCCGCATTCCGCACCGGCGTGATCGCGCGGATTCCCCCTTTTCCCGAACCCCGCCCGCTCCCCGCCGGCACCCTGGAGGCCGCGGAATGACCCTCGTGAACAAGATCCCCTGCACCATCGTCACCGGCTTCCTCGGGGCCGGCAAGACGACGCTGGTCCGGCACGTGGTGGAGAACGCCAAGGGTCGCCGCCTCGCCATCCTGGTGAACGAGTTCGGCGATGTCGGCTTCGACAAGTCGTTCCTGGCCGCCTGCGGTATCGAGGGCTGCACCGAGGAGGCGATCGTCGAGCTGCCAAACGGCTGCATCTGCTGCACGGTGGCGGACGATTTCGTGCCGGCGCTGGAGACCCTGCTCGGCCGCGCCGAGCCGCCGGAGCACATCCTGATCGAGACCTCCGGCCTCGCCCTGCCCAAGCCCCTGGTTCAGGCGTTCCAGTGGCCGGCGATCCGCTCCCGGGTGACCGTGGACGGCGTGGTCGCGGTGGTCGACGGGCCGGCGGTAGCCACGGGCGCCTTCGCGGAGGATCCGGAGGCGCTGGCAGCGCAGCGGGCAGCGGACCAGTCGGTCGATCACGACAACCCGCTGGAAGAGGTGTTCGAGGACCAGCTGCTCTGCGCCGATCTCGTGGTGCTCAACAAGGCCGACCTGATCGACGCCGCGACCCGCGCCCGGGTCCGCGCCGAGGTGGAAGACCATCTGCCCCGGGCCGTGAAGGTGGTGGAGACCGAGAACGGTGCCATCGACCCGCTCGTTTTGCTGGGTCTCGGCGCCGCCGCTGAGGACGACCTCGCCTCCCGCCCCTCGCACCACGGCGAGGGTGAGGATCACGACCACGATGACTTCGAGACCGTTGCGCTGCCGGTCCGCCCGGCCGCGACGGCCGGCGATCTCGCTGCCCGCGTCGAGAAGGCGGCCGAGGCCGAGGGTGTCCTGCGCATCAAGGGCTTCGCCGAGGTCGAAGGCAAGCCGATGCGCCTCGTGGTGCAGGGTGTCGGCCGGCGCGTGACCCACCATTTCGACCGACCCTGGCGGACGGGCGAGAGCCGCGACGGCAAGCTCGTGGTGATCGGCCTGAAGGGTTTCGATCAGCGCGCGGTCGCCGCGGCCCTCGCGGGATGAAGGCGGCCGCGCGCGTCCTCTCGGCCGGCGGCGGCTCGACCGCGCGCCGGCCCACGGTCTGAGGATCGCCGCGATGCATCTGGTGCGCATCGATGCCGTCTCCCTCGACGAGGGCGAGGCGGCCGTGGATCTCGGGCAGGATCCCGGCGACCTCGTCGTGCTCTCGTTCACGGACAGCGATCTCGCCGGCATCGGGCAGGCGCAGGCCGCGGAGCCGGGCCTCCCGAGCCTGCGGCTCGCCAAGCTCGCGAAGCTCCGGCATCCGCTCTCGGTAGACCTCTATGTCGAGCGCGTGGTGGCGCGGGCGAAGCTCGTGGTGATCCGCTGCCTCGGCGGGCTCGATTACTGGCGCTACGGGGTCGAGCGCTGCGCGGAGGCCGCCCGGGCGCACGGAATCGTGCTGGTGGTGCTGCCGGGCGACGACCGGCCCGACCCACGGCTCGCGGCCTACTCGACCGACCCCGACCTCGCCGAGCGCCTCGACGCCTATTTCCGCGCCGGCGGCCCGGAGAATCTGCGGCAGATGCTGCGGCTGCTGGCCGCCCGGATCGGCGCCGACTTCAGGGTGGAACCGCCCCAGCCGCTGCCGCGCGGTTTTCCCTGGTGTCCGAGCTGCGGCGTGCTCGCGCTCGACACGGCCGTCGCGGCGGCCGGGAGTGCGGTCCCGCTCGCGGAATCGAGAACGCGGACGGAGCCGCTGGTCCTGCTCCTGATCTACCGGTCCGCCGTGCTCAGCGGCGACACGGCGCCGTTCGTCGCCCTGATTGCGGCCCTGCGCAGCCGCGGGATCGGGGTTCTGCCGATGGCCGTGTCGAGCCTGAAGGAACCGGAGGCCGCCGCCGCGGTCGCCGGGGCCGTGCGGCAGCGCAGGCCAGATCTCGTGATCGCCGCCACCGCCTTCTCGGCCCGCGAGGACGGGATCGACTTCGTTCTCGACGGCGTCGATCGCCCGGTGCTCCAGGCCTTCACCGTCGGCGCGCCGCGCACGGCCTGGGAGGCCTCGGCCCGGGGCCTGGGCGCGGCCGACCTCGCCATGCAGGTGGCGCTTCCGGAATTCGACGGCCGGCTCTCGGGCTTCCCGATCTCCTTCAAGGAGGAGGCGCCGGAGGTGGCGGGCTTCGCCGAGCGCTGGGCGGTGCCCTATGCGCCCGGGATCGCAGCCCTGGCGGAGCGGGCCGCCGGCTGGCTGCGTCTCGCCGCCCTGCCCCGCTCCGACCGGCGGATCGCCGTGGTCCTGTCCGACTATCCGGCGCGGGGCGGCCGGGCCGGTTTCGCGGTCGGCCTCGACACGCCCGAGAGCGCCCGCGCGATCGGCGCCGACCTCGCCGGTTCCGGCTACGCGATCGAGACCCTGCCGGACTCGGCGGAGCTGATGCGTCTCCTGACCGAGGGCGAACCGGGATTTCGCGTGCCGCTGGCGGACTACGTCGCCTGGCTCGGAGAGCTTCCCGAAGAGATCCGTGCAGCCCTGGACGCGGCCTGGGGGGCGCCGGAATCCGACAGCGCCTGCATCGACGGCGCATTCCGGTTTCGGAGGGTTGAAAGCTGCCGCGAGACGCCCCCCTGCCCTGCCGGGAAGGCGGGCGGGACAGTCGCCCTCTTCCTCCAACCCGATCGTGGACGCGATGCCGACCGGAAATCCGGCTACCACGATCCGGAGCGCGTCCCGACTCACGCCTATCTGGCGTTCCATCTGGGGCTGCGGCAGCATTTCGACGCGCTCGTGCAGCTCGGCACTCATGGGACGACCGAGTGGCTGCCCGGCAAGGCGGTTGCGCTGTCGCCCGGCTGCTTCCCGGCGCTCTGCGTGGGCGGCCTGCCGGTCATATACCCCTTCATCGTCGACGATCCGGGAGAGGCCGCGCCGCTCAAGCGGCGCCTTGGCGGGATCGCCCTGGGCCACCTGACGCCGGACGCCGTCGCGCGTGATCTGCCCCCAGAGGCCGCGCGCCTGCGCGAGCTGGTGGAGGAATACGCCGCCGCCAGCGTTCTCGACCCGCGCCGGGCCGGGCTGATCGCCCGCGCCATCCTCGACGAAGCCGAGGCGGCCGGCCTGCTCGACGGCGCCGGCATCGGGTTCGATACCCCGATGGACGAGGCGCTGACCCGGCTCGACGCCCATCTCTGCGATCTCGGCGAAACCGTGTTCCGCGACGGCCTGCATGTCTTCGGCCGCGCGCCCGATGGGGCAGCTGAGAAACGCGCCGCGAGCGCGGCAGGAGAGCGGATGGGCCTGCTGGCCGCGCTCGATGGCCGGTTCGTTCCGCCCGGACCGGCCGGTTCGCCGTCCCGGGGGCGCGCCGACGTGCTGCCGACCGGACGCAACCTCGCGACGCTCGATCCGCGGGCCATCCCGAGTCGCGCCGCGGCACTCCTGGGCGCCAAGGCCGCGGAGGCGGTGGTCACCCGCTACCTTCAGGACGAGGGCGCCTATCCGGCCCGGATCGTCATGGACCTCTGGGCTTCGCCGACGTTGCGCACCGGCGGGGAGGACGTGGCACATGCCCTGGCGCTGATGGGCGTGCGCCCGGTCTGGGACCATGCCAGCACCCGCGTCACCGGCTTCGAGGTGCTGCCGCTGGCGATGCTTGACCGGCCGCGCATCGACGTGACGGTGCGGGTCTCCGGCGCCTTCCGCGACACGTTTCCCGAGACCCTGACGCTGATCGATCGTGCCGCCCGGGCGGTGGCGGATCGGGACGAGGCGGATGACGAGAATCCGCTGGCGGCCGCCCGGCGACGCGGCGAGGCGGCCATCCGAGTCTACGGCGCGGCGCCCGGCCGCTACGGAGCCGGCACGGCCGCTTTCGCCCTCGACGGTGCTTGGGACGCCCGAGCCGATCTCGGGCGCGCCTATCTGGCGGCCAGCACCCATGCCTATGGCGACCGCGCAGGGCCGGATGCGGATTTCGCGGCCCGTGTGGCGGCAGCCGACGCCTATCTGCACGCTTTCGACGTGGCCGAGCGCGACCTGTTCGATGGCGACGCGGCCGTGGACGCGATGGGCGGCTTCGCGGCCGCCGCAGCTCTGGAGGGGGCGAACCCCGCGCTCTACAGCCTCGATGTCTCCGTGCCGGAGCGGCCGAAGGCCCGCACTGCCCGGGAGGACGCCGCCCGTCTGATCCGCGGACGGCTGACCAATCCGCGCTGGATCGCCGCCCAGCTCCGTCACGGCTACCGCGGCGCACAGGAGCTGGCGCAGGGGCTCGACGCGGTCTTCGTGCTCGCCGCCACGAGCGACGCCGTGACCGATGCCGGCTTCGACAGTCTCTACGTCGCCTGGGTCGCCGATCCCGAGGTATTCGACAAGCTCCGGGCCGCCAACCCCGCGGCCACTCGGGCGATCCTGGAGCGCTTCGACGAGGCCCGCGACCGCGGACTGTGGCACAGCCGGCGCAACGCGCTCCCGGCCGACGCGCTGATGCCGGAGGCGGCCGCGTGACCGCACCGGAGCACCCGCGTCGCCGCGCCCTGCCCGAGGCCCCCACCCGCCGGGGCTGGTGCCCGGGACTCGCTCGCCCGATGCCCACGGGGGACGGGCTTCTGGTTCGGGTACACCCGCCCCTCGGGATCCTCACGCGCGTCCAAGCCCGCGCCGTCGCGGGCGGGGCACGCCGGTTCGGAAACGGGCATCTCGACATCACCGCCCGGGCCAATCTCCAGATCCGGGGTGTCACCGCGGCGAGCCGCGCGCCACTCGCCCGTCTGCTGGAGGATGTCGGCCTCGGCGACGTGCGCGCCGATGGCGGCCCGCAACGCCTGACCCTCACGAGCCCCCTGGCCGGCCGCGATCCCGCCGAGACGATCAACGTGCCGGCGCTCGCCCACGCCGTCGAGTCGGCGGGGCTCGGCATCCCAGGGCTGCCGGCCAAGTCGCTGGTCGTGATCGAGGGCCGCCGCGACGTGGCGATGCCGGAAGCCGATTGCGCCCTGGTCGCCCGGGGATCGGGCGTCGTGATCGCGATCCGTTCCGGTCAGGGGCAGCGCGAACTCCTGACCTGCGGGGAGAGTGAGGCCGCTGCGGCCGTGGCCGCGCTGCTCGCCGCCTTCGCGCGAACTGGCCAGCGCCGGATCCGCGATGTTCCGGAAGACGAGCTGACCGCGCTGACCGAAGCGCTGCGCTCCAAAGGCGGGACGCATGTTCCCACTCTCGCGCGGGAGGCGGGGCCGTGCAGTGCCTCCCCGAGCCTGATGTCATTCGCACCCTCGGCCGGCCTCCGGACGCAAGCCGGCCTTCAGATTCTCGCCATCGACGCGCCCTTCGGCCGCTGCGCCGCCGACGCCCTCGACCGGATCACGGCCGCGGCTGAAACGATCGGCGCGGACGAGATTCGCCTCTCACCGACGCGCGGCTTCGTCCTGCTTGCGACGGCCGGCGCACTGGCGGCGACGGTCCTGGCGGATCTCGCAGCGGATTTCATCGTCGCATCCGACGACCCCCGGCGCAGGATCGATGCCTGCACGGGTGCGCCGGGCTGCGCGTCCGGATCGACGCCGACGCTCGCGGATGCGGCACGCCTCGCGGAGGTGTTCCGGCCCCTGGCGATGGCGGGATCCTCCGCGCACGTCTCCGGCTGCGCCAAGGGCTGCGCACGGCCGGGTCCGGCCGACGTGACCCTCGTCGGTCGAGAGGGCGTCTACGGGGCGGTCATCGGGGGCGCCCCCAGCGATGAGCCGACGATCTACCTCCCTATCGAGGCCGTGCTGGAGCGTTTAGGAAGGGCCGAGAGTGTCGGGCTTGCGGCTGCCTTCGCGCCGGAGACTGCTCGATCGGAATGCGGGGGGACTAGGAGACCGGCATGAGCGCGAGCCAGAACGCCCTGCGCCAGACAGAATCGGAGCCGGCCGCGGCGCACGAATCCCCGTCACGCTACGACTATGTCCGCGACGGCGGCGCCATCTACGCGCGCTCCTTCGCGATGATCCGCGCCGAGGCCGATCTCGCGCGCTGGTCCGGGGCCGCCGAGCGCGTCGTCGTCCGGATGATCCACGCCTGCGGGATGACCGATCTGCCGGCCGATGTGGAGATGTCGGCGGATTTCGCCGAGGCGGGCGTCGCGGCGCTTCAGGCCGGCGCGCCGATCCTGTGCGATGTCCGTATGGTGGCCGACGGCGTCACCCGGGCACGTCTGCCCGCCGACAATCCGGTGATCTGCACGCTCGGCGACCCGCGGGTGCCGGATCTCGCCAAGAGCCTCGGCACCACCCGGTCGGCCGCCGCCATGGAGCTGTGGCGCGAGCACCTGCCGGGCAGCGTCGTGGCCGTGGGCAACGCGCCGACCGCCCTGTTTCGCCTTCTGGAACTGCTCGATGCGGGCGTTGCACCCCCAGCGGCCGTCATCGGCATCCCGGTCGGGTTCGTCGGGGCAGCGGAATCCAAGGAGGCGCTCGCCCGGGACCGCCGCGTCCCGTTCGTGGTCGTCCACGGACGACGCGGCGGCAGTGCCATGACGGCCGCCGCGGTCAACGCGCTCGCCAGCGAGGTCGAGTGATGGACGGGTTCGAACGCCTCGGAAGCCCCGCCGAGGAGATCCCTGCTGCCGTGATGACCGGCACGCTCTACGGCGTCGGGATGGGCCCGGGCGACCCGGAGCTGCTGACCGTGAAGGCGCAGCGAATCCTGATGCGCGCGCCGGTGCTGGTGCATTTCTGCAAGCGCGGGAAGCGCGGCAATGCCCGCACCATCGCGGACGCGATCCTGCGCGACCCGGACCGCGAAATGGCGCTGGCCTATCCCTACACCACCGAGATCCACCCCGAGCACCCGGACTACGTGGCCGCCCTGGCGGGCTTCTACGACGACGCGGCCCGGCAGCTGGCCGACCATCTCGGTGCCGGGCGCGACGTGGCGATCCTGTCGGAGGGCGACCCGTTCTTCTACGGCTCGTTCATGCATCTGTGGCGACGGCTGAAGGACCGCTTCCCCGTGGAGGTGGTGCCGGGGGTGACCGGGATGTCGGGCTGCTGGACCCGGGCCGGCACGCCGATCACCTGGGGCGACGACGTCCTCACCGTCCTGCCGGCGACCCTGCCGCAGGACGCACTGACCGAGCGGTTGCGCGGCACGGATGCCGCCGTCGTGATGAAACTCGGGCGTCACCTGCCGAAGGTGCGCGCGGCTCTGGCCGCGGCCGGGCTGCTGCATCGGGCGGTTTATGTCGAGCGCGGCACGATGGCGGGCGAGCGCGTCGTGATGCTGGCCGACAAGGCGGACGATACCGCCCCCTATTTCTCCATGGTGCTCCTGCCCGGCGAGGGGCGGCGGCCTTGACCGGAAGCCTCACGGTCATCGGCCTCGGCCCGGGTGACGCGGGCTTGCTGACCGAATCCGCCCGACAGGCGCTGGACGCAGCGGAAGACCTCGTCGGCTACTACCCCTACGTCGCGCGCGTGCCCGAGCGCCCGGGCCTGATCCGTCATGCCAGCGACAACCGGGTGGAGGTCGACCGCGCCCGCCATGCCCTGCAGCTCGCCGCCTCCGGTCGGCGGGTCGCGGTCGTCTCCGGTGGCGATCCCGGGGTGTTCGCCATGGCGGCGGCGGTGTTCGAGGCGGTGGAGCACGGCGAGCCCGGCTGGCGTGACCTGACCATCACGGTCGAGCCCGGGATCACCGCGATGCTGGCGGCGGCCGCACGGCTGGGCGCTCCCCTCGGCGGCGACTTCTGCGCCCTGTCGCTCTCCGACAACCTGAAGCCCTGGCCGGTGGTAACCGCCCGGCTTGAGGCGGTGCTGCGCGCCGATTTCGTCGTCGCGCTCTACAACCCGATCTCCACAGCGCGGCCCTGGCAGCTCGGCGCGGCTCTGGAGATCGCGGCCGGGATCCGCGCCCCCGAGACGCCGGTCATGTTCGCCCGCGCGATCAGCCGGCCGGACGAGGCGATCCGGGTGGTCACCCTCGCGGAGGCGCGCGACGCGCCGGCCGATATGGCGACCGTGGTCATCCTGGGTGCCTCGAACACGCGGCTGATTCCCCGGAAAGGCCGCCCGCCCTTCGTTTATACGTCGCGCAAAGTCGCGGAGGCGACGTGATCGCCTGTATCCAGCCAGCGGAGCGCACCCGCGGCATCGGGGACGCTCGGCACGTCGGGCTTCTCTGGCCGGCGCACCATGATGACGGGGATCGCGAGGCGCCGCGCCGCCGCGATCTTGCCGTAGGTCGCCGCACCGCCGGAATTCTTGCTGACCACGACCTCGGTGCCGTTCTCGCGCATGAGCGCCGCCTCGGCGGCGGCGTCGAAGGGGCCGCGGGATTCCAGGGTCGTGAGATGCGGCACCGGCAGAATCTCGCCCAGTGGCTCGACGGTACGCACGAGGTACGCGTGATGCGGTGCCGACGCGAAGGCACCGGCCTCCTGTCGGCCGATCGTCAGGAAGACCCGGCGGGGCAGCGCACCGAGGGCCGAGACGGCCTCCTCCATGGTCTCGACTTCGGTCCAGAGGTCGCCGGGCTCACGGCTCCAGGCCGGGCGGCGGATCGCGAGCAGCGGCACGCCCGCCAGGGCCGCCGCGCGCGCGGCATTGCGCGAGATCACCTCGGCGAACGGGTGGGTCGCATCCACCAAGCGATGGATGCCCTCGGAATGCAGGTAGGTCGCGAGGCCTTCGGACCCGCCGAATCCACCGATCCGGGTCGGCACGGGTTCGGCCTTCGGGGCGGCGGTCCGGCCGGCGAGCGAGAGCACCACCGACATGTCCTGCCGTCCGGCAAGCGCCCGCACCAGGGCACTCGCCTCCCCGGTGCCGCCGAGGATCAGGATCCGCATCGCGTCGTTCGTCATAGGCGCCTTGTCGATGAGCGCTGAGTCCCTGTCGAGCCGGCCGGAGCGGGGGCCGTGGCTGTCAATCGTCGGGATCGGCGAGGATGGCCGGGCCGGGCTCGTGCCGGCCGCCGCCGCGGCGCTCGACTCCGCCCGCGTTGTCTACGGCGGCCGGCGCCATCTCGCCCTCGCGGGCCCGCTCCAGGCCGAGACCCGGTCCTGGCCGAGCCCGATCCATGATGCCTATCCGGAGATCCTTGCCCGGAGGGGTGAGCCGACCTGCATCCTCGCCACCGGCGACCCGTTCCACTACGGCATCGGCGCCGAGATCGCGCGCCTAATCCCGCCGTCCGAGATCCGCGCCTTCCCGCTTCCGTCCGCTTTCAGTCTCGCCTGCGCCCGGCTCGGCTGGCCTCTGGCCGAGTGCGGCCTCGTCACCCTGCACGGTCGGGCGCTCGCCCGGATCGTCCCGCATCTTCAACCCGGGGCCCGGCTCCTCGTCCTGTCCTGGGACGGCGCGACGCCCGCCGCAATCGCGCGGATGCTCACCGAGCGGGGCTTCGGCGCCTCCACGCTGACGGTACTGGAGGCGATGGGCGGCCCGCGCGAGACGGTGCGCGCGGCGCGTGCCGACGCTTTCGATCTCAGGTCCATCGATCCGCTCAACACCGTGGGCATCGCCGTCGCCGGCGCGGGCCGCGCCTTGCCGCTGGCACCCGGTCTCGACGATTCCCTGTTCGAAAATGACGGTCAGCTCACCAAGGCAGAGATCCGCGCGCTCACGCTCGCGGCTTTACGCCCCCACCCCGGCCTGCACCTCTGGGACATCGGAGCCGGCGCGGGCTCGATCGCCATCGAGTGGATGCTGCGGCATCCGAGCCTGCACGCCACCGCGATCGAGGCGCAGCCGGACCGGGCCGCGCGCATCCGGCGCAACGCCGAGACGCTCGGCGCGCCGGATCTGACGGTCCTCACCGGCGCGGCACCGGCGGCGCTCGTCGGCCTGCCCGCACCGGACGCGGTGTTCATCGGCGGCGGCGTATCGGAACCAGGTGTCCTCGCGGCGGCGCTGGCGGCGCTCAGGCCGGGCGGGCGCTGCGTCGCCAACGCGGTGACGCTCCAGGGCGAGGCCGCACTGCTCGCGACCTTCGCGGATCACGGCGGGAGCCTGCGGCGCTTCTCGGTCGATCGGGCGAGCCCGGTGGGTGGCTTGCACGGCTGGCGGCCGGCGATGCCCGTCACCCAGTGGGCCTGGAGCAAGCCATGAGCCGCCTGCTCGTCGCCGGAATCGGGTTCCGCCGCGGCACCGGCGCAGATGAGATCGCGGCACTGATAGCCCGCGCCCTCGGACAGATCGGCGCCGCCCGGGCGGATCTCACCGCCGTGGCCACGGCTGCCGATCGCGCCTTCGAACCGGCGGTCACCCAAGCGGCGGCATCGTTCGGCCTGTCGCCCCGGCCGGTCGAAGCGCAGGCCCTGGAGGCCCGCGACGCACAGGTGGTGACCCGCTCGACGCGCATCGAGGGGCTGCGCAGAGTGGGATCGCTGGCCGAGGCCGCCGCCCTCGCCGCCGCCGGGCCGGAGAGCTGCCTCGCCCTCCCCCGAATCGCGAGCGGCGGCGCCACCTGCGCGCTGGCCGTCCGGCAGAACTCGAATCCTGACGCATGACCGTCCACTTCATCGGCGCCGGCCCCGGCGCGGCAGACCTCATCACGGTGCGCGGGCGCGACCGCATCGCGGCCTGCCCTGTCTGCCTCTATGCCGGATCACTTGTGGCGCCCGAGATCCTCGGCTGGTGCCCGCCGGGCGCCCGCATCGTCGACACCGCCCCCCTCGACCTCGACGCCATCGTGGCCGAGATCGAAGCGGCCCATTCTCGCGGGCAGGACGTGGCGCGCCTGCATTCGGGTGACCTGTCGATCTGGAGCGCGCTGGCCGAGCAGATGCGCCGGCTCGACGGTCTCGGCATCCCGTACACCGTGACGCCCGGCGTGCCGGCCTTCGCGGCATCCGCGGCGCTGCTCCGGCGCGAACTCACCGTGCCGGGCGTCGCGCAATCCGTCGTCCTGACCCGCACCTCCGGCCGGGCGAGCGCCATGCCCGAGCGCGAGACGCTAGCGGCCTTCGCGGCGACCGGGGCGACGCTGGCCATCCATCTCTCGATCCACGTCGTCGAGCGGGTCGCGGCCGAGCTGATCCCCTTCTACGGGGCCTCGTGCCCCGCGGCGGCGGTGTTCCGCGCCTCCTGGCCGGACGAGCGGGCGTTGATGGGAGACCTCGCGACCCTGCCGGCGCTGGTGGCCGAAGCCGGACTGGAGCGCACCGCCCTGATCCTCGTCGGCCCGGCACTCGGGTCAGGGACCTTCCGGGAGAGCGCCCTCTACGCACCGGACTACGACCGGCGCTACCGGCCCGGCGGAACCGTAGGCAGCACATCGTGAGCACCCCCGGTCTCCTGATCGCGGCCCCGCGGTCGAGTTCCGGCAAGACGACGGTGACGCTCGCGCTCATGCGGGCGCTGACCCGGCGCGGCCTGCGCGTGCGCGGGGCGAAATGCGGCCCGGATTACATCGACCCGGCCTTCCATCAGGCGGCGACGGGCCGCCCGAGCTTCAATCTCGACAGCTTCGCCATGGATGCGCCGCTCCTCGACGCCCTCGCGTGGGCGACGACCACCGATGCCGATATCGTGATCGCCGAGGGCTCCATGGGCCTGTTCGACGGCGTCCGGGCGGCGGAGAGCCGGACCGGGGCGAATGCCGACATCGCCGCACGTTACGGCTGGCCGGTGGTGCTGGTCGTCGACGTATCCGGCGCGGCGCAGACGGCCGCCGCTGTGGCACTCGGCTGCACGCACTACGATCCGCGGGTGAAGCTGGCCGGGGTGATCCTCAACAAGGTGGCGAGCGCCCGCCACCGCCGCCTTGTGGAGGCCGGGATGGAGCGCGCCGGGCTGCGGGTACTCGGTGCACTGATGCGCGACGCGCAGCTGATCCTGCCCGAACGCCATCTCGGCTTGGTTCAGGCCGGCGAGACCGCCGACCTGGAGGCGCGCCTCGACCGTCTTGCGGACCTCGCGGAGGCGAGCATCGACCTCGACGCCGTGTCTGCCTGCGCGGGTGGCGCCGTTCCGGCCTCGGCGGGGACGTTGCTGCCGCCGGGACAGCGGATTGCGGTCGCCCGGGACGCGGCGTTCAGCTTCCTCTACCCGCATCTGGAAGCCGGTTGGCGCATGGCCGGGGCCGAGCTCGTCCCGTTCTCACCCCTGGCCGACGAGTCGCCGCCGGAGGCGTGTGATGTCTGCTGGCTGCCCGGCGGATATCCCGAGCTGCATGCAGGCGCGCTCGCGGCAGCGTCGGGGTTTCTGGACGGCCTGCGGGCTTTCGCGTCCACGCGTCCCGTCCACGGCGAGTGCGGCGGCTACATGGTGCTCGGACGAACGCTGGAGGATGCGGAGGGCACCACACATGCCATGGCGGGCCTTCTGCCAGTGGCGACGTCATACCGCAATCGCAAGTTGCATCTCGGCTACCGCGTCGCGCGTCTGTCTGCGGATTGCCTTCTGGGCCGGCGCTCCGCACGCCTCGTCGGACACGAGTTCCACTACGCGAGCGAGCTGTCTCCGGCGTCGCCGGAGGCGGATGCCCTGGCTCGGGTCACGGACGCAGAGGGTGCCGATCTCGGACTCGCGGGACACCGGCGCGGCTTGGTCACGGGCAGCTTCTTCCACCTCATCGCCGCCGATCCGGCGTGAGACGCTCTCAGACTGCGATGTCAGCTTTCATGTTTCCGCTGCGCTCAGAGTGATCGCGCGGTTCGGACCGACTGGGTCCGAGAAGCGGAACGGGGGTCAGGCGGGATTGGCCGAGGACGGTGCATTACGGGCCTGCGCCAAGCGCGCGGCGCTGCGGACCAGCGCCAGCACGTCGCGACGCATCTGCTCATCCTCAATCTGGGCATAGGCCCGCAGCAATTCGATGGCACCGTGCGCGCTCAGGAAGCCGAACACGTCTTCCTGCGTCTTCTCGCGCGGCTCACTTTCCTCGAAGAAGGCCGAGACAGGAACCTCGAGGAGCCGCGCGATCTCGCGCAGACGCCCGGCCCCGACCCGGTTCTGCCCCTTCTCGTATTTCTGTACCTGCTGGAAGGTGACGCCCACCGCGTTGCCCAGCGCGGTCTGGCTCATGCCGCGCGCCTTGCGCAGAGCGGTGATGCGAATGCCGACCAAGCGATCCACGTCGGTGGTCTGCTTCGGCATTACCTGACTCGAGGAGTCCTTCTCTGTAGAGTGGACCGCGTCCGCCTGCGAACGCGGTGTCTTCGCCTCGCCGTCGCGCCGCTTCACCGTCCGCCCCTACGTCCCATGTCGTACAAGTCTGTTTCGCGGTTCTCTGGGCTCGCAGCCGGTTAAGGCCCGGCTACGACACAATCGAACCGCATCGCAGTAGGACACCAAGTTGTCAGGCTTCGCAAGTCAAAGATTACAGCTTCTAGTTTAAGCACACACAACTTTGCAACATTGTTGCTGAAATGTCGATGTCACTGCGCTGCGCAGTCTTGCGCTGCGCCTTGTCGCCGCGCCGGGGCTCGCCGTACCTGCGGAATGGTTTGTAGGTTTGCTGGTCCAGAGGAGAAACGCATGTTTATCGCGATGAATCGCTTCAAGGTCGTCAAGGATGCAACCGCCGACTTCGAGGCCGTGTGGCTGGGTCGCGACAGCCACCTGGGCGAGATGCCGGGCTTCGTGGAGTTCCACCTGCTCCGCGGGCCCGAGCACGAGGATCACGTGCTGTACGCGTCGCATACGGTCTGGCGCTCGCGCGCCGATTTCGAGGCCTGGACCCGCTCGGAGCAGTTCCGCAAGGCGCATAGCCGGGCGCCGTCGAGCAAGCCCCTTTACCTCGGCCACCCGCAATTCGAAGGGTTCGAGACGATCCAGAAGGTGGGCGGGCCGGGCGTGGTCCGAGAGAGCGCCGACGCCGTCTGACAGCGATGATCTGCGCCGGGTGGTCCGGTCCGGCCGCAAGCCGCGCACGGATCCGACCGCCCGCGCGGATTCCGGCTGAATCTAACGTCAAGCATCGGTCGTGAATTGAAATAGCCCGGCCTCAGAAGGGCGGGCGGCAAACCCAGGCGCGGAGGGATGCGCCAAACAGCCTCTCAGCATTAATTATGTATTGTCGCGGCCGAGGTCTCGCTCTAGGTCGCCGCTTATTGAAGCGACAGGAGTCGCGGTCCCCCAGGGCCCGGCGCTTGCTCCGTCACCGGCAGAGGCCGGCACTGAAACCTTTTGTGTTTCAGACTGGTACAAAGTCCGATCAAGACGGGACGTGGCGCGGCAGATGTTTCACGAACGGTTTCCGGAAACGTTCCAAGCTCTGCCGTCTCCGGGCGAACGCCGCCGCAGCGTCTGGTCGGCCGTGCTGCCCCGGCGTGGCCGCGCGCTGGCGCGGATCGCGCTGTCTTCGGCGCTGGCCGCCACTGACCTTGCGGCGATCCTGGCGACCACCCTGTTCCTCGAGTTCGGCTATCACGTGGCCTGCCAGGACGACACGGCCTGGGCCGGCAGCTTCCGGGGGCTGAGGCTCTCCGCGCTTTTGGGCTTGATCATCGTCGCCACCAATGCGCTGCGCGAGGATTACAGCCTCGACAGCATGATCACGAAGAAGCCGAGTCTCCAGCGCATGGCCTCGCTCTGGCTGGTGGCCTGGGCGGCCGCGCTGGTGGTCAGCTTCATGACCAAGACGACCAACGACTATTCGCGGCTGGTCTCCATCGGGATCTTCGTCCTGGGCCTTCCGGCTCTGATGGTCGCCCGACAGGCGGCGGCACACCTCGTGCGCCGACGCCTGTCGGCCGGATCGGCCTCGTTGAGCCGCGTCCACCTCGTGGGCTACGAGGAGGACATCGCCCGCTTCTATGCGAGCAACGAGGCCGATCAACTCGGCCTCCGGATCGTCGGCACGAGCTACCTGCGACGCGTCGATCCGGGTGCTGATACGGCGACGCGGCACGACCAGCTGCAGGAGGATCTCGACCTCGCCGTCTCGGTGGTGCGGTTCCTGCGGCCGGACGACGTCTTCGTGCTCGTGCCTTGGGCCGACACCGCCGAGGTGGAGCGCTGCATCGACGCCTTCCTGCGGGTGCCCTCGGCCCTGCATCTACGGCCGGGCGCGGTCCTCGACCGGTTTCCAGACCTGCAGGTCGCCCGGGTCGGCGGCATCTCCGGGATCAATATCGGCCGCCGCCCGCTCAACCTGGCCGAGGTCGTGCTCAAGCGCGCCTTCGACCTGACGGTGGCGACGATCGCCCTGGTGTCGCTGTCGCCGTTGCTGGCGGCCATCGCGGTGGCGATCAAGCTCGACAGCCCGGGCCCGGTGTTCTTCCGCCAGAAGCGCTACGGCTTCAATCAGCAGCCCTTCGGCGTCTTCAAGTTCCGCTCGATGCGGGCCGACCCGAACGCGGTGTTCCGTCAGGCGACCCGCAACGACAGCCGGATCACCCGCGTCGGTGCCATTCTCCGGCGGACCAACCTCGACGAGCTGCCCCAGCTCATCAACGTCCTGCGTGGGGAGATGTCGCTGGTGGGTCCCCGCCCCCATGCACTGGCCCATGACCGCAGCTTCGAGCGGCGGATCGCCCTGTATGCCCGCCGCCACAACGTGCGGCCCGGCATCACCGGCTGGGCA
This sequence comes from Methylobacterium sp. CM6257, assembly GCF_054611515.1. Taxonomy (NCBI): domain Bacteria; kingdom Pseudomonadati; phylum Pseudomonadota; class Alphaproteobacteria; order Hyphomicrobiales; family Methylobacteriaceae; genus Methylobacterium; species Methylobacterium sp. CM6257. Next base: position 5,032,940 of record NZ_CM137735.1, read on the forward strand.
CAAGTGAACGGCTATCGCGGCGAGACGCTGACCGACCTCGACATGGAGCGCCGCGTCGCTTGCGACCTCCACTACATCGACAACTGGTCGATCTGGTTCGACATCCAGATCATGATCCAGACCGTCGTCTCGCGCCGCGCCTACAAGAACGCCTTCTGAGACGTCAGCGCGCCGGCTTCCGCTCCCGGCAGGCGCCGCAATCGCCCTCCACCTCCAGGATGCTGTGGGTCGGCGTGAAGCCGGCCCGCTTGAGCGTTCGCCCGAGCCCGTCCTCGATCTCCTCCGAGGAGGTCTCATCGACGACTCCGCAGGTGCGGCAGATCAGGAAGACCACCCCTTCCCCGGGCGCATGTTCGTGCGCGCACGGGATGAAGGCGTTGCGGCTCGCAATCCGGTGGACCAGCCCCTGCTCCATGAGGAAATCCAGGGCGCGATAGACGGAGACCGGGGCCACGCGCTTGCCCGGCGCGCTGAGGCGCTCGGCGATGTCGTAGGCGCCTTGCGCCTTGCCGGCCCCGGCCACGGCCTCCAGAACCTCGCGACGCAGCGGGGTGAATTGCAGCCCGCGCTCGCGGCAGACGGCCTCCGCCCGCGCGAGCATGTCACCGGCGCCGACATGGCACCCTTCGTGACCGTCGTGACGGTGCATGATTGCTCCAACGGGATGATCCGCAGGTTGTCCCGCGGGTTTGTTACAGTGTATCACCGCCGCCCCGGACCGCACCAGTAGCCCCGCACGGTCCCCGCGCCGGCCCCGCGTGCGACGAGGACGCCTTGCCCATCCCCACCAGCCCGAGACGAGCGGCCCGACCATCCCTGTTCCGCAGCGGGATCGGTCCGCGCCTTGCGCTCGCCGGAACGCTCTCGGCCTTCGTGTGGCTGGCGATCGCCTGGGCGCTGGCGGCATGAGTGACCGGCCGCAGCATCCGGATCCGATCCGCCTTGTCGGCCTGACTCTGGGCTACGACCGCCATCCGGCGGTCCACCATCTCGACGGGACCGTACGGCCCGGCGATCTCCTCGCGCTGGTCGGGCCGAACGGAGCCGGCAAGTCGACCCTTCTGAAGGGCATGGCCGGGGAGATCCGCTGCCTCGACGGGCGGATCGACCGCGGAGGCGCCATCGCCTACATGCCCCAGGCCGACGAGATCGACCGGAGTTTTCCGCTCAGCGTCATGGATCTCGCCGGGATGGGGCTCTGGCGGCGGGCCGGCGCTTGGCGCAGCCTGAACCGGCAGCGTCGGGCGATCGAAGCGGCGCTGGCGGCGGTCGGCCTCGAGGGGTTCGAGGCGCGGCCCATCGGCACCCTCTCGGGCGGGCAGTTCCGGCGCGCCTTGTTCGCGCGGCTGATCCTGCAGGACTGCCCGGTGGTGCTCCTCGACGAGCCGTTCACCGGGATCGACGCGCGCACGGTGGACGACCTCCTGGCGCTCATCCGCGCCTGGCATGGCGAGGGACGCACGGTGGTCGCCGCCCTGCACGACCTGACCCAGGTGCGCGCGCATTTCCCCACGACGCTGCTCCTCGCCCGCGAACCCGTGGCATGGGGGCCGACGGCGCGGGTGCTGACGCCGGAGAACCTCGCCCGGGCCCGCAATCTCTCCGAGGCCTGGGACGAAGGCGCACCGGTCTGCGCCGGACCGCGGAGCAGCGGGGAGCACCGCCACGACCACGCCGCGCACGGCCCGGGCGCGCACGGCCATCATGAGGACGCTGCGTGATCGATCCGTTCGGGTCCTTGGTCGCACCGTTCGTCGAGTTCGGCTTCATGCGCCGGGCGCTGGCGGGCTGCCTGGCACTGTCGGTGTCCGCACCGCCCATCGGCGTCTTCCTGACCCTGCGCCGTATGAGCCTGATGAGCGACGCGATGAGCCACGCCATCCTGCCCGGCGCCGCGGCCGGCTTCCTCGTCGCGGGCCTGTCGCTGCCCGCGATGACGCTCGGCGGCCTCGTCGCCGGCCTCGCTGTGGCGCTGCTGGCCGGCGCCGTCACCCGCGCCACGGCGGTGCGGGAGGATGCCAACCTCGCGGCCTTCTACCTGATCTCGCTGGCCGCCGGCGTGCTGCTCGTCTCGCTGCGCGGCTCGCAAATCGACCTGATGCACTTCCTGTTCGGCTCTGTCCTGGCGCTGGACGATGCCGCCCTCTGGCTGCTCGGCGGCATCAGCACGCTGACGCTGCTGGCTCTCGCCGTGATCTACCGGCCCCTCGTCATGGAATGCGTCGACCCGCTGTTCCTGCGCACGGTGAGCCACAGTGGCGGGCCGGTGCACCTCGCCTTCCTGGCGCTGGTGGTAGTCAACCTCGTGGGCGGATTCCAGGCGCTCGGAACCCTGCTGGCTGTCGGCCTGATGCTGCTCCCGGCGGTGACGGCCCGGTTCTGGGCCCGCGATCTCGGCGGCCTCATCCCGGTCTCGATTCTGATCGCCGGGATCGCAAGCGTCTCCGGGCTCAGCCTGTCCTACCGGTTCGACCTCCCGAGCGGCCCTGCTATCGTGCTGGCCGCCGGGGCGCTCTACATCGCCTCGATGCTGGTGGGGCCGCGCGGCGGACTGCTCCGCCGTCTCGTGCGCACCCGCCACCTCGAAGCCTGATCAGAGCTGGTCCTTCAGGGCGGCCAAGCCCTCGCGGTAAGTCGGATAGGCGAGCGTCACGCCGAGTTCCTCCCGGATCAGGCGGTTCCGCACGCGCTTGTTCTCGCCGTAGAAGCTGCGCGCCATCGGCGACAGGTCGGCAGTCTCGAAATCGATCTCCGGGGGCAGCGGCAGGCCGGTCAGCGCCGCGGCGTGCTCGGTCACCGTTTGGGGCGGCGTCGGCTCGTCGTCGGTGACGTTGTAGACCGCCCCCGCCCGTGGCCGGTCGATCGAGGCGAGCAGGGTCGTGGCGATGTCGTCGACGTGGATGCGGTTGAAGACCTGCCCGGCCTTTACGATGCGCTGCGACCGTCCCGCGCGCAGCTTCACGATCGGATTTCGCCCCGGGCCGTAGATGCCCGACAGCCGGAATACCTGCACGGCCTTGCCGGTGGCGGCGCCGAGCGCCAGCCACGCCGCCTCGGCCTCCACACGGATCCTGGACCGGGCGCTGCGCGGTGCGGGCGGCGTGGTCTCGTCGATCCAGGCGCCCTGCTGGTCGCCGTAGACGCCGATCGTCGAGAGATAGCCGATCCAGCCGATCCGGCTCGCCGCGATCGCGTCCGCGTAGCGGGCGAGCACCGGATCGCCGCTCTCGCCGGGCGGGACCGACACCAGGAGCACGTCCGTGTCGGCGAGGTCGGCGGTAATGCGGGGATCGTCGGCTTCCGGTCCGAAGGCGCGCATCGTGAAGCCAGTCTCCGCCCTGAGGCGCGCGGCGGAAGCGGGATCGGTGACGGTGGCGCGCACGGTGCCGAACCGGTCGCGCGCCCGCTCGGCGAAACGGCGGCCGGTGAAGCCGAGCCCGAAGACCAAGAGATTCATGCGGTGGATGTCTCGCCCGCTCGCGTCTCCGTCAAGCCGGCGGCGGCCCGCCACTCGTCGCGCACATGGGCGTCGGTCTCGCCGGCTCCGTGCTGACGGTGCAGGACCCGGACCGCATCCGGCCCGAGCAGCCGCCCACAGGCCCAGATCGCCATGCCGCGCACCAGAGGCGACGCGTCGACGAGCCGCGCGACGGCCACCGGGGCTAGCTCCGGTGCGCCGGAATTGCCAAGGGCGATCATCACGTTGCGCAGGAAGCGGTCGCGGCCCGTGCGCTTGACCGGCGTGCCCGCGAAAAACCTGCGGAAGGCGGCATCGTCCAGGGCGGCGAGTTCAGCCAATGCGGGCGCGGCCAGATCCGCCCGCGCCGCCAAGCGGCTCTCCGCGGCCGTGCGGGCGAACTTGTTCCAGGGACAGACGGCGAGGCAATCGTCGCAGCCGAAGACCCGGTTGCCGATGGCCTCTCGGAATGCCTCCGGGATCGGGCCGGCATGCTCGATGGTCAGATACGAGATGCAGCGCCGGGCATCGAGGCGGTACGGCGCCGGAAACGCGTCGGTCGGGCAGATGTCGAGGCAGGCGCGGCAGGAGCCGCAATGGCCGCGGCCGGGCGGGTCGGGATCGAACTCGGCGCTGGTGTAGATGGCGCCCAGGAGCAGCCAGTTGCCGTGCTCGCGCGAGATCAGCACGGTGTGCTTGCCCTGCCAGCCGAGCCCCGCCGCCTCAGCCAGGGATTTCTCCATCACGGGAGCAGTGTCGCAGAACACCTTCACGCGCACATCGCCCTTGGCCGACAAATAGCCGCCAAGTTCTTTCAGCCTGCCCTTCAAAACCTCGTGATAATCGCGCCGCTGCGCGTAAGCGGCGACCACGCCCCTGTCCTTCCGCGCCAGAAGGTCCAGCGGATCGTGCTCGGGCCGGTAGCTCATCGCCAGGATCAGGATGCTGCGCAGGCCGGGCCATAGGCCCGTCGGACGGGCGCGCTGATCGGCCCGTTCCGCCATCCAGCCCATGGTGCCGTGAGCCCCTTCGCCGAGCCAGGTCGACAAGCGGGCCGGGAGGTCCGGCAGGCGGTCGGGCCGCGTGATGCGCAGGCCGCAGAAGCCGAGATCCCGGGCACGGCCCTCAACGAGGTGGCGCAGCTCGGCGCCGATGTAGGTCCGTCGCTGACTCAGAAATCCAGATCCGCGTAATGGGCGGCGGGCGCCATCCCGGGCACCCGGTCGGCGAGCAGGCCGCGGAACGAGGGCCGCGATTTGACCCGGGCGTACCAGTTCCGCGCCATCTCGTCCTCCTCCCACGGCACGTCGCCGAGGTAATCCACGCAGGAGAGATGGGCGGCGGCGGCGAGATCGGCATAGGTCAGGTTGTCGCCGGCAATCCAGCGCCTCCGCGCGATCAGGTAGCCGATATACTGGAGATGGTAACGCACGTTGGTCCGTGCGGCGCGGATCGCGTTCATGTCGGGCGGGCCGCCGCCCTGGTGAGCCGCCATGAAGCGCTTCGAGATCTTCTCGTTGACGAGGTAGCCCGTCACCTCGGATTCGAACTTGACGAGGAACCAGTCGAGCAGTCGCCGGACCTCGACCCGCTCCACGGTATCGTCCGGCATCATGCGTCGCCCGGAGAGCCCAAGCCCACGGGTCTCATCGAGGTATTCGGCGATGACGCCCGCCCCCGGCACGACGAGGCCGGTCTGCTCCAGCAGAACAGGCGTCGATCCGGCCGGATTGATCAGAAGGAATTCGTCGCGGCGCTCCCAGGGCCGCTCCTCGAACAGCGTCGGCTCCATGCCCATCTCGGCGAGCACGAGACGGATGAACCGGGAATTCGCGCAGAAGGGGAAGTGGTAGAGCGTTGCCATTGAGGCCGTCGGAGCGGTTCGGTCTGACAGCGCGGCCGGTCCCGCGCTCGTCGTCGGTCCCGAAGCGCCGGTCTTCAGCGCGCAGGACTTCGGACCGAGCGTTATTGCTCGACCGTTGCCGAGCCCTTAACACGCGCAGCCGGCCCCGGTAACCGCCCGTCAACCCTGATCGGCGAACCGTCCGGCACAACTCTTGATGTGGTTCGCGGCGTGCCCGGCACGGGCCGGCGTGCACCCGCGGAACAAGGCTTCACGATGGATCCGGCAAGCATCGGCAAGGCGGTCCTGCTCGCCCTGGTGGAAGGCGCGACCGAGTTCATCCCGGTCTCCTCCACCGGGCACCAGCTCCTGGTCGGCCATTTCATCGGCTTCCACTCGCCCAACAACACCTTCGAGGTGCTGATCCAGCTCGGGGCGATCCTGGCGATCCTGGCGGTCTATTTCGGCCGCCTCCTGGGTATCGCCACCGCACTGCCGTCCGACCCGAAGGCGCGCCGTTTCGTGATCGGCATCCTGGTCGCCTTCCTGCCGGCGGCGATCATCGGCGGCATCTTCTCGAAGATGATCAAGGCCTACCTCTTCAACCCGTGGATCGTCTGCGCGACCCTGGTGGCGGGCGGCTTGGTGCTGCTCGTCATCGATGACACCGACCTCCGCGTGAAGAAGACCGACGTCTACGATTTCTCGCTGCCGATGGACCTGAAGATCGGCATCTTCCAATGCCTCGCCATGATCCCGGGCGTGTCGCGCTCCGGCGCCACCATCGTGGGCGCGATGCTGATGGGCGCCGACAAGCGCTCGGCCACCGAGTTCTCGTTCTACCTGGCGATGCCCACGATGGCTGGTGCCTTCGCCAAGGACCTGCTCGATAATTACAAGTACCTGTCGAGCAACGATGTCGGGCTGATCGTCATCGGCTTCATCGTGTCGTTCATCTCGGCGCTCTTCGTGGTGCGCGTGCTCCTGGACTACGTCTCGCGCCACGGCTTCTGGCTGTTCGCGTGGTGGCGCATCATCGTCGGCGCGCTGGGCTTCGCGGGTCTGATCATCCTCGGCTGACGCGCGCCGTCGCAGCGGTCCCGGAGCGAGCGCGCTCTCCGCCGAAGGGGATGCCGGTTCGGCGGCAGAGGGCGGGTCAAAACAAGGGCTGAGAGCCACGATCGATTGAACGCGATCGGGTGTGGCTGCAGGCGGGCGAGCCTCTCGGGTGGGGCAGGCACGGCGCTGCCCCCTCAAAATATCGTCACGTGCGGCTTGAGCTTTCCTGAACCTTCGGGCGATTGCCTCCGGCGGAACGGCGTGCGAGGCAATCCCATGAAAGCGGCGCATAAGACGCCGCGTTCTGGGACGATCCGATGGAAGACAGACCGCTCGCCGACCTCTTCGAGCCCGCAGACCGGGCGCGCTGGCTCGGCCTTGTCGAAGGCGTCCTGAAGGGTGCCGACTTCGAGAAGCGGCTGGTATCTCGGACAGCGGACGGCCTGCGGATCGAGCCGCTTTACGGCCCGGCCGAGCCGACGGTCCAACCGGTGCGCGAGCCGGGGCCTTGGCGGATCGCCCAGAGGGTCGACCTTCCGGATCTCGCGACCGTTAATGCGCAGGTGCTGACCGATCTCGAAGGGGGCGCCGACGCGCTGGTCCTCGCCTTCGCCGGAGCGCCCGGTGCCCGCGGCTATGGCCTGACCGCCTCGACGGTCGAGGCTCTCGACGCGGCCTTGAACGGGGTGATGCTTCCGATCATCGCCGTGCGCCTGGATGCCGGCGGCCGCGGGCTCGAAGCCGCACGGCTGGTGAAGGCGCTGGCGGAGCGGCGGGGCGAGGATCTCTCGGCCTACGATCTCGACCTCGGTATCGACCCGATCGGCGTTCTCGCCGCAACCGGCAGCCTTGGGGCGGTGTGGAGCGAGATCGCCCCACGGCTCGCGGCGACCGTATCGGATCTGGAGGCGGCGGGTTTCCGGGGCCGGGCTTTCCTGGCCGACGGGCGCCCCTACCACGAAGCCGGGGCCGGCGAGGCGGCCGAACTCGGCGCCGTGCTGGCGACCGCTGTGGCCTATCTGCGCGCCCAAGAGGCCGCCGGTCGCGACCTCACAACCGCCCGCGACCGGATCGCGGTGCTGCTGGCGGCCGATGCCGACGAGTTCGTCACGGTGGCGAAGTTCCGCGCCATGCGGCGCCTCTGGGCACGGGTCGAGCAGGTCTGCGGCCTCGATCCGAAGCCCCTGCGCCTCCACGCCGAGACCGCGTGGCGTATGATGACGAAGCGCGATCCCTTCGTGAACATCCTGCGCACCGGCATGGCCGCGGCCGCAGCCGGCATGGGCGGCGCCGACAGCGTCGCCATTCTTCCCTACACGCAGGCGATCGGCCTGCCCGATGCCTTCGCCCGGCGCGTGGCGCGCAACAGTCAGATCGTCCTCATCGAGGAGTCGCACCTCGCACGGGTCAGCGATCCGGCTGCGGGTGCGGGCGGGTTCGAGGCTCTGACCGGTGAACTCGCCGAGGCGGCCTGGCAGGCGTTCCAGGCAATCGAGGCGGAGGGCGGCATCATCGCCTCGCTCAGCGTTGGCAAGCTGCAGCGGCGGATCGAGCTGACCCGCGAGGCCCGAACGAAGGCAGTGGCAACCCGCCGCGAGCCGCTCACCGGTGCGAGCGAGTTCCCGAACCTTGCGGAGAAGCCGGTCACCGTCCTGGACGTCCCGCGGGTGGCCGCGCCGCCCGGCTCGAATTTCGGCTCCGGCTCGGCGGTCGCCTGCGATGCCCTGCCCTCCCAGCGCCTTGCCGAACCCTATGAGGCGCTGCGCGACGCTTCCGATGCCTATATTGCCAAGACCGGCCGTCGGCCGGCGGTGTTCCTGGCCAACCTCGGTAGCGTAGCTGCTTTCAACGCCCGGGCGACTTTCGCGGCCAACGCCTTCGCGGCGGGTGGCATCGAGGCCCTGTCCAACGAGGGCTTCACGAATGCGGATTCGCTCGCGGCGGCCTTCCGGGACTCCGGTGCCGCACTCGCCTGCATCTGCTCCACCGACGCAATCTACGCGGAGCGGGCCGTCGAGTCAGCGGAAGCGCTGGCGCGTGCCGGTGCCGGCACAATCTATCTCGCGGGAAGGCCCGCCGATCTGATCGAGCCGCTGAAACAGGCGGGCGTGCACGCCTTCCTGCATGTCGGCTGCGACCTGCTCGCCCTGCTTAACGCGGCGCTTCGCGCAGCCATGCGCGCGCCGGCGCCGCGGCCGGAAGCATGACGATCCACCGGACCCGCCTTCCGTGCCGAACCGGAGCCGCATGACGCGCCTCATCGCAGCCATGATCCTCGCCGGCACGGTCCCGGCATCCGCCGCTCCGCGCAGGGCGGCTGTCCCGGACCGGTTCGACGGCACGTGGAGCGTCGAGATCATCACCGAAGCCGGAACCTGCGACCGCGCCTATCGCTACCCGGTGAAGATCGAGCACGGCCGGGCGCGCTTCATCGGGACTGCCTTCACGGTCCAGGGCAGTGTCGCGGGAAATGGCGTGGTTCGGGGTTCGATCTCGAACGGCTCCTCGACGGCCAACGTGAGCGGGCGCCTGGGCTCGGACGGGTTCGGTGCCGGAACGTGGGTCGCCTCCGGGGCGCTCGAGTGCCGGGGCCACTGGAACGCCGAGCGGCGCGGCTGAATGCGGCCCCGCTGTCGCGAAACGGTCCGGATCTCGCCCGGAATCGGGCACGCACACCGCGCGCTCAGCCCCGTTCCCGACGCAATCATGAGGGAATACTGAACCCGGTTCGGACACCCGACGAGGCCGCCCGTATGAAGACTTCGATCCTCGCCACTTTCGCCGTCCTTGCTCTCGTCTCGACGGCGCAGGCGCGCCCGCATCGTCACCCGGCAGTTCCGGCTGTGAACGCCGCCGAGGCCGAGAAGGTGCTGGCGCCCCTGCGGCAGGCGGCCACGGAATGCTTCGCCGATACGGTGCTGTCGAACCCGAAGGCCACGGCCGAGGCCCGCGCTGGCCACTGGTATGAGGCGGTCGGCATCACGGGCTTCCTGTGTCGCCCGGAGGTCGCCGCGATGATCCAGGCGCATGATCGGCTCTACGGCCCGAAGGCGGGCGAGCGCTACTTCAAGGGCGCCTACGTCAAGCACCTCGACCAGCAGCTCGCCGAACGGCTCCAGCCGATGCTCGCCCGCAAGGCCGTCGCCAGCGCCGAGCCGCCGGCCGAGAAGGCCGCCGTCGAGGACGGGACGCCGGAGAACTGAGCGGGAACTGACCGTCAGTCCACCGTCTTCTCGGCGGAGGAGTCGGCGATGCCCTATGAGCTTCACTACTGGCCGATGATCCAGGGGCGCGGCGAGTTCATTCGCCTCGCCTTGGAAGAAGCCGGCGCCGTTTACATCGATGTGGCCCGCCAGGATGATGACGCGGGCGGCATCGAGCCGATGCTCGCGCGGCTCTCCGATCCCGGCAATCCGAGGCCGCCCCTGGCGCCACCATTCCTGCGGGACGGCGGCATCGTCATCGGGCAGACCGCCGCGATCCTGCTGTATCTCGGCCCGCGCCTGGGCCTCGTCGGTGAGACCGAGCGCGACCGGATCTGGACGCACCAGCTCCAGCTCACCATCGCGGATGCGGTGAACGAGGCGCACGACACACACCATCCCGTGGGCGTCGGACTGTACTACGCGGAGCAGAAACCCGAGGCCCTGCGCCGGGCCAAGGAGTTCCGCGAGGCTCGCATCCCGAAGTTCCTCGGTTATTTCGAGCGCGTTCTGGCCGCCAATGGCGGCGCGCGGCTGGTGGGGCCAGATCTGTCCTACGCCGACCTGTCCCTGTTCCAGCTCGTCGAGGGGCTGCTCTACGCCTTTCCGAAGGCGGCGGCTGCGGCGCTGCGCGTCACGCCCCACGTGGCGCGGCTGCACGAAACGGTGGCGCAGCGGCCGCGGATCGCGGCCTATCTGAAGAGCGACCGGCGGATCCCCTTCGGCGAGGACGGCATCTTCCGCCGCTATCCCGAACTCGACGGCTGAGTTCGGCCGAGCCGCTCAATGCGGCGGGTGGGCGATCAGGATGCCCGCCAGCACCAGCACGACGATCCCCAGCACCAGCGACAGCAGCCGCCAGAACAGCAGCGGGTCGCGTTCCAGAAGCGAGGCCCGGCGCCCGTCCACGAAGGCCAGATTGGGATACCGGAGGTCTTGGACGAACTCCGAGACGGTCTGGTAGCGCCGCAATGGATTGGGGTGCACGGCCTTCCGCAGTGCGCCGTCGACCCAGACCGGGAGCAGCGGCCGCGCGTTGAGCGCCGACACGTAGCGCAGCCTGCGCTGGGCCGCGCGTGTGCGCGCCCGGGGCACCGCGTCGCCGTAGGGAAGCCGGCCGGTGAGCATCTGATAGGCGATGACGCCGACCGAGAACACGTCCGACCCGGGCGTCGACGGCTCTCCGAGAAAGCATTCCGGCGCCGTATACTGGACCGTCCCGAGGATCTCGTCCGGGTCGATCCGAGGATCGCCCTCGATGACGCCGGCAACCTTGGTGGCGCCGAAATCGATCACCTGCACGGTCCCGGACGTGTCGATCAGGATATTGTCGGGCCGCAGATCCTGGTGGACCATCTCCCGCCGGTGGAAAGCCTGCACGCCTCGGGCGAGCTGCTCCACAAGGCCACGCACCTTCTCGAGCTCTGGCGCAGCGTGGTCGTGCATCCACTGGGTCAGGGTCTGCCCCTCGACGTGACGCATAACCGTGTAGAGGTGGCTGCGGCGGCGCGTCTGCGGGCAAGCCTTGAGCACGTGCGGGCTGTCGACGCGGCGGGCGATCCACTCCTCCATCACGAACCGCTTCCGCTGCGCAGGGTCGTCGCGCAGGTCGAGTGCCAGGACCTTGAGGGCGACGCGGGCGCCGGTCTCCGCGTCCACGGCGAGGTAGACGCGGCTGCGCGGGCCGGAATGCAGGATCCGCAGGATCTGGTAGCCGTCGAACTCGGCGGGCGGATCGAGGAGCGGCGCGGGATCGAGACCCTCGACATCCCCGAGGAGGTCGGCCGGCCCGCCCTCCGGCACGGTCTCGACGCGCACGATCTGGATCGTCAGGTTGTCCGGGCTGCCGGCCGCGAGTGCCGCCCCGCCGATCGCCTCGGCCGCAGCATCGAGGTCGGCCGCGGCGGCGATCGCCGCCACCATGTCGCGGGGCCGGACGTGCTCATGAACGCCGTCGGTGGTGAGCACGAAGATGTCGCCGGGATCGATTCCGAGCGTGTGGTAGTCGATCTCCACCCGGCCGCTCGCCCCCAGGGCACGGCCGAGATAGGACTCTGCCGCAGACACCACCAACCGGTGATCCTCGGTGAGCTGCTCGAGGGAGCGCCCCGCCACGCGCCAGATCCGGGCATCGCCCACGTGGAAGATGTGCGCGGTGCGCGACTTCAGGACGAGGGCGTCGAAGGTGGTGACGTAGCCCCTTTCGGCATCGTTCGGATCGAGGCCGCGCCGGGTCTGGGCGTAGAGCCAGGAATTCGCCGCGGCGATCACCCGCTGTGCCGAGCTCTTCACCGACCACGTGTCGGGCGTGGCGTAGTAATCGCTGAGAAAGCTCTTGACCGCGGTCTCGCTCGCCGCCGCGCCGGCGGCGCTGCTGCTGATCCCGTCTGCGAGCGCAACCGCGATCCCCTTCAGACCCAGCGCCGGCTGGGTCGGAACGAGGGTGCCGTGGAAGTCCTGGTTGGCGTCCTTCAACCCGGCCGCGCTGTACTGCCCGATCGAGACCGTCAGGTCGCGCGCCATCGCTCCGCGGGTGCTCAAGCGGCAGCCGCCGTGCTGTCGCCGCGTCCGCGATAGGAGAGCGCCTCGGCCAGATGCAGCCGGCGCACCTGCGCTTCGCCGTCGAGGTCGGCGAGGGTCCGGGCCACGCGGAGCGTCCGGTGGAAGCCGCGGGCGGACAACCGCATGGTCTCGGCCGCCTGTCGGATCAGCGCCGTCCCGTCCGCGTCCGGGCTCGCAACTTCCTCTATCAGGTTCGCCGGGCAGGTCGCGTTGGTGATGGAGGCCGGCAGGCCATGCCCGGCATAGCGCGCGTTCTGGAGTCCACGGGCCGCCGCCACCCGGGCGGCCGCCTGGCGCGAACCTTCCGCGGGCGGCGGCAGGATCAAATCGGCCGCCGTCACCGCCGGGACCTCGATACGCAGGTCGATCCGGTCGAGCAGCGGGCCGGAGACCCGCGCCTGGTACTGCGCCATGCAGCGCTCGTTCGGGCCGCGCCGACAGGCGTAGCCCGGCTCCAGACCCTGCCCGCAACGACAGGGGTTCATGGCCGCCACGAGCTGGAATCGGGCCGGATACGTCACCCGGTGATTGGCCCGGGCGATCATCACCTCCCCCGTCTCCATAGGCTGGCGCAGGCTGTCGAGGACCTGCGGGGCGAATTCCGGCAGCTCGTCCAGGAACAGCACGCCGCCATGGGCCAGCGAGACCTCGCCCGGACGCGCGCCGAGGCCGCCGCCGACCAGGGCTGCCATGGAGGCGGAATGGTGCGGCTGCCGGAAAGGGCGGCGGTTCGAGAGCGCGCCGTCCTTCAATTCGCCCGCCACCGACTGGATCATGGAGATGTCGAGGAGCTCGCGGGGCCCGAGCGGGGGCAGGATCGACGGGAGCCGTGCGGCGAGCATCGACTTGCCCGAGCCCGGCGGCCCGTTCATCAGCAGATTGTGCCCGCCAGCCGCGGCGATCTCGAGCGCACGCTTGGCGCCCTCCTGGCCCTTGATATCGGCGAGGTCCGGCAACGGACCCGCGAGGCCCGCGACGGAAGGCTCCGGCCGCGCCATCACCTGGCTGCCCTTGAAGTGGTTGGCGAGCTGGATCAGCGAGCGCGGGGCGAGCACGTCGAGATCGCCGCCAGCCCAGGCCGCCTCCGGGCCTGTGGATGCCGGGCAGATCAGTCCGAGCCCGCGGGCGGCCGCCGCGATGGCGGCCGGCAGCACGCCGTTGACCGCCGTGATGCTGCCGTCGAGCGCCAGCTCCCCGAGCACGCAGTAACCGGAGAGCGCGTCGGCCGGGATCGCGCCAATCGCCGCCATGACGCCGAGCGCGATCGGCAGGTCGTAATGCGAGCCCTCCTTGGGCAGATCCGCCGGCGCGAGGTTGACGGTAATCCGCTTGGCCGGCAGCGCCAGGCCGGAGGCGATCAGGGCACCGCGTACCCGCTCCCGGGACTCGGCCACCGCCTTGTCGGGCAGGCCGACGATGGTGAAGACCACCGAGCCCGGGACGATCTGCACCTGAACGTCGACCGCCCGCGCCTCGATGCCCTCGAAGGCCACGGTGGTGACGCGGGTGACCATAGGTGAAGAATCCTCGCCGCCACAGACCGGGCGGCGTAGATGTGCGGGAGAATCGTAGGGCGCTCAAGAGGATCGGCACCGGGACGGAACTCCGGTCCCGCATTCCTGTTCAAAGCCGGCAACACGCAACGGAACGGAGAAAGCCATGCGCCTCGCCCCTCCACTCCTCGCCCTTGCCCTCGTGGCCGGTCTCGGCGCCGCCGCCCGGGCCGACGAGAAGCTGCCGCCCGATCAGCAGGCCAAGGTCGAAGCCATGCTCAAGCAGGAAGGCTTTGCCAAGTGGAAGGAGATCGAACTCGATGACGGGATGATCGAGGTCGACGACGCGGTTGACGCGAGCGGCAAGCAGTTCGATCTCAAGCTCGATCCGAAGACGATGGCCATCGTCAAGCGCAAGGCCGAGTAGGCGGCGCTTGCGTTCGGGGCGAGCCCCAGCCATATAGCCGACGGGGGGTTGGCGAGGGACGTTTCACTCGCCAACCGGGTCAGGTCCGGAAGGAAGCAGCCCTAACGAGCCCGAGCGGGTCTTCGTCCAGCCTCCCACCTCATTCCACGGCGCGCGGCAGCCAGACCCAGACACGGCATGGACGCTACGACCGGCACGCCTGACGACGAGCCGGGCCTGCCCGGGTTTCCAGCGCCCGCCGCCGCGGCGACGCCCTACCGGGTGCTCGCGCGGAAATACCGCCCCACCAATTTCGGCGACCTGATCGGCCAGGACGCCATGGTGCGCACCCTGGCCAACGGGTTCGCGGCCAACCGCATCCCCCAGGCCTGGATGCTGACCGGCGTCCGCGGGGTCGGCAAGACCACCACCGCCCGCATCCTCGCCCGCGGCCTCAACTACGCCCGCGCCGGCATGCCCGATACCGGCCCGACCGTGTCGATGCCGGAACTCGGCCTGCACTGCGCGGCGATCATGGAATCCCGGCACATGGACGTGCTGGAGATGGATGCCGCCTCGCATACCGGCATCGACGACGTGCGGGCGATCATCGACGGCATCCGCTACGGGCCGGTCTCGGCGCGCTACAAGGTCTACATCGTCGACGAGGTCCACATGCTGTCCGAGAAGGCGTTCAACGCCTTCCTGAAGACGCTGGAGGAGCCGCCCCCTCACGCGAAGTTCGTGTTCGCCACCACGGAGATCCGCAAGGTCCCGGTGACGATCCTGTCCCGGTGCCAGCGGTTCGACCTGCGCCGGGTCGAGGCGCCCACCCTGCACGCCCACCTGGCGAAGGTCTGCGCGGCCGAGAAGGTCGAGGCGGAAGACGAGGCTCTGGGCGCCATCGTGCGCGCGGCCGAGGGCTCGGTGCGCGACGCGCTCTCGCTCCTCGACCAGGCGATCGCGCACGGCGCCGGGTCGGTCACCGCGCAGAACGTGCGCGACATGCTGGGGCTCGCCGACCGGGCCCGCATCCTCGACCTGTTCGAAGCGGTGATGCGCGGATCGGTGCCGGCCGCCTTCGCGGAGTTGCGGGCGCAGTACGATTCGGGGGCAGACCCCTCGGTGGTGCTCTCCGACCTCGCGGCCTTCACGCATCTTGTGACGCGGCTCAAGATCGTGCCGGAGACCGCCGCCGATCCGACACTCAGCGAGACCGAGCGCGTCCGCGGCGGCGCCTTCGCCGAGAAGCTCTCCATTCGCGCTCTGTCGCGGGCGTGGCAGATCCTGCTCAAGGCGATCCCCGAGGTCCAGGCTGCCCCCCGGCCCCTGGCGGCGGCCGAGATGGCGATCGTGCGCCTCGCCTATGCCGCCGACCTGCCGACCCCCGACGAGGCGCTGCGCCAGCTGAAGGCCGAGGCGGCCTCCGCGCCTTCGGGCGACCCGCCGGTCGCGTCCGGACGCCCGCCCCTGCCCCCGATCCCCGACCTGCGGGGCGGAGGCTCGGCTGCACTCGCCACCGCACCTCGGACGGCCACGGCGGAGCCGGTGCCCGTCTCGGCCCCTGTCGCGATGGCGGCCGCCGCGCGCCCGGCTCCCGCAGCTCCGCCCTCACCGCGGCTCGGCCGGTTCGAGGACCTGATCGCGCTGGCGGATGCCAACCGCGACATCCTCCTGAGGACCGCCCTGGAGCGCGACGTCCATCTCGTGCGTTTCGAGGAGGGCCGGATCGAGTTCCGTCTCGCCGCCGGCGGACGGCCGAGCCTCGCCAATGACCTCGCCGCGGCCATCGAACGCTGGACGGGCCGGCGCTGGTCCGTCGCCCTGTCGAAGGAAGAGGGCGCTCCGACCCTCGACGCCGCCGCCCGAGCCGCCACCGAGACACGCCGTGAGAACGCGGCTTCCGACCCGTTCGTGCGCGAGGTGCTGACGCGTTTCCCCGGCGCCGAGATCGTCGACGTGCGCGAGACCGCCGCCGAGCCTCTGCCCACCGCGGCACAGGAGATCCCCGGGGACGGCGAGTCAGGGCGCGCCGACGAGGCCGAGGACGACGATCTCTAGGCCGCCGCTCCGGAAACTCATGGCGCAGCGCTGGCGCCATACCCAGATCAGATCCCGACGACGAAACGAGGAAGAGAGCCCCATGCGCGACCTGATGGGCATCATGAAGCAGGCTCAGGCCATGCAGGAGAAGATGGCCAACCTGCAGACCGAGATGGATCAGATCGAGGTGACCGGCGCCTCGGGCGGCGGCTCGGTGCGGGTCACCATGTCGGCCAAGGGGCAGATGAAGGCGATCGCCATCGACCCGTCGCTGATGGTCGCCGACGAGCGCGAGATCCTGGAGGACTTGATCGTGGCGGCCTGCAACGACGCCCGCGGCAAGGCCGAGGCGACCATGCAGGAGCGCATGGGCGAGCTGACCAAGGGTCTGCCCCTGCCGCCCGGCATGAAGCTGCCGTTCTAGGATTGCCGCCGCCCCGGTTCTCGTACCGCGGTGCGTCCGGGCGGCCTCCGGGGCCGCCCGTCGCGATTATCAGGCCGCGATCGCCTGTGCGGTCGGCCCGGCGGCGCGCACGTCGGCGTCCACGTGAGCCTCGAACCGCTTGAAGTTGTCGTCGAACATCTTCACGAGCCGCGCGGCCGTCTCCACGAAGGCGCCCTTGTTGGCCCAGGTCTTCACCGGGGTCAGGATATGCGGCTCGACGCCCGGCACCGAGACGGGCACCGCGAAACCGAAATACGGGTCCCGGCGGAACTCGGCCTGGGCCAGCGAGCCATCGAGCGCCGCGCTCAGCAGGCGCCGGGTCACGCGGATCGGCATGCGCCGGCCGGTGCCGACGCCCCCGCCGGTCCAGCCGGTGTTGACGAGCCAGCAATCGACGCTGTGTTTGGCAATCAGGTCGCGCAGCAGATTGCCGTAGATGCTCGGGTGCCGCGGCATGAACGGCGCGCCGAAGCAGGTGGAGAAGGTCGCCTCCGGACCGGTCAGGCCCCGCTCGGTTCCGGCTACTTTGGCGGTGTAGCCCGAGAGGAAGTGGTACATCGCTTCGGCGCCGGTGAGCTTGGCGATCGGCGGCATTACCCCGAAGGCGTCGCAGGTCAGCATCACGATGTTCTTCGGATGCCCGGCCCGGCCGGTGGCGCTGGCGTTGGCGATGAAGTCCAGCGGGTAGGCGCAGCGGGTGTTCTCGGTGAGCGAGGCGTCGTCAAAATCCGGCACGCGGGTCACCGGGTCGATCACCACGTTCTCCATCACCGTGCCGAAGCGCTCGGTGGTGGCGTAGATCTCGGGCTCAGCATTGCGCGAGAGGCGGATGGTCTTGGCGTAGCAGCCGCCCTCGAAGTTGAAGATGCCCTCGTTGGACCAGCCGTGCTCGTCGTCGCCCAGCAGCTGGCGCGAGGAATCGTTGGAGAGCGTCGTCTTGCCGGTGCCCGACAGGCCGAAGAAGATCGCCGAGCCGCCCTCGGCATTGAGCGCCGCGTTGGCCGAGCAGTGCATTGGCATCACGCCTTTACCCGGCAGGATGTAGTTGAGATAAGTGAAGACCGATTTCTTCATCTCGCCCGCGTAGGCGGAGCCGCCGATCAGGACGAGCTTCTTCGAGAAGTCGATGGCGATCACGGTCTTGGACCGGCAGCCGTGCCGGGCGGGATCCGCCTGGAAGCTCGGCAGATCGATGATCGTCATGTCCGGCACGTAGGACGCGAGCTCGGAGCGGTCGGGCCGGATCAGCAGGTTGCGGATGAACAGCGAGTGCCAGGCGAGCTCGGTGAAGACCCGTGCCTTGACCCGGTAGGCCGCGTCGGCCCCGCCGTAGAGGTCCTGGGCGAACAGCTCCTTGCCCTCGGCATGCTTCAGGAAGTCCTGGCGCAGAGTCTCGAACTGCTCGGGCGTGATCGCGCCGTTGTTGTCCCACCAGACCTCGTTCTCGGTGGCGGCGTCGCGGACCACGAACTTGTCCTTGGGGGAGCGGCCGGTATGGTTGCCCGTCGTCGCCACGAGGGCGCCGCCGCGGGCGAGCTGGCCCTCCTTGCGGCTCAGAGCCTCCTCGTAGAGGCGCGGAGCCTCGAAATTCCAGTGGACCTTTTTGAAGTCGCGGAATCCGGCAGCCTCGGCGCCGTGGGCCGCGTTGTGATCACCGATGTTGGTCAAGTGCGTATCTCCCGGGCCCCTGTTCGACCGTCGACGCCACTGACCGGACGAACCCATCGTCCGGGATTAGCCGGGGGACGTCCGTGCGGTCGTACAGGACCGCCGCACGCAGGATCTCCGTTCCCCGGTCGCTTCCCGTCTCTCCGCTGAGTAGGCGGCGAAGCTTCGCTGTCATTATGGGCTCTGTCGGGAGCCCGCAACGTGTACAAACAGGTTAGACGACAGTCGTGGACTCAGGAACCCGGGTCTGTAAGCAGATTCGCTCGTCGCGCTGCATGGCGGGACGGGCGAACCGGCTCTGGAATACCCATATACCACGCGGGCGCACATGAACCCTTGCGCGCCGCCCGGCGGCGGCTATGCCCTGCCGGATCCACCGCCCTTTCCTCGCCCAAGAGGCACGATGCCCCAAGCCGTCGCCGGCCCCGAGATCGAGCGCCTGATTCAGCTTCTGGCCCGCATGCCAGGCCTCGGACCGCGCTCGGCGCGGCGCGCCGCGCTCCAGCTCATTAAAAAGCGCGACACGCTCCTCGGTCCGCTCGCCGATGCGATGCGGGTCGCGGCCGAGCGCATCATCGTGTGCACGAGCTGCGGCAACGTCGATACGTCCGATCCCTGCACGATCTGCCGGGACGCCGAGCGCGATCCGTCGACGCTGGTGGTGGTGGAGGACGTGTCGGACCTCTGGGCGCTGGAGCGCTCGGGCGCCGTCAAGGCGCGCTACCACGTGCTCGGTGGCGTACTCTCGGCCCTGGACGGCGTGCGGCCGGAGCATCTGAACCTCGCCAGCCTCGTGGAGCGCGTCGCCCGCCCCGAGGTGAGGGAGGTCATCCTGGCACTCAACGCGACGGTCGACGGCCAGACCACGGCACATTACGTCACGGAGTCGATCCGGCACTGCGACGTGAAGGTGACGCGCCTCGCCCACGGCGTCCCGGTGGGCGGCGAGCTCGACTATCTCGACGAGGGCACGCTCACGGCAGCGATCCGCAGCCGCACGGCCTTCTGAAACCCGGGGTCGGTATTTGACCGGTTCCCGGCCGCACCCTATTCGACGGAAAGCCCGGACACGTCCCCGGCGCTCTCCCTGCCGGTTTACGCCATGACCATCCGCCCGCTCGTCATCCTCCCCGATCCCGTCCTGCGCCGCATCTCCGATCCGGTTGGGCCGATCACCGGCGAAATCCGCACGCTCGTCGACGACATGTTCGAGACGATGTATGACGCGCCGGGCGTCGGCCTCGCGGCGATCCAGATCGGCGTGCCGAAGCGCGTCGTGACGATCGACACCTCGAAGGAAGAGGGCGTCCGCGAGCCGCGCGTGTTCATCGACCCCGAGATCGTCTGGTCGTCGGAGGAGAAGCGGGTCTACGACGAGGGCTGCCTGTCGATTCCCGAGTATTACGGCGAGGTCGAGCGGCCGGATCGTGTTCGCGTGAAGTTCCGCGACCTCGACGGCAAGGAGCAGGAGATCGAGGCCGATGGGCTCCTCGCCACCTGCATCCAGCACGAGATCGACCATCTCAACGGCGTTCTCTTCATCGACCATCTGTCGAAGCTGAAGCGCGACCGGGTGATCAAGAAGTTCGCCAAGGCAGCCAAGCGCGACGCGGCCTGATCCGGCCATGCGCGTCGTCTTCATGGGCACCCCGGATTTCGCGGTGCCGACGCTCGCGCGGCTCGCGCAGGACGGCCACGACATTGCCGCCGTCTACACCCGCGCGCCCGCGAAGGCAGGCCGCGGGATGAGCCTTCGTCCCTCCCCCGTTC
Organism: Methylobacterium sp. CM6257; assembly: GCF_054611515.1. Classification (NCBI taxonomy): domain Bacteria; kingdom Pseudomonadati; phylum Pseudomonadota; class Alphaproteobacteria; order Hyphomicrobiales; family Methylobacteriaceae; genus Methylobacterium; species Methylobacterium sp. CM6257. The sequence continues at coordinate 5,052,889 of NZ_CM137735.1, forward strand.
ATACCCTGGCCGACACGCTCGGGGTTCCGGTGCTGACACCCTCGACGCTGCGCACCCCCGAAGCCGCCGAGATCTTCGCCGCGCACCGGGCCGACGTCGCCGTGGTGGTGGCCTACGGGATGCTGCTGCCGCAAGCGATCCTCGATGCGCCCAAGCACGGCTGCCTCAACCTCCACGGGTCCCTGCTGCCCCGATGGCGCGGGGCGGCGCCGATCCAGCGTGCCGTGATGGCAGGCGATGCAGAGAGCGGCGTGGGCGTGATGCGCATGGAGGCCGGGCTCGACACCGGCCCGGTCGCCCTGGAAGCGCGGATCCCTATCGCGCCCGGCATGACCGCCGGCGAGTTGCACGATGCGCTGATGCCGCTCGGCGCCGACCTGATGGCGCGCGCACTCATTCTGCTGGGCCAGGGTGCGCTGACCTTCGCGCCGCAGCCGGAGGACGGCGTGGTTTACGCGCACAAGATCAGCAACGACGAGGCGCGGATCGACTGGTCGCGCCCGGCCGCGCAGGTCGTCAACCACATCAACGGCCTGTCACCCTTCCCCGGCGCCTTCTTCGAGGTGGATCTCGGCAAGGGTCCGGAACGCGTGAAGGTGCTGCGGGCCGTGATCGGCGAGGGCTCGGGTGGTGCGGGGGTAATCCTCGACGCGGTCGGCACGATCGCGTGCGGCGAGGGTGCCGTGCGGCTGCTGGAGCTGCGCCGGGCGGGCAAAGGCGGAAGTGCGACCGGGGCCGAGTTCATCCGCGGCGCGCGCGTGGCGCCCGGCGCCCGTTTCGGCTGATGCCCCGCTACAAGCTCGTCATCGAGTACGACGGTGCGCCTTTCTGCGGATGGCAGCGCCAGGCCGAGGATCCGACGATCCAGGCAGCCCTCGAAGAGGCGGTGCTGCGCTTCTCCGGTGAGCAGGTCCGGCTGACCTGCGCCGGTCGGACGGACGCGGGTGTCCACGCGATCCACCAAGTCGCGCATCTCGATCTCGCCAAAGCGTGGCGGACCGATACGGTCCGCGATGCCCTCAACGCTCATCTCCGGCCGCTGCCGATCTCTGTCCTGTCAGCCGAGCAGGTGCCGGAGAGCTTCGATGCCCGCCACTCGGCGATCCGCCGGCACTACCGATACCGCATCCTCAACCGGCGCAGCCCGGCGGCGCTGACTCGCGCCCACGTCTGGCACGTGCCGTGGCCACTCAACCCCGACCGGATGCATGCCGCCGCCCAGCGCCTCGTGGGGCGGCACGATTTCTCGGCCTTCCGGGCCGCGGAATGCCAGGCCAACAGCCCGGTCCGGACCCTGGAGCAGCTCGACGTCACCCGCGCCCCCATGGCGCTTCACGAGGAGATCGTGGTGGCGACGTCGGCCCGGTCGTTCCTGCACCATCAGGTGCGGGCGATGGTCGGCACGCTGATGCTCGCCGGCTGCGGGCGCCTCACTGCCGGCGACGTGGCCGAGATCCTGGCGTCGGGCGAGAAGCGCCGGTGCGGGCCTCTGGCACCCGCCGCTGGGCTGACCTTCGTGGGGGTCGACTACGAGCCTGAGAAATAGGCGTCGAGCACCCGCTCGTAGATCGCGGTCAGCCGGTCAAGATCGGCGACCGCCACGCACTCGTCCACCTGGTGCATGGTCTCGCCCACGAGACCGAACTCGATCACCGGGCAGGCATCCTTGATGAAGCGGGCATCCGAGGTGCCGCCCGTGGTCGAGAGCGCGGGCGTGAGCCCGGTCTCGGCCCGGATCGCCGCGGAGACCAGATCCACGAAGGCGTCCGGCCGCGTGAGGAAGGCCGGCGCATTCGACGGCTGCAGGTCGAGGGTGAACCGCACGGCGTTGCCGGCGGCCTCCTCCAGCCGCTTGCGGATCTCGGCGCCCAGGCTCTCGGCGCTCCAGTCGTCGTTAAAGCGCACGTTGAACGTTGCCCGGGCCGTGGCCGGGATCACGTTGGTGGCGGGGTTGCCTACGTCGATGGTGGTGAATTCGAGGTTCGAAGCGTCGAAATGCGCGGTGCCGCCATCGAGGGGATCGGCGATCAACGCAGAGGCCAGCCGCAGCAGGCCCGGGATCGGATTCTCGGCCTTGTGGGGGTAGGCGACGTGCCCCTGCCGACCGAGCACCGTCAGCTTGCCCGTCAGCGAGCCGCGTCGCCCGATCTTGATCATCTCGCCGAGGCGGCTCGGGTTGGTCGGCTCGCCGAGCAGGCAATGGTCGAAGCGCTCGCCCCGGGCCCGTGCCCAATCGAGGAGCTTGACCGTTCCGTTGACGGCCGGCCCTTCTTCGTCGCCCGTGATCAGGAAGGCGATGGAGCCGGGAAAGTCAGTCCCGCGGCGCGCCAGGAAGGCCAGCGTCGCGGCCAGCATGCAGGCGATGCCGCCTTTCATGTCGGCGGCGCCGCGGCCGTAGAGCATTCCGTCGGACACCACGCCGTCGAAGGCGCCGTGTCGCCATTCACCAGCGCCGGCCGGCACCACGTCGGTATGGCCTGCGAAGACCAGGCAGGGACCGCCCCGCCCGATCCGCGCGTAGAGGTTCGGGGTGTCGGGAAAGCCCGGCTCCGAGAAGACCGGCCGCTCGATCGAGAAGCCGGCCGGCGCGAGCGCGGCGGCCACCACGTCGAGGGCGCCCCGATCCTCCGGCGTCACCGAGGGGCAGCGGATCAGGGCCTGCGCGAGTTCCAGCGGCGTGCCCGGGGTGGAGTGGTCTGCCGACATCATGCGCTCCCTCGGCGGCAGGAAGCGCCGCGCGGCCCGCTTAACCCAAAGCGGGCCGCCTCGTGCAGCCCCTACTTGGTGACCACGACCTGCACGTCGCCGTGGCGGCGCTGCACCGACACGGTGACGTCGTCGTCGTAGCGCTGGAACCGGATGTCCAGGCGCGAGGAGCCGAGCTTGACATTGTACAGCGTCACGCCGTCCAGGAAGCCCGGCAGGATCGGGTTCTTGAGCCGGACACGGTTACGGTCGTGGTCCAGTTCAAGGCCCAGGCAGGCGGCGAGGAAGGCGAAGGGCGCCGCCGCCGCCCAGGCCTGCGGGCTGCACGCCACGGGATACGACACGGGCCCGCGCTGGCGCCGACGCATGAAGCCGCAGAACAGCTCCGGCAGCCGCTTCTGGTCCTGGTAGAGCGAGGTGTCGAACATCCCCTGGAAGATGCGCGCGGCCTCGTGCTTGCGGTCGTAGCGGGCCAGGCCCATCGCGATCAGCGCGTTGTCGTGCGGCCAGATCGAGCCGTTATGGTAGGACATCGGATTGTAGCGCGCCTCACCCTTGGCGATCGTGCGCACGCCCCAGCCGTTGAACCCATCATTGCACAGGAGCGTCTCGGCGACCCGCGCCGCACGCTCCGGCTTGGCGATGCCGGTGAACAGAGCATGCCCCGCATTCGAGGAGCGCACCGCGCATTGCTTCTTGGCCCCGTCGAGAGCCAGCGCGTAGGTTCCGATCTCCTCGTTCCAGAAGGCCGCGTCGAACCGCTCGCGCAGGGTCGCCGCCTCTTGGGTCAGGCGCTCGGCCATCGGGTCATGCCCCAGCAGGGCCGCGAGCTTGGCCATGCCGTTCTTGGCGGCGTAGACGTAGCCCTGCACCTCGCACAGGGCGATCGGCCCCTTGGCCAGATGGCCGTCGGCGTGGAAGATCGAATCGTGACTGTCCTTCCAGCCCTGGTTCTCCAAACCCTTATCGGTGTCACGGGCGTACTCGACGAAGCCATCACCGTCGCGGTCGCCGTACCGGTCCATCCACTCGAGACCGAGTTCCAGCGCCGGCCAGATTGCCCGGACGGTCTCCAGGTCACCGGTGACCGCGTAGTATTCCCAGGCCAGCATCACGAATAGTGGCGTGCCGTCGATCGTGCCGTAATAGTGGCGGAACGGCACCTCGCCCAGCATCGCCATCTCGCCGCGGCGTGTCTCGTGGAGAACCTTGCCGGGCTGCGCGTCGGCGGCCGGATCGACGGCCTTGGCCTGCGTCGACGCAAGATAGCGCAGAACGCCGCGCGCGAATTTCGGGTCGATCCAGAGCGCCATCATCGCCGTGATGATGCCGTCGCGGCCGAACACCGTGGAGTACCAGGGGATTCCGGCGAAGGGGTAGATACCCTCCGGGGTGCGGCTCGCCAGCATGTAGAGGTCCGCGGTGGCGCGGCACAGACCCTCGTTGAACTGGTCGTTCGACGAGATGATCGTGGTGATGCCCGCCGTCAGCGTTCGGAGGTCGCGGCGCGAGTCGCGGTAGGCGCGGGCAAAGATCGTTCCCTCGTCGAGGCCCTTCGGCTCGCGCCGCGCGCCGCCGGCATTGGCCGCGAGTGTCAGCTTGGCCGCCGCATCCTCCCCGACCAGAGATTCCGTGGGCGGCTTGGTGAAAGCGCGGTGCGCCTCGAAGGTCACGCGGATGAAAAGCGAGGCGCGTCCCCCCGGCGGCAGGGACACGTCGAAGGCCACGCGACCGGGCTCGAGCAGATCCGGCTTCGGGCCGAAATGCAGCGCCGTCGTCCGCACGATCTCGTCGAGACCGACATAGCGGAACTGAACCTCACGGTCGCTTGCCACCAAGATGCCGCGCTTGCCGCGCTGCTCGCGGTCGGTGCCGCGCACCTCGAACAGATCTCGGAAATCGGCGTCGAAGGTGATGGCGATGCGCAGGCGTCGGTGCTTCGAATCGAAGGAGCGCAGCCCAATCCGGTCGTAGCAGGCACCGCGGAACAGGAATTTGGTGCGCTCGATCGCGATCGTCTCACGGGGGATCGAGGTCTCGTCGTGGGCATCGAGGCGGATGTCGGGCGTCGTCATGTCGACGCTGAGCGCGCCGTTGTCGTCCTGCATGACGGACGAGAGCATGAGAGGACGCTGGCCCTCCACGGTCAGTTCGAGGCGCGAGAGGTAGCGCGTATCCTGGAAGTAGAGGCCCTCCGGACCGGGCTGAACGCCGATATCGCCGTAGGAATCGAGGACGCCGAAGGCCTCGCCGAATTTCAGCGAGCGCAGGGGCCGCTCCACTAGGGAGGTCTGCGCCTCGATATGATAGGGCGGGAGCACATCGTCCGCGTCCTGAAAACCGTGCGCCACGGTTCTGGCGCTCGCCTGGGTCCGGGCGGTCGCATCGTGGGCCGCTGCCGTGTAGTCCGCCGCCATGCAGGGCATCTCCGGGTGCGTGTATGAGGTGCGAATCGAGAAGGCCGCCGCATCACCTCTGATGCGGCGGCCCCTGTTCACTCACGGATGAGTCGCCTTTAAGACGCTAGGCCCGTCCGGGCCTGCCTCGCAAGCCCGGTGCCGTATTTCAGACCGTGCCGACCTCAGGCCGGCATGGCGGCGACCTGGATCGCCGGCCGCGCCGAGCCGTTCACCTCGCCGTACTGCGCCTTGAAGCCCGACTTCGGCAGCTTGATCACGTCGGCGCTGCGGGCAAGCAGTTCCTCGTAGGCGGCGACGTACTTCTTGACCATGCACTCGGCAGTGAAGGCGCTCTCGAAGTGCCGGCGCACACCGGCGCGGCTCATGGCCTTCACCTTGGCGACCGCGGCCACGGCCTCGTCCATGGACTCGCAGAGCACGCCGCCGACGCCGTCCTTGATCACCTCCGGCACGGAGCCGTTGCGGAACGCGATCACCGGCGTGCCGGCCGACATCGCCTCGATCATCACGAGGCCGAAGGGCTCCGGCCAGTCGATCGGGAAGGCGAGCGCCAGGGCGTTGCCGAGGAAGTCCTTCTTCTGCTCCTCGTTGATCTCGCCGATGTACTCGACCAGCGGGTGGTGGATCATCGGCTCGATGACCTCATCCCAGTAATCCTGGTCGGCCTTATCGACCTTCGCGGCGATCTTGAGCGGCGTGCCGGAGCGGATCGCCATCTCGATGGCGCGATCCGGGCGCTTCTCCGGCGAGATCCGGCCGAGGAAGGCGAGATAGCCGCCCTTGGCCTCCGGATAGTAGGGGCAGTTCTCGGCCGGAAGGCCGTGATGGATCGTCGCCAGCCAATTGGATGTCGGCGGCATCGGCAGGCGCTGGTTGTCGGAGATCGAGACCAGCGGCATGCCCGTGAAGGTGCGGTAGACCGGCATGAAGTCCGGCACGTCGAGGCGGCCATGCATCGTGGTGATGCACTTGTGGTTCAGATCCTCGAACATCGGGTACTGAAGGAGATCGATGTGGAAGTGCAGGATATCGAACTCGTGAGCGCGGCGATGCACCTGATGCAGCATCGCCAGATGGCTGGCGGTGTGATCCCGGTAGCCGAGCAGGCGCAGGCCCTCGGGCGTGCAGGCCGCGAGCTTCGCGGAGGTCTGAGAGTCGCCGCTGGCGAACAGGGTCACATCATGGCCCTGGCGGACCAGTTCTTCTGTGATCCAGCTGACGACGCGCTCGGTGCCACCGTAGAACTTCGGAGGAACGGCCTCCGACAACGGAGCAATCTGGGCAATGCGCACGAAGTGTCTCCTGGTTGGCCGAATTTGACGGGGGGTCTAACCCTGCCGGCCTGAGCGGGACATGAATGAAACGGACGGCCAAGGTTATGGTTCCTGGCGGCTCCGGCTGTCGCCGACCGTTTTGTGCGGCGCGCAATCTGTCCCCGAATTCCTCCGAATCACCCGGCCCGGCTTTGCGGTGGCGTCCACCCGGACCTAACGGGTTCGACCGCGAAGGCGTTGCCGTCGCGTCGGCTTTCTGTCATAAGCCGGCCCGCGTCGAACCGCCCGGCCGATAGGGCTGCCGTGGCGGCTCGTGCTGCTCCACCAGAAGCATCAGCGCGCGATTCTCCTCCGACCCTCGTGGGACGGCCTGACGGAGTTTCGTGCAACGGAGAGCCAAATGCCCAAGCTGAAGACGAAATCGGGCGCCAAGAAGCGCTTCAAGATCACCGGCACCGGCAAGGTGATGTACGCCCAGGCCGGCAAGCGCCACGGGATGATCAAGCGGACGACCAAGCAGATCCGCAACCTGCGCGGCACCACGACCCTGTTCGAGGGCGATGCCGCCAACGTGAAGAAGTACTTCCTGCCGAACGCGCGGTAAGTTTTTCGACACCCGTTGCCACTGTCTTTCGTCGAATCCAGGAGATAACCGATGGCCCGCGTCAAGCGCGGCGTGACCAGTCACGCGAAGCACAAGAAAGTTCTGAAGGCCGCCAAGGGCTATTACGGCCGGCGCAAGAATACGATCCGCATCGCCAAGCAGGCGGTGGAAAAGGGTCTGCAGTACGCCTACCGCGACCGCAAGAACAAGAAGCGCACGTTCCGCGCCCTCTGGATCCAGCGCCTCAACGCGGCGGTCCGCGAGCACGGCCTGACCTATTCGCGCTTCATCGACGGTCTCGCCAAGTCCGGCATCGTCGTAGACCGCAAGGCGCTGTCGGAGCTGGCGATCCACGAGCCGGCGAGCTTCGCCGCCGTTGTCGAGAAGGCGAAGGCCGCGCTGCCGCAGAACACCGCCAAGGCTGCCTGATCCAGGCCCGAGGCGAGACGGACGGAAGGCGCGGCTCCCCTGGGAGCCGCGCCTTCGTCGTTTACGAGGTCCCGCGCCCCGCGCTTGCGTGCGGGCGCACAACGCGCGAGAGCACGCCGCGACGGCCGACTCCGCCAACCCTGCCCGAAGACAGCGATGACCGATCTCGACACCCTCGAACGCGACCTCCTGGCCCAGGTGAGCGCGGCGTCCGACGAGGCGGCCCTCGACGCGGTCCGCGTCGCCGCGCTCGGCAAGAAGGGCAGCGTCTCGGACCTGCTGAAGACCTTGGGCTCCATGACGCCCGAGGAGCGCAAGGAGCGGGGACCACTGATCAACGGCCTGCGCGACCGGGTCCAGGGCGCCGTCACGGCGCGCAAGTCTGCCCTGGCCGAAGCCGCCCTGGAGGCCCGCCTAGCCTCCGAGCGGGTCGACGTGACGCTGCCGATCCGCGAGGCGCCGGAGGTCCGCGGCCGCATCCACCCGATCTCCCAGGTCATCGACGAGATCACCGCGATCTTCGCCGATATGGGCTTCGCGGTCGCCGAGGGACCGGATATCGAGACGGACGAGCTGAACTTCACCGCCCTCAACTTCCCGCCCGGCCATCCGGCCCGCGAGATGCACGACACCTTCTTCCTGGCGCCCGACAGGGACGGCAAGCGCAAGGTGCTGCGCACGCACACCTCGCCCGTGCAGGTGCGGACGATGCGGGCGCAAGAGCCGCCGATCCGGGTCATCATCCCGGGCCGGACTTACCGGCACGATTCCGACCAGACCCACACGCCGATGTTCCATCAGGTCGAGGGGCTGGTGATCGACAAGACCGCCAACATCGCCAACCTGAAATGGGTGCTGGAGGAGTTCTGCAAGGCGTTCTTCGAGGTGGAGGGCGTGAAGATGCGCTTCCGTCCGTCCTTCTTCCCCTTCACCGAGCCCTCCGCGGAGGTGGACATCCAGTGCTCGCGCAAGGGCGGCGAGATCCGCTTCGGCGAGGGCGACGACTGGCTCGAAATTCTCGGCTGCGGGATGGTGCACCCGAACGTGCTGCGCAACTGCGGCCTCGACCCGGACGCCGTGCAGGGCTTCGCCTTCGGAGTCGGCATCGACCGCATTGCCATGCTCAAATACGGCATGCCGGACCTGCGGCCCTTCTTCGAGGCGGATGTGCGCTGGCTCGACCATTACGGCTTCCGCCTGCTCGACGTGCCGAGCCTCGTGGGCGGCCTCACGGGCTGAGCCGCGTCGGCCTCCACCGCAGTCGTCCGGCTGCGGAGGAGGCCCTGCGATCCTGTTCATCCGACGGTCGAGCCGACGCGCGGCTCTCGAAGGTCCATCATGAAATTTACCCTCTCCTGGCTCAAGGATCACCTCGACACCGAGGCCTCCCTCGACACCATCGCCGAGACGCTGACGCGGATCGGCCTTGAGGTGGAGGGCGTCGAGGACAAGGCCGCCGCGCTCAAGCCCTACGTGATCGCCAAGATTCTGACGGCCGAGCAGCACCCCAATGCCGACCGCCTCCGGGTCTGCACCGTGGACACGGGCGTCGGCGCGCCGGTGCAGGTGGTCTGTGGTGCCCCGAATGCCCGGGCCGGACTCGTCTCGGTCTTCGCGCCGCCGGGCACCTATGTGCCGGGCAAGAACATCACCCTATCGGTCGGCACGATCCGGGGCGTCGAGAGCCGGGGCATGCTGTGCTCGGGCGCGGAACTCGGCCTCGGGGACGACCATGACGGTATCATGGAGCTCCCCATCGATGCGCCGATTGGCCAGGCCTACGCGCTCTACGCCGGGCTCGACGATCCGGTCATCGAGATCAACCTGACGCCGAACCGGCCGGACTGCACCTCGGTCCACGGCATCGCCCGCGACCTCGCCGCCGCCGGCATCGGGTCCCTGAAGCGCGAGACCCTGCCGGGCGTGCGCGGCGAAGGCCCCTGCCCCGTCGGGGTTGAGCTGGCCTTCGAGCCGGCGGACCGGAATCTCTGCCCGCTCTTCGCCCTGCGGCTGGTGCGCGGCGTGAAGAACGGCCCGTCGCCCGCCTGGATGCAGGCCCGGCTGCGTGCCATTGGCCTGCGCCCGATCAACGCGCTGGTCGACATCACCAACTACGTCACCTTCGACCGCGGGCGCCCGCTGCACGTGTTCGATGCTGCCAAGGTGTCGGGCAGCCTCGTCGTGCGGCGTGCGCGGGCGGGCGAGAGCCTCGTGGCGCTCGACGGCCGCACACATACGCTCACCGACGACACCGTGGTGATCGCCGATGCGGCCGGCGTGGAATCCATCGCCGGCATCATAGGCGGCGAGGCATCCGGCTGCGACGCCGGCACCACGGATGTGCTGATCGAATCGGCCCTGTGGGATCCCGCCAACATCGCGCAGTCGGGGCGGCGCCTCGGCATCATCACCGATGCGCGCTACCGGTTCGAGCGCGGTGTCGATCCGGCCTTCACCCTGCCCGGCCTCGATCTGGCGACCCGCTTGGTGATGGATCTCTGCGGCGGCATGCCGAGCCAGGCGCTGATCGCCGGCGAGCCGCCGGAATCCGAGCGGATCATCGACTTCCCCTGGACCGAGGTCCGCCGCCTCGCCGGTCTCGAGCTTCCGCGTGTCGAGATGAAGGTGATCTTGGAGACGCTGGGCTTCCACGTCTCCGGCACCGGCGACCGGGTGAAAGTCCTCACCCCGTCGTGGCGGCCCGACGTGGAGGGCAAGGCCGACCTCGTCGAGGAGATAGTCCGCATCGCCGGGCTCGACCGGGTCGAGCCGAAGCCCCTGCCGCGGCTCGCCGGGATTGGCCGGCCGCTGCTGACGGCGATGCAGAAGCGCACCCGCACCGCGAAGCGCGCCCTGGCGAGCCGCGGGCTGATGGAAGCGGTGACGTGGTCCTTCGTCCCGCACGCGGATGCCGAGCTGTTCGGCGGCGGCGGCGCGGATCTGGTCCTGGCGAACCCCATCGCGTCGGAACTGTCGGACATGCGCCCGAGCCTCCTGCCGGGTCTCCTGCGGGCCGCGCAGCGCAATGCGGACCGCGGCTATCCGGATGCGGCCTTGTTCGAGGTCGGCCAGTGTTTCGCCTCGGACGAGCCTGAGGGTCAGAGCATCCGGGCGGCCGCCGTGCGCCGCGGCAGCGCGACCCTCGCGGGCGCCGGGCGGCACTGGGACGGCTCGACCGGGACGGTCGACGCGTTCGACGCCAAGGCCGACGCCCTCGCTCTGCTGGGCAGCCTCGGTGTGCCGACCGGCGGCCTTCAGGTCACGGCAGGCGGTCCGTCCTGGCTGCATCCGGGCCGCTCGGGTACCCTGCGCTTCGGACCGAAGACCGAGATCGGCTGGTTCGGCGAGGTGCACCCGCGAACCCTGCAGGCCCTCGACCTCAAAGGCACCCTCGTCGCCTTCGAGATCGTGCTCGATGCCCTGCCCCTGCCCAAGTCCAAGCCGACCAAGGCCAAGCCGGCGCTCGCGCTCTCGGAGTTCCAGCCGCTGTCCCGCGACTTCGCCTTCGTGGTCGGCCGCGACGTGCCGGCCGGCGACATCGTGAAGGCCGCCCAGGGGGCGGAGCGCAAGCTCGTCACCGGCGTCGAGGTGTTCGACCTCTACGAGGGGCCGGGCGTGCCGGAAGGCTCGAAGTCGGTGGCGATCGCGGTCCGGCTTCAGCCGGTGGAGCGCACGCTGACCGATGCCGAGATCGAGGCGGTGAGCACCAAGATCGTCACCGAGGTTTCGCGCCGGACGGGTGCGACGCTTCGGGCCTGAGGAGCCCCGCATGGACCGGATCGCCCTGCTCATCGCGGACCTCGCGGCGGCCGAGTACCGGCCGACCGCGGCTTTGCGCGAGGCCCTGCTGCATCCGGCCGCCATCGCCGAAGCGACCCTGCCGCTGCTCGAAGCGGCGGCCGGCCAGCGCGAGCTGAGCCCGGAGGAGACCAACCTCCTCTTCTGGGGCCTGCACGTCATGGCGCATGCCCGGGACACGCGCGCCCTCGCGCCGCTCCTGCGCCTGCTTCGTCAGGATGAGGAAAGCCTCGACGCCGTGCTCGGCGATGCCGTCACGGCGACCCTGGCCAAGGTCCTGGCGAGCCTGTTCGACGGCGATCCCGCGCCGCTCTTCCGGCTGATCCTCGACAGCACGGTCGACGACTACGTCCGCATGGCGCTGCTCTCCGCCTGCACCTTCCTGACCCTCGAGGGCCGGATCGACCGCGCCGCGATGCACGACCTGCTGGTCCGTTTCGATGACGCGAAGGCCGCTGTGGAGGAGGCGCCGGCCTGGATCGCCTGGGAGGAGACGATCGCGCATCTCGGCTTGCGGGACCTCGCGCCCCGGGCAACCGCGGCTCGGGCCGACGGGCGCATCACCGACGAGATCAGCGACGACGCATGGTTCAAGGAGGCTCTGCGCAAGGCGGAAACCAGGCCGGACGATCGGGACCGGCTCGGCCCCTACCAGTATGGCTATCTCGACGACCCGGTCGAAGCGCTCGATTGGACCGTCGAAGGGGCGGGCGAGCCGCAGCGCAATCCGTTCAAAGACGTGGGGCGCAACGATCCCTGCCCCTGCGGTTCGGGCAAGAAGTTCAAGAAATGCTGCCTCGGCAAGGCGGAGGCCGATGGACCGTGGATGCCCCCGGGGCCGCTATTCGGCTGAGGATCCCGTGCCGCTGAGGGGGTTGTCCGGGTCCCAGGCGTAACTCAGCGTCTCGAACCGCATGGCGCGAGCATCGATCATCAGGAGGCGCCCGACGAGGGGGTCGCCGAAGGCCGCCACCGCGCGGATCACCTCCATGGCCATCAGCGAACCCATGACGCCGGCCAGTGCCCCGAGGACGCCCGCCTCCGCGCAGGCCGGCACGCTGCCGGGCGGCGGCGGATTCGGGAACAGGCAGCGATAGGTCGGATTGGGCGTTCCGTCCGGGCCGGTCTCGTGTGCCCGGATCGTGGTGAGCGTTCCGTCGAACCGGCCGAGCGCCGCCGTCACCAGCGGACGCCGCGCGTGGAAGCAGGCGTCGGAGACGGCGTAACGCGTGGCGAAGTTGTCGGAACCGTCCGCGACGAGATCGTAGCCGGAGATCAGGTCGACCGCGTTGTCCGGGGTAATCCGAAACGGGTGCTGGACCACCGCCACGTGTGGGTTGAGGCGGGTCACGGCGTCTGCGGCGCTCTCGACCTTCGGCCGCCCGAGATCCGGCGTGCCGTGGATCACCTGACGCTGGAGATTGGATAGGGAGACCGTATCGTCGTCGACGATGCCGATCGTGCCGATCCCGGCAGCGGCCAGATACTGGATCAGCGGCGCTCCGAGCCCCCCAGCCCCGATGACGAGGACCCGGGCCGCCCTGAGACGAGCCTGGCCGGGTCCGCCGATCTCGGCCAGCACGAGGTGGCGGGCGTAGCGTTCGATCTCTTCCGGAGCGAGGGCCATGCGCAGCCCTTAATCCCCCGCGGCCTTGCACGGAAGCGGCGCGAAACAACAACGCCGCCCCGATCAGGAGGCGGCGTGCTGTTTCGATGCGGACGCCGATCAGCGCGGCGCGAGGATCATGATCATCTGTCGGCCTTCGAGCATCGGCTCGCTCTCGACCTTGGCGATCTCGGCCGTCTCGTTCTTCACGCGCTCCAGGAGCCGCAGGCCGATATCCTGGTGAGCCATCTCACGACCGCGGAAGCGAAGGGTCACCTTGACCTTGTCGCCTTCCTCGAAGAAGCGGTGCACCGACTTCATCTTGGTGTCGTAGTCGTGCTTGTCGATGCCGGGGCGGAGCTTGATCTCCTTGACCTCGACCGTCTTCTGCCGCTTGCGGGCCTCGTTCTGCTTCTTCTGCTCGTTGAAGCGGAAGCGCCCGTAATCGAGCAGCTTGCAGACGGGCGGCACGGAGTTCGGCGCGATCTCAACGAGATCGAGGCCGACTTCCTCGGCAAGGTTGAGGGCGTCGAAGAAGGGAACGACACCGCGGTTCTGCCCGGTATCGTCGATCAGCTGCACTTCCCGCACCCCGCGGATGTCGCGGTTGGCGCGCGGCCCGTCCTTCTGCGGGGCCGGCATGGCTCTCATCGGTCTACGAATGGCTTAGGTCTCCTGCTGCAACGACGAAACGGCGGACCGGACGACCCCCGGGAGGATCTCCTGACCGCCAGCCGTTCCGGTCTCATCCGGACATACAACGTTGGGGGAAGCGCGGCCAGAGTCAACGGCCAACCGAGGCGACGTTCGAAATATTCAGCGTGGCGCGGGCGAGAATCCGTGGAAAGTCCGGACGGCCGATCGGTAGACCGGACGTCCGGCTTCGCGGCGAATCCTCGGATCCGCGCTCGAGGAGTTCACAAAGCGCGAGGCGGGCGACACATCACGGGCGCAGCGATTCGGCGTCCCGCTCAAGGTTGGCGCCTGAGAAGCTCGGCGTAGACCGCGAGCGTATCCCCGACCATCCGCTCCAACGAGAAATGCGCCTCGACATGCGCCCGGCTCCTCCGCGCCAGGGCATCCCGGGCGCTGGCACCCAACGACAGGGCTTCGGTGAGCGCGGTTGCCAGCGCCGCTGCGTCGCCGGGCGGGACGCGCCAGCCGGTGCGCTGGCCGGCGGGCACGTCCGGCGGCGCCAGGACTGTCTCGGGGACCGCCCCGAGATCGGAGACCACGACCGGCGTGCCGAGCGCCTGCGCCTCCACGGCGGAACGTCCGAACGCCTCCGGCTCCACGGAGGGGACCGCCACCGCGGAAGCGGCCCGGAAGGCTGCCGGCATGTCGGTGCAATGGCCGACCCGTCGCACGATGCTGCCCAGTCCGCGCGCCGCGATCAGCGCGTCGAGTTCGCGTTCGTAGGCCGCGCGGCCCTGGGGGTCCCCTGCCAGCACGACGGCGAGGTCGGGGACGCCCCGGTCCCGCATCTGGGCGGCCGCCTCGATCAGCACGCGGTGCCCTTTCCAGGCGGTCAGGCGGGCGGCCAGGAGGATCACCCGCTCGTGCGGCGCCACGTTCCAGGCCCGGCGGAGAGCCTCGACCCGGCCAGCCCCGACGGCGACCGGATTGAAGACGGCGAGGTCCGTGCCGCGGTGGATCACCCGCACCCGGTCCCCCGCCTGCTCGGCATGGAGGCGCTGGATCAGGTCCGCGGTGTAGCGCGAGTTCGCGATCACCACGTCGCCACGGGCCATGACGGAATTGTACAGAACCTTGACGCCGGTCCGCCCGGAATAGCTGCCGTGATAGGTGGTCACGAAAGGTAGCCCGAGGCGCCGCGCCGCGCCGAGCGCCACCCAGGCGGGGGCCCGCGATCGGGCGTGGATGATCTGGACCCCCTCGCGGCGGCAGAGCGCCATGAGTCGCAGGACGTTCACGGCCATCCGTGCCGGATTCTTGGAGGCCGCCGGGAAACGGAGCCAGTGCCCACCCTTCGCCTGGAGTTCCCCGACGAGGCGGCCACCCTCCGTGGCGACCAGGGCGCGCGCCCCGACAGCCGCCAGGGCACCCGCCACGTCGACCGTGGTGCGCTCGGCGCCGCCCGCTTCCAGTTCCGGGATGATCTGGAGGATCCGGGCGCCCACGAGGTCCCCGATCTCGGCCGGGAATCCCGACAGGCCACGGGTCACGCCGGTCGCCCGCGGTCCCTCGGCGAGGACGCGCAGGCCCCCGGCCGGTATCTGCCAAATGCTCGCTGCCATTGCTCCAGCATCGCCGCCGCGCTTTACGGTCCGGTAAACGGAGGTTGAATCCAACCCGGTCAGGGAAGGACTTCTTCCGTTCTGAGACTGGGATATCGGAGAAGACGATGACCGATACAGGCCCCGAGTTCCTGACCGTCGGTGCGGGGGGCGCAGTGCGCCGCATCGCCGTGCAGGTGCGCGACGGCTCCGGACCGCCGGTGGTGTGGCTCGGCGGGTTCCGCTCGGACATGACCGCCACAAAGGCGACCGCCCTGGATTCCTGGGCCGCACAGGCCGGGCGGAAGCTGGTCAGGTTTGACTATGCGGGTCACGGCGCCTCAAGCGGCGCGTTCACGGATTGCACGATCTCCACGTGGCTTGAGGATGCGCAGGCGCTGCTGGCGGCCTATGTCGACGAGGCACCGGTCCTGGTGGGCTCCTCGATGGGCGGCTGGATCGCCTGCCTCGCGGCGCGCGACCGTGCGACCCGGGGCGAGAAAACCGCCGGGCTCGTGCTCATCGCGCCGGCCCTGGATTTCACGGAGGATCTGATCTGGGACCGCCTGAGCGAGGCGGCGCGCGCCATGATGATGCGGGACGGCGTCCTGCGAAAGCCCAGCGATTACGCGCCCGAGCCCGACCCCATCACCCTGAAGCTGATCGAGGATGGGCGCGGAAACCGCCTTCTCGACGGGCCGCTGGTCCCGGGCTGCCCGATTCACATCCTGCAGGGCATGCGCGATACGGACGTGCCTTATACCCACGCCCTCAAGATCCTCACACGGCTGCCGGCGGAAGGGACCGTGCTGACGCTGATCGCCGATGGCGACCACCGCCTGTCGCGACCGCAGGATATCGCGCGGCTCGTCGGGGCGGTGGCCGAGATCGCCTGACCGGCCGATCCGGCCGGGATCAGTGCAGGCTGACAGGCTGCAGATCGTGGGCGAAGGCGTTGGCCAGCACCACGTCGCGGGAATCGGCGAGCATGATGGGCGCGCCGCTCGCCGAGAGCAGGGCGAACAGGTCGAGGCCGGGCGTCAGCTCCGGGGCCTGCGGGAAGAAGCGGCGCACCTCGTCGGACCGGATCGGCCGGACGTAGGCGATATGCCCCTCACCGAGAGCCGCGAGGTCGGCCGGCTTGAAATCGGCCGGGTCGAGATCCGCGGGGGTCAGAGGGGACGGGTTCAGGTCGGTCATCAATGCCCTCCTTGGTGGCAGAGCGTCCACCGCCGGTCCCGGAGGCACCGGCGGCTCCGCACTGATGTGGGGATTGTCGCCGTCCAATCAATCCATCTTAGCCGCGGGCACCAATATCGATCTTGCGCACAATCCGGTCGGGCTCCGGACGGACGAGATCGATCGAGAGAAGACCGTTGGCGAGATCCGCACCCAGCACCTCCATGCCATCGGCGAGAAGGAAGGCGCGCTGAAACTGGCGCGCCGCGATGCCGCGGTGGAGGAAATGCCGCTCGCGCTCGTCCACCTGCCGCCCGCGGACGACGAGCTGGCTCTCCTCCAGCATCACGTCGAGCTGGTCGCGCGTGAATCCGGCTACGGCCAGGGTGATGCGCAGGCGCTCGGGCTCCCGCTCGGTGCGGGGCAGGCGCTCGATGTTGTAGGGTGGATAGCCGTCGTTCGCGGCTTTGGAAACCCGGTCGAGAGCCTGCTCGATCTCGTCGAAACCGAGCAGGAACGGGTGCCCGAAGGGCGAGGATCGAGTCATCGCGGCCGTCATCCAGAAGGCGAGGCCTCCGACCCTGGGACTTGCCGCACCCCTGGGATCTCTGAGCACCTCGGCGATAGGGAGCCCGCACGGGACAGCGCTCCGCCGGGCGGGACGCCTCGGCAAGGCAGAGATATGGCCGAGGGTTCCCGGGCCATCAAGAGAGGCGGCCCGTTTCGTTCGGCAGCCGGCGCGGTCTCCGCCGTTAAGAACAATCGGGACATTTCGGCAATCTGTTCCGGGAACCTTGAGCAAACCCCGGAACGGTCAGGCTTTCCCGTAACAATTTGGAACTGCTCTGATTTTCACGCTGGGCCTTGATCCTGGCCGCGGTCATGGATACTGCCGCGGCTGATCTTCGTCCGTAACCAGCGGATGTTCGCGACCTCCTGCGACGCGAGGCATCGGAGCCCATGAGCGCGCCATCGACACCGTCGGATCATGCGGCGTTGCAGCGCGTCGCCGATGTGTGCCGCGACGAGGCCGACATCCTAGCGTTGTCGGTCGCCCGGTTCGTGGCAGCCGGGTACATGACGAGCGATGTGGCGTGCTGGAACGCAGCCTTCGACGGGGCCGAGCAGCTGCTCGGTGCCGCAGAAGGCAGTCGCTTCGTCGCCTGCGTCGTCGCGATCATCCGGGCGCTGCGAGCGGAACGCGAAGACGACTGGTCCTTCATGCCGGCGAGCTGCTGCCGCGTCACCGGACATGAATGCGCGCTGGTCAACCTGATCAGCCGGGGCCGGCGCCGGCTCTGGACGGATCTGGAGGAGGCGGCCGCGGAGATCACCGGACGCGGGGCGGCGCCGCGCCTGGTGGCTGCGGTCCGTGCGGCGGTCGGGCCGCTCGATGAGGCGGCGGAGCGCCTCGCACCGGCTGCCTGCCCGCACCGTGCGATGCTCCACTGAACTGACGCCGAGCCGATCACTCTGGCGGGAGCGGCTCCCCGTGCCCCACCGTGTCCAACAAGAGGAAACCCCTTCGGTGCTTGCCTTGCGCGTTCCCCTGTACCGCCGGCGAATCGGGCGCATTGCCCTCGATGGTGCGGCCTGCTTCGCGCTCCTCGCGCTCCTGGTGGTCTCTGCTCTGGCGCAGGACGCTTCCGAGAAAGCCGCGCCCCTCAAGCTGCAGCTCAACAAGGTCGAGACTGCGGGTGAGGCGTGCCGGATCACCATGGTGATCGACAATGCCAAGGGCACCGGCCTCAAGTCGTACAAGGTCGATCTTTTCGCCTTCGATACCGATGGGGTCGCGCAGAAGCGCGTCGCCGTCGAGCTCGGCCCGCTTCCGCCGCGCAAGACCACCGTCAAGATCTTCGATTTCCCCGGCATCGCCTGCAACAAGGTCGGCCGGGTCCTTCTAAACGATGTCCTGGCCTGCGACGGCGGTGATGCCGCCCGCGAGGCCTGCCTCGAACGGACTGAGACCGAGTCGAAGGCCGGTATCCCGTTCGACCGCTGATAGGGGTGGTCTGAGAGCCGCCGAGATTGAACCGCCCGGCGGCGAAAGCCGCCGGGCGGCCTGCGGCTTTCGCCGCACCCCGATACGTTGGCGGCGCAGCGCCGCGTGAGACCAGGACGCCAGGAGCCCGCGATGGACCCGACACAAGCCCCGATCGAGGCGGCCCACGATTTCTCGTTCCTCGGCCTGTTCCTGCAGGCCGATCCGATCGTGAAAGGCGTGATGATCCTGCTGGTGATCGCCTCCATCGCCTGCTGGACGGTGGTGTTCGAGAAGATCATCCGGCTCGCAGCGGCCCGTCGTCAGGCGAAAGCGTTCGCCACGCTGGTGCGCTCGGGCGGGAGCCTCGACGGCGAGCATAGAGGTATCGCCGGCCACGTGGTGAAGGCCGCCATCGACGCGTGGCGCGATCAGGATCCCTCCGAGACGCGGGCGGAGCGCCGTGAGCGGATCGAGCGGGCCATGAAGGGAGCCCTCACCCTCGAGGTGAAGCGCCTGCGCACCGGCCTATCGCTGCTGGCGACGTCGGGCTCCACTGCCCCGTTCGTTGGCCTGTTTGGCACCGTCTGGGGCATCATGAACTCGTTCTCATCGATCGCGCGCAGCCAGGACACGTCGCTTGCCGTGGTGGCGCCGGGCATCGCCGAGGCGCTGTTCGCGACCGCGATCGGCCTCGTCGTCGCGATCCCGGCCGTGATGGCCTACAACAAGCTGTCGAGCGACGTCAGCGGCATTCAGAGCACCTTCTCCTCGTACATCTCGGTGTTGGGCAACCGCCTGGCCCGTGATCGCGCCAGCGCCCACCGCGCGGCGGCCGAGTAGCCTCTTCCCGCTCCAGCCCGTACGGGCCGAACGCAACGGAACCGGAGACGCCCGATGGCGATGGGATCCATTCGCACGAGCGACGAGGACGACCTCGACGACCTGCCGATGTCCGACATCAACGTGACCCCGATGGTCGACGTGATGCTCGTCCTGCTGATCATCTTCATGGTCGCCGCCCCGCTGATGACCACCGGCGTGCCGGTGCAGTTGCCGAAGACCGCGGCGCCCAAGGTGGCGCAATCGAAGAAGCCGCAGGAGGTGACGGTGGACAAGGACGGCAACCCGTCCATCGCCAAGCAGGTGTTCACGATGGAGAGCATCGTGCCGCGCCTCCGGGAGATGGCGGCCGCCGACAAGGACCAAGTCATCCTGGTCCGCGGCGACCGGGACGTGCCTTACGGCAAGGTCATGGAGGTGATGGGCATCGTGGGCCAGGCCGGCTTCACCAAGGTGTCGCTGATCGCGCAATCCCCCGGCGGCGCTGCTGCGGCACCCGCCGCCCCCGCAGGGACTGCCCGCTGAACCGATGAGCACCTTCACGTCGACGGATCTCTCGGGGGATCTCGGCGAGCACCGCCCGTCTGGGCTGGTCGCCGCCTTCTTGGTCGCGCTCGTCCTGCACGCCCTCGCCCTGGCCGCGGTGATGTTCCTGCGGCTCGCGCCGCCCGCGCCGCCCGGCGAGCAGCAGATCACCGTGGATCTGGCGCCGCTCATGACCGACGCGCCCACCGAGGCGCCGGCGGAGCAGCAGATGAGCCAGGCGGCGCCCCCTGAGACCAAGCCCGTGGAGGTGCCGCCCGATGAGGCGGTACAACCCCCGCCACCAGCCGAGACGGCCGAGGTGAAGGCGGAGGAGACTCCGGTCACCGAGCCGCCCCCGGAGGCCGTGCCGGTGGAGTCCCAGAGCCAGGTCGTCACCTCTACCTCCGAGGCCGCAGAGCCTTTGGCTCCGCCGCCCGCGGAAGCCGCCAAGACCGAGGAGCCGCCCAAGCCGGTGCCCGATCCCGCCAAGCTCAAAGCTGAGCGGGAGGCCAAGCTGCGCAAGGTGCGCGAGGAGAAGATCCGCGAGCAGAAGCGCGAGGAAGCCCGCCAGGAGCGTCTGGAAGAGATCCGCGAAGCCAAGGCGAAGGCCGCGCGGGAGGCCAAGGCCCGTCAGGCCAAGGCGCAGCAGGGGGCGGAGCGCAGCTCGGCCTCGGCCTCACGCCAGAACGCAGCCGGACGCGCGGCCGCGGGCAGTGATCCGAGCGCCATGCGGCAATGGCAGGGTGCCATCAGCGCCGCGATCCACAGCCGGATGAACCCGAACGCCGCTGCCGGCACAAGCGGCGGAACGGCGGTGGTTCACTTCACCATCTTGCGCTCCGGCGCCGTGACGGGCGCGGGACTCGCCCGCTCAAGCGGCGTCGGCCAGATCGACAGTGCGGCGCTCTCGGCCGTGCGCGGCAGCCTGCCGCCGGCACCGCCCGGGGTGACGCAGTCGAGCCTCGCCATCACGATCCCCCTCAACTATCGCGTGCGCTGAACTCGCCGGCACAACGCCAAGATAATCGGATCGGTATTTTTCATCGATCAGCAATACCGGCGCACGAAACGAATGGTGTGCGCCGCCGTCCCGGGCCATCGACCCGGATTCGCCATAGGACTGGCGAGCATGCTAAAGCGTTTCTGAACTCGCTCCTGTGCGCGACCGTGAGCGCTGCAGGGGGGCGGTTCATCCGGCCTTGCCCCATCCCCCTCGAACAGGCCGGACCCGCCCAGACACCGTCCCGCGCAGGATGCAGGGGCCGGTGCCGCTGAGCCGGGGCGAAAGGGACAGGATGAGCGACGAGACTGAGTTCGACCTCGACGAGGTGAATGCCATCCGCGACGCGGAAGCCGAAGCGAAGACACGTGCCGAAAACCGCGCCGAGCGCGCCGAGCGCGCCGAGCGCATGGCTCGCGAGGGCGCCCAAGCCATGGCGGAGCATCACGCGGCCATCAAGGCGATGGACGAACGGACCGTCAGGCTGCGCTCCCTCCGTCTCGCCAAGGAAGCCGCCGACGCGCAGGCCAAGGCAGCCGAGAAGGAAGCCAAGGCGGCCTCCAAGGGGACGGCGAAGGGCGCTGCCAAGAAGGCGGCCCCGAAGAAGACCGCCGCGAAGGATTAGAGGCCGATGGCCGATGACCGCAATCGCCGCCGCTTCAGCGATCCGCGCGCGGCAGCCGAGGCGGCTTTCAGGGCCGCCACCACCCCGAAGCCGGCGGCTCCCTCGCCGCAGCCCGCTCCCCGCCCCGCTGCGGTTCCGGGCGCGCGGGAAGTGGTCAGCCTTCGCCTCGACAGCGCCGTGCTGGCTCATTTCCAGAAGGATGGGCCGGGTTGGCAGGAGCGCATCAATGAGGCGCTGAAGGCGCTCGTCTCCGGTCATCAGGGCTGAGGCCGACCGTCCGGGACGGCGGCGCGCTGTCTCGCTCAGATCCTGGCCGGCCGGTCCCGCAGGATCCTGTTCACCGCACGGTCGAGGGCCGACAGGAACGCCGACCGGTCAGCGCGCGAGTACGGCTTCGGGCCGCCTGTGATTGTTCCGGCCTCACGCAGGGATTGCATCAGGTCACGGGTCGCGAGTGCCATCCCGATCGAGGCCTCGCTGAACGGCTTGCCGGTGAAGGCCAGCACCGTGGCTCCTGCCTTCACACAGCGCGCGGCGAGGGGCACGTCGGCGGTGAGCACGATGCTCCCCGCTGCGGCGCGTTCGGCGATCCAGTCATCGGCGGCGTCGAGGGCGGAGCCGACCACGACGCGCACGATCCAGGGCTCTCGCGGCAGGTTCAGCACGCTGTTGGCGACGACATAGACCGTCAGGCCGTAGCGCGCGGCCACCCGGTAGGTCTCGTCCTTGACCGGGCAGGCATCGGCATCGAGGTAGATCGGCGGTCCGGACGGCTCGTCACTCATGTCCGCGGCACCAGCTTCGAAGTGAAGCCGCCGAGGATCAGCAGGATCCCGAGAGCAAATTGCCAGTGCTCGATGTCACCGCCCACCGAGCGCAGGACGGCGTGACCGAAGACGGCCAAGCCGATCAGGGGAAGCCCGAACCGCAGCGCCATCTTCAAGGCGAACATTGTGGTCGAGCGCGCGGCTCCAGCCTGGACCATCAGCGGGCAGCCGCGACCCGGCGCGGCGCCAGGTCTCCGAGCGGCGCGATGTCGGCGGTACCCCGCTCCAGCGTCGCCACCGCCAGCGGTGCTCCGCGACCGCGAAGAGCGTGGGCGCCGAGGGATCGGGCCCGCACGCCGGCGGGCAGGCGCGGCAACAATCCGAGGAGATCCTGCGAGATCAGGATGCCGACCCCCAATGGTCGACACAGGGCTTCGATCCGCGAGGTCACGTTCACGGCATCGCCGAAATAGGCGATCTTGTGCCGGTCGACGCCGACTTCGGCGGTGACCACGGAGCCGCCATGCAGGGCCGCCCGGAGCCGTGGCACGGTACCGAATCGAGCCGTCCAAGCGGCCGCATCGGCCTCGATCCGGTCGAGCACGTCGAACAGGCAGGTCACGCAGCGCGCATCCTTCAGGCCCCGGGACATCGGCCACGTCACCATGGCGAGGTCCCCGACATAGTCGTCGACGGAGCCGCCATTGCGTCGGACCGGCTCGGCCAGCGTGGCGAAGACCGCCCCGAGATATTCCTGGGCCCGCAGGTCGCCGTGCGCCTCCGCGAAGGCCGTCGATCCGACCACGTCGAGGAACAGGAAGATCCGCTCCTCAGCCACCGGCTTGTGATAGCGGCCGATCATGAAGTTGACGAACACCTCGCCGCCGATGAGGTCGCGCATCCGGATCACGAAGACCAGCAGGCCGGAGACCGCCAGCGCATAGGCCAGAACCCGGGCCGTCATCCGGGTGGCGGAGGCGAGATCGTCGGGCGTGAGAGCGAAGGTCCACACGACGAGTCCGCCCAGCGCGTTGCCGGCCATGATCATCAGCACGTAGGCGAGTTCGGCGGCCGGCACGTAAAGCCAAGCGGGAAAGCGCCGGATCCGCGCCTGCAGGCCGGCCAGGATCAGGCCGCGGTCGAAAGCGAGCACCGTCGCCCCCATGCAGAGGCCGTAGGTGAACCCGGCGAGCGGCGCGGCGCCGTCCGCGAAGATGATGTTGTAGAGCAATCCCGCGCCGGCAGCAGCCAACAGGATCAGGCCCCAGAACATCCGGTGGGCCGGCAGCATCGGCGCGTCTCCAGCTTGGCCAACCGACTGACCGCGCCCCGGACCGGGTTCCACGCGGGCCGGCGCGCAGGGCGCGGCACGTGGAGGCGCAGGCTTGGCGAGTCCTTGCGGCCCGACTTCAGACAATGGCCTAAAGTTTAGCGCCGCCTTTACCCGTCGCCCATTGCTCAACGCCCCAAGATGGCGCGAGTAAGGCGTGTCGGCTCGTTCTGCAGCTCAGCCGGGGCAGGCCGGCGGGGCCGCGCGGATGATCGGGTCGATGGTCCCCAAGAAGAGTCGCGTCAGGGAAGGGAGCGCTGCCATGTACGCGAGGAGCTTCGGCGCGGCGCGTGTCTCCGTGCCGGTCATCGGCCAGGGCACGTGGCATATCGACAGTGCGGACCGCGCCGATGCGGTTCGCGCGTTGCGGGCTGGCATCGACGCCGGCATGACCCATATCGATACGGCCGAGATGTACGGCGATGCCGAGGCGATCGTAGCTGAGGCCATCGCGGATTGCCGCGAGGAGGTGTTTCTCGTCTCGAAGGTGGTGCCGGGCAACGCCACCCGCCGCGGCGTCGCGCGCGCCTGCGAGGCCTCCCTACGGCGCCTGAGCACAGACCGGCTGGACAGCTATCTGCTGCACTGGCCGGGGCAGCACCCCCTTGAGGAAACGATTGCCGGTTTCGAGGATCTGCGCCGGGCCGGGAAGATCCTGTCCTGGGGCGTGAGCAACTTCGACGTCGAGGACCTCGACCGGGCGCTCGCCATCGCCGGACCGGACAGGATCGCCTGCAATCAGGTGCTCTATCACCTCAACGAACGCGCCATCGAGCACGCGGTGCTGCCCTGGTGCGAGAAGCATGGGGTCGCGATGGTCGGCTACTCGCCCTTCGGCAGCGGCGAGTTCCCCGATCCCGCGAGCGCCGGCGGCCGCGTGCTGGAAGGTATCGCCCAGGCGCACGGCACCACGCCCTACGCCGTCGCCCTCGCCTTCCTGACCCGGCTGCCCGGGACCTTCACGATCCCTAAGACCGGCCGCCCGGCACGCGCCGTCGAGAATGCCAGGGCGGCGGACCTGCATCTCGGCTCGGCCGAGATCGCCATGATCGACGCACATTTCCCGCGTGGTCCGCGCCCCCGCATGCTGCCGATGCTCTGAGCCCCGGCGGTCTCAGGCCCGCCGCGCGAGAAGGATCAGCTCGGCCTGCGGCGCGGTCCGGACGCGGTTACGACCCGCCGTCTTGGCGGCATAGAGCGCCGCGTCCGCCGCGAGGAACAGCGCATCGGACGCGGCGCCGGAAGCCGGCTCGGCGCTGGCGACACCGATGCTGACGGTAGCCACGCCGCCGACCTCCGGAGCGTGCGCGATCTGCAGGTTCACCACCGCCCGGCGGACGCGCTCGGCCGCGGTGCTGGCCGCCGTCGCGTCAAATCCGGGCAGGAGAGCCACGAATTCCTCGCCGCCAATCCGGAAGCTGATGCCGCCCGCCTCGAGCGTCCGGCGCAGACACTCTGCCACCGCCTTCAGAACGCCGTCGCCCCGATGGTGCCCGAACCGGTCATTGAACTGCTTGAAATGATCCGCGTCGACGATCAAGAGCGCGAGCGGCGTGCCGAGTTGGGCTGCCCGCTTCCACTCCGCCGCGAAGACCTCGTCGTAGCTGCGCCGGTTCGGCAGGCCGGTCAGGCCGTCGGTCCGGGCCAGTACGGAGAGCGCGGCGTTGGCCTCGCGCGAGGACGCCTCGGCCGCAGCGTGCCGCCCCACCTCACGGTGAAGCAGGATCGTCATCCCGAAGATCAGCACGTTGAGGCAGAGGATCAGGATGACGATGATCGCTGCCTTATAGATCCAAACGCCCCGGATGCTTTGAACGTCTGTGGCCACGGTCACGATCAGGGGCAAATCACCGAGTTGGGCAAAGGTGTAGAGCCGCGCCTCGCCGTCGAGGAAGGAGCGGCCGAGAAACGCGCCGCGCTCATGGGCGCGGTAATATCGATACCCGAGGCTCGGAGCGATGCTTTGTCCCGACGCCGCCGGCTTCGCAGGCGCGCGGATGAGGAGCGTGCCGTCCTGATGGAACACATTGAGGGTGAGCCCATCCTCGAAGCGCAGCTTATCGAACAGCGCCTGCAAGTGGTCCAGGACGATCGAGCCGGTCACGATCCCGGCGAACGTGCCGTCCGGCGCCTCGATTCGCCGGCTCAAGCGGACGATCTCCTGCCCGGAGATGCGGGAGCGGGTCGGTCCGAACAGGATCAGCTTCGCCGCCGGATCGGTGCGCAGCGTCTGGAACTCGGGCAGGTCGCTCAGATCATGGTGCTCCTTCTGGTCCTCATCGCTCGTCATCTCCACGTGCCCGGCCGCGTCCGTGACGGCGATGGCGCCCAGGCCGGATCCCGTGACGACGGTATTGAACAGGACCAAGCGCCTGAGCTGAGGCTCCAGGGCAGCAATGTCCGCCCGGGCGGCCAAGCGAGCGGCATCGCGCAGGGCCATATCGTAGACCCGGATGCTGTGGCCGACCCCTTCCTCGATCACCGCCAGCAGGTTTGCGCCGTTGCGCTGCGCATTGTGCCAAGCGGTGTCGCGCAGGTCGAAGCAGAGATAGGTGCCGACCAGGGTCATGCAGATCAGCAGGCTCGCGCCGGTGGCGGCGATCAGGCGCGAGGCCCGATCGGCGAAGAGCGCGCGGATCGCTGTAGCGGTCGATGGCAGGACCATGGGCGTCGCGTCGCTACGGCTGCCGGCGACCGCGCCGCCGCGATCACCGGATTTCCTATCGCGCCGAGCATGACCGCCCAGAACTGAAAAAGCCGTTATCGTCAAATCTAGACGTGTATAAAAATCTGGCCCTATACAGTTCTGGCGCCACTTCATCGGGCGACGGCGGCCGACAGACCTCCGTGCATCCGTTCGGCATTGCAGCGCAGCATGGGGGGCGAGCGATCGTCGTCACTGCGCGACCGCATCTCGCCACCCCGATGCGCTGCCGGCCGGATTGAGATTCGGAATGAGGGGGCCGGTTCCGTCGCGAGGATCGCCAGCGCGCCGAACGGCGGCAGGTTGGGTCGGATCGCCCGCGCACTCCACATGGCGGCCGCCGGAGGCATGGCCGGCCCTCAGGTGCCCTCGACCGAGCTTAGGTCATCGGCCAACGGTCCGCCACGACGCCGTCGGCCGCGCGCAGGCGGCCGAACGTGCTCGGCGGTCAATCCCCGATTCCGAACAACTTCTCGATGAAGTTGCGGTCGTCCTTCGGCGCTCGGCGGGACGGAGCCGACGGGCGCGGCGCCGGCGCCTCCGGCTGGCCGAAGATCTGCCCCAGGATCCCCTCCGGAGCGCCAGGGCCCGCGCTCGCCACCGAGGCGGTGGTGTCCGGCGCCTTGCGCCAGCGGTTGAGGCCGGGGAGCGGGACCGGATTCTGGCCCTTCAGCGCCTGAAGCATGTACGTCTTCCAGATCTCCACCGGCAGGTTTCCGCCGGAGGCCTTCTTGGTCGGCTCGCCGTCGTCGTTGCCGAGCCAGACCCCGGTCACGAGGCTGCCGGAGAAGCCGATGAACCAGGCGTCGCGGAAGTCCTGGCTGGTGCCCGTCTTGCCCGCGAGGTCCCAGCCCGGGATGTCGGCCTTCCTGGCCGTGCCGGACACGAAGGTCTCGTGCATCATCGCGTTCATCATGCCGTCGGCATTCGCGTCGATGACCCGGCCCAGACCGCTCTCTGAGCGCTTGTACAGCACTTTGCCGTCGGCACTCTTAACGGCGGTGACCACGTACGGGATCACGCCGGTGCCGCCGTTGGCGAAGGCCCCATAGGCGCCGACCATCTCCAGCAGCGTGACTTCCGAGGTGCCGAGGGCGATCGACCCGTTGGCCTGGAGCGGCGAAGTGATGCCGAGCCGCTGCGCGGTCTGCACCACGGCCTTCGGGCCGACCTCCTGGCCAAGCCGAACCGCGACGGTATTGAGCGACTGGGCAAGCGCCGTCCGGAGGGTAACCGGGCCCTCATATCGATGCGAGTAGTTCTCCGGCGCCCAGTTGCCGATGCGGATCGGCGCATCCTCCCGCACGGTGTCGGGCGTGGCGCCATGCTCCACCGCGGTGAGGTACACGAAGGGCTTGAACGAGGAGCCGGGCTGGCGCTTGGCCGTGGTCGCGCGGTTGAACTGACTCTGCGCGTAGTCGCGCCCGCCGATCAGCGCGCGGATCGCTCCGTCGGGCCGCATCGAGACCATGGCGCCCTGGCCGACATTGTAGCGCGCGCCCTTGGCGTTGAGCTCCTCTGTCAGCGCCTTCTCGGCGGCGGCCTGCAGGCCCGTATCGACGGTGGTCTGGACCGTGATGTCGGTGTCGAACTTGCCGACGTAATCGTCGAGGACATCCATCACGAGGTCGGCGACATAGTTGGCCGAGCCGCCGCCGCGGGCGTTGGCGGGCTTGGCCGGCTGGGCGAGCGCCACCTTCACGTCCTGCGCGGAGGCGAAGCCGAGTTCCTGCATCGCGGCGAGCACCTGCGCGGCGCGCGCCTGGGCCGCCGGCAGATTGCGGTTCGGCGCGAGCCGCGACGGCGCCTGGACGAGGCCGCCGAGCATCGCGGCCTGGGCCAGCGAAACCTCCTTGGCGGGCTTGCCGAAATAGCGCTGCGCCGCCGCCTCCACGCCGTAGGCGCCGGCGCCGAAATAGACCCGGTTCAGGTAGAGCTCGAGGATCTCGTCCTTGGTGTATTTGTGCTCGAGCCAGAGGGCGAGGATCGCCTCCTGGATCTTGCGCGACGCCGTCCGCTCCTGAGTCAGGAACAGGTTCTTGGCGAGCTGCTGGGTGAGCGTCGAGCCGCCCTGCGCGACGCCGCGCCGGGTCAGGTTCTGGCCGACGGCCCGGATGATCCCGACCGGGTCGACGCCGAAATGCTGGTAGAAGCGCCGGTCCTCGATCGCCACGAAGGCGCGCGGAAGGTACGGCGGCAGCTCCTTGATCGACACCACCCGGCCGCCCGTCTCACCACGGTTGGCCAGGAGCGAGCCGTCGCTCGCCAGGATGGCGATGTTGGGCGGGCGCTTGGGCACCGCGAGCTGATCGATCGGCGGGAGCTGAGAGGCATGGTAGGCGATGAGCCCGGCCAACCCGATCACCGCCCAGAGGCCGAGCACGACGGTGCCGTAGACGATCCGGCCGAGCCACGAGCGCCGACGGCGGCCACGAGCCGGAGCTTTCGACCGACCTGCTGTCCTGGCCGGCTGCCGCGCCGCCCCGCCCGATCGCTTCGCCACGCCGTCTCCTGTCCCGGGACGGTCCTCCCGGGACAGACGCAGATCGAGTTCGCCGCGATCCCGCACGCGCCCCTCGGGCACGTCGAAGTTCGGCTCAATCCTGCCCCGACCCTTGGCCATGCATCCCGTCTTCGAATGATCCGAACCGGCGCGCGTATCCCTTGCGGCGCGGTACGGTTTCCGCACGCTAAATGCGGCGGTTTAAGGGGCCGTTATCGAACCGTTCGACACCCGTTCCGGTCAGGGATGGACGCGCAACCCTCAACCCTCGGCGGCAGGATCCCCGGATGGCGTGGCTCCAAGAACACGCCGTGCCTCGGCCAGCAGGACCGGGTGACGCACCGATTGCGGGCCGGAATCCGGCGTCTCGCGGCCGAGCCGCGCGATCCGCGACAGGAACAGGCGGCGGCGCAGGCCGAACCGACCGATGCTCATCGTGAGCGCCTGAAGGACGAGGCGCACCGCCTCGGTCCGCTCCCGTTCCTGCACGATCTCCGCCTTCAGGGCCTCCTCGCGCTGGAGCGCGGCGTCCAGCTGAAGTCGGACGGTGCTGCGGCTCGCCTCGTCCTTGCGCGCCGCCTCCAGCTGGATCCGGCATTCCTGCAGCGCGCTGAGCAGCAGAAGCTCCTGCGCGGACGCATCCCTCATCAAGGCCTCCCGAAGCGCCGTCTCCCCTCGGACAACGAAGAGACGCGCCCGATCGATGTCACAACCCGGCACCTGCCTGAGCGGCAAGGCCGATCTCATCTGGTCGACGCCATAACGAGCGGAGCCGCTGGCCGGAAGCCGGCATTCGGATTAATCGGCATGGCCGACGCCAACCGCGGGGGAATCGGGGACGTGCGCAATCGGATTGTTCTGGCTTTCGGGGCCGTCTTGCTGGGGTCGGGCCTGCTCGCGCTCGCTCCGGCCCACGCCTACCAACTCGATACGGTGAACCTGATCGGCTGCGCGCAGGAGGGCGGCGCCTGCCGGATGCCCTACCCGACGAACGTGTATTTCGGCGTGCCCGGCCGGACCAACGGCCGGCCGTTTCCGCAGGGCGGCATGGTCCCGTGCAACAGCCAGACCTTCGGCGATCCCGCCCCCGGTCAGCCGAAAAGCTGCTGGTATGCGCCGCGCGTCTCCGCGCGCGGCAGTGCCGATCGCTATCGGGACGACGGGGATGATGACCGGGGCCGCGACGTGTACCGCTACGGCCGCGATTACGATCGCCCGCCGGTGCGCCGCCCCTACGACGAGGATTACGGCCCAGCCCGGCGACGCTACCGGGATGACCCGGACGACTATTGATCCACAAGCTAGCGGGACGATCCACAGCTCGTATCGGCCCCGTTAACTGACATCCGGCATCGTCGATGGCGCGGAATCGTGGCCTGCGCGTCACGAGACCGGATGGAGGGGACGATGACTGAGGATCGCCGCAGCGCGTTCCGGAAGAATGCCTTCACGTTCGGCACGCTTCTCCTGGCCTGCGGTGAGGTCAACTGCCTCGTCTGGGACGCCACCGAGACGGGAGCGCAGATCGAGGTCGAGGATAATCAGGCGGTGCCGGAGCGTTTCCCGCTTCGTCTCACGGCGGGCGGAGATCCGCGGCCAGCGGCCGTGGCGTGGCGACAAAACCGCCGGATCGGCATCGCCTTCGAGGGCTGAACCGTGCCGCATCAACCCGCCTGAAAGGCCGGCCGCGCACGGGTTTCACTCGCCGCGAGTCGGAAGAACCGGGGCCGCACGAAAAGCAGATTGAGCGGCGTATCGCGCACCAGCCGCTCCAGCACCAGCGGCACCAGCACCGCCGCCGCCATGACCCCGACGCTGGCGAGACCGACATCCGCGATCACCCCGGTTCTCACGAGGAATTCGCGCGTCGCGGCCATCGGCAGTGAGAAGGCGAGATAGATCACGATCGAGCGCTGCCCGCAGGTTCTGATGGCTTCGGCCACCGAGCCTCCCGCCTGGCAGATCAGCGCGGCCGCGACCACGATCGCCAGCGCGCCGGCCGCCCCGAGGGCGAGACTGATGAGCGGCAGGCTGGCCAGGGTCGGATAGGGGGGATGGCCCGTCGGGGTCAGCGCCAGCCATGCCTCAGCGCCGGCCCAGGCGGCGAGACCGCAGAGGGCTGGAACAGTTCGCCGCCCTGCGGCTTCCGCCAGGGTGAAGATTCGACCGGCAAACAAGTAGCCGGCGACGAAATAGACGTATCGAGCGCAGAACTCCTCGATCAGGGTCGATTCGCTGCGGATATCGGCAATCTGCAGCAAGGCGGCGCCGACCAGCAGCACGCCGCCGGGCATGCGCCGGAAAGCCTTTGTCACGACCGAGAAGACTGCCAGCAAGTAGATGAACCACAGGCTGGAATACGGCTCGATGAGCGCGTGCAGGAGATGCGCCGCGAAGGCCGGAGATCCGGCATCGCCGGCGATCTTCCCGTACTTGGCGGCCGACTGGATCACGAGCCAGAGCAGGTAGAAATAGGCGAAGTGGACCACCCGGCGGTCGGAGAACAGCCGCCAGTTGCGGTCGATCACCCGGCCCATGAACAGGCCGGACAGGAGGAAGAAGTCTGGGATCCGGAACGGCTTCGCGAACGCGACGACCGGGTGGAGGAAGCCGACGCCCCCCAGAGCCTCGCCGGTGCCGGTGACGGCATGCATCATCACCACCAGCAGGATGCAGATGCCCTTCGCGACATCAACCCAGGCGAGTCGATCGCTCGCGTTCCCGGCCCCGGTCATCATCCCACCCTCGAAACCGGGACGATCCTGAACCGACTGAGGTTGAAAGTACTATTTGCGGCGCGCACGACCTGCGGACGTGACGAATGCGGGGTAAACGCTCGGCGCTCAGATCTTGCGCCTGGCCGCCCGCCTGTCGCGGGTCATGCGGGTGGCGGCGTGGAAATCGTCGGGCTTGCCGCGGACCCAGGTCAGGAAGCGGGCGATTTCCGGATCGGTCCGCAACGCCTCCACGTCGGCGAGGCGCCGGGCGATCTCGGCCTCGCTGTAGCGGGCGTGGATCGCCGAGTGGCAGATTTGGTGCAGCCGCACGGTCCCACGATGCGTGCCGCCCTTCAGCTTCGGGGTCAGGTGGTGGAGGCTGGAGCGGGCGCGCGGCGGGATCGGCCTCTCGCAAAGCGGACACACCGGATCGGTCCGGGTCGCGGGCCCCTGCAAATCCGGATCATCGGCGCTCCAGCGCCGGGCGCGCCGTCCGACCACGCGTTTCTCCTCTCACCGCGACTGTCCGGCGGCCGTGACAGTACAGGCGCTCCGCACCTGCTCGCCGAACAACGTCTCGGCCTCGCGATCTCGGCTGCCCAGGATGGAGACGTGATCGCCTTGCATCAGATCGATCCGCGCCCGGGCGCCGGCCGCCGTGGCAAGCGCTTGTGCGAGCTTGGCCGGCACCACCGGGTCGTCGCGGCCCTGCACGATCATCACCGGCTCGGTCCCCGCGCGGATGCGGAGATCCGAGCGATAGGTGTCGCGCAGCAGCCAGGACGGGATCAGCGGGGCATGCAGCCGCATGGTGTGGATCATCGAGTTAAAGGGCGCTTCGAGATAGAGCCCCAGGGCCGTCACATGCCCGGCGACCGCCACCGCGACGGCCGCGCCGAGGGAGTGGCCATGCAGCAGGATCGGGGCGCCCGGTGCGCGCTCCGCGGCGGCCGCGGTCGCCGCCACACCGTCGCGGATGAGGCCGTCCTCGCTGGGCCGCCCGGTCGAGCCCGGGTAGCCGCGATAGGCGGGCGCCAGCATGCCCCAGCCGGCTGCGCGCCAGGGTCCGGCCGCGAAGCGCGCCGCGTGTGGTTCCGGGCGGGAGCCATTGCCGTGGAAGCTGACGACCACGCCGCAACCCGGGCGCGGCGGCCGCCACAGGGCGTGCAGGCGCTCACCGTCCTCGGTCACCACCGTGATGACCGTCACACCGGGCGGCACCGCCCAGGGCGGTGGCGGCCGGTAGGCCCCCGATAGATCAACCGCCTCTGGCCGAGCGCGAAAAGAGCGAGCGCCAGGCCATAGAGCAGGAGCGCGGCGAGCATGAAGCCGGCGAGAAGGCGCATACGGAACGACGGAAGAGAGCGGCGGCGAGCGCCTTCGAACGGACGGAAATCGAAATGTATCAACTAGGACGGGGAGCCCGCATTGACAAAGCCAGCCGCGGGCCCGAGTCTGGAACCGTTCCGAGGGGGGCCCCGCAGGGGGCTGAGATTGGGCACGCTGCCCTGACCCTTGAACCTGATCCGGCTCATACCGGCGGAGGGACGGGAACCTGCGGTCGCGCCTCGAGCGGCCGTATCTCATCTCAGCCATCGCGTGGACCGGACCGCTCCAGCACGAGGAGAGGCCCACGATGAACGCACCCGTTCTCCCGAAGGACGTGAAAGGCAGCCCCGAGGCCGTGACCACGGGTCCGGTTACCGGTTCGCGCAAGGTCTATGCGAGTCCGGCCGGCCGGCCGGACATCCGCGTGCCCTACCGCGAGATCGCCCTCTCCGATCCCAAGGAGGCGCCGGTGCGGGTCTACGACCCGTCGGGGCCCTACACCGAGACGGATGCGCGCATCGACCTCAGCGCCGGTCTGCCCGGCGTACGCGAGCCCTGGATCGCGGCGCGCGGCTACGCGGCCGTCGAGCCCCGTGCGGTCAAGCCGGAGGATAACGGCTTCGCGGGCGACAAGCTCGTGGCCCCCTGCCCCGCCGAGCGGACCATCCGCAAGGCGGCGCCCGGCCAGATGGTGACGCAGTACGAGTTCGCCCGCGCCGGGATCATCACCGAGGAGATGATCTACGTCGCCCATCGCGAGAACGTCTGCCGCGAGAAGATGCTGGAGAGTGCGGAGGCTGCGCTCGCCGACGGCCAGAGCTTTGGGGCCGCCATCCCGCCCTTCATCACCCCCGAATTCGTGCGCGACGAGGTGGCCCGCGGCCGGGCGATCATCCCGGCCAACATCAACCACATCGAACTGGAGCCGATGGCGATCGGCCGGAACTTCCTAGTCAAGATCAACGCCAATATCGGCAACTCGGCCGTCACCTCCTCGGCCGCCGAGGAGGTCGAGAAGCTGGTCTGGTCGATCCGTTGGGGTGCCGACACGGTCATGGACCTGTCCACCGGCCGCAACATCCACAACATCCGCTCGTGGATCATCCGCAACAGCCCGGTCCCGATCGGCACGGTGCCGATCTACCAGGCGCTCGAGAAGGTCGGCGGCGACCCGCTCAAGCTCGACTGGGAGGTCTTCAAGGACACGCTGATCGAGCAGGCCGAGCAGGGCATCGACTACTTCACGATCCATGCCGGCGTGCGGCTCGCCCACGTGCCGCTGACCGCCCGGCGCGTCACCGGCATCGTCTCGCGCGGCGGCTCGATCATGGCCCGCTGGTGCCTGG
Source organism: Methylobacterium sp. CM6257 (assembly GCF_054611515.1). Classification (NCBI taxonomy): domain Bacteria; kingdom Pseudomonadati; phylum Pseudomonadota; class Alphaproteobacteria; order Hyphomicrobiales; family Methylobacteriaceae; genus Methylobacterium; species Methylobacterium sp. CM6257. Next base: position 5,086,815 of record NZ_CM137735.1, read on the forward strand.
CCGGGCACCGGGAATCGTTCCTCTACGAGCGGTTCGACGAGATCTGCGACATCATGCGGGCCTACGACGTGTCGTTCTCGCTGGGCGACGGCCTGCGCCCGGGCTCGATCGCCGACGCCAACGACGCCGCCCAGTTCGGCGAGCTGGAGACGCTGGGCGAGCTGACCAAGGTCGCCTGGGACAAGGGCTGTCAGGTGATGATCGAGGGCCCCGGCCACGTGCCGATGCACAAGATCAAGGTCAACATGGACAAGCAGCTGAAGGAGTGCGGCGAGGCGCCGTTCTACACCCTCGGCCCTCTGACCACCGACATCGCGCCGGGCTACGACCACATCACCTCGGGCATCGGCGCCGCGATGATCGGATGGTTCGGCACCGCGATGCTCTGCTACGTCACCCCGAAGGAGCATCTCGGCCTGCCCGACCGGGACGACGTGAAGACCGGCGTGATCACCTACAAGATCGCCGCGCATGCCGCCGACCTCGCCAAGGGTCACCCCGCCGCGCAACTGCGCGACGACGCGCTGAGCCGCGCCCGGTTCGACTTCCGTTGGGAGGATCAGTTCAACCTCGGTCTCGACCCCGACACGGCCCGCCGCTTCCACGACGAGACGCTGCCGAAGGACGCCCACAAGGTCGCGCATTTCTGCTCTATGTGCGGACCGAAGTTCTGCTCGATGAAGATCACGCAGGATCTGCGCGCCGAGGTGCTGGCGATGGAGGAGGCCGGCGAGGTCGTGGGCGCATCGCCCGCGATGTCGAAGGCCGAGGCCGAGGCCGGCATGCGGGCCAAGTCGCAGGAGTTCCTGGCCGAGGGCGGGAAGCTCTACGTCGACGCGGCCGAGTGACGGTCCGGCACGCCCGGTCGTTTCAGGACACGGGCGTGCCGCAGGTCGTGCCCGGATCGCCGCCGTGTGGCGCCTCGATCCGGAGCACCGATCCGGTATGGGTGCCGTAGGCATCGTGCAGCGCTGACAGCATCAGATCCGCGGCGATGCCGACACCCGGTAGGCTGCCGAGGGCGAGTGTCCGGGAGAAGTTGTCTCGGGCGCTGGCCTGACTGTAACCGAGCCTCCGCAGGGTCACCCGCGCGGAGGCGTCGAGCCGCAGCCTGTCCGCACCGGCTGGCCGGTAGGCGTCGGAGGCGGCTTCGCAGAGCATCCGGGTATCGCAATCCTGAAAGATGCGCTGCACGTAGCGCTGCGGCTGTTCGCGAAGCATAACGACGATGAAGCGGTCGCGCGACACGTCAGCGGGACCGCGCCGATGGATGGCGTCGAGGCGTTCTATGATCGCGCACCGATGCCTCTAAATGAATGGATCGCGTGCCGCGGATGCTGTGCCGGCATCTGTCCGACTGAGCAGCAATGCCGCTGCCAGCAGCATCAACGCGTCGACGCCGCGCATTCGGGCCTCCCCATCCTGCGGCGATCGCAACGCTCCGCGAGTCCCCCGCAGCACGGCAAAACAGCATGAATTTGTGTCGGCGCGGTAACGGGATGTTCATCGCATGCCCGGCCGCGGCCCCGCATTCGGTGGATGAGCGGCTTCCGTTAAGGGACGCTTAGGCAGCTTCTCGATTCAATCCTTCGATCACAGGATCGCAGGAGATCAGCCATGGAGATCCGCCCGCTGGCCAGTTCGACACCGGGGCCCCAGGGGCTTGACGCGCTCGCGGCTACAGCCGCCGCGGCCCCGACGCAGGACACATCCCAGTCGCAGGCCCCTGCTCCCGCCCTCGAGCCGGCGGTCAAGCTCGACATCGGCTCGACCGGAAGCAAGGCGCGCTACATCCAAGACCCCGACACCAGCGCGATCGTCTTCCAGGTCCTGGATCCCGCCTCTGGCAACGTCGTCGAGCAATTGCCGAGCGAGACGGCCCTGCGCAATCGCGCGTACGAGTCCGCGCGGGGGACGCACGGTTCGCAGCACAGCAGCCTGTCACGGGTGGCCTGAGGCCGCGCTATCAGGCACGCAGGCGGCGGACACGCGCGTCGGGAGCGGCGGGGCCCAGGCCGAACTGCTCCAGGGACAGGATTTCCACCGGTGCGTCGCGCCGGGCGATGACGACGCTGTTCTCCGCGACGGGCATCCAGGTGCCGTGGTCCCGATCGAGCGGTTCCGAGGCGATGACCACGCCCCCTTCCGAGGCGCGGTAATAGAGAGAATTGGCCTTGTCGTTGGCGGCATACCGGAAGGCGTAGAGATCCCGCCCGTCCGCGAGGGCAGCCGTGAAACGGAACGGATGCTCGCCTGCCAACTCGGTGAGCCGAACGAGGGCGCGCGTCGTCGCGTCCACCGGATCGCGGCGCGGTCCAGGTCCCATGAGCCCGCATCCGAGCAGCCCGAGGAAGATCGCCTCCGAATCGGTGGTGCCGGCGCGCGACGGATAGAGTTCGTCGGGGATCATCGCCTCGACGGGCCGCCGCAGACGATTCCAGTCGCCGATGTAGCCATTGTGCATGAACAGCCACGGCCCACACGCGAAGGGGTGGCAGTTCGGCCGGGTGATCGGCGTTCCCGTCGCGGCCCGCACATGCGCGAAGAACAGGTGCGAGTGCAGATGGCGGCATAGGTACCGCAGGTTGTCGTCCGACCAAGCAGGCTGCACCTCGCGGTAGCGACCCGGTTCGGGATGGTCGCCATACCAGCCGAGACCGAAACCGTCGCCGTTGGTGGCCGCGGTCGATTCTAGCGCCTGGATGCTCTGCGACACCAGACTGTGGGACGGCTCGGTAACGTAGTGCTCCAGCGGGATGGTGCGTCCCGCATAGGCGATCCAGCGGCACATCGACGGGCTTCTCCGGGTGCGTGTCGGAAGGCTGATCCGGGACGATCGTGGACAAAGCGCGGCACCTTGAGCGCCGCGTCGATCACAATCTATCGCGAGAACCGTGCCTCGACGTACGGCCTCAGACGCCGTGGGTCTGGAGCCAGCTCTCGAGAAGGGCGACCTGCCAGAGCTTGGAATTGCCTTTGGGCGTCAGGGTACCGTCCGGGTCGGCGAGCAGATGGTCGACATAGGCCCGATTGAAGATGCCGCGCTGGCGCGCCTCCGGCCTGTCGAGCACCTCGCGGACGAAGTCCAGGAACGGACCCCGTATGTGTTTCAGTGCGGGGACTGGGAAATAACCCTTCTTCCGGTCAATCACCTCGGCCGGGACAACCGCGCGAGCGGCTTCCTTGAGGATGTGCTTGCCACCGTTGCAGACCTTCAGCTCGGCCGGGATGCGGGCCGCCAATTCGACGAGGTCGTGGTCCAGGAACGGCATGCGGGCTTCGAGGCCACAGGCCATGGTCATGTTGTCGACCCGCTTCACCGGATCGTCGACCATCATGATCTGCTGGTCGAGTTGCAGGGTCTTGTCGATGGCGCTGGCGCTTTTCGAGCTTGCGAAAAACCTCTCCAGGTACTCCGTGCTGTAGTCGCCGTTCAGCAGGTCCGGCGCCAACGCCTCGCGCATCTCGGCGTGGTCGCGGTCGAAATAGGCTTTGGCGTAGTCCGAGACGGCATCGGTCGAACTCATCAGCTTCGGATACCAGTGATAGCCGCCGAACACCTCGTCGGCGCCCTGGCCGCTCTGAATCACCGTCACGTGCTTGGCGACCTCCTGCGACAGGAGCAGGAACGCGACCGCATCGTGGCTCATCTGCGGCTCTGACATCGCGGCTATAGCCGCGGGGAGTGCCTCCAGGGTGCGCGACCCGTCCACGGCGAGTTTGGTGTGGTCGGTTTCGAAGGTCTGGGCGATGATGTCCGAGTACTTGAACTCATCGCCCTCGACACCGTTCACGGCGTCGAACCCGACGGAGAAGGTCTTCAGGCCTGTCTGGCCCTTGCGTGCCAGGAGCGCGACGAGGAGCGAGCTGTCGAGCCCGCCGGACAGGAGGACGCCCGTGGGTACGTCGGCGACCTGCCGGCGCTCCACCGCGGTGCCGAGTGTTTCGAGCACGGCCTCGCGCCAGTCGGCCACCGTCATGGCGCGGTCGGCCTCGCGCGGGCCGATCGTGACCGTCCAGTAGATCTCCTCGCTGCGGGCGCCGTCCTTCTCCAGGGTCAGGATTGTCGCCGGGGCGAGCTTGCGCACGCCCTTGAGGATGGTCAGCGGCGCCGGCACGCCGGCGTGCCAGCTCATGTAGTTGTGGAGCGCCGCCGGATCGATCGCCGTGTCGACATCGCCCGCCGCGAGCAGGGCTGGCAGGGATGAGGCGAAGCGGAAAAGGCCCTTTGCTGCGCTGTAGTAGAGCGGCTTCACCCCGAGCCGGTCGCGGGCCAGCACGACGCGCCCGGAGTCGCGCTCCAGCACCGCGAAGGCGAACATGCCGTAGAAGCGCGTCACGCAGGCGCTCCCCCAAGCGTGATAGGCCTTGAGGACCACTTCGGTGTCGCTGGTGGAGAAGAAGACGTAGCCCTTCGCTTCCAATTCGGCGCGCAGGGCGCGGAAATTGTAGATGCAGCCGTTGAAGACGACAGCGAGGCCGAGGCCCGGATCCACCATCGGCTGCTGACCGGCTTCGGACAGGTCAATGATCTTCAGCCTTCGGTGGCCGAAGATGACCCGGCCGGACCCGAACAGGCCTTCGCCGTCCGGGCCGCGCGGCCGCAGGCATCCCATCATCGCGTGGACGGCGGCAGGATCGGCCGGGCCGTCGAAGCTGATCTCGCCGCAGATCCCGCACATGGTGGCTGTCGGTCCTCGTTTCGCCCGTGTACTCCCCAACGGAGCGGAACGGCCGGGATCCCGCAACGTTCCTCCGGCAACGCACGCTGCGATGGGGCGGCCTTGCACCGGCCCGGTTTCGTCGCCGACCGGTTTGACGCCGTCGCGCTCCCACTGCTAAAACGCGGCCGTACATGAACGCACGGGGTGCGTGCGGAGCGGACGCTTCGGACACGCACGATACCCGAGTGACCGTGTTCGCGGGCGTAGTTCAGTGGTAGAACGTCAGCTTCCCAAGCTGAATGTCGTCGGTTCGATCCCGATCGCCCGCTCCAACTAACTCTCTGAATCTGCTGCGGTTTCTCGTGCCCTGAACGGCCGAGGTGTTCCCCATGTTCCCCACGGTGTTCCCCGCCGTTCCCCGAAGCTGCTCGGGGTCCTATCCGAGTCGGCTGGTGCCTCGGACCGTGGCACTTCTTCCTCGTCCTTAGCTCCGCTCCTGGAGCGAATGATAAGGTCGGCTTCGGACGCGGGTCGGATCGACGAAGACGCCGCTTCGAGGAGGCTAACCCGTGCAGGGCGCGGCTACGTCCGCTGACGGTGTCCGTTATCCGAGAAGCGGACCTTCGGCTTTGCGCCCATTGCCGCCGGACAGCGGTCCGCGGCTGCATCCCGGAAGCGGACGGTATGGCCACGGGGGCATTAGGTCAGGATCGCGCAAGGAGCCGACCTTCGCCAGGTTCGTCGCGCAGGGCCGGAATGGCTCCCCGGTGCCGGTCTTCTTCGACGTGTGCTCCGGAGCGCCTGGAGCCCAATGAGGCCGGACTCCAACTCGCGAGCGCCGAGGCGGCCGACTTGGAGCCGACGCCGCCCTTCTGAGCCTGACGGCCGAGCTGTTGCGCGCTGGAGACCATCAAAGGGGGTTACATCTCGGGTGATCAGGCAGGCGGAGAGGACGAGCCGCACCTAGCTCAACCCCGCGGTACTCCTGCGCGCCCACTGTTCGGCCTCTCACTTGTCGAAGAATGCTTGCAGAGCCGCGCGGTCCTTGGTCGTGGGCAGTACAATGAGGGTGAGGACCCGGGCCTTGTCCGGAGTGAGATCACCCGCAAACACTGCACCCGCTTTCAGCAGGGTGTTGCCACCGCCCTTGAAGCCGTACACCGGCAACGCGCGACCGTCGTAGACCTTGGTGGCAACGATTACCGGCACACCTTTGGCGATCACCTCGGCAATGGCGTCATGCATCTCGGCATTCATGTTGCCCCAGCCGTAGGCCTCGACCACAATCGCCTCCGCTCCGCTCTCGGCGGCGTGTCGGACCTGGCTGCCGTCGGCGCCGGCATACATCGACACGAGGTCGATCCGCGGCATCCGCTCGGGCAGCGGCAGGGTCTGGCGCCGCAACGATTTCCGACTGAACACGACCCGGTCCTCGTCCACATAGCCGAGGATGCCGGCTTCCCCGGAGTTGAAGGTCTCGACGTTGCTCGTATGGGTCTTGCGCACCTCGCGGGCCGCGTTGATGTGGTGGTTGAGGGTGACCGTGACCCCCATGCCAGCCGAGCCGTCTGCCAGGATCTGGCGGGCCGCATTGAGGAGGTTGCGCGGGCCATCCGCGTCCCAGTCCGAGGCGTTGCGCTGGGCGCCGACCAGTACCACGGGCTTCTCGCTCTTCAGAGTCAGATCTAGGAAGTAGGCGGTCTGGTCCAGCGTGTCGGTGCCGTGCAGGACGATAACACCGCGTACCTCCGGATCGGCCAGGATCTCTTCGACCTTGCGCGACAGTGCCGGCCAGCGGTCCGGTCCCATGTAGTCGCTCGGCACGTTGCTGAACTCTGTTACCGCGATGGTGGCGATGTCCTTCAACTTCGGCACAGCCGATACGAGGTCCTCGCCCGAGAGGGCCGGCACCGGCGCATGGGTCGTGGGATCGAGCTTCATCGCGATGGTGCCGCCGGTCGCGACGACGGCGATCTTGGGAAGCTCTGCTGCCTCTGCCTGACCTGCGAGAAGCATCAGGCCAACGAGCCCCTGGCACACCTGCCTCAGGATTGTTCCTGTCATCACGATCTTTCCCTATCGCGGAGCATTGGCCTTCCGATACCGGTGCACGCAGCAGCGGCTCCATGCTGATTTAGAGCGCCTCGTCCGCGGCAGAGATCGGATCCCTAGCAAGCTGGATACAAACGGCTTCATACTTCTCGTTGAGACCATCCGTGCAGACTGCCAGCCAGACGTATGACCGAACAGGCTGGGAGGGGTTGTCATTGTCCTGCTCCAGCCCACAGGATGGGATAGTGATAAAGGGCGCACGGCAGGCTGCAGCGTATATCCGGGTCGAAGCTTGGCGGTGGTCCTGAGCGTGGGCGAGCCGCATGGGGGTCCTCGTGCATGTGATCCTGATCGCGGCTCAGAAGGGTGGAGCCGGAAAGAGCACGCTGGCGGTGCATTTCGGCGCGCTGGCAGACCAGGACGGTAAGACGCTTCTCATCGATGCCGACCCGCAGGGCTCCCTGTCGTTCTGGCATCGGCTGCGTGCAGCAGAAACTCCGCAACTGATGCGGGCGACCGCAAGCGGGGCTGCTGATGTTCTCAGTGCAGCAGAGCGAGACGGAGCAGCTTGGGTTGTGATCGACAGTCCGCCACACAACGGGCCTCTCATATCCTCGCTCATGAGCAGAGCGACGCTCACGTTGATCCCAGTGCGACCAGGTCCGTTTGACCTGGACGCCGTCGGGGCAACATTGGCGATCGCGCGCAGCCTAGAGGCGCGGGCGGCTTGTATCATCAACGCGGCGCCGCCAATCACCCGCAGTAATAGGCCAACAAGCGTCGTCGCTGAGACACGTGATGTCCTCACGAGCATGGGCGCGATCGTTCTGCCAGGGCAGGTATCGCAGCGCGCAAGTCTCTCCCACGCTCTGATCAGCGGCCGCTCGGTCAACGAGTACGATCCGGACAGCCGCGCCGCAGCTGAGATTGCAGCGATGTGGTCAGCCGTTGTCCAACTCGTGCGGCCATCCCGGCATCACGCTTGAGGTTTGTACCATGGCAAAGCGATCTCGTCCGTCCCTCACCAGCCTCTCGGCGAAGGTGGGCTCTGTGTCGAGGGAAGCCATCAGCGCTCCAGAGCCGAAGGCGGCACCCGAACAGCTGACTAACACTTCAACAAGGAGCACCAATGAGGACAGAGCGGCCATTCACGCTCCCAAGCTGATGCAAGTAGGCGTGAATGGGCCTGGCTGGGTTGAGATGACTCGGCTTGCTAAAGACCTTGGCACGTCGGTAGAGGACTTGATGATTGCCTCCTTCAACGACGCACTCCTCAAGCATGGTCGGCCCCCCGTGGTTGAGGAGCAAAAAATAACCCCTGTGCCGTTGGCAGATATCAGCAAGGCGAGTAGCCAGCCTCCTTCTCCACTCATTTGGCCAGGTTTCGCAGGCGTCTGGTGGTGGTATGACGTTGTCGCTGCGCCAATTCTAAGAGCATGGAGCAACAGCGCGGACATAAAACGAAAGTAGGTGATTGTGCCTTGCGCCGCCGATCACAGGCGCAGTCTGGCGCTCGCTGATTTGCCAGCATACCTACTGCTATAGTGTTTTATTGCCGCTCGGTCTGAAGGTGACGTGCCACATGAAGGTCACGGTGGACATTGACTGCACGCCTGAGGAAGTACGGACATTCCTCGGTTTGCCGGACGTTCAGCCTATGCAGGCTGCAGTTATGGCGGAGTTGGAACGACGGATGTTAGCCGAAATGGACCGCTTCTCGCCGGAGGCAGTGATGAAGAGCTGGATGTCTCTCGTCCCGCAGACCCCTGAGCAGTTACAAGAAGCTTTCACACGCATATTTCAGCAGGGCTTTGGCAGCACTGCAAGAGCCCCGAAGTGAGCTCCTCGTCGCTGAGACCCCGCAGTGCCCGTCTTTTCCTGGATTTCAATCAGCATCGTCGAGAACCACATGCTCGACGCCCACGTAGTGGAAGCGGTGCCCCCGGGACCCGCATGTCGTGCTGATCGAGATGGCAGCGCGTGCCATAGCCCGCACGGCTCTCGGCTATGAGGTCGGCCCACTGGAGATCAAGGAGATTGTGCTCGGCCGCTTCTCAGCACCCCTGATAGAGGTGGCCGAGCGCGCAGGCGCGCGCCTGCCCCGTCTACTCTGCGTGTCGTGAACTAGCCGCCCAAGGCTCCAGGATCAGGGGTCTTCCGCTCCTTTCGGCTGGCAGCTTTGCACCCAATCCGGGCGGATCACCTAACAAGTTGGATGCTCGTAACCGGACATTGCGTCAGCGGTCGGGAAATGGATTCTTGGCCGAGCCGGGAAAGCCGGGGTCAGTTTGATGGTCTCGGCGACACCCGCTCGATCTGGGTTTGCGACCGGGACAGGCCTGTAGAGGCACTATCCCTGAATGCGCCTCCTCATTGCCTTCAGGAGGAGAGGTGCCATAGGCATGGGGGATGAGCATCAGCATCTACGACGTCAGCGTTCCGATCTTTGTCAACGCGCTTCGCAACATGAGCGGTTGGCTCGACAAGGCGGCATCAGAAAAGCCCGAGGCCGAGTTGCTCCTCAGCCGTCTTGCTCCCGACATGCGTGCCTTGCCTGCCCAGTATCAGATGGCATCCGACAGCGCGAAGAACGCGGTGGCGCGGCTCGCTGGGATCGAGGCGCCCACGATGGCGGATGTCGAGGGTAGTTTCGCCGAGCTGAAGGAGCGGTGTGCAAGGACGATTGCCTTCGCCGAAAGCGTCGGCCCGGCTTCGTTGGCCTTGGGCGCGGAGCGCGAGGTCGAGCTGAAATTCCCGAACGGCATGGGCTATCGCTTCACGGGGCAGGTCTATCTCACCGGTTTCGCGCTTCCGAACTTCTTCTTCCACGTCATCACCGCCTACGCGATCCTGCGTGGGGCTGGGGTGAGCCTCGGCAAACCGGATTTCCTCCAGCATCTCGGGCCGCCGAACATCCAAGCCGCGAAGTAGGCGACAAGGCCTGCGCCCTGGAGATCCAACCTTAGCCGCGGCGATGTCCGAGGCAGGCCAATGTGCGGATGAACGTCGCCGTTCGTTTCCCGGCGGCGTTCTCGCATCGCCACTGTCGATTTGCGCGGACGGAAGTCTTCCGAGCGCCCCCCGGAGCTTTTAGTCTCCCAGGCGAAGCCAGATACGCTCGGCTGGATGCCGACCGTGTCGGAAGTCCGTGCCCAAGATGCGTGACGCGCTAGCGTCAGTTGCTCGCAAGGCGCTGGAGACGCCGCTGAGCCGCGGGTCCGGACGAGGCCGAGGCTATCCGCATGGCCAACGATACCGCGTTCCGCCTAGCCTGCTATTTCTGCACGCGGGATCTCGGCCGGACCTTCCGGGTCGCCGAGGCGCTGGAAGACGGCATGGTCGGCGTCAACGAGGGCATCATCACGACGGAAGTGGCACCCTTGGGCGGCGTTAAGGAGTCGGGCGTGGGCCGCGAGGGCTCCTACCAGGGCATCGAGGGACTACCTGAGCGCCAAGTACATCTGCGTCGGCGGGCTGGGCGGCTGAGGGCAACGAGAGCGGCTTCTGAACCGAAGCCGCTCCTCATCTGGGCATCGGTCGCAACCGACCTAGCTCACTGCCGTTATACAATGCGCCGTGCACGCCGCATGATTGCTTGCCCCTACTGTGGACCTTGAGATTTTGCAGCCTGAGATCGACTTCATCGGTGGTGGTTTCCCATTCACCGGGCGTTGCAAGCCTACTCCGCCCATCGAAGCACAACGGGAAGTCAAGCTAAGGACAGCTCGCATTGGACCTGGGGCTGTTCAGGATGGTGCCCATCCAGACATGCGGATTGGCCACTTCCACAGCGTCTCCCGCGGAGATTTCCACCCTGTCGCTTACACGGATTGGGGCCCCCGCGACTCGAAGCAGGTCGCGATCTGCGTCCATGGTCTGACGCGACAGGGCCGTGACTTCGACGCTTTGGCGCAGGTGCTGGCCCGGGCAGGATGGCGTGTGGTCTGCCCAGATCTCGTCGGACGTGGCCGGAGTGGCCGCCTAAAGGATCCTGACGACTACGCCCTTCCCCAGTACCTCATCGACATGACGGTGCTGATCGCCCATCTCGGCGTCGACATGGTCGATTGGGTTGGCACCTCCCTCGGTGGACTGATCGGCATCTTACTGGCCGGAAAGCCGAGCTCACCCATCCGCAGCCTCGTCATCAACGACATCGGCCCCTTTCTGCCCTGGGCGGCGTTACGCAGGATCGGAGATCACGTCCGGTCAGCTCCACGTAGCCACTCAAGCTTCGCAGGAGCGGAGCGGTACCTGCGGGAGGCGTATAAGTCATTCGGATCTCTGACGGATGAGCACTGGGAGCATCTCGCTCGGCACAGTTTCATCGCGGATCCTACAGGAGGTTGGCGTCCGCATTTCGACGCCGGGATCGGTGAGGCGTTTCGGCCGGGGCGGATCTACAACGTCAATCTCTGGAACTACTGGGACGCGATCAGCTGTCGCACCCTGCTACTGCGCGGGGAACACTCCGACCTACTGCAACCCGGCACGGCCGACTTGATGACCCGCCGCGGGCCATGTGCGCAGCGGGTGGAGATCCCCAGCTGCGGGCATGCACCCGCGCTCCTTGAACGCGATCAGATTGACATCATCACTGATTGGCTACTCACAGGCGCCGGACCGCAAAGCCGGGCTGATGGGGCACGGTCCGCCCCTTGCAGCGTAGAATAAGGACGATCTTACCGAAAGGGCGGCACGTGTTCGCCGCTCGTGGGGCGTTCGCTGTCGTTCATATGGCGGCCACACATAAGGGGAGCCGTGACGATGCCGGCGTGGGACGGGTGCGTGCCCTAAGACTGGTTAGTTTATCGACCCGCGAACAGTAGAGTGCGCGCGGACAGAAGCCCCAGCAATTGCAGGAACGCCGGCTTCATCTGGGTCGCACTCACGTTTGGCGAAGGTGCTCGGCCAGTCGCGCCGCATGAGTCGGAAGCTCCGCGAGGTAACGCACGCAGATAGTGAGGCGCCGCAGCGCCCAGGCATCCTCAAGAGGGATGATCCGGATCGCCATAATCCGTCGCAGGCGCTTCGCCGCGGAAGCCGGCACGGCCGCGATCCCCGCCCGGCTCTCAACCATGCGGCAGATCCCGTCGAAACTGCGGAGCTGGACCCGCAGGCGCAGGCGCAATCTGCAGGCGCCTACGTTGGTGCCTTACATTCTGCCCTCGTGAACCAGACAGTTTGTTGAGCATGATTACGTCTCGGGTTGGAAGCCCTGACCTTGAGATCATCGACCGGAAGCCGCGCACCGCACGGTATCCGCAGCGGCTGCTGTTCGTGCACGGCATCTCGGTCGGGGCATGGATCTGGGATGAAAACATCCTGCCCTACTTCGCGGAAGCGGGGTTCGAGGCCTACGCGGTCAGCCTCCGCGGACACGGCGCAAGCCAGGGACACGAGCGGATCGCTACCTGGCGATTGGCCGACTACACCCGTGATGTGGGACAGGCCGCGCGCAGGATCGGCGATCCGCGCGTCCTCGTCGGCATTCGTCCTGTTCCCGTCTGCAGTCGTACCAAACCAAAGAATACTCCCGCTGAGCTCTGTATCTCAATACGGTTTAGCTGATAGCTAAGCCGTATTAATACACTTGATCTAGATCACTGTTGCGCCCGCGAATTTACGGAAGATTCCTCCAAGCGACCAATCCAACATCGCCAGGAGGACTCGTCATGGAAAGCATAGCAGTTTCTCTGCTCATGACCGTCGCGTCAGTGGTTACGGCCACGGTTGTTCTTACAGCGACGGCTCCGATTTAGCGATCAACGGCGCCCATCCAGGAACCGCCCGTCCGCTGGCCCGGTTGATTCAACAGGCATGTATCCACTTCAGCCTGCCCGGTTCGCCGCGGCGGGCTTTCTTGTCGGCAAGTGCCCCAGCTCGTGCCGAACCGCCGGGAAGTCCCGCCAGACCCCGCGCTCGTCGGCCGCTGCAACCTCCGCCTTATGTGGCCCGTTCACAGACTGATCGGATAATCTGCACTGAGGGTGATCATGAACAAGCTGGTTCGCCTTGTGGCGGCTTTTGCACTTACCGGAGCGGCAGCAACCGCGGCTTCTGCGGTCAGTATGACACCCGAGCAGAAAGCGGTCCTTCAGCAGCAATGTGCGGGTGACTTTACGGCCGTTTGTGCCGATCTGCCGCCTGAAGACAGTCCTGAGGTGCAGGCGTGCTTTGAGAAAAATATGTCGAAACTGTCGCCGGGTTGCCAAGCCGCGATCAAGAGCTACAAGCAAGGTAGGAAGGGCTAACGGCATAGTCGAACTTAGCCCGCCCGGTTCGCCGCAGCGGGCTTTTTATGGGTCAACGGCGCCAGGTGAGGGGCATGCACTACGCCGTCGCCATGACCATCCGAGCGCGCGCTTCCGTCTAGCGCTCTTGGACCGTGCGGATCGGCATGTCGGCAAGGGCTTTCTTGATAATCTGACGCGTCGCTGCCTCATCAAGACCGAGGCCGCGCGCGAACCCTTCGAGGCGGTCCATCATGTACCGAGCTTCGGCCGTCCAGGGCTCGACGTTGCTGTTTGCGGGATCCGCCACCGTCATCACTTCACCGGATGCGCCAGCAGGGTCGCGGTCCGGACCATCGTCCGCTTGAACTTCGCCGAACGATCTGGATCCCTCGCGGCCGCTTTGGCCGGCTGGTGCGCCTGGACTGCGGTCTCCACGTCAATCACCTAGCCGGAAGCGAAGCGGAACGGCTCAGCCTTCGGACTCGTAAGGTAGGCTTCGACAGCAGCGTCGATCTCCTGGTCGGTGATCTCTGCGGCCCTGCGCAGATCGCCGACGGTGGGGACGGGTTTGGTGGCCATGACAGGAAAGGTACGCGCCCACTGCAGCCATCAATATGATGAACAACCGTAACCGATCGGCTGGGACCACGCCCGGTCTGAGCGCGGCGTGCTAATCTGCTCGGATGGCGGTCGACGAGGAGCGCATCGACGAGGCGGTGCTCGCCCTTCTGTGGCTGACGCTCCACGACGGGCGTCGGGCCTGGAAGGGCTTCGACTGGGCCGTGCTTGGCCGTCTCCACGCCAAGGGGCTCATCGCCGATCCGGTCGGACGCGCCAAGTCGGTGGTGCTGACCGACGAGGGACTGCGCCAATCCGAGGCGCTGTTTCGGACCCTGTTCACGCGGCCCGACTGACGCGCCTGGGCTGCAGCGTTCTCAGGCGACCGCTTGGAGCGTGGGTGTGCTCGGGTAGGCCCAGGGCAGAAGCTCGTCGAGGCGCCGCTGCGGATGGCCGTCGACGATGCGGGTGATGACGTCGGCCAGGTAGGCCTGCGGCTCGACTTCGATGAGCTTGCAGGTCTCGACCAACGAGGCGATCACCGCCCAGTGCTCGCCCCCGCCGTCCGAACCAGCAAATAGGGCATTCTTCCGATTCAAGGTCAGAGGCCGGATTGCGCGCTCGACGGTGTTGGAGTCGATCTCCACACGCCCGTCGTCGAGGAACAGGCTCAGCCCCGCCCAGCGGCTCAGGGCGTAGCGGATCGCATCCGCCAAGTTGCTCTTGCGGCTCAGGAGGCCGAGCTTCTCCCGCAGCCACGCCTCCAGCGCCTCGACCACGGGCCGGCTTCGTTCCTGCCGGGCCGCCCGTCGCTCCTCGGCCGAGCGCCCGCGGATCTCGGCCTCGATCCGGTAGAGCGCGGCGATGCGCGACAGCGCCTCCGTCGCGATCGGTGAGGCGGCGGCGAGATCATAGAATTGCCGACGCACATGGCTCCAGCAGTAGGCCAGCCGCACCGCGCCGCCCTTGGCCAAGCTCTCGTAGGCCGCGTAGCCGTCGACCTGGAGCACGCCTGCAAACCCGCAGAGATGCGCGATCGGTCGTCCAGCCTTGCGGTCGGGGGCGTAGACGTAGGCGACGCCGGGCGGATCGGTCCCGCCCCAGGGCCGGTCGTCGCGCGCATACGCCCAGAGCTGGCCGGTCTTGGTGCGGCCGCGGCCCGGATCGAGCACCGGTGCCGTGGTCTCGTCGGCAAACAGCTTGCCCGAGCGCTTGAGCGTCTCCAGGAGCCGCTCGTGCACGGGCCGGAGCAGGAAGGCGGCGCGCCCGACCCAGTCGGCCAGCGTCGAGCGGTCGAGGCTGACGCCCTGGCGGGCGAAGATCTGCGCCTGTCGATACAGCGGCAGGTGGTCGGCGTATTTGGAGACGAGCACCTGCGCGACGAGAGCGTCGGTCGGCAGGCCGCCCTCGATCAGCCGCGCCGGTGCCGGGGCCTGCACGACCGCGTCCCCGCAGGCGCGGCAGGCGTAGCGCGGGCGGCGGATCACCAGCACCCGGAACTGCGTCGGCACCACGTCGAGGCGCTCGGATACATCCTCACCGATCCGGTGCAGGGCACCCGCGCAGCACGGGCAGGCGAGGCTGTCGACGTCGACCACGCACTCGACCCGCGGCAGGTGGGCGGGCAGTGCCCCACGGTTCGTGCGCCGCTTGACCCTCTGGGCCTCCTTGGCGGGCTCCGTTTCCTCGGCGGCAAAGCCCGCGGCCTCGACCTGCTCGGCCTCCTCCAGCCCGAGCAGGAGCTGATCCTCCGGCAGGCTCTCGGCGCGGCGGCCGAAGCGGTGGCGCTGCATGGCCAGGATGATCTGGCGCAGCCGCTCGTTCTCGGCGCGCTCCTCGGCGAGCAGCGCCTTGAGCGTCTCGGGATCGTCGGACGAGGGCGAAGCAGGCGCGGCCACGAAGCGGATGAGAGCAGATCCGCCAGTGACTTACTACCGCGATTAAGCCTGTCCGCCAGTCTTTTTGCTCAGCCGGCAACCGCCGGCACGCCCACGGCACGAGCCGCATGGACGCGCTTCCAGTCCAAGCCTTCGACGAGCGCCGCGAGCTGCGCCGCGCTCAGCCGAACCACGCCGTCCTCGATCTTCGGCCAACAGAACTGGCCAGCCTCCAAACGCTTGGTCGCGAGGACCAGCCCGCTTCCATCCCAGACCAGGAGCTTCACCCGGTCGGCGCGTTTTGACCGGAACACGTAGACCGTGCCGGAGAACGGATCCGCGCCCATCGCGTCGCGCACCAGAGCGGCCAGCCCGTCCATGCCCTTGCGGAAGTCCACCGGCCGTGTGGCCAGCATCACGCGCACCGCGCCGGAGGGCCCGATCATAGGGGAGCCTTCAGCGCCCGGATCACCGCGGCGATCTGAGCCGCGCTCGCGCCCTGAGCGATGCGGACCGTGGCGCCTGCGATCTCAACTTCGATGCCGTGACAGCCGCGTTGCTCACGCAGCCCGGAGCCCGTCTGCGCAGACACCGGCTCCTGCGGGCCCACACTCAGGACGGCCGGCACGAACCGTACTGTGCGGTCGTCGTGCCTCCCAGCCTGACGCGCCAAGCGCCGCCACGTGAACAGCTGCGAGGCGCTCAGTCCGTGTCGGCGTGCCACCGCGCTGATCGAGGTGCCCGGCCCATCACTCTCGGCGACGATGGCGGCCTTTTCCTCATCCGACCACGTCCGCCGCCGGCCGGCCCCGGTAAACAGCTCCAGGCGCCGGATCGGCTCCGACATAGCCATACGCCCTGGCATCGACATGTGACGGAGCTCCCATTCCGCTCCGTATGTCGCCTTCACACCGCTTGCCGGAAGGTGCCGCCCAGACAGCGCTTACGAACAACCTAGGGTGCGAGTTTGTTCACGGCGCTCAAGCCGCCCCACGTGCGGGCGGCGCGCTACTCGACGGTTCGCCACTTCACGGACGGTAGGTCCGGTCTCGCTGTCCGTGGGCTCACCTGATGGAAGCGCTTGCGGTCGCCGGTCACCACCTCAGCCACGCCGTCGATCGCATCCACGATCTGCCCAACCGCCTTATAGAGCGGACCCCGCGGCTTGGCCTGAGACAGCACGTCGATGCACTGCCGGGACCTCAAGCGCGAGCATGGTGTGGAGCTTGCCGCTCAGCAGCCGTGGCAGATGCTCCCGATGCTCCGGTTCGTCCGCGCGTCCATCGCCTTCATCCGCGCGTCCATGTCGTTTTGCAGCTTGCTCCGAACCCGCTCGTTCTGAGCGGCTTGGGCGGCTTGGGCCTTCTCATCCGCGCTGGCGGGATGGGCCGGATCGGCGCCCGGCTGCTGCACCGTGGCTGGCGTGGGCTGCCTATGCGCGGGAGCTGCGATCACCGGGGTAGCGATGAGCACGAGTGCGATTGCAGATCGGATCATCGGAGTGCCTCCACCGCCAGGGCTCACGATAACACGCGGAATTCGGCACGTCGGCTGAAAACTAAGCCGGTCTCACCCGGAAATTAGGGCCGGCGGCGAAATTCCATAGTGGGCTTCCTCCACCCCGGCTGACGATAAAGAGCGTTCGGACTCGTGTGCCGGAGCATCGTCGGCGCCCATGGTTCATGAGAGCTTACTCCCAGGCTGGGCAATCGATGTTGCCAGGAGGAAAGGCCATGGAGAAGCTCGCGATTTCTGTATTCTCGACCGGCGCCCTGATGGTTGTAGCAACGACAGTGCTGACGCTTATGGCGCCGATCTAGCGCGTCGGCCGGTCAGCCTCGCCCGAGACCGAACCCCAACTCGAGCAGTCCGATGTGAGCGCGAACTTCCATCGCGCGGATCCGGTGACTCCGTGCGAGGCTCCGTAAAAGCTCGGCCTCCCCGTAGCACCCGTCTCGCTCGAAGGTCTCGGCCTTGCGCGCCCCGGTCCGCCAGGGCCTCGTGCGTGGCGATCCGGCAGTAGAGGGCGCGCATCAGCTCCAGGACGTCGCGCGGCATGGAGAAGCCCGTAGCCGGATCAGCTCATGCAGAAGCCGGCCGGGAACCAGGTTGCCGGCCAGCAGTTTTCGCAGTGCGGTGCAGCATGGCGTGCAGCACCGCAGCCCCTCGTGGGCGTTTCCTCCCTAGACTTCGGGCCGCTCCTTCGTGGGCGGTCCTTTTTTGTCTAGGTCTGGGTTAACTCATGTGAGAGCGGCCGGTTCTCGACAATCGCGAGCGGTTGTCAGGCTTGGTAGTTCGCCTAACGGTCGGCGATCAGGCCCCTGCTCACGGCAAAGTCGATCACTTCGGCTTCGGTCATCGTGAAGTCGCCCATCTGCCAGTGCTGAAAATCATCCCCACACGGCGTCGCGACGATCCCGTAGACGCGTAGGGCTGCCACGGCCTCCAAGACGTGAGCAAGGCGCACGGGCTTAGGCCTACTCACCCATCGGCGTATCCGAGCGAACATCTGCAAGCGCATGGCGGTGACCGCGACCGGGTGAGGGTGTCTAGGGGATGAGGAGCAAGCACCGGACCGCCAGGGGCATGGCTCGCCTCGCGGATCGGGTGCGCGCTGGTAGCTACCAGAGAAAGACGACAGAGCGATGTAGGCGTTACTCGACCGAACTCAGGACAGTCCAATGACTAGACGTGAGCGACGGTCACCACGACGGCGAGAAAGCCCATGACGGCCAGGAAAGCAGCAAGGTCAGGCGTAGGCGTAGACGTGCGCATCTGATGGCCTCCTGGGCTCTACAGGAACGTAGTAGATTGGGCCTCAGTGCCATGGTCGGGAACGCGGCTAGGTCAGAAACCAGTCGATCAGCAGGATAAATATGCCAGCGAAAATATAGAGGCTGGTGTAGCCGTTCCAGCCAGTGGCCCTCGGCTCGTCACTCGGTGGCGTTCCTACGCCGGTCAGAGCACCGCAGCTCGGGCATATCCTCGCCATCGCCTCAAGCGCCTTGCCGCAGGACTGGCACGCAATCACGGCCCAGTCCTTCCGGACCGAGCAGTGATAGGATCATGTGGGGCGCAGATCACTATGCCGCGGGCTCGTCCCGACGGGTCATGTCCTGGCGACGGAGCATGTAAAGCCCATCCCAAACCTCGAAAGCGAGAGTACCCGCTATCTCGCGCGCCGCTTTCAGGGCACTGGCGTCGTCGACCGCACACAAGCTGAACACGACAGCATCTCCGCGCCCTTCCGCGTAGACAATTGCCCGATAGCCCGGAAGCCAGACCGCAGGATCTTTGGGATCAAAGAATGGTGGCGATTTGGACATGACCGCGCCGATGTAGGGGCGGGAGCGCATGTCTCTCGGCCGCCAACGCCCGAGCACGTTGTCGGCGGTACAATCGCCTTAACATGGATGAACCCGATGCAATAGCCCGGGCAGTCGCGACGGGCTCTCTTTGATCAGCCCTCGGCCTCGCAACTCACTTCCGGCCGGCTGCTACCCTCAACATGCGCCGTGATTGAGCGCGCGATCACCCGGGGCGATAGCTACAGCCTGGTCGGGTGCCATGCTGCCGCGCGATCGGCGCCGGGTCTCATCCGTGCCGAAATGCGTGCACGAAAGCCTCGTGCCAGCCGCGTCCTCGACGACGATGCACTCGTCATTCAAGCGGCGGATGCGGAGAGGTAGACTGATGTCGAGCTCGGTCATGTCAGCAGGATAGGGCGGCCCGGATTAGGCCGCTCCGCCGCGGCGCTCCGGAATGTAGCTCAGCGCTGGCGCGCGATGCTCGCCTCATACCGCTCCGCCTGTAACCGGGTCAGGCCGGTGATGATTGCGAGGGCGCCCCGATAGACAGTCCAGGTGCCATCGTGCGTCGGCAGTATCCGGATCATGAGCGCTCCCCCGTAGTTGAACTACGCAGGAGCTTAACCATCTGTTAACCGTTGGCAAGGCCGCCCGCTCGGTTCGCCGCGCCGGGTTTTTTCGTGCCCGCCGGACGATAACTAGTTTTCAAGTGCGTGCGCCGGAGCACCGCCGAGGCCCACGGTTCGTGAAATCTTAGCCTCCATACAGAGTAACCAATACTCCTGACGGAGGGTCAGATGGCCTACGCTCCAGCGATCCGACAGACCATACGGCTCGATGAGGGGGACGTGACCATTCTGCTTCCGGCCGACCTGTCCCAGAAGAGCATCGGCATACTCCAGATCCGGCTCGAAATGTTGGCCGCAGGGCTGGGCTCAAGAAGCAATGAAGATGATCGATCCCACCTGCGTGGGCTAACCGGGTTGGCAGCTTACATGGCCAATTGACGCGTAGCGGCGATTACTGGAGAGCGCACCACTTCACGGGCGGCAGGTCCGGCCCTGGCACGCGCGGACTGGCTCAGTGCAAGCCGGGCGGAAACATCAGCGGCCAATCTGGATTGGCCTGCATGACTACGTAGGAACTACCGATGCCGGATGACCTCCCTCAAGGAAAGGTCACGTTCCGCGGTCGCGGACTGGCATACGTCCACGGCCCCCCATCGTCGTGAAGATCTGCCCGACCTGTTCACAGTGGAACGCCCCTCAGGCGGCCGAGAAGGGGCATTGCGGCTGGTGCGCCTACGTTCCCTCGTGTGAGGACGTAGAGCCGATTTCTGCGCCGCTACAAGCCGAACGCCCCTAGGTCATGCGTCACCGCTGGCGCACCCGTCTGTCAGTAATCGTCGCAGACGTCTACCCGACCACCAAAGGTATTGTGGACCTGTACAACCGAGCAGATCGAATTGGCTCGATGCGCGGCTAGAATCGCATTGCAAACGGCTCGAGCTTCAGCTGGTGTTTCGTAGATTTCTTCCGGCCGTTCAAGACGCATCTTACCGTCAGGCGAGAATATGAGCGCGCGAACCGTGAAGAAGGGTAGGACGTGCATCGCATGACCTCTACATCGGGCCATGATCATAACGCGAGATAGTCGGTCTCAGTGCCGTATCCGGGAACACGGCCATGGCTTTGACACCGCCCAAACCGGCACGATCAGCTGCCAGGCTGCATCAACCCTACTTCGTGCGACCACGCCGTGACCATCCGATCGAGAACCTCTTTTCCGGCGATGCGAGCATCCTCGAAGCCCGGATACGTGGCCGAACCTTCCCGGACGATGCGACCGCCTTGTCGGATCGCCCAGCAGAAACGCCCTTTCATCCACCTGCGGGTCTGGATGTGGATCGTGTAGGGATGCGAGACGCGCTTCGGCATAGCAGCAGGATAACACATGCGAACGGTAGGTCAGGCATCATAATGCGTTCGACGCCTGTCTGAGTTCCGAGATCGTTCGAACTATGCACTGATCGCAGATCTGGCATATGGCACTTGGTATACCAACAAGCGTTGTGCGCTGCTATATTTGGTGCAAC
Organism: Methylobacterium sp. CM6257; assembly: GCF_054611515.1. Classification (NCBI taxonomy): domain Bacteria; kingdom Pseudomonadati; phylum Pseudomonadota; class Alphaproteobacteria; order Hyphomicrobiales; family Methylobacteriaceae; genus Methylobacterium; species Methylobacterium sp. CM6257. The sequence goes on from NZ_CM137735.1 coordinate 5,107,605, forward strand.
GCAACGCCACACGGACCGCTCGCAATGACCGCCCTGCTCGTTTCCGCTCTCGTCGCCGCCGTTGCCGCCAACGTCGCCCTGGTCCCCTTCGTGGCTGACCGCCTGAGTCCGGAGAGCAGCGCCCCCGTGGCCGGTGGTGCGCTTCTCGTCAGTAACGAGAACCTCCAGGCCGTGACGAAGATGGCTGCGTAATCGCCTCACCGCGATTGCGGCACAGCAACTGAATCAGCCCCGCCCGGCTCTGTGCTCGGCGGGGCTTTTTGCGTCGCGACCAGCTCCCCAATGGATTCTGGTAATGGTCCGGGACGCGGCACGCAGGGATTTCTCGTACGTGGCCAGGGACGTAACGAAAGGCTGCAGCCCGGACCGCAGCTTAAGCGTTTGTCAGTTCTGGCTGCTCAGCGAGGCTAAAAACTACTTCCCCAGTCCGCTCGCAGGTCACGCTCACGGACGATGCCCGGTGCTGCGTGTGTTGGATCGGGAGCTGCGCTTTCGCGTACTTAGTAGCCGCTTCTAGGTCGCAGGGCCAAGCCTTCGCATAGACTGGGCGCTTGCGGTGCCAGAATGTGATTTTGTAGGCCATCGTTTCCTCCTGTTTTTTGCCGAGTGTACGTTCTCTTGCAGGACGCACCACGCTCGTCAGGGCATAGTGGAGGCGCTTAGCGCGTAGAGCTCGGGATCAGCCGCTTGACTCGACCGTGTGCCCCTTCGTCAGCAAGGCGTTGACGGCTTCCTGAAGCGGATTGGCGGACGCTGTATCGCTCAAGATCGGCTCGGCTGGCAGGGACGTAACAGGGCCTTGAGGGCAGCGACGTTCGCTGAAATCTCAAGCTGGCGGATACGATGGTTCCGGGCCGTCGCCCGGATGATCGCCGCCTCACCTCGGTGCCGCCTTCTGTCCAGCTCGCAAGCTATCGCCGCCGCCTCGGCAGCAAGTAAGCCGTGAGTCTTGGCGCTCTGAACCAGGCGCGAAACCAACCCAAGCAGGTGTGTATCCATGGGCCAACCCTCACCTAGTCATCACATAAACTGATGATCGGCCTAAACCGTTCATACGCGGCCATGTGCCGGGCGAGCTTGGTGGCGCCCTCTGATCCACGTTAGGGCAGGAGGCCGAGCCACTTCAGGAACAGGAAGATGAAGAAGACGACCGCGGCCGCGGCGCTGAAACCGAGCACTCCGGATGGCGGCTCATCGCTCGTGCGCGTGTTCACGCCCGTCAAGGCACCGCATCTCGGGCAGATCCGCGCCTTGGTATCGATTTGCTTGCTGCAGGTTCTGCACCTCGTGAGCAGCATGAGGCCCTCGCCGACCTGAGCCGCAATCGGGAGGATATAGAGCGAGTTCAGCACGAAGCTTATCTGAACCAAGCTAGCCAGCGGATCCCAAACGAGGTGGGAATTTTCGGTCCTGAAGACTCAGGGCTACTGACAAGGGACTCGTCGAATTAGCCGGGACAGCCCCGGACGGTCAGCCGTGAACGACCGTCGAGATGACTGCGAGCAGTCCCATCACGGCCAGGAAGGCGGTCAGGTCGGATGTCGGGACGGGCTTGGGCATGTGACCTCCGCGGACTTCACGGACAACACGGCCCCCGATCCAGAGTTCAGGCGGCGTTTATCCGACCCGAGGGTACGCAGAAGGCCGCCGCGTTGCGCGCGTTCATGGCCTCGCAGAACTGGGATGCCGATCCGCTGGCGCCGATCACGCCCACCGCGACGCTTGCCGAGCTTGAGGCAAAGCACAGTGCTGCCGCTCAGGCCGTCTGTGATGAGGCCAACGCCGCTGTTGCCGCTCTTGAGGGCGTTCCGGTGGCGCCGATCGTTGTCGAGCCTGTCGCACCCGTAGCCGCCATCCTCAATCCCGAGGAGCCGGTGAAGCGTGGGCGTGGTCGCCCTCGCAAGTCTGAGACGCCTACGCTCGCGGCGCAGCTCGCGGCTGAGGGTGTTCTAGAAGACGAATAGCAGCTTCACCACCGGAGCGGCGTGGAGCCCCGGTTGTGGCGACGGGGGCAGTCCTAGGGATGCGCGCTGCCCCCGTCACCTGATTTCGCTGCCGCCGCCAATCGCGCGGAATTGATGTCGCATTCGCGTCGACAGTCTAGAACGGCATCTTCAGCGGTGTAACTTGGCTGTGCGGCATCTCGGACCGCCGCGACACCTCCCACTCGGGCTGCTTCTAACGGGGCGGCCCGTTCTTCTGTCAGGCGACCCGTCGCCGCAGCACGAAGATGGATGCGTCCTGCGTTCGATTTCAGACGGAACTGAGTATCCGCCGCTGTGTTTACCAGTCAGACGTGAGAGTCTCTGTCGTCGTTCGGTGAGCGGGCTGTCCTCATCCCCCGAGGGCGGCCCGTTTCCATGTCTACAGTTGTGCCTGTACCCACTGCACCTGCACCGCCGACCACTGGCCACCGCATGCCGTGGGGATCTCCCGGCGGTTCAGCTCCGCGGCGATGCCGTTGAGCTATGCCGAGACGCCTCAGTCGCGTGGCTTCTCTGCCTGTGCTATAATCAATCTTAGCCCGTTCTCCTGTCGAGCTGACGGAGGGTGCCGCGATGCAGTTTAATCGCCAGACGGGCAGCGAGTGGGTTGCAGAGCCAAGCGAGCTTGCAGCCAAGCTCGGCATCACACTCCGGCTGCTGCAAGATGAGACGAGCCTTGGCCTCGTTCGCACGCGCGTTGAGACAGGGCACGGCCGGAACGAAGGAGGGGCTCGCGTTACGGTTCGATGCCGTGAGGCCGCATGGCGGGGCGTCTTCGACGCACAAGGGCGCCTGATCAACGAGTGCCGCCTTTCGGCGGATCAACCGCCCGATGGCGTGATCTGGTAGGCCGAATTTCCGAGGAGCGTGCTCATGACGGTGGAAGTCAGCCGCACAAAGCTCGCGCAGGCCGCTCTCGACGCTTACCTCTCTGCCGAGGGCGCAAGCCGGCGCTTGGAGGATGGTGTACCCTCCTGCGCAATCGTTGATCTCATCACCGATCTGCTCCTGCTGGCGCATCAGCGAAGCCGCGATCCGCTCTCCATTATTCGTAAGGCCGAGAAGCACCTGCTGGCCGAGGCTGCGGTACGAGAGTGAACTCAGCCCGTATCTGCCTCCGGTCCGGTCGAGGATCCTAACGCGAACTCGGCTAGATCCACGCGACGCTCACGCTACGGCGCGGGCGTTCCCGCTGGCCCGACCGAGGATCTCCGTGACGGCATTGTGGCTCACGCGGAAGCCCTTCTCGGCTATCGCCGCCGAGACGGCGCGGAGCGACCTCATCTCGTGTGGCTCATGCGCCCGCATCGGTACGGTTTGGGTATGCCAATGAGAACCGTCACCATCGGTTCGGTATGGGTGCGTCTTTGACGAATCATCGTTCACGGCCACTTGCGGCCTAGATCCGCTTTCGGGTGAATTAGTCCGTCCGTTCCGGGCTCGTTGAGATCATCCGATGAGACGGCGTGACGTAGTCGCAGGGCTCACAGTAGTCTCGTTATTCGGCCCCGCCGCCGCGATCGCCGCGCGAGACGCGGCTCGCATCGGCTGCCTCGTGACGGGTTCCCCTGCCTCACACGGGGCGTTCGTCGCGGCTTTCCGCCAAGCGCTTGCGCGCCTCGGACGGATCGAAGGCCAGGACCTATTCATCGATCTGAGTTGGGCCATGGGGCAACTCAATCGACTTCCGGCTCTCGCCGAAGAATTGGCGCGGGAACGGCCACAGATAGTCGTCACCGCAACCACCGCTGCGGCCCTTGCCGCTCGCCGCGCCATGCCCGGAACACCAATCGTGTCTGCGACACTCGTTGACCCGATTGGCGCGGGCCTCATCGAGAGCTTCGCCCATCCCGGCGGCCAAGTGACCGGGATCTCTCTCGTGAGCTTCGAGACCCTGCTCGCGAAGCAACTCGACCTCGCCCGCCAGATCGTACCAGGGTCTAGGCGGATCGGCATGCTGATCAACACCGGCAACCCGGCTTCCATATTCCAACGCGATGCGGCTCGCGCTGCGGCGCCGTCGATGAGCCTCGAACTGATCGTGGCCGAGTTGCAGGCAGCCGACGACCTTGACGATGCAGTGCAGAGGCTCGCCGCTGAGCGCGCGGACATCGTCTTGCTTCTCGCCGATGCGCTGCTGATCACGGAGCGGAGCCGGGTCGCCACGTTGGCCTTGGCTCACCGACTGCCCACTATGTCGAGCATTCGCGAGATGGCCGACGCAGGCGCCCTCCTGAGCTACGGCTCCGATCTCGGCGAGAATTGGCGCCGGGCAGCCTATTACGTCGATCGCATCCTCCGGGGTGCGAGCCCAGCCGACCTGCCGGTCGAACAGCCGAGCACCTACTCGCTGATCCTCAACCTTCGCACAGCGCAAGCTCTTGGGATCGCCATCCCAGTCTCTCTCCTCTCTCGCGCCGACGAAGTGATCGAGTGAGGCCTCACCTTTGCATTCACACCTATATCCGCCTCTACCGATAGTTCGGTTTGGGTATGCGGATGAAGACCGGTATCGCCGGTTCGCTATGGGTGCACCTCTAACAGACCGATGCTCCCGGCTGCTTCCGACCGAACCTCGTCGTAACAGCCGGTCTACGCCGTCCCCGAAAGCGGTCGCTTGTCGCTCCATGAGGCCGGCAGCAGTGCTGGCTGCTTGAGGCCTGACAGCGGATCTCGCGAAAGCTCGTGATTTCACCCCTGGCCTAATCCCGCTCGCAGAAGGGGCGCGTATGGAACCGCCTCAGAGCTACTGCCAAGCCCCTGCACACAACCGCAAAGAGGATTGCCTCCCTATTGGGCCAGGCATAGCATCACGTGCCTCACCCGCGAGGGAGGCAACCATGTCGGTGGTGAAGTTCCTCGAACTCTCAGCTCAATCCCCGCAAGGCTACGAAGACGCAATCAAGCAAGCGGTCGAGCGCGCATCCAGCACCCTCCGCGGCATCCAGTCCGTCTGGGTCAAGGAGTTCGAAGCCGTCGTGGAGAACGACAAGGTGACCCAGTTCCGGGTCAACGTGAAAATCTCGTTCCTGCTCGAGGGTTCAGGCGCGGGCGCTGGCTGAATGGGGCGTTCTGATTGAACCGTTCAGCGGTCCTGTAGTCATGCGAGAACCGAAACCAAAGCACGAGTGTCTGCGATGAGCGCGGCCACTGCCCTTGAGCCAAGGCTGATCCTTGTCTGGGCTGGTGCACTGCTTTTCATCAGCGGCCTCCTGCTCACGGCCTTTACGGCGCTCTGGGGTGGGCGCTTCAAAGCCAGGAGCCGGACGGATAGCGCGGCCGGCTTCAGCCCACGGGCAAACTGGCCGGGGCTGGTGATGTTGGCCGCGGGCATCCTCTGCTTCCTGGCCGCGGCTGCGTTCTGATACTGGGGTTTCGCCTCGCGCGAGCTAGCGAATTTCGCAACTGAACCAGCTGACGGGTGAGTTCTCTGGAGGCATACCTCTAGGGCTAGCGCAGAACGGCCCGAGATCCTGTCCGCTGAGGTTTGCTTCGATCAGTGGACAGGCGTGTCGGCGGACGGGATCTCAACGGGCGGTTTCGGCCTGCCTCCAGAGTGCTTAGCGAGTTCCGCTCGGAGGCGCGCCACCTCGGCTTCGTGTCTCGCGGCAGATGCCTCGATCCGTGAACACAGATGGTCGTAGAACGAGCGTAGCGACTGCGTCAGGCGCACCATCGGGTCCTCCATCGTGACAGTCGTTCACCCCCACACGGTGGCTGGCGACCCGATCACGCGGCGGGTGAACCTCGAACCAAGACCTTGAGATCGGTTGCCCCTGGCGTGCCGCCAAGACCAGCTCGCGACGTGGCTCGGCAATCTATGCGCCAGCCTCGGTGCATTTTGGGCATGTGCTGCCCTATCGCTTTCCAGGGCATCCATCGGCAGCGCTGTCGGTTCGTGGTTGCTGATCCTGCAAACGCTTGATGGTGCGAAGGATCAGATCGCGGTGCCCATACCACTCCACCAACGTGGCTTGCAGCGTGGTGAGGACCGCCTCGTGCACGGCGGTATCATGTCCATCAGCTCTCAGCTTTGCGATGCGGGCGATCTGCTCGGTGATGCGCCGTTCTCCGCCCACGATGTCCTGTTCCGCCTTGCTGAGATGAGCTTGTTCTTCCTCAAGGCTCAACGGGGGGGACGGATCGGACATGCGGACCAACTGGCAGTGAATGACCACGTTCCGATATGTGCCGAGCTGGTGCGGTTTGGGTATGCCTCAGCGAGTTTCGACCGCCAGTAGACAGGAACGCGCAAAATCTCGCGGGATCGTGCCAGGGCCTCGGCGGAGTGGCTACAAGCCGCCCGATAATGGCTTCGCGAGATCCGCATCCGGTCTGCAAGCAGTCTGCGCTGTGCGGCCGGAGGAAGGTCATTCCAACGGGTCATTGGAAGGCCCTGCTCGCTTCAGAGCTTGCTGGCATTCAAGCATGTGGTCGTTTCAGAACCCGGCGCCAATCCGGTTCATTTTGGGCATGCCCTCAGTGAACCGCGTCCGGTCTGGTTCAGGAAGTGGCGTTTCACCATTCAACACAGACCGACAGGACGTGAACCATCCAATCCAGACTGCCGGCGGTTCGCAGACTGAACTGGCGTGTCCGGCCGCTTGCTCTGCGCAGACCGCGTGAGCCACTGCTGACGTATATTCGACCTTTTTTCCCTACATGTGAGTCCAGTTGATACGCCTCAGCCAGGATTAGCTAGGCTCCTGTGGGTCGGCAGCCGCGCTTCCCGGGGCACTGGGCTAATGTGGTCAACGGCTTACCGCACCAAATCGGCGTCGCAGGTGTATGCCAATTCACGCCGAGAGGAACGGCCTGGACGAGGCAAGGCCTACCTAATCAAGCCTGCAGGAGCGTTCATTGGTCAATCTGCTGATCCACCATCGAACGACCTACCACTACCGGCAACCCGTAAGCTTTGGACCGCACCGGCTCCTGTTGCGGCCCCGTGAGTCCCGTGAGACCCGCCTCGTATCAAGCGACCTCACCGTCACACCTTCCGCGAATGTAACCTGGGCCTACGACGTCGCCGGGAATGCGGTAGCGACAGCCACGTTTCATGCCCCAGCCCCTACGCTCGTCATCGACAGCGTCGCGCGCGTCGAGCTCAGTGCGGTGGCCTACCCGGTGTTCGATATCGCTGCGTCGGCGGCTTCGTTTCCCTTTCGTTATTCCGACGATGAGTGGACGGACCTCGGCGCCCTCACAGTTCGGCAGTATCCTGACGAGGACGCGTGTCTTCAGAACTGGGCACAGGGGTTCGTCGCGGGCAATCCCACCGACACCCTGTCCCTCCTCAAGGATCTGAACGCCGGCATCGCGGGCGGGATCGGCTATGAAGCCAGGGAGAATGAGGGAACGCAGTCGCCGAGCCAAACTCTTGCATTTGGCCAAGGGTCCTGCCGGGATCTCGCGACCCTCTTTGTCGAGGCGGTTCGTAGCCTCGGCTTCGGCGCGCGGATCGTCTCCGGTTACCTCTCCGACCCGGCGCAAGCGCTCCTCGGCTCCGCCGGCGCAGGGTCTACCCACGCCTGGGCCGAAGTCTACGTGCCGGGCGCCGGTTGGATCACCTTTGACCCGACCAACCGCAGCGTGGGCGGCGCGAATTTGATCCCGGTCGCTGTCGCGCGCGACATCCGCCAAGCGATGCCGGTGGTGGGCAGCTTCAGCGGCCCAACCGACGCGCCCCAAGGCATGACCGTTGAGGTCAGCGTCACCTCGTAAGGCGAAGGACCGGGCGGCGCCGCGGGTGCAAGGCTTTCTCGGAGCAGTCTCTCCGCGAAGATATCGGCCAGCCCTTGTGGCCGGAAGTCCAGAGACCATCTCTAAACCATCCAACGGGATGGTGTAGAGGGTTTCCGAGATGGCGGACAATGTGCGAGAGCTGCGGCCCAAATCGCCTGACAGCGAGAAGCTGACGATCAACCTCGGCTTCGTCGATCTCGGCCACATCGACCTGCTGGTCCGGGACGGCTTCTACGCAAACCGCGCCGACTTCATCCGAACGGCCGTGCGCAACCAGCTCGAACGCCAGGGCGACGCGGTGAAGCAATCGGTGGCCCGCAAACAGCTCAGCCTCGGCCTCTCTCACTACACCCGGCAGGATCTGGAAGCGGCAAGGGACGCTGGGACCCCGCTCCACATCCAAGTCCTCGGCCTCGCCAGCATCGCCCCTGACGTGACGCCAGAACTCGCCTGTGCAGCCATCGCCTCGGTGCGGGTCCTCGGCGCCTTCCACGCCAGCCCGGCGCTCAAGGCGGCGTTGGCCGACCGTACCGCCTGATTTCTCATCCTACCCCATTCGCGGCGAAGGCCAGTCCTTTTTCAACGGCCCGTCCACCTCATCCAGGATCATGACCATGAACGCATTCTCCACCATCGACATGGGTGAGGTGACCCGTCTCACCCGAGCCGGCCAGCTCGCCGAGGCAATGGCACTGCTGCAGGGGCGCCCAGCGGCCGCCGAACCTGAGCCGGCTCCGCAAAAGGGAGGGTCCCGCACCGGGGGCAGTGCCGCGCCATCATGGCCGACCATCGACATGGTGGCGCCTTCCACCCCTGGCGGAGCCTGGACGGCACCGAGCTTCGGCGGAACGACTGTCGGGGGTGCACCCCTTGGCAAGACGGCCGCCTCGGAACGGCAGGGCCTCGCGGAGACGCTACGATCCTTACGCGAGCGCTTCCCCAAGATGGGCTCGATGCCAGGCCTGGGGGAAGGCCTCGGATCGCCGCAACGTACTCCGGTCCCGGTACCGGCTGGGGCGCGATACGAGGAGCGGAGCTTCTCCAACGCAGCGGGTAGCCGGCCCTACAAGGTCTACGTCCCAAGCGGCTACACGGGCCAGCCGCTTCCTATGGTCGTCATGCTGCACGGCTGTACCCAGTCGCCCGATGACTTCGCTGCCGGCACAAGGATGAACGAGCTTGCCGAGGAGCAGACCTTCTTGGCGGTGTATCCCGGCCAGCCACAGTCGGCCAACATGCAGAAGTGCTGGAACTGGTTCAACGCTTCCGATCAGAAGCGTGAGGGAGGTGAGCCCTCGCTGATCGCGGGTATTGCGCGTGAGGTCATCCGGGAGTTCTCGGCCGATCCGACCCGGGTCTATGCCGCGGGGCTGTCGGCCGGCGGCGCGGCCGCGGCGATCATGGCGGTCACCTACCCCGATCTGTTCGCGGCGGTTGGTGTTCACTCGGGGCTTCCGTGCGGCGCGGCCAAGGACATGCCGTCCGCCTTTGCTGCCATGAACGGAGCCGGGACGGCCCAGCCACGAGGAACGCACGCCTCGGTTCCGACCATCGTCTTCCACGGTGATGCCGACCGCACCGTCAACCCGGTCAATGGCGACCGGGTCATCGCTCAGGCCACCCCCGAGGCGACGTCGAGCAGGATCGTCACGCACGGGGAGAGCTCCGGTGGAATGACCTACACCCGCACCATCCAGTCCGATGGTTCTGGTCGAGAGGTGTTGGAGCAGTGGGTTCTGCATGGGGCCGGGCACGCCTGGTCTGGTGGGAGTCCAACCGGCAGCTACACGGACCCGCGCGGTCCCGATGCCAGCCGGGAGATGGTCCGCTTCTTCATGGCTCACGCAAGCGCGAGCGGCACGACCCAACACTAGGCTTCCGGAAGGGCCGAGTCCGCGGCATCCGGTCAAGGATGCAGGGATTCCAGAAGGATACTCTACCCCTTTCCAAACACAAAAGCATGGGCCAGCCTCTTTTCGAGACCTGCCCATGCCGTGGTCCTTTCAAGCGCGAACGTCCGTAGGTCCACCGATGGCGTATCTCTGCCGTTGAGCAGCGACTCCGAAGGCGCGCTTGCGACTTGACCGACCTTTGAGCCGCGTCTGGCGCATAGAAGCTGCTTGTAGGAAATCCGACCGTTTTCCCGACGATCGCTGGCCATGCATTTTGGGCGGCCGAAATATCTCTGACCGCGTCGGACAAACGTGTCGGCTATTCAAACGTCGGCAAAACGTGCGTCCCAGACGCCTGTAGCAAGAATGCTTCGATGTCCGGTTTAGTGCATCGCGCTACTGAAACCCAGCCAGTCGGCTTTCGACCATGACCGGCTATCCGACGCAGTATCAGCGCTGCTCGAAACCGGACGGAGCTGCCGACGGCCCCCGCCCCTGCGGAATCGCCTACGCCTTGCTCCGCGCAGCCCTGTGCGCCAGCCGCAGCTCGGCCACCCTCTGCGACTTGCCGAGCGCGCCGCGCGAGTAGCGCTGCGTCGTAGAGGTCTGGCTGTGGGCCGCGGCCGAGCGGATATGATCGAGGTCGGCACCGGCGTTCTCCGCCTCGGTGATCGCGCCGGCCCGCGCGTCCATGTTCCACACCTCGTTGGGGATGCCGGCCGCGCGGGCCACGATCCGCCACTCCCGTCCATAGGCCGACTCGGCGTAGGGACGGCCGGCGTTCTCGTCGATGATCAGCGGCCCATGCTGCTGTTCGACCGGCACGCGCTCCAGCAGGTCGAGCACCAGCGGGCAGAGCTTCAGGTCGTGGGCCGCGAATGCACCGGTCTTGGTCGTGGCCTTGCGAATGATCAGGTCGGCCGAGATGTCCTCCCACGTCAGCCCCCTCCCCCACTGCCGGCCATTGAGCACGAACGCTTGCGGCGCGGGCGTTGAACCCTCGGGCACGGGCGCCCACTCTCCGATCACGTCCTTCTGCCGCATGGCGGTCTCGAACTGAATAGCGGTGCCGAGGGCCAGCGACAGGCGGCCCATCGCGATCGCCTGCGGGATGAAGGCTTCGACCTGGCGCAGCTCCATCACGACTCGGCGCCGAGCCGACTGCGGGAAACGGGCGTGGCGCAGGATGGTGTAGAGCCGCTCGCAGCCGGGCAGCTCGGCCATGACACCGTAGGCGCAGAGTTCCCGCAGCTTCTTGATCAGGCCCCAGGCCTTGCGCACCCGCTCGGGACCGCCCGGTTTCGCGGGCCGCTTGGCAACGTCGTACCAGCGCTGGATGTCGCCGATCTTGATCGCCAGGATCTGCCGGTTGCCGACGGATTTCTCGAGCAGCCGCAGGACGTAGAAGTCGGCGCGCTGGCTGTTGTGCTTGAGCCGCTGAAAGGGGCTGGCCGGATCGGCCTGATAGCGGCGCGAGAGGTCGCGGATCGTGCCGTCGAACCGCACGACCGCACGGCCACGGTTGGCCATGAACAGCAGCATCTCGGCCTGCTGTCGCTGACAGATGGCCTCGATGCGCCGACGTCCCTCGGGATCATCGGGCGAGTCGCGGATCGGAACGGTGCTGGTCGGATAGCCGGCTTTTCGGGCTTCGTGCGTGGCGCACCAGTAGCCCCGGGAGGTGCCGCTCGGATTGCGCCTTCTCTTGTAACCGGGCGCGTTGAGTTTAGAGGGCATCGAGGTTCTCCGGGCCATCGGGCGCGAGCGCCTCGGCACCGGAGAGACCGTATCGCGCATGGAAGTACGCGCGGACGGCCGGCCAGTAGCGTCCGCCCATCAAAGGATCGATGCGTGGCAGTCCGTCACGCTCAAGTACGCGGGACTTGGCAGCTCATTCCTGCGGCTGCTGGCTAAGCCTCAACGCGGTTTCGATTTCCGAGCGAAGCTGCAGAAGATGAATTTGTGCAATCAAGAGTGTGACACGAACCGGATTCACACTGCTACCCAATATTCGGTCGTCGGACCTCTCCAACGGGTCGAACGCGATCTTCCTCTCGGCAACCGTTTCACTGCTCACGCGGCTTGCCAGGAACAGCAACATCTCCTTCTGCAAGCGCTGGCAAGCGGCCTCAATCAGTGGGCGGTGAGCCGCGTTTTCGAGCGCGTAGGGTAGCCGAACGACGGTCGGTCGGAACCCTGCCCTTACGGCTCGACCTGGGGCCACCCAGCCGATCCAAGTACCTCGGCCGAGGCCGCGTTTCTTGAGGCCAGGCCTGCGGGATTTAGAGGGCATCGAGGTTCTCCGAGCCATCCAGAGCGAGTGCCTCGACCCCGGACAGACCATATCGTGCGTTGAAGAAGACGCGGACGGCCGGCCAGTAGCGGCCACCCATGAAGGGGTCGACGCGTGGCAGGCCGTCGCGCTCGAGCAGGCGGGCCTTGGCAGCCCATCCCTGAGGCGTCTGGCTGAGCCGCCGCGCAATCTCGGCCTCGGACGGAAACAGTCCGTGATCCCGAGCTGCACGGCCGCCCATGGTCTGATCCGAGCCGCGGGCGATCAGCCGATGTCGCCGCGGTGTTCGCACTCGTCGGTCATCACGTCTGCGTCCGTCTCCGCGATGCCGTAGTGCTGGCCGAAGAGGCGCATGAACTCGCCGTACGTGCGCCTCCAGCAGCCGTAAAGCCCGAGAGCTTCTTCCCTCGTCACCATGCCGGAAAGTAGCTCGACCGCTTTACCGGGCAGCAAGGCTGCACCCGACTCCTGGCGACCCAACATCTGCGGCTCGGACGTCGAGGTCGCCGTTTCGGCCAGGTTTTCGGCAACGGCGCCATCGGGCTGCACAAGTGACGCGAGCGCCGGCAGATCCTCATGCATGACCGCCGGGATATCCACCTGCTCCTGAGACGGCACCGTGTTCGTTTGCGGCGCCGGCAGGAGCTCGACCGCCCGCGCCGTCGACCGTGCCACATCCGGTCTCCAGTCGATCGGTGACTGCACGTCGGACATCGTGACTGTGAACTCGTTCGTCTTACCAGTGACGGAGCTGTCGGAGTGAGCCAGTAACGCGACCGCCCTCGAACGATCGGGTACCGCCGCCGGAGAATCCGGCCGCTTCTCCGAGGGGCTCGGGACCGTCTGCGGCAGAACCGGGCGGTCGGTCTTCGTCACCGGCCGAGACATTGCGCTCGAAGCCTCGCTGATCAGGCTCTGGATGTCTTTGCGCGTCACGTGCTTACCAGCCTTGAGGCGCGCGATCACCTCGTCCCGGACCTCCTGGGAAACCTCTTTAGCCGAGAGCTCGCACAGCGCGCTCCATGCTACACCCGACATAAGGTCGTGATGCGGGCCGAAGTGGCGCGCGACACTCATGCAGCGCTCGACGTGCTTCTTCGAGCAATCAAGCGTTCCGATAAACGTCTCAAAACGCCCGTGCCCGAGTTCCCGCTTGCGCTCGATCAGCTCAAGCCCGTACTTGATCCGACCGGCGGTGGTCTGCTTCTCAATTTTGAGAATGCGAAGGGCGCTCGCGTGGCAGCGCTCGGCTAGCCCCGGCTCGCACTGAGCGATGAATGCCTGTGCTTCCGGCGGCAGTGCTGTCCCTTCCTCTCCTAGTGGCTTCATTTCGGGCGGGCGGCTGAACGCCGCGTCCGTCTCCACCGAATGATCCTCATCAGCACCGACAGTGCTGTCGTACGATAGTTTTGACGACGATTTTTCCATCGGAGTATACCTCCAGCGTGCGCAATCGAGGAATTCACAAGCTGCTTGCTTGCGCTATTCAAGCATGTGGCGCAAATTTGTGCCGCTATCCTGCAACGGAAGCGACGGGCACTTCAGATGAAAATCAGGAACACGCTCTTCGTTCAACCATTATTATAAGCACCGCAAGAACCCCTAAACATATTTTCCTAGTCGACGAGAAGCGGATGCTTGGACGCCGATCGATGCGTCCAGCCCGTCTTGAAGGGATCTCGATCGGCAAACTCAGAGGAGCGTTTGGATGACGAGGGAACCTCATTCCGGGCCATCCAGTTCGGACATTCGGGACGGAACACAGCCATTCCCACATGCTGAACTTGCCCCTTTTAAGTTTAATCCGGAAGATCGTCTAACACTCGAGGCCGCCTACAACGTCCAAGAAGGATCCGATCGTTCCCGTATGCCAGATGAGATCTGGCCCGATCTGGACTTTCTTTTAACGCAACACCGCACTCAACGCGATGAATGGAGCAGCGACCAGCCCAAAACACAGATCGACGAGGCGCTGTCCAAATTTGACGAGCGTCTAGGGCTGGACGTCCGCGATATTGAGAATTTAATGTTCAATAACTGGCTTCGTCCGCAATTTGAGCCAGATCGAGAACTTTGGGCCAAACTGAGATGGGGCATCGAGGAAGCCCGTTCTCGCATCCGGTCGTACCGCAGCGAAATCAAGGGCAAAAGATTCAGAAGGACTACCAAGCGTAGACTTCATGCAGAAACAACGGAGGTTTTGCAGAACATTCTGCACCGCCATGGCTTGTCGCTGGTGATTCTAGGCACGAAACAAAAACTGGACATCCGGCGTAAAGAGTTCCTGGGAGAATTCTTTAGAGTCGTCGAGGATCCAATAGATGACGTGCTAGAGCGCAGACTGCTCGACGGGATTGCTAAGCTGATAAGACAAAAGCAGAAAAAGGCGCAATGCGACGAAGTTTGACTCCCCAAGTGCACTGCCTTCAACCAGGCTACGGCACTGGCTGCTCGAACGGCAAAAACGACGAGGTTGTCGCTTTTGCCGTTCTCATAATGGGGCGCCAAACTCGAATTCTGATTGAGCTCCCAAAATTCGTGATGCGCGGGTTCGCCACGGCATGAGCTCCCGCGTCGCCCTTCATATCGCGGCAGTCACTCGGCATTGCGCCAAGAAGAACAACTGAGCATATTGCGCCGCGCTTTTCGTCGCGGCACAATCTGTTGCAGATTTCCGAAGCATCTAGCTTGACGCGGCAGAATTTTCAAGCCAATCACGCTTTGGGCATTGAAGCCTTTACTTTCCAGTCTGTAGTCGATGCAGCCTCTAAATGGTCGCGGCCGGTCGACGATGTACAACGACTGACCTGACCTTCTCTGCCTTCTAAATCGCTTCGGCTTTGCGGGCGGGCGCCCACGCGCCCGCACGTCGACGCGCCAAATTTTCATTCAACAAAGCACGTCGAAGCGGCTGCTCATTACCAAGGATATCGCATGCCTGCCGCGCAGCAAAAGCTAAATATCGCTCTTAACCCAAATCTCATCGACAAAAACGAGGCCGGCGACAAATCTCTTTTCGCGCTCGGCTGGCAGAACGTCGAGGCCACCCTCGATGAATTCACGACTGCGATAGCCGAGTACGGTTGGGCCTATTGCGCCCAGCTCACTGGCGTTCGAAAAGAGAGCAACTTCCTGGCCTGCAACATCGCCTCCGTCGACGTCGACCATGGCCTCACGGTCGAGGAAGCGCTCGCCAGTCCGCTCGTCCAGCAGCATGCCCTGCTGCTCTACACGACGGCGCGGCATACTCCGGACGATCATCGCTTCCGTTTAGTGTTCCCCCTGTCCGAGACGATCACCGATCCACGCCGGATGAGGCAGATAAGTCGCGGCCTCGCACGACGCCTCGGCGGTGATATGGCGGCGACGGATCCCGCCCGGATCAGCTTCGGTAATCGCAAAGCACAGGTGCACCACATCGGCGGCGCGATCGGCCCTGAGCTGCTCCGTGAGCTGATTGCTGACGCCAGACTGCCCGACGGCACTGATCTCTCGGCGCGCGGGATCATGACCCGCCGCTCCACCGTCGTGCTGCGTCCCGATCAGGAGCTGCGACTGGCCGATGGACGGCTGATGCCGTTGTGTGACGCCCCCGAGAAGGCGCGCGTGCACTGCCCCGTCCACCTTGACGAAAACCCGAGCGCCGTCGTCATCCGGAACCGCCACGGTGAGAACGGCATCTTCTGCTCAAGCTGCACGAAGAGCTACTGGACGAAAGCCCACCGGCACGACGACTATGATCCCGAGGAGTTCGTCAGGACCGCTCGGGCCATCGCCGCCGCCGCGGCTGCTCAATCCGCCGGAGATACTCAGCTCAGCCGAGGCGGGGCCACCCGGGAGCAGCTCGCAGGGTGCAGGGTCCGCATCGTCTCCGGACGGGCGGCTCCCGCCGTGTTGCAGCCCGGGATCACGCTCGTGCGCAGCGACAAGGGCACCGGCAAGACGGAGGCCCTGAAGCGGCTGAGCGCGGGTGTAAAGACGGTGTTGCTCGTAGGCCATCGCCGCACGCTCATCCGGGGCAGCTGCAAGCGGCTGAACCTGCGCTGCTACCTCGACGAGAACAAGGCCGCCAGATCAGACAAGCCACCAGAGCGCGACAGTGCCTCCCTGCAGGACTTCCTGGAGGAGGACCAGGATGAGCATTAAGCCGAAGAAGCTCGCCGAAAGGAAGCCCCGTCCGAAGCGCCGGAAGACGCCCAAGCGCTACGGAACTTGCGTCGACAGCTTGCACCTGCTCCGGCTTGACGAGCTTTTCGACCTCGTCATCATCGACGAGTCGCAGCAGGTTCTCAGCCACTTCTTCTCCGACACGATCGTCGCGCGCGGCAACCAAGATCGAAACTTCAAGATCCTGCGTGAGCTCGTGCGACGGGCGAGGCACGTCATCGGCCTCGATGCCGACCTAGACTACCTCACGTCCAATACGCTCGCGCGCATGGCGAATGGGCCGGATGCGAACGGCGTTCCGCGGCCGCAAAAGCCCGTCCATCTCTGGATCAACGAGACGCCCTCGGCCGACCGGAGGACGATCGAGCTCTACGAGAGCAAGAACCACCTCATCGACGACCTGCTGCGGGCCGTCGCGGAGGGAAAGCGGTGCTTCGTGGCCGCCAACTCGAAGAGCCTGATCGTCAAGCTCGAGGCGATTATCCGCAATCGCTTCGGCGCGGCCAAGCGGCTGATCACGATCACCTCCGACACCGGCTCGAAACCCGAGGTGCAGGACTTCGTGGCGAATGCCGCCGCCCGCGCCACCAGCTACGATGTGATCCTGTGCTCGCCGTCGCTCGGCACCGGCGTGGACATCACGTTCCCCGGCAACGCCACGCGCGTGGATGTGGTGTTCGGCTTCTGCGAGCCGGGCATCAACACCCATCTCGACTTCGACCAGCAGCTCGCCCGCGTCCGGCATCCCGGTACGGTCAAGGTCTGGATCACGCCGCGTCGCGCCAACTACGAGACCCACCATGAGGTGGTCCGGCACGACATCCTGCGGGCCGGGCTGTACAAGGACCTGCTCGACGGCTTCGACGACGATGGCAAGCCGCGCTTCGTCGAGGGCGATCCACTGATCGAGCTGGCGGTCCATGCCAAGTCGGCCGAGCGTGCCTCCAAGAACAACCCGCGCGGCAACTACGTCCGCTACAAGGAGGCACAGGGCTGCACCTTCGTCCATGTCGGCAAGGATCCCGCGAGGAGTGTCGACGGGCACGCGGCCCTGAGACGCGGTGCAGACCTGGCCGAGGAGGAGCTTGCCGCACGGATCGTGGGGGCGTCCGTCCTGACGAAGGTTGAGACCGAGAGGGTGCGGAAGGCTCTCGAGACCGGCGCTGTCGTGAGCGAGGCGACACGCTGGTCTTACGAGCGCACGCGCATGGAGCGGTTCTACCGTGCCGAGGCGATGCCGGAACTGATCCGGCGCGATCGCGGCGGCCGACACCGACGGGAGGTCAGCCTGTTCGAGGAGGTCATCGGTCTCCCACCCGAGGCCGTTCCGTCGGACAGGCATGCGCTGCTGCACAAGGACTTGAGCTTCGTCGGCGACGCCCGCCAGGACCTCGCGCCGGCTCTCGTGCGGATCCTTCGGCTGACGCCGCTATGGCGGGATCATCGGCATCCCGTGTTGCCCGGTGAGGTGCTCCAAGCCGACCGCGGCCGCCTTGTTCCATACCCCGAATCGAGGCGACTGGCGCGAGACGGTCGGGTCGCGGGATCTTTCGATTCAGAGGCGGCGATCGAGACCGGCAATCTGCGGGATTTCACGCGGTTCATGATCGACAACAAAGGTCCGCTGGAGAACCTGCTCGGCGTTGAGGTCCGTTCCGACATCGTGAGAAAGCCGGTTCAGCAACTGAGACAGGTG
The DNA here is from genome assembly GCF_054611515.1 of Methylobacterium sp. CM6257. Classification (NCBI taxonomy): domain Bacteria; kingdom Pseudomonadati; phylum Pseudomonadota; class Alphaproteobacteria; order Hyphomicrobiales; family Methylobacteriaceae; genus Methylobacterium; species Methylobacterium sp. CM6257. The sequence goes on from NZ_CM137735.1 coordinate 5,125,383, forward strand.
CTCGGGCTCGTTGGTCTCACACTCACGCTGGTCGGCACGAGGAAGGTCTCCGGCCGGAAGATCCGCAGCTACCGCCTCGACGAGATCGCCCTTTCGACGATGACGGAGATCGCGGCGCGAAGACAGCGGAAGAAGGGGTGGGCCTTCCTCGTCGATCGCTATGGGTCACACATGGACCCGTCGGACCAGGACGATTCCAGCGAAGTCGACGCGGAGATCGAGCGCGCCTTGGAGTTCCTCAGGAGGACAACGGGGCCATTACAGGGAGGAGAATAGATGGATCTCTAAAGAAATCCTCGGTTGTCCCCTTTGAGACGAGCCCGGGGAGTTCGTGGACACCCCGAGGACATCCCAAGACGCGGAAAGTGATCGATCTCTAGAACAAGTGCTCGGTTGTCCCCACAGACGGCACCCGGGCTAAGGGGACAACCCGGATCATCACAGGAAGGGGAGGATGAACGATCTCTAGAAGAATCGCTCGGTTTTCCCCCGCGCGCGGGAGTGACGAGCGGCCGTGGGCTGAGGTGAGAACCGCACTCTTGCGGGCAGCACCCAATCGGCAATCGGTCACATCCTGCGGATCGCAAGGAAATTCCGAGATCGGCACATAGGATTTCGGCCGCGATTAACGCACATGACCCGCGACTGAACAGGACACCGCTGACGGTACCGGGCGCAAGTTGCGGCGCCCTTACCAATCTATTGTGTTTGACCCAGGACGGACGTTCGCGTCGCGCATCAGACGACGTGACCTCGAATCGGGGCTCAAAAATGCACCTTCGTGCGCGAGAGGAGATCCGAGAATTTCTTGCGGAATCGCGTGACCGTTCTACGCCGGCATACATCGGACTCGTAATAGGCAACCGACAAGAGCGCGCCACGTATCCTAAGGCGCTTTAGGCAGGCCCACTCATGTGAACTGATTTAAACTCATGTGTTCACCAAGACAAATCCTACTTTTTCTCGCGAACCGTAAATTTCCTCTTGATTTAAAGACCAGTCACCCCGCATATTTCACTTGCCGCCGACAACATGAGATGATGAAGAACGGACCTTTCGGGTTCCGTGGAATAGCTTCACTACCGGATCGTTCCGACAGAGATCATCCGTGTTGATTGTCCGGCGGTCAGCATGTGGAGGTTTATGGCAATTTGAACGTAAACATCAGCACCAGCTCTCGGACCAGCGCGAACGCCAGGATCATCACCAGCAGGGTTCCGATCCACTGCCCTCCCAAGTTCAACGTCGACCTTTGCGTCAGATCACTCGCCGAGATGATCCAACAGAGGTTCGACGATGGGTGGTCAGTTCACCTGGTGACGATCAAGCCGAGCAGGATCTCTCAGGACAGACGGTCGATCGCGACCCTCATCCATGATCCGGCGAAGGCGGTGTACACCCGTCTGATCACACGGACGGTTCGTCGTCTGTCAACGGGCACCGAAGTCTCCGCAATTATGGGCATCGAAAATTCCCTGATCGGCGGGTTTGGTGGTCGACGGTGATCAGCCGGCGCTGTGATCGAGGGTCGCGCTCTTTGGTGGCCGGCCACGGCGGCGTGGAGGGGGCGGTGGGGTGATGAGTGCCTTCGAGCGGACGTGCTCGGGCACAAGTTCGCCATGCTGGCGCAGCCGGTAGCTCGCTCCTTCGATCTGAACGACGACGGCGTGATGAAGCAGGCGGTCCAGCAGAGCCGTGGCCACCACGGGATCGCCAAATACCTCTCCCCATTCGGCAAAGCCGCGGTTCGAGGTCAGGATCATCGCGCCCTTCTCGTAGCGCGCGTTGACGAGCTGGAAGAACAGGTTGCCCCCACCCGGAACGACGGGAAGGTACCCGATCTCGTCCACCACCAAGAGGGAGGCCCGACTGAGGTAGCGGATCCGCTCGCGCAACGCGCCGTCGCGCTCAGCTTTGGCCAGCGAAGCGATCAGATCAGCCAGCGTCGAGAACACGACGCTGCGCCCGGCCTTTACCGCCTCGACGGCAAGCGCCGTGGCGAGATGGCTCTTGCCGGTGCCGGGCGGGCCGAGGAGATGGACGACCTCGGCCCGATCGATGAAGGTCAGTTCCGCCAGCGCCATGATCCGCTCCCGGTCGAGGGAGGGCTGGAAAGCGAAGTCGAAGCCCGACAGCGTCTTGATCGTGGTCAGGCGTGCCACGAGCAGGGCGGTCTTCACCCGGCGGTTCTCGCGCAACGTCAGTTCTTCGGTCAGGATCTCGTCGAGGGCAGAGATGCCGTCGATCTCACCCTGTTCGATGCGCCGGATCGCGGCGTCGAGGACTTCCAGGGCGCGCGGCATGCGCAGGCCGACCAAGCTGCGCTTGATGCTGTCCAGGGTCGTGGTGGCATGGGAGGGGGCGGCGCGGGTCATGACCGGCCCTCGATCCCGGCGGCGAGCCGCTCGCCGACGGCCTGGTAGACCGACAGCGAGCGCCGGGCGACGTGATCGCCCCGGCAACCGATCGTCAGGCTGTCGGGATGGCCGTGCCGCATGGCCCGAGCGGCCGCGCCTTGTCGATGGTCGGGATCGACGCGGTACTGTCGCCGGCCCTCCAGGATCGGGTGGCTCGCCACGAGCCGGCCGCCGTCGAGGATACGGATCGTGTCGGGCAGCTGGTGCACCTCGACGACCCGCCGCGTCCGGTCCGGCACGCTGTAGTAGTTGCCGCCGATCGAGACGAGGCCGTCATGGCTGACGCGCCGTTCCAGCTTGAGCAGGGCATTGAAGGGCACGGCCGGCAGCGGCTGCAACTCGGGCTTCTCGGCGGCGAAGGCCTCCGAGACGATCCGCTGCGTGGTGCCGTGCAGGCGAACGTTGGCGACGGTGTCGAGCCAGACCTTGAGCTGGAGGTTCAGGTCGTCAAGGTTGCGGAATGAGCGGGCCAGGAAGAAGTCCTGGCGGATGTAGGAGAACGGCCGCTCGACCTTACCCTTGGTTTTGGCCCTGTAGGGGCGGCAGGCACGCGGCAGGAAGCCGTAGTGTTTGGCCAGCGCCAGCAGGGATCGGTTGTAGACGATGTGGCCGTCCGCTTCCTCGCCGGTGACCGCGGTCTTCATGCGGTCGTAGAGGATCTCGATCGGCACGCCGCCCATCGCGGCAAACGCCTGGATGTGACAGCGCAGCAGGGTCTGCAGGTCCTGATGCAGGACAAAGCGTGCCTCGATATGCCGGGAATGGCCGAGCACGAGCGAGAACAGCCAGACGATGCAGGTCGCGCCCGGTGTGTCCGTGAAGGAGACCTCGAAGCGGGCGAAGTCGACCTGCGCCTGCTGGCCGGCGGGCGTCTCGAAGCGAACCTCGTAGGGCTGGGCCTCGGGCGGCCGGATCGCGGCCACGAACCGCTTTACGGCGGTGTAGTCCCCCGTATAGCCGCGCTCCCGCAGCTCGCGGGTCAGGCGCACGGCGCTGAGATCAGGAAAGGCGGCGACGCGCTCGCGCAGATAGACGAGGTAGGGGGCGAGCTTGCTCGGGCGTCCGGCTTGGCGTGGACCGTAGGCGGGCGGTTCGAGGCCGCGCGCGATGTACTTGCGGACGGTCTTTGGATCGCGCCCGGTCCGGCGGGCGATGGCGGTGATCGACAGACCCTGGCGGTGCAGGTCGAGGATCATGAGGAGTTCTCCCAGCAGGACCATCCTCGTCGCTCCCGGCCGATACGCATCGGCGGGCATGATGGCGGAGGATGGATAAGCCCGGGGACGCGGGGTGCCCGCCGCGCACTCAGGCCAGGGCACCAACCAGGGAATTTTCGGTCCCCACAATCAGGGAGTATTCAACGCCCACTGACAGTCGTCCTCGCACGAAGTTCGGTATGGGGAACGAGGCGGTCCCGATCCTGATCGGGGCAGCCGACCTCTCGATCCATAAGAGACGGCCCGACAGGGCCGCCTCCAAGGATCCGAATGCCGTGGGAGGTCTCCACTTCCACGGCATGCTCGCCATCCCCTCGAATTCGCGGCTCGGGGACCAATCGGTCCAAGAGCACTTCGAGGAGAACGACAGGAACTACCGTCGTGGGCTGGGCATCGAGCGGATCGACATCGCACCGGTCGAGCCGGGGACGATCCCGAAGGTGATGCGGAACTGCCTCAGGGCGGTCTGCCGTAGGACCATCGGCTTCGATGAGGGGATCCTCATCCTGCCCCGCGCCTCATCAGAGCTGACTGACTAAGGCCTTCTCGGGGGCATCCCCGGCGCCCACGGGCGCCGGGTTCATCATCATCGCTCCAGTCCCAAACAGATGTCATCAAACTCGGCGCATCGGATTTACGGTGGCAACCGTTTAAATCAATGGGCTTGATTTTGAATAGAACGGTGTTCGGACATTCGATCCCGGAGCCGCAACCTTCATTCCGATGGGGTAAAACTATGAATGGCTCGCCGCGCAGCAACAACACAGCATTCCGAAGCGTTCGGCCGGTACAGATCAGTAAGGCCCGCTCGCGCGATTACGTGCTCAGTCATCTTGTGCCTCATTGTTTGGGTCTGTTATGGGAAAGAGGGAAATTGGAGCCGCAAAATATAGGCGCAACTGTCGACCTTGACGGGCGCCTGGAAATCAGCGGGTGCACATTTGACTACGACCGCTTCGGGATCTCGGTTTACACGCTTGAATCGGCATTCAAGGCGACGAAGGTCCTCTCCTTGCGCGTAAGCCGATATCTTGATCCGAATTTCTTTAAAAGATTGTATTGGAATGGCAACTGCGGGGTTCTTAGCTGGAAGCGGGGTCCCTGGGAAGACGCAGTATTAGCCGAACCGGCCGTACCTCAAACTCTACTCCACCTTGAGCATTTCGGCCTGATTCAAACTCGCCCCTGGACCAAAAATTCGTACTAGATCCGCAGAGTCTTATGTATGCAACTCCGCAATACCTGGCTGCGGTAGAATTCTTGCGACCATCCATTCAGCTCCAGATACACACACGTTAACTTTCGACGTCTCTACAAAGTGCATTGGCGCCTTCTTATACTTCGTTTAAGCGTGACTGCGTAACCTAGACCTGCGCCTCTCTTCACCCGTTCCGGTATTCGGCATTTCTGACGAATCCGTGAAGGTGCATTTCGCTCCATCCCGTCCTGCACCGATACCGATCCACTGCGACAGGCGCGGCTTCTCACCCAAAGGACATTCCATGATCGACGAAAAGCGCGTCATGTTGCAGGCCGCGCGAGAGATCGCCAACACATTCATGCCGCGTGGTCTCTCCCCCGAGGCGGCAGAAGCCGAGATCAAGCGCACCTACGAATGCTTCATGAACGAGGAGCCCGTCCCGGAGCCGCAGGAGCACGCCTACGATCCCGAGACTGGCCTCCTGAAGGAAGCCTCGATCCTGCCGATCTTGGCCGAGTGGATCGAGCAGGCGCAGAAAGATCGATGTAAGAAAGAGACTGATGATCTCTGAGTTTCCCGCTGTTAGATGATGCAGCCTTGAACCTTCGGCACGGGCGCGATCACTGGTGATCGCGCCCGTGTACGTTTGTCGCGTCCAACAGGCTCTCTCAATGACCTCGACGCTGGTGCCCCTTCAGATAAGTACCTCAAGGACACTCAGCTCATCCGCCTGTGAGTGATGGAGGACCACGTGAAGATCCAGCTTCGCCTGCGCAGGAAACGGCGCGAACCACCAGTGAAGGTGCAGACCTTCAAGGACCTGCACGCCCGTGACAAACGCAAGGGATCGGCAGCGGACCATCCCTCTCCGGTCGCGACTGCGTCCCATGCGGCGGGACAGGGCACCGAAGCGGCAGCGTCGCGCACAGGGCAGGACGTCGTGATCAACCACGTCCTGGTCTAATCCACGGTTAAGCTCCCGGTAAGGACCAGCCGGCACATCCCGCTCTCCGGGAACAACCAACCGGGACCGGCGCGCACGTGGATCAGCCTCTCGACAGCATCGCCGCCGTGCTCGAGAGCACGGGCAACTACCGCGTGCTGCGTCGGCTCGAGCCGTTGGCCGACTGCTCAGAACCAGCAGACGAGCCGACCTTCATCGGTTTGGTCCTGGATGTCGAGACGACCGGGATCGACTTCGCCTCGGATGAGGTGATCGAGCTCGGCATGCTCAAGTTCGAGTACGGCGCCAGCGGACGGATCTACCGCATCCTCGACACCTTCAACCAACTGCATCAGCCCACTCGCCCGATCCCGCCGGAGATCAGCCGGCTGACCGGCATCACCGATGCCGATGTCGCCGGGCACCGGATCGATGAGGCGGCTGTTCAGGCCATGGCAGCTGATGCCGCGGTGGTGATCGCGCACAACGCCAGCTTCGATCGGCAGATGTGCGAGCCGCGCTGGCCGGTGTTCCGCGACAAGAACTGGGCCTGCTCTCTGAACCAGATCCCCTGGCGCGCCGAGGGACACGAGGGCCTAAAGCTCGGTTATCTGCTGTCGGACCTCGGGTTCTTCCACCGCGGCCATCGCGCGGTGGATGACTGTCACGCGCTGCTCCGACTGCTTGCCACGCCTCTTCGCAGCTCCGGGCAGCTGGCGATGGCGGCCCTGCTCGCGACCGCGCGGCGGCCCACCGTGAGACTGTGGGCCGAGGGCTCGCCGTTCGAGACGAAGGAGATCCTGAAGGCGCGCAGCTATCGCTGGAGCCAGCGTCGGCGAAGCTGGTCCATCGACCTTGACGAGGCGCAGATCGAGATCGAACGCACATTCCTCAGCGAGCAGGTCTTCGGTCGTCCTGTGCCCGATCTCCCGGCGGATCAGTTCACCGCGCGTGACCGGTTCTCGGCCAGGGCGAATCCAGAGCTCTGATCCGGGTCACGGTTGATGCACCGCTCGCCCTCGGGTTTGGCAACAGGATCCCGCTCAAGTACTGGATTCAGCTTGAGCTTTCGCATCCCACGCCGGAAGACGCGATCCCGAATCGGGATCCACAATTCGATCTTCGTGCGCGTGACGAGATTCTGGTCTTCACTGTCGCTTCCACTTGAATGTCCGCTGCATCGGCGTGTTCGAGCCGATGAAGAGAGCGCGGGGATAAATAGAAGCACGGGTCCCTGATCCCGCTCGTCATGCCCATACAAACCGGGTCCGATCCCCGGGGCTTGTGGCGGCTCCAATCAGTCCACCGTCTCGTCGGCCTGCTCGAAAGGTCGGGGTGTCTGGCCTGATCATCACAAGAAGGTCCCGTTGGACCAAGATGCTGGCAGAAGACCAGCGCGTCACCCCCGAGTTCCCCGATCAGCCGAGGGTGGCCGCCGCCGTATCGACCGCACAGGTCGAGTGAACGAGCACGTAACAGGGCAACACGTACGGCCTGTCCTGACCGAAAGGTGTGCTGATCGGGTGTATCTTTCCGGGACGCCAGGCAGATCCTGAAGGTACAGTTCGTCCGGCAGGGTGAACTGTACCCTCCAAACACCCGGCAGATCCACGTTCAAGATCACACCTCAGCTGATTCATCATCATCTCAGCGTGGATATCCACCAGACAAATAGATCACCGACGATCATCGCTTCGGGTCTAAGCACCGAGGACCACCTAGTCATCCGCCTTCGTCGAAGAGAGAACGTGTAGGTCCGGTTGTGAAGATTCAGACCTTTGCAGACCTACAGAGCCGCGACGGACGAGGGGGAGCGACAGGGAAGTCACCGGGCTCGGTCGCGACGATCGATCGTACGACGGCACAGGACAAGCCCACTGGATCGCAGGTCGGCCATGATATCGTGATCAATCAGGTCCTTGTTTGATGAACCTCGCCTCCGCCAGCAGCGGCGGTTGATCACTTAATGAGAGCAAATTTCCGAACTCTGGAAATCGTCGACCCGACGGTGAACTCACGTTTCCGAGCCCTCTCGCCCTTTCGGAACGTCCGATTTCTGGAAGGTTGAGCGGCTTCGAAGGACCGGACCTGGCCGATTGCGGTCGGCCTGCTTTCAGCATCCAAACCAAAGAAGCGGACCCTCGTCGCGGCCAGACTTCCGTCTGAGGACGCCTTCCGCCTGCGAGTGGGGCGCTCGGGTCTGTCTCTATCGCAGAGTCGCTGACTCGCCTGGTTTCAGATGGCGATCCTCGCCGTCTGGGCTGCCCAGCGAGACATGGCTGTTCAGTCGTGACGGTCCTCCTCGTCAGACGGCGTTCCGACTCGCCGAGCTAAGTGCCACCGTCAGTCCGAGTTCCCGACCACGATATCGGGAAGCGTCAGGACCGCTGCACCTCCTGGCCATCATGCAAACTGGAGGCAAGTGGCCGACCGTCAATGCGTCCCGCCACCGAGCACCAGGCGCAGGGATCGAGCTAGTTCGTCACGGCGGTAGGGCTTGTTGAGCACCGGCAACTCGCCGTGACCGATCACCTGTCCCTCGTCGAGATTGGCGACGTAGCCCGACGTGAGCAGGACCTTGATGCCGGGACGCACCCGCTGCGCCTCCAGTGCGAGTTGCGAGCCGTTCATGCCGCCCGGCATGACCACGTCCGAGAACAGGATGTCGATGCGCTCGACGCCGTGCAGGTGCTCAAGCGCCTCAGCCGCGTTGTGGGCGACGATGACCCGGTAGCGCAGCTCCTCCAAGCTTTCGACGGCCATGGCGAGCACCTGCTCGTCGTCCTCAACCAGCAGGACCGTCTCGCCCTCGCCAGCCCGGCGCAGCGGAATTGTTCCGGATGCCCTGGACCCCGTCTCCTCGTCCGCCGGCTCGCTGGAACGCGGGAAGTAGAGGCTGACGGTGGTGCCGGTGCCGACCTCGGTCTCGATCTGCGCAAAGCCCTTCGCGCTGCGCGTGAAGCCGTAGACTTGGCTCAAACCCAACCCCGTCCCCTTGCCGACCTCCTTGGTGGTGAAGAACGGCTCGAACACGCGCTGGAGCTTTTCGGGCGGGATGCCGCTGCCGGTGTCGGTGACCGACACCACCACGTAGGGCCCCGGGGGCACGCCCTTGTCGGCGACCGCCCTGGTGCCGAGATGGACGTTCCGGCTCGTCACCGCGATGCGGGCGTGCCCCTCCTGCCCTTCCATGGCGTCGCGCGCGTTCACAATCAGGTTCAGCACCGCCGCCTCGAACTGCGCTGGGTCGATCCGGATCGGGTCGAGAGCTGGATCGAGGTCAAAGGCCAGCTCGACGGCCCCGCCCGCCGCCCGTTCGGCTAGGGGCCCGAAGTCGAGCAGCAGTCGGTTCGGGTTCAGCGTCTGCGGCCGCAGCATCTGCCGCCGTGAGAAGGCCAGAAGCTGCTGCGTGAGCTGCTCTCCGCGCCGGGCGGCCCCCATCGCCGCCTCGGCCAGGCGCTTGACGCGCTCGACCTGCTCGGGTCGGCGAAGCACCATGTCCAGGCCGCCGACGATGACCGTGAGCAGGTTGTTGAAATCGTGGGCGACGCCGCCGGTGAGCTGGCCGATGGCTTCCATCTTCTGGGCTTGGCGCAGCGCCTCCTCGGTGAGGTGCTGATCGGTGCGGTCGATCAGGGTGCCGGCGATGCGCAGGGGCGTGCCAGTATCGTCGCGCTTGACCTGTCCGCGCATCGCGACCCAGCGCACCGTGTCGTCGACCCGCCGGATGCGGCATTCCAGGTCCAGCACGCCGGTCTCGATAACCAAGGAGAACGCCGCGTCGACCGCGGCCCGGTCCTCCTCGACGACGTGGGCGAGGAAGCTGTCCCGGTCCCAAGCCGGCCTCGCCTCTTCGAAGCCGAAGATCGCGTCGAAGCGGGGCGAGCGGCGAGACGTCCCGGTGACGTAATCGACGTCCCAGGACGCCATGCCGGCCGCGTCCAGCGCGAAGGCGAGCGTCTCCCGCGCAGCCTCGACGTCCCGCGTGCGCTCGGCGACGCGCCGCTCCAGCTCCTCGTTGGCGAGCCGAAGCTGCTCCTGGGCATGCTCGCGGTCACGCAAGTGCTCGCGCGCTTGGTACTGGCGGCGGCGCCCCCGCAGAGCGGAGGCCACGGCGCTCTCCAGCGTCTCCGCGTTGATGGGACGTTCCAGCAGGACGACGTTGCCGAGGCGGTTGAGCAGCTCGGCCGCCCGCACCGGACGGCGGCCGGCCTGGCGAGTCGCGAGGACGATGAAGGGGAAATCGGACCAGGGCGCCTGGGCGTCGAGCCATGCGAACAAGCCGGCCTGCTCGCCATTACCGAGCGCCTCTTCGGTGACCAGGGCCGCGCCGGCGCCCGCTTTGAGGCACACCACCAACGCCGCCGCGTCCGCGCAGACTGCGACCGCTTTGCCCGACCGAGCGAGAACCTGCTCGATGACGGCTCCATCGCGGCCGCGAGGCGCCAAGATGAGAACTCGCTGCTCGATTGAACCCACGCTCGTCACTTTGCCTCGCCGGCGGATGCTCCCGAGAGCATGGCGACCTTGCCGTGGTAGGCTGGCAGACCGGTGAGCACCCCCTCGAAGTCACCGAGTGCTTCGCCGACCTGCACCCCCCCGGGACCGAGCCTCAGCTCGCGGATGGAGCGCTCGTGCGCGTTGACGCGGCTCTTGACCACCGAGAGCGCGGTGCGGACCTCGCCCTTGGCCTCGAAAAAGCGAAATAGCAGGATGCAGTCGCTGAGGTAGCTGAGGTCGACGTCGCTGCGGACCTCGCCGACGATGCCGTGCTGGCCCAGTACCAGGAGCGTGGTGACGCCCTTCTGGTTGAGATACGTCAGGAGCTCGTGCATCTGCAGGATGAGGTACTCCTCACCCGGCATCGCATGCAGGTAGGCGTTGAGGCTGTCGACCGCGACGAAGGTCGAGCCGCGCCCCTCGACGGCCTCGCGAACGACCGAGGCGAACTCGCCCGGCGAGAGCTCGGCCGGGTCGACCTGCATCATGGTCAGGCGCCCGGCCTCAATGTGCGGAGCCAAGTCCATGCCGAGCGTGGCCGAGCGGGTAAGGAGGGTCGGGAGCCCCTCGTCGAACAGGAAATACGTCGCGGTCTCGCCGCGCTCCAAAGCCGCCAGCATGCAGCGGACTCCGGTCGTCGTCTTTCCGACCCCGGAAGGCCCGAGCAGCAGCGTGTTGGTGCCTGGAACAAGTCCGCCGCCCAGCAGTAGGTCGAGCTCCGCCGAACCCGTCGACTTGCCGTTGCTGTCGAAGCGCGCGTGGTGCTCGGCCGCGATCAGGCGCGGGAACACCTGGATGCCGCCGGTCTCCAACGCGAAGTCGTGGTAGCCACCACGGAACTTGATGCCGCGCATCTTGACGATGCGCAGGCGGCGGCGCTCGGAGCCGAACTCGCGCGGGGCCTGTTCCAGCGAGATCACCCCGTGCGCGATGCTGTGGAGCTGAACGTCGCCGGCCTCCGAGGTCTTGTCGTCGAGCATCAGCACGGTGCAGGCGCGCTTGGCGAAGAACCGCTTCAGAGCGAGGATCTGACGTCGATAGCGCAGGGGGTTCTGGGCGAGCAGGCGCAGCTCCGAGAGGCTGTCGAACACCACCCGGTCGGGCTTGAGATCTTCTACGCGCGCGATGACCTCCCTGACTGTCTCGCCGAGCTCGATCTCCGAGGGGTGCAGGATCGACTGCTCGCTGTCAGGATCGAGCCCCATCTCGTCGACGAGTTCGTAGATGTCGATCTCGTCGAGCGCCCAGCCGTGCGTCGCCGCGGCCGCGCGGAGCTCGTCGGCGGTCTCGGATAACGTGACGTAGAGCGTGCGCTCGCCGCGTGCGGCGCCCTCCAAGAGGAGCTGCAGGGCGAGGGTTGTCTTGCCGGTGCCCGGCGTACCTTCCAGCAGGTAGAGCCTGCTTGGGGTCAGGCCGCCGCAGAGGACGTCGTCGAGGCCGGGGACGCCCGTGGAGATCCGGGGCTCCTCGCTGGTCGGCCGGCTCTTCGCTGGGTCGGTCATCGGTTCGGTCCTGCTCCCGGGCGTAGGGCGCGAACCCGACGGCGGGCACGGTAGCGACCCGCTGAGTTTTTGTCAGCGCTCGCGATGATATATCGCAGGACTGTCGGCTCTGACGCCGGGAGAGAGTACGACCCGCTCGACGTGAAAGCGCTTGGCCGCAGCCCGGCATAGCACCTCGGCTCGGGCGAAGCCTACCGTTGCGCGAAACGCCGGCTGATGCGTGCTAGACGGACCTGGCGATCAGGGGGTTTTAAATTGTCGGTCCTTCAGCGACACAACGCCAAGGTGGCGGCAAGCGGCGAGACCGCCATGGTCTTCGCCCACGGGTTCGGCTGCGACCAGAACATGTGGAGGTACGTGGCGCCCGCCTTCGAGGATCGCTACCGCACAATTGTGTTCGACTACGTCGGCGCGGGCGGCTCCGATCTCTCGGCCTACGATCCCGCCAAGTACGCGAACCTTTCAGGCTACGCCGACGACGTGGTCGAGCTCTGCCGTGCCATCGGCGTGGAGGGCGGCGTCTTCGTCGGGCATTCAGTCAGCGCGATGATCGGCATCCTCGTCTGGAAGATGGATCCCGCGCTGTTCGACAGCCTCGTCCTGGTCTGTCCCTCGCCGCGATACATCGACGACGGCGATTACGTCGGCGGCTTCAGCCAAGCCCAAGTCGAGGAGCTGCTCGACTTTCTCGACAGCAACCACATGGGCTGGTCGCAGGCGATGGCGCCCGCCATCATGGGCAATCCGGAGCGGCCGGAACTCGGGCAAGAGCTCGCAAACAGCTTCTGCCGGACCGATCCGGAGATCGCCAAGCGCTTCGCCCGGGTCACGTTCCTCTCGGACAATCGTGCCGATCTGGATGGTGTCACTGCCCGCTGCCTCGTCATCCAGTGCTCGGAGGACATCGTTGCCCCCCAGGAGGTCGGCGCGTACGTCCATCGCAAGCTACCCGACAGCGAGTTGGTTCTGCTTGACGCCTCGGGGCATTGCCCAAACCTGAGCGCGCCGACGGCGACCATCGCGGCCATCGAGGCATTCCTTCGTGGGCGATGACCGGGGCGAGCCAAAAGGAATAGTTTATCCATCCGGGGCTGATGATCTCGAAGACATGTTCGAGAACGCGCCTTGCGGTTACGCCTCGGCCCTGCCGAACGGGCGCCTGTCCAAGGTCAACCAGACCCTCGCGACCTGGACGGGCTACACGGCCCAACAGCTCGTCGGGCGCAGGTTCCTCGACCTGCTGAACATCGCCGGCAAGATCTACTACGAGACACACTTTGCGCCGCTGCTGCGCATGCAGGGCTTCTTCAACGAGGTCGCCCTCGACATCGTGCGCGCCGACGGCACGGTGCTGCCGGTCCTCGTCAATGCCGTCGTCCGCCGGGACGAAGCCGGCGATATGCGCTTCATCCGGATAACCGTGTTCAACGCCACGGACCGCCGCCGCTACGAGCGAGAGCTCCTAGACGCGCGACGCACGGCCGAGCAGGCCACCGTCGCGTTGCGAGAGCTCAACGCGACGCTTGAAGCGCGCGTGGCGGAGCGGACAGTTGAGCGAGACCGGGCTTGGCGCTTGTCGCAGGAGCTCCTCGTGGTGGCTGCGTCAAACGGCACGCTGGAGGCCGTGAATCCAGCTTGGACCGAGCTGCTCGGATGGCGGCAGGACGAGTTGGTCGGCACGAAGTTTACTGACTACACCCACCCCGAGGATCTTGAGGCGACGCTTGCGGCTTTTGCCGGCATCTTCGAGCAGCCGCTGACGACGCCATACGCGTACCGCTTCCGGCATAGGGATGGGTCATACCGATGGTTTGCCTGGACCGGCACGTTCGAGGCCGGACGGGTCTACGCCTCCGGGCGCCACGTCACGGTCGAGCGCGAGCAGGCTGATGCTTTGCGCCAGTCCCAGAAGATGGAGGCGGTCGGCCAGCTCACCGGGGGCTTGGCCCATGACTTCAACAACCTGCTGGCCGGCATCAGTGGCTCGCTCGAGATGATGCAGAACCGCATCAGCCAGGGCCGTTTCAACGACGTCGAGCGCTACATGGCGGCGGCGCAGGGTGCCTCGAAACGCGCCGCCGCCCTGACCCACCGGCTGCTCGCCTTCTCACGCCGCCAGACACTCGACCCGCGTCCCACCGACTTGAATCGCCTCGTCGCGGGCATGCACGAGATGATCCAGCGCACGGTGGGTCCGGGTATCCCGGTCGAGGTGGTCGGCGCGTCCGGTGCATGGGCCGCCATGGTGGACGCCCCGCAACTCGAAAACGCCCTCCTGAACCTGTGCATCAACGCCCGCGACGCCATGCCGGATGGTGGCCGCATCACGGTCGAGACCGCTAACCGGTGGCTCGACGAGCGCGCTGCCCGTCTGCAGGACATGCCGGAGGGGCAGTATCTCTCGCTCTGCGTGACCGACACCGGCACGGGCATGAGCCCAGAGGTGGCGGCCCGGGTGTTCGAGCCGTTCTTCACGACCAAGCCTATCGGCGAGGGCACAGGACTCGGCCTGAGCATGGTCTACGGCTTTGCCAAGCAATCGGGTGGGCAGGTGCGGATCTACTCCGAGCTCGACGTAGGCACGACGGTGTGTATCTACCTGCCCCGCCACTACGGCACGGTCAAGAACGAGGACAGACCGGCGACCGTTTCGGCACTCCCTCGCTCTGAGCAGGGCGAGACAGTGCTGGTTGTGGACGACGAACCAACCGTGCGGATGCTGCTCACCGACATCTTAGAAGATCTTGGCTATACGGCCATTGAGGCGAGCGACAGCGTGGCCAGCCTGAAGGTGCTGCACTCGGATGTGCGCATCGATCTGCTGGTGACGGACGTCGGCTTGCCGGGCGGAATGAATGGACGGCAGATGGCGGATACCGCCAGGGAGCGACGGCCAGACCTGAAGGTGCTGTTCATCACCGGCTATGCGGAGAACGCCGCGGTGGGCAATGGTCACCTCGCACCCGGGATGGCCGTGCTCACCAAGCCGTTCGCCATCGACACGATGGCTACACGCATCCGCTCGATGATCGAGGACTCTCGACTGGCCACACGAGACCCGGGCATCGAACAGCCTGAGGGCATGCCGCGCGGCTAGCCAACGGTCCTGCTTGCTCATCCGGCCAGGATGCGCCCGCGCCGACGCCAAGTCGCGGCCTTGCAGGACCCGAGAGAGCTGGTCGACCGAGTACGGCTTGTGCAGGAGCTCGAACCCGTAGGTGCCGTTCTGGGCCAGGACATGGCTTTAGCCGGAGGTCAGCACCACCGGCAGGCCATGGTACAGGCGACGGATCTCCCGTCCGAGCGCGATGCCCCCAAGCCGGGTATCACCACGTCGGAGAAGACAACGTCGAAGCAGGCGTCGTCCCTGGCGAGTTCGGCGAGCGCCGCCTAGGCGCCGAGCGACCATTCCGTCGGCACTGAACGAAGGATTGGAAGTGGCGCGATCTAGCACCCAACCCGCCCCGGTCGAAGCGTCCGCTTCCGAGAAGCTACTGGGCTCTGTTAAAGGCCGCAATGGGCGCAAAACCGAACGTCCGGTCCTGCGCGCGCCGGCGATCCAGCGTGACGTGGTCAGGCCAACAGCGACCGGCCTGCTTTCAGCGACGAAATCAGACGAGCGGACCTTGATCAGACCCAAGAATCCGCCCGAAATCGACCTGAAGTAATGCGAAGCCGCTTCGGGGGTGCGGCCCCGTCTACGATTGACTGGTGCTGCGGCAGCCTGGGCGACCGGCATCGGCGAGCGCAGTGCTTGGTTGCCGTTCCTATCGCAGGGTCGGCGACTCGCCTGGCTTCAGGTGGCGGTCCTCGCCGTCGGGACCGCCAAGCGAGACATGGCTGTTCAGGCGGTCCAAGTGCTCGAAGACGTGCTCGAACGCGTCAGTGACGGCCTGTTCGAAGGAGCCGTCGCCCTTGCCCTGGGCCGCCTTCAGCGCGCTCAGCAGCGTATGGTGTTTTTCGGTATCGCTCGACATGGTCATCTCCGTCGCCGGACGGCTTCGCCGACTCGCCGAGCCAAACGCCACTGACGGCTTCGGTTCCCGCCAGGATACCGGACGCGCTACGCGCCATCTCGAACTGCCGGCGGCGGCATCGAGATGAATGGCATCGGGTTGCTGGGCATGAGCTAAGCGACGACCATCATGAACGTTCCTCGTGACCGACCAAGACGTCGAGCCGGTACTTGTCCGTCTTGGTCTGGCCGTGGACGCGCAGGAACGCGCCGGCGCCGTCGATGAAGCGTTCGGCCGCCTGGTCGCCGGTCAGTGGATAGTGCGTCTCGCCCGTCCAGTGCACGAGCACGACGTTCCCGCATGGCCTCAGGCAGCCCCGGACGCGGTTCACCAAGCGCGTCACGTCGTCGCCGTCGAGGTAGTAGACAACCTCGGACAGCAGGATCAGGTCAAACGCGCCCTCCGGCCACTGACCGGGCACCTGGGCAAGCTCGAAACGGACGTGTGACAGGTCCCGGCACCGTTCGCGAGCCCGAGCAAGGGCACGCTCGGCTAGGTCTACGCTGACAAGGGCGTCGCAGCGCTGGGCTAGGGCCTCGGTCAGTACCCCGATGGAGCAGCCGACTTCCAGGGCGCGGGCGTAGCAATGCCGCGGAAGGGCATCGAGCGTGGCTGCGTACTTCGCCTGTTCGTAGCTGCTGGTCTCGAACTGCCAGGGGTCCAAGTTCGCTGCGTAGCGTTCGTCGAAGTAGCTCGCCGGCAAGGATTGGGCGTGCCGGCTCATTGTGCGGAACTCCATTCGAACAGGTCGCCGGCGATGCCGCCCGCCCGCAGTATCTCCTCGGCCGCCGTTGTGAGCGCCCGGTCCGGCGCGGGCTGACGCAGGTAGGTGGCGAGGTCGCGCGAGAGCCGCTCCAGGGGATGCTCGCGCAGGAAGCCCTGCAGCCCAACCGACCGCTGGGCGAGGTGCAGCACGTCGAGGCCGGCCTTCTCTACCGCAAGGCGCGCGAGATTGACGAAGGCGACGATGCGGTCAGGCGCGAGTTCATCCTCGGCGACGACCCGGGCGGCGCGCTCGACCCACTGCCGCGCGCCTTCCAGTGCGATGGCGCCCTCGCCGAGGCGGGCGAGCTGGTGGGGGTCGCCGCCGCGGCCTGTCGCAGCGAGATGCTCCCGCCACGCGTCGAACACAGCCTCGATGCCGCCGAGCTGCACCGCCGCGAACCGCCACGCGCCGCCGGAGAAGAGCGGCTGGCGATGGTAGTCGCCCCAATCGCCCAGGATCTCGTCCTCGGTGACGGCGATGTCCTCGAATTCGACGGTGCCGGTCGCGGACGCGCGCATGCCGTGTGCGCGCCAGCCCGTGAGGTCGGCACGGCTGCCGGGCTCCAGCGGGACGACCAGCATCAATGGCGGGGCGCCCGGCTCCCGCTTGACCGTCACTAGGGCCCGCGTGACGAAGCCGGCACCCGACGCGAACGTCTTGACGCCGCGGAGCCGGCCATCATCGCCGAGCTTCAGGCATTCGCTGGGTGGGTCGGTGTTCCAGACCCCGAACAAATGCCCTTCGCGCGCGTCCGCGAACAGGCGCGACCGCTGCGCACGCGTACCATATCGGGCGACGAGCTGGAGCGCGTTGACGTGGCCCTCGTAGATGCGGCCTAGCGCGAGGCTGCCGTACCCCACGAGCCGCAGCACCGCCGCGAGCTCGCACGCGTCCGGTTCCTCGCCGAGACCGACGCCGCCCTCATTGGAGGGAATTGGTGCGGCGAGTAGGCCAAGGCGACCGAGATCGGCCACGTCCTCTGTTGGGAAGCCATCGTCGCGGTCCTGAGCCTCCGCGCGACCAGCGGCGGTCACCGCCACCTGCCGAGCGGCCAAGATCGCATCGTAGGCCAGGTTTTGCGGGGTCCTCAGGTCCATGCGCCTTCCTCCCGTCAGGCCGCCGCGGCGGCGATCTCCTCGACCGTGCGGCCGGTCACGACCGATCGCGGCTGCTCTTCCAATATGTCCGGTGCCCCCGACGGGCGGGCTGCCGCGTCGCGCGACTTGACCAGCAGCCAGGATACATGCCGCTCACGGGGCCGAGGCTTCATGCGCGTGAGCCGCCACCGTCCCGTCAGCTTCTCACCGTGCAGCGTGAACGCGAGCGACCCCACCGCGAGGGCCGCGGCGGGGTCGCCGTCTGGCTCCCAGGTGCCGCGGTCCCACAGCAGCACGACGCCGGCACCGTAGTTGCCCGGCGCGATCACGCCCTCGTAGTCGGCGTAGTCCAGGCCGTGATCCTCGACCTCGACGGCCAGGCGGCGTTCGCCCGCGACGAGGCTCGGACCGCGCGTGACCGCCCAGCTCTTCAGGACACCGCCGAGTTCAAGCCGGAAGTCGTAATGCAGCCGGCGCGCGGCGTGCTTCTGCACGCGGTAGATCAACGCGTTTGCCTTACGCATCGCCGGCTCGCTCGAAGGATACTGCGCCCAGGCTGCCCGCGGCAGGCCTTCTCTCCGAAGTGCGGACTGACTGGCCGAAGCGTCGTGCGCCGCGCAGAAGCACAAGGACAGCGCTCGCTAGGTGCGTATGCCTCGGGAGCTCTCGCGGGTGAAGCGGGTGGTAGTCGAGCCACGGGCTCGCGGCCTCGACCGCGGCAAGAACGGCGCCGAGCGTCGGCAGTCGGGCGACGGCCCGCGCATCGTCGGCGCGGATGCCGAGCCACGGCGCCCAGAGATGGATACGGGCCAGCCGCCCGGATGTGTGAAGCCGCCGTAACCTTCGCCGCCAGATATACCGGAACAGGGCCCGGGGCAGCGGCTCCAGGCGCGGGTCGCAGGGGCTCTCTGGCACCTCGCAGCGGAGCTTCATCGTGTCGGCTGCGCCGCCCGGCGCCCGCCCCTCCAGACGGCCCGAGGTGACGACGAGGATGTCCGGATCGTGGCGCACCCGCGCGTCGCTCGAAAGCAGTGAGGAGACGAAAGCCTTATCCTCGCCGACCGCCAGCGGCGGCATGCCCCCGACCTGCCGATAGGTTGAGAGCCGAACTGCCAGTGTCGCTCCTGATGTGGTCCAGTGGCGCGGCCAAAGGTCGTGCGAAACGGCGTCGATCATAGCCTCAAGCTCGATCAGGCGTGCTTCATAGCCGCTTTCGAGCCGTCCCCGCGCGTGCAGAGCGGCGGGTAGGCGCGCCGCATCGGCCTCATCAAGGGCAATCCGGCCCGCCACCGCGTCGACTCCGGCTGCGACTGCGGCGAGGTTGCGGGCGACCCAGTCGGGAGGCACCCGGCTGTCCGCGTCGGTGGTCAGGATCAGCCCATCGGTGGCCTCGCACTCGTTCAGCCAATCTGCGGCCGCCTCCATCGCCTCGCGCCGGGCCCAACCGGCATTCGCGCCCGCGAACGTGCGCTCAATCACCCGGATAGGAATGCGCAGCGAGGGTCGCAGGGATGCGACCACGTGTGCTGTGCCGTCGGCGCAGTTGTTGAGGAACAGCACGATCCCCAGTCCGCTTGCACCGATGCCTTCTTGCGCCGTCAGGGCCTCCAAGCAGGCGCCGACCCGCTCGGCCTCGTCCCTGACCGGGATGGCGACCACACACCTGAGCGCGTGCGCCGGTTCCAGGCTCGCGCAAATGTTCCCAGTCTTCATATCGCGACAGTCTCCGGCGGCCGCAACAGGCATGCCGACGACCTGAAATGCCAACTTAAGACAGACGAATCCTTTCCTGCGGCGAGCTGCGACTAATACGACCGCACTCAGGGACAGTGAATGCAGCCAGGTACGAGCCTCCTCGCCCTCAACGGCGCCCTGGCTGGGGCGCGCGAGGGCTTCGGACCTTTCCTGGGCGTCTACCTGCAGCAACGCGGCTTCGACACGGCCGCGACCGGCTTCGCGATGGGCCTCGCCGGTTCTGCCGGGCTCGTGACCACGACGCCAGTCGGCACGCTGATTGACCGGACTCAGTACAAGCGGGCGGCGCTAGCTCTCGCCGTGCTCGCCATCGCGGCCGGGGCGGTCGCGCTGGTCTCGACGGACAGCCTCTAGCTGATCGGCTTATCGCAGCTCGTCATCGGCGTCGCTGATACCAGCATCGCCCCGCTCGTTGCGGCCCTGACGCTCGGCATCGTCGGGCGGGAGGTCTACGATTATCAGGTCTCGCGCAACGAGGCGTTCAACCACGCCGGCAACGCCGCCAATGCTGTCCTGTCGGGCGTGCTCGGCTACACGCTCGGTCTTGCCTACGTCTCCGTCGCCATCGTGGTCATGGCGGTCGCCTCCTGCGGCGTCCTGCTCGGTATCGACAGGGGCTGCATCGACCACGGTGCGGCGCGCGGTCAGCGGCGTCCCAGCTTGGGTCTCGTGCCGATGATGACCGCGGCCGTCGCGGCCAGGCCGGCGGCGAGGACGCTGGCGGTCGCGAGCGGGTGCAAGGTCGCCCGGGTGTAGGCGCTGGTGCGCATGACGTAGACCGGCGGGTCGCCACGCTCCTGGCCGGCATGCCGAGGGGCGTGCAGGGCGCCTTGCGGGTCCCTCGGATCTTCGGAGCGCTTCTGCAGGGCTATGATGGCCGGTGCGAGTTCGTCGTAGGCGCCCGGCGCGAACTCCTTGCTCATCACGAACAGCTTGCCGCCACCGCCCACGAAGATGTCCCGCTGCGGGTGCACGGCGGCGTGCAGGATGGCGTTGGCCACCTCCTCCGGCGGGTAGATCGGCGGCGGCAGCGTCGGTTCGCGGTCCATGTAGTTGCGGGCGCGCTGCGGCAGCGGCGTGTCAATGGAGGCGGGCTTCACCAGGGTGACCGAGACCGGCGCACCCTCCGCGATCAGCTCCATGCGCAACGTGTCGGTGAAGCCCTTCACCGCGTGCTTGGAGGTGGCGTAGAGACCCTGGAAGGGAAAGGCGAGGTCGGAGGCGATGCTGCCGACGTTGATCAGCGCCCCACCTCGCTGGCGCAGATGCTCCACGGCGATCAGCGAGCCGTTCACTGTGCCCCAGAGGTTGGTCTGGATCAAGCGCTCGTGGTCCTCGTAGGCGATCTCGCGCAAGGGGCCGTAGACGGTCAGGCCGGCCACGTTGACCCAGGTGTCGAAGCCGCCGAACGTCGCCACGGCCTTGTCGGCGATCGCCTGGACGTCCTCGCGTCGGCCGACGTCTGCCACGACGTAAGCCGCCTTCGGTCCGAGCTCGTCGGCGACCCGGGCGAGCACGTCCCCGCTGCGGGCGGCAAGCACCACCCGGGCGCCGCGCTCCGCGGCCATGCGGGCGGTGGCCAAGCCGATGCCGCTCGACGCGCCAGTGACCACGATGACCTGCTCGCACAACGGCTTGTGAGCCATGCCCATACTCCTCCGTCCGAGCCAGCCCCGAGTGCAGGCCGGCACGGGGGCTACGCGCGGGTGGGCGATGCGTTGCGGCCTGCGCGGTTGTCGCGCGGGCCTGCGCTTTCCCGACCCTTGCCCCACGAGCGTCAGCGGCAGCAGGCGGCTCATCCGGTTCCAGAGCGCATTGCCGGCGACATCTAGAGCTGTTCCCGGTCAGGTAGCGACGGCCAAGTCGTTCTCGTAGCCGGCTGCGGCGAGGTAGTTGCGGCACTCTTGCGGCGTGAAACGGGTGAAGGCCTGCCGGATCGCCGCCCACAGATCCGGGATCGTGCGGGCTGCCGCGCTGCGCAACAGCGCCTTCAGCTTTGCGAAGGCCTGTTCAATCGGGTTGAAATCAGGGCTGTAGGACGGAAGGTAGAGCAGCCGCGCTCCTGCGGCCTCGATCGCATCCTGCACGCCGGCGACCTTGTGGGCTGGCAGATTGTCCATGACGACGATGTCGCCCGGCTGCAGCACCGGGACCAAGGTGTCGGTGACATAGCTGCAAAAGCGCGTGCCGTTCGTGGGGCCGTCCAGCAGCGCGGTGGCACACAGCCCGCTCGTGCGCAGGGCGGCGGTGATGGTCGTGGTTTTGTAATGGCCCAGTGGGGCTGCGAGCCGGCAGCGCTCGCCGCGTGGGGCCCAGCCGGAGCGCCGCGCCATGTTGGTGGCCGCCGCTGTCTCGTCCAGGAACACCAGCCGGTCCGGATCGAGCTCGGGCTGTGCCTCAAACCACGCCTCGCGGGCCGCTCTTACGTCTTCACGCTCCTGCTCAGCTGCGAACGTCGCCCCCTTTTCCAGGTGATCGCGTGTCGCTGGAAGAAGCGCGACAGGCCGCTTGTGCTGGTCTGGACGCCCTGCTCAGCCAGTCGGTCGCGCAACTCGCGCAGGAAGAGACGCGGCTCCTGCTCGGAGGTCGCCAGGATCAGTGCGGCATGCGCCTCGATGCGCTGCGAGGTGTGATCGCCGCCCATCGGCTTGGGCGCGACATGGCCCTCTTGGTGCGAGCGCTGCGACCAGCGGCTGGCGCTCGACACGCTGACCCCAAAGCGAGCTGCGGCTCGGTGGCACGAGGCCCCTGCCGCCACGGCAGCCACGACACGCTCGCGTAAGTCGACCGACAGAGGTGAAGGCATCGGCATGCTCCTTCACCCGTCAACGCGCCAGCCGCTAACCCGTCGCAATCCGCCCGGGACCGGCTCTAGCTTCACCAGAGAAGCCTGTTCAGCCATCTTGCGCGTCGACCTTCAGCCCGCCCGGCTCAGTTGCGGCGAGCTTTTTCAATTTTGGGTCCGCACCATCTCAAAGCCATTGGCGAACCGATCCCATAGCGCATCCGGCATGTCGGCGGCGCTCCACTGCGCCAGCTTTCCATCCTTGTCCCGGTAGAAAATGATGCGATCGGCGAGGTTCACCGCTAGACCTCGCGGGGGCAAAAGGCGCTCTCCTGGAGCCCGTCCAGGCTGGCTGCTGTGCATCAGTCGAACCGCCGTCATAGCTTCCTCCCAGACCCTAGAAATTGCTCGCAAATTCGCGCGTCTCTCCCTCGATCATAGCGAGATTAAACCTGAGAGCCCGCACGGCCTAGCGGCGAGGCCGTCGTTTTCGTGCGCGTTTCGCCCGCGCTTTGGCCCGAGCGCCTTTCGTTTCAGGATGTACGAATGGGGTACTCTGGGGCGACCCGGTTCAGTGCTATCGAGGACGCTTGGAAGCTCTTTCCCTCCCTCAGCCCGCCCGGTCCTGCCGCGGCGGGTTTTTCGTTCACCAGCTCCGGTGCTTTGTTTAAGGACAACTCATACAGGTTAGGGCGCGGCCTTAAATTAGCACGCCAAGAACAGTCTCGCTTGCGAGACTTGGCCATGCCGGATGAGCCCGTCGCTTCTGAGGTTGCCGAGATCGTCTCGGACAAATGGTCTCCGCTGCTCCTCATTGGGCTCGTCAGTGCCGAGTTCGCAGCTCTGCTCGGCCTGCTGATCTGGATGAGTTGATTTGGACCGTAGACAATTGGCGAACGAGACCTGAGACGCCGCCCTGCCCCTTGCGCCGTCAGATCCTGTACGCTGACGCCGCGCCCCGGTGCCGAACCAAGCCGGCGCTCCCCATCTCTGCTCGAGTGACGGCAGAGCCGATCGGGAGAGCGATATGAAAGCAAGTCTAACGCGATCTGCGCTTGCGGCAGTGATGATCCTCGGCGCGTCGGCTGCCGTTCTGGCACGTGGCAGCGGCGGAGGAGACAGTGGGAGCGGGTTGAACCCTTATTCCGAGCTCAGCGGTAACGGCCGCACCGGTGGGGTGAACAGCGGCAACTACTCGCCGCCGGAGTACAACACCTACCTGCGCGCCTACGGGCCGTATGGTCCTCAGGGCCGGCCGGTGAGAGAGCGCTATCGTCCGGCACCGCGGCCGTACTACGGCTATCCCTACTGAACGCGGACCGGCAGCGGCCGCCATAGTTGGCCCGGATTAAGCCAGCCATCGCCAGCGTGTATTATTCGGCATTCCGCCAGTCAGATGACTTCAGCCCCGCCGGCGCCGCCGCGCGGGGCTTTTTCGTGTCTTCCCTCAAGCGGCCTGTTTGAGAATGAGGTGCTGCGCCGACGAGCGGACGATAACGAGGTCGGATGGCGCGTGACTCAATCGTTTAAGACACACAGAGGAACGGCCAAAGCGTCACGTAGTTGATCGGGTCATGTCGGCGTGAGCCGGCCCGTTGCGATGTGAGAGAACCATGATCAGCCGAAGCATTCAGTCTACCCTTCTCGCCGTCGCGCTCATCGCCGGCAGCGCCGGGATGGCTGCCGCCCAGAGCACACCCAACGGCAACACGTCCTCTCCCGGTGCGCCCGCCGGACACGGCAGCACCGGCAACGGCGCGACCGGCAGCGGAGCTGCTCCGAGCGGAAAGTGACGAACCAGACACAGACAAAGAAGGCGCTCTGCACCAAGCAGATTTTAGTTCGCTGTTGAGACCACGAACCTCCAAAGCCCACCCGGCCCGCCGCGTCTGGCTTTTCTGTTCCTTGTGTCCTTCGAATGGCTGACGCGCCGCAGTTCGGCTAACCGCTATTCAAGGCGCGCTACTGCCAATGGCCCAACTTCAGCCCGCCCGGTTCGCCGCGGCGGGCTCTTTCGTGGCGACTAGGGATAATCCGGGAGCCTCAACGGTTTGGACGATACCAACCGCCCATGTCGGAGTTCCTCGACAAGGCTGGCTCGGGGGCGCAGTATTCGAGCGAGCGAGGCGGAAACCGCCCGCGTTCTTGGGAGGGGGCGGAGTGCACCATGCCGCGCTACTTCTTCGATGTGCAGTCCAAGTCCGGACTGGTGTGCCGGGACTACCAGGGGCTGGATTGTCCGGACGACGAAGCTGCAAGGTCGCTGGCCCTGCACGGAGCCGGGTTCACCTCGCGGAGCGACTGCGTACGGAACCCGCAGCTGACTAGCTATCAGTTCGCGGTCGCCGACGCGGGGCACCAACCGCTGTTCACGGTGCCGTTCAGCGAGCTTCTAGCTGACGATGAGCAGCCGAAAACCGCGAGGAGGAGGCGGGCGCGGCCGTCCTCAAGCCGATCCCGTTCTGACAAACACGTCTGACCGAGCTACCGCGCGGACCGGTCTGAGGCTACACCGTCGGCAGCCCTGTCCGTCCCGCGGGAGCAAGACAATCAGCGAAGGCCTGCCCGGCCGATCCGGGCGAGCTTTTTCGTGCGCGCCGGACACGCCTCGGTTGCCGCAACGGTTGCGGGTTGCATGCTTTTCGGACGCTGCACCAAGTGATGGATCGGGCTGATGCGGCCCCGCATGCCGGGGATGGCCTTCAGGGGCCCCGTGCCGCCGCCCCTCCCAGAGCACCGGCTGAGCTGAAACCCGCTTTCTTGATCTGCGTTGGTCTAGACCCGGACGAAAAAGGGCCAGCCCGAAATCTAGTGAGGAAACGCCCAAGAAGGGCTGCGGTGCAGCACGTTATCCTCGCGGTATGACATCCGCTCGCGCCATGGCCGCGCGAAGGTTGAACTGCCCCGTGGTTCCGCCCATTCTCCTGCCGGAAGGAGTCCTCATAAGCGTGCGTATCTATCCGGATGTGAACACCAGCTCGGCGAGCCGCGGAGCCGCCAATCAGCCGGTCCACCGGCAGGGGGCGAGCGTCAACACTGGCGATCAGCTCAGCAGCCCGGTCCTACTCGGCGTCGCAATCTTGGGCGCGATCGTGGCCTGCCTGCTGATCCAGCTTGTGAACGGCTAAGGGGGGCGGTGGCAGGTACGAACAAGCCTGCCGCGAACCTGATCCTGCGGCGCGAGGTTGAGTCTGTAGGAGCGGTTACGGGCTTCTACATGCCGCGCGACGTCCTGGAGCTAAGACGCGCCCTCTACTGCCGGATCGCCACGCACGAGGCTCTAGCGGACCAGGGCACGCGCAAGGCAGAGACCTTCGAGCGAGCCGGGCGCTACTGCGAGGCTGAGCATTTGCGGCACCTCGTACGAAGTCACCGCATCCGCGTGATGGAAGTTCGCGCGCATATCGGCCTGCTGGAAGCGGTATTCGGTCTTGGACGAGACTAACCGGCCGACGCTATATCGGCGCAATGAGCGAAAGCGCGACAACGGTCACAGCCATCGATGCGACGGTCATCACCAGGGAAATTTTGATGCTCCCCATGGTCGCTCCTCCGGGCAGCGCTTGTAGTTCTGCCCGGATGTGGACCTCAACTTATCACAAAGGCTTACGAGCTTAAGCATACGCACTGGAAAACTGCAGCAGAGCTTTACAGCTGCGCGGACGGGAACAGGACGAATTCAGCCGGGTTTGACTGACCGCCAAAAAACAGAGGCGCTTACTGAATTTTCTACTGCAACGCGGGGCTGCCCTCATGTTGCCCATGGGGATAGCCCGTTCGCGTGTCTAGAGTTCCGGAGACATGCGCACATTCCTCGTCACCTTCTACAAGGTCGTTTCGGATGGTCGCGGCCACGACCAGCGCGTCCGGCAGCGGCGGGCGGTCGTGTCTGCCAGCTACAAGGAAGCCGCCGCCGAGGCTGCTGCATGTCTCCGGGGCTCTAGACACGCGAACGGGCCGCCCTCGACGGAGAGCGGCCCCGCGATGCTGTGGAGAATGTGGTGCGCTCCTCCTTCTGGCCAGGTGATCAGTCAAACCCGGCTGAATTTGCCCTGTTCCCGTCCGCACGCGTACCGAACCAAAGAACAACCCGCCTATCTCCGCCTCTCAATACGGTTTAGCTGGTAGCTCAGCCGTATTCGCGCGTGTGCTCCAAATCACTCCTGTATTAGCGTTTTTGTGCGAGCTTCCATAAAGCGAGCAATTCAACACTGGTGGGAGTATCCGTCATGGAAAGCATAACAGTTTCTCTGCTCATGACCGTCGCATTGATGGTTACGGCCACGGTTGTTCTTACGGCGATGGCGCCGATTTAGCAGTGAACGGCGCCCATTCGGGAACAGCCGATCTGCAGGCCCAGTTGATGCAATGGCATGTATCCACTTTGGCCCGCCCGGTTCGCCGCGGCGGGCTTTCTTGTGACGGTCGCCGGTCAATTTCGGTTAGGACCGAAGCCCATCTCGAGCAATCCGATATGCACGCGCACTTTCAGCGCGCGGATGCGGTGATCCCGTGCGAGGATCCGCAACAGCTCGGCCTCGCCGTAGCGCCCGTCTCGCTCGAAAGCCTCCGCCTTGCGCGCGGTCTGCGCCGCCAGGACCTCGTGAGACGCGATCCGGCCGTAGAGGGCACGCATCAGCTCTAGGACGGCGCGCGGCATATCGGACCCCGTAGGCGATCCTACAGGAGCAACCCCGCGCGAGATGATCAGGTTCGCGGCGGGCCTTTTCGTGTGTGCCAGTCGCTCCCTAGCCGTTCACGAGCTGGATCAGCAGACAGGCCACGGCTGCGCCCAACACCGCGATGCCGAGTAGGATCGGGCTGCTGAGCTGGTCGACCGTGTTGACGCTCTCACCTTGACGGTGGACCGGCTTGTTAGCGGCCCTGCTGCTCGCCGAGGTGGTGTTCACGTCCGGATAGATACGCGCGCTCATGGAGACTCCTTCCGGCAGGAGAACGAGCGGCGCCACGGTGCAGTTCTACGTCCGCGCGGACGCCGGGATAGCGCCAGGAGCCGCTCCGACTCGGCGAGCGTGACCCGCAGCGCGTCCCGCTCCTCGCGTATCAAGTCGATCAGGTGTGCCGTCCGCGCCATCTCAGCCCGGCCCTTCCGAACTCCCTCTGCAGAGGAGGGCCCAACAGGCTCGCGCCCTCGGTCCAGAACCTCAGTGAAGGGCACCTCCATCAGGAGCTTGCCAGCCGGGTCCGCAATCTCGAAGGCGTAGCGAGCCGGGTTCTTCCCCTCAGAGGCCAAGTTGGCGCTGATCTCCGGGATCGAAGCGCAGGCCTCAAGATAGGCCGCCTCGATGCCGAGGAACTGAAGGCCTGTGTCGTCGGGCTCCAACCCTGTCGGGGTGCGCAGGTGGAAGTAGAACCAGGGCATGAACCGCTCGCGCTGACGCTGCCCCCCATCGCGGCAAACCCGCCAGAGTAGTTTCGGATCGCCAAAGCCGAACAGAGCCCGCTGACAACCTCAGCCCGCCCGGTTCGTCGCGGCGGGCATTTTCGTTTCGGCTTCTGGGTCGCTGCCAGATCGTGGGGAAGCCGCACGCATCTAGGCTCTCGCCACCCCATGACCCTCTCGGCGAGGCCGTCTCGCTCCAGCCGCTGGAGCGTTGCAAGCGCCACCTGGATCCGCTCCCGACCGGGGATCCGCGCCGGCTCGGCGATGCGCGCGGCCGTCATGTCTTTATCCGCGAGAACAGCCAGCACGCGGGCCCGAGTGTCCCTGCGGGGTCGGGGACCGCGCGGCGCCACAGTCATCTCCGATAGAGGCTCATCCTTCCCTTGCTTCGATCAGCTCAGGGTAAACACGCGCGATGAAGCTGTAGTCCCACAATGGAAGGCAGCCTTCGGAGCCGACGATGACCACCGCCAGCTCGCCGTGCGCATCTTTCTCAACCTGAACAATCTCAGGCAGATCGCCTTCCGCGCATGCAGCAATCTTCGCCACATACCATCCGGGCTCTGTAGGCGTCTCTCCAGCAGACATCGGGACGACGAAGGGGGAGGTCATCAGTGCGGCCCCTCGAGCAGATCTGACACGATCCTGGCGATGAAGATCAGGCCCGCGGCATCACCTTTGTCGAAGGGCGGCTGATGCCCGCTACCCGTAAAGAGAATGCGGCACCCGCCCGTGCGATCCTCGATGACGCGGACGACTTCAGGCGTACCGCCCGGCTTGCGGGTGATATAGAACCCTGGCTCATGCGCCTTTTCCTCGCTGGTGCGACATCATCGGCGGACTTGGCGAGCTGGACGGTAGTCGTCATTATCGGACACGATGCGATGTCGGAGCTAAGACCCCACCGCCCGCAGCCCCGCGCCGGCCTGCCGGTCGCGGCCGGACTGTCCGATCAGGCCCGGGCGTTCCAGCGCGCCGGCAAAGCCAAGAGCACGCAGCGCGCGCACCTGAGCGACGCGGGCCTGTTCGCGGCCTGGTGCGCGCAGCACGAGGACGCTAGCTCGCCTGTACGCTAGTACACCAGTGCAACGGTGCGCTTGTTTGCTGACAGGAGCACCCATGATCAAGATCCCCGCCCCCTTGCTGGAGCAGCTAGTCGCCCTGGCGGACGAGAGCCGGAAGCGGATTACCTGCGATCTCGCATCCGTCCGGGCCGTCGTGGATGAGGCCGATCTGGTCTTTGCGATCTGGCAGGACCACTCCGAACCTCATGGGGTGGGATGCCGGGTGATCAAAGGCAATCAGGAGCTCCAGGAGATCTTCGCGGGCGGCAAGTCTCAGGAACCGCGCGTGGCAGCCATCCCTTGCGACTCGTTCGAGCAGGCCGAGGCGTTGCGGCAGGTCGCTGGCGAGCAAGACCGGCGGCATTAGCTCTCGGTGAGAACACCCTATCTGAGCCCGCCCGGTTCGCCGCGGCGGGCTCTTTCATGCGCGCAGGAGCCTTCTGCGGCCTCGCTCGTTGAGGTGGTTTGATTGGGAGAGGGAGCTTTCCCATGGCCAACGGGATCCGCAACGGTTACCGCGTCGGAGTTCGCCCAGACCCGAACGATCGGTCACGCTATCTGTGGACCATCCACGGCATCCGGAACATGTTCTGGGAGCAGTCGCCGACCGCCTACACGTCCGTGGAGCAGGCGCTCGCCGAGGCGAATGCGCGGGCTGATCAGCTCGACTGATCGGTTGGTCCCGCCCTGCCCTTCAATGTCTGGACTTGGTTCAGCCCGCCCGGCTCGCCGGCGCGGGCTATTTCGTGCCTCGCGCCCCCCAAACGGGCGATGCGACTCGGCCTGGGGAGCGCTATCTGTAGATCATCATGCGTGACCTCCTCGGGGGTTCTCCTGACCTAGACTAGCCCGCTGCGTTCGCGCAGCGGGTCTCCTTTCCTGACTATCTCCGAGAGCGTACAAGAGCTAATAGGCACGCAAGATAGATCACCTCAGCAGGAGGACCGACCATGCCTAGGGTCGTGATCTATGCATTATCGTCCCTCATCGTGACGGATGTGACTGTAGCGGTGCTCTCGCTACTGGCGGTGTAAGCAATTTGCTGGGAACTAATCGCCCCGCATTCGCGTCTACCGACCGCTTTATGATCCCTTTGTCTTAGCCCGCCCGGCTCGCCGCGACGGGCTTTCCTTTGCGCCTACTCCACGTGGTCACCGTTGCTGGATTTGGCGGGTAGTGGCCTGCGGCGGCCAGTACGATCGACCGGCGTGCAGATAGGCGAAACAGGCATAGAGCGACCCGCCGACGAATAAGACCGGCAGGATGAGGTCGAGCGTTTGGCGTCCCCGCAGAGCCAGAGCCGCCACGCCCATCCAGGGGCAAACGAAGAGGATGAAGGCGAGCAACCCCACGGCGATCCCTTCGGCGGTGCACAATACGCGCATGGGGAACGTCAGCGGTGTCGCGATCGATCCAAGCCAGCCGCGGCGCGTGTCTCGGGCCTCAGAGGATGCGCACGCCTATCTCGTTGGGCCTACGCCACGCGACTTTAGCCTGGACCGTTTCGCCAGTCGGCTCGACGAGCAACCGGAACTCGTCCGGGATGCCGATCACGCTCTGCACCTTGATCCGTGCCCCGCTCTCGGAGCGATCCCGCAGGGTGCAGTCGATCACGCCCCCACCGGGAAGCAAAACCTTGCCGGCGAGTAGCACGCGGCGCCGGATTGTCTCTCGCTTGTTGTCCATCGCCATCGCCCTTGGACACGCGAGCTAGCGCGCCTCAGCTTAACAGGACGGAAAAGGCTCTGGCGCCCGGTTCGCCGCGGCGGGCTCCTTCGTGCCGGCTCCTCTGTCCGTCGCCGAGACTACCTCCCGGGAACCGGGCGGCGAACTGGCGCGTCGACCCGTATTGGTATCCTAACCGTGCCCGCCCGGCCTCACCGCGGTCCATGTTCCTGCCCCCCGATGAGCGCCGGATCTATCGGGATTGGGAGCCGCCCAAGCCTGAACCCGATCGCGGCAAACGGCAGGGGAACGCCGCGATCGTGCTGATCTTATTGGTGTCCGCGCTCGCCCTGTTCGCGCCGATTGCAGGCGGAACGATCCCCGGGATGTTTGTGACGCTCTTTCAGTTCTGGGGAGACGCAGGCTAATCCGTGCCGCAGCGGGCGAGGGTGGCCGGCGGGCATCACAAAGCCCGTCTGGTCCGTCCGTGGGCACCAGCGGGGCGCTCTGGCGATCCTATAGGCCCCTGGCGGTCGGGTCCTTCGACGACCCCGGCGGGGATGCGGGGCCGCGCGATCGCAACACCTCCGCAGGTGAACGACATCAAAAGGTGTCCGCAGCGTCCGCACTGTCCGCACAGAAGTGTGACCGGCCGCTCGGAGCGGCCTTTTCTATTTAAACGCACCGCATGGGTCGCAAGTCCGACTATCAGTAGCAACCGAAGTTATATTCGCGACAAAAACTGTATTTAATCGATCAAAATTCCGTTACTTGCTGCGATTGCGGGAACGTTAGATATTCCTTCTCGTCGACTAAAACTCGACAGGGAGGAACATCATGCCCGTCAAATATATTCGCCTACTGTTCGGCATTTCTTTCGGCTTTTTCTGCGCACAAACAGCATTCGCAGATGAGCTTCCTCGAACTGGAGAGTATACACTTATCTATATAGGCATCAATACGTCGCCAATTAAGCCAATGCCGATTGGTCCCAACAGAGCGCTGGTGCCGAGCCATGCTACGATGACAGCCGTCAACACAGCGGGCAGCGGCTTTCTGCATAACCTAGCCGGCCGCTGTGTCGGGCTGGCGACCTTGGACAACGATGCCAAGACGGTCGAAAGCCACGGTTACTGCGTCTACGCGGATGCCGCTGGCGACCAGATCTTTGAGAAGTACGATTACCCGGTACAAGCGCAGGGCGCGAACCTGAAGGGCACCGCCGAGTGGACCGGCGGCACCGGAAAGTTCTCGGGCATCTCGGGCGATATCCAACTGACGAACACGCGGCTAAGCGCCATGATGGACGGTGTGACGCAAGTCTCCGGCACCAAGACGGGCCGCTATTCGTTCCAGAACGCAACCTCATCCCTGAAGTGAGCTCGGGGCCGGGGCTCAGGTCCCGGCCTACCGGAACCTGCCCGGCCAGGAGTGGGGCATCCCGATCTGGGAATTCGCGGCGAAGGGCGCCTAGTCCTCGCGCCCTGGCTTCTCCCCCAACGCCACCAGGAGATCGCGCCCGGCCTGCGTCACGCGCCAGAGAACCCGGCCGCGCCGGTCCTTCGCCGGGCGCTCCTCGACGTAGCCCAGCTCCCGCAGTACCGGCATGGCCGAGGGGTGCGCCTCGTGCCGCATGCCTTGAGGGTATAGCGCACAGGCCCGCAGCGCTTCGAGGTGGCGTCTGCGGACAGGGGCACGGGGCTCGGTCGGCATGCGGACAAGCTAACGTAGCCAGCTTCGGTGGCCAGCCTTGTCGTCACCGAGGCGCGCTTAGGCCCAGCTCACCGTAGCGTCTCGCAGCAGACCCACTCTCTACGCGCCGGGAACACGCCATCCGACTGCGGGTCTCCCAATCGACTTCCTCCCACGAGTCACCAACTCAGCCCGCCCGGCCGATCCGGGCGGGATTTCTTTTGCACCCCCAAATGAATGATGCGCCTCGAACAATGAATTCTTAGCGTCCGCCCCGTGATCGGCATGGAGGGGCAGATGTCAGATCTAACACAGATCGATAGTCACTGCCGCGAGGCTAGGAATATTGTTTTTCGAGCGGAGGAAATCGTTCAGGCCCTGAGGCGCGACGGAGCATGCGAAGGCCTCAATTTAATAGCCGCTCAGAATGTTGTGGCACTCAAGCGCCTCAGCCAGATCCTTGAAAGACACCACAGGGGCTTGGCATCTGATGCTCTCCCCAAGGCGGTAGATCCGCCCGTTTTGACCAAGCGGCACTGGTGGTCCGCGCTGTTGTGGGCGTCGAGAAGCCAGAGCGATGCCGTCGAGGCACATACCTGACCGACGCAGAACCGTTCTCCTGGTCCAGATCCTGCCCTGCCGACCGAATGATATAATCATGTGGCGTCGAGCACACTCGATTTGCCTATGACAATATAAGCGTATTTCTTGCAGATAAATCAGTCATAATCCCAGAGAGCCATCGGCATGCCCCAGATTAGCCGCGTCGCTGAGATCATCACCTTCGCAGCGAGCGCAGCTGCGGCCGCTGTTGTCGGCCAAATTCTGCTAATGCCTCAGGTTCGCGCACGGGAAGCCGAGCTCACTGCCGTGCTAATACGTGATCTGCCACGGTTGTGGTTTGGCCTATTCTGGTCTGTGGCGACAAGCTCGGGTTTGGGACGCTCCTCAATACGCTTACGTGAGCTCAACGACCCGTTTGAGCTAGATCAACATCGTGCCGCACAGCGGTGTCAGGCTGGAATGCCAGTTGGAACGGGGAAGGCGCCTCTCATCCCCTCGCGATGCGCCTTGGGCCGATCCACGCAAGCCGCCGCGCCCGCGCAGTCCCGTGGCGGACTGGTCGCGATACAACTCTCCCCCCATTCGGCCGCCTGCCCCGTGATCCGCGCCCAAGCCTTCTCGGCCGGGATGTGCCGTTCGAAGATCCAGATGCCGGGGTGATGATCGTCGGGTCGCGCACTCCAGCCGCCGCCGAGCGCCCGCAACAGGTGTTGGATCGGCTGATCAGTCCCGAACTCCTCGGCGAGCTGGTCCGCGCTGAACAGGACGCAGTCGTGCCCGCATTCCAGGGCGGCCAACAGACGGCTGCGGGTCGGGCCCATCAGAAAGGCGCCTCGCAATGCCTCGCGGCCCGCGCGTACGCGATCGAGGCTCACGATCTTCGCGGGCTGCGCCATCGTCCTGGCTTTACCGGCCGTGCTGGACCAGCTCCTCGAGCAGCTCTGCGCGCCGCTCGTGCATCTTCCTTGCGACGAAGGGGGGGCTCCGGCCCCTGCCTGATTGATCCTGCGGTCCTCATTGTGGCGCGCAATGGCCCTGTCCAGGCTCGTGATGTCAGCCAAGATCGCCGCGAACGGCCTGTGTCCGTTCGCCATGTCGGTGCTCCGTGCCTCATGGTCCTCGGTCCTCGCGCGCGCGAGGGCGGAAATTCGCATAGACCCCGGTATGGAACGCGACTTCGGACCAATTCGAAATGCTCGCGAATAGAATTCCGGAGCCCGAATTAATGGCCGAGTCCAGGCTCCTGCGGGCCCGGTAATTCCGCCTCGCGAGCGCACGGAGATTATTAGAAATAGGCACGCGGTCCTAATCGGCGAGCGAGGCCGCTCCAGCGGTGCCACGCGCCTGCGCGATCGGGTCAGGCCGGAACAGTCGAAGGTCGAGCCCGACGGCCGCATTGATATAGCCCAAACCCAGGGGATGCGGATCTGTCATAGTCGCCGACGATCGCGCCGCCCCGCGCTCGGCCAGACCAGGACCGAGGGTGAATGGTCCCGACGGGATCCTCGACGGAGGAGCCCATGCCGCGCTTCTACTTCAACGTCCATGACGGCAAGAGCCAGTTCGACGAACAGGGCACCGAGCTGCCGGACTGGCAGGCTGCTCGGATCGAGGCCGTCCGCCTCGCGGGTTACATCCTGCAGGATGAGGCCAAGTGCATCACCCCGGGCGAGGACTGGCGGATCGAGGTGACCGACCACACGGGGCTGATCCTGTTCCAGATAATGCTCCAGGTGGTTATGTCGCCCGCCCTGGAGCACAGCGCCTTGGGGGTAAAATCCGACGCTTGGCTCCGTCCGCTATGAATGGGAAGCGGACCTGAAGGCCATCCGAGGTAATTTCCGCGCCTGTCGCGGGCCCGCCGCGCGTGATCCGATACCGCGTCGTTGTGGCTCCGCTGCAGAGATGCCGAACGGCGGGCGGTGGGCGCTCTACGAGGTGCCCGGCCCGCGCCTCGGCGCATCACTGAAGCACGCCGCGATCCGCAGCCCGGAAGCCTGTAGCATCCACGCCCCACGGAGGCGGGTGAGCAAAAGCGCCAGACAGGGCGTGGAAGGCCGACGGAACGCCGGCACGGTAAAGCTTATGCAGTCCGGTACGGCTGAACACTCAGCCAATGGACTGACCCTCACGGCCCCGCTCGCGCACGCTTCGTGACTGCAGCGTTCGTGGTGATGTCACAGGCTTGGCTGGCGCGGGATCGTTGAGGAAACGTTAACGGGCGGGTGGCGGTCAATGCGGATAGCGGCTGCTGGGGTACGGAGGTATCCAGCGGTGTCGCTGCGGCTTTGGGGGTACAAAGCCGAACGACAGGCGGGCCGAGGCACTGCCCCTCAGCGCTCGGCCCGCGCCTACGGAATTCGTGGCAAGTGCCTGAGCCACCCAGCAGGGCTTCCTTAACCACC
Organism: Methylobacterium sp. CM6257; assembly: GCF_054611515.1. Classification (NCBI taxonomy): domain Bacteria; kingdom Pseudomonadati; phylum Pseudomonadota; class Alphaproteobacteria; order Hyphomicrobiales; family Methylobacteriaceae; genus Methylobacterium; species Methylobacterium sp. CM6257. Next base: position 5,160,376 of record NZ_CM137735.1, read on the forward strand.
CAGTCCCACCCTGACCCTGGCCGCTGATGGGTGGCCGCACCGGGGGGATCCGGTGGATTACGGCCCTGCGCGCCGACGCGCGGGGCCGTTCACGCTCACGAGGTCAGCGATGCGTGGCTCTCTCCTGCGGACCGGCAGCATGGCTGCCCTGGTCGCCCTCGTCCTCTGCGGCGCTCAGCCAGCAGCCCAGGCCCGCGACGGGATCGGCGTCGGCGGCGCCGTGGCGCTCGGCGCACTCGGCGGTGTGGCCGCCGGCGCGGCTATCGCCTCGGCCAACAACGGCTACTACCCGGGCCGCCCGGTCTACGTCGCGCCGCCGGCGTATGTTGAGGAGGTCTGCCACGTCGAGCGGCGTGGCTTCGTCGATCCATACGGCGTCGAGCACATCCGCCGCGTGCGCGTCTGCGAATAGACTGACCGCGCGGGCGCTTGCCATCCCTGGCGGACACTCCTAGCCTGAAGGCCTCGGCGCGCGTGCATGCGGCGCCGGCACCGGAAAGGAGGTCAGCCATGAGACATCACGGCACCAACCCCGGAACATCGCGCATCGCCGATGCGGACCAGGACGGTCCACCAGATCGCGACCGGCAGGGATAGTGGCTCTTCCAACGGTCAATTGCCGGCCGAATTGAAGAGTGTGGCCCCTGCATCAAACCCGTCGCCTCAGGCCGGCGGGTTTTTTCATGGGCTAACGGTAGATCGACGGCGCTGATCCGCGCCAACGCCGTCACGCGACAGCTGCAGTAACAGGCCGTGGGCCGGCGCTTGCGGTGTCCAGTTCCCCCGCCACGCCGACCCTCACGCGACCGCCCGGCCCAGGCTTCACGGGCAGGGTACGAGGAACTGGCCCGCACCTGCCTGTCGCCTCGTGTCCGCCCGCAACAGCAACGTGTGGGTCGCGAACACCCCGGGCACATCAGCAAGGGGAGCCGCTGCTGTAGCAGGTGCGGTTGCCGCCGCTGCCATAAGGCGCCGGGCCAGTCGCGGTCTTGGTGGCCGCGCCGGCCATCCGCCTCCCCTGGATCAGCACCCTGTGCCTGCAGCGGCTTCAGGCCGCCTTCTTGCGCCCGCGCTTCTTCGGGGCCTCAGCGACAGCCTCGGCCGTGTTCGCGGTCTTGGCAGCCGCCTTCCGACGTTGATTTCCGAGGCCGAGGCTCTTGGCGAGCGCAGAGCGCTGCTCGGAGTAGCTGGCGGCCGTCGAGGGGTAGTCCCGCGGCAGGCCGAAGCGCGCCCGGTATTCTTCGATCGTCAAGCCGTGCCGGTTCAGGTGACGCTTGAGCGTCTTGTATGGCTTGCCGTCGATGAAACTGATCAGCGCGTCCGGCGTGATCGACTTCCGGATCTGAGCCGGGGTGAGCTTCTCGACCGCCGGGGCTTCGGATGCGCCACCCTGACCAAGGCCGGACAGCGCGGAATAGACGCTGTTGAGCAGGGTCGGAAGTTCCGCGGCTGGAACGTTGTTGTTCGCCACGTAGGCTGCCACGACATCGGCAGCTAGTCCGATGTGATTATTCGGCGGTGTTGTCGTGTTCTCGTCCATGTCAGGCTCCTTCAAGAGGTGCGCGCACGAACAATTCAACCTTCCCTCAAAGTCAAGTGGCGGCTTCAGATTTTGGGGCGCAATGCAAAATTTTATGTCTCTGGACGGCGCATTCCTTCCCAAGGCACGTCGTCCGCTGCACATCGGGCCCGCTTAACTGCGGCTTCGCAATGGAAGTGCCCGGTGGACGCCTTTGCTGGCAGTTGCACGGGACGGAGACGGCGGACCCGCGCGTGATCCGGCGAGCGCTCGATGCCCGGCTGCAGCGGGGCGAGGAGCCCACCAAGAGGGCTGCGCGCGAAGCCGTGGCCAACGTGGTCCGGCTTGCCAGCCGCCGCTCAGCGGAACCACAAACTTGGCCGCCTGTTCAGCAGTGATGAGACACGGTAAGTCCATCATGGCGGCGGCTATGCTTGCCGCGTTCGGGCTCGTGACAGCCGCGCGCATTGTGCATTCCGGCAACCCCGAAGCGGTGCCGCAGCATGTAGAAGCGTCCGCCCTGCATGCGACAACGCCAATCAGCGCGATGGTGTGGGTCGATCCGCCGGCCCGTGCGAGCGCGCTCAACGCGCTGTCCAACGCCGTCGTCACAACAGCTCAGGCGGCCGAAGTGGCGCGGCCCGAGAACGCGGACCTCGACGAGCCTCGAGCAGCTCAGGCCCTGCAGCCGAGGGCCATGGTGAAGAAGGCCGCGCAATCCCGCGCGAAAGCGCACAGGGACCAAGCTTCGGCAGTGCGACTGCGGAAGGCCGAGATACCGCGACGGCACAGGCTGGCCCAGCGCCAGATGCGCCTGTTCCAAGCATCCCTGCCGCGAAGGACACCGATCGCTTCCGATCCAAGCGAGCAAGCGCCGCCGCCTGCGCCGGCGCCAAAGACTGCTGATCAATCCGACCCGATCCGCATCCTGATCCATGGTCTTGGCTTGGATGGCTGAGCCGCTCGGGACCGGGACGGCAACGGGACCCGCATGGACAGGGCCCGGATCGGCCGCAAGCCAGCCCAGCCTGTGTCGGGCGCGCCCGTTGAAGCCACCTCTGCAGAGCCGCCTGCGCCGCTCGAGGCCGCGCAGCCGAGCATCGTCATCCGGGTTAGCAACTGCTTCAGCATGGTTCTCGACGTTTTGGTTGCCGCACCCCTCATAAGAACAGCCCTCAGGCCGCTTTGACGTGGAGCCCGGCCTCGCAGGCGCGGAGACGCGCCCGCATGGCGTGGAGCGCTTCCTCGCGACCTTCGCTCTCGCCGGTGGGCGCCTTGCTCGAGAGCGCGGCGGAGGCTTCTCTGAGCGCGTCGTAGGTTTGCCCGTCCAAGCCGCCGCCCTGCGCAGCCCGCTCAGAGATGTGCCGAACGAGGAGCCTCAGCTCGGCCTCGATGCTGTCATCCATCAGGATCTCCACGGCTGCGCGGCCCCATCGCTGAGCGCGATCTAGCGCTCTCACTCCGGGAGTTAAGGCACTGCCGCGCGGCCGGAGTCCGATAGAGCCGCTCGGCGAGCGTGACGCGCCACCAGTACAACCAGAGCGGGGCGCGAACGCCTTCACTTGCGTTAGTACAGCGTCGGTCACGCGGAGAGGATGAATGGCGAACGCCTTTACGCCGCGGCGCGGCGTGCTGCTTGTCGAGGACGATCCCTTGCAGCTCATGGACGCCTCGGCGGCCTTGAGAGAAGCCGGCTTCGAAGTCGCCGAGGCCTCGACCGTGGAGGCGGCTCAAGCCCATCTGGCGGCCCGGCCGGAACTCGTGGCCATGGTCGCGGACGTGGACCTGGCCGGCGGGCCACTGACCGGCTTCACTCTGGCGAAGGCTGTCGCGGCACGCTGGCCCGAGATCGCGATCCTGATCGTGTCGGGGCTCGAGTGGCCTGCCGAGGCGCAGATGCCCGCCGGCGCGCGCTTCCTGCGCAAGCCATTCGCTCCCGAGGCGCTGGCCGAGGCTCTCCGTACCGTGCTGACGGCGCGGGGGATCGACCCATGAGCTGATCCCCCCGCGCCAGTCACCTGCTGATAATAGCCAGCGGGGGCAACCGCTGCCGGCGGCCAAGCGGACACGGAGCCCAATTTAGCCTGCGGGAACACCTGCCAATCAAATCAACGGCCTACCTCAGCTTCCCAAGCTGAATGTCGTCGGTTCGATCCCGATCGCCCGCTCCAACTAACTCTCTGAATCTGCTGCGGTTTCTCGTGCCCTGAACGGCCGAGGTGTTCCCCATGTTCCCCATGGTGTTCCCCGCCGTTCCCCATACGGCTGGGAAACCGATCGGGCCGCCGGTTCGTGCCTCACGGCACGCCGCGTTGGCGGGCCGACGACCAGGGTTACCGCTATGGCTACCGGCACCGTGAAATGGTTCAATGAGACTAAGGGCTACGGCTTCATCCAGCCCGACGACGGCGGCAAGGACGTGTTCGTGCACATCTCGGCCGTGGAGCGCGCCGGGATGCGCAACCTGATCGAGGGGCAGAAGATCTCCTACGACGTCGAGGCTGACCGGCGCAGCGGCAAGGAGAGCGCCGCCAACCTGAAAGCTGCCTAAACCGTAGCGGGCTTCTCAAGATCGATGACGCCGCCTCAGCTGTGGCGTCATCCGGTGTGGGCTGGCATAGCGTTTCGATGGCCGACGACGTCCCGCACCCCTACTCCATCGAGGTCTCGCCCCTCACCAAGCCGGAGGGCCACTTCCAGTGGGCAATCCGCCGGAGCGGCAAGTTGATCGAGCGCTCTGACCGTCCGCATCGGAGCGAGGCCAAAGCCTTTGAGAGCGCCATGGAGGCCGTCGAGCGGGCCATGAAGCCAGGAAGCGACTTCCGGGGCCGCTGATCGCGAGCCGCGACCGCGCCGGGAGAGCGCCAGTAATCCGCTAGGCGCCTACGTCTTTCGGCGTCCCCTGAACGGGGGATGCGCCTCAGCTTTCGCGGTGTCATCAAAGCTGTCCCGGAACTTGATGGGTGAGCTTCGCCCCATGCTTTCAGCCAAGCGGGACGAGAGCCGCTCGACTCGGCGCGGGTCCAAGTCTGAGCAACCGCCGGCCTCACGTCGCGGACGCGAACACCGGGTCGTGCGCTGGATAGGGGCCGCCAAGCGCCGGTCCAAGAAATCAGCCGAGATCGCTGCGGTGGAGACACGAACCGCTCACATCATCCGGCTGAGCTGTGCCGACACCTTCAGCCGCCCGGTACGCCCTGAGGTGGCCGTCGGCGGGGCACAGCTGCTGCCGTTTCAGGGTTGGCGTAGCGCTGACGGCAGCCCCCGCTGCGCCTGACCAGGGATCAGCCGTGCCTAGCGGCCTTCCTGGTCTTGCCCTGATCGGCGCGTCCGCCTGCTGACCCGAGGCCGATTGCCTTGGCGAGCGCAGAGCGGCGCTCGGCATAGCCCGGTGCCACCATCGGGTAATCGGCCGGCAGGCCGTAACGGTCGCGGTAGCTGCGCGGGTCAAGCCCGTGGCTGGTCAGGTGGCGCTCAAGCGTCTTATAGATCTTGCCGCGGCCGTCCTCGGCGCTGACGACCGTCTGCCGCGCCCAGCCTAGACGTCATCGGCGCGCAGCCGCGCAGCTAACCCGGTCAGCTTACGACTTCACCGCGGTCAGCTCCTACAGGGTGCGGTCAATCACCCGGACGAGCCGCGCGGCAGTTTCGGCCAGGACAGGGTCTCGCGTCATCGCGGCGACCGCTTGTTGCAGAATGCGAAACTGCTGAAGGCGGGCAGCCGGATCGAGCCCTCGGGCGAGAGCTGACCCCACGAGGCCCTGGACGAACTCACGCGCTAGATGCTCGTCGAAGTCCGGCAACGTCTGACCTCCGCAGCTTGGTAGCGAACACCTCTGTCACCTGCTGCGCGAGCGGAGATCCGCGCTTTGCTATCTCGCTAGGATCAATGAAAGACCCGGCCCCATCATCCCGCGAACAGGGCCTCGGCGATCTTGACGGCGGAACGTCCGTCTTGGGCGGCGGCGTCCGCACCGACAGTGGCGGCGCAGGCGGGCTCTCGCAGGAACAGCGGGCCTCCGACCATCACGCAGACGCCCGGGTTGCACGAGGCCGCCCGCAGCTTCGCGATTAGGCCGGCCATGACCGGCAGGAGCACGTCGCAGGACAGCGAGATACCGATCAGGTCGAACCGTTCAGCCTGGACCAGGGTGGCAGGGTCCTCGTCCTCTCCGCCCGACAAGGTCACGCTCCAGCCCGCCTCACGGAAGAAGCTCGCGACGAGCGTAAGGCTGAAGTGGTGGGTCTCTCCAGGACAGGGCATCAGGAGGACGCGGCGTCCGTTCGCCGGCACGTCCGCGCCCTCTACGTGGGTGCACAGCGCGCGGGTGAGACTTTGCAGGCGGCCGAGCGCGACAGCGACATCGAGGAAGTTGGCTTCGTCCTCTTCCCAGAGCCGGCCGAGGTGTCGCGCAGCCGGGGCAAACAGGTCAAGCAGGAGAGCATCTAAGGGTAGGCCTTCTTCGAGGAGCGCGCGCACCCATTCGTCATGTGGATCGCCCTCCATGAGCATCTGGGCGAAAGCGGCAACGCGTTCAGGCGTGGGGGATTGTGTTGCCGATGCTCGCTGGTCCTCCTGGTGAGCGAGCACGAGGCGCGGCAGGATCTCGCCCTCGATGACCCGGGCAAGGCCGGCATGGATGTAGTCCATGTTGCGCGAAGCCGCTGCGCTGCCGCGGCTGGAGCGCTGGCCGACGCTCGCGCATGCACCGTCGGTTCCAGCCATCTCCAGCATCGGCGCCCTCCATTGTTGAGGCACTATAGGTATTGGGCCGACCGAAAAGCAACTTTTATTGTGAAATATAATTCATTTCGATTGTGCCGCCTGCTACACTAGCCGGACCAGCAAGGCGTTCCTGTCTGCAGTATAGGGTGGGACCGGCACCTATCCGACGCCCCGCCGGTACCGCATTGCTTCGCACCGGCGCCGCCTGAGCTCGCCGGCTTCCGCTCTGCAGTACCACCTGTCCCGCCTGTACCACCCGGCGTGAAACCCTGCACGACGACGCGGATTGATAGAGACGCTGAGTTCACGGTGGAGGGCTGGCGTGGAACCGTACCGCTTCCAGCATGACGGGGTTTCGTTCCGGATCGATTTCCACGGGAACGAACTCGGATGGGAAGGGCGTCTCTTTATTGAGGAGCATCCCACGCTGCAAGTTGTGCGGGTCCTCAATGTATGCGGGGCAAGCGAAGACGAGGCACGTCGTGCCATTGTGAGAGGCTGTGAAGCCATTGCCGCGACTACGCCTCGGCCGGACATTGCGAAGCCCTGAAGGTGCCGTGGGCAGCTCTCACAGCCTTGATGTGAGAAGATCCTGGATCGCACTAACCGGCGCTCGGGCAAGCGTACAGCGCCAATGTGCGCGTGCCCGGAAGCCGATGCTTGGCAATGATATGCCAGAACGGCTCCGTTCAGATCAGGTTCTGCGCAGAGAGCTCGTCTTTCAGGTATGCGTAGTAGATCGGGGCCGCTACCACGCCAGCGATCCCGAAGATTGCCTCCATGACAAACATCGCGAGCAGAAGCTCCCAGGCTCGCGCATGGATCTGTGTACCCATGACGCGGGCATTCACGAAATACTCCAGCTTGTGAATCACCACCAGGAACACCAGCGAACTCACCGCCAGCATGGGTGACACGCTCAAGCTCACCACCACGATGACAGTGTTGGAGATCAGGTTCCCGATCACGGGCAGAAGTCCAGCGATGAAGGTCACCGCCACCATGGTTTTCGTCAGCGGCAGCTTGCCCTCAATCCAGGGCACGATCAGGAACAGGTAGAGGGCCGTCAGAGCCGTGTTCAGGGCCGAGATCCTGATCTGGGCAAACACCACGCTGCGAAAGGCAGCCCCAAGGAGGCGCACCCTGTTGGTCAGTGCGCGCACCAAAGGCCCATGCTCGTTGCCACCGGCCTCACGGCTGACAGCAACCATACCACCGATGATCATGCCGATCAGGATGTGAACCAACGTCCGCCAGATATCCTGGCCGATGGAGCGCAACTGGTCCGCATGCTCGCGCAACCATGTCGAGGCGATCGTCCTCAGCTCCTCCGGGTCAGCTGGCACCGAGCTGAGTGCCCAGCCAGGAAGATGGGCGCGGGCCGTCTCGATGATCTCAGCCATCTTCTGGAGGAGAACTGCAAGGCTTTCCGAACCGCCAGACAGCAGGGCGATCAGACCCAGGATCGCCGCTCCGATCGCAACAATGACGATGGTTGCGAGAAGGGCCACAACAAGGATCTTCCCGGTCCGGCGGGCCACAAGATCGCTGCTGCGACGGGGCGCCAGCAGATGGACGAGCTCGTAGACCAGCAAGCCTGCCAGGAGCGAGGCAAGCAGGCCGAGCCATAGCGTGGCGACTAGGACGATGGCAGCCACGACCTGGGTTGTGATCTCGAGCCGGAGGGGGCTAGGCGCCAATCCCGTGGAAGGAAATGGCGTAACCGGCGGATGTCGTCCAACAGGGTCGAGCATGGGATCAGATCGGTCCATTGCGTTCTGGAAGACTCTGCGCCTGCGATCACGGTGTGAAAAGCAGCCCCACCCTGCCATAATCCTCCGCTTGCCTTCATGGCCGAGGTTGCCCCTCCAGATTGAGGAAGGGACAGCATGACTGACACGGCCGATACCGTTCGGATCGCGGGCGACCGTATCCGCTCCATCATCGAGCGCGTCGAGATCTTCATCGGCCGGGAGAAGCCGGCGCCGTCGCTGCGGCCGGAGCTGAGCCGGTGGCAAGAGCCGCTCTACGCCTTTATGGCGCGCAACGCCGTGCGCTCGCCGGACTACTATCGGATCCCGCCGGCGCGGGTCGTCGAGTTGGGGACGCAAGTTGAGATGTTGGCGGCCATCCAATCGCTGACCCACTTCCAGAAGCAGCGCCCGACATCGCGTAATCAGGTGCCTCGATCTTTGCGCCGTACTATATGAGGGCGTTTAAACCTTATTAACCAGACCTGAGCTGCACTTGCACAGCTTCCGGTGAATCTGTCATGCGCCACGTCCACATCGAACCCGGTCTGCGCCTGCGCTTTGCTGGACGCGATGAAGTATTCAACGAAGGCGTCGAGATTGGATTGCTGGCGGCCAATATGGCGTCGCGCGTAGGTGAGTTCACGGCAACGCTGGCCGGCACGACCCTCGACCAAACTCGCGCCCTGGCCAAAAGCCTGAACTATCGCGTCCACGTCGTCGCGGACGATGGCACCTGGACGCAGGTGATGTTCCTCACCGGCAGCCGGCGCCCTAAGCTGCGGCTCGTCGAGACCGCAGAATCTCAGCGCGTCGCAGCGACGTAGCCCATCCACTCCGCCCGACCGTCCCAACCGCCTCCCCACCGCCGCCTCCTGCGCACCAGGGATTCTGCCGAACGTTGCCCTTCGGACGGAGGTGCGCATGGCCGATATCGCGGTGGATCAAGTCCAGTTGCGCCAGATCGTGGCAGGCATGAGCGAGGGCGTGATCCTCATCTGCCCGGATCAGAGGATCACTTATGCCAATGCCGCCGCTCTGGCGATGCACGGCGTCGCAGCCCTTGATGATCTCGGCCAGACGGTGAGTGAGGACCGCCGCAACTTCAAGGTTCACAACCGCAACCATCACGAGATTGGACCCGTCCAGCACCCGCTCGATCAGGTTTTGGCCGGCGAGCGCTTCCATGATGCCGTCGTCGAGGTGCGCCAGGCACGCAATCCCGAGCGGGTGTGGATGCATCGCATCCGTAACATCGTCACCGCTGATCACGAGGGACGGCCGAGTGCCCTCGCGCTGATCCTGCAGGACGTGAGCGACCGCTTCGAAGCGGAAGCGCGCTTCGAGGCCATGTTCCGGGCCAATCCAGCACCGGCCATCATCTGCCGTCTGGCTGATTTGCGCTACGTCAAAGTCAATCAGGGCTTCCTCGACCTGACCGACCACGGGATCGCCGAACACCTCGCCCCACTCGGCAAAGCCGCGGTTCGAGGTCAGGATCATCGCACCCCGCTCGTAGCGTGCGTTGACGAGTTGGAAGAACAGGTTGCCACCGCCCGGCACCACCGGCAGGTAGCCGATCTCGTCCACGATCAGCAGGGCGAAGGCTGAGAGGAAGCGGATGCGCTCGCGCAACGTGCCCTCCCGCTCCGCCTTGGCGAGCGAGGCGATGATGTCGGCCAAGAGCGCGAAGTAGACGCTGCGCCCCGCCTCGATTGCCTCCACGCCCAGTGCCACCGCCAGATGGCTCTTGCCGGTGCCGGGCGGTCCAAGCAGGTGGACGGCCTCGCGCCGGTCGATGAAGTCGAGCCCCGCCAGCGCCAGGATGCGGTTGCGGTCGAGCGAGGGTTGGAAGGCGAAGTCGAAGCCGGCGAGCGTCTTCACGCTCGTGATACGCGCCGTCATCAGCGCCATCTTCACCCGGCGGTTCTGGCGCAGCGTCAACTCCTCGGACAGCAGCACGTCGATGGCGTCCACCGCACCGATCTGCCCCTGCTCAATCCGGCGCAGGGTCTGGTCGAGCACCTCCAGCGCTCGGGCCATCTTGAGCCCGACGAGGTTGCGCCGGATCCGCTCCAGCGTCGTGGCGGGGTCAAGCCCGTCCGTCATGGCTGGCCTCCAGCGAGGCGTCGGCCAACCGCCGCGTAGCCCCTTAAGGGGCAGAGCGTTCAGGTTGTGATCATCAGGCAAGCCGATCGCAGTCTATTTTTTGGTCGAGAATCAACCCGCCGTCTCGTTCCGCAAATCGGCGAACGCCTGCTTCAGAAGAGCCGCGAGCGACTGTGCGGCCGACGCCGCGCGCTGGCGCAGATCAACGGACAAGGTTGTCGGCATGAGCTCCTCCTTGCCCCGCCAACCCCCAGCCACCCAGCACAGCTTCCGATCGGACGAGCTCCGCTCTAAAGCTTTGCGACCAAGATCTGGGAGATGCCCTGAAGATACGCGCCGAGTAACTCCCCACGCCTCTGATGGTAGGGATTAGAAGCTGATGGCCTTCAGGATGGTGCCGAAGTTGCTGGCGCCCGAAGGCGTACGCTGCCGACGACGGTGCGGATGGCGGTCCCGCTCTCGGCGGCCCACATCGCGCGGTAACCATTAGTGACCTTCCGCTGTACGACGGCCGGGCGCAGTGACCTGCTCGGTATCTTGGACCGGGCCAGCTGAGAGGCTACTTCATGGTGGAGGCCATGGACTGGTAAGTGGCCATTTCATTGTTTCTGGTAACGGACAACAGCCGCCCCCAAGCGGCCACAGGTTCATGGGCGGCTCGCATTTTCAGAGCGGCAGTTACTTTTATTCCTACTTCAGTGGCAATGGATCGGATTTCAATGGGGCACATGCGCCCTGTACGTATTCATAGCCGGGCATAGGAAACGGATAAGTGTTCCTTTGGAAATCCCATGCCGATAGCGGAGAGCTTGACATGATCCCGCCATTGACACCGGTGCAGCTGCTCAAGCCCACAAATGGCGTATTCTCTACCCGACACTGGCAGCTCAAGGGCTTGTCCGGATTGGAGGGATTCGGGTTTTCCCTGCAGGGCGCGGCATCGCAGAGAGCCCAATGTAAATTCCCGGTATAGCTGGACGTTTGCTGATCGCAAGCGACTGGCTTTTGCGCCAGAAGACTGCACCATCCACGATAAGAATAAGTGGATACCCATTCATACGTGACATGATCCACTTCATATTGCCCGTCCTTGATAGCCTTGCAAACAGGCGCTTGGTCTGTAGCACAAGGATGCTCCTTGGTGCATTTGGCCAGCGTTAGGCGTTTGACCGCGGTATCGCGGATCGCGTCTGTTTCGACAATATGGGTTTCGTTTACCCTCATGCAGTCGCAGTCAGCCTTGTCGCCATTCATTTTGCAGTCGGGCGAGGCACTGCAGAGGGCGTGCCATCCGGTGCAAGTGACAAAATCCTGAGGTACATCACCGGCGCTCCTCTCCGTTCTTTCGCCAACGTGCACCACGTGTTGCGGGGCTTTCTGGCGTTGGGCATGGACGAAATTGAGATTGGCTATCGCCAGGAATACGAGCGGTTGCAGCACGAGGATTCCAATGCTTCTCATTCTTCACCTCACAGCACCGGTTTGCGGTGCGTTTCTCGCATCTCCCCTGTACCGGATCGACAATCCCATGATCCTTGAGGTTCTTGCCGATAAGCTCGATGGTGGTCTCGATCTCTGTTCAGTAGTCGTTGCACAGATTTATGGCGCTGGAAGTCGAGGAATTGATGACCGCCATGGCGTTGTCGGGAAGCGGGCCGGGCAGGAACTCGCCGAGAAGCGCCGTTTCTGCCGCACTGGAAGCTCACTGGTGCCTGTTATCGTCCGCTTATGCAGGCCTGCCAGCCTCCCGCAACGAAGGCCGATTTATCGCACCAGGCTGACACAGGGTAATAAGCTCCCATTACTTTTTGGGCACATTGGCCCGCGGGTACCGTGGCATCGCTGTTCGGCACATTCGGCAACGTCAGGTCAAAGGTGCAGCCCTTCTCCACCGCGCGTTGTATCGAGTGGGGAAAGTCCGGCGCCGGCAACATGTTTCGGAAGAATAGGAGCTTGGGATACTGCTCATCTCCCCACCGCATCCAATTGACATTTGGCGGCAACCAGTCGGGGCGCAGCAGATCGTCCGAGATAACGACCGTGTAGTCGCCGTTTTCAAGGTTCGCGGTCTGATCGGACGCGCAGTCGACACTGGTTATCGGCAACTCGAAATTGACGCTACACAGCGCCCAGTACCGCACATCGACAGTCTTGGAAGCCGGCGCCGGTCGCCAAGTCGGTGAGCCGTTATAGGTCCGGGGAACGCTGGGCGCCTTACCGTGGATCACGATAATACGGCCCGGTTGGTACCGATCGCCTGGCAGCATGGCGACGTACTTGTTGTGCGGGTTGGGAAATAGCCGCATCGGCGGGCTTAGTAGCGGTGCGAACCACAAGCGGTCGGAGGACGGCATGTCTACGGGATTATTCAGGACAAGACCGCCGAAGAGATCTTTCAGTAACGCGCCCACGTCGCGCAGGTCGTTGACTGGTGAGCACTGTGATAGCGCTTGGCTCGCTCCCACTTGCGTCACCGATACGGTAGGCAGCGGTACCGACCCTGTCAGACTGCGGCCGCTCAAGGTCGGATCGGAACTCGGTATGTAAATCCGCAGCATTACCCAGGCGAAGTGGCCAGCGGCAACGCCAATGGTATTTCCGTCAGACGGCTTGGTGTGCGAAATGACGATGGTATACGTGCCGTTGTCTAGTCGTTGTCTCGGCCGCGACTGGGCAGTGGGGCTTGGCTCATTCTCTGGGCGGACATACGGGTTCACGCTGCCGGGATCAGGTGCAATTTGCGCATCGTACAGATCGCCGACGATCGCGGTCGGGGTCTCATCCTGGTAAATTACGTAGGAAAAATACCGGGCATGAGGATAAGCTGCCTTGATAACCAGGGAGTCGGATTGTGCGTCGAAGGGAATAAGGAAATACCGAGCCAACAATTCGGGCCCGGTCGCGTTTCCGTATCCCTCGGGAGAGAGTTCAATTGGCCATGCACAGTTATTTACATTCTGCGCTCGAGCGAGACAAGGATTGATGAAAAACGTGAGAGCCATGAGAAAGCCACAATGACTCCTTCCGGTGAACACGTTCATCATTTCTCGCTCCCTCAATATTCAGGTTGCACCAGTAGCTCAGGGCGGAAAGCGGCCATGTTCCAGCACGGCCGTTCCATTCAGCAAGCCCTTTTGGAACGCTTCGCTGCGTCGCGGCCTAGCTCACCAAGCCCTACTTCTTCGGGTATCCGACATAGTAGACCCCGATGACGCCGCTGCTGGCATCGCGGATCGGCTCGTAGCCCGTCGTATAGGGCTTGCCCAGAATGTCGGCGTCACCGAAATAGGCCTCGCCCTTCGTGATCGCCGCGAAGGCTTTTCCCTTCGGGTCGAGGACGGTGCCGATCGCGCGCGAGCCGTCGTCCTTCTTGACGTTGGTGGCGACGCGCACGAACTCGCCGCCGCTCTTGACGAACAGCGTCGCGGTCCCGCCCACGTCCTTCTGCACGGCGTCCACCACGGCGAAATTGTTGTTCATCTTGGTCTGGCCGAAATAGAGGGCCGGGACGGTCTTTCCGGCGACGGCATCCTCCCCCTTCACGCTCGGAGCACCGAGTTCGGCAGTCTTCGCCTTCAGGCGCTGCATGGCCGTCTGGACATCCTCGGCGGCGGCCGCGACGCGTGCGGACATCGGAACGGCCGCGCCGGCGAGGGCGGCCAAAATTGACAGGGTGAGTAGAGGTGTCTTCATGATCGTCTCCCTCCGCCTTCACCACATCGATGTGACGACAATTCGGATTGCGCTGTGAACCGAAGCGCGGATTCTAATCACTTCTGTTCGCACTGCTTGATAAGACGGGACACCACCATCAGTTAGACGTGTGAGGCATGGCTGACAGGGTTGTGTGTCCTCGCGTTCCTGGTCATCGCGGCAGATTGTGACCCACCATAAGGCCCAATCGGCGAGCACCATGATGCTGCGTGCCCACAGCGGAATGTCCGCTGAGGTTGCACTCTATCGTACGCCGTCGGACACCCTCTACCTGCCTCGAAGTGAGATAGATCATGGGCTGCTATCGACCCTGAACAGTCGTCTTGCGTGTTAGCAACGAGGGACCGCTTACGAGAGCATGTCAGACCTTCGAAGAGCTTGCATCGGGGCCGATGGGCTGGCCTCGTGTCGTCGCCGTTCCGTCCGAGACCAAGGCGTTGTTAGAGCCGGTCCCGTGCCGCTTGAGACGGCTCAGAGGGTGGCGCGTTGACGGATGAAGGCGTTTGCCCCTGCCTTCACCCGTTGTCCGTGGACCTGCGCGAGCGTGTCGTGGCTGCCGTGGCGGCGGGTGCCTCCTGCATCGCGCCGCGGCTCGCTTTGGGGTCAGTGTGTCGAGCGCCAGCCGCTGGTCGGCGCGCTTCCGCCACGAGGGCCAAGTCGCCTCCAAGCCGATGGGCGGCGATCACACCTCGCAGCGAATAGTGGCGCATGCCGCGCTGATCCTGGCGACCTCCGAGCAGGAGCCACGCCTCTTCCTGCGCGAGTTGCGCGACCGCTTGGCTGAGCAGGGCGTGCAGACCAGCACGAGCGGCTTGTCGCGCCTCTTCCAGCGACACGCAATCTCGCGCGGTGCGGCACACTCTGCTACCCCTTCAGGCAATGTCGATTCTGGCGAAGCCCCACACTCGCGAATGGTTCAAGGCGCTTGAGCGCACGAACCCTCAGCAAGCTGCCATGACGCGACGGGCGCTGACCATTGCCGGGCGCGAGGACGGCTGTAGCGTATGCGGGGACGTTCCGGCGACCAACTTGAAGCTTGTGAGCCCGCCACCAGCTCCTGACGCGGTGGCGACACTCCGGCTCTGCGGTGACTGCCGGACCATCCGGCGCATGACCCTGAACGAGGTGTACGAACCTCTCTGACTGCACCTGTCCCCCACCGGTCTGGAGGCTCGGCTGCGCGATGACGCGAGCATCACCATGCACGTCAACAACGCCGCCATCGGCTCCGTCGCGTCGATCCTGCAGGGCGACGTGGATGAGATGGACGCCATGATCCAGCTTAACATCAAGGCACTGACACGCCTGACCTACGCGGTCGCACCGGCCTTCGTGGCGCGCGGATCCGGAACCATCATCAACATCTCGTCCGTCGTCGGCGTCGCGGTCGAGATGCTCAACGGCGTCTACAGCGCCTCGAAGTCCTACGCCCTCAGCTTCGGCCGTTCACCGCAGAAAGACCTCGCGGACAAGGGCGTGCGCGTCCAAACCGTGTTGCCCGGCGCGACGGCCACCGAATTCTGGGATGTTGCCAGCTACGCGGCGCAGAAGACATCCTCGATCACCATGTCGGCGGCAGATCTGGTCGACGCCGCGCTGGTCGGTCTCGACCAGGGCGAGCTCGTTACCATCCCGGGCCTGCAGGACGTTGGCGATTGGACGCGCAGGGAGGAGGACCGCCGCGCGATCTCCGCCAAGTTCAACAACGCCAAGCCCTCGCGGCGTTACGGGTTTGGAACCGCGCACATGGTCTGAGCCCGACGGACGTCCGCGCCTTATCTTCAGCTCGACGTCACTGGCAAGCACTCCGTGGCATCCAAGCTGCGCCTTGCTGCTTAGATGAGCCAGACCCACGCGGGAATGATCTCGGTCAACATCCGGCGGATCAGCGTCGCCATTCGTGAGCTCGGCGAGAGAGGTGTGTGGCGGATACCGGATGTCGGCGCCGAGCCGGTGCCTGTGTCCGTGATGATGCTGGACATCCGGAGAGGTCACTCAGCCGAGTTGCGGATGAAGGTCGCTAAGGCGATGTGCGCACACTGCGTTGAAATCCTCGGTCTGCGCGAGGATCGCCTCAACGTGGGGTTCACGCAGCATTCTGGCGACGAGATGTATCATCCCGCTCTTGGGGGCTACAGTCCTGACTGGACGCCGCATGAGCAATGAGGTCGTGTCGTTGATGGCTTTGCGCACTGCTGAATACCCGCTCTGAAGGTCGGCGTAGAACGCAAGCGCCTTGAGCGCGCTAAGCGATTTGGCCCTGACCCGCGATTTCCATACAGGCCCGCAGCCGTGAGGATAGCTGCATCAACAGGCCGAACACACGGAAGCACCTGAACCGGCGCACACAGATCTCTCAAACACCCCCTTGAATCCGATGGGGCGTCCACACACGGACATTCCGGCTACGACTGGATCCGGCCGCTCCGCATCGCCCCTTCGCGCCTACAAGCAGACGTTCGTCATGCCTTCACCACAAGGGTCGGCTGAAGCCGCTCGCCCTTGGAGAGCCGATGACGGATTTCAGAGCAAGAAACGAGATGCTTGTTGCGAAGCTGCTTCTCTAAACCGGGATCGCCACCAGACGGAGTTCCCCATGCACAGAACAATCGATCCGGCGATCCTGTATTTCGGCACGCCTGTTGTCCTAATCAGCACCCTGAACGAGGACGGCTCTGCGAACCTTGCTCCTATGTCTTCGGCATGGTGGATCGGCCAACGATGCGTCCTCGGGCTCGCCAAGGCATCCAAGACCACGGAGAACCTGCTTCGAACGAAGCAATGTGTGCTCAACCTGCCCTCCGACGCTCAGGTCGAGGCGGTTGACCGCGTCGCCTTGACGACAGGCTCGGACCCGGTGCCAGAAGGCAAAGCCAAGCGTGGCTACCACTTCGTGAGGCACAAATTCGAACATGCCGGTCTGACGCCCATCCCTTCTGAGCTCGTCATGCCTCCCCGTGCTCTCGAATGCCCTGTCCATATGGAGGCCGAACTCTATGCCTTTCATGAACTGGCAGAGAACGATCCGCGCTGGGGTGGACGCAGCATGGTGTTAGAAACCCGTGTCGTTCGCGTGCATGTCGAAGACGGTCTGTGTCTTGCAGGTCATGATAACCGCGTCGATGCGGATCACTGGCGGCCCCTCATCATGAGCTTCCAGAACTTCTACGGCCTTGCTGAGGGCCGCCTACAGCCGTCCCGTCTGGCAACCATTCCGGAAGACCGATACCGGGCGTGAATTGCTCAGAAGCTGTCGTTCCGCGTTCCGCCCATCACAGCTGATCTGAGGACCGGTGCGGTTCCTGATGAGCGGCCATCGTCCCGAGCTGGGTCTTCAGATCGCGGAGGGCCGGATTTAGCCAAGTCGCGCATCTACTGCTCTCACGCAGCAGTGTGGTTTGTCTTCGAAGCAGCATGAGCGCTGGATCGCCGGCGTAGAACGCTGAAGGCTGTTCCATGGGGGACGAGCGAAGCTGCGCTCGTGCGAACACGTTTCAGGCTGCTGCTCGGATGGAAGTTCACAGCGGAACAAGTGAGTGGCGCGCATCTCCGGTTCGGATTCCTGCGAGCCTCACGTTGGCGGACAAGCTGGAAGGTCATACAGTCATACACATGACCGGGAACGCTATGCTTCAGTCCGACCTGCGCCTGCCGCTCTACCAGCGCTTGCGCGATGAGATCGCTTACAAAATCGCGCGCAACGTCTGGCGGACTGGCGAGCCGATCCCAACCGAGTCGGAACTCGCCGCCACGCATCAGGTCGCCATCGGAACCGTGCGGAAGGCGATCGACGTTCTTGTCGCGGATGGCCTCGTGGAACGAAAGCAGGGCCGTGGCACCTTCGTCCGGCGTCCGCGCTTCGACCGATCCCTGTTCCGCTTCTTCCGACATCTCGATGCTGACGGCGCTCAAGCCGTACCGGAGGGTCGTATCCGCGCTCGGGAAGCCCGCCGCGCGCCCGAAGCCGTCTGCAATGCGCTGGGTATCGAGTCAGGCTCCCAGGCGATCTGCCTGTTGCGGACGCGGCTTATCGAAGGTTGTCCGATCCTGTCCGAGGAGATCTGGCTGCCGGCCGCGCGGTTTGCCCCCTTGCTCAAGGCGCCCCTGACGGAGATCGGTGACCTGCTCTACCCCGCCTACGAGCAACTCTGCGGCGAAATCGTCGCCCGCGCGGAGGAGACGTTGACGGTGGGCTCCGCGAATGCGGCCGACGGCGAGAACCTCGGTCTCGCGGAAGGCGCTCCCGTCGTGCTCATCGAGCGCCTCGCATTCGGTTTCGACAGCCGCCCCATCGAGTGGCGCCTGACACGCGGCGCGGCGGCAGGCTTTCGCTACCACGTCGAAATCCGTTGAGCCGCGCGGCCTCTTGACCGCGCCCTCATCGACGGTTCATATATTCATATAAATGACTAGTCCTCTTTATGGGGACGGAGGAAAGCCCTTGTTCCGCTGGTACCGTGAGATCGGTCCGGCCGAACGTCGCACCTTCTGGGCCTGCCTGGGCGGATGGTCGCTCGACGCCTTCGACGTGCAGATGTTCAGCCTCGCGATTCCCGCGCTGATTGCCACCTTCGGGTTGAGCCGCTCGGACGCTGGGCTGATCGGTGCCGTCACCTTGGTCGCTGGGGCGCTCGGTGGTTGGATTGGCGGCGTTCTGTCGGATCGGATCGGCCGCGTCCGCGCCCTTCAGATCACGGTGCTCTGGTTCGCCGTCTCGACCTTCCTGGCGGCCTTCGCGCAGAGCTTCACCGAGATTCTGAGTCTCAAGCTGCTCCAGGGGCTCGGCTTCGGCGCCGAGTGGGCGGCCGGTGCCGTGCTGATGGCCGAAGCGATCCGGCACGAGCATCGCGGCAAGGCGCTGGGCGCGGTCCAGGGTGGCTGGGCGGTCGGGTGGGGAGCGGCCGTGCTTCTCTCAACCGCCGCGTTCTCCGCCTTCGAACAGGTGACAGCCTGGCGCGTCTTGTTCGCCTGCGGCCTCGCGCCTGCGCTCCTGATCCTCTTCGTCCGCCGCTCCGTTCCCGAGCCTGATCGGCGGCACACCGCAGCCGAGCCCAGCCGGCCAGTCGGTCCACTTGCGATCTTCGCGCCCGGCATGCGCCAGGTCACGACAATCGGGGCGCTGCTCGGTCTGGGCGCACATGGCGGCTTCCACGCCCTGTTCACGTGGCTGCCCACGTACCTGAGCGTTGAGCGCGGCACCTCCGTGCTCGGCACCGGCCTCTATCTCGGAATCATCATCGCGGCCTTCGGGCTGGGCTGCCTCGTGGCCGGTAGCTTGGTCGACAGGCTCGGTCGGCGCCAGACCGTGGCAATGTTTGCCATCGGCTGCATGACCCTGGTTGTGCTTTACCTGCTGGTTGCTGTCGACGGCACCCTGCTGCTCCTGCTCGGCGCGCCCCTCGGCTTCTGTGCGGCCGGGATCCCGGCGAGCCTCGCGGCGCTGTTCAGCGAACTCTTCCCGACCGGCCTGCGGGGGACGGGAATGGGCTTCTGCTACAATGCCGGCCGCCTCGCCTCGGCCGTGCTGCCCCTCGCCGTCGGCCTGCTCAGCGAAATTCTCGGTCTCGGTCCGGCGATCGGCGTGTCCGCCTTCGCGGCCTACGGGCTCGTCCTCCTCGCCGTTGCCCTCCTGCCGGACGCGCGCGCCGATGGCTCGCTCCATCCGCACACCGTGAGTTGACCCGATGAACCGGCGCACGTTCTTCCGCGACATGCTCGTGGGCGGCCTCGTCCTCACTCTGCCCCGCCCGGACCGCGCAGTCGCGGGAACATCGAGCACGATTTCGGTTGACACTCACGCCCACGTCTTCACGCGCTCACTCACGCTGGCGGGCGAGCGACGCTACGCTCCCGACTACGACGCCAGCATCATCGACTACCTCGCGATGCTGGACCGCAACGGCATGTCGAACGGCGTGCTGATCCAGCCGAGCTTCCTCGGCACCGACAACAGTTACATGGTCTCGGCTCTGCGACAGGAGCGAAAGCGGCTGCGCGGTATCGCTGTACTGGCGCCGGAGACCGAGATCGGGACCATGCGTGACTTGGCGGAGGCGGGGGTCGTGGGCCTGCGCCTGAACCTGATCGGCCAGCCCGACCCGACCTTCAGCAACCCCGTCTGGCAGAGCCATCTTGCGCGGGTGAAGGACCTTGGCTGGCAGATCGAGGTTCAAGCCGAGGCCCGGCGGCTCGCCGGCCTGCTACCGCCGCTCATCAAGGCGGGCATTCCGGTGGTGGTCGATCATTTCGGCCGCATCGATCCCGCCCTGGGCGTCGCCGATCCGGGCTTCGGCCAGCTTCTCGGCTTCGGGGCCGGCGGCCGCGTCTGGGTGAAGCTCTCCGGGGCGTACCGGAACGGCAGCGGCGCAGCGGGGCAGCAAACGGCACGGGAGGCGGCCGCTCGCCTGCGCGAAGCCTTCGGTGCGCAGCGGCTGCTCTGGGGCAGCGACTGGCCGCACACCCAGTTCGAGACGAAAGCCAGCCCCGCCGAGGCGCGGCGCGACCTCGACGCCTGGGTGCCGGACGCGGCCGAGCGCCGGATCATCCTCGCGGACACGCCCATCCAGCTCTTTCGCTTCGACCGATAGGGTCGCCAAGGGCCCAGGACATCCGACTTCAGAGGGGGACACGACCATGGCAAAGACGACGCCGCCCGCGGCGACCGCGGACGTCTTCGAGGCTCGGACGATGCGCAAGGTCGGCCTGCGCCTGATCCCCTTCCTCGTGCTCTGCTACTTCATCGCCTACGTCGACCGGGTCAACGTCGGCTTCGCGGCACTGACCATGAACCGCGACCTCGGCCTCTCCACCGCGGCCTTCGGCCTGGGCGGGGGCCTGTTCTTCGTGGCCTACGTGCTGTTCGAGGTGCCGAGCAACCTCGCCATGGAACGCGTCGGCGCGCGCATCTGGATCGCCCGGATCATGATCACTTGGGGGCTCGTGGGGATCGGCTCGGCCTTCGTCACCGGGCCGGTGAGCTTCGCGGTCGCTCGCTTCCTGCTCGGCGCCGCGGAGGCCGGCTTCTTCCCCGGCGTGATCCTGTACCTGACCTACTGGTTCCCCAAGGCCTACCGGGCGCGCATCGTGGCGATGTTCATGGTGGCGATCCCGCTCTCCAGCTTCTTCGGCTCGCCCCTCTCGGCCGCGCTCCTCACCCTCGACGGCGCAGCGTCGCTGCGGGGCTGGCAGTGGCTGCTGATCATGGAGGCCGTGCCGGCGGTCCTCCTCGGACTCGCCGCCCTGGCTCTGCTGCCAAGCCGGCCCGCGGGGGCGAGGTTCCTCAGCCAGGACGAGCGGGACTGGCTGACGGAACGGTTGGATGCTGAGCGCCGGGCCGCCGAAGCCGCGGCTCCCCATCACGCGCACGGCCTCGCGGCAGTGTGGGCGGTGCTCGCGAGTCCCCAGGTCTGGCTGCTCGCCGTGATCTACGCGGGCAGTTCGGCGACCAGCAACACACTGTCGCTCTGGATGCCGCAGATCCTCAAGGGGTTCGGCCTCAGCAACCTGGAGACCGGTTTGCTGAACATGATCCCGTTCGGCATCGCCTCGGCATTCATGATCTTCTGGGGCCTGCGCGCGGACCGCAGCGGCGAGCGCATCTGGAGCACGGCCCTGCCGCTGGCGCTGACCTCGATCAGCTTCGCCCTGACGCTGCTCACGGGCTCGCTCTGGATCACGCTGGTGCTGCTCTCGCTCGTGCTGCTGGGCAACTACGCCATCAAGGGGCCGTTCTTTGCCCTGGCCACCGAGACGCTGCCGCCGGCGCAGACGGCGGCCGGCATTGCCGCCATCAACACGCTGGCGCATCTCGGAACCGGCGCGATCACCTCGCTGATCGGACTGCTCCGGGAGCAGACCGGGAGCTTCCCCGTCGCCCTGCTGCCGTTGTGCGCTTTGACTGGGGTGGGATGCGCCCTGGTTTTCTGGATTGGTCGCCGCCGGCTGTCGGAGCCAGAGGTTCGGCCCGCGGCACCGGTCGCACGTGCATAAGGCGCAACTCGGCTTCTTACGCTGAACGCGCGCTGCGATTTGATGTCCGCGTATCGCCGTTCTTGCCGAGTTAATAGAGCGGCGGTCTTGCGAGAGTGTGCGTTGGTCCCGCGATGACCGCTTTCCGCGGTCATCGCTCGGAAGCGAACCGGCGCAATACTACCCATCCCGGCCGTAGGTCACTGCCTCACCTTGCAGCCTGCAAGCGGACGCTCAGGGCTTCTGCAAAGGGTCGGGAGCGGCGGTTCAGCGCCTATCGGCCCGTGGTCAGCTGTTGGCGCAACTGAGACCCACAAGCTGAGTTGCTGCAGCGTCCGCTTCGGAGAAACCGCGAGAGTCGGCTGAGCGGCCGCGATGGGCGCCAAGCGACGCGTCCGCTTTTCGGAACTTGGCACCTCACCACCGTGACCGGCGCCGACCACCGCTCTGGAGATGCGTCGCGAACCTGGACGGCGCGACTTGGCCTGGAGGCTCAGTTTAGACGAGCAGGTGATCCACGGTGGCAAGTGTCTGGCGAAGCTTCGCAACTTCATCGAGGCGCTCCACAAGCCGCACGGCGCCTCCCGGCCCCGGGGCTGCGAATGGGTATTTGCGAAAGCCACTAGGCGGCCGGCGAGCTGACACCCTCAGGTCGCAAGAGCGCGGTCAGCACACCGACCGCGATCCGTTTGCATGAGGCGTCAGGGTCTGCTTGCGGCTGTGAGCGAGCGCAGCCCGCTTATTGCCTGAGCGCTCGCTCGCTGTGGTTTGAGCTCGTATCCGTGTCGCTTGAAATACTTGACTGACCCCAACTTCCTTGCCGGATCTGTAGTGTGGATGGGCGTCAGCGCTTCCTCACGTAAACACCAGATACGTCCGATCCCATGCCGCAGACCCTGTCAACCTGTCCGAGGGTGATGACAGCCCACCCGGGTGAGATACGCATCCTGATGAGCCGCTCAGCACCCGGAGCATCATCAAAAATCCGCGCAGTGAGCTTCGCACCTTTCAGATCGCCTTCTGCAACGACCGAGCAATCGGCAGCCGTAGCTGGCCCTCTTGGCAGCCCTCCCGCTGAGATGGACACCTTCCAGTGTGATCCTGCCGGTTCGATCCGCATCTCACCCAGTGACGGTGCTTTGCGGATATAAAGACCCGTGATCGGGAGTGCTTTGGCATCCGCTTGCCTATAGCCGAAAACCGCCAATAAGAACATCAGGTGTGAAGGCCAGGACCTCACGCCATTCTCCTTTCGCGATACTCGTTGCCGATCATTGCACTGTATTCATTGGCAGAGAGTTGATCGGGGGCAGACGATGGTTCCACGGACAGGTGCGCTCCATCTCGGCCGCAAATGACAGGAGCGTTGCTTCTTCTCCGAAGCGCGCCACGACCTGAATGCCAGCAGGTAGGCCGTTCAGCGTCCAATGCAGGGGCAGACTTGCGGCTGGTTGGCCTGTGACGTTCCAAATCGGCGAGAATGGGATGAAGCGAAAGGCGCGGTCGGCTGCCTGCTGCAGAAGCGGCCCATAGCGGAGGTAGCGGCCGATCCCAAGCCGAGCCGCCAGCGCCTGCAGGATTGCCTCAAGCCCTTTCGCCTGAAACTCGCCGTGCTTCGCAGGAGGGCTGGCCAGCGTCGGCGTCAGCAGGAGATCGTAGGTCTCGAAGAACACCGCGATCTGTCGCGTGGTCCGGTGTAGCCGTTCCAGGGCGACGGAGAGCTCGGCGGCCGAGAAGCCATTTCCGAGTGCGCGGCACAGCCATGTGCTCTCCTCTACCTCCGCGCGGCGAGCCCTCTGCCCGGTCAACTCCTCCGCGAAGGTGAACTCCTGTGCGACGGCAGCCAGAAACACGATCATGAACCACGCGAAATAGTCGTGCGGGATGGGAGGGGCCGCCTCCTCGACAACGTGGCCTAACGCGTCACAAAGTCTCGCCGCGTT
Organism: Methylobacterium sp. CM6257; assembly: GCF_054611515.1. Lineage (NCBI taxonomy): Bacteria > Pseudomonadati > Pseudomonadota > Alphaproteobacteria > Hyphomicrobiales > Methylobacteriaceae > Methylobacterium > Methylobacterium sp. CM6257. Next base: position 5,184,106 of record NZ_CM137735.1, read on the forward strand.
CTCCACCGCCTCCCGGCACTCTGGAGCGACCGAGGCACCATTGGGAGCGGCCGAACTGAAAGCGATGCGCAATCGACCGGGCGATCGTGCCGCTGCACTTGCGAACGCCTGCCCGGGCGGAGCGATCCTGCATGGCGCCCCGAGATCCGGGCCGGCAATGGCGTCGAGTAGGCGGGCACTGTCACGCACGCTTCGGGTGACCGCGTGCCCGATGGCTAGGCCGTGCCAGCCCTCACCGAGATAAGGGCCGTTCGGCGTTCGTCCGCGGCTGGGCTTGAGCCCGAAGAGGCCGCAGCAGGAGGCAGGAATGCGGATGGAGCCGCCTCCGTCCGTGGCGTGAGCCATCGGCACGGTCAGGGCCGCCACGTGGGCGCAGGATCCACCCGAAGATCCGCCCGTGGTGCGATCCACTGCCCATGGATTGTTGGCACGCCCAAACAGCCGCGGCTCGGTGACCGGCGACAGTGACAACTCGGGCACCTTGGTGCTGCCAAGAATGATCAGCCCCGCAGCCCTAAAGCGCCGCACCATCTCGCTGTCGCGCGGCGGCACCCAGCCGCGCCAGATACGGCTGCCATTGTGATAAGGCAATCCGGCAGCAAAATGCAGGTTGTCCTTGAGGAGGAAGGGCACGCCCGCGAATGGAGCTTCGCGCAACGGCTCGTGAGCGGCCTGGCGGGCCTGTTCCAGCGTCCACTCGGTCATACCGGCCAGCGTCGGCTCGACCTGCTCCAGCCTCGCGGCGGCGACGTCGATGAGTTCGACAGGGCTAACCTGCCGCTGCCGCACGAGTTCGGCAAGGTCTGTCGCGTCAAGACTGGCGTATTCCTCATTTAGGCCCATTGAACATCACTCGCCTTGACCTTGCAATGAACTTAACCTTTGTCGGATCCATCTGATAGCTGGCGGTCCTAGAGCTGTCTTTCACTCCATCATTTTGTGGCAGTGTTCACCCGATCGCCTTCTTGCAATGCAGTGTTGTGTTACTCTCTTTCAGCTGCTCGTGCCCAAGTATGATCCGAGAAGGGTGTGCTGTTCACCGTCGGCTGGCTTTCATTGACTGATGGCACGAAATGCCCCCTAAGAGGCCCCGCGCGGCGGATTTCGGGAATGTCCGGTTGCGAAGGTTTTCCCACATTTGGTTTTCTGACGCGGTTCCCTGCCACCGGCCGCCTCGCGGGGCTCTCGCATAAAAGGCGTCAGCGGACGCAGCTAACCTGGCGGTAAGGCATCGTCGTTTCCTGGATGTCCGACTCTGCGCTCCGACGCAGGTGGCGTGAGTCGGTCGGACGTGCCGTATCGGTCTGTTAGCCTCCGGCGGTATGGTTTGGATGGTTCACGTGCTGTCGGTCTGTTTTGAACGGTGAAGTGCTGGTTCCTGAACCAAACCGGACCCAGTTCGCTGAAGGTATGCCTCAAGGAGACCCACTGTAGTGCATAGCTCGGCTTCCCAGATGTTTGGTCCCGCTGTGTGGTGGTACAACTGACGCCGCATGGAGGGACGCGCTATGGGGCAGGTTCTCCACGGCAGCGCCACAACTGACCTGACCGGTATTTTGGACCGGGCGAATTGCGAGGCTACTGCATGGTAGCGGCCATGGGGAGTCGGAAAGCCAGATCCGGGTAGCTGACGGGCGCGGGCGGCCGATAGCCCAGCGACGAGTGCGGTCGAATTTGGTTGTAGGTGGATTGCCAAAGACCGATCACGATCTGCGCTTCTTTCAGCGAATAAAAGATCTCCTGGCGTAGACACTCGTCACGAAGTTTGCCGTTGAAGCTCTCGTAATACCCGTTCTCCCACGGCGATCCTGGCGCGATGTACTGGATCTTCGAGCCAGCTTTGGCGACCCACTTGCGCAGCGCTTTGGAGATCATCTCAGGGCCATTGTCAAAGCAGATGTGCTCGGGGATGCCGTGCAGGCACATGGCGTCGGCGAACGCCTCGATCACACCCACGCCGTTGATGCGCCGCGCCACCTTCAGCGCGAGGCAGGCTCGGCTGTGCTCTTCGATCAGCGTCCGGATGCGCAGGCTTCGGCCGTCATGCGTCCGGGCCCGCACGAAGTCGAAGCTCCACACGTGGTTGCGGTGGAGCGGCCGTAGTCGCACGCACGAGCCGTCGTTCAGCCACAGGCGGCGGCGTGGTCTATGTCGGCTGGGAACCTTCAGCCCCTCGCGACGCCAGATGCGCTGGACCCGACCCTTGCCGACCTGCCAGCCGGCTGCCTGCAGCATCGCAGTGACGCGGCGGTAGCCGTAGCGCCCGTACTCGGACGCGAGGGCGATGATGGCACGGGTCAGCCCATCCTCGTCGGCCGGCAACGTGGGCACGTAGCGTTGCGTGCCCCGATGCTGGCCGACGATCCGGCAGGCGTGACGTTCCGAGAGGCCGTACTTCTCCCGGATGCCAGCCACCGCCTGCCGGCGTCGCTCGGGGGCTACAAGTTTCCCGAGGCGACCTCCGCCAGCACCTGCTTCTCCAAAGAGAGGTCGGCCACAAGGCGACGAAGTCGGGCGTTCTCGCGCTCCAGATCCTTCATCTTCTTGGCCTGATCGACCTTCAGACCGCCGTACTCCTTGCGCCAGCGGTAGTAACTTTGCTAAGAAACATCCGCTTCCTTGCAGGCGACAGCGATGCTCTTGCCTTGCGCCGTCTGCACCTCGATCTGGCGCAACATCAGCACGATCTGTTCCGCGCTCGGCCTCTGTCCTCGCTTCATCCCCAACACCTCTGGTCCCAGCTGATCCTCTCAATCAGCCCGGTCCAAAACCAGCCGGTCAGGTCAGTAATCCCTGATCCGTCTTTCGAATCCATAACTGCCATCTTCCGTCAGGAGTCGCACCTCAGCCGGATGGCAGCTTCAGAAGGCTGCCACGCCGCCGTCGCTGCGCGGATCGAACCCTCCTTCGAGGACTCCTGACAGATGTCGGGCCAATCCGCCCGCGTGGCCGACCTGCTCGTCGAAGCCGTCCAGGAGTTCGACATCATGTCCGAGACGTCGCAGCGTCTCGACCGTCTCGGGGGCAAACCGGTTCTCGAGCTTGAGCGTATCAGACTCCTGTCCCCAGGTCCGGCCGAGAAGCCAGCGGGGCGCCGTGATGGCTTGCTGGATTCCCAAACCGAAGACGGCATAGCGCGTGAACAGAGCCGCCTGCGTCTGCGGCTGACCGTCTCCGCCCATTGTGCCGTAGACCATAACGCGTCCGTCGCGCAGGCGGGCCAGAGCCGGATTGAGCGTGTGGAACGGCTTCTTGCCGGGTCGCAGAGTATTGAGGTGCTCGGGATCGAGCGAGAACGAGCAGCCGCGGTTCTGCCAGACGATGCCGGTCTCAGGCAGGACGGTACCGCTTCCGAACTCGTGGTAGATGCTCTGTATGAACGAAACGGCGCGTCCCTCCGCGTCGATCACGCCCATCCAGATGGTGTCGCCCGGTCCTTTTCCTTTGCCCCAGGGAAGCGCGACATCGTGCCGGACTTTTGCGGCGAGTCGGTCAAGAAAGATGTCCGATAGGCAACTTTGCGGATCGATTTTCATGTGATCCGGATCGGTGATGAACTCATCGCGGACGGCGAACGCCTGTTTCGTCGCTTCCACCACGAGGTGGATGTATTCCGCACTGTCTGGTTCATGTCGACCGATGTTCAATCGGTCGAGGATTCCAAGAATCATCAAAGAGACGAGACCCTGGGTGGGGGGCGTCATATTATAGAGTTCACCCGCGCTATGTGCCAGACGCAAGGGCACCCGGACACGAGCACGATACGAAGCGAGATCCTCCGCGCCCACAGGGCATTCGAGCGTCGATAGGTCGGCCGCGATGCGCCGCGCCAAACTTCCGCGATAGAAGCTATCGAGCCCTTCCGATGCAAGGATCCGCAGAGTGGCGGCAAGCTAAGACTGCCTGAACCGGCTCCCGGTCGGAGGCGCCTCGCCATCGATCAGGAAGGTCGCGGCGAATCCCGGAAGGTGCGCCAGTTCGTTCAGCTTCTTGACAGTGCTGATCCGCTGGGATGCCGTGACGGCTATCCCGTCTTCAGCATAGAAGATGGCGTCCTCGAGCAGGCGCTTCAACGGAAGCTTGCCTCCCCAGGATCGGCTGACAGCCAGCGCCTCGTCCCACCCGCCGATTGTTCCGGCTACCGTGTTCGCGGAGTCGGGTCCGCGGACCGGAATGCTCGTACACCCCCGCACGCCATAGTAGTCGTGCGAGACGCTGGCCGCGGCGGGTCCGCAGGCCTCGATGGCCGTCACCGGCCGCCCCGGGCAGGAGATCGTCCAGAAGCCGTCGCCGCCGATGCCGTTCATGTGAGGATACACGACCGCGATGGTGGCAGCCGCCGCGATCATGGCCTCGATGGCGTCCCCGCCATCGCGCAGGACCGAAACGGCGGCTTGAGCCGCAAGCGAATGAGGCGCCACGGCCATGCCGCGGGTCGACTGGACAGTTTGGAACATTCCGATAGCTCGCTGTCGGCGCCGAAGGACGCATCCGGAAAAATACCGCCGGAGCGGTAGCCGCTCCGGCGAGATCCGTCTCAGGCGGATTGCCGCTGGAGGGGCAAGGCACCGACCTCCAAGAGGCTTGTCCCGGCTCTGGCCTTGTGCACCTCGCGCATCGGCTTCAGCACAAACAGGGCGAGGACGGCCGTGAGGATGTTCATCAACACGACCAAACCGAACACGACGTTCCAGGAATGCGTCGTGTCATGCAGGAGCGCCGCCAGCGGGCCGCCCAGTACCGACCCTACTCCTTGAGCCATATACAGGAAGCCGTAGTTGGTCGTCGCGTGCTTCGTGCCGAACGTATCGGTCAGGGTTGAGGGAAACAGCGAAAATATCTCGCCCCAACCGAAGAACACGATCCCGGACAGCAAAACGAACATCACCGGGTTGTGCGCATAGAACAGCCACACCAACATCGCGAGGCCCTCGAGGCCGAATGCAATGAACATGGTGTTCTCGCGGCCGATGCGATCCGAAACCCAGCCAAAGAAAGGCCGCGTGAGGCCGTTCGTAAATCTGTCGATCGACAATGCGAGCGGCAGTGCGGCCAGGCCGAACACCATCACGTTGGCGACACCGAAGTCGTGCGCGAATGCGCCCATCTGGGAGATGACCATCAAGCCCGACGTCGACATCATGGTCATCATGGCGAACATCAGCCAGAAGATCGGACTGCGCAGCATCTCGCGGGGAGCGACACTGCGCGCTGTTTCGACGTTCGTAGCCACCGCCGTTTCGGCCGGGCGAGGCGGCCGGCGCATCCCGAGGGCGGCAAGAATGCCGACTGCTCCGATGATGAACCCGTAGGTCAGCAGCGTACTCGAGACGCCCCCGCTCTGGATCGAGCGGGCGATCGGAAACGTCGTAAGGATTGCTCCGAAGCCGTAACCCGCGGCAACCAATCCTGCCGCCAACCCGCGCTTGTCGGGAAACCACTGCACCATCATGCCGACCACGCCGACGTAGATGATGCCCGTGCCGATGCCACCGAGGACGCCGTAGGTTAGATAAAGACCCCAGACCGTCTGGACATTCGCTGCAAGCACCCAGCTCGCGCCCGTCAACAAAGCTCCGACGGACAGCAGCAAGCGTGGGCCGAAGCGATCGATCAGATATCCTTGAAGGGGTGAAAGGAAGGTTTGAAGCACGATCAGAAGCGAGAACGTAACCTGAATTTCGGCAAGCGTCGCGCCGAGATTATTCATGAGCGGGCCTGTGAGCAGGGCCCAGACATATTGTGGACTGGATATCGCCATCATGGCGATCATGCCCAGGGCGAGCTGGCCCCAGCGGGACGATGCGGGCGTGAAGCCCGGTGAGTTGGCGTTCATGGTTTCCTCCCAAGTGCAGCGACGAAGCGCGCCGACTCGAAACACATGCCGACCTCTGACGTGTCTCTGACATGTCAGCATTATGGTACATGATTCGGCCGGCTGGGCAAGGCTGCATCGCTTTGGAGCCGGGAGCATAGAATCGCAGGCCTGTCGCCTCCCCGGCAGATAAAGGCGAGGAAATGCATTTCTATTAAAGTTTAGCCGGCAGTATCTGCGCTTCAGGCATCGCACAATTCGCGTTTCACATTGCTCGGAGCGTGGCGTCGGGCTGTTCGTTAAGGGTCGAGCGAGCGGACCCCACCCACGTTTTCGTAGAATGACTTGCCTCGACCTTGAAATGGCGGGCGGCCGTTTCCGATCGCGAATGAGGATCCGCGGGTCTCCGAAGACGATTTGGGTAGAGTGGCCTGCGCACATCGGCGAGGTGTCCTTGACGTGTCAGGCGAGCGACCTCAGAACCGTGTGGTGGTGCTCGGCCGTTTCTCGGCGCAGGCCGCAGAGAAGCCGGTGACGCGCGAGCAGGTGCGCGCGGCAGAGTAGAGGCATTTAGTCTATGTCGGACTCGCCGGTGTTAAACGTGGATCGAAACAGTCAAGGAGAGGAAGAAGCAGCTGTTGGATCACGCATTCGCGAAACCGACGAGAAGGCTTTCGCGGGGACTGCTCCACAGGCTGAGACGCAATCTCAGATGGCCTATCGGATCATCGAAGAGATGATCGTGACCCTGCAAGTTCCTCCGGGCAGCCTGATCTCTGAGAAGTCGCTGAATCGACAGCTAGGGATCGGACGGACGCCGATCCGTGAGGCGCTCCAGCGATTGGCCCTGGAGGGAACCGTCCGTATCGTGCCGCGCGCCGGTGTGATCGTTTCAGAGATCGACATGGTCGATCAGCTCAAGATGATTGAGGTCCGCCGTGAGATCGAGAAGATTATCGCCGGCAGGGCCGCCCGCTTGGCGGATGACAAGGTATCCAGCGAATTCCGAAGACTCGCGACGCAATTCGACGCGGCTGCTCGGACCGGCGACGAGAAGATCTTTATCGCGGCAGACCGGGAGTTCAATGCGTTGATCGTCGCGACGGCGCAAAACAGCTACGCCGCGCATGCGATCGGTCCGATCGAAGCGCAGACGCGCCGATTCTGGTATCTGCATTTCAAGCGGTTCGGCGATCTCGGGCGCGTCTGCGAACTCCACGCGCGGATCGCCATGGCAGTAGCAATGAAGGACGAGCAGGCGGCGAGGCAGACGTCAGACCGACTGCTCGACTATGTGGAGTCTTATACAATCCGTACATTGGAAGCGTTGAGCTAAATATCACAAATCTTCATTTTGAATTCGATGCGGCATCGATGTCGCTTTCCTTGTACGAACGCGCCGCTTTGCTGGATTTGCAAATTGCGGAAGGGATGAGAGATCCGCCGCCGAGCTTGCCACACGAGCAGGATAGTGCAACGTAAGATTAGGTCGCGCCAGTTTCTCTTTCGTATAATCTTGTACGCCTGCCAGCAATCAAAGCTTATTCACGAGCGCTGTCCGCCCACTCTGGGCGCGTCCTCACTTGCCGTAAATGGGGCGCCGCCTACGACCGGGACCGCCTCAAGGCTAACTGCTCTCGTCCCAGTTGCTCGCGTTCAACCTATTCGGCCTCATCGCCCGCGATCGCGTACTGGCTACCCGCTTCGTAACGGAACTGCTGCCCGGGCCGCTGAATAGAGCCACTGACGCGTGGTTCGAGTACAGCCAAGGCCGTGGCGACGCCCGCTTCACCTCCGGCTGCACGGCCTTCGACGTCGTCCCGCGGAGACGCGCTTCCACCGGCGCCCGAGCGCTCATCCTCATCGAAATGCAATACAGAGGGGCCGGCCACAACGCGTCACCCCACCCCGCCCTCGCACTGCCGAGATCGCGCGCAAACACCGGACCGTCTATCGCCGCCGACGATCCAGCGCCGACCGGCCCTGCCAGCCAGCAACTCTACCGATAGCACTGCCTCGCTGGCGCTATGCTCAGCGCTGGTCTCGTAGACACACACGCGGCACGGACCCACTCTCACTCCGTCATCCCGCGGTTCTGCACAGTTTCCCGCGTAAGTATCTGAAACGCAAGCCCTCTCACTGCCACGGTTCCGCGCACAAACGGGCTGCGTTGCGACCGGCGAACTGTAGCTCACCGTCACAACGATAGCCGCCCTTCACGGTGGCGCCATCACCGCCAGGGACGCGCAGAGCGGTCATTCATTTTGGCCGCTTCGAACATCCTGATATTTCGATGAACGACCGGGTCTGGCCGATTGCGGCCTGTCCGCTTTCGGACCGGAAACGGGAAAAGCGGACGTCGCTGTGAAGCCCGCTCGCGACCCCTTTCAGAAGTTCGCAGCGTCCGCTTTGAGCACCTCCAACAAGTTGCGTTAACTCCACGGGTCAAAGATGCGATTGCGTGCTCTAAGCCGTGTCTCCATCGTTCTAGCAGTGGCTCAGCCCCTCTCATGATCCGCATTCTCGGCAAAGCCAGTTCGATCAATGTGCGGAAGGTCCTCTGGACCTGTGCCGAGATCGGATTGGACTACGATCGGCAGGACTACGGCAGCGGCTTCAATCGAACTGACACCCCGGAATTTCTGCATCTCAACCCGAACGGCCTCGTCCCTGTGATCGAGGATGAGGCGGGGGTGCTGTGGGAGTCGAACGCGATCTGCCGCTACCTTGCTACAGCGGCAGCCCGGACCGATCTGCTCCCCGCTGATCCGCGTGGACGCGCCCTCGTTGAGCAATGGATGGACTGGCAGGCGACCGAGTTGAATTCGTCCTGGCGTATCCCCTTCCTCGGCCTTGTCCGCCGTGATCCGGCGTACTCCGATCCCGACATGATCGCGGCGGGAGTAGCGGGCTGGAACAGGATGATGGGCATCCTAGACCGACACCTCACCTCGACAGAGGCCTATGCGACCGGAGTTACTTTCACTCTTGCTGACGTAGTCCTCGGCTTGTCTGTGAACCGCTGGCGAATGACGCCGATGGAACGCCCGAGCTATCCCGCCATCACAGCCTATCACGAGCGCCTTCTCGCTCGCCCTGGCTACAGAGCACACGGTGCGAATGGCCTCCCGTAGAAGGCGAAACCCTGTCTTCTAGGCTTGAGTTCCGGTGTAAGCGCACCTGCACCGGACCGTTCCGGCCCGCTCACAAGGTCCGCTTCTCGATCCTGAGGTGAAGTCCGCTCACCACCCTTCTATGACATTCGCCTATAGGCCCCGCGTGTCCGTTTCTAAGCAGGCTAGCGGCCGCTCTCGACGGCTGTCTTGACCACGAAGCGGCCGGCCGGATCTGGCCATAAGCGGAATGGCTGCTTCCAAGCGAGCGGCCAATCGAAGCAGAAATGACTTCATAGCCTGCAATCTAGCCTTTGTGGTGCGGTGGTGCAAGGCAATTTGGTAGCCAGCAATGTAGACATCACAGCTTTGTTGGCAAATCCGACCAGCCGCCCAACTGCGGAGATGCTGCCGGCGCCATATGTCAGACCTTCCCTGTAATGAAGCCTGGGGGGATTGTTTTAGTTTGTTTCAACGCTCCGCGGATGGGCTGCAGCCAAACTGAGACCGATAGCTACGCGAGAAATGGGCCGCGCTCGAGAAGCCGCAGGCCGTCGCGATCTCCCCGATCCGGAGCGGGCTCTGGCGTAGCAGGCGACGGCCATGGGCGAGGCGGATTGCCCTGTACTGGGTCGAGAAGCTCAGCCCGAGCTTCTCGAGGAACAGTCGGTCGAGGTGACGCGGGCTGATCGAAGCGAGGCGCGCCATGGCCTGCCGGCCGAGCGGCGCCTCCACCGTCTTCTCCATTGTCTCCAGCACCGCCAGCAGGGCCGGATGGTGGATCCCGTACCGCTCGACCGCGGAGGCCCGTTGCGGATCGTCGGCGGCGCCGATTGCGGTGTGAAGGAACCAGTCGGCGACGCGGCGCGCGAAAGCTGCTCCCATGCGCTCGGCGATCAGGGCGTGCGCCATCTCCAAGGGCGCGACGCCGCCGCCGCAGGTCAGGCGATCGCCGTCGGCGACGTAGCGCGCCCGGCTTAGACGCGCGTCCGGGAAGGTCTCGACCGTGGCGCCCGCATATTCCCAGTGGAGCGTGAACGCGCGATCGGCCAGCAAGCCCGCCGCGGCCATGAGATAGGGGCCGCCCGAGATGCCGCCGATGCGGACGCCGAGCCGGGCCATCCGCCGCAGGGTCGCGTGGATCTCGGGCCTGTCCCACCCGGTCGGCTCGCCGCCCGCGCAGACGAAGAGGGTGTGGAGATAGCCGCGCAGGCGCGGCAGCGCCTCGGTGGGGACCTCGGTTCCCGATGAGGCGGCCACCCGGCCTTCCGCCTCGCCGAAATAGCGCAGCCGGTAGAGTGGCCGCCCGGCGAGATCGTTGGCCGCGCGGAACGGCTCGCAGGCCGAGGCGAAGGACATCAGCGCGAAGCCGGGCACGAGGATGAAGCCGATCTCCTGCGGGTGGTCCCCGGTCTCTGCATCCATTCCGCCCACGCCCTCCGCTGACCTATGGCTCAACCGTGCAAAGAATCGTCTGCAAGGGTCAAATGCGACGCTCGGCGTCCATCATTCTGTGTACGTCCTCCTGTGCCGCGCGAGACCGCTTCCGGATGCTTCGACCTGCCGATCTGCCCCCGTTCCGCGATGCGGCAGCTCCGCACCCCGGCGCCGTGCCGGAGCGTCGGCGATGAGCCGCCAGTTCGATGTCGCCGTCCTGGGACTCGGCGCGATGGGCAGCGCCGCTCTCTACCAACTGGCGAAGCGAGGCGCCGCGGTGATCGGGCTCGATCGCTTCGCGCCGCCCCACGCGCTCGGGTCCAGCCATGGCGAGACGCGGATCACCCGTCAGGCGGTTGGTGAGGGCGCCGACTACGTCCCCTTCGTCACCGCCTCGCATCGCATCTGGCGCGAGCTGGAAGCCGAGACGGGCGAGACTCTGCTGAACGCCTGCGGGGCCCTCGTCATGGCGCCGGGCCACGGCGTCTCCTCGCATCACGGCAAGCCGGACTTCGTCGGACGCTCCATCAGCGCCGCGGAAGGCGCCGGCATCGTCCACGAGGTGCTCAACGGTGCGGAGGTCGCCCGCCGGTTCCCGCAATTCCTGAACCTCGAGGGCGACGAGAAGGCCTATTACGAGCCGGGCGGCGGCTACGTGCTTCCGGAGCGCTGTCTCGCGGCGCAGCTCGGCCGCGCGGGCGCCGCGGGTGCCGAGATCCGCACGAACTGCGAGATAGTCGGGCTTCAGCAGGACCGAAGCGGCCTCGGCATCAAGACGACGGAGGGGACCATCCTGGCCGACCGCGCCGTGGTGGCCGCTGGCGCCTGGACGGCCCCGCTGCTCGGGAGCCCGTTCGACCGGCTGCTGACCGTCCGCCGTCAGCTCCTGCACTGGTACGCGCTGGCGGATGAGACCGCCTACGGGCCGCATTCGCCAGTCTTCATCTGGATGTATGGGATTAGCGACACGGAATACCTTTACGGCTTCCCGCCGCTCGACGGTTCCATCAAGGTCGCGACGGAGCAGTACAGCACCACCACCACTGCCGACGGGGTGGAGCGTCGTGTCGATCCGTCCGAATCCGACGAGATGTACCGGCTGCGCGTCGCGAACCGGCTGGCCGGCGTGACTCCGAAGGTCGTCCAGGCCGCGGCCTGCGTCTACACGGTGACCCCGGACCGCGGCTTCATCATCGACCGGCATCCCGCGATGGAGCGGGTCCTAGTCGTCTCCGCCTGTTCGGGGCACGGCTTCAAGCACTCGGCCGGCATCGGCGAGGCCGTCGCGGCGGAACTGGCCGGGACCGGCGGCACGGTCGATCTCAGGCCCTTCGCTCTGGCACGTTTCAGTTGATACGCCGGCCAATGGCTCGTGGATTGCTTGAAACCGTGCCAAGATCAGCCGGCCCGAGCAGGAAAGATCCGATGCGCCTCACGATCCGCACCCTTCTGACCACTGGTGCGCTGGCCGCCCTCGCGGCGTTCTCGGCCGTCGCGCTGCCCGGCCGGGCCACGGCCGCCGACGGCGTCGACGCGATCAAGAAGCGCGGGACGCTGATCGTCGGCGTGAAGGCGGATTACAAGCCGTTCGGCTTCCGCGACCCGAGCGGGACGATCATCGGCCTGGAGCCCGACCTCGCCGCCGACATCGCCAAGCGGCTGGGCGTGAAGCTCGAGCTCGTGCCGGTCGTCTCGGCCAACCGGATCGAGTTCCTGCAGCAGGGGAAGGTCGATCTGCTGATCGCCACTCTCTCGGACAAGCCGGAGCGCCGCCGCGTCGTCCAGGCGATCGACCCGAACTACTATTCCGACTTCGTGAACGTCCTGCTGCCCAAGTCTTCCGGGATCACCGACTGGGCGCAGCTCAAGGGCAAGCCGCTCTGCGCCACCTCGGGGGCCTGGTACAACAAGGACGTCGCGCGAACCTACGGGGCAGAGATCGTCGCCTTCGACGGATCCGAGAAGCCGCTCTTCGCGCTCAAGCAGGGCAACTGCATCGGCTACGTATACGACCAGAGCATGCTGCAGGGTAAGCTTCTCGACGACGACTGGAAGGCCAACTACGCGCTGCCGCTCAAGGGCATCCTCGACGCCCCGTGGATGATGGCGGTGGCGCAGGGCAACGCCACGCTCCAGGCCGCTGTCGAGGACGCCACCAAGGACTGGATGAAGACCGGCTTCATCGTCAACGAGGAGAAGAAGTGGGGCATCGAGCCGACCGCTTACTCGAAGGCGATGCACGAGAAGTACAAGAACGCGACCAACTGATGCGGTCCTGCACGACGGCTCCGAGCGTTCGCCCGCGATGATCGCAACGATCCAGGCGTGGTTCCAGCAGCTCTACGAGAGCACGGGCTTCAACTTCACGGTCTTCTACGATCCCTACGACTGGGACCGCTACGTGGCCGGCCTGCGGATGACGCTGCTCCTCGGGATCAGCACGATCCTGGCGAGCCTCGTCATCGGCGCCGTCGGCGCGCTCCTGCAGAGCGGGCCGTCGCGCCTCCTCCGCGCGCTGGTCAACGGCTTCGTGGTGGTCTTCCGGAACACGCCGCCGCTCGTGCAGATCTTCTTCTTCTACTTCGGCCTCGGGACGCTGCTCCCGGACATCCGCTCGGCCGACGGCCTGCGCGCGCCGATCCTCAACAATGTCCAGTGGGCGATCATCTCGCTGTCGCTGTTCGCGGGCGCGTTCAACGTCGAGATCTTCCGCTCCGGCATCGAGGCGGTGCCGCGGACCACGGTCGAGGCCGCCGAGGCCCTGGGCTACACCCGCTTCAAGGCCTACCGGTACGTCGTCCTGCCGCTGGCCCTGCGCGTCTGCCTGCCGGCGCTCAACAACAACCTGATCAACCTCCTCAAGACCACCACGCTCGCCTACGCCATCGCGGTCCCGGAGACGCTGTACGCGGTCAAGCAGATCTGGTCCGAGTCGCAGAACGTGCTGGAGATGATGCTGGTACTGCTCGCGACCTACGCGGTCCTCGTCGGCGTGCTCGTCTGGATCATGCACCGCTGGGAACGCGCCCTGCGCATCCCGGGATACGGCCGATGAGCGCCGACGATCCGCGGGGCGGGCGTCCGAGGAACCTGCCGGTCCTCCTGCCCTTCGCGCTCCCGAAGGACGGCGCGGCGGCGCGCCTGCGCCCGGCCCATCTCTGGCTGCTCACCGGGCTCGCCCTCGTCGCCCTGCCGGCCTGGGCGCAGGGCGGGGCCGCCGCGCTGTCGCCGCTGGAGGTCGTGATCAAGTGGGCGCCCCTCCTGCTCACGGGCTTCGCCTTCAACGTCGCGATCTCGCTGATGGCGATGGCGATCGGCACGGTGGCGGGCATCGGGCTCGGGCTGGCCATGCTGGCCGAGGGGCGGATCCTGCCCCGCCTCGCGTGGTGCGCCACGCAGGTCTTCCGCAACGTGCCCTGGCTGGTGCTGCTGTTCTTCGTGATGTTCCTCGTGCCGTTCCAGGTCACGGTGTTCGGCGTCCGCGTGCCGCTGCCCGACTGGGTGAAGGCGACCTTCGGCTTCAGCCTGCCGGTCATGGCCAACGTCGCCGAGATCGTCCGCGGCGCGGTGCGCTCGGTGCCGAACACCCAGTGGGAGGCCGCCGAGTCGCTGGCCTTCACCCGGCGGCAGACGATGTGGCGGATCGTCCTGCCCCAGTGCGCGAAGCGCATGCTGCCGCCCTGGATGAACGTCTACTCGCTCATCGCGATGGCGACCGTGCAGGCCTCCATCGTCGGCGTCACCGAGATGCTGACGCTGACCGCGCAGGTGCACGCCGCCGAGGGCGGCCGCCCCGAGCTGTTCGCGCCGCTCTACGGCTTCGCGCTGCTGTGCTTCTTCCTCTACTGCTACCCGATCGACCGGTTCACCGCCGCCCTGGAACGCCGCTTCGAGACCCGCTGAGACCATGACGCGCGCGACCCTGGCCGCCACCCCGTCCCCGAGCTGGACCCCCGATCAGCCGATCGTCCGGGTCGTCGACGTGCACAAGTCCTTCGGGACATTCGAGGTGCTGAAGGGGATCAGCTTCGACGTCCGCAAGGGCGAGGTCGTCTGCATCATCGGCCCCTCGGGCTCGGGCAAGTCGACGCTGATCCGCTGCGTCAACGCCCTGGTGCCGGTGAGCGCGGGCTCGATCCAGGTCGAGGGGATCGAGGTGACCGATCCCCGGCTCGACAAGCTGGCGCTGCGCCGCAAGGTCGGCATGGTGTTCCAGCAGTACAACCTGTTCCCGCACAAGACCGCGCTCCAGAACGTGATGATGGCCCCCATCCACGTCCTCGGGCAGGACCGGCGCGAGGTCGAGGCCCGGGCGCGGGCGCTGCTCGCCAAGGTCCGGCTGGCCGGCAAGGAGAACGCCTATCCCGGCGAGTTGTCAGGCGGCCAGCAGCAGCGCGTGGCGATCGCCCGCTCGCTGGCGATGCGGCCGGACGTGATGCTGTTCGACGAGGTCACCGCCGCGCTCGATCCGGAGACGGTCAAGGAGGTGCTGGTGACGATCCGGGAACTCGCCGAGGAGGGCATGACCTGCATGCTCGTCACGCACGAGATGAACTTCGCCCGCGACGTCGCCGACCACATCTACTTCACCGACCGCGGCGTGATCGTCGAGCACGGGCCGCCCGCGACGTTCTTCGCCTCCGCCCAGGACGAGCGCACGCGCCGGTTCCTGTCGCAGGTGCTTTGACTCTCCTCTCGCGAATAGCCCAGCATCACGGTCTTGATGCCGAACGTCCGTTATGGAGGAGCGTTCGTGCCTCGTTGAATGACCGAAATGGGGGCAAAGCCGAACGTCCGGTCCTGCGCGATTCGGCGATCTGGCATGACGTAGTCTGGCCGAAAGCCGCCGTTCCGCTTCGGAGAAGGTCCGCCGGAAAAGCGGACAGATGCCTATCGTCTTGGCTGCGGCCGTGGAGCCTCACTCTCTCGCGGGCAGACATCCTCCAGAGCGCTGATTGCGAACAGACGAAGCAGGCTTGCTCAAAGCCTACACCTCGACGCGAAGCCGGAACTCATCGGCCAATATAGTCCGGCCGCGTGGTACAATTGGTATCCGGCCGTGCAAGGGCCGAAGTTCGCTCTTGAAAGATTGCTGACTAATTGATAGTTTGCTACCTGTATCGAGGCACCGCTCGGGGACGTGCGCCATCCTGGTCGGCACAGAGGAGGTCTGATGGCACCCGAGAACCTGAGCCAGCTTTGGCTGACCTACACCCACACGCTTCTGCTCTCGGGGCGTCAGTGGCGGCGCCTCGCTAATTCCACGACGGAGGCGCACGGAGTCTCAGAGGCAAAGGCGCTGCCGCTGGTGCTGATCGGGCGCCTGGGCGGCGAACCGCGCCAGAACACCCTCGCCGAAGCCCTCGGCATTGAGGGCCCGTCGTTGGTGCGCCTCCTCGATCAACTTGAGACGGCCGGCCTCGTCCTGCGCAAGGAAGACCCGACCGACCGTCGCGCCAAAGTCCTGAGCCTCACCTCCACCGGACGTTCGGTGGTCGCGAAGATCGAGGCCGACCTCGACCAATTACGGAAGGCGGTGTTCTCGAAGGTGAGCGAAGCCGACCTTGAGGCGAGCCTGCGGGTGTTCGAGGCCATGCAGGACCATGTGCGTGGCCGGTCCGAGCCCGCTGCATCTCCGGGGAAGGTCGCGCACGGCGAGGCCGCGGAATGACCCTGCCGGGCTGGCGCGACTGGGCCTTCTCGCTCAAGACCTTTGGCGCCGCCATGCTAGCCTTGTTCCTGGCGTTCTGGATCGACCTCCCGAACCCCTACTGGGCGCTCGGCACCGTCTACATCACCAGCCAAGTGCTCGCCGGCGCCACCCGCTCCAAGGCGCTCTATCGGGTGCTCGGCACCCTGCTTGGGGCCGTGGTGACAGTCGCCCTCGTGCCGAACCTCGTGAACGCCCCGGAACTCCTCACGCTGGCTATCGCGCTCTGGGTGGCGACGTGCCTGTACTTCTCCCTGCTCGACCGCACCCCGCGCAGCTACCTGATGATGCTCGGCGGTTACACGGCGGCGCTGATCGGCTTCCCATCCGTCGGTGACCCCGGAACGATGTTCGACACCGCGGTGGCTCGAGCCGAGGAGATCACCCTCGGCATCCTCTGCGCCAGCCTCGTGAACACGGTCGTGCTGCCGCAATCCGTGGCACCCGTGATCACCGGCCGGCTCGAACTCTGGCTGCGCGACGCCCGGGCCTGGGTCATCGACGTCCTCGGACGCGCCCGCACGGCGAAAGACACGCAGGCGACGCGGTTGAAGCTGGCCTCGGACGCCGTCGCCTTCGACGCGCTGGCGACGCCGCTGCGCTACGACATGACGGGCGCGGAGCGCTCGGCGGAGGCGATGGCGACGCTACGCCAGCACATGCTGATGTTCCTGCCCATCGCCTCCGCCATCTCGGACCGCATCGAGACGCTGGAACGAGCGCACGCATTGCCGCAGCGCCTGCGCGCCCTCCTCGACGACATGGCCGCCTGGCTTGCCTCGGGAACCACCGAGCGGGCCGAGGCCGACCGCCTCAAGGCCGCCGCGGACGCCCTCGAACCCGGGCTCGATAAGCGGCCGTCATGGGACGCCCTGGTGCTGGCGAGCCTTCTGGCGCGCCTGCGCGACTTCATCGACCTGCGCCAGGATGCCCGAATTCTGCAGCGGCACATAGCAGACGGCACCCCGGTCACCGAGGACCTGACCTTTCGGTACACCGCCGCGGCGCGCGCGATCCGCCACCGCGACCATGGCATGGCGCTGCTGTCGGCGGTAGGCGTGTTCCTCACCATCCTGGTCACCTGCGCGATCTGGATCGCGACCGGATGGCCGCATGGCTCGGCCGCCCCGATGATGGCAGCAGTCGGCTGCAGCTTCTTCGCCGCCCAGGACGACCCCGCGCCGTTCATCGTCAGCTTCGCCAACTCGGCCATCGTCGGCGCCCTCGGGGCGGGCGCCTACCTGTTCGCGATCCTGCCGCTGGCGACCACGTTCGAGATGCTAGTCCTGGCGTTGGCCCCGGCCCTCCTGATCTGCGGGGTCTTCATGGCCCAGCCCAGGACCGCGCCCCTGGCGATGGGCGCGGCGGTCAACGGCTCGGCCATGATCGCCCTCCAGGGCAGCTACACGGGCGATTTCGCGGCCTTTGCCAACTCCTCCGTCGCGGTCATCGTCGGGATGTGGGTGGCCGCCATCGTCACGCGCCTCGTCCGCTCGGTCGGCGCCGGCTGGTCGGCGCGGCGCCTGCGGGCTGTCAACCGCCGCAGCCTCGCCCGCGCCGCCGAGCGCCAGGGCGCGCAGAACGGCCTCGAACTCGCGGCCCTGATGCTCGACCGGGTCGGCCTGATCGCGCCGCGGCTGGCCGCCTTGCCGTCCGATGACGCGGAGTGGACTGCCGACCTTCTCGCCGAGGTCCGCGTCGGCATCAACGTCGTGGAGCTGCGGCGCGACCGTCGGCAGCTATCGAAGCCTGCTCGCGGCGCCGTCGAGACGCTTCTCGCCGCGTTGTCGCGGCACTTCGAGGCCAAGTCGGAGAAGCCCACTTCCGACCTGCTCGACACTGTCGATGAGGCGCTCGACGCTGTCTCGGCCGAAGCGCGACAGGTGCCTGGGCAGGCCGCGCTGATGGGCCTCGTCGGCATACGGCGCGGCCTGTTCCCGGACGCGCCACCCTACCGTCCGACCGTGCCTTCGACCACGCATCCGGAGTTCGCGGCATGACGGGTGAACTCGACCTCTACGGCGTCTTCGTGCCGAGCCTGGCGGCCTGGATGCTGCTCGCCTTCTTCCTCAACCTGCCCCTGCGGCGCTTGCTGGCCTGGGCCGGGTTCCACCGCATGGTCTGGCACCGGCCCCTGTTCGATCTCGCCCTCTACGTCGTGCTCCTCGGCGTCGTCGTCTCGATCGCGGTGCCTCTCGCATCCTGATCGGCGGGCTCGTCCGGCCGCCCTGCTACGCCCCAGCACAGATCCTCCGGATACACCCCATGCCTCGGTTGCTCGCCCTCTCGTTCCAGCTCCTCGTCACCCTTGGGATGGCCGCCGTCGCAATCGTCGTCGGTCTGGCCCTATGGGATTACTACATGGAGGCTCCCTGGACCCGGGACGGGCGGGTGCGAGCCGACGTGGTGCAGGTGGCCCCCGACGTCTCCGGCCTCGTCACCGAGGTGCTCATCGCGGACAACCAAGTGGTGAAGCGGGGCGACGTTCTCTTCCGGATCGATCCCGACCGCTTCGCCTTAGCCCTGCGCCAGGCCGAGGCGGTGGTAGAGGGCAAGAAGGCGACTGCCGTGCAGGCAGCGGCGGATTACGACCGCTACCTGAAGCTGAGCGACGCCGCCGCGTCCCAGCAAAGGGTCGAGGCTGCGCAGGCGGCCGACCTGGAGGCCAAAGCTGCCTATAGTCAGGCGATGGCCGACCGCGACCTCGCCAAGCTGAACCTCGACCGCTCCGCCGTGAGGGCCTCGGTCAACGGGCGCATCACCAACATGGAGTTGCGACCCGGCACCTACGTCACCACCGGGCGCGGGGTAATGGCGCTCATCGACAGCGACACGCTGCGCGTCGAGGGGTACTTCGAGGAGACCAAGCTGCCGCGCATCCACGTGGGCGATAAGGCCAGCATCCGCCTGATGGGCGAGAAGTCTACGCTCACCGGTCACGTGGAGAGTTTCGCGGGCGGCATCGAGGACCGCGAGCGCACGGCAGGCTCGAACCTTCTCGCCAGCGTCAACCCGACCTTCGCGTGGGTCCGGCTCGCCCAGCGCATCCCGGTGCGGATCAAGCTGGACGGCGTTCCCGACGAGACCCGTCTTGTCTCGGGTCGCACGGCCACGGTCGCGGTCGAACCCGAGGGCGAGACCCCGCACTTCAGCTTGTTCGGGTCCTGGCGCGGGGCGCCGGAACCTGCTGCCCGGGACGCGACCGCCCGTTGAGGCCCCGCAGCCGACTCTACCTTTCAGACGCGCTGGAAAGACCTAGAGGCAGACCATGACCGCACCAGCATCAGGCGAGCCCCGGGCCGAACCGAGCGCCGTCCTGGCCGAGGCGCCATACCGAGTCGGTGCGGTAACCCTTGTGGTGCGCGACCTCGATGCGCTCACGCGCTTCTACCGGGACGTCATCGGGCTCGGCGTCGTCTCGGCAGCCGGCGACGCCGTGCGGTTCGGGACGGGCGACGCGACGCTTCTCGTCCTTCGATATGACCCGAATGCGCGGCCACGGAAGCCGCGGGAGGCCGGCCTGTTCCACACGGCGTTCCTGCTACCGGGCCGGGGTGACCTCGGCGCTTGGCTCCCGCACGCGGAGAAGCACGGCATCACGCTCACGGGCGCCGCCGACCACCTCGTGAGCGAGGCGGTCTACCTCGACGATCCGGAAGGCAACGGCATCGAGATGTACGTCGACCGCCCCGCATCCGCATGGCAGCGGGCCTCGGACGGCTCGGTCGAGATGCGCAACGAACGGCTCGACCATGCCGGGCTCATCCGTGCCGCCGACCGACCCTGGTCGGGCATGCCGGCCGGCGCCTGCGTCGGGCACGTCCACCTGCAGGTGGGCGATCTGGATGTAACGGAGCGCTTCTACGCGGGTCTGCTCGGCTTCGATATTATGTGCCGCTATCCCGGCGCCCTGTTCCTGGGATCGGGCGGCTACCACCATCAGCTTGCCGGCAACATCTGGAACAGCCGTGGCAGCGCGGTGCGCACAGATGGGACGACGGGCCTCGCGGAGGTCGTGGTGCTCGCCGACGGGGAGACGCTCGCATCGGCGCGGGTTCGATGCAGGGAGGCAGGCGTGCCCCTTGTCGAGGAGGGGGACACGCTCATCGTATCCGACCCATGGGGAACGCACCTTCGTCTCACGCCAAAGCCGGTGCGCTGATGGTCCGGGACGGCGCCGGCGCAGAACCCGGTGCCGGTCTTGTCAGCGTGTCTTCGTATCCGAAACTTCGGGAGCCAACCAACGACCGGCGGCCGCAAGCATGGTCTCCACCCCGGTTCGAAGGGTCGGTGTCAGGACCGGGGCAAACTCCGGCGAGTGGTTCGAGGGAAGCGCGTCCAGGGCCCCGGCCTTCTCCGCCTCGGCGTAGCGCTGCGGGTCGGTCCCACCGACGAACCAGAACACCGAGGGCACGTCCCAGGCACGTGCGAAGACTGTGAAGTCCTCGCTGGCGGCCACGTTACTGGCAGGCTGCACCCGGTCCGCCCCCAGACGCTGCTTCAACGCTTCGGTCACCTTGGCTGTCGCGGCCGCGTCGTTCACCGTCAGGGGAAATTGCCCCAGCATCGTGAGGAGGGGTGGCTTCGGAGCGCGGGAGATGGACGCTTCCCCGTCGACGATCCGCTTGATCGACGAGAGCACTTTGTCCCGCACCGCTTCGTCATAGGTCCGGACGTTGAGCTGAAGCTGAGCCTCATCCGGGATGATGTTGGCGCTGGACCCGGCCTGCATCGATCCCACTGTGACCACGGCGCTGTCGGTCATGGAGACCTCGCGCGAGACGATGGTCTGGAGCCGCATCACCGTGGCGGCGGCCATCACCACCGGATCGATAGTGGATTCCGGTGCGGAGCCGTGCCCGCCCCGCCCGTACAACGTCACCTTGAGGCTGTCGCTCCGGGAGAGCACGGGGCCGCTGGCGAGGCGTACCTGCCCGGCCGGGAACGGCAGCACATGCTGGCCCAGCGTGACGACCGGCTTCGGGAAGCGCTTCACCATGTCGTCGTCGACCATGGCTTTGGCACCTTCGCCGATCTCCTCGCCCGGCTGGAACACGGCCAATACGGTCCCGTGCCACCTATCCCGGTTGGCGGCCAGAATTTGGGTCGCGCCCATCAGCCAGGTCACGTGCAGGTCGTGTCCGCAGGAATGCGCGATGGCCGTTTCCCGGCCGGATGCGGGATCGATCCCCTTCTTCGTGCTGGCGTAAGGGAGACCGGTGTTCTCCTTCATCGGCAGCGCGTCCATGTCAGCGCGTAGGAGCACGGTCGGGCCGTCGCCATTGCGCAAGATGCCGACCACGCCCGTGCCACCCACGCCCTCGGTCACCTCGAAGCCCTGCTCCTTTAGCCACTTCGCGGCGATGCCAGCCGTGCGCTTCTCCTGCATCGAGAGCTCGGGGTTGGCGTGCAAGTCCTCGTAGACGTCCTTCAGCTTCGCGAGCTGCTCCTCGGTCGGGCCGGGCAATCCCTTCGCGTCGGCTTGCGCGAAAGCGGGGGCTGAGAAGGCTGAAAGAGAGACGAAGGCCACCAGCGCGAGCCAAGTGCGACGTTTGCCGATTATCATCTTGGCATTCCCTTCGGATCGGACCGCGAGAGCAGTCCTTCGTTGAAGTCGGTTGTTATGGGGCGCTTCGAAGTCGGTTAGCCGCGGTGGATCTACCGTCATCAATGATAGGAGATGCCGGTGCGGCGGCGATATTGCGGAAGCGTCCAGCCGAAGTGGAGCGATGCGGCTCGCGCGAGCAGGGCGACGGCGAAGCCGATGCCTGTTGCGAGCTCGCGTGGAGCGCCGAGGACGTTCAGGGTCACGAAGGCCGCTGCGCCGGCCCCCGCGGCCGAGGCGTAGATCTCGCGACCGAGGATGACCGGGGGGTCACCGCCGAGGAGGTCCCGGAGCAGTCCCCCGAAGGTGGCCGTGACCACCCCCATGGCGATGGCCACGGAGGAGCTCGCCCCGGCGTGCAGGGCCTTCTCCGCCCCAGCCACCGCGAACAGCGCCAGTCCCAGTGCGTCGAGCCGCACCAGGTGCCGGTACCGGGATTGCGGGATGTGCGCGACGAAGAACACGGCGCACGAAACGAGCACGCAGGCGAGCAGGTACGCCGGCGTTTGTGTCCAGAAGACCGGCAGGCCGAGAAGGAGGTCCCGGAGCGTCCCACCCCCGACGCCCGTCACGGTGCCGAGGACGGCGAACCCCACGAAATCCATCTCCTTGCGGGCGGCCACGAGGGCGCCGGCGACCGCGAATACGGTCACGCCGAGCCAGTCCAGGGTCGCGGTCGCAGTCTCGAACATCAGCCTTCGTCCCGGCCACGTACGGCGGTCATTTGAAAAGAAGGACCTGGTTATCGGATCGGGGTTGGTCGTCCCATTCCTGCTGCACCATCACCTCCGGCATCGAGGATTTCACGACGACGGTCGTTCCGAGCGGGACCCGTCCGTAGAGGTCGTAGATGTCCTCGTTCAGAAGACGGATGCAGCCGGAGGAATCCGTTCCCCCCACTGTCCAGGGCTCGTTGGTGCCGTGGATGCGGTAGAGCGTGTCCTTGTCGCCCTGATAAAGGTACAGTGCGCGGCACCCGAGGGGGTTCTCAACGCCTGGCTCGACGTAGCGCGGGATGTTGGGCCGGCGCTTCAGCATGGCTTCCGTCGGGCGCCAGCCCGGCCACTTCGCCTTGCGCTTGACCACGGCGGTGCCCGACCAGGTGAACCCGGCTCTGCCCACCCCGATGCCGTAACGGATCGCCGTCCGGACCTCGCGCACAAGGTAGAGGAAACGCTCATGCGTATCGATGACGAGTGTACCTGCGCGCTCCGGGCCATCGTAGTCCACCAGTTGCTTCCGGAACTCCGGCGGGACGAGCGCGAGGTCGACCTTGAGGACGTTGAAGGGGTTGTCCGGGATCTCGCCGATGAACCAGGCATCGCGGTTCGACGTAGGATCGACGGGTGCGGGGGCTTTTGGCGGCTCGGGCTCGCTGTCCCAGAAGAAGGCCTGTGCGCGGCCCGGCGCGAGGACGGCGGCCGCCAGCAGGAGGCTTCGGCGTGTGGCCAACATCGGATGACTTCCAGCTTAGAGGATCGGGCGGACGTCCTGGCCCGCGCAGGACCGAGAGCGCCGCGCGGTCGATGCCGCGCGTGCGTCGTCGTTGCGGCCCATGGGATGAGCCGGTCGGTCGCGAAGAAGGAATTTGCGGTGAGCCCGTTGGCTTCCGGCAGGTCAGGCTATGGGGATGTCATCGCGCAGACCTCCGAGGTTGCTCCGCAGGCGCCATGCCTGCGAGCCCCCTCTGTCATCGGCCTGAGAGTATCGGCCCAACCTCGGGAGAGGTTGCGCCTTACACCATCGGCGGGAGCTGCCGCTCCGCTTTCCAGAGTGTTGAACGACGAGCGGTCTGGGTGCCTGAGAGTTTCCGGGGCGGTTGCTCCTTCGGCGGCCGGCTCAAGCCGGCTCTCTCCCGCGCGTCGATGACCTGTCGCTCCAACTAACACCAAACGGCGTAGCAAACCAGATAATTCGTTAGCTTACGATCTAAAATGTGCGTTGAGACACGCTGACGGCCCTGGACGACAGCCGTGAACGAACCGGATGCCTTTCTCGATAGCGTACCGTACGGCATCCTCGTCGGTCAGTTTGACGACGGCGGCGAGCGGCTTCGCTCTCGGCCAGGATTTTGGCGATCTCGCGCATGACGCGTTCCCAGAACTCCTTCGCGGAAGCGATCAAGTTGGTTCTCGACCTTGGCGGGACGGGCCTAGACGTAGACAGCCTTTCTCGGCGGTCTTGATGCTGCGTGGCGAGGGCGGCGTTCGCGGCCTGAGGCATCTTGAACATGCCGAGCATGTTCTTGCGGTCATGCCCTTCGTTGGCTGCCAGGGCCGCGGCGGCCTATCACTCGCGGGCAAGCGCTTGGGTGGCCTCGCGCTTGACCTGCCTCCTGCCAAGGGTCTGCAAGCACCAGAGGTCCCACCTGAGGCAATGTCGGCTTCAGAGATGGCGATGAAGGCCGTCGAACGACCGAGAAGGGCGCCAAGCTGAATGTCGGCTTTCAGGTGGCGGCACGATGACGGTTCCCCACCCTTCTCGGGCGTCACCGCGGCTAAGCTGATTGAGTTCAGACCCCAGCGTTCGCCGTGTCGGCGCCTCCTCCGCCGTCTATTCATCAGCCTCGTGCTCAGCCTGGAGGCGCTGCCGGCGGTCCTCCATGAGCGCGAGAGCGTGCCGGAACTCCGCGAGCAGCCCCTCGGCCTCGGCGGTGTCGTGCCCTTCGGCCTTCAGCCTCGCGACGAGACGGGCCTGATTGATGACGCGCTCCGTTCCCTCGGTGACGTGCCGGATCGCCAGTTCGAGATCAGTGGGCACTAGGGTGGTCATCACTGGTCCCCTCCGGAAAGCTCAAGCAGTGCGTCGTCAATCAGAGTATAACGCGATGCATGAGCTTCCGGTCGTCCAGACCGACCGCGGGAGCCGGAGAACGCGCCAGGACGTTCACGACCTGCTGACTGGCCCAGGTGCTCCTCGCCACAGGTGATGTGAAGCTGGCGGATGCCTCTGTCTACCGTCACCAGCCCCGGTTGGAGAAGCCGTTCACGGAAGCGGAGCTGGTGCGCAAACTGACCAAGCTCGTCAAGCCGCCCCGGCAGGCTCCATGAGCCGTCTTTGTGCGAATGGCCGATCGCAGCCAGCAGCGTCTGCTTCCGGGATATCGCCGCCGCCGGCTGAATGGCCGGGTTGGGCACAAAACGGCGCGTCTGCTTTTCGGAATTTGGCTCCTCACCGTAGTGACGGGCACCTACCTCACCGCTCTTATGCCGCGGCAAAGGCCAAGCTCAGAGTGCCTAGTTCCCCGATCAGGCGCCCTCCCCTATCGAAGCTTCGATGGCTTCTGACAGCCCTGCGGCTGAACGCGCCGAGCTGGAGAATGGCGATCACTGTGATCAGGGCTGCACCACACGAAGTACGGCAACCGCGCCCCTCTGCTCGCCCCGAATGATGACGATCGCCAGCGGGGAAAAACGGCTGTCAGCGGCCAAGTGGACAGGGAGCCGGGAAAGGCACACGGGGAACATGTCTCAATAGGTTCAACGCTCTACCTCAGCTTCCCAAGCTGAATGTCGTCGGTTCGATCCCGATCGCCCGCTCCAACTAACTCTCTGAATCTGCCGCGCTTTCTCGCCCCTCCCAAACGGCCGAGGTGTTCCCCATGTCCCCATGGAGGGTAAGCACACGTGCACCTGAGAGGAGGAGGCGCCGCTCTGATCAGGAGCTGATGCGACGCTGGCGGGCCACAGAGCCGCTGGTTCGAGTTGGATGCCGCGGCGCTGGAACGCGCTGCCGCCGGTGAGAACGCGCACGGGTTACACGCGTGCGAGGCTGACCTTGGCGAGGCCGGACATGCCGAGGGCACGGGCCGAAGCGTTGGAGAGATCGATCACGCGGCCGCCGACATAGGGGCCGCGATCGTTGATGCGCACCACCACGGAGCGGCCGTTGCTCTTGTTGGTCACCCGGACCTTCGTGCCGAAGGGCAGCGTGCGGTGAGCGGCTGTGAGCGCGTGCGTGTTGAAGCGCTCGCCGTTGGCCGTCGTACGGCCGTTGAAACCCGGGCCATACCACGAGGCAACACCCGCCTGCGTCCGCATCGCAGTACCCGCTTCGGCACCTGAGGCCACGACACAGCCAGTCGCGGCGAGAGCCAAGAGGGCAAGGCGAGGACAAGACAACATTACTGCATTCCCGTTGTTATTTGACGGGCCGGCAAAATGACACGGAATGTGACGACAGTATGGTGCATCGCAATATGGCAGGAATGCCATGACACAGCCACAGATCTGGTGCGCGACGCTGCTACATCGGTGAGGAATATATTCGACCTCGACCCATCGCTCGGCTGAACTTGTCTTCGCCGCAATCGTTCAAGTGCCGCCTCGGCTTGGAGCAGAAATAATGGGTGCCAGGAAATGGTCATCACCCGGCCCTGCCGCTGCTCGCTTCTCAGGGCAGATACGCGGCCGTTCGGCCTTCTCTGAATGTGACCACCATGACCCTCCGCTTGCTACTCCTTACCGGTTCGCTCTGCCTCAGCCTCCTCGGCTCAGTCGCTCCAAGCGAGGCCGGAGCGCCGCTCGGGGTCCAGCGCTGGCTCTCGTCCGTGCTCGCGAAGATCGACGCGGCCGACCGTTCCCGCACCCCGCGGCGACAGATGAGCCGCTCGATGACGGTCGAGGTCCGGGTTCGCATCGCCGAGGACGGCTCCGTGCTGCTGGTGGAGGTCGAGAGGAGTTCTGGATCGCGCAGCCTCGATGAGCGCGCGGTCGCTGCTGTCAAAGCGGCCGGCCCGTTTGCGGCTCCTCCAGCCCAGATGCTGATGGCGAACGGCACGACGGAGTTGAGCTTTCCGCTCAGCCTTCCGAGCCAACCCTAGATGTTTGGTCTCGCCGTGCGGTGGTACGAATGATGCAGCATGGAGGAACGCGGCTCAGGAACAGGTTCTCCATGGCAGCGCCACAACCGGAGCTTGGCTCCTAGCCAGGAAGGGGACCGTCAGCTCTGCGCCCATTTCGGCCATTCAGCCAACATGGGCCCTCCTCCAAGCGGACATCAAAATAGTGCTCTTACTGTCCACCCTGCCGCTTCTGAAGGCTCGACGTTGCACAGCGAAGTATCTGCTCATACTGCCGCACCAGACCGGCATGAGATGACACAGGTGCAGTCGCAGCGAACGCGCGCCGCAAGATTTCGGCCTTGTGGGGCTTCTTGATTACCGGCACAGCGACCAGATCTGGCAGGACCTTGGAGCTCCTTTCGGTGAGGCGCAAGCTGCAGGTGGCGACTCGCATGCAGGCCACCGCCGCCTGCGTCGGGCTTGATCTGATTAACCCATGAATCCTCCGACCGCGGGCGGCGCCATGCGCTCTATCGACAGGGCCGACCGGGGGGACATGGCGGATGCGGGTTGCCGTGTGACGGCGGCCCTGGCCGTGCGACCGGAGGAGGAGCCGGCTGCGGACGCGCCATCATCTGCTGTCGCTGAGCGGCCTGTTGCTGGCGCACGGCGGCTTGTTGCTGCCGTTGGGTTGCCTGTTGTGCGAACTGCGCCTGCATGGCCTGATGACGTAGGAAGGCCTGTTGTACCTGCTGCTGGCGAGCGGCCTGCGATTGCTGCTGACGCTGCGCCGCCATGGCCTGAGCGGCAGCACGCCGCGCAAAGGCGTCCTGTCGCTGCTGCGCCATGAACGCGGCGCGCGGGTCGACGGCCGCCCTCGCTGTCGCGACTCGTTCCGCGGCTGGCCCGCGTAACCGTTGGGCCGGCACGCCTGAACCGGAGCGGAGGATCTGAGGGCGTGCCGCGCTGACCGGCGCCGGCGGCTGAACCTCAGCCGGCCGGGAGGCGGGCCGCGGCTTGGTGGCAGGTGTCGGAGCGACGGGCGAACCTGCGGTTCGGGACGAAAGACTCGGGAGGGGCTGGCCATTCATGCCGGGCAATGCATGCGCAGCTCCCGGCTGTGCCGACAGGGGGGGGAAGCGCCACCTGCCGACCGGATGGAAGAGGCCCCGGCCGAGGGCCGTCCGACCTCGACCCCGCCGCCATGCCGGCGACAGGCGGGGTGGCTCCCGGTGGATGCGCCGACGCTACGGCCGCACGCTGCTGCAGGGCCGCGGGCAATGCGATCCGGGCTGCCGCAACGCCGAGGGCGGCCCCAGGACTTGCCGCCGTCGGTGCCTGAGTCACTGTGTTCTGGCGGTTGATCTGCTCGATGACGGCCGTGTTGTGGATGTTTTGGAACAGCACGTTGTTCGGCGGCGGCGTCACGTAGTCCGGTGCGGACACGTAGGCCGGCACCGGCATGACCGGCGGTGTCGGCAGGGCGTAGACGCCGAGAACGGGCGGCGGGGGCGCCAGCGCCACAAGGTAGGCCGGCGGCGGCGGAAGGAAGATGAGGGCCGGTCGGGGTGGCGGCGGCAGTGCGAAGACCGGGTCGTCAAGGAAGAGCACCGGCCGGTCGACGTACACAATCTCCTCGGGCGCGGGTGGCAGCACGTCGTAGGCGAGCACCGCGTAGCGCGGCGGCGGCTCCAACGCTGCGGCGAGCGAGGCGAGGCGTCGGCGCGCATCCCAGGCGTGCGGCCCGCGCGGGTACCAGGCGAGATATGACCAGTAGGCGTCCGGCGTGCCGACGATCCATGTACTTCTCCAGACCAGCGCCTCGCGCCTCGCGGCGATGAGCGCGCGCACCCGCCGGGCCAGAGCGTCCCCGGGATAATCGGTCACGAACTCCTGGTAGCGGGCGAGGTCGTCGCGTTCCAGGCAGACCGCGTAGGCGTCCTGGACGCCGAGGTCGCGCAGCGGACGGTCGCGGAGCGTGGCGACCCGCTCCCGCCCCAGAGCGGGAGCGTTGCCGGCCCGGTCGAAGAAGACGAACGCGGAAGCCGTGCGGTCGGCATCCCACGGCACCTCGGCGCCCTTCGTGGCGGCATCGACGCGCAGGCGCACGCGGTCGAACAGCGGCCCCGGCTGGAGGCCGCCCTCGCGGATCATCTCGACAAGCGCCTGAGCATAGGCGCCGTAGGGCCACTTCTCGTCCGGTCCAACGGTCCCGGGTGCGGCGTTGAAGGCGATCAGGCTGCCGGGCTCGGCTTCGGTGAGGGCGAGTCCGCCCGCGAGCGGCTTCTCCGGCACGGTGAAGGGCGTGCGCCGCGCCGCGTCGAGGACTAAGAAGCGCGCCTTGAGCGGTAGGGCGGCGAGGCTCTTGGTGTAGTCCGAGACGCGCAGCGCCCGAAGGCCGGCATCGGCGGCGCTGGCCACGCGCAGGTCAGTCGGGGCGAAATAGTTCTCGCCTTCCAGCTGCAGGCCGTAGCCGGCGAGATAGACGAACGTCACCGTGTCTGGCCCGGCGGCCGCGGCCTTGTCGACGAAGTCGCGCAGCGATTTCCGCAATCCATCCTCGTCGAGATCCCGGGCGCCGATCACGTCGAAGCCCGCCGCCTGCAGCGCCTGGGCGACGAGCCCGGCGTCGTTGGCGGCGGTGGCGAGCGGACGGGCTGGATAGGCGGCGTTGCCGATGACGAGCGCGATGCGCTTCTCCGCGGCCCAGGCGGGGGTGGCAAGCCAGGTCGCGGCGAGCGTTAGTACGGCAAGAAGTATGTTAACGGCGTTGTGGAGGCGCATCGCGGGATCCCATTGAAGAAGAGGCCGTCGGGCGTGGGACGCCATCCGACAGCGCGGTCATTGTTGCGGGCGCATCAACCCGGCTGATTGCGGCGGAGAGACGACCTCGTTAAGGCGGGGGGCAGGTCTTGACGGTCAAGATTTTATGCCGGTCTCACGGGGTGGCACCGACGCTGCGAGTCACGCGACATCCTGGGTCATCGTTCACCGGCACCGACGGGCGATAGACCGGGTATGGTCGTCCGACCACCAAAGTCCGGGGCCGCGCCAGACGGGATAGGCCCGGTTGATCACGATTGTTCGGCCGCGATGTCACCCGCCCTGCCAGTGCGGGCCGCCTCAGGCATGGTGCGCAAACGCTCCGTGCCGATGGCAGCCCCCAAAATGCCGGTGGCCACCGTCGTAATGCCAACCGCCGCCGTGATGAGCGCCAAGCCCGCAATCATGGGCGAACGCCGGCGGTGGTTCGATGGCCGTCACGGCGAGGCCGACGGCCGCCGCCATCAGTGAGCAAGAGACCACAATCCATCTCCCCTTGCGAACGCGCTGGATCAACGGTTCGAGAAAGATGGTACGCTCCGGCGCTGGCGCATCTTCTGAACCGCTCTGTCAGCTCTCATTCATCGAGGCTGTTATTTCGCGCCATCTCGGAAGAGTCGGCTCTGGAACCCTGCTCGATCAAACCTGATCCCAGCCTTCCCGATGGACGGGGGTCGCGTGTCGCGCGCCATCCTCGCTCGCCGTCTCGGCCATGCCCGAGGCACTCAGATTGCCTTACGCGTGGGGCAGGCGCTTGCCTTCGCGTTCGGCTTGGCGGGGCTGCTCGGCGGCGCACCCGACCTCACCCGAGCCATGGTGGCCTATGCCCACGCGCTGCGCGGTGCCCTGCGCGGGCCTGACGTTACGGCGGAGCTTGAGCGGCTTCTCACACCAGACTTGGCCGCCAGCCGGGGGGGCCGGTTGTTCCTGATCCGGCCGCCGTGCAAAAACCTATGCTGTTCGGTTACTTCTCGAAAGATCTTGCCCCGGGCTTCGCTGGCCGATCCGGGCCGCTTCGCCAGCACGATGCAGGTCCCGTTTCGGCTTGCCGGATAAACTGATCGGTCCTTCAGTATTTCGCGACAAGCGGCTGCGCCTCCACGGTCGCCTTCGGTGGCGCCACCCAGAGCGGAGCCGAAATGGTGAGGTAAGTCGCGGTGCCTTGAAAACGGTTCTTGACGTCGAATTCGCGATAAACCCTGACGCCCGTCGAGATCGGGATCCCGCCGGCGTGAAAGGTGTAGCCGATTTGGCCGCCCAGCGACACGACGCGCCCCTTGAAGGGGCCGATCCTGTCGCCGGACCCGCTATCCCCCGTAAGTTGGTTATAGAAATAGCCGACGAGTCCCACCGACAAGTCCTTGCTCAGGTACTTCGATGCCGACCACTCCAAGTGAAACTCGGTGCCGGTCAGGTACCGTGTTGCGGGGTTGATCCAGTTGAACGTGATGCCGGGCACGACCGAGAGTTCGTACCCCAGAACCGGATCGAGGTAGGTGAGCGCGCCGCTGAGATCGAGGGCTGGCCGATTGAGCGCGATGTTGGACAGCTGGCCGTTCTCGAACGAACCGGAGGGAACAACGCCAAGCGCCGTCGCAGTCCAGTGGAAATTGCCGGAATGCCAGCCTACGAACGAGGCGAGATAGATGTCGCCGACGTTGAAGACAGCGTCGTGCTCGCGCCCGGCGATGACGCGGTCGATGCGCGGTGAGGATAGCACCGCCCCAGCGCTGACATCGGGTGTTCCAAACGGAATGGTGACGGAAAAGCCGAGATTGCCACCCAGGACCTCAACCGGCGTGATCCAGATCGGCGTCGCGAATTCCGCTGCGGTATTATTCTTGACTCCCGCGGCCACGACGCCACCGCCCTGAAAGGCACGATTTCCACCGAGATCCCCCTGATAGAACCACGTCTCGCTCTGGAAGTAGAAGCCTGGCGGGGGCGTCAGGCCCGCGAGCGGTCCCCGGGTGCCGAGCACGTAGATGCCTTGCGCATATTCGGCCGCCTGGACCGCCTCTGCCGCCATCAGGGATGATACGCCCAGGAGAGCTGCCGCAGCCCATTGGCTTGGTGTGCCGAGGCGCCGCATATCTTCAGCTCCCAAGGATTGGTGAGGAGGCTCGCCGAGAGTTGGAGCAACGCTGTCATAACATGTGTTGGTCAGCAAGCGTTCGAGCGGATCCCCTTTTGAATTCCATTCATTTGATGTGATTTTGCGACACTTGCCGTGATGGAAGCTGGTTTCGATATGGCGGGTAGGGCATAATTTTTTTACAGTTGGATGTCGGCCTCGATTCGATGGCGCGCAGCATAGACTAGAGATCGCGGACTCGCCTCCGGCGTTGTTGATCGCCCACTCCCCGCACGAGGCTCGCGAGGCACCTAAACCATAACGAGTGTCGCCGCGCGGATTGATGGGCCAGATGCTCATCCCCTCGACCACCGCTTCGGTTACGGCCCACACTTTCCAATGGCCTTGAGACGATCGAGCTACCAGTGGCGCACCAACCGGAAGGTGTCAGACCGGCAACAGACTCCTGCAGAAAGGCTGGGCGACTCGCCATAATCGTAGCGCGATCGGCTTTAATGGAACCGTAGAAGCCGCATAAGTACAGCGCGTCCCGATCGGCCCAGCGGCTAGGTCGGGCTCGCACACCAGAGATGGGCCGGCGATCTGCCCGACAGCGGACTCCGCAACCTTTCGAGCCGTCAATGGTGGTGACTTGTCGGTGTGCCCTTCGCGGGTTAGCTGCATTCGACAGCGGGCCTGAGATTTAGCGGCAGCCTCTCCGCCCAGTGTAAATTCTCGGTCGCGCGTCCCAGCTTCCTATTCCCAGCGAGGGGTTGCTCACTCACTCCCGCTAAGCTTCGCTCTCCGAGCGAGTATATTTCACCGCGTCCACTTGACATACATCAATATCAAACGCCTACTACACCAGCGATTCACTGTCGGCCCGACACCGATCACAGACGTGGCGAAGCGACCTGTCGGTCTACGCTGAGCGTTAGTTCACGCGGATTAGAGCCGGGCTGCCTAATTCATCCGGCATTGGATGAGAAAGCTAATCGCATCGAACTCCAGCGAAGGGACAACCGATGTTGAAGCCACTGAGCCTGCTGCTCCTACCGCTTCTCGCCGCTACGTCTGCCCACGCCGACGAGGTGCCGCGCTTCAACATCAAGGCAATCTGCGGCGAGGCGCCATCGCTCGGTCAAAGCGCCCAGAGTACCGATCAGGGCTGCATGCATGACGAGACACTGGCCCGCACACAGCTGGAGCAGCAATGGTCTGGCTTCAAAGCGCAACGACGTGAAAGCTGCATTCAAGAAGTTAGCATCGGCGGGCCACCTAGTTATGTCGCATTGCTGACATGCCTTCAAATGTGAATAAATTCTTGCGATTCGACGCTTCGGCGAACTTCAGAAGCATCGCACGGCATCGAAGGCGTTGCGCGCCAACACTGAGCGCAAAGGATCTATCCATATCGGACGGGAGTGCGAAATGGCTGGCGCTTCGCCGACTGCATCTAAAATGCCTACTCCCGCGACAATGCCGGATGTCCGCCTTGGTATGTGCTGGATACCTGGCGGGACCTTCCGCATGGGATCGGACAAGCACTATCCCGAGGAGGCGCCGGCCCACCGTGTGACCGTGGACGGCTTCTGGATCGACAAGACCCCGGTTACCAACCGCGGTTTCAAAGACTTCGTCCGCGCGACTGGCTACCGAACCGTCGCAGAGAGGCCCCCGGATCCCAAGGACTATCCGGGCGCACGGTCAAACATGCTTTACGCCGGCTCGCTCACCTTCTCACCGCCACGAGAGCCTGGCGACATGCGCGACTGGACCCGGTGGTGGACTTTTTTAAAGGGGGCGAATTGGCGGCGTCCCTACGGACCAGGCAGCTCAATCGCGGGTCTCGACGATCATCCCGTGGTGCACGTCGCGCTACGCGACGTCGAGGCCTACGCCGCGTGGGCCGGCAAAGGACTTCCGACTGAGGCTGAGTGGGAGTTCGCGGCCCGCGGTGGTCTTGATGGCGCGGAGTACGCCTGGGGCGATGAATTTTCACCCGCAGGACGCCGGATGGCCAACACGTGGCAAGGCGACTTCCCGCACCTTAATACCGCCACCGGAGCCTACAAGCGCACGACGCCGGTCGGCTCGTTTCCCCCGAACGGCTACGGGCTCTTCGACATGATTGGCAATGTCTGGGAGTGGACGTCCGATTGGTATGGACCGACGCATCCCGTCGATGCCTCGAAGACCTGTTGCATTCCTCGGAACCCGCATGGCGGGCGCGAAGAGGACAGCTTCGACCCGCGCAATCCGCAGGTTCCGATCCCCTGCAAGGTCGTGAAGGGCGGCTCGCACCTGTGCGCGCCGAACTACTGCCGCCGCTATCGGCCGGCGGCCCGGCACGCGCAGCCGGTCGACACCTCCATGAGCCACGTCGGCTTCAGGTGCATCCTGAGAGAGAGGGATCGGTCATGACTCACGATGACGCGCACCAGACGGATCAAACGAGCTCCGATCCGGAAAGCGCACTCAACCGCCGGAGCATGCTCCTCGCCGGCACTTCGCTTTTGGCGACCGCCGGACTGATATCGAGAACTCCGACGGCGGCAGCGCAGGCTCAGCAGCAGCCGACGCCGGCGGGGCAGAAGCCGAACATCATCGTCATCATGGGCGACGACATCGGCATCTGGAACATCGGGGCCTACCATCGTGGCATGATGGCGGGACGGACGCCCCACCTCGACCGGCTCGCTTCCGAGGGGATGCTGTTCACCGACTACTACGCTGAGGCAAGCTGCACGGCGGGGCGCGCAGCCTTCATCACCGGCGAGCTGCCGATCCGCACCGGCATGACGACAGTTGGCCAAGCCGGCGCGCCCATTGGCTTGCCCGCCGAGGCTGTAACCATCGCCACCGTACTGAAAGGGATGGGCTACGCCACTGGGCAATTCGGCAAGAACCACTTGGGGGACAAGAACGAGTTCCTGCCCACAGTGCATGGCTTCGACGAGTTCTTCGGCTACCTCTACCATCTCGATGCGATGGAGGACCCTGCCCACCCCGGATACCCGCAGGAGCTTCTGGGTCAGGTCGGCCCGCGCAACATGATCCATTCCTGGGCGACGAGCGTGGCTGATCCCACCGATGACCCGCGCTGGGGCGTCGTCGGCAAGCAGAGGATCGAGGACGCGGGACCACTCTATCCTAAACGGATGGAGACGGTGGACGACGAGATCCGTGACTTGGCACTCGGCTTCATCGATAAGGCCAAGTCTGACGGCAAGCCATTCTTCGTTTGGCTCAATCCGACTCGAATGCACGTCACCACCCACCTGTCACCGAAGTATCAAGCTCTGCGCAACTCCAAGAACGGCTGGACCATCCATGAGGCCGGCATGGCGCAACTCGACGACGTCGTCGGGTCGGTGATGAAGAAGCTGATGGACTTGGGAGTGGACGATAACACTATCGTGGTGTTCACTACCGACAACGGCACTGAGGTTTTTACTTGGCCGGATGGCGGCCAAACACCATTCGCACAGTCGAAGGGCACGGTCATGGAAGGTGGCTTCCGTGCTCCGGCGATGATTCGTTGGCCTGGCAAAGTGCCCGCCGGCAAAGTCGAGAACGGCATCATCTCCGGCCTCGACTGGTTCCCGACGCTGGTCGCCGCAGCAGGTAACGCCGATATCGGCGAGGAGCTGAAGAGGGGCAAAAAGATCGGCGATGAGAGCTATAAGGTCCACCTCGACGGCTACAACCAGATAGACCTGATCACGGGTAAAGGTCCGTCGAGGCGCAACGAGATCTGGTATTTCGGCGAGAGCGAGCTCGGAGCCGTGCGGATCGGTGATTACAAATACCGCTTTATCGATCAACCCGCTGGATGGCTTGGGGACAAGACCAAGCCAGATATACCCTACATCACTAACCTGCGGCTCGACCCTTTCGAGCGCACGGGCTGGCCCGACAATGGAACCAAGACCGGCACACAGAACTACATGAACTGGTTTCTCTACGAATTCTGGCGATTCACCTTCGTCCAAAAGGAGGTGGAGAAGCTTGCGATGACGGCTATCGAGTTCCCGCCGATGCAGAAGGGCGCGAGCTTTAACCTCGAAGCAGTGAAGGCGAAGATCCAGGCAGCTAGGGCGGCGATCGCGAAATGAGCAGGAACGGCTGGGTGCCGTGAGCGGTGTCGCCAGATCGGGGGGTAAGGCGCACAATATAACCGTCGATTCTGCAGACAGACTTCTAACTCAGACCACTAGCTCCAACTCGTCAATCGCAGAATATCGTCAGCCCGTACATCGGAACATGTGGATCGGCTTCAGCATCGGCCCGAACTGGCGAAGCTTGTCCGAAGCGAGCACTGGTGGAGGCGGGCCGCCTCGATTCCACTCGGAGCATTCGTCAGGTCTCTTGCCGAGCCCGCCTCCCCGATATGGTGGGTGGTCTTAACGTGTGTCAGGCCGTCCTCTGCACAGACAGCAGGCCCTGCAATGCTACTTGCGTCAGAGGATTTCCTGACACGCGCCGTTTTGGATGCGGTTTTCCCCGACTGACATGAGCGCCTCCTTGCCACCACTTCGCCGGTTTAGACGCCGCGGCTTCGGTGCCCAGGCGTCTTCCGCAGACACTCAAAGTAGAGGAAGGCACATGACCAAGATCACAGGCGCAGCCGCTGCTCTCCTGGTCGCGCTCGCAGGCCCGGCTCTCGCGCAGACTAGCAATACGAACGCACAAAACACGAGCGCCGCCAACAATCAGGGAGGGCAGCAGCAAGCGAGTCTCGTTACGGCCAACAAGATCGGCAGGACTTGCAGAACGCCGGGTTCAGCGACGTCAAAATTGTCGCGGAGTCGTTCGTTATACAGGCCAAGTCCAGGGACGGAGATCCAATCCTGATGACGGTCGGCCCGCACGGGATGTCGATCTTCCAGACGATCAGCAGTAACGATCTCAAGGGCGCCGATAAGTCAAGCTCGGCCGACGCTGCCGGAACGAAGCAGGTCAACGTCTCGCAGCTTTCTGGCAAAAACCGCTGCAACGCGATCTCCTTATTGCTGAACCCTTGTGCTGTGTACCGGAGCACCTCTGTCTCGCGCGGGCTGAGATCCGCGCCACCCGGCTCTGCAGATCGAGGGACGGGCGCTCCCGGGAGCGCCTTGTCGGCCACGGCTGGGTCGAGATAGAGGCCGCCTGCTGCCACGGCGCGGATTGCTCGCAGCAGTTCTTCGGCCGCCGAACGCTTCAGAAGGTAGCCCCGCGCACCGGCCTGCAGCATTGGCTGCACGTAGGCCCGGCTTTCGTGTACGGTCAGGGCGAGAAGTTTCACTTGTGGGCAACGCTCGGCGAGGCGGCGCGCGAGGTCGAGACCATTGAGGTCCGGCAGCGACATGTCGATGATCGCGACGTCCGGCTCTGTCGCGCAGATAAGCTTCAAAGCCTCCAACCCCGACGTGGCCTCACCGACGAGGTGCAGGTCCGGCGCGTTCGCCAGCAGCGCCTTAATGCCAGTGACCACGATCGGGTGGTCGTCTGCTAGCGTTACACGGATGTCGGACATTGGGTCTCCGGTGTCTCTGTACGAGGAGTACGTCAATGAACAGGGTGGTGCCCAAGCCCGGCGCAGCCTCAATGCGTAATGTCCCGTTAATCAGGCTCAGGCGCTCGCGAACGCTCGAGAGGCCAAGGCGCCGCGGCCGAGCCTCCGTTGGAGCCTCGCAGGCCTTTGAGTCGAAACCGACGCCGTCATCCTCAATCACCACGCTCAGACGGTTGACACGGCGCTCCAGCACGATGCTGACATTCGTGGCGCGTGCGTGCTTGAGCGCATTCGTGAGAGCCTCCTGGGCGATGCGGAACACGGCGGTCTCCAGCTCCAGCGGCAGGCGTTCGGAGAGCCCGAACGCCTGGACGTCAACGCGCAGCCCGTAGCGTGCTGTCCAATCTGCCCCAAAAGCCGCGAGCGCATTGATGAGACCTAAATCATCCAGCGCGCTTGGGCGCAGGTCGGAGGCGGTGCGATGGATGTCCCGCCCGATCTCGCCCGCCAGGTTCTGAAGCCAGCGGACTTGGTCGCGGGCCTCAGATGGGCACCTCTCGCGGGCGAGGAGATCCTCCAGACCTTTGAGACCAAGCGAGAGACCTGTCACGGTCTGTCCGACTTGGTCGTGCAACTCGCGGGCGATGCGCCGCTGCTCGTCCTCCTGAGCTTGAGCAAGACGGCGTAGCAGATCCTGATGCGCCGCCTCGGCGCGCTTGCGTGGTTCAATGTCGGCGATCACGCCGTGCAGCACCGCGCGATAGTCGGAACTCTCCATCCCTTCCGACGAAGCTGAGCGCTCCTCGCGTCCCATCAGGCGCAGCCACCGCGCGCCTTGTCCGTCGAGAATAATGCGGAGCTCGACGTCGAGACTCGCGCCCTGGCGAACGGCTTCCTCCACCGCGTGAGCGAAACAGGCACGGTCCTCTGGCGCCACTGAGGCCAGGAATACCTGTTCGGACCACGTGGACGTATCCGACGCCGCCGTGGTCGCGGGCAGGCCGAGGAGTTCGCGCGTCCGGGCGCATCCGGAAATCTCGCCAGCGCCTCGCTCCCAGCGCCAGGTTCCGAGGTCGGCAGCCGCGATCGCCACGGCCGCCCGCTCCTCGCTCGTTGCGAGTGCCAAGGCGGCGCGCAGTTGCTCGTCCCGTCGGCGTTCGACGATCTCACGGCCTGTCCGCACCGCGAGGTCAGCCCCCAGGACCAGGGCGGCCAAGAGACCAGCCACCAGCAGCATCAACGATCGGGCTACGGGTCGGTTGAGGGCGTCACTCGGGATTGCGAAGTGGACCGACCATCCACCGGTGCCGGCGAGTGTCTGATAGACCGTATCGACCTCAATCCCATCCCTGGCCCTGCTGCGATAGAAGCCCTGCGGTGCGCGGGTCACCGCATCCCGCATCGCCGTGCCTGGCGGTCGGCCGGTACTCTCGTCGCCCGGTACGCTGCGGGCGATCAGGCGCCCATCGCGGTCGACGATGGTGCCGATCCATCCTTCGGGTGCGCCGGCCTGGGCCAGGATGGTGCGGATCCCTTCGGGGCTGAGGCCGACACAAAGCACGTAGCGTATAGTCTGGTCCCGCCGCACGGGCGTGCAGACCGACACAACTCGCTTCCCGCTGATTGGGCCGACTTGGCCGCCCCCCAATCACGGGGGTACCTGTGCGCCGCACTGCCTGGATTGTCGGCAGGTCGATTGCCGGCCCAAGCGCCTCACCGAGGGGGCGCAGCAGGTTGAGGAGCTACCCGTCATCAGCGCCGACGAGCGAGACCGTCTCCCAGAGGGGACGGGCACCCGTGATGCGCCGGGCCTCCTCGTAGAACCTCGCGAGCTCAGGCTCATCCAACGCTGGCGAAAGGGCGAGGCCAGCCAAAACTGCGAGTTCCTCGTTGACGCCGCTTGTTACACGCTCAGCCACATGGGTGTCAGTGGGCGTTGAATACTCCCTGATTGTGGGGACCGAAAATTCCCTGGTTGGTGCCCTGGCCTGAGTGCGCGGCGGGCACCCCGCGTCCCCGGGCTTATCCATCCTCCGCCATCATGCCCGCCGATGCGTATCGGCCGGGAGCGACGAGGATGGTCCTGCTGGGAGAACTCCTCATGATCCTCGACCTGCACCGCCAGGGTCTGTCGATCACCGCCATCGCCCGCCGGACCGGGCGCGATCCAAAGACCGTCCGCAAGTACATCGCGCGCGGCCTCGAACCGCCCGCCTACGGTCCACGCCAAGCCGGACGCCCGAGCAAGCTCGCCCCCTACCTCGTCTATCTGCGCGAGCGCGTCGCCGCCTTTCCTGATCTCAGCGCCGTGCGCCTGACCCGCGAGCTGCGGGAGCGCGGCTATACGGGGGACTACACCGCCGTAAAGCGGTTCGTGGCCGCGATCCGGCCGCCCGAGGCCCAGCCCTACGAGGTTCGCTTCGAGACGCCCGCCGGCCAGCAGGCGCAGGTCGACTTCGCCCGCTTCGAGGTCTCCTTCACGGACACACCGGGCGCGACCTGCATCGTCTGGCTGTTCTCGCTCGTGCTCGGCCATTCCCGGCATATCGAGGCACGCTTTGTCCTGCATCAGGACCTGCAGACCCTGCTGCGCTGTCACATCCAGGCGTTTGCCGCGATGGGCGGCGTGCCGATCGAGATCCTCTACGACCGCATGAAGACCGCGGTCACCGGCGAGGAAGCGGACGGCCACATCGTCTACAACCGATCCCTGCTGGCGCTGGCCAAACACTACGGCTTCCTGCCGCGTGCCTGCCGCCCCTACAGGGCCAAAACCAAGGGTAAGGTCGAGCGGCCGTTCTCCTACATCCGCCAGGACTTCTTCCTGGCCCGCTCATTCCGCAACCTTGACGACCTGAACCTCCAGCTCAAGGTCTGGCTCGACACCGTCGCCAACGTTCGCCTGCACGGCACCACGCAGC
Organism: Methylobacterium sp. CM6257; assembly: GCF_054611515.1. Taxonomy (NCBI): domain Bacteria; kingdom Pseudomonadati; phylum Pseudomonadota; class Alphaproteobacteria; order Hyphomicrobiales; family Methylobacteriaceae; genus Methylobacterium; species Methylobacterium sp. CM6257. Next base: position 5,223,884 of record NZ_CM137735.1, read on the forward strand.
GGATCGTCTCGGAGGCCTTCGCCGCCGAGAAGCCCGAGTTGCAGCCGCTGCCGGCCGTGCCCTTCAATGCCCTGCTCAAGCTGGAACGGCGCGTCAGCCATGACGGCCTCGTCTCGATCGGCGGCAACTACTACAGCGTGCCGGACCGGACGCGGCGGGTCGTCGAGGTGCACCAGCTGCCCGACACGATCCGTATCCTCGACGGCGGCCGGCTCGTGGCGAGCCACCCGATCCTGGAGGGCCGGCGACAGTACCGCGTCGATCCCGACCATCGACAAGGCGCGGCCGCTCGGGCCATGCGGCACGGCCATCCCGACAGCCTGACGATCGGTTGCCGGGGCGATCACGTCGCCCGGCGCTCGCTGTCGGTCTACCAGGCCGTCGGCGAGCGGCTCGCCGCCGGGATCGAGGGCCGGTCATGACCCGCGCCGCCCCCTCCCATGCCACCACGACCCTGGACAGCATCAAGCGCAGCTTGGTCGGCCTGCGCATGCCGCGCGCCCTGGAAGTCCTCGACGCCGCGATCCGGCGCATCGAACAGGGTGAGATCGACGGCATCTCTGCCCTCGACGAGATCCTGACCGAAGAACTGACGTTGCGCGAGAACCGCCGGGTGAAGACCGCCCTGCTCGTGGCACGCCTGACCACGATCAAGACGCTGTCGGGCTTCGACTTCGCTTTCCAGCCCTCCCTCGACCGGGAGCGGATCATGGCGCTGGCGGAACTGACCTTCATCGATCGGGCCGAGGTCGTCCATCTCCTCGGCCCGCCCGGCACCGGCAAGAGCCATCTCGCCACGGCGCTTGCCGTCGAGGCGGTAAAGGCCGGGCGCAGCGTCGTGTTCTCGACGCTGGCTGATCTGATCGCTTCGCTGGCCAAAGCTGAGCGCGACGGCGCGTTGCGCGAGCGGATCCGCTACCTCAGTCGGGCCTCCCTCTTGGTGGTGGACGAGATCGGGTACCTTCCCGTCGTTCCGGGTGGGGGCAACCTGTTCTTCCAGCTCGTCAACGCGCGCTACGAGAAGGGCGCGATGATCCTGACCTCGAACCGCGGCTTTGCCGAATGGGGAGAGGTATTTGGCGATCCCGTGGTGGCCACGGCTCTGCTGGACCGCCTGCTTCATCACGCCGTCGTCGTTCAGATCGAAGGAGCGAGCTACCGGCTGCGCCAGCATGGCGAACTTGTGCCCGAGCACGTCCGCTCGAAGGCACTCATCACCCCACCGCCCCCTCCACGCCGCCGTGGCCGGCCACCAAAGAGCGCGACCCTCGATCACAGCGCCGGCTGATCACCGTCGACCACCAAACCCGCCGATCAGGGAATTTTCGATGCCCATAATTGCGGAGACTTCGGTGCCCGTTGACACATGGGTGACGGTCTGAGCGGCAGCCTGCTCGGCCCCAGACCGAGTCCGTGCAGCTGCCAAGTAGGCGGCCCCGACACCGAATAAGATGATCGGGATGGTGGTGGCGAGGAGAAGCGAGATCAGCGGGCCGCGCGTGTCGGGACGGAGCAGCAACATCGCGCGGCTCGGCCTCTCTGGGAGCACCATGGTCGAAGCATCCACGCTGTCACTCGAGGGCAAGCCACCGCTCTCATTCAGGCAGCAACGCCAGGCATGGTGGAATGCTCCCGGCCTACCCGCCCGCGGGGCGCGATTGTCGAATTCAGCTGGTGCGTGTCAGGGAGATCCCTGACACATACTCCAAACCTACCGTCTGTCGTTCCTCCGAGGCACAAATCCGGTTGGAAGCAGGCTGAGGCCGAACTATAGGAACCGAAGCGGCCCTCCGCCGAGTTTGCCGCGCATCGGCAGCACACTACATCGTTGTACTTGTTACACGCGTCGACCGCGAGTTCAGCTTCCCTAAGCTTGTCGCAAGCTCAACCGACGCATTGCAGACGGCAGCGGCCACGCCCGTGAAGCCACGCTCGTCAAGTGCACTCGAAAGGTCAGCGAGTGCGACCTCAAGCTGGCGGGTCAGGACATGCTCTCCGAGGCTCGACAGCGCTCGACGGGCGATGTCAACAAGCCTCCCTATTGTTGGCTGCCCGACATGGCGGATGAGAATGGCTAGGCTCGTGAGCGCTTCCGCCAGCGTCTGGGATTGCATCGACTCGGATGCGACAACGATAACCGCTTCCAGAGCGTCTGTGGCCAGTGTCGGGCTCAGGTCCGTGTAGACGACGCACGACGTCGCGTCCTCGCGCGGCTCGCTCTCCTCAAAGCTCCATTGCGAGATGATGTCGCGTAAAGCCTGGATCACCGACAGACCAGGGCTTGGGTTGGATTTGGATGTCGACACCGAGGTCCACGCAATCGTCGAGAGCTGGTGGAGACCGTAAGCGGCGTCGTCTTTGAGATCGCGACCGTCATCGTAGGCAAGCGCACGAAGCGTCTCGTCTACGATGACCTCGCGTGCGTTCGCATCGAAGGGCGCGCCGGCTCTACATCGAACCCGGAACAGTGGATCATGGATGGCGCGGTACATCCCAACGGCGAAGTCGAACTCGATCTCAACGACGCCTCGGGCATGCTGCTCTACGGCCTTTTTGATGCGAGTGACGTCGATGCCGACGACGTACCCGCTCTCCTGGGACCGAACTGACGAGGCGACAGGCCAGCCGAGGTGCGCGGTTCTCCGCGTTGTTGCCAGCAGGCGGAGGTCCTGGCTGCGCGCTTCGAGCACCTTGTCATGAATGAACTGGATGATCTGCGCAGGCCGTATCTGATCGATGGTGTTGTAGATCATCACAATAACCAGACACAACGCCAAAGCTGTCAGCAGCAGGGATAACGAAGTTCCGAACACGGGACGATGAAATTTCGTGTTCGTAACGAGCGTCATCAGGACGAATACGGAAAGTCCAACGAAATATCCGAAGTAGAATTGGTTAGTTCGCCGCTCCATGAACTGATCCGTGATCTGCGCCGTCAGGGCGGCTGCCCCCTGTTGCACGGCGAGTAACAGTAGTGAGAATGTGATTGAGGTGACCGTGATGATGCTCGATGCGACGGTTGTCAGCAGGCTTCCCAGCGCGTCGCTGTCCCCCAAGAGCTCCCCAAGCCAGCGGAAACCGGCCGGAGCGTGGCCGGCAGACCATGACTGATCAGCAAGGTAGATCAGGGCATTCAGGCCCACGAACCCGACTACGGTGGCGAGCGGCAGGGCAAGGAACTGCCTGAACGATCGCCTGACGGTATTGAGAAACCGCTTTGGAAGCGACTTGATGGTCGTCATGCTCGAATGTCACCATAGCTCGGAGATCGTTCGGGACGAGTTATGACATAAGCGAGCGGTGGGACGACGGTTTTTGCTTTCAATGCAAGGTTTATGGAGTTAATCACACGGGCGCGAAGCAGTCGGCCGGAGCTTTCCGAGAGCTGCCGGCCTGCGTCCTGCATCCACGTCGCAGGATCGAATCTTTTGCCTTTAAATTGGGGGCCCCGACTTGAGGTCAGTGATGGGCATCAGAGCTTATTCTTCTCAAGGGGGAATAGCACTGAGCGGCCTCCCCATGTCGTTGGGAGCAGTCAAGAAGCTTTAAACCAATTGTCTCAGGTTGCCCGCGACACCGAGGTCGCGCTGTGAGACGCAATATACTCCCCGGATTTCCCTGAATATACGCATAGTCCTTCAGATGCCCCTCAGTCTGATGGCCCTGTTCTTTATTGGCAGTGGCATCCTGCCGCTCGTCCACGATCTGCACCACCGAGACGAAGCAGTGGGGATCACATCCGGACGGTGAGTAGCCACTCCGAATGCGATGCCGAAGGCCGGTATGTGGCGCGGCCCAGACCCGGAATCTTACCTGGTTCGGCGTCCGCTTTTGGGATCCTGCCGGTCACACTTGAACGGCGGAAATAGGCGCAAAGCCGAACGTCTGGTCGTGCGCGCGCTGATGATCCGGCGTGACGTAATCTGGCCGAAAGACACCGGTCCGCTTCGGAGCGGACAGGGCGGCGAAGCGGACATTCTGCGCGCCTCAGATGAATGCCACAGATGATCCTTCTCAGACGATCGACATGATGTCGTCCCCAATCCGCATAGGGATCGAACCGGACTATCTGCCGGGGCCCATTCTCCTGTCCTTATACACCGCTATCGAAATACGCTCCACGCGGTCAGTACGTCGAGGGGTGATGCCACGAACATCACCACTATTCCGTAGTCCACAGTTCAGAAAAACGATCGCTAGTCCAGCAAGGCCGGAAGCGGCACGACGTCGATCCCGGCACTATGCAGAGCCGAGCGAACGGCCTGCATCACAGGGACAGCGGTCGGCTCATCTCCGTGAACGCAGAAGGTGTGTATCTCAGCGGGAATTTTCTTTCCGGAGCTTGAGATGATCGCCCTCTCCTCGATGAAGCGAAGCACTTGCTCGGCGGCTTGCTGCGGGTCGTGGATCACCGCATTCGCCCGCTCGCGCGACCTCATCTGACCGTCATCGTCGTACAATCGGTCCACGTAGGACTCGTAGGCGACCTTGAGGCCAAGACGTTCCGCGGCTTTCGCCATCTCGGAGCCGACGTTTGCGACATAGATCAGGTCCCGGTCGGCTGTCTTGATGCCGCGCCCGACCGCCATGGCGTAATCCTCATCGACGTGCGCCATGTTGTTGAGCGCGCCATGCGGTTTGACGTGTGTCACGGTGGCACCCTGGCCTCGCGCAAGGGCCTGCAAGGCTCCGATTTGGTAGGTGACGAGGTACTCGAGATCGAGCGGGCGCATTCGGATCTGCCGGCGACCAAAGCCCCAGATGTCGTTGAAGCCCGGATGGGCTCCGATCGACACACCGTTCGCGAGCGCCGCACGAATGGTTTCGGCCATGATGCCCGGGTCTCCCGCATGCATGCCGCAGGCAACGTTGGCGGAGCCGATCAGCGGCATGAGCGCCTCGTCGTGGCCTACCTTGAACCGTCCGTAACTCTCGCCGATATCGGCATTGATGTTGATCCTCATATCAGCCTCTATAACCTCAGTTTAATTCGGGTTCTGTTTCGGCTCCTTAAGCGAAGGCCTATTTCTCCAGTGCGCCTTCCGTAATCAGAATGACGAGTCGGCTGGTGGCGTCGAGGCCGAGTTCGGTGGCCCGGCCCGGCTCTCGCAGGGCGACGACCGCACCCGCGAGACCCGCGGCGCCCGAAGGGCTCGTCGCGGGGCCCCCATTGGCTGCGAGCAATTGGGGTGCGGCCGCCAGGGTCGCCTCGGACACCGTCAGCGCGCGCGCGCGGTGCCGCTGCAGGACGGCAAGCGCGGGCGCGCTCGCCACACCGCAGGACAGCATCTCGGCCGTTGTATGCAAGTCGCCCGGCACCCGCACCGGACGCTCCGCCGCGAAGGCCGCGGTAAGGCAGGCAGCCGTTTCGGGTTCGACCGCCACTATTGCCCCGGGCGCTGCCAGCCAGCCTCCCAAACCGTCGGCCATTGCAGCGGCGAGGCCGCCAACCCCGGCTTGGACGAAGAGGTGCGTCGGGCGGGGATGGCCCGCATCGTCGACCTGCCGGCGGATCTCCGCCGCCATGACCCCGTAGCCCGCCACCACGTCTCCGACGATGGGGTCCTGAGGATCGTCACTGGTGTCGGCCACGAGGATGCCTCGGCCGCCCTGCGCCCCGGCAGCCGCGGCATCCACCGCGTCGTCGTAAGTACCGGTCACCCAGACGACCTCGCCTCCCAGGTCGGCGATGCGCCGCGCCCGAGCCTCGGGCACCCCTGCGTGGAGATAAACACGAGCTTTAGCGCCGGCAAAACGCGCGGCTGCCGCCACCGCGAGGCCGTGGTTGCCGTCGCTTGCACAGATCAGCGTCGGCTGACCCTGGGGACGCGCCTTCACGAGACTGGCGACCTCCGTCCCGGCGGCGCAGGCCAGCGCCCTTAGGCCAGCATAAGTGCCCCCGAGGGATTTAAAACTGCCGAGCATGCGGCGGCCCTCATCTTTGGCGAGCACCTGCGCGACGCCCAGGTGCGCCGCCAGGCCCGAGAGGTTCATAAGCGGAGTGGGCGCGTAGGCGGGATCGAGGCCGCACAGCTCCGCAGCAATCACTTCGGCGGGAAGGGAGAGATCGGTCATGCCCGGACAATGCCAGCTCGCGTCGGCGGAATGCGCCGAAAACATGTTAAGGCCTGCCTGTTTCCGCTACACACCGCCCATCCATGCCGGAAAACGTCAACCTCGACTCCTTCGACAGCGCGCTGTTGGCCGAGCTGCAACGGGATAATCAGGTGCCGGCCCGAATCCTGGCGCAGCGCGTCGGCCTGTCGGAGAGCGCGGTGCTGCGTCGGCTGAGGCGCCTGCGTGCGGACCGGATCATCGTCGCCGACGTGGCAGTGGTTCACCCGGCCGTGCTCGGCACCCCTCTCACGGTCCACGTGCTCGTATCGCTGGAACGCGAAACTCCCGACCTCCTCGACGCCTTCGTGCGGCGCCTGCGTGCCCGGCCCGAAGTGAGGGCTGCGTGGTACGTCACGGGAGAGGTCGATTTCATCGTGCATCTCCAACTCGCAGGTATGGGCGCCTATGAGGTTTTCGCTCGCGAGGTGTTCCACGCTGACCCGAACGTGCGCGGGTTCCGCACCATCATCGCCATGCGACAGGTGGCCGGTACACCGGTCTCCGTCGCTCAGCCGATCGGACCTGCGCGCGAGTCTTGAGTGGGCCGGTCGGGACCATGGGTGCGCTGCGAGTTCAGGGTCGCGGTGCATACTCGTCGAGCAGAGCCTTGCTTACCTGGGTCCACCAAGCGACGGGCACCGCCGTGCCGATCAGCTCCCAGAACCCCAGAAGGCCGGCGACCCAGGCAGTGTTGATCCGAACCCGATCAGGCCTGCCGCGAGCAGCGGCATTGCGACCAGCGCGGCGTACAGGCGCGCCTGCAGGCTGCGGCCGAAGAGCGAGGTCCCGACCGGCCCAGCGACGCCGAGCAGCCGCAGCAGGGCCGACAGCGCCGAGGTGTCTACCCGGGTCACCGTCTCCAAGAAGGGCCGCAGGCAGCTAAACAGGGCGAACTGGCCCAGGAAGAACAGGGCGGCGGCCATGCCCAGCGGCACGCGCGGCCGGCCCAGGACCTTGAACGTCGCGAAGGCGTCCGCCGTCAGCACGGTCAGGCCAAGCTGGAGCGTGCGCCGGTCGAGCCGCGGGGTCGCTGGCGCACGATGCGGACCGTGCAGGTGAACCAGTCGGCGGGTCCCTTGCCGGAAGGCTGCGAGCCAGCACGCTTGATCTCCATGGTTGTTCTCCCGAGCCTCAGGCCTTTCATGAGGCTGTGTCGATGCCGACCATGGCTCGTGCGACCGCTGATCGTGAATGCCGGTAAACTAGGGCCTGTTGGGAATCATCTTGAGGCGATGACGGCAGCAGCCAGATGGATTATGGCTGCAAAGCTTCGATCGGTTTTATCTGCACGCATCGCGATGCGTTTGAATTCCTTCAGCTTGCAGAAGAAATTCTCGATCAAGTGTCGCCATTTGTACATCTCGCCATCAATGTCGCGCGGCTTGGTGCGGCATGGATGCTGTGAGATCACGATCTTGCCCCCCCGCTGATCGAGGCCCGCGACGATCGCGTTGCTGTCAAAGGCCTTGTCGGCGATCAGAGCCTCGAAGCTCACCCCGTCGATCAGAGGCGGTAACCCGACCGTATCGTGGCGCTGACCCGGCAACAGCACAAAGCGCACGAGATTGCCCAGAGCATCGGTCAAGGCCAGAACCTTCGTGGTCATGCCGCCCTTGGAGCGACCAATGGCTTGGCTTGAAGTCCCCCTTTTGCGCCCTGGCCGTGGCGATGGACCTTCACAATGGTGGCGTCCACCATCGCATACTCCATGTCTGGCTCGTCCGAGACCGCTTCGAACAGCCGCGTCCAGACATCGGCCCTCACCCAGTCGCGGAAGCGCGAGTAGATCGAGTCCCACTTTCCGAACCGCTCCGGGATGTCGCGCCAGGGACTACCCGTGCGCACCACCCACAACACCGCTTCCACGAAGCGACGGTTGTTCTCGCCACTGCGACCCGGATCCCCCGGCTTGCCCAGGCAGTGCGCTTCCATCTGTGCCCATTGGGCGTCCGTCAGTACGTCGCGGTCCATCGTGAGCTTGAATCACACGCTCACCCGCGCCAACAACCCTGATACCCAACAGGCCCTAGCCCTCGCCCGCCACGCCGATTAGCCGCTAAAAACCGAAAGCCTTGATAAGCGAAGCTAATCAATGGCGCGGCCGAACTTGAACGACCTGGCTGCCTTCCTGGCGGTGGCCCGGGAGCGAAGCTTCACACGCGCGGCCGCGCAGTTGGGTGTCTCGCAATCGGCGCTCAGCCAAGTGGTGAATGAGTTGGAGGGACGGCTCGGTCTGCGGCTGCCGGCTCGCACCACCCGTAGCGTCTCGCCGACGGAGGCCGGCGAGCAGCTGCTTCAGAGCTTGGGGCCGCACCTCGATGGCATCGACGCCGGTTTGGCGGCACTCTCTGAGCTGCGCGAGAAGCCCGCCGGCACCATCCGCATCGGCGCGGATGAGCACGCAGTCAACGCGGTGCTCTGGCCGGCGCTGCGAAAGGTCTTGCCCGACTATCCCGACATCCAGGTGGAGTTGGTCACCGACAGCGGCCTGACCGACATCGTGGCCGGGCGCTTCGACGCCGGCGTGCGGCTCGGCGAGATCGTCGCCTGGGACATGGTCGCGGTGCCCATCGGCCCGGACATGCGCAGGGCTGCGGTGGGTGCGCCCGCCTACTTCGCTCGCCGGCGGCCGCCGAGCACGCCCGGGGACTTGACCGCCCACAGCTGCATCAACCTGCGCCTGCCGGCCTATGGCGGCCTGTACGCCTGGGAGTTCGAGGAGGACGGGCGCGAGCTCCGGGTGCGGATCGAGGGCCAAGTGGTGTTCAACACCGTGAGCATGATCCTGCAGGCTGCCCTGAACGGGTTCGGGATCGCTTACCTGCCGCAGGGCCAGGTGCAACCGCATTTAGACAGGGGCGAACTCACGTGGGTGCTGGAGGACTGGAGCCCGCCGTTCCCGGGCTACCACCTGTACTGCGCGCTCCGGCGCCAGAATTCCGCCGCGTTCGAGGTCGTGGTTGAGGCCCTGCGCTTTCGGTCGTGATAGGTGCCAATCCTAAGGATGCGTGCCCACACAGTCGGAGATAGATAGTCAGCTCCATGACGGGGCGGCAGTGTTCGATGGCCGCCCTGAGCCGTCATCCCGTTTCTCACCCGTTGCGGCGCAGGGTCCGGTCGAACAATGCGAGCATCGCCTCCCAGCCACGCCCAGCACCAAGCGCGCAGGCTCCGCCTCATTGCTGCTGGGCCTCGGACACGGCGAGCAGCTTCGGTATGCCGGCCGGGTGGGAACCGGCTTCACACGCGAGCGCGCGGCCGATATCGCTGCGCGACTGGCACACCTCGAGACAAAGGCTCCTCCAGCCTCAAACATCCCACCGCACATTGCTGGATCCGCCCGTTGGGTCAGGCCACCCCTGGTCGCAGAGGTCACGTTCACGGAGTTCACGCGCGGCGGCCTTGCCCGTCGCCCCTCTCTCGTGGGCTTGCGTGACGACAAGCCCGCAGAACTGAAGGCGGAGCACGCCCAATTGGTCAACCGCATGAGCAAGAAGGCGTCGATTGCAGGCGGGACGATCACGTCCCACGGCATCCAAATCAGCAGTCCGGACCGTGAGCAGTACCCGGCAGCGCACATCACCAAGCGCGATCTCGTCGCCTACTACGAGCACGTTGGCGAGTTGATGCTGCCGCATATCCGCAGCCGCCCACTGATGTTGATCCGCTGCCCGCGCGGTCAGGGGCAGCGCTGTTTTGTCCAGCAGCATGCCGCCGCGAACTTCCCCGAGGCCATCAAACGCGTGGCCATTACGGAAGCCTCCGGTGCGACGGAGGAGCACGTCTTCGTCGAGGATCTCGCGGGCATTCTGGCTTGCGTGCAGATGGGCGTGCTCGAGTTCCATGGCTGGGGCTCGCGAGCAGCCGCGCTCGAAGCGCCGGATCGGCTGGTCTTCGACTTGGATCCGGACCCGTCAGTCTCATTTCGGAGCGTCGCCGACGCCGCGTTGCTCATTCGCGACCGCCTGCAGGAGGATGGCCTCGTCTCCTGGCCGATGTTGTCGGGCGGGAAGGGCATCCACGTGATCGTGCCACTGGCGCCGGCCAACTGGCTAAGCCTCAGCGCCTATGCGAGGCATTTTGCTGAGGCGCTGGAGCGCGACGCACCCCGGCAGTTCACGTCAGACATGGCCAAGGTCGGTCGAAAAGAGCGGATCTTCGTCGATTACCTGCGCAACGAGCGAGGCGCGACCGCCGTGATGCCCTACTCGACCCGCGCCAAGCCAGTGCTTCCGTGGCCACACCGGTTGCCTGGGGCGACCTCGGCAGCATCACTTCCGCTCAAGAGTTCACCGTGCGCCGGTTTCTGAATTGCGAGGCACCGGGGCTCGCAAAGTGGTCGGAGGAGCCCCAGCGCCTGCCGCAGCGCGCCACCGCTAAATCGGTGTGATGTGAGGGCGGTTCGAGCGGACGTTCGCTGATGATCTTGCGCGGTATAGAGAGATGGCGACTCCTCGTATAGCGTGTGCGACCGGCACCTTGGCAGCATCTGCCTCGTCCGCAGCTGGAATCATTTGCCGGTGAGGGTGCTCGTGCATCGTATGTTCTCCTTTTTCTCCGACCGGCTTGGCTGCCTCGGCTCGATCCTCCTCTCGGTCACGCTGTCTGCAATCCTTCTCGCCGTCGTTTGAGGCTTCTGAGATCCCCACCATGATCAAGCGTTGCGCATAGCGCGAAAGGGAACCTGGTAGCTCAGAACTGCGGGGGTCGCCGCTCACTCAACGACACACGAGGCATCGCGCGGGTACAGCCGGCATGCCTGCTTCCAATCTCCGCTATCCCAGCCTGCCCGTTACGCCCGCGACAGTGTGTTTAAGCTTTGCCGTTGCTTCTGCGGCATCCGGCGCATCGATGTGGCGATAGCGCGCTTGCACCAATCCGAAGAGCCCGAACGCAAACAGCCCGGCAGCCGTAAGGGCAAGAAGGACTGAACCGTAAGGTCGTGCACTCAGGACTTGGAGAGCCCCGGCCAGACCTTTCGCTTCCGCCGAGCTGCTGTGCACGGCGGCCAGGATGAGAAAGGCGCCGATCAGACCGAACACCACGCCACGAGCAGCAAACCCGAGCCGTCCCATGGGCACAGCCCACCGACGAACCTCGTCGGGTAGAGAAAGCCTTTCCAGAACATCACTTTTCCAGCCCTTGCGGAGAAAGGCTAAGCCGACGCCAATCACGACGAGGCCGACTAGGCCGGTCAGCCACTGGCCGAGAGGTTTACTCAGCAGCCATGCTGTCCAATCGTGGATCGCGGCGTCGTCCCCACCCTTGCCACGTTTGCCGAGCGCGAGCTGAGCGGCCGATAAGGCTAGGCCGCCATAGATGATGCCGCTGACGATATGGCCGGCGCGCTGCGCCAAGGCCTTGCCCGAGTTGCCGCGGTGATCGGCGTCCGTGACGGCCTCAAGGATGCGCCAGAACGCGAAGCCGACCAAGCCCACCGCGATCAGGCCAAGCCAGATGCGTCCCAATGGCTGGGCGAGAAGGGTGGCCAGCGCACTTTTGTTACCGCCTGTCTCTCCACCTGCGCCGATTGCTGCGAGCAGGGCTAAGCCGCCGACAAGGCAGTACACAATGCCGCGTGCCCCGTAGCCGGCACGCGCCAGCATCTCGAGGGTGTGTCGCTCAAGACGGAACATAGCGGTGCTCTGAACCGACGATCTAGAACCAGTAAGAACTGCAAGTGGCGGCTGGCGTTCCCGGACCAAGTTGGTTCAGGGGTTGAAGTTGGTTCAGGCGCTAAACTACAAACCGCACCGTCGGCCACGGCAGGTTCTTCCCGGTAATCCGTGCGGCTCGTACCGGCCGTGCCGGATCGAGCCGCAAGGTTCCTCACCCGGTGAACTGCTCCAGGCTCATCGCTCAGCTGGCAAGCCCGAGAGCCACCGAGAATTGTTCAGGGTCAGCGGCCGCGCAAGGTGTCCTTCACCCCGCCGTATGCGCTCTGCGCCCGGCCCTCAGCCTTGTCGATCTTGCCCTCGGCCTGGAGCTTGGTGTCACCGGTCACGCTGCCGAAGGTGTCCTTCACAGCGCCCTTGGCCCGCTCAGCAGCACCGCCGACTCGGTCGTGGGAGACACCCGGCGTGGACCGAAGGCCACGGCGCTGGGTCATGAAGTACCAAATTCCACCCGCTACCACGAGGATGGCGATGAGGACCCATAGCCAAGTCATGCCTCCGCTGGACTGGGCCGCAGCAGCGTTCTGTGCCAGGGCGGGGAAGGCCGGCAGCAACAGCAAGCCGACGAGGGGGAAGCGTGCATTGCGCATGGGGGCTATCCTTTTGGCTTCGTAGGCAGGGCGACTGCAGACTAATGCGCGACCGCCCTAGTGAGTTGCTACTGCATCAGCCAAGGATAGTAGTACGCATCGTCCATCAGCGCTGCGCCCGGGGTTGAAAGCGCTCCCAAGCCGCAGGATCCATGAGACGCCTCCAGCCGTCCGGCCCGGCGTCTGATCAGATCCACAAACCGATCCGGATCTGCGTAGAGGAAGCTGGGTGCGAAGTGAGCCTTCAGTCCGGAGAGCGGACGACGGATGTCGTTAGCGCTGGATCCTAAAGCCATAAACAGCCACAAAGAAGGATCGTCTCGCTCGTCGGGATCATTTTCCTTCATATAACAACACAACTTATACTTACATCCCAATTCGTCTAAAATTTTTTATTTATCCGGCATTTTAGATCGTCTCAATTTCGAAAATAAATACCGCCAGGCAATTTTTAATGAGTTAACTTATCTGCCGAGATGTTTATGTATTATTTCAGGCACTGCAAGATGGCCGATCGCTTCGATTGTTCCCAGCCGCGCTCGAAATACAGCAACAACAGGACGCCGACGCGCGATCTGATTTTCTGCCGCCGCTTGTCCCGCAGCACCCCTCGGGCCTCGATATCCTTTGGCTCCGATCGCAAGTCACTCGGCATCATCATCGTACTGATCCTTGCACTTCTGAGACCCCGCCTCTGAGGCCTTGCCCCCGTCGGAGCTGCAATCGCAATCCCTGTCGATGTCCAGCCGGATCAGATCAGTTCTTGGATTCAAGCTTTGATCTGCCGCGATGTCTTTGTATGAACCTTATTTCTGCATCTCGGTCAGAGACTTGTCGTCAAATTTCAACTCAAAGATTTTCCAGAGACGCCTGTACTTCCACCAGGAGATATCCGGCCGGGGCGCGCCCCTGATTGGGACCTGGCTCGACGGCATGCCCGGATCCGTCTTGCTCTCCACCATAGATCCCATGCTCATCCTGCTTGTAGCTCACCTCCGGTCGAGGCCCGTCGGCCGCGGGCGCCCTCGGACGGCGAGGTGAACCATCGGGACATTTCGGGCCGTTCGGGTCGTAGTATCTCTCACGCAGCGTCGCCGAGCTGCAGGCCGTGAACACGTATGGGCATCTCCCTCGTCCTTCCGACATAGGCACGCAACCTCGCAGATCTCGTCACAGGCGCTCTTCGTCGCGCCGGACACGTTGACGTCGGCCTCCCTCCGTCCGACCGCTGCCGGCTTTCGCTTCTTCTCCTTCAGAGCTTCCAGCTTGGCTTTGGCCTCCGCGAGTTTCTGCCGGGCGCGGTAGAGCTGGTACCCGCCGTAGACCACAGCCTGTGCCCGCCTCGTCGCCGTGGCACGTGGTGATCAGCGAGCCCAGGTTGTGGGTCCGCTGCGCCGTGAAGCGGACGGTCGGCGTCGTGTTGGCATCGTCCGACTGCCGGGCCCAGATCGTGTAGGGCACCGGCACCATCGTGTCGCCCATCGGCGTCAGGCACACGTCCGGATGGATCGATACCAGCAGACCCTCCGCCGTCGCCCGGCTGCCCTTGCGCGGGATGCTCATGCCGCCTCCTCGAGGCCGGATTCGCCTGACGCCGGCAAGCCGCCTGCACTGCGTGTATCCGCGGCGATGACATCGACTTTCTGGAAGCGCGGGCAGATCTCGATCCCGACGCGGAACGTCACGTCGACCGTCCATGGCGGTTCGTTGCGCATATCGATGTGCAGACCGTCCCAGTTCATCCGCGCGATCACCTCCCGTCCGTCGACCCATTGGAAACGGGCAAGCGGCTCCTCATCGGGCAGTCGGCAATCAGCCTGTCGATGGTCGCGCGCCAGATTGACCGCAGAAATTCGCAGGCCGACTGGAAAATATTTCCGAAAGATCACGTTTGGATGAGCGACTTGGTAGAATCGATACCTGAAGTCGCGCGGCAGATGCGAATGATCGCGTCGCAACCAGCCGTCGTCGAACATTCCAGCATAGTGGAGCCGTTGCTGCTAGGACGGCGGGATCGGACCGAAGCCCACAGGCTCCATTTGCGCGAACGCGTCGGCGACCGGCGCCTCGTTCAAAGCAGATCAGGGCCGAAGAGCAGCCTCGCGACGTGCGCCGGCCGTCGTCCGGATACGGCTGAGGATCTGGTTGGGGCTCAGGTTTTGGATCCCGTGCCGGCTCGATCGGCCGCATCTCCTCCGGCAGCGTCCGTTCCGGCCGTCCATGCGGCCCCATGAACCCCGGCCCGCTGGGCGGCGTGGGCCGGCCATTCGGCAATGGCGCCCTGGGCTGCGTTGAGGGCTCGACAAGTGGGATTTCCTCGATGAATGGCGCTTCGATGAGCGGTTCAACGAAGGCGTAGCGCGTACCGTTCGAGCCCGGCGTCGGGCAGGCCCTCGGCCTTGAACGCGAGGGTGAAATCGTGCTCGAGCGCGCTCAGCGGCTGGGTGATCTCGGCGGGCAGGACGATCATCGGGGAGCCTCGAAGGCGGCGGGCCGGGTCGGCTCAGGGCGTGCAAGCGGAGACGCGCAGGAAGAAGCGGTGCAGCCAGAAGGCGGCGAGCCCCGCGCCCAGGATCAGCCCGAACCAGGAGCGCGGCCGGCCGAAGCCGGCCAGGCCGATCAGGCCGAGCACCGGGCCGAGGGTGAGCGTGGCCAGGAGGATGCGCACCCCGCCCTGGTCCTCGGCCACGGCGCAGAATGCCAGGCCCGGGCGGTCATCCCCGGGCAGGGCAACGATCCACTCGGCCGGGTCGGCGGAGAACACCCGGATCGCCAGGGCAGTGACCCCGGCGGTCGGCACCAGCGCGAGGTCGCGCAGGCTCATAGGCAGCCCCATACTGTTGAGAGCTGGACACGCTCATCCATGCGCGGATCTCCGGACGGGGTCGGGCGCCGGGCTCGGGTGCCGTGGACCGGTCGGCACGGTGCCGCCCGGTCTACGGCAGGGCGCTCGCGTGGGCCTGAGGCGCGCTCAGGCCTTTGGGCTCAGGCCTTGGGCCTGCGCCAGTCGTCGGCGCCGGAGGTGCTGGCGACCGTGTGCTCCCACTCGATCCGGCGGTAGGACAGGGAGACCGCGATCAGCTGGGTGAAGTCGGCGTTGCGCGCGTCCTGGCAGTGCGGCAGCTGGGCGTCGATGTCGATGATGGTCGCGTCGATCAGCCGTGTGGTGAAGAAGTGCTCCTGCTTGCCGGCCGAGCTGGTGCGGAACCACTTGACCTCGACCTTGGTCAGCATCTCGCCCGAGGTGAGCGCGTTGTAGAGCAGCGGCGTGGCCTTGTTCAGCGGCGCGGTGAACTTGAACGGCAGGTGGACGCGCTGGCCCGAGGGCTGGCCGGACTGGGGGTCGCGCGGGATGGTGACGCGGTGGTCGATGGCCTGGACGAGGATCTCGTTCTCGTGACCCTCCTGCCAGATGTTGCCCACGGAGGCTTCGGTGAAGGCGCCCTGGGTGATGTTGCCCTGGGTCGAGCCCTCGATCGCGATATAGGCGGGTGTCGGCATGGTCTCTCCCGGTGCGGCCGGCCCGGGTCGATCGCGTGATCATCCGGGTTGAGGGCGGGAGGATCCCGCCGGCTGCGGCCGTGCACGGGATCCTATGGCAGTGTTCGTGCCAGACTGTGCTTGGACGCGCGAGTTGTGTGCTTGGCTTTGCAAGCGCCTGATCTTGCGAGCGGATCGCTTCAACTTGCTGCTTCGGCGCTCTTCTACTTCGACCACGGGTAGAGAGATTTGGCCAAAAATGGCCGAGGGCTTGGCCAAAAATGGCTGAGCTTCTTGAGTGGGGCAAACATCTGGCAGGACACAGGAAATCGGCTCGGTTCGAACTCGTCCAGATCCAGGAAACGGCTAAGTCATTGGGAACACAGGAAACAGGGTGTTTGGCCAAAAATGGCCGAACCGTCCGGACGGGCGGACGCAGGCCGAAGTCCCACACGAGGTCGCGCCTCGCCGCGTTTCGTAAGCCGACTTTATGCGAAGGGTGGCCAGCCGACTTTGCTCGACCCGCCACAATTTGATTGTCCGACATACAAGCCCGACAGGTTTATGTGCCTGAAAAATCATTGTTTCTCGGACATAAAGCTGGATAGGACAATGTCGGCATGGGGTGGATTTCCACCGGTCCATTTTCGGTTGGCATGCAATGCTTGCATCATTAAATTATATACAATAGACGGGCACCCCTCCAATCTCCGCCATCGTAAGGCGAGCTGTGGGCCAAGACCGCGGATGCAACCGCTTTTCTCGACTGAGGGCCTCCACCCCAGGATCGCCTTCCGCCGATGGCGGGAGATGATGTGCGATCAGATGGTGCCGAACGAGATCCGGAACCTTGACGCTGCGCCGTTCCACGGTCGGATCGAGCTCACCGCGATCGGATCTCTGCCGATCACGCGAAGCGTTCAGAGTTCCACCCGTACCGAAGTGACACCCGAGGCGGTTCGGCGGAACGACCGAGGTCATCGCCTCTACGCGGTCTTCACCCAATCTGGCCGCCATGCCGTCCAGCAGAACGAGCGTGAGGCGGTGGGTCGGACCGGCGATTTCGTCGTGCTCGATCATCGACCGGGCGTGAGCGAGATCGAGACGGGCACCTTCCTGATCCTCGACCTGCCGCGGGAGCGCCTGGAGAGTGTGCTGGGCCCGTCTCAACTGTTCACTGCCCTCGCGGTCGAGGCCAAGCTCGCTTCTACGACGCTCGCGAACACCTACGTCCAGGAACTGATCCGGGTGGGAGATCGGCTCAACCCCAACGGCGCGGCGCGCATGGCGTCGATTGGGATCGATCTGGTCGTGGCCAGTCTCGCCGAACGGATGGCGCAGGAGGTGCCCCGCTCCATTCACGGCAACGCCACGGTCCAGCGCGCCAAGGCCTACGTCGAGGCGCACCTCAGCGATCAGACCCTCGACCCGCCTCAGCTCGCCGCCGCGGTCGGCGTCTCGCTGCGCCGGCTGCAGGAGCTGTTCCACGAGCGCGGCCGGCACATCTCCGACTACATCTGGGAGCGACGCCTGGAGGTGGCGGCCAAGCGCCTGGTCGATCCCGCCTGCGCTCACCTCTCGATCGGCATGTTGGCTTACGGCTGCGGCTTCGCCAGCCAGGCGCATTTCGCTCGCCGCTTCAAGGAGCGCTACGGCATGAGCCCGCGTGAATACCGGCAGGCGCACAGGCAGAACGTGCAGTCGGGCGCGTCCGCTTTCGGCCTGTCGTCCTAGTTAGCTGAGTGACCGGATTAGGTGGAAAGCGGCTGTAGGATACGTATACGAGCTTGCGGATGAGCTAGGAGGCAGCCGCATGACGATAGGCACCTGAACCCAAGGGCGTACCGTCACACGTCGTACCCTGCTCATCGGCGCGATGCTGGGCTCGACGTTCGGATCTGTGGCCGTCTCTGCGCGGGCGACCTCGGTCGAAGATCCGTCGATGGCAGGCCCGCTGGGCGACATTTGGATCGGCGCACCCAATGCCAAGGTGACGTTTATCGAGTATGCCGCCGTGACCTGCACACATTGTGCGGACTTCCACAGCGAGGTCTGGCCCGGCATCAAGGCGCACTGGATCGACACCGGACGGATGCGCTTCGCCCTGCGCGGATATCCGCTGAACCCCCTCGATACCGCCGCCTTCATGCTGGCCCCATGCGCGGCTTGTCGAACGCGTCCCGCGCCGCATAGAGCTGCACCGCCCCCCGGTGCCGGGTCATCGCCACGTAGCATAAGCCTGCGGTCGCTCCGAAGGCTGCCCGTCGCTCCTTCGGCGAGACGCGAGTTCGAAAATCAGCTTGCGGCGGCCGCAACGCCGGCTAGAGCGTAGCGGTGGAGCTACGGATGACCGGCGGTGGTGCCCAGGAGCCGTTCAGCAGGGCGGCTTTCGGCCAGTAGGTGCGTAGCATCAGGATGAAGGGGCCGGCCGGGGCTGGTAGCCAATTGGCCTCCCGCTGCGCACCAGGGCTTTCGTGCTGGATGAGGAGATCGACCGAGCCGTCCGGGTTGGTCTTGAGGTCGTTGCGCGGACTCGCCGAGTAGCGGTTGAGCGGGTTCTCGACGAAGAAGTAGTCCGCGTCGTACATCGTCAACGACCAGAAGCCATCGACGGGCGGCAGCTCGCCGGCCGGGAAGCGCATCACGTACTTCGAGGTGCCTGTCAGCTGGCGTCCCGCCGCGTCGACCTTGGTCAGCGGGTAGACCGCATCCTGAGGCAAGTTGCAGCCAAGCCCGACCGCCGTGATGAAGGCGCGCTGCAGGTAGTCCTTACCGTAGTCGCCGCCATTGGTCGTAAAGGTCCAGCCGTTCACGTGCTGGCCGGTATTCTTCATATGCTCCATGATTCGGGCGAGCGCTTGCCTGGGTGCCTGCTCAACCGCCTGGCGGGCCGCCGGCGGCAGACTGCCTGGATCGAAGGGCTGGCCAGGAACGATGCCGAGCGAGGCCATCTTGGCGACCAAAACCCCATCTGCGAGCGCCGGTGGGTTGTCCCTCATCAGAGTGGCAAGCAGGTTGAAATAGGTCGTCGCATCCATGCGGTTGACCTGCTCGCGCACGGTCATCGTTGTGTCGATGCTCGGATCGACACGCCCCGGAGGCGGCGTGTACGGCTTGCCGGCCGCGCTCGCCGGGATGAGCCGGTACTGGTCCTGAAGCGCGTGCACGGCCCTGTAGTCCTCGGGCGTGCCTGTGCAGTAGGTCCGGCCGAGGATCCAAATCAGGTTGGTCGGCGCCTGGATCAGCGTGGCGCCAGACGGCACGCTGCCGCTCCAGCCGGGTCCGGCGATGAAGTAGGTCTGCGGCCCGGTTCCGGTCGTGCGCTTGCCCGGCACGGCGAAAACGTTCGTCCAGGCGCTCAGCATCGGCATGAGGTAGTAGCGGCCGTCCTCCTCCGGGATGCTGAGAAGGTGGGGCTCGGTCCCGACATCGACGAAGGCGCTGGAGTACAGCGTGTCGGCGTTGGGCGCGGTGACGGCCCGGAACTTCGCGTCCGGATATTCTCGCATGTTGGCGAACTGACCCATGGGTGCGCCCTTGCCCTCAGGCGCGGCCACGTTGGTAAGCGTCCGCCGGGTCATCTCCATGGTGACGAGCGGGTAGCCGTAGATGTAGGCGTCCGTCGCCAACTCCAGCGGATCGGCCACCGCATGGTTACCAATGACCGGCGCGTCCTGGGCGATGGACTGTGCCCGGGCGCGTGGAGGGAGCGCGCCAACGAACGGGATTGCGGCGGCGCCCGCGGCGAAGATCCGTCTGCTGACAGCCATGAGTGCCTCCCACGAGTGCTGCGCCCATGTGCCGGTGAGGCAAAGACGGGATTGATCCGCCGGTCGACGAATCGCGCGGGCGCGACCGTCGAATAACATTCACACCGCGGCAAATCTTGATCGCTTGGGACAGTCGAAACCGGTTTTGGCAGGTCGAGACATGCAGAAGTGAGAGCCCGCAGCCGCGGATGTTCCTAAACCTGATGACATTATGCCCGCCTATATCGGATGTGCCATCTGCAGCCAACCAGACCTCAGCACACCAAAGCACAGCGTCCGCAAACATCTCGAACGTTCGGGTGCCGTCGGCCGAGATGCCGGCGCTGCTGTCCAGCGTACACGTCGCAATCGCCAAGCTAAGCAATGCGCCTGCCTCCTCCGAGCCCGAGCGGGACAGGCCGACGGCGGCGCAGATCCGGAAGGCGATCAGGTGCGACGCGCTGAGCAGCTTCATCGACGGCGAGCCATATAGGATGCTCAGGCACCACCAGCCCAAGCACGGCATGACCATGGCGGAGTACCGCGAGCGCTATGACCTACCGCGCGACTACGCCCGGGAGGACACGCTCACCACCGCATGCGACCATGCGTGACAGGCGCAAGCCTCTGACGTTCCACCGCCCCGACTTCGGTTTAGGCCTATGTGACAGGTCCAGCTGCCTTCCCCGGCGCCTGAACGAATAAAGCCTGGGTCGCGAACCCGTAACGGCTGGCACGAGAGGTCCGTTTCACCTGAGGATGAGGACTCGTTCGCATAAGGGCTGTTAAGCGGTTGCCGCAAGAATGCCGGCCTCTGGCCCTGTCGCCTGGACAAGTAGATGCCGAACGTTCCTCTGGATCATCTGAAGGCCCTCCGCAGCGATCGCCGCGGCGGTGTGGCCCTGATCTTCGCCCTGAGCGCCACAGTGCTAGTCGGTCTGGCCGGCGGCGGCATCGACTATGCGCGCCTCGTCACGCGTCGAAGCGAGCTTCAGAACGCCGTCGATGCCGGCGTATTGGCCGGCGGCAACACGCTGAAACTTGCTGCATCGAGCCAGGCTTCCGTCGCAGGCGTAGCCGAGCAGGCAATTCGCGACGCCGCAAAGCCGTTTCCTGACCGACCCTTCAGCGTCAAGGTAACGGTATCCGATGACAAGACCAGCGTATTCGCGCGCGCCGAGGAGACGGTGAAGCTTACCTTCGGCGGTCTCCTCGGGCTCAGAGCGCAGACAGTTGCGGCTCAAGCTCGGGTCAATGTCGTAGGCAAGATGCGGCTATGCATGCTCGCCCTCGATCCGGGAGCTCCAGGTGCGTTCAACGTGCAGGCGAAAGCACAGGTCACAGCTGACGGCTGCTCACTTTACTCGAACTCGACGAACGCGAAGGGCATGATCGGTGGCGACAGCGCTCTGGCGCGAGCCGATACCATCTGCTCAGCTGGAGGTTTCAGTGGGAGCAAGGCCAACTTCGCACCCACACCGCAGACAGGCTGCCCGGCGATCACGGATCCCCTGAAAGATCGCGCAGCCCCGCAGGTCGGAACCTGCACATCGATCCCGGTTGCAGCAAATTCGAAGGGTGATACGAGCAAAAACGAGATCGACCGATCCATTGATCTGCCTGAGGGCACCTATTGCGGCCTCACCATCAAGGGCAGCGCCGTGGTCAACCTGAAGCCGAGCGCGACGGGCATTTTTGTCATCAAAGATAAGCCGCTCGTGGTGAAAGATAGCGCCACCCTGAGTGGCGACGGCGTCGCCCTTTATTTCGCCGGAGACAAGAGCGGCCTCCTGTTCGACAAGAACACGACCATCAGCCTGCGCGCGCCGACAAGCGGAACAATGGCTGGCCTGCTGATGTCGGAGCAGCGCTCGGTGTCCGATCCGGTCGACCCAGTTCTGGAAGCGACGGACGTGATCTCGGGCAACTCGATCCTGCCCACGCCTCCACCGGCTGGGGCGACGAAGCCGATGCGGACCTACCGCATCATCAGCAACAACGCACGGACCATGCTGGGCACGATCTACCTGCCCGCAGGCCGGCTTGTGATCGACGCTGACAAGCCCGTGGCCGACCAGTCGGCCTACACGGTCGTTGTGGCCCAGCAGGTGAACCTCTACCAGGGGCCGAACCTCTATCTGAACGCGAACTACGATGCGACGAGCGTGCCGGTGCCGAAGGGCGTCGGGCCGCTGTCGGGCAAGCTCCTCCTGTCGCAATAGGCGGGGAAGTGATGCCGAACCTCTGCCGATGACCCGTCGCCTGGGAGCGACACGGTGCCCGCGCCGGACCGCAACGTCGCGCGCAAAGTCCCCAGCTTCGTTAACAGGTTCGCTGCTTTTCTTAACGTGTGCCCGGACCTCAACGGCTCGCCGGTTGCTATGCCGCGCAGCTCGTGTGCGGGACGCGTGGATCCGGCCTTCCCTCGAAGAGATCGGGGCAACCCGGACGGGCCTTCAGCAGCATGTCTGCCTATTCGTCCAAGCCAATAGAAAATAGTTAGGCCGCTCTCGGCCATCTCCTCCCTCCGTCCGGCGCGCCGATAGATCTCCCGAATATTTCGACAGGATGTCTTCAGCTTCCATCCTATGTGTGGAGAGCGCCGGCCGAAACCCGCCACAAGCGACGTCCGACGGCAGCGCGCAGCGGCCTCATCGGCTACTACTAACGAGACTATGCACTGTCTGGCAATGTGTTATTAGATTGGCATGCTGTGAGACGAATTTTCTTAATGGTGTATCTATGTCGTAGAAATAGATATTGGAAATGAATCCGTAAATTGAAGCATCAGTGCTGGTCGGATTGTCGCCGAATACAAACCGATGTTCTGGAACCAGATTGCTGAGAACCATCAGATCGGCAACTCCGCGCGCATAAGCTTCTGCGGGTGTATAGCGGCCGATTCCCTGAAAATGATAACGCCGATGATTGAAATCCCTGGCCTTCGCTATTTGCTCATCCGTCAGTTCAGGGCACGCTCGGCGAAGCGCGTCCCGGAACGTGGGCCAATACCTCTCGTCTTGCCAGCGCGAATAAGACATTACCCAGTACAAATCGTCAAGCGTCCGACGAACCATATGCCCGAGGTCCTGCTGGGGCGGCGTAAGAACATCATCGATGTTCAATTCGTAACGGCCCATAAGGTAAGCTATGATACTATCGCTGTCGCCAATGATCTCCTCACCGTCGACAAGGTAGGGGAGTTGGCCACGTGGCGCGGACGATGCGTCCACGATGTGCTTGTGCGTGAAGGTCAGACCGGCCAATCTCAGGAAGGCGAACACCTTTAGTCCATATCCATTGTTGTCGGCGACTCCGTACAAACCGGGATAAGAATAGAGAGTCATCATGCGCTTTCCCTCCATCGGTGGCTCAGGTTTACCGGACCGATTGCCCGGAAGCAGGCGTCCCAAGCGCCTGCTTTGGCTTAGGATGAGCCAATTCGGAGTGACAAGTCGCTCAGCCGGATGCTCGCGAGTGGGCTGCGACCGCGAAGGAAACTGAGCGGCCCTGATCGTGGAAACACCCAAGTCGCCGAACCAAGCGAGACCCGCGCCCACGCCCGCACTTCGGTAACCTGGGGCGCGCGTCCGCCCCCATCGTCCAGTCGATGCTGCACGACACGGGTTCGCACTGGCCAGCGCCCAGGAATCATTGTTCGGCCCCGAAACCGGAGGTGCGCGAGATCCTCTCCACACGCGGTCATCGCCCTCGCCTCAAAGTCCGGTCCCTCGGTGCCGCCATTCCGCTCGATCTCGAAGTCGGCTCCCTGCTTGGGAATGCTCCACAATGCGCGAGCTCCAGCCACGGAGGCCGGATGATCAACCCAGATGTAGGGCACGCTCACTGAGATGGGTCTGCCGTGCACTTGCACGGCCAGCAGCAACTCATCGTAGGCCAATACTCCGTCTGGCTCGTAAACAGCGAAGGCGGCCCCAACCAAGACGCGTCCAAGCACCGCCATTGGCCGCACATCCCGTGACATGCAGATCTGTGGAAGGCGGGACGCGCTGATCTGCCAAAGCGAGAGGTAGGCTGCGCCGCGCAAATGCCAGGGCGCTGGCGGGTAGCCCACCCCGTCTAAACGCGTCAGGCCGGTTGGCGGCTGTGCAGCCATATCGGCTCGCGGCTCCTCGATCCGGGACCGGAGTTTTGGTCGTCGAAGATTGCTCTACCAAATTGCCACGAGGCGAACGTCTCGAATTTCCGCAATGGGGCCGGGCAAGCCCCTGGAGCGGACGCGAAAGACAGCGCGACAGCTGGGTGGCTTCGATGGCGCCGGCTTCCCAGTCGCGCGCAATGCCGTCGACCTGATCCGCCGTCCGACCATACAGACAATCGCGCCGAAGCCATTCCCACAATATGGGTGTGACCTTGCACCTCGCACGTAAATCGCCCGAGGCCAGATCTCGTCAGCCTAATTGTCCACGACGGTCACGCCACATGGGTGCTGCAGTCTCCCAGGCGAGCGCGGCAGGCCTCGGACCCTGGTGCGCCGCCCTCACGCGGGCTGCACATGCCGATTCATTGCAGCGCGTCCACAGCCAGGCCGAAAACCGGCGAGAAGCCGTTGTAGTCGTCAATGATCGCGACGATTGAGAGGAGAAGCCCAAGGACGCCGACGTAGCCGACGAGCAGAATCTCGCGCCGCTCGCTGGCGGCGATCGCCAGCCCGGCGAAGGGGATGCTCTGAAGAGCGAGCGCGGCGGCGATGTTCATGATCGACTTCGTGAGACAAGGACGGCGGCGCCGGGGAAGGCGCCGCCGCAGGGAGACGAGTGACGATCGCGTTCAGGCAGCGCTGGCCGGCCGGGCGACGAGACCCTCGGCCTGGCCGCTGCCGGAAAGGTAACGCAGGCGCATCGGGCGCAGCACGAAGATGGCGAGCGCGGCGGCCATGACGTTCAGGCCGATGATCAGCCCGAAGACCGCAGTCCAACCGTAGGCAGCCGAGACCATGCTGCCGAATGGCACCAGCATCGCTGCCGTGCCCTTGGCCGTGTAGAGCAGGCCGGCATTGCTGGCAGCGTATTTCGAGCCGAACGTGTCACCGCACGTCGCGGGGAACAGCGAGTAGATCTCGCCGAACACTCCGAAATACACCGCAGTCGCCAGGACGAAGACCATCGGATTGCGGCCGTAGCCGAGCAGCAGGATCACCGCGAAGGCAGCGGTGCTGAAGGCGATGAACATCGTCTTCTCTCGCCCGATCGTGTCGGAGACGAAGCCGAAGAACGGTCGGCCGAACCCGTCGAAGATCCGGTCGAGCGAGATCGCCAGGGTCAGCGCCGCCATCTGCAGGCCGAACAGCGAGACCGGCACGTCGGCGACCTTGAAGTCGTGGGCGATCGGGGCGATCTGCGCCGCCGCCATCAGGCCGCCGGAGGCGACCATCACGAACATCGCGTACATCACCCAGAAGACCGGGGTGCGCACCGCCTCGCGGGGGCTGCGGTCCACCTTGGTCTGGGGCAGGTTGAGTACCTTGCGCTTGATCGGCGCGGACACGCCGGGCTTGCGCAGGAGGAAGGACATCACCACCACGACGGCACCCTGACCGAGGCCGAAATAGAGAAACGCACTCTCGTACCCGCTGTTGGCGATCATCTTTGCGATCGGTACGACCGTTATCGCCGCGCCCGCGCCGAAACCGGCCGCAGTGGCGCCCGCAGCGAGGCCGCGGCGGTCGGGGAACCATTTCAGCGCATTGCCGACGCAGGTTCCGTAGACCGAGCCCGCCCCGATGCCACCCACGACAGCCGCGGCGTAAAGGACGAGGAGCGAGGAGGCATAGGCGTCGAGCACCCAGGCCAGCGCGATCATCACGCCGCCGAAGGCGACCACGACGCGTGGGCCGTAGCGGTCGACGAACCAAGCCTCGATCGGCACGAGCCAAGTCTCGGTTGCAACGAAGAGCGTGAAGGCGAACTGGATCGCCGCTCGGCCCCAATGGTGCTTGGCATCGATCGGATCGACGAAGAGGGTCCAGCCGTACTGCAGGTTGGCAATCATCGCCATGCAGAGGATGCCGAAAGCGAGTTGCCGCCATTTGGCGGCAGGTGGGTCGTGGCGTTCCATCCCAGCATCCTCTTTTCGCGCTGTGCGTCAGGCTCGGCGTTCAGCCGACGCAGCATCATGCAAAAAAATGCCAGGCATGCAATATACCAGGACGAAATGTTGCTCAAAAACGTATGGCTGCCGTCCTGACGGCTAAGCTGGGTCGGAGTGCGGGCTCGGAAGCCGGCAAGGCAATGTTTCTGAATGACAGATCAGCCACGGGCCCGATTGATAAGCTGCGGTTGCCGCATAGTCGGAGCGATCCGAATCAGGGATGATGACCCAGGGTTCGATCGCGACCCGGCGCGATCGAGACGCCCGAATCATCTTCCGCACCGAACTACAAACCGGGCAAAATTCTTGAACTATGCTCTATGCCTATAAAGCTTCTTTCGAAGCAATAATCTAAGCCGCAACCAACGTCCGCTCCTTCAGCTCTGATGCTGAGATCAGAGCGGCGTTCGCGAGAATGAAGAGGCGGGAACCGGAGGCCTTAAGAACTTCCGCCGCGTCGCTCGCGCCGCCGCCCCTTGGCAATGAGCTACACGACGAGAAAGTCGGATACTGGCTGTGTGTTCAATGCTCTGAAACTACTCTATCTCCGGCCACCGATAATCCCGGAATTGCTCCCGCAGCGCCGCCTTCCGAATCTTCCCCGTCGCCGTATGAGCGATCTCTTCCACCAGCACGACGTCGTCGGGCATCCACCACTTCGGGATGCGCGGGCGCATGAAGTCGAAGATGTCGGCCTTGTCGGGAATGCGACCGACCTTAGGCACCACGACAAGGAGCGGGCGCTCGTCCCATTTCGGGTGAGCGATGCCGATGACCGCCGCCTCCGCAACGTCAGGGTGACCGACCGCAAGGTTCTCCAGTTCGATCGAGGAGATCCATTCGCCGCCAGACTTGATCACGTCCTTGGAGCGATCGGTGACAGTCATGTAGCCGTTCGGGTCGACGGTCGCGATGTCGCCGGTGTCGAAGAAGCCGCGGTCGTCCAAGTTTGGTGCGTCGTTCCGAAAATAGGCCTTGGCGACCGCAAAGCCGGCGACCTTGAGATGGCCGACGGTGGTGCCGTCCCAGGGCAGGTCACGTCCCGCGTCGTCCGTGAGACGGAACTCGACCCCGAAGGGCGGGTAGCCCTGCTTCATCTTGAGATCGAGGCGGGCTTCGCCCTCTAAGCCCCTCACCTCCGGCTTGAGCGCGCAGAACGAGCCGACCGGGCTCATCTCGGTCATGCCCCAGCCATGTATCACCGTGACGCGGTGGTCGCGCTCGAAGCGCTCAGTCATGGCGCGCGGGCAGGCCGAGCCGCCGATGAGGACGCGCCGCAGGTGGTTGAGCTTTCCCCCCGTGGCATCGAGGTGCTGGAGTAGGTTGAGCCAAACCGTCGGAACCGCCGCCGTCATGGTGACGCCCGTCTCTTCCAACAGTTCATGAAGCGAGGCGCCGTCGAGCCGTGGGCCGGGCAGCACAAGGCCCGCGCCCGCCATTGGGGCCAGGAAGGCGAGCGACCAGCTGTTGGCGTGGAACAGCGGCACCACAGGCATCGCCACATCGGTACTCTTGAGGCCGATGTAGTCCGGGCTGTTGTTGACCATGGCGTGCAGCACGTTCGAACGGTGCGAGTAGAGCACACCCTTCGGCTTTCCGGTGGTGCCCGAGGTGTAGCACAGGCCCGCCGCCGCGTTCTCGTCGAGGCACGCCCAAGCGAAGTCCGCGTCCGCTTCCGCGATCCACGCCTCGTAGGCGACCGCGTTTCGGAGGCTCGTCTGTGGCATGTGTGCGGTGTCGGTGAGGATGACGAAGCGCTCGATCGTCGGCAGGTTCTCGGCCAATCGCTCGACGAGCGGCAGGAACGTCAGGTCGAGGAGGAGGACTCGGTCTTCCGCATGGTTGACGATGTAGGCAATCTGATCGTCGAACAAACGAGGGTTGACCGTGTGGTAGATCGCGCCGACCCCGGTGATGCCGTACCACGCCTCCAAGTGCCGCCACGTGTTCCAGGCCAGCGTCGCCACCCGGTCGCCCGCCCGGATGCCGTCCCGCTCCAACCGTTTGGCCAGTCGCCGCGCCCGCTCGTGGGTCTCCGCGTAGGTCGTGCGGTGCATCGGCCCCTCGACCGAGCGCGAGATCACGGCCCGGTGCGGGTGCTGGGCCTGGGCATAGTCGAGAATACGATGGATCAGCAGGGGCCAGTCCTGCATCAGGCCAAACATGGCGTGTCGCCCTCCCCTGGCAGCGCGAGCGCGCTCCACCTTCGCGCCGGCATGCAGCCGGGCGGGCAGGCATCGAGGCCAGCCAGCGCCGAACTTAGTGCACTTCGAAGCGCGATGGATCTGGGTTCATGCTTGCGATCGATGAAAGGCGCATCAGGTTGTAGGCTCCGCGTCTGCTTTCGGGCGGTCACCGCGGCTAATCGGACACCCTGCTTCCGACCCCGCCGTAGAAGCCGGTCATCGCGACACCGCGGAAGCGCTTGTTCGTCTCGCCGTCTTTCCGACCAGGGATGTCCAGGCAGCTGCCAAGCAGAGCTCGCCGGTGCGGTTCGGGATGCCAGCCGCGATTGCCTCGGAGCTGGCGCCGAAGCTGGACGTGCCGGTGTTCGGCACGTCCCCTCACCGGACGATTCATCAGATCAAACGCCACGGGCGGCGCGCCACGCATCCGGCGTGACCGGGTGACGATCCCGAAAAGTCCGCGAACGGCGGGGATCGGACGGCGTGCCCGGACCACTAGGGAGTGAAACATGCCAGAGGCGTCTCTCAGCCGCCGCAGCCTCATCGTGGGCGCGGCCACTCTTCCCCTGTTCGGCATCCTGACCCGGCGCGCTTCAGCCGCCGAGTTTGTCTACAAGCTCGCCACCGGTCAGGACCCGACCCACCCGGTCAACCTCCGCGCGCAGCAGGCCATGAGCGTATCCGCGAGGCGAGCGGCGGGCGCCTGGAGGTCCGGCTGTCCCCGGCCAACCAGCTCGGGGGCGACACGGATCTGCTGGCCCAGGTCCGCAGCGGCGCCGTCGAATTCTTGAACCTCGCCTCCTCAGTTCTGGCGACCCTTCTGCCAGTCGCGATCCTGTCGGAGACCCTGATTGCACCCCCTGCAGTCGCTTCGCTGTGATGATGAGAAATCCGCTTGGACCTCTGCCGTCGAACTACCGCTTCGGTGCGAGGCGAACGTCGTTCGAGCAAGTGCAGTACCGTCGAGTATTAGCCGAGTCCGTCACATGTCGAATTGAGCTTCTTAGCGGACGACCAGCGTATTGCACCGCCACAGTGCCACCGAGCGGACGGTTGATCGCGTGCTGGATATACGGCGCTCATCCGCGATGCTGGTAGCTAGAAATGACCTTAATGAGATCTCCAACGATCGGAAATCTAGGGTTCCAGTGACACAAGCGTGCGGCAGTACACCTCGATTTCGCCCTTTCCCTTGAGCGTGACTTTGCCGATCGGCGTGACGGCCCGCTGATCGGCCAAGCGAGCGAAAGCCTCCCGCGACAGGTGAAGCGTGCATCCGTCCCCGAGCCCCGAGAGACGCGCGGCGACGTTGACGGTATCCCCCCAGAGATCGAAGGTGAATTTCGTCCGGCCCACGATGCCGCCGACGACCGAACCGATGTGGATGCCGGCCCGGATCCGCCAGCCCGGCGCGCCCGCCGCCGCAATGATGACCATGTCGGCGGCGCACCGGATCGCCGCCTCGACCGGATCCAGGTGGGGGCGCAGCAGGTTGGCAGTTGCCATAAAGGCGTCGCCGATCGTCTTGATGTTCTCTAGGCCGTGCGCGTGCGCCACGATCTCGAACGCCACCGCCAATCGCTGGATCTCCGCGACGACCACGTCTGGCGTCTGCCGATGGCACCAGGCCGTAAAGCCGACGAGATCGATGAACAGGACTGCGACGTTGTCGAATAGGCGCGGCTTGACCTCGCCAGTCTCCATCAGCTCTGCCACCGCTGACATCGGCAAGATGGCATGGAGGAGTTCGTCGGCGCGCTTGCGCTCGCGCTCGATGGCCCGCAGGTGCGCCATTTCCCGGTCGTGGAAGCGCTTCCTCTCGAGACAAGACCGGATGCGCGCCTCGAGGAGCACCGGCTCGAACGGCTTGGGTAGGTAGTCCTCGGCCCCCAGTTCGATGCATCGGACGATGCTGCCGATCTCGACGAGGGCGGAGATCATCACCACCGGGGTGTGGCGCCAAACCTCGTGTGCCTTCATCCGTTCGAGCACGGCGTAGCCGTCGAGGCCCGGCATCATAACGTCAAGCAGGACTAGATCGAACGGAGCCTCATTGAGCCGATCGAGGGCGGCAAGGCCGTTGGCGGCGCGCACGCTCGTGTGGCCGAGCAACTCCAGCTCCTGCTCAAGAAGGTCGAGGTTGAAGGGCTCGTCGTCGACGATGAGGATGCGCGCTGGCTCCACGGGTCTTCCTCTCTCCGGGGCCGAGCCCGATCGGCTACATTCAGTCGAGCCACCGGCGCAGCTTGGTGAACAACAGATCCTCGTCGATGGGCTTTGTCATGAAGTCGTCGCAGCCGGCCGCCTTCGCCCGCTCTTCGTCGCCGCTCATGGCGTTGGCGGTGATCGCCACGACCGGGATGTTCGCAGTGGCCGCGTTCGCCTTGATGCAGCGCGTCGCCTCCCAGCCGTCGAGGAGGGGCAGCGATAGATCCATGAGGATGAGGTCGGGCTGGTGCGCCACCGCCATTTCGACGCCCGCGGCGCCGTCAACCGCGACGACGAGATCGTAATCGTCCTCCAAGAGCTGCGTCAGCAGATCACGATTGAGCGCGACGTCCTCGACGATGAGAATCCGCTTCATGTGACGTTCCCGGAGGAGGTGGGCTGCCGAGCATGGAGCCCTGGACAGGTCATTGGCTTCTATCGGCCGCGTCGGGATCCGGCAGTGGCAGCGCGCGCTGGATCTCCTGGATGAGGGCGGCGCGGTTGAGCCCCTGCTTGTCGATCAGGCCGAGCACGCGCTCCCGCAGCACGCCGCGCTCCGCCGTGTCCAGGGATGCGGCTGTCAGCACCACGACGGGAATGGTCCGCGCAACCGGATCTGCCTGAAGGGCGTCGAGAAAAGTGAGTCCGTCCATCCGAGGCATGAGCAGGTCGAGGAGGATCACGCTCGGCCGAGCCTGCGCGATGCGCTCCAGTCCGGCGGCGCCGTCCGCCGCCCAGTCGACCGTGCATTGCTCGGAATCCAGCAGCTGGCGGACGAGGTCGGGCACGTTGGGGTCGTCGTCGATCACCAAGATGCGTTCGTTGTCGGGGGCGATGCGCGCCAGGGTGCCGATCAAGGCGTCCCGTTCGAATGGCTTCACGATGTAGTCGGTGGCCCCGAGCCGGAAGCCGAGTTCCTTCTGATCGACGATCGAGATCAGGACGACGGGGATGTCGCGGGTCTGTGGATCGGTCTTGAGCGCGTGCAGCACCTGCCAGCCGTCCGTGCCGGGCATCATGATGTCCAGCGTGATCGCCCGCGGCTGCAGTTCCCGCGCCATCCGCAAGCCGTCCTGGCCGCCCGAGGCACCAACGACGTTGTAGCCCGCATCGGTGAGGTTCTCCTGCAGTAGGTAGACGACATTTGGATCGTCATCGATCGCGAGCACGAGCTTGGACCCCGACCGGGGCGCGGCCGCCGCAGAGGGCGCGGGGGTCGGCGGGCCGGCCCCGATCTCAGGCGCGCCGGCGATCCGCGCCGGGATGCTCAGCGTGAAGGTCGAACCGTGCCCCTCTCGACTCTCGACGTCGATGTGGCCACCGAGAAGCCGGGCCAGCCGGTGGCTGATCGCGAGGCCGAGGCCAGTCCCGCTATGCGACCGGGTCGCGCTGTTATCGACTTGGTGAAACTCTTCGAAGATCGCGCTCAGCGCCTCCGGTGGGATGCCGATGCCCGTGTCGGTCACGGCGAACGCGATGCGCTCGCCGACCGAGCGGACGCGGAGCGTAACCGATCCGGCTTCGGTGAACTTGATCGCGTTGCTCAGGAGGTTGATCAGGATCTGCCGGAGCTTCTCCTCGTCCGTGCGGAGCATCACGGGCGATTCCTCGACATCCCGAACGAGACGCACGCCCTCGCTCTTGATCAGGGGCTCGACCGTCCTGAGACAGAGATCGAGCACCGGCCCCAAGGCGAACTCAGTCGCCTTCACCTCCATCCGCCCGGCCTCAACCTTGGCGAGATCGAGGATGCTGTTGATCAACGAGAGCAGGTGCTCGGAACTCGCCAGGATCTTCTCGAGGTTCTCAAACTGCTTTACCGGCAGGGCATCTTTGGCGCGGCGCATCACCAGCCGGGTGAAGCCGATGATCGCATTGAGCGGCGTGCGCAGCTCGTGGCTCATGTTGGCGAGGAAGCTGCTCTTCGCGCGGCTCGCATCTTCCGCGGCTTCCTTCGCCTGCCGCAGAGCCTCCTCGGCGCGCTTGCGCTCGACCACCCGGCCCAGTTGCGCACCGATATTGGTCATCACCTTGAGGAGGGCCGGGTCCGGGGGGGGCGCGTCGCACGCGAAGAACTCCAAGACCGCGACGACCTCGCGTCCCACCGTCACGGGAAATCCGAAGCCGGCCCGGATCCCATCCGCCGCCGCCGCCGCCGCGCGGGGATCGGCCGGCGAGGACTTGTCGTCGAGGATCCATTCCGGCGCGCCGGAGAGCAGGGCGCGGCCGGCAGGTCCTGTCCCGGCGCCGAGCTGCGTCCCGGCCGTCGCGGCGCGGAACCGGGCGAACCGCTCCGGCGCGTCGCAATGCCAGATGCCGGCCGGCACAAGCGTGCCGCTCCCGTTGCCGGCCACCACGTAGGCGTGCCCGACAGGCCAGCCAGTATGATGCGCGACGCGGTCCAGGCAGAAGCGCACGGCGTCCTCGACTGTGGACGCCTCGTTGGCAGCCGTCGCGGCGGCCTGCAGCAATTCGACGAATGCAGTCTGCTTCTGCAGTGCGAGCTCGGCTTCCTTGCGGGCGGTAATATCGCTCCACGACTCGACGACCTCGACCGGTTCCCCCCTTGCATCGCGCAGCAGACGCTGCTCGTCCCGCACCCAGCGATAGGTGCCGTCCGCGCGCAGGAACCGGTACTCGATGACGTTGTGCCCCTGCTGCAGCAAGTTCGGGAACTCGGACAGAACCCGGTCCCGGTCGTCGGGATGAAGGCGGTCGAGCCAGAACTCCGGCCCGGCCAAATATTCGGCCGGCTCGTAACCCAGCAGGTCGCGCACGTTCTCACTGATGAAGGTCGGCGCGTTCCGTCCACCCACCTCAAAGCTACAGATCATCGACGGGGACGCGGTCAGGAGGTAGGTCAGCCTGCCCTGTGTCGTACGCACGACCTGCTCGGCCTGCTTGATCTCAGTGACGTCCGTGTACACGGCGACGACGCCGCCGTCGTTGGTCTTGCGTTCGTTGACCTGGACCCAGCGCCCATCGATACGCTGATGGAGAAGCGGCCCACTCGGCTCCCGGAAATGGGACATCCGCTCCGCGAGCCACGCCTCGACGGTCGTTCCGTCCCCGCGGACGATGCAGGTTTCGGCGGCGGCGCCGGCGATCGCCTGGAAGCTCGTACCGGGAGCAATCACCGCTCCCAGACCTGGATGGAAATCCCGGAAGTGATCGTTGCAGAGGACGAGACGATTGTCGGAATCGAACAGCGCGAAGCCTTCCGAACTGCTCTCGATCGCCTCGATCAGCTTCCGCTTGGCGACCCCGGCCGCGTCGAGAAATCCCTCGCCCTGGGGCGCGGTGTCGCCCAGACCGGCAAGGTTCTCATGCGGCGATCCGATCTGAGCTTGGGTCATATGTCGGACCGACCTCTCGGCGGTGTATCACTGGTGTCCCGACCGGTCTTCCAAATCGGACACGCGCCACGACCTGTTTTTATTCGTCACCGTTGCATGGCCCAAATTCCGGATCAAGAGAGATGGAAACTGCCTTCGAGCAAGGATATCGGTCGAACGATTTCCGCCGGATCTGATTTTGCCGGATCCAGAACCGGCAACTCACTGCTCGGCCGCTTCCATGAGGACTGAATCGGGCATCAGACTGCGCGGACCTGGCCTACGGGAGCATCGGGCTTGCGGGCGATCAAGCGCCCGCGTGTTCCTCAAGCGTACGACGCTGCCTTTCAAGCACGCGCATATCGTAGACGCTTCGGCCGCCTCGCGTGGCCAGCTCCCCTATATCGTTGACGGTGAAAACATACATGGGGATGACTATTCTCCTTCTGAGTGGATGCACCTGCGATGATCGAGCTGTACGCTTGGAACACGCCCAATGGTCGTAAAATCAGCGTGGCCCTCGAGGAGCTGGCGCTGCCCTACCGGGTCAGGACGGTAGACATCACCAAGGGCGAGCAACTCGAGCCGACCTTTCTGGCGATCAGCCCGAATAACCGCATCCCCGCGATTGTCGATCCCGACGGACCGGACGGCAGGCCCATCTCGGTCTTCGAATCCGGCGCGATCCTGCTGTACCTCGCTGAGAAGACCGGCCGCTTCCTGCCGGAGGACCGGCGGCTGCGCGTGGCCGCGCTGGAATGGCTGATGTGGCAGATGGGCGGCTTCGGGCCGATGCCCGGCCAAGTTCACCACTTCCTGACCGTTGATGAGGCGAACCGAGCGTACGGGCTTGAGCGATACCTCAAGGAGACCCGGCGGCTCTACGGCGTCCTGGACCGCCGCTTGGCACAGGTCGAGTTTGTGGCAGGCCCGATCTCGGTGGCGGATTTCGCGATCCTTGGATGGGTCTGGCGCCACGAGCGCCATCAAATCAGCCTCGACGCGTATCCGCACGTGCAGCGCTGGTATCAGATCCTGATGAGCCGGCCCGCCGTGAAGCGCGGCTTCGAGGTCGCCCTGAGCTGACGCGTGCGCGAATCAAACCTGGTGCGGGACAGCGCGTCCCGGTTTTGCGGCAGACAGGATTGCGGATCCGTTTCGAGGACCGGCGATGGGGCGACGTACCGTCCTCCATCGTCCCGCACGGCCGCCCGAACAACACCGCTCAGAGCTTCACGCCTTCGAGATAGCCGCGGTTCCAGGTGGGGCTGATGAGGATCTCGTTGACACACACGGAGGCCGGCAGGCGGGCGACGAACAGGATTGTCTCGGCGAGATCCTCCGCCTGCAGCATCCGCCCCTTGTCGTCGGCCGTGACGGGAACCGGCCGTTTATCGAGGAGCGGCGTCGCGACCTCGCCGGGGCAGATGCAGCAGGACCGGATGCCGTGTCCGCATTCCTCCTGGTTCAGGCTCTCCGAGAGCGCCACCAGCCCGTGCTTGGCCGCAGAATAGGCCGGTCCCGTCAGC
Source organism: Methylobacterium sp. CM6257 (assembly GCF_054611515.1). Taxonomy (NCBI): domain Bacteria; kingdom Pseudomonadati; phylum Pseudomonadota; class Alphaproteobacteria; order Hyphomicrobiales; family Methylobacteriaceae; genus Methylobacterium; species Methylobacterium sp. CM6257. The sequence goes on from NZ_CM137735.1 coordinate 5,258,864, forward strand.
CTGGAGACGTAGCGGCCGGCCCACGAGGAGATGTGGATGATCAGGCCACTCCGCTGCGCCCGCATGGTCGGCAGCACCGCCCGCGACGCGTAGAAAGGACCGTTGAGGTTGACGCCGATTACGGCGTCGATGCCCGACGGCGTGATCTCGCTCCAACCCCGCTGCGGCACGTTGAGACCCGCCGAGTTCACCAGCAGATCGCAGCGCCCGCAGGCGGCATGAACCGCCTCCCAGGCACGCTGAACGTCGTCGGCCACGCCCATATCGGCGGGGGCGATCAGGGCTTCCCCACCCGCCGCGCGGACGAGCTTTGCGGTCCGCTCAAGAGCCTCTCGTCCGCGGCCCGTGAGCGCGACCCGCACCCCGGCATTCGCCAGCGACACCGCCGCCGCCTGTCCGATGCCGGATCCGGCCCCCGTCACCCAGGCGACCTGCCCCGCGATATCGCGCATCATGTCGGTCGATCCTGTCTCTACGGCTTGCCGACGAGCGGGCAGCCACCCTCGGCCAGAGGACGGAAGGCCTGCTCGGCCGGAATCGTATCGAGGAGCTTGTAGAGGTCCCACGGACCTTTCGACTCGGACGGCGCCTTCACCTCGAACAGGTACATCGGATGCACCTTGCGCCCGTCCGCCCGGACCATCCCCTTGCCGAACAGCGGGTCGTCCGTCGGGTTGGCCTTCATCCAGGCCATCGTCGCTTGCGGGTCCGTCGACTTCGTTGCGGACACCGCCTTCAGGTAATGTAGGAGCCCGGCGTACACGCCCGCGTGGTTCATCGTCGGCATGCTGTTGCCGTTGCGCGTATAGAACCGTTCGGAGAACGCCCGTGTCCCCGGGTTGAGATCCCAGTAGAACGACTCCGTGAGTACCAGCCCCTGGGCGGTCTGCAGGCCGATCGCATGGACGTCGACGGCGTAGATCAGCAGGGCTGCGAGTTTCTGGCCGCCATCGGTCAGTCCGAACTCGTGCGCCTGCTTGATGGCGTTGACCGTGTCGCCGCCTGCATTGGCCAGACCCACCACTTTCGCTCCCGAGGCCTGCGCCTGCAGCAGGAACGACGAGAAGTCGGTGGCGGGGAACGGGACCCGGGCGGCGCCCAGGACCCGCCCGCCGCCTTTGTCGATCACGGCGGTGGCCTCGTTCTGCAGCGAGATGCCGAACGCGTAGTCGGCGGTGAGGAAGTACCACGTGTCGCCCCCGCGCTTGAGCATGGCGCCGGCCGTGCCGTGCGCCAGGGCGTAGGTGTCATAGGTCCACTGGATCGTGTTCGGCGAGCATTGCTTGCCGGTCAGCTCGGTGGTCCCGGCTCCCGAGTCGATAAAGATCTTGTTCTTCTCGCGCGTGACCTGACTCACCGCCAGAGCCACCGAGGAGGTCGGCACGTCGAGGATCGCGTCCACGCCGTCGCGGTCGTACCACTGGCGGGCGACCGCGGCGCCCACATCCGGCTTGTTCTGGTGGTCGGCCGAAACGACCTCGACCTGCACATCCGGGTTCGTCTTGGCGAAATCCTCGACCGCCATCTGCGCGGCGACGACGGAGCCTTTGCCGCCGGTATCCGCGTAGACGCCGGACATGTCGTTGAGGACGCCGACCTTGACGCGGACTGGCTGGGCTGTGGCCGGCCAAGTCATGGCGGCGAGGCTGATCGCGGCAGAGAGGATACAGCACCGGATCAACGCCATGGCAGACCGTCCTCCGAGATGGATTATAGTTCAGGATAGGAGGGCATGCCTGGCATCCCAGCGTCAAGCACCGTTCCACAGGGGGATTCAGCGCAGGCGAAACACAGGGGGATCAAGTTCGCCGCAGCGTTGATGACGTCCGGGATCGGACCGGGCGGTGAGCGGCGGCTGCCGAGCACGGGGAACGCGAAGGCCGGCCTCGATGGGGCCACATCAGCTCGCGTCATGCGGCCGAAGGAACGCCATGACCTCGCTCGCGAATGTCTCGGGCCTCTGGAGCTGTGGGACGTGAGCGCAGTCCGGCAACATCACGAATTTGGCGTCCAACAGACCGGCGGCGAGCTCGCGCGCCATGGCGGGTGGCGTCGCCTCGTCGTGTTCGCCGACCAGAACGAGAGCCGGCACGCGGATCTCGGAGAGACGCGGACGCAGATCGAGCCCCGCCAGGGCCGCGCAGGCCGACTGGAAGACGCTGATATCGGTCCGTAGAAAGGCCGCGCGCCGCTCGGCCATCAAGGCCGGATGTGCGGCCTGGAACGCGGGCGAGAACAGGCGGCGCATCGCCGTATCGGCTATCGCCGGCAGCCCCTTCTCACCCGCCACGCGCGCCATGCCGCGAAAGGCCTCGCGGCCCGGCTCGGAGAAGCAGGCGCCGCAATCCGCGAAGACGAGGCGGTCGAATAGGCCCGGGTGGCGCAGGGCGCAGAGCAGCAGCACGAAACCGCCATAGCCGTTGCCGAGCCCGGCCGCGGGCCGCCCCCCCGTCGCCTCGCGCAGCGCCTCGGCAACCTGGTCGGCGACCGACTCAAGGCCGCCCGGTGCGGGCGTTGAGCCGCCGAAACCGGGCAGCTCGGGAACGAGAATCCGGAAGTCGCGGCCGAGCGCCGGGATGACCGGGTTGAAGCTGGTGGCATCGGCGAGCAGCGAGTGCAGCAGAACCAGGGGCGGCCCCTCGCCGGATGCGGTCATCGCCACGTGTCCTCCCGCGACCATCGCCTGCATCCAAGACCTCCCCCATTACCCCTACGACGGCTCCATGCCGCTGTCGCATCCGGCGCGTTCAGCTGCAATTCGGTTGACGTGATATTTCACGAATGGCAGCATGAGTCGATCCAACGGGGATGTCCGTGCTGCTCCGTGACAACATCTACGCGGCGATACGCGCCGACATCCTGGCCTGTGTCCTGCGCCCCGGCGCAGAGATTCGCGAACAGGAACTGGCCCAGCGCTACGCCGTGAGCCGACAGCCGGTCCGCGAGGCGCTGCTGCGGCTGGAGCGCGAGCGCCTCGTAACCGTTCACGCTCGGCAGGGATATCAGATCAACGCGATTTCGGTCGCCGATGCCCGTGATCTGCTGCGCATGCGCCTCGCGCTCGAACCGGCCTGCGCCGCGGAGGCCGCGGCCAACGCGCCCGACGCCGTCCTCGCGGCCCTCGACGCGTTCCGCGCCGTCGCCGACGGCGCCGACTTTATCGCGGAGAATCGCGCCTTCCACATCGCCCTCGCCGAGGCGTCGGGAAACCGCCGCATGGCCGCGACCGTGCGCGACCTCGTCGAGCAGGCGGACCGGCTGGTGCGCGTCAGCCTCGACGGCATCCGCGGGCGCGACCCGGCGCAGCTGGTGGCCGAGCACACCGGCATCATCGACGCGCTCCAGCGCCGCGACGGCCGCGGCGCGCGGCGCCTCGTGCGCGAGCATGTCGGCCAAGCCGAGCGACGCATCCTGACCGCGCTGGAGCGCAGCGCGATCGTCCTCTGAACATCGCCGCGTCCGGCGTGAAGCCCGGGACGCGGTCCAAACCGATACGGGAGAGACGCCATGACCCTGCACGCGCCGGCACCCTCGGTCGAGACACGGGGCAACTTCATCGACGGGCGCGAGGTCGAGGCCGGCGACGGCACGCTGATCGACGTGCGCAACCCCGCCACCGGCGCGGTTATCGCCCGCATCCCCAATTCAGGTCCTGCCGATGTCGACCGGGCCATGCGCGCGGCCCGGGCCGCGTTCGAGGGCAAGGAATGGGGCGGGATGGACATCCGCGCCCGGGTCCGACTGGTGAACCGGCTCGCCGACGCGTTCGAGGCCAATCTCGACACGCTGTACCGGCTGGAGACCACCAACAACGGCCGGCCCGTCAACGAGACCCGGGCGCAACTCTCTCGGCTGCCAGACTTCTTCCGGTATTTCGCGGGCGTGGCGCTCGCGCGGCGCGATGACGTCATCCCGGTGGAGGGCAACTATCTCAACTACACGCGGCGCACGCCGATCGGCGTGGTGGCCAACTGCACGCCGTTCAATCACCCGCTGATGATCCTGTGCAAGTCGCTGGCGGTCGTGCTCGCCACCGGTTGCACCACGGTGGTCAAGCCCTCCGAGTACACCCCGCTGACGACTCTGAAGCTCGCACAGATCTTCACCGAAGCCGGCCTGCCGCCCGGCGTCTTCAACATCGTCCTCGGCCTCGGCGCCTCGACCGGCAAGGCGCTCGCCGAGCACCGCGACATCAACAAGCTCGTGCTCACCGGCGGCACCGAGGCCGGCCGTCTTGCCGGCTCGGCCGCCGCAAAGGTCTTCGCCCACCAGACCATGGAGCTCGGCGGCAAGACACCCGTGATGGTGTTCGAGGATTTCGATGTCGAGCGGGCGGTGAACTACGCCGCCTTCGGTGCCTTCATCGGCGCCGGGCAGACCTGCGTGTGCGGCAGCCGCCACCTCGTCCAGGCCTCGATCTACGACGAGTTCGTGGAGCGGCTCGCCACCAAGACTGCCTCCATCCGCCTCGGCGACCCCTTCGACCCGGCGACGCAGCTCGGGCCCGTCATCTCCGAGCGTCAGCGCGAGCGGGTCCTGGCCTATGCCGGCTACGGCCGCGACGAGGGCGCCCGCGCGGTCGCGGGCGGCCACGCCGCGAAGGTGCCGGGCTTCGAGGGCGGCTATTTCGTGGAGCCCACGGTCTTCGCCGACGTGCGCTCCGACATGCGCATTTTCCAGGAGGAGGTGTTCGGGCCGTTCACCAGCGTCACGCGCTTCGAGGACGAGGCCGATGCGCTCCGGCTCGCCAACGACTCGCCCTTCGGCCTCGCCGCGGCCGTGCGCACCCGGGACGTCGCCCGGGCTCACCGGGTGGCCCACGCCGTCAAGGCAGGCATTGTCTGGATCAACGACCACCACCGCCTCGATCCGGCCTCGCCCTGGGGCGGGGTGGGCGATAGCGGCCTCGGCCGCGAGTGCGGCATCGAGAGCTTCAACGACCATTTCGACGTGAAGAGCGTGATGGTCGCGACCGGCGACGGGCCCTTCGACTGGTACCGCGACACGGCCGGCCAGCGCCGCCTGAACTGACGACCGACGGCGCGGGGGATGCGAGGTCCGCGCCAGACGGACCCTTCCGCGCCGATCCCACACCCCGGAAGGAAACGCCCCATGCCCAAATCCGTGAACCCGGCTGTCAACGCCGGAGGCCGCCTCGACCGCCTGCCGATCGGCCCGTTCCACCGCCGCATCATGTGGCTGATCGGGATCGGCATGTTCTTCGACGGGTTCGACATCTACATCGCCGCCACCGTGCTGGGCGCGACCCTGAAGTCCGGCTTCTCGACCCTGCCGCAGAACGCTTGGTTCGTCTCGGCGACCTTCGTCGGGATGATGGCGGGCTCGTTCCTCACGGGCTTCTTCGGCGACCGCTACGGCCGGCGCTTCACCTACCAGGCCAACCTGCTGGTGTTCGGGCTTGCCGCCATCGGCGCGGCCTTCGCGCCGAACATGACGGTGCTGATCGTTCTGCGCTTCATCATGGGCGTGGGACTCGGGGCCGAGAACGTCGTGGGCTACTCGACCATGACCGAGTTCGTGCCGGCGCGCTCGCGCGGGCGCTTCCTCGGCCTCATGGCGGTGTTCGTGGTCACGGGCCTGCCCGCAGCCTCCCTGATCGGCTACCTCATAATCCCGGCCTTCGGCTGGCGGGCCATGTTCGCGCTGGGCGGCCTCGGAGCGCTCGCCGTCTGGTACGCCCGCAAGAGCCTGCCCGAGTCGCCGCGCTGGCTCGAGGCCGTGGGGCGCCACGCCGAGGCCGAGGCGCTGATGCGCACGATCGAGGCCGAGGCGAGTCGCGGCGCGCCCCTGCCGCCCGCCGCCGCGATGGCACCCGTCACGCAGCTCGGCCTGGGCGCCCTGTTCCGGCCGCCGCTCCTGTCGCGCCTGCTGCTGGGCTGCCTGTGCCTCGTGGTGATCAACACGCTGCTCTACGGCTTCGTCACGTGGCTGCCGACCTTCTTCATCCGGCAGGGCCTCTCCGTGGCGACCTCCTTCGGCTACGCCCTGCTGATGGGGCTCGGGGCGCCGGTGGGCAGCGCCATCGGCGCGCTGACCGCCGACCGCTGGGGCCGCAAGCCGACGATCATCGGCGCCTCGGCGGCAGCCATCCTGTTCGGGATCCTCTACCCGATGACCCTGGACCCGGTCCTGCTGCCGCTGGTCGGGTTCGGTCTGACGGTGCCGATCTACGTGCTCGTGGCGCTGCTATTCGGGATCTACATCCCCGAACTGTTCCCCACCGAGGTGCGCCTGCGGGCCTCCGGCTTGTGCAACACAGTCGGGCGCGGGGCGACCATCGTGACGCCCTTCCTGGTCGTCACCCTGTTCGAGGCCTACGGCATCGCGGGCGTGACCGGCCTGATGATCGCGCTGCTCGCCCTGCAGATCGTGGCGGTCGCGGCGTTCGGCGTCGAGCCACGGAGCCAGAGCCTGGAGAGCCTGGAGGCCGGCGTCGCGCCGGTCGAGGGCGGCCCGGCATCCCGGGCGCGGGAAGCGGTCCCGCGTCCGATCCTCTGACCGGGCGGCCGCGGATCCGCGGTGCGCCTCGCAGACGTCGCGGCGAAACAGAGCGACGGAGGGGAAGGATGGGGCGCAACGCGGTTCGGCCGGACGGTGGGCATGGGTGCTTGCCGCCGCCCTGGGAGCCGCCCATCAGGAACGGCGTCGTTCGACCGGGTGTTGGCCTCCTGATGAAACAGGAGACCCCCATGAAGCGGATTGTCATCGCAGCCTCGGCTCTGGCCCTGGGCGCCCTCGTGAGCGGCGCCCCGGCGCAGGCCAAGGGATGCCTCAAGGGTGCGGCCGTCGGCGGCGTAGCGGGGCACATGGCCGGGCATGGCAAGGCCGGTGCCGCAGCTGGATGCGCTGTCGGGCACCACAAGGCCAGCAAGGGCGGCCAAGGTGGTGGCAACGGCGGCCAAGGTCAGCAGCCGCAGCAAGGCCAGCAGTAGGCCCGCCAAGCCGGTCGCGGCTTTGAAGGCCGTGCCGGCTGACGTGCCGGCTCTGGACCAGCACGCTGCGGCGCTGAGCAGACTTACTGGAGCCGCTTCCGATCGCGTTGCAATCGGAAGCGGCTCTAAGTTTCTGATCTGACGCGCTCGCCTGCGCCGGATCGGCGTCCACTTCGGCGGCGAGCGCTCTAAGCGGCCTTCGTGCGCCTGCGCTTTTCCGGAGCCCCGGCGACAGTCTCGGGCGTGTTCGCCGTCTTCGCAGCCGCCTTCCGGCGCCGATTTTCGAGGCCGAGGCTTTTGGCGGGCGCAGAGCGCTGCTCCGAATAGCTGGCGGCCGTCGGGGGATAGTCCCGCGGCAGGCCATAGCGCACCCGGTATTCCTCGGTCGTCATGCCGTGCCTGTTCAGGTGCCGCTTGAGCGTCTTGTACGGCGTGCCATCGATGAACACCGGGCGATGCCCGGCTGCAGCAATGCCAAGAGCCCACCAAAGCGGACGCGCGAAGCCGGGGCCGACGCGATCCAGATTGCCGGCCTTCGCTCAGCGGAACCACAAACTTGGCCACCTGTTCAGCAGTGATGAGACACCGCAAGTCCATCATGGCGGCGGCTATGCTTGCCGCGTTCGGGCTCGTGACAGCCGCGCATGTCGGGGTGTCCGGCAACATGGAAGCGATGCCGCAGCACCTGCAGGCATCCGTCGTAAACGCGACGTCGGCTGTTAAGGCGATGGTGTGGGTTGATCCTCCAGCCCATGTGGCGGCGGTCAGCGTTCTGTCAGATGCCGTCGTCTCAACTGCTCAGGCGGCCGAAGTGGCAAAGCCCGAGATCGTGGACCACGGGCCTCGGGCAACGCCGGCGCTGCAGCCGAGGGCCATGGTGAGGAAGGCCGCGCAATCCCGCGCGAAAGCGCACAGGGATCAATCTGCAGGGCGACTGGACGGGACCGAGGTGATGCGGCGGCACAGGTTGGCCCAGCGCCGGACGCGCCTGTTCCGAGCCTCTCTGACACACCGGGTACCGGCAGCTTCTGGTGTGGGCGAGCAGGCACCGGCGCCCGCACCGGCTCCGAAGGCCGCGGATCAATCCGATCCGATCCGCATCCTGATCCACGGTCTTGGCCTGGATGGCTGATGCCTACGCACCGCGGCACGCCGTGCTGCTTGTCGAAGACAACCCCTTGCAACTCATGGGAGCGGCTGCGGCCTTGCGGGATGCTGGCTATGAAGTAGCCGAGGCCTCGACCGTGGAGGCGGCTCAAGCCCATCTGGCGGCCCGGCCGGAACTCGTGGCGATGGTCGCGGACGTGGACTTGGCCGGCGGGCCACTGACCGGCTTCACTCTGGCGAAGGCTGTCGCGGCACGCTGGCCCGAGATCGCGATCCTGATCGTGTCGGGGCTCGACTGGCCGGCCGAGGGGCAGATGCCCGCCGGCGCGCGCTTCCTGCGCAAGCCTTTCGCGCCCGAGGCGCTGGCCGAGGCTCTCCGTACCGTGCTGACGGCGCGGGGGATCGGCCCATGAGCTGATCCCCCCGCGCCAGCCAGGGTTAGTCTGTCAGCGCGGCCATGAGCGAGAACGATCCGGCAAGCACGAACGTGCCCGCCACGACGGACGAGAGCAGCAGCATGTGAGGACCTTGTTGGGATGCCGAACGGCTATGCTTATCCAACGTGCAAGGTCAAGCTCGGTTGCACCGCTCGGCCATTTCGGTAGTGAGCATCGCCACCGGCTCGACGGCACCGCAGGTGCACACCTGACGACGTGCAGTTTCCCCGCCCGTTGGGCCGATGAGCTGCGACGGCGGCTACCCGATCTGCCGGTGGTGCTGACCTCGGGCTACAGCCACGTGCTCGCCCAGGAGGGCAGCCATGGCTTCGAGTTGCTGCACAAGCCCTATGCGGCCGACGAGCTCTCGCGGGTGTTGAGGCAGGTCATCGGTCATCGAGGCCGCGTCCCTCAAGACAGCATTCGGTAGTCCCCTTGGAGATGCCGGTTCGAGGAGCAAACCAGCTCTCCCCGCCGCGGGCCTGGACGGTTCTCTGATGGCGCCATTCAGGTCCAGGACCACTGCTGCGGCAGCGTCCGCGTCCGAGATGATGCCGGGTCAATCCAAGCTGCTGCCGACGACCAGCAGGATACGGAGCGCAAATCGGCCAGCGGGAAACATCTCGCTAATGACGACCTATCTTAGTCTCCCAAGCTGCATGTCGTCGGCTCGATCCGATCGCCCGCACCATCACGGACGATCCAATCGCCTCTGTCTGTGCGAAAGGGAGACATGCCCTCGCCGCGGTCCAACATTCGACCGTCGCCGAAACGGTGATCAGGTCTTGTCTGGCTCGGTCGTGGGAGCGGCAACGGCTCCAACCCCGTTGCTAAGGTCCACGCCCGTGTGAGGCGGCACGCCGCTCGGCAGGAGGGGAGCGGCTGAGGGCTCCTCCTTCATCGGCCCGAGGCCGGCCTCCACCTCACGGATGAGATCCGCAAAGTCGTACGGCTTCCGGAGCAGGCGCGTACCGGGCGGTAGATCGCGCTGAAGGTCCGCTCCCCCGCCCGAGGTGACGATGACGCCGACAGCCGGCCAGCGGTGATGCACGAGGTGGGCGAGGGCAATCCCGTCGCCCACGATGCTCCGTCCCGTGATCAGCATGCGCACCGGGGCGGCCCCTTCGAGGACCGCCAACGCCTCGGCGGCCGTGCGGACCTCTATGGTCTGAAAGCCCGCATCCGCCAGCATGTCGGCCGTAACCATACGGACAAGGCGGTCATTCTCTGCAATGAGGATGGCAATAGGCCTACTATCGGTCATCACTGAGCCTATTCCTGATCCGAGCCTTACGGTCGTCAGGACGAGAGGCTGGGGAGCACTTCGGCATGGCGATATGGCCACCCCATGGATCCTGGGGTTGCACCCCCACATTACCGCAGCGGGCGCCACGCACCAAGTTCCGAGGGAGCGGCGAGGATCCGGCTCGCCGTGATGGAGGGCCCGCGGCGCGGAGCATTCCGTGTCCGCGCCGGCCGATCCTCTACGACAATTCGGCGTATCTGGCTCCGAAGCCTGCGGGCGGGCGCGAGCCGAGATGTCCCCGCAGGGTCTTGCTCTCGTATTCGGTGCGGAACAGGCCGCGCCGGCGCAGCTCCGGGAGCACCAGCTCGATGAAGTCGTCGAGGCCGCCGGGCAGCGTTGCGGGCATGATGTTGAACCCATCCGCACCGGCGGCCCGGAACCGCTCCTCCATCTCGTCGACGATCTGTGCCGGCGTGCCGACGATCTGCGAATGACCGCGCGCCTGCGATGCGCAGATAGAGCTGGCGCAGGGTCAGCCCCTCGCGACGGGCGAGATCGAACATCAGCTGCTGGCGCGACTTGCCGCCGTCGGTCTCGCGCAACTCAGGCACCGGTCCGTCGGGATCGTAGCCTGACAAGTCGAAGCCGCCGATCATACGCCCGAGCAGCGCGAGCCCCACCACGGGATCGATCAGGTCTTGGAGCGCCTCGAACTTGGCGCGCGCGTCCGCCTCAGTGCGGCCGACAACGGGGAAGAGGCCCGGCATGATCTTCAGATCGTCCGGTGAGCGGCCGAAATGAGCCCTGCGCTCCTTCAGGTCTCCGTAGAACGTCACCGCCTCCTCCAGCGTCTGATTGGCGGTGAAGACGATTTCCGCGGTCCTGGCCGCGAGATGCTTGCCGGGGCCTGAGGAGCCCGCCTGGACCAGTACGGGCTGGCCTTGCGGCGTGCGCGAGATGTTGAGTGGGCCCCGAACCTCGAAATGCTTGCCGCGGTGGTTCAGCGGCCGGAAACCGTCGGGCTTCGAGAATTGCCCGCTCGCGCGGTCGATGATCACGGCACCGTCGTCCCAGGTGTTCCAGAGGCCGAGGACGACGTCCACGAACTCCTCCGCGCGCTCGTAACGGTCGGCATGACGGGTGATCCTGTCCCCACCGAAATTCGCTGCCTCCGCGTCGGTGGCGGAGGTCACGAGGTTCCAGCCGGCGCGCCCGCCGCTGAGATGATCGAGGGAAGCGAACCGCCGCGCGACGTTGTAGGGCTCGTTGAAGCTGGTGGAGGTGGTGGCGACGAGCCCGATCCGGCTCGTCACAGCGGCCAGCGCCGATAGCAGCGTCACCGGCTCGAAATGCGTCGAGCGCGCCGTGCGCTCGCTCGACCGCAGGTCCAGGTCGCGGATGCCCGTACCGTCCTCCAGGAAGATCAGGTCGAATTTCGCGGCTTCTGCGCGCTTCGCCCAGCCGACATAGCGCTCGAGCACAAGGCCGCCATCGGCCTCACTGGAGGGGTGGCGCCAGCCGGCCACATGGTGGCCAGTCGCGTAAAAGAACGCGCCGAGGCGCAGGCTGTCCTGTCTCATCGATCCGACTGGCGTTGAAGGGCGCCCGCTCCGGGCCGCCTCAGGAGCGGCAGGTCTAGCGGACGATGCTCCGGCCGCGAACCGTCGCGGCCGACGGAATCCAGGCGCTGCTTCGCTCCGGCTGAGATCGGAGCCTCACAAACACGTCAGCCGCAACCGCCACGCTTCGAGGTCAGCGCTGTCGGCCGGGTCGCCGCGCGACGCCGCCTGCTCGGCCCGGGGGATCTGCTCGACGGATGTTTGATCGAGGGGCCCGTCCTGCGCGGAGAGGCAACCGCCGAGCGGCAGCGCCAGCGGACCCGCCACCAAAGGCACCCGCAGGAACCGGGTGAGGACGCCGAGGGCGTTCACGAACGTCGCCGATCAGGACGGCTGCGCCGCATTCAGGCCGCGGCCCGCTGGTCGGCCGGAAGCAGCGCCCGGCTCGCCTGTTCAATCCGCTTCAGCCACTCCTCGGCGGCTTCGGCGCGCGCCTCGGCGATCCGCGCGCGCTCCTCCACGGCCTGCAGCTGCACCGCCGCCTCGGCCTGGAGATCCCGGATGCGCGCCTCGGCCCGGAGCTGGAATTCGCCGATCTTCGTGTCCGCCTGCGCCTGGACCTCGCGGAGCAGAACCTCGAAGGCGCGAACCTCCTGCTGCGTCCGCCTGAGCTCCTGGAGCAACGCATCCTGCTCCGCGGCCTGCTCGCGCAGACGCGCTTCCTGCTGTTGAGTGGCGCATTTGGCTGCGGCGAGCGTGTCGAGCACGCCCGTCCAGTCCGATGCCACTCGGGTGGGCAGGGCGGCGGGCGGGCTGAAGGCCGCCGCGACGATCACTGCGGCCCCGACCGGGATCGCCGCGCCCGGGGCGCGTCCCTGGCCGTCCGAACGGTTCGCGACGATCTGCGCATCGAGGTGGGCCCAGAAAGCCTCGTCCATCGTCGCCATCTTGAGCCCCTCTCCCCAAGCCCTGTCCTGAACCGACCGTAACCGTGACGGCGGTGCTAGGCGCCGCGCGTGCCGGTCCTCTGCGGAGCTGCAGGCTCCACCACGAATTCGGACTCGATCGCCTCGGAGATCCGCCGCAGCCATTCCTCGGCGGTCGCGGCACGCTCCTCGGCAGCCCGCGCGCGCACCTCCGCGGCCTGAACCTGGGCGCCGGCCTGCGTTTCAACCTCGCGGACGCGCATCTCCGCGGCGCGAACCTTGGCGTCGGCCTCGCGCATGTCGGCCCGCACCTGCTCCAGCACGTCCTGGACGCGCAGCTCGTATTCCTGCGCGCGATCCTCGACCGCGCGGATATAGTGGGCGGCCCCGCGCACCCGTTCCAGCACGCCCGTCCACTTGGCGGGGGTTCCCTCGGCGGCCGGGGGACGCCCGGCCGGCTGACCGGCTGCGACTGCGGACAGGATGACGACCTTGGGAGGCGAAGCCGCTGCGGCTCCCTCTCGATCCGGTGCGGCCGTCGACACGCCCTCGGCTGTCTGATCCGACGAGATCCGTCCTGACTGTTCCATCATCGATCCTGAGAACGCGCCTCGGAAGCGTGAGCGTTGAGCGTGCGGCCTGTGACGCGTCAGGCTTGCGCCGGGGCCGGGCTCATGTGGCCGCCGAGCAGGAGAGTCTTGGCGGCCGCGTCGATCCGATGGAGCCAGCGCTCCGCCGTATCCGCGCGGAGATCGGCGACCCGCACCTGCTCCTCGGCCGCCCGTACCCACGCCTCGGACTCGGCTCGGATGGTCCGCACCCGGGCCTCCGCCTCGGCGCGGATCTCCTGCACCTGGGCGTCGGCATCCGCCTGAACCTTCTGCAGGCGAATGTCGGCGCGCGTCTGGACCTCGTGGGCGCGCATCTCGGAAAGCTGGAGCCGCTGCTGGGTCTCCTTCAACTCCCGCTGCAGGGCCTCGAACGCGGCCTCGTGCGACACGCTCTGCTCTCGGAGCCGCTTCTTCTGCTCGTCGGCGAGACCCACCATGCCGTTGATGATGTCGAGGGTGCTCATCCAGTCCGACACGTCGTCGGCCTCCGGCTCGGAGCTGGCCGATACCGATTTGACGTCGTTGACGGGTTCCTCCGGCAGGACAGGTGCAGCATAGCCGGCATCGAGGTCCATCCCCAGCCGCAGAGACAACGTTTCCGATGTCGTGACGGAAGGCTTGAGCCTCAGGATCTCTGCGGACGGCTTCTCAACGATCCTGTCAAGACTTTCCGCGACCTGCGTCAGGATATGAGACCACGAGGCTGTAGGGGCCGCGACCATGCTGATTTCTGCCCTGCCAAGGGGGGAACATGACGGCAGGAAGTCATAAACATGGTTAACGGGTCGTTAATCGGTCCGCCATTTGCTAGCTATTTTTAAGCTCTCCCTAAACAGGACTAGTTATCGGCCACTTCGACGCAACGCTCGACAGTTGTCGGCACGGCGCACGCACCCGTAATATGGGCAGGCCGAATGCGGCAGCAGTTCCGCTTCGGACCGAGGGTGCGTTTCGGGTGAGATTGGCAGAGCTCACTGAGGTATGGCACGTCGATCTGCACGAGAGCGCGGCAGAAGATCCTGCGCGTCCGACCGTCATCCGGGTTTCTTAGCCGAAACGGCTCGCGCCTTGGTCGCTCCGCGGCCCTCCGGAAGCTCGATGGCTTGATCCGAGATATTCAACGCGCCGCCGCGATGGATGGAAGGCGACCAACACCCGCCTCGTCTGGCCAGAAGCGGAACTGTAGTCATGCTTGTGCAATGACTGCTTCATTGCTCTCGACAGAAGTTGCGGAAGATGCCGGCATTTCGGTCACGGTTGCGGATCGCCGGCCGCGGCGGGACCGGTGCGATGCAGCGGACGCTTCGAAGGGTGCCTTACCGGCTCCGCGTCGCCGGCGGTGCCTGGATGACGGGGGCGGCCGCGGCCAGGATAGCCGCCCGGTCTCCGTCCCGGGGCGGATAGATGCGCTGCGCGTTGATGATCCGCTTCGTGGCCTTGGCGGCCGCGCCGGAGGACACGAGCGCCTCCCGGTCCCAGCCCGCCGTGTAGACGGCTCCCCAATCGCCCAGATCGAGCACCGTCACATAATCAGGTACCGAGAAGGGCAGCAGGCGATCCGGGCGTCCGGCGAGATCGCAGACCGCGTTGTGTCCCGCGAAGCGGCCCATGGGCCGCGCATGCTGGCACGACATGACCGTCCGATGGCCTTCCCGATCAGCGGCAGCCGAGGCGACGTCGCCGGCCGCAAAGATGCCCTGCAGCCCCGGAACGCGCAGGTAGCGATCGACCGGCACGCGCCCGAGCGGATCGCAGGGAAGACCGAGCCGTGCCGCGAGCGGGCTGGCCTTCATACCGGTGGCGCACACCACCGTCAGCGCCGGGATGCGTGTCCCGTCTTGAAGCGTGACCCCGGCCGGGTCGACGGCGCTGATCTGGGCGCCGCCGAGGCACGCGACCCCCGCGGCGGCCAGTCCCTGCCGGATCGCCGGCATCGCAGCCCGCCCCATCGAACGCCCGATGTCCGAGGCCCGGTCGATCACGAGCGTCCTGACCGGGGCCGAGCTGCCCGCCCTGTCCCGCGCCGCCGCGAGCCGGGCGGGCAGTTCGCAGGCGAGTTCGAGTCCCACGAGGCCGCCGCCGATGACGATTGCGGTCCAATGGCCCGGCTGGTGCTGCCCTGGCGCCAGGGTGCCGAGCCGATCGAGATGGGCCGCCAGGGCCTGCGCACCCTCGTACGTGTCAACGTCGAAGGCGCTCTCGATACCCGGTACCGCCGGCCGTCGCAGGGCACTTCCGGCAGCCAGGATCAGCCGGTCGTAGGTCAGCTCATCCATCGCCTCGTCCGGCGATGAGGATCGAAATGCGACGGTGCGCCGATCGGCCCTGATGTCGGTCACACAGCCCTGCCGGCGACACACCCCGATCGGGGCGAGAACGTCATCGAGCGGCACACGCAGGGGTGTCAGATCGGCCTCATAACAGCGCACGCGAATGACGTGAAACGGGCTCGGAGCGACCAGAGTGATCGCGAGATCGTCGGAGAGGCCGAGTTCGTCGCGCAAGCGCGCGGCGGCGGCGGCTGCCCAGAGTCCAGCGAAGCCGCCGCCCACCACAACGATCTGTTTCGCCATAGCGCGGTTCCAAGGGCCGAGATTTATTTGAACCCTGCACGCGATTCGGCGCCACCACAACGATTTCGATCGTTTCCTCCTCGGATACTGATTCCGAAGTCCGCCGCACTCGAATCTATTCGGCTCCTCAATCCGCTGACGGGCGGCCCGATCACGGTTCTGTACGGCGCATTCTCGGTGCGCGGCTGCCGTAGCGAGGCCCCTCGAGATCAGCCCAGCATCCCCCTGTCACATCGGAAGAGCCCGATGTCGGGCCTGCATCGCGAAGGGCTTGGAAAGACAGCAGCTGGGGCACCCAGGAACGGGGCACAGATTTTTCCCTGCCGCGCCGTCCAGCGGCGAACATTCTTGCACACGCGGCCGAAAGTAGAGAATAGGCTTTCGTTGACGTGCCGCTCCCCAAACAGGATCGTGTATTCACAATCCGCGCTGGGGGTCGCTCGCCGAAGATGAAGACGCAAGAGCCGTCCGGTCGTGGTTCCGGGGCGACTTGGCGCGCCGGCCCCGAACGGCCTAGCCGTCGGACGGCACGCCCCTGCCCCATCGGACGCGTGCGGTCCAGCGTGAATCCGGGGGCGCTGACGGCCTGTCGCGCATCCTGTCGCTTGGCGCCGCGACCGCTCCGATAATCCCCTAACCGCCGACAATCGGGCCGGGCGAAGCCGGATCGCACGCCGCGATGCGGGCTTCGACCCCGGCTCGCGCGCTTCGCATTCCGCACGCTGCCGCCCACAACCGACAAGGCTCCGCCCATGAACTCGACCCGCCGATCGCTCCTGGCCGCAGGTCTCACCCTGGCCGCCCTGGGCGGTCCCCTCGGGCGCGGAGCGCACGCCGAGGACCCGAAGGAGGTCCGCCTGGACTGGGCGACTTATAACCCGGTGAGCCTGCTCCTGAAGGAGAAGGGTTTCCTCGAGGAGGCTCTGGCCCCGCGCGGCATCAAGGTCCGCTGGGTCCAGTCGCTCGGCTCCAACAAGGCGCTCGAGTTCCTCAATGCCGGCGCCATCGATTTCGGTTCGGCGGCGGGGGCGGCAGCCCTGGTGGCGCGTATCAACGGCAATCCGCTCAAGGCCATCTACGCCTATTCGCGTCCCGAATGGACAGCCCTTGTCACCCGCAAGGACAGCGGCATCGCCAGGCCGGCCGACCTCAGGGGTAAGCGCGTCGCGGTCACCCGCGGGACGGATCCGCACATCTTCCTGATCCGGGCTCTCCAGAGCGCTGGCCTGACCGAGCGGGACGCCAAGCTCGTCCTGCTTCAGCATCCGGATGGGCGGACCGCTCTCGACCGCGGCGACGTCGATGCCTGGGCCGGGCTCGATCCGATGATGGCGGCGGCCGAGATCGAGAACGGCGACGTGCTGTTCTACCGCGACGCCGCCGCGAACACCTGGGGTCTGCTCGACGTGCGGGAGGGGTTCGCCAAGGCGCATCCGGACCTCGTCCAGACGGTGATCGCCGCCTACGAGCGGGCGCGCATCTTCGCGCTGGCCAACCCGCAGACCCTCTCGGCAGCGCTGGCCGCAGCCACGAGGCTGCCTGAGCCGGTGATTGCCCGCCAGATCGAGCGGACCGATCTTTCCCAGCCGGTGATCGGGCCCGCACAGGCCGAGTCCATCAAGGCGGCCGGCATCGCCCTGCAGCAGGCCGGCGTGATCCCGACCGGGACCGACCTGCCGGCGGCGGTCGACGGGTTGCTCGACGCGAGCTTCAATCCCATCGCCACGCGGTGATGTCCCGGGTGCCGTTGTTGAGGCGGGGCGGCCGCGCCGGCCTCGGGCTCCTGTTGCCGCTCCTCCTGGCCATCGCCTGGGAGATCGCGGTCGATACGGGCGGGGCCTCTGGACGCCTGCTGCCGCCGCCGGGTCGGATTGGCGCGACCCTGTGGGAGCTGGCCGCCTCGGGGGACCTCTGGATGCACGTGGAGGCGACGCTCGTCCGCGTCGGGCTCGGCTTCCTGTGCGGCGCCGCCGCGGGAATCGTGGCGGGCGCCCTCGTCGCCACGGTCCCGGTGCTGCGATGGCTCGTCGATCCGAGCCTGCAGGCACTGCGCGCCGTCCCGTCGCTGGCCTGGGTACCGCTCTTCATCCTGTGGTTTGGCATTCTGGAGACGCCGAAGGTTCTGCTGATCGCCGTGGGCGTCTTCTTTCCAGTCTATGTCGGGGTGTCCGGTGCGATTGCCTCGGTGGACCGGAAGCTCGTCGAGGTCGGGCGGATCTTCAGGCTGTCGCGCCTCGCCCTCGCCCGCCGCATCCTGCTTCCCGCGGTGCTCCCGGCGACCCTCGTGGGACTGCGGACCGGGCTCGGCCTCGGCTTCCTGTTCGTCGTCGCGGCAGAGCTGATGGGCGCCTCGGAAGGCCTCGGCTACCTGCTGGTCGACGGGCAGCAGTTCAGCAAGCCCGACCAGATCGTGGCGGCGATCATCGCCTTCGCGCTCGTGGGCAAGCTGGCCGACATGGCGCTCGTCATGCTGACGCTGCCCTTGACCCGGTGGCAGGATACCGTGCGGGAACACCTATGATCGCCGGACCGACCCTCGCGCGCGATGCGGCGTCCGGGACGGCTCCGCCCGTTGAACCTCACGCGCCGCTTCTGCAAGAGACCTCCGTGCTGATCGTCGACGACCTTTCGAAGACCTATGCGGACGGCACGCAGGCACTGTCGGGTATCGGCCTCTCGGTGAAGCCGGGCGAGATCGTCGCGCTGATCGGCGGGTCGGGCTGCGGGAAGACGACGCTGCTCCGGCTGATCGCGGGGCTCGACCATGCCAGTTGCGGGGCCGTCCAGGTCGACGGCGAGACGATACGCGAGCCGCATCCCAGCGTCGGTGTCGTCTTTCAGGAGCCGCGTCTCCTGCCCTGGCTCGACGTGGCGAGCAATGTCGGATTCGGTCTCGCGGGCCTTTCCCGCGCCGAGCGCCGGGCACGAATCACCCGCGCCCTCGAGCGGATCGGCCTCGCGGAGCATGGCGCCCGCTGGCCGCGGGAGCTGTCCGGCGGCCAGCAGCAGCGGGTCGCGATCGCCCGAGCCTTCGTGGCACAGCCTCGGGTGCTGCTGCTGGACGAGCCCTTCTCGGCCCTCGACGCCTTCACCCGGAAGGGGCTTCACGACCAGCTCCTGGACCTCTGGGACGAGTGGAGGCCGACGATCCTGATCGTCACGCACGATGTCGGCGAGGCCGTGGCCCTCGCCGACCGGGTGGTGGTGATGCGCCCCCGGCCCGGGCGCCTCGACGAGACCGTCGAGATTGGGCTCGCTCGGCCGCGCGATCCCGTCACGGCGAATTACGAGGAGGCGGTGCGCCGGGTGCTGGCCACCCTCGACCGGTCCCTGCGGCCCGGCGCGCCCGGTCGGCGCCCCGCTCCCGAGGCCCGTGCAAGCTGGTGGTAGGCCGGGAGCCCGCGCATCGGCGAAGCTCCGGCCCCATAGTTCTCAGGACCGGACCGGCGTCAGCGTCCGGTCCTCCGGCTCCTGCTGGCGGAATCGCGCGTAGCGCAAGGCCAGAACCGGCAGGATCAGCAGGTTGAGCACCGTCGAGGTGACGAGGCCCCCGAGGATGACGAGCGCCATCGGGCCCTCGATCTCGCGCCCGGGTTCCCCGGCGCCGAGCGCCAGCGGCAGAAGGCCGAGACCGGTGACCAGAGAGGTCATCAGGATCGGCACCATCCGGTCGGCTGCGCCCTCGGCGGCGGTGGCTGCATCCCAGGGGCGCCCGTCCCGCGTCACCATCTGCTCGTAATGGGCGATCATCATCACGCTGTTGCGAAGCGAGATGCCCGACAGCGTCACGAAGCCCACGATCGAGCCGAGCGACAGCACCCCCCCGGTGAGAGCCGCCGCTGACACGCCGCCCACGAAGGCGAAGGGCAGGTTGACCAGAACCAGCAGCAAGTTCGCCGCGGAACCGGTGACGATGGCGAGCAGCACCACGATACCGAAGCCGGCGAGGCCTGCATGGACCAGGAGGTCGCGCCGGGCCGCCGCCTGCGCCTCCGCGGCCCCTGAGAAGGTGACGTAGACACCCTCCGGCAGCCGCACCTCGCGGGCGACCTTGCGCTTGGCCGCGGCCACGAAGCTCGCCACATCGCGCCCGACGACATTGGCGGTCACGGCCTGTACCCGTTGGGCGCCCAGGTGCTGCACCTGATAGCGACCAGCGCTCTCGTAAACTTCGGCGACCTGCGACAGGCGCACGTATCGCCCGCCGGGTGTCCGCAGGGGTAGGTCGCCCACGGCGCTGAGGCGATTCCGCACCCGCTCGTCCAGGATGACCAGGACGTTGAACATCGTATTGCCGCGGTAGGTCTGGCCGACCACGTCGCCCTGGTAGGCGGTGCGTACCGCCTCCAGCACCTCCACGGGATCGAGTCCCCAATGCCGCAGGTCCACTGGGCGCAAGGCGACGGTGACCTGCGGCAGCCCGGCCGGCGACGCCTGCTGGATGTCCCGGGCACCCTTCACCTCCGAGAGTTCCTGGGCGACCGAGCGGGCTGCGGCCTCGATCCGGTCGAGGTCGCTGCCGACCACGTTGACCACCACGGGCGCGGTGAATCCCGATACCGTCTCCTCGATCCGTTCGGTGAGGAAGGTCTTGAGCGAGAAGGCCGCGCCGGGAAAGCCGGCGATCAGCTCCCGGATCGCCGTCTCCACGGAGCGCTGGGCGGCCCCGTCGAGACCGGGCTCCAGATCGATATGGATCTCGCTGTAATGCGGGCCCGCCGTATCTTCCGCGGCCTCGGCCCGGCCGATCTGCGAGGCCACCGCCCGCACCCCCGGGATGCCCTTCAGGTCGCCGGTGATCAATCCGCCGAGCCGCTGGGATTCCTGCAGGGAGGTGCCGGGGACCGCCACCATGTGGAGGATCATGTGGCCCTCCTTGAGGTCGGGGAGGAAGACTGCGCCCAGGGTCGGGAGGATCGCGGCCCCGGCGAGCGTCACCAGCAGGCTCCCGGCCATGGCGACCCGCGGCACCCGGCCGATTCCTGCGAGCAGCCCGAGATAAGCCGCGCGGCTCCAGCGCACGACAGGGGGATCACGGACGGGCGCGGCATCCGCCGGCGCCGTCCGGCCGCCGAGCAGCAGCAGCGCCAGTGCCGGCGTGACGGTCAGTGCCACGAGGAGCGAGGCGACCACGGCGGCGATGTAGGCGAGCGCCAGGGGCCCGAACAGGCGTCCGGCCACCCCCGTCAAAGCGAGGACCGGCAGGAACATCAGGAGCACGGCCAGCGTCGCATAGGCGACGGAGGTGCGCACCTCGAGCATCGCAGCGAGCACCACCCTGGCGGCAGCGCTTTTCCCGCCCCGCGCCTCCCGCAGACGGCGGGAGACGTTCTCGACGCCGATCACCGCGTCATCGACCACCTCGCCGATGGCGAGCGCCAGGCCGCCCAGCGTCATCGTGTTGAGGCTCTCGCCCCAGGCCTGCAGGGCGAGAGCCGCGGCGATCAGCGAGAGCGGGATCGCCGTGGCGCTGATCAGCGCGGCCCGCCAATCCGCCAGGAAGACGAGGAGCACCACCACCACCAGCACCCCGCCCAGGGCCAGAGCCTGGATGACGTTGCCGGTGGCGACATCTACGAAGTTCGCCGGCCGGAACAGGTCGGTGCGCAGGCTCACGCGCTCGCGCTCCAGGACCGGGCGCAGCTCGTTCAGGGCGGCCTCCAGGCGCGCCGTCACCGCACGGGTGTCGACCCCGACCTGGGCGCCGACCATCAGCAGCACGCCGGGCTTTCCGTCCACCAGGGCTGCGCTGATCGCGGGCTCGGGGGCGGCCGTGACCGTCGCCACGTCCGAGAGCACCACGCTGGCCCCGCCATCGTTGTGGAGGACCGTCCGTCCCAGCGCCTCGGGCGTGAGCGACTGCCCCTCGGTCCGCAGAAGCACGCGCTGGTTCGGTGTGTCGACGAAGCCGGCACCCCGCACGCCGGTGGCCTTCCGGGCCGCCGCCAGCACGTCGTTAAGGCCGATCTGGAAGCGGATCAGATCATCGGGACGGACCTGAACCTGCAGCGCCTGCACCGCGCCCCCGTAGATCGACACCTGTGCGATGCCCGGCACCGCCTGCAGGCGCCGCCGCACGGTCCACTCCGCCACCCGGCGCAGATCCATGGCGTCGCGGGTCTCGGAAGTGAGCCCGACGAGGAGCACCGTAAGGGTCGAGGAGGTGAGCGGCGTCATGGCCGGCGCTGCAACCCCGTCGGGCATGCGGCCGGACAGTGCCGCAAGACGCTCGTTGACCCGCTGACGCACCCGGTCGACGTCGCTGCCGGGCTTGAAAGCGGCGGTGATCACCGACAGGCCCTGGATCGAGGTGGAGCGCAGGGTCTCCAGACCCGGGAGGCCGCCGACCGCCACCTCCACCGGCTGTGTGACCAGCACCTCGACCTGCTCCGAATCCAGGCCGGGCGCTTCGGTCTGGATCGTCACCGTCGGGGGCGCGAATTCCGGGAACACGTCGTAGCGGGCGCCCGCGAGCGCGTAGAGACCGAAAACCAGGACGGCGCAGGCCAGCGCCAGCACCACCCGCGGCAACCGGACCGCGAACCCGACGAGCGCTGCCTGAGGGCCGCCGCGACCGCCGGTGCCGAGCGGCTCAGTCATCGTCGTCGCCCACCACGCGGATGCGGCTCTTCATCTCCTCGGAGAGCAGGGCTTGCCCGCCCTTGAGCACGATCTCGCTCCGGTCTGGCAGATCCTCGACCACGAAGGCATCGGCCGACATCGGGGCATCCGACCGGATCGGGTGCCGCACGTAGGCGCCGTCGCCCGTGCCGCGATACACCCAGGTTCCCCCCTCCCCGTGTACGACGGCAACCTCGGGCACGAGGACACCCCGTACCGCCTGTGCCGCGGGCAGGAACGCCATCGTGCTCGTGCCGGGCAGGAGGCCGCTCTCGCCGGAGACGAAATAGAAGAAGCTCTGCCCCTGGATGCGGGGATCCGTGCGGGTCGCAGGCGAGATCAGCCGCAAGGCCACGCGCTCGCTCTGCGGCGGCACCTCGGCGAAGGCGGCCTGGGGCGGCTCCGGGAGGTTCTCTCCGGGCGGCAGGGTAACCTGGACGAGAAGATCGGCCCGCTCGATGAGCCGCGTGACGAGGGTGGCGCGCTCGATGATCGCCTTGCCGAGCACCGATCCCCATTCCTGCCGCGCCGTGGCGGCGAGGGTGCGCACCTGCGATTCGGCCGCCGTCACGGCCGCGCGGTCGGTCAGAAGGGTGCCTTCGGCGGTCTCGATCTGGGCGACGGCCACGACCCCGGCGCCGAGGTTCCGGGCGCGCCGGGCGGCGCTGGCCGAGACCTCAACCCGCGCCTGCGCCGTCTGGAGGGCCGCCACGGCGCCCGCATAGGTATTGGCGAGTTCGGTGATCCGGGCGGGATCAAGCACGCTGCCGTAGGCGGCCAGCTCCTGCCGGTGCGGCGTCGCCGGCCGAATCTCCGTGACGAGGCCGATCCGGTCGCGCTCGCGGTCGGACAGGCGCACGATGGTGCGTCCATCCTCGACAGCCGTGCGCGGCACCGGAAGGCTCACGGGCGTGGCGGGGCTGCCGCGCAGGTCTGGAAGAAGCGGTTCGAGGCGCGCACGCAGGTCGACCAGCAGGGGAAGTGCGCGGGCGCGCACAGGTTCTCCCGGCTCGGACGCGGCAAACCCGCCGACGGCCAGCAGCAATAGTCCCCCGATGAGCAGGAGCACACGCCGCCGACCCACGTCATTTCCTCCCACCGGCGACGATTGCCGAATCTACCCGATCGCGACGCCGAATACACCGGCATCGGGCGGGCGCAAACCGGAGCCTGCGACCGATGGGCCTGGAAGCGCACAATGTGGTGGATCTTGGCCGTCGAGCACGTCGGCGGTCGTCACAATCCCGTCACGGGGGGAGCGTGCTCCGGATGCGCGGGCATCTGCGCAAAATTAGCGCATCCTCAACCCTGCCATCACGCTCGCGCGCATCTATATTACTCACATCGGGTCGCAAGATGACCTGAACAGAAAAGCCAAGCTTTCGCGCGCATGTAAATGCGCCGGCAGTTCTGAGAGTACACGTCCATGCATTGGGCTGCCGTGATACTCGCTGTCTACATTGCCGGACTCGTCGAGTTCTGGCGCCTCTGTCGTTTGGCACCGCTCAGCGCCGATGCAGTGGACGGGCTCGACCCGCTAGAGATTGACCTCACCGAGCAGCCACATGAGGCCCCAGCCCAGCACGCCGATCCAGCTGACGACCACGAGAAGCACCACGATCAGGATCGCGGTCGCGCCATACTGCCCCCAGAGCCTCTGGCCGAAACCGTGCCGCCGTCGTGATGATGTTCGCTCTCCCTTCTCGAACTGGGCTGTGCTCATGCTGCTCCTCTGACGCGCTCGTCCCAGACTTGAGGTATCGTCGTTGAACCGGCGCCTGCGTCAGCGTGGCTGATGTCGCGCGCCATGTCTGTCCCGCCACCCGCGCCGTGGCGGAATGAACGGCGCGGCGTCGCGTAGCGGATGCATCGCCGTCCCGCCCGCTGCCGTTGCGACAGCCGAGCCGCTTCGAGATATGCGATGGGTTTCTGGCGCGGGGTCAGTCCTAGGTTTCGCCGCGCATGGGGCGCATGAGGGCGCCGAGGAGGAAGCCGAGCTGGCCGCAGACCAGGAGGGCGGCGCCGCGCCGGACGAAGCCGGCGCTCAGGCCGAGATGGTGGACATAGACGCCGTAGGCCAGTTCGGCGGCCACGAGCGGCAGGAACAGCAGAAGCCACCAGACCGAGCCGAAGCGCCCTAGTCCCAGCCCGAGCAGCGCGTTCAGCAGCAGCCCCTTCATCGCAGCCCGCCCCCACACCCGCCTGGGTCAGGTCCGGGTGGTAGACCGATCCCGCCCCGCGCGCCATCGTGGCGGTCCGGTGGGGGCGGGGTTTGCTAGCGGCTTCCGCGCTGGGCGAGGACGGCCGGGACGGTGCGCAGCAGGATCGCCAGATCCCGGCGCAGGCTCCAGCGGCTGGCATAATCCAGATCCAGCGCCACGCGCTCGGCATAGCTGGTGTCGGAGCGGCCCGAGACCTGCCACAGGCCCGTCACGCCGGGCGGCACCGCAAAGCAGGTGGCAAAGGCCCGCCCGTAGCGGGCCACCTCGGCGGGCACGATCGGGCGCGGGCCGACCAGGCTCATCTCGCCACGCAGCACGTTCCACAGCTGCGGCAGCTCATCGAGCGAGGTCTTGCGCAGCACCTGCCCGATGGCCGTCACCCGCGGGTCGTCGCTGAGCTTGTGGCTGGCCTCCCACTCGGCCCGGGCCTGCGGGTTGGCGCGCAGATAGGCGGCCAGCACCGCCTCGCCGTCCACAACCATGGAGCGGAACTTCAGGCAGCCGAAGCGCCGCCCGTCCCGGCCCAGCCGCATGTGCCGGAAGATCGGCGCCTTGCGGTCGCCGGCATAAACCAGCGCGGCGATCAGCAGCAGCAGCGGCAACAGCAAGAGCAGCGCCGTGGCCGCCACCGCAATGTCGAGCCCGCGCTTGGCCGCCCAGTCCAGCCGCAGGCCCCGGGCCACGAACGGCGCCGGCGGCAGAACCGCCTCCGCCGCCTCGACAGATCCCGCAAGGGCACCCGTCACAGGCTCCGATCCCTCACCACAATGGTGCGGTGCAAAGGCAGGGTTCGCGCTGTGAAGGTTGGCATGACCCGGCATGGTCTCAGCTCCTCTGGTGAGGCCAATGGCGAGGGTTAAGAATTAGTTGTTGCAGCGCCTATAGCGCGGCGGGATTGGCATGGCAAGCTGGGCTTTGCGACGTTTATCGATCTAATAGAGGTTGATATTGTACAAAAATGCATTCGGCGACAATGTTAGCTGGCACAAAGAGGCAACCTCACGTGAACACCACGCGGGTCGCGTTCCCGAGGCCTCTTACGCTTTCCGATGTGGCCACCGGATTCGGAAAAGACTTGCCCGCCGCTCGATCGCGCGCCGCACGCCTACGATCGGACCGGCGGGATCGTGCCAATGGGCACAGCTCTGCAGCGCTGCTCGAAATGGAATTTCAGCAGGCTTGGAGCGAGAAACGGCGGACCCGCACAAACCGTTGCATCAAAAAATGCGATCTTCGCCGCAGTGCGATCAAAAACGCGCACCCCTCGGACGTCCCCTGGCGCGAGGCCGGGTCGAGCCATCGCGCCGGATCACGAACCCGTCTGGGCGCTCCTGCCCTGTGCAGCGCTCGCGAGTCGCCCACCATGCCATCTCGCATCCAATGAACGCGGAAGCCCGCCTCGACCGGTACGAGGCGGGCTCCCAGGCCTTGTTGTGCGGGACGGCCGCCGATCAGCAGCCGTCGTCGTTCACCGGCGCTGTCTGTCTGTCGGCGGCAGCCTTGTTCATCGCCCCGACGGTGCCAGGAGAGGCCGGCTGCTGACCGCCAGCAAGGTTTGCCGCAGCCGGATCTGTGCTGTTCGCCTTGGATCCGGTGTTCGCCTGCGCCTGCTGGCCCGTGGTCTGCGTGGCGCCGGCATTGTTCATGGCGCCCACCGTCCCGGGTGAAGCGGGCTGCTGCCCACCGGCGAGGTTCTTGCTCGACTTGTCGACGTCGGAGCTCTTCTGATTGGATGCCTGCTGATCCGGCGATTTGGGCTTGGTTGTCCCGGTGCTGCACGGCGCCGCGAGAGCGGGACCAGCGACAAGAGCCAGAAGCGCAACCGCGCTTGCCAGACGTGAAACCTTCATCGAACGCTCCTCCAGAGTTATCGTCGGGCTAATTGCCAATTCCGCCCGACGGTTCCGAAACGGACAATGAGGGCTCGGAATTCGCTCGCCCTGGATCGCGTATTCAGAAGGCGCGCCGGCAGTTTCCGCCGAGCTGGCAAAATCTTGAGCCTGGAAACCAGACCGGGCTGCGCGCCGCGAGGCTGCGCTCAGGCGTGAGCCGCCCTGACCCGCGCCCGCGGCCGTCGCTACCTCGTTTGACGGAGTTCGGATGCCCGACGGCTCAGCCTAGGGTCCCGGACGACAGCGGTGTGAGACGGCGTTGTCCCGCCGTGAGGGGCTGCGCGGTCGAGAAGGGTCGCACCGGTTTGAGGACGTCTGGAGCTGCGCGATGGCGTTTCCTCGAGATTCAGCGGGCTTCGGCCACGGGGCCACGACGGAGATCGCTTGGTCCCGTTTCGGGCCGTACAGCGCGAGCCATGCCAGGGGCGCGGTCTACGCAACCAGCAGCCGGAGCGGTGCCGGAGCGATGCCGAAGCTCGGGCGCGCCGCCCTCCCCTGGGTCCTCCTGGTCCTGCTCGCCCCCGTTGTGGGTGAGCAGATTAAGCTGCCCGGGATCGACAAGCTCGCATGGATCGGCAGCGATCTTGCGGCGTTCTGCTTCCTGGTCGTCCGACGCGATCTCGCCAGCACCCTCTTCGGGAGCCGGCCCCTGCTGCTCGCATGGCCCGCACTCGCGGTGGCCTCGGCGGCTTGGTCTCTGACCCCCGGCATCTCGGCCTATCACGGGTTCCAGCTGCTCGCGACGATCGTGGCCGGCATCGCCCTGCGCACCACGATGGGCCTGTCCCGCATCGTCAGGATCACCTTTCTGGCTCTCCTGTGCGGGCAGATCCTGTCGGTGGTGCTCACGTTCGCCGCGCCGGGCCTGACCCGCGGCATGAACGGAGACTGGGCCGGGATCTACGCGCACAAAAACGTCCTCGGCGGGCTGATGAGCCTACAGCTCCTCTGCGCCGCCTGCCTGTTCCTGCAAGGCTGGCACCGCCTGCTGACGGCGTCGGCCTTTTTCCTGGCCCTGGCGCTCCTCGCTGCGGCCCATTCCGCCACGGCCCTCGTGGCAGGCGCCGTGGGACTGGCACCGCTGGTCGCGATCTTCGCGTGGCGGCAGGGGAAGCATCTCACGGGCTTCTGCCTCGGCATCGCCATCGCGATGGTGGGCGTCGGGATCACGGTGGCGGCGCTGCACGGCGCGGATCTGTCCGCGAGCCTGCTCTCCGACCTCGGGAAGGATACGACACTGACCGGCCGGACGGTGCTCTGGCAGTTCGGCATCGACCAGTTCTGGCGCGAGCCATTCGTGGGGATTGGATACAAAGCCTATTGGGAGAGCCCGCTGACGACGGCGGCCTACCTGCACTTCACCACCAAGCAGAAGGTCTGGTTCTTTCACAATAACTTCATCGACGTGGCGGTCGCGTTCGGGGTCGTCGGCCTAGTGGTCTTCGTGATCGCGC
Organism: Methylobacterium sp. CM6257; assembly: GCF_054611515.1. Taxonomy (NCBI): domain Bacteria; kingdom Pseudomonadati; phylum Pseudomonadota; class Alphaproteobacteria; order Hyphomicrobiales; family Methylobacteriaceae; genus Methylobacterium; species Methylobacterium sp. CM6257. Next base: position 5,286,465 of record NZ_CM137735.1, read on the forward strand.
TCCTCGATACGGCGCGCCGGGTGATCGGCCATTTCGCGCGCTCCTCCGGTTACGTGGAGGCCTGGCCGATCCTGTTCCTCGCCCAGCTCTGCATCCTCATCTGCTTCGAGTGTCCGCTCTTCGTGAACCACGGCCTCCACCAGTTCCTGCTCGCGGCGATCCTGCCGGTGATCCGGAGACCGGACCCGGTTGAGCGCCGCGTTCCATCGACCCGAGTTGCTTGGCAGGTTTGAGCCCGGCCGGGTGGCCTGCGGAAGCCCGAACTCCCGCATTCGAGGTAGGGGCCTCAGAAATCGGGACTGTCCTCGATTCGATGCCCCGGCAAGCTCTGCGCCTCCTCGTCGCTTGGAGACCGTTGATGCAGCGTTTGGGAATCTCGCTGCTCCTGTTCCGCGAACGATACGCCTACATCAGCCAACATTTGGCTGCGGTCTGGCGAGCGGAGTTCGAGATCGTCGGCTTCGACGGGGCCGATACCATCGACGCGACGGAGACCGGGCTGGGCGCGGGGCAAGTCGGCTGCGCCCTGTCGCATCTGGTGGCCTACGAGGCCCTGCCGGCGCGCGGCCTGCCATAGGCGCACATCGTTGAGGACGATGTCGGTCTGCCGACGGACATCCACGCCCTCCTACATCCACGTCATCTTGGCGCGGGCCGAAGCAGCCCCGCACCCGGGAGACGTCGCGCTGCTCTACAATTGGCCGGAGCACAGCGCGGCCTTCAGCGCGGTCGACGCCGTCGCGGCCGGCGCTTGCGGGCCGCGGAAAGAACTCTCCGGGCCAATCGGCCGGTCGCCGCGACTGCGGACAACGGGGCCTATTTCTTCGAGATCGGCGCGATCAGCGGAAGACAGATCTGTCCCCCAATCCTGTGATGCTGAAGCCCTTCGAGTCGACGGTGTTCGCATCAGGCTCGAAGATCGGGGCCCTGATGAACAGCAGCCCCCTGTTGAAGCCCCAGTTCGCCGCCCGGCGCCGCATCCTGACGGAACGTAAGGCCGCCAACACGACCTTCGTCGGCGGGATCTCGCCGACGCGAACGGCAGGCCGCCTCAGAGCATGATTTCCGAAATCATCCTGCGACAACAAAAACCTGGAGCATCCTGCTGTTATTGTGATGAGGCAGCACACTCCAGCGCGACGGCAGGTTCAGCCTCGACGTGCGGCACCGCTGCGGCCGGATCGCTGTCTCAACTGAGCTTCTTCGTGAGGCGGACGCACAGGATCCCCGGCCTGTCTGCCCCGGGGAACGGATGGCGCTCCGCCAAGCTCGCATAGACATTGTGATCGTCCCGGATCCCGAACACCTCGCGCCGGGCGATCGTGAAGCCATGGAACTTGTCGACCACGTCCATGTCGATCCAGTGCGGCTCGGTCACGGTCGGCGGGTGGTTGATTTCCACGATGAGGAGGATCGTGCCGCCCGGTGCGCAGACACGCGCGAGTTCACGGATCGTCTGATCGACGTCCTCGACGTGATCGAGTGCGTTGAACATGGTCACGATGTCGAAACGGCCGTCCGGAAACGGGATGTTCTCGCTCGGCGCCGCGACGTAGGACATCTTATGGAGGCCGCGGTTGAGCTTGACATAGGAGTCGGCCAACGGGTCGAGCCCGACACGCTCCAGCGCGCCGGTCGCCCATTCCAGGCTGCCCACGGGACCGCAGCCCACGTCGAGGACGCGCTTGCCGGCGTAGAAGTCCTCATCGAGCCCGAAGAAGGTCGTGTAGAAGGGAATCAGGTGCGCGTTGTAGAAGCGCCCCTTCGCCTTCCAGAGCGTCTTCCGCCAGAAGGCGAGTTCGACGGCTTCCTTGATGGACGAACGCAGGGCCGGATAGTGCGACAGAAGCCGCCCGGCGCTTTGCTTGATGATTAGCATCCCCGACGCCCCTCCGTTCGAGACAGCCTTCATTTTCCCGATGGTGCGCAACGCAAGCCGATCGCTCGGCGATCTGTTCGGGCCGATTTCCAGCGAGAGCGCCACTCTGGCGGCTTTCCGCGACCGTCCGACCGTCATCCATTCGGCCAGTCGCGGCGGCGGCACCGGAGTAGGCCGGCTACCGCCGCGGACGGGGTGCGGCGGCCCGTCATCCTTCCGGCGTAGGGCCCGGTTCCGCCCGGTCCGACGGCGCCGCCCCTACGATGCCGAGGCCTGCTTCCAGGCCTCGCGCCCCTGCCGGTCCAGGCGCTCGAACGCCTCGGCATCGAGCGTGACGCGCGCACCCTTCATGTTATCGTCGAGATGCGCCGGATCGCCGGTGCCCGGGATGGGCAGCATCACCGGCGATCGCTTCAGAAGCCAAGCCAGCGCGATCGCGCCCTCACCCACACCATGCTCCGCGGCAATGTCCGCCAGGGCAGAGCCCTCGCGAGCCAGGATGCCACGGGCGAGCGGCGCCCACGGGATGAAGCCTATGCCGTTCTGCTCGCAGTAATTGAGCACCGCCTCGCTGGTCCGGTCCACGAGGTTGTACTGATTCTGCACGGTCGCCACGGGGAAGAACCGCTGCGCCGACGCGATGTCGTCGACAGAGACCTCGCTGAGGCCGACATGACGGATCAGCCCCTCCTCGCGCAGCTTGGCGATGGCCTCGAACTGGACTTCGCGCGGGCAGTCCGGTCCGATCCGGTGCAGCTGCCACAGGTCGATCCGATCGACGCCCAGGCGTCGCATGCTCATCAGGACGCACTGGCGCAGGTAGTCCGGATTGCCGACAGGCCGCCAGATGTCGGGACCATGTCGTGTCAGGCCGCCTTTGGTGGCGATGACGAGCCCCGCATAGGGATGGAGGACCTCGCGGATCAGATCCTCGCTGACGAAGGGCCCGTAGCTGTCGGCGGTGTCGATGAGGTCGACGCCGAGTTCGGGAACCCGGGCGAGAGTTGTCTTCGCGGCTCCGCGGTCGGCCGGAGGGCCCCAGATCCCCGGGCCCGTGATCCGCATGGCCCCGAAGCCGAGCCGATGGACGGCCAAGTCACCGCCGATCTCGAACGTGCCGGACGGGTTGTGTTCGGTCATGGTGGGCTCCCGATTGCGCGGCGCGGCGCGCCTCGTTGGTCCAACCCGCAGCCGCGCCGCTGGTCACGATCCGGCTCCGCCGCGAAAACTGCATCGGGTATCGCCGAAAGATGTAGCCCCTCTGCCCCACTTTGCGGCTTTGTCGACTTCGGCGGCATGCCAAGCTTCGATCCATCAAACAGGAGGCACTCGAACGGCACGGCAGCAAAGCCGCCTCATAGCCGAGCGGAACGCGGAGCAGAGGCCCCGGTCGCGCCGAACGAAGATCTCGCACCGGCCTCCGACTCGCGACTCGTGCGCGGTCCTGGCTACCTGATGTCACGGTCTCATCCGGTCGTCGCTTCGCCGTAGCGGCCGCATCAAAAGCCCGTCGGAGTAGATAGACGATGAGCAGATCAGCCTTGAGCGCGAGCGGAGACAAGTTCTTCAGGCTCGGGGCTGACGGACTGACGCAGGCCTCCACTCCGGATCGTGCGCGAACCTACCTGATCTTGCTGGCACAGATCGGCGGATTGCTTGTCATCCTCAAACTTTCCCGTACGATCGACGAGATCAACAACTATTATGGCGTCGTCCTTCCCATGGCGCTCGCCGTCGCGATGGCGCGCGCGCGCTATGCGGCCTCGGACGCCGCCGCCGTGCGCCTGCTCCAGCTCGTCGGCGTGATCACGGGCGCGTACGCGCTCGTGCACTATCCGCTCTTCCCGGTCGTCCTGCAGGGGTTCAAGGCGACCGCGGCGGTCACCGCCATCGCGGTTCTCTGGATCGCCGCTGTCGCGGCCGGAATCCTGTGCCTGCGCTGGCCGTCGCTCGCCCTTGTGAGCGCCACCTACCTCGTCTGGAGCAAGAACGCGGTCTACCGGGTGACCGGCCTCTGGCACGGGCACACCATCGACGTGCTGCCGCTGGCGGAGGTGAGCTTCTGTCTCGTGGCCGGGCTCGCGATGGCCAGGTTGACCGGGCGCATCAGCGGCCGGCACACCGTCGCGCGGGCCGACGCCGCTTCGGCCGGCGCCCTGTTCTCCAAGGTGCTGATCGCCGCAGCGATCAGCATTCACCTCGGCAACTACTATTCCTCCTTCCTCGCCAAGGTGACGCTCGATGGCGGGCCGATGTCCTGGCTGCTCGACAACGATCCCGGCAAGCTGTTCCTCGTCGGCATGGACAACAATCATGTCCTCTACGCGTCCTGGCCCTGGCTGGTGGACGGCATGCGGGCAACCCTCAGCCATGCTGGGCCGCTGACGAACGCCTTCATCCTGCTCGGACAGGGTGCGGCCCTGCTCGGCATCCTCATGCCGCGCCGCTGGCTCCTCATCCTGCTCCTCGGCTTCGACGTGATGCACCTGTCCATTCTCGTCGTCATGGGCGCCAATTTCGCGCCCTGGATCCTGCTGAACCTGGCCATCGCAGCCGTGGTCGTCAGCCGGCACTACGAACGGCCGCCGCTGCTGGTCGGGATCTTCTCGGTCCTGTTCATCCTGTCGGGGAACAGCTTCATGACCCAGGCGCGGCTCGGCTGGTACGATACGGCCGCGAACAACAAGATGTACTTCGAGGCTATCGACAAGGATGGCAGGAGACACTACGTCCCGACGAACTTCTTCACCTTCTATTCTTATCCCTTCGCCCACATGGCTTACGGGGCGCCGGACGCGGCGAATGCCTTCGCGCTCGACAACCCGAATGGCGGGACGCAAGTCTACCGCAAGGTCACCGCGTCGCTCACCTGCGACGTTCCGGTCCTGACGACGCGGGACATTTACGGCCAGGACCTCTCGAAAACCGAGATCAACGGACCCGCGATCGACGCCTACGTCCGGGGCTATCATGCCCTGGTGAGCGCGATCGGCGACCGGATCGGCCGCTTCCCCTACGCGCTCTACCCCCATCATTTCTTCGTCCCGCTCCGGTTGGCAGCCGACTTCGAGGGCTTGGCGATGCGCGACATCGTCGCGTACGTCTACCGGCGCGAATCCGTCTGCCTCAGCGTGCAGGACGGCGTTCCGGTCCGCCGGGTTGCCTCCGAAGCCGAGCACAGGATCGACCTGACCCCATGACAGAAGCCGCGCTGACCGTCGTCTACGACGGCGAATGCCCGTTCTGCTCGAACTACGTGCGCCTGATGGCCCTGCGCCGGTCCGTGGGCCATGTCGCCCTGGTGGACGCCCGTCGTGGCGGGCCCATAGTCGACGAGATCACGCGTCGGGGCTTCGACCTGAACAACGGGATGGTCGTCCGCTACGGCCGCACGTTCTATTACGGCGCCGACGCGCTGGTGCTGCTGTCGAGCCTGAGTGAGGTCGGCGGCCTCATCGGCCGCGTTCTGTCGCGTGTGCTGCGCAGTCCCGCCCGCGCGCGCCTCCTCTATCCCGTGATGAAGCTCGGGCGGCGCGCGACACTCCTCATCCTTGGCCGTCCCCTGATCGCCCAGCCGCACCAGCCGACATCGCGCTGAATGCGACGGCGGCCGGACGACTTCATCTACGCGATCTGGCCCGCAGGCGCGGCGTGTCTCGGGCCGACAAGTGCTCACATTGGATAGCTGGCCGGCCGGGGACAACACCCGGAAGGCATCCTGACCGTCCGAGCGCTCTCGCAGCCGGTCTCTCCGCGCTCGCTCACTCACCCGAAGGCTCGCATGGCAGATCTCCGCGACGGACCGGAGGGGGCGGCATCCCCCATGTTCTCGAAACGCCGGAGCTTGGCCTGGATGGGCCTGTGCCAGGGTGGCCTGTTCCTGGTGCAGTTCGGGACCTCGCTGGCCCTGGCGCGCCTGCTGAGCCCCTACGAGATGGGCATCTTCAGTCTCGCCGCAGCCGTGGCGGGGCTGCTGTCCACCCTGCGCTCCTGCGGACTGTCGAGCTACATCGTCCGGGCCGAGCGAGTGGACGCGACGCTGCTGGCGAGCGTCTTCACCGTGAACCTGATCCTGTCAGGGGTCACTGCGGTGCTGATCCTCGGGCTCAGCGTGTTCGGAAGCCTGCTGCTTGGGGAGCCCGAGGTTCAGCGCGCGCTGGCGGTCCTGACTGTCGTGCCCCTGTTGAGTGCCCTGGAATTCCGGCCTGCCGCGATGATCGAGCGGCAGGGCAATTTCCGGGCGGTCGCCCTCGTGAACATGCTGCGCGGGCTCGTCGCCAGCGCCGCCATGCTGATCCTGGCGATCCTCGGCTTCAGCTACATGAGTCAGGCCTACGGGCAGGCCGCCGGTGCGATTGCGGCGGCACTGGCGGCCAACGGCCTCGGGTTCCGGCACGTCTCCCTGCGCGTCGGGCTCACAGGCTGGCAGCAGATCCTGACCTACGGCAGCCGGCTCTTCGCCATCGCGGGTGTCGCCGGGATCGCCGGACGACTCAGCGACCTGATCCTCGGGCGCATGCTCGGGCTCAGCGCCCTCGGCCTGTTCTCGCGCGCCGCAAGCCTGAACACGCTGATGTGGGACCACCTCCACGCCGTGATCACCCGGATCGTGTTCGTGGATCTGGCGAACCAGCAGCGGCAGGGCCGGTCGCTGAGGGCGAGCTATCTCGCGACGCTGCGCATGATCACCGTGCTGCTCTGGCCGGCCTTCGCGGGCGCGGCCGTTCTGGCCGGGCCGATCATCCGGCTCCTGCTCGGGCCCGGCTGGGCCGGCGCCGCCCTGCCTTTCAGCCTCCTGTCGATAGCAGCACTCGTCCTGAGTTCGCTCACCATGACCTGGGAGGTCTTCCTCATCCGGGACCAGACTGCGCTCCAGGCCCGGCTCGAGATCGTCCGCAACGGCGCCGGCCTCCTCACCTTCGCGGCCGGCTGCATCTTCGGTCTCGGGGGCGCCGGTCTGGCGCGGATCGCCGACGCCCTCCTCGCGGTCGGGCTGTATTGGCCGCATCTCCAGCGGATGACCGACACGTTCGGGCGCGACTACGTGCCGATCTACCTGCATGCCGCCGGTGTGACGGCCGTCGCCATCCTCCCCTCCGTCCTGGTCATGGCGGCCTGGGGCTGGTCCGACACGACGCCGCTGCCGAGCCTCGCCGTCGCCATCGCCCTGGGGATCGCCGGCTGGGCCTGCGGCCTTCGGTACCTGCGCCACCCGTTGATCGACGAGGCGCGCCTGCTCCTGTCCCGCCTGCGGCGCGTCCGCCGGCCTGCGGCGGTGGCCGTGGTCCCCGATCTGTAGCGCGGGGGCTCGATCGGGCGGGCATCGACCTTGCAACCGGCGATGTGCGCTCGACTTCCGCTGGACGGCGGCGGCGAAGGAGCGCAGATCGGATTGCGGGACGTGTCCCAGACGCCGCGGCGTGGCGCGGTCCATCCGGGACGCACTGCAAGGGAGCGAGTCCGTTGACGAGCGTGGACCTGAACTCCGATCTCGGTGAGGGCTATGGCGCCTACGCCTGCGGCGACGACGCGGCGATCCTCGGGATCGTGACCTCCGCCAACGTCGCCTGCGGCCTGCACGCGGGCGACCCCGAGATCATGGCCCGAACCTTCGCGCTGGCCAAGGAGCGCCGCGTGGTGGTCGGCGCCCATCCGGGCTTCCCCGACCTATGGGGGTTCGGCCGGCGCCGGATGCCGTACAGCCCAGCCGAGATCGAGCGGCTGGTGGCCTATCAGATCGGGGCCGCGCAGGCCCTCGCGGCCAATTCCGGCCACCGCATCACCTACGTGAAGGCGCACGGGGCGCTGGCCAATGTCGCCGCCGAGGAGCGCGCGGTGGCGGACGCCATAGCCCGCGCGGTCCGGGCGGTGGATCGCGACCTCGCGCTGCTCGCCATCGCGCTCACCGCCCAGGTGCCGGCCGGCGAAGCCTGCGGCCTCGACGTGTTCCAGGAGATCTTCGCCGACCGGGGCTACACGGAAGAGGGCCTGCTGATCCCGCGCGGCCAGCCCGGCGCGCTCATCACGGAGGCCGCGGCCGCCGCGGACCGGGTCCTGCGCATGGTCGAGACGGGCGCGATCGTGACGGCGGCGGGCACTTCGCTGCCGACGCCGATCCGCTCGATCTGCGTCCACGGAGATTCGGCCCATGCCGTCGCCACTGCCCGCGCCGTGCGGGCGCGGCTGGAGGGGGCGGGGGTGACCCTGGCGCCGTTCCGGCCGTGAGCGGCGTTCCGGACGAGCCCCGGCTCCTTGACGCGGGCGAGGCGGCACTGGTGGTGGAGTTCGGCTCCACCGTCGATCCCGCCATCAGCGACCGGGTGCTGGCACTGGACGATGCCCTCGGCGCGGATCCGCCCGAAGGCTTGCGCGAGCGCGTCCCGACCTACCGCTCCCTGATGCTCCACTACGATCCGCTGCTGCTCGATCGCGACACGCTCGCCGGCCGGGTGCGGAGCCTCGTGGCGGAGGCAACCGCGCGCGCAGCCACCCCGACAACGTGGATCCTGCCCTGCTGCTACGAAGCCCCGCATGGGGAGGACATCGCGCAGGTGGCCGAGCGCACCGGCCTCTCGCCGGACGCGCTGGTCTCGACCCATGCCGGAGCGACCTACCGGGTCTACATGTACGGCTTTGCGCCGGGCTTCGCGTATCTCGGCGGCCTGCCGAAGGCGCTGGCGGTGCCCCGGCGGGCGAGCCCCCGCCCCCCGCACCCGCGCAACGCCATCCTCATCGGCGGCGGTCTGGCCGCGGTGGCGACGGTGCCGATGCCCACCGGCTGGTATGTCATCGGCGCCACCCCGGCCCGGCTCTACGCACCGGAACGCGATCCGAGCTTCTTCGTCGGCGCGGGGGATCTGATCCGCTTTGAGGTGGTAGATGCCGCGACCTTCGACGCCCTGACAGCACGCGAGGCCGCGGGCGAGCCGGTGGCCCGGCGCGGGGAGGCCGGCTGATGGGCGCGCTCGTCATTGAGGGCGCCGGCCCCGGCGTCACGCTGCAGGACGGCGGCCGGCACGGCTACCTGCGCTACGGCATCACGGCCGCGGGACCGATGGATCCGCTGATGCACGCCACCGCGAACCGTGCGGCGGGCAATCCCCTGGAGGCCGCGGCGATTGAGATCTCCACCGGCGGGATCGCGGCCTCGGCGGACGGCGGGCCGTTCGGCTTGGCTCTGGTCGCGCCGGGTTTCCGGGTCGCGCTGGACGGTGCTGCGCTGCCCGACACGGTCGCGCTGACCCTGCAGCCCGGCCAGACGCTCGCCGTGCGGGCGGGTGAGTCGGGGGTATGGGGCTACCTGGCGGTGAGCGGCCGCTTCGACCTCGCGCCGATCCTCGGCTCGGTCGCGACCCACACGCGCTCGGGCCTCGGGGGCCTGGGCGGTCGCGGGCTCGCCGCCGGCGACCACCTCCCGCTCGCCGATGCCAAGCCGGGCGAGGTCTCGCCTCACCGGCTCCTCTCACCCTGGCTCGACCGGGATCCGCGGGAGATTCGGGTCGTGCTCGGGCCCCAGGACGATTATTTCGCGGCCGACCAAGTCGCGGCGTTCCTCGCCGGCCCCTGGACCGTCTCGCCGCGCGGCGACCGGATGGCCTGCTTTCTCGACGGAACGCCCCTGACACATGCCAAGGGGCACGACATCGTCTCCGACGGCGTCGCCATGGGTGCGATCCAGGTGCCGGGCAACGGCCTGCCGATCGTCCTGATGGCCGACCGGCAATCGACCGGCGGCTACCCGAAGATCGCCACGGTGATCGGCCCCGATCTCGGGCGGCTTGCGCAGGTGCGGGGCGGGACGAGGCTGTCCTTCCGGCGCGTATCGGTGGCCGAGGCGGTCGCCGCCCGGCGGGCGGAGCGCGAGTTCCTGCGTGAGCCGGTGCCGCGCGAGCCGGTGGTGCGGACCGATTTCGCCTCCGACTTCCTGCTCGGGCTCAACCTCGTCGGCGGCGTCACCGACGGCCGCGCCTGAACGCCCGAGGGCCTGCACGAAGGACGATCCGCGTTCGCGCCCGATCCCTTAAAGTACCGCGCTGGCCGAGTTCCCGGCCGGCGATCCGAGAGAGCAGGAAGGCCTTCACGCATGGCGCACGCCGTCACAGCCCCGGGCACCCCACCCGCGCGCAGCAACGAGCCCTTGAACGCCGACAGCGTGCGCCGGGCCCGCATCGACCTCGCCGCCTGCCTGCGCTGGGCCGCGCGCAACGGCCTCGAGGAAGGCATCTGCAACCACTTCTCGGCGGTGCTGCCCGAGCGGCCCGACCTGTTCCTGGTCAATCCCTACGGTCTCGCCTTCGCGGAGGTGACGGCTTCGAGCCTGCTGCTGTGCGATTTCCACGGCAACGTCATCGAGGGCGACGGCCAGCCCGAGGCGACCGCCTTCCACATCCATGCCGAGCTGCATCGGCTGAAGCCCCACGCGCGGGCCGCCTTCCACACCCACATGCCCTACGCCACCGCACTCGCCATGCTGGAGGGCGAGCCGCTGCTCTGGGCCGGTCAGACGGCCCTGCGCTTCTACGGACGCATCGCTGTGGACGAGGATTACAACGGCTTGGCCCTCGACGCGCGCGAGGGCCAGCGGATCGCCATGAGCGCCGGCGAGGCTGACGTGGTGTTCCTGAAGAACCACGGCGTGATGGTGATGGGGGAGACGATCGCGGAGGCCTGGGACGACCTGTACTACCTGGAGCGGGCCGCGCAGGCGCAGGTGCTGGCCATGAGCACAGGGCGCACCCTCAAGGTCGTGCCGGAGGCGATCGTGAAACACGTAGCGGCGCAGGAGGCGGCGGGTCGCGCCGAGAGCGCGCGGCTGCACCTGGAGAGCGTCAAGCGCGTGCTCGCCCGGGACGAGCCCGCCTTCCTGGCGTAAACCGGTCTCACGGCGCCGTCCGGATCCGTTCCAGCAGCGCCGCATCCGGGTAGCCGTCCTGCGGCAGGCCGAGCGAGCCCTGGAAGGCGCGCAATGCCGCCCGGGTCTTGGGGCCGATCTTCCCGTCGATCCCGCCGGTGGCGAAGCCGCGCTCGGTCAGCCGGTTCTGCAGGTCGCGGCGCTCGTCGGCGGTGAGCGGCCGGTCGCCCCGCGGCCAATCGTGCATCAGGCCCGGGTCGCCGTGCAGACGGTCCGAGAGCAGAGCCACCGTCAGCGCGTAGGCGAGCGCGGTGTTGTAGCGCAGGATCACCGCGAAATTCGGCCGGAGCAGGAAAGCGGGACCGCGGATCCCGGCGGGCAGGATCAGAGTCGCCTCGGCGGATTCGTCCGGCACCGGGCGATCCCGGGCTGGCTTCACGCCCAGCGCCCGCCACGCGGCGAGGCTGCGCGAAGTGGTCTCGTCGGCGAGGGCGGCGTCGAAATCGTCCGGCAGCGCCGCCTCGTAGCCCCAGCCCTCGCCGGGTTTCCAGCCATGGGCGCGCAGGTAATTCGCCGTGGAGGCGAGCGCGTCCGGCACAGAGGTCCAGATGTCGCGCCGTCCGTCACCGTCGAAATCGACGGCGTCGCGGTGATAGACCGTGGGCATGAACTGGGTATGGCCCATGGCTCCCGCCCAGGATCCGGTCAGGCCGCCGGGCATCCGGTCGACGGGCGCCTCGTTCCAGGCCAGGATCTGGAGGGCGGCCGTCAGCTCGTCGCGCCAGTAGCCGGCGCGGGCGGGGTCGCCGCAGCTGAGCGTCGCGAGGGAGCGCACAACCGGCTTCACCACGGCCGCATCGTCGAGCACGGCGCCGTAACCGGACTCGACGCCCCAGAACGCCGCGAGGATGTGGCGATCGACACCATACTTCGACTCGATGGCGGCAAGGGTGTCGGCGTGCTCGGCGAGCTTGCGCTGGCCCGCTTCGATCCGGGATGGAGTGACGCTCGCCTCGATGTAGTCCCAGATCGGTCTGACGAACTCGCCCTGGCTCCCCGTCGCGGCGAGCACATCGGGATCCGGCGTGAGACCGGCGAGCTGCGCGTCCGCGACGCTCTGCGGCACTGCCCGCGCCGTGGCCCAGGCGATCAGATCGGTGCGGCAACTCTCGAAGGATTGCGGTGCTGCGGGCGCGGACGCCTCCGCCGCGACGGCGAGCGACGGCGCGAGCGCGCAGGCAGAGACGGCCAGGCGGAGTTTCATAGTCCTGCGCGCCGTTCCGCCTCCCTTCGCGGACCACTCCCGCGCCTCACCGTCGTCCATGCGCATCCCCGGCGATCCTTTCCTTTCCATCCGTCTGCATAACCGGCTGCGCCGGGCGAGTTCCAGGCAGGGCTGATGCCCGCGACGCGCCGCCATGGGCGCCCTAGATCCCTCGGGAGACGCCCGACGGAGGTCGCCGTGCCACGTGCCGCCCTCGCAGCAATCGGCGCGGCGATGCTCGCCGCCGGACCGGCCTGCGCCCTGGAAGTCTCCCGCAGCCGCGACATCCCGGCGCCTCCGGAGGCCGTCTGGGCTCTGATTGGCGGCTTCTGCGCAATCGAGCTCTGGCACCCGCAGGTGGGGCGCTGCATCCTGTCAGGCGTCGACGAGGATGACGGCATCCGGGCGCAGATCCGGGGCTTGGTGGTGAAGGGCGGCCAGGGGACGATCGTCGAGGTGGAGACCGCCCGCGACGAGGCCGGGATGAGCTACAGCTACAGCTTCATCCAGGGTCCCCTGCCGGTGCGCGCCTACAATGCGACGCTCACCGTCCTTCCGAACGGCACCGGATCCACGGTGATCTGGAGCGCGACGTTCGACGCCGACGGCGTGAGCGACGCCGACGCCGTTGCCGACATCAAGGAAGTTTACGATGCCGGGCTTGCCGGGATCGCCCGCGAGGTGTCCCGATAGGGGCTCGCCGAATCGCGGTCACGCACCGAAATGGCACCGGGCCGACCTCCAGAACCCTCGCCCTGGCCCGGCCCAGTACCGATGTGACCGGCGTCGGCGCGACCGATCGCCCGGCCCGAACCCCGAGGCAGCCTCAGGAGGCCGAGACCCGCATGCGCCGTCACCGCCACGCCAAGATCGTCGCCACCGTGGGTCCCGCCAGCTCGGCACCCGACCGGCTGCACGCCCTGTTCCTCGCCGGGGTCGACACCTTCCGGCTCAATTTCAGCCACGGCCTGCAAGAGGACCATGCCAAGGTCCACGCGGCGATCCGGGACCTCGAACGCGAGGTCGGCCGGCCGATCGGGATCCTGCAGGATCTGCAGGGCCCGAAGATCCGGATCGGCACGCTGCAGGGCGGACGCCTGGATCTCCAGCCCGGCGAGACCGTCCGCTTTGTGCTGGAAGGCTCCGAGGGCGACAAGCAGGCGATCCCGCTCCACCATCCGGAGATCTTCGACGCCGTGGTACCGGGCCAGGAGCTCCTCATCGACGACGGCCGGGTCCGGGTGCGGGTGGTCGGGCCGGAGCGGACCGAGATGACCGCCGAGGTCGTCACCGGCGGCCCGATCTCGAACCGCAAGGGCGTCAACCTGCCGGGCACGCTGCTGGACCTGTCGCCGCTCACCGAGAAGGACCGGGCGGACCTCGCCTTCGGCCTGGATCTCGGCGTCGACTGGGTGGCCCTGTCCTTCGTGCAGAAGCCCTCGGACGTGATCGAGGCCCGGGGGATCATCGGCGACCGCGCCGGCATCATGTCGAAGATCGAGAAGCCGCAGGCGCTGGAGCGGATCGACGACATCATCCGGCTCTCCGACGCGGTCATGGTCGCCCGCGGCGATCTAGGCGTCGAGATCCCCAACGAGGACGTGCCGGGGCGGCAGAAGGAGCTGATCCGCGCCTGCCGGCTCGCCGTGAAGCCGGTGGTGGTGGCGACCCAGATGCTCGACTCCATGGTTTCCGCGCCGGCGCCGACCCGCGCCGAGGCCTCGGACGTCGCCACAGCCATCTACGACGGCGCCGATGCCGTGATGCTGTCGGCGGAATCGGCCACCGGCCGCTATCCCGTGGAGACGGTGTCGATGATGGACCGGATCATCCGGAGCGTGGAGGGGCACAAGCTCTACCACTCGATCGTGGCGGCCTCGGAGCCTGGCGAGGAGGAGACGCCGCCGCACGCCGTGGCGACCGCGACTGCCGACCTCGCCGAGGCGGTGCGTGCCGCTGCCATCGTCGCCTACACGGCGAGCGGGACGACGGCCGCCCGGGTGGCACGCAAGCGTCCCGCCGCCTCGATCCTGGCCCTGACCCCGAACCTCGCGACCTCGCGCCGCCTGAGCCTGCTGTGGGGGGCACACAGCGTCCTCACCGACGACGTCGACTCCTACGAGGAGATGACCGCGAAGGCCTGTCACCACGCGCAGGACGAGGGATTCGCCAAGCCGAACGACATCATCGTGGTGACCGCCGGCATCCCCTTCCACACCGTGGGCAACACCAACAATATTCGCCTGATGCAGATCTGAGGCGGACGGCCCGCGGCCGCGTTGGAACGCGGTCTGCACCTTGCCCGTTGAATCGAAAGCTGCGCCGTTCTGGCGCAACAACCGAGGACCGAGCCATGAACCTGATCGGACGCATCGTCACGAAGATTCTCGGCAACGAGAACCGCCCCGTCGACCGCGACGACCGGAACGCCAGCACCGCGACGCCGATCGGTCGCCTCGTCACGAAGATCCTAGGCAAGTAACCGTCCCGACCGCCGCGCGTCCCGCCGGGTGCGCGGCGCCGGTCCGGAAGGATCAGTTGGCGACCGCGCTCGCGGTCTCCTTCAACGTCGGAGCGGCCGGCACCGTGTGCTGCCAGAAGGTGCCGGTGCGGCCCTTCGCCAGACCCTCCTCGTAGAGGGCGCGCATGTAGGCGGTGTCGAAGCCCTTGGCGGCCGGCACCTTCGGGCCGTTCTCGTCTATGTAGGTCAGGTTGAACCCGATGCCGTTGTTGCGCGCCAAGGCGTAGGTCGCCGTCAGGGTGGCGCGCGAGCGGGCCCGGCTCGCCGTGGTGAAGGAACGCTCGACGATGGCGAGCGTGTTGTCCTTCGTGACCTCGAAATCGGGCTCCAGGCGGCCGTTGATCACCACGTAGATTTCGGCCCTGCCGCCGGTTCGGATCCGGCCGTCGCGCAGCAGCAGCGTCTGCGGCAGGGTGAAGACCGGCGTAACCACCGAGCCGTCGACATGCATCTCCTGGAAGCGCGCGTCACCGGCCGAGACGTCGATGAATTGCGGCGGGAAGACCGCCGGGATGCTGGCCGAGGCTGCGAGCACGTCGCGGAACAGCTCCCGCGCATTCGGCGCACCGCTCGCCGCGATGGCGCCCATGTTCCAGATCACCGCCCGCTGGGAGTCGAGGTTGGTCGTTACGACGAGAAGGCGGCGCCCCTTGGCGTGCTCCTCGGCCACCGCCCGGAGCAGGTCCGGCGTCACGTAGCGGTCGATCAGATTGCGCAGCCGTCCGTCGCCGAACAGGCCTGAGCCGAACAGCACGTTTGCAAGGTTGGGCGAGGCCACCAGCTCACCGGCGACCCCGCTGGTGTAGAACTCGGTCAGATAGGGGTCGTAGGCCGAGCCCAGGAACGCGAACGGCGCGATGAGAGCGCCCGTGGAGACGCCCGACACCAGAGTGAATTCCGGGCGCGTGCCGGACGCCGTCCAGCCGTTGAGCACGCCGGCCCCGTAGGCTCCGTCTCCGCCTCCGCCCGAGAGGGCGAGATAAGTGAAGCCCTTGGCCCGGCGCTGCGGGTTGGCGGCGAGTTCCGCGATCGTCTCCACCGAGGCATCGGCGAAGACCCGCGCCCCGGGGATGCCGGGCACGCTCGCGAGGGCCGCCTGCTCGGCGGTGTAGGGCGCGCGTGGAATGCTGCCGCAGCCCGCCACCTGGCCTGCCAGCCCGAGCGCCACCAGCGCGCGCAGGCTCACCTGACGGACACCCATCGACCTCACCCGACTCCGAGAAACGCGAACACTGTGCCACACGGAACGAGCTTGGCCGTATGCGCCGTTCCCACTTAGCCGGACAACAGGCGCGAATGAGGCGCGCTGTTGCTCAGGGGTCACGATCCCACCGGATCGCGGCGCAAGCGAGGCCGGCTGGATCGCCGGGCCGACACGGGGCGACCATTGCCGGTGGAAAGGGTCCGCAGCCGGGGGACCCGGCCGGCCGGGCGGCCTTGCAACGCTCGCAAACGCCGCGCTAGGGTCCCGGCGTGGCCTGACGGGACAGGGTGTCGCAGCGACGCGGCAGCCGAGCTGGGGCGTGGTCTGCACGATGTGCCATGGAATGGGTTCGCCGTTCCGGGATGCGGATCGTCGACCGGGCTGGATCACGCGGGCCGCAGGGGGCGGAGGGGATAATGGAAGCGGGCCTGGGCTGGACGGATGATCGCGTGGCGCTTCTGCGCCGGCTGTGGGAAGACGGGCAGAGTGCGAGCAAGATCGCAGCGCAGCTCGGCGGCGTCACCCGCAACGCCGTGATCGGCAAGGTCCACCGTCTCGGCCTCGCCGGCCGTGCCAGGGGCGGCGAGGAAGCCCCGGCTCCGGCGCAGCCGTCGAAGGTCGTCGAGATCGAGACCGCCATCGCGGTGGTCGAGACCCAGGCCCCCGAACCGGTGGCGATCCTCTCGCACCGTCCGGCTCCCGAGTTCCCGGCCCCTACGCCGGCTCCCGAACCGGTGGCCCTGCCGATCTCCCAGCGCGTCACGATCATGGACCTGCGGGAATCCATGTGCCGCTGGCCGCTCGGCGACCCGACGACGCCGGAATTCCGGTTCTGCGGCGCCCGCTCGATCACCGGCCTGCCTTACTGCACCCACCACGCCGAGATCGCCTACCAGCCCGCCACGGAGCGGAAGCGGGATCGCCGCGTCGCCTCGTTCCGCTGAGGATCCAGGGTATCAGCGCAGGAGCATCCCGGCCTCGTTGAGGACGCGTGCAGTGGCGGAGTTGATCCAGGCCGCCGGGACGATTTCGACGAGGTTCTTCGGCTGGGCCGCGCCCAGATCGGTCCGTGTGAGTGCGCGGACGAGCCGGTAGGCGGTCTCGCTCGCGAGACCGGGCCGCGCGAGCACGAAGCTCCAGGAGCCCACGGTCTCGATCGGACTGTCCTGTCCCGGGAAGCTGCCGGCCGGCACGGTCAAACGCCTCATTGCCGCTCCGGGTTGCGCCAGCTGCGCGATACCGGCCTCCGGCGGCCCGAAGAAGCGGGCGCCACCTGGCTCCCGCACCAGAGCCCGGAATCCGGGCCAGTCGAGCCCGCCGCCCCAGAGCGCGTCGGCGCGCCCGTCGTGCACCAGGGCCGGCCCCTCGCCGGCCCGATCCAGCAGGATCGGCCGGATGTCCCGCTCGGGATCGAGCCCCGAAGCCGCGAGGACGCTGCGCCCCATGACGGTGAGGCCAGATTTGTGGGTGCCGAGCACCACCCTGCGCCCGCGCAGATCCCCAACGGATCGGATGGGACTCTCCGCCGGCACGGCGAACAGGCCCGGTGTCGGATACATCGGCGCCAAGATGGTCAGGCCGCCGGGCTCGGAGAGAGCCGGGTAGGCGTATTCCCCCTGGACCAAGGCCAGATCGACCCGAGACTCGCGTAGGAGGCCGATATTCTCGGCTGAGCCGCCGCTGGGCCGCGTCTCGATGGCGATCGTCGGATCCGCTGCGAGAATCGCCGAGGCAAAGGCCTCGCCGAAGGCCGGGAAGCCACCCCCCGGCGTCGCGGTCGCCAGCACGACGCGCGTTGCCTCGGCGGACCAGACCGGTCGGGCCAGAACGAGCCCGAGACCCGCCAGGACCATCCCCCGCCGAGTCGGCCACCCGCGGCCGGCGTTGCATTTTCGAACAGAGAACACGCGTACCACCTCCCTCGAAACCGCGACGGCGGGCCGCCCCGGAGAACAATATTCTCTCAAGCCGGCGCCCGTCAGAGATGTCGTTCCATAACTGGCGGCAATCCCGCGCAAGGGCGAAAAGAACTTTCGCAAAGGGCACTTAGGCCGATTGCTCCGGTCGCGGTGACGCGATATCGCAGCCTCCTGTCCGCGGGCCATCAGCCGCTCCCCTTGGCCCAGCCCAACCGGACCCGACATTGACCCGACCCCCTGAGAGCAGGAGTTCTGCGATGGCCGATTCCCTCAATGCGCCGGCAAAGGTCGGCCATGGCCGTGTCTATGGTTCGATTACCGAGACCATCGGCAACACCCCGCTGGTGCGCCTCAACCGTCTGCCGAAGGAACACGGGGTCGATGCCGAGATCCTGCTGAAGCTCGAATTCTTCAACCCGATCGCCAGCGTCAAGGACCGTATCGGCGTCAACATGATCGACGCGCTGGAGGCTTCGGGCAAGCTCCAGCCCGGCGGCACGCTGGTGGAGCCGACCTCCGGGAATACCGGCATCGCGCTCGCTTTCACGGCCGCGGCACGAGGCTATCGCCTGATCTTGGTCATGCCGGAGACCATGTCGCTGGAGCGGCGCAAGATGCTCGCCTTCCTGGGGGCGGAACTGGCGCTCACCCCCGGCGCTCAGGGCATGAAGGGCGCGATCGCAAAGGCCGAGGAGCTCCTGAAGGAGATCCCCGGCTCCGTAATGCCGCAGCAATTCTCGAACCCTGCCAACCCCGAGATCCACCGGAAGACCACCGCCGAGGAGATCTGGAGCGACACCGGTGGCAAGCTCGACGCTTTCGTGGCGGGCGTGGGCACCGGCGGCACCATCACCGGCGTCGGCGAGGTGCTGAAGCCGCGCCTTCCGAACCTGAAGGTCTTCGCCGTCGAGCCGGAGGATTCGGCGGTGATCTCGGGCGGCCAGCCCGGCCCGCACAAGATCCAGGGTATCGGCGCGGGCTTCATCCCCGACAACCTCCACACGGACATCCTCGACGGCGTGCTGAAGGTCTCCAACCAGACCGCCTTCGAGACTGCTCGGGCGCTCGCCCGACTGGAAGGCATCCCGGGCGGCATCTCGACCGGCGGCAACGTCGCCGCGGCGCTGGATCTGGCCAAGCGGCCGGAGTTCCAGGGTAAGCGCATCGTCACGGTCGCCTGCTCCTTCGCCGAGCGCTACATCTCCTCGGCGCTCTTCGAGGGGATTGGCTGAGCCACTCCCCCGCCGCGCCGGTTCCGATCGGAACCGGCGCCTCGTCCCCATCGACGGTCAGCCGTTGGAACCCGGCGGCCGCGGGCGAGTGTCCGCACCTCCAACCCAGACCCGCCTTCGTTCGGCCTGCAACGCTCAGCCAGCACGGATCGTCTCCGGAGGGCGTCGCCACGCGATCGGCGGTGCCGACGCAACCCTCCTCTCCCGCCTCCGTTGTCCCGCGACACCCTAGGCGCTGAGGCAGGAGCCATGACAGAGCAGACCGGAC
Source organism: Methylobacterium sp. CM6257 (assembly GCF_054611515.1). Classification (NCBI taxonomy): domain Bacteria; kingdom Pseudomonadati; phylum Pseudomonadota; class Alphaproteobacteria; order Hyphomicrobiales; family Methylobacteriaceae; genus Methylobacterium; species Methylobacterium sp. CM6257. The sequence continues at coordinate 5,305,603 of NZ_CM137735.1, forward strand.
GACCGTCGCTGAAGGATTTCGGCGCCGACGCCGACCGCAACGGGCAGGATCTCGGACAGGACTCGCCCCTCGACGTCGGACTGGCCGCCAACACGCAGGCCGACCTCAAGCGCGACCCGGCTGGAGATGCCCAAGCCGCGCGGGTCGCCTCGGGCACGCCCGGTTCCGATGCCACCGAAGCGACCGAGGCGGAGACGCCGCGGAAGAACCTGGATACGTTGCGAGGTAAGGGTGGATCCGGCTCCAACCTCAGCGAAGCGATCGACCGCGCCACCGCGGCGGTCGGGCAGGACGACGGGAAGCGCTGATGGTCAGGCCGACGAGCGATTCCGGCACCGTGACCCGCAAGCCCGACGATAAGGTCGGCTCGCGCGGCACGCCGCCCGCCGGCGGAGGCCACCAAACCCCCGATCAGGCCGCCATCACCGACATGGGGCCGGGCGGATCAGCCCAACCGGAGCCGAAGGAGGGATGGGGCGGCGCGGGCGAGCCGGGGCGGTCGCCGCCGGCGGTCGGCGGATCGTCGGGCGGTCACTCCGATCAGAAGGCGTCGCGAGGTCCGGCCGCGGACGAGAAGGTCGCGGGCGGCCGCTACCGCGCCGAGCGGGAGAATTAGGAATGAGCGAGGGCAAGGAGACCGGCTCGAAGCCGGACAAGCCGAAGAACGTCGCTCCCGACGCGGTCAAAGATCCGACCGAGAAAACCGAGGGCAGGCCCGGCATGGGTCCGCCGGCAGGCGGGACGCAGCAGGATGAGACCGATCCCGGTAGCAGCTGAGACGCCGACGAGACGATCTTGGCCGCGGCTTGCCGGGATCGGTCCGGCTCGGAAGCTATGGGCCTTTTAGGATCGGGACCCGCGGCACAGGACACCGCGCTCGTCGGATGGCCCATCGAACGACGAGCCATCGAAACGCTCGCGATCTCTCAGGAGATTCGGAAGGAGATCGGCTCCCGCGCCAATCGCACCTCGTCGGGACGGCAGCCGGCTTCGCTGCAGGCGTAGCGGATCGCGTCCTGCTGCGTCCGGAAGATGCCACCGGCCCGGCCGCCGGTCTCGACCGCCACCCAGTGCCCCTCGCCATCCTGGCCGACGAGGAAGTAGGTCGATGCCCCTGCGTCAACGGATGAGCGAGACTGACGGGACAAGTTCAACGCGACGGACATCGGAGACACGGGGTTCACGCGGCCCTCTCGGAATCGCGCTGCCGAGCTAAGCCACCCGGCGTGAGGGGTCGATGGGCCTGGAATGGGATCGGCATAAGGACCGCATCAGCAACCGGGCCTGAGCGCCCGGTTGCCGGCCGTTCACGTGCGGTGGCCGCTCAGCTCAGGCCGCGGTTTCCTTGGCGCGCTCGGCGCGCTTTCGGTCGTTCGGGTCGAGGATCGCCTTGCGCAGCCGGATCGATTTCGGCGTCACCTCGACAAGTTCGTCGTCCTGGATCCAGGCGAGCGAGCGCTCCAGGGTCATCCGGATCGGCGGCGTGAGGCGCACGGCCTCGTCCTTCGAGGTGGTGCGGATGTTCGTGAGCTTCTTGCCCTTGAGGACGTTCACCTCGAGGTCGTTTTCGCGGTTGTGCTCGCCGACGATCATGCCCTGGTAGACCTTCCAACCGGGCTCGATCATCATCGGGCCGCGATCCTCTAGGTTCCACATGGCGTAGGCCACCGCCTCGCCCTGGTCGTTGGAGATCAGGACGCCGTTGCGCCGGCCCGGCATCTCACCCTTGTAGGGCTCATAGGCCTTGAACAGCCGGTTCATGATGGCAGTGCCACGGGTGTCGGTGAGGAGCTCGCCCTGGTAGCCGATCAGGCCGCGCGTCGGGGCGTGGAAGACGAGCCGCAGGCGATTGCCGCCCGAGGGACGCATCTCCAGCATCTCGGCCTTCCGCTCGGACATCTTCTGGACGACGACGCCGGAATGCTCCTCATCGACGTCGATCACGACCTCCTCGACCGGCTCCAGCAGGGTGCCGGACTCGTCCCGGTCGAACACCACCCGCGGACGCGAGACGGCGATCTCGAAGCCCTCGCGGCGCATGGTCTCGATCAGGATCGAGAGCTGCAGCTCGCCGCGGCCCGAGACGTAGAAGCTGTCCTTGTCGGCCGCCTCCTCGATCTTGAGGGTGACGTTGCCTTCCGCCTCCTTGAACAGGCGGTCGCGGATCATGCGGCTCGTGACCTTGTCGCCCTCGGTGCCGGCGAGCGGGCTGTCGTTGACGATGAACGACATCGTCACGGTCGGCGGGTCGATCGGCTGGGCCTGGATCGGGGTCTCGACCTGCGGATCGCAGAAGGTGTCGGCCACCGTGCCCTTCACGAGGCCGGCGATGGAGACGATGTCGCCCGCCTCGCCAACCTCGATCGGCGCGCGCTCCAGGCCGCGGAAGGCCAGGATCTTCGAGACGCGGCCGGTCTCCACGACCTTGCCGTCGCGCGAAAGCACCTTGATCGACTGGTTCGGCTTCACGGTGCCGGCGGCGATGCGGCCGGTGATGATGCGGCCGAGGAACGGGTTGGCCTCCAGCAGCGTGCCGAGCATGCGGAACGGGCCTTCCTCGGTCCTGGCCTGGGGCACATGCTCCAGGACGAGATCGAAGAGCGGGGCGAGGCCTTCGGACTGATCGCCGTCCGGCGAGGTCGACATCCAGCCGCTGCGGCCCGACCCGTAGAGGATCGGGAAGTCGAGCTGCTCGTCCGTGGCGTCGAGGGCGGCGAAGAGATCGAAGACCTCGTTCACCACCTCGTTGATGCGCGCATCCGGCCGGTCGACCTTGTTGATGGCGACGATCGGGCGCAGGCCGATCTTGAGAGCCTTGCCGACCACGAACTTGGTTTGCGGCATCGGCCCCTCGGCCGCATCGACCAGCACGATCACGCCGTCGACCATCGACAGGATGCGCTCGACCTCACCGCCGAAATCGGCGTGGCCGGGCGTATCCACGATGTTGATGCGGGTATCCTTCCAGACAACCGAGGTCGCCTTGGCCAGGATGGTGATGCCGCGCTCCTTCTCGAGGTCGTTCGAATCCATCGCCCGTTCCTCGACCCGCTGATTCTCGCGGAAGGTCCCGGACTGGGCCAGCAGCTTGTCGACGAGCGTCGTCTTGCCGTGGTCGACGTGAGCGATGATGGCGATGTTGCGCAGCTTCATGGCGGCCCGAAACGGGTTGTGCCGGCTCTCTGGCGGCCGCGCGGCGCGGCCGTCCGCGCCGGTTCAGGTACGGAGTCGTGGTGGTTGCGTCGCAATATAAGGACACGGGCTCGCCGGCAAGGCCGCTGAGGACATGGCGGGGTCGCCTGGTCCGGATTGCTGGGGGGTGTCGGTTCGCGGAGCGCCTGCGGCCACGCTCTCGAGCCTGCGCGATCCGAACGGGTTCGGCCGGCTGACATCCGGAAGATTCGTGGCGAAGTGTGCACGGCCGCATTGCGGCGGCGCCCAACGGCGCCTCCAACGCCCTATATGACCGTTCGATGACACCGGGGCTCGGTCCGCGGCGCCGGCTGCGGCCGCATCGGGTTGAATTGGATGAATTCAGACTGCTCGGGTACCGTATCGGCCGCAGGCCCGCGCGTGGGTGCGGTGATTCGGCACCCATTCAGCCTTGGCAGGCCTTCGCTGGACCGACACGATGCGCGAGCTTGAGCCGCGGCTCTTCCCGTACATTTGGCGCTATTCCAAGGGCGATCAGCTCAAGATCTGCGCCGTGGTCCTGGCCTCGCTGCCGTTCTACTTCGCCTCGCTCGACCTGCCCAAGCGCATCGTCAACGACGCGATCACCGGCAAGGCCTTCTCCCATGGCGAGCCGACCGCCCCGTTCCTGGAACTCACCGTGCAGTGGCCGGCGGCGCTCGGCGGCGGGACGAGCCGGCTGTTCGAGGGCTTTCAACTCGACCGGTTCGAGCTGTTGCTCGGGCTCTCGACCCTGTTCCTGTCCCTCGTCCTGATCAACGGCGCCTTTAAGTTCTGGATCAACCTGCAGAAGGGCGTCCTGGGCGAGCGGATGCTGCGGCGCCTGCGCTTCCAGCTCTTCTCGCTGATGCTGCGCTTCTCCCCGGAGGTGCAGCGGGAGGTGAAGTCCTCCGAAACGGCGACGATCATCCGTGACGAGGTCGAGCCGATCGGCGCCTTCATCGGCGACGCGATCGTGGTGCCGGTTTTCCAGGGCACCCAGGCTGCCACCGCCCTCGCCTTCATCATGATGCAGAACGTGTGGCTGGGTCTCGCGGCCGGCGGCATGGTGGGCGTGCAGATGACGGTGATCCCGCGGCTGCGGCGCGAGATCATCCGCCTCAGCCGCCGGCGCCAGATCGCATCGCGCAACCTCGCCGGCCGGGTCGCGGAGGTGCTCGACGGGTTGCCGGCGGTGCTGCTCAACGACACCGGCCGCTGGGAGCGGGCGGAGATCGGCGGCCGGCTCTACGGCCTCTACGACCTGCGTCTGCGGATCTACCGGCGGAAATTTGCTGTCAAATACCTTAACAACCTGCTCGCGCAGGTGACGCCGTTCCTGTTCTACGCGATCGGCGGCTATTTCGCCCTCAAGGGCGAGCTCGATATCGGTCAGCTCGTGGCCGTGCTCGCCGCCTATCGCGACCTGCCGCCGCCGCTCAAGGAGCTGATCGACTGGGATCAGCAGCGCCTCGATGTCGAGGTGAAGTACGAGACCGTGGCGGCGCATTTCGGGCCGCAGCGACTGCGGCCGGCGGAGCAGGAGCTGGAGGGCCCGCCGCCCCGCCTGGGCAGCCCGCTCCGGGTGGAAGGCCTGGCTCTGCGCGACCCGCAGGGAGGCGCTCCGGTGGAGGTCGGCGATGCCGAGGTGCGCCTGCCGGGACGCCTGGCCCTGGCTCCGCCCGGCCCGGTAGCGCAGGAATTCGCACGCGTCCTGGCCGGATTGCAGCCGCCGCCCGCCGGTACGATCCGGATCGGCACGCACGACCTGTCGACGCTCCCGCGGCCGATCCGCGCCCGCCGCATCGCCTTCGCGGGGAGCGAGCCGGTCCTCTTCCCCGGGACGGTCCGCGACAACATCCTCTACGGTTTGCGCCTTCATCCGCTGCGGACGAACGGCCTCGATCTCAGCAAGACGCGGATCAACGAAGCGGTGAAGACCGGCAACCCCTGCGACAGCATCGACGACCCCTGGATTGACTATCAGCGCCTCAGTGTCCGCGACGCCGGGGAACTCGACGAGCGCCTCCTCGATCTTCTCGGGCGCCTCGATCTCGGGGACGACCTTTACCGGTTCGGCCTCGGCGCCCTCAGCTCCGTGGCCCACGACACGCCGGTGGGCCAGCGCATGATCGCGGCGCGCGAGCACCTGCGCGAGCATTTCGCTCGCAGCGGCCTCGCCGACTTGGTGATCCCGTTCGCCCGCGGCCGATACAACGAGCAGGCGACCGTGGCGGAGAACCTGCTGTTCGGGGTGCCGCGCGACCCGACCCTGAAGGAGCCGCAGCGGCTCGCCGGAGTCCCTCTGTTCCGGGCGGCTCTGGAGAAGGTGAAACTGCTCGATGAACTCGACCGCATGGGCGTCGCCATCGCCCGCAACCTGAAGGACATTTTCAGCGACGTTCCGCCCGGCCATCCGCTGTTCCGGCGCTTCTCGCTGATCACGCCGGATGCCCTGCCGGACTACCTGCGCCGGCTCGCGCGCGTGCCCGCCGAAGGGCGCCTGAGCGAGGCGGACAGCGTGGCCTTCCTGGCGCTCGCGCTGGCCTATGTGGAGCCGCGGATGCGCTTCGGCCTGCTGGATCAGCCGCTCACCAGTCGGATCGTCGGCGCCCGGGGCGTCGTGCAGGGTTTCATGCACGGCGAAGACGGCTGTGACGTCGAATCCTACGATCCCAACCGGATCAACCCGCGCAGCACCGTGCTCGACAATCTGCTGTTCGGCCGTATCGACACCGCGCGGATGCACGGCGAAGCGCTGATCCAGCGGGAGGCGCGTGCGGTGTTCCGGGAGTTCGACCTGGAGCGGCCAATCCAGCGGCGCGGTCTGGAGAAGGAGGTCGGCAATCGCGGGCAGCTCCTGGCGGAGCGTGTCCGGGTGCGGATCGGCCTCGCCCGGGCCATGCTGCGGGATCCGGAGATCCTGGTGGTCGACCGGGTGGACGAGCATCTTGAGCGCGGTGTGGAGACGCTGCTCGACGTAACGGGCTCGGTCCTGCCCCGCGCAAGCTTGGTGGCGAGTCTCTCGGCGGAGGCGGATCTCGCCCGGTTCCCGGCGCGGCTGCAGGTTCGGTCTGCCGAGACGCGCCTGCGCACCGCCGCCGAATGACGCAAGCGTGACCGCTGCAGGGGGCGCGTGCGGCCCGGCGCGGCAGTTTACAGGGATGGCCGTCTCCGGCACAGGAGGGACCACATGCCCATGCTATCGGACGTGCCCGCGATCCCGGACCGGACGAAGGCGAGCCTCGCCGGGCTGCCCCGCGTGGTGCCACCGCACCGCGCGCCGCCGGAGCGCGAGTTGCCGCTGCCGGCCTATCTGCGCACGATCCGCGACAACGGGCTGGAGGGCTTTCCCAGGCGGGCCTTCGAGGAGCCGGTGACCCGCCGCGGACTGCTCGGCCGCTCCAGCTTCATCCTCAATGACCCCGACGCGATCCGTCACGTTCTGGTGGAGAACCAGTCGAATTACGCCCGCACAACCGGGACGCTGCGCATCCTGCGGCCGATCCTGGGTGACGGGCTCCTGATCAGCGAGGGTTCGGCGTGGCGCCACCAGCGCCGCACCCTGGCACCGGCCTTCACACCCCGAGCGATCGACGGGCTGGTGCCCCACATCGCCGCCGCCGTCGGCGAAGGGATGGACCGGATCGCCGCCGAGGCCGCTTCGGGCCCGGTCGACCTGTTCACGTCCTTCTATCGGCTCGCCCTCGAGATCGCCGGGCGCGCCATGTTTTCGGTGGGCATGGACGAGCACGGGCCGGAGCTGCGCCGGTTCATCGCCGAATATGCCGAGCGGATCGGCCGGCCCCACCTCCTCGACATCGTGATCCCGCCGGGCTGGCCGGTGCCGCTCGACTGGCCGCGGGCGCGGTTCCGGCGCCGCTGGATCCCCTTCCTCGACCGGATCATCGCGGCACGCCGGGCCTCGGAGCCCGGCGAGGCCCGTTCGGGCGACCTGCTCGACCTGCTGACGGCGGCGCGCAACCCGGACACGGGCGCCGCCTTCACCCCCGACGAGCTGCGCGACCAGGTCGCGACCATGATCCTCGCCGGCCACGAGACGACCGCCGGGACGCTGTTCTGGGCGGCCTACCTGCTGGCGCTCGCCCCGGAGGTGCAGGAGCGCGTCGCCGCCGAGGCGCGGGGCGCCGACCTCACCGACCCCACCGGATGCCAGAGCGACGGGCGCCTGCCCCTGACCCGGGCGGTGATCGACGAGACGCTGCGCCTCTACCCGGCCGCCTTCGTGGTGGTCCGCCGGGCGCTCGGCCCGGACGTGGTCGCAGGCTACGCGGTGAAGAAGAGCGACATCGTGATGGTGAGCCCGTGGGTTCTGCACCGGCACCGAGGCCTCTGGACGGATCCCGAGGCCTTCGATCCCGGCCGTTTCCTGCCGGGGGCGCCGCCACCGCCGCGCTTCGCCTACCTGCCCTTCGGGGCTGGCCCGCGGGTCTGCATCGGCGCGCAGTTCGCGCTGAGCGAGGCCGTTCTGACCCTGGCACGGCTGGTGGCGCGGTTCCGACTGGTACTGGATGAGCGCGAGCCGATCCTGCCGCACGCGGTGGTCACCACCCAGCCGGACCGGCCGTCCCGATTCCGGCTGATCCCGCGGGATCCGGTCAGCCCTTGATCCCGGTGATCGTCGCCGAGGTGGCCCGCGGATCGCGCATCGGCCAGCGGCCGCTCTCGGCCTGCGCGAGGAAATCGTCGAGCAGCCGGTTGTAGGCATCCGGCTCCTCGACGGAGAGCGCGTGACCGGTATTCGGCAAGACCGCCAGGCCGGCCGACGGGATCACCCGCTTCAGCATCAGACTCGGGGTGAGGCAGGGCCAGTCCTCGTCGCCGGCGACGATCAGGGTCGGCGCCGTGATCCGGGCCAAGGCATCGGTGAGGTCGTAGAGCGAGGGACGCCCCTTCTGCACGCCGGCCTGCGTGTTCGCCGACCCGACCGCCGAGTGCTCGGCGAGCATCCGCTTGAATTCGGCATGCCCTCGCGGGTCCTTGTTCTCGAACTGGACCCGCGTCGGCCCGTAGGCATAACGCTCCGCGAAGGCGGCCATCCCGTCCCGGCGCAGGATCTCCGCGGTGGCATCGGCCTCGGCGCGGAACAGCGCCTGCCGCTCCGGTTCCGCGCCGTAGCCGCAGCCGCCCAGGCAGAGCGACAGGGCCCGGTCGTGGTGGCGCAGCCCGAAATGCAGGGTGGCGAAGGCGCCCATCGAGATCCCGGCCACGTGGGCGCGGGGCGCACCGATATGGTCGAGGATCGCCAAGATGTCGTCGGCGGCGCGGGCCTGCGAGTAGGCCGACTCGGCTTCCGGCACGTCGGAGGGCGGATAACCCCGGGCATTGAACGCGATGGCGTGGTAGCGCCGGCCGAAATGGCGGAGCTGCGCCTCGTAGCTTCGGTGGTCGCCTGCGAATTCGTGCACGAAGATCAGCGGCGTCCCGCGCCCGCTCTCCTCGTAGTGGAGCCGGATTCCGTCATCCGTCATGGCGCTCGGCATGGTGATCCCGTCTGCGATCTCCCCCGAGAGCCCGAACATGGGGCGCCGGCACGCCCGGTCGAGGGCGAATTCGGCGGGCCGACATGGCGAAGCCGCACCCGGCGGACCGGGCGCGGCTCGCGGTTTCCTATAGCGGCGGGTTCAGTCCCGGCCGGGCTCAAGCGGCCTTCTTGGACGAGGCCGGCTTGGCGCTCCCCTTGTTGGCCGCGACCTCGGCCAGCTTGGCCGCCAGCTTCGCGTCGAGCTTGGCCGAGGCGCCGAGCGGCAGCTCGATGTCGAGGCCGAGCGTCGAGACGCCCTCGCCGCGCTCCAGGGTGACCTTCACCTTGTCGGGCTCAACCGCGACGTGGTTGGAGATCACCGCCAGGATCTCCTCGCGGAGCTGGAGTACGAGGTCGGGGCGACCCGACTCGGCCCGCTCGTGGGCGAGGATCAGCTGCAGGCGGTCGCGGGCGACCGCGCCGGAGGTGCGCTTCTGGAAGATGCCGAGGATGCTCATGCCGCCCTCCGCATGAACAGCTTGTCGAGGAAGGACTTGCGCTCGACCGGAAGGCTCATGGGCACGTTCTCGCCCTTCAGCCGGCGGGCCGCGTCCGCGTAGGCCCGCGCCGGGGCGCAGAGCGGGTTGTTCAGGGTCACCGGGCAGCCGAGGTTCGAGGCGCGCAGCACCTCCTGGCTCTCCGGGATGATCGCGAGCAGCGGGATCGACAGGATGTCGAGCACGTCCTCGGTCTTGAGCATGTCGCCGCGGTCGGCCCGCATTGGGTCGTAGCGGGTGAGGATCAGGTGCTTCTCGATGTCCTCGCCCTTCTCGGCCTTGGCGGTTTTCGAGTCGAGGAGGCCGATGATCCGGTCGGAGTCGCGCACCGAGGAGACCTCGGGGTTGGTGACGACCACCGCCACGTCCGCGTGGTGCATGGCGAGCTGGGCGCCCCGCTCGATGCCGGCGGGCGAGTCGCAGATCACCCAGTCAAACTTCTCGCGCAGCTCTTCCATCACCCGGGCGACGCCCGCGTCGGTGAGCGCGTCCTTGTCGCGGGTCTGCGAGGCCGGCAGCAGGTGCAGGGTCTCGAGCCGCTTGTCCTTGATGAGCGCCTGCGGGAGCTTGGCGTCGCCGTTGACCACGTTGATGAGGTCGTAGACGACCCGGCGCTCGGCACCCATGACGAGGTCGAGGTTGCGCAGGCCGACGTCGAAGTCGACGACGCACACGCTCTGCCCGCCCTGGGCCAGGGCCGCTCCGAGGGCTGCGGTCGTCGTCGTCTTGCCGACGCCGCCCTTGCCCGATGTGACGACGAGAACCTTTGCCACGCGTCGATCTCCCTTAATCCAGGCTTGCCATTCGGATGTTGCCGCCATCGAGCCAGACCTGGGCGGCCTTGCCGCGCAGGGCCGTACCCATGTCCTCCGCCGTCCGCACGAGGCGGTCGATCCCCAGCAACTCGGGTTCGAATTTGCGGCAGTAGATTCGTGCGCGCGGGTTGCGCGCGGCCCCGGCGATCGCGCGTCCGCGCAGGGCGCCGTAGACGTGGATGGAGCCCCCGGCCAGGATCTCGGCCCCCGAGGAGACCGAGCCCATCACGGTCACGTCGCCGGTCGGGTTGATGACGCTCTGACCGGAGCGGACCGAGCCCTCGACGGTGATCGAGGTGACCACCTGCGGCTCCGGCTCGGCCGGGACGCTCGGGATCTCGACCTTCTCGGACGGGTGTCCCTGAACGAGGAGCGGCGGCAAGCCTTCGACGGCCTTATCGGTGCCCTCGATCCCGAGGACCGTGATGCCGCGGGCCTTGAGCTCACGCATGAGCGTTTCGAGGGCGTCCGGCTCAGGCTTGAGCTGGGCGCAATCCAGGATGACGGCCCGGCCGTTCAGCAGGGTCGGCGAGCGCTTGAGCGCCGCGTCGAGGCCCGCGAGCCACTCGGGAAGTGGCGGCTCGGGGGAGAGGGCCAGGGCCTTGAAGGCCCGTCCGCGCAGGCTGAGCGGCCGGGGCGCGGAAGGAGCCGCCGCGGGGGCGATCTCCGGATCGATCGGCTCGGGGAGGGTCTCGCTCATGTCCGCCCGTTAAGAGTCCTTACCGGACCATTGACGGCGGGTATGGTTACCGAAGGGTTAAGTTTTGGATCCAGTCGGCAAATTCTGCCGGGATCCTGGTATCGAAGTGCTCAACCCCGCTCGAACAGGTTGAGCTTGATCGCATCCTCCAGCAGCCGGACCTCCACGGCCTGCCCACGGAAGGCCGGGTCGAGGTCGTCGGCGGCGCGATAGAGGCCGTCGATCGCCACCAGCTCCGGCTCGAAGCGGCGGCACCAGATCCGCGCCGCCGGGTTTCCCGCAGCACCCGCGATCGCCCGGCCGCGAAGTGCGCCGTAGACGTGGATCGAGCCGCCGGCGATCACCTCGGCGCCCGAAGCCACGGCGCCGAGCACCGTCACGTCACCTTCGAGATGCAGCACGGTCTGACCCGAGCGCACCGGCGTGTCGAGGATCAGCGAGCGGGCCATCTCCTTGGCCGGAGGCTCGGCCGGCGCGGCCTCGCCGGGCGTGGCGACCTCACCGGCCGGACGCCCCCCTGACAGGGCTGGCGGCAGGCCGGCTCCGAGGATCGACGGCGGCGCGCCCTCGATGCCGAGGATGGCGATGTTGCGCGCGGCGAGTTCCGCCAGCAGCCCGTCGAGATCCTCCCGTCCGAGCCGCAGGCCCGCGAGATCGAGGATGACGGGCCGGCCCGCGAAGAAATTGGGCGCGCGCCGGTTTAGGGCGTCGAGATCGCCGAGCCAATCGGCCACGGGAGGCACGGGTGCCAGGACGGTGGCCATGAAGGAGCGGCCGCGGAAGCGGATCGGCGGGCGCGCCGGCTCGGATGTCGGCTGGGTCACGGGCGTATTCGGTGTCGCGGAACGGGTCGCCTGCATCCATGCGGCGGCGGCGCGCTTGGGGCAATCCCGCAACGCCCGGTGTGACGCCTTGCGCGGCTCTCGGGCGCGTTTCTGTTGTAGAGAGAGGCCGCACCCGGCTCGGATCAGACCTTTGAGCAGCGCCAGCACGCACGCGATCAAACCCTTCGTCGTCGACGACCTGACCCGGGCGAACCAGCGCCGGGCGGCCGACCCGCGGGCCTCCGCCTGGGTCTCGGCCAATGCCGGGGCGGGCAAGACCAAGGTGCTCACGGACCGGGTGGTGCGGCTCCTGCTCGACGGGGCGCCCCCCGGCCGGATCCTCTGCCTGACCTTCACCAAGGCGGCCGCTGCCAACATGGCGATCCGCGTCTTCCGGCTGCTCGGGCGCTGGGTGACGCTGGACGACGAGGCGCTCTCCGCCGAACTCGCCGACCTCACCGGCGAGCGGGCCGGGCCGGAGCGCCTGCGCATGGCAAGGCGCCTGTTCGCCCGGGCAGTCGAGACGCCGGGCGGCCTCAAGATCGAGACGCTGCACGCCTTGTGCGAGCGGCTGCTGCATATGTTCCCTTTCGAGGCGAACGTGCCGGCCCGGTTCGTGGTGCTGGACGAGACCAAGGCGCGGGAGATCTTCGACATCGAGATGGCCAACGTTCTGGCCGATGCGGTCTCCAACGGTGACACGCCCTTGAGCGAGGCCCTCGCCCGCGTGACACCGGAAGCGACGGGCGACACGCTGCGCGGCGCGATCCGCGCGGCGATGCGGGCGCGCAGCTTCATCGGCGACACTGCGGGCCTGGAGGACGCCTTCGCGCGCCTCCACGGCGCGCTGGGTCTTGCTGCCGAGGAGTCGGCCGAAGCGATCGAGGCGACGATCCTGGAGGGTGGCCCCGGATGCCGCCCGAAGGACCGGGCCGCTCTCATCGCGGCGCTCCGCACCGGCAAAACCAATGACGAGAAGCTCGCCGAAGCGCTCGCTGCGGCGGAGGCCGAGCGGGTGCGTTCCGACGGAATGCCCGACCGGTCCGAGGCGCTGTCCCTCTACCGCGCGGTGTTCTTCACGCAGAAGGAGGAACCCAAGGCCGACAGCAGCCTCGGGACGAAGAGCGTGCCGGCCGCCGCGAAGGAGACGCTGATTGCCGAGCGCGACCGCCTGGAGGCGCTGTTCGACCGCCTCCGCGCCGCCCGGGCCCATGCCCGCACGCAGGCGCTGTTCCAGCTCGCCGCCGAGATCCACCGCCGGGTCGAAGCCCAGAAGGCCCGGCTGGGCGCCCTAGATTTCGACGACCTGATCCACAAGGCGCTCGACCTGCTCGGCCGGGTCGGAGCCGGCTGGGTCCTGTACAAGCTCGACCGCGGCATCGACCACGTCCTCGTGGACGAGGCGCAGGACACCAACCCGGAGCAATGGGCGATCCTGCGGGCGATCACGCAGGAATTCGCCGCCGGCGAAGGCGCGCGGACCGGCAGCCGCACGCGCTTCGCGGTGGGCGATCCGAAACAGTCGATCTACGGCTTCCAGGGCGCCGAGCCGCGGGAATTTGCCCTGACCCGGGCGGCCTGGATCGCCGAATCGCGCTCGGCCGGGCTGACCTTCGAGGATGTCCCGCTCACCCTGTCATTCCGCTCGACAAGCCTTGTCCTGCGCGCGGTCGACGCGGTGTTCTCCCTCGACGCGCACAACGAGGGCCTGTCCTTCGAGGACACGGTCCGCAAGACCGTTCACGCCAGCGCGCGCCCGGACGCCCCCGGGGCCGTGGAGCTGTGGCCCATCGCCGAGCCCGAGCCGGCGGCCGAACCCGACGCCTGGACGGCCCCGGTCGACGCGCCCGAGACGAGCGCGCCGGCGATCGTCACGGCCCGACGGGTCGCGCAGGCGGTGCGCACCTGGACCACACGGGGCGATGCCACGGGCCGGGTCTGGCGTCCCGGCGACGTGCTGATTCTGGTGCGCAAGCGCGGACCTGCCTTCGAGGAAGTGATCCGCGCGCTCAAAGGTCTCGGCGTACCGGTGGCGGGTCAAGACCGGCTGGAAGTCTCGGCCCATATCGCGGTGGCGGATCTCGTGGCCGCCGGGCGGGCCGGGCTCCTGCCGGCCGACGATCTGACGCTCGCCACTGCGCTGAAGACGCCCCTCGTCGGGCTCACAGACGAGGATCTGGTGCGGATCGCGGCCCGCCGGGACCTGTCCGAGACCCTGGAGGACGCCCTACACCGCCATGCTGCGGCGGGCGATCCCGCGGCGGCGCGCGGGCTCGCGGCTCTGTCCGAATGGATCGCGCTGGCGGGACTCCACGGCCCGTTCGGCTTCTACGCGCGGCTCCTCGGTCCGCAGGGCGGCCGGGCGAGACTGGTCGCCCGACTCGGGGGTGAGGCGGGCGACGCCATCGACGTGTTCCTGGCCGCTGCCGCCCAGGCCGAATCCGGAGAGGATGCGCCCTCCCTCGGCGGCTTCCTAGCGCGATACGTCGGCACGGAGGCTGGTCATACGGTCAAGCGCGACCTGGAATCGGGCCGGGACGAGGTCCGGGTCATGACGGTGCACGGCGCCAAGGGCCTGGAGGCACCCGTGGTCGTCATCATGGATGGCTGCGAGCCCCTCGGACGCAACGACCCGCCGCTTCTGCCCCTGGCCGGGACGGAGGCGGCTCTGCCGCCGGTCTGGTCGAGCGGCAGGACGCAGGATTGCGCCGCGACCGGCGAGGCCCGCTCGGCGCTGCTCACCCGGGCGCGGCAGGAGCACAACCGCCTGCTCTACGTGGCCATGACCCGGGCGGCCGACCGGCTGATCGTCGCGCCCTTCCGCGGGCATGAGCGCGAAACCGAGTCGGCATGGTGCCGGATGGTCCAGGTCGGTTTGGAAGCAGCCCTCGGCACGGGCCGGACGGTCGAGCTGTCCTACGGGCCCGCAATCCTCTGGCAGGACCGCGCCGAGCCGACGGGGCCGGCCGAATCGCCGCGCCTCACGGCGTCTCCCCAATCGGAACCGGACTGGCTGCGCAGCCCCGTGCCACCGGAACCCGAGATCCGCACACTCAGCCCATCCGGCGCGCTCGAGGCGGCGGACGGGGCGCGAGTCCCGCCGCCGCGGCTCGCCGATGCCCAGGCGCGCCGGCGCGGCATCCTCATTCATGCCCTGCTCCAGCACCTGCCCCGGGTCGAGCCCGCGCGCCGGGAGGCGGCCGGCCTCGCCTTCGTGCGGGCGCGGGCCCCCGGATTGCCACGTCCGGCACCCTACGGAATCGTGCGCTCGGTGCTGCGGATCATCGACGACCCGGATCTCGCGCCGCTCTTCGCGCCCGACGCTCGCGCGGAAGTGAGTCTGTCAGGGCGCGTGCGGGCGGGCGGCACCGAGCGGATGATCCAGGGCCGGGTCGACCGGCTCGCCGTGACGGTCGACACGGTGCGGATCGCTGACTTCAAGACCGGACGCCCGCCGGACGCGGACGCGCCGCTGCCGGCCGCCGAGGCCGGTCAGATCGCCCTCTACGCGCAGCTCCTGGCCCAGATCTATCCCGGACGGACGATCTGCCCGATGCTGATCTGGACCTCGGGACCCGTCATCCGGGCGCTCGGCCCCGAGGATATCGCGGCCGCGCTGGACCGGGTCGGGATCGAGGCATGAGGCGGGCTGCCTGACGGACACCCTCTCCGGCCCCGGGTGCTGCATGCGCCAGCGCACATGGCGACGCGCGTCGCCGTGGACGGCGGCGCCGGAACGGCTGGACTTCTTGACCGGGCGTCGACCCGTCGCCAATTCTGACCGGACCGCACGGGCCCCTGCCCGTCCGACTCCGCCCAACGGGCGGCGACTTCCGAAAGGTGACGTTATGGCGACGGTGAAAGTGACCGACGCGAGCTTCGAGCAGGACGTTCTCAAGTCCGCCGAGCCCGTCGTGGTGGATTTCTGGGCGGAGTGGTGCGGCCCCTGCCGTCAGATCGGCCCGGCACTGGAGGAGATCGCCACCGACCTCCAGGGCAAGGTGAAGATCGCCAAGGTCAACGTCGACGAGAACCCGCAGATCGCCGCCCAGTACGGCATCCGCTCGATCCCGACGCTGCTGCTGTTCAAGAACGGCGAGCGCGTGGACCAGAAGGTCGGCGCCGCCCCGAAGGGCGACCTCTCCCGCTGGATCGGCGCGCAGACCGCCTGAGTGAACCGGCAGGACGGTAAAAGGAAAGCCCGGCCGTGAGGCCGGGCTTTCTCGGTTTCGGGACCCAAGCTTGATGTGATCCCGGGCCGAAGCCCGGGATCTCCGTCCGGTCTCAGTACGAGCCGAACTTGTAGTTCACGCCGGCGCGGACGACCGCGAAGGCGTTCTCGTCGCGGCGGGCGTTGGTCAGCGAGAAGACCGGGAGGACGCCGACCGGGGAGATCGCGGCGCCGACCAGCGGCGGGGTAGCGCGGCCGTTGTTGTTGTCGAGGTTCACGTACAGGCCTTCGACCTTCACCGTGACGGCCGAGGAGCGGAAGAAGTTGAGCCAGCTGTCGGTGGGCAGGGCGTACTCGACACCGCCGCCGACGGTCCAGCCGGTGAGGAAGTCGTTGCGACGGCCGGCAAAGTTCTGGAAGGGCACGCGCGCGCCCTGATCGCCCGTGGCATAGGCGAAGCCGCCGGTGGCGTACACGAGGGTACGGTCGAAGGCGTAGCCGAGGCGGCCGCGCACCGTGCCGAAGAAGTCGAGGGTGTTGAGCGCGCCGTTGAGCGGCACGAAGCCCGGGTTGATCGCGGCGGCGTTGGTGGCGAAGCGGGCGCGACGGCCGAAGTCGAGGTACTGAGCGTCAGCCTCGAAGCCGATCACGACACCGTTGCCCGGGCTCAGCTGCCAGTTGTAGCCGATCTGGCCACCGCCGGAGAAGCCTTCGCGGCTGTCGTTGCTGTAGAGCAGCGACGAGCCGAAGGGCAGCAGCGCGGTGTAGGGCACGAGGCCGCCGGGCGTCAGGGCGACGGGGTTGCCGGCGGTCTGGACGAAGCCGCGGGTGGGGTTGCTGCTGGCGTCGAAGCCGTAGCCGGCGTTGAAACCGAAGTAGAGGCCGGTCCAGGTGAACACCGGAACGGGGGTGAACACCGGCGGCGGAGCGGCGCGGCGCGGCAGGTCGGCCGCGGAAGCGGCGGCGGTGAGCGCCGTGAACGCCGCGAGAGAGGTGAGAAGCTTCTTCATTACTGTGATCCCCAGCATAAGCCCGATCGACGGTGAAATTAGGCGATCGAGCCCTCCGAGGATGTAGCTTGGCTGCCACAGCCTGGGAAAAGCGTGGCCGTTGGGCGGTTTCCGTCCGGCCGAATGTGTCGAATCGACGACGTTTGAAATTCCGAAACCAAACTTCGCGGTGTGTTCAGCGCTCGATTCGGAGGCTACGGCGGCCGCGACAGATTGAGTCGAACTGGATATGCCTCAGACCGGCGGCGTATCGTTGGCCGCCAGCACCAGGCCGGCCAAGTAGAGCGAGCCGCAGATCAGGATTCTCGGGGGCCGCTCGAAGGCGATGTCCTTCACCAGGGCGAGCGCCGCCTCGATGCTGGGCGCCGCATAGGTCGAGAGGCCGACGCTCTCGCCGATCTGCGCCACCTCCTCGGCGGGACGGGCCGCCATCGTGCCGGTGATCGGAACCGCGACGAGGGCGCGCGCCAGCCCGACGAAGTTGCGCAGGAAGCCGTCGGCATCCTTCGTTCCGAGAAGGCCGACGATCAGCACCAGCGGCACGTCGCTCCGCTCGCCGAGATCCGCCATGGCGGCGGCCAGGATGCGGCCGCCGTCGATGTTGTGGCCGCCGTCGAGCCACAGCTCGGTGCCGGGATCGAGCTGCGCGGCGAGGCGCCCGCGACCCAGGCGCTGGAGCCGCCCCGGCCACTCGACCTCGGTGAGGCCCTTCTCCAGGGCCGCCGTCCCGATGTCGCCGAAGCCGGCCGCGCGGAGCGCCGCGATGGCCGTGCCGGCATTGACCAGCTGGTGTCGCCCGGCGAGCCGTGGCCGCGGCAGGTCGAACAGGTCGATCTCGTCCTGATAGACGAGCCGGCCGCGCTCTTCGTGCACGGAGAAGTCCTGGTTGCCCACCAAGGTCGGGCCGGCTCCCACCGCCTCGGCGTGCCGACACAGCACGGCATCCGCCTCGGCATAATCCTGGGCGGCGATCACCGCCGGGCAGCCGCGCTTGAAGATCCCGGCCTTCTCGGTCGCCACCGATTCCACCGTGTCGCCGAGATACTCAGCATGATCGCGCCCGATGGGCGTGACCACCGCGCAGGCGGGCCGGTCGATGACGTTGGTGGCGTCGAGCCGGCCGCCGAGGCCGACCTCGAGCAGCAGCACGTCGGCCGGGCTCTCCGAGAACAGCAGCAGGGCCGCCGCCGTGGTGATCTCGAACATGGTGATGGGCTCGCCGGCATTGGCGCTCTCGCAGCGCGCGAACGCGTCGGCCAGCCTCTCCTCGTCGACGAACTGTCCGCCGCCGATGCCGCCGATCCGGATCCGCTCATGGAAGCGCACGAGATGCGGCGAGGTGTAGACATGGGCCGCAAGACCGCCGGCTTCGAGAATCGCCCGCATGAACGCGATGGTCGATCCCTTGCCGTTGGTCCCGGCCACGTGGATCACCGGCGGCAGGCGCCGCTCGGGGTGATTGAGCCGTGCGAGCAGCCGCTCGATCCGGCCGAGCGACAGGTCGATGGTGCGGGGGTGCAGCGCCAGGAAACGCGCCATCAGTGCGTCGGAGGAGGCCATCGCGCGGAACTAGGCTGCCTCGGGGGCGGAGACCGGAATCTCCGTCGCGGGGGCGTTGGTCAGGAGACAGCACAGGCGCGTGATCGTCTCCTTGAGCTGATGGCGGTGGACCACTTGGTCGACCATGCCGTGCTCGCGCAGGTATTCCGCCCGTTGGAAGCCGTCCGGCAACTTCTCCCGGATGGTCTGCTCGATCACGCGCGGGCCGGCGAAGCAGATCAGGGCGCCCGGCTCGGCGAGATGCACGTCCCCCAGCATGGCGTAGGAGGCCGTCACGCCGCCGGTGGTCGGGTTCGTCAGCACCACGATGTAGGGCAGGCGCGCCGCGTTGAGGCGCCGCACCGCCACGGTGGTCCGGGGCATCTGCATCAGCGACAGGATACCCTCCTGCATGCGCGCGCCACCCGAGGCCGCGAACAGCACGTAGGGCGTGCGCTTCTCCAGGGCCGTCTCGGCGCCGCGCACGAAGGCTTCGCCCGCCGCCATCCCGAGGGAGCCGGCCATGAAGCCGAATTCCTGCGCGGCCAGCACCATCGGCAGGCCACCCACCCGGCCGAAGCCGATCTTGAACGCGTCCTGCAGGCCCGTCTTGGAGCGCGCCTCCTTGAGCCGGTCGACGTAGCGCTTCTCGTCGCGGAACTTCAGCGGGTCGACGGCGACCTCGGGCAGCGCCACGTCGATCCAGGTCCCCTCGTCGAACATCATCTTCAGACGCGCCTGGGCGCTCATCTTCAGGTGATGCTCGGATCCGGGAATGACCCACTGGTTGGCCTCCACCTCCTTGTGGAAGACCATCTGCCCCGTGTCCGGGCACTTGACCCAGAGGTTCTCGGGCGTCTCGCGCTTGAACAGGGTCTTGATCCGGGGGCGCACCACCTCCGAGATCCAGTTCATCGGTTCGACCATCGACTTGCGTCCGTCCGCTTCAAGCCCGCGCTGATATCAGATGGAGCGCGCTCCATCGCCAGGGTCCGCCGGTGGCCCCGCTCAGGCGGCCCGGCCGACGCCGGCCGCGCGCACGCCCTCGGCCAGCTCCCGCACCAGTTCGACCACCGCCGGCACGCTTCCGGACTGCGGCCGGCCGTCACCGTCGAGGGAGCGCACGAGGGTGTCCACCAGCGCCGAGCCGACTACGACCCCGTCGGCCCCCTTGGCGATCGCCGCCGCGTGCGCGCCGGTCTTCACGCCGAAGCCGACCACCACGGGAAGCTCGGTGTGCTTCCGGATGCGCGCGACCGCCTCCGAGACCTTGCCGAAATCGGGCGTCGCGGTGCCCGTCACCCCGGTGATCGACACGTAGTAGACGAAGCCCGCCGTGTTCGCGAGCACCGCCGGCAGACGTCGCTCGTCGGTGGTAGGCGTGGCGAGCCGGATGAAGGCCAGCCCCTTGGCGAGGGCCGGCAGGCACAGCTCGGCATCCTCCTCCGGCGGCAAGTCGACCACGATCAGCCCGTCGACCCCCGCCGCCACCGCATCGTCCAGGAACCGGTCGACGCCGTAGGTATGGATCGGGTTGTAGTAGCCCATCAGGACGACCGGCGTCGTGTCGTTCTCGGCGCGGAAGCGGCGCACGAGGTCGAGCGTGCCGGGCACGGTCTGCTTGGCCTTCAGGGCCCGCAGGCCCGCCGCCTGGATCGCCGGGCCGTCCGCCATCGGGTCGGTGAAGGGTAGGCCGAATTCCAGGATGTCCGCGCCCGCGCCGGGCAGCGCCTTCAGGACCTCCAGGGAGGTCTCGGGATCGGGGTCGCCCGACATCACGTAGGTGACGAGGACGGCGCGGTTCTCCGCGCGGGCGCGGGCGAAGGTGGCGTCGATGCGGCTCGGCATGGTTCGGACAAAGTTCGCGGTGGCAGGGCCGCTTGGGACCCGGGGTTGCACCCGCGCTACACCAAAGGCGCCGGCCCGTGAAGCGGGAGCCCCGGCAAGCCGTTTACGGCCGCGGGGAAGCGGCCCGCCGCCAAACGTAACGCGGCCATGCGGGCGGCCCGGTTGCCGATCGGTCAACAGCCACTTAGCCACGCCGCATGTCAGAGAATTCCTTCCCAACGCGCCGCTTCGCCGCGCTCCTGTTCGACATGGACGGTACGCTCGTCAGTTCGATCGCCTCGGCGGAGCGCGTCTGGTCGCGCTGGGCCGAGGCGCACGGCCTCGACGTGGCCGCGTTCCTGCCGACCATCCACGGGGTGCGCTCGGTGGAGACGATCCGGCGCCTCGACTTGCCCGGCATGGATCCCGAGGCCGAGGCCGCGGCGATCACCCGTGGCGAGATGGAGGATGTGGGCGACATCACCCAGATCCCGGGGGCGCAGACCTTCCTGGAGGCGCTTCCGCCGGATCGCTGGGCGATCGTCACCTCGGCGCCCCGGGCGCTCGCGGCGCGCCGCCTCGAAGCGGCCGGCATGCCGGCGCCATTCACGATGGTGACGGCCGAGGATGTGGTCCGGGGCAAGCCCGCCCCGGACTGCTTCCGGCTGGCGGCGGAGCGGCTGGGCGTCGCGGCGGGCGACTGCCTCGTGTTCGAGGACGCTCCGGCCGGCATCCAAGCCGCCGCGGCGGCGGGCGCGTCGGTGATCGTCGTCACCGCCACACACCACGAGCCGGTGAGAACGGACCATGCCGCGATCCCGGATTACCGGCGGCTGCGCATCGATGTCGACCCGGCGGGTATTCGTATCGCGGCAGTGGATGAGCGTCCGCGCGCGATCGCAACCGGCGTCCCAGGGGCAGATCCAGCGCACGGTCAACGAGGCGGTGGGGCAGGTTGCTGACCTGTCGATCCGGATCGTGTGATCCGGTCCAGGCCGGTCATCGGCGCCTCGCCCGGGCATTGACCTTTCCCGACGCGGCGCGGCTTTATCCGGCTGCCTATACGGGGCCCAAGAACAGCGACCCGATGACCAAGCCCGACGGCGTGCCGCGCGACCTGTTCGAGACCGCCGAGGGGCGGCGGCTCATGGAGGCGCGCACCGATCCGGCGTGGCGCCAGTGGGGGTCCTATCTCAGCGACCGGCAGTGGGGCACCGTCCGGGAGGATTACAGCCCGGGCGGCGACGCCTGGGACTACCTGCCCCACGACCATGCCCGTTCCCGGGCCTATCGCTGGGGCGAGGACGGCATCGGAGGATTCGGCGACAGGCACCTGAACTGGTGCCTGTCCCTCGCCCTCTGGAACGGGCGCGACCCGATCCTGAAGGAGCGCCTCTTCGGCCTGACCAATGAGGAAGGCAACCACGGCGAGGACGTCAAGGAACTCTACTATTACCTCGACGGCATCCCGACCCACGCCTTCATGCGGATGCTGTACAAGTATCCGCATGCCGCATTCCCGTACGAACGCCTCGTCGAGGAGAACCGGCGGCGCGGTCTCGATGACCCGGAATTCGAGCTTCTCGACACAGGCCTGTTCGACGAGGGGCGCTACTTCGACGTCGAGATCGCCTACGCCAAGGCGGCTCCCGACGACGTTTTGATGCGCGTCACCGCCACCAACCGGGGGCCAGAGGCCGCCGATCTGACCCTGCTGCCGCAGCTCTGGGCGCGCAACGTCTGGTCCTGGAAGGCGGGCATCGCCAAGCCGGAGCTGACGGCCGGATCCGACGGCTCGGTCTGGGTGCGCCATCCCGCCATGTCGCCGATGCGCTTCTTCGTCGAGGGCGCGGCCGAGCTGCTGTTCACCGAGAACGAGACCAACACGCACCGGCTGTTCGGCAGCGGCCCGGCCGAGGGCTTCTACAAGGACGGGATCGACCGCTGCGTGGCCGGCGGCGACGAGCATGCGGCGAACAGGTTGTCCGGGACAAAGTGCGCCGCCCGCTACGACCTGCGCCTCGGCCCGGGCGAGACGCAGACCCTGCGGCTGCGCCTGCGCGCCGAGACCGCTTCAGGAGAGCCGTTCGCGGATTTCGACGCCGTGTTCGCCGCGCGCGAGGACGAGACCGACACCTTCTACGCGGCGCTCCAGGCGCCCATCGCCGACCCGGAGATGCGCCTCGTCCAGCGGCAGGCGCTCGCCGGCATGCTCTGGTCGAAGCAGCTCTACCATTACGACGTGCGCGAGTGGCTTGCCGGCGATCCCGCCCAGCCCGCGCCGTCCCCCGAGCGCCGGCACGGACGCAACGGCGATTGGGCGCACCTGCGCGCCAACGACATCATCTCGATGCCGGACGCCTGGGAATACCCCTGGTTCGCCTCCTGGGATCTCGCCCTTCAGGCGATCGTCTTCGCGCTGATCGATCCCGATTTCGCCAAGAACCAGCTCCTGCTCCTCGTCGACGAGGCCTACGCCCATCCCAACGCTGCGCTGCCGGCCTACGAGTGGGGATTCGGGGACGCCAACCCGCCGATCCACGCGCTCGCCGCCTGGCGGGTGTTCGAGCTGGACCAAGCGCTCACCGGCAGGCCGGATCACGATTTCCTCAAGCGCATCTTCAACAAGCTGACCCTGAACTTCACGTGGTGGGTCAACCGCAAGGATGCGGACGACCGCAACCTGTTCCAGGGCGGCTTCCTGGGACTCGACAATATCGGCATCTTCGACCGGTCGAAGCCGGTGGGCGACGGTGCCACCCTCACCCAGTCCGACGCGACCGCTTGGATGGCGACCTACGCGCTCAACCTGATGCGCATCGCCATCGAGCTGGCGCTCCAGGACCCGACCTACGAGGACATGGCGGAGAAGTTCTTCGAGCACTTCCTCCTCATCGCCGGGGCCACCGGCGCCGGCGTATGGGACGAGGCGGACGGCTTCTTCTACGACGTGATCGAGACCCGCGACGGTCAGCGCCTCCCTATCCGCGCGCGGACCATGGTCGGCCTGATCCCGATCTTCGCGGTGGCGACGATCAACGCGTGCGACCTGGAGAAGCTGCCGTCCTTATGCGACCGGATGCAGTTCTTCCTGAGGAACCGCCCGGATCTGGCGACCCTGGTCTCGCGCTGGAACGAGCCCGGGCAGGGACAGACCACGCTCCTCTCGCTGCTGCGCGGGCACAGGCTGAAGACACTCCTGCACCGGGCTCTCGATCCGGGCGAGTTCCTCTCCGACCACGGCCTGCGCGCCGTCTCCCGGGCGTATGCGGACGCACCCTTCTGCTTCGTCTGGGACGGGCGGGACCTGGGTCTCGCCTACGAGCCCGCCGAGTCGCGCTCACGCCTGTTCGGCGGCAATTCGAACTGGCGCGGTCCGATCTGGATGCCCGTAAACTACCTACTTATCGCCGGGCTGCACCGCTTCCACGATTATTACGGCCCGGATTTTCGCGTGGAGGCGCCGACCGGCTCGGGCCGGACCTACTCCCTGCGCGAGATCGCTCAGCACCTCTCGCGGCGCCTGATCGGCCTCTCCACCCGCGGTCCGGATGGGCGCAGGCCGGTCTACGGAGACAGTCGGATCGAGCAGGACGATCCGCATTTCCGCGACCTCATCCTCTTCTATGAATATTATCACGGCGACACTGGCCGGGGCGTCGGTGCCTCTCACCAGACCGGCTGGTCCGGCCTCGTGGCGCTGCTCATCCAGGAGGTGTCGGCGGCGACCGTAGGGACGCCGGGCCGGCCGTGACGCAGGCAGCCCGGCCGTCAGCCCCGGAGATCCTTCTACGCCGCGGCCTCCGGCTGCCGCTGGCTGAGCCCGATCTGACGCGAGATCTTCGAGCGGCGGGCGCTGTAAGCCGCAGAGACCAGCGGATAATCCACGGGCAATCCCCACTTGGCCTTGTAGGCCTCCGGGGTGAGGCCGCGCATGGTCAGGTGGCGGCGCAGGGCCTTGTAGGGCTTCCCGTCCTCGAAGCTGATGAGCGTGTCGGGCCGGATCGAGGCGCGGATCTGCGCCTCGGTAGGCCGCTTGACCCGCTGCTCTGGCGGCCGGTTCAGGGTCATGAGCGAGCGATGCACCTCATGGAGCAAGTCCGGCAGGCTTCCCGCGGGGACGTTGTTGCGCGTGACATACGCGCTCAGGATCCGTGTCGCGAGTTCGACGCTCGGCGAGGTGGTCGGCATGGTCGTCTCCTCCATATTTGATCTGGGTCGAGCGTTTGTCTGTATTCCAGTGCGCCTCGCTGCCGGCGGCCCATCGTTGAGGCCCGCATTCCTATGGAAGCCGTCGACGGCGGCTCTGGCGTCCGTCTTGAGTCCGGGCGCCCGAACCACAACCGGAACGCGTACCTTCTGCGGAGATATTTCTACTTACAATTGATAACTTGGGTCAATGCCGGATCGTCACGACCGTCGTCGTCTCGGCCAAGATGCGGTATTGAGCACCCGCGCCGTCCCTGGCACGCGTGCGGAGAAGGATACGGATGGAGGCCCTGGTCGTCGGAGCCGGCGTCGTCGGGCTCGCAATCGGGCGGTCACTCGCCCTTCGCGGACACGCGGTGATCGTCGCGGAGGCGGAGGAGGCGTTCGGCACCGGCGTCTCGGCCCGAAGCTCGGAAGTGATCCATGCAGGCATGTATTATCCGACGGATTCGGAGCGTGCCCGCCACTGCGTGGACGGGTCCCGCAGGTTGTACAACTTCTGCGAGACGCACGGGGTCCCGCACCGGGCCTGCGGCAAGCTGATCGTGGCGGCTGACGACGGGGAGGCCGAGAAGATCGCGGCGATCCGTCGACAGGGCGAGGCGAACGGCGTCCCTGGCCTGGAGCTGCTCGACGGGGCGGTGGCCCGGCATCTGGAGCCCAACCTCGTCTGCACGGTAGCGCTGCACTCGCCCCGTACCGGCATCGTCGATAGCCACGCGCTGATGCTCGCCCTGCTCGGCGAAATCGAGGATCACGGCGGCGCCCTCGCCCTGCGAACGCCGGTCGAGAGCCTGTCGCGCCGAATGGGGCAGTGGCACGCCACCTTCGGCGGCCCTGAACCGGGCACGATGGCCTTCGACGCGGTGGTTAATGCCGCGAGCTTCGGCGCTCCCGCGCTCGCCGCCAGAACGGAGGGCTACCCCGCCGAGCGCGTCCCGACCCTGCGGCTCGCCCGCGGCAACTATTTCGGTTGCACCGGCAAGCCCGCCTTCTCCCGGCTGATCTATCCGGCACCCCGCATCGACGGCGGGCTCGGCATCCACCTGACTCTCGATCTCGCGGGACGCACCCGCTTCGGCCCGGACGTGGAATGGGTCGATGCCTTCGACTACCAGGTCGATCCGCGACGCGCCGACGCCTTCTACGGGGCGATCCGGCGCTACTGGCCCGGCCTTCCGGACGGAGCCCTCTATCCGGATTATGCCGGCCTGCGCCCGAAGCTCACTGGCCCGGGCGAACCCGCGGCGGATTTCCGGATCGACGGGCCGGCCGAGCACGGGCTGCCGCGAATCGTCCATCTGTTCGGGATCGAGAGCCCGGGGCTGACCTCCAGCCTGTCGCTCGCTGAGGCGGTGGCAGACCGGCTGGACGGGTGAGGGTTCAGAACAGGAGGTGGAGCGCCAGGGGCGCGAGGATAGCCGTCACGAAGGCGTTGAGGCCCATGGCGATGCCCGCGAAGGTGCCCGCCACCTCGCTGACCTGGAAGGCGCGGGCCGTGCCGATGCCGTGGGCCGCGAGCCCTGCCGCGAAGCCCCGGGCGCGCATATCGCGGATACGCAGGAGATCCATCATCGGCGTGACCAGGATCGCCCCGATGATGCCGGTGAGGATCACCAGGATCGCCGTCAGGGTCGGATCGCCGCCGAGCGCCTCCGCGATGCCCATCGCGACGCCCGAGGTGACGGATTTCGGGGCCAGCGAGATGAGGACCGGCTGCGGCATATCGAGGATCCGCGCCAGCGCGATCACAACGGCGAGCGTCGTGGCCGAGCCCGCAGCGAGCGCGGCGAGCATCGGGATCAGCGCCCGCATCACCGTGGCCCGTCGCTCGTAGAGCGGCATGGCCAGCACGACCGTTGCGGGCCCGAGCAGGAAGTGCACGAATTGCGCGCCCTCGAAATAGGTCGGATAGGGCGTTCCGGTCGCGGCCAGCACCCCACCGACGAGCGCCACCGTAATGAGCACGGGATTGGCGATCGGGTGCCGGCCGGTGGCCGCGGCGACCCGATCGGCCAGGACATAGGCCGTCAGCGTCACGGTCAGCCAGAGCAGCGGCGTCTTGGCGAGGTAGACCCACAGCGAGAAATCGCCGCTCACGCGTCAGGCCCCCCGTCGGACCCGCGCCGCTCCACGCGGGCGGCGACGGCGCGAAACACCAGAACGGTCACGAGCAGCGACAACGCCGTCGAGACGACCAGCACGATGGCGAGCTTGAGCCCCTGCGCCCGCAGCAGATCCAGGCGGCCGACAACCCCGACGCCTGCCGGCACGAACATCAGGGACAGGTTCATCAGGAGCCCCCGCGCCGTCGATTCGAGGGTGC
Organism: Methylobacterium sp. CM6257; assembly: GCF_054611515.1. Classification (NCBI taxonomy): domain Bacteria; kingdom Pseudomonadati; phylum Pseudomonadota; class Alphaproteobacteria; order Hyphomicrobiales; family Methylobacteriaceae; genus Methylobacterium; species Methylobacterium sp. CM6257. Next base: position 5,332,237 of record NZ_CM137735.1, read on the forward strand.
CGTCGGTGAGCGGTTTCGGCAGAAAGCGGGACAGGCCGATCCGGGCGTTATCGCGCAGGAGCAGGAAGGCGAACATCAGCCCCATGCCGATCACCGGTCCCGGGACGGGCACGCCCAAGCCGCGGGCGAGGATCTCGCCGACGAGTTGAGCGAGGAGGACCAGCGCGAGGCTCGCGATCATGACCCGCGCCCCGGCCGCTATGCCGCCCCAACACCCTGCTGCCCGCTCTGCCGGGCAGCCGTGATGGCGACATCGTCGAACCCAAGCAGCCGGCCGAGCCGCTCCACCAGCGCCTCTTCGAACTCGTCGACGTGCCCGTCCGCCGCGGCCACCGACCACGCCATGGCCAGGAGTTCCTGCCGCTCGGCCCTGTCGGCCTCGTGGGGGATCATCTCGACGAGGCTCGCCACATCGCGGACCTCGGAAGCCATCGCGGCGGCACGCTCGATCAGCGCCCGCGCCGCGTCAGGCCCGTCGGCGTAGTGCCCCTGCACGAGGCGGGACAGGCGCTCATTCTCGGATGGGGCGAGGATGCCGTCGACCCGCGCCACGTGGACGAGGAGCGCGGTGGCCGCGAGATGCGTATCGTCCACCGCCTCGTGGCTGCCGACGCCGAGAGCCTCGGCCGCATAGGCGCGCAGGCGTGCGATCAGGGACATGGCGGCTCCGGCGGATCTGGCAGGGCACAGTTCGGCCGGGGGTGCCCCGCAGTCAAGGACATGGCCGCAAGTCGGCGCGCAGCGTGGCAGCGCTGCATCGCTCGCGGGGCGTTCAGCGGCGGGCGGCCTCCGCGGAGCCGGCCACGAGCGGTCCCAGGATGGCATCCGCCGCCTGGACGATGGCCGGTCCCGCCTCCGCGGGTGTGCCGGCCTGGAAGGGCGGCGCGGGCGTGTACTCCGCCACGAGCTGGGCGGTTCGGGCGTAATCCGCGCCGCGCAGGCGGGCGGCGAGGGCCAGCGCGAAGTCCAGCCCGGCCGAAATGCCGGACGCGGTGACGCGGTTGCGGTCGAACACCACGCGTTCCGCCACGGGCTCGGCACCGAGCATCGGCAGCACCGCGTCGCGTACCGACCAATGCGACGTCGCCCGGTAGCCACGCAAGAGTCCGGCGGCTCCGAGGATCAGCGAGCCGGTGCAGACGCTCGTCACCCACGCCGCCCGCGCGGCGCGCGTGCGCAGGAAGCCGAGAAGTGCCGAGTTCCGCATCTGGGCGGGGGTGCCGTCACCGCCCGGCACGAACAGGACATCGAGCTCCTGCGGGCAGCTCGCGAAATCGACGGTCGCCAGTAGGGCAAGGCCGGTATCGCTCGCCACCGGACCGGCCACCTCGGCGACAAGGTACAGGCTGTCCTGCGCCAGGCCGGCCAGCAGCGCCTGCGGTCCCACGAGGTCGAGGGCGGTCATGCCCGGAAAGAGCACCATGGCGATCCGGACCGGGCGATCCGGCGGGATCGGGGCCGGAGCGCCGGCGGCTTCGGTCCCGGCCGGCCAGAGCGCGGCGGCGGCAGCCGCGGCGGTCATGAGATCCCGGCGGCTCAAGGTTGGCGCGGTCACGGACGGGCCGGACGCGTCACAAGGGCCAGGCCGCGTCGCGGTAGGCGCTGTCCCAGAATATCCATTCCAGGCGGGTGGCCTGCGTGAAGGCCCGGTGCATCCGCGCGCGCGTGCCTGAGGACACCGCCTGCCCCGCTCGGTCGGTCGCGACGATCATGGCCGCCACCGCCTCGGCGAACTCCTCGCCCGCGTAGGTGTCGATCCAGGCCCTGTAGGGATTGTCGGGGGCCGCACGCGCGAAGATATCGTCGCCCACCGCCTTGTAGATCCAGAAGCAGGGCAGCAGGGCGGCACAGAGCACCGGGAAAGGCTCGGCATAGGCCGTCGCCAGCAGGTAGCAGACGTAATGGTCACACGCCGGCGTCAGCGGCGTGGCCGCGAAGGTCTCCGACCCGATCCCGTAGTCGCGGAAGAAGCCGCCATGGAGAGCGCGCTCCACCACGATCGCGTCCTGCGCGGCGCGGGAGAACTGCACGATCCCGTCCGGCTCCGGCGCCTTCGCGGCGGCGAGGCTGAGCGCCCGTCCGAAGCCGATCAGGTAGTGCGCGTCCTGCACGATGTAGTGCCGGAACCGGTCCTGCGGCAGCGTGCCGGCGGCGAGTTCCGTGTTGAACGGCATCGACCGGATGGTCTCGTAGGCGGCGGCGTTGCGCGTCCAGGCCTCCCGGGAGAAGGAGCCCGGGCCGCCGTCGCCCGTCATGGCAGGGTCGGCCACGCCTAGCCCTGGCGCTGGGCGTGGGTGACGGCGACGTGGATCAGCTCGGCCAGCGTCCGCACGCCGAGCTTCTGGCGCATCTGCGAACAGGCGTTGGTGACGGTCTTGTAGCTCACCGACAGGTCGGCCGCGATGGCGCCGTAGGAACGCCCCTGGGCGAGCCGCGCCAGGATCTGCTGCTCGCGCGGCGTCAGCTGCGATTCCGGCGTGCGGCGGGCGTCCGCCCGCAGCATCGCCACCTCGGTGGCCAGCCGCCGGTCGAGGTAGACCTCGCCGACACGCACCTTCGCGAAGGCGTCGAACAGCTCGGCCGAGGCGTGGTCCTTGAGGACGTAGCCGAGCGCTCCGGCCTCCAGCGCGCGGGCGACGATCACCGGATCGTTGTGCATGCTGAACACGAGGATCCGCGTCTCCGGCGCCACGGCACGGATCCGGCGGATCAGCCCGAGCCCGGCCATCCCGCTCCCCTGGAAGGTCAGGTCGCAGATCACCACCGGCGGCCGGAGCCGGTGGAAGATGCGGTAGCCGCCGACGACGGTGGTCGCCTCCGCGATGGTCTCGACGCCGGCATCCTCCAGCACCCGTCGGCAGCCTTGGAGGACGATCGGATGGTCGTCGATCACGAGGACGGGCAGACGCGTCGCGGCGGCGTCGATCTGGGAAGCGATGGCGTTCATGCGCTCGGCGCGTCGTTCTCGTCGCCCCGCTCCGGCGGAACGGGGATCATGATCCGAACGATTGCTCCGGGACCGGCATTGTCAAGGGCGAAGGTGCCACCGAGCGCCTCGACACGCTCGCGCATCCCCGACAGCCCGAGTCCGGTCCCGTGCTCCGCCGGAATCCCGCTGCCGTTGTCGCGGATTGCGACCTGCAGTCGCCCGTCGGTCTCGGCGGCTTCCGCCTTCACCCGGGTCGCTGCACCGTGGCGCACGGCGTTGGTGGCGCTTTCCTGCACGCACCGGAAGACCGTGAGGTCCACGAGGTCGCCGTAACCGCGCGCCAGGCCGTCGAACCGGCCCGTGAAGGTGATGCCGGGGTGCCGCTGGCTGAACCCGCGCAGCAGCAGGTCGAGGCAGGTGGCGAGCGGCGCCTGTCCGAGCCCGTGCGGCCGCAGGCGGTTGAGGAGTTCCCGATTGACGGTCTGGACCTGGCCCACGATGGCGCTGATCTCGGCCGCCCGGGCGGCGAGCTTCTCGCGGCTGGGTTCGGCGGGTCCGGACGCGATCCGGGCGATCGAGGCGGCGTTGGCCTCCAGGGCGAACAGGCAGGGACCGAACTCGTCGTGCAGTTCGAGGGCGGTGCGGCGGCGCTCGTCGTCCTGCGCGGTCAGGAGCTGGCGGTTCAGGCGCCCGTTGGCGGCCCGCACCTCGCCCAGGGCCTCGGCCACCTTGTTGAAGCGCTCGGCGATCACCGCCAGTTCGCGGGCGCCGGGCGGCTCCAGGCGCGCGGTGTAGTCGTGGTGCTCCAACTGCGTCAGGCCGGCGCCGAGTCGCCGCAGCGGCGCGAGGATACGGCCCAGAGCGACGTAGAGGGCGATCAGCATCGCGGCGTTGATAGCCAGGGTGGTCAGGGAGAGCGCCCGGGCGTAGCCCCAGATCTCGTCGATCTCGTCCATCGGCTGGGTGGTGATCTGCGCGGTTCCGAGTCGCTGCCCGTTGACCGAGATCGGCAGGGTGTGCCGCTCGATCGGCGGCATGATCAGCTCGGCGAACCAGTGTGGTGCCTCGCGCTCGGACCGGTGCGGCGGCGCCGGACTTCCGACCCGATCGCCGTCCGCATCGAGAACTGCGACGCGGACATGCCGGAGCACCTTGAAGCGCAGGTCCAGGGTCTGGAGCAGCGTATCGGGCGAGGCCGTGTCAGACAGGCGTATCGTGTCGGCGACCAGGGATTCGACGGTGGCCAGGGACGCGCGGGTCTCGACCCGCACCGCCGTACGGGCGTTCAGCACGATGACCCCGCAGGAGACCAGGGCCGCCAGCGCGTCGATGAGCAGCACCACGGCGACCAGCCGTGCGCGCGTCGACCAGTCCGCCCACGGCCATTGCCTCGCGCGGGGGCCGAGCGGCGCCGGCGCAGCTTCGGGATTCGGCAGTCGGGCTGACGCGGTGTCCACCGCGTGACGCATAGCGGCTGTGCCGGCGAAGTCCATGCCGTCGCTCGCGGCCGAAACGGCCTGTTGGCGGACCCGGACGGATCGCCGTTCCTGTGCTGACGCACGCTCCCGGGCCGGACAGGCTGTGACTTCGGCAGAGCGCGCGCACCGTTCTGGTCGAGCCGACTACGGATTCTTAAGCGGCGCCCTCTTATCTTGTGGATAGCCGCGCCAGGACTGGGCGCGCGCGCAATTCGGACCGACATCTTTGCGCCGTATTGCGGTTTCTTTATCGTCGGCAGTGTCGAACCACCTCCGGCTCGTCGGAGGGAGGCGGCCGGTCGTGGGGGAGCCCGGTCGCGCGCGTCGTGCATCGTGTCAGAGACCCCGATCATGAACGATCTCGCCCTGGACCCCTCCGAGACCCGAGCGACTCGGACGCCGGTGGCACGGCCTGAGCGGTCATCTCACCTGCGCCTCGTTCTGTTCGGACTGGTCGGAGCCGGCGCACTCGGGGGCTTCGGCGTCGCGGCCTCGACGCTGATGGCCGGACTCGCGGCGCCCGCACCGGTGAAGTTCGTCTCGTCCGGCCGGGCCGCGGACTGGCCGGAGTTGAAGGACGGCCTCCCCGCCGTGGCCGGCACGGGCCAGGCCACGACCGCGGCACCGAAGCCGTCGGAGCCTGCCGCGCCGGCCCTTCGCATGGCGGCGCCGCCCGGCTCGTTCACCCCCGCCGCCGCTCCGGTGAAGAGCGCGGCGGCGCCGACGCCGCCGGCACAGGCCGCCGCCCCCGAGACACCGACGCAGCGCATTCCCCAACCGACCCCGGTCGTGCCGGTCGTCGCCTCCCGGCATGTCGTGCCGCTTCCGCCCGCCCGCACGGCCGCGCTCCTGACTCCGCGCGCCTCCGAGACGGTTCGAGCCCGCGAGCTGGCCGAGCCAGCCGCTCCGTCCGCGCCGAAGCCGGTCGCCACCGCGACGCCGGCCGCCAGCACCGCCGCCCCCGAAAAGTCCGAGAAGCCGGCGCGGAAGGCTGTGGCCGCCCACAAGGCCCCTGTCCCCGTGAAGGCCGCCGAGAAGACGAAGGGCGCCGCACCCACCTCCGTCGCGCAGGCGGAGCCGGCGGAGCCCGAGGAAACCGAGGTTCTCGGTATCAAGCTGCCGTCCCTGGCCCCCGCCGGACGGAAGCTGAAGGAGAGCGTCGACGCGCTCGGCGATGCGGTGAAGAACGTCTTCTGATCACCGCGCCCGCGAATCGGGGCGACTGAAAATGGGCATTCCTTTCCCCCTGCAGCAGGGTGAGAGCGGGCGACCGTGGCCGCCCGGCGCTCAGCCTCGGCCCGAGTTGCGGCCGGGCTTGCTGTCGGCCCGGGGACCGGACCGCTCGACCTTGCGCTGATGCTTGCCGGCGCGCAGGCTCGCGAAGCCCTTCGGGCCACCGGGGCGGCCCTTGCGCTCGGTCGGAGCGGCATCGCCGGCGAGCGGCTCGACCTGAATCTCCGGTGAGCCGTTGCGGGCGAAGGACTCGGCGAAGCGCGCCGCGGCGTTGCCCCGCACCTCGAACTTGGTCTCCCGGTCGAAGATGCGGATCGCGCCGATCTCCTGCCGGCCGACACCGCCCCGACGGGTGAGCATCGGCAGCAGGCGGCGCGGATCGGCGTTGTCGCGACGGCCGAGGTTGAGCCGGAACCAGACGGCCGGTCCCATGGCGGCGATCCGCTCCGGATCCATCGGATCGTAGGGCGGCCGCTCACCGCGCGGAGCACGGCCCTCGCCCGGATCGCTGACCTCCTCGGGAGCCGGCAGGCGGGTGCGGTAGACGCGGGCCAGAAGCGCGGCCAACTCCTCCGGGCTCTTGCTGGCCAGCAGCGTCTCGGCGAGCGCGACATCCTCCTCCGCCGGCGGTTCGGCGAAGAGCGGATCGGAGAGCATGCGCTCGCCGTCCAGCCTGCGGATCTCGTCGGCTGACGGAGGGCCCGACCATTCGGGGCTCACCTTGGCGATGGCGAACATCTGCTCGGCGCGGCGCCGGCGCGAGTTCGGGATCAAGAGGACGGAGGTGCCCTTGCGGCCGGCGCGGCCGGTGCGGCCGCTGCGGTGCTGCATCACCTCGGCGTCGTGCGGGAGATCCGCGTGGATGACGAGACTCAGGGACGGCAGATCGATGCCGCGGGCCGCCACGTCGGTGGCGACGCAGACCCGGGCACGGCCGTCGCGCAAAGCCTGCAGGGCGGCATTGCGGTCGCCCTGGCCGAGTTCGCCCGAGAGCGCCACGACAGAGAAGCCCCGCTCGGTCAGGCTCGCCTGGAGGTGCCGGACGGCGTTGCGCGTGTTGCAGAAGACAATCGCGGTCTTGGCATCCGCCTCGCGCAGGAGATTGAGCACCACGTGCTCGGTTTCCCGCGGCATGATCCGCACGGCCCGGTAGGCGATGTCGGCATGTCCCCGCGTCTCGCTCTTGACCGCGAGCCGGAGCGCGTCGCGCTGGTAGCGCTCGGCCAGCGCCTCGATCCCCTTGGGCAGCGTCGCCGAGAAGAGGTACGTCGCCCGATCCGGCGGCGTGGCCGAGAGGATGAACTCGATATCCTCGCGGAAGCCGAGATCGAGCATCTCGTCGGCCTCGTCGAGCACCACGGCCCGCAGGGCGGTCGGATCGAGGTTGCGCCGCTCGAGATGATCACGCAGGCGGCCCGGCGTCCCCACCACGATATGCGTGCCCTCCGCCAGCATCCGGCCCTCGCGGCGCGGATCCATGCCGCCGACGCAGGCGGTGACGCGGCCGCCGGCCGCGCCGTAGAGCCAGGACAGCTCGCGCTGGACCTGCAGGGCGAGTTCCCGGGTCGGGGCGATCACCAGCGCGAGCGGCGCGCCGGCGGGTGGAAGCATGTCCCCGCCGTCGCCCTGGCCGATGAGCATGCCGGCCATGGCGAGCCCGTAGGCTACGGTCTTGCCGGAGCCGGTCTGGGCGGAGACGAGGAGGTCGCGGGCACCGGCGGCCGCCTCCAGCACCGCGGCCTGGACCGGGGTAGGATCGGCGTAGCCGCGGTCGGCTAGGGCCCGCGCGAGGGGGGCGGGCAGGGTCGGGAAAGGCAAGCTTCGGGAACTCTCAACGGCCGTGCCGCCCCGGCAGCGCGCCATCGCGCGGCGGAGGAATCAGGCGCCGGACTTTATTCGGGTCCTGTCATCGTAGCGCCAAGCGGCACGACTGACCACTCCCGCCGCAGCATGGGGCGGTTGCGTGCGTCCAGTCCGGGGCTGCCGTAGCCCTGGCGCCATCGCACGCGCGACCTATGAAACAGTCGAGTTCCATACACCACGCGTCAGACGAGCCAGTCGGAGAACATGACGGACATGATGGCAGCCCTGCGGGTGGCGGTAGCCTGGGCGACGGTTCTCGTCTTCGCGTGGTTCGGCAAGGGGTGGCTCACCGACCTGTCGCACCCGCTCGCGGCGAGCGGCCTGTTCGCCTGGCTGCTCGCAGTGATCGTCTGGGCCGCCTTCGGCGTGGTGCACGAGGCCGAAGAGCTGGCCCATAGGCTCGGCGAGCCGCTCGGGACCCTGGTGCTCACGCTCTCGATCGTCATCATCGAGGTGGCGCTGATCTCGGCCGTGATGCTCTCGGCCAAGGACGCGCCGACGCTGGGCCGCGATACGATGTTCGCGGTCCTGATGATCGTGTTGAACGGCGTGGTCGGCCTCGGGCTCCTGGTCGGCGGCCTGCGGCACCACCAGCAGCGCTACAACCTGCAGGGGGCCTCGGCCTTCCTGTCGGTGATCATCCCCCTCACCACCATCGCGCTGATCATCCCGAACTTCACGAGTTCGACCCAAGACGGCACGCTGACGACGCTTCAGGCGGTGACGTTCTCGGTGTTCACGCTGGCGCTCTACGGCGTCTTCCTGCTGATCCAGACCGGCCGCCACAGCGAGTTCTTCCGCGACGCGGAGGCGCGGGACGCGGGGGAGCACGCGTCCGAGGCGGCGTCTTCCGCAGAGGGCGGCATCGCCAAGCACCTCGTTCTGCTCCTCGCCAACGTCGTCCCGATCGTGCTGCTGGCCAAGAGCCTCGCGGTGATCCTCGACCACGGCATCGCGGCGCTGGGTGCGCCCTCCGCTTTGGGCGGCGTCCTGATCGCCGCCATCGTGTTCACCCCGGAGGGGATCTCGGCGCTGCGGGCGGTGGCCCGCAACGAACTCCAGCGGGCGATCAACCTGTGTCTGGGGGGCGCCACCTCCACGGTCGGCCTCACCGTGCCGGCGGTGCTCACCATCGGGCTGCTCACCGGCCAGACTGTGGTGCTCGGCCTCAAGCCCACCGAGATGACGCTGCTCGCCGTGACGCTGATCCTCAGCGCACAGACCTTTTCGGGCTCCCGCACCACGGTGCTGGAGGGCGCGGTCCACCTCGTTCTGTTCTTCGTCTACCTCGTGCTGATCTTCAGCCCCTGACCGGCGGGCGGGATCAGGCGCCGAAGCGCTCGGTGCGGATCAGGCCAGGTGCGACGCCGGCCGCCACGATCAGGTCGGAGGCCGCGGCGACGAAGCGGTTCGAGCCGCAAACGAACACTTTTCCGGGCCGGCCGACCCGCGCCAGTGCATCCGCGACGAGGGCCGCGTCGATCCTCTTGCCGCCGGGCACTCGCGTCGTGGCGAGATGCAGCGAGAAGCCGGGATCCTCCCGGTCACGCCGTTCCAGTTCGGGAAGCGCGATGGCCTCCTCCCGGGTGCGCGCCGAGTAGATCAGCGCCGCCGGGATCTCGCGCCAGAGCTGGGCCCGCCGCCGCAGCATTGCCAGCAGCGGCACGACCCCGGAGCCGCCGCCCGCCAGGAGCAGCGGCCCGCCATCCGGCCCGTCCCACGAGAACGAGCCGCCGATCGGCCCGCGCAGTTCCACCCGGTCGCCGACCTCGGCGCAGTGCGAGAACCAGCCCGAGACCTCTCCATCCGGCAGAGCCTCGATCATCAGCTCGAAGGTGCCGCTGCCGTCCTGCGCCGACGCGATCGAGTAGCTCCGCTGGGCCTGATAGCCGTCTTCCGCGGTGAGGCGGACGTCGACGTGCTGACCGGCCCGGTAGCTGTCCGCGAGACCGCAGCGCAGCCGGAAGCTCTTGACCTGGGGAGTCACCGCCTCGATCGCGGTGATCTCGGCCGCGTGCCAGCGGAAGACGACCGGTTCAGTCACCGATGTAGCGCTGCTCACGCCAGGGATCCCCGTACATGTGATAGCCGCGCAGCTCCCAGAAACCGGCTGTGTCGGTCTGGGTGAAGCGGAGGCCCTTCACCCACTTGGCGCTCTTCCAGAAGTAGAGATGTGGCACGAACAGCCGCGCCGGGCCGCCGTGATCCGGATGGATCGGCTGGCCCGCATAGCGCGTCGCCACCAGGGCGCGGCCGCCCACGAGGTCGGCCACCGGCACGTTCGTGGTGTAGTCGTCGTAGGATTCCGCCAGCAGGAAAGGGGTCGGCGCCGCGATCCCGGCATCCGCCAGCAGGTCGTCGAAGCTCACGCCTTCCCAGGCCGTGTCGAACTTCGACCACTTTGTCACGCAGTGAATGTCCCCGTGCCACGTGGTCCGGGGCAGCGCCTCGAACTCGTCCCAGCTCCACGACTTGATCGGCCGCGCACCGTCCCGGAGCGTGAATCGCCAGGTGGCCAGATCAATCGTCGGGTTCGGGCCGATCTGCAGGATCGGGAAATCGTCGGTGCGGTACTGGCCCGGCGGCAGGCGCGCCCCGGTCTCGGGCGGCTGCCTGCGCCCGACGAAGCCCCGTGTCACCATGCCGGCCCCCGCTCTCTGCTGTCCGATGGGTTTGGTGCCGCGGAACACTCCACGTCAAGCCGTCATGTGCGGCCGAACAAACGCCCCAAAGCTGAAGTGTGCTAGCTGGACTGTGCCGATCGTCGGCGCGAATCTCACGGATCAGGGGGATCCCATGAAGTACCTTCTCGCGACGAGCCTTCTCGTCGGGAGTCTCGCCACCCTCGCGCCGGCCGCGCAGGCCCGCGACGGAATCGGCGCCGGCGGCGCGGCCGCGCTCGGCGTCCTCGGCGGCCTCGCAGTCGGCGGCGCCATCGCGTCGGCCAACAACGGCTATTACCCGGGCCGCCCGGTCTACCGCGCCCCGCCGCCGGTCTACGTCGAGGAAGATTACGGCCCGGTCTGCCATTTCGAGCGCCGGCGGACCGTCGATCCCTACGGCGACGTCTACATCCGCCGCGTCCGCGTCTGCGAGTAAGCGGGCTCCGGGGTCGCCGCGACGGCGAGCGCCGGTTTCAGGCGCTCGGCGCAGGCGATCCCGCCGAGCACGAGGGCCAGGGCGGCCGTCTCCGTCGCCCCGAACGACTCGCCGACCAGAAGGACGGCGAGGATCGCGCCGAAGATCGGCACAAGGTTTACGAACAGGCCGGCACGGTTCGGGCCGATCATCTCGACGCCGCGCATGAAGAACAGCTGCGCCAGCAGTGACGGCCCGAGGCCGACGAACGCCACCATCGCCCAACCTTCCCGGCTGGGCCAGACCGCGTGCCCCGTCGTCCACTCGACGACGAGGGGCGGCAGCGACGTCAGGAAGGCGGCGATGGCCATCGCGGCGAAGAAGGCCAGGGCCGACACTTTCGGCCGGCTCGGCAGGAAGATCGTGTAGCCTGCATAGAGGAGGCAGGCCCCGAAAACGAGGATATCGCCGCGGTTGAAGGCGAGCCGCGTGAGGACAGTCCAGTCACCATGGGTCGCGGCCACGCTGGCCCCCAGGAGGGTCAGCACCACGCCGGCCACCTGCCCGTGCGAGACCGCCACGCCATGGGCCACGCGATTGAGCACGATCACCAGGACCGGAATCGCCCCCCTGGAACAGAGCCAGGTTGACCGCACTCGTGTGGACGCCGGCCGCGTAGAACAGACAGTTGAAGGCTGTGTAGCCCAACCCGCCCATCAGCAGGATGCGCAGCCAGTGGGGGCGCAGCAGCGGCCACTCCGCGGCCAGCCTGCGAGCGGCGAAGGGCGTCAGCACCAGGCATGCGACAGCCCAGCGCAGTGTCGTGATCACCTGCGGGGAGACGTGACCGGGAGCCCAGCGGCTGGTGACCGCGTTCCCGGCCCAGAGCAGAGCGGTGATGGAGAGCAGACAGTAGGCAGGCGCGGCCGACGGAGAACGGGCCGCGCGCGCGATCCTCAACGGCGGCGGAACTGCCCGCCACGCACGGGGGGACGCGGACCCGAGGAGCGCTCGTCCTTGTGGCGGAATACGAGACGGCCCTTCTCGAGATCGTAGGGCGACATCTCCACCGTGACCCGGTCACCGGCCAGGGTCTTGATGCGGTTCTTCTTCATCTTGCCGGCCGTGTAGGCCACGATCTCGTGGCCCTGGTCGAGCTGCACGCGGTAGCGCGCATCCGGCAGGATCTCGATCACGAGACCGTCGAACTGCATCAATTCTTCTTTCGCCATGCACCTTCTCCAGTCGGACCGTCCGGCAGCAGGCGTTCCGGCAATTCGTCTTCGGTTGTCATCGAGCTCGGGAAACGCCGCAGGGCGCGGATCCGATCCGACAGACCGTCCGCGCCAGCTCAGCAGCACCGCACGCATGTAGTCGCCGCAGGAACGCGCCGCAAGTCACGGAGGAGACAGTACGCCGTTCATCGACATAAATTGCCCGCTTTCACGGCCCGGCTTCGTTGCCGGCATAGTCGAGCCGCCCATCCGGCGTCCGGCGCCAGATCCGCAGGATAACCGCACCACCCGAACGGTCCCCGCGGGCGTCGAAGCCGACCGGGCCGAGCACGGTGCGCAACGGCTGGCCGCGCAAGGCCTCGGCTACTCTGCGGCCGTCGGCGATCCGCCCGGTCCTCGAATCCGCCGCATGCGCCCGATCCACAGCCTGGGCCAGGAGCTCGACGGCCGCGTAGGCGGAGGCCGCGACGCTCTCGGCCTCGGGACTGCGTGGCCCGGGCTTTCCGCTCCGCGGGTCGGGCAGGTGCGGCGGATCGGGCTGGAGGGTCATCACGGTGCCCTCCCCGGCCGTACCGGCAGCGGCGAAACCGGGATCGAGGATGCCGTCGCTGGCGATGAGCCGCGCACCGAGGCCAGCCTCCTGCATGGCGCGCGCCAGGGCCGCCGCTTCGGGTGCGAGACCGCCGAAGTACACCGCCTCGACCTGGGTCGCCTTCAGCCGGGCCACGAATTCGCTGAGGTCACGGGTCCCCCTGGGGAAGCCGTCGAAGAAGACCTCCGGCGCGTCGGCTTCCTTCAATCGGGCGGCCACCGCGTCGGCGAGGCCGCGGCCGAAGGTCGAGCGATCATGCACGATGCCGATGCGCCGGCCCGCGAAGGCCCTGACCAGATACGCGCCGGCCGCCCGGCCCTGTTGCGCGTCGCTCGCGCCGAGCCGGAACAGGTTCCAGAGGCCGCGGCCGGTGAGGGGCGTGTAGGTCGCGCCGGGCGTCACGACCACCGCGCCCGCCTCCTCGTAGAGCGGGGAAGCGGCGGCGACCGCGCTGGACTCGAAGGGCCCGATCACGAGGCGTACGCCGTCCGCCACGAATTTCCGGGCGACCACGGTGGCAATCCTGGCATCGCCGGTATCGTCCGCCGGGACCAAGACGAACTTCGTCCGCGCCCCGGCCGTCCGGTTCAGGTCGGCCACCGCCTGCTCGGCGCCCTGCCGGAGACCTTGCCCGAAGGCGGCATCCGGCCCGGAGAGCGGCGCCGACAGACCGATCCGTACCGGCCCCTGGGCGGCCACGGGACCGGCGGCGAGAAGGCCTGCAAGGACAAGCGCGAAGCGACACAACATGACGGCAGTTTACGGTGCTGCCTGCCGTCTCCGGAAGAGGCAGCGTTCAGGGGCACCGTGCTCCGATCGGCTCCCGATCCCGGAATTCCTGAGCGGATCGGGATGCAGATGCGCACGGAAGCGCTGGCGCGCGCGCGCGATGTGCGGAATAAGGCCGTCGGCCCGATCCACCGACAGGTGCATCGAAGCGGCCGTCGCGCCGCACCGAAGACCCTCTGGGACGATAGACAATCATGACCTCGCTGTTCGCCGGCATCCAGGACGCGCCGCTCGACCCGATCATGCGGCTGTTCGAGGCTTTCAACGCCGATCCGAGCCCGAAGAAGCTCAACCTCGTGGTCGGCGTGTACACGGACGCGGACGGCAAGGTGCCGCGCCTGCGCGCCGTTCAGATTGCCGAGAAGCGCTGGATCGAGAAGGGTCTCCCGAAGACCTACCGGCCGATCGAGGGCACCAAGCCGTTCCGCGACGCGGTCCAGGAATTGCTGTTCGGGAAGGGCGCCCCGATCCTGTCCCAGAACCGGGTCGCGACGCTCCAGAGCATCGGCGGCACCGGTGCGCTGAAGACCGGCGCCGACGTGCTGGCGAAGCTCTATCCGGGCGCCACCGTGGCGGTGAGCAACCCGAGCTGGGAGAACCACAAGGCCCTGTTCAGCCAGGCCGGCTTCACCGTCGTGGATTATCCCTACTTCTCGGCCGAGACCGGCGGCGCCGACTACCCGGCCATGCGGGCCTACCTCCAGGACCTGCCGAAGGGCTCGATCGTGGTTCTGCACGCCTGCTGCCACAACCCGACCGGCGCCGATCTCAGCCTCGACGAGTGGCGCGATCTCGTTCCCCTGATGGCCGAGCGCGGCCTGATCCCGTTCCTCGACATCGCCTACCAGGGCTTCGGCAACGGCCTCGACGCCGACGCGGAGCCGGTGCGCCTGTTCGCAGAGTCGGGCCAGGAATTCTTCGTGGCCTCCTCGTTCTCGAAGTCGTTCTCGCTCTACGGGGAGCGCGTCGGTGCGCTGACCATCGTAGCCGAGAATCCGGTCATGAAGGCGAAGGTCGAGGCCTTCGCCAAGCGGCTCGTCCGGGCGAGCTACTCGAACCCCCACACCCACGGCGCGGCGATCGTCGAGATCGTGCTCACCGATCCGGAGCTGCGCGCCGACTGGGAGCGGGAGCTCGCCGAGATGCGCGATCGGATCCGCGCCATGCGCGAGCGGATGGCCGACAGCCTGCAGCAGCGCCACCCCGAGCGCGGGTTCGACGCCATCAAGGCTCAGAAGGGCATGTTCTCCTACACGGGTCTCAGCCCCGAGGAGGCCACCCGCCTGCGCGAGGAGCATGAGGTTTACGCGCTCGAGACCGGCCGGATCTGCGTGGCGGCGGTCAACACCCACAACATCGATCACGTCATCGACGCGATCGATGCCGTGGTGAAGGGCTGACGCCGTGGCGGCTCTCAAGCGCGTCTGTCGGTTCAACGTCTGGATCAACCCGGTCTTCGACGCGCGGCTGAGGGCCGAACCCGACATCGACCTGCAGGTCGGTGACCTGCAGGGTCCGGAGAGCGCGCTCCAGGCGCTGCTCGAGCAGGCCCACGTCTTCCACGTCTCGCCGGCGCGCGACGAGCTGCCGCGCCGCTGGCACGTGACGGACGATCTGCTCGCGTCCTGCCCGAACCTGCTCGCCGTCTCATCGGGCGGCGCGGGCTTCGACACGGTCGATGCCGCCGCCTGCACCCGGGCCGGCGTCGCGGTGGTCAATCAGGTCGGCGGCAACGCCCGTTCGGTGGCGGAGCTGGCGATCGGCCTGATGCTCGCCGTCTCTCGCAAGATCTGCGTCTCGGACCGGCTGCTCCGGACGGCGCGCGGTTTCTCGCGGGAATCGCTGATGGGCCACGAGATCGGCGGCTCGACCCTGGGGCTCGTCGGGATCGGGCATACCGGCCGAGCGGTGGCCAAGCTCGCCCAAGGCTTCGACATGCGGGTCCTCGCCTACGACCCGCTGCTGTCGGCCGAGGAGATCCGGGCCCGCGGCGCGGAGCCGGTCGACCGGGCGCGGCTCTTGGCCGAGTCCGACATCGTGTCCCTGCATTGCCCGCTGGACGACACGACCCGCGGCAGTTTCGACGCCGAGGCTTTCGCGGCGATGAAGCCGGGGGCGCTGTTCATCACGACCGCCCGCGGCGGCGTCCACGACGAGGCCGCGCTCGCCGAGGCGCTGACCTCTGGGCACCTCGCGGGGGCGGGCCTCGATGTCTGGGCGCCGGAGCCGCCGCCCCTCGCTTCGGCCCTGCTCCAGCTCGACACTGTCGTGGCGACCTACCACACCGCCGGCGTCACCCATGAGGCGCGCCGCAACGTGGCCGCCTGGGGCGCCGAGCAGATCATCGGCCTTCTGAAGGGTGAGACGCCGCCGCGCCTTGTGAACCCGGAGGTCTGGCCCGCCGTGCTGGAGCGCCGGTCGCGGCTGTTGGGCTGAGGCTCGCGCGGCGGTCACCGCCGACCTGACCAGTCCCCGACAATCCAACCAGATCTCCTCATCCTGAGGTGCTGCGCAGCAGCCTCGAAGGAGACCTCCAGAGATCGCAGAGCCTTCTGGAGACCTCCTTCGAGGCCCGCTGGCGCGGGCGCCTCAGGATGAGGGTGGGGACTTGGAATCCGCGATTCAAACGGCCGGCTGCTAGGCCGCCCGCATCCAGCCGAGCCCCGCCTCGGTTCCGGCCGCGGGGTGGTACTCGCAGCCAACGAAGCCGGCATAGCCAACCTCCTCAAGCGCCGCGAAGATCGGGTCGAACGCGATCGTGCCGGTCCCCGGCTCGTGTCGGCCGGGATCGTCGGCGATCTGGACATGGGCGATGAGCGGCGCGTGCGCGCGGATCAGCGCCGCCGGATCGTGGCCCAGGCAGACGCAATGGTACGCGTCGAACAGCAGCTTGACGTTGTCGCGGCCGATCGCCCGGATCGCCTCGACGGCCACCAGCGGGTCGTCAATCACGTAGTTGGCGATCGAACCGGGGCCGATCGGCTCGACGATTACCGTCATCCCGCGTGCCTTGGCGGCATCGGCCGCGAAGGCGAGGTTGTCGAGATAGGTGTCCCAGAGACGCGCCTGCTCGACCCCGGCAGGACGGACGCCCGCCATCGGATGGACCATGCGGCAGCCGAGTTGCGCCACGTAGTCCAAGGTCGGCTCGATGGTGGAGCGGTAATAGTCCACCTTGTCGGGCAGCGCCGCGAACCCTTTCTCGCCCTTGCTCGCGTCGCCGGCGGGAAAGCCGGTCTGGACCAGCGGCACGCCCGCCCGCTCAAGCCAGCCCGCCACCTCCCGGGCCGGCGTCGCGAAGAGGTTCGGGTGCTCGACGGCGCGGAATCCTAGCCGCGCGGCGGCCGCGAAGCGCTCGGCGAGCGGCAGCTCCGTGAACAGGAAGCCGCAATGGCCGCTGAGGCGGTCCTTGAAGGCACCGAGCTTCATGGGTCAGGCGCTCCTGCCGGTCTCGATCATCGCGCGCATCCGGTCCACCGCCGCATGGGGCGCGGTCAGGACCGGGACATTGACCGCCTTGCGCACCGCCTCGGCCGCCCGGGAGGTGGAGAAATGCGCCAACATGATTGCGTCGCATTCGGCCAGCTCCGGTGCCCGGTCGGCGACCAGCCGGTTGTGTGTCTCGGCATCGCCGGCCCGCAAGCGCGCCATCGCGTCGTCCACCAGCACCGTGCGCAACGTGGCCGGCCGGTCGGCCTGGCCGACGAACTCCTCGAACTCGTCCGTCATCGTGCCGACCGAGGGGCCGAAGGTGGCCAGCATGCCGATGCGCTGGCCCTGCGCGATCGCGGCGCGGAACATCGCCTCATTGGGCTTGAGCACGGGAATCGGCACGGTCTCGATCAGCCGGTCGATGGCAGGCCCGAAGGCCGAGCAGGTGATCAGGATACCGTCCGCGCCCATGTCGTGGCCGTAGCGCCCGAACCGCACGAAGCGCTCGATCATGCCCGCCGAGATCTCACCCGGCTCCTTGGCCCTGTCGAGAGACAGGCCGTCGTCGAGGAGATTGACCGTCTCGGCCTCGGGCCAGTGTTCTGCGAAGGCGGCCTGGATCGGCGCCATGGCGACCGGCGTCGCGTGCAGGAGGACGATGCGGGGAGCCATGCTGCGTCTCGGGTTGGGCGCGCCGACCACCAGCCCGGCCGCCGTCGATTATCTTGTAAGCGATTTCAAACGAGGGGCAAGCTAGCGCAACGCGCGCCCCTCGGCCTAGCGCGGGGGCGGCGCCGTGCTGGCGCGCAGAATCAGTTCGGCGTCGATCTCGGTGAGGCGCACCACCGGGCGCCCCTGGATCCGCGCGATCAGGTGATCGCCGGCGGCATGGCCGATCTCGGCGGAGTGAATGCGGATCGTCGTCAGCGGCGGATCCAGGAAGGGCGCGAAGTCGGAATCGTTGTGGCCGATCACCGACAGGTCGCCGGGGACGGCGAGGCCCCGGGCCCTGGCCTCGATCATCGCTCCGAAGGCGATCTGATCGGTGCCGCAGATGATCGCGGTGGGCGGCTCACCCCCGGCCAGCATCTGACGGAAGCCGTCGCGGCCGCCGCCGATGCCGTAGGAGATCTCGATGTCGTGCTCCGGCGCGAGCCGCAGGCCGCGGGCCGCCAGCGCCTGCGCGATGCCGTTCACCCGGGCGCCGCCGCGGTCGTTGTCCTTGCGCAGGCCGGAGATCACCCCGATCCGACGGTGGCCCAGATCCATCAGGTAGTTCGCCGCCCGGGCTGCCGACGCGGCGTTGTCGAATCCGACGCAGGGGCGCTCCCGCGAAAGGCTGAAGGTCTGCACCATCGGGATCCCGGTGCTGGCGATCCGGGCGTAGAGATCCGGATGGTGGATGTCGCCGACCAGCATCAGCCCGTCGACGCCCCGCTCCAGCAGGAAGGTCGCCTCGCGCAGCTCGTCCTCCAGGTCATAGCCGGCATTGGCGGCGACCAGAGTGTAGCCCGCCTGCCGCAGCCGCTCCTGAAAGCTCGACAGAACGCGGACGAAGGCCTCGTTCTCGATGTTGGGGACCACCGCGCCCACCGCCATGAACCGGCGCGTCGAGAGCGCCCGGGCCGCCCCGTTGGCGACGAAGCCGAGATCCTGAGCGGCGCGCATCACGGCCTCGCGCTTGTCAGCCCGAACTCCGGCGGAGCCGTTGAGCACCCGAGAGACTGTGGCGGTCGAGACGCCGGCACGGCGGGCCACGTCCCGCGCGACCGGGCTGCGCACCGGCGGTTCGAGGATCTCTCCCGGAAGGTCCAGCACTGAAATCGGTCTCCCTCTCCCAACCGGCTCTCCGCCCGCCTCGCGATGGCCGCGGCACAGATTTCGGCGGCCCTGGCACGCATCTTGGCCGCACGCGCCGAGTCGGACCGGCGGTATATTGACACCGCTCCGGGGCGCTGACTATCTGAAAGCGCTTCCAAAAACCCGCCCTTGCGGCGGCGCACAGGGAGGAGCCGATGGCGACGCTCGACCGGCCGGCCTCCGGCCTGGGGGCACCGGAACGCGAGGCGCCGACGGTAGGTGGGGCAGATGCCACGGCAGCGGGCATTGCCGCCCCGCAGGCCATCGTCACCAGCTTGAAGCGCAGCGACGCGGTCACGCCTTACCGGTTCCGCGACCTGCTGGCGCTCGACGATTTCGAGCGCCACGCCCGACGGCTCCTGCCGCCGATGATCTTCCAGTACGTGGCCGGCGGGGTCGAGACCGGATCCGCCCTGGCGCAGAGCCGTGGCGCCTATGCCGATTACGCCCTCGTACCCCGGCTCATGCGCGATACCTCCGCGCGCGACACCGCCACCGAGCTGTTCGGCCACACCTACGCGGCGCCCTTCGGGATCGGCCCGCTGGGCGGCGCCGCCTTCATTGCCTACCGGGGCGACCTCGTGCTGGCCGAGGCAGCGCGGCGGATGAACCTGCCGATGTGCTTGAGCGCCTCCTCGCTGATCAAGCTGGAGGACGTCCACGCCCAGAATCCGCAGGCGTGGTTCCAAGGCTACCTGCCGGGCGACCAGCACCGGATCGACCGCCTGCTCGATCGGGTCGAGGCCGCCGGCTACCGGACCTTCGTGGTGACCGCCGACACGCCGACGCTCGGCAACCGCGAGCACAACACCCGCAGCGGCTTCTCCATGCCGATCAAGGTAACCCCGAAGGTCGCGTGGCAGAGCGCGACGCATCCGCGCTGGCTCTTCGGCACCGTCGCCCGGACCTTCCTGAAGCACGGGGCGCCGCATTTCGAGAACACCGAGGCCGAGCGCGGCCCACCGATGATGTCGCAAGGGGCGGTGCGTAACACCATCGCCCGCGACCAGCTCTCCTGGAAGAACCTGGAGGCGATCCGCAAACGCTGGTCCGGCAACCTGCTGGTGAAGGGGCTGCTCGCCCCGGAGGACGTCGAGATCGCCCGCGGATGCGGCGCCGACGGCGTGATCCTCTCGACCCATGGCGGCCGCCAGCTTGACTACGCGATCGCGCCCCTCGACGTGCTGCCGGAGATCGCCGCCCGGAAGGGCGACCTGAAGATCATCGTCGACAGCGGCATCCGCCGGGGGACCGACGTGATGAAGGCGCTGGCGCTCGGTGCCGACTTCGTCCTGCTCGGCCGGCCCTTCATGTTCGCCGCCGCGCTGGGCGGGGCGGCCGGCGTCGAGCACGCGATGCGGATCCTCAAGGAGGAGCTCAACCGCGACATGGCGCTGATCGGGGTGAACCGCCTCTCCGAGCTCAATCCCGATTTCCTGCGCTGCGTCCCGCGACGGGCCTGATCCGGAGATCACGATGCCCGACGCCGCGTCCCGCCCCACCCAACTCGGCCTCGCCTTCGTCGGCTGCTTCACAACCGAGCGGCGCCGGGCGCGCGGCCAGGGCATCGACGTGTACCGCACCGGCGCTGGCCTCGCGGGCTGGACCCATCTCGGCCGGGTCGAGGGGCTGACGAATCCGTCCTTCCTGGTCGCCGACCCGGAACGCTCGATTCTCTACACGGTGCAGGGTGACGGCGAGGCGGCGAGCGCCTTCGCGGCCGCGGCGGACGGAGCCCTGCGCGCCCTCGGTAGCGCCGCCACCGGCGGCACCAACAGCGTGCATCAAGCCCTCGACCCGAGCGGGCGCTTCCTGATCGTCGCCAACTATGCCAGCGGTTCGGTGGCCCTGCTCCCGGTACGCACCGACGGCGGATTGGAACCGGCAAGCCACGTCCTGCCGCTCCCGGGCGAGCCCGGCCCGCACAAGACCGAGCAGGCCTGCGCCCACCCGCACCACGTGGTCCTCTCGCCGAGCCGGGGTCACGTGCTCGTCCCCGACAAAGGCCTCGACCGCGTGTTCATCCTGCGGCCTGACGGCGATCGGCTCGCGATCGTATCGGAGACGGCGATGCGACCCGGGGCGGGGCCGCGCCACATCGCGTTCCATCCGAGCCGCCCCCTCGCCTTCCTGGTAAACGAGCTGGAGTCGAGCATCGCGACCTGCCGGTGGGACGAGGCCATCGGCGCGCTCACCCCCCTGCACCTCGTTCCGACCCTGCCGCCGGACTTCTTCGGCGCGAGCACGGCGGCGGCGATCGTGGTCACGCCCTGCGGGCGCTTCGTCTACGCCTCGAATCGCGGTCAGGACGGCATCGCCCGTTTCCGCGTGGAGGAGGCCGCCGAGCGGCTCGATCCGATCAGCTGGACGCCGTCAGGCGGCCGCGACCCGCGCTTCATGACGCTGGCACCCGACGGCAAGCACCTGCTCGTCGCCAACGAGCAGGGCGACAGCCTCGTCGAGTTCGCGATCGATCCCGACACCGGCGACCTCAGCCGGACGGGCTCGCGCCCGAGCCTCAGCCCCTGCGCGATCGCCTTCCTGTAGGGCAGCCAAGCGTCCGATCGGACTCACGATTTCAGGAGAACCAAAGTCGAAACCGCCGCCCATCCCATCCGCCCCTCATCCTGAGATGCCGCAGCGAAGCGGAGGCTTCGAAGGCGGATCCCGGGAATCCCGGCGCCCTCTGGGGGGCTCCTTCGAGGCCCGCTGACGCGGGCATCTGAGGAAAAGGTCGGGTCTTGGAACAACCAAGATCGATGAAAACGAGAAACAAAAATATAAAAATCCTAGAGGAAACCCCATGCTCGCCAAACGATACAGGTTCCTGATCGCGTCTCTTCTCTTCGTCGCGGGAATCATCAACTACATGGACCGCGCGGCGCTCGGCGTCGCGGCGCCGTTCGTCAAGCAAGACCTTAACCTGTCACCCTCCGAGCTGGGGGTGATCTTCAGCACGTTCTTTTTTGGCTACGCGCTGTTCGCCTTCGTGGGTGGCCAGCTCGCCGACCGCTACGGTCCGCGCAGCGTCTACAGCTGGGCCGCCGCCTCCTGGTCGATCCTGTGCATGCTCACCGGTGCAGTCACCGGCTTTGCCCAGATGTTCGTGGTCCGCGCCCTGTTCGGCTTCGCCGAGGGGCCGATGAACTCCACCACGAACCGCACCATCACCACGTGGTTCCCCCGCGAGGAGACCGCCCGGACGATCGGCTTCACCTTCTCGGGCCAGACCGTGGGCAGCGCCATCGCGGCTCCCGTCGTCGGTCTGCTGGCGATCCAGTACGGCTGGCGGGTGGCCTTCGTCGCCATCGGCGCCGTCGGGCTGATCTGGGTGGTGGCGTGGCGCCTCCTGATGACCGACAGGCCGCAGGACAATCCGCGGGTCGGGGCCGAGGAGATCGCCCTCGTCGAGCGCAGCCGGGCCGTGACGCACCTCGCGCCCTCCGACCACGCGCGCTCCCTGCGGGAGTACCTGTTCCTGCCGAGCACGCTGTCGCTGGGTCTCGGCATGTTCGCGGTGAACTACACGCTCTACATCTTCCTCTCGTGGCTCCCGAGCTACCTCACCGACGCCCTGCACATGCCGGTGCAGCAGATGGCGCTCGTCGCCTCGATTCCGTGGGCCTGCGGGTTCGTCGGCTATGTCGGCGGGGGCATCGTCGCCGACCACCTCTACAAGCGCATGGGCGACAAGCTGGCCGCCCGGAAGCTCACCACGATCGTGCCGCTCGCCATTGCGGGCGTCGCGCTCATCGCGGTCAATGCCGCGCCGAATGCCGCCCTGGCGGTCGCGCTGATCGCGCTGGCGGTGCTTATGCTGACAAGTTCGGTGCAATCCTGCTGGGCGACGATCCACGAGCTGGTGCCTGAGGCGCGGGTCGGCGGAGTCAGCGGCTTCGTCCACCTGCTCAGCAACATCTCCGGCATCGTCGGGCCGACCGCGACCGGGCTCGCCGTGCAGTATCTCGGCGGCTACGCCAGCGCCTTCGTCATCGCCGCCCTGATCGCCGCAGCGGGCGTGATCGCGATGGCGATCTTCGTGCGCCGCCCCCGCGTTCCGGAGGCGGCCCATCCCCTGAACGCGGCCAAGGCCGCCTGATCCTGGAGCGGACCCCATGAGCGCGCATGCCGATACCGTCCCGCAGAAACCCGTCCTCCTGACCGGAGCTTCGGGCGCGCTCGGGCGCGTGCTGACGCGGGCGCTCGGGGAACAGGGCTGGACGCTCCGCCTCACCGACCGCGTCCCCTTCCCGGACCCGCTGCCCGCGGGGGCGCGGTTTCAGCTGGCCGACCTGGAGGACGGGCCGGCGATCCTGCGGCTCGCCGGGGGCTGCGGCACGATCCTCCATTTCGGCGGGATCTCCGTGGAGCACCCGTTCGAGACGGTGATCGGCCCCAACATCCGCGGCCTCTACCACGCCTACGAGGCGGCCCGCCGCGAGGGCGCCCGGATGATCTTCGCCTCCTCGAACCACGCCATCGGGTTCCACGAGCGCACCGAGGTGCTGGACGACGACTGCGCCCTGGCGCCGGACGGCTATTACGGCCTGTCCAAGGCCTACGGCGAGCTGATGGGCGGCCTGTATGGCCACAAGCACGGTGTCGAAAGCGTCTTCCTGCGCATCGGCTCCTGCTTCCCCGAACCCACCGATGCGCGGATGCTCGCCACGTGGCTCTCCTACGGCGACATGACCCGGCTCGTCATGCGCGCCACCCTGGCTCCAACCCTCGGCCCCACCAAGACGGTCGTGGTCTGGGGCGCGTCCAGGAACAGCCGCATGACCTGGTGGCGCCGCGACGGCCGCGAGATCATCGACTGGGCACCGCAGGACAGCGCCGATGCCTACGCGGCGGCGCTGGAGAAAAAGACCAGCGGCAATCCGGTGGCCGAGCGCTACCAGGGCGGCGGCTTCACCGCTCTCGACTATTCCCGCGCCGAGCCTCCGCGGTGAGGCCTCGGCTCATCGGAACTGCGATTCCCAACCCGCCCCCTCATCCTGAGGTGCCGCGCAGCGGCCTCGAAGGAGGATTCCAGGGGTGGGCGGCCAGCCGGAGGGCTCCTGCGAGGCCTCCGCTACGCTCCGGCGACTCAGGATGAGGTCGGAGGTCGGGAGGTCCAAAACATGCGCGTGCGACCTGACGGATCGTCGGGTCGGCCGGCTCTCAGGCGAAACGATGGGACACGATATGGCAGACGAGCAGACCGCGACGCGACTGAAATGCGCCCTGGTGGTGCGGGGCGCCTTCGACGCGCATGTCGTCCCCGCCTTCGAGGCGGCGGGCGGACGGGCGGCGATCCACTGGGCGCCGACCGCAGTCATCATGAAGGAGATCGAAGCCGGCGAGACAGCCGACGCTGTCCTCGTCCTCTCTGACGCCATGGACCGTCTGATCGCGGAGGGCCGGGTCGAGGCGGAGAGCCGCGTCGACGCGGTGCGCTCCCGCTACGGCATCGCCGTGAAAGCCGGCGCGAAGCACCCGGATATCGGCACCGTGGAGGCGCTCAAGCGCACGCTGGTCGAGGCGCGATCCGTGGCCTACTCGCGCACCGGCGCCAGCGGGATCTACTTCGCCGGGCTCCTGCCGCGACTCGGGCTCGCCGAGGCGGTCAACGCCCGGGCGACCATCATCCCGCAGGGTTTCACCGCCGAGAAGCTGGTCTCCGGCGAGGCCGATATCGCCGTCCAGCAGATCAGCGAGCTGATGGTGGTGCCGGGCATCGAGGTCGTCGGCCCCCTCCCCGACCCGGTGCAGGAGATGACGACCTTCTCGGCCGCGATCATGCGCGGAGCCACCGACCGGGCGGGCGCGGCGCGCTTCCTCGCCGGCCTGACGACGCCGCAGGCCGCCGCGGCCTACCGGACCAGCGGCCTCGAACCGGCCTTCTGACCGGCACGGCGGTCACGATCCCGACCTCATCCTGAGGTGCCCACCTCAGGATGAGGAGTCCGCGCTGGAGAAGCCGGTCATTCAAACCCCGGTCAACCGGATCAAAAGCAGAACACTGTACCGAGAGGAAACGATGGCCCCGAACGAACAGGACCGGATCGTCCGACAAGTCTTCTTCAGGCTGATGCCGCTGCTCTTCATCGGCTACGTCATGGCCTATGTCGACCGGATCAATGTCGGCTTCGCGGCCCTGCGGATGAACGCCGACCTCGGCATCGGCCCGGCCGTATTCGGCCTCGGCGCCGGGATCTTCTTCATCGGCTACTTCCTCTTCGAGGTGCCGAGCAACCTGATCTTGGAGAAGGTCGGGGCGCGGCGCTGGATCGCCCGGATCATGATCACCTGGGGCCTACTCTCGGCGGCGATGATGTTCGTGCAGGGCGCGACGAGCTTCCTCGTCCTGCGCTTCCTGCTCGGCGCGGCCGAAGCCGGGTTCTACCCGGGCGTGATCCTCTACCTCACCTACTGGTTCCCCAAGGCGTACCGCGCGCGGATCTTCGGCGCCTTCGCGGTGGGGATCCCGGTCTCGCTGGCGATCGGCGCGCCGCTCTCCACCGCGATCATGCAGCTCGACGGGCTGCTCGGCCTCAAGGGCTGGCAATGGCTATTCCTGCTGGAGGGCCTGCCCACCACCCTGTTCGGCTTCGTCTTCCTGGCTCTGATCCCCGACCGGCCGAAGGATGCGACCTGGCTTGCGCCCGCGGACCGCACGGCCCTGCAGGCGGTGATCGACGCGGAGCAGCGGGCGGTGGCGGCCACTCACGGGACCAGCCTGCGGAAGGCCTTCGCCGACCCGCGGCTGATGGCCCTGTCGTTCATCTACTTCGCCAATACCGGCGCCAATCTCGGCCTAGCGTTCTTCCTGCCGCAGATCCTCAAGAGCACCGGCCTGTCGGACATGCAGACCGGCCTGATGACCGCGGTTCCTTACGTGTTCGGGGTGATCGGCGGTCTGACGATCGGCTGGATCTCCGACCGCACCAACGATCGCCGCGTGACGCTGGCGAGCGCGCTGATGCTCACAGCGGCAGGCCTGGCGCTCGCCGGCCTCGCCACCGGCTCGCTCTGGGCCGTGGCCTTCATGGCGGTGGCGGCGGCCGGCCTCTACGGCGGCAAGGCGCCGTTCTGGGCCCTGCCGTCGGTATTCCTCTCCGGCAGCGCGGCGGCCGGCGGCATCGCGCTCATCAACTGCGTGGGCAATCTCGGCGGCTTCGTCGCGCCGTCCATCGTCGGCTGGATCCGCGAGACCAGCGGCAGCTTCGAGGCCGGGCTGTATTTCCTGGCGGCCCTGGCCTTCTCGGCGGTGGTCGTGACGCTGCTGGTGGTCAACGCTCGCTTCGGCGACGCTCGCCGGCCCGCGGCAGCCCCCGGCCCGGCGGTGGCGCCGCGGACCTGACGCGATCCGGGTGGGGATCGCCCCAGATCCCCACCCGCGACGCTGAAGTCGCCCCAGGGCTCGCCATCCCGGGTTCGCGACCGCAAAAAAGTCCTTATGCTCGTGCTGTCCGGACGCCCAATCCCGTCCGACCGGATCGCGCCCTCCATGCTGAAGACAGCCTTCGTTGCCGCCCGCGACCGCCAGCGGCTGTCCGAGATCGCGACGATCCTGATCGGCTTCGGCGTCACGCGGGTCGTCGACCGCCTCGGCCTGCGCCATCTGCCGCTGCTTCCGCGTCGCCAGCCCCGGGTCGATGTCACCCGCCTGTCCGAGCCCGAGCGCCTGCGGCGGGCGATCGAGGCGCTGGGCCCGACCTTCATCAAGTTCGGGCAGGTTCTCGCGAGCCGGCCCGACCTCCTCTCGCCGGCCTGGACGGAGGAGCTGCAGAAGCTCCACAGCCAGGTCGTGCCGGTGCCGTGGGAGCAGATCGGGCCGCAGCTCGAGCAGGATCTCGGCGGCTCGCCCCTGGAGGTGTTCGCCGATTTCGACACGAACCCCATCGCCTCCGCGTCGATCGCTCAAGTCTACCGGGCGCGCCTGCACTCGGGCGAGGACGTGATCGTCAAGGTCCTGCGGCCGAACCTGCGCAAGATCATCGAGGCGGATCTGCGCCTGATGGCGCACGGGGCGCGCATCGTCGAGAACGAGTGGCCCGACATGGCCCGCTATCAGCCGCGGGAGCAGATGCGCCACCTCGCGGAGGGCCTGAACGGCGAGCTCGACCTGCTTAACGAGGCGCGCAACTGCGAGCTGCTCGCCCAGATCTTCGAGGGGCGGGACGACATCGTCTTCCCGAAAATCCATTGGGAGTACTGCTC
This sequence comes from Methylobacterium sp. CM6257, assembly GCF_054611515.1. Classification (NCBI taxonomy): domain Bacteria; kingdom Pseudomonadati; phylum Pseudomonadota; class Alphaproteobacteria; order Hyphomicrobiales; family Methylobacteriaceae; genus Methylobacterium; species Methylobacterium sp. CM6257. The sequence continues at coordinate 5,358,931 of NZ_CM137735.1, forward strand.
CGAGCGGGTGCTGGTGCAGGACTTCATCCACGGCATCCCCCCCAACGACGAGGCGGCCCTGAAGGCGGCCGGGATCGACAAGAAGCTCCTCGCCCAGAAAGGCACGGACGCGTTCCTGCGGATGGCGCTGATCGAGGGCCTGTTCCACGCCGATCCGCATCCGGGCAACATGCTGGCCCTGCCGGGCAACCGCATCGGCTTCATCGATTTCGGGATCATCGGCCGGCTGTCGCAGCGGCGACGCTCGCAGCTCCTCGTGCTGATCGGCGCGATGCTCAAGCAGGACGCGGACGGCCTCATGGCCGTGCTGCTCGACTGGACCGGCGCCAGCAACCCGGATCTGACCAAGCTCCAGGTCTCGGCACAGTCCTTCGTGGAGAGCCACTCCTCGATCCCCCTGAATCTCGGGCTGGTACTCACCGACTTCATGAACATGGCCCGCGAGAACGACCTCGCGATGCCCACCGACCTCGCCATCCTGTTCAAGGGACTGGTGACCGCCGACGGCGTGATGCGCCACCTCGACCCGAATTTCGACCTGTTCGCGGCGGCCGGCCCGACGGTCCGGGCGAGTATGCAGACGCAGTTCTCGCTCTCCGCCCTCAAGCAGAAGGCCGAGGCGCTCGGCGTCGGGCTTTACGGCGCGGCCTCGGAACTGCCGACCCTCATCCACCTGATGCTGGTGCGGCTGAAGCAGGGCCGCGTCACCGTCGAGATCGAGGTGAAGGGGCTCGACAAGGTCACCCGCGGCATCGAGCGCGCCGCGGCCCGGGTCGCGGTCGCCCTGGTGGTGGCGGCCTTCGCCACCCAGCTGGCGCCCAGGCTGATCGACCTCGGCACGCCGGTCTTCGTTTCAATTGGATTGATTATTTTCGTGCTCGGTATCGGCTGGCTCGTGCTGCTGATGCGGAACAAGTGACTGTTCTCGCCACGGAATCTGGCGAAGCTGAACGTTTTCGCCCGCCGGCGAATACACAGTTCGTTTGCTAATCGCCGGCGGCATGTTAGCAAGAGGGATCCAACGATTCGCCAGGCCGCAGGCGGGGGCGCGGCATCAGAAGCGGTCCGAACCGCCGATGCGCCCCAGCTTCCGACATCGCGTCGCCGCGCCCTGTCGTCGACGGATCTCCGCTGACGCGCCGCCTACGGGCGGCCCGCCGGGATGAAAGGGGGCGGGCGATGGATGCGGGCATCGTGTTGCCGCGGGCGGCCGGAGCGGAGCAGCATCTGGACGCGCTCGTTGCGGAAAACATCCGCCTGCGCGCCCTGCTCGAACAGGCAACCTCACGCGTGGAGACGGAGCGCCAGCGCGGCCGCCGGCTCGGCCGCATCGGCGAGGCGGCGGGCCGCGTAGAAGCGGAGCGTCTCGCCGAACAGGGGCGGTTCCCCGCGTCGCCGCTGCACGGCACGGTGAGCGCCCCGGACGCGAGGCCACCCTGCGCCCGCTGGCCGCGGCCATTCGGGTTTTCGCAAGCGGCCGCCGATTACCTGGAGGTGATCGACCGCGACGGAACCCTGATTACAGCCAGCGAGAACGGCCCTGCGCTCCGCGGTGCGCAGGACGAGGCGGAGGTCATCGGCCGTCCCTGGATCGATGTCTGGACGCGCCTCGAGGATCGCGAGGCGGCGGCTGCGGCCCTGGACAAGGCGCGGATGGGGAAGCCGAGCCGCTTCCAGGGGCAGCTTGAGAGCGGCCGCTCGGTCCGGTGGTGGGATGTGGCCGTCACGCCGGTCGGCGCGACGCCCGGCCGCCCCGAGCGCATCCTGGCCGTGTCACGCGACATCTCCGACTTGAAGCTCACCGAGGCGCGCCAGACCCTGCTGATGCAGGAACTCGCCCATCGGATGAAGAACACCATGGCCATGGTCCAGGCGGTGGCGGCACAGACCATGCGCAACGCGGTCTCGCTGGAAGCCGCCGGCGAGGCCCTGGCCGCGCGGCTGCTGGCTCTCGCACAGGCCCACGACGTCCTGCTCCAGGGTTCCTTTGCACGGGCTTCCCTCGCCGGTCTGGTCGATGGGGCGGTCTCCCTGCACGGCGACGGCGTCGCGGACCGGTTCCGGGTCGCAGGCCCCGACCTCACGCTGGGCCCTCGCCACGGCATGATGCTGGCCCTCATGCTGCACGAACTCGGGACCAATGCCGCCAAGTACGGCGCGCTCTCCGTCGCGGCCGGACATGTCGGTATCAGCTGGGACGTGGCCGACGAGGCGAACGGCCCGATGCTCCGGTTCCGCTGGCAGGAGACCGGCGGTCCTCCGGTGACTCCGCCGACCCGCACGGGCTTCGGCACGCGCCTGATCGCCCGTAGCCTGGCCCACAGCTTCGGCGGGACGGCGCGGCTCAGCTATCCGCCGGAGGGTGCAGTGCTGACCTTCGAGGCGCCCCTCGACGCCGTCACGGCGGCCTGATCGGCCCGTGGCGCCGCAGGCGTCACGCGTCGGTTTCGACCTCCGCCCGCATATCCCGCAAGGCCGCGAGCGTCCGGTCGCGCAGGGACCGGAGGTCGACGAGTGGCCCCGACAGGTCGCCACCGGCCTTGGCGGATTGCTCAAGGTCGCGGCAGGCCAGGGAGAGGGCCGCGCAGCCGAGCATGCCCGACATCGACACCAGCGTATGCGCCTCGCGCCCATAATCGGCATCATCGCGATCCGGACCTTCGAAGGCGGTGGCGAGGCTCAGGACGAAGCGGTCGAGGATGCGGACGAGCTTCTCCGTGCCGATCACGGCACTGAGTTCATCGAGCGCTTCTTGGTCCACGAGCGCGTGTGACACCGTTCGTCTCCAACCGTGGACCCGCCAGGCCTTCCGAGAGAAGCGCGCCACGGCGGCGATGTCCCGCAGCATGGGGCGCATGGCCTCGATGAAGCCGGTTTGTGTCAGGTTTTCAACAAAGCGCAATCCCTTTCCCGGCATTGCGCGGCGATCTGGGCAGAGATCGGAAAGACCATCCTTGTCCCACATGCAGACACACGGCAAAATTGCATATGCGGCTTCAATGAAGTTATTGATTGTACTCCGCCCGGACTTCCCGCCGGGTGGCCAGCGCGGCGCATAATGCTTAGGGATTGATTCCGGGCGGCCGGGACGCCGCCGGAGGAACTGCCCGCGCCGTGCCCCACCGGAATCCGCCGTGACGGCCTACAGCCTGCGCGCCCGGCTGCTCGCCTTGTGGGTCCTGCTGCTCGCGTCCGCGGTCGCCACCGCGTACCTGATGTTCGGCGTCTACAGCCAGTCGACGGGTGTCCAGGTCGCCCAGACCGAGATCGCCGTCGGGCGGGCCTGCCGCGAGATCCTCGACCGGTACGCCGCTCTGGTGCGCACCGGCGGGCGCGGCATCGCCGAGGGTGAGTTCGGCGGTGTGCTCGGGGCGGCGCTCGGCGGGTTCGCAGGGATCGAGGGCGGGATCTGGAGCGCGGCGGACGGCTCCGTCGCCTACGCCTATCCCACTTACGAGGGGACCGGCCCGAAGACAGACCTCCCGGCCGCGGAGCACGATACGATCGCGGCGTTGAATGCACAGGTCCTGCGCGTCGACCACACCGTCTCCGTCCGCCGCCCGAGCCGCACGCAGGTGCTCCTGCTCCAGGGATGCCCCCTGCACGGCCCGGAGCCGGGGCTGACCGCCTGGACCATGGGGCGCGCGCACGTCAACGACGGGCCCACCTACACGCGCTTCCTGGCGGGTCTCGGTTTCCTGGCCGTCACGGTGCTCGGCTCCGCCGCCTTCCTCGGCTGGTTCCTCTACGGGTTCTCCGGCCGGGTCGCACGGCTCGAAGCCGCGCTCGCGGCGCCGCGCTCGGACGGCGAGGATTTGCCGCGCCTCGGCCGGACTGGGGAACGCGAATTCGACCGCTTGGTCGACGCGCTCAACGCCGCGGGTGGGCGGCTGCGGGAGGCTCGCGCCCGGGCCGTAGCCGCCGAGCGCCTGGCCGCCTTCGGGCGACTTGCGGCCAGCGTCGCCCACGAGATTCGCAATCCGATCGCCGCGATGCGGCTCAAGGCCGAGAACGCCCTGGTCAGCGGCGACCCGAACCGCGCCGCCATCGCACTGGAGACGGTGCTGGGTCAGATCGCTCGGGTCGACACATTGCTGCGCGATCTCCTCAACCTGACGCAGGCGCGCTCGCTCAACCGCACGCCCACCGCTGTGGCGCCGCTCCTGGCGGATTGTGCCCGCCTGCACGAGGATCTCGCGAGTGACCGCGCGCTCCGGATCGAGACCGAGACCGGGGGGCTGCCCGGGAGGGATCACCCGCATATCGACCGCGGCCAGATCGCCGGCGCTCTGGACAACCTGCTGCTGAACGCGCTCCAGCACACGCCGCCGGGCGGCCGGATCCGGCTCGGTGCCGCGCGGGTCACGATCGACGGCGCCGTGCGCCTGTACCTGTATGTGAGCGATACCGGGCCGGGCATCGATCCGGCGATCCGCGCGACGATCTTCGAGCCCTTCGTCACGGGCCGGGCCGACGGGACGGGCCTCGGGCTCGCGATCGTGCGCGAGATCGCCCGGGCCCATCGCGGCGAGGTCAGGCTGGTCGAGGACGAGCCCGAGACCACCTTTCTCCTGGACCTGCCATGGCAACCATCCTGATCGTCGACGACGACCGGGCCCTGCGCGAAGGGCTCGCCGAGACCGTGGCCGACCTCGGCCACACGCCCCTTCCGGCCGCCTCCGGCGCGGAGGCGCTGGCGCGGCTGCGCGAGGGCCCGGTGGCGGCGGTGCTGCTCGACCTGCGCATGCCGGGCGACCTCGACGGGATGGCGACACTGGAGCGGATCTGCGCACTGCCGGACCATCCGCCCGTGACCGTGCTGACCGCCTTCGCGAGCCCGGCCAACACCATCGAGGCGATGCGCCTCGGAGCCCACGATCACCTCACCAAGCCGATCGGCCGCGCCGACCTCGCCGGCGCCCTCGACGCGATGCTGCGCACCGCACGGTCGGATCCAGGCGGCCGGCCGGTGCAGGCCGGACATCCGGGCCTCGTCGGGTCCAGCGCGAGCATGCGGCGGGTCCAGAAGACCATCGGGCTCGTCGCCGACACCAACTCGACCGTGCTGATCCGCGGCGAGACCGGTACCGGCAAGGAGGAGGTGGCGCGGGCTCTGCACGCCTTCTCCCGGCGGCGGGCGCGGCCGTTCATCCCGGTGAATTGCGCGGCCATCCCGGGCGATCAGCTGGAGAGCGAGCTGTTCGGGCATGTCCGAGGGGCGTTCGCCGGCGTGGCTGCGGACCGTGCGGGCGCCTTCCATCAGGCCGAGGGCGGCACCCTGTTCCTCGACGAGATCGGCGACATGCCGACGGCCATGCAGGCCAAGATCCTGCGCGTCATCCAGGACTGCGTGGTGACACCGCTGGGCGGCCGGTCCGCGCGGGTCGATGTCCGCTTGGTCGCCGCCACGCATCGCGACCTGCCCGCGCTGGTGGCCGAGGGCCTGTTCCGCGCCGACCTGTATTATCGCCTCAACGTCGTCCCCATCGACCTGCCGCCGCTGCGCGAGCGCCTGGCCGACATCGTGCCGCTGGCCGAATGTTTCCTCGCCCCGTCGGGCAAGCGCCTGAGCGGGGGCGCGGCGTCCCGCCTGCTGGTCCACGACTGGCCCGGCAACGTGCGCGAGCTGCGCAACGTCGTGGAGCGGGCGGCGGTGCTGGTGCGGGGTGGGGTGATCGCCCCCGGGGATATCGACCTGCCGGTGGACCGGCCGGCACCGCGGATAGAGGACGGATCTTGCACGGACTGGCTGTCGGGCGACCTGCCCGGAGCGGTCGCACGCCTGGAGCGGACGATGATACGCGCGGCGCTGCGTGAGGCGGATGGAAATCGGGCCCGGGCGGCGCGCCGCCTCGGCATCCAGAGGCAGCTCCTCTATGCAAAGATCGAGCGCTACGGCCTCGGCGCGTCTGGGACCGACCTGTCGGGAGACACGACGGTCGATGTCGGGAATCCTGACGCTTCCGAGGGCTGGGACCGGGGCTAAGCCCCTCACAAAGCACGGAATCGCGAGCAGCCCGGGTTCGGGAAGCGAGACGCGGGAACCGATCCGATGCGCGGGCGTCAAGCACCGCGTGTGCCGCGCCGGCCGGGTTTCGGGCTGGCGGCGCCATCCGTCGGGGGACTGACATACAATGCAGGGAATCGAGACCGCCGGATCGGCGCGGAGCGCGGGCACGCGGACGCCTTCGGCCAAGGCGCTGGGCGGCCTCGACGCGCTGAACTTCTTCCTGGCCGACGTGCGCGACGGGCTCGGCCCGTACCTTGCGATCTATCTCATCGCGGTGCGCGGCCCGGACCAGGGCTGGAATGAGGCGACAACCGGCCTCGTGATGACCATCGCGGGGATCCTCGGCCTCGTGGCCCAGACGCCGGCGGGCGCCCTCATCGACGCCACCAACCACAAGCGGGCCGTGGTGATCGGCGGCGCCGTCGCGGTCACGGCGAGCTGCCTGGTCCTGCCGTTCATCGCGAACTTCTATCTGGTGACCGTGACGCAATCGATCGCCCACGTGGCCGGCACCATCTTCCCGCCGGCGCTGGCCGCGATCACGCTGGGACTCGTTGGGCCGAAGCTGTTCGCCAAGCGGATCGGCCGCAACGAGGGCTTCAACCACGCGGGCAACGCGGTCTCGGCCGCGGTGGCGGGCGGGCTCGCCTACTTCTTCGGGCCGGTGGTGGTGTTCTGGCTCATGGGCATCCTGGCGGCCCTGTCGATCGGCGCCATGCTGATGGTTCCGGCCGATGCCATCGACAACGACCTCGCCCGCGGCATGGCCGAGGCTGAATCGCAGGGCCACGAGAAGCCCTCGGGCCTCGCCACCCTGTTGCAGAACCGGGCGCTGCTGCTCTTCGCCGTGCTCTGCGCGATCTTCCACCTCGCCAATGCCGCGATGCTGACCTCGGTGGGCCAGCTCCTCACGCATCTGTCCGGCAAGGACCACGCGACCTCCTTGATCGCGGTCTGCATCGTGGCGGCGCAATGCGTGATGGTGCCGGTGGCGATCTTCGTCGGCGCCAAGGCCGACGTCATCGGCCGCAAGCCGATCTTCCTGGCGGCCTTCGGGGTCCTGGCCGTTCGGGGCGTGCTCTACACGCTCTCGGACAACCCGTTCTGGTTGGTCGGCGTCCAACTCCTCGACGGGGTCGGCGCGGGTGTCTACGGTGCGCTGTTCCCCATCGTCGTGGCGGACCTGACCCGCGGAGGCGGCCGCTTCAACGCGGCCCAGGGCGCGGTCGCCACCGCTCAGGGGATCGGCGCCTCATTGAGCGCGACGCTCGCCGGCGTGATCATCGTCTCTACCGGCTACGCCACCGCCTTCCTGGCGCTCGCGGCCATCGCGGCGCTGGGCTTCGTGCTCTATCTCATGCTGATGCCGGAGACCCGGGGCGCCGTCGCAGCCGGGAGCAAGCCGGAGGGTGGCGGCCGCCTAAGCCCCGCGGTTCCCGCGCGCGCCTGAAGGCGGCGACCCGGCTCAGGTCGCGGCGGCGAGCCCCGGCTCCGCCGCGAGCGCGGGGACGAGTGTCGCCGCGGTCGTCGGCTCGGGCGGGGCCTTGCGCGAGACGTAGTAGAGGTCGACGGCGCGCCAGAACGCGCTCTGCTCCTCGACCGAGCGTCGGGCGAGGGACTTCTCAAGGATCGACATCGCGGCCCGCGCGGGCTCGCTCCGCTCGAGTTCCTCGAGCAGGCCGGCGAGATGCAGCATGGGGGCTTACCTCCGGACGGGCAGCAACCCCTGACAACGCCCCAGCTTGGCTGAAGATCCGGCCCGGCTGTGGTCGAGCGGGTCCGCACGATCCTTGCCTGAGGCGGGCACGCGGCTACCATCGCCGCGTCGAGTCGCACTCGTCACCTCTTCAACCTTCGAGGATCACCGATGTTCTCCTGCCGAAGCGGCGCGGCCCTTCCCCTGCGCGGGGCGGCCTTCGCGCTGGCCCTCGCCAGCTCCCTCGGGGCGAACCCGCTCCTCGCCCGCGAGATGCCGGAGGCCGGCACCGCAGCGGAGGCGAAGAAGCCGAACGTCGTGATCCTCGCCACCGGCGGCACGATCGCGGGCGCCGGGGCCGACGCCGCCAACAGCGCCACCTACACGGCCGCCAAGGTGCCGGTGGACAAGCTGATCGCGGCGGTCCCGCAGATGAGCAACGTTGCGAACGTGCGCGGCGAGCAGGTCTTTCAGATCGCCTCGGAGAGCTTCACGGACGCGCAGCTCGTTCAGCTCGGCAAGCGCGTCTCCCAGCTCCTGAAGCAGGACGATGTCGACGGCGTGGTCATCACGCACGGTACCGATACCCTGGAGGAGACCGCCTTCTTCCTCGACCTCGTGATCAAGAGCGACAAGCCGATCGTGGTGGTGGGCTCGATGCGGCCCTCGACGGCAATCTCGGCTGACGGTGCCCTCAACCTCCTCGACGCCGTGACGGTCGCGGCCAGCAAGGAGGCGGTGGGTCAGGGAGTCACCGTGACGATGAACGACTACATCCAGTCCGGCCGCGACGTGAACAAGCGGACGAACGTCGTGCCCAGCGCCTTCTACAGCCAGTGGGGCCCGCTCGGCATGGTCGTCGAGGGCAAGACCTACTTCTTCCGCTCCCTGTCGAAGCGCCACAACACGAATTCCGAGTTCGACATCGACCAGATCGACAGTCTGCCGCTCGTGGGCATCGTCTACGGTTCGGGCAACATGATCCCCGGCGTCTACGACGCGGAGGTCCAGGCCGGCGCCAAAGCGATCGTGAATGCCGGCACCGGCAACGGCTCGGTGCCCGGCTACCTCGTGGACAAGCTCAAGGACATCCGTTCCAAGGGCACGATCGTCATCCGCTCGTCGCGGGTGCCGGACGGCTTCGTCCTGCGCAACGCCGAGCAGCCCGACGACAAGTACGATTGGGTCGTCGCCCATGATCTCAACCCGGCCAAAGCCAAGATCCTGGCGGCCGTGGCGCTCACCAAGACGAACGACACCAAGGAGCTGCAGCGGATCTTCTGGGAGTACTGAGGGCGATCACGCTTTGGCCCGGTGCCCCGGCCGATCCCTTCCATCCCCCTCATCCTGAGGTGCTGCGTCGCAGCCTCGAAGGAGCCCTCCAGCTGGCTGCGCACCCTGGAGCCCTCCTTCGAGGCATCCGCTGCGCTCCGGTGCCTCTGGATGAGCTCGGAGGACGGGACAGCCGTTCTCGGATCTGCCGGGCGGTCCCGCGCGTCGGCCGGGTTACATCCCGCGGCGCACCCCTTAGATACCGGCCACCGACGCGGCCGCGGAGGCCGAGCCCGGATCGCGGCACCAGCCTTGCGCCCGTCGGCACCGAGCCTGGAGGAACGAGCATGACCGAGCTTCATCCCGAAGTCGCCGCGGTCACCGAGCGCGTCGTGGCGCGCTCCCGCGAGACCCGGCGCGCCTATCTCGACCTGATCGCCCGCGAGCGCGAGGCGGGGGTGCGGCGCGGCAAGCTCGCCTGCGGCAACCTCGCCCACGGCTTCGCGGCCGCCGGCGAGGACAAGGCGGCGATCCGCGACGAGCGGACGGTGATGAATATCGGCATCGTCACCGCCTACAACGACATGCTCTCTGCGCACCAGCCCTACGGGCGCTATCCGGACCAGATCAAGCTGTTCGCCCGGGAGCGCGGCGCCACCGCTCAGGTAGCGGGCGGCACGCCGGCCATGTGCGACGGGGTCACGCAGGGGCAGACCGGCATGGAGCTGTCGCTGTTCTCCCGGGACACGATCGCCCTCTCGACCGCGGTGGGCTTAAGCCACGGCATGTTCGACGGCGCCGCCCTGCTCGGCATCTGCGACAAGATCGTACCGGGCTTGCTGATCGGGGCGCTCCGCTTCGGCCACCTGCCGACGATCCTGATCCCGGCCGGGCCGATGCCCTCCGGGCTCGCCAACAAGGAGAAGCAGCGGATCCGTCAGCTCTACGCCGAGGGCAAGGTCGGCCGCGCGGAGCTCCTCGAATCCGAGTCCGCCTCCTACCACGCGGCCGGAACCTGCACGTTCTACGGCACCGCCAACTCGAATCAGATGATGATGGACATGATGGGCCTGCACATGCCGGGCGCGTCCTTCATCAATCCCGGCACCAAGCTGCGGCAGGCCGTGACCCGGGCGGCGATCCACCGGCTCACCGAGATCGGCGCCGCGGGCAACGACTACCGGCCGCTCGGCCTGTGCGTCGACGAGAAGGCGATCGTGAATGCGGCCGTGGGCCTGCTCGCCACGGGCGGCTCGACCAACCACGCGATCCACCTGCCGGCCATCGCGCGCGCGGCCGGCATCGTCATCGACTGGGAGGATATCGACCGCCTCTCCAGCGCCGTGCCGCTGATCGCCCGCGTCTACCCGAACGGCGCCGGCGACGTAAACCACTTCCACGCCGCCGGTGGCATGAGCTTCGTGATGGCGGCCCTGCTCGACGCGGGCCTCCTGCACGACGACATCCTGACCGTGGCGGGCCAGTCGCTCCGCGACCACGCCCGCGACCCGAAGCTCGCGGGCGAGGATCTGGTCTTCGAGGACGCCGTCCCGGAGAGCCTCGACGACACGATGATCCGCCGGCCCGACAAGCCGTTCCAGCCCGACGGCGGCATGCGGCTGGTGAAGGGCAATCTCGGCCGGGCGACCTTCAAGACCAGCGCCGTGGAGGAGCACCGCCGGACCATCGAGGCCCCGGCCCGTGTCTTCTCCGACCAGGACGAGGTGCTCAAGGCCTTCAAGGCCGGCGAACTGGAGCGCGACGTCGTGGTGGTGGTCCGGTTCCAGGGCCCGAAGGCCAACGGCATGCCGGAGCTGCACAAGCTCACCCCGCCCCTCGGCGTGCTCCAGGACCGCGGCCACAAGGTCGCGCTGGTGACGGACGGGCGCATGTCGGGGGCGTCCGGAAAAGTCCCGGCCGCCATCCACCTGAGCCCCGAGGCGCTCGGCGGTGGCCCGATCGGGCGCATCCGCGACGGCGACATCGTCCGGCTCAGCGCCGCCGACGGCCTGCTGCAGGTGCTGGTCGCCGACGATGAGTTCGCCGCCCGTCCGGAGGCCGAGGCGCCCGTGCCGGCACAGGGCACCGGACGGGAGCTGTTCGCGTTCATGCGCCAGGGGGCCGACACGGCGGAGCGGGGCGCTTCGGCGATGCTCGCCGCCGCCGGCCTCTGACGCCGTACAGGAGTTGCCGATCATGAACGATCTGACCAGCATCGACGCGCTGATGCGCTCCGTGCCCGTCATTCCGGTCCTGGTGATCGACGACGTGGCCCAGGCGCGGCCCATCGCCGAGGCTCTCGTGAGGGGCGGGCTGACCGCCCTCGAGGTCACCCTGCGCACGCCGGCCGCCCTCGATGTCATCCGGGAGATGACCCGGGTCGAGGGCGCGGTGGTCGGGGCCGGCACGGTGCTCAATCCCCGCGATCTCGACAATGCCCTGGCGGCGGGGGCCGAGTTCATCGTCTCGCCGGGTCTTACGGATCCGCTGACCGACGCCGCCAAGGCCAACGGCGTTCCCTACCTGCCGGGCGTCGCTACGGCCGCCGACATCATGCGGGGGCTGGACCACGGGCTGGACCGGTTTAAGTTCTTCCCGGCCGAGGCTGCGGGTGGGATCAAGGCGCTGAAGGCACACGCCGCCGTCTTCGGGCAGGTGCGGTTCTGCCCGACGGGCGGGATCACCGATGCAACCGCCCCGGACTGGCTGGCGATCCCGTCGGTGCTCTGCGTCGGCGGCAGCTGGGTCGTGAAGCCCGGCACGCCCGATCCGGCGGCGATCGAGCAGGCGGCCCGGACGGCTGCGGGGCTGCGGAAGGCGGCGTAAGCGCCGTCAGGAGCCGCATTCGGCGAGACCTGTAGAGCGTCGGAATCCCCACCCACGCCCTCATCGTGAGGTGCTGAGCAGCAGCCGCGAAGGAGCCTCCAGGGATCGCGGAGCCAGCCGGAGGGTTCCTCCGAGGCCCGCTTAGGCGGGCATCTCAGGATGAGGGTGTGGGTGGGAGGTCCCTACAACCGAGCGCAGGCTGATCCTCACCCCCCCTGCGGCCGCTCGCTACTCCGCCGGCAGCGGCTGCCTCTGTTCCCGCGGGGTGAACACCCCACCCTCCGGCTCCAGCGCGATGCGCCGGTCGTGGAACGCGTCCAGCGTCGAGCGGTGGCCGATCGACACGATGGTCGTCCCGGGCAGCCGCTCGCGCAGCATCCGGTAGAGCGCCGCCTCGGACGGCTCGTCCAGCGAGGCCGTCGACTCGTCGAGGAACAGCCATTCCGGCTTGGCCAGCAGGGCACGCGCGATGGCCAGCCGCTGCTGCTCGCCCCCCGACAGACGCCGCTCCCAGGCATCGGTCTCGTCGAGACGATCCACGAGATGGGGCAGCTGGGCCGCCGCCAGGGCGTCCTTGATCGCCGCGTCCGAGAACTGGTCGGTGGTGTTCGGATAGACCACCGCACCGCGCAGCGTGCCGAGCGGGATGTAAGGCCGCTGCGGCAGCAGCAGCGCCGACTGCCCGGCGGGCACGTCGATCCGGCCCGTGCCGAACGGCCAGATGCCGGCGATCGCGCGGAACAGGGTCGATTTGCCCGAGCCAGAGGGACCCGTGACCAGCGTCGCCCCGCCGCGCGGCAGCGTCAGCGCGTCGGCCGTGACGATCGGGCGCCCGTCCGGCAGGGCCAGGGCCAGCCCCCGGGCGGTAACGTCGCCCGTGCTCTCGTTGCCCTGGACCAACCCGTAGCCCGCCGCCTCCAGCGCCTCGGCCTTAGTCATGGCGCGCCGGAAGGAGCCGAGACGGTTGGTGTTGGCCTTGTAGGCGGCCAGCGTCGTGTAGGAATCGACGAAGAAGGACAGCGAGCTCTGCACCTGCCCGAAGGCCTGCGACGTCTGCTGTAGCGCGCCCAGCGTGATCTTCTTGGCGAAGAACGAGGGTGCCGCGATCACCATCGGGAAGATCACGCTCGCCTGACGATAGCTGAACGTGAAGGCGATCAGCTTGATGCGACGGAAGATGATCCCGACGTAGTTCTCGATCACGCGGTGGAACAGCGTTGCCAGACGCGAGGCCTCGGCGCGCTCGCCGCGCAGCAGCGCGATCTGCTCCGAGTAGATGCGGTTGCGGGCGAGTGCGAAACGGAAATCCGCCTCCACCTGCTCCTGCCGGAAATCGAGCCCGATCAGCGGGCGGCCGATCAGGTGGGTGAGCCACGTGCCAACCACCGCGTAGGCGATCACCAGCCAGACCAGGAAACCCGGCACCACGGTATCAGTGAATGGCAACACGAAGTCGCGCGACAGGGTCCAGAGGATCACGATGAACGACACGAGCTGCGCCGCTTGGCTGAGCAGCCGGATCGACAGGGTCGTGGTCTGGACGATGAAGCTGTTGATGTCGGCCTGGATACGCTGATCCGGGTTGTCCGCCTCCTCGTCGGTGAAGGGGATCCGGTAGTGCGTGCCGTTGCCGAGCCAGCGCTCGTACAGGCTATGGGTCAGCCACGTCCGCCAACGGATGAGCAGCGAGGAATCCACGAACAGGTCGAACATGCCGATCGCGATGTTCAGCGTGGCCAGCGGCACGAACACCCAGAGCAGCTGGTACCAGAACCCGGCTGCGTCGTATTCCTGCAGTGCGTTGTAGATGTCGCGGTAGAAGAAGTTGAACCGCAGCGTCAGGGCGACGTCGGCGAAGTTCACGAAGATCGATAGGGCGACGAGGTTGCGTCCGATCCGGCCCTCGGTGGTGCCGAACCAGCGGAACAGGCCGATCTCCCGGGTGGGCTTGTCGCGGTTGGCGAAATACGGGTCGGCGATGTTGGTGATCGCCCGGATCGGCTCGAGATACGAGATCCCCAGCACGATGGCGGCGAACACCACCGCGCCGGTGGCGGCAAAGGCCGGCGGCAGCAGGGCCGCGATCACCGGCGGAAGCAGGCCCATGGCGGCGATCGTCTTCGAACCGGCGAGTAGCAGGTAGCCGACGCCGTAGACCGAGACGAAGACCTTCAGGTAGGCCGAGATGCCGTTGGAGGCGACCAGGATGCCCGCCATGACGAAGCCGGCAAGCGACACATAGAGCGGCGGGCTGGGAACACCCGGGAGTGCCAGCAGGATCAGCGCGGCCACGGCCGTCAGCACGGCCTGGATCCCGAGCCCGGTCCTGAGTGCAGCCACGCGTATCTCCTCGTCCCGTACGCGCCCGGCAGGGGGCGCAGCCCGGCGGCCTTGGGCCCGGCTGATGGCGAGATAGTGGCACTTGCCCGGCGCTGTCGCGTGAAACTTTCGTCACGTACACGCGCTGCGGCGATTTAGGCCGGCGGCGCGATCACCAGTTCCATTCCTCGAAGCCCGGCTCGCGGCAGTGATAGCCGATCGGACATTGCGGGTTGTCGCGGGTGGGGACGAAGCGCAGTTCGGCGATCTCCGACGCGCTGCACTGGCCCGGCCCGCTGACGAAGCGCTCCGGCGCGGCCCCGGCGGCGATCACTACGTCGCCCTCGCTCTTCACCAGGGCCATCGCTTCCGAGCAGCTCATCCGCATGGTCGCCGAACCGCGCGGCGGGCGCGATTGGGCGAACGCTTCCGCCCCGGTCGCAACGGCGACCAGGTGTGAGCACAACAAGGCGAGGGCCAACGGCCTCATCAGGAACGGGTTCCACACGCGCCCGGGAAGAAAGCCCGCGGGCATTGCACCATCCTGCACGGCCGGGTGGCCCGAGACTGTCACCGGAATGTGCCACCGCACCGCTTTCGCCGTCGGACCGCCGCAATCGGCGGATTATGAGATTCCCGGACCGCCGGCAGATGCTGAGATCCGCGGCCGAGAAGCCCGCGCGAGCGAGCCCGGCCCAGCGTCCCGCCGGCTCTCCGGCACGCGCCTCCGGCGCCCGGCGTGCCGGCTGCCCCGCGCCGGAGCCAAGGGACCCAATGATGTCCGCCCTCTCGATCCTCGATGTTGCCGCGGTGCGCGCCGCGCCCGTATCCCGCGAGCCCTACCCCTATACCCTGGGCACCAACGTCCTGAATGCCGACGCGATTGACGCGATCCGCCGCGACTTCCCCGACATCGCCAAGCCCGGCTACCTCACCGTGGACGAGGTCGCCCTCAAGGGCCGATTCAAGGTGCTGATCGACGAGCTGGAGAGCGATGCGTTCTCGGAGATCCTCGGCGAGAAGTTCGGGATCGACCTCGTCTCCTGCCCGCGCCTCACCACCATCATGCGGCAGAGCCAGCTGAAATACGGCTCGATCCACACCGACGGGCCGTCGAAGGTGCTGACGCTTCTGATCTACATGAACGACGCCTGGGACGCCCCGGCCGCCGGCCGCCTGCGCGTCCTCTACGATGGCCGCAACTACGAGCCCTTCGCGGTCGAAGTGCCGCCGACCATGGGCACGATGTTCGCCTTCCTACGCGCCGACAATTCGTGGCATGGTCACGAACCGTTCGAAGGCGAACGGCGCGTCGTCCAAGTCGCCTGGCTTAAGGATGCGGCAGAACTGGAGCGCAAGCGCAAGCGGAACCGGACGGCACAGTTCCTGAAGGGGATCTTCGGACGCTGATCGGGATGACGGGGGGAGGAGTATGGGGGCGTTGGTGCTGGCCGATCCGGGAGACGGAGCGCGGGCGAGTGCCAAGCGCCGCTTTGCCGTGCCCCTGCTCCTCATCGTCGGTTGGATCGGCCTGTTCGCCTACAGCGCAGCCTATTTGACCGAGGACATGCCGTTCCGCCCGCAGGCACCCGAAACAGGGATATCCTCCGAAGGATCGTCCGGCCCTCGGGCCACCGCGCGCCGAGTCGTGACACTCGATCTGCCCGCCGAATCGGCCCCCGACGATCATCAGGACGCAGACGCACCGGCCGCGACGGCCGCCGCGATCGCCCGGCCGCCAGCCTCGCCGAGCTTGGTCAACACCGAGTATGTCGGTGTGTGGGGACCGACTCCCGCTGCATGCGGGGCACCGTCGCGCCGCCGCGGCTACATCCCTGCCATCATCACCGCGGATCGCGCGCGCGCCGGCCGCACAATCTGCACCTTTCACGACACACACCGCGTCGGCAACACCTGGGTCACATCGGCCGAGTGCACCGACCGCGGCCGGCGCTGGTCCTCGCAGGTCCGCCTGACCGTGGAGGGGGACCATCTCACGTGGTCGAGCAACCGCGGCAGCGCGACCTACCTGCGCTGCAGCCGGCACGCCGGCTGAACCGCGCGATCATCCCTGCGAAGCAGCGCTCCGGCTCGAGGCCGCCTGCAGCACGACCCGCGCCGCGGCCCGACTCGGCGTATCGTCGCCCGTGAGCCGCATGAGGCCGTCGATCGCGCCGAGCGCGGCAAGCTGCGCGTCGCGCTCCGCCCCCCCCGCCAGCAGGGGCAGCAGGATCCCCGAGAGACGCTCGGGCGTACAATCGGCCTGGACGAGTTCCGGCATCGCGTTCTGCCCGAGGATCAGGTTCGGCAGCACGATGCTCGGGACCTGGATGAGCCGGCGGGCGATGAACTCCTCCGCGCGCGAGACCTTGTAGGCGACGGCCATCGGCACGCCGGCGAGTGCCAGTTCCAACGTTACCGTGCCGGAAGCCGCGAGCGCCGCGCGGGCGTTGCGGAAGGCCGCGTATTTCGGCGCCTCGCCGGTGACGATCCGCACCGGGACGGACCAATCCAGCGCCAGGTGCTCGATCAGGGCCCGGTGGCGGGTGACCGCCGGCAGCACCACCTCGACCGGCAGCGTGCGGCCCACGCGTTCCAGCGCCTGTCCGAAGACGGGCATCAGCCGCTCGATCTCGGAGCGGCGGGACCCGGGCAGGACCACGAGATTGTACGGGCTTGCGTTCCGGCGCCGGAGTTCCGGAGCAGCCGGGCGCAGCTCCGCGAGCCGCTCGATCAGCGGATGCCCGACATAGGTGCAGGGCGGCCCCCCGAGCCGGCGATGGGCGTCGGGCTCGAAAGGCAGGAGCGCCAGCACATGGTCGATGAAGGGACGCATGCCCTTGGCACGCCAGGGGCGCCACGCCCACACGCTCGGCGAGACATAGTCGATGATGGGGATGCCCGGTGCCGCCTTCCGCACGCGGCGCGCCACCGCGTGCGTGAAGCCGGGACTGTCGATGATCACCAGCACGTCCGGCCGGGCGCGCACCACCGCCTCGACCGTCTCGCGGATACGCCGCAGGAGCGTCCGGGCCCGGGCGAGCACCGGCAGGTAGCCCATCACCGCCACGTCATCGAGGGGGAACAGGGAGGTGAGCCCCTCCTCCGCCATGGCCTCGCCGCCGACGCCGCCGAAGGTCGCGTCCGGTGCGTCCGGCCGGAGCGCACGCATCAGCTTGGCGCCGAGCTGGTCGCCGGAATCCTCGCCGGCCACGAGCCAGATGGATCGGGGTCGCGTCATCGCCTCGGCCCGCGTGGCCCGGTGGTCATGGCGCGCGCCCGTAACCGACCACGAACAGGCCGAGCCGATCGGCTTCGGCGGCTGTGGCGGCGCGGTCGATGACCAGGGTCCCGCCAGCCTCCAGCGCGAGGCCCGCGCAGCCGGCCCGTGCCGCGGCCTGGACTGTCCGCGGGCCAACCGCCGGCATGTCAATGCGCCGGTCCTGGCCGACCTTGGGCGCCTTCACCAGCACGGTTGCAGGCAGCGCCCTGCCCCAACCGAACGGCCTGCGCCCGAGGGCGCGTGCCCGGGACAGCATCCGGTCGGTCCCCTCCGGTCCCTCGACGGCGAGCACCCGGTCGCCCGAGACTGCCACCGCCTGGCCGAGATCATAGGGCGACAGTGCGGCCAGGACTCCGCGCCCTGTCCGGATCGACGCGGCGGCCTCCGCATCCGGCACCCGGCTCCCGAGGGGGCCTTCCGGGCAGAGCAGGTCCGGCGCGGCCTCGTGGACGCCGAGGATCCGGTGCCCCTCCTCCTCGACGAGCGCCAGAGCGGCGCGCAGGAGGCGGTCGTCGCCTCCGCCCGCTATGATGCGCAGGGCTTCGCGGTTGCGCAGGGCGGCGCCGGCATTGAGAATCGCGGCCGGGCTGGGCCGGGCCACCCCGCCGGCCGGCACCACCACGGCCGGCCCCCAGCGGCGCAGCAGTTTGAGGGTGGCGGCGAGGTCGAGCAGGTCGACGGTGGCGTCGGCGCTGGCGCGCAGGGCCCGCCCCGTGAAGCCGCGCAGCGCGATCAGCCGGAATGGCCGGCGTGCCCGGCGCAGGGATTCGGCGACGAGTTCGGGCAGGCGCCCGGCGCCGGCGATCAGAACGAGAGCCCCCTCGGGCGTCGGATCGGCCTCGGCCATCGCCTGAAACGATCAGGCGGCACTGATCGGGGTCGGAACCTCGCGCGGCGTGCAGATCGAGCGCTTGCCGCCGACGCGGATGAACTCGAGGATCTCCCGCACGGCCGCGTGGGACTCGAAGGTCGCGGCCACATCCTCCACCCGCTCCATCAGCGTCCCTTCGGGAGCGAAGAGCAGGCGGTAGGCCCGCCGCAGGGCGTGGATGTCCTCGCGGGCGAAGCCGCGGCGCTGCAGGCCGATAATGTTGAGACCCGAGAGGGTGGCGCGGTTGCCCAGCACCATGCCGTAGGGGATGCAGTCGTTCTCCAGGCCCGACAGGCCGCCCACGAAAGCGTGTGCCCCGACCCGGGCGAACTGGATCACTGCGGCGCCGCCGCCGAGGATCGCGTAGTCGCCCACCGAACAATGCCCGGCCAGCATCACGTTGTTCGAGAAGATCACGTGCGCGCCGACCCGGCAATCATGGCCGACGTGGGAGTTGGCCAGGAAGGTGCAGTGGTCGCCCACCACGGTCTCGAGACCGCCACCGCTGGTCCCAGGATTCATGGTGACGCCCTCGCGGATCAGGCAATCGGCGCCGATCGTGAGGGTCGAGGCTTCGCCGCGGTATTTCAGGTCCTGCGGCTGGTGCCCGATCGACGCGAACGGGAAGATCCGCGTGCGGGGGCCGATCGTGGTGCGCCCCGCCAGCACGACGTGGCTGATGAGCTCGCATTCCCGGTCCAGCACCACTTCGGGACCGATATGGCAGAACGGACCGATCCGCACCCCGTCGCCGATCTCGGCGCCTGGCTCGATCACCGCGCTCGGATGGATGAGAGGGCCGCTCACTCCGTCACCAGCATCGCGCCGATCTCGGCCTCGGCGACCAGCGTCCCGTCGACCCGGGCCTCTCCGCGGAACCACCACATGGTGCGGCGCTGGTTCATCTTCTTCATGTGGAAGCGCACCTGGTCCCCGGGGGTGACGGGCTTGCGGAACTTGCACTTGTCGATGGTCATGAAGAACACCTGCTTGGTGCGCAGCTCGTCCGTCCTGATGTGACGGCAGCAGATCGCGCCGGCTGTCTGCGCCATGCCCTCGATCAGGAGCACGCCGGGGAAGACCGGCAGGCCCGGAAAGTGCCCCATGAATTGCGGCTCGTTGGCCGTGACGTTCTTGATACCGATACAGGATTCGTCGCCGTCGATCTCGATGATGCGGTCCACCATCAGGAACGGGTAGCGGTGCGGCAGCAACTCCAGCAGCGTCTGGATATCGGCTGTGCCCAGCTCGCCGCCGGTCTCGCGCGCCGCCTCACTCATCAGATCCCGCACCTCGACTTGCCGCCCGCGGCGGCTTGGCTTCCGACCGCCGACGGCGGACAGATCGCCCTCTTCGGAAGAAATCGGGGCAAGCGCAAGGCCTTGCCGACGTGCAGCCGCTGGCGCCCGCCGGCACGAGCCGGATCGCCTGGCTGGCTGCTCAGGTGTCGTCGCCGCCGTCGCCCTTGCCCGAGCGCTCGGCCAGGCGTGCCAGCGTCGTCAGCTCACGAAACCACGCACGCACGGGTTTGGCAGGCGTCCCGCCCCAGCGGCTGCCCGGCGGCACGTCGCGATTGACGTTGGATGAGCCAGCGATCTGCGAGCCACGGCCGATCCGCAGGTGACCGACCACGCCGACCTGGCCGCCGAGGACCACGTAGTCCTCCAAGGTGGTCGACCCCGAGATGCCGACGCCCGACACGATCACGCAGTGACGCCCGATCACCACGTTGTGGGCGATCTGCACGAGGTTATCGATCTTGGTGCCCTCACCGATGACCGTGTCGCGCGAGGCGCCTCGGTCGATCGTGGTGTTGGCGCCGATCTCGACATCGTCCTGGACGATCACCCGGCCGATCTGCGGCACCTTGAGGTGGGTGGCGCCCATCGCGAAGCCGAAACCGTCCTGCCCGAGCCGGGCACCCGGGTGGAGGATCACGCGGTTACCCAGAAGCGCGTGGCTGAGCGTCGTGCCTGCCCCGATCGCGCAGTCACGGCCGATCCGCACACCCGGCCCGATCACAGCATTGGGACCGATGACGGTTCCGGCGCCGATCTCCGCGCCGGGGCCGATCACCGCGCCGGGATCGACCGTGACCCCCTCCTCCAGCCGGGCTTCCGGATGGACATGGCCCCCCGGCGCAATCCCGCGCGCCGCGAATTGCGATCCCGGACGCAGGGCATCGGGATGCAGGCGCCCGAGCAGCGTCGCATAAGCGCGGTACGGATCGCGGCTGACGAGGCACACGGTTTCGGCGGGACAGCGCGCTGCGAAGCGCGGTGAGACCAGGCAGGCACCCGCCCGCGTCACGGCGAGTGCGTCGCCGTACCGGGCATTGTCCATGTAGGCGAGGTGCTCCGGGCCGGCGCTCTCGAGAGAAGCGGCTCCTGTGAGCCGACAATCCGGATCCACGCCCTCCGGGAGGGTCGCGCCGGCGGCCGCCGCGATCTCGGCCAGGGTGAGCCCGGCGGTAGCGGCGGTGAAGAAAACGGGATCTGACATGCGCGACAACGCGCCGACCGGGACAATCCGGCCGGCGCGCGAGAATTTTATCAGAAGCGCGAGCCGCCGGAGAAGCGGAACGCCTGGGTCTGATCCTTGCCGACGTGGCCGACCTTGCCGAGCAGCGGGACGTAGACCGGGATACCTTCGTCCTTCGTCAGCGCGTAGGCGTAGTCGAACCGGATCGGTCCGAGCGGCGAGTTCCACAGGATGGAGGCGCCGACCGACGACCGGATCGTGGCAGTGTCGCGCACGTTCACGCATTCCGGCTCGACGCCGATCGTGAACGCGTTGAAGTTGCAGCGTCCGGTCACCGGCGATGTGCCGTTGATGAAGCTGTCGCCATTCACGTCGAAGGCACGCCGGCTGTGGTAGCCGAACAGCGTACCGGCATCGGCGAACAGCGCGCCCTTCAGACCCAGATCACGCGGCACGCCGGGCAGCGGGAACTGCACTTCCAGGGTGCCGCCGATATAGGTCGAGCCGCCGATCGCGTTCGAGCGGGCGTCGGCGATGCCGACGTCGCGCGGGCCGATGCCGTTCGGCGCGAAGCCGCGGACCAGCGACGGACCGAGGAAGAACTCGTCCGTCACGCGCAGGGGCTTCCCATCGATCGGCTCGATGTGGCCGCCCTGGAACCGGACGAAGCCGACGACGTCCTCGAAGATCTCCTTGTAATACCGCGCATCGGCGGTGACGCGGAAGAACTTGGAGTCGCCGCCCAGGCCGGCGACGTCGGGCTTGAGCTCGGCGTAGAGGCCGTTCCGCGGGGCGCCGATCACGTCGAGGGTCGAGTAGGCGAGCGTCAGGCCCGCCAGCGACGTGAGCGTGTTGCCCTGCGAACCCTTGATGGCGATCGAAGCCTCGCCGTCATAGGCGCAGTTCGGATAGAGCGCCTGGCCGCCGATATCGCGGCCCGTGTTCGGGTCGATCGTGCCCGCCGCATAGCGGGCGGTGTAGCCGGGGATCGGCACCGAACAGTCGTTGTACGGCCGCTTGAGGGTGTTCGGCACCTTCAGCTCGGTGTTGTACAGCGAGTAGCGCAGGGTGATGCCGAACTCCTCGGTGATCGGCAGACCCAGGCGAAGCTGGCCGCCGTAGACCGTGGTCTCGTAGCGCGAGTACCGGGTCAGGTCGGAGTACTTGTAGAAGGCGTCGAAGCCCGCCGCGAGGCGGTAGCCGAGGAAGTACGGCTCGGTGAACGAGAAATCGACACCGCGCGAGTACTGGCCGCCCGTACCGGCGAGGCGGACATACTGGCCGCGACCGAGGAAGTTCGACTCGGAGACCGAGACCTCGCCGATGATGCCGTCCTGGGTGGAGTAGCCGCCCGCCACCGAGAACGAACCCGTGGGCTGATCCTCGACGTCGATGTTGATGACCACGCGGTCGGGCGCAGAGCCCGGCTCGTTGGAGAACCGGACCTTCTTGAAGAAGCCGAGGCCGTTCAGGCGCCGCTCGGCGCGGTCGGTCAGCACGCGGTTGTAGGCGTCGCCCTCGGCGATATCGAGCTCGCGGCGGATGACGTAGTCGCGGGTACGGGTGTTGCCGCGGATGTTGATCCGCTCGACGTAGACGTGGGGGCCGTCCTCGACCACGAAGCCGAGAGACACCTGATGGCTCGCCGGGTCGCGCTGACCGGTCGGGCGAACCTGCGCAAAGGGATAACCGGCGCGGTTCACTTCCCGGGTGACGTTGTTGAGCGTCCTCTCGACATCATCGGCATTGTAGACGTCGCCCACGGAGGCGGCGATGTCCCCATCGAGCTTGGCGGTATCAAGGCCAGGCAGACGCGAGTCCACCGAAACCGCACCGACCTTGTACTGCTCGCCCTCGTTCACCGTGATGGTGATGACGTAGCCCGAGGTCTCGCCCTCGACGTAGCGCGCATCGGCGCTGACCACCTGGAAGTCGGCGTAGCCGTTCTTCAGGTAGTAGCGGCGCACTTGGTCAAGGTCGTTGGTGATGCGATCGGGATCGTAGACGTCCGAGGTCTTGATGAACGACAGGAAGTTCATCTCCGAGGAGCTCATCAGCCCCTTCAGGGTGCGGTCCGAGTAGGCGTTGTTGCCGACGAAGTTGATCGAGATGATGCCGGTCTTATCGCCCTCGTCGATCTGGTAGATCACGTCGACGCGGCCGTTGGGCAGGTCGACCGTGCGGTAGGTCACCTTGGCGGTGCCGCGGCCAAAGCGCTTGTAGACGTCGCGAATGCGCGCGAGATCGGCGTTGATGACCGCCTCGCTGTAGGGACCCCGGGCCTTGGCCTCGACCACGCTCTCAAGGGTGGCCTTCTCGATCTTCTTGTTGCCCTCGAAGACCACGCGGTTGATCAGGTTGTTCTCGCGCACGGTCACCACCGTGCGGCCGCCGGACTGAGCGACCCGCACGTCCGAGAACATGCCGCTGGCGAGCAGGTTTCGGCGAGCCTCCTCGGCGGAGCCGGACGCCGTGCCGGTCACGTAGGACCGGATGGTGTCGGCATCGACGCGCTGGTTGCCCTGGACGACGATCTGCTGCGCCTGAGCGGCTCCGCTCAGGACAACGCCAAGACCCGCAGTGACTAGGACGATGGTTTTCCGCACCGACTTACGTCGGGGCTTCCCCGTCAACGACATCATGCAATCGCCCGTTTCTGTTCTGGTCGCGGGGGTTAGCCCGTCACAGGCGACCGTTGATCGGTCGTCCCGTCACCTGGTCCAAGCGTGGCTTCGGTCCAAGCGTAGCTCTTAGCGGGATTCCCCTGCCAAGCAAACGCGCGGGAGGCCATCGTCAGGGGATTTTGGGGGGTCGTGGCCTTCGCGCCACTTAACGGTGCGCTCAGCCTGCGGGCAAACCACAGATCGTGGTGAATGAGGCGTAAAGGCCTGTTCGGGCGGCCTTTTTCTAGACCGCGACCGATCCCGTTAAGGCATTCTTAGCCGCGTTTCCGAGCGCGGAATTGGCG
Organism: Methylobacterium sp. CM6257; assembly: GCF_054611515.1. Classification (NCBI taxonomy): domain Bacteria; kingdom Pseudomonadati; phylum Pseudomonadota; class Alphaproteobacteria; order Hyphomicrobiales; family Methylobacteriaceae; genus Methylobacterium; species Methylobacterium sp. CM6257. The sequence continues at coordinate 5,382,657 of NZ_CM137735.1, forward strand.
TCCGGCGGGCGGGATCGCGGCAGGAATGAGGCATCCTTTCCGGTGGAGACCGGACAGGATGCCCGGCAGACAGTGGGAGCGGCCGATCCGCGCTCCGCAACCCCACCGGATCAGGTGTTCCGCCAGGACGCGCCGAGGTTGAGGATGTCGTTCCAGGCGGCGAACAGCATCAGCATGAGGACCAGGGCGAGGCCGATCCGGAAGCCGATCTCCTGGGCGCGCTCGCTGAGCGGGCGGCCACGCACCACCTCGAAGGCGTAGAAGAGCAGGTGGCCGCCATCGAGCAGCGGCACGGGGAAGAGGTTCAGAAGGCCGATCGACACCGAGAGCAGCGCGATCAGACCGACGAGGCCGCCGACGCCGCCGGTCTTGGCCACTTCGCCCGAGACCCGTGCGATGCCGATCGGGCCCGAGAGCTGGTCGGCGGATTCGCGGCCGGTGACGAGCTTGCCGAGATACGAGAAGGTCCGCTCGACGACGAAGTAGGTCTCGTGCACCCCGAGATTCAGGGAGTCGAGCGCGCCGTAGCGCACGAGCTTGGCCTCCGAGCCCGCGGGGGAGCGGATGCCGAGGCGGCCGATCCGGTGGCGGCCGAAGGGCGTCTTCTCCTCGAAGATCGCCGGCGTCGCCTTGATGGTGATCGGGTGGTCGTCGCGCTCAACCGTGAAGGTCAGCGGCGTCCCGGCGCTGCCCGTCACCGTGCGGTACATGGCGTTGAAGTCGCCGATCTTCTCGCCATCGATGGCGGTGATGACGTCGCCCGGCTGGAACCCGGCCTGCGCGGCGACGCTCCCGGGCTCCACCGAGGAGACCCGGGCGGGCAGTTCGTAGCGGCCGCCGAGCCAGATCGCGCCCGCGAACAGCAGGATCGCCAGGATGAAATTCGCCACCGGCCCGGCCGCGACGATGGCGGCGCGCTTGCCGACAGGCTGGGTTGGGAAGCTGATCGCCCGCTCGTGCGGGCTCATCCGGGCGATCGTCTCGGGATCCGGCATGCTGGCGCCGTTGGCGTCGCCGTGGAACTTCACGTAGCCGCCGAGCGGGATGGCGCAGAGCTTCCAGCGGGTGCCGCGGCGATCGTTGAAGCCGAACAGTTCCGGTCCGAAGCCGAGCGAGAAGGCGTGCACGCCGACGCCGCACCAGCGCCCGACCAGGAAGTGGCCCATTTCATGCACGAAAACCACGACGGTGAGCACGAACAGGAACGGGATCACGGCGCCGAAGAAACCGCCGGCGGTGCCGCCCATCGCGTTGAGGAAGTCCATAAGCCGATCCCTGGCCGTCTCGCGCCGGCATCTCGGGCCAGCCATCAAATCAGTCTAGCAGATCGGTGCGGCCGACCGCCAACGCAATCCTGCGCGGTCTTGCGGATGGCCGCAGGCGGAGACCGGCGCTGTCAGTGCGCGTCGCCGCCGGCTGCCCCGCGCGGGCGCCGGACGAGGGGCACCGCGCAGGCCATCGCCAGGAACAGCACGGTGAGGGCGAGGAATACGTCCTCGAAGGCCATCACCAGACCCTGGATCCGCACCGTGTTGGTCATGGCCTTGAGCGCCATGCCGGGCGCGGCGCTGCCGTAGGCGCCGAAGCCGCGCTGCATGGTGTCGAGACGCTCCAGGGCGGCCGTACTAGCCCATGTGAAGCGCTCGTGCAGCCGGGCGAGGTGGAGGTCCCACCGGTCGTTCAGCAGCGTGTTGATCAGCGCCAGGCCGACCGCGCCGCCGAGGTTGCGGGTGAGATTGTAGAGGCCGGAGGCATTCTTCATTCGAGCCGGCGGCAGCGTGCCGAGGGCGATGTTGTTGATCGGGATCATGCACAGCATCAGCGAACAGCCGCGCAGCACCTGGGGCAGCAGCAGCTCCCAGAAGTCCCAATCCTTGGTGAGACCGGTCACGATCCAGGTGCCGCAGGCGAAGCCCGTGAAACCGATCCCCATCATGATGCGCGGGTCGACCTTGCCGGAGAACCGGCCGGCGATCGGGGCCGTGACGAACATGCACAGACCGGAGACGAACATCGTCTCGCCGATCATCAGCGCCGAGTAGCCGCGCACCCGGGCGAGATAGACGGGGTAGATGTAGGTCAACCCGTAGAGGCCGATCCCCAGCACGAAGCTCGCGACGCAGCCGCTGGCGAAGTTGCGGTCCGAGAAGGCGCGCAGGTCGACGATCGGCTGCTTGGCCGTGAAGACCCGCCAGAAGAACAGCAGCGCCGAGATCCCGCAGATCATCGCGCAGGCGAAGACCGCCTCGTCCTGCAGCCAATCGTGGTTCGGCCCCTCCTCCAGCACGTATTCGAGGCAGCCGAGGAAGCCCGCCATGAAGACGAGGCCCGCCCAGTCGAAGGATTGCAGGAGGCCGTAGTTCGGCTTGTCGAAATCGACCAGCATCCAGGTCGAGACCGTCACGAAGATGCCCGGCACGACGTTGATCAGGAACAGCCAGTGCCAGGACATCAGGTCGGTGAGATAGCCACCGACCGTGGGGCCGATGGTCGGCGCGAGCGTCGCCACCAGGCCGATCATCGGCGAGACGATGGTCCGCTTCGAGGGCGGGAAGATCGTGAAGGCCGCCGCGAACACGGTCGGGATCATGCCGCCGCCGATGAAGCCCTGGAGCGCCCGCCAGACGATCATCTCGCCGATCGACGAGCAGGTCGCACACATCAGGCTCATGGCGGTGAAGCCGCCGGCCGAGATCGCGAACATCCAGCGCGTCGAGAGCACCCGGGACAGGGTGCCGGAGAGCGGAATCGAGATGACCTCGGCGATGAGATAGCTGGTCTGGACCCAGGGGATCTCGTCGCCCGAGGCCGAGAGGCCGGCCTGGATCTCGTTCAGGGAGGCCGAGACGATCTGGATGTCCAGGATCGCCATGAACATCCCAAAGACCATGCAGATGAACGCCACCATGCGGCGGCGGTCGAGCGGCGGCTCGGCGGCGCGGGTCGGTGCGGCCGCGGACAGGGCGGCGGTGGCGGCCATGGCCGGTCTCAGCGGCTCGCGGTCGCGACCGGCCGCGCGCCGGCGGCGTGGTCGAGGACGGACCGGTCCGTGCCGGTGCGGGTATCGACTCGCACCACCGCCGACAGGCCCGGCCGCAGCAGACCCTCGCGGGCGACATCCTCGGGCACGCGCACCCGCACCGGCAGCCGCTGGACGATCTTGGTGAAGTTGCCCGTCGCGTTGTCGGGGGGCAGCAGGCTGAACACCGAGCCGGAGGCCGGGGAGAACGATTCCACGACGGCGTGGATCTCGCGGTCCGGATAGGCATCGACCGTCACGGTCACCGGCTGGCCGGGGCGCATGCGCTGGACTTGCGTCTCCTTGAAGTTCGCGTCGATCCGCACGCTCTGCAGCGGCACGAGGGCGGCCACACGGGTCCCGGGAGAGACATAGGCACCGGCCTCGACGGCCTTGTTGCCCACGACACCGTCGAACGGGGCGCGGATCACCGTGAAATCGAGGTCGCGGCGGGCCCGGTCGACGGCGGTGCGGAGCTCCGCCGCCAGGCTCTCGGCCTCGCGCTTCTGCGCCTGGAGGACGTCGACATTGGCCCGGGCCGCGATAAGGCCGGCCTCCATGGCCTTGACGGAAGCCTCGGTCCGGTCCCGGTCGGCGCGGGTCTGATCGATACGCGACTTGGCGACGTAATCCGCCTGCATCTGCATCGACCGGTTGAAATCCGCCTGAGCGCGCACGGCATCCGCACGGCTCGCATCGAGCTGCGCGGCAGCCTGGGCGACCTGGGCCTGCGCCGCCTCTGTCTGACGGCCGATCCGCGCGATGGTGCTCTCCTGAGTGGCGAGCTTATCCTGCGCGGCCTGCAGGGCGAGCCGGTAATCGCCGTCGTCGAGCTTCGCGATCACGTCGCCCTTCTTCACCGAGAGGCCGTTCACCACGGGCACCGAGTCGAGATAGCCGGACACCTTGGCGGCAAGGACCGAAATGTCGGCCTGCACGTAGGCATCGTCTGTCGATACGAAGAAGCGCCCGACAGTCCACCACTGCCAGCCCTCGTAGGCGCCGCCGCCGAGCGCCGCCGCCAAGAAGATGAGCAGCACAGCCCGCCTGACCGGCCGCTTGCGGGCCGGAGCGGCCCCTGCTTCCGGCGCTGTGCTCGCCGACGGTGCAGGCGTCGCGGCGGGTGCACGCGGCGTCGTGCTCTCGGCCCGCTCTTCGTCGGACGGCTCAAGCACCGGATTCGGCCGATCGGCGTCCTCGCGAAGGGACATCTCAGCGCCTCAAACTTCGAATGACCGAACCGTTCGGTCAAAATCGCGGCCTGCCTTGACGCGTCCGCGACTAGGCCTCAGGTTATGTTGACCGAACGGTTCGGTCAAGCGTGGCGGCGTCAGGGACGCGGAGCGGGACTATGGCACAGGGTGCGGTGCTGGAGCGGGGCCAAGCCCAGCACGACGGCGACAAGCGGCGCCAGATCCTCGACGGGGCACGGACCGTCTTCCTGTCGGCCGGCTTCGATGGGGCGAGCATGGGTGAGATCGCCCGCGCGGCGGGGGTCTCCAAAGGGACGCTTTATGTCTATTTCGAGAACAAAGAGGATCTGTTCGAGGCGCTGATCATCCAGGAGAAGTCGAGCCTCGCCGAGGCGCTCTTCACCCTCGACGCCGAGGATCCGAACGTTCCGGGCGTGCTGATGCGATTGGGCACGAGCTTCCTCACCGAGATGTGCCGGCCGGAGCACGTATCGGTGGTCCGGATGGTGATTGGCGCCTGCGAGAAGTTCCCGCGGTTCGGGCAGGCCTTTTACGAGGCCGGGCCGGCCTGCGGCGTTGAGCGCCTGTCCGGCTATCTCGATGCGCAGGTCGAAGCCGGCCGGCTGCGGATCGCCGATACCGAACTCGCCGCCCGGCACTTCCTGCATCTCTGCCAAGCCGGCCTGCTCACCCGCCTGCTGTTCGGGGCCGGTGGCATCGCCAGCGAGACCGGGATGCGCCATCAGGTCGATGAGGCGGTGCGGGTGTTCCTCGCCGGCTACGGCCCGGAGCGCTGAAGGGCGGCTTCAACAGGGCGGCGCAACGCTCTCCCCGTCTTTGCGCGCGGAGCCAAACACCCCGGCAGCGCCACGCTCACCGTTGACGCGTTGCCCTGGCCTGCTTCGCTCCGCTGGCCATGACAAAGGGTCGCCGACACGGTTGCAGCAGACAGTCAGCCGGCGGCGCGCAGCTCCGGCAGAGCCTCGGCGCTCCAGACCCGGACATGGGCGTCGATGGCAAGCGCCTCATCGACGTCGGCCGGTGCGATCCGGTACTCGGCGGCGAAGTGCGTGCAGGCGCGCTCGACCAGATCGCTGATCCCGTAGAAGCCGATCCGGCCGGCGATGAAGGCCGCGACCGCGATCTCGTTGGCCGCGTTCATCACGGTCGGCGCCGCGCCGCCCGCAGCAAGCGCCGCCCGGGCGATCCGCAGACACGGAAAGCGTTCCTCGTCCGCGGCCTCGAAGGTCAGGCCGCCGAGCTTCACGAGATCGAGGGGCCGACCCCGCTCGATGGTGAGCCGGTCGCCAAGGCCGAGACAATGCGAGATTGGCACGCGCATGTCGGGCAGCGCCAGCTCGGCCGTCACGGCCCCGTCGAGCCAGTAGACCATGCCGTGTATCACCGATTGCGGATGCACGACGACATCCAGGCGCTCCGGCTCGATGCCGAACAAGTGGTGCGCCTCGATCAGTTCGAGGCCCTTGTTCATCAGGCTGGCCGAATCGATGTTGATCTTCATGCCCATCGACCAGGTCGGGTGGGCCGCCGCCTCGGCGGCGGAGGCGGCGGCGATCCGCTCGCGGGCCCAGGTACGGAACGGACCGCCCGAGGCCGTGATCATCATGGTGCGGACGTCGGCGAGCGGCCGACCGGCGAGCGCCTGGCTGAGCGCGTCGTGCTCGGAATCCATCGGCAGGATCGTGGCGCCGTAGCGCGCAGCGTCGCGCATGAAGGCGTCGCCGGCACAGACAAGGCTCTCCTTGTTGGCGAGCGCGACCTTGCGCCCGAGGCGGAGCGCGGCATGGGTCGATTTCAGCCCGGCCGCACCGCTCACCGCCGCGACAACGATGTCGGCATCCCGCGCGGCGGCCTCCATGACGGCCCCCTCCCCGGCCCCATTGGGGATGCCCGAGCCCGACAGGGCCTCGGACAGTGCCGGACCGGCGGATTCGTCGGCCAATGCCGCGAAGGAAGCGTTCAGCGCGCGTGCAACCTTCGCGAGGGCAACGGGATCCTTGCCGCCCACCAGAGCGCCGACGCGGAAGCGGTCGGAATGCTGGGCAAGCAGATCAGCAGTGGAACGGCCGATCGAGCCGGTGGCGCCAAAGACGGTGACGATCTGGGTCACGGGTTCAACTCCCTCATCGTCACGTGATCAGAGCGCTGCCGCGCAGGGCGAGATAGAGCGCCGCCAACACGGCGACCGCAAAAAATCCGTCGAGCCGGTCCATGACACCGCCATGGCCCGGGATGACCTTGCCCGAATCCTTCACGCCGTAGCGGCGCTTGAGACCGGACTCGATCAGGTCGCCCGCCTGGCTCAGGACGGAGGCCAGGGCGCTCACGCCTGCCACGACCGGCAGGGATGCGGCGCTCGGCAGGGTCATACCGGCGAGATCGGCCACGACCGGGACCAGGGTCCCGGCTGCGACCGCACCGATCAGGCCGCCGAGCGCGCCGGACCAAGTCTTGTTGGGCGAGACCCGGGGCATCAGCTTCGGGCCCCCGATCTTCCGGCCTGCGAAATACGCTGCGATGTCGGTGGACCAGACCACCGCGAACATCCAGGCCGGGCCGACGAGGCCGATAGCGGGATCGTCGCGCAGGGCCACCGGCACCGCAGTGATCGCCGCCGCGCCGAGGACGCCGACGAAGGCACGGAGCCGACCGCGACCGGTCCGTGCCACCGTCGCGCAGGCCGCGGCACCCAGCAGCAGAACCGCGATACAGGCCGGCGCCGGGGCGCCGCCGCGTTGGCAGAGCAGAAGGGCGCCGAGGGTCGCCGCGCCGAGCGCGATCAGCACCTCACGCGGCTCGGTGCGGCTCATCACCATCCATTCGGCGAATCCGATAATGCCGGCAGCCAGCCAGATCCCCGCGAAGGGCCAGCCGCCATAGACGAGCGCGGCCAGCACGCCACCCCCGAGCACGAGGCCCGAGGCGACGCGAAGCCACAGCTCGCGCCGCCCTGAGGGACGCGCGGCCGGTGCGGCGGCGGAAGTCACGCGCGTCTCAGCCGTCAGCCTCAGACCTGCATGATCTCCTTCTCCTTGGAGGCCAGCACGCCGTCGATCTCGGCGATGGCCTGGTCGGTCGCTTTCTGCACGTCGGCGGCCTGGCGCTTCTCGTCATCCTCGGAGATGGCGCTGTCCTTCAGGAGCTTCTTGAGGTGATCGAGGCCGTCCCGGCGGACATGGCGCACCGCGACGCGGGCCTCCTCCGTGTACTTGTGGGCGACCTTGACCATCTCCTTGCGACGCTGCTCGTTCATCTCGGGGATGCGGAGCCGGATGGTCTGCCCCTCAGTCTGCGGGTTGAGGCCGAGATCGGATTCACGGATCGCCTTCTCGACGGCCGTGACCATGCTGCGGTCCCAGACCGAGATCGACAGCAGCCGCGGCTCCGGCACGCTGACGGTGGCGACCTGGGCCATGGGCATCATCGAGCCGTAGGCATCGACCTGGATCGGGTCGAGCAGCGACGGCGTAGCGCGCCCCGTACGCAGCGACCCGAGGTCCTTCGAGAGCGAGGCGACGGCGCCCTGCATCCGGCGCTTGATGTCGTTGAGGTCGAATTCCGGTGTGGCCATGATGGTCGTCCCGACACGTCTGACGTTGTCTTGAGCCCGGCGCGGGCAGTCGCGGCCTCAATGGACGAATTTTTTCAGGGCCGCAAACCGTCACGATGCCGTCGCGGCCCAGGCCGGAGCCTCCGTCAGGGCGCCACGAGGGTCGAGGGCGCCTCGCCCGACAGGATCGCGGCGATCGAGCTCGGCGGGTGGAGTGAGCCGACCACGATCGACAGACGGCTCTCGCGGGCCAGTGCGAAAGCGGCCGTATCCATCACCTTGAGATCGCGGGCGATGGCCTCGTCGTGGGTGATGCGATCGTAGCGCGTGGCCCCCGGGTCCTTCTTGGGGTCGGCGGAGTAGACGCCGTCGACCTGGGTCGCCTTGAGGACCGCATCGCAGCGCAACTCGGCGGCGCGCAGGACGGCGGCCGTGTCGGTGGTGAAGAACGGGTTGCCGGTGCCCCCGGCGAGGACGACGACCTGTCCCTTGTTCAGGTGGTGGAGGGCCGGCTGGCGGGCGTAGGTCTCGCAGATGGTCGGCATCGACACCGCCGACATGGTGCGGGCCTGGACCCCGGCCGCATTGAGGGCGGTCTCGATGGCCAGGGAGTTCATCACCGTGGCCATCATGCCGAGCGAATCCCCGGTGGCACGGTCGATCCAGCCCGCTGCCGAGATCCGCGCCCCGCGGATCATGTTGCCGCCGCCCACCACGATGGCGATCTCCGCGCCCGCCTCGATCGTGCGCGCGATATCCTCGGCGAGCCCGGCCAGGGTCGGGGGATGCAGCCAATAGCCGTCCGGTGCGGCCAGAGCCTCACCCGACAACTTGAGCAATATCCGGCGAAACGGCGTCGTTTCCGGCATCTCGATCCCCGGCTCCATCCCGCGTCGCACCAACCGGGAGGCTTCTACGTCAGGCGCGGGAGCTCCGTCGAGGGGTTCGAGCCGATCCGGCGGGAAGCATCGGTCGAATCACAACCACCGGGCAAGTGGCGTGCGGCCGGCTTCAAGGCGGGCGCGTCCGGATCGATGCGGCCCCGGCACGATCCGCGGTCGTGCCGGGGCCGGGCTTCAGCTTCCCGCCAAGACGCCAACGGCGCCGCGGACGGTCATGACGAGACCGGACGCGAAGACGCCGATCATCAGGTAGGAGAAGGGTTTCAAAGCCATGGCGGGAAGGTAGAGCACCCCTGTGAGACGCGGTGTGCGCCGCAACACGAACCAAGCTCGATCGGTCGTCCGGCACGGAAAACAAGAAGCCCCGCCCGGCTCGCGCCGAACGGGGCTCGTCATGCCCGGCCCGCAGGAACGAGCCGGTTTTCATCGGGTTCAGGCGCGGCCGGCCTGCTGGGCGACCTCGGTGGCGAAGTCCGGCCCCTCTTCCTTCTCGATGCCCTCGCCGAGGGCGTAGCGGATGAAGCCCGTGAGGGTCACGGGACCGCCGACCTTGGAGGAGGCCTCCTTGAGGACCTGGCCGACCGTCTTCGAGCCGTCGTGCACGAAAGGCTGCTCCAGGAGGGTGACCTCCTTGTAGTAGCTCTTCAGGCCGCTCTCGATGATCTTCGCGAGCACGTGGTCGGGCTTGCCGGCGTTCTTCTCGCGCAGGATGTTCGACTCGCGCTCCACGGTGGCGGCGTCGACGCCCGAGGCGTCGAGCGCCACCGGGTTCGTCGCGGCGACGTGCATGGCGATCTGGCGGCCGAGGGCCGAGAGCGCCTCGACGTCACCCTCGGACTCGAGGGCCACGAGCACGCCGATCTTGCCGAGGCCCTCGGAGATCTGGTTGTGCACGTAGGAGGCGATCACGCCCTTCTTGACCTCGAGCTTCGCGACGCGCCGCAGGTTCATGTTCTCGCCGATGGTGGCGATCAGGTTCTGCAGCTTATCGGACACGGTCTCGGTGGCGCCCGGGAAATGGGCGGCCTGGAGGCCCTCCAGAGTGCCGTCGGTGTTCAGCGCGATCTTGGCGGCCTCGCGGGCGAAGGCCTGGAAGGCGTCGTTGCGGGCGACGAAGTCGGTCTCGGAGTTCACCTCGACGATCGCGGCGTGATGGCCAGCCGATTCCACGGCGACGAGGCCCTCGGCGGCGACGCGGCCGGCCTTCTTGGCGGCCTTGGCGAGACCCTTCTTGCGCAGCCAGTCGACGGCAGCCTCGATGTCGCCCTGGGTCTCGTTGAGCGCGCCCTTGCAATCCATCATGCCGGCGCCGGTCTTCTCCCGGAGCTCCTTCACCATCGCGGCGGTGATGTTGGCCATGGCGGTCCCTTTCGTGTGGTCTGGATGAGAGAGGCCCGGCACGCGGGTGAGCGGCCGGGCCCGGTATGCCTGGAACCGCGACGCCCCGATGACGGTGGCGCCGCGACGTCCCGGTAACTTACACCGCCGCGGCGGCCTCGACGAAGCCGCGGGCCTGCGAGACCCACGAGTCGCGGTCGATACGGCCGTTGAGCTTCAGGTCGGCATCGACCTTGGCGACGTCCTCGGGCGTCATCGCGGCGATCTGCCAGTAATGGTAGATGCCGGCGTCGTTGAGCTTCTGCACGATCTGCGGGCCGGCGCCGTTGAGCTTGGTCAGGTCGTCCGGCGCGCCGCGCGGGGCGGCGAGCAGCTCGAAATGCTCGGTCGACTCGGCGAGCATCGCCACGTCGGCCGGGTCGAGGGCGTCGGACTCGACCGAGACGGCCGCATCGTCGTTGGCCGGCAGCTCCTCGGCCATCGGCTCCTCGGAGGCGCCGAGATCCAGGCCCGACGCGCCCTGGGCGCGCGAGATGCCGTCGATGGCGGCCTTGGCGATCAGGTCGCAGTAGAGCGCGATGGCGCGGCCGGCGTCGTCGTTGGCCGGGACGATGTAGCTGATGCCGTCCGGGTTGCAGTTGGTGTCGACGATGGCAGCCACCGGGATGCCGAGGCGGTTCGCCTCCTTGATCGCCAGCTGCTCCTTGTTGGTGTCGATCACGAACAGCAGGTCGGGGACACCGCCCATGTCCTTGATGCCGCCGAGCGCCTTCTCGAGCTTCTCCTTCTCACGGGAGAGCATCAGGCGCTCCTTCTTGGTCAAGCCCGGGCCGCCGGTCTCCAGCGTCTCGGTGACCTTCCGCAGGCGCGCGATCGAGCCCGAGATGGTCTTCCAGTTGGTGAGCATGCCGCCCAGCCAGCGGGAATTGACGTAGTACTGGGCCGAGCGCTTGGCCGCCTCGGCGATCGTGTCGGCCGCCTGGCGCTTGGTGCCGACGAACAGCACGCGGCCGCCCTTGGCGACGGTGTCGCTCACCGCCTGCAGCGCCTGGTGCATCGCCGGCACGGTCTGGGCGAGGTCGATGATGTGGATGTTGTTGCGCGTGCCGAAGATGTACGGCTGCATCTTCGGGTTCCAGCGATGCGCCTGGTGACCGAAATGCGCGCCGGCCTCGAGGAGCTGACGCATAGAGAAATCGACGGCCATGTCTGTGTGCTCTCCGGTTATATCCGCCGCGGAGGGATGCGGCCGACCGAGAGTTCGGACGACCACCGGAAACGCCTCATTCAGGCATGAGGCCGGCTCCGCGTGTGGGATGGGCGGGCGCTTAGCAGAGTGTTGGGCCCGAGGCAAGGAACCTCGGGAGCGCCGCGATCGGCCAGGCTCAGCCGCCCGCGAAGACAGCCGCCACGTCCGAGCCCGTCATGAGCCGGTAGGCGCCCGCCGCCAGACTCTCCGGCAGGTCGAGGCCGCCGACTCGGTCCCGGTGTAGAGCGGTGACGTGATTGCCCACCGCCGCGAACATGCGGCGGACCTGATGGTAGCGCCCTTCCGTGAGCGTCACCGCGCAATGCGTCGCGTCGGCCACGTCGAGTTGCACCGGCAGGAGAGGACGGTCCTCGCCCTCCAGCATCAGTGTCCCTGACGCGAAGATCTCCGCCTCCCGGCCGGTCAGCGGCCGGTCGAGGGTGACCCGGTAGCGCTTCGCGACTTGGGCCTTCGGCGCGATGATCCGGTGCAGGAGCGCGCCGTCATCGGTGAGCAGCAGCAGCCCTGAGGTTTCCTTGTCGAGGCGGCCTACGGTGGAGAGGGGCGGCTCGCGCCGGCGCCAGCGCTCGGGCAGCAGCCCGTAGACCAGCGGACCTGCTTCCTTGTGGGAGCACGTGACCCCCAGCGGCTTGTGGAGCATCAGGCACAGGCCCGGCAGCGGATCGAGGGCCTCCCCGTCGATGGTCAGCCGGTCGGGAAGATCGGGAACGAGGGCGATCCGGTCGCCGGCATCGTCCAGTTCCGCACCGTCGAGGCGGATCGCCCCGGCGCGGGCGAGGCCCTGGATCTCGCGGCGTGAGCCGTAGCCGAGATTGGCCAGGAGCTTATCCAGGCGAACCGACTTCGTCGCACTCATGCGAGTCTCGCCCCCAGGCTCATCGGCGGGCCTCGTACACCCGAAAACCGTTCGCCTGCACCGTCACCGCGACGGTCCGGAACGCCACGCGCAACGGACCCTCATAGGGCAGGTGCGCGTTGGCGACGAGCCACAGCACGCCGCCGGGCCGCAGCACCTCGGCCGCCCGCGCGATGAAGGTCCGGCCGAGCGACTGGTCCTCCGCGCCACCCTCGTGGAAGGGCGGGTTGGTGACGACGAAATCGAGCTGGCTCGGGACCACGCCGGGCGTCCGCACATCGGCCCAGAGTACCGTCGCCCGCGGATCGGCGACGTTGCGGCGCGCCATCTCGACGGCGCGGCGATCGATCTCGATCAGCGTCATCGCGGCCACGGATTCCGAGGCCAGGACCGCGCGGGACAGGATCCCGAGGCCGCAGCCGAAATCGGCGCCACACCCCTTCAGCACCGGCAGGTTCGCCAGGAGCAGCGCCGTGCCGGGATCGAGCCGGTCCCAGGAGAAGATGCCGGGCTGCGTGCACAGGGCGAGGTTGTCGACATGACGGGGGCCGCCCTCATCGATCGCCTCGGCGATGCCAGAGGGTTCCGGAGGGCGCTCGGCCGTGCAGATCCGATGATGGCGACGCGGCCGGTCAGCGGCAGCACAGCCAAAGGTGATCAATTCCTTTGCCAGCCGCGTACCGCCCCGATCCTTGGGGGCCAGCGCGATCATCCGGCCGCCGGTCCCCAGCGCTCGGAGCATCTGGGCGAGCACGTAGCGCCGCTCAAGCGTCCCGGCCGGCGCGTACACGGTGGCAGCGTCGAGGCTGCCCTCGGACAGGTCCTCCAGCCGGACGGCACCGGGGATGAGAGGGGAAACCTGGACGGCATCGACGGGAACCTCGGCAAGGTCGCCCGGCGGCAAGCCGTAAACGGCGTGGCGCATGAACGGTTCGGGATCTGGAGAGCCGGCTCCGGAACGCGAATCCGCTGCGGAGCGGGGAGAGCCGCGCCCGACTCGGATCATCCGGAGGGAACGCCGCGCGTTATACCGGAATGGCTCCAGATGCCCAGCCCGCCGGGCGCAGCTCGCTTGGTCAGCCCCGCGGGAATTCGAGACCCATCTCGCGATAGCGGGCCGGGTCGTCGGCCCAGTTCTCCCGCACCTTCACGTGCAGGAACAGGTGGACCTTGGCGTCTGCCGCCTCGGCGATCTCCACCCGGGCCGCCTGACCGATCGCCTTGATGGTCTGGCCGCCCTTGCCGAGGACGATGGAGCGCTGGCTCTCCCGCTCGACGAAGATGGTCTGCTCGATCCGCACCGAACCGTCGGAGCGGACCTGCCACTGGTCGGTCTCCACGGTGGAGCGGTAGGGCAGTTCCTCGTGGAGCCGGTCGTAGATCTTCTCCCGGGTGATCTCGGCCGCGAGGAGGCGCAGCGGCGCGTCCGAGACCTGATCCTCCGGATAGAGCCACGGACCGGCGGGCATCCGGGCGGCGAGCGCCCGCCGCAGGTCGTCCACGCCGTCGCCGTTGAGCGCCGAGATCATGAAGGTTTCGGCGAAGGGCGCGGCGGCATTGAGCTTCGCGGCGAGGTCGAGCAGACGCTCGCGCGGGATGAGGTCGATCTTGTTGAGGATCAGCAGCTTCTCGCGCTTCACCTCGCCGAGCCGCCCGAGCACCGCCTCCACTTCCGCGTCGACCCCCTTGCGCGCGTCGACCAGCAGGCAGACGGCGTCGGCATCCGCGGCCCCGCTCCAGGCCGAATGCACCATCGCCCGGTCGAGGCGGCGCTTGGGCGCGAAGATGCCGGGCGTGTCGACCAGAATGACCTGCGCCGAGCCCTCGATGAAGATCCCGCGGACCAGCGCCCGGGTCGTCTGCACTTTGCGGGAGACGATGGAGACCTTGGTCCCGACCAAGCTGTTCAGGAGGGTCGACTTGCCCGCATTGGGCACGCCGATCAGCGCGACGAAGCCCGCCCGGGCATCTGCGGGCGTGCCCGGGAGGGCGGAAACCTCGTCCCCAGGCCCCGGAATCGGGGAGTCGTCCTGATCGTTCGCGTTCATGCTTTCTCCGTCGACCCCGCTTCCGGCAGGCCCCCGATCCCCTCCCGCTCCAAGAGCGCCTGCGCCGCCGCCTGCTCGGCGACCCGCTTCGACGTGCCTTCGCCGAGGCCGGGCTCAAGACCCTCGACCCGCACGGCGATGCGGAAGCGTGGCGCGTGATCGGGGCCGGTGCGCTCCACCACCGCGTAGGTGGGGATCGGCAGACTCCGCCCCATCGCCCATTCCTGCAAGGCTGATTTGGCATCGCGGCCCCGCGCGGCCGCCGTCGGCTCGGTGGGCCGGAAATGCGTCTCGACCACCGCTCGCGCGGCGTCGAATCCGGCATCGAGGTAGATCGCGCCCAGGATCGCCTCGCAGACATCGGCGAGGATCGTCTGGTTGCGCCGCCCGCCGCCCATGACCTCGCCCTGGCCGAGGATCAGGTGCGGACCGACCTCCCAGGAGGCGGCCACCGTCGCGCAGGTCTCACGCCGGACGAGCGCGGCGAGCCGGCGCGAGAGGTCACCCTCGTCCGCGTCGGGAAAGGTGGCATAGAGCCGGTCCGCCACCGCGAGCCCGAGCACGCGGTCGCCGAGGAATTCCAGGCGCTGGTAGCTGCCGCCCCGGCCGCTGGCCTTGCTGGTATGGGTCAGGGCCCGGGTCAGCAGGTCCTGGTCGGTGAAGCGGTGGCCGATCCGTTCCTCCAGCGCACCGAGCGGCGGGCGCGGTTTGTGGGCGCGCCGAGCCCGCGCGGAGGAGCGGGGTTGCGGGGCCTCGTCCAAGTCCGACCCGGTCAATGGATCGTCGAGAACAGGCGCGACCAGCGAACATGGGCCGGCCAGTTCCACACCTGCCACGCCGGGGTGCCCTCATCGATGGAGAAGAAGATCATCTCGGCGCGCCCGACGAGGTTGGCGAAGGGCACGTAGCCGACGTTGGCGAGGTCGCGCGAATCCGTGGAGTTGTCGCGGTTGTCGCCCATCATGAAGAAGTGACCGGGCGGGACCGTGTACAGCTCGGTCTTGTCCCAGAAGCCGTTGTCGCCGTCGCGCTCGACCACCCGATGGACCACGCCGTTGGGCAGCGTCTCAAGGTACTGAGGTACCTTGGTGGCCTGGCCGTAGGGATCGGTGGTCTCGTAATCGGCGATGCGCTCGCGCTTGACCGGCTTGCCGTTGATGTTCAGCACGCCGTCGATCATCTGGATCTTGTCGCCCGGCAGGCCGATCACGCGCTTAATGTAGTCGGTCGAGTTGTCCTTGGGCAGCTTGAACACCGCGATGTCGCCGCGCTTCGGCTCGGCTCCCCACACTCGCCCATCCGCCTGGATCGGAATATATTCCGAGAGCGGCAGCGAGTATTTCGAGTAGCCGTAAGAGTACTTCGATACGAACAGGTAGTCGCCGATCAGCAGGGTCGGCACCAGCGAGCCCGAGGGGATGTTGAACGGCTGGAACAGCAGCGTCCGCACCACCAGAGCGATGAGGAGCGCCTGGATGCCGACTTTCAGGGTCTCGCGGATGCTGGCCCAGGTGCCGGTCTCGGCGGGTTTCCTGAGCGGCTTGCCGTCGTAATCCACGCGCGCGTTCCGTCTTCGGTTGGGGTTGCGTCGCCTGCCGCCAGCGGGGCGCGGCGTGATATGCGGTTGTCCCGAGGAATGCGCCGCAATCGTGTCCGCTGTGAGCGGCGGGTCTAGACCAAGCGCGAGCCCCCCGCAACGCGCGACACCGGCCGGCTAATCCGCCGCCTCAGATCCATCGCGTCCTGCGCCCGCGGAAGGCCGCGCCTCGATGACCACGAAGGCCTGGGCCATCGGCGGATCGTCGGTGAGGCTCACATGGAGGTGCGCCTCGTGCCCCGGGGGCAGCATCGCGGCGAGCCGCTCGGCCGCGCCGCCGCCGAGGCGCAGGGTCGGCTGGCCGGAGGGCAGGTTCACCACCTCCATGTCGCGCCAGAACACGCCGCCGCTGAAGCCGGTGCCCAGCGCCTTCGCGCAGGCCTCCTTGGCGGCGAAGCGCCGGGCGTAGCCCTCCGCACGGGCGGCACGCCGGTCGCAGCGCGCCCGCTCTCCGTCCGTGAACACTCGGTGGGTGAAGCGATCGCCGTGGCGCTCCAGCGTCCGGGCGATCCGGCGAATGTCACAGAGGTCCGATCCGATGCCGATGATCATGCGCGTCGCGCGCGGTCCATCGCCGCGCGCATGTCCCGAACCGCCTGGGGGAGCCCGACGAAGATCGCCTCGGCGATCAGCGCGTGGCCGATATTGAGTTCGCGGATCTGCGGCAGCGCCGCCACCGGCCCGACGCTGTCCACCGTCAGGCCGTGCCCCGCGTGGATCTCCAGGCCCAGCCCCGCCCCGTGTGCGGCGGCGCGCTCGATGCGCGCCATCTCGCGGGCGGCGCGCGCGGCATCGCCCGCGAGAACGGCCTCACAATAGCTGCCGGTGTGCAGTTCGATCACGGGAGCACCGAGGGCGCACGCGGCCTCCATGACGGCCGGCTCCGGCTCCACGAACAGCGAGACGCGGATGTTGGCTTCCGCGAGGGCGCGGATGCGCGGTGCGAGGTGATCGCGGCCTCCGACGATGTCGAGCCCGCCTTCCGTCGTACGCTCCTCGCGCTTCTCCGGCACTAGGCAGGCAGCATGGGGCCGCGTGGCGAGGGCGATCGCCACCATCTCGTCGGTAGCCGCCATCTCGAAATTGAGCGGCACGGTGAGCGCACGCTTCAGCGCCGCCATATCGGCGTCCCGGATATGGCGCCGATCCTCGCGCAGATGGGCGGTGATGCCGTCCGCGCCGGCCTGCACGGCGAGCAGCGCTGCCCGCACCGGATCCGGGTAGGGTCCCCCCCGCGCATTGCGGACGGTGGCCACATGGTCGATGTTGACGCCGAGGCGCAGCTTTTCGGAGGTCATCCGCTCGTTCGTCCCCGTGTCGGCGCGATCCGACAAGACTGCGGGTAGGGTCCGGAGCGCGTCACGCCGGCGCTCCGTGGCTGCGATATGCTGGCGTTTGGTCCCTCCGACAAGACGGCCGGTCCGCACACGGCGCCTTCGGCGGCCCGCTCCTCAGACTTGCCAGCTCCCGAAAAACCGACTATGCGCCGCCCCTCGCGTTCGCTCCGGCCGGGGGCTGAACGGACGGTGCCGCTCGCGGCACAGGGCTCTTCGCAGATCCCGTCGTCCCGTGTCTCCGCCTTCGATCAACCGCTCGGGCCTGCAAAAACGGCTCGAAGGGCTTGGCGCCGAGCGTCTCGCGAGATGAACCGGCCCGGATCAGCCGCCTCCCGGCGGCCGGGCTCCTTTTGACACTGAAAGGCCCGACAATGCCTCTCTACGAGCATGTGCTCTTGGCCCGCCAGGACGTGACGTCCCAGCAGGTCGAGACGATGATCGACACCTACAAGGGTGTGATCGAGCAGAACGGCGGCCGTCTCGAGAAGATCGAGATGTGGGGCGTGAAGTCCCTCGCCTACCGGATCAAGAAGAACCGCAAGGCGCATTTCGCGCTCCTCAACATCGACGCCCCGCCGGCCGCCATCGCCGAGATGGAGCGCCAGATGCAGATCTCCGAGGACGTTCTGCGCTTCATGACCGTCCGGGTCGACGAGCTCGATCCCGAGCCGTCCGCCATGATGCAGAAGCGCGACCGCGACGACCGCAAGGACCGCGAGCGCGGCCGTCGTCGCGACGATGAGGGCTTCGGCGGCGGCTTCGGCGGCGACCGTGGTGACCGCGGCGATCGCGGCGAGCGCAGCTTCGGCGGGGAGGGCTAACCCATGGCTTTCGGTGCTGGTGCGGGCGGCGGACGCCGTCCCTTCTTCCGTCGTCGCAAGACCTGCCCGTTCTCCGGCGCGAACGCGCCGAAGATCGACTACAAGGACGTCAAGCTCCTGTCCCGCTACGTGTCCGAGCGCGGCAAGATCGTGCCGTCGCGGATCACCGCGGTCTCGGCCAAGAAGCAGCGCGAGCTCGCCCAGGCGATCAAGCGCGCCCGCTTCCTCGGCCTGCTGCCCTACGTGATCAAGTAGGCCATCGAAACCGGCCGGCCCGGCATCAGCCCGGGCCGGTCCTCGCAGAGGGCGATCCTGGTCGCCCGATCGTTGGGGTGCATCGCCGCCCCTAACCCTGCCGCGGCGGCAGCGGGACAGCGGAACCCATGGCACAGCACATCGGCATCGGTATCGGCGCGGGCCTCGTCTCCGCACTCCTGTTCGGGGTGCTGCTGAAGGCGACCCCGCTGGCGATCTTCCTCTACCTCGTGGCGCCGCTGCCGATCCTGATCGTCGGTCTCGGCTGGAGTCACAAGGCAGCCCTCGTGGCAGTCGCGACCGGCAGCCTCGCACTCGTCCTGGTGATCGCGCCCTTCATGGGGCTCGCCTTCGGCGCCTACATCGCCCTGCCGGCGTGGTGGCTCGCCTATCTGGCCCTGCTGGGCCGCGAGACGCCGAACGGCCTCGAATGGTATCCGACCGGCCGCCTGCTCGGCTGGATCGCCGCCACGGCCGCCCTCGCCTTCATTTCCATCGCGGTCTTATCCTCGCCGAACCATGCGGCGTTCGACGCGCAGCTGCGCGGGCTTGCCCAGACGCTGGTGCAGGCGCGGCTCCCTGCCGACCGGACGACCGGCGACGCCCGCCGGGCCGGCGCGCCTCCGGCCGGCGCCGAGGAGCCGGGCCAGGATGCGGCGGCGGAGCCGGCCCCGGCGCCGCAGGCCGGCGCCGACCAGGCCGATGTCACGCGCGCCGAGGTGGCCGATGCCCTCGCCCGTGTGGTGCCGGCCTTCGCGGCCAACGGGCTCGCGCTGCTGCTGACCTTCTATCTCTGGGCCTCCGCCCGGATCGTGAAGATCTCCGGTCGCCTGCCGAGACCCTGGCCCGACATCCCATCGACCGCCATGCCGCGGACGACTTTGGCGGCGCTCGCGGCCGCGGTCGTGATGTGCTTCGCCTCCGGCTATGTCGGCGTGTTCGGCGTCGCCCTGGTCGGCTCGTTCAGCGCGGCCTTCGCGCTTCAGGGACTCGCGGCCTTCCACGACCGCTCGCGCGGCCGGCCGGGGCGCGGGCTGATGCTGTTCGGCATGTACCTGATCCTGTTCGTGACCCAGGGCATCGCCCTGGTGGCACTCACCCTGTTCGGCCTGGCCGACACCGCCCTCGACCGCCGGCGTCCCAAGGACAGCCCGGCGCCGTGAGACCCCGGCCCGAGCGGCCGACCATCTGAAGGAGAAAGACCATGGAAGTGATCCTGCTCGAGCGCGTGGCCAAGCTCGGCCAGATGGGCGAGACCGTGAATGTCCGCCCGGGCTTTGCCCGCAACTTCCTGCTCGCCCGCGGCAAGGCCCTGCGCGCGACGGAAGCCAACAAGAAGCACTTCGAGGGCCAGCGCGCCCAGCTCGAGGCCCGTAACCTCGAGCGCAAGAAGGACGCCGAGGCCGTCGCCGAGAAGCTGAACGGCCAGAGCTTCATCCTGATCCGCCAGTCGGGCGAGACCGGCGTGCTCTACGGCTCCGTCTCGACCCGGGACCTCGCCGAGGTCGTCTCGAAGGAGGGCTTCTCGGTGGAGCGCGGCCAGTTCACCCTGAACCAGCCGATCAAGACGCTCGGCCTGCACACCGTCCCGGTGGTGCTGCACCCCGAGGTCGAGGTCGAGATCACCGTCAACGTCGCCCGCAGCCCCGAGGAAGCCGAGCGTCAGGCCCGTGGCGAGTCGGTGACCGAGCGCGAGGCGTTCAACCTCGACGACCTGGGTCTCGAGGTCGGTATGGCGCTGGCCGATGCCGGCGAAGGTGCCGACGACCGCGGCTGATTCACTCCCGACGGCCCAACCGGCACGGGGCCGGTCGGGCGTGCGAGGATGCGGCTGGATGGGTGTCGCCGGCGCACGAAGAAGCGCCGGCCCGATCCCTGTATACCGGTGAACATTGGGGATGATTGGCCCCGAGACTTGACACGTTCCAGTTTTGTTCCAGCATGGACGCCCGCCCCTCACGAGAGTCGGCGGGCGTCCGCTTTTCCGCGCTTCGGCCCGGGAGAACCGGCCGTCGGCTAAGCTTCGGTAACCATACCGGGGCCAAGGTCGCGCGGTGTGATCCTGGCGCGCCCACCGCGGCGCCTGATTCGGAGTCGTCCGCCGATGGCCCTGCCCAATGCGCTCACGGCCAAGCTCGAAACCGTGCAGGCCGAGTACCGCGTCGCCCCGCACAACATCGATGCGGAGCAGGCGCTGCTGGGCGCGATCCTGGTGAACAACGATGCCTATTACCGGGTGTCGGACTTCCTGCTGCCCGAGCACTTCATGGAGGATGCCCACCAGCAGATCTTCACGGTGGCGGCGTCGCTGATCAAGGCCGGCAAGCTCGCCACGCCCATCACCATGAAGACTTATCTGGGCGATGCCGATTTCGGTGGCCAGACGGTGATGCAGTACCTCGCCCGGCTCGCCGCCGACGCGACCACCGTGATCAACGCCGGCGAGTACGGACGCACGATCTACGATCTCGCCATCCGCCGCCGGCTGATCACGATCGGCGAGGATCTGGTGAACGGCGCCTACGAGGCGCCGGTCGAGGAATCGCCCCGGGACCAGATCGAGCATACCGAGCGGCGGCTCTACGAGCTCGCCGAGGCCGGGCGGTACGACGGCGGCTTCCAGAAATTCTCGGATGCGCTCACCGCCGCGGTCGACATGGCCGCCAAGGCCTACCAGCGCGATGGCAAGCTCTCGGGCATCGCCACGGGCCTGTCCGACCTCGACGCCAAGATGGGCGGCCTGCAGCCCTCAGACCTAATCATCCTCGCGGGCCGCCCCGCCATGGGCAAGACCTCGCTGGTGACCAACATCGCCTTCAACATCGCCAAGGCCTATCGCGGCGAGAAGGGGCCGGACGGCATCACCAAGACAGTCAACGGCGGCATCGTGGGGTTCTTCTCGCTGGAAATGTCGGCCGAGCAGCTCGCCACCCGTATCATCGCCGAGCAGTCGGGCGTGCCGTCCTACAAGATCCGCCGCGGCGACATCCGGCCGGAGGATTTCTACAAGATCACCGACGCCGCCCGGGACATGCAGACGATCCCGTTCTACATCGACCAGACCGGCGGCATCTCGATCGCGCAGCTCGCCGCCCGCGCCCGGCGCCTGAAGCGCCAGAAGGGCCTCGACCTGCTGATTGTCGACTATCTCCAGCTTCTCTCGGGCTCGTCCAAGCGCAGCGACAACCGCGTGCAGGAGATGACCGAGATCACCACCGGCATGAAGGCGCTGGCCAAGGAGCTGGCGTGTCCGATCATCGCCCTCTCGCAGCTCTCCCGTCAGGTGGAGAATCGCGACGACAAGCGCCCGCAGCTCGCCGATCTCCGTGAATCCGGTTCGATCGAGCAGGACGCCGACGTGGTCATGTTCGTGTTCCGCGAGGAGTACTACGTGGGCAACAAGAAGCCCCGCGAGGGCACGGAGGAGTTCTTCGCCTGGGAAGCCGAGATGCAGCGCGTCCACGGCAAGGCCGAGGTGATCATCGGCAAGCAGCGTCACGGCCCCACCGGCACGGTGGAGCTGCAATTCGACGCCAACATCACGCGGTTCTCGAACCTCGCGCAGACCGATCGGATCCCCGAGCAGATGTGATCATCCCCATCGCGGGCCGCCTGCACCGCCGCGAACTATCGTCGGATCCGGCCGTTGTGGGAGGACGATTGTCCCGCTGCGGCAGGAGCGACGATGAGCGAGCCGACCCCTCCGAAGATGCCGTACTGGCACGTCTACACCGATGCGGAGGGTGTGAGCCGCCAGGAGCTGTTCCACCTCGAGCGGTTCAAGTTCGAGGGGATCAACCCCGAGACCGCGCCCCAGTGGAACGACAAGATGGATCCCGCGCCGTCGGTCGTGACCTTCACGGTCCTGCCGGTGGGCTGGGTCGGCGAGTGGCACGAGAACCCGCGACCACAATGGATCGCGATCCTCTCGGGCCGCTGGTTCGTGGAGACCATGGACGGCCGCCGGGTCGAGATGGGCCCGGGCGAGCTGATGATGGGCGAGGACCAGAACACGAAGGAACGCGACGGCAAGAAGGGCCATCTGTCCGGCACGGTCGGCGACGAGCCCTGCACGATGATCGTGACCGGCCTTCAGGTCGAGCCGACCGTGAACCAGCCCGGCCGCTTCAAGTAGGGGCCGGCCCATGGACGGCTTCGAACTCACGCAGCCGCGGTTCAAGGCCTGCGTTCTGCCGAACGCGCCGCTCCAGAAGCTTGCCGAGGGCTTCCGCTGGACGGAAGGCCCGGTCTGGTTCGGCGACCGCGACGAGCTGCTGTTCTCGGATCTGCCCAACAACCGGGTGATGCGTTGGGCGGAATACGCGGGCTTGAGCGTCTACCGGGAGGCGAGCGACTTCGAGAACGGGCACGCTCGCGATCGGCAGGGACGGATGCTGTCCTGCTCGCACCGCGGCCGGCGCATCCACCGGACCGAGCTCGACGGCAGCATCACCAGCCTGGTCGAACGCTATGAGGGCCGGCGGCTGAACTCGCCCAACGACATCGTCTGCAAGTCGGACGGGACGATCTGGTTCTCCGACCCGCCCTACGGCATCCAGACGGATTACGAGGGCGGCAAGCAGGAGTCGGAGCTGGCGGCCGCGGTCTACCGCTTCGACCCGCGCGACGGCTCGCTGCGGGTGGTGGCCGACGATTTCCAGGGGCCGAACGGGCTGTGCTTCTCGCCCGACGAGCGCAAGCTCTACATCGTCGAGACCGGCCTGCAGTTCGACACCGATCCGCTCCAGCACGTGCGGGTGTTCGACGTGGCCGACGACGGCAGCCTGTCCGGGGGAAGCGTGTTCTGCAGAGTTTCGCCGGGCAACGCCGACGGGATCCGCTGCGACGAGCACGGCAATCTCTGGTCGAGCGCCGGTGACGGGGTCCACTGCATCGATCTCGGCGGCGAGCTGGTCGGCAAGATCCTGGTGCCCTCGACCGTCGCCAACCTCGCCTTCGGCGGCCGCAACAACAGCCGCCTGTTCCTGTGCGCCTCGCACACGCTCTACGCGATCTACGTGAACGTCCGGGGAGCACCGCTCCTGTGAGCGGCGTGCGGGCGATCGCCGGCTTCGGCCGCACGGTGGCGGACCTCGCTGTCACGGAGGCCTTCTACCAGGACGGGCTCGGCTTCGAGCGCATCGCTCCGCCGGAACCGGTGCCGGTCGCGCAGGTGGAGGCGATGGGGCTCGCGGGTCGACGCGCGATACAGCTGCGTTTGCGGCTCGGGGCGCAGACCGTGACCTTCCTGGCTTTGGATCCGCCCGGCGCGCCCTACCCGGCCAATCCGGCGGCGACGGACCCGTTCTTCCAGCACCTCGCGATCCCGGTTCGCGACATGGGGGCCGCGATGGCGCAGCTGGCGCGGCTCGACCCGAAGCCCATCAGCCGCGGCGGTGCTCAGCGCCTGCCGGCCTCCTCCGGAGGCGTGACCGCCTACAAGTTTCGCGACCCCGACGGGCATCCGCTGGAACTGATTTTCTTCCCAGACGGCGCGGCAGCCGCCCGCTGGCGCGCGGCGCCGGGCCTGTTCCTGGGCATCGACCACTCGGCGATCACCGTCGCCGATCTCGACGCCGCCCTGGCCTTCCTGACCGGACCGCTCGGCCTCACCGTGGCGGAGCGCGGCCTGAACCAGGGTCCAGAGCAGGCGCGCCTCGACGGTGTTGACGATCCGCAGGTCGACGTCATCGCGCTGGAGCCTCCGGACCCGGCGCCGCACGTGGAGCTGCTGCACTATCGGAAGTCGGCCGCTCGGCACCCGCCGTCTTTCAGCCCGGGTGACCGAGCCACGACCCGCTACGTCTTCTCCGTGGCCGATCCGCACGGCTTGTCGCGACGCCTTCGCGATGCCGGACTGGCTCCGCAGGCCTCCGCCGACGGCACGGCCGTCTATTGTGCAGGGCCGAACGGACACGGCTTCCTGTTCGTGCGGGCATGAGGGCTGCACTCCAGAGGTGTTCCGCGCGGGCTTGACGCGCCGCCCCTCCGGCGTCCAATCCGGCCGCCCCGGAGGTGAGATCGATGCCGCTCCTCGCCCTGCCCTTTCCGGCCATCGACCCGGTGGCTCTCGCGATCGGGCCGATCACGATCAAATGGTACGCGCTCGCCTACATCGCCGGCCTGATCGGCGGGTGGTTCTACGCGCGCCGCCTCGTGATGGCCGACAGTCTGTGGGGTGTGGTGAAGCGCCCGCAGGTCGTCGACATCGACGACCTCGTCGTCTGGGTGGCGCTGGGCGTCGTGCTGGGCGGCCGGATCGGCTACGTGCTGTTCTACAACCTCCCAATGTACCTCGCCGACCCGATCGAGATCCTCGCGATCCGCAACGGCGGCATGTCGTTCCACGGCGGTTTCCTGGGGGCGATCCTGGCCTTCCTGCTGTTCGCCCGGGCCAAGAAGCTCAACGGCTACACGCTTCTCGATATCGGCGCCGTCGTCGTGCCGATCGGCCTGTTCTTCGGGCGCATTGCCAATTTCGTGAACGGCGAGCTCTGGGGTCGCGTGGCGCCGGACTTCCCCTACGCCATCGTGTTCCCGAGCGGCGGGCCGCTGCCGCGCCATCCGAGCCAGCTCTATGAGGCGGCAACAGAAGGGCTGCTGCTGTTCATCGTGATGGCCGTGAGCGTCCGCCGGTTCGGATTCCGTAAGCCCGGGCTGCTCGGCGGCATCTTCGTCCTCGGCTACGCCCTGGCGCGGACCTTCTGCGAGTTCTTCCGCGAGCCCGACCGCCAGCTCGGCTTCCTGTTCGGCGACAATCTCGGGCCAATGGGTGGCGGGGTCACCATGGGCATGCTCCTGTGCATACCCATGATGATCGTCGGCCTGACCTATATCGTGCTGGCGGCAACCGGCCGGACGCGCCCGCGGCATCCGGTCGAGGATCCGACCAGCCCCGAGGAGGCGGCCAAGGCGCCCGTGCAGGCGTGACGCCGCTCGGAGCCGAGATCGCCGCGCTGATCCGCCAGAACGGCCCGATCGGCATCGACCGCTACATGGCGCTGTGTCTCGGTCATCCGGTCCACGGCTACTACCGCACCCGCGATCCGCTGGGCTGGCAGGGTGACTTCACCACCGCGCCCGAGATCAGCCAGATGTTCGGCGAGTTGATCGGCGCCTGGACCGCCTATGTCTGCGGGCTGATGGGGCAGCCGGATCCTCTGATCCTGGTGGAACTCGGTCCCGGACGCGGCACGCTGATGGCGGATGCCCTGCGGGCGCTGCGTGCTGCGGCCCCGGCTGTGCGCGTGGCGCCGCATCTCGTCGAGACAAGCCCGGTGCTGCGGGCCGCACAGGAACGTGCACTCGCCGGGACGGGGACGGTCTGGCACGAAGGAATCGAGACGCTGCCGGAGGGTCCGGCGGTCATTCTGGCCAACGAGTTCTTCGACTGCCTGCCCGTGCGCCAGTTCGAGCGCCGGCCGACCGGCTGGCACGAGCGGCAGGTCGGCCTTGGGCCGCAGGGTGGTTTCGCCTTCGGCCTTTCGCCGGATCCGAGCCCCGGACTCGATGTGGAAGGGCCGGACGGCGCCCTGCTGAGCGTGCCCGGGGTAGGTCTGGCGCTGATGCGTACGCTGTCGCGGCGTCTCTGCGCGGCGGGAGGTGTCCTGCTGGCCATCGACTACGGGCATAGCCGCCCCGGTTTCGGCGATACTCTTCAGGCGCTGTCAGGGCACAACTTCGCCGATCCGCTCGCCGCACCCGGCGAGGCGGATCTGACCCATCACGTCGACTTCAGCGCGCTTGCCCGGGCTGCAAGCGCCGAGGGCGCCGAGATCCACGGTCCCGTGGACCAGGGCGACTTCCTGTCCGCCCTCGGCCTGCGCGCCCGAGCCGAGCGCCTCAAGGCCCGCGCCACCGCGGCACAGGCTGTCGAGATCGACCGGGCAGTGGCGCGGCTCACGGATCCGAGCCAACGCGGAATGGGCAGCCTGTTCAAGGCCTTGGCGGTGAGCGGCCGGGGTCTTGGGCCGCTCCCGGGATTTTTGGACGCCTGACGCGTCGTTTCAGGTCTGCTCAGCCGAAGGAACCGAAACCGGAATCCGTCTGGCTCGCCGGCCGCGGGATCGGCGGCGCGGGGGGGTTCGGGTCGGTCGGGTCGAAGGCGGCGAGCTCGCCCGTCACCGGATGGGCAGGTGCGGTCGGGAGCCGGGGCTCCTGCGCCTCGGGTGTCGTCGTTTCGATCGGGGCTTCAGTCTCGATCCGTCCTGACATCGCGATCCTTCTCGGATTGAAGCCGGACCCGGCTCCATACTGCAATGCAACAAGAATCTGACGCCTGAACGACATCGTCAAGAGGCCACGCTTCCGGTATCGGGGCGCGAGAGGGAAACCGCCATGGAGCCGACCGTGACCGCAGGCCTGTTGATCGAGGCGCCGGAACTCTCCTCGCATTCGGGCGTGCGCCACGCCTTCTTCACCCGCTGCGGGGGCGTCTCGGAGGGGATCTATGCCTCGCTCAACGGCGGGCTCGGCTCGCAGGACGTGCCGGGGCGCGTCGCCGAGAACCGGGCCCGGATGTGCGCCCAGCTCGGGCTGCCGCCAGACCGCCTCGTGAGCCTGTACCAGATCCACTCCGCCGACGTGGTTACCGTTGAGGCTCCTTTCTCGGCAGCGCAGCGTCCCAAGGCCGACGCCATGGTGACGCGGGTTCCCGGCCTGGCGCTCGGCATCGCCACGGCGGATTGCGGGCCGATCCTGTTCGCGGATCCTGAGAACGGAGTGGTCGGAGCCGCGCATGCCGGCTGGAAAGGCGCGCTCACCGGGGTGATCGGAGCGACGGTGGCGGCCATGGAGGCGCTCGGCGCGCGGCGGCACCAGATCGTGGCGGTCCTCGGCCCGACGATCAGCCAAACCTCCTATGAGGTCGGGCCGGATTTCGTCGCGCGCTTCCGCTCGGATGCGCCCGGCATGGAACGGTTCCTGGCTGAGGGCACACGGCCCGGTCACGCGCAGTTTGACCTTCCGGGCTTCATTCTGTCGCGGCTGACCGAGGCGGAAGTCGGTGAGGCCGCAATGCTCGACTTGTGCACCTATGCCGACCCCGAGCGCTTCTACAGCTACCGTCGAACCACGCATCGCGGCGAGCCCGATTACGGGCGCCTAATCTCCGCCATCGCGCTCACGCCCTGAGCCGGCATCTCAGCGGCCCCAGCCACAAGGGGGGTGCGACAATTTGTCAACGGGCTGAGCGCGAAAAAGCGTGGCCGTGGCCGAACCTTGGCCATTCGAGCGCGTTGGGGGGTCAAGGTCCGGGGAAAAACGGCGGGTTGCTTGAAGGGGCCGCGATCAGCGGTCGGCGACACCGCGGAGCGTAAAGCAGCCCTGGAACCGCTGAAGAACCAGATCCGCGTTCCGCTGACGTCCTCCCGGGTCGGCGGTGCGGACCATCAGTGAGGACCAGCCCATGAAATCCCTGCTCCGCGCCACCACCGCTCTTGCGGGCATCGCCCTCGCCGGCTCCGCTTTCGCGGCCGACCTGCCGCGTCGCGCTGCTCCGCCGCCGGTGTTCACGCCTGTTCCGGTGTTCACCTGGACCGGCTTCTACGCCGGTTTCAACGCGGGCTACGGCTTCGACGCCAGCTCGAACCGGGCCAACGGCTTCGTGCAGACGGCCGGCAGCCCCATCGCCATCACTCCCGCGGGCGCCTTCGTCCCCGCCGTCCTGACGCCGGGCTCCTCGATCCTGTACAGCCGCAACAGCAACGAAGGGTTCTCTGGCGGCGGCCAGATCGGCTACAACTGGCAGCTGACCCCGGGCTCGGGCGCCGTGATCGGCTTCGAGGCCGACGCCCAGTACCTCGATTTCGGCCGCCGTCGTCAGAGCTTTCTGCTGACCGGCGCGCCCGGCCCGGCCTTCGGCGCCTTCGTGCCCACCAACGGCCTGCTGAGCACGCTCGACTTCTTCGGCACGGTGCGCGGCCGTCTCGGCTACGCCTTCGACCGTACCCTCGTGTACGCCACGGGCGGCTTCGCCTACGCCACGGGCGATCAGGGCGCGCGCGTCGCGTTCCAGAACTTCGCCGGCAGCCGCAGCAGCTTCGTCACCGGCTGGACGGTCGGCGGCGGTGTCGAGTACGCCCTGCCCACCGACAGCTGGCTCAACTTCTTCCGCTCGTCGGCCGTGACGGTGAAGGTCGAAGGCCTGTACGTGAACCTCGACCAGGGCCGCAACTCGGGTCTTCCGCTTGTCGGCGGCCTCGTCACGCCCGCCGGGCTGGTGCCGGTCTTCAACAACGTGCCATTGCGCAACAACAACGAATTCGCTGTCGTCCGCGCCGGCCTGAACTACAAGTTCGGCACTTTCTAAGACGGTCCGCCGACGACTCCCGGCCGGGCCAATCAGCGGCTCGGTAGGGTGCTTGCAGCCCGGCCGAACGGCCGGGCTTTTTCATCTCGTGTACGCGCGGAGCCTGAGCCGAGCAGGCTTGCGGAGGTCACGTATTCGGCCGCCACAGGTTCCCGCATGAAGTTTTTGCAATCTCCCCTGACAAAGCGTCGCCGCGCACCCATGTCGTACCTGCCATGCGGCGCGTTCGAGCCCGCGGGTAGGTTTCGAGGAGGACGACTCCATGAACAGCGAAGAACGCGACGTCATCTCGGGCATCTTCCAGCGTCTGGAGCAGGCGCAGAGCCAGCCCCGCGATGCTGAGGCCGAGCGCTTCATCGCCGACAAGATCCGCGCGCAGCCCTACGCGCCCTATGCCATGGCGCAGCTGATCTACGTGCAGGAAGAGGCGATCAAGAGCCTCAACCAGCAGCTTGAGGAGGCACGCCGCCAAGCGGCTCCGGCCCAATCCTCAGGCGGCGGTGGCTTCCTGTCGAGCATCTTCGGCGGTGGCGGCCAGCGCCAGGAGCCTCAGCCCGGTTACGGGCAGCAGCGGCCGGCCGGCCAGCCTTGGGGCAATGCCGGTGGTCCGCCGCAGGGCTATCCGCAACAGGGATACCCCCAGCAAGGCTACCCGCAGCAGGGCGGGCCCTGGGGTGGTCAGCCGCAGGCCCCGGCCCGTGGAGGCGGCTTCCTCGCCACCGCCCTCCCGATGGCGGCCGGCGCGGCCGGCGGCATGCTGTTGGGAAGCGCCCTCTCGAACGCCTTCGCGGGCGGCCATTCGAGTCTCGGCAGCGCCGCGGCAGCAGGTCTCGGCGGCGGCACGGGCGAGACGATCATCAACAACTACTACGGTGACGACGGCAACCAGGATCTCGGCGCAGCCCTCGACAACAGCGGCGCAGACTTCCAGGACGCCGGCTACAGCGATCCGGGCGGCGATTTCGGCGGCGATCTCGGCGGCGGCGACGACAGCGACTGGACCTGAACGTCGCGCCTGCCCATGCGAGAGGCCCGGCCGCACCTGAGCGCGGCCGGGCCTCACGTGTTTTCGGCACCTGTCGGGAGCGGGACGATGCTCAGAGCACCTCGACGCGCGTACCGACGGGCACGCGGTCATAGAGGTCGATGACATCGTCGTTCATCATCCGGATGCAGCCGGACGAGACCGATTGGCCGATCGTGTGCGGCTCGTTGGTGCCGTGGATGCGGTAGAGCGACGAGCCGAGATAGAGAGCGCGGGCGCCGAGAGGGTTCTCCGGCCCGCCTGCCATGTGGCGCGGCAGGTCGGGGCGTCGGGCGAGCATCTCAGAAGGCGGCGTCCAGTCCGGCCACTCGGCCTTGCGGCTCACGGTCTTCAGGCCGCTCCAGGCGAAGCCGGGGCGTCCGACGCCGATGCCGTAACGCAGCGCCCGGTGCTCGGGCTGGACGAGATAGAGGTGTTTGCCCGCGGTATCGATCACGATCGTCCCGGGCTTCTGGGGCCCCGGGAACGTGACCTCCTGGCGCCGGTACTCCGGAGAGACCTCGCGGGCGATGCGGCTGGGATCCGCGCCGTAGACGACTTGCGGCGGAGACCCGTAAGCCCGCGGCGCTGCGTAGGCCTGCAGCGGCTCCGGCTCGGCCGGCAACAGCTCACCGGAATAGGCCGCGACCCGCTGCGGAGCCGCGTAGCGCTGCGGCCACCCACGGCCGCCTCCGACACTGCCGGTGACGAGGTACTCGATGAGGCCACCGCCATAGCCGGACTCGGCGTAGCGTGCCTGCTGCGCCTGCGCGGGCGCACACCAAGCCGCCGCGGCCAAGGCTGCCCAGAGACCCAGACGGACCGAACCCCGCATCGTCGCACGCTCCAGAACCGGAGCACCCGCCCCGTGTCGCGCACGATCCCGCCGGATTCCCGCGAATCAGGTGAATGAACGTGGTGAATCGCTGGCGGCCGGCGCCCTCTCCCCGGACCGCCAGCCTCAGCGTGAATCAGCGGTAAAGCGCCCTTGCCGACACCCAGAGATAAATTCAGCAGCGGCCGCCTGCGCGAAAGCCAGGCAGTCATAGTCCGCTAACCGATGTGTTAGAGAGTTGCGGCGACGGAACCCGAACGCTCACGCCCGGACGATGACCCAGAAGCGCTATCGCATCGAAGACGCCCTCGGGCTTCCGGGGGTCGCGGCAACACCGGCGCCGGGCAACTCCGCCTCGAGCGAGCGCCTCGACGAGATCTTCAGCGCCATCCAGGATCTGCGCCGCGTGACGCAGATGAGCGCCAGCGAGACGATCGAATCCTGCCGCCGTGAGCTTCATGAAGCGCTGGCGATGCGCTCCGAACTCGACCTGATGAAGGAAGCGATCACGCGGACCAAGGCGGAGCTGGCGACGCTGCACCGCACGGAGAATACCGGCAAGGGCATGCGCCGGGCGGCGGACGAACTCGACGCTGTGGTGGACTCGACCGAGCGGGCGACGACACAGCTCCTGGGCGCAGTCGAGGAGATCGAGAGCCATGCGGGCATGCTGAATGCCGCGACGCTGCCGCCCGGCATGAAGCAGCATGTCGATGCCATCCTCGAACGGGTCATCACGGCCTACGAGGCCTGCAACTTCCAGGACCTGACCGGCCAGCGGATCACCAAGATCGTCGGCGTGATGAAGTTCATCGAGGAGCACCTCGACCGGCTGATCGCAACATGGTCGGAGCTCGACAGCTTCAAGGAGCTCATCACCGTCATGCCGGTGCCGACCTCGCTGGACGACGAGAGTTCGCTGCTCAATGGGCCGAAGCTCGACCACGATCCCGGGCACGTCGACCAGAGCGACATCGACTCCCTGTTCGACTGATGCGCCCGCAGGCAGGCGGCGCGCGATTTTTGTCCGCCGCCCCGTCCCCCTCGGGGACAGGAACGCTTAGATCTGCGGTATGAGCCGCAGAGCCCTCACAGACCTGCCACCCGACACCTTCGACGACGGCCGCGACGCCGAGCGGGACGAGAGCGCCGACGAGCCCGAGGCCACGCTGCCTGACGACGCCTCGCCGGAGATCGATTTCGACTTCGAGCCCGGAGCCGTCCAGGCCGGCACGGAGGTGATCCGCCGCTTCTGGTCGACGCTGCCGTCCTCGCCCGGCGTATACCGGATGTTCGACCATCGCGGCGACGTCCTCTACGTCGGCAAGGCCAAGAACCTGAAGGCCCGGGTGGGCTCCTACGCCCGGGGCCAGGCGCATTCGAACCGCATCGCCCGGATGATTTCCCAGACCGCGGCGATGGAGTTCGTCACCACCGCCACCGAGACCGAGGCGCTGCTTCTCGAAGCCAACCTGATCAAGCAGCTGAAGCCCCGCTTCAACGTGCTGATGCGGGACGACAAGTCGTTCCCCTACATCTTGGTCACCGACGACGGCCCGGCCCCGCAGATCGTCAAGCACCGCGGCGCCCGGCGCCGGAAGGGCAACTATTACGGCCCCTTCGCCAGCGTCTGGGCGGTCAACCGGACGGTGAATGCCCTGCAGCGCGCCTTCCTGCTGCGCACCTGCACGGACAGCTATTACGAGAACCGCACCCGCCCCTGCCTGCTCTACCAGATCAAGCGCTGCTCCGGCCCGTGCACGGGCGAGATCGCGCTCGAAGATTATGCCGCCATGGCGGATTCGGCCCGCGCGTTTCTCGCGGGCAAGTCCAATGCCGTGAAGGACCAGATGCGTGCCGAGATGCAGGCGGCCTCCGACGCCATGGAGTTCGAGCGCGCCGCCCGTTTCCGCGACCGGATCGCCGCGCTCTCGGCGATCCAAGGCGTGCAGGGCGTCAACACGCAGGGCGTCGAGGAGGCCGACGTCTTCGCCCTCGACGAGCAGGCCGGCCAATTCTGCATCGAGGTGTTCTTCTTCCGGAACTTCCAGAACTGGGGCAACCGCGCCTATTTCCCGAAGGCCGACCGGACGATGACGCCCGAGGAGGTGCTGGGCTCGTTCATCGGCCAGTTCTACGACGACAAGCCCGCCCCCCGAACGGTGCTCACCAGCCACCCGATCGAGGACGCGGAGCTGGTGGCGGCCGCTCTGTCGAGCCGTGTCGATCACCGGGTCGAGATCCATCGGCCGAGCCGCGGCGAGCGGAAGAACCTCGTCGACTACGCCCAGCGCAACGCCAAGGAGGCCCTGGCCCGGCGCCTCGCCGATACCGCTTCACAAGGCAAGCTGCTCGCGGCCCTGGGGCAGGCCTTCGGCCTGGACCATACCCCGCGCCGGATCGAGGTCTACGACAACTCGCACATCATGGGCACGAATGCCGTCGGCGGTATGATCGTCGCGGGACCGACCGGTTTCATGAAGGCGCATTACCGCACGTTCAACATCAAGTCCGAGGACCTTTCGCCGGGCGACGATTACGGCATGATGCGCGAGGTGCTGCAGCGGCGCTTCAAGCGGCTCGTGAAGGAGGCGCCGCGCACCGAGCCCGAAGCCGCCGCAGCGGCTGCCGAGGGCGGCGCGCAAGAGCCCGTCCCGGCCGCGCCAGAGGATGGGGAGGCTTTCCCCGCCTGGCCCGATCTCGTGCTCATCGATGGCGGCAAGGGCCAGCTCGACGCGGCCCGGGCGGCCCTCGACGAGGTCGGGGTCGCGGGCGTGCCGCTGGTGGGCGTCGCCAAGGGACGCGACCGCGATGCCGGGCGCGAGACGTTTTTCGTGCCGGGCCGGCCGCCATTCAAACTACCGCCGCGCGACCCGACGCTCTATTTCGTGCAGCGGCTCCGCGACGAGGCTCACCGCTTCGCCATCGGCAGCCACCGGGCCAAGCGCAAGCGCGAGATGGTGAAGAATCCCTTGGACGAGATCGCCGGCATCGGGCCCAGCCGCAAACGCGCGCTGCTGCACCATTTCGGAACCGTCAAGGCGATCCAGCGCGCCGCATTCGAGGATCTGGCCAAGACACCGGGCGTCAACGCCGCGACCGCGCGGGCGGTGTACGACTTCTTCCATGCCGGCGCCTGAGGATCCCATCGTCATGGCAAAGCCCGAGGCTGAGGCGTTGACGCCCGGGCCGCGCTCTGATTTCACCCCGGCGATGAACGCCGTCCTTCCCCGACGACGGTCGCCGGCCTGGACGCTCGCGAACTGCCTGACCTACGGGCGCCTCGTCGCGGTACCGGTGATGGTCGCGCTACTGTTCTGGCCCGACTCGCACACTGCCCGCTGGACAGCGCTGGGGGTGTTCGTGGCAGCCGCGATCACCGACTATCTGGACGGGTATGTCGCGCGTACCTACCATCAGAGTTCCGCGCTCGGCCGGATGCTCGACCCGATCGCCGACAAGCTGCTGGTCTCGGCCTGTCTTCTGATGCTGACGGCCGACCACACGATCGTCGGCTCCAGCATCTGGGCGGCGATCGTGATCCTGTGCCGCGAAGTCCTGGTCTCGGGCCTGCGCGAGTACCTCGCCGAGCTCAAGGTCGGCTTGCCGGTCAGCAAGATCGCCAAGTGGAAGACGACGGTTCAACTCCTGGCGCTGGGCTTCCTGGTGGCGGGGCCCGCGGGCGAGACGGTACTGCCGGGCACGGAGCCGATCGGCCTCGCGCTGCTGTGGCTCGCCGCCGCGCTGACGCTCTGGACCGGCTGGGACTACATGCGCGCCGGGATCAAGCACGTCATCGACGATCCGCGCTGAGGTTCGGCGCGCAGGGCGGCCGGTCTCTGCCTTCATTCCGGGACGGTGATGCGATGAAGCTCGTCTATTTCGCCTGGGTCCGCGAGCGGATCGGCCGCCCCGAGGAGGAGCTGTCGCCGCCGCCGGAGGTCGTCACGGTCGCCGACCTCGTCGCGTGGCTGCGCGGCCGGGGCGAGGAATACGCCTACGCGTTCGACGATCCGGGCGTGGTGCGCGCGGCCATCGACCGGGCCCATGCCAAGCCGGACGCCCGGATCGCAGGCGCCCGCGAGGTCGCCTTCTTCCCGCCGATGACGGGCGGCTGAGCCTGTTCGGGGTCTGCGCACGTAGTTCACCGGGCTTGAAACGTCCCCTGATCCGGGGTCATTGGCGGCGTCGCTCCGGCTGTTCCTCATGCCGAACGGCGCGCGGGCCGAGCCAAGTTCCTTTACGGGTTCGGCCCGCCTTCAAGACGTGTCCATCCGCGGAACGCTCAAGCTGGGGCCGCAGTTAATCGGTACCATCGCAGGTACCGGAGTCCCAGAATGCGCAAGACCCTGCTTACCACCGCTGCCCTGTTGAGCCTCTGCGCCGCCGCGCAGGCGCAGACCACCGTCATCGAGCGCGACCGCCCCGCCGTTGTCGTCGAGCATCCGGCTTCCGAGTCGAAGTCCGTGACGGTTCGCGATCACGGCGACGGCTGCGTCACCAAGACGGTGCGGAAGGAAAACGACATGGGCGATTCCAAGACCGTGAAGAAGGAAACGTGCGACTGACGCACGATCCCCGGCGCCGGTGCGGGCTGTCCGCCCGGCGCCCCGGTCCCGCCAGCGTCTTATGCCGATCCGTCCCTACGGCGCCGGCTGTGTCGGATCGGCTTCGGGCGCTGCAACGCCGGCGCGCGGCTTTTCGGTGAGATCCCGGATCAGCCGGTCCAGGCTCGCCTTCTCGCGCTCAGGCCGGAACAGGTCCGCCCGAACGGCACAGACCTGCCGGAGGCGCGCGAGGAAGTCCGGATCCTGCTCGGCACGCCACAGAAGCGCGCCGAGCGCCTCGGTGTCGCTGGCCGGACAATAGCCCGGATAGTCGGGCCCGAGCAGCCCGACCGTGCCGATGATCCGCGCGGCGATGACCGGCAGCCCGGAGACCAGCGCCTCGGAGATCACGTTGGCGCCCCCTCCATATGTGAGCTGAGAACCATCAGCCGCGCCCGGGCCATCAGACGGCGCACCAGGGCCGGCGGCCTGTCGCCGAGCCAGACATAGCGGGGGTCGGCTAGCACCTTTCGCCCTGACCCGGGCTTCGCGCCGGACGCCTACCAGGAATATTCCGAGCCGGCCTTCGGCACGCGCAAGGCGCTGCGCGGCGGAGCCTGGGCAACCCGGTCACGGCTCGCCTTCGGCACCTCCCGGAACTTCTTCGGGGCCGAGCGGCGGGACGTGATCGCGGGCTTCAGGACCGTGGCGCTGTAAGAGGCGGATCCGAGTCGTCGTCGGGTTACACGGCTGCCGCGCGCTCAGCGCCAGCCTGCATCCACGAAGTAGCCGTGGCCGGTGCACATCCGCGCATCGTCCGAGGCCAGGAACAGGACCATCGCGGCGACATCCGCGGGCTGGATCCGCCCGTCGAGACATTGCGACGCCACGATCTCCGCCTCGCCCTCCGGGGTGTACCACCGCTCTTGGCGCGGCGTCTGGACGTTGCCGGGCACGATCGTGGCCACCCGGATGCCGTCCCGCCCGAGATCGCGGGCGAGCGCCCGGGTCATCCCCTCGATCGCCGCCTTGGCGGTCTGGTAGAGCGGCATCTCCTTCAGCCCGAGATGCCAGCTGATCGATCCGAAGTTGAGGATCACGCCGCCGCCTGCCCGCCGCATCGCCGGCACCGCCGACTGGGCGGCGAAGAACAGGTGGCGCAGGTTCACCGCCATCCGATCGTCCCAATAGGCGGGCGTCACATCCTCGAGCCTGTGGCGATCATCGTTGCCAGCGTTGTTCACGAGCACGTCGAGGCCGCCGAGCGCCGTCTCGGTGTCGGCCACCAGCGCGCTGACCGCTTCGACGTCGGTCAGGTCGCAACGCCGGTAGAGGGGTGCGTGCGCCGCGCCGGGCGTGAGGCGCGCCACCAGTGCCTCGGCCGCGCGATCCGCGATAGCGCAGAACAGCGTTCGCGCCTCCTGCCCCACGAACGCCTCGACCAGACCCTCGCCGATCCCCGAGGCACCGCCGGTCACCAGCACGCGCTTGCCGCGGAGGCTCGGATAAGTCGCGCGGCTTGCGGGCATCGGCAGGTTCTCGGTCGCGATTTGTCCGAGTTTTAGCAGCGGCGCGGCGATCCGCAACGCAGCCGTCCGGCGACCGCGCGGATTCTTCGAACGTTAACCGTTTACGAATGACATCGGCGCGTCTTCTAGAACGGAAAACGCGATGCCTCTGCGCCTGGAACTCAAGCCGTTCGAACGCCTGATCATCAACGGCGCCCTGCTCCGCAACGGCGACCGGCGCTCGACCTTCCTGATCGAGACGCAGTGCAAGTTTCTGCGCGAGAGCGAGATCATTACGGAGAGCGAGGCCGATACGGCCTGCAAGCAGATCCACCTGACGCTGACGGTCATCTACCTTGCCGACGATCCGGCGGCGGGGATCGACCTGTTCTTCCGACAGGCCACCGATCTGATGCGGCTCGCCCCGGCCGCCGCACCGCAGGTCGCGGGCATCGCGGAGGCGGTCGAGGCGGGCGAGTATTACCGGGCGCTCAAGCTGAGCCGGAAGCTCGTCGAGTGGGAGAATGCGGCTCCGGCGCGGCAGGACGAACATCCGGCCGCGAGCGCACCCTCCAGAGGCTAGTCCGGGGTCAGCCCGGGTTCCCCTGCAGCCCGGCGGCGATCTCGTTGTTGATCGAGACGAGCGTCGCGATCTTCTCCGGCGTCGGCGCGATCATCGTGTCGAGGCAGCTGCGCAGGACGAAGACGCCCAGGCGACCCACACCCTGCTTGACGTCGACGGGGAGCGGGTTCTCATCGGCCGTCGCTTCCGACGTCAGCAACGTCCAGACCCTCTGGTTGAACGACAAAGCCTCGTTGAGCCGGCCGGTGTCGCCTGTGGCCAGACCTTGGCTGGCACCGATCAGCTGCTGGGCCGCTTTGATGAGGACCGCGGCTTCCGCTTCACGCGGCGTCATCGGCGCGTTGCGCGAGGTTTTGGCGTAGGCGTTGGCGGCGTAGTTCATCGGCGGTCCAGCCCCGTCGTTGGACCTGCCCGAATGGCAGGATTGCGCGTAGCTGTCGCAGAACAGGAGTTAAGGCCGCGTGAGCGTCAGGTCCGCCATGATGCCGCCCGGTTGGACACCGACCACGCGTTGCGGCCCCAAGGAATCGGCCTCCGGATCACGTCACCGATGTTGAATTTCTTTCTCGGAACTGTTGCCGGCGGCCTGATCGCCTGCGTGCTGACCATCACGGCGGCGCGCCAGCCCGAAGTTCAGACGCGCTTAGGCCTGACGCCCGCGCCGATCCCGACGGCACCGGCCGCGATCACGAAACAGCCGGAGCCGGATTGCAGCCATCGTGCGGAGCCGGCCCCGAAGGTCGGCACGCAGGACATGCTGTTCAACCGCCAGCGGTTCTGGTCGGTCTCACCCTGATCAGAGCGTGCCGATCAGTACGAGGAGCATTGTCGTGGCGACGGTGGTGCTGAGGAAACCGCACAGAGCGGCCGCGAAGGACGGGCCCGTGCGGACAGCGGTCGAGGGCTCGATCTCATTCGAAAGCGTAGCGGGGGTCATCGGCGCAAAACCTTGTAGGCGACGCGCGTCGCACGTGTTGAGATGATGCTGTGGGGACGGGCGGCCCGAGGTGCGGGCGCGCACCCGATCAATCGCAGCGGTTGATTTTCTTGGCGATCCGCAAGCGCCGCAGCTCGCTCCGGAGGTCGATCGCCACAACGCCCTCGCCGCATCGCTCGAATGCGTCGCGGGCATCGTCGTAGCGGTCGCCGACCTCGTCGAGCGTGTCGCAGACACGGTCATGGTCGCCCAGCCGCGCCTCCTGACGCGCCTGGAAACGCAGGGCATTCGCCTCATCGACCTTGCGCTGCGCCTCCAGGCACGCCGGCAGGGCCAGCGCCGAGGAGGTCAGGGCGAGGCCGGCCAGAAGACTGGCGAGACCGCGGGTCAGAGCTGCCGAACTGGCACTCACGGGAACACTCACACACTCGTTGTGATGACAGCTCCAAGGAGGGCGCTGCCGGGTTTCTCGGGGCGGCTCGCGTCCACCCCTTTCTGTGCGCTGAAACGGTGAAGCTGACGTGAAGGTTCCGGCCCGAATCAGCTCTTCCGGCGCAGCCGGGAGGTGAGGATTGCGGGGAGTGTCACCGGAGCCGGGCCCATCGGGTCGACGCCGACATCGTATTGCTTCGGCATCGGCTTAAGCTTGCCGTGGCTGTGTCCGTGCAGATTGACGGCGCCGCGGCTCATCCCGTTCCAAGTACGGAACGCGTAGTGGCAGAGCACCACCATCCGCCCTTCGACGTCGAGTTCCATGTAGTGGTGCACCGAGGCCCAACCGGGTTCCGCCAGGGTCTCCGGCCCGTCGTTGTTGCCGACAATCAGGTGTTTCTCGCCGTTGAGGCTGTCCAGGATCTCGCGGATCCGCGGGCCGCTCGGGCCGAGGGCGAAGTCGCCCAGGTGCCAGACCGTGTCTCCGGGCGCCACCGCACCGTTCCAGGCCGCGATCAGCCCGGCATCGTGAGCGGGAAGGTCCGGATAGGGCCTGTGGTCGAACCTCAGGGCCCGCGGGTCGCCGAAATGCGTGTCGCCCGTGAAGAAGATGGTCACCCGCCCGCTCCGCCAAGGCCCGCCAAGAACTGCCCGGGCTGCCGCCGAAGTGCGTAGCGGGCCGCCGGGTTCCATCGGGACCGTGATGGCCGGTCGCGTTGACGCCCGGGGTGGCAAGCGCGAAGCCTCCTGTACGACGACTGCCGGGAGGGGCTGGGGCATGGTGGGAACCGTAGGTTTCGCGTTCCTGGCAGGGCTCCTCTCGGTGCTCTCGCCCTGCGTCCTGCCGCTGGTACCGATCGTGCTCGGAACCGCGACCGCGGAGCATCGGCTCGGCCCTGTGGCGCTGGCAGCCGGGCTCGCGATCGCGTTCACGGCGATCGGCCTGTTCGTGGCGACCATCGGGTTCGCCATCGGGCTCGACGGCGACGTGTTCCGCCGCGTCGGCGCCGTCCTGCTGGTGATGCTGGGTCTGGTCCTGATCCTGCCCCGGCTTCAGACGCAGGTCGTGACTGCGGCCGGGCCGGTGGGCGCCTGGGCCGAGGAGCACTTCGGCGGTTTCGGGGCCGGCGGCCTGTCCGGCCAGTTCGCCGTGGGATTGCTGCTCGGGGCCGCCTGGAGCCCCTGTGTCGGCCCGACGCTGGGCGCCGCCTCGCTGATGGCGGCACGGGGCGAGGACCTCTGGAGCGTGGCCGTGACCATGCTGGTCTTCGGACTCGGCGCCGCCGCGCCGCTGATGCTGCTCGGCCTCGCTTCGCGCGAGGCGCTGATGCGCTGGCGCGGCGGGCTCGCGGCGGCCGGTCGGGCCGCGAAGGCGGTTCTGGGGACCGTGATGGTGGTACTCGGCCTTCTGGTGCTCACCGGGCTCGACAAGCGCGTGGAGGCGGCCGCCGTCTCGGCCTCCCCGGACTGGCTCAACGCGGTGACGACGCGCTACTGACACCCGGGCGGGCGGCCCCCACCACGGCCGGAACGGAGACCAGCGATGACCGATGCGCCCCGTCTGACCAGCCTCGCTCATGGCGGGGGCTGCGGCTGCAAGCTCGATCCGGCGGTACTGCGCCAGTTGCTCGCCGAGCAGCCGGCCGCCGGCCCGTTCGAGCGTCTGCTCGTCGGGAACGAGACCGCTGACGACGCGGCGGTTTGGGAGCTTGAGGACGGCACCTGCATCGTCGCCACAACGGATTTCTTCACCCCAATGGTGGACGATCCGACCGATTTCGGCCGGATCGCCGCGACGAACGCCATCTCGGATGTCTACGCCATGGGCGGGCGTCCGCTCTTCGCCCTGGCGATCCTCGGCATGCCGGTGGGCAAGATCGCCCCCGAGGTGGTGGCCAAGATCCTGCGGGGCGGTGCCGAGAAATGCGGCGAGGCCGGCATCCCGGTCGCGGGCGGCCATTCCATCGACACGCCGGAGCCGATCTACGGGCTCGCGGTGATCGGCACCTGCCGCCGGGAGGCGGTGCGGCGCAATGCCGACGCGATGGCGGGCGATGCGGTCATCCTGACCAAAGCCGTGGGGGTCGGCGTCTACTCGGCGGCGATCAAGCGCGAGACGCTGGACGCGGCCGGCTATCGCGACTTCGTCGCGACAACCACGCTGCTCAACCGGATCGGCCAGGATCTTGCCGCCGAGCCCGCCGTGCACGCGCTCACCGACGTGACCGGCTTCGGCATCCTGGGCCACGGCCTCGAAATCGCCCGGGGCGCCGGCCTCACCCTCGCGCTCGATGCCGACGCCCTGCCGCTGCTGCCGCAGGCGGAGACGCTGGCGCGCGCGGGGTTCGTCACCGGTGCCTCGCACCGCAACTGGGCGGCGTTCGGCAGCGACGTCGACCTGCCCGCCGGCTTCCCCGACTGGCGGCGCCATCTCCTCACCGATCCGCAGACGTCCGGCGGCCTGCTGGTGACCTGCGCGGCCGACCAGGCGGAGGCGATCCTCGGTCGCATCCAGGAAGCAGACTATCCGGCAGCCGCCCGGATCGGCCGAATGGAGACCGGCCCGGCCCGGATCCGTGTGGACGGCTGACGGCTTCCCGAGCCACCGAGAGGCAATCTTCAGCTTTCGCGCACAGTCTGTCGCCCCCGATCGCGCCAGAGACGTTGTGACAGACGCCGTACACATGCCCCCGCCCGCCCATGGCGTCGCCGGCTGGCCGTTCGGGCCGGCCGCGCCCGCACCCGCCCGTCCCGCATCCCTGCCCGACGGGCGGCCCTGGCCGCGGGTCCGTATCGTCACCGTCGCGCGGGACGGGGCGGTGCCCGACGACACCATAGCCTCCGTCCTGCGCCAAGGTTACCAGGAACTCCGACACGACCTCGTGGCAGCCGGCTCCGGTGCCGCCGCCGTGGAGCGGATGCTGGCGGAGACCGATTCCGACTACCTCCTCTGGCTGCGCGCGGGCGATCTGCTCGCCCCCGGCGCGCTGAGTGCCCTGGCGCTCGAAGCGGGGCTGACCGGAGCTGCCGCGGTGGCTGGCCTGCGTGTCCTGTTCGACGAAGCCGTCCGAGGCCTCGACATGCCGGCGGATGCGGAAGCGCCGGGCGGGATCGCGTTCACGGGCGGCGAGATCCTCTGGGCGCGCGGGTCGCTGGACGCACAGGCCCGGCTCGTCGACGCGGACGGCCTGCTGGACGCCGCCCGGGCATGGTCGGCCCTCCCGGGCACTGCGCGGCGACGCATCGGCCGGCCGGTGCTGCTCCAGCGGCTGAGCGAGACCCTGGCCCCGCCGGCGCGCGGCCTCTCGATCGTCTCGCTCACCGGCACCGGTACGCAGGGCGGTGCGGGCGTGGCACAGCGGCGGCTCGCGGACGCCCTGGCACTGGCGGGCCACCGCGTCGCAGATGTCGCCTTGAGTATCCGCCCTGAGGCCGCCGAGTGGACCGACGCCTTCCCCCAAGCCGAGGCGGCGATCGAGGCGGCCGCTCCCGATCTGGTCCTGGCCGGCAACCTGCACGGGGCGACCCGAAGCCTGGACGTCGTCGGCCGCCTCTCCCGGCGCTGGCCGGCGGCTCTCGTCCTGCACGACCTGTTTCCGCTCACCGGCCGATGCTGCCATCCCCGCGATTGCGGCCGTGCCGCCATCGGCTGTGACGCCACCTGCCCCGGCCCGGACGAGTACCCGCAGCTCGCCCCCGCCCGGATCGCCGGCATGCATGCCCGCAAGCGCGCGGTGCTGGCCGGACCCGCCGCCCCATGGCTGCTCGCCAATTCCGAGTGGACGTTGGCGCGGGCCCGGGACTGCGCGCCGCCGGGCACGGTGGCGGAGCAGATCCGTCTGGCCTTCCCCACCGCAGTGTTCCGGCCGGGGGATCGCGCCGCCCTGCGCCGCCGGTTGGGATTGCCGCCCGAAGACGTGTTAATCCTTGTCTCCGCGGTGATCGTGGACGGGCCCGACAAAGGCTTCCCGGACCTGCGGGCGGCGCTCCAGGCCGTGGCGCGTCCGGGTGTGGGCGTCGCGGCGATCGGCCGGCTCGACAATCCGGCCCGGCTCGGCGTCCCGAACCTGTTCGCGCCTGGGCTGATCGCCGACGAGGAGACCCTGGCCGCGTGGTACGGCGCCTGCGACCTCCACGTCACGGCAAGCCGCCACGAGACCCTGGGACAGACCCCGATCGAGGCCGGCCTGTGCGGCGTGCCGACGCTCGCCTACCGCACCTCCGGCCTGACCTCCTCGGTGATCGACGGCGTCTCCGGCCACCTCGTGGCGGTGCGCCCAGGCGCCCTGGCGGAGGCGCTGGCCGCGCTGGTTGAGGACGCCGAGGCCCGCGCGCGGCTCGGCGCCTTCGCGCGGATCGCTCTGGAGAGCCGCTACAGTCCGGCCGCCGCCGCCCTGTCACTCGAACACGTCTTCCGGCAGCGTGGATTGCGGGATGAGACGGCGCGTCCGAGCTTCGCGCCGGCGATGCTCGGACATTTCCCCTTCGCGGCCGAGCGGCAGAGAGGGGCAGCCGGCACGGTTCCGGCCTCCTCCCGGCCCTTCGTGCGCCGCCTTCGGCGGGCCAAGCAGATGGTGCTCGGGCGCCGGATGCCCCTCTTGGTGCGTCGCTGCCTGTACCTCGCCGGAACCCTGAGGCGGAGCGCTCCATGAGGCCGCAACGCGGCCTGCGACGGCGGATCTACCTCGACCAGACGCATCTGCGATCTCACGTCACCGGGATCGAGCGGGTCACCCTGGACCTGTTCGCCCCCGGCACGCTCGCGCCGCACGAGGTCCGTCCGGTGGCCAGCGGATCGCTGCCGGGCATGATCGCCGGGCAGCAGCTCGGACTGCCCCTGCAGGCGCTCCGGGATCGCGAGGCGCTGTTCCTGTTTCCCGGCTTCCCGCCGGGACCGCTCTGCGCGCTCGCGGCGTCGCGCTGCCTGGTTTACGTCCACGACACCTTCCTGCTGACCCGGCCCGAGGACCTGAGCCTGCGCAGCCGCCTCTACATGAGCCCGAGCTTCGCCCTGGCCCTGCGCTGGTGCCCGAACCTGTTCGTCAACAGCCGCACCACCGGCGAGGCCGTGCGCGCCGTCTGCGCGGACCGGGCCCGCATCGCCCTTCTGCGGCCGACCGTGCGCGACGCATTCGGCCTAGGGGATCTTCCGGGAGCGGCGGCCTACACGCCCGGCACAAAGCTGCGGCTGCTCGCCATCGGGACAATCGAGCCGCGCAAGAACTACCCGGCCGCCCTCGCCCTGACGGCGGCCCTCGTGCGTGCCGGTGTGCCGGCGGAACTCCACTTGGTGGGCCGGGTCGGCTGGGGCCGCCACGCCTTCCTTGAGGACCCGCCGCCGTTCCTGCACCGGCACGGCTACCTGCCCGACGCCGAGCTGCGGAACCTCGTGGCTTCGTGCCACCTTCTGCTCTCCACCTCGAAGGCGGAGGGGCTCGGCCTGCCGCTCCTGGAGGTGCAGCACGGCGGCATACCGGTGGCGGCGCCGGACGATCCGGTCTCCCGCGAGGTGCTGGGCGCCTCCGGCCTGCTGATTCGACCGGAGGATCCGGAGGACGCGGCCGGCGCCCTCATCGCGTGGATCGCCCGGGGCGGCTTGGCCCGTGCAGCCGAGACCAGCCGGGGCAACGTGGCCCGCTGGAACGCGGCGGCCTTTCAGGACAGGCAGCGCTTCGCGCGCTTCCTGGCAGGCGATACGAGCGCCTACGACTCGGTGGAGTCAATTGTCGCATCCGCACTGCGTGCGTGAGACGGGATACGTAGTCCCCAACAAAGACCGTGCTGTCGGTGCCATTAAGTCGTGACAGTTAGGATCGTCTCTGTAGACGATATCTGTGGGATTCCTGCCGGAGGAGCCCGGATCACGGCGAGATTACTGGTCCGGTACGCCGCTTGCTGGATTGTCGCCGAAGACACTGCCTCGGTCGCGAACCTGTCCCGGATCGGCACGGAGCTGATCAGAATGGGAACGGACCGGCGGCGATGTCGGTGGCGGGTGGTGTTATCCGCCCCGGCAGGTCAGGGAGCGAGGCGTATGTTCGACTTCTCGACACGAATAAGCGACGAGCAGCCCGTCCGCATGGTGCTGCCGCAGGTCGCGCCGCGGACCGAGGCCCGGGTGATCCTGCGGCGCCTGTGGCGGGGCAGAGGGTTCGTCGTTCTGGGGGCCCTGTTCATGGTCGCGGCGGCGGTGGCGGTGCTCGGGCTGATCCCGCCGCGCTACACGTCCAGCATCCAGGTGCTGGTGGATCCCAGCGATCTGCGCGTCGTCGAGAACGACGTGAACGCCCGCCAGCCGCAGGCGGATAGCGGCGTCTCCATCGCCGAGAGCCAGGTGCGGGTGATCCAGTCCGACAACGTCCTGCGCCGGGTGATCGCGAAGCTGCACCTCGACCGAGACGATGAGTTCGTGCTGCCGGACGGCAACAATCCGATGGTGAATTGGGTCAAGGGCGCGCTGGGCATGCTGCCGCCGCCCGCGAGCCGGGACCCCGTCAACATCGCCCTCGACACGCTCCAGACCCGGCTCAGCGTCCGCCGGGCCGAGCGGACCTTCGTGATCGACGTTTCGGTACAGTCCCGCGACCCCGAGA
Organism: Methylobacterium sp. CM6257; assembly: GCF_054611515.1. Lineage (NCBI taxonomy): Bacteria > Pseudomonadati > Pseudomonadota > Alphaproteobacteria > Hyphomicrobiales > Methylobacteriaceae > Methylobacterium > Methylobacterium sp. CM6257. The sequence goes on from NZ_CM137735.1 coordinate 5,427,632, forward strand.
AGGCGGCGCGGATCGCCAACGCCGTCGGCGACGCCTATTTCGCCGAGGAGGCTGCAGCCCGCACCGACACCGCGCGGCGCGCCTCGGACGCCCTGGCCGGGCGGCTCGCCAGCCTGAAGCGCGACGTCGAGGAGGCTGAGGGCGCCGTGGTGCGCTACCGCGAGGACCACAGGCTCGTCGCCTCCAGCGGTCGCCTGCTCACGGACCAGCAACTCGGGGACCTCAACCAGCAGCTCGTCACGGCCTCCATCAAGACAGCCGAAGCGAAGTCGCGCCTCGAGCAGGCCCGCCGGATGCGCTCGTCGGATCCCAGCACCGCCCTGCCGGAGATGCTGCAATCCCTGGAGATGCAGGCGCTGCGTCAGCAATACGCCACGCTCTCGCGCAACACCGCCGAACTCGCCACCCGGCTGGGCGAGCGCCATCCGGCGATGGCCGAGCAATACGCCCAGCAGCGCGACCTTCAGCGCCTGATCCAGCGCGAGAAGGAGCGGATCATCGAGACCACCCAGAAGGATTACGACCGCGCCGCCGCCAGTGAAGCCGCGATCCGGGCCAATCTCGACCGGGTCAAGAACGAGACGGCGAGCAGCGACCGGGCCTATGTCGGCCTGCGCGAGTTGGAGCGGACGCTCGATGCCCGGCGGGGCGTCTACGAGGCCTACCTGAAGCGCGCTCGGGAGGCGAGCGAGCAGGAGCGGCTCAACACCACCAACGTTCGGGTCATCTCGGCGGCGACGCCTGCCCGCCAGCGGACCTTCCCCCCCTCGCCCAAGATCGTCCTGCCTGTGGCCCTGGTGCTCGGACTGCTGCTCGGTGGCGGCATCGCCCTGACCCTCGGTGCCGATAGCGACCGCCGCCGCACCCAGCGCGCCGCGGTTCGGCCCGCCGCGAGCTTCCGGGCCGCCGATGCCTGATGTGATGGATTTGGACCTCGACCTGGCCCGGCCGGCCTCACTCCGTGGGGACGGGAGCATCACGCGAGCGTCCCTCATGTCGGCTTCGGGATCGACGTCGGCGGCGTCCACCGTCGAGTTGTTCGGCCTGCGCTTCCACATCGGCACCGCCGCCAGCATCATCGCCGCGGTGGCCGCACAGAGATCCTCCGGTCCGCGGATGGTCGTAACGGCCAATGTCGACCACGTGGTCCAGCTCAGCGAGAACGCCGCCTTCCGGTTCGCCTATTGCCGCGCTGCGGCCCGGACTCTGGATGGGATGCCGCTGGTCTGGCTGGCGCGGATGGCCTGCCGCCAGCCGGTGCACCGGACCACCGGCCACGACCTCCTGAACTGCATCCTGGCCGATCCGCCTCGCTTCGCCCGACGGATCTTCTTCGTCGCTTCCCGACAGGATGTGGCGGACGCGCTGGCCGCCCGACTTCTGGCGGCGGGGCTCCCGGCCGGCGCGGTGGCGAGCGCAGTCCCGCCCTTCGGCTTCGAGGCCGATCCGCATTACGGCCGCGCCCTGGCGCAGCGGATCCGCGCCCACGGTACGACATTGCTGGTAATGGGGGTTGGCGCGCCAAAATCAGAGGTCTGGGTCGACCGGCAGGGGGCCGCACTCGGCAATCCCGTGGTGTTCTGCGTGGGTGACGCGCTCGTCGTGGCGGCGGGCCGCCTCGCGCGCGCGCCAGACCTGATGCAGCGCCTCGGCCTCGAATGGGTCTTCCGGTTCGCACAGGCGCCGCGGCGGCTGTTCCGCCGCTACTTCATCAAGTCGTGGCGCTTCATCGGCCTCGCCGCTCGGGATCGCTTGCCGCGCCGCGCAGGTTGATCTCAGCCCCCGGCTGTGAAAAGTTCCGGCCGCCGCAATTGCAGGGCGAACAGCAGCACCAGAGACTTCATGTCGGTGAGCGCTCCGCGCCGGCTCATCGCCGCCAGTTCCGCCAGCGGGATCTCGTGCACGGCGACCGCTTCGCTCTCAGACGCCAAGCCACCGCCGGTCCCGGTCCGGTCGGCCGCGCCGTAGGCGGCCAGGAACAGGTCCATGCGCTCCGTGGAGATGCCCGGCATCGACCAGGCGCTGGCGACGAGCTCGAGTCCGCTCAGGCGCAGCCCGGTCTCCTCGGCCGCCTCCCGCCGCGCCTCGTCCTCCGCGGCCCCCTCATCGAGAAGCCCGGCCGGAACCTCGACATGGCTCGGGGGACCGCCGGAATAGAGGACCGGCGCCCGGAACTGCGAGACCAGTGTCGCGACCCGCCGGTCCGGATCGTAGGGAAGCACGGCGACCGCCCGGCCGTGATCCTCCATTTCCCGCGTGATGCGGCTCCCGTCATCCTGCAGCACCTCGGCCACAAGGTAGCGCGCCCAACCGTCGTGTACGAGGCGCACGCCCCCGATCCGTGGTGCCATGCCGTTTCCGCCTTACCCAAGAGATCCGGACGGATCGTTCAGGAATGCGGCGGCTTCACGGAGACGGTGATCCGGAAGCGCAGGCGATCGCCCAGCCGCTCCGCCGCGCCGAGCCGGGCGCCCTCCTCGCGCACGAGGTTCGGGATGTCGATCATCGCCAGCGGGTCGGTGCAGGTGACGACCAGGGTCTGACCGATGCCCAGGCCGCGCAGGGCCTTGCGGGTGCGCAGAACCGGGAGCGGGCACTTCAGCCCGCTCAGATCGAGGTCGATGCAGTCCGGATCGTCGTTCCGCAAACCGAGGGCTCCCGGCCAGGTCACGGGCCGGCTCCGAGAGCGTCGCTGGCATCCGCGGATCGGGGCGCCGGCGGCCGCGCGCTCACCATTCGTAGTAGCCGAAGGCCGGGCCGTAATACCAGTCCGGCGCGGACCAAGCGTAGCGCGGACCGTAGTAGCCGTAGTCGAACCCATGGCTGCGCGCCGGCGCGTAGGCATAGCCGTAGCCGAACGGTGCCGGATAGCCGTACTCGCCATAGTAGCTGTATTCCGGCCGCCCCCGCGGCGCGACGGTTCCGGCAATCCGCCCGCCGGGGGCATAGTGCCAGCGGCCGGGCGCGGCGCCAACCGCCGCCGGATCGGCGGCGCGGCAGGCGCCGCTGACGAGGGGCAGAGATGCCAAGCCGGCCAGGATGGCGGCGGTGAAGCGGGTCATGGAACGCTCTCCTCAGGCGGGCGCGGCCGCGTTCGGAACGTTCTAATAGCACATCTGCGCAGAGATTCGCGCCTGTGCAGAAAGGCGCTTCAGGACCCGCTCAGAAGACGCATTCCGAGAAAACCGCGCGCACGCAGGAGCCCCAGCGTCCCTCGTAGTCGGCCAGCAGGTCTTCGGCCCGGGTGCGGCCCGCCGCGACGATCGCTTCGAGCGGCTGGAGGTAGATCGTCTCGTCGCGCCCCTCGACGTCGCGGCGGCCCCGCGCACGTAGGCCGGACCGGGCGATGGCCAGGGCCTCGGCGGCAACCACACCGAGCGTCGTGTTGGCCACCGGCGTCGCAAGCCCCAGCCGCGGGGCCGTGGCCCGGGCGGCCTCGCGGTTCGCCGGGCTCCAGCCCTTCACGAGGTCGAGGGCGGCATCGAGAGCGGATTCGTCGTAGAGCAGGCCAGCCCAGAAGGCGGCCTGGGCGGCGATCATCCCGGGGTCGCCGACATCCGAGCCCCGCATCTCGAGGAAGCGCTTGAGCCGGACTTCCGGGAAGGCGGTCGAGGCGTGGTTGGCCCAGTCCGAGACCGTCGCGTACTCGCCCGGCAGCTGCGGCAGGTTGCCGGCCATCAGGTCGCGGAACGAGGCGCCTGAGACGTCGTGGTAGGTATCGCCGCGCTTGACGAAGTACATCGGCATGTCGAGCAACCAGTCGACATAGGCCTCGTAGCCGAACCCCGCCTCGAAGGCGAAGGGCAGCATGCCGGTGCGATCCGCGTCCGTGTCGCGCCAGATCTCGGAGCGGCGCGACAGGAACCCGTTGGGCCGGCCGTCGGTGAAGGGGGAATTGGCGAAGAGCGCGGTCGCCACGGGCTGGAGGGCCAGGGAGGCGCGCATCTTGCGCACCATGTCGGCCTCGGAGGCGAAATCGAGATTCACCTGCACGGTGGCGGTGCGCAGCATCATGTCGAGACCCAGCGAACCGACCTTGGGCATGTAGCCCGCCATGATCCGGTAGCGGCTCTTGGGCATGACCGGCGTCTCGTCCCGACGCCATTTCGGGCTCATGCCGAGCGTCAGGAAGCCGATGCCCAGGGGATCGGCGGCCCGTTTTGTCGCCGCGAGATGGGTGGCGAGTTCGGCCACGGTCGCATGTACGTCGGGGAGCGCCGCGCCCGAGAGCTCGAACTGGCCGCCCGGCTCGATCGAGATCGCGCCGCCCTCCGCCGCCGACAGACCGATGATGTTGCCGAGGTCGAGGATCGGCTCCCAACCGGTCTCGCGGGCGAGCCCTTCCAGCAGGGCCCGGATGCCGCGGTCCCCGTCGTAGGGGACCGGCGTCCTGTCGGCCCGGTAGAACGGTATCTTCTCGTGCTCGGTGCCGATCGCGAAGTGCGCGCGCGGCTTCTCGCCTGCGGCGAACCATTCGATCAGTTCGGCGCGCGTGGTGAGCGGCGTGGTGTCGTTGCTGTCGCGCGCCATGCGCTGCCTGCCCGTGCGTCTGACCTGTGCCTGGGATGCAAGTGCGCCGGAAAGCTCCGGCGGATCCGCCCGGTTCAGCCCCCTCTTGCGAGCGGGCTCCGGACGGACACCCGCCCCCGACCCCGATGAGCCCGCGGCGCAGCCGGCGTCCGGTGAGGGACATAATCGAGCCGCCGGGAACCCACAACGCGGCGCCGTCGACCGGCGCGGCGCTTCACGTCCGATCCGGGGAAACAATCGCCCGCGGCAACGCTCTCATGTGCGCGAGCACACATGAAGGCGGTGGGCATGGACTTCAGCGGGCATCGCCCAGCACCGCTTGAACCAGGGTCAGCACGGCAACGGCGGCGGTGTCGGCCCGCAGGATTCGCGGACCGAGCGACAGCGCGACGGTGTTGGGTCGGGCGCGGATCAAGTCCTGCTCCTCCTCCGAGAAGCCGCCCTCCGGCCCGACCAGCACGGCGAGCGGCGGCGGCGCCTGCGGGTCGCCCGCCGCGCGCAGCGCCGCCACGGGATCGCCGACCGGCGCGTCCTCGTCGCAGAACACCAGCAGGCGCTCGGGGGCGAGGCCGGCCAGAACCTTCGGAAGGCGCTCCGGCTCCGGGCAATCGGGAATCGCCAGGATTCCGCATTGCTCGGCCGCCTCCACGGCGTTGGCGCGCAGGCGGTCCATGTTGACGCGCTCCCCCTGCGTGAAACGGGTGATGACCGGTCGGATCGTGCCAGCTCCCATCTCCACCGCCTTCTGCGCGAGGTAGTCCAGGCGCGCGCTCTTCAAGGGCGCGAACAGGTAATGCAGGTCGGCGGGCGGGGTCTGCGGACGCGTGCGCGCCGCGACGTGCAGGTCGGCACCCTTCCGCCCGGTCTGAACCAGATGCGCGCGCCACTCGCCGTCGCGACCGTTGAAGACCAGAATGGGATCATCCGGTCCCCGCCGCAGCACGTTGACGAGGTAGTTCGCCTGCGCCCGGTCGAGCGGCAGAATCACGCCCGCAGCCAGATCAGCTGCGACGTGAAGGCGCGGGGCGATGAAGTCGTAGGCCGGCATGGGCGCGTGGTCGCGCGGCTGGGCAGAGCTGTCAACGCGGTGTGGGCGGCCGAAACTGTTGCGGAATGGTTACGGGAATCGCTTTTCCGCCCTCCATCCACCGCAGCATCGCGCGGCCCGTTTGCCGCTCGATTGACGCCACAATCCTGTGGCGAACCCGATGGGATGGAGAGGGACCGGCGGCGCGCGGGTTCCGGCGAGGGCGTCGAGGGAGTCGCGGGATGGCGAAGGGGAGCTTGAGTTTGGGGGCGGCGGTGCTGGTCGGCACCGTCCTGTTCGGCACCGCGGCCTTCGCGCAGAGCGCGGCACCGGAATGCGGCGCTATCCAGAAGACCCTGGCCGAGCGCAAGGCGCTGGTCGGCCGCGCCAATGCGGCCTCGCAATCCAAGAAGAAGATGACCCCGCAGGAGGCCTGCGCCCTGTTCGGGAAGCTCCAGGCCAACGGCGCCGAGGGCCTGAAGTGGATCTCCGCCAACAAGGAATGGTGCTCGATCCCCGATTCCTTCGCGGAGGGCTTCAAGGCCGATCACCTGAAGGTCAGCGGCATCCGCACCAAGATCTGCAGCGTCGCCGCCCAGGCGACCAAGATGGAGGCGCAGGCCCGCGCTCAGGCTCAGGCCAATGGCGGGGGCGGCGGCCTTCTCGGCGGTCCGGGCTTGACCGGCAGCTTCAAGCTGCCGCAGGGCGCTCTGTAAGATCGTCTGAGAGGATCACGGATCCGGCGCGGATCCCCTCTGCAGCGGAGGGGGCCTCATGTGCGACGACCGGAGATCCGACCGATGAGCGGGACGGCGATTGACGACGGACGGCCGGCGGACGCCGTCGCCGGGCACTGGGTCGACCGATTCGCACCGCGACCCTGGCGCCCCTATCTGCGCCTCGCGCGCATCGACCGGCCGATCGGCTGGTGGCTCCTGCTCCTGCCCTGCTGGTGGTCGGCCGCCCTGGCGGCGATCGCGGCGGACCAGGCGTTCCCCGATCCCTGGCACTGCCTCCTGTTCCTGATCGGGGCGGTGGCGATGCGCGGGGCGGGCTCGACCTACAACGATATCGCCGACCGCGACCTCGACGCGCAGGTGGAGCGCACGCGCCTGCGCCCTCTCCCCTCGGGCCAGGTGCGCCCGCGCCACGCGGCCCTGTTCCTGGTCGTGCAGGCCCTGATCGGGCTTGCCGTGCTGCTGCAGTTCAATGAGGACGCAATCCTCCTCGGGCTGTGCTCGCTGGTGCCGGTGGCGATCTATCCGTTCATGAAGCGGGTCATGCCGATGCCGCAGGCGATCCTGGGGCTGGCTTTTTCCTGGGGTGCGCTGATGGGGTGGGCGGCGGTGTTCGCCCGCCTCGATCCGCCGGCGCTGCTGCTCTACGCCGGAGCGCTGTGCTGGGTGATCGGCTACGACACGATCTACGCGGTCCAGGACATCGAGGACGACGAGATCGCCGGGATCCGCTCTTCCGCCCGCCTGTTCGGCGCGCACGTGCGGTTCGCCGTCGGCCTGTGCTACGCCCTGGCGGCAATTTTAGTGATGCTGGCGGCCCGAGGAGCCGGCGCGGGATTTGTCGGTCTTCTGGGTGTCGCGGCCTTCGCCGCGCATCTGGCCTGGCAAGTCCTGTCACTTCGGGAGCGCGACGGACGTGGGGCGCTGACATTGTTCCGGTCCAACCGGGATGCCGGTCTGATCCTGTTCGTCGGCCTCGCCGCGGACGCGCTTCTGCGCGGCCTCACCTGAGATCCGCTGGCGCCTTCAGCTGCGGGCGATGATCTCGCTCTCGCCGCGGAAGATCTGCGGGCGGGCCGGAAGTCGGCCGGTCTTGCGGCGGGCCAGGAAGCGCGGGCGGCGCCCGCCGAGCCCGGCATGACGGCGGCGGATACGCACCTGACCGAGGATCAACCGGCCGATCTGCTGGGAGACCGGGACGAGGACGCCGTCTTCCCGCACGATCATCCGCACCAGACCGGCGCGGCCTGCGATGTCGCGCCACACGGCGACCACGTCGTCCTCATCGAAGCTGCCCAAGCGATGAAGCTCCTCGCCCGCGGCATCGACCAGGATCAGGCTGAACCGGTCGGTTCCGGTGATCTCCGCGTCCTCGGAGGCGTAGGCGAGCGCGATGCCGGCGGCCCGACGGGCGCCGGACGTCCGGCCGATCACCGGAAGCGCCGAGGCCTCGAAATGGGGAGCAGCTTCGGCACCATGCATCGGATGTCCTGCGCGGCGTTCGTCCGTGAACGGGGAAGTGTTCATCTGTCCGAGTCCCTGGAGCAAGTGGCGACCCCTGTCGGGCCGTCCGTTATGCCAAGCAAAATCGCACCCGAACTCCTCCGCACCGCTTAAGAGCCGTCGTTAAGCGAATCTGGACAGCGCTGTCATTTGCGGAATGCTCAATGCTTCCTTGAATGCTCAACATTTCCTTGCTCAGATCGATCATTATCGATCGGTCAACCGGCGTCCTTGTGGCGGTGCGGCAGGGGCCGTACAACGGGAACGACCGGGCGCGGGTCTTCCGCGCGCGGGTCTCTCAGCCCAGGCGGGCCCGGACGTCCGACCAGCCGGACGGACGGCCAACGAGGCCTCTCGTGGGCCTGACCGAACCCACGCGGAGCACGATGTCCGAGCCGCTCACCGACGAAGCCGTGTCCGATTTGATGCCGGAGCTGCGCGCCGTCATGCGCGAGGCCGCCGACATCGCGCGGCCGTTCTTCAGGCTCGGCGGCCAGACCTCCGCCCGCATCTGGTCGAAGGCTGGCGGCTCGCCGGTGACCGAGGCTGATGTCGCGGTGGACGCGTTTCTGAAGGTGCGCCTGAGCGCCCTCGTACCGAAGGCGGCGTGGCTGTCAGAGGAGACCGCGGACGATCCGGCCCGCATCGGCCACGATCTCGTCTGGATCGTCGATCCGATCGATGGCACCCGCGCCTTCCTGTCCGGCCATCCGGACTGGTCGATCGCGGTCGCGCTGCTGGCCCGTGGCCAGCCGCTGATCGGGTTCGTGCATGCGCCGGCTGGCAATGCGGATTACGAGGCCGTGCGCGGGCGCGGTGCGACCCGGAACGGCGAGCCGATCCGGGTTGATGCCCGTCAGAGCCTCGCGGGCGCGCGCATCACCGGCCCGAAGCCGATGCTCGACCGCCTCGCCCGAGGCTCCGGCGCCAACCCGGATTTCGAGCTGATCCAGCGCATCCCGTCACTCGCCCTGCGACTCGCCCGTGTGGCCGAAGGCTCCGTCGATGTCGGGATGATTTCGAGCAATGCCCGTGACTGGGATCTCGCAGCCGCGGATCTCGTCTTGCGGGAGGCAGGCGGCGTCGTGTGCGACTTCAGCGGTGAGGCAACGGCCTACAACCGCGCCGATCCGGTGCACGGCGAACTGCTCGCCGCACCGGTGGCTCTGCGCGATCCCGTTCTGGCGGCTTGGGACCGCTGAAGGATCGCGACGTCTCGGCGAGGGTGGGCGCTCAGGCCGCCGCGGTTTCGCGGAGCTTGACCGCCGCCGGAGCCAGTCCGAGGCGCTCGGCCAGATGCCAGTGCAATTCGCGGGGGGAATGGTAGTTGTAGGATCGGTCGATCAGGTCGCTGATGTCGGCCCCGGCCTGTTCCGCGGTCCTGGCCCGGGCAAGCCGCCCGACCCGGAAGGTCGGGGCATCGGTGACGGGCGAACGGACGCCGCGGCGCCGTGTGAACTCGAATAACATGTTGGTCTTTTCTTTTCTGGACCGAACGCTTTCGCTGTCCGGCGTCGTTTCTGGAATATTGCCTCCGGCGCGACCTGTCCCGGACGATCTCGCCCGGGACGGAAGCGTCGGAAGGGGGAACCGCTTCAAGCGGCCGGTTCAGTCCCGAGCGACGGTCAGGCCGCCTGCAGGTTGCCGGCGGCGTCCTTGCCGCTGCGCTTGTCCGTGAGGATCTCGTAAGCGATCCGCTGGCCCTCGATCAGGTTACGCATCCCGGCGCGCTCGACAGCGGAGATGTGCACGAACACGTCCTTTCCGCCATCGTCAGGCTGGATGAAACCGTAGCCCTTGGTCTCGTTGAACCACTTCACAGTGCCGGTATTCACGTAGTGTACCTCGTTCGTCCATAGGCCATGCGCGCGGCGAGAGGGCCGCGTGATGCACCACGGTCTTGCTGGGTTTGGCCAGTGCGGCGGGGCGCGAGACGCTGAACCTTGAAGAGCGTCAGTCTCGGTGGGAAAGCCCCCCAGGGACGTATTTAGGGACTGGCTGCGGCGGCAACAAGGCGTTTCGGGCGTACGATCTGCGCCGGCGGCCGGGATCGGGACTCAGCCGAGGCGTGCCGCCCCCTGTGATTCCCGGCATTCCCGATGCATATACGGAATGCACTCAAGCAGTTAAGGCGCGTGGCTCCGGACGATACATGGCAGGCATCTCGGTCTCGCTGGACGGTGCGAACATCCAGCTCTCTTTCCAGAAGGACGATCAGGCGACGGCGGTGGTGATGGATGCCCGGGCCGCCCGCGCCCTGGTGCGTGCCGTCGGGCAATTGCTTACCGCCATCGACGACACGGACGAGCCGGACGTGGCCGAAGAGATGGGCGACGAGGACGTCGCCATGCTCGACGTGACATCCTCCGCGATCGAAATCGGCACGGACGACGAGGGGCAGGCCGTCGTCGCCCTTCAGGCGGGGGCACTGCCGCCGTTCCAGCTGCGCCTGACGGACGAAGAGGCCCGCCACGTGGTGACGAGCCTCTCCGAGATCCTCAACGCGCCGCGCGACGTGCGCACTTCGCATGGTGGTCACTGAGCCGAGCGGAATCCGCGCGGCTCACATCCGCGTGCCGGGATCGGTCGGCGTGCCGGGGAAGATGTCCGGCTCAGAGCCCGGACCGCCCGGCTCGCCGATGCCGGGATCGTTGACCGGATAGGGCGTGCGCGGCCCGGTCGGTCCGATGTCCGGCTCCTCGTCGGGCGTGGGCGGCGGGGGCAGATCGCCGGGCGTGGGCTCGGGTAGGCCGGGATTGGCCATGACGCGGCTCCTGATGGGTTCGGGATGGGGACCAACGGACCGCACTAGCGAGGGTTCCGATAGCAAATCCGGACCTCTCCCGACTTCGTGAGGGCTCGGAACAGGGTGATCGGCCCTCGGTTAGGTGGCCAGACTCTCAAAGCCAAGGAGGCCCACCATGCCCGACATCCGCCAAGCCAAGATCCTGATCCTCGCCACAGACGGGTTCGAGGAGACCGAGTTGACCGTGCCGCAGTCCAAGCTGTCCCAGGCCGGCGCCAAGGTCACGGTGGCCGCGCCGAAATCCCGCCAGAGCAAGGGATCGATCCGCGGTTGGGACAAGACCGACTGGGGCAAGGAGGTCGCGGTCGACACCGACCTCGAGCAGGTCGATCCCGCCGCCTTCGACGCCCTGGTCCTGCCCGGCGGCCAGATCAACCCGGACAAGCTGCGGCTCGAGCCGAAAGCCCTCGCGGTGATCAAGAGCTTCCTGACGTCCGGGAAGGTGGTCGCCGCGATCTGCCACGCACCCTGGCTGCTCATCGAGACCGGCGCGGCCAAGGGCCGCGACCTGACCTCGTTCAGCTCGATCCGCACCGACGTGATCAACGCCGGCGGCCGCTGGCATGACAAGGAGGTGGTGACCGATCACGGCATCGTCACAAGCCGCAATCCCGGCGATCTCGACGCCTTCTGCGCCAAGGTCATCGAGGAGATCCAGGAAGGCGGCCACGGAACGCGGCAGCTCGCGGCCTGAGAGGTCGCGTGCGGGCGCCTACCCGCGCCCGCGCCCGCCGGCGACCGCCAGCACGGCACAGCCGCGGATCGAGGCCGGCTGACGATCCGGGGACCAGCGCCGGCGCGATGACCCCGGCGTCCAAGCAGACGCGTTTGACCGCCAGATGACAGAAGCGGCCCCGAACGCACGAAGCCCGCACCTCCGGTGAGGTGCGGGCTTCGGATGCGTCGTCCCGGACCGATCGGCCGGCGGGGCGCTTACTCTTCGTCGCCGGGCTCGAAGGTCTGCGGCATCGGCTCGGCGCTGGCCACCGGGGTCGGCGCTCCGATGGTCGAGGGCACGTTCACGCCGTCGCGCTTGTAGATGTCATCCCGGAACTGCACGATACCGTCCGGGGTCGACCAGGCGGTGATGTAGGTCCAGTAGACCGGCACCGGCTGGGCGATGTTGGCGTCGATGCGCTTGCCGCTCTCGATCGCCTCCTCGACCTGCTGGCGGCCCCAGCCGGGCGTGTCCTTCAGCAGCCACGTGATGTACTCGCGCACGTTCTGCACGCGGACGCAGCCCGAGGAGATGAAGCGGAAGTCATCGCCGAACACGCCCTTGGTGTTCGTGTCGTGCATGAACACGCCGTACGGGTTCGGAATGTTGATGCGCACGATGCCCATCGAATTGAAGTCGGCGCCCGAGTCCTGCCGGTAGGTGTAGCGGGTGCCCTCGTCCGAGAACCAGTTCACCGACTTCGGCGAGATCTCCTGGCCGTTCGACAGGATGCGGATCCGGTTGTCCGTGAGGTAGTTCGGATCCTTCTGCATCTTCGGGATCAGGTCCTTCTTCACGATGGAAGCCGGGACCGTCCAGGTCGGGTTAAAATTGATCTGCGTCGCCTTGGTGTTCATGATCGGCGACTGGCGGTCGATCTTGCCGACGCCCGCGGCGTGCAGCGTGACGACCTGGCCGTTCTCGACCGTCTCGACGAGCGCGGCCGGGATGTTGGTGATCACGAATCGCCGGCCCAGGTCACCCGAGTAGGAGCGCAGGCGCACGACGTTGGTCTCGAGCTGCCGCAGGCGCACGTCGGCGGGCACGTTCATGGCCTGCTGGGTGGCGAGGCTCATCGTGCCGGTCTGGCTGAGGCCGTGGCGGGCCTGGAACCGCTTCACGCCGGCGGCGACGTAGGAATCGTACACGCCCGAGCTGCCCGCGGCCGGATCGAGGTCGCCGGTGACGATCAGGCGCTGACGGACGGCCGCCACGGCCGGTCCGCGCGAGCCGATCCGCAGGTGGTCGGCGCCGGAGACTTGCTTCCAGCCGCCGCGGGCGACGATGTCCTTGTAGCGCTCGACCATCTGCTCGGTCGCCGCAACGGTCTGCGGCGAGAGGATCGGCACCGTCTCGCGCTGCACCTGCATGCCGGCGGGCGAGGCATAGTCCTGCGCCCACTCGGCCTGGGCATAATTGCCTTGGTCGCGGGCTTCGGCGGCGCCGATGCCCAACGCGCCAAGGGCGGCGACACTCAGGATTGCGGTGAACCGGTTTTGTGCCTTCATGCGCATCGGTCGCTGGCTCTGGTCCGGAATTCGTCAGGGCGTGACGGGAGCGGATTGTCTCGGGCGCCACGGTGTCGGGATGGCGTTAAGACTCCCTATCGAAGGGGCCGGAATGTGGCACGACCGTGCGCCAGCGCACGCCGCGTCCGGGTGCGGCACACTGGCAACAGCCATGGGCGTTCCGGTGTGGCAAGGATGCCATAGCGGTCTGGACCGGGCGGCGAACGGGAGCAGCATGGATTCGGCTCCGGCCACTTCGAGGCGACCAAGGGACGGCCGTCCCACGCCGCCGCTGCGCGCGGTAATCGCCGTGCTGGCGCTCTACGCCTTCGTGCTCCGAGCCTTCCTGGGTGGGCTGATGCCGATCCCGGCCGCGGCCGACGGCCTCTGCGCGCAACACACGGTGACCGATGCGGCACCGGGCAAGCCCCACCCGCATCACCACGGCGATTGCTGCACGACGGCCCAGGCTGCCGGCTCCGCGCTGCCGGCCCGCACGGTCCATACGCCGGTCGCGTGGACGACCGAACAGGGCGACAGCCCCGCGTATCGGAGCATCGACCAGCATTGTCCCCGCGCGCCACCCGACCGCAGCGCGTCACCGCGAGGTCCGCCTTCCGCCTGAGCGATCGTTCCCCGACGGATCCCTCAGGACGGATGCATTCTCATGAAGATATTTGTCTCGGCCGTGATCGGCCTCGGCCTGGTCGCATCCACGGCGCAGGCCCACGCGGTGCTGGAGCGCAAGCAGGGGAGCCCCGGCTCGAGCTATCGCGGCGTCGTGCAGATCATGCACGGCTGCAGCGGCAAGCCGACCACCCGGGTGAGCGTCACCATCCCCGAGGGGTTGATCGGCGCCAAGCCTATGCCGAAGCCCGGCTGGACGCTGGCGACCACCCGCGGCGCCTATGCCAAGACCTACACGACGCATCACGGTACCACCTCGGAGGGTGTCACGGCGATCACCTGGAGCGGTGGCTCCCTGCCGGATGACGAAGTCGACGAGTTCACCTTCCTGGCGCAGGTGGCCGACACGTTCGAGCCCGGGACGACGGTCTACGTTCCCGTGCAGCAGGATTGCGCCGAGGGCAGCCACGCCTGGACCGAGATCCCGAAGCCCGGCCAGGACATCCATGACCTGAAGGCGGCCGCTCCCTCGTTCCGCATCGTCCAAGTGGCACAGGCCGGCGGGCCGACGGCCGCCACGGCGGCACCCGTCAAGGCCGGCGACCTCACCATCGAGACCCCCTGGCTGCGTGCCACGCCGAACGGCGCCAAGGTCGCGGGCGGCTATGTGCGGATCACCAATTCCGGCAGCGCGCCCGACACGCTCACCGGTGCCGCGGTGCCCTTCGCCAAGTCGGGCGACATCCATTCCATGTCGATGGAAGGCGGCATCATGAAGATGGCGCCGGTGTCCGGCGGCCTGACGATCAAGCCCGGCGAGACCGTCGAGCTGAAGCCCGGCGGGTATCACCTGATGTTCGAGGGCCTCACCGGTGCGCCGAAGGCTGGCGAGACCGTGTCGGGCACACTGACCTTCCAGCGTGCCGGCACCGTGCCGGTGACCTTCTCGGTGGCGCCGATCGGCGCGGCAGCGCCCGGCGGGCAGCACCAGCACTAGCGCCAAGAGGCGGCTCGGCGGACGGGCGGCCATGGGCGCCGCGATCGATCGGAACGGCCGGCCTGCGCGCCGGACGTCCCCTCCCCTCCGGGAGCGGGCGCCCGGCGTGCTGCCGCGGTTCCGGCCCGTCCGCTACCCCGTCGGCCGTCGCCTCGTGGCGATCCTCGCCCTGTACGCCCTCGCACTCCAGAGCATCCTCGGCGGCATGGCGCTGGCCGCCGCGGCGGCGCCGGAACACGTCCTATGCCTCGGAGGCACCAACCCGGACGGGTCGGCATCGGACGCCGGACACCTGCCGCATCAGGAGCACGCGGCCTGCTGCACCGCCTGCCATCGCGTCAGCCCCATTGTCCTCCCCGACCCCCCCGCGGCCGCATCCGCGCCGACCGCCTACCCGGTCGCAACCCCTCGAAAGCGGCCGAAGCGCATCGCCCTCCCGCGGGCACCTCCCGGAAGAGGCCCAGGAGCACGAGCCCCGCCGCGCGTCTGATCGATCACCTCCTTTTCCCGATCGCCAGACACGGATCCGACCCATGCCCCGCCATTTCCGGGCCGGCCGCCGCGCCAGCCTGTCTCTTCTCGCCTGCGCGATGCCCGCTGCAGCGCAGGCCCAGACGCCATCCGGCGCAACGGTCACCCTGCCCGAACTCAGTGTGGTCGGCAGCGGCGCCACGCCCACTGGGCCGCTGCCAGGGGAATCCCGCGGCTCCCTCTCGGTCCCCAGCGTCGATGCCGAGCGCGCGGCGCTGTACGGGACCGTCGGATCGGTGGCCTTCGTGGACGCCGCCACGATCCAGGATCGCTACGCCAACACGATCCGCGACGTGCTGAAGGATGTGCCCGGCGTCTACGTGCAAGAGCGCTACGGACAGGAGCTGCGCCTGTCCGTGCGCGGGTCGGGGATCGCCCGAGCCTTTCACCTGCGCGGGATCGAGCTGCTGCAGGACGGCATCCCGCTCAACCTCGCGGATGGCAGCGGCGACTTCTATCAGGTCGACCCGCTCGCCCTGCGGGCGGTCGAGGTCTACAAGGGCGGGAACGCCTTGACCTTCGGGGCGACGACGCTGGGCGGCGCCGTCAATTTCGTCACGCCGACCGCCTACACGGCTCTGGCGCCCAATATCCTGCGCATCGACGGCGGCAGCTTCGGCACGATCCGCGAGCAGGCGCAGATGTCCCGCATCGACGGGCCGCTGGACGTGCTGGTCAACGCCACGCTGACGAATGCAGACGGCTTCCGCGCCCACGAGGCGCAGGCGACCAAAAACTTCAACGCCAACATCGGCTACCGGATCGCACCCGATATCGAGACCCGCTTCTATCTCGGCACCTATCTCACCGACCAGAAGCTGCCGGGCACCCTCACCCTCGGTCAGAGCCTCACCACCCCGACGCTCGCCAACCCGACCGCGATCACGGGCAACCAGTCTCGCAAGGTCGAGACGGAGCGGATCGCCAATCGCACCACGTTCCTGCTCGACGTCGGCAGGCTCGACGTGGACAGCTGGGCGATCCACAAGAGCCTCTACCACCCGATCTTCCAGGCCATCGACCAGGACGGCTGGACCTACGGGATCAGCCCGCACTGGGCCGGCACCTTCGACCTCGGCGGCTTCCGCGACGATGTGGTCCTGGGCCTGCGCGCCTTCGCGGGCCAGAACTCGGCGCTGCAATTCGTCAACATCCGCGGCCAGCGCGGCGCACCGACGCTGAATTCGCTCCAGAGCGCGTCGAGCTACGAAGCCTACGGCGAGAACCGTCTCTGGTTCCTGCCGGACGTGGCGCTGATGACCGGGGCGAAGGCGTTCTCGTCGAATCGCACGTTCAGCGACAAGGGCGGGCTGCCGGGGAACCTGTATCCGCGCTTCGCCGACGTGACCTACGCGGGCATCAACCCGAAAGTCGGCCTGCTCTGGCAGCCGCTGCCCGACCTGCAGGTCTTCGGCGACGTGACCCGGTCCCGCGACGTGCCGGACTTCTCCGACCTCGTTCAGCAGAACCTCCTCAGCACCACCTTCGTGCCCCTCCGGGCGCAGCGCGCCTGGACCTACGAGGCGGGCATCCGCGGTCGCATCGACCGCTTGGCCCTCGACGTGACCCTCTACCGGTCGGATCTGCGCGACGAGCTGATCAACTTCTCGACCAATCCCGGCCTCAACATTCCGGCCGCGACGTTCAACACGCCCCGCTCGGTCCACCAGGGCGTCGAGGCGGCCATCACCCTCGACCTCGCGCGCGACCTCGCCGCCGCCGGGGATGGGCTGAGCCTGACCCAGATCTGGACCCACAACGATTTCCGGTTCGTCCGCGACCCGGTCTTCGGCAACAACCGCATCGCCGGCATCCCGGCGGACGTGCTGCGCACCGTCGTGAACTATCGCCACCCGAGCGGCTTCCACATCGCACCGGCCCTCGACTGGGTGCCGCAAGGCGCCTTCGCCGACCATGCCAACACCCTGCGGGTGCCGGGCTACGCGCTCATCGGCATCGAGGCCGGCATCGACTTCGCCAACGGCGTCTCGCTGTTCGTCGATGCCCGCAATCTCACGGACGCCCGCTACGTGTCGGATATTTCCGTGGTGGCCAATGCGGCCGCGACGGCCGGTGGAGCCGCCGCGCTGGCCGCGTTCTATCCCGGAACGGGGCGCAGCGTATTCGGCGGTGTCCGAGCCTCCTTCTAAGTGCTGGTATCCGGCCGCAGCGGCCATGCCCGGAGCCGGAGGCGCCACATTAAGGTTAAAAAAGGATGAACCCTGATGTTGCCGCCGATCGGCGCTAAGATTGCTGCGTCGTGCGAAAGCCACGGACGGAGCGTCCCGGTTCGGGACGAACGGGGCCGTCGGACGGCACAGGAGAGGCAGATGAACGGCTTCGATGTCACGTTCCGGGACGATCAGGACTGGGTCGATTTCGGCAAGTCCTACGTCAATTCGGAAGCCTTCAAGACGCTATTCCGCGATGGCATGACCCTCGTGGAAGAGACGGCGGCCTATCTCGACGGCGAAGGCCGCGACGAGTCGCGCCTCATCTCCCGGGATGCCACGCTGAGCTACGCCGCCGAAAGCATGCGTCTGACCACGCTCCTGATGCAGATCGCCTCCTGGCTGCTGGTGCAGCGCGCGGTCGCCGAGGGCGAGATGACGCCGGCCGAGGCCCTTCTGGAGAAGCACCGGGTCAAGCTCGGCACGGCCGAGCCGCCGAAGCCGCAGGATTTCAACCTGCTGCCGGTGCGCCTTCAGCAGCTGATCGTGCGCGCGCGGCGCCTGCACACCCGCATCCTGCACCTCGACTCGCTGATCGCCGAGGATCGGCCGACGCCTGCCCCGGTGGAGAGTCCGGTGGCCGCACAGCAGGGCTTGCTGCGGATGGCCTTCCGGTTGAGCGAGGGCTGAGCCCCGGTAATTCAGCCGGCCAACCGGAACGTGTTCCGGCCTTCGGCCTTCGCACGATAAAGGGCACCATCCGCGCTGTTGTAGAGGGCCAGAGGCTCGTCGCCGCAGGCGGGCGCCAGGGCGATCCCGACGCTGAGCCCCACCGACACAAGGCGGCCGTCGAGCTCGATCGGCTGCCGGACGACGGCGATCAGGCGTTCGGCCAATGCGGCCGCGCTCTCCGGCTGAATCGCCTCGGTCTGGATGATCACGAACTCGTCGCCGCCGATCCGCGCCACCGTATCCTCCTTGCGGACCTCCGCGCGGATGCGGGCGGCAACAACCCGGAGCAGCGCGTCGCCGACGAGGTGGCCGTGCGTGTCATTCACGGCCTTGAACCGGTCGAGATCGAGACAGAACAGCGCGAAGGAAGCTTGGCGCCGGTGCACCCGGGCGATCTCCTCTTCGAGACGCGTGTGGAACAGCGTCCGGTTTGCGAGCCCGGTCAGGGGATCGTGGCAGGCCAAGTGGGCGATCTTGGCTTCAGCCTCCTTGCGCGCCGTTATATCCAGGCTGAGCCCCACGACCTCCGTCACGGCCCCGTCCGCATCGACCTCCACACGGCCCAGACCGGTGATCCACCGCACCGCACCGTCGGGCAGCAGGACGCGGAAATCCGTGGCAAACTTCGTGCGCGCCGCGACGGCGGCCCGAAGATCGCGCAGCGTCCGCTCGGCATCGGCGGGGTGGACGCGTGGCTTCCAGTCCCGCTCAACATCGATCTCGACCGGCTGCTCCCCGAATCCATGGTGCCGCGCCATGCGCGCGGACAATTGAGCCCGCCCCGTGGCCACGCAGTAGCGCCATGTACCGGCATCGGCAGCCTGAAGGGCGAGATCGAGAAGCAGCGTCTTCTCGGCGAGCCGCTCATTGGCGACGCGCAACGCGGTCTCGCGCCGGAGTTCGGCGAGCAGCCTCTGCTGGGATTCCGCCAGCGCGGCGTTGGCGTCCGTCGACCGCTGCATCCTGTGGATCAGGATGAGATTGATGCTCACCACGGCGGCGTACAGGCCCAGAGCCGCAGCGTTCGATGATGCACCCGTCACAGGAAGGTTCGACGGCAACACGAAATACCAGGCGACCAAGCCCGAGAGGATTGCGGAAGCGACGGCGGGGCCGGGACCGCAGAAATAGGCCGTCAGGATCACAGCCGGGTAGAACGTGATGAACGGGAGACCGCCCGGCAGGATCGCGCGCGCCGCCAGAGCGGCAAGGACTGCGGCAACACCCACCGCGTAGCCGTATCGGGGCGCCTTCGGATCCGGCCGCGTGATGGGGACACGGAGTTCGACGCCGGCGGCGTCGACAAATCCGGTCGACGGACCCCCGTTCATCGCCGAATCCGTCCCTCGTTGCGCCGATCCGACCCGCTGCGGCAGCCGCGAGCCACGCCAATTCATGCGCGCAGGCCAACACTATTATTCCGCGGTGTGTAAGTCGTTAATTCAAATATCTAGCAAGCGGAACAACTTTACCGCGAGTATCCGGCAAGACAAAACTTCTGTAAGAAGACCGACACCCCGTACAGGCCAAAGGCAGTGCCTCCGGGCACGCAAGGGCTGCGCGCACGAAAACGGGCGGTCCCGAAACGAGACCGCCCGCCTTGGTTGCCGCGCATCGCGAGAGCGAGGCGGCGAAAGGTCGTGAACTCAGCGCTTGCCGAGGTTGCCGAACCGCGAGTTGAAGCGCGAGACACGGCCGCCGCGGTCGAGCATCTTCTGCTCGCCGCCGGTCCAGGCCGGGTGGGTGAGCGGATCGATGTCGAGATTGAGGGTGTCGCCCTCCTTCCCGTAGGTCGAACGGGTCTGGTACTCGGTACCGTCCGTCATCACGACCTTGATGAAGTGGTAGTCGGGGTGCTCGGTCCCCTTGGCCTTTGCGGCCGCGTCCTTCGCCATGACCTGTGGTCCCTGATCTGGCACGCCGGCGGGAAGCGCAGGAGGCGCCGCCCGGCCCGGAATGCGGAAGATATCACCGGTTGCACCGAACCGTGGGTTCGTGGCAACGGCACGTCCAAGCCGACCGTGGTGGCGGCCCGCGGCCATTGAACACACGCAATCGGATGAGCGGCGGCGTATACCGCAGCCTCTCCCCGGTCACAAGCGCCGCGGACCGGGAGATCGATGACACGTGAGGCGTGATGGCCCGTAAGACCAAGGCGGCCGCGGAAGGCCGACCCAAAGCCCCGCTGAGCGCGCTCCGGCCGCTGATGCCCTTCGCGTTGCGCTACCGGGGGCGCATCGTTGCCGGGCTCATTGCCCTCATGTGCGCCTCGGCCTCGACCCTCGTCGTCCCGATTGCCATGCGCCGGGTGATCGACCACGGTTTCACGGCCGACGGCTCGGGCGTGATCGACGCCTATTTCCTGGCCCTGCTCGGTGTCGTCGCGGCCTTCGCGCTGTCGAGCGCGGCCCGGGTCTACACGGTGGTGATGCTGGGCGAGCGCGTGGTGGCGGATCTGCGCAGCGCCGTCTTCGCCCGGCTCACGATCCTCGATCCAGCCTTCTTCGACCGCGCGCAGTCCGGCGAGATCGTCTCCCGGCTCACCGCGGACGCGACGCAGATCAAATCAGCCTTCGGTGTCTCAGTCTCGATCCTCCTGCGGAACCTGTTCCTGTTCGTCGGTGCGACCGCCATGATGGTGGTCACGAGCCCCCGCCTTTCCGTGATGGTGCTGGCCGCGATCCCCGTCATCGTCTTCCCGCTGATCGTGTCGGGCCGCGGCGTGCGCCGCCGCTCCCGCGCCGCGCAGGATCGTCTGGCCGACGCGTCCGCCTACGCCGCCGAGGCGGTCGGGGCGGTGCGGATCATGCAGGCCTTCGGGCGCTCGGCCACGACGGCAGCCCGATTCCGGACAGCCTCCGAGGATGCCTATGCCGCCGCGCGCGATTCGGTCCGGGCGCGGGCGCTCCTCACCGGCGTGGCGATCTTCCTGATCTCGGCCTCGGTCGTCGGGGTGATGTGGTACGGCGCGCAGGGCGTCCTCAACCATACGATGACCGGCGGCGAACTCTCGCAATTCGTGCTCTACGCGGTGTTCGGTGCCGGCGCGCTGGGACAGCTCTCCGAGGTCTACGGCGACCTCGCCATGTCGGCCGGCGCAGCCGAGCGACTCACCGAGATCCTCGCCGCCGAGCCGGCGATCTCCGCGCCGATTCCGGCGCTGCCCCTGCCCCTGCCGGCCCGCGGCGCGGTGGACTTCGGAGCCGTGCGCTTCACCTACCCGACGCGGCCCGGCCACGCCGCCCTCGACGGGCTGAGCTTCGCGGCTGCCCCGGGCGAACGCATCGCCCTCGTGGGGCCGTCCGGTGCCGGTAAATCGACGGTCTTCCAGCTGCTGCTGCGGTTCTACGATCCGCAGGCCGGCCGGATCCTGGTGGACGGCACCGACATCGCGCAGGTCGATCCCGAGGCGCTCCGCGCCCGCATCGCCCTGGTCCCTCAGGACCCGGTGGTGTTCTCCGGGAGCGTCACCGAGAACATCCGCTACGGGTGTCCCGAGGCCGGCGAGGCGGAGGTCCGGCGCGCGGCCGAACTCGCCAACGCGCACGGCTTCATCGCGGCCCTGCCGCAGGGTTACGAGACCCAGGTGGGCGAGCGCGGCGTCACGCTGTCCGGCGGTCAGCGGCAGCGCATCGCCATCGCCCGGGCGATCCTGAAGGACGCGCCGATCCTGCTGCTCGACGAGGCGACATCGGCGCTGGACGCGGAATCGGAGCGCGCCGTGCAGGCCGCCCTCGACACCCTGATGCAGGGCCGCACCACCCTGGTGATCGCCCACCGGCTCGCCACGATCCGCGCGGCGAACCGGATCCTGGTCCTCGACGACGGGCGCATCGTCGAGACCGGAACCCACGAGAGCCTGCTGGCCCAGGGCGCCCTCTACGCGCAGCTCGCGAACCTGCAGTTCACCGACGCGCTGGACGAGACCGCTCGCGGCAAGGAGCCCCGGGCTCGGGGCGAGCGGCTGCCGCTGGCGGAGTGAGGCTCCGGGACTTCGCCGCTTCCGGGGACACGGGGCGTCTCGCGGTGCTAGAAGCGCCCGGATGCCTACGCTCGACCTCGCCCGCTTCCCGCGTCTGCCGCTCCTGACGCAGCCGACCCCCATCGAGCCGCTGGACGGGCTCGCGCGCCATCTCGGCCCGGCGCTCAACGGCGTGCAGATCTTCGTGAAGCGCGACGACGTGGCCGGGATCGGCCTGGGCGGCAACAAGCTGCGCAAGCTCGAATACCTCCTCGGCGCCGCCCGCGCCGAGGGTGCCGACACGGTGATCACCGTCGGTGCCATCCAGTCGAACCACGCCCGGCTCACGGCCGCCGCCGCGGCCCGGGCCGGCCTCGCCTGCGAGCTGTTCCTGACCCGCAGCGTGCCGCGGCAGGATCCGGACTACACCGGCAACGGAAACCGCCTCCTCGACGACGTGTTCGGAGCCGCGGTCCGCGAACTCCCGGGCGACGCCGATTCTCTGGAGGCCGCCGAGGCGCGGGCGACCGAACTCCGCGCTCAGGGCCGCGGGGTCTATACCTTCCCCTCCGGCGGATCGAGCCCGACCGGCTGCCTCGGCTACGCGAACTGCGCCGCCGAGATCCTGGCCCAGGCGGAATCCATGGGCCTCGGCTTCGCGCAGATCGTCACCGCCAACGGCAGCGCCGGCACCCATGCCGGCCTCGTGGCGGGCCTCGCCGCCATGGATCTCGAGCCGCGGCTCGCGAAATCCTTCGCGGTTCTCGCCGAGGAGGGCCGAGCTCGGGCGGAGGTGCTGGAAAAGGCGAACGCGACGCTGGCGCTGATCGGCGCAGAGCGCCGCATCTTGCCTGAGGAGATCAACCTCGATGGCAGCCATCGCGGCTCGGGCTACGGCATCCCCACGGAGGGCATGCTGGAAGCGCTCCAGCTGATGGCGCGTCACGAAGGTCGGCTGCTCGACCCGGTCTACAGCGGCAAGGCCTTCGCGGGCCTGCTCCACGACGTCCGCGCCGGGCTCTACCCGGCGGGCTCGTCGGTACTGTTCCTGATGACCGGCGGGACGCCCGGGATATTCGCCTACAAGGACGCGCTCGCGGGCTGACGGCGCCGGCCTCTCAGGCCGCGGGTTCCGCTCCGGGGGACGGAGTTCCCGCGCATGCCGCCTCCTGCGCCCGCTCGGCCGCCGCTTGGATCAGGCCGACCTGGGATACGATTCTGTCCGTGGCCCGCGCCATCTGTCCCGCCAGATCCTTGACCTCCGCGGCGGCCGCCGCGAAGCCGCACCCCGCCTCACCGCCACGGGCCGCCGCGATCGAGGCTCTGAGCGCCATCAGGCTGGTCTGCCCCGCGATCGCGGCCAGCAGACCGGTCACGTCGTCGGTCGGTGGAGCGCTTGGACCCGGCCCGCAGCCCGTCGCCGCATCGGCGGCCCATAGGCGGACCAGCCCCGCCTCGAACACCTGGACCGCAGCCTCGATCGCGCCGGCCTCGTCGCACGGCAGACCGCGCCAGCCAGCTTCACGCGGTGCTGCGATCGGCGGCTCGGCGCCGCGGCGTCGCGTCAGCAGCAGCCCGGCACCACTCGCGGTCACCGTCAGCACGGTGAGACCGCCTGCGACCGTCGGCTCGGAGGGCGTATGGGTTGCCGCGCTCAGCAGCCGCCAGCCGGCAGCGGCAACGAGCGGCCCCCAGACCAGACCGAGCGCCGCGAACCGGTGGATGCGAACGGACGTGTTGAACTTCGGCATCGACGAACCCCCACCTCAGGGCCACGATGCAGCGTTATGGCTAACAGAACGTTAAGATACGATCGAGCACACGCGGCCACGATCCGCGCAAATACTTGCTAATACATTAAATATCGAAATCTCTGTCGCAAATCTAGAGCCGAAAATCCAAAACATTCAGAATTTACAATGTCACCACGCACATCGGGCGTAACCCATGCCATCGGACACAGCGCAGCGAGCGCCCCGACTCGGGGCTAGCGCTCCGTGAGCTTCATCTCGATCCGGCGGTTCCGGGCATAGGCCTCCTCGGTTGTCCCGGGATCCAGGGGCTGGAACTCGCCGAAGGCGCCGGCCAAGAGATGCTGAGGCGGGATGCCCTTTCCGGCCAGGTACTGGACCACCGCAATAGCGCGGGCAGCGGAGAGCGCCCAGTTCGACGGGAATTGCGACGTGCTGATCGGCCGCGCGTCGGTGTGGCCGTCCACCCGCAGCACCCAGGGCAGATCGGCCGGGATCTGCTTGGCGAGGTCGGCGACGGCGCCGGCGATTCGGTCAAGCTCCGGTCCGGCCTCTGGCTTCAGGGCCGCGGAGCCCGCCGGAAACAGCACCTCGGATTGCAGCACGAAGCGGTCGCCGACCACGCGGATGTCGGGACGGTTGCCGAGGATCTGCCGCAGGCGACCGAAAAAGTCAGACCGGTACCGGGCGAGCTCCTGGACCTTCTGCGCCAGCGCCACGTTCAGCCGGCTGCCGAGCTCCGCGATGCGCGCCTGCGATTCGCGATCGCGGCTCTCGGAGGCCGCCAGAGCATCCTCCAGGGCGGCGAGTTGGCGGCGCATGGCGCTGATCTGCTCGTTCAGCAGATCGATCTGCGACAGGGCCCGCTTGGTGACGCCGCGCTCCGCCTCCAGCTGCTTGTCGAGGGTCCCCGCCGCGCCCTGGCTGACGGTCGCGGCCTCGGCCTGGGACTTCGCCTGATCGCGCTCGAGCTCGACAGCGGCCAGCGTCGTGCGGAGGTTACGGACCTCCTCTTCCTGGTTGCGGCGGCTCGAGCGCTCCAGCGCCAGCAGATCGGTGAGGTCGGCGATCTGGCGGTTGAGCTTCGCCAGCGTCTCGTCGCGCCCCGTCAACTCCTGCGACAGGAAGAACTGCCCGACCACGAAGACCGTGAGCAGAAACACCACCGACAGGAGCAGCGTCGCCAGCGCGTCGACGTAGCCGGGCCAGACATTGAGCGCGCGCCGGGAGCGTCCCGCCGTCGAGGCCACTAGACCCGCTCCCGTCCGAGCCGGTCGAGCACCTGCTTCAGCTCGCGCTCGCGGCTCGCCTGCGCCTCGACCCAGTCGCGAATCATCTGCTGCTCGGCGCGCATGTGCTGGACGAGGCCCTGGATGCCCTCGGCGAGGTTGGTCATGGCGAGCGTCGCGGCGCGGCTGCCGCCGCCCTCGGCTACCAGAGCCGTCAGGCGATCGACCGCTTCCTTCAACTCCTGCGTGCCGGCACCCGGCCGGACCGCAATGCCCGCCGTCTCGACCGCGGTCGCGCCGGACATCAGCCAGTCCTGCAATTCGTTGTGGAAACGGGCATGGGCTTGGCTCGCCTGCAGCTCCAGGAAGCCGGTGATCAGCGAGGAGGCGAGGCCGAACAGCGAGGCCGAGAAGGCGAGACCGATTCCGGAGAGCGGCACCGCCAGGCCGGATTTCAACTCATCGAACATCACGCCGGCATCGCCGCCGCCGCGCATTCCCTTGATCACGCCGCCCACCGCCGAGAGGGTGTCGATCAGGCCCCAAAAGGTGCCGAGCAGGCCGAGCAGGATCAGGATGCCGGCGATGTAGCGCAGGATCTCGCGGTCCTCGTCGAGGCGCGCCGCGATCGTATCGAGATAGCCGGCGGTACCCGGCAGGGTCGTTCCGGCGGTGCGGGCGGCGATCATCGGTGCCATCGGCGCCAGCAGGCCGGGCGGCCGCTTGGCCTGGGCGCCGCTCGCTACGGCATTGACGTAGCCGACCTCCCGGAACAGCCGGATCACCTGCCCGAAAGCGATCAGGACCGCGATCAGCAGCACGCCGAGGATCAGCCCGTTGAGCCCGGGATTGGCCAGGAAGGCCGGCGTGATCTGCTTGAACAGAATGAAGGCCAGGAAGCCCACCAGGATCAAAAAGATCAGCATGCGCCCGAGATAGATCCCGGGCCGCGCAAGCGGCTCTCTCTTGACTTCGCCGGTATCGCGGGCGGCCATCGGTCGCTCTAGCCTGATCTCGAGATGCGGCCGCCAGGAGCGTCCGTCGCGGCCACTGTGGGGGTAGGCCCGCACGCGATCAAGTCACGCAAAGGACACGTCAATCCCAGAAATGCGGCCGGCTCTCCTCCAGATTCGGTCCGAGGCGGAGCGCCGCGACCTTCGTGGCGAGGCCGCGGCCATCGGTCTCGACGGCGATGCCGCACAGCGTGCCCTCGCCGCCTGCGACCTCCCAACGGGACCCCGGCGTCTTCTGGATCATCCGGCGGATCGGCTCGTCCTTCTGCATGCCGATGACCGAGTCGTAATCGCCGCACATGCCGGCATCCGACATGAAGGCGGTGCCCCCGGGCAGGATCCGGTGGTCGGCGGTGGGCGTGTGGGTGTGGGTGCCGACGACGAGCGTCGCGCGACCGTCGAGATAATGGCCGAAGGCCTGCTTCTCGCTGGTGGCCTCCGCGTGCACGTCGACCACCACGGCATCGGCCGCCGCCCCGAGGGGGCAGGCCGAGATCTCGCGCTCCACCGCCGCGAAGGGATCGTCCATGGCGTCGAGGAAGACCCGGCCCATGACGTTCACCACGAGGACGCGGGCGCCGCCCTGCGTCTCGATCACCGTGGCACCGCGGCCGGGCGTTCCGGGCGGATAGTTCGCCGGCCGCACGAGACGGGGCTGGCGGGCGATGAAGACCAGCGCCTCGCGCTGGTCGAAACTGTGGTTGCCGAGCGTCACCGCGTCGGCGCCCGCCTGGATCAGCTCGTCGCAGATCGTCTCCGAGATGCCGAAGCCGCCAGCCGCGTTCTCGCCGTTGACCACCACGCAGTCGAGCTTCCACCGCTCCCGCAATCGGGGCAGGTGCTCGCAGACCACAGAGCGGCCCGAGCGTCCGACGACGTCGCCGAGGAAGAGTAGCCGCATGGGTCAGGACGTCCTGTCGAAACGGATCGGACCCGCCTCGGTGATCACGAACTGGAGGGGCCGGTCATGCGGCTCGGCGGGCACGCTCTCGACCTCCTGCGCGGCGAAGCCGATGCCGACAGTGAGGACGGGGCCGGTGCGGGACAGGCGCGCGATCGCGCCGTCATAATAGCCGCGGCCATAGCCGATGCGCTGGCCGGTGCGGTCGAAAGCGGCGAGGGGCACGATCAGGGCGTCGGGCTCGACAGGCGGCAGGGACGGGTCCGGTTCGCTGAGGCCGAATCGTCCGGCAACCAGCGCATCCCCGGCGCGCCATTCCCGGAACACGAGGCCGTCCGGGGTGACCTGCGGCAGGGCCACGGCCTGGCCGCGGGCGAGCAGCCCTTCGGCGGCCGGACGGGGGTCGACCTCGCTGCGGATGGGCCAGAAGGCTCCCACCAGTCGCGCCTCGGCGAGTTCCGGCAAGGCGAGAAGGGCCCGCCCGATCGCCGCGGAAGCGGCCTGCCGGGCGTCGGGATCAAGGGCGTCCCGGGCGGCGAGCGCCGCGCGGCGGAGGTCGGTCTTGCGTGCCGCGTTCGACGCGGCGGCTGCGGAGTCTGGAAGGTGCGGGTGCGGAGCCACGTGAGCCGTTGGAGGATCGATCCCGGGAAACCTACAGCGTAGGTGGGCGCCGTGTTGGCCAAGTCCAGGGACGAGGCCAGGGACAGCTCCCGAGGGAGTCGATAAGGCCCCGGGGATAGTGCTCCTGACGAACTCTGCAGCCCCGCCATCGACATGTAGCGGTCCGGGCGCGTTCCCGCCAGGGCTGTTCGAACCAAAAAACCGGCCGGCGCGTCATGAGGCCGGCGGGGGCGTCCCATCCTTCGATCTGCCCGCTACGGAGCGGGCGCAGGCGAGGATCTCGGCGCGCCCGGCTTCGTCGGCGACCGTGTCCCACAACCGGATCAGCTCGCCGAGGTCCGTGAAGGACCGCGGCTCCGGCGCTCCGAAAAACGTGTCGAGCGGCACACCGGCAGCGGCAGCGATCCGCCGCAATCTGGTCTTGCGCGCGGGCTGCCGGTCTGTGGAGCCCTCAGCCGTCATGGCATTCATGGAATGGCTCCCAATTCAGCGGAAGAGCTGCACCCCGTCTCGACAATTACGAAACTCTGCCCTGAATACAATGTATCCGAACACAATGGCGCGGGGCGGACGTCCCGTCCACCGGATCGAGCGCCTGTCGTCAGCGGGACGTCGACCCGGCCCCCTCAGGAGCGGGACCGGATCCGGATGCGGGGCGCCCGGGCCGAACCGTCGATGCACTCGATCCCTCCGCCGGCGTTGAGGGTATGGAGGCGGCTGCCGGGCCAGGCCGGACCACTCCCGATCCGCGCGATCATGGTCTGCGCGAAGCCGTCCGGGTCGAGCCGGTCGATTCGCGCCAAACCCAGGGCGCGGCCATAGCCCTCGGCGCAATCCTGGACCGGGCGGATCAGGCTTCCGCCGCGTTCCACGATCCGCCCGGCCGGCCGCGCCGTCGAGGGATCGACCAGAACGGGATTGGCCGGGTGCGGCGTGAACGGTCCCCGGAAATCAGGTGCGGACCAGAGGTGGAGCGCGTCGTGGAAGGAGCCGGCCCCGAACGGTGCGCCGGTCTCACCATCGCGCACGGTGGCGAAGATCCACCAGCGTCCCGCATGTTCCAGAAGGGTCGCGTCGCTCGCCACGACGCCGGAGAGCAGCGTCGCCTCCTTGACCCAGCCTCCGGGAAAGCGCGTCGCGCGATAGAGGTCGACCGTCCCCGCCGCCGAACTCTCCGGCACCATCCACACGCAGCCCTCGCGCTCGAAGACGAACGGGTAGGAGAGATGATGCGGCTCTTCGAGAACCGGGACCGGCGTCCCCTCGGGCCCGTCCGGCCCGAATCGGACCGCCGAGATGATCGCCTTGCCGGTCGCGTGGGGGTAATCCTCGACGAAGAGATGCACGGCGCCCCCGAAGGCGATGGGGAACGGGTCGGCATAGAAGCGCCGGCCGTCGTCCGGCAGGACGGTCCAGCCCGCCTCGGGATGGCGCCCCAGCTCGATCAGATCCGGCCCGTCGAGGCGGCGCCAGCCGCAGCGCCAGTGTGGAGCGTGGTAGCAGAGCCGATAAAGGCGATGGACGACCGCGCCGGCGAGCATCCGTCCGGCTCGGGAGCCCAGCGCCGGCATCTTCAGCCCCGCGCCGGGCGCGGCCGGTCCGGCCGCGGCGATGGTCAGCGCCCCTGCGCGGCCGGCGATCCGGTCGCGCAGGGCCGCCGCGACCAGCGTCACCGAGCGGGCGAGCGCATCGTCAAACCTCGCGAGGGCGATGCCGGGCCGGTCGCTGCCGAGCCGGCCCTGGGCGATGATCCGCCCCTCCTCCACCAAGGTGAGGTGCGGCACCGCCTCCGCCAGCAGGCTCGCGAGCAGGCCGCCCTCGCCGGCCTGTCCATCATAGGCCAGCTGCCAGGTGGCGGGCCCGGCCGGCACGTCGCCGCACAGGTCGAGCACGAGATCGGGCTTTCCGTCGGAACGCCGCCAGGGCTCCAGCGCGGCGGGCGGAACCGCTTCCGAGCCGAGAGGCCGAAGGCCATGGACCAGCGCCTCGAGCCGGAACAGCAGGTCGGCCGTCTTCGGCCACGCATCCGCCCCGGGCGCATCGTCGAAACTCACGGCGCAGATCCCGGGCGTGTCCAAGATCCGTCGCATCAGCGCGACATGCCAGCGCCGCGGTCTCGCGCCGTCGAGGCGAACTCTCACATGCATCGAGGCGCGGTCTCCGCTCGGCGCGGTCGTCCGCCGGGTTGGCGAACGCGAAGCCCATTTACGCGCGCAGGGGTAACGGGAATGATAATTTCGCACATGGTCACCGCACTCGATGCCCGGCGTTTACCAGAAGTGCAGTAATCGACACTTTTTCCCGCCGACCTGCTCAGTGTTGATGGTTTTTCAGGAGCCAGCGCGACTCTTGCAGTAGGGACTGGCGCCCGCGAGGGATTGACCTAGATTGAGACGACGGTGACCGATCGTGGCACAGATCGACCATAACATCGCTGTCGCGACCTGGCTCGCGCCCGTCCATCCGAGCCATCCCGAGCGGCCCGGGCCGGGCCGGCCCGACACGACCGCCGAGATCGGCGACCTGTGGCGCATCCTGTGGCGGCGCAAGCGGACCGTGTTCGGAACCGCCCTGCTGCTCGGGCTTGCGGTCCTGACCTACGCGCTCATCACCCCGTCCCTCTACACGGCGACCGCGCAGATCCTGGTCGACCCACGCGACCGGCAGGTGATTTCCAACGACGTCAATCCCGGCGCGCTGTCCCCGGACGGGGGCATCGCGCAGGTCGAGAGCCAGGTGAAGGTCATCGAGTCGGACGCGGTCCTGGGCCGCGCGGTGGCCCAGGCCGGACTTGAGACCGAGCCGGGCTTCGGCGCGCCTCGGAACGGCCTGATCACCCGCACCCTGTCGTCGCTGCGCGAGATGGTGTCCGGGCCGAAGACCGAGCGGCACGTCGATCCCCGGGGCCGGGCGCTCGACCAGTTGCGGCGCAAGCTCGCGGTCAAGCGCGCCGACAAGGTCTTCGTGATCGACGTTGTCGTCACCACCACCGACCCCGACCTGTCGGCCCGCATCGTCAACGCCATCGCGAATGCCTACCTGGCGGACCAGACCGAGGCCCGCTCCGACGCGGCCAAACGCGCCGCGGGCGACCTGCGCGGCCGGCTCGACGAGCTTCGCAAGGCCGTCAACGTCGCCGACAAGAAGCTGGAGGACTACAAGGCGCGCAACGGCCTGATCGCCGCGAGCGGCCGGCTGGTGAACGAGCAGCAGCTCACGGATCTGAACACCCGGCTGGTGGCGGCCCGGGCCCGCACGGCCGAGGCCAAGGCCCGCCTGCAGGGGATCCGGGATGTCCGCGGCCACCCGATCGGCTCCGGGGCGATGCCGGAGGCGGTGCAGTCCTCGGTGATCGACCGGCTGCGCGGCCAGTATTCCGACCTCGCCGCCAAGGAAGCGGACCTGCGCACCAATCTCGGCGAGCGCCACCCCTTCATCGCGGCCGTGCGCACGCAGATGCAGGATGTCCGCCGCCTGATCGACGCCGAGCTCAGCCGCATCGCGGGCGCCGCCGAGACCGAGTACCAGCGGGCCCAAGCCAACGAACGCACCCTCTCGGCCGAGCTAGAGCGGCTGCAGAAGCAATCGGCGGTCAACGCTCAGTCCTCGGTGCAGCAGCGCGAGCTGGAGCGTGAGGTCGAGGCAGCCCGTTCGGTCTACAATGCCTTCCTGGTCCGCGCCCGCGAGATCAAGGAGCAGACCAGCATCGACAGCTCGAATGCCCGGATCATCACGGCGGCCCGGCCGCCGCAGGATCCGAGCTGGCCGCCGCGGCTGATCCTGGTCGCCGCCGCCCTCGCGGGCGGCCTCGGCCTCGGCGCGGGCCTCGCGCTGACGCGGGAGTATCTCGCGCCCACGGTCCTGTCGCCGCGCCAGCTGGAGCGTCTCTCGAATGCGCCGGTCGTCGCGGTTCTTCCGGGCCTGAGGCCGGGCGGCTCCAGCGCGGCGGCCGCGAGCTTCACCCTCGACCACCTCGCCGCAACTTCGGGCGTCCGCGGGCGCTCGCTGGCGCTACTGGTGACCTCCGGCGAGTCGGACGAGGCCGAGCGCCGGGCCGTCATCGCGCTCCTCGCCTCGGTGGCTGTGGCCCGCGGCGACCGGGTGCTCCTGGTGGATGCGGACCTGCGCGCCGACGGCTCGGGCACCGGCGGCCTCCTCGACGTGCTGCGCGGCGAGCAGAGCCTGAACGCGGTCACACAGACCGATCCGAAATCGGGTGCGCGCCGGGTCGGGCTGGGCGACACTCAGAAGCCGATCCGGGACGCCCTCCAACCGTCCAACATCGAGCGCTTCATCGCCGGGGTGAAGGGCCGGTTCGAACTGGTGATCGTGGACGGCGGCGTACTCACCGAGAACCTGCGGCTCGGCCCCTTGGCAGCCGCGTCGGACCGGCTCCTGCTGGTGGCCTGCAACGGCGCGACCCGCCAGCGCGACCTGATCGACCTCGTCGACACGTCAGAGGCGCTGGGCCGCCCGATCTCCGGCTCCCTGCTGCTGGACAGGCGCAGCGCGTGAGGGCCGCCCGCCAGACGGTGCTGCCGCGGCGGTACAGTGCACCGGCGCGGACGGGCGCGGTGCTGCGCGGGCTCGCGCGGGCGGAAACCGCCGCCTTCGTGGTCTGGGCCCTAATCCTCGTCGGCGTCTCGGGCGGACTGCTCTGGGCGCTCGGACTCAACTACGACGGCATCAGCGGCGCGGCCGCGTCGAAGATCCATCCGGCGACCTATCTGGCGGTCGCCCTGACCGGCTGGACGCTGCTGCGCGCCGGCAATCCCGTGATCCCGGTGGCGCAGGCCCTGAGCCGCCGGCCGGCCTGCATGCTGCTGGCCTTCTGCGGGGTGCTGCTTCTCGTGCTCATCGCCGCCCGTGGCGGAACCGGGCTGGCCGGATCCATCGACACCTTCGTGCTGGCCGGACTCGTGCCGATCCTGCTCATGGACCGCGATGCCGCGACGCTGAGGCGGCTGGAGACCGTGTTCCACCTGGTCATGCTGGCCAACGCCCTGCTCGGGCTGTTCGAGTTCGCGAGCGGCCAGCGCTTCTTCCCGTTCCGCTTCGACGGCATGGCCTTCGAGACCGATACACGCTCCGCCGCGCTCCAGGGCCATCCCCTCGCCAACGCGACCCTGACCGCCTGCTACATCCTGGCGCTCGCCAAAGACGGCGGCCGCCTCGCGCCCGTCTATCGGGCCGCGATGATCGCCCTGCAGCTCGTCGCCCTGGTCACGTTCGGCGGCCGCTCGGCCACCGTGACGACGCTCGCCCTCGGCAGCCTTGTGGGACTCTTCGCCCTCGGCCGCGTGCTGCGCAGCGGCCGGATTCCCCTGGCCGCGGCGGCCTGCGCCTGCTTTGCCCTGACGATGCTGCCGGTGGCCGTGGCCGTGCTGGCCGCGGCAGGCTTCTTCGACAGCCTGCTGAGCCGCTTCGTCTCCGACGGCGGCAGCGCCCAGGCGCGGGTCGACATGCTAGCGATCTTCGACGCGATCCCGTTCCGGCAGTTGCTGCTTGGGCCGGACCTCCTGCAGGTGAGCACCCTGCGGCGGATCTACGGCCTGGAATGGGGCATCGAGAACTCGATCATCTCGGATGTGCTCTACCACGGCGTCTTGGTGACGGCGCTGCTGGTGGTGGCGGTCGGGCTCTATCTGGCGGAGATCGCGCGCTCCTGCCGGCGCGGCGTCTGGCTGCCGATCCTGACCTTCGTGATCCTGGTCAACACCTTCGAGGGGCTGGCCGGGAAGACCACGATGCTCGCCAAGTTCGCGCTGATGCTGATCGTGCTGTTTCCGCTGAGTCCAGGCCGCGCGCGAGCCTGAACGCGCCTCACGGCCGCGTGCCGAGCCCCAGCGCGGCCACCAGGGCGGGATCGGCCCTGTGGGCATCGTCCATCAGGCCGAGCCCGTCGAACAGGTTCCAGAACGACCACGCGAAGCCCGCCGTCTCTGCGGCCACGCGCACATCGCGGATATAGGCGGCGCGGTCGGGCGCCCGGGCGGCCGTGTAGCGGGCGTCGGTGCGCAGGGCCCCGAACTCGCCCATCAACACGTGATGCGGCGGGATGCCGTAGAGGTCGGCCCAGGTCGAGACCGGGGCCATCGCCTCGGCCAGATAGGCCGGTCCGGGCGCGGCCTCGAAATATTCGCGCAGCTTGGCCTCGATGACCTTCATGTCACGGGCCTTCTCCACCTGCGGGACGGAATGGTCGGCCTCCATGCGGGCCCGCACGGCGGCGAGCGTCTCCGCCAGGGCGCCCCGCGCGCCGGGCCAGGGCACGGCATTGAGCCAGCGGTAGAACGGCTCCTCGGTGAGCCACGTCGCACCCTGGTGGGAGAACAGGTATGGCTCGTAGAAGTGGAAGGTGTAGAGGAGCGGCGCGAACCGCGCGAGCGGCGCCGGGTCGAGGGCCGTCAATCCGGCCACGAGGCTGCCGCAGGCGCCGGTCGCCACCAGGGTGAGCGATGGCGCGGCCGCCCGAGCCGCGGTCAGGAGGCCGCTCTGGACTCCGTCCCAGGCTTGCGCGCCGCAGGCCTGCGGCGGCTCGTTGACCGGCTCCAGCGCCACCCGGTCGACGCCCTTTTGCGCGCACAGGCGGGCGAGATCGACGATGAGATCCCGATAGGCCGGGAAGAGCGGCGCCCCGTCAGAGCCGTAGAAGGCGTCCGGCGTGTAGTGGTGGGTCGCGGCATTAGCCTGGACGTTGACGAGGACCCGCATTCCGACGGCCAGAACCTCTTCGATGGCGGCCGACAGACTGGCGAACAGTGCGTCGCGCCGCTTGCCCGTGAAAGCCACGAAGGGGCCGGGATCGAAGGGCAGCCGAACGAAGTCGAAGCCGAGCTGGGCGAGATTGCGCAGATCCGTGGGGGACGGCACCGGACGGTCGGCCTGGAACGGCGGCCACGCGTAGTCGGTCCGCGGGGCCGGAAATTCGGTGGTGAGCGAGAACCAGGGCCAGAGGGCGATGCCTCTGCGCAAGGCCAACGGTTCGGGTGCGGCCCGGGCCGGCAGCACCTTCGCCCCCGCTATGGCGAGGCCGCCCACCAGCAGCGTCCGCCGGGTCGCCCTCACCGTCCCGTCCCGCAGACGGCCTCGGCGAGCGCGGTGCCGGGCCGGGCCGCCCGAGCCACCGGTGGATAACCGCCGACCCGCCGCGCCTCGGTCTCGTAGGCCGCCAGCACGTCGTCCCACCGGAAACGTTCGGCTCGGGCCCTTGCGGCCCTCCGCGCCGCGGCGAGCGCGGCCTCGTCGACGAGAACACGGTCGATCGCGTCCGCGCAGGAATCAACGTCCTCGAAATAGAACTGACCGTCACCGGCCGTGCCACGATTGAACGGGTTATCGTGGGCGATGACGGCATTGCCGGCCCACAGGGCCTCGACCAGGGACGGGTTGGTGCCGCCCACCGTATGCCCGTGCAGGTAGGCGCGTGCGTGCACCCGCAGCGCCTGCACTTGGTCGGCCTCGTAGATGGCGCCCGGGAACAAGACCTCGGGCGAGGCCGCGTCCTCCACCGCGCGGTGATACCGGTTGCCGACCTTCAACGTACCCAACACCACGAGGCGCATGCCCCGGGGCCGGCGCGAGAACGCCTCGACGATCGTCAGGATGTTGTTGTCCGGCTCGATGCGGGCGATCGAGACCAGGTAGCGGTCAGGCTCGAGCCCCAGCGGTGGCGGTCCCACATCCGCCGGCGGAGGGTCGCCGCCATACGGAATCGTCGCGATGGCGCTTCGGGGCCGGCGGCGGGCGAGGTGATCGGCGATGGCCGGATGGTCGGCGACGAGCCGCTGGGACGACCAAGCCGCGATCCACTCGCTGAGGTAGAAGAACGCCCGGACGGGCAGCGACCATTTCGGGCGTCGCCACTCGATCCCGTCCATATTGATCAGGATCCGGCCGCGGCGCGCGCGCAGGTAGGGCAGGAACACCGCACCGTTGTAGCCGAGCACGAGGCAGACACCGCCGCGCGCCGCCGCATCGCGGGCGCAGAAGGCGTCGAAGGCCAGCGTGGCGGCCGGGCCGCCCAGGCCCACCTGCACGGTGATGAGGTCGATGCCGTTCCAGCGGCGCGTTGAGACCCGCTCGCTAACCCGCTCGACGTCCTGCTGGCAGTACACGCCGACGCGCCAGCCGCGGCTGACCAGATGCAGCGCAAATCGTTCCGCAAAAGTCTCGAAGCCGCCATGGGCGGCCGGAATCCCGCGCGTTCCAAGAATTAGGAGTGCGGGCGCACGGTCGGGCATGATCCTTCCTTCCCTAAGGGCAGCTCATATTGTAAAGCTTTGCCAATACCAAGTAGTGAACTCGGTCTTGCAACCCTAGGTTGTTGGTTAATTTTTGACGTACATCGCATGGTGGACAAGCCGATATTGGATATGACTTCCTCCAGGCCGATCGGCCGCGTCCTCGGCCCGGCAGGCGGGAGCGTCCACTCGCCACGCATCACCTGCGTGCATCAGGGTTTCGAGCTCTACGGATCCGACCGCTGCTTCATCGAGACGGTGCGCTCCATCCGAGCGGCCCATCCCGCGGCGCAAATCGACGTGCTCCTGCCCCGGCGCGGACCGATCGTAGCGGCGCTGGAACCGTTCGCCAGCACGGTCGTCGTCGAGCCGCTCTGGATTCTGCGGCGCAAGAATCTCGCCCGGCTCGTCACCCTGGATCTGCTGACCCTGCCCGCTGCGGTGCTCCGCGCGCTCCGGCGCATCCGCGCGAGCGACCTCGTCTATATCAACACCACCGTGGTGGCCGACTATCTGCTGTCGTCCCGCATGCTGCCGGGCCGGAGCATCGTGCATGTCCACGAGATCCCGGAAGGCGCCGTGCTGAAGGTTCTGCGCGGACTGATCCGCTGGAGCGGCGCCAACGTGGTCTTCAACTCGCGCGCCACGGAGCGGGCCTACGGACTGCCGGCCGGCGCGATGGCCCGGGTGGTCTACAACGGCATCGCCGGTCCGGCCGAACCGAACCGGGGGCAGTACGACGGCAGCCGCCCCTTGCGCGTGCTGATGCTCGGCCGGATCAGCCGGATCAAGGGCCAGGACGTGCTGGTCGAGGCGCTGGCCGCGCTACCGGATGCCGTGCGGCGGCGGATCGAGCTGCGCATCGTCGGCAGCGCCTTCGAGGACGAGGCGCGCGAGCGTGCCCTGGTGGCGCGGATCGCCGAGGCCGGGCTCTCGGAGCGGGTCAGCCTGCAGCCCTTCGTAGCCGATCCGGCCGCACTCTACCGGTGGGCCGACGTGGTGACGATGCCCTCGCAGCGGCCGGAATCCCTCGGACGGGTCGCGATCGAGGCCATGTCCTACGGTGTCCCCCCGCTGGTGACCGACATCGGCGGACTCCCCGAAATCGTGGAGAACGGCCGGACCGGCTGGATCGTGCCGCCCGGAGGTCCGGAGCCCATCGCGGATGCGCTCGCGCGCATCGCCACGGATCCGGCGAGCTGGAAGGGGTTCGGCCGGGCGGCGCGGGAGCGCTACGAGAGCCTGTTCTCGGAGGCTTCGGCGGCGGAGGGGATCGACGCCATAGTGCGGGCAACCCTGTGTGATTCCGGGAGCGGAAAAGCTGCGCGCGGCACGGATGCGCCGGCTCGACCGGCGGCATGATGACCGGATTTAGGCCATTCTCACTTTGCGGTGGACAATCGTCGTGGACCCAAACTCCCATAAACACTGATCTGGGATCGT
Source organism: Methylobacterium sp. CM6257 (assembly GCF_054611515.1). Taxonomy (NCBI): domain Bacteria; kingdom Pseudomonadati; phylum Pseudomonadota; class Alphaproteobacteria; order Hyphomicrobiales; family Methylobacteriaceae; genus Methylobacterium; species Methylobacterium sp. CM6257. The sequence goes on from NZ_CM137735.1 coordinate 5,464,681, forward strand.
GTGCACCGCTCGATCGGGCGGTGCATGTCACGGCGGCGCGGGCGGCCCCGTGCCGCAAGCGCCGCGCGGACGAGGCTCGAGCCTAGCGCAGCGGAGGGAAACGCATCTTCATGGATGTCGCCCACTTCATTCAGCAGATCGTCGAGAGGGTCTCCGCCGAGAACCTGCTCGCCGCCGGCATGTTGTCCGCGACCGCACTCGGCTGCGCGCTGATCGCCTACCTGCGCACGGCGGAGCGCTACTCGTTCGCGGAGTTCTTCGAGTTCGCACTGCCCCGGGAGGTGATCACGCATCCCTCCGCTCGGGCGGACCTGCTCTTCTACGTCACCCGCAAGGCGATCATGCCGTTCCTGCTGATCCCGGCGGGCGTGACCTTCGTGGTCGCGGTCGGCTACGCCACCAACCGGCTGCTGGGGACGCTGCTCGGCGTCCACCAGCCGATCTTCGGCGCGCCCGGGCCCGTGACCGTGGTGGTGTTCACCGCCACCATGCTGCTGGCCTACGACCTGTCCTATTACCTCTATCACACGGCCCAGCACCGCTACCCGTTCCTGTGGGAGCTTCACAAGGTCCATCACTCGGCCGAGGTGATGGTGGGGATTACCAAGGACCGGGTTCATCCCCTCGACGAGCTGATGAACCGCGCCTGGGACGGGGTGATCCCCGGGATCTGCTTCGGGGTCTGGAGCCTGCTGGCCCTCAACCCTGTCGAGCTGACGGTGTTCGGCATCAACGTCTACATCATGCGCAACATTCTGATGATGGATTTCGTGCGCCACACCCATTTCAAGATCTCGTTCGGGCCGCTCAACAGCGTGATCCTCTGCCCGCACTGGCATCAGCTCCACCACTCCACGGCGCCGCAGCACTACGACAAGAATTTCGGCCTGCTGTTCTCGTTCTGGGACCTCCTGTTCGGCACCCTGTGCGTCCCGGTTCCGAACGAGGACTTCAAGTTCGGGCTCGTGGATCGGGACGTGGCCGACTACCAGTCCCTGTCGGGTCTCTACCTGCTGCCGTTGAAGAAGATGGGCCGGCGGATCGCGCGGCAGGTGCGCCGCATGCGCGGCTCGCTGGCGCAGACGAGGTCGGGCGCATGACCATGCCTCCCGAGCGCTTCGAGATCGTTCGCACGGCCGAGCGGCTGGCGCAGGTCGGTCCGGCCTGGATCGACCTGTGGACGCAGAGCGGCGCTCTCGTGTTCCAAAGCCACGCCTGGGTCTCCGCCTGGTGGGCGAGCGCCCCGGATCGGGACCGCCGGGCGCTGGCGATCGTGATAGCGTGGCGAGGCGACGACCTCGTCGGCGTCCTGCCCCTCGCCACCGTGCGGCGGAAGGGCTTCCGGGTCCTCGAATGGGCCGCCAAGGACTGCTCGGATTTCGGGGATGCGCTCCTCGCACCCGGCTCGGAGCGGGACCTCGTGCGCCGGATGTGGCGCCAGGCCTGCCGGGCCGGCGGCTTCGATCTCGCCTACCTGAACCGGCTCCTTCCGGACGCCGCCGCGCGGGTGCTGCTCGAGGCCGCGGGCGGGGGGGCCCGGCTGCGCCTGAATCATCGCGACGAGGCGAACTGGCGGGTGCGCGGCCCCTGGCCGACCGGGCAGGCCTGGTTCGACGGGCAGTCGAAGAAGACCCGGCAGAACTACCGCCGCGGCCAGAAGTTCATGAGCGAACGCGGACCGCTCACCTTCCGCCTTCTCGGTCCCGAGGAGCCGCTCGGGCCGGTGCTCGACCGGCTGACCACCTTCAAGCGGGCCTGGCTCGCGACCCACGGCCTCGCCTCGACGGCATTCTACGACGAGGGCTCCCGGGCGCTGCCAGCGATGGTGCAGGTGCTGGCCGAGGCAGGGCTGCTGCACGCCTTCGTGCTTGAATGCGGTGAGGACGTCGTGGCGGTCTCGATCAACTTCGTCCAGGCCGGCACGATGATGGCCTTCGTGACCACCTACGATCCGGCCTACGAGCGCGGCTCGCCCGGGATGGTGCTGATGATGGACTACATCATATGGTCCATCGACCGCGGGCTGCACACGGTGGATTTCCTGTGCGGCGACGAGGGCTTCAAGAGCCGCTTCGGAACGCAGAACCTAACCCTGACCTCGATGATGGGCGCACGCACGCCCCAGGGTGCCGCCGCGCAGCTCGTGGATCGCACGGGGCACGCGTTGCGTCAGCGCTTCGGCAAGACGGCGGCCCGCGCGGGTGAGGCGCCGGCCGCGGAGGCGGCAGCCTGAGGTTCCGGTGCGGCCTCCTCAGGGCGCCTCAGGCGCGGCTCGCCCGAGGGGGCGGCTCCGCGTGCGGCTCCGGAACGCACGGACCGACCATGCCAGCGTGGCGAGTTCGGAGGCGAGGAGGCCGAGGAGCGCGGTCGCGGCTGGCAGCAGCAGCAGGGCGGGTACCATGATGGCGAAGCCGAGCGCCGCGCTCGCCACCGCCCCCGCGGTGATGGTTCGGAACGCCGCCGACGCCTCCAGATAGGCGCGCGGGATCGCGTAGAGGAGCGAGAGGGTCACAACCGCCCAGACGCCGAGCCCGATCCAGCCCATCGGCTCGCCGGCGAACCGCCCCTTGAAGAGAACGTCCTCGACGAGCGGCAGCACGGCGGCCATCAGCGCGCCGTAGGCCAGGCAGGCGCAGCCGAGCAGGGCCGCGTGGCGCACGACGAGGCGCCGGGACGCGTGGATCTGCCCGGCGGCGAGCAGCCTGGTGATCTCCGGCAGAACCATGTTCATCAAGGCGTTCGTCGGGATCCGCAGAGGGGCGTAGAGTACGAGCGTGGCGGCGATCGGCGCATAGGCAGCTGGTCCGGCCAGGAGGGCGAACAGCAGGGTCAGGCCCTGCCCCTGCACGGTGATGCTGGTGATGCCGGCCAGCGACCATGCCAGCGTCCGCCAGATTGCCCGGTAGCGCGCCCGCGCCCGCGCATGGAGCGAGATCCGCAGCCGCTCGCGTGCCGCGCCGAAGGCCGCTGCGATGGCGATGGCATGCGCGAGGGCGATCGCCGCGAAGGCCCGGTCGAGGAGCGCGGTGCCCGCTCCGCGCAATCCCCAAGCGACGAACACGCCGCCGCAGACGGCGTAGACCACGTCGCTCAACCCGGCGATCCGCGGCCGGCCGCGGGCGAGGAGCACGATCCGCAGGTAGCTGCGGAAGGCGTAGAGACCCACGAAGGCACCGGCCGCCAAGGCGCCGAAGCCGATCACAGGCACCAGCGCCGCGCCGACGCCGAGGCCCATCGCCCCGGAAACCAGGATCGCGCCGGAACCGAACATCACATCGTAGCCCAGGGCCGCCGGTCGTCCCAGGCTGCGGGCGAGGTGGATCGTCGCCGGGACCGCCAGCAGCGCGCGGATGTACGTGATCCCGACGGCTCCGACCGTAAACACGATGGCGAAGAGGCCGTAATCGTGTGCGCCGAGCTCGCGCACCAGCAGGATGTTGAGAACGAAGTGGAACAGGCTCTGGATCAGCTCACCGGACAGGATCACGGCGAACCGGCCCGAGAGGGCGGCACGGATCGAACCGGGGAGTTGCAGGGCGCGGCCGGTATCCGGTGCGCGGAGGGTCTCACCGGGTCGCGGCATCGGTCTCGGCTACTGCTGCTGGGGACGTTCGGCTGGATGCGGCCGCGGCATCGCCGTGTCGTGATCTAGGCACGATCCGCGATGCGGCATCCGCATTCTTCCGGCCCCGTCCGAATTAGTGACGGTGCATTTCCGCACAGTCTCTCGTGTGCCGGTCGAAAGTGCCCCGAAGTGCGGCGATGCAGCGCACAAGATCGTCGTCCTGCACCCAGACGTGGGGACTGAGGCGCAGTGCACCCGAGCGCTCGCTCGCGAACACGCTCGCCTGACGCAAGCGGTCCGCCAGATCGAGCGGTAACCCTCCCGGTGGACGCACCCCGAGGATATGGGGCGCGCGCAGATGCCGCGGGCCGATCGGGAGACCCAACAGGGTGATTCCTTCAGCGAGCCGGTCTGTGAGCCGGCGCAGACGTGCCGCCACCGCCGGCACGCCCCAACCGGCAATCAGTTCAAGCCCGGTCGCCGCCATGGGTAGGGCTACGGGATCGTTGAGCTCGCCCCGATCGTAGCGCCGAGCGCCGGGTGCGGGCGAACGGTTTCCGACATGCTCCTCGATGGGTACGCCGTTCTGCCTGTGGGGCGCAGCGTACAGGAAGGCGAGGCCGTAGGGGCCGAGCGCCCATTTATACGTCGGGAAGGCCAGGAAATCGGGCCGCCACCGGTCCACGTCCACCGGGACGGCCCCAACAGCCTGGGTCGCGTCGATCACCAGGGCGGCCCCGGCCCGGTGGACCGCGGGCGCAAGACGGTCGAGATCGATCAGGCCGCCATCGCTCCAGTGCAGCGGGGTCATGGTCGCGATGGAGAGGGGTCTCGCCCCCGGACGTTCGATCGCAGCCAGAAGCGCGGCGGTCCAGTCGCCGTCGCGGGGACGGGCAACCTCCTCCACGACGAGCGCGTGCGTGGCCGCGAGCCGGTCGAAGGCGAAGCACAGGGAGGGGAACTCGTCGGCGACCCGCAGCAGGCGGCCGCCCGGCGCGGGGTCGAGGTTGCGCGCCGCTACGGCCATCGCTTGGCTCACCGCGCCGACGATCGCGACATCTTCCGGGCCGGCCCCGATCAGCCCGGCCGCCGCCGCGCGGGCCCGCTCGGCCCAGGCGGGAATCACCGCGCGCGAATGATCCCAAGGACGGCTCTTGGCGCGGATTCCGTCCTCGCCGGCGGCGCGGACAGCCCGCGGCAGGGGCGACCACGCCGCCGCGTCGAGATAGCTGATCTCCGCCGGCACCTCGAACAGGTGACGTTGGCACGGGAGTTCGTCGGCGGTCGGCATGGCGCGGAGAGCGTAGAGGATCGAATCCGCCCGGACCATGGCTCGGGGCTTGATCGCGCGGCCCCGATGCCGCAAGCCGGCGCACCACCGCGCGCGAGGCCGCCCGTGCCGACCCGCCCGCCCCCTCCGACCCCGCGCCGCCATGGGCCGCTTGAACATCGATTGGTCCGATGCCGCGCCCGCTCCCATGCGGGTCGCCGACGCGGTGGCCCTGATCCGGGCGCGCCTGCCGGTTCTCTCTGGGATCGAGAGGGTGCCCCTCGCGCGCGCAGCTGGCCGCGTCCTGGCGGAAGACCTGATCGCACCGATCCACCTGCCGCCCTTCGACAACGCCGCCGTGGACGGCTACGCCCTGCGGGCCGCCGACCTCGCCGCCGCGGGCGAAACACGCCTGCCCCCGGGCGGCCGGGTGCCGGCCGGCCACGTGCCGTGCGATACTGCCCCGGGGGCCGCGGTGCGGATCTTCACCGGGGCGCCCATGCCTCCCGGCACCGACACGGTGGCGATGCAGGAGGATGTCCGGGCCGAAGGGGCGGTCGTACTCTTGCCGACCGGCCTAGCGCCGGGCGCCAATCGCCGCCGGACCGGCGAGGATGTCGCCCGCGGCAGCGTGGCGATCCGGGCCGGCGCGAGTACCTGCGCGTGTGTCTTCGATCGGGTACCGACGGCGCGGCCGAGGCCGTCCCGGCACCGGAAGGTGCTCTCTCGGGGTTCTCGGCGAGCGACGGGCTGGTGGAGCTTGCCGAGGATCTCGCCGCAATCCGGATCGTCGATGCTCTGCCGTACCATCCGCACGGGGATCGTGGCTGAGCTGTTGTTCGGGCCTTCGAGCCTGTAGAGCCTCGGAATCACCCGCAACCAGCCGTCCGAGACCCCGTGACCCTGCTCGCAGACCGTGCCCCCGCCAAGGTCAACCTGACCCTTCACGTTCTCGGGCGGCGGGCCGGCGACGGCTATCACGCCCTCGAGAGTCTGGTGGCCTTCGCGGGCACGGCTGACCGGTTGACCCTGAACCCGGATGCGCCGCTCGGCCTCACCGTCAGCGGTCCCACCGCAGGCCCGGCCGGCCCGACCGACGACAATCTCGTCCTGCGCGCCGCCCGGGGGCTCGCCGCGCGGGTGCCGGATCTGCGGACCGGGGCCTTCGACCTGATCAAGCGCCTGCCGGTCGCCGCCGGGATCGGCGGCGGCTCGTCCGACGCCGCCGCCGCCCTGCGCCTGCTCGCGCGCCTCAACGGGCTGCCGCTCGATCACGCGGCCGTCGTCGCCGCTGCGCGGGAGACGGGGGCCGACGTGCCGGTCTGCCTCGACCCGCGGGCCCGGATGATGCGGGGCGCGGGCGAGGAGATCGGTCCGGCGCTCGGCCTCGCCCCTCTCCCTGCCGTACTGGTCAATCCCGGCGTACCGGTGCCCACGGCACCGGTCTTCAAGGCGCTCGGCCTCGCGGTCGGCCAGGATCTGGCTGGGGCGTCGCATCCCGAGATCGCCCGCAACCTTGACGCCGACGCCCTTCTCGCGACGCTGGGCCCGGCCCGCAACGACCTGGAAGCACCCGCTCTCACGGTGGCTCCGGTAATCGGCGACGTGCTGGCCGCCCTGCGCGCATGCGGTTGCCGGCTCGCGCGGATGTCGGGTTCGGGGGCCACAGTCTTCGCGCTGTTCGCCGATCGGCGCGGCGCCGTGCGGGCGGCCTCAGCGCTGCGTGCGGCCCGACCGGCTTGGTGGGTGGCGCCGACTTACCTGCGCTGACGCGTCCCTTCCATCGATCTCAGGCCGGCTCGGCCTCGTAGAGGGTCACGAGGCCACCCCCGTGCGGGACCATCACGCGCCAACGCCTGGTCTGCGGCAGGTCGGCGGGATCGACGGCGCTGGCGAGCCCGCTCGCGACATCGAAGATCGTGAGATCCCCGCCCTTGTCGCGGCCGCACAGATAGGCGCCGCTCGGGCCGACATGGAGGGCGGCCGGGGCCATCGCGGCCCGACCGGAGGCGAGGTCGGAGATCGGGCCGCTGGGCGCCAGGAAGGCATCCCGCAGCGCGATCGCCTCGGCCCCGGCATCGAGGCCGGGCATCAGGGGAAGATGTCCGCCCTCGGCGCGCCGGTTCAGCAGCAGCGCCCCGCGCCGGCCTTCCCAGGCGACGACGAGGGCGAGGTCTGGGTCGTCTTCCCATCCGACCAGACAACAGGAGCCCGGCCCGAGCCGGTCGAAACTGGTCGACCGTCCTGGAGACGGAGGCTCCATCGTCACCCTCCGACGGTCATGCGGCGCCCGCTTCGACCCGCCCGGAAGAATGCGCGGCGCTCGGCTTCGGATCGGACCACCGTGGCGCGGACCTGCAGCAGGTCCTTGCGGGTGAGCAGCCCCACCAGCCTGCCGCTCTGCGGATCCGTGACCGGCAGGCGGCCCTGCCCGGCCGCGAGCATCACGTCGATGGCGTGCGAGACCACGTCACCCGGATGGACCACCGCGAGATCGGCGTCCGAGACGCGCTCGGCGAGGGTGCCCTCCTCCGCTTCGTCGTCCCCTTCCTCCAGGGTCCAGCGCAGGGCATCGTTGCGCGAGACGAGGCCCACCGGACGGCCCGCGTCGTCGACGACCGGATAGGCGTGATGGGCGCCGGTCTCGATGGCGGTGAGCGCCTCGGCCAGCGGCAGATCCGCCGCCAAGGTCTCGACCTTCCGGGTCATCACCCCCTCGACCCGGGCGAGATCGTAGGGATCGATGCCGTATTCCCGGGTGACGTGCTGGCCGCGTCGGGCGATCTTCTCCGTCAGGATCGAGCGCTTGAGGAGCAGCACGGTGACCCCGTAGGCCGCCATGGTGGCGGCCAGGAGCGGCGCCAGCGCGGCGACGTCTCCGGTCACCTCAACGGCGAAGACGACGCCCGTCAACGGGGCCGGCAGCGTACCGCCGAGCATCGCGGTCATGCCGATCAGCGCCCAGAACCCGTGCGCGCCGGGAAGGGCCAAGCCGATCAGCCAGCCTGCGGCGCCGCCGATGATGAGCAGCGGCGCGAGCACGCCCCCGGAAGTGCCCGAGGACAGCGCGGCGAGCCAGATCACCGCCTTCACCGCCAGGATTGTCACGACGGCGCCCACCAGCATGTGCCCGGAGAGCAGGTCATGGATCACGTCGTAGCCGACGCCGAGGGCCCGAGGCTCCACGAGGCCGCCGAGGCCGACCACGACGGCCCCCAGAGCCGGCCACCACATCCAGTGCAGGGGAAGTCGCCCGAAACCGTCCTCCAGGGCATACAGAATCCGGGTCAGGGCTCCCGAGAACAGCCCGCAGACGATGCCCAGGGCCGCGCAGGCGGGCAGCCCCCACCAGGGCAGGGCCGGATTGTCGGCAAAAGGAAAGAGCGGACCCGCCCCGAACAGGGCCGGTCGCCAGCAGGCCGCCGTCACCGCCCCGACCGTGACCGGGACGAGGCTGCGCGGGCGCCACTCGAACAGCAGTACCTCGACGGCGAGCAGCACGGCGGCGACGGGGGTCCCGAAGATCGCCGTCATGCCGGCGGCGGCGCCCGCCACCAGCAGCGTCTTCCGCTCGGCCGCGCTGAGATGGAAGAGCTGCGCGAACAGCGAGCCGACCGCGCCGCCCGTGACGATGATCGGTCCCTCGGCGCCGAACGGCCCGCCGGTGCCGATGACCACCGCCGAAGAGAGGGGCTTCAGGACGGCCACCTTGGGCGACATCCGGCTGCCGCCGATCAGGATCGCCTCCATGGCCTCCGGGATGCCGTGGCCGCGGATCTTCTCCGAACCGTAGCGCGCCATCGCGCCGACGATCAGCGCGCCGCTCACCGGGATCGCCACCATCCAGGGGCCGGGCGTCGCATCCGCGAGCGAGGTCAGGGCCGTGTCGAAGCGGCCGTACCACGCGAAGTTGGTCACGAGGCCGATCAGGGTGAGCAGGACCCAGGCCGTGGCGCTCGCAGCGGTGCCGGTGACGACGGCCATCCCGGCCAGCGTCAGAACACGCCGATCTGCGCTGAAATCACCGAGGACCCGGCGCCTAGGCGTGTCGCCGCCGCGCTCGATCTCCGTCCCGCCGTGCATATAGGCCTCCTTTCCTCAAGCCTGCGGCTTATGTCGTAATACGATATATTCCACAACTCGATGGTCGCGTGGATCCTGGGGCGGATCTTGGGGAGGAAACGCCCGCGGGGCGCTTCCGGGCGCCTTCTGGCACCGGGAACGCATGTCGGAAGCTCGAAACAGGCAGGGGAGGCGAACATGGATGCCGCAGCGCCGGACACCGAGGCGCTCTCGCCGGAGCAATACGCGGCGCTCGCCGATTTCCGCTTCCGGCTCCGGCGCTTTCTCGCGTTCAGCGAGGCTGCCGCGGCCCGGGCGGGGCTTCCCCCACAGCAGCATCAGGCGCTGTTGACCTTGGCGGGTCATGCCGGACGCAAGCCCGCGACGGTGGGCCTGCTGGCCGAGCAGCTCCTGATCGCGCCTCACAGCGCCGCCGAACTGGTCGCTCGGATGGTGGAAGGCGGATTGCTGACCAAGGCTCGCTCCTCCGAGGATCGGCGGCGGAGCGAGCTGTCGCTGACCCCTCACGCGGAGGCGCTGCTGAAGGGGCTGACGGCCGCCCATCTGGATGAGCTGCGCGGGCTTGCACCGGCGCTCGCGGAAGTCCTGAGCCTCCGCTCCGCCCCGCTGAAGCGACAAGCCGAGTAGGGTCCGGGGGAAGACGGCAGCCTCAGGCGAGCCGGAGGTGCGGCGCCGAGGCCCGCCTCTGCGAGAACGAGCCCCGTCTCAGCGCGCTCGCGAGACGCAGAACTCCACCGCGCCGTTGAGCGCGGCCTTCACTGGCCCCTCCGGGAAGATGTCGAGGGCGGTGCGGGCCTCGGCCCCGTAATGATGGGCGCGCGCCACCGTCTCCTCGAGAGCACCGTGGCGCTGGAGCAGGTCGAGGGCCGTCTCCAGATCGCCGTCGCGGATCTCGCCCTGCTGGAGTGTACGCCGCCAGAAGCCCCGCTCGCCCTCGCTGCCCCGGCGGTGGGCCAGCACGATCGGCAGGGTGATCTTGCCCTCGCGGAAATCGTCGCCGACGTTCTTGCCGAGCTCCGCCGAGGTGCCGCCGTAATCGAGGACGTCGTCGATCAGCTGGAAGGCGATGCCGAGATTCATCCCGTAGGCGCGGGCGGCCGCCTGCTCCATCTCGGGCCGGCCGGCGAGAACGGGGCCGACCTCGCAGGCCGCGGCGAACAGCTCGGCGGTCTTGCCGCGGATGACCGCCAGATAGGCAGCCTCGTCGGTCTCCAGGTTCTTGGCGTTGGTGAGCTGCATCACCTCGCCCTCGGCGATCACCGTGGCGGCCGCCGAGAGGATGTCGAGCGCCCTCAAGGAGCCCACCTCCACCATCATCCGGAAGGCCTGGCCGAGCAGGAAGTCGCCGACCAGCACCGAGGCCTCGTTGCCCCACTTGATCCGGGCTGCGACGCGGCCACGGCGCATGTCGCTCTCATCGACCACGTCGTCGTGCAGGAGCGTGGCGGTGTGCATGAACTCGACGCTGGCGGCGAGCTTCACGTCCCCGTCGCTCTCGCCCGCGTAGTCGCAGAGCTTGGCGCAGGCCAGCGTCAGGATCGGGCGCAGGCGCTTGCCACCGCTGGCGATCAGGTGATTGGCGACTTCGGGAATCATCGCCACCTCGGATCCGGTTCGCGACAGGATCGTGGTGTTGACCCGCGCCATGCCGTCCGCCACCAGCACGACGAGGTCGTTCAGCCCCGCCTCCGCCTCGGGCTTCGGGTTCTCGATGGATAGGGCCATACCCAAGATCCGTGACCTCCAGACCGGTTTCCCCTTCCGGGGCGGGCGATCCCTTCGCACGCGCCCCGCGGCGCCGCAACATCGGCCCCGATCGGATATGGGGTTCCGAGGGTGCGGGACGGGCGCGGCGAAACCGCCGGTCCGCCCGCTCGCGGGCGGAGGGACACGATGATCGAGCTGATCCGGGCCAACGATGTCGTGCTGATCGGTTTCGCCCGCTCGATCCTCGAAGCGGCCGAGATCCCGGTCCTGGTAGCGGATAGCCACATGAGCCTGATGGAGGGCTCGATCGGCGTGTTCGGGCAGCGCCTCCTGGTGCCGCGCGACCACGAAGCCCAGGCAAGGCGGCTGCTGGGCGATGCCGGGCTTGCCCACGAGCTGCGCCAGCCGTGACGCACGGGCCGGATGCCTTTCTGGGCGGAACCCTGCGCCTGCATCAGCCGCCCCGGGGGGCGCATCGGGCCGGAACCGACGCGGTGCTGCTCGCCCGGCTGCTCATGACGACGGCAGGCGACCGGCTCTGCGACATCGGCGCCGGAACCGGGGCGGTCGGGCTCGGCTGCGCGGCGCTGACCCCCGGTCTCCGACTGACTTTGGTCGAGCGCGACCGGGACCTTGCCGGGCAGGCGCGAGCGAACGCTACCCTCAACGGGATCGAGGCTCAGGTGATCGAGGCCGACGTGCTCGCCCCCGCGGCGGAACGTCGCGCCAGGGGTCTTCTGCCGGACAGTTTCGATCTGGTCCTGACAAATCCACCCTTCTTCGCCGCGGGCAGCCATCGCGCCTCGCCCCATTCCGGTCGGGCCGCGGCGCATACCTTCACGGACGGCGGCTTGGATGCCTGGATCCGCGCCTGCACGGCGATCCTTCGCCCGGGCGGTCGGCTCGGGCTCATCCACCGCGCGGACGCGCTCACCGCCTGCCTCGATGCGCTCAAGGGCCGCTACGGCAGCTTGGCAATCCGGCCGGTCCATGCCCGCGCCGAGACGCCCGCGATCCGCATTCTGATCCGCGCGACCAAGGGAAGTCGCGCCGCGCCGTGCCTGCTCCCGCCCCTGGTTCTGCACGATCCCGATGGCGGCTTCACCCCGGAAGCCGAGGCGCTCCACCGGGGCGCGCCCTGGCCACCGGGGTGATCGGGCCACTCACGCCGCCAGGGCGGCAGGCTCCTCGTCGCGGATGCCCAGGAAGCGCTCGACCTCCGACAGATCCGAGAAGGACAGAAATTCCGGGCGCAGCGGCTCGGGCAGCCCCTCGAAATTGAGTCCGGGGAACGTGTCGGGATGCGGGTAGAGCTGCCAGGCGGCGCCCGGCTCCACCGGCGGGAACAGGATCGCGACCTTCTCGGCCCCGAGCCGCACGATCCGCGTGGGGCTGTAGGACAGCGTCTCGATGCTCCAGCCCCGGTGGACGTCCCGGCGGGCCTTCATGGTGCGTCGGCTCGTCGCGCGATGCATGGCGGTCTCCTGCGGTTGGGGATGGATCGGAATGGTCAGGCGGCACTGCGGCGACCGGAGCGCTTGGGCCAGCCGAGCGCCACGAGGCGCGCCTTGGCGTAGTCGCGCACTTCGTCGCGGGTGCCGGACGGCATCGTCGCCAAGACGGCCTGAGTGGCGCCGTCCAACATCAGGTCGGTGACCGCGTTGATCGTCTCGGCCTCGTCGATGCGGCGCTTGAGGTCACCTTCCGCTTCTGTGACCTCGTCGAAAGCGGGCGGCTCCTCGAAATCCCCGTCCACCGCCCGGACGGCCGGCAGCTGGGCGCGAAATTCGTCCGCCTCCTCCTCCGAATAGACGAGGCCATGAAGCTCGATGAGCTTGAGGATGACGCGGTCCTTCCCCCGCTTCTCGGCCATGGCGTAGACGTACGCGGCCTGCTTGCCCGAGACGCGGTAGTTCACGTTCACCAGCGCCTCGCCCAGCGACCACTCCACCCGGTCGGTACCGGGCTTGGCGCCGGGCAGGCGCCCCGTCACCAGGATCACAGCCTCATCGCGCTCGGCGCGGATGATGGTGGGCGGCTCGAACACGATCCCGGCCTGCGCGGCGATGCGCTCCAGGGTCTTGTGGTAGATCACGGCCGTCCCCTGGACGCGCCAGACGTTGCCCCCGAAGGGCTCCCCGTAGCGCACGAGGATGTCGGCGATCTGCTTGTCAGCGGTTCGCATGCGGGTCTCGTTCCGGCGGGAGCGGGCCGCGTCGTCCACAGCTTTGTAAGGCGACGCTCTTTCGTTCGCTTTTTGTTCCCATCTATATGCGCAATCCTCCCGACCTGCGCAAGGGTTCGTCCATCGAATGCGCAGCCTGCGCGTGCCTGTTCAGAACGCGACGGTCCTCCGGGGCTTCTTCGGCGCGAGCTCACGGCGCCATCACCGGGCGCGGAAAAGCCCCGCATTGTTGCTGCACCGCGTCCTAGGGTAGACCGCGGGAACGATGTCCGAGACCGAAGCCGCGATGACGCCCTCCCTCTGGACCCGCCTGTCCAATCCCGGCCACTTCATGCGCTGGTCGGGCGCGCTGGTGCCGTGGCTCACCGCCCTGTCGTTGGCCGCCCTCGCCGTTGGCCTGTACCTGACCTTCTTCGTGGTGCCGCCGGACTACCAGCAGGGCGAGACCGTGCGGATCATGTACATCCACGTCCCGGCGGCGTGGCTGGGCGTGTTCTTCTACGGCGCCATGAGCCTGTCGGCCATCGGCACGCTGGTCTGGCGCCATCCGCTGGCCGACGTGGCGCAACGCGCCGCGGCGCCGATCGGCGCGGCCTTCACGCTGATCTGCCTCGTGACCGGCTCCCTCTGGGGCAAGCCCATGTGGGGAACCTACTGGGTCTGGGATGCGCGGCTGACGTCGATGCTGGTCCTGCTGCTGATCTATTGCGGCATCATCGCCCTATGGCGGACCCTGGAGGATCCGAACCGCGCAGCCCGCGCGGTGGCAATCCTGACCCTGGTCGGCGCCGTGAACCTGCCGATCATCAAGTTCTCGGTGAACTGGTGGTCGACCCTGCACCAGCCGGCCTCGATCCTGCGCATGGGCGGTCCGACCATCGATCCGTCGATGCTCTATCCGCTGCTGGTCATGATCGGCGCCGCGACGCTCGGCGGGACGACGCTGCACCTGTACGCGATGCGCACCGAGATCATGCGCCGCCGGGTGCGGACGCTGACGATCCGCGAGGCCGAGCGCCTCGACCGAACCCAGCCCCGCCTCACCCCGAATCCGGCCGGACTGCCGGTCGGCCAGCCGGTCTAGGAGTGCCGCGATGGATCTCGGGTCTCACGGCGGCTTCATCCTGGCCGCCTATGCCTTCACGGTGCTGGTGATGGCCGCCCTCGTCGGCAACGCGATCCGCGACCGGCGGGCGCAGCTGCGCGCATTGAAAGGCTTCGGCGAGGACCGGCGATGATGGCTCCCCTCGACGACGCGACCGGGCGTCCGCCGCCGGTCCGCCGCTCGCTCCTGCTGATCGTGCCGGCCCTCGCCTTCGCGGCGCTCGCGGTCGCACTGTTCCTGCGCCTCCGCTCGGGGGCCGATCCGGCAGCCCTGCCCTCGGCGATGATCGGCAAGCCGGTGCCGAGCTTCGATCTGCCCGCCGTGCCGGGGCTCACCGCTGCGGGCGCGCCGGTGCCGGGGCTGTCGAGCGCCGACCTGAAGGGCCAGATCACGGTTCTCAACGTCTTCGCCTCGTGGTGCGCCCCCTGCCAGGTGGAACACCCGATGCTGATGCGGCTGGCGAAGGAGCCCGGGATCCGGCTTGTCGGCATCGACTACAAGGAGCCGAGCCCGGAGGCCGGGCAGCGCTTCCTGATCAAGCACGGCGTGCCGTTCAGCGCCGTGGGCGCCGATGCCAGCGGCCGTGCGGCGATCGATTTCGGCGTCTACGGCGTCCCCGAGACCTTCATCATCGGGCCCGACGGCGTGATCCGCGACAAGCTCGTCGGGATCCTCACGCCGGAGAACTTCGCGAGCGTGCTCGCCCGTATCCGGGCCGCCGGGAAGGTGGCGGAGGCGCGGTAGCGATCACGCGCCCGGCTGCGGTTCCTTGCGCTCGTAGCGGGTGAGCAGGGGCGTCTGCGCCAAGGCGAAGAGCACGGTGATCGGCATGATTCCGAACACCTTGAAGTTCACCCAGAAATCTTCAGTCTGAGTCCGCCACACCACCTCGTTGAGGCCGGCGAGGACGAAGAAGAACAACCCCCAGCGGAGAGTCAGCTTCCGCCAGCCCTCCTCGGTGAGACTGAACATCGAGTCGAGCACCACCGACAGGAGAGAGCGCCCGAAGGCGAGGCCGCCGAGCAGCACGGTTCCGAACAGCGCGTTCACGATGGTCGGCTTGACCATGATGAAGGTCTTGTCCTGCAGCGCCAGCGTCAGGCCGCCGAACACCACCACGACCACGCCCGAGACGAGTGGCATGATCGGCAGACGCCGGACCATGACGTAGTGGATCGTGAGCGCCACCACGGTGGCCGCGATGAACAGGCCGGTGGCCACGAACAGCTTCTGGTCGGGCGTCACGCCGAACCGCTCGGAATAGGCGTTGCCCAGGAAAAACAGCACCAGAGGGCCGAGTTCCAGCGCCAGTTTGATGGGCGGAGGCAGGTGACGGTGCGGGGGGACGGATTCGATCTGCATGCGCTCTGGCTGGCTTGGATGCGGCGCTCTCGATATGTCCGAGATGCCGGACTTGCTCGGTTGCGGCTGTGTGTAACGCGGGGCGCCCGAAGTCCATGACGTCGAGCGCCAAAGATCGACGGGCGCCCGCGCGCTAATCCTTCTCCAGTCCGGCAATCGCCCGGGCGAAGTCCCGCGCCGCGAAGGGCTCCAGATCCTCCACGCCCTCGCCGACGCCGATGAAGTGGACCGGCAGGCCGAACTTGGCCGCAAGCGCCACCAGAATGCCGCCCCGGGCCGTGCCGTCGAGCTTGGTCATCACCAACCCGGAGACCGGTGCGGCCTGCGAGAACAGCTCCACCTGCGAGAGCGCGTTCTGACCGACTGTCGCGTCGAGGACGAGGAGCGTGGCGTGTGGCGCGTCCGGATCCTGCTTGCGCAGGACGCGGACGATCTTCTCCAGCTCCGCCATCAGCCCGGCCTTGTTCTGGAGCCGGCCGGCCGTGTCGATCAGGAGCACGTCGGTCCCGGCGGCGGAGGCCTGCTTCAGGGCGTCGAAGGCGAGCCCCGCCGCGTCCGCCCCCTGAGCGCCGCTCACCACCGGGGTGCCGGTGCGCGCACCCCAGACCTTGAGCTGGTCGATGGCCGCCGCGCGGAAAGTGTCGCCGGCTGCCAGCATGACGGTGCGCCCCTCCGCCCGCAGCTTCGAGGCGAGCTTGCCCAATGTCGTGGTCTTGCCCGCGCCGTTCACCCCGACGGTGAGGATGACGAACGGCTTCTTGGCGGCATCGACGGTCAGCGGCACCGCCACGGGATCGAGGGCCCGCTCGACCTCGCTCGCCAGGATCACCCGCACCTCGTCGGGGGAGATCCCCTTCTCGTAGCGGCCCTTGCCGACCGCTTCCGAGACCCGCATCGCGGTCTCCAGGCCGAAATCGGCCTGGATCAGGGCGTCCTCCAGATCCTCGAGCGTGGTGGCGTCGAGCTTGCGCTTGGTGAACAGGCCGGTGACCCGCTCGGACAGCGCCGAGGAGGTGCGCTTCATCCCGGAGGTGAGACGGGTCCACCACCCCTTGGCCTCGGGCTCACGCTCGGGACCGGCCCCGGCATCGTGGGCGAGCGCCGCCGCGCTATCCAGCGGCTGGATGTCCGGCGCCGGTTCCACCACCGGTTCCCGGACCGCGTCGCTCGTATCAACCGGATCGGCCCCGTGCTCGGGTGCGTCGCCGGCCGTCCCGGCGGGGGGCCGCTCGGGCTCGCCCTGTATGGGCAGCAGATCCGCCCCCTCGACGACGTCGGCGACAGGTTCCCCGGTCTCCTCCGGCGGCAGCGGGACGTGATCGACGTCCTCCGCCCCGGTAGCGAAATCGGGCTGGCCCTCCGAAGGCGAGGCCGCCTCGGCGGGCAACTCGGCCTCGGGCTTCTCGTCGCCCGGGCTCGGGGTCTTGCGCCCGAACAGGCGCCCGAACCAGCCGGGCTTGTCCTCGCTCGCCATGAAATCGCGTCCTCAACCCACCTTGCCCACCCGTCGCCGACCCTCTAGCCGATCCGGATGCCCAACGCCTTCGACATAGGCGCGCGCCTCCTCTACCGCGATGCCCTGCTGCTCGTCATCGACAAGCCGGCGGGTCTGCCGGTGCATCCGGGTCCGCGCGGCGGCGAGACGCTGACCGATCATCTCGACGCCCTTCGGTTCGGCCTCCCCCGCCGTCCCGAGGCGGCGCACCGGCTCGACCGGGACACGTCGGGCTGCCTCGCGCTCGGACGCCACGCCAAGGCGCTGGCGCGGCTGGGCAAGCTCTTCGCCGGGAGCGCCGTCGACAAGACCTACTGGGCGATTGTCGAGGGTGGTCCCTGCGAGGAGAGCGGCACCATCGACCTGCCGCTCGCCCGCCGCTCGGACGATCCGCGCTCCTGGTGGATGAAAGCCGATCCGGCGGGCGATCCGGCGCTAACCCATTGGCGGGTGCTCGGGCGGGCCGATGGCCGGACCTGGCTGGAACTGAAGCCGGTCACGGGCCGCACCCACCAGCTCCGCGTCCATTGCGCCGCCTCCGGCTGGTCGATCCGGGGCGATGCGGTCTACGGCAGCGCTCCGCGCGGGAGTGCCCTGCACCTGCACGCGCGGTCGCTGTCGATCCCGCTCTACCCGAAACGCGAGGCTATCACAGTCACGGCGCCCCCGCCGCCGCACATCGCGGAGGCGGTGACGGCGATGGATCCTCAGGCCGCGATCAGCCGCGCGCCGTCGTGAGCCGCGATCGCGACGCTGTGGAGGGTCCCCGGCGGCAGTGCGGCCGCGAGGCGCACCGGCGTGAAATCCGCGCTGCGTCCGACGCCGCCGCGCTCCGCCAGGACGGTGAGCCGGCGTCCGACCTGTCCGTCGAGGTGCCGCCGCAGGGCGTCGGCACCGACCGCGCGCAGCCGGGCGGCGCGCTCCCGGATCATGTCGGGCGCGACGGGGGGCATGCGCGCCGCCGGCGTCCCGGGCCGGGGCGAGTACGGAAACACGTGGAGGTGCGTCAGGCCGCATTCCGCCACGAGATCGAGGGAGCGGGCGAACTGCGCCTCGGTCTCGGTGGGAAAGCCCGCGATCAGGTCGGCGCCGAGCACGATACTAGGCCGCAGCCGCCGCACCGTCTCGCAGAAGCGGATCGCGTCGGCGCGGGCGTGCCGGCGCTTCATCCGCTTGAGGATCAGGTCGTCGCCCGCCTGCAGCGACAGATGCAGGTGCGGCATCAACCGCTCCTCCTCGGCGACGGCCGTGAGCAGGGCCTCGTCCGCCTCCACGGAATCGATGGAAGACAGGCGCAGGCGGGCAAGGTCCGGCACCGCGCGCAGGATCGCTCGAACCAGGCCGCCGAGGGAGAGCACCGGCCCGGGCAGGTCGCGCCCGTAGGCGGTGAGATCGACGCCGGTGAGAACCACCTCGCGGCCGCCATGCGCCACGATCGTCTCGACCTGCGCGATCACGTCGGCCGCCGGCACCGAGCGCGAATGGCCGCGTCCGAAGGGAATGACGCAGAAGGTGCAGCGGTGATCGCAGCCGTTCTGCACGGGCACGAAGGCGCGGGTATGCCCGGCCATCGCCTCGATCCGCGTCGGCTCGGCCGCGCGGACCTTCATCACGGCGCCCGGGCCGGCGCCGGCCGCCGACCAGCCCTCAGGCCGGAGCTTCTCGCCGTTGCCGACGAGGCGCGACACCTCGGGCATCGCCGCGTAGGCGTCGGTCTCGACCTCGGCGCCGCAGCCCGTGACGACGATCTCGGCCCCGGGCCGCTCGCGGGCGATCCGACGGATCGCCTTGCGGGCCTGCCGCCCGGCCTCGGCGGTGACCGCGCAGGTATTCACCACGACCCGGTCGCGTCCGTCGGCCGCGGCGTGAACCCGCAACGCCTCGGATTCGACCGTGTTGAGGCGGCACCCGAAGGTGAGGGTCTCGACTGCCATCAGGCGCTGCCGGAGAACAGCTCCGGCGCCAGGGTGCCCTCGGCCACGAGCGCGACCGGGCCGGTCATCAGGACATGGTCGTCGGCGCGCCATTCCACGAAGAGCTCACCGCCGGGCAACGCGACATTCGCCTGCCGGCCGATCATCCGCAGACGCGAAGCCGCCACCACCGTGGCACAGGCAGCGGTGCCGCAGGCCAGCGTCAGCCCGGCGCCGCGCTCCCAGACCCGGAGCTTGATCGCCTCGCGGCCCAGAACCTGCGCCACCGAGATGTTGGCGCGCTCTGGGAAGAGCGGGTGGTTCTCCAGCATCGGACCGATCCGGGCGAGATCGTAGGTATCCGGGTCGTTCTCGACGAAGAACACCGCGTGCGGGTTGCCCATGTTGACGACGCCCGGCGAGTGAAGGACCGGATCGTCGATGGGGCCGACCTGCAGCTCGATCCGCCGCGTGTCGGGGAAGGGCTCGGACAGGGGAATCTCGCCCCAGGCGAGCCGGGGCCGGCCCATGTCTACCGTGAAGGCTCGTTCGGAGACCCGGCGGACGCCAAGGAGGCCGGCGGCGGTCTCCAGCGTCAGCCGTCCGCCCTCGGCCGGACGGGCCATGGCCGGATCGTCGAACATCGCATAGGCGACGCAGCGCGTGCCGTTGCCGCAGGCGCCGGATTCCGAACCGTCGGTGTTGTAGATCCGCAGATACGCGTCCGTGCCCGGGCTCACGGGATCGTGCAGCACCATGAGCTGGTCGAAGGCGGAGGCGGGATCCTGCGCGATCGCCCGCGCCTCCTCGGGCTTCACCGTGACGGCGGAGCCGCGCAGGTCCAGCACCACGATCGCGTTGCCGGCGCCGTGCATCTTCAGGAAGCGTCTGTGGGCGAGTGCGCTCATGCAGTCCCGCGGCTTGAGGGGATGGGCGGGCTATATGGCAAAACCATCCGATCGGCGCGAGGGGTGCTGGCGGCGTGGCAGATGCGCCGCACCCGCGGCCCTCGTCCGCAGCGGTCTCGCGGGCGAGCCGGATCGCCGCTACCTTATGGACGGGAGCCCGTGTGGACGATCCGCCTGGCCCCAATCGGAGCGCCCCTGTGATCCGCCTTCGTCCGCTCGTCGTCCTCTCGGCCGCCCTCGTGCTCGTCGCCGGCGGCCCGATCGCCGCCCAGCAGGCCGCTCCGCCACCATCCACGGCACCGGCACCCGCCCAGTCGAGCCCGCTTCCGACGACCACGGCGCCGAACCCGACCCCCGATCCGGGCAAGAGCCCGGTCCCCGCACCAGAGCAGGCGGTGGTGCCACCGCCCGCCGGCCAGACTGCCGTGGGGACACCGGGCCGCCCGCCTCTCGTCGACAAGCCCGGTGAGCCCGGCGACGTCGACGAGGTGACGCTGCCCGCCAAGCCGGCCGCGATCCTCTCGGGCAAGACCAAGTGGGAGGAGGCCGTGCCCAACCTCAAACAGGCCTTCGCGCGGATCGAGGCCGAGCTCGCCAAGATCGGCGTCGCGCCGGCGGGCCGGCCTCTGTCGGTCTTCACCCGCACCGATGATGACGGTTTCGAGTTCGAGGCGATGATCCCGGTGGCGGCGGCCCCGACCACGCCGCCTGCGGAGGCCGACGGTCTGCATTTCGGCACGACGCCCTCGGGCAAGGCCCTGCGCTTCGCGCACCATGGCTCCTATGAGTCGATCGACAGCACCTACGAGACGCTGACCGCGTATCTCGATGCCAAGGACATCGTGGTGCAGGACAAGTTCGTCGAGGAATACGCCACCGACCTGAAGGATGGCACCGATGACAACCTCGACGTGAACATCTACGCGCTGCTCAAGTAAGGGGCGCGGCGGCGGGAGTTTCCGTTCTTCCCAAGCCGCGCAGCGGCGCCCGGAACTGCAGCACGGCAGTTCGTTCTCAATGATCACCCCGAGACATTGAGGCGGACAGATCGCCGCTGCTCCCCGCGTCCTGGAACAGCGGGGGCGGCTCGCGGATTCGTCCGCCATGCCTGTCGCAGCCCCCCGAACCGAAGCCGCCCCACCTGCGCGCCGCAAGGCGGTTCCGTCCCGTTCCGATCCTGCCACCTCCGAGAAGGCGCTCGCCGTCCATGCGCGGCTCTGCCCCGTCTACGGTTGCCCGATCCCGTATTTCCACAGCCTCGACCCGGTGAGCGAGCTCGTCTCGTCGCTCCTGTCGCACCGGACCCGTAACGCCGAATCCGGCAAGGCCTTCAAGGCCCTGCGCGCCCGCTTCCCGAACTGGGAGGCAGTCATCGAGGCCGAAATTCCGGAGATCGAGGCGGCCATCGCGGGCGTGACCTGGCCGGAGCTGAAGGCCCCGCGTATCCGCGACGTGCTCGGCGCCGTTCGCGAACGATGCGGCACCCTCGATCTCGCCTTCCTCGCCGACATGGAGGTCGAAGCCGCGCGGGCGTGGCTGCAGGCGATTCCGGGGATCGGGCCGAAGACCAGCGCCGCCGTGCTGTCGTTCTCCACCTTGCGGATGCCGGCCTTGCCGGTTGACAGCCACCACCATCGGGTGGCGCAGCGCCTCGGCCTGATCGGGCCGCGGGTCGATGTCGGCCCGGCGCACGCGATCCTGCGGGCACAGCTCCCCGCCGACTGGAGCGCGCAGGACCACTGGAGCGCGCAGGACCTCTACGACAATCACGAGATCCTGATGCTGCACGGCCAGCAGGTCTGCCACCATCGACGGCCCGCCTGCGGGCGCTGCGTCCTGGTTGACCTCTGCCCGAGCGCAACGACGGCGGCGCTGGAGCCGTGAGCACATCCTTGACCGGTCCGGGCCGCGGGTGCGAGTAACCCCGCGCCCGGACGGCGCGGAGCCCCGGTCTACCATTGCTCAGGATCGGCGCCGATGGCCGCGTTCACCGAATTGGTCTTCTCGGGCGTCCAGCCCACGGGCAACCTGCACCTCGGCAACTATCTCGGGGCCGTGAAGCGCTTCGTGGAGATGCAGGCCCGCGACGCGCAGTGCCTCTACTGCGTGGTCGACCTCCACGCGATCACCGTCTGGCAGGACCCCGAAGCTCTCCGCAGCCAGATCCGCGAGGTCACAGCCGCCTTCCTGGCCGCCGGCATCGATCCGAAGCGCTCGATCGTGTTCAACCAGAGCCAGGTACCGCAACACGCCGAGCTCGCCTGGGTGTTCAACTGCGTCGCCCGCCTGGGCTGGCTGAACCGCATGACCCAGTTCAAGGAGAAGGCCGGCAAGGACCGTGAGAACGCCTCCATCGGCCTCTACGACTACCCGGTGCTGATGGCAGCCGACATCCTGGCCTACCGGGCGACCCATGTCCCCGTCGGCGAGGATCAGAAGCAGCACCTGGAGCTGACCCGGGACATCGCCCAGAAGTTCAATACCGACTTTGCCGGCTCAATCACGGCGCACGGCCACGGCGACGCTTTCTTCCCGATGACCGAGCCGCTGATCGGCGGCCCGGCCGCCCGGGTCATGTCGTTGCGCGACGGCACCAAGAAGATGTCGAAGTCGGACCCGTCCGACAACGCCCGCATCAACCTCACGGACGATGCGGACGCCATCGCCCAGAAGATTCGCCGGGCGAAGACCGATCCGGAGCCCCTCCCCTCCGAGGTGGCGGGTCTCAAGGAGCGGCCCGAGGCCGACAACCTCGTGGGGATCTACGCGGCGCTCGCCGGGATCACCCGCGAGGACGTGCTGCGCGATTTCGGCGGGGCGCAGTTCTCGACCTTCAAGCCGGCGCTGGCCGACCTCGCGGTGACGAGCCTCGCGCCGATCGCCGAGGAGATGCGCCGCCTCACCGCCGATCCCGGCCATATCGACGCCGTGCTGGCCGATGGCGGCGCCCGGGCCGAGGCCATCGCGGCGCAGACGCTCGATGCGGTCAAGGACATCGTCGGCTTCGTCCGCCGCGGCCCCAGCCTACAGGCGGTGCGATGACCGTCCGGGCACTGGTCTTCGACGTCTTCGGGACGCTCGTCGACTGGCGCTCCGGGGTCGCACGGGAAGCCGCGCGGCTGCTGGCGCCCTTCGCGCCGAATCTCGATGCCGGCACCTTCGCGGATGCGTGGCGCGCCCGCTACCAGCCGTCGATGGAGCCGGTACGTTCCGGCGCCCGGTTCTTCGTCGACCTCGATACGCTCCAGGCCGAGTCCCTGCCCGGCGTGCTGGCGCAGTTCGGTATCACCGGCGTCCCGGAGGACGTGCAGCGGGAGCTGGTCCGGGCTTGGCACCGGCTCGACGCATGGCCCGAGGTGCCGGACGCCTTGAGCCGGCTGCGGGCGCGGCACCTCCTGGCGCCGAATTCGAACGGTCATGTTCGGCTGATGGCCGATCTCGCCCGCCGCAACGGCCTGATCTTCGACGCGATCCTCGGCGCCGGCTACTCGCGCGACTACAAACCGAAGCCGGCGCTCTACCGTGACGCGGTCGCGGCCTTTGGCTTCGCGCCGGAGGAGACCATGATGGTCGCCGCCCACTCGAATGATCTCGCGGCGGCCGCGAGCCACGGACTCGCCACCGCCCATATCGCGCGGCCTCACGAGCACGGGCCGGCCGGGGGCGAGACCATGCCCACGGTTCCCGTCACCTACGCGGCGCGGGATCTTGCGGATCTCGCCGGCCAGCTCGGCTGCTGAGGATCGAACGAGCGGGGGATGCGATGACCGACTGGAACCCCGCCCTCTACACCCGCTTCGAGGACGAGCGGACGCGCCCGGCG
The DNA here is from genome assembly GCF_054611515.1 of Methylobacterium sp. CM6257. Lineage (NCBI taxonomy): Bacteria > Pseudomonadati > Pseudomonadota > Alphaproteobacteria > Hyphomicrobiales > Methylobacteriaceae > Methylobacterium > Methylobacterium sp. CM6257. The sequence continues at coordinate 5,488,097 of NZ_CM137735.1, forward strand.
GCCGAGTTACTCGCCCGCGTCCCCCTCGATGCGCCGCGCCTCGCCTACGATCTCGGCTGCGGCCCCGGCAATTCCACCGCGCTGATCGCCGCGCGCTTCCCCGACGCGGAGGTGATCGGCCTCGACACCTCCCCGGCGATGCTGGAGAGTGCCCGGGCGCGGCTCCCCGGTCTCACCTTCGCGCAGGTCGATGCCGCGACCTGGACGCCGGAGCGCGCGCCGGACCTGATCTACGCCAATGCCGTCCTGCAATGGCTGCCGGACCACGCGACCCTGCTGCCGCGGCTGTTCGGTCTCCTCGCACCGGGCGGCGTCCTCGCGGCGCAGATGCCCGACAATCTCGCGGAGCCCTCGCACCGGTTGATGCGGGAGGTCTCGGCTGCCGGCCCGTGGGCCGGCGCGATCGGCGACCCGGCGGTGGCCGGGCGCCTTGGGCGGATGCTGGAACCGGCCGGCTATTACGACCTGCTGGCGCCGCTCGCCGCCGTGGTCGATGTCTGGCGCACCACCTATCATCACCGGATGACGGACGCCGCTGCCATCGTGGAGTGGGTCAGCGCCACCGGGCTCAGGCCCTTCGTCGATCCGCTGGGCCCCGAGGAGAGGACAGGGTTCCTGGCCGCCTACGAGCGCGCGATCGAGGCCGGCTACCCGCCGCGACGCGATGGCAAGCGCCTCCTCGCCTTCCCGCGGGTGTTCATCGTCGCGCGGAAGGCAGCTTAGCGACCGACTGCGACGACCGAGGGCCGTCAGGCCGCGCGAACCGTGCCGAGGAAGCGATCCACCTCGGCACTGAGATGCGCGGCTTGCCGAGACAGGTTGGAGGAGGAATCCAGGACGTGATTGGCGGCCGCCCCGGTCATGTCGGCGGCCCCTGCCACGCGGGCTATGTTCGCCGTGACCTCGCCCGTGCCGGCGGCGGCCTGGGTCACGTTGCGCACGATCTCCTGGGTCGCAGCGTCCTGTTCCTGGACCGCGGCGGCGATCGTCGTCGCCACCCCGCTGATCTCCGCGACGCGCACCGTGATGGTTCCGATCGCCGATACCGCCTGACCGGTCGAGGCCTGGACGCGGGCGATCTGGCCGGAGATCTCCTCCGTGGCGCGCGCAGTCTGGTTCGCCAGCTCCTTGACCTCGGCGGCCACCACCGCGAAGCCGCGGCCGGCTTCCCCGGCGCGAGCCGCCTCGATCGTCGCGTTGAGCGCCAGCAGGTTGGTCTGACCGGCAATCGTCGAGATCAGCGTCACCACGTCCCCGATCTTCATCACCGCCGCACTCAGATCCTCCACCAGCCTGCCCGTCTGCGCGGCTTCCCCGGCCGCAGCCTGCGCGAGCTGTGCGGATCCCTGAACCTGCCGCCCGATCTCCTGCACGGAGCTGCCGAGTTCCTCGGCCGCCGCGGCGGCGGCACGCACGTTGGAGGCGGCTTCCTCGGCCCCGGCCGCGACGGTCGTGGACTGGCCGGCGGTCTCGGAAGCCGTGGCGGCCAGGCTCTTGGCCGTGGCCTGCAACTCGGTGGCCGCGGCCGTGACCGTATCGACGATGCCGCCCACCGCGTGCTCGAACGCGTCCGCCAGGGCCGTCGTCGCCTGCTTGCGCTCTCGGTCGGCCGAGGCCTGGACGGCCGCCCGGCTCTGCGCGTCGGCTTCGGCCTGGGCGCGGAGGCCGTCGCGCAACTTCAGGACGGCTTGGCCGACCAGACCGACCTCGTCCCGGCGGCGCGCTTCAGGCACGCTCGCCCCGTAATTGCCCGCGGCCATGTCGCCGATGGTCCACCCGAGGGACCGGATCGGCGCCCCGACGAGGCGGTGCAGACCACCGAAGAGGACCGCGCATCCGATCAGCACACAGAGGACCGAGATGCCGATCAGCATCATGCGCGCCCGGTCAGCGGCTGCCGTCAGCGTTGCGACCGGTACCGCGACCACGATGGCCCATCGGTCGGACGTGCCACCGGCCTGAATAGGCTGCGCCATGTAACGCCACGTGGCGTCATCCGGGCCCGGCGCGTCGACCACGATGTTCGAGCCGGATGCGATCACCTGCTTGGCCACCGCGGCGGCGGACACATCGAATGTCTCCAGCGGCTTCCCGGCCGCCTCGCCGGTCGGATGGGCGACGGTTGTCCCGCTCGCCGAAACCACGGTCAGGTAGCCACTTCCGAACGGCTCACATGAGGAGTCGATGTGCAAGGGATCTCATCCGGTCATGAGTGATCTCCTGGCGTGTTCCAGATCGCAGGTCCGAGCCCGATGGGTGAAGCGGCCGCAGCGGACGCGCTCAAGCTCACATGCGGTCGCCGATCGATCTCGGCTGCACCATGATCCCGCATCCGGCGGGCCGAGCTCAGGAGGACGAGACCATTCTTAACTGCGGCGGCTGAGGCCATACCGTTCGTCGGTTCGTCCACCTGGATCCGCCAAGGCTTCTCGTGCCTCGGTGGATTGAGAGGGATTGCAGTCGCTCTCGGTCAGACGCTCTTCATCGCAGCGCCCTCGATGACCACACCTGCCGTCACATACTTCCAGAGCGCGACGAGAAGCTTGCGGGCGAGAGCCACGATGGCGATCTTTTTCATGCGCCCGCCGGTGCGCTTGACCCGGTCGTGGTACCAGCGCGACAGGGCCGAACCTGGCTGATGGCGGAGCCAGAGCCAGGCCAGTTCGACAAGTGTCGCGCGCAGGCGTGGATTGCCGGCCTTCGACACGCCTTGCTCGTGATCAATCGAGCCACTCTGCCAAGGCGTTGGCGCCAAGCCCGCGTAGGCGGCAAGCTGGCGACGATTCTCAAAGCGCCGGAACAACCCTTCAGACCAGAGCACACCGGCAAAGCCGGGACCGACACCTTTCAAGTCGAGAAGCATGGCCGCTGCCGCACGCTGTGGTGTGGCCGCACGCTCGGCCGCCACGAGTGCGTCGCGCGCGGCGCGCACGTCATCGATCTGCTCGATCAGCAGCTCGATAAGACCGAGTTCGCGTTCGATCATCGCCTTGAGGTACCGCGGGAGCGGCCGGCCATCGCCGGTCCGCAACGCCTCAAGCCGTTCGCGCCTGTCCGACCGACGGGGATCGTAGTCGGTGATACCCTGCGCAAACAGCACGCCTCGGAGCCGGTTGACGTGCCGGACACGCTCGCTGATGAGCGTTCGAAGTTCGCGGCACAGCCGGCGGCGATCCTCCTCCTCAGGCGTGGGCGCCCGGACCATCGCGCACACGCGCGGCTCTCCGCGCTTGTAGGCCAGCAGCGTACGGACCAGGGCTTCGCCATCGATCCGGTCGGTCTTGGCCCGTCGCCTGCGCCTTGAGGTGGCGACGGAGGCGGCGTCAACAACGTGGCTCTCGATGCCCTTGCCCTCGAGCACGCGGTGCAGCCAGAAGCCGTCGAGCCCGGCCTCCTGGATCACCACGACGGGGAACAGCTTGCCGGTGCGCGCCCGAGCTCGCGCCCGTAGGTCAGCCAGTCGGCTGAGCAGGCCCGCGGCATCACCACCGCGCACCACGTGCCGGGACATCTTCTGGCCGGCTCCAGGAGAGAGCGACGTCACCAACCACGTTGCGCGGCTGAGTTCGAGCGAGACGAAGATCGCCGCGAGATCGACCCGGATAGGCTCGGGCGCACCGCCAACATCAGGAGAAAGGCTCACGTTCACCTCCATGAAGAGCGTCAGGCCGTCCATCCTGCTGAAGCGCCGCCTGATCGCCACCTCCTCATGGGATCTTGACCGCGTTGAGCGCCGTATTCAGGGAGCCAAGGTCAATATCGACACCGGCGGTGCCGAGATACGTGCCATCCACGCTGATCGGCGCGCCGAAGGACATCATGATGACGTCCTTTCCGACCACAGGGTAGATATAGGGTTCGATCGCCACCAAGCGGTTGAGCTTCTTCGGCTGAAGATAATAGGCTCCCTCCGGCTCGGCGTCGTAACCGGTGAGAACCTCTCGCCTCATCGCACCGCTGCCGCGGTTCCAGTAGGGAAGGAAGCGGCCACTCCCGTCCGAGGACGCCGTGCCGGCGAAGTCGCGGTCGCGTCCGTCCAGGGCGTTCGGCTCCCAGCCCGTCCAGGTCGCGATCAGGTCGGGATTCGCGCGCAGCAGGTCGCGCAGAGTCACGTCGTAGATGGCGCGATCGCGAATGCCGCCGGCACGCATGGCCGAGGCGGCGACCGCAAGGCTCTCGGCCACCTTGGCCGCTAGGGCGAGACGCGCGTGGACCTCGCGCGCCTCATTCGAGAGCGTTTCCGACTGAATCTTAGCTGCCCGCTCCTCGAAGGAGGCGCTGATCCGGCGGGTAAGGAATGTTGTTCCGCCCGCAAATACCGCAGCAATCAAGATGCCGCAGACGATAGCCACACGAAGCGGAAGTGAAAACATGAGTAATACGTGCCTATACAACCCTAAGACAGGTGCAGCCACCTATAACAGGATCACAAAGGCATCCGATTTCGTCAACAAACCCGAAGTAGAATCACTCCACGCGTGTCGCTCGTAATATTCACTGTCACGCGACAGTCGTATTCTGACGAATAAAACTATCGTTTCAAGAATAACAAATTGGCATAGATGCTATACAGGATCCGCCGCCCATCCCGCGTTGCCAGGACGACCGGCGGCTTCGGCTCATGCCTCGCCGCGAGCGACCAGCGCCTCGTACTCGGCGACGTCGAGCTTGCCTTCCTTGGCGACCCGCGCCTTGTCTTCATCGCTGATCACGTCGCCCGCGAGATCGAGGCGCTTCCAGGCGGCGAGCGGCGTCTCGCGCCCGGGGACCGGGACATACTTGTTCTGCTCGAGCTTCTTGTACTTGTGAATGTAGCGCGGGCAGTTGATCCAGATCTTCGTCACCGCGACCTTCACCAAGTACTTGGCCTCGGTGTACTCGGCCATGAGGGCGTCGTCGCGCAGGAGCGTCGCGTGGCCCTGCACGCGGATGCGGTGCGGCGTCTCGAAGTCGATGAAGAGCAGGCCGACCTTGGCCTGCCCGTCGATATTGCCCATCGAATAGAACATGCCGTTGCCGTCGAAGCCCGGAAAGACGAGCGTGTTGGCGTCGATCACCTTCACGAAGCCCGTGGGGCCGCCCTTGTAGGAGACGGTCGGCATTCCGTCGGGATCGACGGTCGAGAGGAAGAACATGTCCCGGGAGCCGATGAAGGCGGCCTCGTCGGGCTGGACGCTGTCATGGACCCAGTCCTCGTCGAGGCGCACGGCGAGCTTGGTCGTGCCGAACTCCTCCTGCAGCGCCCGGTGCGCGTCGGAATAGAGCGATGCCATGCGTGTCCTCTCCGGTGTCTCGGTCCTCATGCAGGCGGGACCGCTGCGGGGCTTATGGCCGGCAAGCTCCGGCTTCAGCAACCCGAAACGCGAAGGGCCGGCCTTGCCTTCGCGTGACCGGCCCCTGACAGCGTGCGGCCGAGCCAAGCCCGGCCGCACCATCCCGGATCAGTTGCGGGTCTTGTCGACCAGCGCCTTCTCGGAGATCCACGGCATCATGGCGCGAAGCTTGGCGCCGACCTCCTCGATCGGGTGCGCGGCGAGCTTGGCGCGGGTCGCCTTGAACGAGGTCTGGTTGACCTTGTTCTCCAGCATCCAGTTGCGGGTGAAGATGCCCGACTGAATGTCGTTGAGCACGCGCTTCATCTCGGCCTTGGTCTCGGGCGTGACGATCCGCGGGCCGGTGACGTACTCGCCGTACTCGGCCGTGTTGGAGATCGAGTAGTTCATGTTGGCGATGCCGCCCTCGTAGATGAGGTCGACGATCAGCTTCACCTCGTGGAGGCACTCGAAATAGGCCATCTCGGGGGCGTAGCCCGCCTCGACCAGGGTCTCGAAGCCGGCCTTGATCAGCTCGACGAGGCCGCCGCAGAGCACGGCCTGCTCGCCGAACAGGTCAGTCTCGCACTCCTCCTTGAAGGTCGTCTCGATGATGCCGGCGCGGCCGCCACCATTGGCCGAGGCATAGGACAGGCCGAGGTCGTGGGCGTTCCCGCTCGCGTCCTGCGCGATGGCGATCAGGGTCGGCACGCCGCCGCCGCGGAGGTACTCGGAGCGCACGGTGTGGCCGGGGCCCTTCGGGGCGACCATCAGGACGTCGAGGTCCTTGCGCGGCTCGATCAGGTTGAAGTGGACGTTGAGGCCGTGGGCGAACAGGAGCGCGGCGCCCTCCTTCATGTTCTTCTCGAGGGACTCGCGGTAGATATCGCCCTGCAGCTCGTCGGGGGTAAGCATCATCACCACGTCGGCTTGACGGGCGGCCTCGGCCACCGAGAGGACCTTGAAGCCCTCGGCCTCGGCCTTCTTGGCGGTGGCGGAGCCCTCGCGCAGGGCGATGACGATGTCCTTCACGCCGGAATCGCGCAGGTTCAGCGCGTGGGCGTGGCCCTGGCTGCCGTAGCCGACGATGGCGACCTTCTTGCCCTTGATCAGGTTCAGGTCGGCGTCGCGATCGTAATACACCCGCATGTCTGTCTCCTCTTAGCCCTGGTGTTTCGGGTCGGGTTTGGCCTGGCCGTACAGGGCCAGGAACTGCTCGACGGCGCGGCCCGCATCGCGCCGGATCTCGGCCCCGTCGAGGTCGAGGGTCTCGCCGAGCAGAAGTCGGATCTGGATATCCCGGCCGACGAGGCCGAAGAAGGTCCGGAACGCGGTCTCGCTGTCGGCGAAGGTCAGCAGGCCGGCGGCGCGGCCCGCCTCCAGCACGGGTTTCACCCGCTCGCCGATGGCGAAGCGCCCGTTCGCCAGGACGATGCCGCCGAGGTTGCTCTTGCGCGAGCCCGCATGCGCGATGGCGATGCGGTTCAGCGCCACCGAGGTCGGGCCGGTGATGACCTCCAGCCACGTGACGGCGAAATCCTGCAGGCGCTCACGCAGGGTCGCCCCGTCGAGCACCTGCGCGGCGTCGTGCCCGGCATGGACCCGGGATGCCTGCCAGCGCACCGTTGCGGTCAGCAACCCGTCACGGTCGCCGAACCACTTGTAGAGCGTCTCCTTCGAGCAGCTCGCCCGGCGCGCGACGGCGTCCATGGTGAGCTGCTCGCCGTCCTCGACCATAAGGCCGAGCACGGCGTCCAGCACCGCCTGCTGGCGTGCCGACGGCGCTTCCCGCTCTGTTGTGGCGCTGGCCTGCATCATCTGAAGCGCGTACCGTACCGTACGGTACGCGCTCTAGGCCGATTCTTAGGTCGCGGCAAGGGGGTGCCGCGATCGAACCGTGTCAGCGCGGGAGCGGCAGCCCCTCGCGGGCGAAGACGGCCTGGACGGCCGGGCGCCGCGCGGCGACGCCGCGGGCATGGGCGGTCCAGGCCGGGAAGCGGCCAGCCATGTCGAACCGGAGCACCGGGCCGTTGGCCCAGAACCAGAAGACCATCAGGTAGGCGTCGACGACGCTGAAGCGGTCGCCCACCGCCCAGCCGCCATGCGAGAGGCGCACCTCGGTCATGGTGGCGAGGTCTGCGTAGGTGTCGGCCGCCTTCGCCTTGATGCCCGTGAAGGCGCTCTCGTCGTCGGTGTAGCGCTCCGGACGTCGGACATGGGCGTAGGTGACGTGGTGGTTGCAGGCGAGCCAGCCGAGCCACTCGTCGGCGGCGGCCTGCTCGCGCAGACCATCGGGCCAGAGACCCTTTTCCGGCACCTGACGGGCGACGTGGCGCAGGATCGCGGCGCATTCGGTGAGCACCCAGCCGTCCTCGGTCAGCGCCGGCACGCGGCCGCGGTCGTTGATCGCGAGATATTCCGGCCGGCGCTGGTCGCCCGCGGCAAGATTGAGCTTCACGCCCTCATAGGGCAGCCCGGACTCCTCCAGGATGATGTGGGCGGCGAGCGAGCAGGCGCCGGGGGCGTAGTAGAGGGTGCGGGCGGTCATGCGAGGTCCTTGATGGACGAAGTCGCGCGCGGCGTAGCTGCCACGCACGGCTGACTGGGCGGACGCGGCCGGCCCGCCCTACTGTATGTAACCTTCGGCTCCCCCGAGCACCGATCGGCCGCGCGTCAGAAGCTCAGAGCGGCTCCGCCCCACGCCCCATGGCGCTGATGCCGGTGCGGCAGATCTCCACCAGCCCGATCACGCTCATCAGGCGCACGAACCGGTCGATCTCCTCGGTGGAGCCGGTGAGTTCGAACACGAAGGAATTGAGCGTGGCGTCGAGCGTCTTGGCGCCGAAGGCGGCGGCGAGCCGCAGGGCCTCGCTGCGGTGCTCGCCCTCGCCCTTCACCTTCACGAGGCAGATCTCGCGCTCGATGGCGTTGCCCTGGAGCGTCAGGTCCACGACCCGGTGGACCGGCACCAGCCGGTCGAGCTGCGCCTTGATCTGCTCGATCACGGCGTTCGTTCCGGTGGTCACGATGGTGATGCGCGAGATGTGGCGCGCCTCCTCGGTCTCGGAGACGGTCAGGCTCTCGATGTTGTAGCCGCGGCCGGAAAACAGGCCGGAGATGCGGGCGAGCACGCCGGGCTCGTTGTCGACGATCACCGCCAGGGTGTGCCGGTTCACCGGCTCGACGCGGACGGGCTCGGGATAGTGGGTGTTCATCGCGTTCATCGCGGGGCAAGTCCTCGTCGTTCGACCCAACGCCGCGCCTGCGGCGGATCGCGGCCCGGCGGTGAGCCGGGCCGCCCTCCCTTACACCAGCATCTTGCCTTCCTCGGAGATCACGTCGCCGAGCTCGACGCCGGTCTCACCGAGGTAGTCGGACAGGAGCATCTCGTTGTGCGCCTTGCCCGACGGGATCATCGGGAAGCAGTTCTCGGTCTTGTCGACGATGCAGTCGAAGATCACCGGACCGTCATGGGCGATCATCTCCGCGATCGCACCGTCGAGGTCGCCCGGCTTCTCGCAGCGCATCCCCTTGGCGCCGTAGGCCTCGGCCAGCTTCACGAAGTCCGGCAGGCTCTCCGAGTAGCTCTGCGAGTAGCGCGAGCCGTGCAGCAGCTCCTGCCACTGCCGGACCATGCCCATGTACTCGTTGTTCAGGATGAACACCTTGATCGGCAGCCTGTACTGAACCGCCGTCGACATCTCCTGCATGTTCATCAGGATCGAGGCCTCGCCGGCGATATCGATCACCAGCCCGTTCGGATGGGCGAGCTGCGTGCCGATCGCGGCCGGCAGGCCGTAGCCCATCGTGCCGAGGCCGCCGGAGGTCATCCACCGGTTCGGCTCGTCGTACTTGAAGTACTGGGCCGCCCACATCTGGTGCTGGCCGACCTCCGTTGTGATGTAGGTCTCGCGGTCCTTGCAGGCCTCGTAGAGGCGTTGCACGGCATATTGCGGCTTGATGATCGTCCCCGACGGCCAGTAGGCGAGGCAGTCGCGTGCCCGCCAGGAGGCGATCTTCTGGAACCAGGGATCGAGGTTGGACTTCTCGGGCCGCGACGGCAGGGCGCGCCACGCCTCCAGCATGTCGGCCAGCACCGAGCCGCAGTCGCCGACGATGCCGACGTCGACCTTGACCACCTTGTTGATCGAGGAGGCGTCGACGTCGATGTGGATCTTCTTGGAAAAGGGCGAGAACGCATCGAGCCGGCCGGTGATCCGGTCGTCGAACCGGGCGCCGACGCAGATCATCACGTCGCACTCGTGCATCGCGAGGTTGGCCTCGTAGGTCCCGTGCATGCCGAGCATGCCCAGGAACTTCTCGTCCGTGCCCGGATAGGCGCCGAGCCCCATCAGCGTCGAGGTGATCGGGAAGCCGGTCTCGCGGACGAGCTCGCGCAGCAGGCGGGAGGCCTCCGGGCCGGAATTGATCACGCCGCCGCCGGTGTAGAAGACCGGGCGGCGCGCGGTGGCCATCAGCTCGACGGCCGCGCGGATCCGGTCGGCGTCGCCCTTGACGGCAGGGCGGTAGGTCTTGTGGCTGGCGATCTCGGGACGCTCGTAGAGCCCGGAGGCGAACTGGATGTCCTTGGGCAGGTCGACGACGACCGGGCCGGGCCGGCCGTTCGCCGCGACGTAGAACGCCTCGTGCAGGATGCGCGGCAGGTCGTCGATCGATTTGACCAGGTAATTGTGCTTCGTGCAGTGCCGGGTGATGCCGACCGTGTCGCACTCCTGGAAGGCGTCCGTGCCGATCAGGTGCGTCGGGACTTGGCCGGTGATGCAGACCAGCGGGATGGAATCCAGCATCGCGTCGGTGAGGCCCGTGACGATGTTGGTGGCGCCGGGGCCCGAGGTGACGAGGACGCAGCCGACCTTGCCGGACGAGCGCGCGTAGCCCTCCGCCGCGTGGACGGCGCCCTGCTCGTGGCGGACGAGGATGTGCTTGACGGCGTTCTGGTGGAAGAGCGCGTCGTAGATCGGAAGTACGGCGCCGCCCGGATACCCGAACAGCGTGTCGACACCCTGATCCTGGAATGCCCGGATGACCATCTCGGCCCCGGTCATGACCTCGCCGCCCATGCTCGTCTCCTCGCGCTCTCCGGGGCCGCCGCGCTCTGCGACCGCCGCCAAGCCCCGTCCTCTCTCACCGCACCCTCGTCACGCGAGGCGGTCTCCGCCTCGCCCGAACGTGCCTTCCGCGTCGGTATCCCGTCTGCGCCGATCCCATGCTGCCCTGGAGCGGGCAACAAAAAAGGGTCCCGAGGGACCCTGCATGCGTCACCGCTCGGATCGCGGCCCTAGCTCAGGGCCGCCCCGTCGGTGACGCTACCGCTACAATAAGGACCGTGGTCATCGGATATCCGACCTCGCCTCGCGGCGGCTGATAAATCCGGGAGCGGATCACTCCAGTCGCGCGTGAAGTGTCGGGGCTCATAGCGGAGACCGGAGCACCGGTCAACGCAGACCTCGCGGATCTCGCGGATCTCGGGCGCTCTCAGTGCAAGGGTGGAGGCTGGCGGCGGACCCAGTTGCTGGCCGCGTCGTAGGCCACGCCGAGCTGCAGGCAGGCGAGCTCGCCGTGGTTTCGGCCGACGATCTGGATGCCGGTGGGCAGCCCGGCCTCCCCGAAGCCCGCCGGGACGTTGAGGGACGGCAGGCCCGCCATGGTCACGGGGATCACCGTCTGCATCCAGCGGTGATACGTGTCCATCTGGCGCCCGCCTACCGTCTCGGGCCAGCGCAGATCCTTGTCGAACGGGAAGACCTGGGCGCTCGGCATCACGAGATAGTCGTAGCGTTCCATGAAGCGGCGCACGGTCTCGTACCAGCGCGTGCGTCCCTCCAGGGCCGCGATGATCTGATCGGCGCCGAGGGCGAGCCCCCGCTCGACCTCCCAGGCGGCCTCTGGCTTGAGCAGGACCCGGTGGCGGAGTTCGTCGTAGAACGGGCGGAGCGCCGCCGCGACGGTGAGCGCCCGCAGCACCAGCCAATCCTGCCAGAGCTGCTCCATGTCGTAGCGGGGCACCGCCTCCTCGACGATGCAGCCGATCTCGACGAAGGTGGCGAGCGCGGAGCGTCCAAGCTCGAGCACGCCGGGATCGAACGGGATCTGTCCGCCGCAATCGCCGAGCCACGCGATCCGGGTGCCGCGGAAGTCGCGGACGAGCGGGCTCGCAAAGGCGGAGGGGTCCTGGCGGATGGCGTTGGGGCAGCGCGGGTCGTAGCCCGCCTGGACGGCGAGCATCAGGCCGATATCGGCGGGCGTGCGCCCGATCGCACCGAGCACGCCGAGACCGGGGCTGAACACGTCCTTGGCCTCGGCGGGAATCCGCCCCCAGGCCGGGCGCAGGCCGTAGCAGTTGTTGAAGGCCGGCGGGTTGCGCAGCGACCCGGCATGGTCGCTACCGTCGGCGACCGGCTGCATTCGCAGGGCTACCGCGACCGCCGCGCCACCGCTCGACCCGCCCGCGGTCCTGTCGAGATCGTAGGCGTTCGCGGTCGTGCCGTAGATCGGGTTGAAGCTGTGCGAGCCGAGGCCGAATTCGGGAATGTTGGTCTTGCCGATGAAGATCGCCCCGGCGGCGCGCAGACGGGCCACCATGATCGAGTCCGTATCGGCGATCCGGTCGGCGAAGATCGGCGAGCCCTGCGTGAATCGCAGGCCGCGCACCGGGTCGAGATCCTTCACGGCCAGCGGGAAGCCGTGCAGTGGGCCGATCGCCTCGCCGCGCGACATGGCGGCGTCGGCCGCCTCTGCCTCCTGCAGGAGCGTGGCGTCGTCCCGCAGGCCTACGATCGCGTTGACCTGCGGGTTGAGCCGGTGGATCCGCTCCAGGTAGGCGCGCATGACTTCGGCGCAGGAGAGGACTCGGCCGTGAATGGCGGCGGCGAGATCCACCGCGCCCATAGCCGTGATGCCGTCCTGTTGCGCGTCCTGCATCGTCTCATGTCTCCAGATCGCGATCTCGCGCGATCGCGGCCCGCGTCAGGCGGCGTCGCGAGCGCAATGGCAGCGAAACCGGTGCCGAACATCCGGCTCGCTGCCCAATGTTCAGGCGATCACCGACCAGGGCAGCGTCTCCTCGCCCCGGAACACCACGACGGCGGTGTCGTCGACCGCGACGGCCTCGGCAACGCGGCCCGGCCGGCGCTCCAGAGTCACGGTCCCGGCATTGGGCTCCAGGCCGTGGAAGCGCGCGCCGTTGAGCGACGCGAAGGCCTCGAACCGGTCGAGCGCCCCCTCCTCGTCGAAGACCTGCACGTAGGTCTGCAGGGCGGAAGGCCCGCAGAACACGCCGGCGCAGCCGCAGGACGCCTCCTTGGCGCCGCGGACATGCGGGGCCGTGTCGGTGCCGAGAAAGAAGCAAGCTTCGCCGGAGGTCGCGGCCTTGCGCAGAGCCAGCCTGTGTCGCTCGCGCTTGGCCACCGGCAGGCAGTACAGGTGCGGGCGCAAGCCCCCCTGGAAGATGTGGGTCCGGTTGATCACGAGGTGGTGCGGCGTGATCGTCGCCGCGACGCGGGTGCGGTTCTCCCGCACGACGTCGAGGATCTCCGCCGTGGTGGCGTGTTCCACCGTGACCTTGAGCCCCTGATGTCGGCCGAGCAGCGGGATCAGGCTGCCCTCCATGAAGGCGGCCTCGCGGTCGAAGATGTCGATCTCCGGGTCGGTGGCCTCGCCGTGGATCAGGAGCGGCATCCCGATCCGCTCCATCCGCTCCAGCACGGGACTCAAGCCGACCAGGTCGGTGACGCCCGCATGCGAGTTCGTGGTGGCGCCGGCCGGGTACAGCTTGGCGGCGACCCAGACCTTGTCCTTGAAGCCCCGCTCGATCTCGTTCGGGTCGGTGTCGTCCCGGAGGTAGCAGGTCATCAGCGGCGTGAAATCCATGCCGGCGGGCAGCGCGGCAAGGATCCGCTCGCGGTAGGCCTGCGCGGCGGCCACCGTGGTCACCGGCGGCACGAGGTTCGGCATGATGATGCCCCGGGCGAACTGCGCCGCCGTATAGGGCAGCACCGCCTTCAGCATCGCGCCGTCGCGCAGGTGGATGTGCCAGTCGTCCGGCCGGCGGATCGTGATCCGGTCGGCCGGCTTCGCCTCCTGGCGCTCGGCGGGGAACAGCTCGGCGACGCCCATCGCGAAAACCTCCTTAGGCTTGGCCGAAGGCGGAGATGCCGCCGTGGGCGGCCGACCACTCCGCCGGCGCGTTGAGGAAGCGCTCGACCTCCGCCAAGGTCTTCGGGTCGAAGGTGCCCATCTCCTTGGCGACCGCCAGCACGTCCCACCACGTGGTGAGATAGTGGAGCTTGATGCCGATCTCCTCCATCAGCGCGGCGCTGTCAGGGAAGATGTCGTAGTAGAACAGCACGAAGCAGTGATCGACCTGGGCACCCGAATCGCGCAGGGCCTTGCAGAAATTGACCTTGCTGCGCCCGTCGGTGGCGAGGTCCTCGACGAGGAGTGTCCGGGCGCCCTCGACGATCTCGCCTTCGATCTGCGCGTTGCGGCCGAAGCCCTTGGGCTTCTTTCGGATGTACTGCATCGGCAGCATCATCCGGTCGGCGATCCACGCGGCGAAGGGGATGCCGGCGGTCTCGCCGCCCGCGATGTGGGTCAGCTTCTCGTAGCCGATCTCGCGCACGATCGTGGCGGTGGCGAAATCCATCAGCGTCGAGCGCAGGCGCGGGAACGAGATGATCTTCCGGCTGTCGGTGTAGACCGGGCTCGCCCAGCCGGAGGTGAACTTGAACGGCTCGTCCTTGTAGAAGAGCACCGCCTCGATCTCGAGGAACATCTTGGCCGCCTCGCGGGCGATCACTTTCCGGTCGAGGGGGAGGAAGGGACTGGTCATGCGGCGTGCGCGCTCCGCTTGGGGCGCTCTCCGGGGCCGTGAGGACCGGTCCGGCCGGGGAGCGTGCGTGGGAATGAGGCCTGACCGCCCTCCTCCGCCCTGTCTCCGCCAGCGTCAACCCTGATCGCGGCGCTATCCGCGCCTCAGGCGGTCTTGTCGGCCCGCGGGGGCTTGCCGGCCCGCAGATGCGCGAGGTGCCGGATCGCCAGGGCGTAGCCCTGGGTGCCGAACCCCGCCAGCACAGCCGTGGCCGCGAGGGAGATGTAGGAATGGTGGCGGAAGGCCTCGCGCCGGTGGACGTTCGAGATGTGGCACTCGATCACCGGCACCTCGCAGGTGTTCAGCGCGTCGAGGAGCGCCACCGAGGTGTGGGTGTAGGCGCCCGCGTTGATGACGATGCCGGCGGAGCCGACACGGAACGCGTGGATCGCGTCGATCAGCACGTGCTCGGCGTTGCTCTGGCGGAAATCGACCGCGAGGCCGAAGCCCGCGGCGGTCTCGCGGCACAGGGCCTCGACGTCGGCCAGCGTCTCGCGGCCGTAGATCTCCGGCTGGCGCTTGCCGAGCAGGTTCAGGTTCGGCCCGTTCAGGACTAGGACGGTGTCGTTCATCGTGTGCCTCGCGGGCCGAGAGGTGCGGCAAGCGCCGGCGAGACACAAGTCCAGCAAGACACAAGTCCGGGCTGTCATCCGGCCGGAGATGTCCCGCACACGGACCTGTCGCCCGCGCCGGGCGGTTCAGATCCGGGTTCCGCGGCGCTATCCCGGTTGCGGAAGCCGGATGAGGCAGGGAGGACAGGCGAATGGCAGGATCCCGGAGTGAGGCGCCCGTGGTCATCGCGGTGGCGATCACCGGCTCGGTGCCGCGCAAGAAGGACAACCCGGCCGTGCCGGTCACGGTGCCTGAGCAGATCGAGTCGACGCATCAGGCCTTCGAGGCGGGCGCCACGCTCTGCCACATCCACGTGCGCAACGACGACGAGTCGCCCTCCTCCGACCCGGACAAGTTCGCTGCCGTGCAGGAGGGCCTGCGCAAGCACTGCCCCGGGATTATCGTCCAGTTCTCCACCGGCGGGCGCGGGCGCGACCCGGCCGCCCGCGGCCTTTCGCTCAAGCACCGGCCCGACATGGCCTCGCTGTCGACCGGCTCGGTGAACTTCCCGACGATCGTCTACGAGAATTCCGCGAGCCTCGTGACCGATCTCGCCAGCCAGATGAAGCAGTACGGCGTCCGGCCCGAGATCGAGATCTTCGACCTCTCGCACCTGCACGGCGCCAAGCGCCTCGTGGAGGCGGGCCTTATCGACGCGCGCCCGCACGTCCAGTTCGTGATGGGCGTCCAGAACGCGATGCCGGCCGAGGAGCACCTGCTCGACATCCTGCTCGCCGAGACGCGGCGCATCCTGCCCGAGGCGACTTGGACCGCTGCCGGGATCGGACGCAATCAGGCAGTGGTGATGGAGTGGGCGCTGGCCCGCGGCGCGGACGCGGTGCGGACCGGACTCGAGGACAACATCCGGGTGACGAAGGATCGACTGGCGGCCAGCAATGCCGAGCTGGTCGGTCTCGCTGCCGATGCGGTTCGCCGCCACAACCGCCGGGTGGCCACGCCGGCCGAGGCGCGTGCCGCGCTGGGTCTCGCCTGAGCCCACCTTCTCATGAGCGAGGCGGCGTGCTAACGATCCGCCCGCGCGGGTGTAGCTCAATGGTAGAGCAGCAGCCTTCCAAGCTGAATACGAGGGTTCGATTCCCTTCACCCGCTCCATCCCGCGCCGCCGGTCGCGGTAGCCGCGCCGGGGCGAACCGTTCCCGGATCAGGCGAGCATCATGAAGGTATCGGCCGACCTCTGCATCGTGCCGATGGGCGTCGGCCCGTCGGTCTCGCCCTATGTCCGCGAGATCAAGGCGATTATCGAGGCCAGCGGCCTGACCGCCACGATGCATCCCAACGGCACCAACATCGAGGGCGAGCTCTCGGAGATCTGCGCGCTGGCGGAGCGATGCGAGGCGAAGCTTGCCGAACTCGGTGTCCAGCGGACCTTCTTCACGCTGATCTTCTCCACGCGCCGGGACAAAGACCAGTCCATGGCCGACAAGCTGGCGGCCGTCTCCTGACGCGTCGCGCGGCGCTCCCGCCGCGCGGGCCTGACGGTCAATCGGTCTCAGCCGTGGCAGGTGCAGCCGGCGTGCTCACAGCCCGCGTGGTCCTTGTGCCCGTCGGCGCACGCGTCGCAGCAATAGGCCTTACCGTCCCGGGACACCGCCTTCGAGACCGGGATCACGCAGACACAATCCTGGCAGGCACACTTCACCATCTCGACGTCGACACTGGCCACGTTCGCCTCCACGCTTCTGTGTCTACGGGTCGACGTTAGATCTGCCGTATCCATTAGGAAAGCCGGCCCGGGCCGCAGTGACGCGCCCGTGATCCCATTCCTCTCCTCGCGCGTTCTCCCCGTCCGGTCGCTGGGGCGCCGGAAGGGAGGACGGCATGGCCGAGCAAGTGACCGGTGAGGTGCGGATTGAGCCTTATGACGGGCCGGCCGGCGGCTGGGGCTCCGCCCGTTCGCTGATCGAGATCCTGACCCGGGAAGGCGTTCCGGTCACCGGCTCGGCGATGCTGCTGAAGCAGAATAAGCCGGACGGGTACATGTGCACGTCCTGCGCCTGGGCGAAGCCCGCCAAGCCGTTGGCCTTCGAATATTGCGAGAACGGCGCCAAGGCCACGGCCTGGGAGCAGACGCGCCGCCGCGCGACCCCTGATTTCTTCGCCGCCCACACGGTGACCGAGCTGCTCGGCTGGAGCGACTACGCCCTGGAGGAACAGGGCCGCCTCACGCATCCGATGCGGTACGACGCGGCGACGGATCGCTACCGGCCCGTCTCCTGGAGCGAGGCCATGGCCGAGATCGGCCGGGAGCTGAAGGCGCTCCGCGAAGTCGACCCGAAATCGGTCGTGTTCTACGCCTCGGGCCGGGCCTCGCTCGAGACCAGCTACATGTACGCGCTGCTCGCGCGGCTCTACGGCAACAACAACCTGCCGGACTCCTCCAACATGTGCCACGAGCCGACCTCGGTGGCGCTGCCGCAATCGATCGGCGCGCCGGTGGGCACGGTCCTGCTGGAGGATTTCGAGACCACAGACCTGATTTTCTTCTTCGGCCAGAACGTCGGCTCGAATGCGCCGCGGATGCTTCATCCCCTCCAGGAGGCCCGGCGCCGGGGGGCGCAAATCATAACCTTCAACCCGCTGCGCGAGCGCGGCCTGGAGCGCTTCACCGACCCGCAATCGCCCGTGGAGATGCTGACGCGCTCCGCGACGAAGATCTCGACGCAGTACCATCAGGTGAAAGCAGGTGGCGACCTCGCGGCGATCACCGGCCTGTGCAAGGCGCTGCTCGCCCTGGACCGGGAGGCCGCGGAAGCCGGCCGGCCCGCCGTGCTTGACCACGCCTTCATCGCCGAGCACACCCACGGTGTCGAGGACTTCGTCCGCTTCTGCGACGGCCAGGACTGGCCGGCGCTGGAGCGGCGCTCCGGGCTCACCCGGCGGGCTCTGGAGGCCGCGGCCGCGGCCTATGCCCGCGCCAAAGCGGTGATCGGCATCTACGGGATGGGCCTGACGCAGCACCGCAAGGGCACCGAGACCGTGCGGATGCTGGTCAATCTCCTGCTCCTGCGGGGTAATATCGGCAAGCTTGGCGCCGGCATCTGCCCGGTGCGCGGCCACTCGAACGTGCAGGGCCAGCGCACGGTCGGCATCACCGAGAAGCCGGAACTGGCACCGCTCGACAAGCTCAAGGAACTCTACGGGTTCGAGCCGCCGCGGGAGAAGGGGCTCAACACCGTCGAGACCTGCGAGGGCATCCTCGACGGCAGCGTGAAGGGCTTCATCGGGCTGGGCGGCAACTTCCTCCGGGCAGTGCCCGAGACCGGCCGGATGGAGCCGGCCTGGCGGCGCCAGCGCCTGACCGTCCAGATCTCGACCAAGCTCAACCGCTCGCATCTGGTGAACGGGGCCGTCGCCTATATCCTCCCCTGCCTCGGACGCATCGAGATCGACCGGCAGGCGAGCGGTCCGCAGGCCGTCTCGATGGAGGATTCCACCGCCCGCTTCCACGGCTCCCGGGGCGTGGCCGATCCGGTGGGGCCGCATCTGCGCTCCGAGCCCTGGATCGTCGCGGAGATCGCCAAGGCGACCCTGCCGCCGAACCCGCGCATCGACTGGAACTCCTGGGTGGCCGATTACGCACGGGTGCGCGACGCGATCGAGGCGACCTACCCGAACGTCTTCCACGACCTGAACGGACGGATGTTCAAGCCGGGCGGGATCACCAAGCCGCTCGGCGCACGCGACCGGAAGTGGGAGACGGAGACCGGCAAGGCGAATTTCGCGGTGCCGGCGGGCCTCGAGGCGGATCCGGACCTGCCGCCCCGCCGCCCGAACGTGCTCGACCTGATCACCCTCCGGTCGAACGACCAGTTCAACACCACGGTCTACGGCTACGACGACCGCTTCCGCGGGGTGAAGGGCACCCGCGACGTGCTGTTCATGAACCGGCGGGACATCGCCCGGCTTGGACTCACCGACGGCGGTGGCGTCGATGTGGAAACGGAAGCCGACGATGAGGTTCCGCGCCGCGTCGCCGGCCTGCGTGTGGTCGCCTACGATATCCCGGAGGGCAATTGCGGCGGCTATTATCCGGAGCTGAACGTCCTGTTGCCGCTCTGGCACCATGACGAGCAGTCGAAGACACCCGCCGCCAAAGCGATCACCGTGCGGGTGACCGCGTCGGCTCGCTCGGCCTGAGCCGAAGCGTCTGGCGCGCGGTCGCCGTCTCCGGCAAGGAACGGCCATGGATCAGGCGACCCCTCCCGATGCGCGGCCGGACGCGCCAGCAGACCCGCGCCTGCGCGACCTCCTGGACCGGATCTCCGCCGGCGTCCCCTTTCGGGAGCCGGGTCTCGACCTCTCGCACCTGAACGCCTCACCGGGCACTCTAACCGGCGAGGTCGCAGAAGGCATGATCTCCGCGGCCGCGGCGGATTCCGAGTCCGGCGGCCTGCGCCTCACGGAAGCCGACCTGTCGCGCGCCCGCATGGAGGAGGCCGATCTCTCCGGGGCGAATCTGCGCCGGGCCAACCTCGCGGGTGCGGTCGGTCGCTCGACCCGATTTGTCGGCGCGATCCTGGAGGAGGCCGACCTCTCCGAGGCCGACCTCTCGGGCGCGGACTTCACCGGCATCGTCGCCGGCCAAGCGCGGTTCGCAGGCGCCATGCTGGAGGATGCCCGGTTCGGACAGGCCGCGATGCGCTTCGCTGACCTGTCCGGGGCGCTCCTCGACGGGGCGGATTTCGCGGGCGCCGACCTCTGGGGCACCGATTTTTCGGGCGCGGATGCGGATGACACTGTCTTCCGCGAGGCGCGGCTCGACGAGGCCAAACTCGCCGACGCCAACCTCACCCACGCGGATTTCGCGGGCGCCAGCCTGACTAAGGCGACGCTGGCGGGCTCGCGGCTGCGCGGCGCGAACTTCGCCGGGGCGAAGCTCGACGGCGCCGACCTCTCCGGCGCGGACCTGTCGGACACCGATCTCGTGCGACTGAACCTCGCCACCTGCCAGCTGCGGCATGCCCGCTTCTCCGGCGCGTGGCTCAACGGCACGCGGATGAGCGTCGAGCAGCTCGGCGGCGCCGTGGGCGAGGAGGTGGCGGGCGCCTACGAGGCCGCGCAGGCGAGCTACCTCGCCCTGGAGCAGAACTGGAAGAGCATCGGCAGCCACGACGCGGCAAGCTGGGCCTACAAGCGCGGCCGCCGGATGGGGCGCTTCCACGCGGGGCGGCAGGCGCGCGCCGCATGGGGCACGCGGGACTGGGCCGGCGTTCTGCGCCACGGGTATCGCTGGACGGCCGACCGCTTCGTCGAATGGCTGTGCGATTATGGCGAGAGTCTGTCGCGCATCGCCCGCGCCTTCGCGTTGCTGATCGTCGTGTTCGCGGGCCTCTTCGGGCTCACCGGCGGCCTGTTCATCCTGGAGGGACCGGAGGCGGGGCCGACCTACAATCCCCTCGATCTGCTGAGCTACAGCGCGCTCAACATGATGACCGCGAATCCGCCGGAGATCGGTCTCAAGCCCACCGGCCGCGTCACCAACCTGCTGGTCGGCATCGAGGGCGCGGTCGGCATCATCCTGATGGGCCTCTACGGATTCGTCCTGGGCAATCGCCTGCGCAGGTGAGGGAAGCCCTCAGTCGTTCACGCTCAATCGCTCGATGACGAGGCTGAGGTCCTTGCGCAGGGCGCGGATCTCCGGCTCGCTGAGTTCGAGCTGGCACATCACGCTCTCGCGGACCGAGACCGCCTCGGAGCGCAGCGCCGCGCCCTGCGGCGTCAGCGCGATCTCGACCTCGCGCTCGTCGGACTGACGGCGGGTTCGCAGCAGGAAGCCCGCGCTCTCCAGACGCTTCAGCACCGGCGTCAGCGTGCCGGAATCGAGGCGCAGGCGCCGGCCGATCTCGGAGACCGTGACACCGTCCTGCTCCCACAGGACCAGAAGCACGAGATACTGCGGATAGGTCAGCCCGAGCCGCTCCAAGAACGGCCGGTACGACTTGGTCATCCGGTGCGCGGCAGCATAGAGCGCGTAGCAAAGCTGGTTATCGAGGAGGAGTGGATCCGCCTCTCGCTCCGCCTCCATCGTATCGGCAATGTACGCCATATCGCTCGCCCATCGCGGTCCAGGTACCGCCACTCTCGACCGCGACCGCGGGTTTGTCATTATACCACAACACGCGAAGCCGGCGCACAAGCTCCGACCGGGCGATTCGATTTCTTAACAACCCCGTTCCGAGTTCTTAACAACCCCGTTCCGAGACGACCCCGCCCTGACGCGGTGCGATCGCCGCCAGGGAGCCGAGGAAGCCGGTCTCGTCTTCGAGCGTCCGTAGATCGAGGACGATGGCATCGCCGCTGATGCGGCCGATCACCGGCACCGGCAGGCTACGCAGGCGCTCAGCCAGGCGCTTGCATCGTCCTCCGGCACCGCGCCGTCCATCCTCGCCCGCAGGGCTGGGGGTGAGGACCAGGGCGGCGCTGGGCAGGGTCTCCACCGGCAGCGCGCCGGAGCCGATCTGGCTGATGCACTCCGCGACCGCGACGGTGGCCCATCCGGAGAACCGCTCCGCCACCGCGGGCGCGAGCCGCTCCGCCTGCGCGGTGATCGTCGCCCGGTCGCGCGTGAGTAGCCGCAGCGTCGGCAGTTCCTCGGAAAGCCGCTCGGGGTGGAGGTAGAGCCGCAGAACCGCTTCGAGCGCCGCGTAAGTCATTTTGTCGACGCGCAAGGCCCGCTTCAGCGGGTTCTTGCGGACCCGGGCGATCAGGTCCTTCCGGCCCGCCACGATGCCGCACTGGACCGCGCCGAGAAGCTTGTCGCCGCTGAAGGTCACCACGTCAGCCCGTTCCAGGGCCGCCCGGACGGTCGGCTCAGGGGGCAGACCGTAGGTGGTGAGGTCGATGAGGCTGCCGCTTCCGAGATCCTCCGCGAGCGGCACGTCGCGCTCGCGGCAGAGTTCGTGGAGGGCCGCCGGATCGGCCGCGGCGGTAAATCCCGCGATGGCGTAATTGCTCGGATGCACCTTCATCACCAGCCCGGTCCGCGGGCCGATCGCGTCCGCGTAGTCGCGCAGATGCGTGCGATTGGTGGTGCCGACCTCGCGCAGGCGGCAGCCGGCGCGCACCATCACGTCCGGCACCCTGAACGAGCCGCCGATCTCCACCAGCTCGCCGCGCGAGACCACCACTTCCTTGCGCATGGCCAGCGCGTTGAGCACCAGCAGGACGGCCGCCGCATTGTTGTTGACGACCACCGCGGCTTCGGCGCCGGTGAGGCGGCAGATCAGGGCCTCGACGTGATCGTCGCGCTCGCCGCGGGCGCCGCTCTCGAGATCGAATTCGAGGTTGCTCGCCTGGACCATCACGGCGGCTACCGCCTCGGCGGCCGAGCGCGGCAGCAGCGCCCGGCCCAGATTGGTGTGCAGAACCGTCCCGGTCAGATTGAAGACCGGCCGCAGGGACGGGCGCCGCTCGGCAGCGAGCCGCGCGGCGGCTGCGGCCCGGATCGCCGCCTCGTCCGGCACGGGGCCACCCTGGGAACGGATCCCGGCGAGCACGTCCCGGATCGCGGCCGTGAAAGCCGTCCGCCCATGGGCGGCGACCTGCTCGGCCGGTGCGCCTCCGACCAGACGCTCCACCGAGGGAATCCGGCGCGGGCCTTGAGCCGCGGCGTCGGCGATCGGGTGGGTCTGGGCGGAGGAACTCATGCGGGACCAGAGATAACGATCCTGTCGCTGACGGCCAGCCCAGCCGCGCGTGGGCAATCCCCGCAGGATTGTTCGGGGGCCCGTCCGACGTTAAGCCGACTGCCTGAAATCCGCGGATGTCGGCAGAGGTCGCCCTTGCGGGGCCGCCACTCGTCGCGCTTCGTCCCGGGCTGTCATCGCGAGGTGCCGGTCCCGGCCGTGCGCCGCGCCGATCCGCCGCCCAACCCGCGCGAGATGTTGCCCATGTCTGGATCCACCGCTGCCATTCATCCCGTGATCCTGTGCGGTGGGACGGGGACGCGGCTGTGGCCGGCGTCGCGGGAGAGCATGCCCAAGCAGTTCGCCCGGCTGGTGGACGCGCGGGTCTCGACCTTCCAGGCCAGCCTGGAGCGGGTGGCGGACGCGGCCGTGTTCGCCCGCCCGACCGTGATCGCCTCGGCGGAGGCGCGCTTCATCGTCGCCGAGCAGCGCGACCAGCTCGGGCTTGCCGCCGACATCCTGCTCGAGCCGCAGGGGCGCGACTCGGCCGCGGCCGTGGCGGTGGCGGCGCTGCACGCGGCGCGCACCGATCCGCAGGCCGTGGTGCTGGTCATGGCCGCCGACCACGTCGTGCCCGACACAGCCGCCTTCGTGGACGCGGTCCAGCGCGCGGCCGCCGGGGCGCGGGCCGGCTACACCATGACGCTGGGCATCGAGCCCGACCGGCCGGCCACCGAGTACGGCTACATCCGCCGCGGCGAGCCGATCGCGCAGGTGCCCGCCGCCGCCCGCGTCGCCCGCTTCGTCGAGAAGCCCGACCGATCCGGCGCCGAGGCGCTGATCGCCGAGGGCGCGCTGTGGAACTCGGGCTACTTCCTGTTCCGCGCCGACCTGATGCTCTCTGAGCTGGAGGCGTTCGTGCCGGAGGTGCTGTCCGCCGCGCGCGCGGCCCTGGAGGCGGCGGTGACCGATCTCGACTTCGTGCGGCTGGACGCGGCGGCGTTCGCGCAGGCGCCCAAGATCTCGATCGACTACGCGGTGATGGAGCGCACCGCGCAGGCCGGGGTGCTGCCGGTGGCGTTTGCCTGGTCGGATGTCGGCACCTGGGACGCGGTCTGGCAGGTGCTGGAGCACGACGAGGCCGGCAACGCGGTGCGGGGCCGGGTGTCGCTGATCGGGACGAAGAACAGCCTGGTGCACAGCCAGGGCGAGGGCCTGACCGCGGTGGTCGGCTTGGAGGACGTGGTGGTGGTCTCCACCCCCGACGCGGTGCTGGTGGCGTCCAAGGCGCAGTCGGGGCAGGTCAAGGAGCTGGTCCATGCGCTGCGAGCCTCGGGCGCGCCGGAGGCGGACGCGCATCTGCGGATGTACCGGCCGTGGGGCTGGTACCAGCGGATCGACCTGGGCGAGCGGTTCCAGGTGAAGCGGATCCAGGTGGTGCCGGGCGGGCGGCTGTCGCTGCAGAAGCACTACCACCGGGCCGAGCACTGGGTGGTGGTGCGCGGCACGGCCGAGGTGACCATCGACGAGCGCGTGGTGCTGGTCCACGAGAACGAGGCGGTCTACCTGCCGATCGGCTCGATGCATCGCCTCTCCAACCCCGGCAAGATCCCGCTGGAGCTGATCGAGGTCCAGGTCGGCTCCTACACCGGCGAGGACGACATCATCCGCGTCGAGGATATCTACGGACGCTGAACGAGACCGCCGGCCCTGCGACGCAAACACCCGCCCGGTATCCGGAACCATGCGGCCCTCCCGGTGAATACCCAGACGTGCGACCGCGGCAGTGCTCCACGGTCGCGCTTCTGGATACCGGGGGATGACGCATGAAGCACAAGCCGCTCCGCGAACAGGTCATCGTGATCACCGGCGCCTCGTCGGGGATCGGCCTCACCACCGCCCGGATGGCGGCTGAGCGCGGCGCCCGCGTGGTCATGGCGGCACGCAGCGGTGACGCCCTGGCGCGTATCCAGGCGGAGATCGAGGGCGTCGGCGGCAAGGCGATCCATGTCGTCGCCGATGTCGGCCGCCGCGCGGACGTGCAGGCCGTCGCGGACCGGGCGATCGCGACGTTCGGCGGATTCGACACCTGGGTGAACGTGGCGGGCCTCTCGATCTACGGGCGGCTCCGCGAGATCAGCGACGCGGACCACGAGCGCCTGATCCAGACCAATTTCTGGGGGACGGTGTTCGGATCCCTCGTAGCGGCCGAGCACCTGCGCGACCACGGCGGCGCCCTCATCAACGTCGGCAGCATCGCCTCCGATCTCGCCTTCCCGTACCAGGGCATGTACGCGGCCTCGAAACACGCGGTGAAGGGCTTCACCGATGCCCTGCGCATGGAGCTGATGCACGAGGGCGCACCGGTCTCTGTGACGCTCATCAAGCCGGCCTCGATCGACACGCCCCTCCCCAACCGGGCGCGCAACTATATGGATCGCGAGCCGAGCCTGCCGCCGCCGATCTATCCACCCGAGGAGGTGGCGAACGCCATCCTGCACGCGGCCGTTCATCCACAGCGCGACATCTTCGTGGGCGGCGCCGGGAAGGCCTTCACGGCCGGCAAGGAATTCGCGCCCGGCGCCTACGATTACCTCACCCCTGCGATCATCGCCCTGCAGAAGCGTGCGAGCCCCCCCCGAAATCCGGACGGTGCCCTGCATGCTCCCGTAGCGGCCGGCGCGATGCGCGGCGACCCGCCTGTCCCCGTCATGCGGACCAGCGCTTACACCCGGGCGACCCTGCACCCGCTCGCCGCGGCAGCCGGCCTCGTTGGCCTGGGCGCCGCCACGGCGCTGGCCGTGGCCCGCAGCGTGCCCGGCCGCCGGCGGCCCCTGTAGTTGACCATTGCCGCAGCCGCCCTGCCCAGCCTGGACCGGCCGACGCAGGATGAGTACAGGGCCCCCGCATCGTAACGCGCCGGATCGTGCACCTGCCGGACGATCGCCCATGCCGTGACCGGGTCCGGGCCTCACCCGGAGCCTACGACCTATCTGACCCTGCGGGTGCCCGTGCGCCTCCTGGGCGGCAGCGCCGATCTCGTGGTCGACACGTTCGTGCACGCGCACCGCGCCGCCCGCAGGATCCCCGGGGCGAAGTTCGAACTCCTGCCGGAGGCCGGCACATGCTGCACCACGTCCAAGCCGAGGCGGTCGTGCGCGCGGCGCTGTCGCTGCGGCCGGTCTCGTAGAGCGCGCTGCTCCTTCAAGGAAACAGCCGCACGCTTCAGCTCATCGTCATCGCACGATGGTCTCAGAAAACCGGATTGGACGTTTCCGCATCATGCACGAACACGCGGTCGGCACAGATCGACCCGTTCCGCCACGATGCGAAGTCTCAGCGGACGAGCGCCTTGATCTGTTGCTTTGCCCTGACCGCGATGCGGGCGATGGGCCCCCGGGCCTGCCGCTCACGCTCCTGCCGCAGGGTGCGCTTCTCGGCGTTCCAGGGATGCTCCGTGCGCAGCGTGTGCTCCGCGGCGCGGACCCCGAAGCCCAGCGCGTAGGCGCGCCGGGGCCCATCGCTGAGGTTCGGCCCGGCGCAGTGCAGGGTCCGGCAATCGTGGAACGTCGCGCCCCCGGCCGGGAGCGGACACGGAACCGCCCGCTCGGTCGGCACCCCGAGCGCCTCCAGCCCATGGATGCGCGGATCGTTGCCGATGCTGCGATGGGTCAGGAGCGGCTCCAAGTGACTGCCGGGCACGTAGAGCATGCAGCCGTTCTCGGGCGTGACGGTCTGGAGCGGCATCCAGACCGTGATCGCCCGGTAGTTGGTGTAGGCGGCGTAGAACGCCTCGTCCTGATGCCAGGCCGTGGCGGCCCCGACCTTCGGCGGCTTCCGGATCGCGTGCTCGAAGACCAGCGCCGCCTTCGGCCCCAGGAGCTGGCGGCACATGGCCAGGGCGTTCGTCCGGAACAGGATGTCCCGCAGGAGCGGCTCGAACCGCGACGGGTTGATCAGCTGCGGCGACCGGGCGAGGCCGGCACCCCGGTCGACGTCGACGAGATCGAACAGGCTGCCGTCCTTCCAACCCCGCGCCTCGTCGAACAGGCGGTCATAGGCGCCCCGCAGCGTATCGAGTTCCTCCGCGGTCGTGATGGCCGGAATGGCCAGGAACCCGTCGCGGCGAAAGGCGGCGATTTCCGCCTCGGTCAGCAGCCGCGTGGGGACCCGCCCGGCGGCACGCGACGCACCAAGCCAGCCGGCGAGCCGGTATCGCGTATGGGCCAGCAGCGCGGTTACACTGGCGTGTGCAGGATCCTCTACCTGCCCTGCGCGACCACTGACCGGACTTGGCATCGAACCCTCGCTTTCAAGAGTTGCGCCAGTGTTCTCACGGTTAATCCAGGGCCGACAGTACTCATTTCTGGGTATACCGGCCTCGGTATAGTAACGAAATTTCGCCTTTTCTCATCACCTATCTCCCTTCCAACTGGCGACAGTCGGGTGCGGGTGCATCGGCACTCTCACGAGTGAGGACGTCGTCTTTCAATCGGAGCCCGAAATCAAACCGCGCTGCCCATGGGAGCGCCCGTCCTGCGTGATGCTCCGATACAGTAATAATCAGCATTTATTTCGGATTATATTTTAACGCTAAAATATATCTGCGGAAATTCTGCAGCATTTTATTGATGAAAAGCCATATATCTAGGTCGAAAATCCGGACTCGGCGGCATTGGCCGCATCTCATGACAAGGGGTGCACATGCGCGGCCGATCATGACCCTGCCGCATCCATGACCCTTGCGGCAGACCGAACCGGAAGCCGCAACACACTTTTCCGGAAAGCTTCCGGGTCGCAGCGTCGAACCGCCCGCGGCCCGACCGTCCAATGGGCTCGCACACGCCCGTGGGTTGGTGGGCGGTGAGGGACTCGAACCCCCGACCCTCTCCGTGTAAAGGAGACGCTCTACCAACTGAGCTAACCGCCCGGCGGCCGACCGTTACGGCATGGCAGCGGTCCGGTGCAAGGGGCCGCGCCGCAAAGCACGTCCGCGATGGTGTTCGGGTCGCTCAGCAGGATGCGGATCTGGCAGGCGCCGCGCGCAAAAAAGCCCCCGGAGTTGGACTCCGGGGGCTCGACTCGATCACGTCAGAGGGCGGTCAGTGCGCCACGAAGGCGGTCCCGTCCTCCTCGGTCCGGGCGGGCTTGGCCACTGGCAGCGGCTCCTCCCACTCGATCGCCTCGGGCTGGCGGACCAGCGCCTTTTCCAGCACCTGATCCATCCGCGACACGGGCACGATCTCCAGCCCGTTCTTCACGCTATCGGGCACCTCGGCGATGTCCTTGGCGTTCTCCTCGGGGATCAGCACCGTCTTGATGCCGCCGCGGAGCGCGGCGAGCAGCTTCTCCTTCAGGCCGCCGATCGGCAGCACCCGGCCGCGGAGCGTCACCTCGCCGGTCATCGCGACGTCGCGTCGGACCGGGATCCCGGTCAGCGTTGAGATGATCGCAGTGGCCATGGCGATGCCGGCCGACGGACCGTCCTTCGGGGTCGCCCCCTCCGGAACGTGGACGTGGATGTCGCGGCGCTCGAAGAGCGGCGGCTCGATGCCGAAGTCAAGGGCCCGGGAGCGGACGTAACTCGCCGCCGCCGAGATCGACTCCTTCATCACATCCTTCAGGTTGCCGGTGACCGTCATCTTGCCCTTGCCGGGCATCATGACGCCCTCGATCGTCAGCAGCTCGCCACCGACCTCGGTCCAGGCCAGACCCGTCACCACGCCAACCTGATCGTCCGCGTCGATCTCGCCGTAGCGGAACTTCGGCGGACCGAGGAAGACCGGAAGGGTGTCCGGGGTCACCGCGACCGCCTTGGTCTTGGTGATCAGGATCTCCTTCACCGCCTTGCGGATCAGGT
Source organism: Methylobacterium sp. CM6257 (assembly GCF_054611515.1). Lineage (NCBI taxonomy): Bacteria > Pseudomonadati > Pseudomonadota > Alphaproteobacteria > Hyphomicrobiales > Methylobacteriaceae > Methylobacterium > Methylobacterium sp. CM6257. The sequence goes on from NZ_CM137735.1 coordinate 5,516,417, forward strand.
TGGACAGCTCGCGCTCCAGGTTACGGACACCGGCCTCCCGCGTGTAGCGGCGGACCAGCATCAGCAGACCGTCGTCGTCGATCGACCACTCGTCCGTCCCGAGGCCGTGCTTCTTCAGGGCGTTCGGGATCAGGTGCTTGCGCGCGATCTCGACCTTCTCCTCCTCGGTGTAGCCGGCGATGCGGATCACCTCCATCCGGTCCATGAGCGGGCCCGGGATGTTGAGGGTGTTGGCCGTGGTCACGAACATCACGTTCGAGAGGTCGTAATCCACCTCCAGGTAGTGGTCGTTGAAGGTGCTGTTCTGCTCAGGGTCGAGCACCTCAAGGAGCGCCGCCGACGGATCGCCGCGGAAATCCATGCCCATCTTGTCGATCTCGTCGAGCAGGATGAGCGGGTTCGAGGTCTTGGCCTTGCGCATCGACTGCACGATCTTGCCGGGCATCGAGCCGATATAGGTCCGGCGGTGACCGCGGATCTCGGCCTCGTCACGCACGCCGCCGAGCGACATGCGCACGAACTCGCGACCCGTCGCCTTGGCGATGGACTTGCCGAGCGAGGTCTTGCCGACGCCGGGGGGACCGACGAGGCACAGAATCGGGCCGGTGAGCTTGTTCGCGCGCTGCTGCACGGCGAGGTACTCGACGATCCGCTCCTTGACCTTGTCGAGGCCGAAATGGTCCTCGTCCAGCAGCGCCTGGGCGCCGAGCAGGTCCTTCTTGATCTTCGAGCGCTTGCCCCACGGGATGCCGAGCATCCAGTCGAGGTAGTTGCGCACGACGGTCGCCTCGGCCGACATCGGCGACATCTGGCGCAGCTTCTTCAGCTCGGCCGTAGCCTTGTCGCGAGCCTCCTTGGAGAGCTTGGTCTTCTCGATCTTCTCTTCTAGCTCGGCCAGCTCGTCGCGGCCATCCTCGGAGTCGCCCAGCTCCTTCTGGATCGCCTTCATCTGCTCGTTCAGGTAGTACTCGCGCTGGGTCTTCTCCATCTGCCGCTTGACGCGGGTCCGGATGCGCTTCTCTACCTGGAGCACAGAGATCTCGCTCTCCATCAGCGACAGCACGCGCTCGAGGCGCTGCGCCACCGTGGGGGTCTCCAGGATGCCCTGCTTGTCGGAGATCTTGACGAGCAGGTGCGAGCCGATCGTGTCGGCGAGCTTGGAGGGCTCGTCGATCTGGGTCACGGCGGAGACGACCTCGGGGGAGATCTTCTTGTTCAGCTTGACGTAATTCTCGAACTCCGAGAGCACCGAGCGCGCGAGCGCCTCGGCCTCGACGCGGTCGCCGAGCTCGTCGTGCAGCGCCTCGGCGGTGGCCTCGTAGTACTCGTCCGAGCGGGTGAAACCCGTGACCTTCGCGCGGCCGACGCCCTCGACGAGCACCTTCACGGTGCCGTCGGGCAGCTTCAGGAGCTGAAGGACCGAGGCAAGGGTGCCGATCTTGTAGATCGCGTCAGTGGCCGGATCGTCGTCGCCCGCGTTGATCTGGGTGGCGAGCAGGATATGGCGGTCCGTGCGCACCGCCTCCTCGAGGGCGCGGATCGACTTCTCGCGGCCCACGAACAGGGGCACGATCATGTGCGGGAAAACGACGATGTCGCGCAGGGGGAGGACGGCGTAGGAGCCCGTCGTGCCCGGGACCACCGGCTGGCGCGATTTCGACTGTGACATGCTGACTTCCTCTCAGGGACGCCCGGGTTCGGCTCCTCCATGCACGGAGCGCGCCTACAGCCAGGGGCCGACCGGGCCGCGAGGGTCGGGGCTTTCGAAAACTTTGCGGCTGGTGACGCGGACCGTACCTCGAAGGAGCGTGCGGCCACCGCGTTGAGCCTGAGGTGGCTGCGGAGAGCAGCGTTTTCAAGATGTTCCCCGCAGCGCGCCCGGCCGGAGCCGGGCGCTTAACGCAACCCTACCAAGCGCTTACGCGCTGACGCTGGCGGGCGCATCCTTGTTGCGGTCGCCGTGGATGTAGAGCGGGCGCGACTTGCCCTCCACCACCTCCGGACCGATCACCACCTGCTCGACGGACTCGAGGCCCGGCAGATCGTACATCGTGTCGAGCAGGATCGTCTCCAGGATGGAGCGCAGGCCGCGGGCGCCGGTCTTCCGCTCGATCGCCTTGCGGGCGACGAGCGAGAGCGCCTCGTCCTGGAATGTCAGGTCGACGTTCTCCATCTCGAACAGCCGCTGGTACTGCTTGACCAGCGCGTTCTTGGGCTCCTGCAGGATCTTCTTCAGCGCGGCCTCGTCGAGGTCCTCGAGCGTGGCCAGAACCGGCAGGCGGCCGACGAACTCGGGGATGAGGCCGAACTTCAGCAGGTCCTCCGGCTCGACCGAGCGGAAGATCTCGCCGGTGCGGCGGTCGTCGGGGGCCTGCACGGTCGCGCCGAAGCCGATCGAGGTCCCCTTGCCGCGCTGCGAGATGATCCGCTCCAGTCCCGCGAAGGCGCCGCCGCAGATGAACAGGATGTTGGTCGTGTCGACCTGCAGGAATTCCTGCTGCGGGTGCTTCCGGCCGCCCTGCGGCGGGACGGAGGCCACCGTGCCCTCCATGATCTTCAGGAGCGCCTGCTGCACGCCCTCGCCCGACACGTCGCGGGTGATCGACGGGTTGTCGGACTTGCGGGAGATCTTATCGATCTCGTCGATGTAGACGATGCCGCGCTGGGCGCGCTCGACGTTGTAGTCCGAGGCCTGGAGCAGCTTGAGGATGATGTTCTCGACATCCTCGCCGACATAGCCCGCCTCGGTGAGCGTCGTTGCGTCCGCCATGGTGAACGGCACGTCCAGGATGCGGGCGAGCGTCTGCGCGAGCAGCGTCTTGCCCGAGCCGGTCGGCCCGATCAGCATGATGTTGGACTTGGCCAGTTCGACGTCGTTGTGCTTCGTCGCGTGCGCGAGCCGCTTGTAGTGGTTGTGCACAGCGACCGAGAGGACCTTCTTGGCGAAGTCCTGGCCGATGACGTAGTCGTCGAGGACGCGGCGGATCTCCTTCGGGGTCGGCACCCCGTCGCGGCTCTTCACCAGCGAGGATTTCGACTCCTCGCGGATGATGTCCATGCACAGCTCGACGCACTCGTCGCAGATGAACACGGTCGGGCCGGCGATCAGCTTGCGGACCTCGTGCTGGCTCTTGCCGCAGAACGAGCAATACAGCGTGCTCTTCGAGTCGTTGCCGCCAGTCTTGCTCATATCGGTCTCCGATTCGTCGCGTACGCAGCCGGCTAGGGGCGTACGCGCATCGCTTCAATGTAAGGGGGCCCGTTTAAAGAAACAGTGTGCTGTGCGCCTTTGACCGAAGGGCCGGATTTCGGATGCAAACACGCTGCCGCGGCGGGATCAAGGCCGCGCCGCGGCGGTCAGGCGACGCGGGGTGGTCAGGCGGCTGCCGGCTCGGGCCGCTTCTCGATCACCTCGTCGATGAGCCCGAACTCCTTGGCCGCGTCGGCGGTCATGAAGTTGTCGCGCTCCAGCGCCGTATGGATCGTGTCGTAGTCGCGGCCCGTGTGCTTCACGTAGATCTCGTTCAGGCGCCGCTTCAGCGCCTCGATCTCTCGGGCATGAATCAGGATGTCGGTCGCCTGGCCCTGGAAGCCGCCCGACGGCTGGTGGACCATGATCCGGGCGTTCGGCAGGGCGAAGCGATGGCCGGGCTCGCCGGCGGTGAGCAGGAGCGAGCCCATCGAGGCGGCCTGGCCGACGCAGAGGGTCGTCACCGGGCAGCGGATGAACTGCATCGTGTCGTAGATCGACAGGCCGGAGGTGACCACGCCGCCGGGGGAGTTGATGTAGAAGGAGATTTCCTTCTTCGGGTTCTCCGCCTCGAGGAACAGCAACTGCGCCACGATCAGCGAGGCGCCGTAATCCTCCACGGGGCCGGTGAGGAAGATGATGCGCTCACGCAGCAGGCGGGAGTAGATGTCGAAAGCGCGCTCGCCGCGGCTCGACTGCTCGACGACCATCGGCACGAGCGCGTTGTTGTAGACGTCGATCGGATCTCTCATCTCGTCCTGCCCCGGAGTGAGGCCCGGGGCTGCCGCGAATCAGGGCAGCCCCGGGCATGTCAGCGAACACCGGCGATGCTTAACCATCGCCTAACCCATGCCCGCCGTCCTGGGACAGAGCGGGCCTCAGTCGGCCTTTGCCTCGGCTTTGGCCTCGGCCTTGTCTGCCGGCTTCTCGCCGGTCGTGTCGTCGTCATCGTCTGCGAAAAGCGCCTCTTTCGAGACGGGTTCCTCAACGAGTTTCACCTGCCCGAGGACGTGGTCAACCACCTTCTCCTCGAACAGGGGCGCGCGGAGTTCCGCGAGCGCCTGCGCATTCTTCCGGTAGAAGTCCCAGACCTGCTGCTCCTGGCCCGGGAACTGCCGGACCCGGGCGATGAGGGCCTGGTTCACCTCCTCGTCCGAGACCTTGATATCGGCGCTCTCGCCGACCTGCGCAAGCACGAGACCGAGACGGACGCGCCGTTCGGCGATCTTCCGGTACTCGGCCTGGGCCTTCTCCTCGGTGGTATCCTCGTCCGCGAAGGTCTTGCCGCGGTTCTTGAGGTCCTGCTCGACCTGCGCCCACACGGCGGCGAATTCCTGCGCCACCAGGGACGGGGGCAGCTCGAAGGCGTACTTGCCATCGAGCGCGTCGAGGAGGTCCTTCTTGAGCAGGCGCCGCGAGGCGGCCTCGAAGTCCCGGCCGATCGCCTCGGACACGGCCTCGCGGAGCTTCTCCAGCGACTCCATGCCCATAGACTTGGCGAACTCGTCGTCCAACTTGGCCTCGCCCGGCGCCTGGATCTTCGTGACCGTCACGTCGAACTCGGCATCTTTGCCGGCGAGGTGCTCGGCCCCATAGGACTCGGGGAAGGTGACCTTGACGAGCCGCTTCTCGCCGGTCTTGGCGCCGACGAGCTGGTCCTCGAAGCCCGGGATGAACGAGCCGGAGCCGAGCTCCAGATCGATGCCCTCGCCCTTGCCGCCCTGGAACTCCTCGCCGTCGATGTGGCCGACGAAGTCGATGGTGACCCGGTCGCCCGTCTGGGCCTCGGCCCCCTCCTCGCGCTCGGAGAACGGACGGCTCTGGCCGGCCATGCGCTCGAGGGCCTCGTTCACCTCCTCGTCGGACGGCTTGGCGACCCGCTTCGTGAGGCTGACGTCGGAGAGGTCGGCGAGCTCGAAGCTCGGCATCACCTCGAGGGCCACCTTGAAGGCGAGGTCGCCCTTTGCGTCGAGCGCCTTCTCGACCTCAGACTGATCGGCCGGAAACTCGACCTGCGGCTCGAGGGCGAGCTTGAGGCCGTTATCGGTGACGATCTTGCGGTTGGCTTCATTGACAGCGTTCTGCACCACCTCGGCCATCACGGAGCGGCCGTAGACCTTGCGCAGGTGCGCGACCGGCACCTTGCCGGGGCGGAAGCCCTTCAGCTGCACCTTGTCCTTCATGCCGGACAGCTCATTGGTCAGGCGCTCCTCGAGTTCCTGGGCGGCCAGCAGAACCTGAAACTCGCGCTTCAGCCCCTGGGCGTTGATCTCGGTCACCTGCATCGTCGTCGTCGCTCTTCAAAGAAACCTGTGGTCGCCGGCCGGGCCGGCGTCGTTTTCGCGCGGTCCGGGATGCCGAGACGTCGGATACGGAGACGGGGCGGTCCGCGGGGGACCGCGCCCTCAGCAGACGTCCTGGTGCGGGCGGAGGGGCTCGAACCCCCACGTCTTGCGACACTGGAACCTAAATCCAGCGCGTCTACCAGTTCCGCCACGCCCGCGCGCGCCGACATCCGGCGCATCGCCGGCCGCCGGAAGCGCGCCCTATAGCATGGGTCCGCCGGCCCGCAGCAAAAAACTTGTCCCTGTGGCGCGCGGGCCGGCGCGCCGCTATGGAGCGGGCCCGTCGCGAGCCGCAGCCGAGATCCCATGCCGCCATCCCGCACCGAGCCGCCGACCGAATCGCGCAACGGCGCGCCGTCGCGCCGGACCCTGCTCGCCGCGGCGGCGCTGGGGTTGGTGCCGGAGGTGGTCCGCGCCCAGCAGAGTCCGGGGCACGCAGCCGAGACGGCATCTCCGCCGTCGGCCGACGCCGCACAGCCGGACGCCACGACGCTGTCGGCGGCGCCGGGCAAGGCCCGCTTCCGGCCCGACCCCGCACCCGAGACGCCGGTCTGGTGCTTCGACGGCAAGGCCTTGCCGCCCGTGATCCGGGTCAAGCTCGGGCAGTCGGTGCGGCTGAAGGTGGAGAACCGGACCGACAAGCCCCTGTCGCTGCACTGGCACGGGGTGCGCAACGTCAATGCCATGGACGGCGTCGGCGGGGTGACCCAGGCGCCGATCGCACCGGGCGGCGACTTCCTCTACGCGTTCACGCCGCCAGATGCCGGATCCTTCCTGATCCGGCCCCTGGTTGTCGGCGGGGCGAGCGAGCCGTCGGGTCGTGGGCTTGCCGGCATGCTGGTCGTCGAGGAGACCAGTCCGCCGGCCGTCGATGCGGATGTCAGCGTCGTCCTGCAGGATTGGCGACTCCAGGAGGACGGCAGCCTGATGCCGTTCGGGCAGACGCCCCTGGCCGCCGCGCACGGCCGGCTCGGCAACCTCGTCACGGTGAACGGCAAGCCCGTGCCGGGCGCCTTCGAGGTGCGCCCGGGGGCCCGCGTCCGCCTGCGCCTCGGCAATGCCTGCAATGCCCGCGCGACGCGGATCCGGTTCGAGGGTGTGAAGGTCTACGTGGCGGCCGTTGACGGACAGCCCACCGACACGTTCGAGCCGCTGCGGGCCACCCTGCCCTTCCCACCCGGCACCCGCTACGATCTGCTGGTCGACCTGCCGGAAGAAGAAGGCGCCACCTGCGCGATCCAGGCCCTGATCGGCAAGGGGCTGACGCTCGCGAGCGTGACCACGAAGGGCGCCAAGGTCGCCGACAAGCGGGCGCCGATCGGCCCGATCGGCGAGAACAAGCGCCTGCCGGCCGAGATCAAGCTCCAGAACGCGCTGCGGCGCGACGTGGTGATCACCGGCGGCGCCTTCGTGCCGAAGGACGCAAAGGATGCGGGTAAAGAGGGCACGGCGCCCGATCCCGTCTACACGGGCGACCCGCAGAAGATCTGGTCGGTGAACGGCGCGAGCGGCGTCGCCGGCCTCCAGCCGATCTTCTCGGTAAAGCGGGGGCAGGTGGTGGTGCTGGCCCTGCGCAACGAGACCGCTTTCCCGCAGGCGCTGCACCTGCACGGCCACTGCTTCCGCCTGCTCCACCCCCTGGACGACGGCTGGGAGCCCTACTGGCTCGATACGTTCCAGCTCCTCGAGGGCCGGACCGCGCGGATCGGCTTCCTGGCGGACAATCCGGGGCGCTGGCTGATCAGCGCCACGGTGCTGGAGCGATTCGACGCCGGCCTCTGGACTCTGTTCGAGGTCACCTGAGGTCGGCCGCCGCGACATCCCGCAGTACCGCCGGCATCAGCTCCGGGATGTCCTCGGCGATCAGGCCGGGGCCGTGGCGCAGGCCCGCATCCCCGTGGAGCCAGACGCCGGCCGCAGCGGCCTCGAACGCTGGCATGCCCTGCGCCAGGAGGCCGGCGATCAGGCCGCCCAGCACGTCCCCCGAGCCGGCGGTACCGAGATAGGGGCTCCCGTGGTCGTTGATGGCCGCGCGCCCGTCCGGGCTCGCGATCACGGTGTCGGATCCCTTCAGCACCACGATGGCGCCAACGAGCCGGGCCGCCGCGCGGGTCCTGGCAACCTTGTCGGCCTCGTCCGCGCCCGCAGCCGTCCCTTTGAAAAGCCGCGCGAACTCGCCGGCATGCGGCGTGAGCACCGCCCGCGCATCGCCGTCCGCAAGGTGTGCGGCGAGGACCGATGCTTGGCCGGCAAAGCTCGTCAGCGCATCGGCATCGAGGACGAGACCGCGCCCGGCGGCGGCGGCGACCGCGACACGCTCACGGGTGGGCTCGCCGGTGCCGAGGCCAGGTCCGGCCAGAACGACGTTCAGGCGCTCGTCGGTGAGCAGGTCGTCGAGGTCGTCGGCGCTCTCGCAGGGCCGCAGCATGATCGCCGTCAGATGGGCGGCGTTCTCGGGAAGCGCGGCCGCCGGTGACGCGACCGTCACGAGGCCCGCGCCCGCCCGCAGGGCACCGCGCGCAGCCAGCCGGGCCGCACCCGTCTTGGTAGCGGGACCCGACAGGACGAGGGCGTGACCGCGCGTGTATTTGTGACTCTCCCCGGTGAGCCGGGGGAAGTGCCGCGCCCAGAGATCCGGACCGTTCCGGTAAAGCGGCGCCCCGCAGGCGGCGAGACCGGCTTCCAAGGCTGCCCGTCCGGTCCCGATATCCGCCAGGCTGAGTTGGCCACACAGGCTCCGCCCGGGCTGGAGCAGGTGCCCAGGCTTGAACGCCACGAAGGTCACAGTCTCCACCGCCCGGATCGCGACACCGCGCACGGCACCTGTATCGCCGTCGAGCCCACTCGGCACGTCGACGGCGAGCACAGGGATCCCGCTGGCGTTCACCGCCTCCACGAGGGCGCGCACCGCGCCGTCGAGGTCGCGCGACAATCCAGCCCCGAACAGGGCATCGACCACGAGGTCGCAGGCCGGGAGCGCTGCCGATGCGGCGTCGCGCACCGGACCGGTCCAGCCCTTGGCGGCGAGAGCGGCGTCGCCCTTGAGGGCTTCGCGATCGCCGAGCAGGAAGAGGTCAACGGCAAAACCGCCTTCCGCCAGCAGACGCGCGGCCACGAAGCCGTCGCCGCCGTTGTTGCCGGGTCCGCACAACACCACGACCCGGCCCGCCTCCGGCAGACGGACCCGGCCGCGGGCGGCCACCGCGGCGCCGGCCGCCTCCATGAGCGTGAGGCCCGGGGTCCCGCCGGCGATCGCCGCAGCGTCGACCTGCCTCATCGCCGCGACCGTCAGCAATCGCATGTCCACCTCCGCCTCTGCCCGTGCGCCAACCATGCCCTGACCAAAACCGCGCCAAAAATCCGCAAAACGCCCGAAGGATGTGCAGATTTAGCACATAGAATAGGCAGTCCGGTCGGCTGCACCGAGAAAACGGCGTGGCGAAAGCGTCACGGGGATGTTAGAAAAGCCAGGCACCGTAGCGCAGGCCCGAGCGGCATGAAGAAGATCGAAGCGATCATCAAGCCTTTCAAGCTCGACGAGGTGAAGGAGGCGCTCCAGGAGGTCGGCCTCCAGGGCATCACCGTCATCGAGGCGAAGGGGTTCGGCCGGCAGAAGGGCCACACGGAGCTCTACCGGGGCGCCGAATACGTGGTCGACTTCCTGCCCAAGGTGAAGCTCGAGATCGTGCTGTCGGACGCGCTGGTCGAAGGCGCCGTCGAGGCAATTCGCAAATCCGCCCAGACGGGCCGCATCGGTGACGGCAAGATCTTCGTGTCGAGCATCGAGGAAGCGATCCGCATCCGCACCGGCGAGACCGGAACGGACGCCATCTGAGGCCCTCCTCCGAGCGGCCCTGATGCCGCCGGATCCGTTCTGCCTAAGAATTCGCGCTGCACGAATGTCCGGCATCGGCGCTTTCCGCCATGGAGCGCCGCCTTCCGCACCCCACATCATCGGGAACGGCCGACCGGATCGGCCGCTTGAACCTGATGCAGGAGGATGTGCGATGGCCGAGACGGACCCGCGCGAGAGCGCCAAGATCTACGATCTGTCCGCATTCCGCCGCACCCGCGCAGCGCCTCGGCCTGCGTCGGCCACGAAGCCGGCCACCGTGCCGAGCTTTGGCGGCGGTGCCTGGTACCACGAAGCCGCGATCCGCGAAGACGAGCGGCCGCGCCGCACCTGAACGCAGCCGTTTCCGAGCCGGCCCTCCTGCCCTGAAAACGGCGAAGCCGGACCCACAGGCCCGGCTTCGCTGGTTCGGCACCGGGAGCGTCGTGCTCCCCATCGCGTCTCACGCGGCGGCAGCGGCCTCGGTCGGCACGGAAGCGATCGTCTTCAGCACCTGCGAGGCGATCTGGTAGGGGTCGCCCTGGGAGTTCGGACGGCGGTCCTCAAGGTAGCCCTTGTAGCCGTTGTTGACGAAGGAATGCGGCACGCGGATCGAGGCGCCGCGGTCGGCCACGCCGTACGAGAACTCGTGGATCGAGGCGGTCTCGTGCTTGCCGGTCAGCCGCATGTGGTTGTCCGGGCCGTAGACGGCAATGTGCTCCTCGCGGGCGTTCTTGAACGCCTCCATGAGCTTCTCGAAGTAGGCCTTGCCGCCGTGCTCGCGCATGAAAGCGGTCGAGAAGTTGCAGTGCATGCCCGACCCGTTCCAGTCGGTGTCGCCGAGCGGCTTGCAGTGGTACTCGACGTCGATGCCGTACTGCTCGCAGAGGCGCTGGAGGAGGTAGCGAGCCATCCACATCTCGTCGGCGGCCTTCTTAGAGCCCTTGCCGAAGATCTGGAATTCCCACTGGCCCTTGGCCACCTCGGCGTTGATGCCCTCGTGGTTGATGCCGGCATCCAGGCAGAGGTCGAGGTGCTCCTCGACGATCTTGCGGGCGACATCGCCCACGTTCGAGTAGCCGACGCCGGTATAGTACGGGCCCTGCGGGGCCGGGTAGCCGGTGGCCGGGAAGCCGAGCGGGCGGCCGTCCTTGTAGAGGAAGTACTCCTGCTCGAAGCCAAACCAGGCGCCCGGATCGTCCAGGATGGTGGCGCGCTTGTTCGACTCATGCGGGGTAATGCCGTCCGGCATCATCACTTCGCAGAGCACCAGCACGCCATTCTTGCGGGCCGGGTCAGGGAAGTGGCGCACGGGCTTGAGCATGCAGTCGGAGCTGCCACCCTCGGCCTGCTTGGTGGACGAGCCGTCGAAGCCCCACATCGGGAGCTGCTCGAGGGCCGGGAAGCTGTCGAAGTCCTTGATCTGCGTCTTACCGCGGAGATTCGGGGTCGGCGTATACCCGTCGAGCCATATGTACTCGAGCTTATATTTGGTCATTCCGGTTCTCTCGTCCGTTTTCGATGCGCGACCGGGGCAACCCTGGAAGACGCGAACGGCTGGCCGCCTTGCCGACGGCCGTCGCCGCCTTCGCACAGAGCGTGCCACATTGGCTATTGCCGCGGGACAACGGTGCCCTAGAAGCGGTTTTTCGCGATCACGGTTTCGAGATCGCGCGGGATCGTAGATCGATCGTTCCAACCGAAAGCCGATTCCGTGACCCTGCGGGTGGCAAGGTACGCCCGTGACGGATATCAAGCCCCGCTTGCCGGCGCACGCGCTCGGGTGCGGGTACGCCACGAGAGACGATTCAGAGATCCCTGGAGGATGCCCACGATGACCACCGCGGCCGAGGTGCTGAAGACGATCCGGGACAACGACGTGCGCTACGTGGACTTCCGGTTCACCGACCCGCGCGGCAAGTGGCAGCACGTGACGTTTGACGTGTCGCTCATCGACGAGGAGATCTTCGACGAGGGCACCATGTTCGACGGCTCCTCGATCGCCGGCTGGAAGGCGATCAACGAGTCCGACATGCTGCTGATGCCGGACCCGGTAACCGCCACCCTGGACCCGTTCTTCTCCGCCGCGACCATGTCGATCGTCTGCGACGTGCTGGAGCCGGCGACCGGCGAGCCCTACGGCCGCGATCCCCGCGGCACCGCCAAGCGCGCCGAGGCCTACCTGCAGCAGACCGGGATCGGCGACACGATCTATGTCGGCCCCGAGGCCGAATTCTTCGTGTTCGACGACGTGAAGTTCGCGGCCGACCCCTACCGCACCGGCTTCGAGCTCGACTCCACCGAGCTGCCGACCAACGGCTTCACCGATTACGAGGGCGGCAATCTCGGCCACCGCGTGCAGACCAAGGGCGGCTACTTCCCCGTTCCGCCGCAGGACTCGGCCCAGGACATGCGCGGCGAGATGCTCGCGGCCATGCAATCCATGGGCGTGAAGGTCGAGAAGCACCACCACGAGGTGGCCTCGGCCCAGCACGAGCTCGGGATGAAGTTCGACACGCTGACCCTGCTCGCCGACCATATGCAGATCTACAAGTACTGCATCCACAACGTCGCGCAGAGCTACGGCAAGACCGCGACCTTCATGCCCAAGCCCGTCTACGGCGATAACGGCTCGGGGATGCACGTCCACCAGTCGATCTGGAAGGACGGCAAGCCGATCTTCGCCGGCGACAAATATGCCGGCCTCTCGCAGGAGTGCCTCTGGTACATCGGCGGCATCATCAAGCACGCCAAGGCGCTCAACGCCTTCACCAACCCGTCGACCAACTCGTACAAGCGCCTGGTGCCGGGCTACGAGGCGCCGGTGCTGCTCGCCTACTCGGCGCGCAACCGCTCGGCTTCCTGCCGTATCCCGTGGACCAAGAGCCCGAAGGCCAAGCGCGTCGAGGTCCGCTTCCCCGACCCGATGGCGAACCCCTACCTGGCGTTCTCGGCGCTGCTGATGGCCGGCCTCGACGGCATCCGCAACAAGATCGACCCGGGCCCGGCCATGGACAAGGACCTGTACGAGCTGCCCCCGCGGGAGTTGAAGAAGATCCCGACCGTGTGCGGCAGCTTGCGCGAGGCGCTCACCAGCCTCGACAAGGACCGGGCCTTCCTCAAGGAAGGCGGCGTGTTCACGGACGACCAGATCGACTCGTTCATCGAGCTGAAGATGACCGAGGTGCTGCGCTACGAGATGACCCCGCACCCGATCGAGTTCGTGCACTACTACTCGCTGTGATGTGAATGGGCCGGGCGCGACGCCCGGCCCCACGCTCTTGTCGGCCGGGGCCTCTCACGGGGCGCCGGCCATTTTTTTGCCGACAGCGCCGAATCTTGGCCATTCGCGAAGGCGGCGGTGATCGAAAGGCCTGTGCGCGGCGCCCGGACAAGTCCGTTTGACGCCGGATCTCCCAGTCTCACCCTCATCCTGAGGCGCCGCAGCGGAGCGGAGGCCTCGAAGGAGGGCTCCAGGGGTCAGCACGATTTCTGGAGAGCTCCTTCGGGGCGGCTCCACCGCACCTCAGGATGAGGAAGTGAGTGGGAGATGCGTACCACTTCGATCTTCGGCGCACCGCGTTCGCCAGCTCGAACAGCCCCTTGAAGGCCGCCCGGATGCTCACCCTCGACCACCTCGTCATCGTCGCGCCCGATCTCGCGGAGGGCGTGGCCCATGTCCGGGACTGCCTGGGTCTCACCATGCCGGAGGGCGGGCGCCATCGCGAGATGGGCACACGCAATCATCTGCTCCGCCTCGGCGCGTCCCTCTTCCTAGAGGTGATCGCCGTCGATCCGGAGGCGGCGCCCCCTTCTCGCGCCCGGTGGTTCGGCCTCGATGACGCGGCGCAGGTGCGGGCCGATTGGGAGGCGGGCCGGCGACTGCGCGGCTTCGTCGCCCGCACCGGCGACCTCGACTCCGTGCTCGCCGCCCGTGGCGCGCTGCTCGGCGCGGCTGCCACGATGACCCGGGGCGACCTATCGTGGCGCTTCGCCCTGCGCCCGGAGGGAGCTTGGCCGGCGGACGGCGCCGCGCCCTGCGTGATGGATTGGGGACCGCGCGGGAACCCCGCCGTGACGATGCCGGACCTCGGCGCGCATCTCGAGGGGATCGTCCTGACGCATCCGGATCCGGATGCCGTGACTGCACTCCACGCGGCGCTTGGCCTCACCGACCCGCCGCACTGCGTCCGCGGCGCTGGTCCGCGCTGGACCGCGCGGATCACGACGCCGTTTGGCCCCCGGACGCTGACTTGAACGGGCGACGGACCCTCCTCGCCGGCCTGATCGGGTGAGTGACCGGCGAGGAGGGTCAGGCCGGGACTTGGAAGCCCCGACGCGGCCAACTTAGCAGCGGCGTTTCGCGGTGCGGTGGCAGGAAAGGCTCACCTCGCGCGAGAAGCGCCCCTGGCGTCGGTGAAACGCTCACGTATGGGCGAAGATGTCAGTCTCGGGCCAGCCGTCGAGATCGAGACGAGCGCGGGTCGGCAGGAAGGCGAAGCAGGCGGCCGCGAGATCGGTGCGGCCCTCGCGCGCCAGCATCGCGTCGAGTCGCTCGCGGGCGGCGTGAAGATGGAGCACGTCGGAGGCCGCGTAGTCGAGCTGCGCCTGCGACAGACTCTCGGCGCCCCAGTCGGAGGATTGCTGCTGCTTGGACAGGTCGACGCCCACGAGCTCGCGCACCACGTCCTTGAGCCCGTGGCGGTCGGTGTAGGTGCGGGCGAGCTTGGAGGCGATCTTGGTGCAGTAGACCGGTGCCGGCATCACCCCGAAGGCCTTGAACAGGACCGCCACGTCGAACCGGGCGAAGTGGAAGATCTTCAGCACGCCCGGATCGCCGAGGACGCGCTTGAGCACGGCGGGCTCCGGGCCACCTTGCGGGATCTGGACCACGTCGGCGGTGCCGTCACCCGTGGAGATCTGCACCACGCAGAGTCGGTCCCGGTGCGGGTTGAGGCCGAGCGTCTCGGTGTCGATGGCCACGGCCCGGCCCGGATCGTAATCGGCGGGCAGGTCGCCGCGGTGGAGGCGTACGGTCGGGCTCGGCATGTTTTTCGGACCTTCAGGGTTTTCGGCCGGTACCATCGGTGCCAAGTGCCGGCAAGCGGCGGGCAATTCGCGCTGAGTCGTGGTACGGAGAGGCGGACATGACAGCGGCCGAGGTGATCGCGACCCTGGGGCTGAAACCGCATCCGGAGGGCGGCTATTACCGCGAGACGTTCCGCGATCCGCGCACCGTCGAGGGCCGCTCGGTCGGGACCGCGATCTACTTCCTGCTGGATCTCGGCGAGGTCTCGGCCTGGCACCGGGTCGACGCCACCGAGATCTGGCACTGGCATGCGGGCGCGCCGCTGGTGATCACCACGAGCCCGAACGGGCACGACGCCGAAGCCCGGCATCTCGGGCCGGACCTCGCCGCCGGCCAGCGCCCGCAATGCGTGGTGCCGGCCGGCCATTGGCAGACCGCCACCAGCCTGGGCGCCTGGACCCTCGTGGGCTGCACGGTCTCGCCGGGCTTCGACTTCGCGGGCTTCGAGATGGCGCCCCCCGACTGGCGGCCGACGCCCCGGGGCTAGACCCCGCCCGGCGCGGCGCGCGAGGCCCGCACCGCAGCGAGCGCCCCGGACACGATGAGCAGGCAGGCCAGCGCCAGGGCGGGGCCGGGGTTGGCATAGCCCGCGGCCACCAGGATCAGCGTCGAGAGCACCGGCGCCGCGTAGGCGGTGGCTCCGAGCAGCCGGACATCGCCGCGCTTGCAGCCTATGTCCCAGAGATAGAAGGCGGCTCCGACCGGTCCGAGGCCGAGCAGGGCCACCGCGCCCCACTGCACCGCGCTGGCCGGCCAGATCGTCGCCTCGAACACCAGGTGGCAGGCGAGGCTGAGCGCGGCCGTGACAAGGCAGAACCCCGCGACGGCGTCGGTCGGCACCTGTCCGACCCGGGCCGAGAGCACGGAGTAGCTCGCCCAGACGAAGGCCGCCGCCAGGGACGCCGCGTAGCCCGGCAGCGCCCCCGCGGCGAAGCCGAGCTCACCCCGGCCCGCGAACAGCGCCGCGACGCCCGTGAGGCCGAGGGCCGCGCCGGCGAGATGCCCCGCGCGCAGGCCGCCCGCTCCGGGCAGGCGTGCCGAGAACAGGACGATCAGCAGCGGCCAGAGGTAGTTGATCAGCCCGGCCTCGGCCGGCGGCGCGAGGCGCAGGGCGCTGAAGTAGAGCGCGTGATAGCCGAACAGGCCGCCGACCCCGAGCAGCCAGACCTGCCAGGGCTGGCGGAGCGCGCGGGCGCGGGCCGGCCGGGCGATCCAGGACAGGCAGCCGCAGAGGCCGCCGACGAGGAAGGTCATCGCGGCGAGCTGGAACGGCGGCACCGCGCCGGAGGCCGCGGTGAACAGGGCGAGCAACGACCAAAGCAGGATCGCGCCGAAGCCCGCGAACGTGGCGGCTGAGCGTGGCGTGCGGCGAGTCAGGGACGGTGCGGCTTCGCTCATGGCCCCGCGGCTATCACGCGGCTCCCGATTGGGCGAGACGTGCGTTCACGTGCCTGTCACGGTGGCCCCCTACCGGCAGCCCGAGACGAGGAGGTCCGCGATGCGTGCGATCCTGGCGGGGCTGGCGCTGATCCTGGCGGGCGCCCCGGCGCTGGCGGGCGATCTTGCGCAGCTCGGGCCGCGGCCGTTCTACCTCGTCGACCAGCTCAAGCCCGGGCCGCTGAAGGAGCGGCTCGCTGCCTGCGGGATCGACCGCCCCTACACGCCGCGGACCTTCTCGATCTCGCACCGGGGGGCACCCCTGATGTTCCCTGAACATACTCGGGAGGGGCTGATCGCCGCCGGCCGCATGGGTGCCGGGATCATCGAGTGCGACGTGGCCTTCACCAAGGACCGCCAGCTCGTCTGCCGCCACAGCCAGTGCGACCTGCACACGACCACCGACATCCTGGCCCGGCCGGAGCTCGCCGCCAAGTGCAGCCAGGGCTTCCATCCGGCCGACCCGGCCACCGGGCGCAAGGCCTCGGCCAAGTGCTGCACCAGCGACCTGACGCTGGACGAGTTCACGTCGCTCCAGGGCAAGATGGACGCGGCCGACCCGGACGCCACCACGGTCGCCGCCTACATGAATGCCACGCCCCGCTGGCGCACGGACCTCTACGCCACCACCGGCACGCTGATGTCCCACAGGGACTACATCGCGCTGGTGAAGGGGATGGGCCGCAAGTTCACCCCGGAGTTGAAGGCCCCGCAGGTCGCGATGCCGTTCGAGGGGACCTACACGCAGGACATGTACGCCCAGCAGCTCATCGACGAGTACAGGCAGGCGGGCATTCCGGCCTCGGACGTCTACCCGCAGAGCTTCCAGTTGCGGGACATCCTGTACTGGCTGGAGAAGGACCCGGATTTCGGCCGGCAGGCGATCTTCCTCGACGACCGCGACGAGACCACCACGGGCTTCGACCCGGAGAAGCCGGCGACCTGGACCCCCGGGATGGCGGAACTCGCCGGCAAAGGCGTGCGGATCCTGGCGCCGCCCCTGTGGATGCTGGTCCGGCCGGGCCCGGAGGGCGCCATCGAGCCCTCGACCTACGCCCGGGAGGCGAAGAAGGCCGGGCTCGGCCTGATCGCCTGGTCGCTGGAGCGCTCGGGGCCGCTGAAGGATGGCGGCGGCTACTACTATCAGTCGATCAAGCCGGTCGTGACCGGGGATGGCGACATCCTGCGGCTGCTCGACGTGCTGCACGGGCAGGTCGGCGTGCTGGGCGTCTTCTCCGACTGGCCGGCGACGACAACCTTCTATGCGAACTGCGTTGGAGCGCCGTAGGTCCGACGCTCAATCGGCCCACAGAGCCACCAGCGAGAAGAGGCCCGCGATCGCGAGGTTGACGATGAGGATGCCGGTAAGGATCAGGGCGAGGGTCATGGTGGCCTCGGGGGCGGAGCAGTAAGCCAGGGACGGAATCGTGGAGCGGTCAGATCTTCGCGGACCTGCGCCGTCCGGGGCGGCCCCGCGGATCCACCGCGCGGGCCGTGCAAGGCGTCGCCTCAGGGCGGGCTGATCACCCGGACGAGATCCGCCAAGTAGTCGACGTTCAGCGGCTTCCAGTCGAGCCAGCGCCGGATCAGGCAGTAGCTCGCGCAGAGCAGGGTGGCGCTGGCGATGACGGCCAGCATGAACCACGCGATGTCGCCGGTCCCGAACCCGACTGCGACACTGAACAGGGCCGTCGTCACGAAGATGATCTTGCTCGGATCGTCCGGGCCGCGCGTCGTCACGTCAGACATGGGGCATCTCCCTCGATCCGGGTCAGCGGGCGCGGCAGTTGGCGCCGTACCAAGTCATGGTCCGGCGACCCATGCCGCCGTCCGACGAGGCCCCGCAGACGGGGAAGCGCGGATCGCCGCTGCGCTGCAGGCTCATCATCTTGTCGAGGTCGTGCCGCGCCTCGCGGCGGCGGTTCTGCTCGGCGACTTGGGCCTGCCAGTCCAGGTCGCGGTTGGCCTGCGCGGCGGCGCGCTCCTGATGCAGCCCCATCATGCACTCGGCAAAGCCGTCGGTGCCGGGCACGAACCCGAAGGCGTAGCACTGGTTCTGATCCATCGCGTGCCGCTCCTGCGGCGTGACGCAGGCCGCCAGCCCCAAGGCGCAGGCCGCCGCGACGCCGAGCTTGGCGAGCGCCCGAAGCCGGCGCGGCCGCGCAACGTCCTGCGAAGAAGAACCCCGGCACCGATAACAGGATGAACGCAGAATTTACCGTAGAACCCGTTGCTCATGATGCGCGCGGCCTTGTTCTGTCCGCGCGAACATCCGCAACGCGACAGAACGAGACCTATACGAGGCCGCTCGAATTGTTCGTGTTTCAGAGCACGCGCGCGATTGCGTCGACCGCTGCCCGCAATGCCCGTTTTCCCGCGGCACTGAGGAGTGCGCGCCCGGAGAGGATTTCGTCATGGTTGTCTGGACGAGCGGGCGAGGCGCGGGCGAGGCGCGGGCGCGCGGCACCCGTGCGGCGGAGAGCGACCGCGGAGGAAAGCCCCGCCGCAAGGTCGGCCTCCGTCATCCCGGGGCCGCACCGCGGCGCCCGGCATAGTGGGCGATACTGTTATCGCGACAGGAAGAACGCCGCACCTGAGGGCATCGCGCGGGCGCGCCGGCCTGAACCCGGCGCGCCCGGTGGCGATCAGACGAAGTGCTGGCCGCCGTTGATGGTCAGCGTCGAGCCGTTCACGAAACCGGCCTCGTCGCTGGCGAGGTACTCGACCGCGTGCGCGATCTCGCTGGCCTCGCCGAGACGGCCGGTCGGGATCGTGGCGATGATCTTGTTGCGGATCTCCTCCGGCACCGCCATCACCATCTCGGTGGCGATGTAGCCCGGCGCGATCACGTTCACCGTGATGCCCTTCGAGGCGCTCTCCTGCGCCAGCGCCTTGGCGAAGCCGATCACGCCGGCCTTGGCGGCCGAGTAGTTCGTCTGACCGGCCTGGCCCTTCTGGCCGTTGATCGACGAGATGATGATGATGCGCCCGAAGCCGCGCGAGCGCATGCCCTCGATCAGCGGACGCGTGCAGGTGAACATCGAATCGAGGTTGGTCTTGATGACCGCCTGCCACTTGTCGAAGGTCATCTTGTGGAAGGCGCCGTCGCGGGTGATGCCGGCATTGTTGACCAGCACCTCGATCGGCCCGAGCTCGGCCTCGACGGCCTTGATTCCGGCCTCGCAGCTCGCGAGATCGCCCACGTCGAACTTGAAGACCGGGATGCCGGTCTCGGCCTTGAAGGCGTTGGCCGCCTCGTCGTTGCCGCCGTAATTGGCGGCGACCCGATAGCCCTTATCCTTGAGCCGCTTCGAGATCGCCGCGCCGATGCCGCGGGTGCCGCCCGTCACGAGGGCGACGCGTCCTTGAGCCATAGTTTCCTCCTGTTCGCATCGACTTGATGCCGCGTGCGGATGGCGTCCGCACGCGATTTTTTCTGACTTCGGCCTTAAGTCTATGTTGTGAGCCGATACTGACGTTACAGAACGATCAGGTCCGCTCGACACACATCGCGACACCCATGCCGCCGCCGATGCAGAGCGTCGCGAGCCCCTTCTTGGCGTCGCGCCGCTTCATCTCGTGCAGCAGGGTGACGAGGACGCGGGCTCCCGAGGCGCCGATCGGGTGACCGATGGCGATGGCGCCGCCATTGACGTTCACCTTGGCGTCGTCCCAGCCCATGTCCTTGTTCACCGCCAGCGCCTGGGCCGCGAACGCCTCGTTGGCCTCGATCAGGTCGAGATCGGCGGGCTTCCAGCCGGCCTTCTCCAGCGCCTTGCGGGAGGCCGGGATCGGGCCGGTGCCCATCACCTTCGGGTCGACGCCCGCGGTCGCCCAGGACTTGATCTTGGCGAGCGGGGTCAGGCCGCGGCGCTCGGCCTCCGAGGCCGACATCAGCACCAGGGCGGCGGCACCGTCGTTGAGGCCCGACGCGTTGGCGGCCGTGACCGTACCGTCCTTGGTGAAGGCGGGCTTCAGCTTGGCCATCGCCTCCATGGTGGCGCCGTCGCGGATGTACTCGTCGGTGTCGACGACCGTGTCGCCCTTCCGGCCCGGGACCGTGACGGGGACGATCTCGTCCTTGAAACGGCCCTCCTTGCGGGCGGCCTCGGCCTTGTTCTGCGAGCGGGTGGCGAACTGGTCCTGCTGCTCGCGGGTGAGCTGGAAGGCCTGGGCCACGTTCTCGGCGGTCTGGCCCATGTGGTAGCCGTTGAAGGCGTCCCAAAGCCCGTCCTTGATCATGGTATCGACGAGCTTGACGTCGCCCATCTTCTGGCCGCCGCGCAGGTACTGCGCGTGGGGCGAGAGCGACATGGATTCCTGACCACCGGCCACGATGATCTTGGCGTCGCCGTTGGCGATCTGCTGCATGCCGATGGCGACGGTGCGCAGGCCCGAGCCGCAGACCTGGTTGAGGCCCCAGGCGGTAGCCTTCTCGGGGATGCCGGCCTTGATCGCGGCCTGCCGGGCGGGGTTCTGGCCGGCGCCCGCGGTAAGCACTTGGCCGAAGATCACCTCGTCCACCTCGTCGGGCGAGACCTTGGCGCGCTCCAGAGCGGCCTTGATCGCGGTGGCGCCGAGTTCGTGGGCCGGCACCGCCCCGAAGGCGCCGCCGAACGAGCCGACTGGCGTGCGCGCGGCCCCGACGATGACGATCTCTTCGCTGCCTGCCATGTGAACGTTCTCCTCTCGCGAGCCGGCGCGCCTTCCTCGTCCCGGGCGCGCTCTCTGTCGGTCTTGGGATGAAGGGCGCCGGATCGGCGAAGTCAAGGTTGCGCAGCGAAGTGCGAAAACACGCCGATGACGCGCCCGCGAGACTGAAATGGCTTCGCCCGTGGCGATCGCCTGCATTATTCTGCGTTGAAGAGCTGCAGTTTGCTGTTTTCTGCGCCCTTGGAAGGCTTTAAGGATCGTGTTGCGGGCGCGAAGACGATCCCCGCCGGGTTGCACTGCGCGCCTGCAACGCCCCTAGGTCCCGAGTCCAGAAAGGCCGTTCCCGATGGCGGATACCGTCAAGGCCACCCAGACCGTCATCAAGAAGTACGCCAACCGGCGCCTCTACCATACTGGCACCTCGACCTACGTGACGCTGGAAGACCTCGCCACGATGGTCCAGAACGGCGAGGACTTCGTCGTCTACGACGCGCGCACGGGCGACGACATCACCCGCTCGGTGCTCACGCAGATCATCTTCGAGCAGGAGAACAAGGCCGGCGCGGAGAACCTGCTGCCGGTGGCGTTCCTGCGCCAGCTGATCCGCTTCTACGGCGACAGCATGCGCACGATGGTGCCGAGCTTCCTGGAATTCTCCATGGCGAATTTCGCCAAGGATCAGGACGGCCTGCGCGAGAAGTTCGCCCAGAGCTTCGGCCCGGCCGCGTTCCAGAACGCGATCGAGCAGCAGGTGCGCACGAACATGAGCTTCTTCGGCGACGCCATGAAAATGTTCACGGGATTCGCACCGCCCGCCACCGGGCCGCAGACTCCGGCGGCGCCCACGCCGACGACCTATGCCGGCGGCGAGCTGGACGACCTCAAGCGACAGATGCTGGAGATGCAGCAGCGCCTGGAGGCGCTTGCAAAGAAATAATCATCGGCCGGTGCGACCGAATTGGCGGTTGACGATTAGTAAACGCCGGCCTCACTTTTGCGACACCGGCACGGAAACGTGCATCAGGTGCTGCAATGGTGCGAATCGGAACAGGCGACCGTCTCGGCCCGGCACAGGTGAGGCCCGCCCGGCCTACGCAGGATGCGGCCGAGCACGCGCTTCCGGAATCCGGGAAACCGCCGGCTCGCGCGCTGACGGTGATCGAGGGAGGCTTGTCCGGCACGCGCCGCGACGATGAAGCCACGCCGGAAAGGCCGGCCGCAGGTCGTCCCCGCGCCGGCTTCGTCGTGCAACTGCTCACGGCCCACGATCTGACGCTGCTTCCGTCGCGCCTGGAACGGACGCGGATAGCCGCGGCCTCCTACGCGGAGAGCGCGCGACGCCTCGGCTGACGCGACCGCGTCGCAGAGCGGCACCAGCGATATCGGATATCGTGAAGGGAGGCGGCGCCGCAGCGCCGCCGTCACCGGGCTCAGGCCTCGGCGGACTTGACCTTGAGAACCTGACGGCCGCGGTACATGCCGGTCTTCAGGTCGATATGGTGCGGACGGCGCAGCTCGCCCGAGTCCTTGTCCTCCACATAGGTCGGCGCCTTGAGGGCATCGGCCGAGCGGCGCATGCCGCGACGGGAGGGGGAAGTCTTTCGCTTCGGAACGGCCATGGCTGTGATCCTTCGTGACGCCGCGGACAAAGCGGCGCGCGGGCGGCTCCTCGATCGAGGATCGCCTCGCACACCGCGGGATACGGATGAGGGCGCGCTTATAGCCTCGCCCCCCGCCGATGGCTAGAGGCGCCGGACCACAACCGTTAAGCGTGGGTTCAAGCGCAGCAGGTCAGGCAGAGGGCGACGGTGCCGCGAAGCGGGCCGTGCCTCTCGGGAGAACGCCATGGCTTCCTCCACCAAGACCCTCGCCCTCCTCGCCCTGCTATCGAGCCTCGTCGCGGCTCCCGCCCTGGCCCAGGCGCCTGCGCCGCAGACGCCCAGCACCGCGGCACCATCCGCGCCCGCCAAGCCCATGGCGCCGAGCGCCCCCGTCGCGGGTTCGCCGAACGCTGCCAAGGGGGCTCTGATCGATCTCAACAGCGCCAGCGCCGAGGAACTCGACGCGCTGCCCGGAATCGGCGCGGCCCGCGCCGCCGCGATCATCAAGGGCCGGCCCTATCGCGGCAAGGACGATCTGGTCTCCAAGAAGATCATCCCGAAAAACGTCTACGACGGCATCAAGGACAAGGTCATCGCCAAGCAGAAGTAGGCTCCTACTCGGCGATCGCGCCCTGGGGCATCGAGAAGCCCGGAGGGGCCTTCTCGGCCGCGGCCTTCGGCGCCGCGCGCCGGGCGGGGGATTTCTTCCGGGCCTCGACCTTCGGCGGAGCCTTCACGGCGGGCGGCTCCTCGCAGGCCCGGAATGTGAGCTGCGCCATCGGCGTGCCCTCCTCCGAGACGATGGCGATCGGATCGGGAAAGGTCGGCAGGGCCGGCTGCCAGCGAATCGGGCCGCCGAGCATCGCCTCGACACCGGCAGGGGCGCCGCCGCGCCGCAGGGTGGTGAAGTCCGGCCCGTAGGCGGTGGCCACCTTGCCGGCGATCACGACCTGAAGAACCTCGTTCACCTCCGGCGTCAGCGGCCTGAGCGGGTTCGTCGTCCGCACCTGCCCGGCCCGGGTGATCACCATCTTGAACCCCTTGCCGCTTTCGAAGCGCGCGGCCCGTGCGCCGCAGGGCTGCCCGAGGGTGGGGCCGGCGGCCGGCGTGAGCGAATCCTGCGCGAGCGCCGGGGCGGGCGCGCTCTGGACCGGGGGCTGCTGGGGCGCGGCCGCCGGAGCCGCATGCCCGGCCGAGAGGCAGACCGGCACGGCAAGCAGGCCGGCCGCGCCCCGAGCGAACAGCCTCATCGTCCGGACCCCGGCCGGTCACGATGCGGCGGCTCAATCCGCCCCGTCCTGTCGAGGGCTCTGATCGGTTCCAATTCAGTTGCTTCCAGGTCGAGTACGTGCGGGTCGAGCACCTGCGCCGTCCGGTCGATCGGGCTTTTGCGCGGGCCGATCGGGCCGAGCAACATCTCCGCATCCTCCGCGTCGAGTTCGGAGCCCATGCGGAGGGGCTCGCGCCGACCCCGGGCCGCCATCGCGGCGACGGCAATGCCGGCTATGGCGAAAGCCAGTACAGCCAGGATGATCAGCAGGCGCTCCATCAGGCTTGAAGCTCTAACCCGCGCCGAGGGGCGTCGTCACCCCGTCACGCGCGGAACGCTGCCTCTGTGCGCGATTGGACCGAATCGATAGTGCATCGAGGACGGGCCGGGCGAGCCCAGGCTGGACAATGGGCGGAGGCTCGCGCCATCCGCAGGCAGCTCTGGCAGCGATACAGGCGGGCATCGATGCAGGCCTGCATGTCCGGGTTTATTGTCTCGAGCATGCGACCCCGCGCGAGCCTCCCCGGCCGATGCATCCGGCGGGCTCGGGATCGTGACCGCGCCTGCCCACCGACGCTCGCGGACCGAGTCCGCGCGGAACGCTCCTTGCGTGGGCCTGGGGACCGGGTAGATGCGGGCAGACCGGAGCCGGAACCGACCGATGCAGCATGAGCCGAGCCGCGAGCCCGAGGAATTGGAGGAGCACCTCCTCGGCCTGATCGAGGCGGCGCGGGACCAAGCCCGGGAGGACCCCTTCCGGAATCCCGTCCTGGCCGTGACCCTCGCGATCACCCGCCGGTTCGACCGGAACGAGATCTCCACGGGCGACCTCGACGGCCTGTTCGCGCGGCTGCGCGCGGCGGCCCTCGCGGCGCGGGCGGAGCGGCTGCGGGCCTATGTCGGCCTCGAGGCCGGACCGGCTCATCCCGACGCGGCGATCCCGGCGCGCCTCGTGGCGGCGGTTCCCGACCGTCCGGAGAGCTTCGAGGCCTTCGCGGCGTTCATCCACCGGACCGCCTTCGCGGTGGTATTCACGGCTCATCCCACCTTCGGCATGCCCCGTGCGGTGGCGAGCCTGCTCGCCGAGGCGGCGAGCCTGCCCGACGAGGCGGTCCGCGCCAGCCTGATCGAGCGCGCGGCCGCGCTCTCCACCCGGCCGGACGTGCCGATCACCCTGGATGTCGAGTTCGAGCAGGCCTGCGTGGCGGCCAATAACGGCCGGCTCGCCCTCGACGCATTCAACGGCGCGCTGCTCGATGCGGCCCGCGGCCGCTGGCCCGACCGCTGGACCGAGCTGACGCCCCGCCCCTTCGCCATCGCCAGCTGGGTCGGCTGCGACACCGACGGGCGCACCGATATCGGCTGGTGGGACACCCTGCGCTACCGGCTGATCTCCAAGCGCATGCAGTTCGACCGGGTGATGCGCGAACTGCCCGACATCGCCGCCTGCCGCGAGGTTCGTGCCCTGGCGGACGGTGCGCTGGCTGCGGTGAACCGCCAGCTCGCCGTCGCGCCCCGCCTCGGCGACAAGCCGTCCCTCGAATCGGTACACCGGTTCGCCCTGGCGCTCATCATCGAGCGCGAGCGCGCCCAGACCGATGCCGGCGCCCTGTTGGCCGGATTGACCGCGGCGCTGGAGGCCGCTGGGAACGACGCCGACAAGCGGCGCATCGCGATCCTGCGCGCGGGCGTGGCGACGCACGGCCTCTCGAACGCCCTCCCGCATTTCCGGCTGAACGCAAGCCAGATCCACAACGCGGTACGCCGCGTCGTCGACCTGGAGGGCGAGCCCACGGATTCGGCACGGCGCCGCTCGCATCTTGCCAGCGTCCACGCGCTCCTGAACGACGTGCGCCCGGTGGCGGTGGATTTTGGGGCGCTGGCCGCCGAGCGGGCCTCGGCCGCCCGGCTGATGATGACGATCGCCCAGATCCTCAAGCACGTCGACGGCACCCATCCGGTGCGCTTCCTGATCGCCGAGACCGAGACCGGCTACACCCTCCTCGCCGCCCTCTGGCTGGCGCGCCATTACGGCATCGCCGACAAGCTGGAGATCACGCCGCTGTTCGAGACGGCGAGCGCCCTGGAACAGGGCATCCGCGTGCTCGACGACGCCCTGCGCAACCCGCACTGGCGCCAGTATCTCAAGCGCATCGGCCGGCTCACCGTGCAGTTCGGCTACTCGGATTCCGGCCGCTATGTCGGGCAGCTCGCCGCGACCTTCTGGATCGAGCGGCTGCGGCTGCGGATCACCGAGATGCTGGTCCAGAACGGCCTGTCGGACGTGGAGCTGGCGATCTTCGACACGCACGGCGAATCGATCGGGCGCGGCGCCCATCCGACGTCGCTGCGCGACCGCCTCGCCTACCTGGCGCCCGAGGATGCCCGGGACCGCGCCCGTAAGGCCGGCATCCGGGTCCGTCTCGAATCGAGCTTCCAGGGCACGGACGGCTACCTGCTCTACGGCACGGCGGCGCTGGCGGCGGCGAGCGTCGCGCGCATCGCCGAGCACGTCTACGCCCTCGACGTCGCGGAGGACGACACGTTCTCGGACTATGCCCTCAATGACAGCGAGAAGGGTACCGACGCCCAGGACGACCCGATCTACTCCGAGCCGGACTTCGCCCTCGAGTTCTTCACCGCGGCCCGCCAGGACATGGAGGCTCTGGTGGACGATCCGGGCTACGCCGCGCTGCTGGGCACCTTCGGACCGAGCCTGATCGACCGGACCGGCTCGCGTCCCGTGGCGCGCCAGACCGACAATGGCGGTCCGGCCCGCATCACCCATCCGCGCCAGATGCGCGCGATACCCAACAACGCCATCCTGCACCAGCTCGGCTTCCTGGCGAATTCCCTGCACGGGATCGGCCGCGCCGCCCAGCGCGGCCCCGACCTGTTCCGCGACATGCGCCGCGATTCGGTGCGGTTCTCCCGCGCCTTCCGGCTGGTGCAGCACGCCGCCTCGGTGGGGGACCTCGACGTGCTGCGCGCCTATATCGATACCCTCGATCCGGCCGTGTGGCTGGAACGGGCGCGGCGGACGCAGAAGGACTTCCGCCGGGACGAACTCGTCGTGATCGCGGGCGCCCTCGAGCGCCTCGATCTCGCCCCGTCGCTCCGGAGCCTGTTCGGACGGCTGACCCGCGACTGGCTCGCCCTGACGGCAGCTGCCCCGGACCTCCAGGGCATGTCGGCGCGGCTGACGCTGCTTCACGCGCTGCGCCTCGCTCTGATCCACCGGATCTGGTTCCTGGCCGTCCATATTCCGGGCTTCCGGCCGCAGGCCGGCATCTCCCGCGAGCAGCTCCTCGAGCGTTTCCTGCGCCTCGACATCGACGGCTGCCTGACGCTGCTGGACGAGATCTTCCCGATCACCCCCGACCCGACGCTGGGCCTCAATTTCGGCGAGCCGGCGGGTCCGCGCGATGTCGGCACCTACGAGGCCGAGCATGCCAACCTGTTCCAGCCGATCCGCCGGATGTTCGAGCAAGCCCGCGAGATCTCCGGGATGATCCAGCACGAGGTCGGGGCGTTCGGCTGACGGGCGCCACGGGTTGAGGAGCGACGCCGCCCCCGACCTGCCCTGAGACCGCGAAGGCAGAACGGGACCATGCGCGAGACTGGTCCCGTTTGAACGGCTCGGTCAGCGTGATCTGTCGGTCATCGCGAGCCCCGCGACGCGCTGCGGTGCGGCCCTGGATCGTCGCAACTGCCGCCGCTGACCCGCTTCGCAGCGCTCGCAGGAACGACGGGCCGCGCGTCCGGAGGCCCCGGCCGGCAGGCGCGTCAGGGCCTGCCTGATACGAGCGACTCGATTGCGCGGAGCAGTTCCGGGGCGATGATCGGCTTATCCAGGCGCGGTCGATTGCCGTAGCCCGGGTCGTTCCGGACCCGGACTTCGCCCGTGGCGAACAGGAACGGCACGCCCAAGGCGCCGAGCCGATCGGCGACGGGGTAGACCGTCTCGCCCGCGCCAAGGTTGATATCCAGAACCGCCGCATCGAGAGCGCTCTCGTCCTCGATCAAGTCGAGAGCCTGCTCCACGCTCGGCACCGGTCCGACCACCTCGATGCCTGCCTCTTGCAGCCATCGATTCAGCTCCATGGCGATGATGTACTCGTCCTCGACCACGAGCACACGACGACCCGCCAGCAGCCCTGCATCGTCAGGCATGGAGCCTCTCATGCGTCCGCCGAGCCATTTATTCTGGCAGATCGGCCGGCACGCCGCGCTTATCCATGTCAGGTAAGCGGCAATTCGATCCGGCAGCGCACGCCGTCCTGGCTCACCTCATACGCAGTCCTGGCCCGCAGCGCGTAGGACAGCGCGTTCTCGATCAGCTCGCGCCCGTAGCCGCGCCGCCTCGTCGCATCGGGTGGAACATCGACCCCGCTCTCGACCCAGTCGAGAACCAGGCGCGCGTGGTTTCGCGCGTCGCGCACGGTGACCCAGGACACGGCAAGGCGTCCCACGCCGCCCTTCAGGGCGCCGTACTTCACCGCGTTGGTCGTCAGTTCGTGCAGCGCCAGCGCGAAGTTCTGAACCTGGCGCGCCGTGAGGTGCGTCTTCGGGCCGGTCACGACCACCTTCGGCGGCTTGATCTCCCCGTGCGCCGCCAGCTCCATACGCACCAATGCACCGACCTCGACCGTGTCGCTGCCGAACTGGCTGAGCAGCCCCTGGGCGCGGCTGAGGGCCTTCAGGCGCGTCTCGAACGCCGCGACGGAGCCGCCCTGCCTCAGCGTTCGATTGGCGACCGCCGTGATCACCCCAAGCAGGTTGCGCGAGCGATGCTGAAGTTCGTTGATCAGCACGTCCTGCCGCTGCTGCGCTCTCTTCACCGCGGTGAAATCCGTCGCGATGCCGCCGATGCGCTGAACGCGGCCCGCCGCGTCGAACAGCGGAAAACTGGTATTCTCGATCCACCGCTCCTCCCCGTCGACGGGCCGCCGGATGCGGAACGCGCAGGTGACCGGCTCGCCGGCCCGCACGGAGCGGATCGCGTCCAGCACACGGTCGCGGTCCTCGGGCAGGACCAGCTTGATCCAGCCCCGCATACCGTCGCCTTCCTGCACGTAGCCGGGCGGAACGCCGTAGACCCGCTCGAAGGCAGGCCCGACATACTCGAAGCGCAGGGTCTCGGCGTCCCGGATCCAAACCGCGGCCGAGGCGGCTTCCGCGAACTGCCGGAAGCGCGCCTCGCTCGCGCGGAGCGCCTCCTCTGTCTCACGTCGCCGGGTGACGTCCTGGCCGATCTTGAGGAAGCATTGCACGGCGCCGCGCTCGTCGTGCAGAGCCGTGGTCGAACCTTCAATGAAGATGCGCGAGCCATCCTTGTGGAGGTGCCAGCGCACATTCGGAGCCGAGCCCTCACGCCGTGCGATGTCGGTCTCCTTCTTGTCCTCACCCGCCGCGCGATCCTCCGGCGTGAACAGAAAGCTGCCGGGGCGCCCGACGATCTCCTCGGGCCGCCAGCCGAACACGGAAACGGCGCCCGGCAGCCAGTCGGTGATGCGATCCTGCGGGTCCGCGATGTAGATGGCGTAGTCGAGCGCGCGCTCGACGACGAGGCGGAAGCGATCCTCGCTCGCGCGCAGGTCATGCACCTTGTGGAGCCGGTCGATCACCGGGCCCAGGACGATGGCGTAGGTGCGCAGGAACTCGGTATCCGCCTCGGTGAAGTCGCGCGGCTCCGTGGCGTCCACCTGGAGAAGCCCGTAAGGCTTCTTGCCGGGCAGAAAAATCGGCACGTTGGCGAGCGCGACGACGCCGGCTTCCTTCATGAAGGCGGGGGCCTCGAAGCGCGTCTCCTTGCCGATATCCTGCGTGATGACGGGCCTGCCTGCCTTGATGGAATACGTCTCGGAGGAGCACTCGCTCATCGGCAGGCGGAGGCCGACGACGGGGCGGTCCCATCCCACGCCGGCCCGCACGAGCAGGCACCGACCGCCGTCCTGGATCTCGAGAACCTTCGAGCGGTACGTGCCGAGTGCCTCGCCCACGAGGCGGCAGGCTTCGGCACACACTTCGTCGAGGCTCTGGCTCTGGAGCGCGAACTCGCCGAAATCGGCCAGCACCCGCTGCCGCCTCAGCATGTCCGCGATGCGCTCGCGATCGGACATCGGCTTGCCTGCGCTACGCACGAGTCCGTAGCCATCTGCGTGATGGAGCACTGCGCTGTGGATCAGATGCAGGCAATCCGTCGGGCGCCGAGAAGGATCCGTCTCCCGGGTTCGCAGTCCGGTGGCTGACCGAGGGATGGCCGGCGAATAACCGTGGGCCATGCCCGAGCGCGCATCACGGCGCGAACGCCTCAGGCCGCCTCCACCCGGAGCACCGTGCCGCTGATCCCGATGACCCGCACCCGTCTGCCCGCCGGCAGGTCGGGGCCGGTGACCCGCCAGAGGGTATCGTCGAAGCGGACGCGGCCGGTGCCCTCCACGATCGGCGCTTCGAGGACAGCCTCGCGCCCGATCAGGCCGCGGTCGGCGCGGTTGAGGCCGGATCCCTGCCGCGCGGCGCGGCGCCGTTGAAGAGCGGTGGCGACCCCCGCCAGGATGACCGCGAGCGCCGCGAACAGCAGGGTCTGCCCCTGCCAGGGCAACGGGAACGCGGCGGTGACGAGCCCGGTGGCGAGCGCCGCCAGCCCGAGCCAGATCAGGAAGATGCCCGGCACTAGGATCTCGGCGGCCGCCAGCACGAGGCCGCCGATCACCCAGCTCCAGGCGGCCCCAAGCGCCTCGAAGGCCTGCTGAATGGCGGCGAGCGTCACGGACGTCAGGTCCGCGGCGGGGTGACGTTGGGCGGCGTTCCGGCGCGCCGCAGGGGCGCGGCCTCGCCGAACACGGTGCGGGTCAGCTCGCCGATTCCGCCGAGGGTACCGGCCAGGGCCGCCGCCTCGATCGGCACCACGACGACCCGCTGATTGGGCGCCGTGGCGATCGCCCGGACCGCATCGACATACTTCTCCGCCACCAGGAAGTTGGCGGCCGCGATGTCGCCCTCGGCGATGGCCCGGCTGACCATCCCGGTCGCCGCCGCCTCGGCCTCGGCGGAGCGCTCGCGCGCCTCCGCGTCGCGGAAGGCGGCCTCGCGCCGGCCTTCCGCCTCCAGGATCGCCGATTGCTTCCGCCCCTCCGCCCGCAGGATCTCGGCGGCGCGCTGCCCCTCCGCCTCCAGGATGGACGCGCGCTTCTCGCGCTCGGCCTTCATCTGGCGAGCCATGGCCCCGGCGAGGTCCGCCGGGAGCACGATGTCCTTGATCTCGATCCGGTTGATCTTGACGCCCCAGGGCGAGGCCGCCGCATCCATCACCCGGAGCAGGCGCTCGTTGATCTCGTCGCGGTGGGCGAGGAGCTGGTCGAGGTCCATGGAGCCGACCACCGTGCGGATGTTGGTCATCGTCAGGGTCGTAGCGGCGAGATCGAGATTCGAGACCTCGTAGGAGGCCCGCGCCGCATCGAGCACTTGGTAGAACACCACCGCGTCGATGGTCACGCCGGCATTGTCGCGCGTGAAGGCCTGCTGGCTCGGCACGTCGATGACCTGCTCCATCACGTTGACCCGTCGGCCGACGCGGTCGACGAAGGGGGTGATCAGGCCGAGCCCGGCGTCGAGGCTGCGGGCGTAGCGGCCGAAGCGCTCCACCGTGTAGACGTAGCCCTGCGGAACGATCTTCACCCCCGCCGCCAGAGTGATGACCGCGAGAGCCGCCACGCCGACCGCGAACACACTCAGCCCGACTGGAAGATCCATCGACACCCCCTCCTCCGCCGCGCACGCAGACCGGCGGGCGGCCTGACCGGCAGCGTATCAGCTGACCCGGAGACCCGCGACCGCGCCGCCGAGCGCGTCGGGCGCCGCCCGGTGCGGTCCACAGCCACGTTTCGCCCGGTTCGGACGAGCCCGCGGCTGAACGGGTGCCCCACCGGCTCGATCATCATCGGTTCAGGCGGCTGAGCTTAGGAAGCGGTCAGCGTCGCGCTCGTCGTCGCTCCGGCGTCGCCTGTGAAACGCTTGTTGAAGAAACAATCGGCATGATATCGGCCACCCTCGCCGCGGAATGAAGTCCTTTCGCGCCGCTGCGGGCGGCAGAAATCCCCATTCAACCGGATTCGGTGCGCGCGTGAAGATCGCTGTCCTCGCACATCTGAAATACCCGATCGGCCAGCCCTATGCCGGCGGCTTGGAGATGCACACGCATCTCCTCACCGTCGCGCTCAAGCGGCACGGGCACGATGTGACCCTATTCGCCAGCCGCGGGTCGGATCCCGCGCTCGATCCGGTGATGCTCTGCGAGCCGACCGGGGACGCCCTCCTGGATCCGGAACGCGAGGAGGCGATCGACCGGGCAGAGGAGGACGCCTACCGGCGGATGATGGAGATGGTCGCGGCCGGCGGCTTCGATCTCGTGCACAATAATTCTCTGCATGCCTTGCCCCTCCGGGAGAGCGCCCGGCTCGGGCTTCCCTGGGTGACGGTGCTGCACACGCCCCCGTTCGACTCCCTGGTCAGCGGCGTCGTCCGGGCCGATCCCGACATGGCGTTCCTGGCGGTCTCGCCGTCCCTGGCGCAGGAATGGGCGCATCTCGTACCAAGCGCCCAGGTGGTCGATAACGGCGTCGATCTCTCGACGTTCGCGTTCTCCGAGCAGGCCGACGATCCGCCCTTCGCCTTCTGGTCCGGTCGTATCGTACCCGAGAAGGGGCTGCACCTCGCCATCGACGCCGCCCGCGCCGCCGGGCTGCCGCTGACCTTCGCGGGACCGCAGCTCAACCCCGGATACTGGGCCACCGAGATCGCCCCGCGGCTCGGGCCGGACCTGACGCATCTCGGGCATCTCTCCCACCGCGATCTCGCCCATCATCTCGGCCGGGCCCGGGTGGCGATCGTCTCACCGCGCTGGGAGGAGCCCTTCGGTCTCGTGGTCGCCGAGGCGCTCGCCTGCGGCACGCCGGTGGCCGCCTTCCGCCGGGGCGCGATGCCCGATATCCTCGACGCGCAATGCGGCCGCCTCGCGCGTCCGGACGATTCGCAGGATTTGTCGGTGGCGATCCGCGAGGCTGCAGGCCTGTCGCGCCGCGCCTGCCGCGCGCGGGCCGAGGCGCTCTACGATGCCGCCGCGATGACCGACCGCTACCTGGAAGCCTACGAGTCCGTGATAGCCCGCTGCGCCGAGCGGGCGCGGCCGGCGCTCCGCGTCGCCGGGGGGCGAGCCTGACATGACCGCCGACGCAGTCCGCCCAGGCCCCCTGCCCTGCGTCGTCTGCATTCCCGCCCGGAACGAGGAGGAGCGCCTGCCGCGGCTGCTCGCCTCCCTGGCCGCGCAGGACGGTGTCTCGGCGCGGGCGCCGCTGCGGGTCGTGGTGCTCGCCAACAATTGCACCGACGGGACCGTCGCGGCCATCCGTACCCTGGAGGATTCGGGCACCCTCGCGCCCCTCGCGCTTCGGCTGATCGAGGCACGGTTTACCGGCGCGGACGCTCATGTCGGCACGGCACGGCGCGCGGCGCTCGACGCCGGCGCCGACTGGCTGACCGCCGATGGAAGCCCGGACGGTATCCTCCTCACCACCGACGCGGATGCGCGCCTGCCGGCCGGCTGGGTCGCGGCGAACCTGCGGGCGCTCCGAGACGCGGACGTGGTCGGCGGCCGGCTCGTGATCGACGATGACGGGGCCACCGATCCGGGACTCGCGGATCTGCACGCCCGCATCGAGCGGTACTGGTCCGGCGTCCGACGTCTGGAAGACATCCTCGATCCGCCGCCGCACGACCCGGCTCCGCGCCACGGCGACCATACCGGCGCGAGCCTCGCTTTCTCCGTCGCCCTCTATCGCGCCGTCGGCGGGCTGCCGCCCCTGCCCTGCGGCGAGGACAATGCCCTGGTGAACCTGCTGCGCGAGCGCGGCGCCCGCCTGCGTCACTGCCCGGAGGTGCGCGTGATGGTCTCGGCGCGCCATCAGGGCCGGGTCTCGGGCGGCATGGCCACCGAGATGGCGCGGCGCGCCCGCGTGCTCGCCGGAGAGGCCTACCTCCTGCCCGAGGCCGCGCATTGGCAGGCGCTGATCCTGCGCCGGGCCGCCCTGCGCCGGGCCTGCCATCTCGCGCCGGCGGCTCGCGCCGCGGCCTGCGCGCGGCTCGGGCTCGACGCGCACGATCTTGCCGCCATCGGCGATTGCGCCAACGACATCGCCTTCGTGGAGCGGGCCGACCGCATCCTCGAAACGCGCTCTGCGCCGGCGCGGGAATGCCCCCTCGACCGGGCGGTCGCCGATCTCGACGCCCTGGCCGTCTCCCTGCGGGACGCCGCGTGACCCGGGGAATCGGCTGGTACGTCCACCACCAGGGCGCCGGCCATCTCCAGCGTGCCCGCGCGGTGGCGGCGTCGCTGCCCCGCCCCTGCACCATCATCGGGACGCTCACCGGGTTCGACACCGGCGGGCTCGACGTCCTCGACCTGCCCGACGACCGCCCGCTCGGCGGCACGACGGGATTCGACGGACGGGACGGCGCGGCTGAGCGGCCGGAGGGGCTGCACTACGCCCCCCTGGCTCATCCCGGGGTGCGGGCTCGGATGACGCGCATCGCCGCGTGGGTGGCGCGCGCCGAGCCGGCCCTCATCGTGGTCGACGTCTCGGTGGAGATCGCGATCCTCGCGCGCCTCCTGTCGGTCCCGACGCTGGTGGTGCGGCTGGCCGGCACCCGGACCGACCGGCCGCATCTTGAAGCCTTCCGCAGCGCGACGCGGCTACTCGCGCCCTTCCCCAAGGCGCTCGACGGAGAGACCGTGCCCGACTGGGTCCGGGCCAAGACCTTTTACGCCGGCTTCCTCGGCGCGCCGTCGCAACCGGTCGCCGAAGCGGGCCGGGAGATCGTGGTGGTGTTCGGCCGCGGCGGCGCGGGGGGCGACTTCGCGGCGCTCGCCGCAGCGGCCCGCGCCGTCCCCGACCGGCCCTGGCACGTTCTGGGGCCGATATCGGGCTCGGGCCAGAGGCCGGACAACCTGCATCTGCACGGCTGGGTCACCGACGTCGAGGCCCGGGTGGCGCGAGCAGCCCTGCTGGTCGGCGGCGGCGGCGATGGCCTCGTGGCGCTCGCCACAGCCCAGGGCAAGCGCTTCATCTGCCTGCCGGAGGAGCGAGCCTACGGGGAGCAGACCGAGAAGGCCGCCGCCCTGGCCCGGCTCGGCGCAGCCGTCGTGCATCCCGGCTGGCCCGATGCCTCCGCGTGGCCCGGCCTCGTCCAGGCCGGACTGGCCCTCGACCCCGCCATCATTGCCGGCCTGCACGCGCCGGACGCGGTTCGCGACTGCGCGGCGGTGATTGAGGATCTCGCTCGGCGGTTCGACCGGGCATGAAAAAGGCGTCCATCGACGGTGACTGACGCCTGTGCAACTCAGCGCGACGTCGCGCGGAGCTTCAGGAAATCAGATCGAGCTTGGCTGCCTCGATTCCGTCGGCACGGATCGTCTCCGGCAGGGCCGAGAAGTCCCGATAGCCGGCCTCGCGCGCCATGGCGTCGAGCGCTGTCTTCTCGTCGTCGGCCGCTCCGGTCCAGAGCACGGCGCCGCTCTTCTTCTGTCGAATCTGAAAAATGCTCATCCCATCCTCCCCCGGTCGCGATCAGGCCGCCCGAAGACCTGTGATCGGATAACGTTGCTCTTCACGGCGGGTTGCAGCTCGGAAAATCGAAACATTTGCTGGTCAGCATCCGCCATCCACCTGCGGCGCGAGGCGCAGCGACGGCGCTGTCCGCAGGCGCTATTCTTGGTGGAGTCGAGGATAGCCCGCCATGAAAACGCCGGCCTGCATCGCGACAGAGGGACGATTCCAGTCCAGCGCTGCCAGCGAGACTTCCGTTTTGATGACCGTCCGCGGGCGCATGTCCCGACTCAGTCTCCTGTTCGGGCTCGCGATCCTCGCCGCGGCGCCCGCTCGCGCCGTGGAGACCGCTGCGGTCCCCGATGCCGCCGCCATCGCGCCGGCGGTCACCGTCGTCCCGGCGGAGGACCGCGAGATCGTCGAGCGTGCGGTCGTCACCGGCACGCTGGTCCCCCGGGACGAGATCCTCGTCTCTCCCGAGGTCGAGGGCCTGCGGATCACCGAGCTGCTCGTCGAGGAGGGGGACCGCGTCACCAAGGGCCAAGTGCTGGCGCGCCTGTCGCTGGAGATGATCGCCACCCAGGAGGCTTCGAACGCGGCGGCGATCGCCCGGGCCGAGGCGGCCATCGTCCAGGCCCGGAGCCAGATCGTCCAGGCCGAGGCCGCCAACCTGGAAGCCAGGCAGGCGCTCGAGCGGGCCCAGGCGCTCGCCAAGACCGGCAACGCCACCGCAGCCGTTCTGGAGCAGCGCGTCTCGGCAGCGCAGGGCGCCGAGGGCCGGCTCGCCGCCGCCAAGGGCGGCCTGCAATCCGCCCAGGCCGACCTCGCCACCGCCCGCGCCGCCGGCGCCGAGATCGCCCTGCGGCGCGCCCGCACCGACATCCGGGCGCCCGAGGCGGGGATCGTCAACCGGCGCACTGCCCGGATCGGCGCCACTGCCAGTGCAGCGGGGGAGCCGCTGTTCCGGCTGATCGCCCGGGGCGAGATCGA
The DNA here is from genome assembly GCF_054611515.1 of Methylobacterium sp. CM6257. Classification (NCBI taxonomy): domain Bacteria; kingdom Pseudomonadati; phylum Pseudomonadota; class Alphaproteobacteria; order Hyphomicrobiales; family Methylobacteriaceae; genus Methylobacterium; species Methylobacterium sp. CM6257. Next base: position 5,552,487 of record NZ_CM137735.1, read on the forward strand.
GCTGGAGGGCGAGGTGCCGGAGACCTCGCTGGCGCGCATCCAGGTTGGCAATCCGGCGAGCCTCGACCTCGACGACGGCCGTCAATTGCGCGGCAAGGTGCGCCGCGTCTATCCGGAAGTCGATCGGGCCACCCGGCTGGGCAAGGTCCGCATCCGGCTCGGGGAAGATCCGGCCCTGCGCATCGGCGCCTTTGCCCGCGGCAACGTGGAAGTGGCCCGCCGCACGGGTGTCGCGGTCCCGGTCTCCAGCCTGCTCTACGCCGCGGATGGTCGCGCCAGCGTGCTGGTGGCCAAGGACGGGCGCGTCGAGGCGCGGGCCGTGACAACGGGCCTCTCCGCCGAAGGCTTCACGGAGATACGCTCCGGCGTGGCCGCCGGCGAGAACGTGGTCGCCCGCGCCGGGAGCTTCCTGCGCGACGGCGACCGGGTGCGCGCCGTGCCGGCGACCACCACTAAGCCGTTCGCAGACGCGGCCCCGCGGTAGGACGACGCCATGCGCCTCAACGTCTCCGCCTGGGCGATCCGGAAGCCGCTGCCCTCGGTGGTGCTGTTCCTGGTCCTGATGATCCTCGGGCTGGTGAGCTTCCGCTCCCTGCCGATCACCCGGTTCCCGAACATCGACATCCCGATCGTCTCGGTGACGATCACCCAGTCCGGCGCCGCGCCCGCCGAGTTGCAGACCCAGGTCACCAAATGGGTCGAGGACTCGGTCGCCGGCGTGAAGGGCGTCAAGCACATCCTCTCGACCATCACCGAGGGCATCTCGACGACGACGATCGAGTTCCGCCTGGAGGTGAACCAGGATCGGGCGACCAACGACGTCAAGGACGCCATCGCCAAGATCCGCCAGAACCTGCCCCGCACCATCGACGAGCCGATCGTCTCGCGGGTCGAGATCGCCGGACTGCCGATCATGGTCTACGGCGCCTCCGCGCCGGCGATGACGCCCGAGGACCTGTCGTGGTTCGTGGACGACGTCGTCGCCCGCGGGCTCCAGAGCGTGAAAGGCGTCGGCGGCGTCGAGCGCCTCGGCGGCGTCGCGCGCGAGATCCGCGTCACCCTGAAGCCCGACCGCCTGCTCGCCCTCGGCATCACCGCCGCGGACGTGAACCGGCAGCTGCGCCTGACCTCGGCCGACATGGCCGGCGGCCGGGCCGAGGTCGGCGGCCAGGAGCAGTCGATCCGGGCGCTCGCCGCCTCGGCGAGCCTCGACACGCTGGCCAAGACCTCCATCGTGGTGCCGGGCAACCGCAAGGTCCGCCTCGACGAGCTCGCGACCCTGTCGGACACCGCCGAGGAGCCCCGCACCTTCGCGCGCTTCAACGGCGAGCCGGTGGTCGCCTTCGCGATCTCCCGCGCCAACGGCGCCAGCGACGCCGACGTGTCGGTGGGCGTCGCCAAGAAGATCGCGGCGCTCCACGCGGCGAACCCGAATGTCAACTTCGACCTGATCGACACCAGCGTCGACAACACGATCGGCAACTATCACTCGGCCATGATGGGCCTGATCGAGGGCGCGGTGCTCGCGGTCGTGGTGGTGCTGCTGTTCCTGCGCGACTGGCGGGCGACGCTGATCGCCGCGGTGGCGCTGCCGCTCTCGGTGCTGCCGACCTTCTGGGTGATGAGCGCGCTGGGTTTCTCGCTCAACGCCGTGAGCCTGCTGGCGATCACGCTCGTGACAGGCATTCTGGTGGACGACGCGATCGTGGAGATCGAGAACATCGTCCGCCACATGCGGATGGGGAAATCACCCTACCGGGCCGCCCTGGAGGCCGCGGACGAGATCGGGCTCGCGGTCATCGCCATCACGGCGACGATCATCGCGATCTTCTCGCCGGTCTCCTTCATGGGCGGCATCGCCGGCCAGTACTTCAAGCAATTTGGCCTGACGATCGCCGCGGCCGTGTTCATGTCGCTGCTCGTCGCGCGGCTGATCACGCCGCTGCTCGCCGCCTACTTCCTGCGCGACCATGGGCCGGACCACACGCGGGACGGGTTCGTGATGCGCGGCTACACCCGCCTCGTGGCGTGGTCGGTGCGGCACAAGTTCATCACGCTGGTCCTCGGCATCGCGTGCTTCGCCGCCTCCATCGCCTCAACGGGGCTGCTGCCCGCGGGCTTCCTGCCGGCGGAAGACCAGGCCCGTACCCTGTTCGTGGTCGAGCTGCCGCCGGGGGCCAGGCTGCCGGACACCGTCCGGGTCGCGGACCGGATCGTCGACAAGATCCGCGCGCTGCCCGAGGTGAAGAGCGTGTTCGTGGACGGCGGCCGCCAGTTGCCGGCCAAGAAGGAGGTGCGGCTCGCAAGCCTGACCATCAACCTCACCCCGAAGAACACCCGCCACAAGACCCAGAAGCAGGTCGACGCTGAGGTTGCGGCGATCCTGCGGGAGGAGCCGGACCTGCGCTTCTGGGCCCTGCGCGAGGGCGGCCAGCGCGACCTCGCGCTGATCATCGCCGGCCCCGACAAGGCCGTGGTGGCGGAGGTGGCCGCCAAGCTCCAGCGCGAGGCTCAGCAGATTCCGCACCTCGTCAACGTCATGTCGACGGCGCCGCTGGACCGCACCGAGGTCCGGATCCGGCCTAAGCCCGGAGTCGCGGCCGATCTCGGCGTCACCACCGATACGATCGCCGAGACTGTGCGGGTCGGCACGATCGGCGACATCGGCATGAACCTCGCCAAGTTCAACGCCACCGACCGGCAGGTGCCGATCCGCGTGCAGCTGCCCGAGAGCCTGCGCGGCCGGCTCTCCGAGCTCGAGACCTTGAAGGTGCCGGTGAAGGGCGGGGCTGCGGTGCCGCTGGCCACCGTCGCCGATATCAGCCTCGGGCAGGGTCCCACGGGCATCGACCGTTACGACCGCGCCGTGCGCGTCGCCCTGGAGGGCGACATGCAGGGCACTGATGCGCTGGCCGAGCTGATCAGCCAGGTGATGAACCTGCCCACCGCCAAGAATCTACCGCCCGGCGTGACGATCAGCCAGACCGGCGACGCCGAGGTGATGGGCGAAGTCTTCGAGGGCTTCGCGCTCGCCATGGGCGCCGGCCTGATGATGGTGTTCGGCGTGCTGATCCTGCTGTTCGGCAACTTCCTGCAGCCGCTGACCATCCTGTTCTCGCTGCCGCTCTCCATCGGCGGCGCGATCCTGGCGCTGCTGATCTGCCACATGCCGATCTCGATGCCGGTGGTGATCGGCATCCTGATGCTGATGGGCGTCGTGACCAAGAACGCCATCATGCTGGTGGATTTCGCCGTCGAGCAGATCCACGCCGGAATCGACCGCAACACCGCCATCGTCGATGCCGGCCGCAAGCGGGCGCGGCCGATCGTGATGACCACGATCGCGATGGCGGCCGGCATGGTGCCGTCCGCGATGGCCTACGGGATCGGCGGTGAGTTCCGCGCGCCCATGGCGGTGGCGGTGATCGGCGGCCTGATCGTCTCGACGGTGCTGTCGCTGGTCTTCGTCCCGGCGATCTTCGTGCTGATGGATGACCTGTCGCGCCTGCTCAAACGGCTGTTGGGCCGGTTTGTGGGCGAGCGCGACGATCCAGCAGACGCGCCCGATTACGGCGCCCCGGGGCATCCGGCCAATGACGGCCGGCCGATGCCGCCGCGCATCGCCGCGGAGTAGGCGGGGGTCGGCGACGCGCATTGCGTGCCGCGCCGCGATGCGCTGTGTGTCGCCCCGGACGAGTCAACGGAGAATCGGGAAACGATGTCGGGTGGTCACGGGGCGATCGAGGGCTCGAACAAGCGCGTCGCGCTGCTGATCTCGGTGCTGGCCTTGTTCCTCGCCTTCAGCGAGACGCTGGGCAAGGCGGCGCAGACGGACTCGATCGGGTCGAACGTCGAGGCCGCGAACCAGTGGGCCTATTTCCAGGCGCGCACGATCCGCTCGACGGTGCTCAAGACCGCCGACGAGGCGCTGGCGCTCCTCCCACCCGGGCCGAACCAGGACGCGATCGCCGCCAAGCGAGCCGAATGGGCCAAGACCCTGGCGCGCTGGGAATCCGAGCCCGCCACCGGCGAGGGCCGCAAGGAGCTGACCGCGAAGGCCCGGGCCTCCGAGGAGCGGCGGGACCTCGCGCTGCTGCGCTACCACCATTACGAGCTGGCCTCGGCAGCCTTCCAGATCGGCATCGTGCTGGCCTCAGCCGAGGTGATCACCGGCATCACCCTGCTGGTCTTCGCCGGCGGCTTCCTGGGGCTCGCGGGCGCGGCGCTCCTCGGCTTCGGCTACCTCGCACCGCACGCCCTGCCGTTCTTCCACTGAGGACCGCCCGCCCGAGGCAGCGACGTAACGCCACCCGCGATCACGATCGACTGGACCCGCGCGGCGCCGGACTGGACGCCCGCCCCGGAAGCTTATCTTGTCGGCTTATTCCAGGGGGAATGATGCCGGAACAGTCTGAGGACCAGGGGCGCCTGACGCGGATCGCCAGCGCGATCTTCCTTCACACCGAGCACGCGATTTACGCGGCCCTCGGGCTCCTGCTGGCTCTGACAGCCCTCGTCGCGCTGATCGACGCCGCAGGGCTGACCTGGGAGGCCCTCCGGGCGCTCGGGGGCGCCGCGCAGATTCTGGAGGTGATCGATCGGCTGCTCTTCCTTCTGATGTTGATCGAGATCCTGCACACGGTGCGGGTCTCGATGCGGTCGGGCACGCTGACCTGCGAGCCTTTCCTGATCGTCGGGCTGATCGCCTCGATCCGGCGCGTCTTGGTGATCACGCTACAATCGTCGGAGATCACGCACGCCAAGGACTGGTCGCCCGAGAAGCAGGCGCTGTTCCAGGCCTCGATGATCGAGCTCGGCGTGCTGGCGGGCCTGATCGTCACGATGGTCTTCGCGATCTTCCTGCTGCACCGCGCCCGCGACGACGGAAGGCCGGCGGGCGATGAAGCCGCGAGCAGCGGGCCCTGATGGCCGCTCAATTCAGCCGCAGGATCGCGGCGTTGAGCAGCGTCGCGAAGGCGACCCAGGCCGCGTAGGGCACCAGGAGCCAGGCCGCGAGCCGGTCGAACCGCCACGTCAGCCGGATGGTCCACAGCACCATCACGAGCAGGATCGCCACCACGATCAGCCCGGCGCCGATGGCGTGGGCGCTGAAGAAGACCGGCGTCCAGGCGGCGTTGAGCGCGATCTGCACCAGGAAGGCGGCGAGCGCGAGCCACCAGCCCTCGCGGCCCGGCCCGGTGCGCGGAAGGGCGCCGAGTAGCCGCCAGAGCGAGATCGCGATCATCGTGTAGAGGATCGTCCAGGCCACCGGGAACACCCAGTTCGGCGGGTTGAACGACGGCTTGTTCAAACCCGCGTACCAGCCCGGGATTTCGGCCTGGGTCGACACCGAGCCGAGGGCCGCGGTGGCCGCCACCGGCAGGATCGCCGCGGACAGCCGAAGCCAGCGCGGCAGGGCTGATCCCTCGGGGACTTGTGTCGCGGCAATCATGGTCGTTCGTCTCCACGAGGCGCGGCTTGCCGGGGCCCGCGCGCCGTGGCACGCGCCCGTCTCCACCCGCCGAGATTCGCCAGATGTCACAGCCTAACGCGCCGCAAGGGCCGACGGATACCCATCGCGACGCGGCGCCGGAATTCTCGCGCCGGAGCCTCGCCGCGCAGGCGATGGGCCGGATCGAGCCCGAGACCCGGGCGGTGGTTATGCCGCTTCATGTCTCGACGACCTTCATCCGCGATCCCGACAACGGCTACAGCTCGGGCTACAGCTACGCGCGGCCCGACAACGCCACGGTGCGCGAGACCGAATCCGTGCTGGCGATGCTGGAGGGCGCTGAGGCCGGCGCCCTGCTGTTCGGATCCGGGATGGCGGCGGCGACCGCGGTGTTCGGCGCGCTGGAGCCCGGCGACCACGTGGTCGCCGGAACGGTCATGTACTGGGCACTCAAGCGCTGGCTGCGCGAGGAGGCACCCCGGCGCGGTCTGACCCTGACCTTCGTCGACACCACCGACGCCGAGGCGCTGCGCGCCGCCGTCGAGCCGGAACGGACCAAGCTCGTCTGGATCGAGACCCCCGGCAACCCGCTCTGGACGGTCACCGACATCGCGGCGGCCGCCGAGATCGCCCACGCGGCCGGGGCCCGGCTCGCAGTCGATTCCACCGCCGCCTCACCGGTGCACACACGCCCCCTCGACCTCGGCGCCGACGTGGTGATGCATTCGGCCACCAAGATCCTCAACGGCCATTCCGACGTGGTGGCGGGCGTACTGGCGGGCGCCAAGGCTGATGCATTCTGGGAGCGGATCCGGGCCATCCGCGCCGGCAGCGGCGGCATCCTCGGCCCGTTCGAGGCCTATCTGTTGATGCGGTCGCTTCGCACCCTGCACCTCCGAGCGGCGGCGCAATCGGCGGCCGCCCTGCGCCTCGCCGAGCGCCTGTGCGGGCACCCGCACGTGACCCGGGTCCTTTATCCGGGCCTGGCCGACGATCCCGGGCACACGGTCGCCCGCCGGCAGATGCGGGACGGGTTCGGCTTCATGCTGTCGATCCGGATCGCAGGCGGCGAGACCGCCGCCGTCGCCACGGCGGCGCGGGTGCGGCTGTGGAAGCGGGCGACCTCTCTCGGCGGCGTCGAGAGCCTCGTTGAGCATCGGGCCTCGGTGGAGGGACCGGGCAGCCCCTGCCCGCCGGACCTGCTGCGCCTGTCCACCGGCATCGAAGACACGGACGACTTGTACGACGACTTGGACCAAGCGCTGCGCCGCGCGCACGGAGGCTAATCCACACCTCGGCATGGTACCGAGGGCGGTCGTGGCGCGTTGTGCCGGCAGATCCGACGGCGCGACGCGCCACAGATTGTGAGCCTTCGTCATGACGACCCGCTTCCGCGTGATGGTCCCCGGCACCTTCGCGCTGCTCACCCTGGCGCTCGCGCCGGTCCCCGCCCGCGCCGACGCGGTCCCGAACCTCGACGTCGAGCGGACCTGCCATTCGGCGCAGGTTACCAACACGACCATCAGCGATCAGGCCAATTACGACGGCTGCCTCCGCTCGGAGCGGGAGGCCAAGAAGGAGGCCGAGCGGCAGTGGGACAACTACACCCCCGCCGCCAAGCGCCAGTGCCAGGACCAGTTCAAAGCCGGCGGCTATCCGTCCTACGTCGAGATGGTGACGTGCCTGGAACTGGCCTCCGGCACGGTGCCGACGCAGAGCAACGAGGGCGGCCGTGCGGTGGGCGGTCCCGGCTCGCCGCGGGACGTGAAGGCGCAGCAGGAGAGCGGCGCCGACCTCACGAAGGAGCCGCCCGCGAGCCAGCGCACGAACCCGATCCAGGTGCTGGAGAACAAGTAGGCCGGCGGCCGGCACCGCCGCGGCGGGGTCCGGCCTCCCATTCTCCGGGCGCGGACGCGTGACGGCGTCGGCGTGCTATGGGCCGGGATCCCTCCCCCAGCACGCCGTCCGGATCCGTGAACGCCCTCGCCATCATCGCCCCGATCTTCGGGATCGTTCTAATCGGCTGGGCGGCGGCCATCGCGGGGCTGCTCTCCGACAAGGTGAGCGACGGGCTGTCGGAATACGTCTTCGCGGTCGCCGTACCGGCGCTGATCATCGCCACGCTGACCAAGCCCGGCATGAGCGGGACGGTGGCATGGTCCTACTGGCTCGCGTATTTCGGGGGCGCCGGCATCTCCTGGATGGTCGGCACCCTGATCGCCCGACGGCGCGCCGGGATCGAGCGGCGGGGCGCGATCATCCACGGCTTCGCGGCGAGCCAGTCGAACACCGTGTTCGTCGGCGTGCCGATGATCCTCCAGGCCTACGGCGAGGAGGGCGCCTTCCCGCTGTTCATGCTGCTCGCCGTCCACCTGCCGCTGATGATGGGCAGCGCCACCTTCCTGATCGAATCCGATGCCGGCCTGCCGGTTCTGGCGCGGGTCCGGGGGCTCGTGCTGGTCCTGCTCCGCAATCCGATCTTCGTGGCGCTCCTGATCGGCATGACCATGAAGGGTCTGGGCGTCGCGCCGGTCGGCATCGCCCAGTCGCTGATCGACGCCTTCGCGGGCACCGCCTCGACCTGCGCGCTGGTTGCGCTCGGTGCCGGCCTGAAGCGCTACCGGGTGCTGTTCGACCTCAAGGGCGCCCTGGTGATCGCCCTCCTGAAGAACCTGCTGCATCCACTGGCGGTCTGGCTCCTGGCCTTCCACGTCTTCGCGATGCCGGCCGCCTACGCGGGCGTCGCGACCTTGTTCGCCGCCATGCCGGTTGGGATCAACGCCTATCTGCTGGCGGCGCGCTACAAGACCGAGACCGGGATGGTGGCCGCCTCCGTGCTGGTCTCGACCCTCCTGGCGCCGCTCACCACCGTGGCGTGGCTCATGCTCCTCGGCCGGGCGTGACGGCGCGGCCCCGGCGTCACCCGGCGCGTTGGACGGGGCGTCCTCCGGGTCTAGGGTAGGCGCAAGCGCGGGCCCGCGAGGCCCGGCGCATCCCTGCAGGCGAGGAATCCTCATGAACGCTCCGATGCGCCCTCCGGGCAGTGCCTCTCCGTCGGCCCCGGCCTCGCCCCGCTTCGTCTGGGAGGACCCGTTCCTGCTGGAGGACCAACTCACCGAGGACGAGCGGGCGATCCGCGACGTCGCCCAGAGCTTCGCGCAGGAGCAGCTTCTCCCCGGCATCGTCGAGGCCTACGCCACCGAGAAGACCGATCCCAGCCTGTTCCGGAAGATGGGCGAGCTTGGCCTCCTCGGCGTCACCCTGCCGGAGGAGTACGGCTGCGCCGGCGCTTCCTACGTGGCCTACGGGCTCGTGGCGCGGGCGGTGGAGGCCGTCGATTCCGGCTACCGCTCGATGATGAGCGTGCAGTCGTCCCTCGTCATGTACCCGATCCATGCCTACGGCTCGGAGGAGCAGCGGCAGAAGTTCCTGCCGAAGCTCGCCTCGGGCGAGTGGATCGGCTGCTTTGGCCTGACCGAACCCGATGCCGGCTCGGATCCGGCCGGCATGAAGACCAAGGCCGAGAAGATCGAGGGCGGCTACCGGCTCACGGGCGCCAAGATGTGGATCTCGAATGCGCCCTTCGCGGACGTGTTCGTGGTCTGGGCGAAGTCCGAGGCGCACGAGGGTGCGATCCGCGGCTTCGTCCTTGAGAAGGGCATGAAGGGCCTGTCCGCGCCGACCATCAAGGGCAAGCTGTCGTTGCGCGCCTCCACCACCGGCGAGATCGTCATGGAGGGCGTCGAGGTCGGAGAGGACGCGCTGCTGCCCAACGTCTCCGGGCTGAAGGGGCCGTTCGGCTGCCTCAACCGGGCGCGCTACGGGATCTCCTGGGGGGCGATGGGTGCCGCCGAGGATTGCTGGCACCGCGCCCGCAACTACACGCTGGAGCGCAAGCAGTTCGGCCGGCCGCTGGCGCAGACGCAGCTCGTCCAGAAGAAGCTCGCCGACATGCAGACCGAGATCGCGCTGGGTCTCCAGGCCTCGCTCAGGGTCGGGCGGCTGATGGACGAGGGCAAGATGGCGCCCGAGATGATCTCGCTGGTCAAGCGCAACAATTGCGGCAAGGCGCTCGACATCGCCCGCACCGCCCGGGACATGCACGGCGGCAACGGCATCATGGGCGAGTACCACGTGATGCGCCACGCCCAGAACCTCGAGACGGTGAACACCTACGAGGGCACCCACGACGTCCACGCGCTGATCCTGGGCCGGGCGCAGACGGGGCTGCAGGCGTTCTTCTGAGATCGCCGCCGGACGATCATCCCATCCGCGCCCTCATCCCGAGGCGCGAGCGCAGCGAGCCTTGAAGGAGGGCTCCAGGGATCGCGGCGCCGTCGGGAGGGCTCCCTCGAGCCCTCCACCGCGCGCCGGCACCTCAGGACGAGGGCAAGGGTGGAATGAGCCGGCGCCGGACCGCGCGGATCACTCCCCGCCCTCGTCGCCGGCGAGCGACCACTCGAGCACCCGGGCGAGGTGGTCGTAAGCGCCGTACTTGCTGGCGAATTGCGGGTAGGGCCGCGCCGTGTAGGCCGCCTCGCCGGACATGAACCGGGCGATCAGCCCCCGGAGCCGATCGGCGTGCTCGGCGACGATCGCTGCGACGCTGCGCTCCTCACCCCTCGGCGTCTTTACCGGAATCGGCACGAAGGGCTTCCGGCCGCCCGAGGCGTGGACGTGGAGCAGGTCCGGCGTCTCCTTCACGGCCGGCAGGCTTTCGAAGGCGCCGTGCATCAGCATCGCCGCCTCCAGGGTGAGCTGCGGCGAGAAGCCGGAAAAGATCATCTTCGCGGAGGGCGGCGCGCCGGTCTTGTAGTCGACGATGCAGGCGGTGCCATCGGGGCGCAGCTCGATCCGGTCCGCCCGGGCGCGCAGCGTGAAGGTCTCGCGTCCCATCGGGATCACCCAGCGCCCGGAGACTTCCGGGTAGACCCGGGTCAGGTTGGGGCGGCGCTGCGCCTCCCAGTCGAGATAGGCCGAGGCCATGCGCTCGTAGCGCGGCCACCACTCGGCGTAGAGGTTCGGGTACTCCGCCTCGATGTCGGCGAAGGCGTTCACCGCGAGGTTCAGCAGCCGCTCCGCCGAGTCCTCGGGCAGATCCTGCGGATGGCGGCTCGCGAAGGCGGCGAAGACGTCATGGACCAGGGATCCGCGGGTCGCGACGCTCGGCGCCGCCGCGAGCGGGTCGAGGGGATCGAGCCCGAGCACGTGGCGGGCGAAGATGCTGTAAGGATCGCGCACCAGCGTCTCGATCTCGGTGACGCTGAGCGAGCGTGGGAACAGGGCCGGGTCCGGCTTGGGCGACGGACGCTTCAGCCGCGGCTCCGGCGGGGCGGTATCAAGCCGGGCCGCGAGGCCGGTGAAGCGGCGCCCCGCCTCCAAGACGGACTCCCAGCGCGCATCGCCCGAGAGCGCGCGCAGGCGCTGGATCAGCCGCGACGGCACGGTGGGCGCGCCCTCGCGCTTCAACGCGCGGGTGATCACCGCGTCGCGGCAGCCCAGAGCCTGCACGAAGTCGTGGGCCATCTGTCCGATGCGGCGCTCGGGCGGGTTGAGGCCGACCCGCTCGCGCATCGGCCGATTGAGGAACGAGTCGGTGAGCGTGCGTACCGGCCAGACGCCCTCGTCCAGCCCGCCGAGCACCACCCGGTCCACCGACAGCAGCCGCGCCTCCAGAAGGCCGAGGATGCGCAGCCGCGGATGCGGCGCCTCGCCCGAGCAGGCGACGGTGCGCTCCCGGGCGAGCGCGGTGAAGAAGGTGGCGTAATCGTCGAACCGCCCCGGCATCAGGCCGGGCTCGGCCATCTCCAGATCGTCGAACAGGGCATCGAGGCAGGACAGGGATCCGTCCGTTTCGTCCTCGGCTGCGTCCTCCGGGCCAGCGATCAGCCGGTCGCAGGCCTGCCGGTGGCTCGTGGCCGTGGTGACGAGATCGCATTCCCCCGCCCCGTCCGGGCCCGGGAAATCCCGAAACACCAGATCCAGCCGGTCGAGCAGGTCCGCGGCCAGCGCCCAGTCGATGTCCTTGAGGCGGCGCTTGGCCCGGGGCCGGTGCTCGGGCGGTCCGGCGCGCTCGGTCGCGAGGGCATTGCGCAGGCCGTCGAAGCCAGGAGCCGGGACCGGGCCGCGCAGCAGCCCGATCTCCAGGGCCGCGGCACCCCGGACCACGTCCGGGCGCGGCAAGCCGAGACGGACCATCGGGTGCGAGAGCAGCGCGATCAGCCGGGCCGGGATCGCGTCCGCCTGGCTGCGGGCGAGATCGGCGGCGAGTTCCGCCGCGAGCCGGGCGAGTCGCCCGGCCGGGCTTCCGGCCAGCGCCAGTCCGGCGGAATCCTCGGCCACGATGCCCCAGCGCAGCAGCTCGACGGCGACCCGGCCGGCGAGCCCGCGGTCGGGCGTGACCAGGGCCGCGGTGGCACCGGGAGTCTGGAGGGTCTCGCGCAGCGCTAGCGCCGCGACCAGCGCCTCCTCGCGCTCGTCGGCGGCCTCGGCCAATGCCAGCCCGTCGAGGCCGAGGCGGGCGACGCTGTCGCGCTCGGCTGGGTCGAGGGCGGCCCAGGCGTCGGTGGTATCGGCCGGGCGCAGAGCCTGCGACAGGAGCGCAGCCCTTGCTGCCTGACCGGCACCGGGCTCGCCCAGGGCGACGACCTCCGCGCGGCTGAGGTTGAGATTCTCCGGCCCGAGCAGGCGGTGCAGCACCGCCTGCGGGTGGCCGTGGGCGATGACGCGCGAGAACCCCTCGCCGGTGTCGATGCCGTCCCAGCCGGCCGTGTCGAGGTCGAGGTCGAGCCCGGGCAGCACCACGGCGCCCCGGGGCAGCTTCGCCACGGCGGCGATGAGGCGGGCCGTGGCGGGAACCGATCCCAGCGATCCGGCGACGATCACGGGGTCCGGCGTCGCGCTGCGCGACAGGCGCCGCTCCTCGGCGAGCACGAGGCCTCGGGCACGGGCGACGGGATCGGCAAGGCCCCGCTCGGCCAGCAGCTTCGGCCAGTTCTCGGCGGCGATCTTCACGAAGTCGAGGGTCAGGCCGAAGTATCGGGAATACTCGGCTTCCACGGCAGCACCGATCTCCGACCAGGGCAGACCCTCGACGGTGAGCGCGTCCATCAGCCGTTCGAGATCGCCGGCGAGGCCGACCGCGTCGGCCGGCGAGGACGGCACCAGGAACGGCACCTCGGCGTCCAGCGGCAGCAGAGTCCGGTCGACGGTCTTCGCCCAGGCCTGGACGAGGCGGGCGAGGATCAGCCGGCGCTCCAGCGGCGGCATCGGGACGCTCAACGGGTCGGCGTTCTCCTCCAGCAGCGGCTCGGCGGCGAGGTCGAGCTCCGCCTCGTCGGCTTCGCCGAGGGGGATCATCCGGGGCAGCAGGGTGGCCCGACCGGGCGCGTCCCGGCCGAGGCGGTCGGCCAGGATCGCACCGAGCGCCCGGGCTGCCCGGCGGGTCGGCAGGTAGATGGTGACCGCGGCGAGCGCCAGCGGATCGTCCGCCACCGGCCCGACGAGCCGGCCGGAGAGCAGCGCCTCGGCGAGCATCGGCAGGAATGGGACGCCGCGGGAGATGGTGAAGACGGCCTGTCGGGCGGGCATGGTCAGGCTTCTACGCCTACGGTCCGGTCCCGGACAGGGGGCGATGAGCCGCTGGGGAAACCGAGGACCAGGGACCGGATTGGCTCGGCGCGCGCCATGCCGATTTGGCGGCACGAATGCAGAATGGATCACGCGCCCCCTCTCCCGTGCGGGAGAGGGGGCGCGTCGCGGATCTCAGGCCACGATGATCCGCCTCCCGCCGGGAAGGCTCAGCCCTTCGCCCCCGCGGCGGCGCCGTAGCCCGCACGCCGGCCGAACACCACGCCGGAGGTCAGGCCCGAGCCGCCCGGGTAGCCGTTGAAGAACACGCCGCCCACCATCTCGCCACAGGCGTAGAGGCCGGGGATCGCGCTGCCGTCCTCGCGCTTCACGGCGCCGTCGTCGCCGACCTCGACGCCGCCATAGGTGAAGGTGATGCCGCCCGTGACCGGGTAGGCCTTGAACGGACCGGTCTCGATCCTCTGCGCCCAGTTCGATTTCGGCAGAGCGAGCCCCTTGGTGCCGCGGCCGTCCTTCACGGTCGGGTCGAACGGCACGGACTCGTCCACTGCGGCGTTGAACGCGGCGATGGTCCGCTTCGCCGCCGCCCGGTCGATGCCCTCCAGCTTGTCGAGGAGCCCGTCCAGGGTGTCGGCCTCGACGAAGTGGGCTTCGTGGAACCGGTACTCGCTGTAGAGCAGGTGATCGACCTTGGCGTCGAAGATCTGCCACGCCACGTGCCCGGGCTGCTCCATGATCGAGCGGCCGAACTGGGCGTAGGTATAGTTGCGGAAGTTCTTGCCCTCGTCGACGAACCGCTCGCCGTGCGCGTTCAGCATCAGCCCCAGGAAGTAGCAGATCTTCCGGTAGTGCTTCCGCTCGCCGTGCGGCAGGTCGAGGTTGCCGTATTCGGGGGTATGCAGGTCCATCGGCGTCGCGTGGCAGCCGCCGTAGAAGCCGTGCGCCTTCGCTCCTAGGGCCAGCGCCATCTGGAGCCCGTCGCCCTGGTTGTGCGGCGTGCCGCGGACCCGGGCCTTGTCCCAGCCCGCGCCGATGAAGCGCGTGCGCAGGGCGGCGTTCGACTCGAAGCCGCCGCAGGCGAGCACCACGGACTTGGCGCGGAAGGCGCCCTGCGGCGTCTCCACGCCGACGACGCGCCCCTCCTCCTCGATCAGTTCGGTCGCCGGGCAGCCGTAGCGGATCTCTCCGCCGGCCCGGGTGAACGCCTCCAGCTCGGCCCGGGCCAGGCCGAAGCCCTCGTCGTGGGTGGCGAGCGTGAGGCCGCCCCAGAACACGAAGCGCCCGTCCTTCTCGAAGGATTGACGGGAGTAGATCGGCTCGAACTTCACCCCCTGGGTCGCGAGCCAGCGCAGGGCCGCGCCGCTCTCGTCGATCAGGATCCGCTGCTCGCGCGACAGCGGCCGACCGTCGTTGAAGCCGAGCAGGTCCTCCTCGAATTTCCGCGCCGTGTAGGCGCCGAAATCAGTGCGGGGCAGGCGCGGATCCTCGGGGTCGACCAGCAGCGGGATCAGGTCGTCGTTGCCCTCGTAGACGAAGCGCATGGCGCCCGCCGTGTAGGCGGTGTTGCCGCCGGCCAAATCCTGCTCGGCCTTCTCGATCATCAGCACCGCGGCGCCGCGCTCGAGGGCCGCGAGGCCGGCACTCATGGCGGCGTTGCCGGAGCCGACCACCACCACATCCCACTGCGCATCGCCCGGACGCTGCATGCCTGCCTCCCCTCGCGAATCCATCTACCGCATTGTATACGTCTGCATGCAATCTGCCGCAAGCGTTCCGGACCGTGCGGTTTCACGCTATGGCCAAGGCGAGGAGAGCCGGGGATGAAGGCCAGCGAAGCGGAACGCTCCAGCGGGGCCGGCGCCTACGAGCGGCTGCTGCGGGCGATCGAGGAGGGCGAGCTCGCGCCCGGCAGCCGGCTGCGCGAGGCCGAGCTCGCCGAACGCTTCCAGATCAGCCGTACGCCGGTGCGCGAGGCGCTGGGCCGGCTGGAAGCGCAGGGACTGGTCGCGCACGAGCCGCACCGGGGCGCCAGCGTCGCGCAGCTCGATTACGGGCAGGTGAGCGAGCTCTACGACTTGCGCGAGGTGCTGGAGGGGACGGCAGCGCGTCTCGCGGCAATCCACGCCAGCGCGGTCGAGACCGAGATCCTCGAGGAGATGGTCGCCCGGGACCGGACGCTGCTGGGCGACGCGCCCGCGCTCGCGCGGACCAATCGCCTGTTCCACCGCCAGATCCACGCGGCGGCGCGCAACCGCTTCCTGCAGAGCACACTGGAGACGATGCGCCTGTCCCTGGTGCTGCTGCCGGGCGCCACGACCCTGGCCGCCCCGGACCGCGCCGCGGAAGCCCTCGCCGAGCATGCCGCCATCGTGGCAGCGATTCGGGCCCACGATGGGGATGCCGCAGAGGCCGCCGCCCGGGCGCATATCCGGGCTGCCTTCAAAGCCCGGATCCGGATCTGGCAGGAGACCTGACGACTCGCCTTCCGGCGTGCGCGGGAACGCGCTCCACTCCCGGGCGGCCCCGGAACAGAGCGAGCGTCGCGACGATGCCGCAGGCGGCCGCTGCCATGAGCCAGTAACTCGGCGATGCGCGATCGCCGGTCAGGTCGATCAGGTAGGTCGAGACCATCGGGGTGGCGGTACCGAACAACGCTGTGGCGAGGCTGTAGGCCAGCGAGAAGCCACTCGCCCGGACATGAGCCGGCACCACCTCGGACAGCGAGACCACCATGGCGCCGTTGTAGACGCCGAAGAAGAACGAGAACCACAGCTCGACGGCGAGCATCTTGGCGAAAGTCGGATCGGCGACGAGCCAGTGCAGCGCCGGGTAGGTCGTCACCAGCGACAGCGTCGAGATCGTGAGCAGCACCGGCTTGCGGCCGATCGCATCCGAGATCGCGCCGCCGACGGGCAGCCAGATGAAGTTTGTGATCGCCACGCAGAGCGTCACGATCAGGCTGTCGGCCTCGGTGAGCTTGAGGACGGTCTTGCCGAAGGTCGGAGTGTAGACGGTGATCATGTAGAAGGTCACCGTGGTCATCGTGGTCAGCATCATGCCGAGCAGCACGATCCGCCAGTTGGCGGCGACTGTGGCCAGGATCTCGCGGGTGCTCGGGTGGCGGGTCCGCTTGGCGAAGTCCTGCGTCTCCTGGAGCGAGCGCCGGATGACGAAGATGAACGGCACGATCAGGCAGCCGATCAGGAACGGGATGCGCCAGCCGAAATCGCCGATCTGCTGCTTGGTCAGGAAGGCGTTGAGCCCATAGCCAATGAGGGCGGCGAACATGATCGCCACCTGCTGGCTCGCCGACTGGAACGACGTGTAGAAGCCGCGCCGCCGGGGCGTGGCGATCTCAAACAGGTAGATCGAGACGCCGCCGATCTCGACGCCGGCCGAGAAACCCTGCAGCAGGCGGCCTGCGAGCACGATCAGCGGCGCCGCGATGCCGATCGTCCCGTAGCTCGGGCAGAAGGCGATGAGCACCGTGCCGCTTGCCATGATCGCCAGGGTGACGATGAGACCCTTCCGGCGCCCGATCCGGTCGATATAAGCGCCGAGCACGATCGCCCCGAGGGGGCGCATCAGCGCCCCGAGCCAGAACGTGCCGAAGGTCAGGAGCAGCTCGGTCGTCTCGTTCCCCGACGGGAAGAACGCCCGCGCGATGTAGGTCGCGTAAAACCCGAACAGGAAGAAATCGAACATCTCTAGGAAGTTGCCGCTCGTCGAGCGGAGGATCGCTCCGATCCTGGACCTGAGATTCGCCTCCACGGCACTCGGATCACCGGCCATGACGTTAAGCTCCTCGGGGCGCCTGTCAGGCACCGATCCACTTCATCGCGACGATCGTGCCCGTCACGGTCAGTGCGCCGCCGATCCGGGTGGCGATCTGCGCGAAGGGCATCAGCGCCATGCGGTTAGCCGCCGTGAGGATCGCCACGTCGCCGGTGCCGCCCTGGCCGCTGTGACAGGCGTTCACGATGGCGGTCTCGATCGGGTACATCCCGAGCCAGCGCCCGACGAAGAAGCCCGTCACCATCAGCGTCGCCACGGTTGACACGATGGTGATCAGGTTCACCAGGGTGAAGGCGGCCATCAGCTCGTGCCAGGGCGTCATCGCCACGCCGATGGCGAAGAGCAGCGGGTAGGTCATCGAGACCTGCACGAACTTGTAGACCACGAAGCCGCCGGCCTGGAGATGGGGCGACACGGCGCTGGCGAGCTTGGCGAAGACGGCCAGGAACAGCATCGCGACCGGGGCCGGCAGTCCGATCGTGTGATGGGCCATGACGCCGAGCAGGTACAGGGTTATCGCCGTGAGCCCCGCGGCGCCGATCGTGGCGGGATCGATCTGCCCGCGCGCCGCCTCGGCCTTGGCCTGCGCATCGCTCGACTTAATGCCCTCCGAATCGGGTTGGAGCCGCCCCTCGCCGGTGAGACGGGGATAGCGCTTGCCGACGAAGTTGAGGGTGCCGGAGAAGATGATGGCCGTGAGCGAGCCCAGCATCACCGGCGGCAGGACCTGGGCGAAGATCACGCCCTGCTGCTGGCCGAGGATCGCCGCGTAGCCGATGGAGAGCGGGATCGCGCCCTCGCCGACGCCGCCGGCCATGATAGGCACCACGATGAAGAAGAAGGTCTTGTAGGGGCCGAGGCCCAGTAACGTGCCGACCAGCGTGCCCACGAGGGCCGCGGCCACGGACCCCGTCGCGAGCGGCGCGAAGATCTTGAGGAAGCCCTTGATCAGGACCTCACGGTCCATGCCCAGGATCGAGCCGACGATGATGGTGGCGATGTAAATGTAGAGGAAGTTGGTGAACTTGGTGAAGTCGGTGATCGCCTTCACCATCTGTGGCGGGATCAGTGCGTAGTAGACGAGGGCCGAGGGAATGAAGGTCGCGAAGATCGCGCCGGCTCCGATGTTCTTCAGCACCGGCAGTCGCTTGCCGATTTCCGCGCAGGTGAAGCCGCCCATCACAAGCACGGCGATCATGGTCGGCCCGTCGGACTTGATCTCGCCCTCCTGGACGAGGACCGCGAGCAGGACCGCCAGCACGAGGTACACCGGTAGCGGTATGATGCCGATCTTGAGGTCGACGAGGCGCCACCAGCCCTCCGGCCAGAACCGGGCGGACCGTTCCGCGGCCATCCGGGTCTCCGCCGGTGATGGGACCGGGCTCGGAGAGGCGGTGCTGGTCATCGGCGTCCCCCGGATATCCTATCGCCGACGGGTCGATCCGGCCTCCGCCCTGTCAGAGCGGCCACGCAGCCAGCCGCATTCCGTCGAGTTCCGCACAGAGGGCGGAGATAAAGTGACATTCGGCGTACCAGCGCAAATAAAGGCCGGCAACGCAATGCAGGGAACAAAGCGCGCGACCTGTACCGCGGGTGGGGATTAAGAGCGTCCCATCACGCGTTCACCGCGCGGTCTCACCGAGCGTCGAGAAACGCAGATGATCGGGCTCTCCTCGCGGCAATGATGGCCCGGCACGCAGGGTTACCACGTGCGGCGCAGCACGACGCGTACGAAAAGAGCCCGGCGCGGGGCCGGGCCTTGAGGCTGTCCTGCACGGGGGCCGGCGCCGGAGCCGAAGCCCCGGTGCCGGCGTGTCGGATCAGAAGTCGCGCTGGACGCGCAGGCGAACCTGCGAAACCGAGTCCTGCGTCACGGTGCGCAGCACGAAGGTGCCGTTGTTGATGCCGGCGACGTTGGCGTAGGCGGTCGGGCTCTTGTCGAGGTCGATCGCCCGGCCATTCTTCACGCCGACCTGCATGTACAGAGCCTCCACGCCGATATCGAGATCGCGCACGGGCGACCAGATGATGCTGCCGCCCGCCACGAACTGGTAGGTGTCGCGCAGCGCTTGGCTGAGCTGATAGAAACGGGTGCCCGGCACGCCGACGCCGTTGGAGCCGAAGCTGTTGGCGCCGTTCGGATTCATGAAGTTGAAGATCGCGCCTTGGGCCAGGCGAGCGTTGCGGGCGAAATCCTGCTCGCCGTAGCCGCCGAAGACGGCCGAGCGCCATTCCGGCGTCCAGTAGTGCAGGTAGGAGGCGACCGCCGAGAAGCTGGTCGAGGTCTGCAACTGGCCGGTGAACGGGTTGATGGTCGCGTCCGAGAAGGTCTGCCCGATCTTCTGGCCCTGGATGAGGGAATTGACCTGGAGATAGCAGCCAGTGAACGCGCAGTAGCCGGTGTACATCTGGGCGCCGTCCGCATAGGCACTCTGGAGATACAGGGCGTCGCCCGGCGCGATGAACGGCGTGTTGATCTTCAGGCCACCCTGAACCGCCCAGCCTTCGACACTCCTGGTATGGGCGATGCCGGTGATCACGCCGTTCGCCGCCGGCAGCGGCGCCGCCGTGGTCAGGTCGCCGGTGTTCAGCTCGTGCACGGCAGCCGAGAGCTGGGCCGAGCCCCAGGCCTGATCGACGCGCAGCACGCCGACGAGGTCGGGCAGGCGCTCGCGCTGGATGCTGTCGATGGCGCTGTAGCTGGACGGAGCGCCATTGGCGTAGCCCACGACGACGGGGCTCACCGGGGCGGCGCCGGCCGCCGGCGAGAAGATCGGGCTGCGGCGGAAGACGGGGTCTTCGATCGAGATCGTCGCCGAGAGGCCATTACCGGCCGTCACCGTGTAGGCGAGCAGGTTGGTCGACGAGACATCCGAGCCCATCGTGGCGCCGGCGATCTCGAAGTCGTGGGCGTAGAAGTCGAAGAACGAGGAGGCGCGACCGGCGGTCAGGCCGGCGAACTGGATGAACGCCTTGTCGACGTTCATGTATTGCTGCGCGTGGCCGGCTTGGTCGACGCCGATGGCATCATAGGCCTGGCCGATGCGCGCCTGGGTGCCCGAGCGGTCATAGCCGGTGCGCGATCCGGCATCGAGGCGCACGAAGGCGCGCAGGGTGCCGTAGGCGGTCTGGGTGCGGGCATCGAGGTTGATGCGGAGGCGCCCCTGGTAGCCGGCACTGTCCCCGGCGTTCGTGCCGGCCTGACGCGTGTAGGCGGTCCTGTAACCGCCCTCGAACCGGGCGCGGCCCGAGATGCGCAGGCAGGTGTCGGTGCCGGGGATGTAGAAGAAGCCGGCGCCGTAGGCGGTGCAGACGCGGACGTACTCGATCGGAACCGCCTTCCTGACCGGCAGGTCGGCGGCATGGGCGGCGCCCACCGCCGCAAAGGCGGCAGCGGACCCGAGCAGGGAGCTCTTCAAGAGCTTCATAGACATCTCCAAAGCTTCGAGACCCGATTGCGCCGTAATCCGATTTTTAAATCGCTATTTCGACGCTTATATTGATTTTAAGCGCAATAATTTATTGGCTTGGCCGGGTGCGCTGAGCACAATGGGCGCACTCACGACATCAGACTGCTCAAATCTCGACGCGCTGAACAACTGTGAATCGATTTTACCTCGAAAATTCTGGATTTCTTTTGCGACATGGCAACAAATATTTTGAGTTATATTCTCTGATGCTTACAACAACTGGAAGTGATCGATTTTATATCTTCACGTGTGCTTGCCTCAGGGCCGCTCAACGCATGATCGGCGTCGACCACTAGAGCACCCGACGGCCCGGCGATTGCGCGGCCGCGGCGCCCCGGCAAACCGGGCCGCGAATCCGGTCCCGGCGCGACGCGCCCCCATTCTCCGGCGCGCTGCGACGGCAGCCGATTCGTCGTCTGAGCCGGGTGGGGAATCGTGCCGGCCAAGGCACCTGCTGCTCCGGACGCGGCGGCCGCACGCCTGGTGCGGGCGGCTGAGGTCAGCAGCTTCAACGGGATTGCGACGGCCCGACCCCGCCGAAGGACGGCCATCGGGGCGGCCCGTCCTCACGACGCCGGCAACCTCCGCGCGCCGCCTCCCGGGCGCTTCAGACACGGCCGCACATCATGCGGCCAGCGTGAAGCCGCACATGCGTCCTCGACCTTCGGGGTGGTCAGAGTTCCCGCCGACGCTTTGGATGTGGGTTCGGCGCGAGCGCGCCGTAGGAGGGGAGATGCGGCACCGGCACGGCGCGCCCGCGTGCCTCAGCCGCTTCCGGAACCGAGCGGTGCGACGACAGGCCAGTTGCAACCGGGTCTTGGAGGGAGCGCCAGCGGTCCTGCCCTCCGGCGCGCGAGGTCTGGCGCGATCCGGCACCGAACATCGGGCAGAGTTCCGAGGCCGCTTCCGGCGCCCGAATCCTACCGAAGCCCGGATGGATTCCGAGGCCCGGAGGGCAGATCGTATTCGAAGTGCGCGTCGTGTGCGCCAGCGAGGCGGCCGCGCCGCTCGGGAAGGGCGCCTCCAACGAAAAAGGCCCGGCCGAAGCCGAGCCTTGAGGTCCGTGCAGCACGGGGGCCGGCGCCGGAGCCGAAGCCCCGGTGCCGGCGTGTCGGATCAGAAGTCGCGCTGGACGCGGAAGCGGACCTGCGCAACGGAGTCCTGCGTCGCGGTACGGACGGGACCGCCGGCGTTGATGGCGGTGATCCGCGCAGCCGAGTAGGCAGTCGGGTCCTTGTCGAGATCGATCGCCCGGCCGTTCTTCAGGCCGATCACCGTGTATAAGCCTTCCACACCGATATCGAGGTCCTTGACCGGCGACCAGATCAGGCTGGCACCCCCTACGAACTGGTAGGTGTCGCGCAGCGCCTGGCTGAGCTGGAAGAACCGGGTGCCCGGCACGCCCACGGCGTTGGAGCCGAAACCGTTGGTGCCAGCCGGGTTGATCAGGCCGAAGATCTGACCCTGAGCGAGGCGGGCGCTCTGGGAGAAGCTCTGCTCGCCATAGGATCCGTAGATGGCCGAGCGCCACTCCGGCGTCCAGTAGTGCAGGTAAGAGGCGACCGCCGTGAAGCTGGTCGAGGTCTGCAGCTGGCCGGTGTACGGGTTGACCGTCGCGTCCGAGAAGTACTGCTGGAACTTCTGGCCCTGGATGGTGGCCGTGTTCTGCGTGTAGCAGCCGGAGAACGCACAGTAGCCGGTGTAGCTCTCCGCGCCGTTGCCGTAGGCGCCCTGCAGGTACAGCGCGTCACCCGGCGCGATGAACGGCATGTTGACCTTCAGGCCGCCCTGAACTGCCCAGCCGTAGGTGTTGTTCGCGTGCGGGATGCTGATGTTCGAGCCGGTGCCGGTGCCGGCGCCGTTCTGGACGTTGCCGACGTTCAGCTCGTGCACGGCAGCCGAGAGCTGGGCCGAACCCCAGGCCTGGTCGAGGCGCAGCACGCCGACGAAGTCGGGCATCCGCGTGCGCTCGATGGCGTCGATGAAGCTGTAGCGGGTCGGGACCGCGCCGGTGTAGCCGATGAACACCGGAACCGGCGAGTTGCCGAGCAGAAGGCCGCTGTTCGCCAGCGACGAGATGTTCGCCGCGCCGGTCGGGTTGATGGTCGGCGAGAAGATCGGGCTGCGGCGGAAGACCGGGTCTTCGATCGAGACCGTCGCCGAGAGGCCGTTGCCCATGGTCGCCGTGTAGGCGAGCAGGTTGGTCGAGAACACGTCCGAGCCCAAGCTCTGGCCCATGATCTCGAAGTCGTGGGCGTAGAAGTCGAAGAACGAGGAGGCGCGACCGGCGGTCAGGCCGGCGAACTGGATGAACGCCTTGTCGACGTTCATGTATTGCTGAAGACGGCCGTAGCTGTCGACACCGGTACCAACATAAGCATTGCCGATGCGCTGCTGGGTGCCGGAGGTGCCGATGCCGGAGTAGCCGGTGCGCGAGCCGGCATCGAGGCGCACGAAGGCGCGCAGGGTGCCGTAGGCGGTCTGGGTGCGGGCATCGAGGTTGATGCGCATCCGGCCCGAGTAGCCCGACGTGTCGCCGCTCGCGCCGAACTGGCGCGAGTAGCTGGTCATGTAGCCGCCCTCGAACCGGGCGCGGCCCGAGATGCGCAGGCAGGTGTCGGTGCCGGGGATGTAGAAGAAGCCGGCGCCGTAGGCGGTGCAGACGCGGACGTACTCGATCGGAACCGCCTTCTTGACCGGCAGGTCGGCGGCATGGGCGGCGCCCACCGCCGCAAAGGCGGCAGCGGACCCGAGCAGGGAGCTCTTCAAGAGCTTCATAGACATCTCCAAAGCTTCGAGACCCAATGATGCGGACGTGCCCGGTTTTCCGGGTCTAGCCGCACGTTCTGTAGGTTTGGCCCGCGTCTTAAGTGGCGGGCTCCTGCGGGCTCTCGCTTGGCGATGCCCCCGTGCACGGCCACCATGTGCGAACGGGTTGCAGCGGGCAACGAGGATTCGCGTCTGCCTTGGCAGTTCCGGTGTGATGTTGCGGTCTGGCAACAATTTCAGAGCGAATTAGCCGGCAACGGCTTACGGGACGGGCCCGAATGCTTTTCATGGCGGCGGATGTGCCGCGTCTTCGGGCAGGAACATCCCGGCCCTCAATCCAGAGGGCCGGGCGATTCGTGCGGGGCGATCCGAATCCTTGCTTGATGTGTCGGCGCTTACGCGTGTGCAGCCCTACATGAGCGGCGTCAGGCCGTCCTTGCCGACGGCCACGCGGCGCGCCGTGACCTTGCCATCGTCGCCGCGGGCGGCGATCACGAATGCCTTGGCACCGGCCGAGAGCGCCGCCGGATCGGCCGGTTCGAAGGTGACGACCGGGGCCTGCGGCGGCACCAAGATCCGGATGGACTGGCCCTGGCCGTAATCCACCGTCAGCGTGCGCTCGGCCCCACCGCCGCTCGCCTTCACGGTGCCGTTGGTCATCGCGCTCTTCACGAGCGGCGCGTCCGGCGCAGTCGCGAGCGCATCGGCCTTCACGGTGCCGTTGGTCATGGCACTCTTCATCGGCGCGCCGCCGCCGGTCCGGTCCGGGATCATGTCCCAGTCGTAATGGCCCTCGCCGGTGCCACGCATCGCCTCGGGGAAGAGAACCACCTCCAGCGCCACCGGCGGCTCACCCTTGGTGGCGGTGCCGATGAAGACCCCGTCCCGGATCTGGTCGAGCCGCGCCGGGACGACCCAGGAGACCTTCGCGTCGGGCGCGAGCTGCACCTGTTCGGTCTTGCCGTCGCGGGTCTTCAGCGTGAAGCCGTCGCCCCTGACAGACTCGACTGTGCCGCGCAGGCGCTCGATTTTCGGGGCCGCCTGCACCCCCGTGACCCCGGCCAGAAGGCTCATCAGGGCGAGTGTCGGAAGGTTCATCATGAGATCGGGTCCTCTCACCGGCGGGACTGTCGCGGCGGGCGAGAGCTGGGGCGTGCGGCGGCGATGTCAGCCCCGGCGGCCCTGTGACATAGCGACCGCGGCCAACACGCGGTCACCCGCTCAGCCGGCGCGCCGGAGCCGCGCCAGGAAGGGGGCGGCCGCCACCTCCGCGGCCGCCTCGATCGCTCGGTACTGCGCCACCACCTCGATCCCGAAGGTGGACAGCCGGGCTCCGCCGCCCGCCCGGCCGCCGGTCTGCGCCTCGACCACGGGACGGCCGAAACCGCTGTTCATCGCCTCCACAAGGAGCCAAGCCCGCCGATATGACATGCCCAGCGCACGGCCGGCACCGGAAATGGAGCCGTGTTCCGCGATCAACTCCAAGAGCCGCACCTTGCCGGGACCGAGGCGGTGATCTGGCCCAAGATCGATGCGGATGCTCAGGCGGGGCGGCTCCACCGAAACGGATGCGCGTCTGGCCGAAGGATCGGTTGCGCCGCTCAGGCCGGCAGCACCAGGAGTGCGAGGCCGGCCGCGGTGACACCGGCGCCGAGGGCCGGCGCGGCACGGCTCGCGCCGATCCGCGCGAGACCGATCCCGAGACCGAGTCCGGCCACGTGGAGGAGTGCGGTGGCCGCAAGGAAGCCAAGCCCAAAGGAGAGGCCCGAGGCCGTCTCCGGCATCTCGGCCCCGTGGGCGTAGCCG
This sequence comes from Methylobacterium sp. CM6257, assembly GCF_054611515.1. Classification (NCBI taxonomy): domain Bacteria; kingdom Pseudomonadati; phylum Pseudomonadota; class Alphaproteobacteria; order Hyphomicrobiales; family Methylobacteriaceae; genus Methylobacterium; species Methylobacterium sp. CM6257. The sequence continues at coordinate 5,577,369 of NZ_CM137735.1, forward strand.
TGGAACACCGCGAAGGTGCCGACAAGAGTGGCGAGCAGGGCCACCGGAGCTTGAAGCCCGATCATGGCGGCGAGGCCGAAGACCACGATGGAGAGCGCGACCCCGGTCTCAGCATAGGGCAGCGCAACGCCCGCCATGCCGAGCGCCGCCCCCGCGCTCATCAGCGCCAGGAACGAGAGGGGCAGTGCCCAGAGCGCCCGCCCGCCGCGCAGCGCCGCCAGCAGGCCGACGGCGACCATGGCCAGGATGTGATCGGTGCCCATCAGCGGGTGCAGGAACCCCGCCTCCGCACCCGTCGCCGCCCCATGGCCGGAATGGGCGAGGGCCACCTGCGGCAGCAGCGCGAGCGCGGCCACAGGAGCGGCAAGGGAGGCGGAGAACAGGCGCTTCATCGGAGATCCTTCGCTGGTCCCGGCAAGATGTAGCGCCCATCCCGCGGCTCTGCGAGGGCTTGCCGCGGCACTTACAGCGTCATCGTCTCGTGGACGGCGCTCGGCTCGAACGGTTCCACGAAGGCGGCCCCGACGCCGTGCGTGAAATGGCGGATCACCTTGGCCGCCTTTCGCCCGACCCGGATCGTCGCGCCGAGTTCCAGCGATTGCTCCACCAGCAACGCGACGCCGGAGGCCGAGATGTTGAGCACGTGACCCGGCAGGGCGCGGCCGCATTCCAGCGTGACCTGGACGATCTTCTGTTTCGGCACGATGCGCTGGTGGACACGGAGCGGCTCCGGATGCAGGTCCTGCGCGCGCGCCAGCGTCACGAACTGGCGGGCCAGCCCTGTAAGAGTTGCGCGCCCACCCCGGACCGACACGAGGAATTCCTGGCCGGCTGCCCGGGCGATCCGCACCTCCAGCAAGCCGATGTGACGGATGCTGCAGGTCAGATCCTCGCCGGGAGCCAGTTGGGACGAGGAGCGGAAGCGGATGCCCTCCGCCGAGACGTCGGTGGTGATGGCGTAGAAATCCCGGCGCCGCTGGCTCCAGCACAAGGCAGGCAAGATGATGTGATGCCGCTGGCCATTCATGCCTTTCATCGCCACGCCCGGTACATGGTCGTGTTGTGGGACGGATTAACCTGCCGAGATATTCAAAAACTGCTTAAAATTGATCTTATCCCGCATCACATTCGCACTAGCTCTTGTTTACACAATCATCAGGCGAGCCCGTGCTAGCGGCCTCGCGACAATGGAGAGAGGTTCGGCCGGTCCGGCTGCGCCTCAAGACTGAGCCGCCGCGGGCGATTGGATGCAAAATGCATGTTCACCGGGTGGCACGGATGCTGCCTGGGATTGTGCATGCCACGGCGGTACGCGACAGTGTCACCCGCCTCGCGGATCGGCTGCGGCCGGTCCGATCCCGCCATCTGCGCCTGCATTCGGACGGTCTCATGTTGCGTCTTGCCGCCTGCCTCCTCGCCGGGATCGCCCTCGCCGGGCCCGCCGCCGCGCAGACCTTGCGCTACGGCCTGATGGAGGATCCCGACGCGCTCGATCCGACGCTGGCGCGCACCTTCGCGAGCCGGATGGTCTTCGCCGCCCTCTGCGACAAGCTTGTGGATATCGGCCCCGACCTGAAGCCGGTGCCGCAGCTCGCGACCGCGTGGGAGCTGTCGCCCGACGAGAAGGCGCTGACCATGCACCTGCGGCCGGGCGTACTGTTTCACGACGGCGAGAAGCTCGATGCCGCCGCGGCCAAGTACTCCATCGAGCGCCACATGAAGATGCCGGGCTCGCAGCGCCGCTCGGAGATCGCGCCGATCGACTCGGTGGATGTGGTCGATGACCTCACGTTCCGCATCAACCTGAAGCAGCCGTTCGCGCCGCTCATGGCGCAGTTCACCGACCGGGCCGGCATGATGGTCTCGCCCAAGGCCGCCGAGCGGCTCGGCGATAAGTTCGCCACCGCCCCGGTCTGCGCCGGACCGTACAAGTTCGTCGAGCGGGTGCCGCAGGACCGGATCGTGGTCGAGCGCTTTCCCGACTACTGGAACAAGGACGCGATCCACATCCAGCGGATCGAATTCCGGCCGATCCCCGACGCCACCGTGCGCCTGACGAACCTGCGGGCCGGACAGCTCGACCTCTTGGAGCGGCTCGCCCCCACCGACGTGCCTCAGGTGAAGCGCGACGCCAAGCTGAAGCTCGACTCCACCTACGAGCTCGGCTTCCAGGAGATCCTGTTCAACCCCAACAAGGCCGGCTCGCCGGTGGCCGACCCGAAGGTGCGCGCCGCCTTCGAAGCCGCGCTCGACCGGAACGCCATCAATCAGGTCGTCTACAACGGCGAGTTCCTGGCCGGGAACCAGTGGGTCAACCCGAAGAACCCGAACTACGTCGCCGAATATCCGATTCCGAAGCGGGACGTGGCAAAGGCCAAGGCGCTCCTCGCCGAGGCCGGCAAGCCCAACCCGCAGATCACGCTGACCGTCTACGCCAACAGCGAGGCGCCGCAGGTCGGGCAGGTGATCCAGGCGATGACCAAGGAGGCCGGGTTCGACGTGAAGATCCAGGCCGTGGACTTCACCACGGCGCTCGATGCCGCCGACAAGGGCAATTACGAGGCGCAGCTCTATTCCTGGAGCGGCCGCTCGGACCCGGACGGCAACACCTACAGCTTCCTCGCCTGCAAGGCGGCGCTGAACTATCCCAAGTACTGCAACCCGGAGGCCGACGCGGCCCTCCAAGCTGAGCGCGGCACCGTCGACCCGGTCAAGCGCAAGGCCGCCTGGAAGGCGCTGGCCGATCAGGTCCTGAAGGACCGGCCGGGGATCTACATCCTGCACCGTAAGCTGCTCTGGGCTTACAGCCAGAAGCTCACGGGCTTCGTGCCCTATCCGGATGGGCTCGTGCGCTTCACCGGGCTGAAGCTCAACTGATGCTGCGGTTCCTGGCCCGACGCCTCGCCCTGGCGGTCCCGACGCTGATCCTCGCCTCGATGATCATCTTCGCCCTGCAGCAATTGCTGCCGGGCGACGTCGCGACGGCGCTCACCGGCGAGGAGCGCGATCCGCAGGTGATCGCGTTCATCCGGGGAAAATACCACCTCGATGAGCCCCTGCCGGTGCGCTACGCCTACTGGGCCGGCGGCGTGCTGCGGGGCGATCTCGGCGAGTCGATCCGGCTGCAGAAACCGGTCTCCGAACTGATCGTCGAGAAGCTGCCGGTGACGCTCGAACTCGCTTGCCTCGCCATGCTGGTGGCGCTGGCCATCGGCGTGCCGATGGGCGTGCTCTCGGCGGTCAAGCGCGGTCAGGCCGCCGACACGGTCGCCAACGGCATCGCCCTCTGGGGCCTGTCGGTGCCGAATTTCTGGCTCGGGATCCTGCTGATCCTGCTGTTCTCGGTGGAACTCGGCTGGCTTCCGGCCTCGGGCTACGTCTCGCCCTTCGAGAGCCTGTCGGAGAACCTCGCCGCCATGGTGATGCCGGCCTTCGTGCTCGGCAACGCCATCGCGGCGGTGATGATGCGCCACACCCGCGCGGCGATGCTGGGCGTGCTCGGCTCCGACTACGTCCGCACCGCGCGCGCCAAGGGCGTCTCGCCGCTGCGGGTCACCCTGCGGCACGCGCTGCCGAACGCCGCGATCCCGATTATCACCCTGGGGGCGCTCGAATTCGGCCAGCTGCTGTCGGGGGCGGTGCTCACCGAGCAGGTCTTCTCCGTGCCGGGGTTCGGGAAGCTGATGGTCGATGCCGTGTTCAACCGGGACTTCGCCACCGTGCAGGGCGTCGTGATCTGCACCGCCGCCACCTACATCGCCCTGAACCTCGCCGCCGACCTGCTCTCGGCGGCCGTGAACCCGAAGCTGAGGCGGGCATGAGCACCGGCAGCGAGATCGCCCGCGCCGAGGCCGTCGGCTTGGAGGCCGTACCGGCCGGCTCTCCCGCCCCGGCCCTCATCCAGGAACCCAGCACCCTCGCGGCGTTCTGGCGACGCCTGCGCGCGCGCAGGAGCGCGGTGGCGGGCCTCGTCATCGTCGGCTTGCTGATCCTGATGGCGGTGTTCGCCCCCTGGATCACTCCCTACGACCCGACCGCCACCGACTGGGCCAATGTCCGCGGCGCGCCGAGCCTTGCCCACCCCTTCGGCGGCGACGAGGTCGGGCGCGACGTGCTCTCGCGGATCATCTTCGGCGCCCGGGCCTCCCTCGGCGCCGGCCTCGTGTCGGTGGCGCTCGCCGTCTCCCTCGGCCTGCCGCTCGGACTGCTCGCCGGCTACGCGGGCGGCTGGATCGACGGGGTGATCTCCCGGCTCACCGACGCGCTGCTGGCGATCCCGTTCCTGATCCTCGCGATCGCGCTCGCCGCCTTCCTGGGCCCGAGCCTCGTCAACGCGATGATTGCCATCGGCCTCTCGGCGACCTCGACCTTCATCCGGCTGACCCGGGCGCAGGTGCGCGCCGTGGCGGCGGAGGAATTCGTGGAGGCGGCCTGCGCCATGGGCAACCCGCCCTGGCGGATCGCCCGGGTCCACATCCTGCCCAACATCGTCCCGGCGATCCTCGTCCAGGCGACGCTGACCATCGCGGCCGCGATCATCGCGGAGGCGAGCCTGTCGTTCCTCGGCCTCGGCCAGCAGCCGCCCGAGCCCTCCTGGGGCGCGATGCTCAACACCGCCAAGAACTTTATGGACGAGGCGCCCTGGATGGCGATCTGGCCCGGCCTGTCGATCTTCCTCGCCGTGCTCGCCTTCAACCTGTTCGGCGACGGCCTGCGGGACGCCCTCGACCCGAGGCAGCGCACATGATGAAGCCCCTCCTCGAAGTCCGCGACCTCGCGGTCGCCTTCGACACCGACGGCGGCGCGGTCCACGCGGTCAACGGCGTCTCCTACACCCTGCATGAGGGCGAGACGCTGGGCATCGTCGGCGAGTCCGGCTCCGGCAAGAGCGTGCACGTCCTCGCCATGCTGGGCCTGATCCCGCGACCGCCCGGCCGCATCACCGGCGGGCAGGTGCGGTTCGAGGGCCGCGACCTCCTCACGCTGAAGGAGCGGGAGTTGCGCAAGATCCGCGGCGGCGCGATCGGCTTCGTGTTCCAGGACCCGATGAGCTCGCTCAACCCCGGCATGACCGTGGCGGCACAGATCATCGAGCCCCTGCGCATCCATCTCGGCCTCGACGCCCGCGCCGCCCGCGCCCGGGCGAAGGAGCTGCTGGACCTCGTCCGGATCCCGAACGCCGCCGGGCGCCTCGACCAGTACCCGCACGAGTTCTCCGGCGGCCAGCGCCAGCGGGTGATGATCGCGATCGGCCTGAGCTGCCGGCCGAAGCTGCTGATCGCGGACGAGGCGACCACCGCCCTCGACGTCACCGTCCAAGCCGAGATCGTCGCCCTGGTGCAGGATCTGAAGCGCGAGCTCGGCATGGCGATCGTCTGGATCACCCACGACCTCGGCGTGGTGGCCGGCATCAGCGACACCGTGCAGGTGATGTATGCCGGCCGGATCCTGGAGCGCGGCCCCGTGGACGATATCTTCTCCGATCCCCGCAACGCCTACACGCTCGGGCTGCTGCGCTCCCTGCCGGATCTCGGCGGCGGCCGGGCGGGTCGCCGCCTGCACCAGATCGAGGGCGCGCCCCCGGACATGCGCCACCCGCTGACGGGCGATCCGTTCGCGCCGCGCAATGCCTACGCGACGCCCCGCTGCCGGGCCGAGATGCCGCCCCTGGCGCAGGCGCCCGGCGCCGCGCCCGGCCACCTCGTCGCCGCCTGGTACGACCTGCCGAAGCTCCTCGAGGCGGAGGCCGCGAGATGAGCGGACAGCCCCAACCGGTCGTCTCGGTGCGCGACCTGTCCAAGCACTATCCTCTGCGCTCCTGGTGGGGCGGCAGGGGATCGGTGTTCCGCGCCGTCGAGAACGTCAGCTTCGATATCCGTCCCGGCGAGACGCTGGGGCTCGTCGGCGAGTCGGGCTCCGGCAAGTCGACGATCGGCCGGGCCGTGACCATGCTCAACCCGCCGACCTCCGGCACGGTCGCGTTCGAGGGCACGGACCTCGCCAAGCTGCCGGCGAGCGCCATGCGGAAGATGCGCGCCCGGATCCAGACCGTGTTCCAGGACCCCTACGCGGCCCTCAACCCGCGGATGAGCGCGGGCGAATACGTCGCCGAGGCGTTCAAGCTGCACCGGCGGGAGATGCGCAGGTCCGAACGGCGCGAGGCCGTGGCCGGCCTTTTCGAGCGGGTCGGGCTCGATCCGCGCTTCATGGGACGCTATCCGCACCAGTTCTCGGGCGGCCAGCGGCAGCGCATCTGCATTGCCCGGGCGATCGCCCTGAAGCCCAGCTTCATCGTCGCCGACGAGCCGATCGCGGCGCTCGACGTCTCGATCCAGGCGCAGGTGGTGAACCTGCTCCAGGACCTGCAGGACGAGATGGGCCTCTCCTACCTGTTCATCTCCCACGACCTGCGGATGGTGCGCTACCTCTGCCACCGGGTCGCGGTGCTCTGGCGAGGGCGGATCGTCGAGCTGGCCGAGGCCGACGCCCTCTACGACGACCCGCGCCATCCCTACACGCGCCGCCTGCTGGCGGCGGTGCCGGTGCCGCACCCGGCCGAGGAGCGCGCCCGCCTCGCAGCGCGAGACCTCGCCGGTCACGACCAGCCGCCCGACGGGCCGCTCACCGAGGTGGCACCGGCGCACTGGGTGGCGCTGCCGGAGGGGAAGGCCGCGTGACGGCGTCGTTCAGCCTTTCCTATCCCCGACCTCATCCTGAGGCGCCCGCGCCAGCGGGCCTCGAAGGAGGGCTCCAGCCAGCCGCGCGCCTCCTGGAGCCCTCCTTCGAGGCCTTCACTTCGCTTCGGCACCTCAGGATGAGGCCGTTTTCTGGATCACGCAGCGTCGTCTCGTCGAGACGATCCGTACAGCAGGACATCCCGTGAGAGACTTCTCCGCCCCCGGCCGCTCCCCGGTCTACGCCGCCAGCGCCGCCGTCGCGACCTCGCACCCGCTCTCGACGCTCGCCGCCATCGAGGTGCTGCGCACCGGCGGCAACGCAGTCGATGCCGGCATCGCGGCGGTGGCCGTGCAGTGCGTGGTCGACCCGCTCATGACCGGCATCGGCGGCGACTGCTTCGCCCTCTACGCCCCCGCGGGCGCCACCACGCCCATCGCCCTCGACGGTTCGGGCCGGGCCCCGGCCGCCGCGACGCCCGACTGGTACGCCGAGCACGGCGTCACCATCACCCCGACCTCGCCGCACGCCGTGACGGTGCCGGGCGCGGTCGCGGCCTGGGACCTGCTGGTGCGGGAGCACGGCACCCGATCCCTCGGCGAGCTGCTTCAGCCGGCGATCCGCTACGCGGAGGACGGGTTCGTCGTTCAGCAGCGGGTGGGCTGGGACTGGCTGCGCGGCGCCGAGCGCGTAGCCGCCGATCCCCACGCCGCCGAGACCTACCTGCACGGTGGGAAGTCACCGGCGATCGGCAGCGTCGTCCGCCTGCCGAAGCTCGCGGCGACGCTCCGGAAGATCGCCGCGGAGGGTGCGCGCGCCTTCTACACGGGCCCCGTCGCCGCCGACATGGTGAGCCGGCTCAACGAACTCGGCGGCCTGCACACCCTCGAGGATTTCGCTGCCGCCCGGCCCGACGTGGTCACACCGGTCTCGACCCGCTACCGCGGCTACGACGTCTACGAGTGCCCGCCCGCCGGCCAGGGTCTCGCCGCGCTGATGATGCTCAACGTGCTGTCATACTACGATGTCGGCGCCCTCTCGGACCTCGACCGGCTCCATCTCTTCGCCGAGGTGTGCAAGCAGGGCTACCACCACCGCGACGTCCTGTTCGGCGAGGCCGCCCTGGCTAATGTGCCGATCGAGCACCTGCTCTCCGACGCCTGGAAGGCCGCCGCCCACGGGGCGATCGACATGGGCCGGGCGAAGGCGCCGGAGATCTACCCAGAGATCGCCCGGGAGGTCGCCGAGGGCCGCGCCCATAAGGACACCGTCTATCTCTGCGTGGTCGACCGGGACGGCAACGCGCTGTCGCTGATCAACTCTATCTTCCAGGGCTTCGGTTCGGGCATCCTGGCGCCGGAGAGCGGCGTGCTGCTGCACAATCGCGGCCTGTCCTTCCGGACCGAGGGCGGCCACCCGAACAGCGTCGGTCCGGGCAAGCGGCCGATGCACACGATCATCCCCGGCATGCTGATGAAGGACGGGCAGGCGGTCGCGCCGTTCGGCGTCATGGGCGGCCACTACCAGGCCATGGGCCATGTCGAGCTGCTCTCCGGTCTGCTCGACCGGGGCCTCGACGTGCAGGAGGCCCTCGATACCCCGCGCAGCTTCGCCTACGGCGGCAGCCTGGAGGTCGAGGGCGGGGTCTCCGACGCGGTGATGGCGGGGCTCAAGGAGCGCGGCCACCCGGCGATCCGCGCGCCGCTGCCGCTCGGCGGCGGACAGATCATCTGGATCGACCGCAAGGCCGGCACGCTGGCGGCCGGCTCGGACCCGCGCAAGGACGGATCGGCACTGGGGTATTGAGGGGCTTTGCGGGGGGATGTGCGGGTATGCCCACCCATCCCCCTCATCCTGAGGTGACCGCGTCAGCGGGCCTCGAAGGAGGCCTCCAGGGATCGCGGCGGTCTCCGGAGGGCTCCTTCGAGGCCTCCGCTGCGCTCCGGCACCTCAGGATGAGGTGATTGGATTGGACGAGCCGGCAGCCCGGCTCAGTCGATGTCCTCGACCGCCTCGCCACCGCCGTAGACCCGCTGGGCGAGCGAAGCCTCCATGAACGGGTCGAGGTCGCCGTCGAGCACCTCGTCCGGATCGGTGGACTGGGTGCCGGTGCGCAGGTCCTTCACCAGCTGATACGGCTGCAGCACATAGGATCGGATCTGGTGGCCCCAGCCGATATCCGTCTTGGCGGCGGCCTCGGCGTTGGCCTTCTCCTCGCGCTTCTTCAGCTCCAGCTCGTACAGGCGGGCGCGCAGCATGTTCCAGGCGGTCGCCCGGTTCTTGTGCTGCGAGCGCTCCTGCTGGCAGGCCACCACGATCCCGGTGGGGTTGTGGGTGATGCGCACCGCCGAGTCGGTGGTGTTGACGTGCTGGCCGCCGGCGCCGGACGAGCGGTAGGTGTCGATCCGGCAGTCGGATTCCTTGATCTCGATCTCGATCCGGTCGTCGATCACCGGATAGACCCAGACGCTGGCGAAGCTCGTGTGCCGCCGGGCGCTGGAATCATAGGGCGAGATCCGCACCAGACGGTGCACGCCGGACTCGGTCTTGAGCCAGCCATAGGCGTTGTGGCCCTTGATCAGGAGCGTGGCGCCCTTGATCCCGGCCTCTTCGCCGTCGGTCATCTCGACGACCTCGACCTTGTATTTCCGGCGCTCGGCCCAGCGGGCATACATGCGCTGGAGCATGTTCGCCCAGTCCTGGCTCTCGGTGCCGCCGGCGCCGGCATGGACCTCGAGATAAGTGTCGAAGGCGTCGGCCTCGCCGGACAGCAGGGTCTCGACCTGCCGGCTCGCGGCCTCCTTCTCGACGGCCAGGATCGCCGCCTCGCCCTCGCGGATCGAGGATTCGTCACCCTCCATCTCGCCGAGTTCGATCAGCGTGGCGCCGTCCTCGAGGTCGCGCTCGAGCTTCTTGATCGCCGTGACGGCCTCGTCGAGCTGCTGGCGCTCGCGCATGACCTTCTGGGCGGCCTCGGCGTCGTTCCAGAGGCCGGGGTCCTCGGAAGCCGCGTTCAGCTCCGCGAGGCGTTTATCGACTGTATCCCAGTCAAAGATGCCTCCTCAGCAGCCCTATAGACTGCTTGGCGGCATCCGAGGCTTGCTCGATCTCGGCGCGCATCTGGTTTTTCGGGAATGAGGTGCGGGAAGGATATGGGCTTGTCGGCCCGGGGTGATACCGCCCGGGGGCCGGCCTGTAAACGCCGCTTGGCCGCATCGCGCGCGACCATGCGGCGCCCGACCGCAGGCCTGGCAGGAGCCGGCCCGCCTCAGGCGCGTTGTCGCGCACGAGCGACAGGGGAGCGAAGGGAGCCCGCGAATGGCGGACGACGATCACGCGGCGACGTGGAAGGAGTTCAACGAGGCCGTCAACATGACGCCGGCCGCGCTGAAGAAGCACCTCGACAGCGAGGCCAGCAAGGAGGTCGGCCAGAAGACGGACGGTGACGAGTCGACCGGCCACGCGATGGGTCGGCGGATCCTGGCGATTAAGGACAAGAAGAAGACCGACCTGACCGACGACGATTACGCCGCTATGCGCAAGATCGTGGGCTACGTCCACCGCCATCTGAAGCAGGGCGGCGAAGCCCGGAAGGATCCCGACTCGCCCTGGCGGATGTCGCTGATGAACTGGGGCCACGATCCGCATAAGGATTGAGGCCCGCGAAGACGGCTCAGTACCGCGGCGGCACGATGTAGGATGGGGCGATCACGTATTCTTTCGGGCGCTTGCGCGCACCGAACCGGCTCTCCGTGATCTGGTCGTTGTAGTAGTCGAACCCCGTATACCCGAAGCCGCCGCCGTTCATCACCTCGGCCACCGGGACCGGCGGGACCGCGAGATCGGGGCGCCCCGGCGGCACGACCGGCTGGCAGCACCCCTCGGTGGGCAGCACCGTGGGACCATTGGGCGCGACGAAGACGAAGGCGCGCGGCGCGTAGGGCGCAGGCGGATAAGCCGAGTCGGCCGCCGAAGCGCTCTGCCCCGTCACGAGGGCGAGCAGCCCGGCGGCGATCAAGGTCTTTGTGCTCACGCGATGCTCCGTCAGGGGACCGGCCGGGCCGGCGACTGGCCTACACTCTAGCTGATCGTCGGCGTCCTGTCCGGCTCCTGTGCCCCGCGCGGTTAGCGACCGCTGCAGGACAGGATCAGCCGCGGGCGCGTACGACCACCTGCCGGCTCACGGGCGCTGGGCGGCAATCCGTCATGAAGGCGTTGACCGGCAACGGCTTCGAATCGCAGGCATAGACATCCGTCGGACCGGGCGCCGGCACCGGATCACGAGCGATGATCGGGTTCGGCGCACAGGCCGAGGCCGCGGCGGCGAGCAGCAGGGCGGCGATCAGGTTCAGGCGGCGCATGCGACACTCGGAACGCGGGAAGACCCCCGCACCTGACCCTGGCCATCACGACCCGCCCTGACAAGCTCCGGCGCGGGACGAACGTGCCTTTGCCGGAACCTGTCGCCCCGCGGCAACAATCAGGAGGCGGCTACCCCCTACCCGACCCGCGCCATCGGCACGACGTTTTGCAGGGTCTTGTCGGCGCCGTCGAAGAAGCGGCGGATGTTACGCGCCGCCTGCCGGATGCGCTGCTCGTTCTCGACGAGCGCGATGCGCACGTACTCGTCGCCGAACTCGCCGAAGCCGATGCCCGGCGCCACCGCGACGTCGGACTTCTCCAGCAGCAGCTTGGAGAATTCGAGGCTACCCATCTCCCGGTAGCGTTCCGGGATCGGGACCCAGGCGAACATGGAGGAGGCGGGCGACGGGATGGTCCAGCCGGCCTTGCCGAAGGATTCAACCAGCGCGTCGCGCCGCTTCTTGTAGATGGCGCGCATCTCGTGGATGCAATCGTCCGGCCCGTTAAGGGCGGCGGTGGCGGCGACCTGGATCGGCGTGAAGGCGCCGTAATCGAGGTAGGACTTCACCCGGGTCAGCGCCGCGAGCAGACGCTCGTTGCCCACCGCGAAGCCCATGCGCCAGCCGGCCATCGAGTAGGTCTTCGACAGGGAGGTGAACTCCACCGTGCAGTCGATGGCACCCGGCACCTGCAGGACCGACGGCGGCGGATTGCCGTCGAAATAGACCTCCGCGTAGGCGAGGTCCGACAGCAGGATCAACTCGTGCTGCTTCGCGAAGGCCACGAGGTCCCGGTAGAAGTCGAGGCTCGCCACGTAGGCGGTGGGGTTCGACGGGTAGCAGACCACCAGGGCGACCGGCTTCGGGATCGAGTGGCGCATGGCCCGCTCGAGGGCCGGGAACATCGCCGGGGTCGGCTCGGCCGGGACGGAGCGGATCACCCCGCCGGCCATCAGGAAGCCGAAGGCGTGGATCGGGTAGCTCGGGTTCGGCACCAGCACGACATCGCCCGGCGCGGTGATCGCCTGGGCCATGTTGGCGAAGCCCTCCTTCGAGCCCAGAGTCGCCACGACCTGCGTGTCGGGGTTGAGGGTGACGCCGAAGCGGCGCTGGTAGTAGCCGGCCTGGGCCTTGCGTAGACCCGCAATCCCCTTGGAGGCCGAGTAGCGGTCCGTGCGCGGGCGCCCGGCGGTCTCGCACAGCTTCGCGATGACGTGCTTCGGGGCGTCGAGATCCGGATTGCCCATGCCGAGATCGATGATGTCGGCGCCCTGGGCGCGGGCGGCGGCCTTGATCCGGTTGACCTGCTCGAAGACGTAGGGCGGCAGTCGCTTGATGCGGTGGAAGTCGGTCATGGGCGTGTCCATCGGCGCGTCCCGATTCTGGCGTCTTTCGTCTGTGCCGGTCGCGCGAACCACCCGCTGTAGCAGAGTTGCGCGCCGCCGCCGACCCACAAAACGGTGGCTATTGGGGCGGCTGCGGGGCCGGCTTGATCGTCGCAGCGGCGCCCTGGCCGGCGCTGGCGGCCGCGCGGCCACGCGCCTCGTTGCGCCCGCGGGCGCTCTCCAACTCGGCCTCCAACGCCTTCTGGCCCGTGACGGATTTCGCCCGGACCGGCCGCTTCGGGGCATCGACGCCCACCGGCATGAAGTCGGGCTTCTCCTTGCTGCGCGATTCGGTGACGAAATCCGGCGCCGCAACGACCCGAGGCCCGTAGCCTGCGTCGGAAGCCAGCGAGCGGACGACGTCGCCCGAACAGGCCGCGAGGGGCCCGGCAAGCACCGCCACGACCAGCGCGCGGTCGAGGCCGCGCGGCCGTCCGGCGCGACGCCACCGCGTGACAGGGTTCAAAACCGCGCGATCCATGAGCACATGGGCAGGAGCAGGGGTATGAGAAGATCGGCCGGATGTTTCGATGAGGTTCGCGGCCGGGCTGGCGAAAACTCTGGCTCGCTCCTTATTTTGTCGGAAACGAGGCCCGCACGATCGGGTCTATCGATCAAAAATGGAGGGAGGCACGCGTGACGAGCCCGCAGGCGCCGGACCAGACCGCTCCTTCGAAGCCGGTCCCCAACGGCGCGATGCCGGACGGCATGACTCCGCCATTGCCGGACGTCGAGGCGCTGTCGCGCAATGCCGGACAGTTCGTGGAGGCGCTGGGCCGCAACGTCGCCCGCTTTCTCAAGCCCGAAGCCCCGGCCGCCGGGCCCTCCGATGAGGTGAGCGAGGCGGTGAAGGTTCTCGGACAGGTGGCCGAGACGTGGCTCGCGGACCCGAAGCGAAGCGCCGAGGCCCAGGCCCGCCTGTCGCAGGCCTTCCTGTCGCTCTGGGGGTCCACCTACCTGCGCCTCCAGGGCCAGCCGGCCGATCCGGTGGCGCTGCCCGAGGCCCGGGACGCACGCTTCGCTCATGCCGAGTGGTCGACGAACCCGTATTTCGACTTCATCAAGCAGGCCTACCTGCTCGCCACCCGCTGGGCCGAGAGCCTCGTCGACGAGGCCGAGGGGCTCGACGCGCATACGCGCCACAAGGCGCAGTTCTACCTGCGCCAGCTCACCAGCATGCTCTCGCCCTCAAACTTCCTGCCGACCAACCCGGAGCTGATCCGTCACACCCTGGAGGAGAGCGGCGCCAACCTCGTCCGCGGCCTGAAGATGTACGAGGAGGATCTGGAGGCCGGCGGCGGCCAGTTGCGCGTGCGCCAGACGGATCCGAGCGGGTTCGAGGTCGGGCGCAACATGGCGGTCACCCCCGGCGAGGTGGTGTTCCGCAACGACCTGATCGAGCTGATCCAGTACGCGCCCACCACCGAGAGCGTGCTCAAGCGCCCGTTCCTGATGGTGCCCCCCTGGATCAACAAGTTCTACATCCTCGACCTCAATCCCCAGAAAAGCTTCCTGAAGTGGATGGTCGATCAGGGACTGACGGTTTTCTGCATTTCCTGGGTGAATCCCGACGCGCGGCACGCCGACAAGGACTTCGAGTCCTACATGCGCGAGGGAATCGAGGCGGCCATCGACGCGATCGGCGTCGCCACCGGCGAGAGTGAGGTGACGGCGGCCGGCTATTGCGTGGGCGGCACGCTGCTCGCCGTGACGCTCGCCATGCAGGCGGCCACCGGGAACCGGAGGATCAAGAGCGCGACGCTGCTGACCACCCAGGTCGACTTCACCCATGCGGGCGACCTGAAGGTCTTCGCCGACGAGGAGCAGATTCGCCAGATCGAGACGCGCATGGCCACGCAGGGCTACCTCGAGGGCGCCAGGATGGCCAACGCCTTCAACATGCTGCGGCCGAACGATCTGATCTGGCCCTATGTCGTGAACAACTACATCAAGGGCAAGGCACCCTCGGCTTTCGATCTGCTGTACTGGAATTCCGACGCTACCCGGATGCCGGCGGCCAATCACTCCTTCTACCTGCGCAATTGCTACCTCAACAACACGCTGGCGCAGGGCCGGATGGTGCTCGGCAACGTCCGCCTCGACCTCAAGAAGGTGCAGGTGCCGATCTTCAATCTCGCCACCCGCGAGGATCACATCGCGCCGGCGCTCTCGGTCTTCGAGGGTTCCAAGGCCTTCGGCGGCAAGGTCGATTTCGTGCTCGCGGGTTCGGGGCACATCGCCGGCGTCATCAACCCGCCCTCCAAGCCGAAATACGGCTACTGGACTGGCGGCCCCGTGAAGGGGACGCTGGACTCGTGGATTGCGGCGGCCGTCGAAACCAAGGGATCGTGGTGGCCCTACTGGTTCCAGTGGATCGAGGCGCAGGCGCCCGACCGGGTGCCGGCCCGGAAGCCCGGCGGCGATGCGCTCCCGTCGCTCGGCCCCGCGCCCGGGACATATGTACGGATGCGCGCCTGACGCGCCTCCGCTTTCGAGATCGGCGTGGGCGAGTCCGGCTGAGAGAAGCGGCGCGCACGCCGGGGCGGGCGCGGAAACCGGTCGCTGCTCGGAACGGTCTCTAAATCCGTCTGACGCGGGATGTCCCACCCCCATCCTGAGGCGCCCGCCTCAGGATGGGGGTGGATCGGAGGTCCGTCGCTTCCGAACGGCGCGCGCTCGGCACGGCAGGTTCGAGCCAGCCCTCAATACTTCCGGACCAGCGGCGCCGGAGCCGGGGCCGGCGGGGCACCGAACACGTAGCGGAAGCCCACCGAGACGATATCGGCGCTCGAATCGACCACGCCGGCGAAGGCGATGTTGCCGACGTTGTAGTCGCGCCCGATCCCGGCGAGGATCCGCGACCGGTCGAGGAACAAGTGCGAATAGGCGAAGTTCAGGGTCAGGCGCTCGTTCCAGCGGTAGCTGGCGCCCACCGAGGCGATGTAGCGGTCGCCGTCCGGCAGCCGCACCGAGCGGTTCCGGAAGTCGATGGGCGAGGTCTCGTAGCCGAAGCCGGTCCGCAGCGTTAGGTTCGGACTCGCGTCGTACTCGGCACCGATCGAGTAGAGAAACCCGTCCTTGTAGTTCAGCGGCAGGGAGTTCACTGGCACGCCGAGGGTCTTCGACACGATGCCGATCGTGCCGAGCCTCGACCAGTTGTCCCACTCGAAGCTGAGATTGACCCGCGCCACCGGCGTGATCGCCTGGGTCAGGCCCACGCTCAGCTTGTCCGGGGTGTTGAGCTTCGCGCGGACTTGGCCGGCCAGCGGGGCCAGGGCGAGCAGCGGCACCCCGATCGACCCATCGATCTCGTGATGCACTGAGGAGCGGTAGCCGATGCCCAGGACGGTCCCGTCACGGGGCGTCAGCGTCGCACCCGCGGTGAAGCCAGCCCCCCACGATTCGCCTTTGAGGAACGAGCTCGGATAGGAGGTCGGCAGGCTCCCGGGGATCGGCAGGGCCTGACGCAGGGTCAGGCGGAAATACTCGATGTTGGGACCGGCGGCGATCGAGAGCCACTCGTTGACCTTGAATCCCAGGACCGGGTTGATCGCCAGGGAGAAGATGCGGGACGAGCGCCCGTAGACTTCACCGGCCCAGACCTGATGCGGCTTGGTTATGAGGCCGAAGGGAGCCCCCGTGGAGAGGCCGAGCCAGAGCCGGTCGTTGAGCTGGTACGAAGTGGCCCCCGCCGGCACCACGGCACCCTGGCCGATATCACCGGAGCCGCCCAGACGCGCGAAGCCCGGATTGGTGCCGAGATCCGGCCGGATCTCGGAGGACAGGCCGATATAGGTGAAGTTCTGCTCCGCCACGAAGCCCGGGTTCATGGTGATGACCGCGGGGTTCCAGAACATCGACGAGACGCCGCCAGAGCCGGCCGCCGCACCCGCGAAGGCGAGGCCTTGCGCCTCGGTACTCTGCTCCCGGATTCCGAAGGCGCCCGCCCGCGCTTCCCCGACCCCGAGGATTGCCGCCGTGGCCGCGAGCATCGCCGCGCGCACCGTCCCACCCATCTGCTTCCCCCAAACCCACGCTTTCGGCGCCGCGAATTATCCGTCAGCCGATACGACGCCGTTGCGCGCATGGTGCAGGTTCGACGGGCCCGTGCGCAATATCGATCTACGGCCCTGACCCAAAGGATAGCAGCAATCGATTTTCTGAATTCTGCGCGTATGTTACTGGTTCTGCATCACGTAGAGACGGATTGGCAGCATGAATTCTACATTGGATCAGCAACCCTACTCTATGAATAATAAATCATGATCGAATGGAATATGCACTTTCCCGCAGGCATGTTGCTCGATTGCGACACCTGCGGACCACGAAGCCGACGCAAGCGCGCTTGCGCCCGCGTCGGCACCCGGCCATGGTCCCGGCATCCGGCGCAGACCGGATTCAGGGAAGGATTAGGAGCGCGGCGATGAAGCTCTTCCGGCACGGCCCGAGCGGCGACGAGAAGCCCGGACTCGTGGATGCGAACGGGGGCTTGCGCGACCTTTCGGGCATCGTGCGCGACATCGCCGGGCCCGCGCTCTCGCCCGAGTCCCTGGCGCGGCTGCGCGCCCTGGATCCCGAGACGCTGCCGAAGCTGCCGCCGGACGTGCGGCTGGGGCCCTGCGTCGGGGGCACCCGCAACGTGGTGGCGATCGGCCTCAACTTTGCCGACCACGCCGCCGAGACCGGATCGCCGATTCCCGCGGAGCCCATCATCTTCAACAAGGCGCCGTCCAGCCTGTGCGGGCCGAACGACACGGTGATCATCCCCAAGAGCTCGTCCAGCACCGATTGGGAGGTGGAACTCGCCGTGGTGATCGGCAGCCGCGCGAGCTACGTCCACGCCAACGAGGCGCTGAACTACGTGGCGGGTGCCTGCATCTGCAACGACGTCTCCGAGCGCGAGTGGCAGATGAATCGGGGGCCGACCTGGACCAAGGGCAAGAGCGCGCCGACCTTCGGGCCGCTCGGCCCCTGGCTGGTGACCCTCGACGAGATCCCCGACCTGAAGAATCTCGCCATGAGCCTCGACGTGAACGGCGAGCGCCGCCAGACCGGCACGACCGCAACGATGATCTTCGACGTGCCCCAGCTTGTCGCCTACACGTCGCATTTCATGCTGCTGGAGCCCGGCGACGTGATCACCACCGGCACCCCGCCCGGCGTCGGCCTCGGCATGAAGCCGCCACGCTACCTGAAGCCCGGCGACGAGATGGTCCTGCGCATCGACCGCCTGGGCGAGCAGCGCCAGAAGGTGATCGCCTTCGACGACTGGACCGCCAAGGTCTCGGCCGGCGAGCCGACGCACTGAACCGACGCGCTGCCTCCGTCGGCCGGCGGAGGCGCGCAGGACGCTTGATTTTTCGTCGCCGATGCCACTCAAGGGCACCATGAGCCAAGCTGCCGACCCGCACGCGACAGACATCCGCCACGACTGGAGCGTGGACGAGATCCGCGCGATCCACGACCTGCCGCTGATGGACCTGGTGTTCCGGGCCGCGCAGGTGCACCGCCGCTACAACGATCCGGCCGATATCCAGCGCGCCTCGCTCTTGTCGATCAAGACCGGCGGCTGTCCGGAGGATTGCGCCTACTGTCCCCAATCGGCCCATCACAAGGGTGCCGGCGTCGCGCGCGAGCGGCTGATGGCGGTGGAGACGGTCCTGGCCGAGGCCGCCGCCGCCAAGGCGGCCGGTGCCCAGCGCTTCTGTATGGGCGCGGCGTGGCGCCAACCCAAGGACGGCCCGGAATTCGACGCGGTGCTCGCCATGGTTCGCGGGGTGCGCGGGCTCGGCATGGAGGCCTGCGTCACGCTCGGCATGCTCACGCCCTCCCAGGCCGGGCGCCTCGCCGAGGCCGGGCTCACCGCCTACAACCACAACCTGGATACCGGCCCGGATTTCTACGGCGACATCATCTCCACCCGGACCTACGACGAGCGGCTCCGGACCCTCGAGAACGTCCGCTCGGCCGGGATCGGCGTGTGCTGCGGCGGCATCGTCGGCATGGGCGAGGGTGTCACCGACCGGGCCGCGATGCTCCAGGTCCTGGCTAACCATGCGCCGCATCCCGAGAGCGTGCCGATCAACGCGCTGGTGGCCGTGCCAGGAACGCCGCTGGAAGACCAGCCGGCCGTCGATCCGTTCGACCTCGTGCGTATGTGCGCCACCGCGCGGATCGTGATGCCGCGCGCCCGGGTCCGATTGAGCGCGGGCCGCAAGGGCCTCACCCGCGAGGCGCAGGTGCTATGCTTCCTGGCCGGCGCCAACTCGATCTTCTACGGCGAGCGGCTGCTGACGACGGCCAATAACGGGCAGGACGACGACGCCGTGCTGCTGGCCGATCTCGGCATCAGGGTTCCCATGGAGGCAGAGCCGCGGGCGGCTGCCGAGTGAGATTCTTGGCCGGAGAGGCCGTCCGGGCCTCGGTGTCCGGCGGCCTTTGCGCGACGCGCGTGGACTAGGGCTGGCCTTCCGGCAGCACGATCCGGAAGCGCGCTCCACTCTCCCCCTCATCGAGGCTCAGGGTTCCGCCGTTGATGCCGATCAGCTCGGCGGCGATGGGCAGGCCCAATCCAGTGCCGCCGGAGCGCATGGACCCCTGGAATGGGGCGAACAGGTTTTCCCGGGCGCGCGCCGGCAGACCGGGCCCGTTATCGGCGACCAGGATCGTCACCCGGCCCGGCTCATCGCGGCTGGCCGCGACCCGCACCTCGGCCCCCTCGACCTTGGCCCCGTCGAGCGCCTGCACGGCGTTGCGCACGAGGTTGGCCAGGGCCCGCGCGAGTTGCTCCGGGTCCGCCTGCACGCGGAGGTCGCCCGCCGCGACCTGTACGGAGACGGGATGCGCCGCGAGGGCGGCGAGATCCGGAAGCTCGGAGAGAATCGGCGCCAGCGGCGTGCTCGCCAGGCGCGGAGCCCGCTCTGAGACGCGCCCGTAGGCGAGGGTCGCCTCGCAGAACCGGATTGCCCGGGCGAGCGTCCCCACCAGCCGAGGG
Source organism: Methylobacterium sp. CM6257 (assembly GCF_054611515.1). Lineage (NCBI taxonomy): Bacteria > Pseudomonadati > Pseudomonadota > Alphaproteobacteria > Hyphomicrobiales > Methylobacteriaceae > Methylobacterium > Methylobacterium sp. CM6257. Next base: position 5,596,784 of record NZ_CM137735.1, read on the forward strand.
GCGACCCGTTGCACCGTCGGGTCGGCAGTGCTCTCCAGGCGGTCGCCAAGCAGTTGCGCACCCGTGAGCAGGTTGCGCAGTTCATGGCTGATCTTGCTCACGGCGAGCCCCAACTCGGCCAGCCGCCGCTTCTGGCGGAGTTGCTCGGCGAGGCTGCGCTGCATCCGGCCGAGCGCCCGCTCGGCCTGGCCGATCTCATCGCTGCGTTGCGACGGCGCGATGATCCGGCCGGCATCCTCCGGGCTGTCGGCGAAGGCCGTGATGCTGGTGGCGAGCCGCCGAACCGGGCGCACGATCAGCACCTGCAGAACCACGAAGACCAGACCGGCCGCCGAGGCCGCGATGATCAGCGAGGAGACCAGGAGCCGCAGGGCGTAGTCGATCATCGCGGTGCGCAAGGGCGCTTCGTCGAGCAGGATCTCGACCCGCTCGAAGCCGATCCCCCCCTCCCCGACCACGCGGATCGGCTCGCGCACCGGAGCCACCAGGGTGCGCCAGGCGCCCGAGATCGCCGACAGGGCCGTGACCGTGCGCAGGTCGACCGTGCCGGCGACCTGTTCCGGCATCGGCTCGATGGCGAGCAGGCGTTGCGCCCCGCCGCCGCGGACCGCGATGGCGCGGGCGTTGACGCCCGCGAGCAACCGGCTCTCCAGCGCCTCCGAGACCGGCTCGCCGGTCCTGCCGTCGAGGACGAGGGCCGCGACCTGGGCGGCCGCGAGGCGATCGGACATCCACTCGATCCGGTAATTGGCCACCGCCGGCACGTAGGTCAGCACCTCGGCGACCACCACGAAGGCGACGGTGACGAGGAACAGCCGGCCCGACAGGCCGAGGCGCGCGGCGCGGCGATCGGGCCCGTCACGCCCGGAGGCGGAGACCGGGGAGACCGGCGCCGCAGCCGTCTCGGATTCGACGGCCATGCCGGTCACGCCCCGCGCCGGCATCGCGGATTTTGGCCGGCAGGGCGAGGGTCTCGGTTGCTCGAGCCGCTCGCGGCCTTCGCGGTGAACATGTTTGGAAGCCACAGATTCGGAGGCGGGAATACAGGGTCTCGATCGTGAGCACTATACGGCAGCCGCCGAGAAGCGGTTGCATGCGTTCTTTGACACCCAAGGACATGCGGCACCGAAAGATACGGATCTCAGCCGCGGCGGGCACGCCGGCTCAGGACTATGCTGAGCAGTGCGAAGACCGCCAGCATCGCGAACCCCGCCATCATTTTCGGCGTGACCAGGGCGCGCAGCGTCAGGGCATCGTCGCAGGCGAGGCCGCCGGCTGCCAGACAGGCCGCCTTGGCGGTCTCGTGGGCTGCGACCACCTCCTCGATCCCCGCCCCCGTGGTGGCATACACGAAGGCGCCGGGCAGGAGCCCCAGGAAGGTCGCCAGGACGAAGACCCGCATCTTCACGCCGAACGCGGCGGGCGCGAGATTGGTGACCCAGAACGGAAACAGGGGCAGGAGGCGCAGGACCGCGATGTACCCGAAGGCATCGCGTCGGAACCCCGCCGCCAGAGCGGCGAGACGGGTCCCGCCCATCCGCTTCAGCAGGTCGGCGCCGGGGCCGCGGCCGATGGCGAAGACGATGGCTGCTCCCGAGGTGGCGGCACTGACGGCGGTGAGCGCCCCCGGCACGATCCCGAACAGGAAGCCGCAGATCATGGTCAGGATCAGCGTGGCCGGCACCGACACCACCACGGCCCCCACATAGACCAGGTAGGCGACCACCAGGGCGCGGGTGAAACCGCCATCGACGAAACCGCGCAACCACGCCCGAGAGGCGAGCAGCCGGTCCAGGCTGAGGAGTTGCGCCGCGCCCGAGACAAGCACGATCGCCGACAGGGCGAGCAGCAGCACCAGCGGAAGCCAGCGCCGCAGCCGTCGCCAGCGCCCCTCCGCGACCGTTGCGAGCCCGACGTCGCTCACCCGGGCTTGCGCATCCGCAGGATCTTGAAGAACCCGCCCGGGAAGGTCGGCCTCAGCCCGATGACTTCGACGCCGTTGCGCCGGGCCCAGGCCTCGACCCGGGTCGCCTTGAAGTCCGACGACCAGCCGATCTTGGTGCAGAGCGGCGCTACGATCTCCTCCACCCGGGCAACGGGACCGTCGCTCTGGCCGAAATGGTTGGCGAGCACGATGCCGCCGCCCGGCCGGACCACCCGCAGGAATTCCGACAGTGCGGCCTCGGGATCGGGGACCAGGGTGATCAGGAACTGCGCCACCACGGCGTCGAAGCTCGAATCGGCATACCCAAGGTGGCAGACGTCCATCACCTGGAGGCCCCGGACATGGGACAGGTTCCGGCGCCGGACCTTCGCGCGGGCGCGCTTCAGCATGTCCTCGGAGAGATCGACCCCACAGACGAAGCTGCTCTTCGGATAGTAGCCGAGGGCGAGCCCGGTGCCGACGCCGGCCTCCAGGATCCGCGGGCCGTGCTCGGCCGCCGCCTCCACGGCGGCGCGGGCCGCGGGCTCGGTGAGCTTGTCGTAGACCACGTCATAGACGGGCGCCCAGCGGGCATAGGCCTTGCGCATCAGGGCCGTGCTCGGCCCGGCCACCTGCGGCTCGCTCAGCATCGTTCGGACATTTCCAGAGTTGAGATCAGGCGGCCTCTCGAGGCCGGGCCGACAACGCGTCGACGCGTCGTATGGTGCCGCCGCCGAGCACCCGGGCCCGGAGCCCGTCATCCGCGTAGATCGCGCAGGCCTGACCCGGCGATACGCCGTCCTCAGGCTCGGCGAGCACCACCTCGGCCGCGCCATCCTGCCCGATGGTGAGAGTCGCGGGCCGCGGCGGCCGCGTCGAGCGCACGCGCACCGCCACGGAGTGGTCGCGCACGGCTTCCGCCGGTCCCTCTCCGAGCCAGTTCAGGTCCGAGAGGCGGATACGGGTCGTCGCCAGCGCGGCGCGCGGGCCGACCACCACCCGGGCCAGATCCGGCTCCAGGCGCACCACGTAGAGCGGCTCCGGCCCCGAGAGGCCGAGGCCCCGGCGCTGGCCGACCGTGTAATGCACGATGCCGTCGTGCTGCCCGAGGACGTGCCCGGCAAGATCGACGATCTCGCCCGGACGGGCGGCGTCCGGGCGCAGGCGAGCGATCACGTCGCTGTAGCGGCCCTGCGGCACGAAGCAGATGTCCTGGCTGTCGGGCTTCTCGGCGAGCGACAGCCCGAGTTCCTTCGCGAGCGCGCGGGTCTCGGCCTTAGTCATCTCGCCCAGGGGAAAGCGCAGAAAGTCCAGCTGCTCCGCCGTGGTGGCGTAGAGGAAGTAGCTCTGGTCCCGGGCCGGATCGAGGGCGCGATGGAGCGCCCGGCCGCCACCCGGCAGCGCCCGGCTCGCCACGTAGTGGCCGGTGGCAAGCGCGTCGGCATTCAGGTCGCGGGCCAGTCCCAGGAGATCGCGAAATTTCACCGTCCTGTTGCACTCGACGCAGGGAATCGGCGTCTCGCCGGCGAGGTAGCTCTCGGCGAACTTCTCGATGACCTCGTCGCGGAACCGGTCCTCGTAGTCGAGCACGTAGTGCGGGATGCCGAGATGCTCGGCCGCCGCCCGGGCGTCGTGGATGTCTTGGCCGGCGCAGCAGGCGCCCTTGCGATGGCTCGCCGCACCGTGATCGTAGAGCTGGAGCGTGACGCCGACCACGTCGAAGCCGTCGCGTTTCAGGAGACCCGCGACCACGGAAGAATCGACGCCGCCGGACATGGCGACGACGACACGCGTCTCGTGAGGAGGCTTGGGAAGGTCGAGGGCGTTCATCGCACGGGTCCGCAGCCGCCTGCTCGGGAGCTTTCCGGCTGCACGGGCTGTCTATAGCGGGAGTCCGGGCACCTTTCCAGGGTGGCCGATCCCGAGCGTGCATGACGGCCCGGCAGATCCTGCCGGGTATAGGCAGCTTCCGCCGCGCCGGCCCATCGGGTTGTCAGAAAACTTCGTTTTTTGTCAAAGCTTTATCCTGGCAACTCAGTGGCGCGTGCCTTGCTCCGGTCGCGGCAGAGAGGAGTCCGGCATGGCGAGCGGTGCGGCGGATCGGTTGGATGTCACCACGTGGATTCCGTCCGCGGGGCGTTCATCGGCCACGCGCTCAGGCTGGGAGGCGGCCGGCGTCGCCGCGCGGTCCGGCGACTCGGCGCAGGATCGCTTCGGTGCGGCCCTGAACGCAGCCCGAGCCCAGGATGATGCGGCGGCGGCGCGCGCCCGCGCCGCCAGCCGGCGCGACGAGACCGCAGCGATGCGCGCCCGGCAGGAAGTTCAGCGCGTTCAGGCCGACGCGACACGGGCGGTCTCGGAGCGCGCGCGGGACGCGTCCGTACAGGCCCAAGCGCGGATCGACGACCGGCAATCAAGCGTTGCCAAGCAGGCGGACGCGCCTGCACAGGTCCGGTCGCACACTGCCCCCGGCGCCCATCTGACCAGCGCGCCCTCCACCCATCCGGAGACACACAAAACGGCATCGCGATCCGAGGCCCAAACCGAAACCGGAAAGGCGGGTCACGCCGACCGTCAGACTCCGGACGTAGAGGCCGCCCAGGATCCCGCGCCCGGCACGACGGCCACGACAAGCAGCGATCCGGCGCGAACCGAGACGGCGGTGCAGCCGCAGCAGGTCGAGGCCGCCACGCAGCCCGCAAGCCCCGATCCGGCAGGTGCGCTGCTCAGCCTCCTCGTGGCGCTGAGCGAGGGCGGCCCGGCACGCGCGACCGATGCGGCGACCGATATGTCGACCCTCGGACAGGAGGATGCCGCCGCGGGCCCCGCGAGCTCGGCCACGGCCGGTGCAGCAACCGCGGCCACGTCCGGGATTGTGACGCGCGGCCTGCCAGGCACGGGCTCGCAAGAGAATTCTGCCGCGACCGCCGCTCCAGTCCCGGCCTTAGGCGGGACGGCTGCCGGTGCAACGCCGCTCGCCGCCGCGAAGGCACCCGATAAGGCCGGCAAGAACGGCGCCTCCGTCGAGGCTGCCCCGACCGGCGCCGGCGACCCCGCCGCCGCGACGGCTTCGGGCGGGCCGACCAAAGATTTCCTCGCCGCGCTGGCCGATGCGGGCCAGGGGAACGGTCAGGGTACGACCGCAGGCCCGCTACAAAGCACGGCCACGCCCGTTCCGGGCGGTCTGTCCGCAACGGCCCCCGCGTCCCTGTCTTCTCCCGCGACGGCGACCGCGCACGCGGCTGCGGCGCCTTCGCAGACCGCCGCGCCCATCCAGACGGATCCGGCCGTGCCCATTGGCCAGGTGCCGATGGCCATCGGCCTGCGCTCGCTGAACGGATCGAACGAGTTCCAGATCCGGCTCGACCCGGCCGAGTTGGGGCGGATCGACGTCAAGCTCGAGATCGACAAGGCGCGCGGCACGGTCATGACCCACCTCGTCGTGGACCGGCCCGAGACCCTGGCCATGCTTCAGCGCGACGCGAGCCAGCTTCAGCAAGCCCTGTCCCAGGCCGGGCTCGATCCGTCGGGCGGAGGCCTCAACCTGTCACTGCGAGGCGACGGGAGCGCTCAGGGCGGCGGAGGCGGGCAGCAGGGCGATGCCCCCCGGAGCGGCGCGGCCAGTTGGAGCCGGGATTCGGCGGAAGCCCCGCAGGACATCCCACCGGCTCGTGTGCTGCGGGGCTACGGCGGCCTCGACATCCGAATCTAGGCGATGCGCGCAGAACCCGTATCGCGGACCGATAGCGAGACATCACGCGTCGAGGCGCTGTGCCCCTGCGCGGCACGGGAGAGAACGGCATGACATCCGGCATATCCAGCGTGACGAACACGACGTCCGCGGCTTCCAGCAGCAGCGCGAGCGGCAACGCCACCGAGATCGCGAGCAACTTCACGCAGTTCCTGACGCTGCTCACCACGCAGCTGAAGAACCAGAATCCCCTCGACCCGATGGACACCAACCAGTTCACCCAGCAGCTGGTCCAGTTCGCCGGCGTCGAGCAGCAGCTCAAGACCAACGACCGCCTCGACAGCATCCTGAGCGCGTCGCAATCGGCGAGCTCGGCCTCGGCCACCAGCTATATCGGCAAGACCGTCACGGCGGACGGTAGTACCTCGCAGCTCTCCAACGGCGCGGCTTCCTGGACGCTGACGCCGGCCCGGGCCGCCTCCAAGGCGGTGATCACCATTCTGGACTCCAAGAACAATGTCGTGGCCACGCAGACCACGTCGCTGACCGCGGGAAGCCAGACCTACACGTGGAATGGCAAGACCTCCGCGGGGATGACCTCCGCGGACGGCAACTACTCGATCAAGATCTCGGCCACCGACGCCACGGGCGCCAGCGTAGCGGTGGACACCAGCCTGACCGGCACGGTGGACGAGGTCGATCTCAGCGGAACGACGCCGGTCCTGATGATCGGCTCCCAGAAAGTGCCGCTCACCAGCGTGCAGACCATCGGGTTGTCCACAAGTGGCACTTAACGAATCACATCCGAGTGACTCGCTTCAACATCTCTTAAGCGGGCGCAAGTACGTTCAATGCTCGACAGGTCAGTCGAGTGTAGAGCGTATCATGACCGAACCGAGCCGCCCGAGAGTGAAGTACGTGATCGGGCCCGACGGCAGCCCCCTGACCATCGCGGATCTCCCGCCCCCGAGCACCCGCCGCTGGGTGATCCGGCGTAAGGCCGAGGTCGTGGCGGCCGTGCGCGGCGGCCTCCTCAGCCTCGAGGAGGCGTGCAAGCGCTACACGCTGACCACCGAAGAATTCCTGAGCTGGCAGTTCTCCATCGACCAGCACGGCCTGGCCGGCCTGCGCACCACCCGGATCCAGCACTACCGGCACTGAACCCCTACGGGACCGGGACGGAGCGCTTCCTGCCCCGCCGCCCGAGCCAGAAGCCTGCCGAAGCCGTGTCCGGAGCCCGGGCGCGGCTTCTTGCCGTTCCGGCCCCATCTTCGTGACCGTGCGGCGCCGGGCATTAACGCCCCGCTAACCACGAGCCGGGCAATTTCTGCCGAGCGGGCCACCGGGGTCCGCCAGCGTCAGAGTGCAGCGAACCGACCCGTGAAGCCGGTCCTCGATCTCGTCACGAAGCTCGGACCGGCCCGAATCGCCGCCATGGCGGCGGTGACGCTGACGCTCATCGGCTTCTTCGCCTTCATCATCCTGCGGGTCTCGCGTCCCGATATGGGCGTGCTGTTCTCCGATCTCTCGATGCAGGATTCGGCCGCCGTGATCCGCGAGCTCGACAGCCGCGGCATCCGTTACGAGGCGAAGGGAGATGCCGGCCAGACCATCATGGCGCCCAGGGCCGATCTCGCCCGGCTGCGCATGGATCTCGCTGGCAAGGGTCTGCCGGTGCAGGGCGGCGTCGGCTACGAGATCTTCGACAAGGGCGACGCGTTCTCGTCCACCAATTTCGTGCAGAACGTGAACCATCTGCGCGCGCTGGAGGGTGAGCTGGCCCGCTCGATCCGGGCGATCGGCCGAGTCCAGGCGGCGCGCGTCCACCTCGTCCTGCCCGAGCGCCGTCTGTTCGAGCGCGACCGGGAGAGCCCGAGCGCGGCGATCGTGCTCAAGCTCATGGGCGATCTCGACGCCGGCCAGGTGCGGGCGATCCGCCACCTCGCGGCGTCGGCGGTCGAGGGCCTGAAGCCCGAGCGGGTCTCGATCGTCGATGAGCGCGGACGGCTCCTCGCCGACGGCGCCCGGGATGCCGACGCCGACGTCGCCAGCGGCTTCGAGGATCGTCAGGTCGCCCTGGAGCGGCGCCTGCGCGGCCAAGTCGAGGATGTGGTCGCCGGCATCGTCGGGCCGGGCCGGGCCCGGGTCCAGGTCAATGCCGAACTCGACCTCAACCGGGTCGAGAGCCGCTCCGAGACCTTCGATCCCGAGAGCCGTGTCGTGCGCTCTGCCCAGACGCGCACCGAATCGGCACTCACCAGCAACGCCGACGGTCAAGTCAGCGTCGGCAACGAGCTGCCGGGCGCCAACGGCGCCGAGAAGGCGCCTGCCCCGAAGGACGCGACCAACAAGAATGAGGAGACCACGAATTACGAGATCTCCCGAGTCACCAAGACCGAGGTCGCCGAGGGCGGCCGGATCAAGCGCCTGTCCGTGGCCGTGGTGGTCGACGGGGTCTACGCGACCGCGCCCGACGGCAAGCAGACCTACAGCCCCCGGGCCCCGGCCGAGATCGAGCGGATCTCCGCGCTGGTGCGCAGCGCGGTGGGCTTCGACAAGGCCCGCGGCGACCAGATCGAGGTGGTGAACCTGCGCTTCGCGGAAGCACCGAGCGTGCCGCAATTCACCGAGCCCAGCCTGATCCAGTCGCTGCTCGCGCCCACCAAGGAGGACGTGCTGCGCATGGCCGAGCTCGCCGTGCTGGCGCTGCTGACCCTGATCGTCCTCCTCACGGTCGTGCGGCCGCTGGTGCGCCAGGTGCTCGCCCCCGTGCCCGCAGCGCCGCCGCTCGTCGCGCCCGGGATCGGAATCGCCGGCGACGCGTCCGTGGTCGCGGGCCCGGGCGCGACGGTCACGGTCATCGACCGCGACAACCCGACCGCCCGGCTGATGGAGTTCGCCAAGATCAACGGCCAAGTCCAGGCCGAGACGGTCCAGCGCGTGGTCGACATGGTCCGGGCGAGCCCGTCCGAGACCGTCGAGGTGCTGCGCACCTGGATCCAGGAAGAGTGAAGCGTAAGGCGTCGAGGACAGAACGATGGCGGCAGGTACGGCAGCAGGTCTGGCGAACAGCCTCGCGACGGTGGGCGGCGATGCCTTCGCGGCAATGCCCGGCCCGCAGCGCGCCGCCGCGCTCCTCCTGATGCTCGGCGAGGAGGAAGGCGCGCCGATCTGGCAGATGCTGGAAGAGGAAGAGATCAAGAAGGTCAGTCACGCGATGGTCCAGCTTGGCACGCTGGAGGCGAGTACCGTCGAGAAGCTGATCATCGAGTTCGTGACGAAGCTCGGCAACAGTGGCGGCATCTCGTCGAACTTCGAACGGACCGAGGCGCTGCTGCTCAAAATCTTCCCGAGCGACCAGGTCTCGCTGATCATGGCGGAGATCAAGGGCGCGTCCGGTAAGCGCGTCTGGGCCTCGATCGCCCAGGTCGACCCTGAGATCCTCGCCTCGTTCCTGCGCAACGAGTACCCGCAGACGGTGGCGGTGGTGCTCTCGCGGGTGCGGGCCGACTACGCCGCCAAGGTGCTCACCATCCTGCCGGAGGACTTCGCCATCGACGTCCTGAACCGCATGCTGCGCATGGAGACGGTCCAGAAGGAGGCCCTGCGCCACATCGAGGAGACCCTGCGGGTCGAGTTCGTCTCCACCATCGCCCAGACCCAGCGCCGCGACGCGCACGAGATGATGGCCGACGTGTTCAACGCCTTCGACCGGCAGACGGAGGGCCGCTTCCTCGCCGCGCTCGACCAGGCCAATCGCGGCTCGGCCAAGCGTATCCGTGAGCTGATGTTCACCTTCGAGGATCTGCTGAAGCTCGATCCGGGCAGCGTCCAGACCCTGATGCGCAAGATCGACAGCGACACCCTGTGCCGCGCCCTGAAGGGCGCCAACGAGCCGACCCGGGCCTTCTTCATGAAGCAGATGTCGACCCGCGCGGCCAAGAACCTCACGGACGAGATGGCCTCGCTCGGGCCGGTCCGCCTGAAGGAGGTGGACGAGGCCCAGGCCAAGATGACCGAACTCGCCAAGGACCTCGCCGAGAAGGGCGAGATCATGATTGCCAAGAATAGCGCCGAGGAGGAGCTGGTCTATTGAGCGCCCAAGCCTTCCGGAGCGCGAAGCCGTTCCTGTTCGAGACTGACTTCCGAAGCGGGCGCCCGAGCGCCGAGGTGCAGCGTGCCGCCGCGGCCGCCGCGCGCGCCGAGGCCGAGGCCCATGCCCGCGGCCTGCAGGAGGGGCGGGCCGAGGCCGAGGCGCAGCTCCAGGGCCGGATGGCCGATGCCATGAGCCGCCTCGCGCTCGCGGCGACAAGCCTCATCGCCCAGGCCGATGCCCGCGACGCCGAGCGCGAGGCGCAGGCGGTCGAGGTGGCGATCCTGATCGCCCGGAAGGTTGCCGGCGATGCGCTGGATGCCGCCCCGCTCTCCGGCATCGGCGAGGCGGCCCGTGCCGCGCTCCAGCACCTGCGCGGCGTGCCGCACCTCGTGGTGCGCGTCCACGACAGCCTCGTCGAAGAGGCAGAGACCCTGGTGAAGCGCTTGGCGCGCGAGCGCGGCTACGAGGGCCGCCTCGTGGTGATCGGCGATCCCGACATGCCTGCGGGCGATGCCCGCATCGAGTGGGCCGACGGTGGGGTCGTCCGGGAACGCGCCCGCATCGAGGCAGCGGTGCTGGACGCCCTCGGCCTCGCCCCCGAGCCCATGAAGGAATTCTGATGTCCGACGATTTCAGCCTCCCTCAGCTCGGCGAGCACGACGGCGACTACGCGGCCGGCTCGATCCGCGATGCGCCCACGACCCCGAAGACCGCGGCCGATCTGGAGCAGCTCTTCGACGTGCCCGTGATGGTCTCGGCGGTGCTCGGCTCCGCCCGAATGCCGATCGGCGACCTGCTCCGGCTGGCGCCCGGTGCCGTGCTCGAACTCGATCGGAAGGTCGGCGAGGCGATCGACGTGTTCGTCAACAACCGGCTCGTCGCCCGCGGCGAGGTCGTCCTTGTGGAGGACCGGCTCGGGGTGACGATGACCGAGATCGTCAAGGGCGAGTGACCGGGGCGAGCGACCTTCCGGCAGGGCGCCGGCGACGGCCGCCCGCCTGAGCGGCGCATCTGCGCCACGACGTTTAAGAGGGACGAACCATGCGGCTCCTGATGATCGGGCGGCTCAACGGCGAGCTGATCACCGCCTCGAAGATTGCCATGCAGCGCGGCGCGTCCGTGACGCAGGCCGATGCCGTTCCGCAGGGACTCAACGTCCTGCGCGCACGGGGTGCCGACCTGATCATGATCGACGTCTCGCTGCCGATCCGCGACCTCGTTTCCGCCCTGGAGGCGGAGCGCATCCGCACGCCGGTCGTCGCCTGCGGCGTCTCCGCGGACGCGCAGGCCGCCGTGGCGGCGATCCGCGCCGGCGCCAAGGAGTACATCCCGCTCCCGCCCGATCCCGAGATGATCGCCGCCGTGCTGGAGGCCGTCGCCTCAGACCGAAACGCCTTCGTCTGGCGCGACCCGTCCATGGAGCGTGTGGTCAAGCTCGCGGAGCAGGTCGCACGCTCGGAAGCCTCGGTGCTGATCACCGGCGAGAGCGGCACAGGCAAGGAGGTGCTGGCCCGCCACGTCCACCAGAAGTCCAGCCGGGCCGGAAAGCCCTTCGTCTCGGTGAACTGCGCGGCGATCCCCGAGGCGCTGCTCGAATCCGAGCTGTTCGGTCACGAGAAGGGCGCCTTCACGGGCGCGGTCGCCCGGCGCATCGGCCGGTTCGAGGAGGCCAATGGCGGCACGCTGCTGCTCGACGAGATCTCCGAGATGGATGTGCGCCTGCAGTCGAAGCTGCTGCGCGCCCTTCAGGAGCGGGTGATCGACCGGGTCGGCGGCACGGCGCCGGTGCGGGTAGATATCCGCGTGCTGGCCACATCGAACCGCAACCTCGTGGAGGAGGTCCGCAAGGGCACGTTCCGCGAGGACCTGTTCTACCGCCTCAATGTCGTCTCCCTGCGGCTGCCGCCCCTGCGCGAGCGCCCGGCCGACATCCTCGAGCTCGCCGGCCATTTCGCCAAGAAATATGCCGCCGTGAACGGCCTGCCGGGTCGCCCGCTCTCCGCCGAGGCGCGGGCCCTGGTGCTGAAGAACCCGTGGCGCGGCAACGTGCGCGAGTTGGAGAACACCCTGCACCGGGCCGTGCTGCTGGCCTCGGGCGACGAAATCGGCCCGGAGGCGATCCTCTCGCCCGACGGTCAGGCGATGGCCGCGGAGGGGCCGGCGGCGCGCGCCGCACAGGCCGCCGAGGCCGCCGCCCGCGGATTGGTGGGCCGGACCGTGGCACAGGTGGAGTGCGACCTGATCCTCGACACCCTGGACCATTGCCTCGGCAACCGCACCCACGCGGCCAAGATCCTCGGCATCTCGATCCGGACCCTGCGCAACAAGCTCAACGAGTATGTCTCGGCGGGCCTGGAAGTGGCGGAGCCCGGCAGCGTGCGCGCGAGTGTCGCCTGCGGGTAAGCGACAGCGGAGTTTGGGCCGGGTCGCGATACCGGATGAGATCCGGCCCGTCGCGGTACGGATCGGGGAACACCGCCGCGATGCCGTAGCTCCGATTGCCGACCGCGCCCGGAGCGGGTGACCGCACGGCGCGCGTGAGGCCACGACGATCCTTCGCTCACGCGCGCCGTGCGCGTCCTCGCTCGAAGCGCAGCTGAGGCCGTCGACGCGGAGCGGGGACGCCGCCTCGAAGGTGCGCGCCGGCATGGTTGCCGCGAGGCGAGATGTTTGGGCCGGTGGATCGCCCGCCACGCACAGCAGGCGGGGCGGCCTGCCGGTTTCAACCGGCGCCGCGAGCCGCCGATCGGCTCCGGTCTGAAGCGGTTTCCGGATGAGCGGCTCGCGGCGACGGCAGGGTCCGGACCGACCGAGCGAGCCAAACGGAGGCGGCAGGCGCCGCGGGGCAATCCGCCGGCGGCCTTGGGGCGTTAGGGATGACTCGGAGGACTTCCCGACAGCGCATAGCGGAAAGAGGAGATCCGCGCCGTCGATCACGTTTTCGATAGTCGACCCGACCTAAGCGCCACCGATCGATTTCCACGGCACTCGAATTAAACCTACAATACTTCACCAACGAAACCTGAAAAACAATTTAATTGCGAGTATCTCTCGGATTGTTAGGGGCGAATTGTCCATTGATGCCGTTCGGCGTCGATTTGAGTTCTAAATTCCTTGCACACGAACGAGCCACAGTCTCGGCCGACTACCGAGTTCCCGCAGCACCGATCGATCACCGTCGGTCCTACGATCGGATGGCGCGATGCGGGCTGGGCCCAACGCCTGTCCGATGTCGTGAATACATTGCGTTGGCCGCGGAACGCCGACCTGCCGCTGCTCGCGGGTCTCGGCGGCTTGCTGTCCTCAGTTCTCCCGCCGATCCGGCCGACGCGCTGGACACCGCATACGGCGGCGAACGGGTCCTTTCTCCATCGCGAGCCGGCGATCTTCACCTGCCCGATCGTCGGCACGCCGTTCGGCCCGGCCCGCTACTTCGCACGCCGCTTTCCGTCGGTGCCGTTCATCGTGCTAGCCTCCCTCTGGTGGTCACACGAGGATCCGCTTGAGGCCCTCTCGCTCGCGGTCGCATATCGCCGCTTCCGTCGCGACCATCCAGCATGCCGCCTGATCATTCTGGCGAATACCCCAACGGAAGAGGATCGGCTGCAGCGCCTGGGCCTCGAGGTACAACTCGCGCCGCACAACATTTTCGTCGACGAGAACCTGTTCTTTCCGCTGCATGATCAGATCAGGACTTTCGACGCGATCTACAATGCTCAATTAGCGCCCTACAAACGCCATGCCCTCGCACGAGACATCCCGCGCTGCGCCTACGTGACCTTCTTCCCCGGCAAGTATCCGGCGCGGACGCGTGGCATCCGCACGCGCGCCTTCCTGGATCGCCTACCGCCGGGGCATAGCGTCCTCAACCCGACGGAGGGCGATCGACTGGTGCCGCTGCCCCATACCGCCGTGAACGCCGCCTATGCGAGCGCGCATGTCGGCCTGTGCCTGTCCCGGATCGAGGGCGCCATGTATGCCAGCATGGAGTACCTGTTGGCCGGCCTTCCGGTCGTCTCGACACCAAGCCGCGGCGGTCGCGACCTGTTCTTTCATCCCGACACGACGATCATAGCCCGGGATGACCCGCGTGAGATCCGTCAGGCAGTCGACGCCCTCAAGGCGCGTGCCGTCCCGCCCGAGGCGGTCCGCGCGACAACGCTTCGGCTGGTCCAGCGCGAGCGAGAGCGCTTCAACGCCTTCGTGGAGAACTTGAGCGGCGTAGCGCAGTCAGGCACCGACCCGCGCTGGTCCTTCACGTTCCAGCACAAGCTCGGCTTCCACGAGCCGACGATCGGCGGCTTGGAGCGAGATTTCCTCGCGGGCCGGGATGGGCGGCTGATCCCCGCTTCGTGACGGTGCAGCGATCGGGCGCGAACGGGGCGGCCGGCTCTATCGGCGTCCGCTCTGGGCGGCCTTGTTCGCCTCGGTCTGGGCGGCGAAAGCCGCTTCGAGCTTGCGCATCGACTCGTAGCGGGCGACGTCGCCCTCCACGTCGCGAATCGTCTCCTCGACCAGATGGCGCTGGAGCGCCACGCGCGGGTCGTCGGGAGGCAGCGCCTCCCGCTCCTGCAGCCGGAGCACGGCCTGCCGCACCACGGTGTAGACCGCCTCGCGCTCCTCCCGGGTCATCGAGGGCTGGATCGCCTTCGCGACGAGATCGGAGAAATCCGACATGGACCGTTAGACTTCGCTCTTCCATTGGGGCGCCCGGATCCCGGGCCACCTCCCTCTACAGAGCGCCGCGCGTGGGATCCAGATGCCTGGCACGACGGCCGTCGCTACATCCTCTGGTCGCGGATACCCGCGATCAGAAGCGAGGACGAGCTCCAGATCACCAGGAAGCAGAAGAGCGCCACGAGCAGGGTATGGCCCCGCTCGGGATAGAGGCTGTCGGTCGGCAGGACCGGCGGCACGAAGGTCGCCAGAAAGATGTGCTGCTTGCTGGCCGACACGCGGGCGCGGTCGAGCAGCATGTGGGCCGATTCCTCGAGCTTCTCGGCGATGGTCCGCTCGACCAGCAGGCCCTCATATTGAAGCAGCGCCTCGGTCAGGTTCGGGCCGCCCGCGACGGCGCCGGCGCTCGTCATCTCGTCCTGCAGCGCCTTCATCTGCTGGTCGATCGCGGCGATGTTCGCGACCAGGGTCTGTATCGAGCGCGAGCGCTCGTCGAGATTGGAGCTGCGCAGGACCTGCAGGTCGTTCTCGGCCTTGAGCTTCTCCTTCCGCAACAGCGTGAGGGTGGTGAGCGTCCCCTCGGCTGACTTGATCGGGTCGATCACGCCCCACTGGTTGCGGAACGTCTGAAGAGCGAGATGGGCCTTGCGCAGGCGCTCCTGGGCGGTCGTCGCGTCGGCCTGCGCCTGAGCGACCATGTCGGCCTGCGCACGCTTGGATATGTCATTGATCAGCGCCTCGGAGCGCGCCACCACCTCGCGGGCGATGGTCAGGGCGTCCTCCGGAGTGAAAGCGCGCACCGACAGGCGGATTACCCCCGAGATCGAGTCGATATGCGCCTCGACGTGCTTGCGCCAGTACTTGGTGAGGTCCTCGATCGGGTCACTCGGATCGAAGCGCGCCCAGAAATCCGCTTCCGGCCGGGAGAACATCTTGGAGATGCCGATGCTCTTCTCCAACGCCTCGACCATCGTCTGGCTGCTGATGTAGTCACGGACGATGAAGCTGTCCTGACTGTTATGCTTCTGGATCAAGTTTGTATATTGACCGAGCGAGATGTTCTCCATCGGCTCGACGTTGCCGCGTACCGCGAACTGGGCCTCGGCGATGTACTGGTTGGAGGCGAAGCCGAACAGGTACAGCCCGACCACGAGGGTCGGCAACAGCACGAACAGACCGACGCGACGGATGATCCGCGCGCCGTAGCTCGACGTGTCCTCTTCGCGCGGGCGCAGGCCCGGCAGCCGAGTCCAGTCCAGGCGCTCGCGAACCGAGGCGACCAGCGCCCGGGCGTTGCGCTTCGCCGGAACCGGCCGGATCGTCTCCGCACTCCGCCGCAGCTCGCTCATCGTCGGTGCGGCGAACGTCACGATCTCGCCTTCGCGCGTGTCGTCCTTGACGTCGTCGAAGCTCATCCGCTCTTTGTTCCTGGGTCTGCGCCGGTTCCGCTCCCGCGGCGCCGGCCGGAGGACGGCCCGTGCGCGGTTCCGGAATCCCGCTCTTTTCGGCCCTTTTTAAGGCACCCGCCCCGCCTGCCGCACTGCGGCGACGGCGTCGTAGCCCGGTCCCGGTATCAGGCCGTAGAGTCTCCGGATGATGACACAACAACGCGCAGCCGGCGGTGCAGATGGCCGCCTCCCGGGCCGTTCGTCCAGGATCACCGCCAAAACCAAGCTCACGGAAATCGTGGTGGTGTGCTCCAAATGCGCCAAGCGGCAGGGTCTGCGCCCGCGCGACCTGCGCGGGCGTCTGAAGAAGGCCGCGAAGCGGGCCGGCAAGGACGGAACGTCGTCTGGCCGGACAAAGCTCTGCATCGTGGAGTCGGGCTGCCTCGGCCCCTGCCCGAAACACGCGGTGGCGGTCGCCACAGGGGCGAGCCTGGCGGCCGGCCGCGTCGTCCTGCTCGACCCCAAGACGGGGCCGGCGGAGGCGCTCTCCGCCGTGCTCCATCCCGTCCTGCCGCGCCGGGACATCCCCGAATTCGGCCCCAATACGGCTCTAGCGGCGGTACCGCCTGACGAATCGACGCCGGTCCGTTGACCGCCCCAACCCGGAGCAGCCGCTCTTGCCCGCCACTCGGCGCCTAACCCGCATGCCTCGATCGTGACCGGCTCCCGCCCCTCCCGGAAGCGCCGGGTCGCCCACGCGCTGCTGCGCCGCCTTCCCCTGTTCGGCACTTTCATCGGGCTCGGCCTGGCGCTCTGGCTCGTGACGACCAACGATCTCGCCGCGGTGGCGGCGGCGTTCGGCCGGATCGGATTGGCGGGCTTCGCCGGCGTCGCTGTGGTGCGGGCACTCGTGTTGGTTGTGTGCGGCATCGCCTGGGCGCGCATCCTCGACGGCCTGTCGCCCGCGCCGGCTTCGGCCTGCCTGATCCTCCGCTTCGTGCGCGAGGGCATCAACGTGTTGCTGCCTGTGGCGTCGGTGGGCGGCGATGTCCTCGGCGCGCGCCTCCTGACCTTCTGGGGCGTGGCGGGCTCCCTGGCCGCCGCCTCGGTCCTGGCCGACCTGCTGTTCCAGGTCGGCACCCTCGCCCTGTTCGCCGGTCTCGGGGCTGGCCTCCTGAGCCGGGTGGAGGGGGCGGAGGCCACCGAACTCGCGAACTGGACGCTGCGGACGCTCGCGGTGGCCGGCCTTGCCGTCGCAGCCTTCTTCGCGCTCCAGCGCACCGGGATCGTGCGGGTGCTCGAGGACCGCATTGGCGCCCTCGGCCGGCGCTTCGTGCGCGAGACCGAGGCCCGCCCGGAGCCGACTCGGCGCATCCAGGGCGCCCTGGATGCGGTTTGGTCGGCGGAGCGGCGAGGCCATCTCCTCCAATCCTGCGGCCTTCACGCGCTGGCGTGGCTGCTCGGCGCGGTCGAGCTGGCGGTCGTGCTCGCCTGCATCGGGGTCGACCATATCGGCGTGTCGGAGATCCTGGTGATCGAGGCTCTGAGCCAGGCGATCAAGGCCGCCGCCTTCCTCGTCCCGAGCGGGCTCGGCGTGCAGGAAGGCGGCCTCGTCCTGGTCTGCGGCCTGTTCGGCATCGATGCCGGAACCGCGATTGCCCTCTCGCTCGCCCGCCGCGTCCCCGACGTCGTGCTCGGTCTGCCCGCGCTCCTCCTCTGGCAGAATCTGGAGGCACGCCGCGCCGGCGTCCGCCCCGCCACACCGACATGCGACCGCCCGTGACCGCGACCTCCGATCTGCCGCCTTGTACGAAGCGCGTTCGCCCGACCCGGCGCGCGCTGTCTCTCGGCCTCGCCGGGCTGGCCGGCGCGCTGATGGCCGCTGGGCCGGCGCTGGCCCAGAGTGTCACCGTCGACCTCGGCGCCGGCGGCACCACCGAGCGCGCCCTTCAGCTCGTCGCGCTGATCACCATCCTGGCGGTCGCCCCCTCCGTTCTGGTGATGGCCACGGCCTTCACCCGGATCGTCGTCGTGCTCTCGATCCTGCGCTCGGCGCTGGGCACCCAGACGGCACCGCCGACGGCCGTGATCGTGAGCCTCGCGCTTTTCCTGACCGCCTTCGTGATGGCGCCCACGGGTCGCACGGCCTACAGCGCCGGGATCGAACCCCTGATCGCCGGACGGATCACACAGGCCCAGGCCTTCGAGCGCGCCTCGGCGCCGTTCAAGACCTTCATGCTGCGGAACGTGCGCGAGAAGGACCTGAAGTTGTTCCTCGACCTCGCGAAGGTGCCGGTTCCGAAGGGCCCGGACGAGGTGGGTCTCGAAATCGTGACCCCGGCCTTCATGATCTCGGAACTGCGCCGCGCCTTCGAGATCGGGTTCCTGCTGTTCATCCCGTTCCTGATTATCGACCTCGTGGTCGCGTCCGTGCTGATGGCCGTCGGCATGATGATGGTGCCGCCGGCCACAGTCACTCTGCCGCTCAAGCTGATCTTCTTCGTGCTGGTCGATGGATGGACGCTGGTGGCAGGGTCGCTGGTACAGAGCTACGGCGGATAACGGCTTCTAAATACATCTTCAGAGTCTAAGAGTTTGCTTTAAGGCTACGCCAACGGCAACTTCGACGGCTCGACGCCCGCGTAGATCAATCCGTCGCTGTGCACGGCCCTGAAGAACGCCGGAGCGACGGTCTCGGTCCTCTACATTCCGTACAACATCATCTCGTTCACGGATAAGGCGGGCGTGGTCGCCAACGAGAACAACAAGGTCAACGCGTTCAGTCCGACCCTGTCGCCCCCCTGCAGAGCTGCGCTTCGCCGGGTTTCTTTTTCACGGCCAACACCCCGGCCGATATCACGGCCGCACTCAACGCCATGTTCGATAAGGCCGTCCAGGTGGCGCACCTGACGCAGTGAGGCCGCGTGCCGATCGGGCCTCGACGACGCGCATTGCCGCGGAGCCTTCCGGGGGCGTCGGCGGCTCGAACGACCGGCGCGCTGGCGGGCAATCCAGGTCGAGTTGCCTGCCCCCACACTCCGCAGACGCCGACCTGTGCGACCGACCCGGCAGCCAGGGTTCGGCTCGGCTGGTCGGAGGCCCGACGGCACAGCTCGGCGGTTCGCGCCGCCGTCCGGACGCAGCCGGCCCCGGTCTCCCGGAAGATGTCCGGGTCGATGACGCCCCCGGGGCTCACCCCGGCGGCGTGCCGGGGTTTGCGGCGCTGCTCTGCTGCTCAGCGCCCGGCTGTTCCCGGGCCCCCGTCCCGGCATCCGGCCTGCCGCGATTCGGCGCCGCGGCGTCCGGGTAGCGCTTGCGGTACTCGGCCAGGAAGGCCGACAGCGTCTCGGCCTTGCTGGCGCGCGCCGCGACGGCGCGGAAACCCGGGGCGCGGGTCGGGTTGGCTCCCGTGAGGAGCGCGAAGGTGCGCGCATCCGGGCTCGCCGCCATCGCCTCCGAGAACTTTGCCTTGAGCCGCTCCAGGCCGATCGCCTCGCCCGCGAGGTCGTAGGCGATCGCGGCGCGCACGGCATCGGCCCGGGCCTGCTCGTCCAGCGGCTGGCCGGACTGCCACCCCTCGCCGAGCAGGGCCTCGTGCGCCTCGCCGGCCTCGCGCCAGCGGCGGGCGCCCCAGTAGATGTCGGCGCGCAGCCGCTCGATATCCGGACCGCTCTCGCCCTCGATCGTCTCCAGGGCGAGGTCGGTGCGGGTGAGATCCGAAAGCGCCCGGGCACGGATCAGGCCGCGGGCGCGCTTCAGCTCGCCCGGAAGCTCGGGCAAATCGGAGGCGTCGAGGACCTTCAGCGCCTGCATCGGCTTGTCGTCCATCAGCCGGACGGTGGCGAGCCGCGCCGCGACAGCGGCGCGCGCCGGGCCGGTGAGCCGGTTGTCGATCTGGTACTGGAGGAGGTCTGCCGCAGAATCGAGCAGGTCGAGGCCCACGAGTCGGTCGGCGAGTTTGCGGACCACCTCGTCGCCGCGCCGCCCGATCGGGCTCAGCTCCCGGAAGTCGAAGAAGAGCGCCACGGCCTCGATCCCGGGCAGTGTGTCGCCCTTGTCGGTGAGATACAGGCTCTCGAAAGCCGCCTGCGCCTCGCGGACCAGGGCCTGCGTGGGTGCGGCGTTGGGCGCGAAGGCGTTTGCGCGGCGCACCGCCGTGAAGGCCTCGCGCCAGCGGCCGGCGCCGAGATAGAGGCGTGCGAGACCGACCGTGATGGCGTCCTCGATCGCGCCGCCGTGCCATGTCATCGCCAGCCGCTCCAGCCGCTCGATCGCGGCATCCGGCGTGAGCTTGCCGGCGGCCCGGGCCAGCAGCGTGGACCGTACGCTCGCCTCGACCGAGACCGGGCGCACGGCGGCCTTCTCCAGGCGGGCATAGGCGTCCAGCGCCGCCTCGGTCTGGCCGGTCGCCTCGGAGACGCGGGCACGCACCAGGGTGAGCCGGTCGCGGATCCAGGGCGGCAGGTCGCGCGCGTCCTCGGCCCGGGCGGCCGCAGTCTCGGCATCGCCGTTCTCGATCGCCGATTCCGCCGCCGTTGCGCGGATCGGCTGCGCCACATCCGCGGGGTAACTGCCGGCGAGCGGCAGCACCTTGAGGAAACCCGTCTCGGCCGCCTTCCAGTCGCCCGAGCCGGCCGCCGCCATGGCCCGCCACAGGGCGGATTCCGGGTCGCCGGCGAGTTGCGGGACGGACAGGGCCTTCAGCGCCTCCGGGCTGCGGCCGAGCCGCACGAGCGCGAGGCTCCGGAGAATGGCCGTATCGCGCTGGGCGGCGAGGAGCGGATCGTCGGCGGCGGCCGCCTCCAGGGCCGCGAGGCCCTCGGGGTCGAGCCCGTTGGCGAGATACGCGCGGGCAAGCGCGAGGCGCGCCGGTCCGCGCTCGGACGGCGTCGCGGCGGCGGCCGCGTTGGCGAGACCGCGCAGCGTGTCGCGCACGATCCCGGCGCGCGCCTTTTCCCAGGGCGCCCGCGCGATGGCGAGCGTCCCCGCCTCCGCGAGGGCGGCCTCGGCCTTCCGGGCGGCCACGGAGGCGGCGAGCCCCCCCTCCCGGCCGATCGTCACGCCGTCGAGGTCGGGCCGCACCGCCAAGTCGTCGGCGCCGGCGAGCACCGCGATGCCGTGCCGACTCGGCAGGATCTCGAAATCGACGAAGCGGCGATTCTTCGGGTTGCCGACCGGGCGCTGCGCCGACGAGGTGACCACCGCGATCCGCTCCCCATCGAGGTCGAGCCACGTCGTCGAGCCGGGCCGCGGCAGGGCGAGGGACACCGCGATGCGGCCCGAAGGATCAGGTTTGCGGGCGGGATCGATCGTGTCGCTGGGGCTCAGGGCTTCACCGGCCGACAGTTCCCAGCCCACCCCGCTCCCGGTGGACACCGCATTGAGATCGACCAATCGGCCCTGCGGCACCGAGAAGCGCAGGACCGTGAGCGGTCCCGTCCGCGCCGGCGCCCCCAAGGGTGTGAGGCCCTGGCTGGCCGGCGGCACGGTTACGGGCTCGGCAGCCTCGAAGGCCAGGGTGGCGATGCCGCCGCGCTCGAACAGGACGGCCGGCGGCAGGGTCCGGAACGGGAAGACGAGGCCGGCCCCAGCCGATCGCCTCGGCGGGGCCTCGGCCGGACGATCCGGTTCGGCCGGCGCCTCGGCCCGACGCGGAGGCGCGGGTACGGGTGCGGGCGGCTTCGCGGCAGCCGGTTCGGCGGCGGGGGGACCCGGCACCTCGACGGTGGTCTTGGCCGGCTCGGGCGGTTTCCGGCGGACCACGTCGAGGAAGAAGGCTCCGTCCTCCCGCTCGGTACCGATCGTGAACCCCTCCTCCGGGGTGATGAGGAGGCTTGCCGAGGTCGCGTCGATCTCGGTCGCGAGCTTGGCGATGCCGGGGCGCGGCCGGCCGCGGGTCTCGCCCGGATCGATGAGCCATGGGCCGACCACGCGCAGGCGGGTCGTGGGACCCTCGGCCGTCACGGCCGTGACGACCTCCTCAGGAAGGCGCAGCGAGAGGCGGGTCAGAGTCGGCAGCCGGGCGAGTTCCAGGGACAGGGGCTTGCGCACCGGCTCCGGCATGCGCGCCTTGAGTGCCTCCTCGGCGGCCCTGGCCCGGCGGGCGAGTTCGGCCACGACCTCCGGCGGAAGCGGCGGCGGAAGGCCGGACCAGCCCTCCGGCAGCAGGTCGACGAACACGCGCTCGCCGGCCGATTGCAGATTGACACGGTAGGGCCTCTGGAGGGCCACCCGCAGGCCGGTTCCGTCGGGGTCGCGGCGGACACTTGAGACGAAGGCCGGCATCTCCTCGGCGAGACGCTCGGGCCCGGGGGTGATTTGCTCGCCGTAGCCGAGGATCAGCACGCCGCCGGCAAGCTTGGCCTTGACCGAGACCGGCTTGTCGAAGGTGAGCACGATGCGGCCGTAGCCACCGGCACCGCTGCCGGTTTCGCTACCCTTGGCCCCGATCAGCCGTACCGCCAGAGCAGGGTCGGCCGCCCCCAAGAGAGCGAGCACGGGCAGCGCCGCGCGCAGCAGCCGCGCGCCGAGCCCTCGCCCGATCCGGGGTCGCCCGCCCACCGATACCATTGCCCCGCCGATCCGATCCCCGGCGTGCGGCACCTTCGGGGCCGCGGCGCCCGGCGCCACATGTCGGCGGGATCCTGCGGCAGCGCCACTAACGCTGGCTTAACCGTAAGGCGGGAATCCGCCGCACCGGCAAGTCCTCAGCCGCTCAGGGCAACGGCCCGGTCGAATGCCTGCGGGAACCCTTCGAGCGGAACCGTGATGGTTGCCGGATCGCTGCTGCCCGCCTTCTGGCCCGTCACGATGAGCTTCTTGGCGGCCCGCATGCCGTCGAGGGCCAGCGTCGGGAAGCTGATCGATACGATGCAGCCCTCGGCGCTGCAGGTCGTGTAGGGCGCCCCCTTGCCGAGAGCCTGCTCGTCGAGCTTGAAGGTCACTCCCGGTTCGATGGCGAGGCCGAACGGCATCAGCACAATGCCCTCGGACCGGCCATTCGCGGGGGTCTGCAACTCGAAACCGAATTTGCGCCGCCCGGTCTGCGAATCGCCCTGCGCCTGGGCGACGATGCAGGTGACCTTCTCGTTCGGGCGCGTGCAGGTCATGGTCCAGTCGCCGTAGCTCTCGCTGACCATGCTGGCGCCGGTGGGCCAGGCCGCATGGGCAGGAGACGGCGCCGATGCGGGCGCCACCTCCGCCGGAGCGGGCTTGGCCGCCGGCTTCGGGGCGGCCGGTTTCGGCCGGGGCTTCGGCCTGGCCTTGGCGGGGCCCTCTACGGGCGCCGCAGCCGCTGGATCGGCGTCCTGGGCGCGCGGGGACGCGGCCGGCACGGCAAGCAGGGTCGCGATCAGGCTGAAGCGCACGAGCGCGCGAGTCGTCGGCATGGAATCACGATCCCCCGGGCCATTGGACGGCACAGCCGCCTAATGCCCCAGCCCGGGGGACGCAATCGTCCGGGGCGCCTCGGGCCCCCGGGTCAGTCCTTCTGGCGTGTCAGAGCGGGTTCGGGCCCCCCACGGCGTGGGCCAGGGCGCAACGACGCGCGAAGGCGGTTTCGGTCCCGGTGCGGACGGCACGGGCGACGGCGAACATGAGGGTCAGGATACCGGGATCGCGATCCGCGGTCTCCGCGACCGGGCCAGGGATCCGAGAAGTGATGAGCGCGAGCACGACAGCCTCCGATAGCGGGATCCCGGTCGTGACCGCGATCCCCTTCCCCACAGCCGCTCAACGGCCTTGCTGCACCGCAATATGCGCCCTGCACCGAAGGTCTGCCACGAACGCTTCCGCACGACCCGCATGCAACAGGATCATGGCATCGGCAGCGATCCATCAATCCAGCCTTAAGAGCTTGAGAGTGCAGCGCGGTTGACCGGCGGCGGACGAGTCGCCATTGAGCGCGCTTCCGGCGATCTGCCCGTGGACCGTGCTGGCATGGCCCACGCGAGTGCAGGCCTGTCGCCGCATTGTCATACGCGCGCCATAACCCGCCCGCGAGCCGGACCCGCGGACGCGCGAAGCGTCCGCCAGACGAGGATCTCCCGCATGACCGACCAGCCGACCCATCACCCGATCCATGGCCGGATCACCGGCCCCATCGTGATGATCGGCTTCGGCTCGATCGGCCGGGGCACCCTGCCGCTCATCGAGCGCCATTTCGCGTACGACCGCGCCCGCTTCACGGTGATCGACCCGGTCGACACCCACCGGGCGCTGGCCGAGACGCACGGCCTGCGCTTCGAGAAGGTGGCGCTGACGCCGGAGAACTACCGCGACGTGCTCACCCCGCTCCTCACCGAGGGCGGCGGCCAGGGCTTCTGCGTCAACCTCTCGGTCGACACCTCCTCGCGCGCCATCCTGGAGCTGTGCCGCGAGCTGGGCGCCCTCTACATCGACACCGTGGCCGAGCCCTGGCCGGGCTTCTACTTCGACAAGACCAAGAGCCAGGGCGAGCGCACCAACTACGCGCTCCGCCAGGACATCCTCGATGCCCGCGCCCAGAAGCCCGGCGGCACCACCGCGGTCTCCTGCTGCGGCGCCAATCCCGGCATGGTCTCATGGTTCGTCAAGCAGGCGCTCCTGAACATCGCCCAGGATACCGGCCTGCAGCGGCCGGAGCCGAAGACCAAGGCCGAGTGGGCCGCCCTGATGAAGGATCTGGGCGTCAAGGGTGTCCACATCGCCGAGCGGGACACCCAGCGCGCCAAGACGCCGAAGCCGCGCGGCGTCTTCGTCAACACCTGGTCGGTGGAGGGCTTCGTCTCCGAGGGCAACCAGCCGGCCGAGCTCGGCTGGGGCACGCACGAGACCTGGAAGCCGGCCAATGCCCGCGCGCAGGAGAACGGCTCGGCTTGCGCGATCTACCTGCTGCAGCCGGGGGCCGACACGCGGGTGCGCACCTGGGTGCCGACCGCGGGCGCGCAGTTCGGCTTCCTGGTGACCCACAACGAGGCGATCTCGATCGCCGACTACTACACGGTGCGCGAGGGCCAGACGCCGGTCTTCCGGCCGACCTGCCACTACGCCTACCACCCGGCTGACGACGCGGTGCTCTCGCTCCACGAGATGTTCGGCAAGGCCGGCACGGTGCAGGCGCAGCACCACATCCTCGACGAGACCGAGATCGTCGACGGCATCGACGAGCTCGGCGTGCTGGTCTACGGCCACACGAAGAACGCCTACTGGTACGGCTCGCAGCTCTCCATCGAGGAGACCCGCCGGATCGCGCCCTACCAGAACGCCACCGGTCTGCAGGTGACCTCGGCGGTGCTTGCCGGCATGGTCTGGGCGCTGGAGAACCCGGAGGCCGGCATCGTCGAAGCCGACGAGATGGATTTCCGCCGCTGCCTGGAGGTCCAGACCCCGTATCTCGGCCCGGTCGTGGGCGTGTACACGGACTGGACGCCGCTCACCGACCGCCCCGGCCTGTTCCCGGAGGACATCGACACCAGCGATCCCTGGCAGTTCCGCAACGTGCTGGTGCACGGCTGAGGCGCGCCGCGCCTGTTCAGGACGGCTGCCGGATCCTTCGACCTTAGACCGGATCCGGCAGGACGATCACAGGACGGCACGGGCCTCCTCCCCGGGAGGGTGACCGATCTCGCTCCGGATGAGGAGACATTGCCGGATGCGTGCCGACGCCCTCCAGGATCGAGCGCGGGTTCCTTCTCCTGAGGGAGAGGGCCAGGGTGAGGGGTGTGATCTCACGGAAGGAGGCGGGACCTGAACGCGCGTCCATGGCGCGCTTGGTCCTGAAGCGTCTCGTCCCTCACCCCAATCCTCTTCCGCTCGGGGAGA
Organism: Methylobacterium sp. CM6257; assembly: GCF_054611515.1. Lineage (NCBI taxonomy): Bacteria > Pseudomonadati > Pseudomonadota > Alphaproteobacteria > Hyphomicrobiales > Methylobacteriaceae > Methylobacterium > Methylobacterium sp. CM6257. Next base: position 5,622,361 of record NZ_CM137735.1, read on the forward strand.
GGAGGCGCATCGCGCGGCCCGCCCACTCGGCCTGCCGCCGCGTCACCAGATTGCGGTCCGGCTCGACCTCGGCCACGTCCTCCGACGAGACCACCCACCGCGATGGCCATGAGAACTCCAAACCGGAGCCCCGCGATACGGGGCTGATCAGGGTTGGACGGGCGTTCAGTTCGAAGCATCCCGCCGTTACGGTCAGGTCGTGTGAAGGCTCGGGATCGACGGATCGCGTTTTTTGGATCGGGGCTAAATCAGCGGCTCTCGACTTCCACGACGAAATCACTCCGGTAGGTCACCCCCTCCACCGGGTTCGAGACCCAGCGGCACCGCCCGACCGCCAGATCGTGGCCCGCATGGAAATGGCCCGAGATCCACAGCTCCGGCCGCTCGGCATCCCCGAGGTCTTCGAGGACGGTGCTGGCGTAGAAGGCCGGGACCCACCAGGGGACGCCGGGCTGATCGCGGTAGCGATCCGCCGCCAGGGGGCTCGCCGGGTGATGGGTCACCACCACGGTCGGGCCGTCATGCGGCGTGCGGAGCGCCGCATGCAGCGCCGCCCGCTCGGTCCGATGCGCTGCCATGGCGTCCGCGGGCTGCCACGGGCTGCCATCCGCCTTTCGGATCGACCCGAGATACTCGCGTGAGCCGGTGACCGGGTCGGTCATCCGCGCGGTCGCGTAGGCCACCGGATCGTAGGGCCGGTCGGGCGTATCGATGGCGAGCCAGCGCCCTGCGAGCCCCCAGTCGCTCCAGAGGGTGGCGCCGACGAACCGCACGCCGTCGATGACGCAACTCTGCGCCTCCTGAAGCAGGTGGATCCGGGCACCGAGCCCGTTCACCCGGGCCACCTCCGCCTCCAGATCCGCCAGCAGCTCCGGGGCGGTACGCGGGTCGCCGGTCGGGGCGTAGCGCTCGTGATTGCCCGGCACCAGGACGATCGGCCTGCACTGCGCGAGGTGCAGCAGGGCCGCGAGCCCGCGCTCGGGATGTCCCTCGTAGAGGTCGCCCGGGCAGGCGAGCAGGTCGAACGGTTCCGCGGCGGGCGCGATCAGATCGAGCCGCCGCCGCTCGAGGTGCAGGTCGGAAACGGGAAAGATGCGCATGGGGGTGCCTAATGGGCGGCCCGGCGTTCGGCCGCGGCGGCCCGGAGGATGTCGGCGGCTGAATCGGCGTTGAGGATGGCGATACCCGCCGCCGCGACGAGATCCGGCCAGGGCGACGGGCGGTAGGCGGTGACCAAGCCGGCCGCGATGATCGCGAGATTGGCGAAAGCATCGTTGCGGGCTGAGAGATAGGCCGCCTGGGTGAGGCTGCCCGAACCCGATCGGTGCCGGGCCAGCATCAGCGCGCAGGTGAGGTTCACGGCCAGCGCCCCGAGGCCGGCGAGGGTTAGCGGCAGGGCGGCGGGAGCCACGAAGGCGAAGACCTTCTCGTAGGCCGCATAGGCGCCCGCCAGGGCTGGCAGGAGCAGAATGAACGCCATGGCGGTTCCGAGCCGCGCCCGGTTGCGCGCGCTCCAGCCGAGACCCGCGAAGATCAGGAGGTTGATCGCCGCGTCTTCCAGGAAGTCGAGGCTGTCGGCGATGAGCGAGACCGACCCGATGGCGAGCGCCACCGCAATCTCGATGCCGAAATACGCGAGATTCAGCGCCGCGACACGGGCGACGGTCGGGCGGAGGGCGGCCGGCGCGGGCCGGGTTGCGTCATCGGCGTTCACGGGGCGCCTCTTCGCCGAGAGCGGGGCGCCTGTCGAGCGGCCGTTGAGAAAACCCTGCCTGCGCCTCAAGAAAGTTCGACGATCTTGCGCCTTGGTCCGGGTGGATTCGGCGGCGCGATCGTGCGAGGCGATGTCCGGAGCCGGACGCGCGAGACGGGCGACCGGCCGGAACCGGAGGTCTGCCGAGTCATGCTGCCCGAATTGCGCGTGCTCTATTTCGAGGATCTCGAGGTCGGGCTGTCGGAGACCCTGTCGAAGACCATCGCCTCCTCGGACGTGGTGGGATTTGCCGAGATCACCGGCGACCGCAACCCGATCCACCTCTCCGAGCACTTCGCCGCCCGGACGCCGTTCGGCACCCGCATCGCCCACGGCCTGTACACGGCCGGATTGATCTCGGCGGTGCTCGGCACGCGACTGCCAGGACCGGGGGCGGTCTACATCTCGCAGACCCTGAATTTCCGCGCGCCGGTGCGCATCGGCGATGTCGTCGAAGTCACCGTCACAGTCGCCGAGCTGATGCCCGAGCGCCGGCGCGCGCGCCTCGCCTGCCGCTGCGCGGTGGCGGGCGAGACCGTCCTCGACGGCGAGGCACTGGTTAAAGTGCCGACCAAGGCTGAGGCCGACCCCCTCGCGAGCCGCTCCGAGCGCTCGCAGGGTTGAGGTGGCGTCGAACGGGGTGAGCCCGATCCCGGAGACGATCACCGATCCGGACGATCCCCGCCTCGAAGCCTACACGAGGATGCGCGAGCGCGACCTGGTCGGCCGCGCCGGGCGCTTCATCGCCGAAGGCGAGGTGACCCTGCGTCTGCTCCTGGGCCGCCGCAGCCGCTTCCGCGCCGAGTCGGTTCTGCTCGCGCCGGAGCGCTGGCCGGGGCTGGCCGGCGACGTGGCCGCCTGCCGACAGCCGCCGCCGGTCTACCTCGCCGCAAAGGCCGTGATGAGCGCCGTCACGGGCTTCCCGATCCATCGCGGGGTGCTCGCGGTCGGATTGCGCGGACCGGAGCCCGACGCGGCCGCGATCGTGCCGCCGCCCGCGGCCCCGGCTCTGGTGCTCGGCCTCTCAGGCCTGACCAACCACGACAATGTCGGATCCGCCTTCCGCAACGCTGCCGCCTTCGGGGCCGACTTGGTGCTGCTCGATGCGGGGAGCTGCGATCCGCTCTACCGCAAGAGCATCCGGGTCTCGGCCGGCGCAGCGCTGATCCAGCCCTTCGCACGGATCCCCGCAGGGCAGGACTGGCTGCAGGTCGCCCGAACGCTCGGGCTCCAGGCGCTGGCGCTCAGCCCGGGAGCGACCGAGACCCTGGACGACCTCGCCGCGCCGGCGCGGGCGCTCCTGATTTTGGGGACGGAGGGGCCGGGGCTCGACGCGGCGACGCTCGCCCGGACCCGCCCGGTCCGGATCCCGATGGCCGCCGGCTTCGATTCTCTCAACGTCGCAACCGCGGCGGGGATCGCCCTGCACGCCATCGCCCGCAGCCAGGGACGCGTCGGTCGGAGGCGATGAATTCCGAACCGTATCGTCGTGATCTGTCACACGGTCCGCGCGTGCAGCCCGCAACGGGTGGAGCGCAGACGCTCAGCCGCTATGTTTCAGCGCCGTAGAACGCTTCTCCGCGGATTTGTCGTCCATCCGTGTCGAAGGTCATGATCTCACAAGCGCGACGGCGGCGACCGCCCAAATCAGCGACATAGATGACCGTGAGTTCGCGACGGAGCGCGTCCCAAATTACGTGGTCGAGGTCGAAGCGGAGTGACCCGATGCGGCCGAGCGCGGCCCGCCAATAGGCAGAGATCCTCTCCTTGCCCCTCAGAACAGCTTCCCCGACAGTATCGCGGGCAATTGGACTGATGAACTCCGCTTCATCGGCAAAGTGGCTCAACACCGCGTCGATATCCCGGCGGTTCCAGTTCTCGATCCAGCCCGCAGCAAACGACCGCATATCATCATGACTGCGCTGCATCGTGTTTCCCCTCCGTCCTGCCGGATCGATCGGGCTCTCCACTGAATTGCCCAGTCTGCGGCCTAGAGATCGCGCTGGGTCGGATTCGGACCTGACCCAATTTAGGCGCAGTCCCTCAGCAGTGGAACAGATGCTGGGTTTCGCTGCAGGGCGGCACCCCTCGCTTCGGACAAGTCACAACGGGGCGCGGCCCTGTCACGGATGGGAATTCGGTGCACCCGCACAATCCTTGCGATTGTGTTTGGACCTTACGCGCGCAGACGTGATTCTGCGCGCGACAAACGGCTGCAATTGCCGCGCGAGGATGCCAAGCTAGCTTGGCAGCAGGGTGCGGGGATTCTGTGAGGAGTCGGCAGCGTTGCTTCAGTCTGGGGATGGGTTGCGGGCGCTGACGGGACGACGGGTGGCCGTGGTCGGTGCCGGTCCGGGCGGGCTTGCCGCCGCACTGCTCCTGGCTCGCGCCGGAATCCATGTCACCGTTTTCGAGAAGGATGCCCAGGTCGGCGGCCGCACCAAGACTGTGGAAGCCCCCGGCGGCTACCGGTTCGATATCGGCCCCACCTTCTTTCTCTATCCGCAGATCCTCGCCGACATCTTCGCGAGCTGCGGCGAGCGGCTCGAGGACCACGTCAAGCTCGAGCGTCTCGACCCGCAATATCATCTGGTTTTCGAGGGCAAGGACGGGATCTCGGGGACGATCCGCGCCACGGGTGACGTCGACCGCCTAAAACACGAGATCGCTGGCCTCGCCCCGGACGACGCGAAGAACGTCAAAGCCTTCTTCGAGGAGAACCGAACGAAGCTGCGCCACTTCAAGCCGGTGCTGGAGCAGGCCTTCCACACGCTGCGCAGCATGGTGAGCCCGGCGATGCTGGCGGCCCTGCCCTATCTGCATCCCGGCCGCAGCGTGGACCGCGACCTCAAGCGCCACTTCGCCGACCCGCGGGTGCGCCTCGCCTTCTCGTTCCAGACCAAATACCTCGGCATGTCGCCATTCCGGTGCCCGAGCCTGTTCACGATCCTGTCGTTCCTCGAATACGAGCACGGGGTCTACCACCCAGTGGGCGGCTGCGGCGCGGTCTCCGAGGCGATGGCGGGCCTGGCCACGCGGATGGGCGTCGACCTGCGGCTCAACACCAGCGTCGAGCGGGTGCTGTTCGATGGCAAGCGCGCCAGCGGGCTTGTGGCGAACGGCGAGACCTTCAACGCCGACGCGGTTCTGATCAACGGCGATTTCGCCAAGGTGGTGCGGGCTTTGGTGCCGGAGTGTCATCGCCCGCGCTGGCGGGACGCCAAGATCCGGAAGGCGCGGCTCTCCTGCTCGACCTTCATGCTCTATCTCGGGATCGAAGGAAAAATGCCCGACAGCCTCGGGCACCACACGATCCTCCTGGCCGAAGGTTACGAGCAGAACATCCGTGAGATCACCGAGGGCACGCTGCCGATGCAGCCGTCCCTCTACGTGCAGCATGCCGGCTACACCGACGGCGGCATGGCGCCCCCCGGGCACACCGCTCTCTACGTGCTGGTGCCGGTGCCGAACCGGAAGGCCGGGATCGACTGGGCTTCCGTGCGGGGGACCTACCGTGCCCTGATCCTCGAGCGGTTGAGGGTCCTCGGTCTCGGCGATATCGAGTCCCGGATCCGCTATGAGCGGATCATCGACCCGACCCAGTGGGAGGAGGATTTCGCCGTCCACGAGGGCGCCACCTTCAACCTCGCTCACGACCTCATGCAGATGCTGTACTTCCGGCCGCACAACCGCTTCGGGCCGGGGCTCTACATCGTCGGCGGCGGCACCCATCCGGGCTCCGGCCTGCCGGTGATCTACGAGGGCGCCCGCATCTCGGCGCGGCTGCTGATCGAGGAACTGGCCGGCGCCCGCGCAGCCGCTGCGGCAGGCATCCCCGAGACCGCGCCCCTAGCGACCTCCGGCGAGGCCTCGTGATCAGGAGACTGGCGAGCCGGGCGCTCGGACGCGTCCCGACATTCCGCGCCCGGGCTTTACTGGCGTGCGGTCTCTGGGGCCTTGCCCTGCCCGCGGCGGCCGCGACCGTGCAGGTCGAGGTCGACGGGATCGAGTCCGGCGGCGGTCCGGTGCGGGTGGCTCTGTGTCAGGGCGGCCTCTCGGAGGCATTCTGCACCCGGGGCGACGATGCGTCGGCCAACGGGAGCCGGGCTCTCTTCACCTTCCGCGACGTGCCCCCGGGAACCTACGCGGTGGCGGCCTACCAGGATTCCAACGGCAACAGCCGCCTGGATCGCACCGCGCTCGGCCTGCCGCTGGAACCCTACGGCTTCTCCGGCGCGGTGGGACGCCGGGCGCGCCCGGACTTCGCCGCGACGGCCTTTACTCTGCGGGAACCGGGCGCCGCCCTGCGGGTGCGCCTCGCCCGCGCCCTGCCGGGACGGTGAGACGATGGACGGCCCCCTCGTCCGGATCGAGGGCGTCGACCTCCACCTGCGTGGACGGCGCGTGCTGGAGCGGATCGATCTCGACCTCGATGCGGGCGAGACCCTGGCGCTTCTCGGACCGAACGGCGCCGGCAAATCCTCCCTGATGCGCCTGGTTGCCGGTCGGCTCGGTCCGGATGCCGGATCCGTGCGCGTCGCGGGGGCCGATCCGTACCGGGAAGGCCGCGCGCGCCGCGCCATCGGCTGGGTGCCGCAAGAGATCGCCCTTTACCCGCGGCTGACCGTATCGGAAAATCTCGGGGTCTTCGGCCAGCTCGCGGGCGTACCCCGGCGCGACCGGAAGGCGGCCGTGGAAGCCGCGCTGGCGATGGCCGACCTCGCCGACGTGGCACGGCGTCCGGCGGGAATCCTGTCGGGCGGCTACCGGCGCCGGGTCAACATCGCGGCGAGCCTGATGAACCGACCCCGGCTGGTGCTCCTCGACGAGCCGACGAGCGGCGTCGACCTCGCCGCCCGGGCGGCGATCCACGCGGTGCTCGACCGGCTCAAGGCAGCCGGCACCGCGATCCTGATTGCCACCCACGATTTCGCCGAAGCGGAGCGCCTGGCTTCCCGAGTCGCGTTCCTGGCGCAGGGACGGATCGTGCGGGCCGGGCGGCTCGCCGACCTGCTCGCGCAGTTGCGCACCGGCGCGCCCGAACGGGAGCTGAGCCTCGCCGTCCCGGCGGACGGCCCCGCCGAGGCCGTGCTGCGCCGGGCCGGCTTCGCTCTGGCCGAAGCGGATGGCCTGACTTGGCGCTCGGTGGAGCGCTCCGGCCTCGATGGCGCCGCCCTGCTCGGGGCCTTGCGGGCGCAGGGCGTGCCGGTCGCCGAGGTGCGGGTGCGCGCCCCGCGGCTCGAGACCCTCTATCTCGACGCGCTCCGGCCACGCGATGTCGCGGACCGCGAGGCGTCGGCCCGGCGTCAGTCCGGGGCGGCCCGATGATCAGCGCCGCATTCCGGGTCATGGCCCTGAGCCTTCTGCGCGACCGCGCCGCGCTGGTGATGGCCTTCGTGCTGCCGACCGTAATCTTCTCGATCTTCGCGGCGATCTTCTCGGGAGCGACCGGCGACCGGATCCGCATCCATCTCGGGCTGGCCGACTTCGCACAGACGACGGCCACGCACCGTCTGACCGACGCGCTCACCGCCGATCCGTCCCTGCGGGTCACGCGCCTGCCTGCGACCGACCTCGCCGGCGTGGCCAAGGCCGTTCGCTCCGGCGAGGTCGATGTGGCGCTCGTCCTGCGGGGCGACCTGATCGCGACTCCGGCCGCCGAGGCGCCCGCGGCCGCCGACCAGCCCGTTGTGCTGGTCGAGAACCCCGCCAAGGCGCTGGCGACGCCGATCGCCCTCGGCCAACTCCAGCGGGTGCTGAACGAGGCCCTGCCCGACGTGGTGCTCTCCCGGATCGTCGCCGACGTGGAGCGCTCCGGCAAGATCGGCCCCGACGAGCGGCGCTTCCTGGAGGATGCCTTCGCCGAGCAGCGGGCCAAGAAGGAACCGTTCAGCTTCGCGTCCCTGGTCGAGCGGCGCAGCACGGCCGTCGGCACCGCCAATGCCCGCATCAGCTACTATGCGGGGGCGATCACCGCGGTCTTCCTGCTTTTCGCCGCCATGCAGGGGGCGATGTCGCTGGTCGAGGAGCGCGAGACTGGGCTCGCCGAGCGGCTGATGGCCGGCCCCGGCGGCCTACCTGTGGTGGTGCTCGGCAAGTTCGGTTTCCTGACGCTCCAAGGACTCGTGCAGGCCGGCCTGATCTTCCTCGCCGCCGCTCTGCTCTACGGGGTCGAGATCGGGCCGCACTGGCCGGCTTTCCTGGCCGCCTGCCTGCTGGTCTCGGCCATGGCCGCGGGGCTGGCGCTCGCCGCCTGCGCGCTCGCCGCCTCGCGCCAGCAGGCACACCTCGCCTCGACCTTCGGGGTGCTGCTGCTCTCGGCCGTGGGCGGCTCGATGGTGCCCCGCTTCCTCATGCCTCCCTGGCTGCAGCAGGCCGGCTGGCTCACCCCCAACGCCTGGGCGATCGAGGCCTATCAGAGTGCGTTGGGCGAAGGTTTTGCCGCCGCCGCCCCGGCTCTCGGGGTGCTGGGCACGCTGACGCTCTGCGGGCTCGGATCCGCGCTCGCGCTGACGGCGCGGCGGACGGCCTGAGCCGCGCCACCTCATCGCCGCGACGATCCGCGCTGTTCCTGCGACCGGCCACGCGCGGACATACGGGCACCGATCTGCCGAGGTTCCACTCAACAGAAAGCCCCCATGCTCCGCCTGCTCATCGCCGACGGCAACGACCGTGCGGCCCGCGAACGGCACGTCGCGGCCACAGGCCGAACCTCCGCCGAGTCCTACGCCGCGGTGGTACGCGACCTCGCACCGGACGCTGCCTGCCGCCACATCAATCCGGCCGATGCCGGCACCACCCTGCCGCAGGGCCTGTCGGATTTTGACGGGCTGATCTTCACCGGCTCAACCCTCAAGGTCTCCGAGGGGACTCCGGAAGTGACCCGGCAGCTCGACCTGATGCGCGCGGCCCTGGAGGCAGGTCTGCCGGTCTTCGGCTCCTGCTGGGGCGTGCAGGTCGCCGCCACAGTGGCCGGCGGCAAGGCCGCCGAGAACCCGCGCGGGCCGGAATACGGCTTCGCCCGGGCGATCACCCCGACCGAGGAGGGCCGGACCCATCCGCTCCTCGCTGGGCGCCCGGCGGCCTGGGACGCCCCCGCCATCCATGCGGACGCGGTGCTGGTACCGCCGCCGGGCGCCCGCGTGCTCGCGGGCAACCGCATGCTGGGCATCCAGGCCATCGAGATCCGGCACGGGGCCGGCTGGTTCTGGGGCACGCAGTACCATCCGGAACTCGATCTCGACGAGCTGGCCGCGATGCTGCGCCTCTGCGAATCGGCGATCGTCGAGGCTGGCCTCGCCGAGGATCCGCGAGCCGTGGCGGGCTACGCTGATGAGATCGCTTCCCTGCAGGGGGGCGACCCGGAAGCGGCGCGTTGCTTGGCCTGGCGCCACGGCATCGGCCCGGAGGTGCTCGAGGCGGATCTGCGCCGCCGGGAGATCGGCAACTTCCTGGCGCGCCTGTCCACAGGTGAGGTCTGACGGGCTGCTGCCGCGACCGGGTGGCGCGTTGACCGGGCTGGCCCCAGGTCTAGCTTCGCCCCAGCGGGCCACGCCTTCTTCGGCCCGGGGAGCGACCCAGCCAGATGAGCCAGGATTCCACGGTCGCCGTCATCGGCAGCGGGCTCGGCGGACTCGCGGCTGCCTGTGTGGCAGCGGCGCGGGGCCACCGCGTGACGGTCTACGACAAGAACGGCTGGCTCGGCGGTAAGGCGGCGGTGCTCCACGAGGGCGGCTTCCGCTTCGACATGGGCCCGACCATTCTGACCGTCCCGCGGGTGCTGGAGCGTATCTTCGCGGAGGCCGGTCGTTCGGTCCACGACTACATGGACCTGCGCCGTCTTGACCCGCAATGGCGCTGCTTCTTCGACGACGGGACCCACATCGACCTGATGCAGGATGTCGAGCGGATGGCGGGCGACATGGAGCGCTTTGCCCCCGGCACCGGCGAGGGCTACAAGAAATTCATCTCCATCTCCGAGCACCTGCACGGGGTTTCAGAAAAATTTTTCTTCTGGAAGCCGGTGGAGGACCTGTTCGACACGATCAACATCCGCGCCAACATGAACCCGGGCACGCTGCGCGACGTGCTTTCCCTGCGCATGCACGCCTCCGTCGCCTCGACGATCCGCGGCAAGGTGAAGGACGCCCGGCTGGCGCAGATGCTCGACCACTTCGTCCAATATGTCGGCTCCTCGCCCTACGGCGCGCCCGCCGTGCTCTGCGCCATCGCGCATATGCAGACCGCCGACGGCGTCTGGTACCCGATGGGTGGGACCCGAGCGGTGGCGGAGGGTCTGGCGAAGCTCGCGCAGGAGCTCGGCGCCATCTGCAAGACCGACACCGAGGTGACCGGCATCGAGACCGCGAACGGCGCGGTCCGGGGCGTGCGCACCGCCGCGGGCGTGACACCGTTCGACGCGGTGATCTCCAACATGGATTCGATCCGCACCTACCGCGAACTCGTCGGCGGTGAGGCGGCCAAGACCTACGCCAAGAAGAATCCCGAGCCGGCCTGCTCGGGCGTGGTGCTCTATCTCGGCCTGAACAAGCGCTACGAGCACCTGAACCACCACGACTTCGTCTTCTCCCGGGATCCCGAGGAGGAGTTCGACTACATCTACAACAAGGGCGAGCCGGCCCCGGACCCAACCGCCTATCTGGCGGCCCCCTCCTCCACCGATCCGAGCGTGGCGCCGGCAGGCGGCGAGGCGCTCTACGTCCTCGTGCACACGCCGTATCTCCGGCCGCACCACGACTGGCGCCCGGACGGGCCGCTGTTCCGGAACTACCGCCAGACGATCCTCGACAAGCTCAAGCGCACCGGCGGCATGCCGGATCTGGAGGAGCGCATCGTCGTCGAGCGCCACCTGACGCCGCAGGACATCCACGAGCGCTACAAGGTGCTGAACGGTGCGATCTACGGGCTCGCCTCGCACGGGCGGGTCATGGGGGCGTTCAAGCCCGGCAACCGCTCGCGGCAGGTGCGCGGCCTCTACCTCGCGGGCGGCGCCGCCCATCCCGGACCCGGGATGCCGATGGTGATGATGTCGGGCTGGATCGCCGCCGACGCGCACGATCAGGATGCGCGCGGCGCCCTGCGCGCCTCGGCGTGAGGCCCGCGCCGCCTGTCTGGTCCCCGGTTCGAGGAGGAGGAGCCCGCGGCGCGCCCCTTCCTCGGGTCTCCCTGCCGATTCGGAACTTCATGGTGGCGTGGTTCGAGCGCTACCTGCACCGCCACCTCGACGCCCTGCGCTTGCCGCTCTGGAGCACGCCGCCGGCGGCGGACCATGCCGGCCCGATCGTGGTCTACTGCAACCACCCGGCGTGGTGGGACGCGGCCGTGATCATCGTTCTGGCCGGCCGCCTCTACCCGGAACGGCCGAGCCGCGCGCCCTTCGATGCCGCGATGCTGGCCCGATACCGGATCTTCGAGCGGATCGGCGCCTTCGGGGTCGACCTCGATACGCCCCGCGGGGCCGCGCAGTTCCTGGCCGCCGCCCGCGCGATCCTGGCCGCGCCCGACGGCATGCTCTGGATTACCGCGCAGGGCCGCTTCGCCGATGCGCGCGCCCGGCCGCTTGCCCTGCGCCCGGGCGTGGCGCGGCTGGCCGAGATCGCACCCGGCGCCCTGTTCGTGCCGCTCGCCCTCGAATACACCTTCTGGAACGAGCGCGGCGCCGAGGCCTTCGCGGCCTTCGGGACCGGGATCGCGGGGGCCGACCTCGCCGCTCTGCCCCGGCCGGAACGGCTCGCGCGCCTGGAGGCCGACCTCACTGCGACCCTGGACCGGCTGAGCGCCGATGTGATCAGCCGCGAGCCGGAGCGCTTTCGCACCTTCGTGTCGGGTCGCAAGGGCGTCGGCGGAGTCTATGATCTCTGGCGGCGCGCGGCGGCTCAGATCTCCGGGCGCCGCTTCGACCCGGCGCACCGGGCGCCGGATGGGCACAAGCGCGCCCCATGACACGTTCCGTCCGTTCCGGTCCGCATGCGATGCCAGGTGACGGCGGCCTCCCATTTCGGCGCGGACCATGACCGATACGATCCTCACGGCCCTGGCCCTGCTCTGCCTGACCGCGGCCCTCCTGCCGGCTGTGCTGGCGGCGGTGAACCTCGCGGTTCTGCGCAGGCCGGCGCCGGAAGCGGACCCCGGTCTCGTCTCGATCCTGATCCCGGCCCGCAACGAGGCCGGAAACATCGAGGCCACCGTCCGGGCGGCGCTCGCCAGCACGGCGGTGCCGGTGGAGGTGATCGTCGGCGACGACCATTCCACCGACGCCACCGCGGAGATCGTGCGCGCCATCGACGATCCGCGCCTGCGTCTCGTCGCCGTGCCGTTGCTGCCTGAGGGCTGGACCGGCAAGAACCACGCCTGCAGTCACATGGCCGGGCTGGCCGAAGGCCGCCACCTGCTGTTCATCGACGCCGACGTGCGCCTCGAGCCCGAGGCCGCCGCATCCCTGTCTGCCCTGGCTCGCCGCTCCGGCGCGGCGCTGGTGAGCGGGGTGCCCCGCCAACGCACGGAAACGCTCGGTGAGATGCTGACCGTGCCGATGATCGACTTCCTGCTCCTGGGCTACCTGCCGGTGCCGCTGATGCGCCGGCTGCCCGACCCGTCGCTCGGCGCCGCCTGCGGCCAACTCGTCCTGATCGCGCGCGCGGCCTACGCCTCCACCGGCGGCCACGCTGCGATCCGAACCTCCCTGCACGACGGCGTCCGTCTTCCCCGGCTGCTCCGCGCGGCCGGTCACCGGACCGATCTCGTGGCGGCCGCTTCCCTGGCGACCTGCCGGATGTACGACGGGTTCGCGCAGGCCTGGGCGGGCTTCTCGAAGAACGCCCATGAAGGCATGGCCACGCCCCGCGCCCTGCCGATCTGGACCCTGCTGCTCGGCTGCGGCCAGATCCTGCCGCCGCTCCTCGTCCTGGCTGGCCTGGTCGGCCTGATCCCCGCCGCAGCCCTTCTGCCGGCCGCGGCGGCCTGGCTGCTGTCCCTCACCAGCCGAGCGGCCATCACCCTGGCGACCCGTGCGCCGCTGGTCACGATCCCGCTCCATCCCACCACCGTGCTGGTGGCGCTGGCGATCCAGTGGAACGTGCTCCTGCGCCGCGAGCGGGCCGGGGCCGCCACCTGGAAGGGCCGCAGCTACCCCGTGAGCGGGGCCTGAGCCGCGCGGGTGTCGGCGGAGCTTGTCCGCCGACCTTTGCTTCACGCGCCCGCTTCCCGTCAGGCCAGCCCGTCGATCAGTGCTGGGCGGGCTGGCACGGGTCGGTGGAGGGGGTCTTCTCCTTGTGGGGCTTCAGGGAGACGATGAGCTGCACGTTCGGCACGTCGCCCACTTGCCGAGTCAGGTGCCCGACATGCTTCTCGGGTCCCTGCGGCGTGGATCCCATGTCGGCGTTGAACTCGACCTCGCCCGGACCTTGCTCCAGCACGGTGCCGTCTGTCGCTTCCACTGACCAGCGCCCCGACAGGGTGATCACCCATTGCGGGCCGGGCGCCGTGTGCCACGTTCCGACATAGCCGACGGGCAGCACCGCGTATTTGATCGACGTGACCTCACCCGGTGGGAAGCCGACATATTGCGGTGCCGCAGGCGGCGCGTAACTTTTGAAGATGAAGTTTTTCAGGTCGCAGTACTGGACGTGGCTCTGCCCTTTGTCGTCCGCGTAGAGAACACCATAGCGCAGCGCGGGCGGATTGGCCGAAGCGAGTCCGGCCGGGCCGGAGGGAGCCGGCTCGATGGTCATCAACGGCTCGCTCTTGGCGTCGCCCGCCGCCTGGACGCCCGCAGCACCGACGCAGGATGCCAGCAGGACCACCGCGATGCGGCTCCCATTGTTGAAATGCCTCATGATCTCAACATCCCCCGAACTCCGGTGCCGGTATGAGCACCGCAGGCCGCATAGCCAGGTCCCTCGGCCCTGTCCAATTATCGCGAAAGTATCTTTATAGATAAATCTGTTGTATTATTCCGCACATGAAACCTGCATTACATCACGGATGCGGGATTTGAGAGAAAATTCGCCTCTGCGACCATTGGAGGACGCCCGTCCACAAATTTGAGTGGCGCCGGAACTGTCCCCACGGAACCGGATCTGTCCACAGCTGTCCGGCGACGGTCCGCGTCGGCAGGATCAGCCGCTCCCGCGCACCGATGCAGCCACGTCCGGCTCCTCCGGATGACCTCACCTGCGCCGGGCGGAACGGTTAGCTGCTGTCGCCCTGCGTCTCGGCCAGGATCCAGGCCGCGGTATTGGCGTCCGCGCCGGAAACCGGCAGATGCAGGATGATCGGTGTCTCGTAGGGATGGCGCGCCTTCAGCGCGGCCGACAGGGCGTCGGCCAGGCCCTCGCGGCTCTTGAGGATTGCAGCCACCTCCTCGCCCCGCTCCACCGCGCCCTTCCAGCTGTAGACCGACAGCATGCCGGGCAGGACGTTGATGCAGGCGATGAGCCGTTCGCGAACCAAGGCCTCGCCGATGTTGAGCGCCGAGGCGGCGTCGGGAAAGGTAGTGTAGACGAGGAGCGGACGCTCCATGCTATGCCTCCGGTCGCGCATGTGCCCGTGAAGTGAGACGCGGCGGGACATGGACGTCAACCGGGCGGTTCGCTCATCAGACTGGAGCCGTGACGTGAAGCCCGACGCGACCCCGATGCGCCCGCCCGGCAGCGCCTGACCCATGCCGAGTTTCAAGAAGATCGCCTTCGTGGCGAGCCCCACCGGCCACGCCCGCGAGGCCGCCGCCGCCCTGATGCGACGCTACGACCACGTCCCGCCTGAGGAGGCGGATGTTGTCGTTGCCCTCGGGGGCGACGGGCTGATGCTGCAGGTCCTGCACCGATTCATGGACAATCCGAAGCCGATCTACGGGATGAACCGCGGCACGGTCGGCTTCCTGATGAACGAGTTCCGCGACGACGACCTTTTGGAGCATCTGGAGACCGCCCATCGCAGCGTCATCCACCCGCTGGTGATGGATGTGCTCGACACGGAGGGCCGCTCCCACCGGGCGCGGGCGATCAATGAGGTCTATCTGCTGCGCCAGACGCACCAGACGGCCAAGCTGAAGATCGCGGTGGACGGGAACGTGCGGCTCGATCTGCTGATCGCCGACGGCGTGCTGGTCGCCACGGCGGCCGGTTCCACCGCCTACAACCTCTCGGTGGGTGGCCCGATCCTGCCGCTGGACGCGAAGCTGCTGGCCCTCACGCCGATCTCGGCCTTCCGGCCCCGGCGCTGGCGGGGCGCCCTCCTGCCGGATTATGCCCGGATCCGGATCGACGTGCTCGACGCGCCCCATCGCCCTGTGGCGGCAGTGGCCGACCACACGGAGTTCCGGCGCGTCTGCACCGTCGAGACCTCCCTCGACCGCGCCACCGAACTCGTGCTGCTGCACGACCCCGGCCATAGCCTCGACGAGCGCATCCTGCGGGAGCAGTTCGGGTGAGCCTGCGCATCAGACTCGTCCGCGAGTCCGACCACGCGGCCATCACGCGCATCATCGTGCCGACCATCCGAGCGGGGGAGACCTACGCGCTCGACTGCGACCTCAGCGAGGCCGACGCTCTCGCCTACTGGACCGGCGCGGACCGGGAGACCTTCGTGGCCGAGCAGGACGGAGCGGTGGTCGGCACCTACTACCTGCGCGCCAACCAAGCGGGCGGCGGCGCCCATGTCGCCAATTGCGGCTTCATGACTGCCGAGGCCGCCGCGGGACGCGGCATCGCCCGCGCCCTGTGCGCGCACGCCCTCGACCGGGCGCGGGAGCGGGGCTTCGCGGCGATGCAGTTCAACTTCGTGGTCAGCACGAACGTCCGGGCCGTGCGGCTGTGGCAGCGCTTCGGCTTCGGCGTCGTGGGGCGCCTCCCGGGCGCCTTCCGGCACCCGAGACTCGGGGACGTCGACGCCCTGGTGATGTTCAGGACGCTCTGAGACGCACGCGAATCAGTGGCGCGGCGCCGCGACCAGATCGCTCTCGCGAACCGCCCGCTCCCCGGCGCCCGTCCGGACCCGGTAGGACGGCTCGCCGGTCTGGTCCTCCGGCATCAGCCGCAGGATCTCGAACACCTCGCCGGCGCCCTTGTCGCCGGGAAGCCCGAGATGAACCCGGCAGACACGCTGGCCGATCTTGAACTTGTGGGACATGCTGGGCTCCTGTGCCGATGGGGGAGTGCCTCAGCGCCGCTTCTGAGCCTTCGCCTTGCGGGCGAGATAGCGGGCATCGCGCTGGGCCTTCTGTTCGGCCTGGAGAGCCTTGGCGCGCTCCTGGGCGGCCGCTTGCTCGGCGAGCTTGCGTTCAATCTCGGCCAGACGCTCGGCTTCGGCGAGGGCAGCGGCGCGCTCGATCTCCGCCTGGCGTTGGGCAGCGCGTTCGGCCATCCGGGCCTCGCGGGCATCGATCACGGCGCGGCGGGCGGATTGGCGGGCGAGAACCGCCGGATCGTCGGCACGCGGGCGTGCCCGGAACCGGGCCAGCATCTCGGACCGCGCCTTGGCAGCGGTTTCCAGCCGGTCGACGACGCCCTGTTTGTTCGGAAAGCTCACAGACACTCCTGTGTCGGGCGCGGCGCCTCGCCGTCGCCCCTATGGCGGGTGCAGAAAATGAAGAAGCCGCTCCACTCGGGAGCGGCTTCGCGTTAGCCGTTCAAACCAGTGATTAGGCCGTCTGGAGTTGGCCGGCGGACTGCTTGCCGCTGCGGCGGTCGGTCTCCAGCTCGTAAGAGACCTTCTGACCCTCGTTCAGGCCGCGCAGGCCAGCGCGCTCAACGGCCGAAACGTGGACGAACACGTCCTTGCTGCCGTCGTCAGGCTGGATGAAGCCGTAGCCCTTGGTCTCGTTGAACCACTTGACGGTTCCGGTGCTCATGGAAGTCCTTGATCTTCGCAGGCGTAGTGAGAGATGGCACCCGCTCGAGTGAGCTGGGGCCGGCATCGACCGATAGCGATAGGAAAGTCAGAACCGCCCTGCGAAGGCGTAACGGCCCAAGATATCCGGACACGTGCCGATGCCGTTGAAATAGACGGTGTGCCGCTCGTTGGCAAGCGCGAAGAAATATTTCGGCCCGCAGCACGCCCGAAGGAACGCGAATATCTGCACCAAAAATCGCGATCATCGCCTCTGGAACGACCGTTTTAACAAAGGGATAGCGGGATCAATCCGATCGAAAACGCTTGAAAACTTTGCCTCCGGTTGAAGTGCCGTGCGACGGGCGGGGGTCGCTCAGGCCGGAACCAGCCGCAGCACGCCCTCGCCGCGGCGATGGCCGATCGTCGTCACCACGACCTCGCGGGCGGTCCCCGCCGCCACGAGACCGGCCGCAAGGGCCGCTCCGAAGGGCGCCACGACTTCGAGTCCGTGTCCGATCACGTCGCCGAGGGCGCGGATCTGGGCCCCGGGCGCGAGCCGCGCGAGGGTATCCTGCTCCTCCCCGGTGATCGGCGCGACGCCGGTCGCGCCGGACAGGATGCGATTGGGAGCCGAGATCCCGGCCTGCCGCCAGAGGACATCGAGGCTGGCGGCGACGCTCCCGGGCGTGCGCCGCGTGCGGTCGCTCGCCACCGCGTCCAGTCGGGCCAGCGCGCGGGCGCCGCGGGCGGCCGCATGGGCTTCCGCTTCGAGCATCAGGAAGGCCGCGCAGCTGCCGAGAATGAAACCGCCGGACTCGCCGCGCTGGAACACCGGCCGATAGGCGCCGCGGGCGAGGAAGCCGCCCATTTCGTGGATCACCAGCACGTCGGGGCGCTCGGCGCTGTAGGAACCACCGACCAGGATCGCGTCGATCTGGCCGGAGGCGACCCGCGCCTGGGCGATCCGCAGGGCATCGACACCGGCGGATTCCTCACCCATGAAGGTCCGCGACGCGCCCGTTACCCCGTGCACGATGGCGATGTTGCCGGCGAGCAGATTCGAGAGCTGGGCCAGGAACAGCGTCGGGCGCAGGTCGTTCTGCAGCCGCTCGTTCAGGTAGGCACCGAAATCGGCCGCGTCGCGAAGGCCCGTGAGGATCGCCCCGTCGACCGCATAGTCGCGCTCGCCGCCGCCTGCCGCCACGACGAGGTGGAGCGCCTGCTTGAAGGCGGCATCCTCCCTCACCCCCGCAGCGTCGAGGGCGAGCCCGGCCGCGTAGACGCCGAGCCGCTGCCACGCCTCCATCTGGCGCTGGTCGCTGCGCTTGGGGATCTGTCCATCCCAGGCGATGGCGGGTGCGGAATGAACCGGATAAGGCGCGAAGGTCTCGGTATCGGTGCGGGGTGCCGCCTCGGCGTCGAGAGCCGCCAGATGCGCGGCGATTCCCTCGCCCGCGCAGGAGACGAGGCCGAGGCCGGTGACGACGACCGCGCGGTTCATGGTTGCACCGGGTCCGGGAACAGGCCGATCGCCCGCGCCCGCTCCCGCATCGGTGCGTCGAGCCCGTTCGGGAACGGCATGGTGCGGAAGCGCAGCTCCGCGTCGCAGAGTGCCTTGCCGGCGTGGCTGATCGCCGCCTTGGTCACCGCGTAGCCCGAGCCGTCGTGCTCCAGGTCCGCCGTGACGATGAGGTCCGCCCCAGGCCCGACGAAGGACCGGAACCGGGCCTTGTCGACGCCGGTGAGGAACGGCATCCGGGCGAAGTCGAGATGGGCCAGGACGAGGTAGCCCGACGCCTGCGCCATGGTCTCGGTGAGGAGAACCCCAGGCACCAGGGGATGGCCCGGGAAGTGCCCTTCGAAGACAGGGCTTTCAAGCGGCACCCGCGCGAGCGCCTCGATCCGGCCGGCGGCCCGGTCGAGGAGCCGCACGGAATCGATCATCTCGAAATATTCGAGGCGCATGAGGGGACCGGCCGCGCTTCTGGCGTCAGACCTTGGCGGCCTTCTCGGCCACGAGGCCGTCGATGCGGGCGCACAGGTTCTTGAGGACGAAGTACTCCTCCGCCGGGACCTTGCCCTCGTTGACCTCCTGGGTCCAACGCTCCAGCGGCAGCTTGATCCCGAAGGCCTTGTCGACCGCAAAGGCGATGTCGAGGAAGGCGAGGCTGTCGATGCCGAGGTCGTCGATGGCGTGACTCTCGGGGGTGATCTTCTCCCGCGGGATGTCGGCAGTCTCAGCTATGATATCGGCCACACGCTCGAAGGTGGCGCTGCCGTGGGCGGGCTCGTCGGACATGTCTTCTCGCGGGCTGTTCGAATTCCGGGTCGGTTGTGCGGGAGCCTCCTCGCCGCCAGGCGCTCGCGCCCCGCACGGCCAACCTGCGCGTATACGGGCCCTCATACGCGGCCCCGTCGGATGGCGGCGACCTCTACACGAGGGTGTCAGGGGCGGCAACCGCAGCGGTTCCTCGGCGTTTCTGGGCTTGTCCACAAGCGCGCGATGTCGCGTGCGAAGACGCGCGCACGCTCCGGCCGCGCTGGCCCTAGCCGGCGGGTGAGACAGTGCGTCCCAGGAGATCAGACGGATGCCACCGATCACCAAGCCCGTCGCCCCGCCGGCGCGGATCGAGGCCCCGCCCGCGCAGCCCGAGCGGGCGCGCTCACAGGGGGCGGCCCGGGTCCTCCTGGTCCTTGCGCTCTCCGCCCTCGGCCTGTGGATCCTGCACGGATTCCTGCCCGCGCTCGCCTGGGCGCTGGTGCTCGCCATCGCCCTGTGGCCCCTCTACACCCGCCTGGAACATCGATTTCCGCCGGGCAAGCACAACATCCTTCTACCCTCCCTGATGGCGACGGCGGTGGCGCTCGTCTTCCTGGCGCCACTGGCCATCCTGGGCGTGCAGGCCGCCCGGGAGGCTCACGACGTGGCCGAGTTCGTGCGCAATGCCGAGGCTAACGGCATCCCGGCGCCCGAATTCCTCCAACGCCTGCCCTACGGCGCCGCGCAGGCAACCGCGTGGTGGAACGACAACCTCGGTCACGCCCAGGCGGGCTCGGACCTGCTGCACCGGTTCGAGAACCACTCGGTGCTCGGAGCCTCGCGGAATTTCGGGCGCGAGGTGGTGCACCGGATCGTCCTGTTCGGCTTCAGCCTCGTGGCGCTGTTCTTCCTGTTCCGCGACTGGCGCACGGTGCGGGACCAGTCTCTGACCGCTTGCCACCGCCTGTTCGGACCGCGCGGCGAGCGCGTCGCCCGCCAGATGGTGGCCTCGGTCCACGGCACAGTCGACGGCTTGGTTCTGGTCGGTATCGGTGAGGGCTTCGTACTGGGGGTCGTCTACTACTTCGCGGGCGTCCCGCATCCGGTGCTGCTCGGCGCCTTCACGGCCGTAGCGGCGATGATCCCGTTCGGCGCCGCCCTCGCCATCGCGATCGCGACGCTTCTCCTGGTGGCGGCGGGCTCGGCGACGGCGGCCATCGTTGTGGCGGTGGCGGGTCTCGTCGTGACCTTCGTGGCCGACCACTTCGTCCGGCCGGCCCTGATCGGCGGCACCACGAAGTTACCCTTCCTGTGGGTGCTGCTGGGGATCCTCGGCGGCGTCGAGACCTTCGGGTTGCTCGGCCTGTTCGTCGGACCGGCGGTGATGGCCGCCCTGGTCCTGCTGTGGCGGGAGTTCACCGAAGGGCACGACGAGACGGCGTGAGCCTCCGTCGCAGCTAGTCGGCCGCGCTCGTTGCGGCCGAAGCCTCGACCCGGCGCCGATCCTGGCGCCAATCGGCCGGCTTCTCGAAGGTGCCGGCCCAGATGCCGCGGCGGGTGGCCCAGGCTCGGCCCTCCTGGTGGACATAGGCCGTCGTCAGGTGCCGGCTGGCCAGCGCGTAGCCCTGCGCGGCCATCCAGGCGGACAGGTCCTCGCCGTGCGCGTGGCAGATCCCGGTGATGCGCCCCCCGACGGCGCCCTCGCGCCGCTCGCAGGTGACGACGGCGCTGCCGATATGCGCGCGCAGGGCCTGCGCGGCTTCGCGGCCACAACGGTATTCCAAGCCCTTCGCGGTCTCGCAGCTCTGCCCCGTCTCGGGGGCATCGATCCCATAGAGGTGGATGCGCGTGCCATGCACCTCGATCGTGTCGCCGTCGATCACTGTCGCCGGGCCGCTGATCGTCCCGGCCGCGGCGGCGGGACCGCTCAGGAGAAGCAGGGCGAGCATCGGTCTCAGCATCGGGAACCTGTCCAAGATAGGCGGCTGCGGGTGTCTCGGTGCAGGCAGGGTCGCCGACCAATGTGGCGAATTTTTCGGCACTGCAGCATGCGAGGAGCGGGTCCGCACGGGGAGCGTGCCACCGCCCGGTTGCGGAAGCGTTGCCGACGCGGACGGCGGAACGACGCTTCCGGGCCTTCGTTGAAGGTCCATGAGGTTCGTCAAGACCCTGCTCGGCGCCCTCGCGCTCTGCGCCGGCCTGCTGATCTGGGCGGGCTACGTCATCGGATCCGGCCCGCCGATCGCGGGAACCGTACCGCGGGGCCTCACGGCCGCCGCAGTTCTCGCGAGCGACGGGATGGCGCCCGATGGCAGACCGGGCGACCTCGACCGCGGAGCGCTCGGCCGGCTGACGAGGGCGCTATCCGCTGCGGACGCGCCCGGCGCCGCGAAACCCGCGGGCTGATCGCGGCCGGCTTCCGTCAGACCCGGTACTTGCCGTTGCGCTTGACCAGCACGCGTGTTCCGACCGGCACGCGCTCGTAGAGGTCGGCGATATCCTCGTTGAGCATTCGGACGCAGCCCGACGACATCTGCTCGCCGATGCTCCAGGGCTCGTTGGTGCCGTGAATCCGGAACAGGATGTCGCGGTTGCCCTGGTAGAGATACAGGGCGCGCGCACCGAGGGGATTGTCCAGACCGCCCTTGCGGGTCCGCGGCAGGTCGGGGTGGAGCGAGACCATCGTGGTCGTCGGGCTCCAGTCCGGCCAGACACCCTTGCGGCCGACCCGCGCCTCGCCTTTCCAGGAGAAGCCGGCCTTGCCGACGCCGACCCCATACTGCATCGCGGTGCCGTCCGCCTGGACGAGGAGAAGCTGGCGCTTGTCGATGTCGACGACGATCGTGCCGGGCTTCTCCGGGCCGTCGTAGCTGACCTGCTGGCGGCGGTACTTCGGGTCGAGGCGCTGGGTATCGACGAGGGGAATGTCGTAGGGCTTGTCGGGCTTCGTGCCGATGTACCAGGCCGAATCGTCGTCCTGAGCGACCTGCATCGGGCGGGTTTGGCAGGCGGCCAGCGGCGCGATCGCCATCACGGCCAGCAGGATTCGCGAGAGAAGGATCCGGCGAATTCGGCTCCAGGTCGAGAGGGGCGTCGCGGTCATGCAATCTGTCATTCGGGATACGGTCCTCGGGCCATGCCTACCGTCTCGCCGCCGACGACGATGTAGCTTTTCCGCCGCAGCCAGCGGCGCGCGGCCCGCTCCCACGGTCACGGTTGCGCCCTAATTCAGAATCGCGGCGGGGCCTCGGCGAGGTCACCGCGGAGGTGAGCCATGCCCGAGACCGAGACTCTTCCCGCCGAGGCGACGGTCGCGCCCGCGACGCCGCTCAGCCCGGCCATCCACCTCGATCATTGCGTGATCCACGTCAGCGATTGGGCGCGCTCGAACGCCTTCTACCGCGATGTGGTCGGCGCCGAGATCATCGAGCGCGGCCCAGGCTTCGCCTACCGGTTCGGCGGCGTGCAGCTCAACTGCCATGGTCCCGGAGTGAACGCGGAACCGGTGGCGAAGGAGCCCGTCATGCCCGGCAACAGCGATCTCTGCTTCCGCTGGTCGGGTCCGATCGAGGCCGCCATGGCGCATCTCGAAGCGGCGGGCGTCCCGGTGGAACTCGGCCCGGTGGAGCGGCACGGCGCCGCGGGAGCCGGCATCAGCGTCTATTTCCGGGATCCGGACGGCTCGCTCCTGGAGTTCATCACCTATCCGGCGGATTGACGCGCTTCAGCCGCGGCTTTCGGCGAGCGCCTGATTGGTCTGCTCCAGGCGCAGCGCGAGCACGCGCATGAGGGCGATGCTGATCTGGGGGAACTGTGCCAGCAATTCCAGGAACACGCCGCGGTCAATGCGCAGGGCGGTCACCGCGGATTCCGCCGTCACGGTGGCGGACCTCGGCTGCTCGGCCAGGATGCCCATCTCGCCGACGAGGGCGTCCTGGCCGAGCAGTGCGAGCCGCACCGGGCCGGCGGGCCCATCGATGCTGACCTCCGCGGTGCCCTTTAGGATTACGTAGGCCGCATCCGCCACGTCGCCGCGGGCGAAGAAGCGCTGCCCGGGCTCGAAATGCACCCGCTCGCTGGTGAAGGCCAGGAGCTTCAGGCGCGCCGGTTCCACCTCGCGGAACAGCGGCACCTGCTTCAGGGAGGAAACCTCGGTGTCGAGGGTCATAGGGTGGCTCCGCGACGGGTCTCGGGCCCGGGACAGCGGGTCCGGATGGGCCTGTGCATCCATGCGGTTCGTCAGGCGCTTGTCCAGCCCTGCGCCCGTCGCAGCCCGCGCCGTGCTGCGCCGAAGCCCCGGTGCGCTCCTGCTTCTGGGCGCGCTTCTCGCGGCCGGGCCGGCTTGCGCCCGCCTGGCCCAGGCCGACCTCGCCCGCGTGGCGGTGGCACCTCCGCCCGGAGCCAGGGCGCCCCTCGATCTCGGGGTCACCGACGCGCTCACCGGGCAAGCCACCACCCTCGGGCAGGCACTCGGGGGCCGGGCCGCCCTCCTGCTCCCGGTGGATTACACCTGCGGCAACGTCTGCGATCCCATGGTCTCGATGTCGGCCGATGCCCTGGCGGCGACCGGCCTCGCCGCCGGGGACTACGCGCTGGTGCTCGTCGGGATCGATCCGCGCGACGATGCCGCGGCCGCGCGCCGCATGCTCACGGAGACGCTGGGCGAACGCGCGGCCTCCGTCCGGCCGCGGGCGCTGATCGCGTCGGACGCCGCCCTCGCCCGTCTGACCGCCGCCCTGGGCTACACGATGGTCTACGATGTCGCCACCGACAGCTTCGCCCATCCGGCCGCCGCCCTGCTGCTGGCCGGCGACGGCCGGGTGGCCCGGGTGCTCTCGCCGCTCACGCTCAACGGGCGGGACCTGCGCTTGGCCCTCATCGAAGCCGGCGAAGGCCGCATCGGCGGGCTGGGTGATCGCCTCGCCCTGCTCTGCTACGGCTTCGATGTGGCCCGCGGCATCTACACGCCTCTCATCCAGCGCATCCTACCGATCGCCGGCATCGTGACGATCTTGGCGATCGGCCTGCTCATCTTCGGCCTGACACGCTTGACGCGAACGCGCGCGGGCCAGGGCTGAACCGGGTCAGCGCTCGGTCGACAGCCCCTGCTCGCCGGGCGCGGGAGCGTCGCGCTTGAGGCTGGCATTCAGGTGCGGGGAATCGACCGGCTCCTCACGGGTCGTCGGCCTGGCGGCATCTTCGGGAGCCGGCATCGGCGGCAGCGGCGGCGTGTTCGGCCGCACTTCCGGTCCGCCGCCAGCGGCATCCTTCACCATGTTGCGGTTCGTCATGCTGGAAAAGCCTCCTGCTGTGCCGCCTCGCCGAACGCCCCCTCGATCGGGTGGGGCGGCTCGCAAAGCCTCCATCGCCCCGTTCCGGGCCGATACGGGTGTCTACCCAGGTCGATCCGTGACCAACGCGACAAACTAGACCGCGGTTGCTGCCAAGCTTAGTTGCGCGAAGCTTGGCTAGGTCTCGACAGAGGAACCTTGGTTATTGCTGAAGGTTGTTGCGGGGTGAAGCGAAGCCTGAGGAGGAACTGATGGCATCCGGAAATTCGACCTCGAAGCGGGGCTTTGCCTCGATGGACTTGGAGCGGCAGCGCGAGATTGCCAGCAAGGGCGGCCGCAGCGTGCCCGCCGAGAAGCGCTCATTCTCTCAGGATCGCGAACTCGCCTCGTCCGCCGGGCGCAAGGGTGGCCAGTCCACGGGTACCGGCCGCGCCGAGTGAGGCGACACCGTAACCTGACCACGTAGCGGCGCCGCGTCCTCCGGACCGGCGCCGTCTTCGTTCGAGGCAATCTTCGCACAGCAAAAGGCCCCGCCGTCATGGCGGGGCCTTTTGCTGTGCGGTCCAGCGCGAACCGGGATCAGGAAATGCAGCGGCCCGGGGTCATACGCCGTGCCTCGGGGCCGACCAGGGAGCTCAGTGCGGTCTCGCATCCCTCGCGAACAAGGCGGCGCGGCGGCTGCTTCAGAATCGGCTTGATGCCCATTTCCTGCGCTTCACCTGCAACTGGAGCAGGCCGGGTCTCCGCCCGCTGCAGGCCCGCGACGCGGGTCGGGCTGATGGCCAGCGAAACCGGGCGCATACCCGGGAGCGCCGCTTGCTGAGCCGGCGCCGTGACTGCAGGCGATGTCCAGTGATCGGCCGTCTCGCGGACCACCGGCTGGACCAGCAGGGTGAGAAGAGCGGCAGGAGCACTCAACCCGAGAAGGAAACCAGACCGCAGCATTGCCCCGACCTCGCACCGAGAGCTTGACAGGATGTTTTGATAACGCGTCCTGCAATCGCGAGTTCCTGAACTGTCTCGCTTCTGTCTCTTCTGAGTATTCAATCACAGCTCGGCCATTGGTGCGTCGGCGCACGCGCTCCATCCACAGCCGTCCCCTGTGATATTGAAGTCACTTTCGCCGAAAAAGCGCGCGCTCCGGAACCTCACGAGGCGGCGGCCGTTTCCTCAGCACCCGGCCACCTGGTCCTCCCCGCATTCCCCTTGTGCATCGGCCGGAACCTTGACGACGGGCTGGAGCCATCTCCGGCCCGTTTTTTTGCGTCCGACGCAACGGCAACAAAAAACCCCGGCTCGCGCCGGGGTCTGTCAGTCCCTGATCCCGCGCCCGTGGCGGCGAACCGCCCCAGGCCTTCCGAGTGAAGCCAGCTAGGCCGTCTTGGCCTCCCGCCGACGAGCCGTCTGCTGGAAGAACAGCGCCTGGCTGATCACAGCCGAGACGTTGGCAGGCTGGAACGGCTTGGCGATGAGGAAGGCCGGCTCAGGCCGCTCGCCGGTGAGGAAGCGCTCCGGATAGGCGGTGATGAAGATCACCGGCACCTCGAAGGTCTTCAGGAGATCGTTGACTGCGTCGAGACCGGAGGACCCGTCGGCGAGCTGGATGTCGGCCAGGATCAGACCGGGGCGCTTGCCCTCGCCGGCGATCTTGATCGCCTCGGTCCGGGTGCGGGCCACGCCGATGACGTTGTGGCCGAGCCCCTCCACCAGCGCCTCGAGATCCATGGCGATGAGCGGCTCGTCCTCGATGATGAGGATCTCGGTGGCCATGTCGGCGGCGAGCTCCCGGCCGGCCTCATCCACGAGATCGCGGACCTCGGAGACATCGACCCCCAGGATGATGGCGGCGTCCTCCTCGGAGAAGCCTTCGAGGCAGGAGAGCAGGAAGGCCTGCCGCGGCAGGGGGGTGATCTGCCCGAGGCGGACCTCGGCCGGCAGATCGTGCTGGACCTGCTCGCTGCGCCCGTTCACCGAGAGCGAGTTCCAGATTCGGGTGAAGACCCGGAACAGGTCGGCCTTGATGTTGGTGCTCCGGCCGAGCGTGTCCGGCTCGTTGACGAGGGTCTCCAGGGTGGCGGCGACGTAGGCGTCACCGGCCACTTGGCTCCCCGTGAGCGCGCGCGCATAGCGGCGCAGGTACGGCAGGTGCTGTACCACGAGTTGCGATGTCGACATTCGATCCCCTGTGCCTCGCCGTGTTGCCCGGGCACAAGCGCCTCGGTCCTCGACCGAAGGTGTGCCGGGGGCGGCTTGTATCCTGCGCAGCCTACCGCCCAACGCGGAGGCCGGCACTCCGTTCCACCCCCCGGCGGAACCGATCCCTTCGGGCAGGCGTTGCAGCCGCAGCCATGGCGTATGTCGAGCCGCAGCACAATGCGGCCGAGCCGACTTCGGCAACAAGGGGCGTATTGATGGTGGACCAGGGAAAGGAGGCGGGTCTCGGCGCGCGAGATCCGCGCGCCGGAACTGCTTCGGATCGCTTATCGGACGCCCAGCACAGCAACGCCGACGACTCCACCCGCTACACCGCCGCCTCAGGGGTCGACCGCGCGGCGAGTCGCGGCAGTCTGAGTGACCACACCCGCAATCGCATCGCCGCGCAGCTACGCGCCATGTACGACACCATCGCGCAGCAGCCGGTGCCGGACCGCTTCGCCGAGCTCATCGCGAAACTCGACAGCGGCGACAGCAAGAAAGCTTGAGATGCCGCTTCGCGGCGCACCGAACGACCTTCCGTCGACCGAGCCCTAGAGCAGGGAAAGCCGCCGCAATCGGCGGCGGCTTTCGGCCGGATTCGTCAGCTTGGCACCAGCGCCGACTGCTACGAATACTTCCTAGAGGGTGGGCGAGCGGCCACGCATCAGGCCGACGACGGCCGCGATCGCGAACAGGACGATCGCCACGAAGAACACCAGCTTGGCAGCTTCCATAGCCGTACCGGCAATGCCGCCGAAACCAAGCAGAGCGGCCACCAGGGCGACGACGAGAAAAGTTACAGCCCAACCGAGCATTGTTTCGTATCCTTCGAAAGTCTCAACGCGGGCGGGCCGCGTCGTTCTGACCACAGAAACGCCAAGGTTTCGCTCCGGTTCCGCCGACATCACTCAGTCCTGTGTGCGGATCCGGAGCGCGGGTCCGGCCACAGCGTAGAGCGACGGAACGGGACAGGGGCAATAGCGTTCGAAGATAGGTCTTCAGGTTCAATCCGGGATCCGTGATGGTGCAAGCTGCTAAGAGAGCCGTTCGATCGAAGGCCGCCGCGATGGCGGCCCGTGTCGCAGAGATCGCGGACCGAGCGGGCGACGCCCTGCGCGCTGCGGCTCTCGGTTTGGTCGCAGCGCCCGCTCCCGTACCGGTCCGCGTGCGCGCACGCCGTCCCGGCCAACCCGGCTGACCGATCCAATCGCGGCGCCCGAGCCGCGCTTTACCCCGACCCAGGTCGAGTTTTAGAACCGCCGAGGGTGCCGCACGGGGTCGCGATGGCGGACGAGGACGAGTGTAGCCTGACCTTCGACCCCTCCATGCCCCCGGCCGGACGCCTGGAAGCCGTGGCGCCGCTGATCCGCCGGAGGGTCGCGCCGAATGCCGGCCCCTTCACGGCGAGCGGGACCTGTACCTACGTAGTCGGCCATGGCCGCGTCGCGATCCTCGATCCCGGCCCAGACGAGGCCACCCATATCGAAGGGCTGCTTCAGGACCTTGCCGTCGAGCGGGTTGAGGCCATCGTGGTCACCCACACCCATCGGGATCATTCGCCGGGAGCCCGGCTGCTGGCCGCCCACACCGGGGCGCCCATCGTCGGCTGCGGTCCGCACCGGGCTACCCGACCGCTCACGGCGGAGGAGGCGCCGCGGCTCGATGCCAGCGCCGACCGTGCGCACGCCCCCGACCGGATCATGAGAGAGGGCGACACCGTCGCCGGACCAGGCTGGACCCTCGTGGCGGTGGAGACCCCCGGCCATACGATGAACCATCTCGCCTTCGCGCTGCCGGAGGCGCAGGCCCTGTTCTCGGGCGACCACGTCATGGCATGGTCGACGACAATCGTGGCGCCGCCGGACGGGGAAATGCGCGCCTATATGACGTCGCTCGAAAAATTGCGCGGGCGTACCGAGACGGTCTACTGGCCGGGCCATGGCGGTCCGGTATACGAGCCGGCCCGGTTCCTGCGCGGCCTCGCCGGTCATCGCCGCCAGCGCGAGGCGGCGATCCGCGGTCGAATCGCCGCCGGGGATGCGCGCATCCCGGAGATCGTGGCGGCTATCTATCAGGGGCTCGACCCACGGCTGCGGGGCGCGGCGGCGCTGTCGGTCCTCGCCCATCTGGAGGATCTGGTGGGGCGCGGACTCGTGGCCTGCGAAGGGGCGCCGAGCCTCGACGCGCGCTACGCTCTCGCCTGAGCCGAGCCGGATCACTTCACCGCGAGGGCGAGGTTGGCCACGTCGTCGAGATAGGCGCGGATCCGGTCGGCGTTGCTGCCGAAGTCGCGCCCGCCGAGCCGCGAGGCCGAGCGGACGTCGATCCGCGCTCCGTCCGCCCGGGGGCGGATCCGCACGGTGACGTCGTCGGGCAGGTTCAGGATCAGGCCGCGCGCCACCGCTTCGATCCGGCCGTTGCCGGTGCGTCCGCCCGGCCTGATTGCCTCGACGATCTGCCAGTGACGCTTGAGGGCGGCCTGGCGGGCCAGTTCGAAAGCCTCGTCAGCGCCGATGTCGAGCGTCAGAGGCGCGATCTGCGGATAGGCGCCGCGCTGGCGCTCGCGGAGGGCCGGCCCCGGATCCGGCGGGTAGCGCCCGCCGCGGGCCGCGAAAGCCGCCCGGGAGCGCGAGAAGGCGGGCGGGTTGTCGATGTCGGTGCTGATGTCCGACAGGGCCGGCAGGCGCAGGCCGCGCAGGCCGAGATAGGCCGGGTAGCCCAGGACGACGAGCGCCAGGACAAGCCCGGCAAGAGCGGCTCCGAGGCCACGTGCGCCCTCCCGCCAGACCCGCACGAAGGCGAAGACGGCCGCCACCGCCGCCGCCAGCGCGACGACGAGCCCCGCCACGAGGGCCGCGAGCGCGGCATCGGTATCCGAACGTGGATCCCGGACGAGGATCAGCGCGATCCCGGTGGCGACGATGGAGAACACCGCGAGCCGCCGGGCCAGCGGCCCCGCGCGGGTGACGGGTTCCTCGATGAGCAGGCGGCGCATGGGGGTCACGGTGGAGGTTGGAGCCGGATCTTAGAGCTTGGCCGAGGGCAGCGCCATCGCGGCACTACGGTGCGTAGGCACGGGCATTCCCCGAGAGGCCGAGCGTCGCGGGCAGCTTCAGGGGATCGGGCAGCATCGCCTCGCCGGATCGGCCGGCCGGATCGGCGACTTCGCCGGGCGGGATGGTCTGCGCGGTCAGTGCGCTCCAGGGACCGGACACCTCGAACAGGAGTCCGCGGGCGGGCTCGGCCGGGGGCCGCAAGGCAAGATCCCCCTTGGCGTCGAGCCGGCGGGCCGGCAGGGACACCTGCCCGTGCAGGGTGGCCCTGACGTTGGGCCCGAGCAGACCTGCCTCGGCGATCTCGCCGATGCCGTCGATGAAGCGCAGCGTGACCGTGGCCCGCTCGAAGGCCGTCCGGCCATTCCGGCGCGCGAGCGCACCGGGAGCGACAGCGCCGTTGCGATGGATGACATCGGCGAGATCGAGCCCCATGATCGCGCCGCCCTCGATGGCGAGGCTCATGCGCCCGCCAAGATGCTTGAGGAGGCTCGCGCTGTCGCGGCCGCTGCCCTCCAGGGCGAAATGCCCCTGCGTGGGTCCGACCAGCCAGTGCCCGGCACCGATCTCGCCCAGGATGGTGCCGGGATCGACGCGGTCGAGGCTTCCCTGCGTCCGGACCTCGGTCTCGGCTGGGTCCGCGCCGCTTGCGAGCATCACGCGCGCCTTGAACGTGCCGTCCTGGATCCGGGCCCGGTTCACCGCCACTTCCATGGCAGCGTCCCGCACCAGGACACTCGCGGCCAGATCCTGAACCTGAACCGGCCCGATCCGGCCCTCGGCGGCTGAAAGGCGCAGGTCGAGGTCGCCCTGCGTGAGCGGCGCCAGCGCCAGTGGCAGGGGTTCGCGCCCGAGGAACTGCGCGAGGTCGGCCGCCACGGGTGCGAGATCGAGCGTCTCGGCTGCCAGAGTCGCCTGAACCGAGAGCCGCGGCGCGTCGCCTGCCCCGAGGGCGACGGCACCTGCCCCCTCAAGCACGTTCTGGCCGAGACCGATGCGCAAGCTGGGCCAGGATATGGATCGATCCGCCATCTCGAACCGGCCGTCGATCGAGAAGGAGCTGGCGAGCGGCGAGAGCGGCGCGTCCCGCCGAAGCCAGGACAGGCTCTCCCGAAGCGAGCGTGTCTCGAATCGTGCGCGCCCGGCGAGGGTGGGCATGGCGCCTCCGTCCGCGCGCGGCTCCATCGTGCCGTCCGCCGCGAGGCTGCCGCCGGGCCACGTCACCTCGGCGATGAAGGGGCTGCGCCGTCCCTGGGCGATGTCGGCCGGCCGCAGATGCGTGAGCGCGATCCGCGTCGGCACGCCCCGCCAATTCAGGCTTGCGTGCCCCTCGACGAACGCGCTCCAGAACGGCCAGGTGATGTCCAGGGCAATATCCTCGGCCTCTCCGCCCTCGGCAAGGCGCCCCCCGGTCAGGGTAATCCGGCGCGGCCGGGCCGTCACCCCGGACCGGATCTCTTCGGCGACGCGCGCGACGGGTGTGCTCCAGGCGGCCATGTCCGCCGACAGGCGCGCGCCCTCAAGGCGCAGGCCTCCGATCGCCGCGCGCCCGGCGAGGAGGCTGACGGGATCGAGGTCGATGACGAGTCGGCCGCCTTCGGCGAGCGCCGGCCCGGCGCCTCCGGACGTGACGCGCACGCGGCCGAGAGTCAGACGGGGCAGCGGCAGCAGCGTCAGGCTCACCGGACCCTGCACGCTCAGCGACAGGCCGTAAGCGCCGAAGGCCTGGCCCGCGAAGGCCGCCGCCCGGTCGCCATCGACCGACCAGTCGCGCAGGCCGAGACCGGCGACGACCAGGCTTCCGATAGCGAGGGCGAGGATGGGGCGGCGCAGCGGCATCATACTCCGGACTGGCCGCGGCTGCGGCCGGAAGCCGGTTTCGCGCCAGGCCCCTCAAGCCGTCGCGGCCCGGCTGGGTCTGCACGTCGAGAGGGCCTTTTAGCGCCCCCAGACCGACTTGTCTGCGGGGCCGGCGGAGGAAGGCCGCGCCCTCCCCAGCCAGTGCCGGTTACGGATCGTGCCGGACCGCACGGGCTCGAGCGGCGCAGCACTGGATTTCGCTCGCGGAATCAGGAAGAGCAGGCGCGAGGAAACGCGCTTCCCGAAGTTTCGGCCGGTCGGATCCGGCGGGAAAAGGACGGTTTGATGAAGAAGGTCTACAAGGACGCCGCCTCGGCTTTGGCCGGGCTCCTGCGCGACGACATGATGGTGATGTGCGGCGGCTTCGGCCTGTGCGGCATCCCGGACGAACTGATCGAGGCGGTGCGCCTCTCGGGGGTCAAGGGCCTCACCGTCGTCTCCAACAATGCCGGCATCGACGGCGTCGGCCTCGGCAAGCTCCTGGATACCCGCCAAGTGCGGAAGATGATCTCGTCCTATGTCGGCGAGAACAAGGAGTTCGCCCGGCAGTATCTCGGCGGCGAGCTGGAGATCGAGTTCAACCCGCAGGGCACGCTCGCCGAGCGGATCCGCGCGGGCGGCGCCGGCATCCCGGCCTTCTTCACCAAGACCGGCGTCGGCACCAAGGTCGCCGAGGGCAAGGAGGTGCGCGAGTTCGACGGCGAGCAATACGTCATGGAGCGCGGTCTGTTCGCCGACCTCGCCCTGGTTCACGCGCACACGGGTGATACGGAGGGCAACCTGCGCTACCGGATGACCGCGCGGAACTTCAACCCGATGATGGCCACTGCCGCCAAGGTGACGGTGGCGCAGGTGGAGCACCTCGTGCAGCCGGGCGAGATCGACCCGGACACGATCCACACGCCCGGCATCTTCGTGAAGCGGATCATCGACGTGGGCGTGCGTGACAAGCGCATCGAGCAGCGCACGACGCGCAAGCGCGGCGACAGCACCCCGGCCGCCGCGGCCGGCGGCGGCACGCACTGATCGGACGGGAAGGGAGCTGAAGACGATGGCCTGGACCCGCGAGCAGATGGCGGCGCGCGCCGCCAAGGAGCTGGAGGACGGCTTCTACGTAAACCTCGGCATCGGTATCCCGACGCTGGTGTCGAACTACATCCCGGAGGGCATGTCGGTGCAGCTCCAGTCGGAGAACGGCATGCTCGGTATGGGTCCGTTCCCCTACGAGGGCGAAGAAGATCCGGACCTGATCAACGCCGGTAAGCAGACGATCACCGCGCTCCCGACGACGAGCTACTTCTCCTCCGCCGATTCCTTCGGGATGATCCGCGGCGGGCACATCAACCTGTCGATCCTCGGCGCCATGCAGGTGGCCGGCAACGGCGACCTCGCCAACTGGATGATCCCCGGCAAGATGGTGAAGGGGATGGGCGGCGCCATGGACCTCGTGGCGGGCGTGAAGCGCGTCGTCGTGGTGATGGAGCACGTCGCCAAGAACAAGGACGGCACCGAGAGCCCGAAGCTGCTCAAGGCCTGCGACCTGCCGCTCACCGGCACGCGGGTGGTCGACCTCGTGATCACGGATCTCGGCGTGTTCGAGATCGACAAGAAGGGTGACGGCGGCATGAAGCTCATTGAGCTCGCCGACGGCGTCACCGAGGACGAGATCCGCAAGAAGACCGAAGCGGATTTCACGGTCGCCTTGAAGGGCTGACATCTGATGCCCGGCGAGACCGTTCGCCGGGCATCGTGATCTGAGGCCTTCCAATCCTCGCCCTCATCCTGAGGTGCTGCGCAGTAGCGTCGAAGGAGGGCACCAGGGATCACGGCGCCTTCTGGAGGCCTCCTTCGAGGCCTCCGCTGCGCTCCGGCGCCTCAGGATGAGGGCGCGGCTGGGATCACCCGATCGATCTGTGACAGACCCAGTGTCGTGGACCATGCCGGTCCGCCCGACGGGTCCCGTCGGGCGGACCGTCGGCATTACATCGGCGGGGTGAGGCCATCCTTGCCGACAGCCACGAGCTTGCCCTCGGCCTTGGCGCTGTCCTTGGCGACCACGGCGAAGACCTTGGACCCGGGCGTCAGGATCGCCTTGTCGGCCGGCTCGAAGGCAACGATCGGTGCCGAGGGCGGCACCACGATCTCTTTGGATCCGTCCTTGCCATAGCTCACCGTCAGGGTTCGCTCGCCGCCCGAGGGGGCCTTGTCGATGGTGCCGCGGACGCGCTCGACCTAGGCGGCAAAGGCCGCGCTCGACAGCAGAGCTGTCAGGCCGGCGGCGAAGAGGGTCTTGCTGAGGTGCTTCATCGGGGTCCCATCCTGGCTTCGGGAGCCGGGTTATGGGGCGTGCCACGCGCGTAACAAGATTGCGCACAATCGAAATGTGCTGATCTGAGATAGAAGTGGGGCGGCGCCCGCCGGGCGCCGCCCCCTGAACCGTGGGCGGGCGGCACAGCTGCCGCCCTGTGGTGCTTCAGGCCGCGAGCGAGCGCAGCACGTAAGGCAGGATGCCGCCGTTGCGGAAGTATTCCAGCTCGTCGAGCGTATCGATCCGGCAGGTCAGCGGGACCTGCTTCACCGAGCCGTCGGCGGACTTGATCTCCGCGGTGAGCGTCTGGCGGGGCTTCAGCTCGCCGGCCAGCCCTTTGATGGTGACGGTCTCGTCACCCTTCAGGCCCAGCGACTGCCAGCTCGTGTCGCCCTGGAAGACCAACGGCACCACGCCCATGCCGACGAGGTTCGAGCGGTGGATGCGCTCGAAGCTCTCAGCCACCACGGCGCGGACGCCGAGCAGCTTCGTGCCCTTGGCCGCCCAGTCGCGCGACGAGCCGGTGCCGTACTCCTTGCCGGCGAAGATGACGAGCGGGGTGCTCTGTTCGGCGTACTTCATCGCTGCGTCGTAGATGAACATCTTCTCGCCCGAGGGCTGGAAGTGCGTCCACCCGCCCTCGACCACGTTGCCGGACTCGTCCTTCACCATCTGGTTCTTGATACGGATGTTGGCGAAGGTGCCCCGCATCATCACCTCATGGTTGCCGCGCCGCGTGCCGTACTGGTTGAAGTCTTGCACTCGCACCTGGTGCGACTGCAGGTACGCGCCGGCCGGCGAGGCCGCGCGGATGTTGCCCGCGGGCGAGATGTGGTCGGTGGTGATCGAGTCGAGGAACAGGCCGAGGATGCGGGCACCCTCGATGTCCTCGACGGGCTTCGGCTGCTTCTCCATGCCGACGAAATAAGGCGGGTTCTGCACGTAGGTGGAGCCCGGGTTCCACGCGAAGGTCTCGGCCTCGGTGACCTCGACATCCTTCCAGTTCTGGTCGCCGCCGAACACGTCCGCGTAGCGGGACTTGAACAGCGCTGAGGTGATGTTCTGCTCGATGAACTGCTGGACCTCGGCCGAGGACGGCCAGATGTCCTTGAGATAGACGGGCTTGCCGTCCGCCCCCTGCCCCAGCGGCTCCTTGGTGATGTCGATCTGGAGCGAGCCGGCGAGCGCGTAGGCGACCACGAGCGGCGGCGAGGCGAGGTAGTTCGCCCGCACGTCGGGGTTCACGCGGCCCTCGAAGTTGCGGTTGCCCGAGAGCACCGCCGCGGCGACCACGTCGTTGTCGTTGATCGCCTTCGAGATCGCCTCCGGCAGCGGGCCGGAATTGCCGATGCAGGTGGTGCAGCCGAAGCCAACCAGGTTGAAGCCCAGCGCGTCCAGCGGCTCCTGCAGGCCGGACTTCTCCAGATACTCGCCGACCACCTGCGAGCCCGGGGCCAACGAGGTCTTCACCCACGGCTTGGAGCGCAGGCCCTTGGCGACGGCGTTGCGGGCGAGAAGCCCAGCGCCGATCATCACCGAGGGGTTCGACGTGTTGGTGCAGCTCGTGATCGCGGCGATCACCACGTCACCGTGCCCGATGTCGAAGTTGGTGCCCTCGACGGGATAGCGGCGCGCGAGGTCGGCGGCCTTCTTGAACTCGCTCTCCATCGAGGCGGCGAAGCCCGCCTTGGCGCCGTCGAGCAGCACCCGGTCCTGCGGGCGCTTCGGGCCGGCGAGCGAAGGCCGGACCTCGCCCATGTCGAGTTCCAGCGTGTCGGTGAAGACCGGGTCAGGGGTATTGGCGTCGCGCCACATGCCCTGCGCCTTCGCGTAGGCCTCGACCAGGGCGATCCGGTCGTCGGAGCGGCCGGTGACCTTCAGGAAGTCGATGGTCTTCTGGTCGACCGGGAAGAAGCCGCAGGTCGCGCCGTATTCGGGGGCCATGTTGGAGATCGTGGCCCGGTCGGCGACCGCCATGTCGTCGAGGCCGGGGCCGTAGAACTCCACGAACTTGCCGACCACGCCCTTCTTGCGCAGCATCTGGGTGACGGTGAGCACGAGGTCGGTGGCGGTGGTGCCCTCGGGCAGCTTGCCCGACAGCTTGAAGCCCACGACCTCGGGGATCAGCATCGACAGCGGCTGGCCGAGCATGGCCGCCTCGGCCTCGATGCCGCCGACGCCCCAGCCCAGAACCGCCATGCCGTTGACCATGGTGGTGTGCGAATCGGTGCCGACCAGCGAATCGGGATAGGCCACGTCGGAGCCGTTCTCCGACTTCGTCCAGACGGTCTGGGCGAGATATTCCAAGTTCACCTGGTGGCAGATGCCGGTGCCAGGCGGCACCACGGAGAAGTTGTCGAACGCCGACTGGCCCCACTTCAGGAAGGTGTAGCGCTCGCCGTTGCGCTCGTATTCCAGGGCGACGTTGTCGGCCAGCGCCTTCGGGGTGCCGAACTCGTCGACGATCACCGAGTGGTCGATGACGAGATCGACCGGCACCAGCGGGTTGATCTTCTGCGGGTCGCCGCCGAGCGCCACCATGGCGTCGCGCATGGCGGCGAGGTCGACCACCGCCGGCACGCCGGTGAAGTCCTGCATCAGCACGCGCGACGGGCGGAACGCGATCTCGACCTCGGCCTTGCCCTTCTGGTCGAGCCAGCCGACGGCGGCCTCAATGTCGGCCTTCTTGACCGAGCGGTCGTCCTCGTAGCGCAGCAGGTTCTCCAGGATCACCTTCATGGAGAAGGGCAGCGCGGCCGCCGAGGCGAGGCCGTTCTTCTCGGCCGCGGGAATGGAATAGTAGGTGTAGGTTTTGCCGCCGGCTTCGAGCGTCTGGCGGGCTTTGAAGCTGTCGAGTGAGGGCACGGCTGGTTCTATCCTCGCTGCGGGTTGTCGAACACGCGCAGGCAAGACCTGCGCTACGAGATCTGTGTTCGGCCTGTGTAGCGCCCGACGGGCGCGCGCCGCCCCGGGAGTGCCCGGGCAGGACGATGCGCGGGGGCGATTTGGACGCCCGTGGAGCCGCGCGGCGCAGCCGTGAGGGGATATAGAACTTTTCGAATCTGGCCGCTACCGGGTCGCGCTGACAGCCGCGGTTGCGTGTCGTGGATGCCGGGACGGGCCTTGATCTGGGGCGCGAGGATGCGGATCCCGCGCCTTTCCCTCCCTCGCAACGGGGAGAGGGAGCGGGCGCGGCGGTTCCGAACCGCCGCGCCCGCGGGACTTTCGTCACCCCTGGTCCGGCACACCCCCGCCCGCGCCGGATAGCGCCTTGAACCGATTCGGCTGGGCGGCGAGCTTGCGCAGGGAGGCGACGTTGGCCGCGGCCTCCGCGGGGCTCAAGTCGCGGCGCAGGACCGCCTCGGCATCGGCGATGCGGCCCTTGAGGCCGAGCACCATAGCGAGGTTCGCCCGCACCCGGGCGTCGGCGCCGGGCTGGTCTGCGGCGAGCCGCAGGGTCTGCTCGGCTTGGTCGAGGTTGCGCGAGAGCGCGTAGGACAGGCCGAGGTTCGACAGGAGCGAGGGCTCGTTCGGCCGGATCTTGAGGGCGGCCTCGTAGAAGCCCTGCGCGCGGGTCTGTTCGCCGAGTTGCGCCGAAGCCGAGCCCTGCGCCGACAGGATGCGCCAGTCGGGGTTGGCCGGGCTGTGAGCGTTGGCGAGGACGTCGATCGCTTCCCGATAATGGCCGGTCTCGACCAGCGACTTGCCGTATGCGCCCAGGAGGATTGTGTCGCGCGGGTTGCGCAAGGCCGCCTGTTGCAGCACCGCTGAGGCTTGGCTGATCTGATCGTTCGACCGGAGGGCACGGGCGTAGGCGAGCGCCGCGCGCCCGTCTCCGGGATTGGCGTTGAAGCGCTCGGCCAGCCCGTCGAGATCCTGGCGCGGCGCCGCCGGGCGCGCGCTCAGGGAACCGATGGAGCCGGTGGTTTCGGGAGAGCGGGTGTTGCAGCCGGCGAGCCCGAGGGCGACGAGCGCTGTGGCGAGGCCGGCGCGCCGTCCGGCAGAAACCTGGGTCCTCACAACCCGGATCAGGGCCGTCATCATGGTACGCTCCGCCGGCAGGAAGGCCGGGTGGCTCTGGCTCGCGCTTCACGCCCCCGGCCGGCCGGTGATAGAGCGTTAACCCTAACCGCCGGTTAAGCCGGTGGCCCGATCCCTGCACGAGAGGCCCATGACGCAGGCCGAAACCCAAGCCACGAACCCCACGCTCCTGCCCGGCGATACGCAGGCCGTTCCGGTCAGCCTGGTCACGACGGAATCCTGGGCGGAGGCGGAAGCCGCTCTCGAGCCGGGGCAGCGCAGCTTCGCGAAGGCCATCGGCTTCAAGCCGAAGGCGGGCAGCCTGGCCTTGCTGCCCGGCCCGGACGGCGACCTCGCGCGGGTGCTCTTCGGCCTCGGCGAGCCCGAGGCGGCGGCCTATGACCGGCTGCTCGTCGGGAAGCTCCCGGGATTGCTGCCGGAGGGGACATTCCGCCTCGAGAACGCGCCACAGCCCGCCGAAGCGGCCCTCGCCTGGCTGATGGGGAGCTACCGCTTCGGCCGTTACCGGTCCGGCGGCAGCACGAAGGCGCGGCTCGCGGCTCCGGCAGGGATCGATGCCGCCGAGGTGGAGCGGATCGCCGCCGCGGTGGCGATGGGCCGCGACTTGGTCAACACGCCCGCCAACGATCTCGGACCCGCCGAGATCGAGGCCGCGGCCCGGGCCCTCGCCGAGCGGCACGGGGCCGCGGTGCACGTCACGCAGGGCGAGGACCTGTCCAAGGAGTTCCCGCTGATCCACGCGGTCGGTGCCGGGTCGCCGCGGGCGCCGCGGCTCATCGACCTGACCTGGGGGCCTGCCGAGGCCCCGCGGGTGACGCTGGTGGGCAAGGGCGTGGCCTTCGACACCGGCGGGCTCGACATCAAGCCGTCGGCCGCGATGCTGCTGATGAAGAAGGACATGGGGGGCGCCGCCGCAGCCCTCGCGGCCGCCGACATGGCCATGGGCGCGGACCTGAAGCTGCGCCTGCGGGTCCTGATCCCGGCCGTAGAGAACGCGGTGTCCGGCAACGCCTTCCGCCCCGGCGACGTACTGCCCAGCCGGGCCGGGCTCAGCGTCGAGATCGGCAATACCGATGCGGAAGGCCGGCTGATCCTCGCCGACGCGCTGACGCTCGCCGATGCGGAAGCTCCTGAGCTGATCCTCGATTTCTCGACGCTCACCGGCGCGGCACGGGTGGCGCTCGGGCCGGACCTGCCGGCCTTCTTCACCGAGGACGAGGCCCTGGCGGGAGCCGTGGCGGAGGCCGGGCAGCGGGCCATCGATCCCGTCTGGCGGATGCCGCTACACGCGCCCTATGCCAGCCTGCTCGATTCCAAGGTGGCCGACCTCAACAACGTCTCGGGCGGGCCGTTCGCTGGGGCGATCACCGCGGCCCTGTTCCTGCGCCGCTTCGCTCCGAAGACAAAGGCGCACGGCCATTTCGACCTCTACGGCTGGAACCCATCGACAAAGCCCGGCCGGCCGGAGGGCGGCGAGGTGCAGACCGCGCGGCTGACCTACGCGCTCTTGAAGAGGCGCTACGGGGCCTGAGCCTACCGGGTCGGGCTGGACCCGCCTGCCGCAGCACGATCCCGACCGGTCACGGAGCGCCGGGGTCGGCAGCATCCCGGGGCTGAACCGCAAGACCGCCAGGATCGCCGCCAGGGTGAGTACCAGGGCGGCCGGATCAAGGCTTCCCAAACCGGCAGATCCGCAGCCAGACCGGGAGCGCCTGGGTGAGCGTCGGCAGCACGACCGGCGCGGGCGTCGTGCTCAGGCGGTCAGCGGCAGCCCCGTCTCGATCAGGCGCACCCACAGGGAGGCTCCATAGGGCGCGGCTGCATCATTGAAGTCGTAATGCGGGTGGTGGAGCGAGGCACTGTCGCCGTTGCCGATGAGCATGTACGCGCCGGGGCGGCGGTCGAGCATGTAGGAGAAGTCCTCGGCCGTCATCATCGGCGCCACCGCCCGGTCGACGTTCTCCCCTCCCACCAGGGACGCGGCCACGTCGGCCATGAACGCCGTCTCGGTCGGGTGGTTCTCGGTGACCGGATAGCTCCCCTCGAACTCGACCACGCCACTGGCCCCGAAGCCCCCCGCGATCTCTGCCGCGAGGGTCTCGATCCGCGCCCGGATCTGCGTGCGCACCGCCTGGGAGAGCGTGCGCACGGTGCCCCGCATGGTCACCGTCTGCGGCAACACGTTGAAGGCCTCGCCGGCCTCCAGCGCGCAGACAGAGACCACCGCCGATTGCAGAGGATCGAGGTTGCGCGCCACGATGCTCTGCAGGGCGATGATCACGTGGCTTCCCACCAGCACACTGTCGACCGCGTTCTGCGGCAGCGCCGCGTGGCCGCCCCGGCCCTCGATGGTGATGGTGAAGCGGTCGGTAGAGGCCATGATCGGCCCCGGCCGGATCGCGAAGGTGCCGACCGGCATGCCGGGAATGTTGTGCATCCCGTAGACCGACTCGACCCCGAACCGCTCCATCAGGCCGTCCTCGACCATCGCCTCGCCGCCGCCGCCGCCCTCCTCGGCGGGCTGGAAGATCAGCACGGCGGCGCCGTCGAAATCGCGGGTCTCGGCGAGGTACTTGGCGGCGCCGAGTAGCATCGTCGTGTGCCCGTCATGGCCGCAGGCGTGCATCTTTCCCGGCACGGTGGAGCGGTGGGGCAGGTCTCGTACCTCTTGGATCGGCAGGGCATCCATGTCGGCGCGCAGGCCGATGGCGCGGTTGGAGGTCCGGCCCCGGCCCCGGATCACGCCCACGACGCCGGTGCGGCCGATGCCGGTCACCACCTCGTCGCAGCCGAAAGCCCGGAGCCGATCGGCCACGAAACCCGCCGTCCGCTCGACGTCGTAGAGGAGTTCGGGATGGGCGTGGAGATCGTGCCGCCACGCGGTCATCGTGTCGGCGAAGTCGCGGATCCGTTCGAGCACGGGCATCGGTCTCGGGCTTTCGTGGCCTGCAGGTCGTAGCCGGGCCAGCAAAGCCGGGGCCAGAGGCGCCGTCAACGGCCGCGCTTGCCGACCGGCCGCAGGCTGCGATCCGGCTGACGGGCGCGCGCGTCAGGATCGAGCCGCTGACGAGGCTGCCGCGCTCAAGGTGCCGCCCGCGCGGATCGGCGCCCGGACAGCCCGCGCGCGCGACGCTGCGGCTCCGGCGGATGGTCCGCGGCGGCGAGGTCGTCCAGGATCGGGCACTCGGGCCGGCCGTCCCCGCAGCAGGCCTCGGCGAGGCGCTCCAGGGTCCGGGCCATGCCTTCCAGCTCGGCGATGCGGCGGCGCAGATCCGCAATCTGCTCCTGCGCGATCGCCTTCACGCCGGCGCTCGGTCGGTCCCGGTCGCGCCAGAGGGCCAGCAGGTCCGCGATCGCCTCGATGCTGAAACCGAGGTCGCGCGCCCGGCGGATGAAGCGCAGGGTGTGCAGGTCGGCCTCGCCGTAGTGGCGATAGCCGGCGTCGGACCGGGCGGCAGGCGGCAGCAGGCCCGTCGCCTCATACCAGCGGATCATCTTGGCCGAGACGCCGGTGCGCCGGGCCGCCTCGCCGATGGTAAGGGGCGCCGCGCTCATGCCGACCTCGGAGCGAGTGCGGTGCCGCCGACGGGAGCGGGCCGGCCGCCCGCCCGGCGCAATCGCAGGGCGTTGCCGAGGACGAACACGCTGGAGAAGGCCATGGCGCCGGCCG
Organism: Methylobacterium sp. CM6257; assembly: GCF_054611515.1. NCBI lineage: Bacteria > Pseudomonadati > Pseudomonadota > Alphaproteobacteria > Hyphomicrobiales > Methylobacteriaceae > Methylobacterium > Methylobacterium sp. CM6257. The sequence goes on from NZ_CM137735.1 coordinate 5,663,643, forward strand.
CCAGGATCGGCGACAGCGCCGGTCCGTCGAACGGCACCAGCACGCCCGCGGCCACCGGGATCAGCGCGGCGTTGTAGGCGAAGGCCCAGAACAGGTTCTGGCCGATGTTCGTCATCACGGCCCGCGAGAGGGTCAGCGCCTCGACGAGGGCGTCGAGCGCACCCGACATCAGCACGACGTCGGCGCTCTCCACGGCGATGTCGGTGCCGGTGCCGATGGCGAGGCCGACATCGGCTTCGGCCAGAGCCGGCGCATCGTTGATGCCGTCGCCCACGAAGGCCACGGGCCCGTGCGCCGCACGGAACCGCTGCACCGCCTCCACCTTCCCGCCGGGCAGGATCCCGGCCGCCACATGGTCGATGCCGAGGCTCTTCGCGACGCCCGTGGCGGTTCCAGGATCGTCACCGGTGACCATCGCCACCACGAGGCCGCTCGCCTTCAAGGCCGCCACAGCCTCGCGGGCGCCGGCCTTCACGGGATCGGCCACCGCCAGCACGGCGGCGTGCCGGCCGTCGAGAGCGAGGTGGACGGGGCTCCTGCCGGCCCCGGCCAGACGCTCGGCGCGGGCGGCGAGATCCGGATCCCGGGCGATGCCGAGCCGGTCCAGGTAACGCGGCGCGCCGAGCGCCACGGTCCGGCCCGCGACCCGGCCGGAAACGCCGAACCCCTCCACGGCCTCGAAGCTCTCCGGATCGGGCAGGTCGAGGCCGCGGTCCCGCGCCGCCGCCACGACGGCGCCGGCCAGCGGGTGCTCGGATCGGCTCTCGAGGCCGGCAGCGAGCGCCAGCGCCTCGTCCTCCGCGACACCGCTGCGGGCGACGAAATCCGTGACCCGGGGGCGGCCCTCGGTCAGCGTACCGGTCTTGTCGAGGGCCACGACCCGCACGTCCCGCAGGCTCTGCAGCGCCGCGCCGTCGCGGAACAGGACACCCCGCGCCGCCGCGCGCCCGGTGCCGACCATGATGGCGGTCGGCGTGGCGAGCCCCATCGCGCAGGGACAGGCGATGATCAGAACCGCCACCGCGTTGACCAGCGCCGTGCCGAGGGCCGGCGCCGGCGCGAGGAGCACCCAGGCGAGGAACGTCACCGCGGCGATCCCGATCACCGCCGGCACGAAGCGCCCGGTGACCCGGTCGACCAGCGCCTGGATCGGCAGCTTGCCGCCCTGCGCCCGCTCCACCATGGCGGTGATCTGGGCGAGCACGGTGGCACCGCCCACCGCGGCGACCTCCAGGTCGAGACTGCCGCGGCCGTTGAGGGTACCGCCGACCATCCGGTCGCCGGGTGCCTTGCGCACAGGCACCGGCTCACCGGTCACCATGCTCTCGTCGACATGGCTGGTGCCGGAGACCACGACGCCGTCGGCGGCCACGCGCTCGCCCGGGCGCACCCGGACCACGTCGCCGACGCGGAGCGCGGCGAGCGGCACCTCGGCCTCCGCGCCGTCGCGGACAACGCGCGCGGTCTTGGGTGTGAGATCCATCAGCCGCGCGATGGCCTCCCCCGTCCGCCCCTTGGCCCGGGCCTCCAGGGTCCGCCCGAGCAGGATCAGGGTGACGATCAGGACGCTCGCCTCGAAGTAGAGATGAGCCGCGCCCGCGGGCAGGAGCCCGGGCGCCAGGGTCGAGACCAGCGAGTAGAGGTAGGCCGCCCCCGCCCCGAGCGCGACGAGGGCGTTCATGTCCGGGTGGCCGCGCACCAGGCCCGGCACGCCCCGCAGGAAGAAGCGCCGGCCCGGCCAGGCCAGGACCAGGGTGGCCAGGACCGCTTGGACCAGGGCCGTGATCGGGCCGCCATGCAGGCCAGGCACGATATGCCCCCCCATGTCGAAGACGACCACGGGCGCGGAGAGCAGCGCGGCGGCGATCAGGTCCCGGCGCAGGGCGCGGCCTTCCGCTTCCCGCCGGGCCGCGGGATCGATGGCCGGCGCCTCGTCGAGCGGCCGGGCCTCGTAGCCCGCCGCCTCCACGGCCGCCACGAGGTCAGGGATCGCCACCAGTCCCTCGGGATGGCGGATCGCGGCGCGACCGGTGGCGAGATTGACGGTGGCGCCGCCCACGCCCGGCACCGCCTGCAACGCTTGTTCGACGCGGCCGACGCAGCTCGCGCAGGACATCCCCTCGATCACGAGCAGGCTCTCCGCCTCCGGGACCGGATAGCCGGCCTCTGCCAGCGCCGACGCGGCGTCGGCGGGGCTTGTGCCGCCTCCGAGGACGAGGCTGGCGCGGTTGGTGGCGAGGTTCACCGCCACGTCGCGGGCACCGGGCAGCCCCTTGAGGGTGTGCTCGACCCGGCCGACACAGCTCGCACAGGACATTCCCTCGACGGGAAAACTCAAGGCGACGGGTTCCGGCATGGGAGCGGTTCCGTTCGAAGCATCCATGCACCCCAGATGGGGCTTCCCATTATGGGAAGGTCAAGGGGGCCGAGACGCCAGCCGTTGTCGAATCGCAAGCGGCCCGCCAAGCTCGCTCGCGCACGGGGCAGACGAGGATTCGAATGGTCGAACCGCTGACGATCTACGGGGATCCGGGTTCGGGAAACTGCCTGAAGGTCAAATGGGTGGCGGCCCATCTCGGGATCCCGGCGATCTGGCGCGACGTGGATGTTCCGGGCGGCGGAACGCGCACACCCGAATTCCTGGCCCTGAACCCGGCCGGCCGCGTGCCGGTCGTCGTCTTTCCCGACGGTGCGGTGCTGTCGGAATCGAACGCGATCATCGTCCATCTTGCGGACGGCTCAGCGCTTATCCCGGAGGCACCGTTCGCCCGTGCCCGCATGCTGCAATGGATGTTCTGGGAGCAGTACAGCCACGAGCCCTACATCGCGGTCCGCCGCTACCAGCTCCACTACCTCAAGCGGTCGCCGGAGGAGCTCGATCCCAAGCTCGCGGAGCGCGGCGCGGACGCGCTGCGGCTGATGGAGTCGACTCTCGAACGCGCCGCCTTCCTGGCCGGGGACGCGCTGAGCCTGGCCGACGTGGCCCTGGTCGCCTATACCCGCATGGCGCATGAGGGCGGCTTCGATCTGGCCGCCTATCCGGCGATCCGCAGCTGGGTTGCCCGCGTCGAGACCGGGCTCGGGATCGGACCCTATCCAGCGCCCGCCTGATCGGCGGCCTGCGGGATCTGCTGGGCGGCTCCGTATTCCGGGAGGCTGACCCGCACGGTTGTCCCTTGCCCGAGCGTGCTCTCGATGGCCAGCCGGCCGCGGTGCCGGTTGAGACTGTGCTTGACGATAGCGAGACCGAGCCCCGTGCCCCCACGGGCACGGCTTGAGGTCACGTCGACCCGGTAGAAGCGCTCGGTCAGGCGGGGGATGTGCTCGGGCGCGATGCCCGGCCCGTCATCGGCCACCGACAGGACGATCCGGCGGCCGAGCCGGGAATCGTCCTCCCGGGCCAGCCCGACGCTGATCTGCCCGCCGCCGTATTTCACGGCGTTCTCGATCAGGTTCTCGATCACGCGGGCGAGTTCGTCGGCGTCGCCCTGGACCGTATAGGGGCCCGCCCCGTCCTCGAAGCGGATCGTGGCCCCCCTCGCCTCGGCAAGCGGCCCCTGCGCGTCGACCATCTGTCGGGTGAGCGCCCCGAGATCGACCACGGTGGTCGGCGCCACGTGCTCCCGCAGCTCGATCCGCGACAGGGACAGCAGATCCTCGATCAGCCGGGTCATGCGCAGGGCCTGGACGCGCATGATCTCCAGGAAGCGCTCGCGGGCCTGCTCATCTTCCCGGGCCGGCCCCTGGAGGGTCTCGATGAAACCGATCAGGGTGGCGAGCGGCGTGCGCAGCTCGTGGCTGGCATTGGCGACGAAATCGACCCGCATCGCTTCCAGGCGCCGGGCGGAGGTGAGATCGCGCAGGAACAGCAGGGCGCTGACGCCCGACCCGTCGGGCATCGGCAGGGCGCCGATCTGCACCTCGAAGGTCCGTTCCAGCGGGACCCGGGTGGCGAGGGCCACCCGGCGGGGCAGGCCGGAACTCAGCACCGCCTCGACGCCGTCGAGGACCTCCGGGTCGCGCAGGGCGAACGAGAGGGGTCGGGCTTGGTGCAGGGCCGGCAGGAGGGCGCGGGCGGCCGGGTTGGCCTCCACCACCAGAGTGCGCCGGTCCACCAGGATGACCGGATCGGGGACATGGGCCAGCAGCGCTTCGGCGACGGCGTGGCGCTGCGCGGTCGCGGCGGGCCGCGGCGTCGGGGCGTCCTGGCCCCGGCCCCCGAGCCAGCCGCCGAGGCAGACCGCACCGAGGCCCGCGAGGATCAACGGAAGGTCGAGATGGCCGGCGAGCGCGGTGGCGAACCCGAGGAGACCGGCCGCGATCGCGGCGCCCGTCCAGGCCTGGGAACTGCGCGGGCGGACCGGCATGACAGGTGGCCCGGAGAGTTACCGGGAGCCGGACTCGTCGTGCCACGCCCGTCCGGACGGGCCCGCGGTCCCTTCCGGCGGCCCGGGATCGCGCGCACCTCCCGCGCGCTTGACGATCTCGTAGAGACCGAGCATCGCCAGGGCGGTGACGAAGGGCACGACGTAGTAGCAGCCCCGGAACAGGAGCAGCGAGGTCAGAACCTCGTTGCGCGGAAGGCTCGACAGGGCGAGCAGCACCGTCGCCTCGAACACGCCGATCCCGCCGGGGGCATTCGACGCGATGCCCAGCATGGCGGCGAGCACGTAGATCGCCAGGAAGGTGGTGAAGGCCAGCGTCGTCTCCTGCGGCAGCAGGACGTAGAGCACGGCCGCCGCCGCGCAGACGTCGCCGATCCCCACGATCATCTGGCCGATGGAGACCGAGGCGCCGGGCAGTTCCAAGCGCCAGTGCTTGACGGTGATGCTGCGCTTCTTGGCGGAGACCCAGGCGAGATAGCCGAGCACGAGGCCGAGCGCCGCGAGGCCGACACCCTGGTTGATCCGGATCGACGTGAAGGCGAGCCCGGCGAGCTGACCCGCCTCGATGATCAGGCTCAGGCCCAGCACCACGCCCATGCCGAGCCAGAAGGTGAAGCCCGCGATGACGGTGAGCGCCGCGATCTTGGCCGCCGACAGGCCCTGCCGGGCGTAGATCCAGTAGCGGATCGTGCCGGCGGTCAGCAGCGGGAAGCCGAGGGTGAAGCTCACCGCGTAGCTTGTGAACGAGGCGAGCGCGGTGACGCGGTACGGCACCTTGATCCGGAGCTGGCGCAGGGCCAGCGCGTCGTAGCCGGTGAGGAACAGGTAGCTGATCCCGACGAACAGGAAGGCGAGGCCGAGCTGCTCGGCGGTCGCCGCCGTGATCGCCGTGCGCACTTCCGCCCAGCTCACGCTCTGGATAAGCTTCCACAGGACGCCGAGGGAGACCGCGAACAGCACGATGCTGGCGGCCGTGCCGATCCAGGCATAGCGGCTGCGCCGGCTCTTCCGCGATGCGTCCGCGGCGTCGTGCTGGACCGGCTCGACCGGCTCGGCCGACCTCCGGTGCTGTCCCTGAAAATTCATGCCGTTCGGCGTCCGCCCTTCCGGCTGCGCGGTCCGGCCGAAGGCCTTCAGCCCGTGCCGGAGTCTCCCGGACCGCGGCCCGTTGCCCCGCATGTAGGCCGAACAGGCGCACAAGGCCAGGGAAGGCGCGGGCGGGACAGGCCTGCTATCCTCAGCTGGGCGCCCGTTCCAGGACCAGTGCAGCCTCCGCGAGGCCGCGCCGGATCCGGGCGGGCACCTCGGGCGAGGTGCAGACATAGGTCGGGCTCGGATGCGGGACCACGATGACCGGCAGATCGGGGCGGAGCACCGCGAGTGCCGGCGCGGTCCCGGCGGCGAAACGGCCGGCCAGCACCGCCACGGCGAGCCGGGGCAGCAGGTCGAGGAGCGGCGCCAGATAAGGTGCGGCGGCCGCGACCTCCCCCCGGTACGGCGCCCGGTTGAGGGCGCCCTCCGCGTGGATCAGCCAGGGCACGGCGTTCCAGATGAGGGTGTCGGCCCGACGGATGCGGGCCTCGGCGAGGAAGCGGAAGAGGTTGGCGGCGGTGCCGTTCGCGCTGTCGCGGGTGACGAAGCCCGTGCGCAGCACCGCCGGCCCCGGCGTCTCCAACAGGAGGAGCATCCGCGCGTGGACGCCACCATCCAGCGGATCGGGCACGGGGACCGGCGCGCCGCGTTCCGCCGAGATCCGATCCGCGAGCACCCGGATCGGCGCGATATGGGGCGCCCCGATCAGGGCCCGCCGGGCCGCGAGCGCATCCGGGTCGGCCAGCGATTTCGGTGCCTGCGGCTCAGCCGGCATGGAGTCCGGGGATCGCCGTGCCGAGCCGGCCCGAGAGGCGGAAGCGCTCGGTTCCCTTCTCCTGGGCGAGGCGCGCGTCGAGGCCGGCCGCGCCGCCGAACTGGAAGCCGATCTGGCTGGCATAGGCCGCGCACGCCTCCCGCTTCCGGCCTTGCGCGTCTGTATCGAGCGTCATCGTCGGCTCGGCGAGTCGCGTGAACAGCCCGGCGAGAGGCTCCCGCGGCACGGTCTCGCGCACGGTGTAGGGGAAGTCGCGCCACCACAGGATCGGCGGCAGCCCGTCGAGGCCGCGAAGCGCGCGGACCACCTGCACGTGGTCGACATGGCCGCCGATCGCCTGGGGGGCGAGGAGGAGATCGGGCCCCTCCCCGGCGATCAGGTCCGCGAGGGCCGGGGCGAGATCGGCCGCGATGCCGTCGTCGGCCCGGGTCTCGGAAAACAGTTCCGGCGCTGAGCCGTAGCCCCGGTGCGGCGCCTCCCGGAACGACAGGTGGACGGGCGGCGCGATCCCGAGCGCGGCGGCGGCGTGGGCATCCTCGTCCCGGCGCAAAGCCATGTAGTCGACCTCCGCCGGCAGCCCCTTGTCGAGCTGGCAGGCGAGCGCGAAGCCCTTCGGGTCGGCGACGCTGCCGGTGAACAGGGTCGCCATGACCACGCGCCAACCGGTCCGCGCCAGGCTTGCCAGCAGGCCGCCGCAGGAGAAGGCGGCGTCGTCGAGATGGGGTGACAGGGCGAGCGCCGTGGGCATGTTTCAGGTCACAGGACGATGTTCGTCGCGGGCGTACGGGAAATCCGAATCCGGCGGAGCCTCAAAGCAGGTGTGGCTCCGCGCGGAACCGGCAGCTCGGATCGTAGGGGAGGTCCGGTGAGAAGTCGGTGGCCGGCCTCTCGTGGAGTACGCGAGCGTAGACATCCATGATCTGCCGCCCGACGGCGTGCCAGGAATAGACCCGCCGGCACTCCTCCAGGCCGGCGGTCGCGATGCGGCGGCGCAAGCCCTCATCGGTGATGATCCGGGTCAGCGCGGCGGCCAGCGCCGGTACGTCGCCCGGATCGACCAGCAGCCCATTCTCGCCGTCGCGCAGGCAGTCGGAGACCCCGACCGCATGGCAGGAGACCGTGGCGAGCCCGGCCGCGAGCGCCTCCAGGATCGTGTTCGAGAATCCCTCCGCGTAGGTCGGCGAGACGAACACGTCGGCGCGGCGGTAGAGGTCCGGGACGGAGCCGTACTCGGCGTAGCCCGTGAAGGCGATCGCGTGCTCCGAGAAGCCGAGTTCAGCCGCCAGCGCCTGCGCGGGCTCCACGTCGGGTCCGATGCCGGAGATCGTGGCGGCGAACAGCGTGCCGTGCTGGCGCAGGATCGCCAGGGCGTTGATGAAATCGAGCACGCCTTTCCGGCGGTCGACGCGGCCGTGGTAGAACAGCCGCACCGGGCCCGCATGGGGAGCCGGCAGGCCATCGGGCGTGCCCTGCGCGAAGCGATCGGTGTCGACCGCGCCGGGCACGATCGTGAAGCGGGCGGGGTCGGAGCCGAGCCGCTCGCAGACCTCGTCCACGAAAGAAGCGCCGCCGATCAGCAGCGCGTTGGCGTGGGCCAGAACCTCGCACATGGCGACGCGGTGGGTCTCGCAGCAGGACCCGACCCAGTGGCCGTCGCCGCCCTGGATCGAGACGACGCTCGGCACCCCGAGCTTCCGCGCGGCGAGCAGCACCGCCCAGCCGGTCGGATAGCCGTACTGTGCGTGCAGCACGTCGAAGGGCTTCTGAGCGTGCTCCCGGCAGATCACCTCGACCATCGTGGCGATGTCGCGCTCGAAATCGCCAGCGGCCTGCTCGCCGAGCTGCTCGAGGCCGATCACCCGGACACCCGGCACCGGCGGCGGCGGCCCGCCGCCATAGACCCGGGTGCCGAAGGCGTCGCCGCGGTACTGCGAGACCATCGTCACGTCGTGGCCGGCGCCGACCAGCTCGCGCAGCAGGTTCTGCGCGTAGACGCTCATCCCGGATATCGCCGGAAAGTAGCGGCGGCTGAGGAAGAGAATTCTCATTGGGCGGCGCCCGCAGTCCGGCAGAGGGGAGCGCCCCAGAGCCCCCTCTCCCGCAAGGGAGAGGGGACCCGCGCTCGATCCGCTATGCGGCGCGGTCCGGCCCTCACTGCCATTGCCGCCGGGTCTCCTGCTCGCCGGCGAGGACCGGGCCGGGGCGCCGGCAGCCGCGGAGGAATTCAAGCGCCCGCGGGATCATCACGTCCGCCCGGTGGCTCTCGCGGGAGAGCTCGACGCAGATCAGCTTGCCGAAGCCGACCTCCTCCAGCGCCTCAAGTACGCCCGGCACGTCCATGTCGCCCTCGCCGAAGGGCAGGTGGATGTGGCTGCCGCGCTTCATATCCTCGACCGCCACGGTGCCGATCCGGTCGGCAAATTCCCGCACGGCTGCGGCCGGCTCGCGCTCGCCGGTGACGAGGCAATGGCCGGTGTCGAGGGCGAGCTTCAGCCCCGGCACGTCGAGGGCCGCGAAGTCGTCCAGCGTCTCGATGAGCATGCCGGGCTCGGGCTCAAGGCAGGGCACCACCCCGGACGCAGTGGCGAAGGCCGTGACCTCATGCAGCCCCTCGACCAGCCAGTGGCGGGCTTCGCCGCGATCGACGCCGGGCTTCGGCACGCCCGCCCAGAACGAGACCGCCTCCGCGCTCAGCATGGCGCCGATCTCGATGGCCCGCTTGAGGAAGCCGACCCGCCGGGCCCGACCCGCGGCGTCGGCCGTCACCAGCGTCGGCTCGTGCTTGGCGTTGGGGTCGAGCAGGAAGCGCGCCCCCGTCTCGATGACGCAGGTCAGCTCCAGCTTCTCGAGCAGGCTCGCCACCCGTCCGGCCTCAGCGGCCCAGTTTTCGGCGAACGGATCGAGGTGGTGGATGTCGAGCGTCAGAGCCACGCCGTCGTAGCCCGCCGCCTTGATCAGGTGGATCGCGTCGTCGAGGCGGTGGTTGGCCGCGCCGTTGGTGTTGTAGGCGAAGCGAAGCGTCATGCTGCCCTCCCCTGCCGCTGGACGAGCCGGAACGGCGCATGGTGCGATTCCGGCTCGCGGTAGAGCGGATAGTGCCGCCCGACGATCTGCTCGGCCAGAGCGACGTCGAACAGCGGCTGGCCGCCGAACCGTTCCAGCGCCTCCGGGGTGAGGCGCACCGGGCGTAAGGCGTCGCTCTCGGTTCCGAAGCGGATCAGCGGGTGGTCGCGGTCGAGGAGCTTGCGCGTGTTGCGCTCGCCGATCCGGTAGTAGCTCATGGTCTCGACCTCGAGCCCCGGCACGATCGCCTTCACGACGCCGACCCCGCCGCCGGCGGGGGTGCAGTCGACGTAGAGCACGTCGAACCCGGCCTCCAGCAGCCGGTCGCAGGCGATCTTCCCGCGGGCATGTCCGTCGGCGGCCGGGGTGGAGGGCAGTTCCGCGAAGCGCTTGGTGCCTCGCTCCGAATAGACGGTATCGGCGAGCACGCCGCGCAGATCGGCGGCGGGCATCTGAATCCATTCGAGCATCGCCTGCAGGGCGCGGCTCTCCTCAAGATCGAGGCTCGGAAGGGCCTTCTGGATGAACGCGTCGACATAGCCCGGCGGCGTCACCGTGGCGGCCATGCCGAGCGGCCCGTGTCCGAAGGTCTTGCGCACCCGCGCCGCCTGAAATTCCAGCAGTGCCTTGCGGAGCGCCCGCTCCCGGTCCGGGTCGCAGGCCTCGCCGCAGGCCGAGAGGGCGATCGGCGCCGGGGTGCGCGCCGGATCCTCGTCGTAGCCGACGACATAAAGATTGGTCAGGCCGAACTGGTCGGTGGCGAATTTCGGCAGCGCGCGGATGCCCAGCTCCTTCAGCCGGGCCAGCATCGCGGCGTTCTCCGGGCCGATCCCGTCGAGATCGAGCATCACGCCCTGATCGAGCGCCCGGAACAGCAGGCCGTTGCCGTCCCGCTGCAGCAGTTCCAGAACCCCGTGGCCCAGCGCGAAGGGCACGTCCGGCCCGGCGCCAAGACCGTTGGTGATCAGGTTGGTGAAGGGCTTGTAGCCCTCCGACAGCTCGAAATAGTCGGTGGCGGCGACGTCCAGGGGCATCAGCACGATCTCGCCCGTGGCATGCCGGACGGTCGGCGTCCATTCGAGCACCGTGTCGCGCCCGACCGGCGAGCCGGCCGGCAGGCAGAGGGTGAGCGGGTCGGCCACGGACTTGGCGCCGTAAACGCGCGCGAGATCGGTGTAGCTCGCCCGCTCCTTGGCCCGCGGCAGCACCGCCAGCGAGGGCATCAGGTTCTCGGCGATCTCCGCCACGGCGCCGATCAGCGCTTCGTCATCGGTTGCGCCGTAGCCGATGCCCGACGGCATCGCGCCCACGAAGAACGGATCGTCGAGGAAGAGAGCCACGAACCAGACTGGGATGCCGGTGCGGTCGAGCGGCGCCAGGGGGAAGCCGACGACGCGCCCCTCCGGCAGGACATCGAGATAGGCCTTGACCGGATCGGGAAGGGTCCCGGGCAGGCCCTCGATCGGCCGCTTGGCACCGAAGCGGTAGGGGCGCGGCGCCTTGATCCGCTCGTGGCGGGCGCGGTCATCCTGCTCGTGGAAGGCGTCTGCGTTGCTCAAGTCGTGTTCCCGTCTGCCTCGAACCGTCGCCTGCGCCCCATCCCATCCATCCCCTCATCCTGAGGCGGCGGGTGGGAGATGCATGGGTTGGTCGCGTGATTGAGTATCCTGTCCGCTACCCCTGCCTGTAGGCGCGGGCGACGAGCCGCATCGTGTGAAGGTCGCGGGACGCCGAGTACGCCGCCTGCTCCTCGGGCCGGCGCAGCGCCGAGCCGAAGGCGCGCACCTGCTCAGTGAAGGGCGAGCTGTCGGCGTCGAAGGCGAGCGGTTCGGAGCGCCCGGTCGCGCCGTCGATGAAGACGAGCGATCCGCCGGCCGTCTGACCCATCGTATTCTCGGCGACGAGCAGGCCCTTCGTGCCGACCACCTCCAGACGTCGGCGGGGCAGCGCGTCGGGACAATTGTAGGCGACGTGCAGGCTCGCCAGCGCACCGCTCTCCGTGCGCCCGATCAACAGGGCGCCGTCGTCGACTGCGTAATCCTGGGCCCTGGTCTGGGTCAGGGCCGCGATGGTGGTGATCGGCTCGCCGAGCAGGAAATCCACGAGGTCAAGCCCGTGCGGGGCGAGATCCATCAGCGCGCCGCCGCCGGCCTGGACGACATCGATCCGCCAGTTGGGCTGGCCGGCCTCCGACCAGTCACGGCCGAGCCAGCAGGCGTAGACGATCCGCACGGCCGTCACGGTGCCGAGCCGCCCGGCCTCGACCTGGGCACGGATCGTCCGGTGCGCCGGATGATGCCGCTGGTCGAAGGCCGTCCCGTAGAAGATCCTTCGAGATTCGACCGCGTGAGCGATGGCCTCTGCGTCGGCGAGCGTCGCCGCCATGGGCTTCTCACACAGGATCGCCTTTCCGGCGGCGGCCAGAGCCTCAACGGCGCCGCGGTGGAGGTGGTTCGGCGTCGCCACGTAGACCGCCTCGACCTCGGGCTCGGTGAGGAGGCCGGCGAGGTTGGCATGGCCGCGTGCGCCGGCGCGCTCGGCCGCGGCGCGGCTGTCCGGGTCCGGATCGCAGACTGCGACCAGCCGGTGCCCAGCGGCGCGGATGCCCGGCTCCATGTAGTCGCGGGCGACCCAGCCGTAGCCGACGATGCCCCAGCCGACCCCGTCCATCACCACCGCTCCGGCAGGTCGACGAATTCGCGCACGCGGACACGCTGCGTCTCCGGCGCATCGACGCCGCCATCGAAGGTCAGCTCTTCGGGTCCGGGCGAGCGCATCGGATAGGTCGCGCGGGGGGCGTATTCCGCCTCGTAGCGTTCCGAGGGCCAGCGGATGACGTAGCCGCCTTGGTCGGATGCTTGACGGCCCTCCTGCGGATGTGACGCGGGTCCCCTCTCCCGTGCGGGGGAGGGACAGGGTGAGGGGTGGGCGGCTTCCGGGGAGGAAGCGTCTTGAACGCGCGTCGATGGCGCGCTCGGTCCTGAACCTTCCAGACCCTCTCCCGCACGGGAGAGGGAGCGGGTCGCGTCCGCTGCGGCTGGCACGTAGAGCGGGTTGAGCCGCAACACGGTCCCGGGCTTCGGCAGAGTCAGACCGTCGACCAGCGCACGGGGCGCCGGGCGCATACCGGGACCGCACACCACCGAGAACGCCTCGCATGTCCGCAGAGCCAACGGTTCCTGCGGGCCCGGCGCCCGTGCTGCGACGAGCGCCCGCGTCAGTTCTGCGTCGTCGTAGACCAGGGCGTCGGGAAACAGCTCGGCGATCTCCTCGGCGGTCACCCCCCGCCCGGCCGAGAAGCCCGGGCAGTCGCGGTTGTGGATGTGGCTCAGCGCCAGCCAGCCATCGTCGCCCGCGTTCTGGCGGAGGCAGTCGAGCAGGATCGCCTTGTCGTCGAGGAAGTAGAAGGCGTCGTTGCAGGCGACGAGGTCGACCGGCGCGCCCGTGATCGGCCAGTGCGGCGAGCCCGCATCGAAGCAGACGAGTTGCGCCTTCTCGCCCACCACCCAGTGCCGGGCGACCCAGAGCTTGGCGAAGACCACGTCGGCACCCGCAACCTTGCAGCCGCGGCGCTGAAGCTCGCGCAGGTAATGGCCGATGCCGCAGGCGAACTCGAAGACGCAAGCCGGCTCGTTCCAGTGCGCCTCCAGCAGCGACAGGCCGGCCAGAAAGGTCGGGTCACTCCAGCGATGCAGGAAGTAGTCGCCGACGCGACCCCACCCCAGCCATTGGACGGCTTCGCGAAGCGTCGCCGTGCGCCGGTCCTTGATGAGGCGGATGATCCCCGCGGGATCGGCGGGCGGCCCGTTCCACCAATCGTCTTGGTCGACCAGAAGCGCGGCCAGCGCCTCGTCAGGCTCACCCGCGTCGAGATGGGCCAGCACACGCTCGACCAGCGCCTCGCGGCCGACCCGCAGGTACGGGATGCCGTCGATCACGGGCCAGCGCGCGCCGGTCCCCGCATCGCGCAGGGCGTGCGGGCCGTCGGCCTTCAGCGGGTTGCCGGTGTCCGGCGATATGAGTTCGAACGGGATCATGGCTCTCGGGACCGCCCGGGCAGATGGGCGGCGGGGTCCGGCGATCAAGGGATGCGCATGTCGGCGAGGACACGATCGTGGAAACCCTTAACCGGGCCGGCATGAACCAATTCCCACTCGTCGAGCACCATACCCATCGTGGTCGAGGCCCCGCGCAGGTGCTGGGCGATCTGAAGGACCCGGTCGATGCAGTCCGCCGCGTGGAAGGCACGGCCCTCCGCGGTGGCGTCATCCGGCAGCACCGCGCGGGCGCGCTCGACCTGGCCCCGCAGCGGCTCGGCGAGTTCGGCGAGCGCCCAGGCGGTGGTCGTAGCCATGATCGGGCCGAGATGGCCGCCGAGCAGCATCTCGCCGGTGAAGCCGGCATCGGGCATCGCGGCGTTGTGGAAGTGATGCGCCATCGCGGCCAGGAACACGGTCCCGGGGTCCGCCCGGTAGAACGGGCTGAGACAGACGCCGTAGACCGCCACCATCAGGCAATGTTCGGCATGGTTCTCCGGCGGTTCCAGCAGGATCCGGGCACGGCCGGGACAGGTCACGCCAGCGCGCGGCTGCTGCGCCAGGGCTGCGACGAAGCCCGGCAGCGATCCGGGCTGGCCCGCCGGACGCGGCGCGAGCCGCGCGCGCAAGCGGGCCCGAAGATCCGGATCGAGCATTCCGGTCACCGCATCGAAGCCTGCGACCAGCACCGCCGAGGCCGCCTCCTCCGAGAGGCCCGCCGCGGTCAGAAAAGCCGCGTCGAGATCGCAAAGGCGCGTCGCCGCGAGCGTGACCGCGGCGATGTCGAGGGCGACCTCATCGGGCGGGGTCCCGCCGGTGAGGAGGCCCCACCCCTGCGCGAACAGCCGCTCGGCGATCGATCCCTGGCGGCCCGCCGAGCGGACGCGCTTGAGATCGTTCATCTCGACCAGGAGGTCGCGCAGCGCCTCCGGCGCGGCGGCGCCGGAGAGGGGCGGTTGGGTCTCGCTTGGCATCGTGTCCTTCCGGAAGCCGCCCTCGATCGCGACGACGCCTAGTGTACGCCCAGCCAGTCGCGGAGCATTTGCTCCTGCTTGCCGAAGGCGTGCTCCGGCCCGTGGCCGTTCTTCACCATGGGGGCCTTGAAGAAGGTCGAGAGCTGCTCCTGAACCCCACCCTCGCCGCGCGTGTGGGCGAGATCGAGCACGCGGGCGATCTCGATGACGAGCGGTGCGGCCAGGATGGAATCCTTGCAGAGGAAGTTGACCTTGATCTGCATCCGCTGGCCCATGAAGCCGGTGACGTCGATGTTGTCCCAGGCTTCCTTGTCGTCGCCGCGCGGGCGGTAATAGTGAATGTGCACGAGGTGGTCCTCAACCGGGTATCCGAGGATCGAGTCGAGTACCGTGCCCTTGGTGTTGAGCTTCGACTGCAGCGAGTTCGGGTCATTGAGGGCGAGGCCGTCGCGATTGCCGAGGATGTTGGTCGAGAACCAGCCGTCGACATGCAGCGCGCGCGCCTTAAGCGCCGGGGCCAGGACGGTCTTCATCATGGTCTGGCCGGTCTTGCCGTCCTTGCCGGCGACAGGGACGTTCATCTCCTTGGCGAGTTCGAGCAGCGCCGGCACGTCGGCGGCCACGCTCGGCGTGAAGTTGGCGTAGGGGATGCCGCTCTTGATCGCCGCGTAGGCGTAGAGCATCGCGGGCGAGATCGCCTCGTCGCTCGAATCCAGCCCCTTCTCGAAGGCCGCGGTGGAGTTCAGGGTCGGGTCGTCGAGGTCGGGCCAGCGCTCGGTCGAGGCGAGGTTCACCACCACGACGTCATCGAGGTTGCTCTCCTTCTGGAAGCGGCGGAGATCGTTGGCGATCACCGAGACCGCCTCGCGGTGGTCCTTGGCGACGATCCGGTTCTGGCCGTCGATGTTCTTGCAGAACTTGGCGCTGCCCACCGCCGGCCAGGGGGTGATGCCCTTGAGGGCCTGGACGCCGTTCTCGATGTCGTCCTTCGAGAGAACACCGTGGCCGCTCGCGGCCGCGGCGAGGTCGTCACCGTTGAGGTCCCAGCCGCCGAAGACGAGATCCTTGTAGTCGGCCATGCCCGCCACGGAGAGGCCGGCGAGCGGCAGCCCGTCGAGCCGGTTCGAGCCGGATTTGATCATCTCAATGCCGGCGATGGCGGTGGTGGCGACGGCGCCCCCCATACCAACGAACGCGACACCGACGCGGCGACCGGACTGCATGCTCATCGGAAACTGATGTCCTTTTGCGGACGCGGGTGGCGTCTTGGGACGGAAAGTTCGCCCCCCTGGGGCCGTACCTAACTGGCTCGAAGGTGCGGCGTTCCAAGCCGAATGCGACAACTTTGCGCCTGCGCCGCCCTGAAGCGCGGCCCGTTCAGGGCGTTAACGCGCCCTTAAAAGGCAGGGTTAACCCTTCCTTGACCGTGCCACGCTTGGATCACGGGGCCGTCCCATTCTGGTCACGGCCGGCGCCGATACGGCCGCCGCTTCAAGGAACCCGGCCGCCAGACGCCGGGCCGACACAAGGAACGATCTGAAGAGGACCAGTGATGGGGGTTTTCCCGGAGCCGGCGCGTTGCGCCGACGACGTGAGCCGACTCGCGCCGATCGCGAGCCAGTTTAAGGATGAAGCCGTGGCGTGGCTGCCGCGGGCCGGCCGCGAAGCGGAGCGCCGGTCACTTCGCCGCACAAGCCGGAACGGGGCTCGCCGGAGCGGGATCCGCCGGCTCTCCGGGACGCTGGCCCTGGGCCTCGTCGCCGGATTCGGACTGCCGCAGGCTGCCTTCGCGCCCGCCTATTTCGCGCCCCCCGCGCAGGCTCACGACCGGGTCGATACCAGTCCGCGCGCCGCGCAGGCGCTCACCGCCGGGACGTCCGCTCGGGATATGTCCCTCCGATCGACGCTCGACGGAGACCCGTCGCCGGAGGCACCGACCGAGGCGGCGTCCGCCTGGAACGGCTTGCCCGTTCCGGAGCAGGAGCCCGCCACCACGGCGCTGATCCAGGAGGACCTCGCGGCCCTGCCGCAGGTGACGCAGGAGCAGGGCGAGGACGCGGTCAAGTTCGGCGAGCGCACCGTGCCGCGCAAGGTGGTCGACACGATCGTGAAGGCCTCCGACGAGGCTGGCGTCGATCCCGTCTACATGATGGCGCTCGCCGACAAGGAATCGAGCTTCGACACGGATGCCAAGGCGGCGACCTCCTCGGCACAGGGCCTGTTCCAGTTCGTGGCCCGCACGTGGCTGGAGATGATCCGCGACTACGGCGCCCGCTACGGGCTGGCCGAGGAGGCCGCTGCCGTGAAGGGCCGGGGCTCAGCAATTACTGTCACCAACGGCATGCGCGCCCGGGTGCTCGGCCTGCGCAACGATCCGCGCGTGGCGGCCTTGATGGCGGCCGAGTTGGTCAAGCGCGATCGCGAGCGGATCGAGGCCCGGGTCGGCCGGGCCCTCACGACGACCGAACTGTACCTCGCCCATTTCTTCGGCACCGCCAGCGCCGGGCGCTTCCTGTGGCTCTCCTCCGAGAAGCCCGATGAGGTCGCGGGGCGTGAGTTCCGCAGCGCCGCGCGGGCCAATCGCAGCCTGTTCACCGAGAAGGCGGGCGGCAAGCGCCGCAGCCTGACCGTGGCCGAACTTCACGAACGGATCGACGACATGATCGACCGGCGCCTGACCCGCTACCAGGGCGTCACTGCGGTGGCGGAGGCGCTCGACAAGGCCCCCGCCCAGACCGAGATTGCCTCCGGTGACACCGGCAGGAATGCAGGCAGCCGCCGCATCGAGGTGACGGAGGCGCTGCCGCCGGACGGCGTCTGAAGCCGCGAGATACGCCGCATTCGGCGCGGGACGGATCTGTCCGCCCCGCATCAATGCCCCCCTGCCGGCGCCCCGCCGCCGAGCTTGACGCTCTTCAGGCTCAGCGCCAGCGGCACCGCGCAGGCGGCGACGAGGCCGAGGACCCAGAACACGTCGATATAGGCCCAGTAGGCGACCTGCGTGCTCAGCACGCTGCCGAGCCAGGCGGTGGCCTGGTTCTGCGCTTCGACGCCGGCATAGCCGTGCTCGGAGAAGTACTGAGTCGCCTGCCGCATCGTCTCCTGATAGGCGGGCTCGGCCGGGTTGATGCTCTCGACCAGCCGGCTCTGGTGGAACTGACTCCGGTAGGCCAGCATGTTCTGCGCCAGCGAGACGCCCATCGAGCCGCCGACATTGCGGGCGACGTTGATCAGCGCGGAGGCCTGATCGGTCTGGTCCTTGCGGATCCCCTCGTAGGAGGCCGAGGTGATCGACAGGAACACCATCGGCAGGCCGATACCGATATAGACGCGCGACCACGCGAAGAACGCGAAGGTCGTGGTGCCGTTGAGCCGCGTCAGGTCGTACATCCCGAGCGCCACGATCGTCATGCCGGTGGCGATCAGCCATTTCGGCTGCACGTAGGACGAGATCCGGCCTGTGAGGAACATCATCACCACCGTGACGATGCCGCCGGGCCCGAGCACGAGGCCCGACAGGGTGGCGGTGTAGCCGTAATATTCCTGTGTGATCTGCGGGATGAACTGCGTGGTGGCGATCAGGATCGCCCCGGTGAACATCATCACCAGAAAGCAGGAGCCGAACTGGCGGTTGCCGATGAGACTCAGATCAACGGCCGGGTTCTTCTTGTTCAGGAGCCACGGAATCATGGCCACGAACGAGACCACCATCAGCACGCCGGACACGTTCATCAGCGTCGAGGTGCCGAACCAATCCTTCCGCTGACCCTCGTCGAGGATCACCTCCAGGGAGCCGAGGAACAGGGCGACCAGAACGAAGCCGACGATGTCGAAGCGGATGCCCTTGCGCACCAGGGCGCGGCGCTCCTTCTTGGCGGCCTTGCTGTCCTCGATGAGCCAGTACATCAGCCCCAGCGCGATCACGCCCACGGGGCCGTTGATCAAGAAGCACCAGTGCCAGGAGGCGTTGTCCGAGAGCCATCCGCCGAGCGTCGGCCCGATCACCGGCGCCACCACGATGGCGACGCCGTAGAGCGCGAAGGCCTGGCCCCGCTTCGCCGGCGGGAAGGAATCTGCCAGGATCGACTGGGCCAGCGGCGCCATGCCGCCGCCGCCCAGCCCCTGCAGCACCCGGAAGAGGAGCAGGGATTCCAGGCTCCAGGCGAAGCCGCACAGGATCGACGAGATGGTGAACAGCGCCACCGACCACATGAAAAACGCCTTGCGGCCGTAGCGCTTGGCCAGGAAGCTCGACGCCGTCAGCGTGATGGCGTTGGCCACGAGGTAGCTCGTCACCACCCAGGCCGCCTCGTCGGGGCCGACTGCGAGCCCGCCCGAGATGTAGCGCAGCGCCACGTTGGCGATGGTGGTGTCGAGCACCTCCATGAAGGTCGCGAGCGCCACGACGCCAGCGATCAGCCACGGATTGTGTCCGCCCGGCGCCATGCCGGATGAGGCTTGGCCCATCCGGGGCTTATCCGAGTTCGGCTTGCGCCCGGGCGCGGCGGCAGCAGCCTTGCCGGCCATCGCGCTCACCGCACCGTCACGGTCGGGACGACCGACATGCCCGGGCCGATCGCCACGTCCGCTGGCCAGTCCTTGACCACGATCTTCACCGGGATGCGCTGCGTCACCTTCACGTAGTTGCCGGTGGCGTTCTGGGCGGGGAGCAGGCTGAAGGCGGTGCCGGAGCCCGGCTGCACCGACGCGACCGTGCCGTGGATCCTGCGATCCGGATAGGCGTCGATCTCGATGTCGACCGGCTGGCCCGGGCGCATGTCGGTGATCTGCGTCTCCTTGAAGTTGGCGGTCACCCAGATGTCGTCGGGCACGAACATCGACAGGCTCTGGCCGGCCTGGGCGAGCTGGCCGATGCCGCCGGTCAGCCGGACGACGCGACCGGACTGCACGGACCGCACCGTCGTGTAGCCGAGGTTCAGCTCGGCCTGCTCGACCTGCGCCTTGTCGCGGGCGAGCTGCGCCTGCGTCGAGGCCTTCTGGGCCTGAAGCGAGCCGATCTGCTTCTGCGCGGCGACCACGCTGGCATTGGCGCTCTGCAGGGAGGCCTGCCGCTGCTGCAGCGTCGAGGTCGCGGATTGCGACTGCTGGATCGAGCCGGAGCCGCGCTCGGCGAGGTCCTTGTAGCGGGCCGCGTCTTCCTGGGCGAATTTCAGCGCCGCCTCGGCGGTGGCGACCTGTGCCTTGGACACGTCGATGTTGGCGTACTGGGCCTGGATCTGGGCGTCGATGTTCTTGATGGCAGCTTGATCGGCCTCGATCTGCGCCTTCGCCTGATCGAGGCCGATCTCGTAGTCGCGCTGGTAGATCTGGAACAGGACCTGCCCGGCCTCGACGTGCTGGTTGTCTGTGACGGGCACGTCGACCAAGTAGCCGCCGACCTTGGGCTGGATCGCGATGCTGCGCGCGTCGACGAACGCGTCGTCGGTGCTCTCGTACGGGTGCATGTACAGCAGCCAGTAGAAGAACACCCCGACGCACAGGGCGACCACCGCGAGGCCGCCGAGCAGGAACGCGAACGGGTGCCGCCGCAGGATGTTGGGGCGCCGCGCGTCGCCCGCTTCGTCCTCCGGATCGCCGCCGTTCTCGTCGCCCGGCGCGTCCTGGTCTTCGGCCTGATCCGCATCGTCCCAGCCGGGCTTGCGGGCGGTCTCGCGGTCCCCAGCCGAGGCATCCTGACCGAGATCCAGGACATCGCGATCGACCGCACCGGCCCGGCCGTCGGCCGGCCGCAGCCGCGCCTCGGCCTCGGAGGCCTGCCTCTGATCGTCAAACATGGGAAGTCGTCGCCCGATGGGCCGGCCACCTCACGGCGGCCGGGCTCTGCACATCGCCCGCCTCGACGTACAGAAGCCGACCGCCGCCACAAGGTTCCCCGCCGAGCGCGACCGTAGCCAGGAACGCTTGCCGCAGTGCGGCGTTCTGCGGCGGGAACCTTTGCCGCCCACGGCCATCGGGTTCGGGAGTTTCTCCATGACCAGCAGCCCGTCACCGACACCATCTGGATCGGGCTCCGGTCCGATCGGGACCTCGCCCTCCGGCGTTCCGCTCGTCGGTGCCGCGCGCCTCGACGCCATGAGCGCGGCGCTCGCCCGCAACTGGTGGCTCGTCGCCCTGCGCGGGGTGATCGCGATCCTGTTCGGCGCCATCGCCTTCGTCGCGCCGGGCGCCTTCGTGCTGTCGCTGGTGCTGTTCTTCGCCGCCTACACGTTCGCCGATGGCATCTTCGCCATTGTGGGCGCGGTCCGGGCGGCGCAGCGACACGAGCGCTGGGGCTTCCTGCTTCTGGAGGGGGTCGTCGACATCGTCGTGAGTGTCGCCGCCGTCCTGGTCCCGGGGGCTGCCGTCTGGGCGTTCGTCCTGCTCCTCGCAGTCTGGGCGCTGGTGACCGGCGGCCTGATGATCGCGGCCGCCTTCCGCCTGCACCTCCATTACGGGCGCTGGTGGCTGGTGCTCGGGGGCCTCGTCTCGATCCTGTTCGGGATCGTGCTGATCATCGAGCCGGGGATGTCCGCTCTGGTCCTGACGTGGTGGATCGGCGGCTACACGCTCGCCTTCGGGGTGCTTCTGCTGATCCTCGCCTTCCAGTTGCGAAGCCAGCACGGGGCGGCCGGACAGCCCATCGCACCCGCCGGGCGGTGACCCGGCACGGCATCCGGATCGGGTCGCGTGACCCGATCCACACGGTTGCGGCGCGATCATCCCTCGCGGGCGACTTCGTTGCTCCGGCCGCGGGACACAGGGCCGGATGAGGCTTAGAACACGCCGTCGACCGGAACGGCCGGTCCCGGAAACCACAGTGCGATGACGCCCGACGCGCCGGAGCGCGCCCCGGCCGGCGAGCCGAAACCGTCAGATCCGACAGCCGGGCGGAGGCCGGGTCCCGATGCCCCGGACCCGCGCCTGGCGGCCCGCGAGGCACGGCGCGCGGCTCACGACCTCTTCCGGCATCTATGGGTCCTGATCGCCGCGGCCGGGCTCGGTGTCGCGCGCGTCGGGCGTACCGCGTCCGCGCGGGCCGCCGCTCGTCTGGCACGACGGCGCGACCGCACACGGACGGAATCCGGATCGGTCGACCGGACCGCCCTCGCTGCGGGACATCGGCCGCGCCGGAGGCTCGATCCCGCGTTCCTCGGCCGCCTGCGCCGCCGGCCGGCCCTGACGGTCGCCGGGCTTGCGCTCCTGCTGCCTGTCCTGGCGCTCGGGATCTACCTGCTCGCCGCCCTGCTGACCCTGCCGCCGCTCGGCGGGGCCATCGTCGAGACCGGCCAGCGCGCGATCACCGTCGAGGCCGATGACGGGCGGGTCTTCGCCACGCGGGGCAGCTTCCGCGGCCAGAAGCTGACCGCCGCCGATCTGCCGCCGCACCTCGCCCAGGCGATCGTGGCGATCGAGGATCGGCGCTTCTACAGCCACTGGGGCATCGATCTGCGCGGGCTCGCCCGCGCGGCGTGGCGCAACCTCGCCGGCGGCGGCGTGCGCGAGGGCGGCTCCACGATCACGCAGCAATATGTGCGCCTGACCTCCCTCAATCAGGAGAAGACGCTCTGGCGCAAGGTGCAGGAGGCGTTCCTGGCGCTGCGGGTCGAGTCGATGATGAGCAAGGACGAGATCCTGCTCGGCTATCTCGACTCCGCCTATTTCGGCGCCGGCGCCTACGGGGCGGATGCGGCGGCGCGCCGCTACTTCGCCAAGCCCGCCAGGGCCCTCAACCTGCCCGAGTCGGCGATGCTCGCCGGTCTGGTGCGCGCGCCCTCGCAGCTCGCCCCGACGCGCAATCTTGGCGGCGCCAAGGAACGGGCCGACGTGGTGCTCCAGGCCATGGTCGAGACCGGGGCGATCACCCCGGCCGAGGCCGATGCGGCGCGCCGCCAGAGCGTGACCCTGAAGTCGCCGCCCGAGGCGCCGCCCGGCACCAACTACTTCCTCGACATGATCGCGGGCGACGTGAAGCGCCTCGCCGGCAGCGACGGCGACGTCACGGTGCGGTCGACCCTCAACCTCGACCTGCAGAGCCTGGCCGAGGGCGTCGTCGCCCGCCGCCTCGACAAGGACGGGGCACGCCGCAAGGTCGGGCAGGCGGCCATGGTAGTGCTGTCGAAGGAGGGCGCGATCCTCGCCATGGTGGGCGGCCGCGACTACGAGGACAGCCAGTTCAACCGGGCCGTCCAGGCCAAGCGCCAGCCGGGCTCTCTGTTCAAGCTCCTCGTCTACCTCACGGCCTACGAGCAGGGCTACACGCCCGAATCCGTGCTGGTCGATCGTCCGGTCCAGATCGGCGACTGGGAGCCGGAGAACGATGACGGGCGCTATCGCGGGTCGGTGCCGCTGCGGACCGCCTTCGCGCTCTCGATCAACACGGTGGCGGCACAGCTCGGCCAGGAAGTCGGTATCCCGGCGGTGATCGCCACCGCGCGCAAGCTCGGGATCCAGTCGGACTTGCCCAACGTGCCGAGCCTCGTCCTCGGTTCGGGCGGCGTCAGCCTCCTGGAGATGACCCGCGCCTACGGCTCGGTTCTATCCGGCCGGGCCCCGCTCCAGGCCTTCGGCATCCATGCGATCCGCGGCGCGGCCCCGCAGCCGCTCTACGTTCACGCCGACCCGGCGCCCGCCGCGACCCTGGCCCAGGAGCCGCGCACGATGATGCTCGACTCGCTCCAGGCGGTGGTGGAATCCGGCACCGGCCGGGCGGCGCGGGTGCCCGGCCAGATCATCGGCGGCAAGACCGGCACGAGCCAGGATTTCCGCGACGCCTGGTTCATCGGCATGACTCCGGACCTCGTGGTCGGTGTCTGGATCGGGAACGACGACAACAGCTCGATGAACCGCATGTTCGGCGGCGAGATGCCGGCCGGGATCTTCCACGACTTCGTCCAGCGGGCCTCGGAGAAGCTCGCCAAGGGCAAGCCGCGTCCTTCGGCGGAGCGGGCCGAGCCGGCCCGGACAGCGCCAGCGCTCACGCCGAACCTGACGCCCGGCGGCGAGATCCGGGGCGTCCCGGAGGTGATCGACACCGGGACCCTGAACCTGCGCGGGCGCACCGTGCACCTGCTCGGGGTCGAGGGCCAGCGCGGCCATCTCGCCCGCCAGCTCGCGAGCTACCTGCGCCGCCGCGAGGTGATCTGCAGCGACGTCTCGGACGCGGCCACGGCGCGGTGCCGGATCGAGGGCGACGATCTCGCCGGGCTGATCCTGGCGGCGGGGGGCGCCCGCGCCACGGAGGATGCGCCGCCGGACCTGCTCGGGGCCGAGGAGCAGGCGCGGGCGGAGCGGGTCGGCCTCTGGGGCCGGTAAGACCTCAATCCTGGCCGAGCTTGGCCAGGGTTCGCGGGTCGGGTTGGGCGCCGAAATACCGCGCCAGCGCCTCGGCGAAGAGCGGCTCGTCCGGCGCGGCTCGGGCGAACAGCGTCATGCTGGAGCGGAACTTCATGTCGTCGGGCGATCCGAAGATCGCGTGCGCCGAGCGCCCGGAAACGGCGTTGACGGCCCTCGTGCAAGCGCGCAGGCGCTCGCCGAGCAGGGGATGCCCGAGATAGGCCCGCGCCTCATCGAGGGATCCGATCGCGTAGCGCTGCGCCATCGGGCTGGAACCGAGGCCGGCGATCTGCGGGAAGATGAACCACATCCAGTGGCTGCGCTTCTCCCCAGCCTGAAGCTCCGCGAGGACCCGCGGGTAGACCCCCGCCTGCGCCTCGACGAAGCGGTCGAGATCGTACACGTCCTCCATCACCCGCTCCCCAGTGCCACAACCTCTGAAGCGCAAACGGTGCGTGGCCGGCTCGGGATGCAGCCTGCCCCTGACGGGCCGGGCGAATTCGTGTAAGCGCCGTCCATGTTCGGAAAGCTCGTCGCCTTCATGGTCGCGAACCCGGCCACGAGCCACGCCATGACGGCGGCTCTCGAGACCGCCGGGATGGCGGCGGCCCTGACCCTGCTGCGCAGCCCCCGCCCGGAAGGCACCGCCGCGCTTCTGGTCTCGACCTACTATTACGGCCGCGAGGCCGGGCAGCGGGAGCACGACATCAAGCACGCCGGCTGGGACGCCGTCCAGGCGCATCTCGGCGCCGAGTTCCTGTATGGCTGGTCGCTGCCGAACATCCAGCAATGGGTAGCCCCGACCTGCGCGGCCTGGGCCGTGGCAGCCGCGCTCGTCCTGATCCGCTCACGAAAAACCCGCGCCCCGACGGCTGCGCCGACGAAACGCGGGCTGTTCTAGGCTTACATTCGGGTGGATCGCCGGCCGCGCGTGAGATCGCGCCGGTGCTGTGGGCTCAGATCCGCGTGAAGGGGCCGTCCGCCGGTCCAATCTCGCTGCGGTCGCCGAGAAGGCGGCGGCCCGAGGCGATGATCTGGACCGTCTCGCGGCTGCTGCATTGGCGTCGCGCGAGGGCCTCCAGGTCGCGCAGGTAGTCGATCACCGGGCTGCGCTGCTTCTCGCCCCGTCCGATCACCGGCTCGACCTTGGCGGTCACCAGTCCGGCGACTGTGTCCCAGAACTCCGCCGGGCGGATCGCAGGCTCCCGAATCGAAAGCTCGTGCATCGCTCGTACCCTCCTGCTTGCGGGCGAGGGTTGTCGAGCGTTTCGCAGGCGCACGCATTGACTCATGTTGAAGGCAACGCCGCGATTCCGAAGATCCCCAGCGGGACTCGCGGCATCGTCATCGAGGGCCGCGCTCCTCCCACGCGCAGTTTCTCGCGCGGCCCCTTAACGGTCCCCGGCTTCGCGCGTTTGCTCCCGGACAGGGAGCGGGGAGACGCTATGCCGACCGATCACTTGCCAGCTCATGACCGAGCCCTCGCGACTCGCGGACCACGGTCGAGCGCACCGTCCGGGGAGAGCCGCGTCCGCTCGATCGCCAAGGCGGTGAGCTGGCGCATCGTCGGGAGCCTCGACACCCTCGCCCTGTCCTATCTGTTCACCGGCAGCGTCCTGGTTGCCGGCTCCATCGCCTCGACCGAGACCGTGACCAAGACCCTGCTGTACTACCTGCACGAACGCGGCTGGGGCTGGGTATCGTTCGGCCGCGCCTGAAGGACCGTGTCATCCGGGAGACCACGATGCCCTACATCATCGAGACCTTCGACAAGCCGGATCACCAGGACCTCCGGCGCGCCGTCCGGGCCGAGCATCTCGCGTTCCTTGCCGAGAATGCCGGGCGGCTGCTCGCCTGCGGCGCCAAGCTCAACGACGACGGCAGCGATCGGGGCGGCGGCCTCTATATCGTGGACACAGAGGATCGCGGCGCGGCCGAGGCGCTGATCGCCGCCGATCCCTTCGCCCAGGCGGGCCTGTTCGAGCGGGTGACCATCACGCGCTGGCGCAAGGCCTACCTCGACCGCACCTGTTTCCTGCCGGCGTGACGCGCCGCGCCCCGGAGATCGAGATCGGAGGAAATCGCATGCCGCAGATCGCCGTCGGAGGGATGACGTTCCGCTACGTCCTCGAAGGTCCGGAGGGCGCCCCGGTGGTCGCCTTCTCGAACTCGCTGGGCGCCACCCTGGAGATGTGGGACGCGCTGCTACCGTCGCTCGCCGGTGGCTTCCGCACCCTGCGCTACGACACGCGCGGCCATGGCGGCTCCGAGACCCGCGACCAGCCCGTCGAGGTCGCGGACCTGGCGAACGATCTCGCAGGGTTGCTCGACGCCCTCGGCATCGACCGCGCCCATCTGGTCGGACTGTCGCTCGGCGGCATGACCGTGCAGGCCCTGGCGAGCGCCGATCCGGGACGGCCGCTGAGTGTGACCCTGATGGCGACGGCGGCACACCTGCCCAGCGCGCAGAGCTGGAACGAGCGCGCCGAGACCGTCCGGGCACGCGGCACCGGCGCACTCGTCGAGGCGACGCTGGGACGCTGGTTCACGCCCGATTTTCCCAGCCGCGCCCCCGAGGCGGTCCGGGCGATCCGCGAACGCTTCCTGGCCTGCGATCCGGCCGGCTATGCGGTCTGCTGCGGCGCGATCGGACGCATGGACCTGCGTCCGGTCCTTTCCGCCATCACCGCGCCGACCCTGGTGATCGCCGGACGCGATGATCCTTCGACGCCCCCGTCAATGGCCGAGGAGATCTGCAGTGAAATCGCCCAGGCTGAACTCGTGGTCCTGCCGCGGGCCGCACACCTCCTCGCCGTCGAGCGCGCAGCGGCCGTAGGCAGCTACCTGCGGGCCTTCCTCGACCGCTGCAGGGACGCCTGACGGCTCAGTGACAGGCAATCCCGGCCTCGGAGGGCGACATGCCCTGCGCCAGTCTCCGTCCGGTCTGCAGCAGCGCCTTGCCGATGAGCGCCACGATCAGCGGATCGCCTTCCTGCCGCGCCAGACCGTAGGCCACCAGCAGGTTGTCGCTGATCTCGCCGAGCAGGTCCGACACGCCGTTCGTCAGCATCTGCGAATGCATCGCGACGGCCTCCTCCGGGCCGGCCGCGAGGTCCTCGCGTGCGGTCTGCCGATCGGGGAGTTCCTCCACCGGCGACTCCACCACGGTCCACAGGTCCGCGCATGGTTCCGTGTTCCGGCCGTCCTCTGGCGGGTCGTTGCCCATCGTTCCGGTCCCTCACCCGATGGCAAGGTGCACCCATAGGTTGAGAACGGTCAACTGCCTAGGCGGGCCGACGAGGGCCGTTGCCCGGCGCAGCAGCACGTGCTCGCCCATCCACCCGGCAGGGACCGGCCCCGGCTCTTCGCCGAGCAGATCCGAAAGCAGAGAGACCCCCGGGGATCTCACCGCAGGGGCCCCGATCTTCGGCGTCTGATCCGAAGCGTCCGAAGGGGTTACTTGATCAGGGCGAGGAGCGCCTTGCCGGCCTTCGAGTTCAGCTCCTTGGCGTCGAGGGTGCCGTCGCCGTCCGGATCCGCCAGCTTGAAGCGCTCGCCCACGGCCGCGAGGTACTCCTTCTTGTCGAGAGTGCCGTCGCTGTCCGGATCGGCCTGCTTCACGCCGGCTTGGCTCAGGCGGCCCTTCAGCTCCCGGGC
This sequence comes from Methylobacterium sp. CM6257, assembly GCF_054611515.1. Classification (NCBI taxonomy): domain Bacteria; kingdom Pseudomonadati; phylum Pseudomonadota; class Alphaproteobacteria; order Hyphomicrobiales; family Methylobacteriaceae; genus Methylobacterium; species Methylobacterium sp. CM6257. The sequence continues at coordinate 5,690,959 of NZ_CM137735.1, forward strand.
ATCCAGGGTGCCATCGGCATCCTTCTCCAGACGGTCGAAGGTCGCCGAGGCCACCGCCTCGACTTCCTTCATGTCGACCGTGCCGTCGTTGTCGGTGTCGATCATCTTGACGGCGCTCGCCCCGCTCACCGGCTTCGCCAGCGCGGCCGGAACCGAAAGACCGGACATCGCAAGGGCCACAGCCGCGAAACCACTGATGTAACGAAGGGTCATTGCCAGATGCTCCCGAAATTTGATGCTCGACCTTCCTAGTGCCCGACGCGGCATGCTGCAAGTGCGAAAGCGTTGTTTCCGGGCCGGCGACGCGCCCCTGACAGCAGAGAGCATGAGAAAAGGGGCCGGCGACAACCGACCCCTCTTTGAGCGCCAAGTCGTCGGGTTGTAAGCCGACGAACCGAATCAATGCCTTCAGCCGCGGCAAACGACCGGCGACTATCTCCCGCCCGACGGCACTTCAGGCCATCCGCACTGCAGGCGCAGAGCCGAGCTGGATCAGGCGAGCGTCGCCAGATCCTGGAACCAGTGCTGGGCCTGGACATACTCCTTCACCCGCGGTGACAGCGCGTGCGGATTGGTGTCGTGCACGACCCAGACTTGCACGGCGTCGTCGACGACGATTTCGTGAATGCGCGCGAGCAGCCGGTTCTGCTCGTCCGTGTCCGGGCTCGCCTTCACCTTGTCGCAGAGGGCATCGACCTCCGGATTGCCGTAGTGGCTCCAGTTCACACCGTTGGGGGCGATCTGCCGCGAGTCGTAGAAGCGCAGGATCGCGTAGAACGGATCCGAAGTGACGTAGGCGATGTTGCCGGCGCTGACACCCTTGAGGCTCGGATCCGCCGCGCCCTGGCGCCAGGCCGTGTAGGCGACCTCCAGCTCGACTGTCTTGAATTCCACCTGGATCCCGACTTCCGCCCAGCTCTGCTGGACGAACTCGTTGATCGGCAGCGACAGCATCTGCCCCGTCCCGCCGGTGGGAATGAGGATCGTCGCCTTCACAGGGTTCTGAACCGAGAAGCCGGCCGCCTCGACGAGCTTGCGCGCTTGGTCGACGTCGGTCTTGATCTGGAAGCTCGGCTTACCGAACCACGGGCTCGATTGCTGCACCTGCCCCACGGCCGGCTGAGCGAGCCCGCCCATCAGCTCGACCACGCCCGCCCGGTCGATGGCGAGGTTGGCGGCCTTGCGCAGGCGCAGGTCCCTCCAGGGCGAGCCCTCCAGCATGGAAAGGTGATAGTTCCAGACATGCGGCGTGTCGTTGCCCACGACCCGCATGCCGGCCGCTTTCAGGCGCGGGACCGCGTCGGGCGCGGGGGCCTCGATCAGGTCGACGCTGCCGGAGAGGAGCGCGTTCACCCGGGCGAGATCCTCGGGTACGCAGGCGAGCGTCAGCTTCGCGAGCTTCGGGACGCGCTTCGGATCCCAGTAGCCGACGTTCGGCAGCATCTCGAGGCGCACCCGTGGGACGAGCTGCCCCATCCGGAACGGTCCGGTCCCCGAGGGCTCGAAGGCGAATTTTGCCCAATCCCGCCCGACCTTCTCGTACTGCGCCGGCGAGGAGATCAGGAACCACAGCATCTGGTAGGGAAACAGGCTGTCGGGAGCCTTCGTGGTCACTTGGACGGTCTTGGCGTCGAGTTTCCGGTAGCTCGCCACACCGGGCAGGCGCGGGCGGACCTGGGCGGCCTGGCGCTGATCGAAATGCGGCGCCTCCTTGTTTAGGACCTTGTCGAAGTTCCAGATCACCGCGTCGGCGTCGAACGCCGAGCCGTCATGGAACTTCACGCCCTCGCGGAGATGGAAGGTCCAGACCTTGGGGTCGGCCGGGTCGCTATCCCAGGCAGTGGCGAGCCCGGGGACCATCTTGCCCGGCCGGTTGGCGACGTCGAGGTCCCAGGCCACCAGGGGATCGTAGAGGGTCAGGCCGGTGAACTGATAGCCGCCGGCGCCCCGGTCCGGTTGTCCCGTGGTGAGCGGCAGGTCGGTCATCGAGATGCCGTAGGTCAGGCTGCCGTGAGCCGCGCCCTGCGCGCCGGCGCGGCCCGCCGCCCCGAACGCGGCCAGGGCGGCGCCCCCGGCTATCAGTGAGCGGCGTGTCGGCTTGAACGGATCCATCGTGTCTCTCGGCTGAAGGCGGATGCGCCGCACGGAGCGGCGCCTGCCGTTCAGGCGCGCGGCGGCGCTCCGCGCGCCGTCGTCCCATGCTGCATACGGTGTGATGCACGCATCGTGCCCATTGGCGCCGCGCTCGGCGGCAGCCAGCCTTCAGGCCTGCCAGACCTGCCCGGGCCGGAGGGCGAGAAACCGCTCGTGGGGGATTTCGGCGGCTGTGAGGGCCGCATTCAGCGCCTCGGCGGGCCGCTCGATGCCCTCGTCGGTGAGCTGGAACGTGCCCCAATGATGGCCGAGCGCCTGCTCGGCGCCGAGCAGGGCGAAAGCTTCGACGGCCTCGGCGGGATTTACGTGCTGGGGCTGCATGAACCAGCGGGGCTCGTAGGCGCCGATCGGCAGCGTTGCCAGCCGGGGCGGCCCGAAGCGGCTCCGGACCTCGCGGAAGAGCGCGCCATCGCCGAAGCCCGTGTCGCCCACGTGGAAGTGCACGCCCCGGGCCGAGATGATCACGAAGGCGCACCACAGTGCCATGCGCCGGTCATTGACGCCCCGGGCCGACCAATGGTTCGCGGGTGTCAGATGGACCTGCAGGCCGTCGCCGAGATCGACGGTGCCGCCCCAATCGCGGGTCTCGACATGCATCGTGTCGTCGTAGCCGCGCAGGATCGTGTCATTGCCGAGCGGCGCCACGATCAGCGGCTGGTGCGCCTGCCAGATCCGGGCGAGGCTCGGACCATCGAGATGATCGTAGTGGTTATGCGTGATCAGGACCGCGTCGATGGGTGGCAGGTCGGCGAAGGCGATACCCGGCGGATTGACGCGCTTCGGACCGGCGAAGCGGACCGGACTCGCACGCTTGGAGAAGACCGGATCGATCAGGATGTTGCGCCCGGCGACCTGCACCAGGTAGCTCGCATGCCCGATCAGCACGATCCGCAGGGCGTTGACACGCTCGGGCGGGCGATCCGCCGGATAGGGACTGGGAAAGCTCTTCGGCCAGGTCTCGCGCTGCCGCTTGGCCTGCCAGCGCAGCACGTCGGGCAGTGACTTGTCAGTGCCCTGATCCGGCGAGAAGAATCGCAGCCCGTCGAAATGATCGGAGGTCGGCCCGCGATAATAGGGATTCCTGCCGCGCCGGTGGGCGGCATAGCCGACGCCGCCGAGCGTCATCACCGTGGCCGCGCTCGCGACCGTAAGCAGGCTGCGCCGTTTCATAGCGCGGAGATGGCCAGTCGCGCGCTCCGGTCAAGTTCCCGGGCCTTGCGGCGGCGAGCCTCAGGGCGAGCTTGCCGCAGGGTCGCTCAGTCCACCATCTCGGCGGCGAGCGACAGGCGCGCCCGATAGACCACCTTGCCGACGCCGTCCCGCACGCAGGCCACGTAATCCTGGCGCTCGACATCCGGCAGCATGTCGCGGGCGATGGCCGACATGATCCGGGTAACCTTGGCGCGGGCTGCCGGCAGGTCGGGCAGATCAAAGCCGACCTCGTCGCGGATCGGCTGCGCACCGTCATGAAGGTCGATGAAGAAGCGGGGCATCGGCGCGAGGCGTCTCAATGAGAGGTAATGCGCCGGAATGATTGCTCTTGTTATAGTTAATAGGGCCTTAAATTTCGGGATCGACCGGTTTCGCTGTCCTCCCGGTCCATGGACCCTTGAGGACGTCATTGCCGCGCCGGACGACGGCTGTCCAACCCACATCCTCATCCTGAGGTACCGGAGCGCAGCGCAGGCCTCGAAGGAGCTCTCCAGAGACCGCAACGCTTTCTGGAGGCTTCCTTCGAGGCGGCTTCGCCACACCCCAGCTTGAGGGAATGGTTGGAATCCACCCGAGCGCCCCGGCAGGGGGCACCGTCGTGAGCCATGTCCTGCCGTCAGGACCGCCAGCGCAGCTCCCGCCGCTCGAGCGGGTTCGTGAATGATCGCCCGTCGCGGGCGGATTCGAGCGCCTCGCGCTTGAGGCGGAAGTACCATTGCGAGGGCAGATCGCCCTGGCCGAACAGCACCATGGTCGGCTTGCGATCGAGGCCGTCCTGCGCGTGCTGGAGCACCTGCTGGTCCTGGGTGAGGAACTGCCGCATCAGCGGCCGGGCGATGGGCTTAAGAAGGTTCAGCGCCGGCATGCTCCAGTAGAGGGCGTTGGTGAGCAGCGTGCGGTCCGGCGTCAGCGGCGTCGCGAAGGTGTAGTTCGCCACCCGCTTCGTCCCCGCGCGGATCCGCTCCAGGCGGACGCCGGGCAGCCGGAACTCGATCTCGACCTCCGGGACGCCGCCGAGCAGGCGGTAGACGGGCGAACTCGTCGTGGTGGCGTGGCTCGTCATGACGAAGCCGTGGGGGACCGGTTGGAAGGTCTTCACCTTCTCGCGGAGCTGCTTCGACGGCCGGAACCACCAGGAATCGTGGACGAAGGCGACGTGCCCCGGATCCACGAGACTCAGCGTGGTGAGGTCGAAGGAGGCCTCGACCACAAGCGCGACGACGAGGAAGCCCGCCGGCTCGAAATCCAGCTCCGGCACAGCCGGCACGTCTCCGGCGCCGGGTCCGGTATGCGGGTTCACCCAAAGGAAGCCGGCGCTCTCGCGGACGGGGAAACGCTGCACCTGAATGCGGGAGAAATCGGCGGCGTCGTGCTCGGAGAGGGTCGGGACGTCGCGGCAGCGCCCGTCCGTGCCGAAGCGCCAGCCGTGGAACGGGCACATCAGCGTGTCGCCGTCGAAACGGCCCTTGGACAGGGCCATGCCGCGATGCGGGCAGCGGTCGCGCAGCGCGAAGGGGCTGCCGGCGGGGGCACGGCCGAGCACGATCTGCTCACCGTTCAGTTCGACCGCGCGCAGGCCCGTCTTCCCGAGCCACCGAGATTGCCCGACGCAGTACCACGCATTGCCGAGCGGCTGGCGCATCGTGTCGGGGTCGAGCGCGGCCTCGTCGGCGGAGCGCGGCGGATTCGTGAAGGGCGCGTTCAAGGCGGTTCGGGCTGACTGCGGTGCGCCCGTCTTACGCCCGGCCGCCGGGGTGGGAAAGCGCCGGCGCGGGGAGGACAAACGGGCGCAGGCGCGGGGGTTCACAAGCCCGGCGCGGCCCCCTACCTTCGCTCCACCCGCAACCAACGAAAGGAGGTGATCCAGTGTCTCATTGTCATCAGCCGTGTGTCTCGGCTCATCGGACCTGGACCGTCGCCTCCGGCGCGTCGCTCTAAGACGCGTCAGAGACCCGATCTCGGGACAGTTCCGCCGGACATCACGGTTCGGCAATGGAAGGGCCACCCCCTCGGGTGGCCCTTCGGCTTTTCGGCAATCAAGTCGTGCGTGCTCAGCGCTTCTGGGTCTGGAACAGCGGCTGGGCCAGCGCCTCGGTCCGTGCCCGCCACAGGTCCCGCTCCTCGCGCAGGGCATCACGCTCGGCCGACAGGGCGAGGCGTTCGGCCCGCAGTGCATCGCGCTCGGCGGTCGCCCGATCGCGCTCCGCGCGCAGCTCCTCCCGCTCGAGCCGGAACCGCTCCCGCTCGCTCCGGAATTCGTCGCGCTCGACCCGGATCTCCTCCTGCTCGGCACGCAGATCCTCCAGAGAGCCGATCTCCTCCCGGATATGCTCGCGCAGGGCGCGGATCTCCTCCGCGAGGATCGCCTGCAGCTCGTCCTGGCGCTCGGCCTCCACGCGCAGCTTCGCCTTCAGCATCAGGTTTTCGGCCATCAGCTCGGACACGTCGGTATCCTCGGCGACGGCACGCGGGGCCTCGGCCGGCGGCACGAGCCGCGGCGACCAGGCCGCCTCGCCGGAGCGGGCGGCCTTCGGCTCCGGCCGGGCGTCATGCGGCGGCGCGTCATCGCGCAGCTCGGCCGGATTGTGGGACTTCATCGCGGCGAGCCAGTCCCGAAGCGGACCGGGCGCGGGGCGACCGCCGGCGTCGTGCGGCGGCGTGGAGCGGGCGGGTTCCGACATCGGCGGGCGTCCTGAGCGAATACCTGCCGATGACAATCCGAACATGCTTAACGATCGGTAAAAGTTAATGAGCTCGCACCGCCCCATTTTCGGCCTGCCGGGGCCGGGTTCTGGCAAAAAATTGACTTTCCGCCCCATCGCGGCTACGCCCCGCCCTCCCGATCCGAAGCAGATCGCCCGAAGCCAAGCCGACCGGTCCCGTGAGGCCGGAGGTCAACGCCCGACAGCGCGTTCGCGCCCTCGGGCGCGATGGTCGTTGGGCCGATCCGCTGCGCCGGGACCCGCCGACCGAGGCTTCCGCATGACGCGAGATCAGCAAGCGTTGAACATCGAGGACGCGATCAACGAGACCTGCCCCTGGTCGGGCAAGCCGATCTCGGCCGATTCGCTCACCTTCTACAACGGCGCCGTGGTGGGCTTCTGCAACCCGGACTGCCGGGACAAGTTCGCGAGCGCCGTGCGCAGCTTCGAGGCCGCCCTCCAGGCGCGCCGCGTCGAGCGCGCCGGCCTCGAACAGTAGCGGCGGGGCTTCAAGACCATGTTCGAAGGCCTGTCCGATCGCCTTTCCGGCATTCTCTCGGGGCTGACGCGCCGCGGCGCGCTCACCGAGGCCGACGTCACCGCCGCCATGCGCGAGGTACGGCGCGCCCTGCTGGAGGCGGACGTCGCCCTGGAAGTGGTCCGCGGCTTCACCGACAGGGTGCGCGAGAAGGCCGTGGGCGCCGTCGTGCTCAAGTCGGTGACGCCCGGCCAGATGGTCGTGAAGATCGTCAACGACGAGCTCGTGGCGATGCTCGGCACCGACGCCGAGACCGTCGATCTCAACGCCCCCGCGCCGGTGCCGATCCTGATGGTCGGCCTCCAGGGCTCGGGCAAGACCACCACCACCGCCAAGATCGCCCGGCGCCTCGCCGAGCGCGAGAAGCGCAAGGTCCTGCTCGCCTCCCTCGACACACGCCGCCCGGCCGCCATGGAGCAGCTCGCGGTTCTGGCGAAGCAGGTGGGCGTCGAATCCCTGCCGATCATCGCCGGCCAGTCGGCGGTGCAGATAGCCAAGCGCGCCATGGACGCCGCCCGCCTCGGCGGCTTCGACGTGGTGATGCTCGACACCGCCGGCCGCACCACGGTGGACGAGGGCCTGATGGCCGAGGCCGCCGAGGTGAAGGCCGCGACCCGGCCGCACGAGGTGCTGCTGGTCGCCGACGCGCTCACCGGCCAGGACGCGGTCAACACCGCCCGCGCCTTCGACCAGCGCCTCGGCGTCACCGGCATCGTGCTGACCCGGATGGACGGCGATTCCCGCGGCGGCGCGGCGCTCTCGATGCGTGCCGTCACCGGCAAGCCGATCAAGCTCGTCGGCGTCGGCGAGAAGGTCGACGCGCTGGAGGAGTTCCACCCGGCCCGCGTCGCCAACCGCATCCTCGGCATGGGCGACATCGTCTCGCTCGTCGAGAAGGCTGCCGAGACCATCGACCACGAGCAGGCGCTCCGCACCGCGGAGAAGATGCGCAAGGGCAAGTTCGACCTGGAGGATCTCTCCATGCAACTCGCCCAGATGGAGAAGATGGGCGGTATCGGCGGGCTGATGGGCATGCTGCCCGGCATGGGCGCGATCAAGAAGCAGGTCGAGGGCGCCAACCTCGACGAGAAGATGTTCAAGCGTCAGCGGGCGATCATCTCGTCGATGACCCCGCAGGAGCGGAAGAACCCCGACCTCCTCAAGAACAGCCGCAAGAAGCGCATCGCGGCGGGCTCGGGGGTCGACGTCTCGGAGATCAACAAGCTCCTGAAGATGCACCGGACCATGGCCGACATGATGAAGGCGATGGGCCAGGGCAAGCGCGGGATCGGGCAGGCCCTCGGCTCGATGTTCGGCCTCGGCGGTGGTGGGATGGGCGGCGGCATGCCCGGCCTTCCGCCTGGCATGCCGGAGCCGACGCCGGAGCAGATCGCGCAGCTCGAGAAGCAGTTCGGCGGCAAGCTGCCGCCGATGCCGCCGGGCCTAGGCGGCGGCGGGCTGCCCAAGCTACCGGGGCTGCCGGGCCTCGGTGGTCCGAAGCTGCCCGGTCTCGGTGGGTTCATGCCGGGGAAGAAGAAATGAGCGTGCTCGCGGCTCAAGGTATCGATCCCGAACTCGCGCGCCTGCGGGACAGCATCGACAATTTTGATGCGGCGCTGATCCATCTGCTCGCCGAACGATTCCGCTGCACGCAGCGGGTCGGCGAGCTCAAGGCCCGAAAGGGGATTCCCCCTTCCGATCCGGACCGGGAGGCCCGTCAGGTCGCCCGGCTCCGCAAGCTCGCGGTCGAGGCCAAGCTCGACCCCGATTTCGCCGAGAAGTTCCTGGCCTTCGTGGTCAAGGAGGTCATCCGGCACCACCAGTCGATCGCGGCGACGCACGAGTCGGCGACCGACATCGAGAGAAAGTCGTAAGTTATGGCCCTGAAGATCCGTCTCACCCGCGGTGGCGCCAAGAAGCGCCCCTACTACCGCATCGTCGTCGCCGACGCCCGCGCACCGCGCGACGGCCGCTTCATCGACAAGGTCGGCGCCTACGATCCGATGAAGGCCAAGGATGATCCGGCCCGCATCGTGCTCGACAACGAGAAGATCCAGGGCTGGCTGGCCAAGGGCGCGCAGCCGACCGACCGCGTCCTGCGCTTCCTCGACCAGGCCGGCCTCGCTAAGCGCCCGGCCCGCAACAATCCGCAGAAGGCCGAGCCCGGCGAGAAGGCCAGGGAGCGCGCCGCCAAGCGGGCCGAGAAGGCCGCGGCGCCCGCCGAGGACGCCGCCGCGTAAGGCGCTTCCATCATGGCGCGCCGCCCCGCAGGTCCCTCCCCCCGCGACGGCGGCCGCCGTGGCCGCAAGAGCACGGCCATCGGCGCGATCGCGCCCGATGCCGCGACCTCGCCCAAGGCCCCGGCCCCTAAGCCGGCCCTGCCCCCCGTGCCGCCCGACCCGAACCTAGTCCTCCTGGGCGAGTTCGGACGTGCGCACGGGCTCAACGGCGAGATCCGGCTCAAATCCTACACCGGCGATCCGCAGGCGATCACCACCTACGGCGCCTTGTCGACGGCGGATGGCCGGACGCTGACCCTCGCCGACGTGCGCTCCGCACCGGGCTCGTCCCCCGACATGCTGATCGCCCGGGTGAAGGGCGTCTCCAGCCGCAGTGCCGCCGAGGCGCTCAATCGCGTCGCCCTGTTCATTCCTCGCGACCGTCTGGCCGCGCCCGAGGATGATGACGAGGTCTACACCGCCGACCTGATCGGCACGACTGCGGTCGACGAGGCCGGGACGACCATCGGGACGATCGTCGCGGTGCCGAATTACGGCGGCGGCGATCTGCTCGAAATCCGCCCCCCAGGCGGCGGCGCCACCGCGCTCCTGCCCTTCACCAAGGCCTTCGTCCCGGTTCTCGATCTGGCCCAGCGCCGCGTCATCGTGGTGGCGCCGGAGGACCTGTTCGCGCCGCCCGGCGAGAAGCCTGCCGACGATCCAGGCTGAGCCTACCCACCGACGAGATCGATGCACCTCGCGCTTCCGAGCGCCTGGCTCATCGGATCAGGATCACTGGCGCGTTCCGTTCTCGGTAAGCCGGATTCGATTGTTCCGTATCCTGTTCGACGGCCCTTCACGTGCGGATCGCTGATCCGCGGCGCTTGCCAGCCTGGCATGATGGAGATGGGGCCAAGATGCCCACACCGTAGAGCCCCTTCGAAGGGTTCGCACATAACCTTAGGAGCGAAGCGCTTGCCGGTCCGGCTTCAAGGCAGCTATAAAATCGCAGAAAGGCGCATTCATTACAATCGACGAGGCGTCATTTCATGAAAGCAGCCTATCAGTCGACTAAAGAGATTGTTCGTCATACATTATACAAGACCGGAGGCCACAAGCTGATCCGGATCTTCAAGAGGCTCAAGGGAATCCCCCATAGCCATCTGGTCGGCAGGACGAACGCGGACCGCTTTTCGGCCATCTACGACCAAAAAGTCTGGGCCTTCATTGGCGAAGGCGGATCACTGTCGGGACCGGGATCAAACGCCTGGGCGACCCAGGATTTGGTGGCGGATCTTGGTTCTGTCCTCGCAGAGCTGAAAGTCAGACACTTGGTCGATATCGGCTGCGGCGACTTCGGCTGGATGCGAAACGTTCAGGGAGATTTTCAATATACAGGGGTCGATGTCGTTCAGGGCGTCGTGTCGCGACTGAATGACATGTTTCGTTCAGAGAGCAGGGCCTTCATCCTGGCGGATGCCACCGTCGACGACATACCGGGCGGCGATGCGGCGCTCTGTCGCGAGGTGCTCTTCCATCTGTGCTTTAAAGACGTTTGGAATATCGTACGCAATCTGAAGCGCCACAATTACAGATATCTTATAGCAACTTCCGATAACAATACCTGGTTCAACGCAGATATAACCAGCGGCGATCATCGCCCCCTCAATCTCCAGAAGGCGCCGTTCCGGTTTCCCGAGCCGATCCGCGCCATCAAGGACGACAAGGTCGCGCAGCAGCGGATCATCGGCGTTTGGCGTCTGGCCGAGATCGATCCTCCGCGGGGGAGCTGACGGGCGTAGCGCCACGTACGGAGCCGCGATCCCGGGCTCAGGAACCGCAGATGCGTGCGGGCCCGGAGGTCCGTCCTCGGGAACGGCGCTACCGCGCGGTCGCCGCATCCCGGCAGGGACGGATCGCCTCCGGTTTCGGGCGCTGATCCGGCGCGGGAGCCGTGAACACGGCGAGGTAGGCGCCTCTCTTCAGGGTGTAGAACCCGGTCTCCCGATAGCCGGCGGCGGAGAGTTCGCAGCGCAGGAGCATCGGCGGAGTGCCGTGCCGGGAGGGGATGGCGTCGGCGTCGACGATGCCGACGCGCCCGCCTGGCCGCATCGCCGGGGCGAGATTGTAGAGCAGTCCGAAGGGCTGAGTGATCTCGTGATACATGTGCACGAGGATCACCACGTCCACGGAGGCCGGGGGCAGGCGCGGATCGTGCGGCTCGCCCTGAACCACGGTGATGTTGCCGAGGCCCCGCACACGCTTTTCCAGGGCCGTCAGGTAGTCCGGGGTCACATCCTCGGCCAGCACGCGGCCACCTGGCCCGACCCGCGGACTCAGCCGGACCACGTAATAGCCGCTGCCGGCGCCGATATCCGCCACCGTCTGGCCCGGCGCGATGCCCATTCCTCTGGCGACCTGATCGAACTCGCCAGCCTCGTCCCGCTCGGCTTCCGAAGACCAGCGCGGCGCGACGATCTCGGCCACGGGCCGGTCCGGTTTGGGGAACGCGCTCGCGGGCGCGCCTGCCGGCGCCAGAGGCTCGGCCGCGAGGGCCGGTCCGGACAGGGCGAGAGACAGGACGGCCAGGGAGCGGATCATGGCCGACAACACGCGAAGCGCCCCAGCGGTGCCGGCGGCGTTGACCGTGCCGCACCCCGCGCGCCATCAAGCGCCATGACGCGCGCGGACACGCCCTGGCGGGCCACGATCCTCACCTTGTACCCGGAGATGTTCCCGGGCCCCCTCGGCGTCTCGCTCTCGGGCGACGCCCTCGCCCGGGGAGACTGGAGCCTGGAGGCGCGCAACATCCGCGAGCACGGTCTCGGCCGCCACCGCTCGGTTGACGACACCCCGGCCGGCGGTGGGGCCGGGATGGTCCTGCGCTGCGACGTGCTCGCCGCCGCCATCGACGCCGCGACCGAAACGGATGACACGCGCCCGCGCCTGCTGATGTCGCCCCGGGGTCGGCCGCTGACGCAGGCGCGCGTCCGCGACCTCGCCGCTGGGCCGGGCGTCCTGATCGTCTGCGGCCGCTTCGAGGGCGTGGACGAACGCGTGATCGCCGGACGCGGCCTGGAGGAGGTGTCGATCGGCGACTACGTGCTCTCCGGCGGCGAGATCGCCGCGCTGGTTGTCCTCGACGCCTGCGTGCGACTCCTGCCCGGCGTGATGGGCAAGATGGAATCGGGCGTCGAGGAGAGCTTCGAGGGCGGGCTCCTCGAATACCCGCACTATACCCGGCCCCGCGACTGGGAGGGACGCGCGATCCCCGACGTGCTCTCCGGCGGCAACCACGCAGCCATCGCCCGCTGGCGCCGGGCGGAGGCCGAGCGCATCACCGCCGAGCGGCGCCCGGATCTGCTCGGCGCGCCCGGTCAGGCCGCCTCCAGGTCGATCACCGGGCCATCGAGATCGTAGTACATCGGATCGAGTCTGAGCCGTTGCGGGACTGGACGCCGGAGCCGGCTCGCCAGCGGGAGGCGGGCCGTTAATGCGCCAATAACCACAAGCAACACGGACCAGACCGCCAATATCGCGGCGCCGTGGATAGACATCAGCGTACCTCAAACGCAACGCGGCACAGCATTAAGGCTAACGGTCCGGGATTAATCGACTGTTCCGCACCTCCCTGCCGGCTGTCCCGCGCGGGGGCATGCGGCGAAGACTGCTTGCCCGACAGGCGCTTGCCAGACGCCCGGTTTGGGCGCATGCGCGGGTTCGGGAACTCCTCCCCTCCGAGGGGCGCCCATCTGCAAGGATGGATTCGAATGACCAGCCGCCCCACGGTGCGCCCGCGCGTCCCCCATTTCTCGTCCGGCCCCTGCGCCAAGCGTCCCGGCTGGACCCCGGCCGCCCTGGCCGACGCCGCGCTCGGCCGGTCGCATCGCTCTCCCCTCGGCAAGGCCAAGCTCGGCCGCGCCATCGACCTGACGCGCGCGGTGCTGCAGGTGCCCGCCGATTACCGCATCGGGATCGTGCCGGCCTCCGACACCGGCGCCGTCGAGATGGCGATGTGGACGATGCTGGGGCCGAAGCCCGTGGAGGTCGCCGCCTGGGAGGCCTTCGGCAAGGAGTGGGTCACGGACGCGCTCAAGCAGCTCAAGATCGACCCGCGCATCCACCAGACGCCCTACGGCGTCCTGCCGGATCTCGCGGCGATCGACACGAAGCGCAGCGACGTGGTCTTCACCTGGAACGGCACCGCAGCCGGGGTGAAGGTGCCGAACGGCGACTGGATCGCGTCGGATCGGGAGGGACTGACGATCTGCGACGCCACTTCGGCGGCCTTCGCGCAGCCGCTGCCGTGGGACAAGCTCGATGTCGTCACCTTCTCCTGGCAGAAGGTGATGGGCGGCGAGGCGGCGCACGGCATGCTGATCCTCTCGCCGCGCGCCGTGGAACGGCTCGAGAGCCACACGCCGGACTGGCCGTTGCCGAAGGTCTTCCGCCTCACCAAGGACGGCAAGCTGATCGAGGGCATCTTCAAGGGCGACACGATCAACACGCCCTCGATGCTGGCCGTGGAGGATTACCTCGACACGCTGGGCTGGGCCGAGCGGATCGGCGGCCTGCCGGCGCTGCACGCGCGGGCCGACGCCAACGCCAAGGTGATCTACAACTGGGTCGCCCGAACGCCCTGGATCGCGCCGCTCGCGGTTGATCCCGCCACCTACTCGAACACCGGCGTCTGCCTGGTGATAGCCGACCCGGACGTGCTGGCCCGGGGTGATGCGGCGGTGGCGACCTTCGCGGCCGGGCTCGTCGAGCGCCTCGAGCGCGAGGGCGTCGCCCTCGACATCGGCGCCTATCGCGACGCCCCGGCGGGCCTGCGCATCTGGTGCGGCGCCACCGTGGAGACCGCGGATCTGGAGGCGCTGACGCCCTGGCTCGACTGGGCCTTCGCGGAAGAAAAGGCGGCGCTGACCAAGGCGGCGTGAGCGGCGCCCACATCGCCTGATCGACGGATCTCCCGATCTCGCCCGCATCCTGAGGCGCGAGCGCACCGAGCTTCGAAGGCCCCCTCCAGACGGGGTCGCGAGCCCTGGAGCTCTCCTTCGAGGCTCGCCACGCAGCGCCTCAGGATGGGGGGAGCGGTTTGGAATGTAACCGGGCCGGCCGCGACCCTGATCGTCTTTGCGAGCCCGGCGAAGCCAGATCCAAAAAAGCCCCGGCCCTCGCAGAGCCGGGGTTTTTCGTGCCGTGGACGCGGCCCCACAGGGCCGCGCCGGTTGCGCTCAGTAGTTGTAGGCGCGCTCGCCGTGATCGGCGATGTCGAGGCCCTCGCGCTCCTCCTCCTGCGTGACGCGCAGGCCGATGGTCAGGTCGACGAGCTTGTAGAGAATTGCCGAGCCGATACCCGACCACAGCAGGGTCAGGCCGACCGCCTCCGCCTGTACAGTGAGTTGGCTCACCATGTCGTAGGCGCCCACGACCATCTCGCCCGGCTTCGAGGTGTAATCCGGGATGCCGACGCCGCCGAGGTTCGGGTCGACCAGGATGCCGGTCGCGAGGGCGCCCAGGATGCCGCCGACGCAGTGCACGCCGAACACGTCGAGGGAGTCGTCGTAGCCGATGGCGTTCTTCACGGTGGAGCACATGATGAAGCAGACCACGCCGGCCACGAGGCCGAGCACGATCGAGCCCATCGGGCCGGCGAAGCCCGAGGCCGGGGTGACCGCCACGAGGCCGGCGATCGCGCCCGAGACCATGCCGAGCAGCGACGGCTTGCCCTTGAGCGCCCACTCGGCGAACAGCCACGCCACCGCGGCGCCGCAGGTCGCCACGAAGGTGTTGAGCATGGCGAGCGCGGTGGTGCCGTTGGACTCGAGGTTCGAGCCGGCATTGAAGCCGAACCAGCCGACCCACAGCAGCGAGGCGCCGATCATCGTCATGGTCAGCGAGTGCGGGGCGAGCAGGTCGCGGCCGTAGCCGATGCGCTTGCCCATGATCAGGCAGCCGACGAAGCCCGCGATGCCCGCGTTGATGTGGACCACGGTACCGCCCGCGAAGTCGAGGGCGCCCTTCTGGAAGAGGAAGCCGGCATCCTTGTTGACGGCGTCGAGGGCCGCCTGTGCGGTCGCCTTCGAGGCGTCGTCGGTGGCGGCAGCCAGCGCCTTTGCGGCGTTGCCGACCACGTCCGGGCCGCCCCAGTACCAGACCATATGGGCCATCGGGAAATAGATGACCGTGACCCAGAGGATCATGAACACCACGAGCGCCGAGAACTTCATCCGCTCGGCGAAGGCGCCGACGATCAGCGCGGGCGTGATCATGGCAAACGTCATCTGGAAGCAGATGTACACGTATTCCGGGATCACGACGCCGTTGGAGAAGGTCGCGGCGGTGGAGTTCGCGTCGACGCCCTTCAGGAAGGCCTTCGAGAAGCCGCCGACGAAGTCGTTGAGGCCGCCGCCGTTGGTGAAGGCGAGGCTGTAGCCGTAGAAGACCCAGAGCAGGCCGACGATTGCCACGATCGCGAAGACCTGGGTCAGCACCGAGAGCATGTTCTTGGTGCGCACGAGGCCGCCGTAGAACAGGGCAAGGCCCGGGACGCTCATCATCAGCACGAGGGCCGAGGAGACCAGCATCCAGGCCGTGTCACCCTTGTTGGGGAGCGGGGACGGCGCCGGGGAGGCGGCAGCCTCCGGAGTCGGCGTCTGGGCGAGGGATGGCTCGATCAGGAGGGCGGCGATGGCCGCCCCTCCCAAGCCGAGCATGAGGGCATGGCGAAGTTTCATGGGCACGTGGCTCCCGGTCGTCATCCGTGTTGCTTCAGGAAGTCTGGGATCTGCGGACCCGGGCGCGCCGAGCCGCGGATCAGCGAGCGCCGATCAGAGGGCGTCGGCGTCGGTTTCGCCGGTCCGGATGCGCACCGCCTTCTCCAGCGGCATCACGAAGATCTTGCCGTCGCCGATCTGTCCGGTGCGGGCAGCCCCCGCGATGGCGTCGATCACGCTCGATGTCAGGTCGGAGGCGACGGCGACTTCGATCTTCAGCTTGGGCAGGAAGCTCACCGCGTATTCCGCGCCGCGGTAGATCTCGGTGTGACCCTTCTGCCGGCCGTAACCCTTCACCTCCGTCACCGTCAGGCCGTGCACGCCGATTCCGGTGAGCGCGTCGCGCACCTCCTCGAGCTTGAATGGCTTGATGATGGCCATCACGATTTTCATGGGCGACGCCCCCTTCGAAATACTTGGGAACCGTTGCCGTCACCCGTCCTGCGGGACGACCCGGCCCGGGTCGCCCGCAGGCTTGGGATGGCCCGCGGTTGGGCGTCACCATTCAAGGACTATGCCAGGTAAGCTTGACCGGGAACTTTTTGTCAGGAGGCCATTTTGCCCACGGATTAGCCCCGCGCGCTCAGATGCCATGCACATCTGCGGGATGTTCTGCGCGGAGGATGGGCAATCGACTCGAAATTAAGCAATCAATGCCGTGGCAAATCGGCAACATAGGTCTGCCAACATGATTTAATCCTTGATCCGGCGGATGAGCCCTTCCTGCGCAACGGAGGCGACGAGGTTGCCGGCTCGATCAAAGATCTGGCCGTGCGCGAAGCCACGCGCACCGCCGGCAGCGGGGCTATCCTGCGCGTAGAGGAGCCAATCGTCGATCTTGACGGGGCGGTGGAACCAGAGCGCGTGGTCGAGGCTCGCCGCCTGGATGGTGGGATCGAACACCGAGCGCCCGTGCGGGATCAACGATACGTCGAGCAGGGTCATATCGGAGGCATAGGCCAGCACGGCCCGGTGGAGCGCCTGATCGTCCGGCAGGGCGGAGGCCGCGCGCAGCCAGACGTTGAAGACGGGCTCGGGCGGGCGCCCCCCCGTCCCGGCGGGGATGTAGCGGTTCAGGTCGACCGGACGCAGATCGATCGGCCGTTCGCGGCCGAAATAGGCGGCGATGGCCTCCGGCATGCCGGTGCCACCGGCCGCCGCCAGGGCCTTGCCGTCGAGAAGCCCCTCCGGGCCCGCCACAGCGGGCATCGCCGGCTGATGCACGAGGCCCTCCTCCGCCACCTGGTAGGAGACGGTTGTGGCGAAAATCGCCCGCCCGTGCTGGATCGCCTTCACCCGACGTGTCGTGAAGTTCCGTCCGTCCCGGATGCGCTCGACCTCGTAGACGATGGGCGTGCGGGGATCGCCCGGCAGCAAGAAATAGGCGTGCAGCGAGTGGGCTGGGCGGTCATCCGGCACGGTCCGGGTGGCGGCGACCAGGGCCTGCGCGACCACCTGCCCGCCGAAAACCCGCCGCCAGCCCGTCTTTGGGTTCTGGCCCCGGAACAGGTCGACCTCCAAGCGCTCCAAGTCGAGGATGGCGATCAGCTCGGCGACGGCATCCGTCATCGCGTCGGTGTTGGCGTCGGTCATGGCCCGCGGGGTTTCCGTTCGTTGCCCGCGTGCGACATAGGCTTTTCAGACGTAACGATCCACGCGTCCCCCACGCGGGACACACACCGGAGATCCGCGACGATGACGGCCGAGATGCCCCGCCCCGGCAGCCGTAGCCTCCTGATCGCCGGCGGCGGCCTGCCCAGCCTCGCCCTGGCTCTAGCCCTCAAACAGGCTCACGGGCCGGCGCTCGCCGTGACGGTGATCGATCCGGGCGCCGCCGATCCTGTACGGCACCGGGGCCGCGCCTACGCGCTGGCCGCGGGCGGGCGGCGGATGCTGGAGCGGCTCGGCCTCTGGAACCGGGTCTCAGCCGCGGCCGAGCCGATCACCGAGATGGTGATCAGCGACAGCCGCCTCGCCGACCCGGTGCGGCCGGTCTTCCTCACCTTCGGCCGGGAGGACGAGGACGCGCACGCGACGGACGAGCCCTTCGCCCATATGGTCGAGGCCGAGCCCCTGGCCGAGGCCCTGGCGGAGGCCTGCCGGGTGGCGGGCGTGACCTTCGTCACGGCGGGCGTGGTGCGGGCGACACCGGATGGCGCCGCGATCCGCGCGGTCCTGACCACCGGCGACAAGCTCCGGGGCGACCTGCTGGTGGCTGCCGATGGGGCGCGCTCGCGCCTGCGGGAGGCGGCGCGGATCGGCTGGGTCGGCTGGTCCTATCCGCAGGTCGGGATCGTGGCGACCATCGGTCATGCGCGCCCGCACGGGGGACGCGCCTTCGAGCACTTCCTGCCATCCGGACCCTTCGCGATCCTGCCGTTGCGGGACGGAGGCTCCCTGGGCCATCGCTCCTCCATCGTTTGGACCGAGCGGTCGGACGAGGCCGACGCTCTGCTCTCCGGGGAGCCCGACGAGGTGCTGGCGGAGATTGAGCGCCGGTTCACCCTGGACCTCGGGACGATCGCGCTGGAACACGGCCCGAGCCGGCATCCGCTGGCCTTCGGCATCGCTCGGGCGTTCCGCGCCGAGCGCCTCGCGCTGCTGGGCGACGCCGCCCACGTGATCCATCCGATCGCCGGCCAGGGCCTCAATCTCGGCCTCGCGGACGCCGCGGCCCTCGCAGAGGCGATGACGGGCGCGTTGCGGCTCGGCCTCGATCCCGGAAGCCCGGACGTCCTGCGTGCCTACGAGCGCGCCCGGCGCTTCGACAGCTTCGCCATGGCGGCGGCGACCGACGGGCTGAACCGCCTGTTCTCGAACGACGCCCTGCCGCTGCGGCTCGCCCGCGACCTCGGCCTCGGGATCGTGGACCGGCTACCGGGGCTTAAGCGCTTCTTCATCGGCGAGGCCGCGGCTTCGCGTGGGTCGCGGCCGCGGCTGATGCGCGGCGAGGCGCTCTAGGCGATCGCGATGGGCCTCCTGCCCGGTGCGGGCCAGGGGAGTTCGCGCGCCGCTGACGCCCATCTGCGGCTCGAAGGCGGCGTGGCGACGTGCCACCCTCGCCCTCATCCTGATGAGGTCGGGGGTGGAAAAGGCCGGCGCACAGGCGTTCTTCTAACGGCGTGGCCCTGAGCGAAAGATGCGCTAAGCCGCGGCCTCCCCCCGCCGCTCCGTGATCCAGCGCGTGGCGTCGGCCCGGGGGGCGACCACGTCGGTGTCGGTGCGCAACTGCGGGCTGTAGGCTGGATCTTCCGCGAGCACGTCGTGCCAGCGGCGCAGGAAGCGCGCGATCTGCGAGCCTGGGGCGAAGCTGGTCTGCCGCGAGGCGCTCTCGTGGTGCGCCATCTCGGCGAAGGGCGTGTAGACGATGCGATAGCCGAGCTGGCGCATCTTCAGGCACAGGTCGACGTCGTTGAAGTCGAGGGCGAAGCCCTCGTCGAACCCGTTCACGGCCTCCAGCGCCGCCTTGCGGGTGGCGAAGAGCGCGCCGGTCACCGCCGAACAATCCCGCTGCGTCAGCGCCCAGTCGCCGTAGGTCGGCTCGGCCGCGTCCCGGTTGTACCAGGGATGGGCGAAGACATCGAAGATGCCGCCGGTCATGCCGGCATGCTGGATCTTGCCGGTGGGAAACAGCAGCCGGCCGCCGACGCCGCCGACGCCGCGGTCGAGGGCGAAAGTCAGGAGCGCCTCAATCCAGCCGGGCCGCCGCACCACGAGATCGTCGTTCATCAGGATGACGAGGTCGGTCTCGGCCGCGCGCCAGAGCGTGTTCATCTTGGCCGCGTAGTTGAACCGTTCGCCCGGTGCCCGCGTGGTCAGCAGGCGGGTCACGGCGAACCGGTCCGATCGGCCGCGGTAGATCGCGTCGTCAGCCACATCGTCGCCGATCAGCACCCGGATCCGGTCGGCCGGGTAGGTGCTGCGGCCCAGACTGTCGAGCAGGTTGATCACGTGAGGCTTGGCCCCATCCACGACGCGGCCCTGATCGTCCTTGGGTCGGCTCTGGTTCGTCGGCACCACGAGGGTTACGGGCGGCCGCGTGTCGAGGGTCCGGCGGATCTCCAGCGTGTCCGGCGTCAGGCCCGAGGCCGTGCGCAGGGGCGCACCGGCCGCCTCAAACCACCGGTCGAGGGTATGGGCACGGGCGGTCCGCGTCGCCTTGGGGCGCTCCAGGGGCGAAGCGATCAGGGTCTGCGGGATACGGTCGATACCGATGCCTGCGGAGATCGCGTCCAGCAGGAGCCTGAACCAGGCGGCGCTCCCGTGGCGCCGCGGGAAATCCGGGGTCAGGCTCGCGAGGGCCGAGGTGCGGATGAGGAGCGGGAATCCGATGTAATCGTCGGCCATGAGCAGGGCCGGGTTGAAGGCCGGCTTGCAATGGACGCTCCGGACCTGACTCGTGCCGTCCACCACGGCGTCATCGCCGTAGAAGATGCCGATATCGGGCCGCTCGGCCATCGCCGACCGGAGATGCACGATGAGATCGGGGCGCAGCTCCGAGGCCGCCGGGGCCACGAAGACCGCCCGGCAGGACGGGATCTGGCCGGCGGCGATCTGGCCGAGCCGGCGCTCGTCGAGCGGACGGACCTGCGCGTCGAGGGGCAGAGGCAGGATCTCGGCCGGCCAAGCGAGCGTAGTCCACGAGGCCGACGGGGCCGGAACCGGCTTCTTCTTCAACACGGGTCGCGTCTCCGGGGCGTCAGGATCGCTCGGCGGCGAGCAGGCGTGTCAGGCTCGCCTCCATGGCAGCTGCCACCGCGCCGATGGACAGCCGCTCGCGGATGCGCGCCCGGGCGGCGGCGCCGATCCGGGCCGCGTCCCCGCCCGTCACCGCCCGGGCCGCGTCCGCCAGGGCGCGGGCGAGGTCGGCCTCGTCAACCTGCCCCCATTCGGCGCCGCGCAGGTACGGGCCGTAGGTCTGATCGAGCGCCGTGACCTCGGCCTTGACGGGGAAGCCGCAGGCGGCGTCGAGGAAGTCGCGGCAGCCGCCGTAATCGGTGGCGACCACGATCTTGCCCATCTCCATCGCCTCGGCGATCGTCAGGCCGAAGCCTTCGGAGGAGTGCGACGAGGCGTAGATCTCGCAGAGCTCGAACAGGGCGCCGAGCTCGTTCTGCGAGAGCGGCTGGTCGATTACCACCACGTCCCCGGCCGTGCCGACGAGGTCCAGCAGCTTCTTGCCCTCCTCGGGCAGGTCGAAGACGTGCTTGGTCTTGAGCACGAGCTGCCAGCCGGCCTTCGCCAGCCCGGCCGCCCGGAAGGCCCGGATCAGCGCGTGCGGATTCTTGCGGGCCAGATAGCTCGATCCGTCGAAGGCGTAGAGGATCACCCGCTTGGCCGGGTCAATCGCGAACGTCTTGCGCAGGTTGGCCTTGGCGGCGGCGCTCGCCGGCTCGCCCGGCTCGTTCTCGACCACGTAGGGGACGACATCGACCGGAATGTCGGTGATCTGCCGGAAGATTGCCGCGCAGAACTCAGTGGGCGCCCAGATCGCGTCGAGACCATCGACGGTGGGGAGCCAGCCCCCGGGCACGTGGGAGGTCTCCCAGACGAACAGCCCGATCTTCAGCCGCGCGCTCGCCGCGATCGCCTGCTGCCGCTCGCTCATCAGCGAGTGCCAGCTGTCCCCGTTGAAATGCACCAGGGCGACGTCCGCCGGGCCCGAGAAGGTCCGGGCCTGCCAGGCCGGCGCCACCCGGGCATGGACGTGGAACGGGCGCTCCATAGGGTGGATGTTCAGCGCGAAGGGCGTCCGGTGGAGCGCCCGGGCGTAGCTGCGGGCCGCGACACCGAGGCCGTTGGCGTAGTTCATCGGCGAGACGAACGACACGCGCAGGGGCCGCTCCGGAGCCTGCGGGGCGCGCAGGTCCGCCCAGAGCTTGCGGCCCGGATACGTGTAGGTCACGTCGAGCCGGGACAGGTCGAAGCCGCGCTCGGCGATCGCCTCGCGCACCGCCTCGCCGCCGATCGCGGCATGCTCGCCGAGCAGCGAGCGCTTCACGAACGGGAAGCCCTGGCCGAGCATGTTCTCCCAGTCGAACAGAGTGCGGTTGTTGCGCGGGTCGTTGACCAGCGTCATGTGCTTGTTCTGGGCCGAGAACAGGCTGCGCATCCCCAGCCCCGCCGCCCGCATCCGGCCGGAGAAGGTCAGCTCGTACTCGGTGATGACCGAGTTCTTGTCCGGCCAGTTCGCGACCGATTGGATGAAGTGGCTGAACGCGTAGGATGACAGGCAGCGCTTCTTCAGGGCGAGGAAGAAGCTCTGCAGATGATGGCTGTAGTAGAAATTGTCGGCGAGCCCGACCACCGCCTCCGGGAAGGAATCGATCTTGGCGAGAAGCCCGGCGAAATCCCGATTGTCGAGGGGGCCCACGAGGCTGTCATTGGCGAGGTAGAGGGTCTCGGAATCGAGAATGTCGTCGTCCTCAAGGAGGACATGCGCCCAGGCGGCGAAGTCGAAGCCCCGGTTCTCGCGCAGGTAGACAGAGGCGCAGAGATCCAGGATCGCCTGCGGGACCGCGTTCTTGTGCTGGTCGGCGGCGATGATCAGGACGATATCGGCGCCGTTCTCCGCGAGGGCCTTCAGGTAGGGCTCGACATGGCCCCGGATCCGGCCGTCCGGCGCGTGCGTGATGAACAGGGCCGTGCGGCCGTGCTGCCGCGGCTCCCGCTTCAGGCAGGAGATGCGAGCCTCGGCGGCTTCGGTCACCGAAGCGGAGGCCACGCGTCGGGTCAGGCGCCCCGCCTCCAGCCCGGTCGTCACATAGTCGACCAGCGGATTGAGGCCGAGCACGGCGACCTTCGGGTAGCGCGCCAGGTACCACGGCGCGTCGAAGCGCGGCGACGGGCTGGTGTGCACGCCCTTGTCGGCCAGGAAGTGGGAAAGCGGGTTCTGCCCGGTCTCGTCGTCCGCGAGATATGTCTCGGTGTACCAGCGGGTGTCGAACCAGGGCCCCGGATCGAGTCCTTCAGCGGCACCGTGCTCCAGGAAGTGCACGAGCGGGTTGAGGCTCTCGGCCCGCACCGCGGGGGCCTGCGCGGCGTACCAGTCGGGATCGAACAGCGGATGGGGCGCGTACCGGCGGTAGCCGCCGGCCATGACGTAGTGCTCCAGGGGCTCGAGGCCGCTCGTCTCGGCCTCGGGGCAGCGCGCGCGGTAGAACTCGGCGTCGAAGAGGCCCGACCGGCGGATCAGGTCGACGTGACGCGACAGCCCGGCGAACTCCTCCGGGTTGCGCAGGTAACCCTGTTTCCGGCCGGTCTCGTAGTAGTGGCTGAGGGCGTTGCCCCCCGCCGCCCGGGCATCCGGATAGCGGGAGCGGTACCAAGCGGTGTCGAAGAGCGGCGACGGGTCGGCATCGGGACTCTTCAGGAAGTGGAAGAACGCCTGGGCGCGGTGCTCGGCACCGCCGAGATGACGCTCGGCGTACCAGTCCGGATCGAACAGCGGGTTGGGCTTGATGCCGGCCTCGGCACCTCGCTCGACATAGTGGATTAGCGGGTTCACACCCTCGGCGCGCAGCCCGGGTACGGCGTCGAGGTAGAGGTCGCCGTGGAACAGCGGGTGCGGCCAGCGCCCCTCGCGCCCGCCATGGACCGCGTAGTGGAGCGCGGGATCGAGGCCTTCGCCGACCACGTCGGGATAGCGCCGCGCGTACCAGGCCGCGTCGAACAGACCCGACTCCTTCACGGCCCGGACAAGATCGGCCTGCCGGGGCTCGCTGCGGCGCCGCCGCTTCAGGCGCCGGGTGAGCGGGCGCGCGAGGGATTGGGCGGCCCCGGCGAGGCCGGCGCTCTCCGAAGACCCGGCGGCGAACACATCTCGAAGGCGCATGGCATCGTCCGGATACGCGGGAAGCCCGCAAAGCTGCCCACGCCGCGATCCGCGAGAGACATCAGGGGGTTCGGCCGGCGATCGCGGGCACGACCGCCCCGGCTCAGGCGCCTTCCTAATGGTCCGGCCGGCCCGCGCCAAGACCCAGGGCTGTGCAGGGCAGGCCGGCGGTCCGGAAGCCGATGCTCCCCCGCCCCGGGTCCGGATCGGCGGCGCCGCACCCTCCCATGTGGGACCGCCGCCGGAACGGCCGCGCGCCGTCAGGGCGTCGACCCCCGAAAAATCAGCCGATCGCCTATCCGGCCGCCGTCCCATTCGTATACGAGGCGCGTTCCCGGGCGCGCGGCGCGCCTGGAAGGAGAGCCGCCCGGTGGCTGGCCTCGTCCTCAAGGACGGACTGCCGGCCGGGAAGCCGCTGAACATGCTGACCGAGCCCGAAGCGATGGTCCGCCCGACTTGACGGACGCGGGCCGCCGTCCCTAGCGCCCCAACCGATGGAGCCTACTGCTATGAGCGAACGCATCATCCTCCGCGCCGGCGAAGCTCTTGTGGCGGGCGGCCCTCCGAACACGGCCTCCGAGCCGGAAGTCATCATCGGTGAACTCGACGGGCCGGTCGGCACCGCACTCGCGACGCTGACGGGCGACCAAGTGGTGGGCCACAGCCGCGTCTTCGCGCTGCTGAACACCGACATCACGGTCCGCCCGGTGACGCTCTGCGTCTCCAAGGTCAGCGTCACCGAGAGCAAGTACACGTCGATCCTGATGGGCACGGTGCAGTTCGCCATCGCCAACGGCGTGCTCGACGCCGTGCGGGCGGGCTACATCCCGAAGGAGAAAGCCAACGACCTCGGCATCATCTGCTCGGTCTGGCTGAGCCCCGGCGTGATCGAGGCCGAGACGGTCGACCACAAGGCGCTGTTCGAGATCCAGCGCAAGGGCATGACCGAGGCGATCCGCAAGGCCATGACCAACGAGCCGTCGATCGACTGGCTCCTGGAGAACCAGGACAAGATCGTGCACAAGTATTACAAGATGGGCCTCGAAGGGAAAATCTGACGGGTTCCCCGGCCGACACTGGAGAAGGGTCCGCGCTTTCGGTCGGACCCTTCTCTGCCCGGCTCGGAAAGCGTTCGCCTGTCCAGTGTCCGAACCGGCGGGTGGGCCGCAGACACGAGCGCGTTTGCGGGAAGCGGCCGTTCAGGTTCGCCGAAATCGGACCGCGTGAGGTTTTGCGAAAAGAGATGCCGTGACCGTATCCAGCGAAGATGGCCTGATCGGATTGAAGAGGATCGGGCGCATCGTCGCCGATACGCTGGAGATGATGGGCAAGGCTATCGAGCCCGGTATCACCGAGCGCGAACTCGATCGGATCGGACGAGACTACCTGGACGCGGCCGGGGCCCGCCCGGCGCCCGAGATGGTCTACGGCTTTCCCGGCGCGACCTGCATCAGCGTCAACGAGCGGATCGCGCACGGCATCCCGGGTGACCGCCGGATCAGGCCGGGCGACTTGGTCAACATCGATGTCTCCGCAGAGAAGGACGGCTACTTCGCCGACACGGGAGCGTCGTTTGCCGTTCCGCCGGTGACCCGCAGGGTCGAGCGGCTTTGCAAGGACGGACGCCGGGCGATGTGGACGGGACTGCGTCAGGTCGGCACCGGCAAGCCGCTGGCAGGCATCGGCCGGGCGATCGGCGACTTCGCGCGCAAAAATGGCTACACGCTGGTGCGCAATCTCGCCAGCCACGGCGTCGGCCTGTCGCTCCACGAGGAGCCGACCGAGATCGCGACGTGGCCCGACGCCTCTGAGCGCCGGATCATGACGGAGGGGCTCGTGTTCACTGTCGAGCCGTTCCTGTCGCTGGGCGCCGAATTCGCCGAGGATGGCGACGATCCCTGGACCCTCTACAGCCGGCCAAGGGCTCCGACGGTTCAGTACGAGCACACCGTCGTGGCGACACGCAGCGGACCGCTGGTTCTGACGATGCCGGGACATTAGGGGCACGGCCGGTCCTGGGATCAGGCCTCCACCGTCGAGCCACTGGACCTAGCGCGCCGCCCGCTATCTGGCGGTCATCCCCTGCGCCGTTGAGCTGCGCGATCCGGACCCGGCCCGCACAGCACCGCGCTCTGGCTCTGATGCCCGGTTGCGACCGCGAAACGGCGTGCGGCGATCCCGACCTTGCCAGCCCGGCATGAGAAGCCCCACACTTGTCGGAATGACCGGCGAGGTCCCGCGGGGCCTCGGGCAGGAGATGGACATCGGCATGACGCAGGCGATCAGCCCGGCCACCACCCTCGACGACGGCATCGTGGCGGCCGCAGAGAGCTGCCTCGCCGCCGTCGGTGCGGCGCGGGAGGCGATCCACGGGGTGATCTTCGGGCAGGAGAAGGTCGTCGATCTCGCACTCGTGACCATCCTGGCGGGCGGTCACGGCCTGCTGGTCGGCCTGCCCGGCCTCGCCAAGACCAAGCTCGTGGAAACGCTCGGCACCGTGCTGGGGCTCGACGCGCGGCGCGTGCAGTTCACCCCGGACCTCATGCCGTCCGACATTCTCGGCACCGAGATCCTGGAGGAGGATGCCGAGCGCCGCCGCTCGTTCCGCTTCGTGCAGGGGCCGGTCTTCACCCAGCTCCTGATGGCCGACGAGATCAACCGGGCGAGCCCACGGACGCAGTCGGCCCTGCTCCAGGCCATGCAGGAGGGCCACGTCTCGGTGGCGGGCGCCCGCCACGACCTGCCGCGGCCGTTCCACGTGCTGGCAACGCAGAACCCGATCGAGCAGGAGGGCACCTACCCGCTGCCCGAGGCGCAGCTCGACCGCTTCCTCCTGGAGATCGACGTCGGCTACCCCGACCGCGCCGCCGAGCGCCGGATCCTGATCGAGACCACCGGCGTCGACGAGGCGCGCCCCCGCGCCGTCATGTCCACCGAGCAGCTTCTCACCGCCCAGCGCCTCGTGCGCCGCCTGCCGGTGGGCGAGGCCGTCGTCGAGGCGATCCTCGACCTCGTCCGTGCGGCCAGACCGGACAGTGGCGACGCGATCGTGAAGGGCAAGCTCCTCTGGGGGCCCGGTCCCCGCGCCAGCCAGGCGCTGACGCTGGCCGCCCGCGCCCGGGCGCTGATCGAGGGTCGGATCGCGCCTTCCGTAGCCGACGTGAAGGCGTTGGCCGAGCCGGTGCTCAAGCACCGGATGGCGCTGAGCTACACCGCCCGCGCCGACGGCGAGACCATCGAGGGCCTGATCGCCAAGCTCGCGGAGAAGCTCTGACTTTGGTTGCGACGAACGCCCTCGACGCTGGCAGGCGCGTACCCGGCAGGCGCGAGAGCGAGGGCGCGACCGCCCTGTCGGACAAGATGCCCCGCCTCGTCCTGGAAGCGCGGCGCGTCTCGAGCCTGCTGGCCCACGGCCTCCACGGCCGCCGCCGGGCCGGGCCTGGCGAGAGCTTCTGGCAGTTCCGCCCCTTCGTCACCGGCGAGGCCGCCGCGCGGGTCGACTGGCGCCGCTCCGCCCGGGACGACCGGCTCTACGTGCGCGAGCGCGAATGGGAAGCCGCCCACAACATATGGCTCTGGATCGACCGCTCGGCCTCCATGGGCTTCGCATCGGACCTCGCGTCGGCGCCGAAGGTCGAGCGGGCGCTCATCCTCGGTCTGGCGCTGGCCGACGCCTTCGTGGAGGGTGGCGAGCGGGTCGGTCTCCTCGGCCTCACCCGGGCCACCGCCTCCCGGGGTATTGTCGAGCGGATGGCCCAGGCCCTCGTCGCCGACAGTGCCGGCCTTAATCAGGACCTGCCGCCCCGGGCGAACCCCGCCCGTTTCGACGAGGTGGTCCTGATTGGCGACTTCCTCACTGCGCCCGACAGGATCGCGGCCTCGGTGCAGAGCCTCGCCGGCCGCGGCAGCCGCGGCCACCTGCTGATGGTGGTGGACCCGATCGAGGAGACATTCCCCTTCACAGGGCAGGCCGTGCTGCACGACCTCGAAGGCAGCCTCAGCCTGGATATCGGCGACGCCGATGCCTGGGGTGCGCGCTACCGCGCCCGGATCGCCGAACACCGGGCTGCGTTGGCCTCCATCGCCCGCGGGCAGGGCTGGACGCTGACGATCCACCGCACGGACCGGCCGGCGAGCGAGGCGGCCCTGCGGCTCGCCACGCTGATCGCCGCGCGCGGCACGGATTGAAGCCGCCATGCTCGGTCTGACCTTCGCGGCGCCCCTGGCGCTCGCCGCCCTGATCGGCCTTCCGGCCCTGTGGTTCCTGCTGCGGGTCACGCCGCCGCGCCCGCGGCGGATCAACTTCCCGCCGCTCAAGCTCGTCGCCGATCTGATCCCGCAGCGGCAGACGCCCGCGCGCACGCCGCCCTGGCTGCTGATCCTGCGCCTCTTAATCGCCGCCGCCCTGATCCTGGCGGTGGCCGGCCCGGTCTGGAACGCCGGGGGCATCGGGGCCGGCAGCGGCCGCAGCGCGCTCCTCGTGCTCCTCGACAACGGCTTTCCCGCCGCCCACGACTGGCGCGACCGGCTGCGCGTCGCCACCGACGCCGTGGAGGGCGCGGCCCGAGACGGCCGGCCGGTGGCGGTGATCGGCCTCGCGGACGTCCCTGCGGCGTTCGAGGCGAAGACGCCGGCCGCCGCCCTGGAGCGGCTGCGCGCCATCGCGCCGCGCCCGATCCTGCCCGCGCGGGACGCGCATCTCGCGACTATCGGCGCCTTCCTGGAGAAGAATCAGGCTGCCGGCCTCGTCTGGATCAGCGACGGCGTCGCCGGCGCCAACGACGACCGCTTCGCAAAGGGCCTCGCCGACCTCGTCGGCGGCAGCGGCGGCGCCCTCACCGTGCTGCGCGCAGACAAGCCGCCCGCCCTCGCCCTCACCGCCACCGAAAATGCCGGCAAGCTCGTCACGCATGTCCTGCGGGCGGCCCCGAACGGGCGGGACGCCGGAGTGATCCGGGCGCTGGACCAGAAGGGCCTTCCCCTCGCCGAGCGCGACTTCGCCTTCGCAATCGACGCCACCGAGGCGGACGCGACCTTCGAGATGCCGGTGGAGCTGCGCAACAGCATCAGCCGCCTGGAGATCGCGGGCGAGCGCTCGGCCGGCGCCGTGGTGCTACAGGACGAGCGCGGCAAGCGGCGCCGGGTCGGCCTCGTCTTCGGCGGCACCCTCGACCAGGCCCAGCCCCTGCTGGCGCCGACCTACTACCTGTCCCGCGCGCTCCAGCCCTTCGCGGACGTGCAGGAGCCGCGGGGCGCCAAGGGCACGGCGGACTCGATCAACCAGCTCCTCGACAATCAGGTTTCGGTCCTCGTGCTCGCCGATGTCGGCGCGCTGGACGAGAGGACGACGGCCCGGATCGAGACCTTCGTGAAGGAGGGCGGGATGCTGCTGCGCTTCGCCGGCCCGCGGCTCGCCGCCGGCAGCGATCCGCTGGTGCCCGTGCGCCTGCGTCGCGGCGGCCGGACTCTCGGCGGAACCCTCTCGTGGGACAGCCCCAAGACCCTGGCGCCCTTCCCGCCCGAGAGCCCCTTCGCGGGCCTGAAGCCGCCGGCCGATATCGGCGTCCGCCGCCAGATCCTGGCCGAGCCGGACGGTGACCTGCCGAACCGGACCTGGGCGTCGCTCCAGGACGGCACCCCGATCGTGACCGCGCAGAAGCGCGGCCAGGGAACGATCGTGCTGTTCCATGTGACCGCCGACACGACCTGGTCGAATCTGCCGCTCTCAGGCCTGTTCATCGATATGCTCCGGCGCGTCGTGGCGCTCGCCGGCACGACGGCCCCGCCCCAGGGCGAGACTCCACGGGCGGCCGCCCCGGTCCTCGCCCCCCGGGTGACCCTCGACGGGTTCGGGGCGCTCGGCTCCCCTCCGGCCTCGGCCACCGCGGTGGCGGCGGACTACGCCGACCGGGCGAATTCCGAACACCCGCCGGGCTTCTACGGTCCGCCGGACGGAGGCATCAGCGTGAACGCCCTCAAACCGGACGACCGGCTGAAGCCCCTGGACACGGCGGCCCTGGAAGGCGCCCGCATCGGTTCGCTGGCCGGAGCCGAGACCCTGGACCTGCGCCCGGCCCTGTTCACCCTGGCGCTGCTGCTGCTGGCCCTCGACACGCTGGCGGGCCTCTGGCTCGGCGGCTTCCTGCGCCGCGGCGGACTGGCGACCCGCCTGCGCGGGCGCGCGGCCGTCCTGGCGCTTGCGGGCCTGATGGTGTTCGCCGCCCTGCCGGGACAGCCCGTGCGCGCCGAGGAGCCGCCGGCCAACCGGCCGAACGGCATCGAATCGGCGCTGGTGACGCGCCTCGCCTACGTGGTCACGGGCGACGCCGCCATCGACGAGGCGAGCCGGACGGGGCTCACCGGCCTGACGCAGATGCTGGCCTCCCGCACCGCTCTGGAGCCGGGCGAGCCCGCCGGGATCGATCCCGCCAAGGACGAACTGGCCTTTTATCCGCTGATCTACTGGCCGATCGCGCCCTCGCGGCCGCAGCCCTCGGAAGCCGCGATCCGCAAGATCGACGCGTTCATGCGCAACGGCGGCACCGTCCTGTTCGACACCCGCGACGCGCTCACCGCCCGGCCCGGCGGACCGCCCTCCCCGGAGGCCGCCTATCTCCGCAAGATGCTGGCAACGCTCGAGGTGCCGGAGCTGGAGCCGGTACCCCTTGACCACGTGCTGACCAAGGCGTTCTACCTCGTGGACAGCTTTCCGGGCCGCTACGCCACCGGCCAGACCTGGGTGGAGGCCCTGCCGCCGGCTGCCGAGGGTGCCGAGCGCCGCCCGGCCCGGGCCGGCGACGGGGTGAGCCCGATCATCATCACGGGCAACGACCTCGCCGCCGCCTGGGCGGTGGGCCGCCGGGGCGAGCCGCTCTACCCGGTGGTGGGCGGCGACCAGCGCCAGCGCGAGATGGCATTCCGCGGGGGCGTGAACATCGTGATGTACACGCTGACCGGCAACTACAAGGCGGATCAGGTCCACGTGCCCGCGCTGCTGGAGCGGCTGGGGCAGTGAGGGCTGAACACAACAGACTCGCCGGGCGATGCCTGCCTCCGTCAGATCACCGCATCCTGAGGTGCCGGAGCGCAGCGGAGGCCTCGAAGGAGGCCTCCAGATGGCCGTGCGACCCCTGGAGCCCTCCTTTGAGGCCGCTGACGCGGCACCTCAGGATGAGGGAGTTTGACAAGGATACCGCCGTCCGGATCACACACATCACAGAGGCCGGATCGTCATGCTGAGCCTCAGCTTCACCCCGCTCCTGCCCTGGCCGATTCTGATCGTCCTGGGCGTCATCGTCGCCGTCCTGGCGGTGTTCGCCATCCTGGCCCGGGGCCGGACCGCGCTGCTGCGCGCCCTGGTTCTCGCCCTGGTGCTGGCGGCGTTGACCAACCCCGCCCTGGTGCGCGAGGACCGCGAGCCCGTGAAGGATGTGGCGGCCATCGTGGTCGACCGGTCCGGATCCCAGCAGCTCGGCGACCGCCCGCAGATGACCGATGCGGTCCGCGCCGAGTTGCAGCGCCGCTTCGGAGCCCTTGCCAACATCGAGCCGCGCTTCATCGACGTACCCGACGCCAAGGACGGCGACGACGGTACCAAGCTGTTCACGGCACTGGGCCAGGCGCTGGCCGACGTTCCGCCGGAGCGGCTCGCCGGGATCGTGATGCTCACGGACGGCGTGGTCCACGACATCCCGGCCTCCATGGCCCAGCTCGGCATCAAGGCGCCGCTCCACGTCCTCGTCACCGGTCATCCGGACGAGCGTGACCGGCAGATCAAGCTCTTGGAGGCGCCCCGCTTCGGTATCGTCGGCAAGGACCTGACGATCCGCGCCGAGGTGATGGAGCGCGGCGGCACCGGCCACGCGGTCGTGACCGTGCGCCGCGACGGCGAGGAGATCGGCCGGCGGGACGTGGCCACCGACAAGCCGTTCTCGCTCACCACCCGGATCGAGCACGGCGGGCCGAACGTGGTTGAGATCGAGGTCGAGCCGCTGCCGGGCGAGCTCACCACCGTCAACAACCGTGCGGTGCTGCCCATCGAGGGCATCCGCGAGAAGCTCCGGGTGCTGCTCGTCTCCGGCGAGCCGCACCAGGGCGAGCGGACGTGGCGCAACCTGCTGAAGTCGGACGCCAACGTCGACCTCGTGCACTTCACCATCCTGCGCCCGCCGGAGAAGCAGGACGGCACGCCGATCTCGGAACTCTCCCTGATCGCCTTCCCGACGCGCGAGCTGTTCGTCCAGAAGATCAAGGACTTCGACCTGATCATCTTCGACCGCTACGCCAACCAGAGCGTGCTGCCGCAGGCCTATTTCGACAACATCGTCCGCTACGTCCGGGAGGGCGGCGCCCTGCTGATCGCGGCCGGGCCCGAATTCGCCGGGCCGGCAAGCCTCGCCCGCACGCGGCTCGCCGGCATCCTGCCGGGCGACCCGGACGGGCGCGTCGTCGAGCGGCCCTACAAGGCGACACCGACGCAGGTCGGCCAGCGTCATCCGGTCACCCGCGCCCTGCCGGGGTCGGACGCGAACCCGCCCGCCTGGGGCGACTGGCTGCGGATCGTCGAGGCGCGCACCCGGCCCGGCATCCAGCCGATCCTGTCGGGGACTGAGGGCCTGCCGCTGCTGGCCCTGTCGCGGGAGGACAAGGGCCGGGTCGCCCTGCTCCTGTCCGACCATGCCTGGCTCTGGGCCCGGGGCTACCAGGAAGGCGGCCCCTATCTCGACCTGCTGCGCCGGCTCGCCCACTGGCTGATGAAAGAACCGGCCCTGGAGGAAGAGGCTCTGCGCGCCCAGACCACCGGCCGCGGCCGAGAGGTGCGCGTCGAACGCCAGACCATGTCGGATCAGGCCGAGCCCGTCACCGTGACCGGCCCCACCGGCAAGGTGACGACGCTGACGCTCAAGCCCAGCGAGCCCGGCCTGTTCACCGCCACCTTCGACGCCGAGACGCTGGGACTGCACACCCTGCGCGCGGGCAACCTCGTGGCGTTCGTCAGCGTCGGCCCGGCCAATCCGCGCGAACTCGCGGACGTGTTCAGCGACACCGAGCGCCTGAAGGCGGTCGCGGAGGGCTCGGGCGGCTCGGTCCGCCGGGTCGCCGAGGCCGGTGGTGGCACCCAGGTGCCGCGTCTCGCGCTGGTGCGCAGCGGCCGCTTGGCGGGCGGCGACTGGATCGGCTTCCGGCCGAGCGACAGCGCCAACATCCGCGGCGTCGAGGTCTATCCGTTGGCGCTGGGCCTCGCCGCCCTGGCGGCGCTGGCGGCGGCTCTCCTCGCCATGTGGCTGGTCGAGGGCAGACGTGGGCGGGCAGTGTGACCGGCTTCTCCTCGATCGGAACCGTGCCGCGACATGCCCCCTCTTCCGACGGATCCCCGGCCTGCCCGAGATCCGCACCCGAGAGCCCAAGTCGGGCAGGCCCGACTTAGGTGCGGGGGGCCTCGCGCCTCGTCGGGTGATCGAAGCGGTGCCACGGGCCGGTGCTGTGCGGGTGCGCACGGTCGACGGCGGGAAGCTGCCGCCCTATGAGCACCCTCGGTGACCCGATGAAACCCGCGCCCCGCGCGGCCCGACGCAACGGAGACAGCCTGCCCGTGACAGCGCAGACCGTGACTGGACGCCTCCTCGCTGCGACGCTCCTCGTCGCCTGTCTCCAGTTCGCCCCGGCCCATGCGCAGGAACCGGCCGCGATGCCGTCGACGCCGGCCACCCCGCCGGCCGCCAACGGGCAGTGGACCCATGCGATCACGCTGATGGGTCAGCCGAAATACGGCCCCGACTTCAAGCATTTCGACTATGCCGACCCGGCCGCACCCAAGGGCGGGACGGTGCGCCTCGGCGCGCAGGGCGGGTTCGACAACTTCAACATCGTCGTGTCCGGCCTGAAGGGCGACCTCGAAGGCGGCGTCCAGCAGATCTACGATACGCTGATGACCGAGTCCTCGGACGAGCCGTTCACTTCCTACGGGCTGCTCGCCGAGGCGGTGCGGGTCGCCCCCGATCTCGGCTCCGTCTCGTACCGGCTGCGCGAGAACGCCCGCTGGCACGACGGCAAGCCGATCACGCCCGAGGACGTGGTCTGGTCCTTCGACGTGCTGAAGGCCAACAGTCCGTTCTACGCCGCCTATTACCAGACCGTGGCCAAGGCCGAGGTGACCGGGCCGCACGAGGTCACCTTCACCTTCACCGAAATCGGCAACCGCGAGTTGCCGCAGGTGATCGGGCAGCTCCGCGTCCTGCCGAAGCATTGGTGGACCGCCAAGGACGCCAACGGGAAACCCCGCAGCGTCACCGAGACCACCCTCGAGCCGCCGCTCGGCTCCGGCCCGTACCGGCTCGCCAAGTTCGAGCCCGGCCGCACCGCGACCTACACCCGCGTGCCCGATTACTGGGGCAAGGACCTGCCGGTGAATGCCGGGCGCTACAACTTCGACACCGAGCGCTACGAGTACTTCCGCGACGGCACCGTGCTGGTCGAGGCGCTGAAGGGTGACCTCTACGATTTCCGCGTCGAGAACATCGCCCGGAACTGGGCCACGGCCTACGACGATTTCCCGGCCGTGAAGGAAGGGCGCCTGATCAAGGAGGCGTTCCCCGACCGCGGCATGGGCATCATGCAGGCCTTCGTATTCAACACCCGCCGGGACAAGTTCAAGGACCCGCGCGTGCGCCGGGCCTTCAATCTCGCGATGAACTACGAGGAGATGAACAAGGCCCTGTTCTACGGTCTGTACAAGCGGATCGACTCCTACTTCTTCGGCTCGGAACTGGCCTCCTCGGGTCTGCCGGAAGGCGAGGAGAAGGCGATCCTCGAGAGCGTCAAGGACAAGGTCCCGCCGTCGGTCTTCACCACGCCCTACACCAACCCGGTGAACGGCGGCCCCGAGGCCGTGCGCAAGAACCTGCGCGAGGCCGTCGGCCTGCTGCGCGAGGCGGGCTACGAGCTGCGCGGCGGCAAGATGGTCAACAAGGCCACGGGCGAGCCACTCACGGTCGAGTTCCTGGAATTCCAGAACACCTTCGAGCGGGTGATCCTGCCGTTCTCGGCCCAATTGAAGCTCATCGGCATCGACGCCACCCTGCGGGTGATCGACCAGGCCCAGTACCAGAACCGCATTCGCAACTTCGACTTCGATGTCACCACGTCGAGCTGGGGCGAGTCGCTCTCGCCGGGCAACGAGCAGCGCGAGTACTGGGGCTCGGCGGCGGCCGACAAGCCCGGCTCGCGCAACCTGATCGGCATCAAGGATCCTGGCATCGACGCCCTGATCGAGAAGGTGATCTTCGCCAAGGACCGGCCCACCGTGATCGCGGCGACGCGGGCGCTCGACCGGGTGCTGCTCGCCCACGATTACGTCGTGCCGCAATGGTCCTCGAACCAGCAGCGGACCCTGCGCTGGAACCGGTTCAGCCACCCGGCGATCCTGCCGCTCTACGCCAGTTCCGGCTTCCCGACGACGTGGTGGTACGACGAGAAGCTCGCCGCCAAGACCGGGGTGCCCCGTTGAGGGGCGGTCTCTGGAGGCCGAGCCGGCGCGGCTTCGTCCTCGGCGCCGGTGCCCTCGCGGCGATCCGGCCCGCGCGCCGGGCCTGGGCAGCCGAAGCGGAGCGCCACGGCCTCTCCAGCTTCGGCGAGCTGAAATACGGCCCTGGCTTCGAGCATTTCGACTACGTGAACCCGATGGCGCCCCGCGGCGGTCGCTTCTCGGGCCAGCTCTCGTCGTCGATCGGCAACCAAGCGCTTAACACCTTCAATACGCTCAACATTTACGTGCTGCGCGGCGAGGGTGCCGCCGGGATGAACCTGACCTTCGACAGCTTGATGGTCCGCGCTCTCGACGAGCCGGACGCCGTCTACGGGCTAGCGGCGCGCTCCGTCTCGGTGAGCCCGGATGGCCTGACCTACACGTTCTCTCTCCGCCCGCAGGCCCGGTTCCACGACGGCTCGCGGCTCACCGCGCGGGATGCCGCCTTCAGCCTCAAGCTCCTGCGCGAGAAGGGCCACCCGGAGATCGCCGAGGTGATCCGCGCCATGACCGATGCGCGGGCCGAGGGCGATGACCGGCTGCTCGTCACTTTCGCGCAGGACCGTGCACGCGACCTGCCGTTGTTCGTGTCGCAATTGCCGATCTTCTCGGCGGCCTATTACGGCGGCCGCGACTTCGAGGCCTCGACGCTGGAGGCCCCGCTGGGCTCGGGCCCCTACCGGGTCGGCACGGTCGACCCCGGCCGCTCCATCGGTCTGGAGCGGGTGCCGGATTACTGGGCGGCCGACCTGCCTGTGAATGTCGGCCAGAACAACTTCGACACGATCCGCTATGA
Source organism: Methylobacterium sp. CM6257 (assembly GCF_054611515.1). Classification (NCBI taxonomy): domain Bacteria; kingdom Pseudomonadati; phylum Pseudomonadota; class Alphaproteobacteria; order Hyphomicrobiales; family Methylobacteriaceae; genus Methylobacterium; species Methylobacterium sp. CM6257. Next base: position 5,726,717 of record NZ_CM137735.1, read on the forward strand.
GTACTTTCGCGACCGGACCGTGGCGTTCGAGGCGTTCAAGAGCGGCGCCTTTACGTTCCGCGAGGAATTCACCGCCCGGGTCTGGGCCACAGGCTACGACTTCCCGGCCCTAGCCGAGGGCCGCGTCGTCCGCGAGATGGTGCCGGATGCGCGGCCGAGCGGCACGCAGGGCTGGTGGATCAACACCCGCCGGGAGGCCTTCCGCGATCCCCGGGTGCGCGAGGCGATCGGGCTGTGTTTCGACTTCGAATGGTCGAACCGGAATCTGATGTACGGGGCCTATACGCGCACCGCCTCGTTCTTCGAGAATTCCGACCTCAAGGCGACGGGCAAGCCCTCGGCCGAGGAACTCGCCCTGCTGGAGCCCTTCAAGGACCTTCCCCCCGAGGTGTTCGGCGAGGCCTGGGGGCCTCCTGTCTCGGACGGGTCCGGCCAGGACCGGGCCCTGCTCAAGCGCGCCGACGCATTGCTGCGGGAGGCGGGCTGCACCCGCCAAGGGGGCAACCTCACGCTGCCCGGTGGCCAGCCCCTGACCCTCGAATTCCTGGACGATGATCCGGTCTTCCAGGCGGTCACCCAACCCTTCATCCGTAATCTCGGGCTGCTGGGAATCAAGGCGAGTTTGCGCACCGTCGATCCGTCGCAGTACCAGGCCCGCCTCAAGGATTTCGACTTCGATCTCACCGCACGCCGCTACAGCAGCGGCGTGACGCCGGGGGCGGAGCTGCGCGAGACCTACGGCTCCCGGGCGGCCAGGACCGCGGGGTCCAACAACCTGTCGGGGATCGCGGATCCGGCGATCGACGCGCTCCTCACCGCCATGGCCGACGCCAAGTCCCGGGCGGAGCTCACCACAGCCTGCCGGGCCCTCGACCGGATGCTGCGGGCCGGGCGCTACTGGGTGCCGATGTGGTACGCCTCGACCCATCGCCTCGCGCTCTGGGACGTGTACGGCCGCCCGGCCAACCCGCCGAAATACGACCTCGGCGCCCCGGGCACGTGGTGGTTCGACGCCGACAAGGCCAAGCGCATCGGGCGGGAGTGACGCCATGCTCGCCTACATCCTGCGCCGCATCGGCCTGATGATCCCGACCCTGTTCGGGATCATGCTGATCACCTTCACCATCGTGCAGTTCGCCCCCGGCGGCCCGGTGGAGCGGGTGCTGTCACAGCTGCAGGGCCAGCGCGACGGCACGCTGTCGCGCGTGACCGGCGGCTCCGGCGACCTCGGCGGCGGTAGCCGGCCGTCGGGCGGCGGGGGCGAGGCGAGTTCCCGCTATCGCGGCGCGCAAGGCTTGAGCCCGGAATTCATCGCCAAGCTGGAGAAGCAGTTCGGCTTCGACAAGCCGGCGCCGGAACGCTTCGCCAAGATGCTGTGGGACTACGTCCGCTTCGACTTCGGGCGCAGCTATTTTCGCGACGTGACGGTGATCCAGCTCATCAAGGAGCGCCTGCCGGTCTCGATCTCGCTGGGCCTGTGGATGACGCTCCTGTCCTACGCGATCTCGATCCCGCTCGGCATCCGCAAGGCCGTGAAGGACGGTGAGCGGTTCGACCGCTGGACCTCCTTCGTGGTGATCATCGGCTACGCGATCCCGGGCTTCATGTTCGGCCTGATGCTGATCATCCTGTTCGCGGGCGGCTCCTTCTACCAGTGGTTCCCGCTGCGCGGACTGACCAGCGAGGGCTGGGAGGGCTTCTCCACCTGGCACAAGGTCACCGACTACGCGTGGCACATGGTGCTGCCGCTCACCGCCCTGGTGATCGGCGCCTTCGCCACCTCGACCCTGCTCACCAAGAACTCGTTCCTCGACGAGATCCGCAAGCAGTACGTGCTGACCGCGCGGATGAAGGGCCTCTCCGAGCGGCGTGTGCTCTACGGCCACGTCTTCCGCAACGCCATGCTGATCGTGATCGCGGGCTTTCCCGGCGCCTTCATCTCGGCATTCTTCACCGGCTCGCTCCTGATCGAGACGATCTTCTCCCTCGATGGACTCGGCGAATTGTCCTTCCGGGCGATCGTCGGCCGCGACTATCCGGTGGTGTTCGCCACGCTCTACATCTTCTCGCTGCTCGGGCTCGCGGTGAACCTGCTCTCGGATCTGATCTACGTCTGGATTGATCCACGCATCGATTTCTCCGCGCGGGCGACCTGAAGACCTGCCGTCAACCCTCCGGCAGATCCGCGACCGCGGCCGCAGGCGCTCCGTCCGCAGCGGCAGGAGCGGCCAAGCCCAGGAGCTGCGCGATCGCATCCCCGTCCGGTCCGCCCAGGAGATCCGCCAGCGTGTAGCGGTCGAGCACCGCGAGGAATGCCGCCAGCGCCTCGCTCAGCACCCTCCGGAGCCGGCACGAGGCCGTGATCGCGCAGGCCCCCCCGCCGAAGCACTCGACCAGCACCAGATCATCCTCGGTCTGGCGCACGACCGCGCCGACAACGATCTCCCCCGGCGGCTTCGCCAGCCGAAGGCCTCCGCCCCGACCGCGGATCGTCCGGATCAGGCCCAGCCGTCCCAGTTGATGAACCACCTTGGTCAGGTGGTTCTCCGAAATGCCGTAGGCGCGCGCGATCGCGGCGATCGAACTCTGCTCGGGCTCGTGCAGGCCGACGTAAATCAGGGTGCGCAGAGCGTAGTCCGTGTAGCGGGTCAGACGCATCTCAACTCCAGAAGACTAGCCGTACCGTGGTGCGATGCGCGTGGCGCCACGGCTCCGATCCGGACGTGGTGTGATAGCCCGGCACCACCGTCGGCGCAGTGACAATGGCCATCGATATAAGATGTATTCGCCTTGCATCTTTTCGAGGCCCCCGCTAAAAGATTCATGTTCGATACACCTTTTGAGCTGTGACATGCCCGCTCCGCTGTCTCCCGCCACCGTCGCGATCATCAAGGCCACCGTGCCGGCCCTTGAGGCTCACGGCCTGACCATCACGAAGCGCATGTACGAGCGCCTCTTCCAGAACGCGGCGATCCGCGACCTCTTCAACCAGTCCCATCACGGCGAGACCGGCTCGCAGCCGAAAGCCCTGGCCCAGGCGGTGCTCGCCTATGCGCGCAACATCGACAATCTCGGCGTCCTCGCGGGGGCGGTCGAGCGCATCGCGCAGAAGCATGTCGCGCTGAACATTCTGCCGGAGCACTACCCCTACGTGGCCGATGCCCTGCTGGGCGCGATCGGCGACGTGCTCGGGGAGGCTGCCACGCCTGAGATCTGCGCGGCCTGGGGCGAGGCATACTGGTTCCTGGCGGAACTGCTGATCGGGCGGGAGGCCACGATCTATCGCGATCTCGCGGCCAAGCCGGGCGGCTGGAACGGCTGGCGTGACTTTGTGGTCGAGAGCGTGGCGCGGGAGAGCGAGACGATCCGCTCCTTCGTCCTGGTGCCTGCCGATGGCGGCCCGGTGCTGCGCCACCAGCCGGGGCAGTATCTCGGTTTCCTCTTCGACCTGCCGGGGCGCGGTGTCCTGAAGCGGAACTACTCGATCTCCTGCGCGCCGAACGACCGGGCCTACCGCATCACCGTCAAGCGCGAGGGCGCGGCAGACGAGCCGGCCGGGATCGTCTCGAACTGGCTGCACGATCACGCCAGATACGGGACGGTGCTTCGCGCGGCACCACCGGCCGGTGACTTCTTCCTCGACCGGGCGTCGAACGCCCCGGTTGTGCTTGTCAGCGGCGGCGTCGGGCTGACCCCGATGATCAGCATGCTGGAGACCATCGCGGCGGAGAGCCCGGACCGGCCGACCTGGTACGTCCACGGGGCGCTCAACGGCCGTGTGCACGCGATGCGTGATCACGCGAAGGCGCTGACCGCCGGCAACGAGAAGGTCCGGTTACACACCTTCTACGCGGAGCCGGAGGCGCATGATCGGCAGGGCGATCACTACGACGCAACCGGCCTGATCAGCGCAGACTGGCTCGTGGCGCAGACGCCCCGTGAGGAGGCCACCTATTATCTCTGCGGTCCCAAGCCGTTCCTCAGCGCGCTGGTAACCGGGCTTCAGCGGCAGGGCATCCCGGCCGAGCGTATTCGCTTCGAGTTCTTCGGTCCGGCGGATGAGCTGATCGAAGAACCGCGGCAGGCGGCGTGAGCGGCGCTCAGTCCGGCAGGCCCGGGGCGCGCTCCGGGCCCAGCACCCGCGCCACGGTCGCGCGCAGCGCCTGGGCGCTCCGGTAGCCCACCGCGGCCGCCACCGCCCGCGGTGGCCGGCCGTCGGCGGCCAGCGCCAGGGCCCGGATCACCCGGGCTCGCGCTCGCCAGTCGCCGAAACTCAATCCGGTCTCGGAGCGGAACCCGCGGGTCAGCGTGCGCCGGCTCGCACCGGCGCGGTCGGCCCAGGCGTCGAGATCGTCCTCCGAGGCCGGGTCCTCGATCAGCCCGAGGCAGACCCGGCGCAGGCGCGGGTCGCGCGGGAGCGGCAGGGCGAGCGGCGTGGCGGGGGCGCGCCCGATTTCGTCGAGCACCAGGGCGGCGAGATGGCCGCCGCGGCCGGCCTCCTCGTAAAGGACCGGCTCCTCCGCCAGCGCGGCGAGGGCGGTGGCGAGCAGCGGCGAGACCGCGATGACCCGGCAACTCCGCGGGAAGGACGCCACCGCCGCTGGGTCGAGATAGGCCGAGCACAACGCCACCGGCCCGTGGGTCGCCACGGCGTGGGGAAGGCGCGGCGGGATCCACAGCGCATGGCCCTCGGGCACGACCCAGGTGCCGTCATCAGCGAAGGCCATCATCAGGCCGGCGGTCGCGTAGAGGAGCTGCGCCCGCGGGTGGAAGTGCCGATCAAGGTGCATCCCGGCGGCGTAGGCCTTCGGCATCACCGCGACGGGCCGGGGCACGTCCTGATAGTCGGCAGCATCGGTCGAGCGCCCGGCATGAGCGCCTGTCGCCGACGAGAATGGCCCGTTCGCATACATATCCGGCCCGACACCTCCATCGGGTCACGCTATCAGCGTGGGATCCCGGAGGATACGCCGCGATGGATTCGGATACGCTGTCCCGCCGCACCCTGCGCTTCGTCAACATCGCGCACGCCCTCGACCATTTCGTGCTGTTGATCTACCCGACGGCGGTCATCGCCATCGCCGCCCAGACGGGACTGGGCTACGGCGAGCTCATCGGGCTCGCCACCGGCGCCTTCGTGGCCTTCGGCCTGTGCTCGCTGCCGATGGGCTGGCTCGCGGACCGGTTCGGACGCCGCACCATGCTGGCGGTCTTCTTTCTCGGCTACGGATTGTCCTGCCTCGGCGTGGCGAGCGCCTCGACGCCGCTGAGCTTCGCCCTCTGGCTCTGCGTGCTCGGCCTCGCCTCGGCGATCTACCACCCGGTGGGCTCGACCATGCTGGTCACCCATGCACGCCGGCTCGGGCGCGACCTCGGCATCAACGGCGTCTGGGGCAATTTCGGTGCAGCCTCGGCGTCCGGCGTCACCGCGCTGCTCGCCGCCACCGCCGGTTGGCGCGCGGCCTTCGTGGTGCCGGGCCTCGTCTGTCTCGCCTGCGGGGCCGCCTTCCTGGCGCTGGTGCCGGGCGACGGCGAGACCGCAGGCAAGAAGGCCGGGGGCGCGGCTGTCATTCCGGTGACCCGACCGTGGGCGCTGATGGCGATGTTCGCCCTGTCGATCTTCGCCGGCGGCCTGACCTTCAACCTGACGACAATCAGTCTGCCCAAGGTGATCGACGAAGGGATCGGCCAGGCGCTGCCGCTGGCCCTCACCGGCTCGCTCGCGACTCTGGTGTTCCTATTCGGCGCGCTGATGCAGCTGGCGATGGGCCGCCTGATTGACCGCTACAGCCTGCCGTCCCTGTTCGTGGCGCTCTCGGTGCTGCAGCCGCTGGGGCTCGGGATCGCGTCCGTCGCCACCGGCCTGCCGCTGCTCGCCGGGCTCGTCCTCGCCATGACGGCGATCTACGGGCAGGTGGTGATCAATGACGCGATGATCGCCCGCTACGTGCCGCCCGCCTATCGGGCGCGGGCCTACAGCGTGCGCTACTTTGTGGGTTTCACGGCGAGCGGCTTCGTGGTGCCGGCCATCGCGCTCCTGCACGATCGCGGCGGCTTCGCGCTGGTCCTCGGCGTCGCCTCCGCCTGCGGAGCCGTGATCTGGCTCTCGGCGCTCGGCTTCCTCAAACTGACGCAGGGCGGCGGGCGGCCCACCCTGGCGGCCGCGGAGTAGCAGGGCCGTTTGCGGGTCCGGGCCGACGCTGCTACGCGCGGCGGCAATCCGACCCGCGAGCACCCCGTGACCGAATTGTCCCTCGTCATCCGGCCTGAGCGGCCGGAGGACGCCCCCGCCATCGACCGTCTCCAGGCCCGGGCCTTCGGCCCCGGCCGCTTCGCCCGAACCGCCTACCGCCTCCGCGAGGGCGCGGTCGAGCGAATGGATCTCGGCGTCACTGCCTCGGTGGGCAGCTTCCTGGTCGGCTCGGTGCGGATGGGTCCGGTGCGGACCGGAACGACGCCCTTTGTGATGCTCGGTCCGCTGGCGGTGGATCCGAGCTTCGAGGGCCGCGGGATCGGCAGCACCCTGACCCGCGCGGCGATCGAGGCGGCCCGTCAGGCCGGCGAGGGTCTGGTGATCCTGGTGGGCGATGCGCCCTACTACGCGCGCTTTGGGTTCACGCCGGTCCCGCCGGGACGCTTGGTGCTGCCGGGCCCGGTCGATCCGGCGCGCCTGTTGTGGCTGGAGCTGGAAGCGGGCTTTCGCGAACGCGTCTCCGGCCTCGTCGAGGCCGTGCGCGCTGGGGGCCCGGGCCTCCCTGCATGAATGACCCCCCGCCCGATCACGCGATCGGGCGGGGCGGCCGTTCTGCCGCTAGCGGTGCGTGCCGGAACCGCTGGTCCCGGAAGTGCCCGAGGTCCCGGTTCCCGAGCCGCCCATCCGCGACGTCGAGCCGGTCGACTCCGAGGTGCCGGACTTCATCTCATGGCCAGGCGCGTAACCGGATGCGCCGGGGCTGCCCGCCTTACTCCCGTGCTCCTGCATCTCGTGACCCGGTGTCCGGGACGATGCACCCTGCTCGGCCGCGAAGGCGCTTCCGCCGAGGGCCAACGTAGCGAGGACGATGATCGGCAAGCGCTGCATGGCATGTCTCCTGTGAGTTAGGGCCTCTCAATGCCCGACCCGCCGAGACCGTTCCGAGCTTGCGGCTCAGCCGTCCGGCCCCGGCCCGCCGCGTTCACGCCCGCCGGAGCGCCAGCGCCGCGATCAGTCCGGCCGACAACAGGGCCAGCGCCACCGGTGTCGCCGAGGTCGCCGGCCAGGCGGAGGCCGCGGCCGTGAACAGCGCCCCGAAGGTCATCTGCGTGAAGCCGTAGAGGCTGGAGGCGGAGCCGGCCGCGTGCGGATCGACATTCATCAGCCCGGCCACCGCGTTGGGGCTGAGCAGCCCGACGCCCACGGCGTAGGCGATGAGCGGAACGATCAGGCTCACGACGCCGAGCATCCCGGTGCGGTCCACCACCAGCAGCGTCAGCGCCGAAACGATGCAGAGGAGATTGCCGCTCCGCGCCGCCCTGCGGATCGGCACCCGCGCGGCGAGCCGGCTCGCCAGCACCGCGCCGCCGACCATCCCGAATACCACGATCAGGCAGTCGAACCCGACCTCCTGCGAGGAGCGCCCGAGCCGGTCCACGAGAAGGAACGGCGCCACCGCCAGGAAGGCGTAGAGGCTCGTGCCGCCGCAGGCTCCCGCCACCAAGTAGGCGCGAAAGACCGGGATCCGCGCGAGCCGCAGGTAGCCCGAGAGCACCGCCGCGAAGCCCGGCAGGGCCACCTTGTGCCGGTTGGTCTCGGGCAGGGTGAACACAACCAGCGCGCCCAGCACGGCCACGAGGATGGCCAGCACCACGAACACGACCCGCCAGCCGAAGGCCTCGTTCACCACCCCACCAATGGCGGGAGCCAGCGCCGGGGTAAGCGTCATCGCGGTGGTCAGGATCGCGAGCTTCCGGGCCGCGTCCTCACGGGTCGAGACGTCGCGCACCATGGCGCGGCCGATCACCAGCGAGCCGCAGGCCCCGAGCGATTGCAGGACGCGCGCGACGAGGAGCACGCCGATATTCGGCGCGGGGATCGCGACCAGAAGCCCGGCGAGATAGAGACCCAGCCCGCCAATCAGGATCGGCCGCCGTCCATACCGGTCCGAGAGCGGTCCGTAGAGGAGCTGACCGCCCGCTAGCCCGATCAGGTAGACGGTGATCGTGAGTTGTGCGCCGGACGCGTTGGTGCCGAGGTCGGCGGCGGCGGCAGCGAGCGCCGGCACGAAGATGTGCAGCGCCACCGTCCCGGTCATGGTCACAGCGACGAGCAGCGGCAGGGGAGCCCGGCGCTCCCCCGCATCGGGACTTCGCTCTGGCAAGGGAGATCCTTCGCGGTTCTGCGGCCCGGACAGATTTCGGGGCGCGGCCGCTTTAAGGCAAAGGCCGGGCCCGGAGCCATGCCGCCAGAACGCGCCTGACGCGCACGACCTCAGCCCTCCCGGTTCAATGCCCTCGGAGCCCGGCCGGCCCCTACTCCTTCGGGGTCGGCAGGGGCGCGTTCATGTCCTTGGTCGGGCCGCCGACTTCGAGATCCTTCGCCCGATCGACCGCCTCGGGATTGGCCTGGGCTGGCGGCTCCTTGGCGACCGGCGACGAAGGCGCGGTCGGCTCCGGGGGGATCAGGCTCGACGGAGCGCCCTGCTGGTCGCTGTCATGGGCGCTGGCCGGCGGCGACGGCGCGTTGCGATCGCTCGACTCGCCGGTCGTACGCGGGCTGCCGGGAGACTTCTCCTCGACCGGCTTGGCGGTGCTGGTATCGGCCGGCTTGGCCGGGCTGTCCTTGCCGTCGGACGGCTTGGACGCGGCGGGCTTCGCGGCGGACGGCTTGTCGCCGGCGGGCTTGTCCTCGGGCTTCGCCGCCGCCGGAGCGGCCGCCGGGGCTGCATCGCTCTTCTCGACGGCTGGCAGCGGCTTGGGATCATCCGCGTTGGAACGCAGGTAGGCGATGACGTTGGCGCGCTCCTGCGGCGAAGCGATGCCGGCGAACGCCATCTTGGTGCCCTTCACGTAAGCCTTTGGATTGGCGAGGAACGCGTCGAGATCCGCGTAGGTCCAGGCGCCGCCCTTCTCCTTCAGGGCCGCCGAGTAATCGAAGCCGGGATGCGAGCCCTTCGGCCGCTCCACGACGCCGTAGAGATCCGGGCCGACCTTGTTGGGGCCGCCCTTCTCGAAATTATGGCAGGCATGGCAGGCCTTGGTGCCGGCCTCGCCCTTCTCGACATTGGCGCTGGCCAGCCGCACCGCGATCGGCTCGACCTTGGCCTCCGGGGCCGCCGCGGCAGCCTCCGGCTGCGGCTCGGGCAGATCGTAGCCGGCTTTGCCGGCCGGCCTTGGATGGTAGATCAATTCGGCCACGAACCCCGATCCGGCCGCGAACAGCAGGGCCCCGAGCACGGCGCCCAGGACTTTGTTCACCTCGAACGAGTTCATGCTCTTCTCGCGACTCGGCCCGGACCGATCGCGCGCCTGGTTCGGGCGAGCAGGCTCGGACACCGGACATTGGAAGATTTCGCGGTTGCCTTAGCGGTTCCAGGCGGTTCCTGACAATGCCGCCAGAGCGGTCCGCGGCGCTCCGGCGCAGGATTGTTCAACCGAATCGGCCAAGCTGTCACCGAACGGCATCTTTTCTCCGGCCCGGCGCCCGGCGGCCGCGGGGGACGACAACCGGGAGCCAGCCTGTTAAGCAGCCGCCCCACATGCGGAGGCGGCCTGCGGGCCCGCTGTCCCGGATGTGCGCTCCCAGGTCCGATTCCCCATGTCCGATCCCCTGGTCCTGATTCCGGCCCGCCTCGCCGCGACGCGCCTGCCGAACAAGCCGCTCGCCGACATCGCCGGCGAGGCCATGATCGTCCATGTCTGGCGCCGGGCCGTGGAGGCCGGCATCGGACCCGTGGTGGTGGCCACCGATACGGCGGAGATCGCCCGGACCGTGGAGGCGGCGGGCGGCCTCGCGGTGATGACCCGGGCCGACCACCCGTCCGGCTCCGACCGGCTCGCCGAGGCGCTGGAGATCGTCGATCCGGAGGGGCGCCATGACGTGGTCGTCAACGTGCAGGGCGACCTCCCGACCATCGACCCGGCGATCATCGGGGCTTCCGTCGCGCCGCTCGCCGACCGGACGGTGGATATCGTCACCCTGTGCGCGCCGATCACCGACCCGCACGAGGCCGACAACCCGAACGTGGTCAAGCTGGTGGGTCACACGGTCGGCCCCGGGCGTCTGCGCGCGCTCTACTTCACCCGCGCCCGCGCCCCCTGGGGCGACGGGCCGCTCTGGCACCATATCGGCCTCTACGCCTACCGCCGCCCGGCGCTGAGCCGCTTCGTCGCCCTGCCCCCGGGCGAGCTGGAGGTCCGGGAGAAGCTCGAGCAGCTGCGGGCGCTGGAAGCCGGGATGCGCATCGACGCCGCCATCGTCGACGACCTGCCGCTGGGCGTCGACACCCCCGCCGATCTGGAGCGCGCCCGCGCCCTGCTCCAGAGCCGCCGGCTGAACTGAATCAGCGAACGAATCCTGGCCGAGATGACAGACCGCACCATCGCCTATCAGGGTGAGCCCGGGGCCAACTCACACATCATCTGCGCGGAGGCGTATCCGGACTGGACGCCGCTGCCCTGCAACACCTTCGAGGACGCCTTCGCGGCCGTGACCGAGGGCCGGGCCCAGCGGGCGATGATCCCGATCGAGAACTCGATCGCGGGCCGCGTCGCCGACATCCACCACCTGATCCCGCTCTCGCCGCTGCACATCGTGGCCGAGCACTTCCTGCCGATCCACTTCCAGCTGATGGTGCTGCCGGGCACGAAGGTCGAGGCGCTGCGGAGTGTCCACAGCCATGTCCACGCCCTGGGCCAGTGCCGCCGGATCATTCGTCGCCTCGGGCTGAAGGCCGTTGTGGCGGGTGACACAGCCGGCGCGGCGCGCGAGATCGCCGAGATCGGCGACCCGAGCCGGGCCGCGCTGGCGCCCGCCCTCGCCGCCGAGGTCTACGGCCTCGACATCCTGGAGCGCGACGTCGAGGACGAGGCGCACAACACCACCCGCTTCGTGGTGTTCTCCCCCGAGCCCGAGCCGGTCGCGCCCGGGACCGAGCCCTGCGTGACGAGCTTCGTCTTCCGCGTCCGCAACATCCCGGCCGCGCTCTACAAGGCGCTCGGCGGCTTCGCGACGAACGGCGTCAACATGTCGAAGCTCGAGAGCTACATGATGGACGGCGAGTTCACCGCCACGCAGTTCTACGCCGAGGTCGACGGCCATCCTGAGGATCCCGGCCTAAGCCGGGCGCTGGACGAGCTGAGCTTCTTCTCCCGCGAATTGCGGGTGATCGGCACCTACCCGGCCCACCCGTTCCGCGAGGCGGCGCGGCCGGCGGCGGAGTAGCGCCCGCTACTCCCGCCGCAACACCCGGTCCACGGCCAGATCCGACCAGAAGCCCGGCCGGAAGTCGCGCTTGAGCGCCTCCGGATCGTAGACGGTCTCGACCCAGGTCAGGAAATCGATGCCCTTGGCTTCCCCTTCCAGGCGGTAGCGGGCGAAGAAGGCGTCGAGGATGCCGGTCTTGGCGAAGCGGAGATGGCCGTAGCGGGCCGAGAGCTGCCGGGCGGCCTCGGCCACCGGACGGCCCTCGTGCAGGATCAGGTAGAGGGCCGAGGCGAGGCCGGCCCGGTCGGCGCCCGACTTGCAGTGCATCACGGCCGGGTATTCGACGCTTGCGAAGAAGGCCTTTGCGCCCAGGATAGTGTCCCGGTCGGGAGCCTCCCGGGAGCGCAGCACGAATTCCCGCAGGATGAGGCCGTGGCGCTCGCAGGCCTCGCGCTGCAGCGGCCAGGACCCGTGCTCGCGGCCGCCGCGCAGGGAGATGATCGTCCGCACCCCCTCGGCGCGGAACCGGGCGAGCTGATGCGGGCCGGGCTGGGCCGAGCGCCAGAGCTCGCCCGAACCCACCCGGTGACGGTTGAGATAGGCGAGGCGGAACACGCCGTGATCCATCAGCAGCATGTTCGCCCAGGCCCTCAGCCGGTCGCCGGGCCCCGCGATCGGCCGCTCGAAGCGGGCGATCCGGGCCATGCGCCGCGCGTAGCGCGTCTCGGGCTTGAGAAGGCGGTTGAACACGGGCTTGCTGCCGAGGGAACGAACCCGGGCTCTACCAGCCACCCGGAACGGCCGCAATTCGCGCCGGCGTCCCGCCCTCCGCCGGCGCTCCCGGAAACCGGCGCCGATCTTGCCTTCACTCCGCCCGGATCGGCATCGAACCTGGGCGGACCGCGCGGGTTATCCGCCGGTCGGACCACGGGAGGCCGGAAGCCCATGAGCACGCGCACCACGAGCATCCGCCGGGCCCGCGAGGCCGATCTCGGCGGCTTGTCGAAGGTGTTCGATGCGTCGTGGCGCGAGGCCTATCGCGGCATCATCCCGGGCGTCGCCCTGGAGCGGCTGATCGCCGGTCGGGACCGCGCCTGGTGGCGCGGCGCCCTGCGCCGCGGACGGCCGATCGCCGTGGTGGAGACGGGCGATCTCGTGGTCGGCTACGCGGCCTACGGGCGCACGCGCAGCCGCGCGCTCGGCACGGAGGCCGAGATCGACGAGCTCTACCTCCTGCCGGAATATCAGGGTCTCGGCCTGGGCCGTCGCCTGTTCCGGGCGGTACGCAACGACCTCACGGACCACGGCTTAACTCAACTCGGGGTCTGGAGCCTGGAGGAGAATGTCCGCGCCGGCGCCTTCTACGAGGGGCTCGGCGGCCGGGCCGGCCCGCGGGTGATGGACCGGGTGGCGGGGATCGCGCTGCCCAAGGTTGGCTACCTGTTCGGCTGACGTTTTCCAGCCCGCGTTGCCGGCTCGCGCCCAATTCAGATTTGCATCGCCGGGCCTAGTCTCTAAGACGGCGGGGAAGCGGAGCAGCCCGCGTTCCGGAAGCGACACGCCATGAAGATCGACGCCATCCCGCTCGGCAAGAAGCCGCCGCACGACGTCAACGTGATCGTCGAGGTGCCGCTCGGCGGCGAGCCGATCAAGTACGAGATGGACAAGGAATCCGGGGCGCTGGTCGTCGACCGTTTCCTCTACACGCCGATGTTCTACCCGGGAAATTACGGCTTCATCCCCCACACCCTGTCGGGCGACGGCGACCCCTGCGACGTGCTGGTGGCTAACACCCGCGCCGTGGTGCCGGGCGCGATCATCAGCGCGCGGCCCGTGGGCGTGATGGTGATGCAGGACGAGGGCGGCGAGGACGAGAAGATCATCGCGGTCCCCTCCCGCCACCTGACCAAGCGCTACGATCGGGTCGAGAACTACACTGACCTGCCCGAGATCACGATCCACCAGATCCAGCACTTCTTCGAGCACTACAAGGATCTGGAACCCGGCAAGTGGGTCAAGTTCGTCCGCTGGGGCGACAAGGAGGAGGCCCACCGGCTGATCGAAGAGGCGATCGAGCGCGGCAAGGCCAAGAAGTAACCGGAGCCGGCCGCTCCTCCGCGGGGAGCGGCCGCTCGCGCTCAACCGTCGATGCGGCGCAGCCCGGCCCGGTAGCGCCGGGCATTCTCCACGTAGCGTTGGGCGGCCTGCCGCAACCCTTCGGTGGCGGCCTCGTCGAGGGTGCGCACGGCCTTGGCCGGCGCCCCGACGATGAGACTGTGATCCGGGAAGGTCTTGCCTTCGGTGACCAGCGCGTTGGCGCCGACGAGGCAGCCGCGGCCGATCACGGCCCCGTTGAGCACCGTCGCGCCCATGCCGATGAGGCTGCCGTCGCCGATCGTGCAGCCGTGGACGATCGCCCCGTGGCCCACCGTCACGTCTTCCCCGATGTTCAACGGGAAGCCGGGGTCGACATGCATGATCACCCCCTCCTGAACGTTGGAGCGGTCGCCGATGCGGATCGGCTCGTTGTCGCCGCGCAGGGCCGCGCCGAACCAGATCCCGACATCGAGGCCGAGATGGACGCGGCCGATCACCTGCGCGTCGGGCGCGATCCAGACCCGGTCGGGATCGGCGAGAGCCGGCACGTGATCGTCGAGGGCGTAGAGCGGCATGGCTGGCTTTCGTAGGAGCTGAAGCGCGGGGACTGGGCGTCCGGCGGCTCCGGGTCCCGCAACGGACGGGATCGGGTCCGAGGATCATCGCCTGTCGCCGGAATGGCACAGGATCCGCCGGCCTGCCAATGTTAAGCACGGCTCGCAATCGGGCCGGGCGCTGCGGTGGAGGAAGACCGCCGCACACCGGTCGCCGAGGCGTATGATGTGTTGGCCTTCTCACCTGAAGCCCGCGCGGGCGGCAGGTGGCAGCCGGATCGAGGCGGATGATGCGGCGCTCGGCACCGATCGGTTTCCTGGGGCTGCTGCTGGCGCAGCCGGTCTCGGCAGCGGACCTGCGCGAGGTTCGGCCCGCCAGCGGCTTCAATGCGACCTGCGAGGATCTCGGAACCTTCTGCTACGCCGAGGCCTGTGGCGGTGACCAGATCGAAGCGGCACAGAAATGCCGGGCGCTCTGCCCGAGCGCCGCAATCATGAGCGTCGTTCCGGCGGCCTGCCGACGCTCCGATGCACGGCCGGTCACCGTCCTTCGGCGGCGGGGCTGAGATTTCAGAACGCTCCGACGCGGCGCCACCAGCGCACGATCAATTTTCCACCAGAAAGATTCCCGGCTCCCGCGGCAACAAAACGCAGGAGGGCGCATTAAATGTTCTCGAACAGTCGATTTTTAGAGTCAGGGACGCGGAAAAATGCTCGCGAAGGCGTGCGCGAACCGCGAGCAAACCATGCTGAAAAGTGATCTGGTGCCCCCCCAGACAGGTCCGGACGCCGATCCGGTCCTGTACGGGGTCGCGGCGGCCCTGGCGACACTGTTTCCACCCGTATCGTCACACGGCCAGAGCACGGCCGAGACTGGCACGCCACGCGAATCCGAGACCGACCGAGAGGCATCGGGCTTGCGCTGAGCGGGTAGGGCTCTGCCGAGAGCGCGCCCGCGGTCAGGCAGCGAGCCGGGCAATCAGAAGAAGCGTCGCCAGCACCGGAACGGCTGTGGCGAGCCACAGCGCGCCGGGATGAAAGCCCGCCGGCCCGGTGAAACGCAGGGTCCGCGTCACGCCGGGGCGCAGGTTCTCCTCGCGTCCGATACCGATCCCGACTGGCATCCGTCGCCTCCTCGCTCGTCGAGGAGTTAGGCTCGGTGACACTCAAGACCGTCTGAATCGGCGGCCGCCTTCGCGTGGCGTGGTAAACCGATCCTTGACCGCCTCGTTCCGCGTATCGGCACCAGGGCGATGCGCGACGTCCTCGTCATGCATCGCCTTCGCCCGAAGGACGGGATCGGGCTTCGGGACGATGCCCTAGAACGATGCCCTAAAGGGCGCGGTCGAACTTCAGCTCGCCGTTGGGGCTCTTCAGGACCAGCTGCGAGCCGACGATGTCCCACACCGCCGACGTGCGCAGGGCGATGAAGAAGGCCTGCTCGGATGCCGCCAGACCCTTGTCGCAGCTCTTCTTGGTCAGCGCGAGCGGGCCGACCGCGATGTGCTGCTCCTTGAGCGGGAAGGCGGTGGCCGCGAAGGTGTTACAACCGCCGTAGCCGCGGGCGCGGTACTGCTTGTCGATGATGAAGCTCGGACGGTCGCCGCCGGTGAACGGCTTGCCGTTGAGGCTCACGGCCGTCCAGGTCGAATCGAGCGGGAACATCTTCTCGCTGGCCTTCGCCTGC
Organism: Methylobacterium sp. CM6257; assembly: GCF_054611515.1. Classification (NCBI taxonomy): domain Bacteria; kingdom Pseudomonadati; phylum Pseudomonadota; class Alphaproteobacteria; order Hyphomicrobiales; family Methylobacteriaceae; genus Methylobacterium; species Methylobacterium sp. CM6257. Next base: position 5,742,456 of record NZ_CM137735.1, read on the forward strand.
GGCACATATTGCGGCTTCTTCTCGTCCTCGCCGCCGGGGCGGCGATTGCCGCGGCCGAAGCCCGTCGGGGAACCGCCCATCTGGGCCTGCGCCTGTGTCGCCGCGGATAGGTCCAGAGCCAGCACGGCACAGGCCAAGGTCGCGATCAGCACCCCTCTCATCGTTCAGTCCCCATCTCGCGCGCTCTGCGCTCAGGTCATCCCCAGCTCGGAAGTGCCGCACCTGCGGCACGTCCCGTGCCTCGCATGGCGGCTGTTCCGAATCCATGCGTTGTGGCGGATGCGACAGGATTTCAGCACAATTATGGTCGTGCTTCGTCTGCGTCCGCTCGGAAACGATCGGCGGCGGACGTCGTTGTTGATCATCGCGGATCAGGAGGGGTGGCTTTGGCAGGATCGGACGAGGGCGCGCAGAGCGGGACGAGCCCACGCGTGATGAGCCCCGCGCAGTCGCGGGCGGCCCGCGGGCTGCTCGGATGGTCCGAGGCGGACCTCGCCGCCAAGGTCCGCCTCGACGAGCGGCTCGTGCGCGACTTCGAGGGCGGGTACGGCGACGCGCCGAGCGGGCAGATCGAGGCCCTGCGGAGCGCGCTCTGCGCGGCCGGGATCGTGTTCTCCGAAGAGCCGAGTCCGGGCGTCCATCTCGCGGCCCGGTCAGGTCCCGACGAGGGGACCCGCCCCGACGCGCTCACCACCGAGAACGACCGGTAGCGGCTTCGGGAACCCGAACGCGCCGCTCATGGCGCGTTCAGCCGCCGAGGCGGATAGCGGGCCGGTCAACCTGCTCGCCGTCCCTGGAGCGATCCGTGACCGACTCCCTCAACAACCTGTTCCGGAACGGCGCCCGTTCCGCTCTCGTCGCGGTGCAGAAGGCGGCTCGCTGATGCGCGCCGACGCTTTCCTGGCGGCCGCGGACGCGCTTCCCCTGGCGAGCCTCGACGACTTGGTGGGGCCCGGCGGCCTCGTGGTCGTCGCCCCCCATCCCGACGACGAGAGTCTGGGCTGCGGCGGCCTGATCGCCGCGGCGCGGGCAGCCGGACGGCACGTGCACCTCGTCGTGGTGAGCGACGGCTGCGGTTCGCACACCCATTCCCGCCTTTATCCGCCCGAGAAGCTGCGCGCTCTGCGTGAGGCCGAGACCGTGCGGGCGGTGGCGGTTCTCGGCCTCTCGGCGGCCGATGTCACCTTCCTGCGCTTGCCCGATGCCCACGTGCCGAGCGAAGGGCAGGCGGCCGAAGCAGCCGCCGGCGCGGTCGCGCAGGCGGTGGTCGCCCGCGGCGCCAGCGCGGTCTTCGTGACGTGGCGGCACGATCCCCATTGTGACCACAAGGCCGCCGCCGCCATCGTCGGCCTGGCACGGCCGCAGATGCCGGGCGTGCGGGTCTACGAGTACCCGGTCTGGGGCTGGACGCTGCCGCCCGAGACCGAGGTCGGAGCCGCACCGGCGGGCGCGCGCCTCGACGTCGCCGCCTACCGGGAGACCAAGGCCCGCGCGGTGGCAGCCCACGAATCACAGACCACCGACCTGATCTCGGACGATCCCCAGGGATTCCGGCTCGAGCCCGCGATGATCGACCGGCTCTGCGGACCCTACGAGCGCTTCGTCGCGGTTGCCGCATGACCCGGCGCACGGAAACCGTGCCGGGCGACTACTTCGTCGGCATCTATAACGGCGACCCGGACCCATGGCGCTTCGCCACCTCACCCTACGAGCGCGACAAGTACGCGGCGACGCTCGGGTGCTTGCCGCGCCCGCGCTACCGGTCCGCCTTCGAGCCGGCCTGCTCGATCGGGGTGTTCACGCGTGCCCTGTCCGAGCGCTGCGACCGGCTGCTCGCGACCGATCTGGTCCCGGCGGCCGCGGAGGCCGCCCGGGCCCGCTGCGCCGACCGGCTGAACGTCGAGATCCGGCAGGGTGCCGTGCCGGCCGACTGGCCCGAAGGCCGGTTCGACCTGATCGTGCTGTCCGAGTTCCTGTATTTCCTGGCGTCCCCGGATTTGGCGGACTTGGTGCGCCGCGTCGGCGAGACGATCGAGCCGGGCGGCGACATGGTACTGGTGCACTGGCTCGGCGAGACCGACTTCCCGCAATCGGGCGACGCCGCCGCCGCGGCCTTCATCCAACTGGCCGCGCCGTTCGCCGAGGTCCTGCACCAGTCCCGGACGCCCGACTACCGGATCGACGTCCTGCGCGCCGGAGCCGGGGCGTGAGCACGGCGGTCATCACCCTCAACAAGGGCCGGCGCGCGCATCTCACCCGCCTGCTCGAAGGCCTCGGCCGCGGCGCGCCGCCCGACATCTGTATCGTCGTGGAGATCGGCGGCGACGACGCGCCCTTCCCGCCCCTGCCCTTCCCGGTCGAGCGGGTGCCGTTCCCGCATGCCGGCCTGCCGCTGGCGGCAGCGCGCAATGCCGGTCGCGGGGCGGCCCGGGCCGACACGCTGATCTTCCTCGATGTCGATTGCATCCCCTCCGCGGGCCTCGTCGCCGGCCTGTCTCGGGCGGCGGCCGAGCGTGATGGCCTGATCTGCTGCGAGATCGGCTACCTGCCGGCCGGCGCCGTCACGGATGACTGGCGCGAGGCCGACCTGGAGCGGCTCGGCTGGCCGCACCCGGTCCGGTCCTTTCCCTCCGCGGGCGCGGTGGCGCCGGCGCCGCAGCCCGGCCTCTTCTGGTCGCTGGCCTTCGCGGTGCGCGCCGCCACCTACGACCGGCTCGGCGGCTTCGACGAAACGTTCTCGGGCTATGGGGCGGAGGATACGGACCTCGCCTTCCGGGCGGACAGGGCCGGCGTGCCGATCCTGTTCCTCGGCGGCCCGCGGGCCTATCACCAGCATCATCCGGGCTACGATCCGCCGCTGCAGCATTTCCGCGATATCGTCGTCAATGCCGCCCGCTTCCACGCCCGTCACGGCTTCTGGCCGATGGATGGCTGGCTCGACGGGTTCGCCCGGCTCGGGCTGATCGAGGCGGACAGGTCGGGAGGAATCGTGGTCCGTCGCGACCCGACACCCGCCGAGATCGCGGCCGCGCGACTGCCGGACGCGCGACCGTTCTGAACGAGCGGTCGGGCTGGACGTTTTGGAGACGCGGCCCGTCGAGCTCGAAGGCGAAGCCGATTTTCAACGATTGACTGTCATGACGGCAATGGCGGGCCTGCGTAACCGGCCCGCGGAGCCCGCGTATCCATGGCCAACACCGCAGCGCCCGCAAGCCCGGTCTCGTCCGGACTCGCGGCCGGAATTCCGCTCCTCGCAGCCGTCGAGGGACTGGCCAAGGCGCTGTTCGCGGCCTTCATCTTCTTCGCCTGCTTCGCCTTCTCGGAAACCTCGCCCTACGACGCGGTGGCGATCCCGACGATCCTGCTGTGGCTCTGCCTCGGCGTGCGCCTGTACCGGGGTGCCCTGCCGCTGCTGGCGCTCCTGCTGCTCTATCTCGCGGCGATCGTCACGGCGCTGCTTCCGTACCTGAACGAAGACTTCCCGGTCACCTGGACGGTCCAGCTGATCTACCTCGCGGTCACCTGCCTCTTCTTCGCGATGTTCTTCGCGGACGACACCCACGCCCGGATGGAGCTGGCGCTCAAGGCCTATACGGCGAGCTGCGTCTTCTCGGCCGCACTCGGCATCGTCGGCTACCTGCAATGGCTCGGGATCGAGGACCTGTTCTACAAGTACGACCGCGCCTCGGGGACCTTCCAGGACCCGAACGTGTTCGGCTCGTTCCTGACGCTCGGCGCCCTCTACCTGATGCACGGCCTGCTCACCGGCACCGCGCGGCGGCCGCTGGCGTCGCTCGCCGGCCTGCTGATCATCATGGCCGGCATCTTCCTGTCGTTCTCGCGCGGGTCCTGGGGCGGAAGCGTCGTGGCCGTGCTCCTCATGGTCGGTTCGGTCTACGCGGGCAGCCGCTCCGTCCGCCTGCGCCGCCGCATCGTCCTCCTGACCCTCGCGACGGTCGTGCTCGGTACGATCGCGGTGATCGGCCTGCTGTCGGTCGAGCACGTGCACAAGATGTTCGAGACCCGTGCCGCCCTGACCCAGGATTACGACCAGGGCGAAACCGGCCGTTTCGGCAACCAGATCCGGGGCATTGCCATGCTGCTGGAGCGTCCGTTCGGGATGGGTCCCATGCACTGGCGGCTGGTCTTCGGGCTGGAGCCGCACAACTCCTACATCGGCTCCTTCGCCAATGGCGGCTGGCTGGGAGGCGCGGTGTTCATCGGCCTGGTGCTGACCACGAGCGTCGTCGGATTCCGGCTGCTGGCGCGGCCGTCGCCATTCCGGACGCATGCGCAGATCGTCTGGCCGGCGCTGCTGATGTTCTTCCTGCAGGCCTTCCAGATCGACATCGAGAAGTGGCGCCACGTCTACATGATGCTCGGCATGGTCTGGGCGCTGGAAGCTGCACGACTACGCGTGGCCAGGTCGCAGGGCCGACTCGCTTGAAACGTGGCCGCGGCCGCGCCATCGCTGGTCCGCGGCGGAGACGATCCCCGAACGGCCCATCCGCATCCGGAGACGGTACGTGACGATACAGCCGGACGACGATGGGGATCGGCTCGCGGCCCTATACGCCCTCGGAATCCTCGGGACGCCGCCGGAGCCGCATTTCGACGCCGTCTGCCGCACCGCGCGCCGCTTGTTCGGCGTGCGCAGCGCTCTCGTGGCCCTCATCGACGAGGCGGAGCTGTGGCCCAAGACGCCCTGCGTCGACGTGCCGGGAGCGATCCCGCGCGAGCAGAGCATCTGCCATCACACGATCCGCAACGACGATCTGCTGGTCGTGCCGGATGCGCGGGCCGATCCGCGCTTCCGCGATCTGGCCGGGGTCGCCGCCGAAGGCGGCTTCCGTTTTTACGCCGGTTTGCCCCTGAGCCTGCGGCCGGGCCTGCGGATCGGCACCTTCTGCCTCATCGATCCGGAACCCCGGGACGGGCTCTCCGAGACGGAGGCGGCTGCCTTCCGCGACCTCGCCGAGATCGTCGTGGCCCATCTGCGGCTCACGGAGGCCAATGCGCGCCGCGGTCGCGAGATCGAGCAGGCGGCAATCCGCGAGGCCCTGATCCGCGAGCAGCACCGCGAGATCAACGCCCGGGCGCGCGCCCAGGAGGCGGCGAACCACCAGCTCACCATGGCCGAGCAGCTCGCCAGCGTCGGCCACTGGCGCGTGGACCTCGCCGAGGGCCAGCCGGTCTGGTCGACCAGTCTCTATGCGATCGCCGGCCGCGATCCGGCGACGCCCCCGCCCCCGCTCTCCGATTTCGCGCAGATCTACCATCCCGACGATCGGCAGCGGCTCGAAGCGATCGTCGCCGACGCGATCGCCCGCGGGACGCGCTTCGACTTCGAGGCGCGGCTGCTGCGGCCCGACGGGGCTGTCCGCGACGTAGTCGTCCGCGGCATGTACCGCGGCGACGGCGCGGCCGCCGGACTCTTCGGCGTGCTGATCGACGTGACCGAGCGGCGCCGCGCCGAGGATGAGGTCCGCCGCAGCGAGCTGCGCTACCGCGGCCTGGCCGAGGCGCTGCCGCTTCTGGTCTGGACCATGCGGGTCGGCGACGGGCAGGCCACCTACGCCAACGCGCAGTTCCAGACCTATTACGGGCCGATCGGGCTCGAACGGACCGAGCGCCTGGCCCGCAACCACCCGGAGGATGCCGCGGCCATGGAGGCGGCCTGGAACCGTGCGATCGCGACCGGCACGGGCTATAGCGGCCAGTGGCGGATCCGGCGGCATGACGGCGTCTACCGCTGGCACAAGATCTCGCTGATCCCGATCCGCCTCGATCCGGCGGACGGCGCCGTGGCGGAGTGGCTCGGCACCGCCCTCGACGTGGACGACATCGTCACGGCACGGCTTGCCGTCGAGGAGGCCCGCGGTCTGCTGGGGATCGCCCTGGACGCCGCCGAGGCCGGGACTTGGGACTGGGATATGCGCACCGGGCTCGCCAGTCTGAGCCCCGAGAGCGCGCGCATGCACGGGCTGCCGGATATCGGCGGCTCTCATGTGCTCGCGGCCGCCGACTGGACGGCGCTGCTTCATCCCGAGGATGTCGGGGATGTCTGGAACGAGGTCCGGCGCGCGGTCGAGACATCCACTGCCTACGCGGCCGAGTTCCGGGTGGGTGAGCGCTGGCTCTACGCGCGGGGGCGCACCCTCCGCGGGCCCGATGGCCAGCCGCAGCGCATGGTCGGCCTGCACCTCGACATCACCGAGCGCAAGACGGCCGAGGCGGCCCTGCGGGCGGCCACCCGGGACGCGGAGGCAGCCCGCGCCGAGGCGGAGCGGGCGAGCGAGGCCAAGAGCGAGTTCCTCGCCGCCATGAGCCACGAGATCCGCACGCCACTCAACGGCATCCTCGGCTATGCCGAGCTGCTTCTCGACGAGAGCACCATCCAGAACGAGGACCGGCGCCGCTTGGAGCTGATCCAGAGTTCCGGCGCGGCACTCCTCACCGTCGTCAACGACATCCTCGACTTCTCGAAGATCGAGGCCGGCGAGCTGATCCTCGATCCCGTGACCTTCCCCCTCGTCTCGACCGTGGACGCGACCGTCTCGATCGTGCGCGGCAGCGCGCTGCGCAGCGGCCTCGCTATCGAGGCGCAGATCGATCCGACGCTGCCGAACTTTGTGGTCGGCGATCCGGGGCGCCTGCGGCAGGTGCTTCTCAACCTGCTGAACAACGCCGTGAAGTTCACGCCCGAGGGGTCGGTGACCGTGACCGTGCAGCGGGAGGGCGAGAGTATCGCCGCCGATGGCCGATCCGGCGACGTGATCCGCTTCGCGGTGACCGACACGGGTATCGGCATAGCGCCGGCGCAGCAGGATCGGCTGTTCAAGCGCTTCAGCCAGGTGGACGGCTCGATCAGCCGACGCTTCGGCGGGACCGGGCTCGGCCTCGCGATCTCCCGGCACCTCGTGACGCTCATGGGCGGCGAGATCGGCGTGGAGAGTCGCGAAGGCGCAGGGTCGACCTTCTGGTTCCGCTTGGTCCTGCCGCGAAGCGCGCAGGGTGCCGACGGGGGAGCCACGGCGCAGCTGCGACCGCCGGCAGTCCCGGCCGGTGTATCCGAGACGCCGGCCGCCGCGCCGCCGCTGCGGCTCCTCCTCGTGGAGGACGTTCCGCTCAATCAGGAACTCGCCTGTGCCGTGCTCGAATCGCAGGGCTACGCGGTGGATGTGGCGGGGGACGGGGCCGAGGCGATCACGGCCGTCGGATCGGCCGTCGCGGCCGGACGCGCCTACGACCTCGTCCTCATGGATGTGCAGATGCCCCGTGTCGATGGGCTCACCGCGACTCGCCGGATCCGCGCGCTGGCGCCGCCGGCCTGCGATGTCCCGATCGTGGCCATGACCGCCAACGTCCTGCCCGCGCAGATCGAGGAACTGCGCGAGGCCGGGATGGATGACTACGTCGGCAAGCCGTTCCGCCGGGCCGACCTCTTCGCCACGATCAGCCGCTGGACGGCACCGGGCGCCCGCCGCCCGCCGCGCGCGGAGGAGCCGCGCCGCGTCCCGCAGGTCGATTCCGCTGTCCTCGATGCTGCTGTGCTCACCGAGATGGAGGCGAGCTTCGGCGCGGACCGCGTGGGCGCGCTGCTGGACCTCCTGGCCAACGAGCTGTCGGAGCGGTTCCGGCCGAGCGAGACCGACCGGCTCCAGATCGCTCACGACGCGCATGCCCTGGTGGCGGCGGCGGGCCTCTTGGGCTTCGTCGGCCTGTCGCGCCTGTGCCGCGAGGTGGAGGCTGCCGCCCATGCGGGCGCCGACCTGATGCCGCTGATCCGGCGCCTGGAGGTGCAGCGGGCGACCGCCCTGCGCACCATCCGCCAGTTGCGCGCGGCCTGAGCGCGTAACCCTCTCGAAACGCGCGTTCGGGAGCGTTGTGCGATCGGGCTCCCGAGCGAGCGCCGATCCCGACCGACAGCTCTCCCGATCACCCCCTCATCCTGAGGCGCCGACGCGAAGCGCAGGCCGCGAAGGAGGCCTCCAGAAATCACCGGGATGCTCGAGGGCTCCTTCGAGGCGGCTGCGCCGCACCTCAGGACGATGCCGAGGGTCGGGAAAGCCAGGTCAGACAGGCTCTTCGGAATCCTCCGGCAGGGGATCGCCCGTCCAGGTCGTGGCGAAGGCCGCGAGTTCCCGCGCATCCGCGAAGGCTGCCACGGTCACGTCGCGGTCGGCCGGTTCGGCTCCGGGATAGGGAGCCAGCTGGATCCGCACGCGGGCCAGACGGCCGCCCGGGGCATTGGCGGCGATCCAGGCTTGCGCGTCGGGGGTGAAGCGCTCCGGGCCATCGAGGGCGCGGGCATCGCCGCGCAGCACGATGACGTAGGTGCCGAGGCCGGGGTCGGCCTCCTGCACCGCCTTGATGACGTCGATCACGGGCTTTCCGCGAAGTCGTTGATCTGTACCTGGGCCTGGGCCTGGGTGAAGTTCGGGATGTCGGCGAAGATCTCCTCGCCGTGGGCCGCCACGGCCTTCTTGAACGCGTCGACCGACTCGAAGGTGAGCAGGGCCATCACCTGGAACGGGGCGGTGCCGCCGTCCGGCGTGCCGGCGCCCTTGACCACCTTCGCCTCGTGGAGGCCGAGCGACGACCAGCGCTCGCGCACCAGCGGCATGTGGTGGCCGAGATAATAGCCCATGTCGAAGCTCGGCCCGGCCGGATACATCACGCTCACCAGGATCATGTCGGTCCTTCTCCCTGTTGCGGCACCCGGAGCATCCGGGTTTCGGGATGGTCTCAGTGCAGCTTCACCCGCGGCTCGGTGCGGCGGGTGAGCGCGCGCGCCACGGTGTCGAGTGCCGTCTTGGCGGTCCCGTGGAGTGCCCGCTCGTGCATCTTGTAGAGCGAGCGGTACATCATCCGGGCGAACAGCCCGGCGATGAGCATGTTCTTGCCGCGGACGAAGCCCATCAGGCTGCCCACGGTCGAGTACTCGCCGAGCGACACCAGCGAGCCGAAATCCTTGTACTTGAACGGCTTCAGCGGCTTGCCGTCGATCTTGGCCTGGATCTGGCCGATGAGATGGCTCGCCTGCTGATGCGCCGCCTGTGCGCGGGGCGGCACCGGCGTGTCGGAGCCGGCCTCGACCAGATAGGCGCAGTCGCCGATCGCGAAGATGTCGGGATCGCGGGTCGTCTGCAGCGTCGGGGTGACCACGAGCTGGTTGGTCCGCGTGGTCTCCAGCCCGCCGATGCCCTGCAGGAACGGCGGCGCCTTCACGCCCGCCGCCCAGACCACCAGTTCGGATGGGATGAAGGTGCCGTCGGCGAGCTGCACGCCGTCGGCCCGCACCTCGGTCACCCGCGCCTTCACCCGCACGTCGACGCCGATCTTGTTGAGGAGCTGCATCACCTCCGCCGAGAGGCGCTGTGGCACCGCCGGGAGGATCCGGTCGGCGGCCTCGACGAGGGTGATGCGGATGTCCTTGCCCGGGTCGATCTTATCGAGGCCCGTGGAGACCACGTGGCGCAGGGTCCGGTGCAGCTCGGCGGCGAGCTCGGTCCCGGTGGCGCCTGCGCCGATCACGGTGACGTGCAGCTGGCCGGGGCGGACCGGCCCGGCCTGCGTGTGCGCCCGCAAGGACGCGTTCACGAGGCGCTGGTGGAAGCGCACCGCCTGATCCTGGGTGTCGAGGGCGATCGCGTACTCGGCCACCCCGGGAGTCCCGAAATCGTTGGTGGTGGATCCCACCGCCATCACCAGCGTGTCGTAGGGAACCGAGCGCTCCGGCGTAACCTCGCGCCCCTCGGCATCGTGGCTCGCGGCGAGTTGGATCGTGTGCGCCTGCCGGTCGAGACCGGTCATGCGCCCGATCCGATAGCGGAAGCCGTGCATATGGGCGTGGTGCAGGTAATCGACGGCGTGATGGCCCACGTCGAGGCTGCCGGCCGCGACCTCGTGGAGCAGCGGCTTCCAGATGTGCGTGCGGGCGCGGTCCACCAGCGTCACATGCGCGCGCTTGCCGCGCCCGAGCTTGTCGCCGAGCTTCGTCACCAACTGCAGTCCGGCGGCCCCCCCGCCGACCACGACGATGCGATGCAGGCCGGACTCGTTCTCGACGGATGCCATCGACACTCTTTCTTCCCCCGAACCGGGATTAAAACGCCGGCCTGCTTACACGTCCTGGGTGACCGATTGCCACATCTGCCTTCCGACGGCACCCGTGACCAGAGGGCGCGCGAAGGATCAACCCTGGGGTGCACCGGGCTGGCGCAGCGGGTGGGCCTCCGCGACCTCCGGCAGGGCGAGGCAGGACTGCGCGATCCGTGCCACCGTCGGGTAGGGTGCCGTGTCGACGCCGAAGATGCCTGTCCCGACCCAGAGGCTGACGAGGCAGAGATCGGCGTGGCTCACCGCGTCGCCCTGGCAGAATCGGCCGGTTCCCGGCTCGGTGCTGAGCCGCGCTTCGAGGGTCCGCAGCCCGGTCTCGAAGGCGTTGCGCAGGAAGTCGAGCATCCGCTCCCGGGGCAGACCGTAATGGTCCATCAGGAAGGTGCGCACCCGCGGCACGTAAAGCGGGTGCGTGTCGCAGGCGACGACCTGCGCCAGGGAGCGCGCCCGGGCCCGGGCCCGGGGATCCTCGGGCAGGAGCCGCACGCCGCCCTTCGTCTCCTCCAGGTAGTCGAGGATGGCGAGCGACTGGGTGAGCGGCGGTCCATCGCCGTCGAACAGGGCGGGCACTGCGCCCTGCGGATTGATCGTGCGGAATTCCGGCTTGTGCTGGTCGCCCGCGTCGAGGTCGATGAAAGTCTCCTCGTAGGCGATGCCCTTCAGCTTGAGCGCGATCCGAACTCGGAAGGCGGCGGCCGAGCGCCAGTTGCCGTACATGTGCATGGGACGGGATCTCCGACGGGATCGGGAGAGCACAGCCGAGTTTGTGCCGCGCCGCAAGAGGCGGGCCGGGGGGCGACAACCGGATGGGGCCAGCCCATATCGGGCGCCTATCCCGGAGAACCCCCGCCATGGCCGACCAGCCCGACGCCCGCCGCTTCATCCCCCTCAACATCGCGGTGCTCACTGTCTCGGATACCCGCCGCCTTGAGGATGACCGGTCGGGCGACACGCTGAGCCAGCGCCTCACCGAGGCGGGGCACCGTCTGGCCGCCCGGGCCATCGTCCCGGACGAGATCCCGGCGATCCGCGGCCAGGTCGAGGCGTGGCTGCGCGATCCGGGAGTCGACGTGGTGCTGACCACCGGCGGCACCGGGTTTACCGGCCGCGACGTCACCCCGGAGGCGCTGGAGCCCCTGTTCGAGAAGCGGATGGACGGCTTCTCGGCCGTGTTCCACCGGATCTCCTACGACAAGATCGGTACCTCGACCCTGCAGTCCCGCGCCACCGCCGGGGTCGCGCAGGCAACCTACGTGTTCGTGCTGCCGGGCTCGCCGGGTGCCTGCCGGGACGCCTGGGATGGGATCCTGGCCCAGCAACTCGACTACCGGCACCGCCCCTGCAACTTCGTGGAGATCATGCCGCGGCTCGACGAGCATCTGCGGCGTGGGGCGAGCATTACGGCATGAGAGCCTGTGTGACTGGGATGCTCCCATCCTGAACCTCATCCCGAGGTGCCCGCGTCAGCGGGGCTCGAAAGAGTCCTCCGGATAGCACCGCGATTCCTAGAAGGCTCCTTCGAGGCCTCCGCTGCGCTTCGGCACCTCAGGATGAGGGGGCGGGTTGGCGATCTGCCGCCTGAAGTCTCGGCCGAAGGCGGTTTTCGAGGTCAAATAGGCCATCGGCATCAGCCGACCGCGTTCCCCTCCTTGCGGCGCAGGACCGAGTGCCTGCGGCCGTAGAAGAAGTACACGGTGAGCCCGATCGCCATCCAGATCACCAGCCGCAGCCACGTGTCGAGCGGCAGGCCGATCATCAGCAGCAGGCAGAACAGGATGCCGAGGATCGGCACCACCGGCACGGCGGGCGCCCGGAACGGCCGCTTCATGTGGCGGTCGGTCCGGCGCAGGTAGATCACCGCACCGCAGACCAGGATGAAGGCGGCGAGCGTCCCGATACTCACCATCTCGCCCAGGATGTTGATCGGCACCAGCGCCGCCACCAGCGCGACCGCGCCGCCGATGAGCGCCTGGCTCCGATACGGCGTCTGGTAGGTCGGGTGGACGTGCGAGAACATCTTCGGCAGCAGGCCGTCCTGGGCCATGGTGAAGAAGATCCGGCTCTGGCCGTAGAGCAGGACCAGGATGACGGTGGTCAGGCCGGCCAGCGCCCCGAGCTTGATCAGCAGGGCGAACCAGCCGATGCCGATCACGTCGACGCCCTTGGCGATCGGGTCGGGGACGTTCAGGTCCTTGTAGGGCACGAGCCCGGTGAGCACGGCGGCCACGAGCACGTAGAGGATCGTGCAGATCGCCAGCGAGCCCAGGATGCCGATGGGCATGTCCTTCTGGGGCCGGCGCGCCTCCTGGGCGGCGGTCGAGACCGCATCGAAGCCGATGAAGGCGAAGAACACCACGCCGGCGCCGCGCAGGATACCGCTGTAGCCGAAATGCCCGAAGGTGCCGTCGTTCGGCGGGATCAGCGGGCTCCAGTGGGCCGTGTCGATATGGCCCCAGCCCAGAATGATGAAGGCCACCACGACGGTGAGCTTCACCGCCACCATGATGTTGTTGAAGCGCGCCGATTCCTTGGTACCGCGCATCAGCAGGATCGTGATGAGTGCCACGATCAGCACGGCCGGCAGGTTGAACAGGGCGGTGCCGCCGCCGTCGATCGGCGTGCCGGGCGCGTGGGCGAACTGCGCCGGGATCACGATTCCGACATCCTTCAGGATGCTGGTGACGTAGCCCGACCAGCCCACCGCCACGGTGGCCGCTCCCATGGCGTATTCGAGGATCAGGTCCCAGCCGATCAGCCACGCGAAGAACTCGCCGAGCGTCGCGTAGGTATAGGTGTAGCTCGACCCGGCCACCGGGATCAGCGCCGCCATCTCGGAGTAGCACAAGCCCACGAAGGCGCACGCGATACCGCCGAGCACGAAGGAGAGCATGATCCCAGGCCCGGCATACTGGGCCGCGGCCGTGCCGGTAAGCACGAAGATGCCGGCGCCGATGATCGCGCCGATCCCCATCGCGGTGATCGAGAGGGCGCCCAGCGATTTCGAGAGCTGCTGCTCGCCCTCGCCGCTCTCAAGGATGTCGTCGACCGATTTGCGCCCCATCAGGCCCGACGAATCCATTGCACCATCCTTCCAGGGGGGCGGTTCAGCGCGCTCCCAGACGCACCGGGCCGGCAAAGTGTCTGCCGCACTTCGAGAGTTGTAGAGGAGGAGCGACCGACAACAACAAGCGCCGGCACAAGATTTTGCCAGTCAGGCCCGGTCGATTCGGACGATCAGCGGCTTGACCTTGAGGCGGGGTGCGAACACGGCCCCGGCGCGCAGGGCCTCCCGTCGCACGACGTCCCCGGCCCGCGCCTGCCGGGCACCGGCCAGGACCTCGATCCGGCCGACGAGGCGGCCGAGCCAGCCGGCGGCCGGACGGTGCAGGCGGCCGAGCCCGGTCTCCGGCCGGACGGTCCCGACGAAGCGGTCGAGGGTACGGATCCAGCCCTCGGCCGGGACGTCGCCCGCCTCCAGGCACAGGATCCAGTCCCGGCGGGCCGCGGCGGCCCCCGCCGCGTAGGGATTGCCGCCCCGATGAAGGACGAGGGTCGCACCGGTCGCCTCCGCCACGGCCGCCACCGCCTCGCTCTCGGTCCCCGCCACGATCACGGCATCGCCGATCAGGCCGCCGGCCACCCCGGACACGAGCACGCTGAGCGTGTCGGCGAGGCGATCGATCGCGTCCGAATCGGCCGGGTCGGCCAGATAGGTCACCGCGGAGAGCATGAGCGCGCCCATAGACGATTTTGCGCCGCCGTAAACCGTTGATCCACCTCTCGAAGGCGTCGGGGCGACCGAGACGCGCGCCCGAGCCGGATTTGCCGCAAAATTAGGCGTTTGGCCGCATCGTGTTCGCTATATGTTCTATAGGAAACACGGGGGCGACTCACCATGCCGGGGCTGCGGGACGGATCCAGATCTGGCGCTTCGCTGCGCCTCGAGACCAGCACGCCGCCCGAGGGCGCACGCCGCGGGCGCGGTGCCACGGCCAATCCCACAGGCCGTTTCGAAGCAGCCCGGCGCGAGGCGTTCCACAATCCCGACTGGGACGCCGACGATCCGCCACCCCTGCGGACCCAGGTCACGCCGGAGCGGACCGCTCGGATCATCGCCCGCAACACGTCGCCCGACATCCCGTTCGACCGCTCAATCAACCCGTATCGCGGCTGCGAGCACGGCTGCATCTACTGCTACGCGCGCCCGACGCACGCCTGGCTCGGCCTGTCGCCCGGGCTCGATTTCGAATCGCGGCTCTTTGCCAAGCCGGAGGCCGCCAGGCTCCTCGCCCGCGAACTCGCGGCGCCGGGCTATCGTGCGGAGACGATCGCGCTCGGCACGGCTACCGATCCCTACCAGCCGCTCGAGCGGGAGCACCGCATCACCCGCGCGGTGCTCGAGGTATTGCAGGACGCGCGACATCCCGTGGGCATCACCACGAAGTCCGACTTGGTCCTGCGCGACCTCGACATCCTGACCGAGATGGCCGCACGGAACCTCGTCCTCGTCGCCATCTCGCTGCCAACCCTGGACCCGGGCCTCGCCCGCCGCCTCGATCCACGCGCGCCCCGGCCGGAGAAGCGGCTCGCCGCGATGGAGCGCCTGAGCGCGGCGGGGGTGCCCGTGATGGTCAACCTGTCGCCGATCATCCCGGGCCTGACCGATCACGAGATCGAGGCGATCCTGGCGCGCGCCCGGGAGAATGGTGCGAGTCGCGTCGGCCACGCGCTGCTGCGGCTTCCAGGCGAGGTTGCCGACCTCATGGCCGACTGGTTCGCCGAACACTATCCCGAGCGGAAGGCCCGGACTTTCGGGTTGCTCGCGCAGGCTCGGGGCGGCCGCGAGAACGATCCCCGCTTCGGCCACCGTTTCCGCGGCGAGGGCCCCTACGCGGCGATGATCGGCCAGCGGGTCCGGCTGTCGGGCACGCGGCTCGGCTTCGCGTTCGGGCGGATGGACTTGAATCGGTCGGCGTTTCGGAGTCCGCGAGGACAGTTGACGCTGTTCTGAGCCGGCACGGCGTGGATCCGAGCGCGCACAGAACCGCGTGGATGCAGCACCTTCAGGGTCAGATCGACCCTGGATACGCTCAGTCATCTCAAAATATTGAGCGTGGTCTCATTCACCAAGACTGCGAGCCTTTGCAGCCGCCATCCATCGCAGCGCAGGCGATACGCTCAACGTATTGCCATTTATTCTAGGTTTAGTTTTGGCATAAATTCTACATACGTAGATTGAATCATAAATTCGAGGTTGACAGACACGCGTTTTTGTCTTCTGTGCAGCCAGTTTCTTTGAATTTGACGCGAAGGAACTTGTCGTTGAATAATCATCTCAGGCTCTCAATCAGTCTAATACTTGTCGCGATTTTGGTCAGCATGGGCGCCATGCTACTTTTGACGCGGACGGATACACTTCTCAGCGCGGTGGAGCAGGCGCGCGAAGAACAACGCGTCGTCACTCTCACACAAGTGAGCCGCGCCCTGCTCCGGTCGGTGATCGCGACCCGCATGGCGCGGGGCACCGTCAAGGCGGCCCTGGCCGGCGAGGAGCCGATCTCCAACGCCAACAGGGCGGAGTACTTGTCCGAGCGGCAAATCCTGGTGGAAACGGGGAAGGAATTCTGGAGTCTCGTGCACGGCCTCGACGTGCCGTCGGTGCAAGTGACGCTGGAACCACTTCGGCACGCGCAGGAGGCCTTGGCCGCCCTGCGTCCACAGGTCGACGTGATCGTTGCGCTCCCGAAGGATCGCCGCGACGGCGCGTTCCCACAGACCTTCGAGACGGTCGTCACCGACCTCCTCAGCGCCTTCGCGGCAACCAACAATGCGGTGGACGCCGCCATCCCGCGCCGGGACGAGGCGGTCGCGCAGGCCCTCGACATCAAGCGCGCCGCCTGGGCGACGCGGATCGCACTCGGCAATTCCTGGGTCCGAATCGAAACCTCGGTGGCCGCCAGGTCCGCCTGGTCGCAAGCCGAGATCATCGCGGCTGCCGAGGAGCGGGCACGCCTGTTCGCGGCCTGGACCGGCGTCGTCGATAGGATGACGGGCGATGTCCCGACTTCCCTTCGGGCCGCCTTCCATAAGGCGGGTACCAGCAACTTCGAAGGCGAGTCGGCGAGGCGACGCGTGGAGGTCACGGACGCGCTCAGCCAGGGCAGGCAGCCCGGCATTGAGGCCGAGGATTTGCGCAGGCGCGACATCGCCGATGGAAAGACGATGCTCGATCTGGCCTTCGCGGCTCTCGACACGATGATCGGCCGGGCCCAGGTCCTGGCCACCGAGTCGCAGCACGCGCTTCTCGGTGCTGTGCTGTTCCTGGCCGTCTCCGCTCTGCTGGCGGTTGGCGGTACGATCGCCGTGTTCCGTCGGGTGCTCCGACCGCTCCGGGCCATGACCCAGGCGATGCAAGCGCTCGCAGGGGGTGACGCCAGCGTGGCGATCCCCGCCCAGGCGCGCCGCGACGAGATCGGCGCCGTGGCGGCGGCGGTCCAAGTGTTCAAGGATAACCTGATCCGGAAGAGAGCCTTGGAGGAGGAGCGCGCGGAATCCCACCGCTCCGCCGAGGAACAGCGCCGGACGGTCATGCATCAGGTGGCCGGCGCCTTCGAGCAGGCGGTCGGCAGCATCGTCGCCGAGGTCTCTTCCGCCGTCGCCGAATTGGAGAGCACCGCCCGCCAGATGTCGGCCACCGCACAGGAGACCGCCGTCCAGTCCGCCACAGTGGCATCCGCCGCCGAACAGGCCGAGATCAACGTCAACACGGTCTCGGCCGCCGCCGAGCAGCTCGGCGGTTCGATCGAAGAGATCGGCCGCCAAGTGGCCGGTTCCTCCGACCTGACACAGAAGGCTGCCGACGAGGCAGACCAGACCGCCGTGCTGGTCATGGAGCTCAGCGCCGCAACCGCCAAGGTCGGTGACGTCGTGCAGTTGATCTCGTCGATTGCAGCCCAGACCAATCTGCTGGCCTTGAACGCCACGATCGAGGCGGCCCGTGCCGGCGATGCGGGCCGGGGCTTCGCGGTGGTGGCCGCCGAGGTCAAGGAACTGGCCGGGCAGACGGCCCGGGCCACCGACGACATCGCGGCTCAGATCAGCCGCATCGAGAACGCGACCGGCGAGGCGGTGGGCGCGATCGGTACGATCACGGGCCGGATCCGGGAGATCAACGGGGTTGCCGCTTCGATTGCGGCAGCCGTGGAGCAGCAGGATTCGGCCACCCGGGAAATCGTGCGCAACATCGTCCAGGCCACAGCGGGCGCGAAGCAGGTGACCGGCAACGTCGTCGGCGTGGCGGATGCCGCGGAGGAGACGGGGGCGGCGGCCGATCACGTGCTCACCGCCGCCGGCGCCCTGTCGCGCCAATCTGAGCGGCTCACCGCCGAGGTCGACCGCTTCCTGACCACCATCCGGACGGCGTGAGACTGCTGCGTGCCCGACAGGGCGAACCCGGAGCGGCAGATCGCGCGCTCCGGCCCAATTCTCGCGCCGGCCTTAGCCGTACCCGCGGGTGAAGCTGAGGCGGTGGTGTGGGCTGCGGCCGAGTCTCGTCAGCCCGGCCCGGTGGATGGCGGTGCCGTATCCGACATTGCGGTCCCAGCCGTAGCCGGGATGGCGTTCCGAGAGGCGTCGCATGAGGTCATCGCGGAACACCTTGGCGACGATCGAGGCGGCGGCGATCTGGGGCACGAGCCGGTCGCCGCCGATCACGGCTCGGCCCGGCAGGCCGGGCAGAGCGTCCCGCCCGTCGACCAAGACCGGCGCCGCAATCCCGAGGCGGGCGACCGCCCGCGCCATGGCGTCCAAGGTCGCCGCGCGGATGTTGATCCGGTCGATCAGCGCGCAGGAGCCCGCCGCCACCGCGACCCGCGCCTCCGCGCGGATCAGGGGCGCCAGCTTTTCGCGAACCGGCTCGGGCACGCGCTTGCTATCGTCGAGGGCGGCGAGCAGCGCCGGCGGAATCGCCGCCGGATCGAACCAGACCGCGGCCACGATCACGGGCCCGCAGAGTGCGCCGCGCCCGACCTCGTCGCATCCGACGATGGCGGGGTAATCCGCAGCGCGGGCCGGATCGAACGGCGAGGTCGCGGCGGGCGAAGTCTTCCTGGCAGGCGGCATGGCGCCCTCCTGCCATCCCGCGCGGGCGCCGTCACCGGTCAGGCGGCGTCCCGGGTCCCGGGTTCGCTGCCATGCGCCTCGATGATGTTGCCGAAGAACTGGCGCGCGCTCAGGTCCCAGCCGCAGCGCATCGCCTCGGCCCGGCACTCGGCGCGCGACAGGTCGAGGGCGGCGAGCGCGGCGGCCCGCAGATCGCGGTCGAGGATCCCGCCCCGGGTGCCGCCGACCACGTCGTTCGGGCCCGGCACGGGGAAAGCCGCCACCGGCAGGCCGCTGGCCAGGGCTTCCAACAGAACGATGCCGAACGTGTCGGTGAGGCTCGGGAACACGAACACGTCGCAGGCCGCGTAGGTCGCCGAGAGCGCCGCGCCGGTGCGGGTCCCGAGGAACCGCGCCCCGGGCGCCAGCGCCTGGAGACGGGCCCGGTCCGGCCCATCGCCGACCACGACCTTGGTGCCGGGGAGATCGAGGCTCAGGAAGGCCGCGACGTTCTTCTCCACCGCCAGCCGCCCGACATACAGGAACAGTGGCCGGGGCAGGCCGGCGAGGTCCGCCGGCACCGGCGCGCCGGGCGCGGCCGGCCGGAACCGCTCCGTGTCGACGCCCCGGGTCCAGCGCATCAGCCGGGCGAACCCCCGGGCCGAGAGCTCCCCCTGGAGCGAGGCGGTGCTGACCATCGTGCCCCGGGCCGCGCCGTGAAACCGGCGCAGGTACGCGTAGGACCACGCCTCGGGCACCGGAGCGCGGGCCGCGAGGTACTCGGGAAACCGCGTGTGGTAGCTCGTCGTGAAGGGCAGGTCGTGGGCGAGGCAGTGGCGCCGCGCGGCGAGGCCGACTGGGCCTTCCGTCGCGATATGGACGTGGCTCGGCCGCTCCGATCTCCAGCGCGCCGCGACCCGCTCCCGCCCGGCATAGGCGAGGCGGATTTCCGGATAGCCCGGCAGCGGCAGCGAGCGGAAATCCGCCACGGAGAGCAGCGCGACCTCAAACCCGTGCTCGGGCGCGCGGCGCACCATCTGTTCCAGGGAGCGCACGACGCCATTGACCTGCGGGTGCCACGCGTCGCTGGTAATGAGGAGCTTCACGCGTGGTCCCTCACGCCACCGCGCGCCGGCCCGGCAGCGGCTGCGGCACGGCCTCTGTCGCGCGCGCCCTGAGGAGGCTCGGATAGTGCAGCACCTCGATGCGGCCGTCGTAATGCTCCACCAGACCGGTGCAGGATTCCACCCAATCGCCGGTATTGAGGTAGCGCAAGTCGCCGATCGGCCGGTCCGCCGCATGGTGGATATGACCGCAGATGACGCCGTCGGCGCCCTGGCGGCGGGCCTCCTCGGCCAGGATCGTCTCGAAGCGTCCGATGAAGCTGACGGCGTTCTTCACGCGCAGCTTCGCCCAGGCCGAGAGCGACCAGTAGGACAGGCCGAGCCGCCGCCGCACCTTGTTGATCACGGTGTTGAGGGTCAGCGCCAGGGTGTAGGCACCGTCCCCGAGATGGGCCAGCCAGGGCGAATGGCGCACAACCATGTCGAATTGGTCGCCGTGGATCACGAGGTAGCGCCGCCCGTCCGCAGCCGCGTGGATCGCGGTCTCGGCCAGTTCGATCCCGCCGAAGCTCGTGCCGACATAGTCGCGCAGGAACTCGTCGTGGTTGCCCGGCAGGTAGACGATGCGGGCGCCCTTGCGGACCTTGCGCAGGAGCTTCTGCACAACGTCGTTGTGCTCCTGCGGCCAGTACCATCCGGAGCGCAGCTGCCAGCCGTCCACGATGTCGCCGACGAGGTAGATCGTGTCGGCGTCGTAGTCCTTCAGGAACGCCAGCAGCAGCCCGGCTTGGCAGCCACGCGTGCCGAGATGCAGGTCGGACAGGAACAGCGTCCGCACGCGGACCGGCATCTCCTCAACCTCGGCCACGGCATCCTCTCCCGGCGGCTGAACGGTGCCGGAATCCAGAGCGCGATCCCATCTCAGTTTGATGACGCGCCGTTCAGGGCCGCGCCCGGACGGCGCGTGCGGTGCGGCGAAGCCTTTCAACCGAGGATCGCCGTCGCTGCACTGCACAAAAAATTTTTTTGCCAAGTTCCGGAAGTTTTTCCGGTTTTCCTTTCCAGCGCCGCCCGCTCATAATACCAGATGACCGGCGGCTCGGCCCGAGCTGAGCCGGGCGTAGACAGGAAGGCGGCGAGGACGGCCCTTGGGCCGTTGAACGGGACGGCATTTCGGAGGCGACCGGCGCGCGGGGGCGTGCCGCGACGCGAGCGGCGTGAAGCCGCCTGCCGCTCCGTTGCGCCCCCCCCGATCCACGGCAGAGGATGGCGTTCGAGGGGGCGCGGCCCAAGCCGCGGCCGACGACGCCGGACCGACTCCCGAGGACGCTTGGACAACCCGGCGCGGGCTTGGCCCGCGCGCAATGGACTATTCGGAGGAAACATCATGGCCGCAACCCGGCGCCCCGGTCGTAACCACCTCTTCATTCCCGGCCCCACCAACATCCCGGAGCGCGTGCTGCGCGCCATGCACGTGCCGTCCGAGGACCATCGCTCGCCGAGCTTCCCGAATCTGGTGAAGCCGCTGCTCCAGGACTCCAAGATGGTGTTCGGCTCGACTAACGGGACGATCATTCTGTTCCCGTCCTCGGGCACCGGCATCTGGGAATCGGCCCTCTCCAACACCCTCTGCCGCGGCGATAAGGTACTCACCGCCCGCTACGGCCAGTTCAGCCACCTCTGGGTCGACATGGCCCAGCGCCTCGGGCTCGACGTGATCGTCCAGGAGGAGGAGTGGGGCACCGGCGCCGATCCGCAAAAGATCGAGGAGGCCCTGCGGGCCGACAAGGACCACGCCATCAAGGCTGTCATGGTCGTCCACAACGAGACCGCCACGGGCGTCACCAGCGACATCGGCGCGGTGCGCAAGGCGATCGACGCCGCCGGTCACCCGGCGCTGCTCTTCGTCGACGGCATCTCGTCGATCGGCTCGCTGCCGTTCAAGATGGACGAGTGGGGCGTCGACTGCGCCATCGCGGGCTCGCAGAAGGGCTTCATGCTGCCGGCCGGCCTCGGCCTGATCTGCATCAGCCCGAAGGCGCTCAAGATCGCCGAGGGCGGCACCGGGCGCAACGACCGGCTCGGCCACGCATACTTTGCCTGGAAGGACCAGCTCGCCGCCAACGCCACCGGCTACTTCCCCTACACGCCGGCCCTGCCGCTGCTCTATGGCCTGCGCGAGGCCCTGGAGATCGTGAAGGAGGAGGGGCTGGAGAACATCTACCACCGCCATCACGTGCTCGCCGAGGCGACCCGCCAGGCCGTGGCGGCCTGGGGCCTCAAGCCCTGCGCCAAGGAGCCGAAGTGGAACTCCGACACGGTCACGGCGATCGTGGTGCCGGAGGGCGTCGATGCCGCCAAGGTGATCAGCCACGCCTACGACCGCTACAATCTCTCGCTGGGCACCGGCCTGTCCAAGGTCGCCGGCAAGGTCTTCCGCATCGGCCACCTCGGCGACCTCAACGAGCTGTCGCTGCTCGGCGGCATCGCCGGTGCCGAGATGGCGCTCATCGATTGCGGCGTGAAGGTCACGCCCGGCTCCGGCGTCGCTGCCGCGTCGAGCTACCTGCGCGAGAATCCGCTGCATAAGGCGTGAATGGCGCACGCCGCCGGGGCGGGGTCGGGTTGCCGGTCCCGCCCCGGCGCGCGAGTAAGAACAAGACTATCGAGGAAGCCGCCCGTCGTCCGAGAGGGGTCCTATGACCAAGAAGATCGTATTCCTGGACCGTGAATCCCTCGATGCCAGGGTCCGACCGTTCAACTTCCCGCACGAATACGTCGAGTACGAGTCGACCTGGACGCCGGAGGACACGGTGTCCCGGCTGCAGGGCGCCGAGATCGCGCTGATCAACAAGGTCCCGATGCGGGCCGAGACGCTGAAGCAGCTCCCCGACCTGAAGCTGATCGCGGTGGCCGCCACCGGCACCGACGTGGTCGACAAGGCCCAGGCCAAGGCGCAGGGCATCACCGTCGTCAACATCCGCAACTACGCCTTCAACACCGTGCCGGAGCACGTGGTCGGGCTGATGTTCGCCCTGCGCCGGGCGATCGTGCCCTACGCCAATTCGGTGCGGCGCGGCGACTGGGCGAAATCCACGCAATTCTGCTACTTCGACTACCCGATCTACGACATCGCCGGCTCGACGCTCGGCATCGTCGGTTACGGGGCGCTCGGCAAGTCGATCGGCAAGCGCGCCGAGGCGCTCGGCATGAAGGTCCTCGCCTACGACGTGTTCCCGCAGGAGGGGCTCGTCGATTTCGAGACGATCCTGACCCAGTCCGACGTGATCACGCTGCACGTGCCGCTGACCCCCGACACGAAGGGGATGATCGGCGCGGCCGAGCTCAAGAAGATGAAGAAGAACGCCATCCTCATCAACACGGCCCGGGGCGGGCTCGTGGACGAGGCGGCGCTGCTGGCCGCACTCAGGGACGGCACCATCGCGGGGGCAGGCTTCGACGTGGTCGCGCAGGAGCCGCCCAAGGACGGCAACATCCTGTGCGAGGCCGACCTGCCGAACCTGATCGTCACGCCGCACGTGGCCTGGGCGAGCAAGGAGGCGATGCAGATCCTGGCCGATCAGCTCGTCGACAACGTCGAAGCCTTCGTGGCGGGCAAGCCGCAGAACGTGGTCGAGGCCTGAGGCGGAGCGTTTTGAGCCCCGTCATTCCGGGGCGCCGCAGGCGAGCCCGGCCCCGAAGGGGCACGCCGGAGGCGGGCAATCCGGAACCGCCGGCGGCTCAGGCCGAGAACCATCTGCGCGTCTGGATTCCGGGCACCGCTTCGCGGCCCCGGAATGACGGCGCGCAAGTCCTGAGAACCCTAAAGCCCGCTGCGGGCCGAGGTAGGAAATGACGAAGAAGCTGCTGTTCCTGTTCGATACCGATCCGGTGCCGAACGTGTTCGACACGGTGGTCGGGTACGACGGTGGCGCCGACCACATCACCGGCTACGGCAGTGTGACGCCTGACAACGTCGGCGCGCTGGTCGACGGCACGATCTACACCCGCGGCGGCTCCGAGAAGAAGTCGACGGCGATCTTCGTCGGCGGCGGCAACATGGCGGCGGGCGAGGCGCTGTTCGCGGCGGTCAAGAAGCGCTTCTTCGGCCCGTTCCGGGTCTCGTGCATGCTCGATTCCAACGGCTCCAACACCACGGCGGCGGCCGGTGTGGCGTTGGTGGCCAAGGCCGCGGGCTCGCTCCAGGGCAAGAGCGCCGTCGTGCTGGCGGGCACCGGTCCGGTCGGCATGCGCTCGGCCGCTCTGCTCGCCGGCGAGGGCGCCGACGTGACCATCGCGGGCCGCGCGCTGGACAAGACCCAGGCCGCCGCCGACCAGATCAACAAGCGCTTCAAGGTGAACGTGAAGGCCGCCGCGACGCCGGACGAGGCCTCCCGCATCGCCCTCGTGAAGGGCAAGAACATCGTGTTCACGGCCGGCGCCATCGGCGTCGAGCTGCTGCCCGAATCCGCCTGGGCCCAGGACTCGGCTGTCGAGTACGTGGCCGACTACAACGCCCAGCCCCCGACCGGCATCGGCGGTATCGACGTGATGGACAAGGGCAAGGACCGCAACGGCAAGAAGGCCTTCGGCGCGCTCGGCATCGGCGGGCTGAAGCTCAAGCTGCACCGGGCCTGCGTCGGCCAGCTCTTCGAGAGCACCGAGCAGGTGCTCGACGCCGAGGAGATCTACGCCCTCGCCAAGAAAATGGCCTGACGGGAGACGCGCCCATGTCGGACACGCAACCGCCCGAGACCGCGACCATCCAGACCTTCCTGACGGAGCTGGCGAGCGCCGCCCCGACCCCCGGGGGCGGCGGCGCGGCGGCGATCTCCGGCGCCATGGGCGCGGCCCTGGTGTCGATGGTCTGCAATCTCACCATCGGCAAGAAGAAGTACGTCGAGGTCGAGGCCGAGCTGAAGGACGTGCTCGCCAGGTCCGAGGACCTTCGAGTCGTCCTCACCGGCATGATCGGCGAGGATGTCCAGGCCTTCGACGCCGTCATGGGCGCCTACGGCCTGCCCAAGGCCACCGACGACGAGAAGGCGGCGCGCGCGGAGAAGATCCAGGCCGCGCTCAAGACCGCCTGCGACGTGCCGCTCGCCTGCTGCCGGGCCTGCCGCGCAGTGATCGATCTTGCGGCGATCACCGCCGAGAAGGGCAATCTCAACGTGGTGTCGGATGCCGGCGTGGCGGTGCTCTCGGCCTATGCCGGGCTGCGCAGCGCGGCCCTCAACGTCTACGTCAACGCGAAGGGTCTCGAGGACCGCGACTTCGCCGACGAGCGGCTGAAGGAACTGGAAGATCTGCTCTCGGAGGCCGGCGCGCTCACCGAGAAGGTCTACGGAGTGGTGAAGGCCAAAGTGAGCTGACGCGCACGGCGCCTGATCCTGGCGCCGGCAAACCATCGACAGTCGAGGCCGGGTGCATCATGCCCCGGCCTTCCTGTTTTTCTCTATGTCGCATTGCAGCATCTAGTGCGATCTATGTTGCGCCCGCGAAAAAGTCGTCGTGAAGCCGGAGATCAAAAAATTTGACGGGCGTAATCTTGCGACTCAACTAAAGTAGATGGCGACAACGGCGGCAACGAACCGCGGAGGAGGCGCCGAATGGACGTCCACGAGTATCAGGCCAAGGAGCTGCTCGCGAGCTTCGGCGTGGCCGTCCCGAAAGGCGCCATCGCGTTCAGCCCGGACCAAGCCGTCTATGCCGCAACCGAACTCGGTGGCTCCTTCTGGGCCGTGAAGGCGCAGATCCACGCGGGCGCCCGCGGCAAGGCCGGCGGCATCAAGCTGTGCCGCACCTATAACGAGGTCCGCGACGCTGCGAAGGACCTCCTCGGCAAGCGCCTCGTCACGCATCAGACCGGCCCCGAGGGCAAGCCCGTGCAGCGGGTCTACGTGGAGACTGCCGACCCGTTCGAGCGCGAGCTTTACCTCGGCTACGTGCTGGACCGGAAGGCCGAGCGCGTTCGGGTCATCGCAAGCCAGCGCGGCGGCATGGACATCGAGGAGATCGCCGCCAAGGAGCCGGCCTCCCTCATCCAGGTGGTGGTCGAGCCGGCGGTGGGTCTGCAGCAGTTCCAGGCCCGGGAGATCGCCTTCCAGCTTGGGCTCAACATCAAGCAGGTCTCGGCCGCGGTGAAGACCATCATGAACGCCTACCGGGCGTTCCGCGACTGCGATGGCACGATGCTGGAGATCAACCCGCTGGTCGTCACCAAGGATGACCGGGTGCTGGCGCTCGACGCCAAGATGAGCTTCGACGACAACGCGATGTTCCGCCGGCCGGGCATCGCCGACATGCACGACCCGTCGCAGAGCGATCCCCGCGAGGCCCAGGCCGCCGAGCACAACCTCAGCTACATTGGCCTCGAGGGCGAGATCGGCTGCATCGTCAACGGCGCCGGCCTCGCCATGGCCACCATGGACATGATCAAGCACGCGGGCGGCGAGCCGGCGAACTTCCTCGATGTCGGCGGCGGCGCCTCGCCCGAGCGCGTGGCCACAGCCTTCCGGCTGGTGCTCTCGGATCGCAACGTCAAGGCGATCTTGGTCAACATCTTCGCCGGGATCAACCGCTGCGACTGGGTCGCGGAGGGCGTGGTCAAGGCCGCCCGCGAGGTAAAGATCGACGTGCCGCTCGTGGTGCGGCTCGCCGGAACGAACGTGGAGGCTGGCAAGAAGATCCTGGCTGAGAGCGGCCTCGACCTGATCACCGCCGACACGCTGGCGGAGGCGGCCCGGAAGGCGGTGGATGCCTGCGGCACCGCCAAGACGCATCACTGAGGGGGAGACCGCGCCATGAGCATCCTCATCGACGAGACCACCCCGATCATCGTCCAGGGCATCACGGGCGACAAGGGCACCTTCCACGCCAAGGAGATGCTGGACTACGGCTCGAACGTGGTCGGCGGCGTCACCCCCGGCAAGGGCGGCCGCACCCATCTCGGCCTGCCGGTGTTCAACACCGTCAAGGAGGCCGTCGCAGCCACCGGGGCCACCACCTCGATCACCTTCGTGGCGCCTCCGTTCGCGGCGGACGCCATCATGGAGGCGGCCGATGCCGGCCTGCGGCTCGTCTGCTCGATCACCGACGGCATCCCCGCCCAGGACATGATGCGGGTGAAGCGCTATCTCTACCGCTATCCCAAGGAGCGGCGGACCATGGTGGTCGGCCCGAACTGCGCCGGCATCATCTCGCCCGGCAAGGCGATGCTCGGCATCATGCCCGGCCACATCTACCTCAAGGGCAATGTCGGGGTGATCTCGCGCTCGGGCACGCTCGGCTACGAGGCGGCCTCGCAGCTCAAGGAACTCGGCCTCGGGATCTCGACCTCGGTGGGCATCGGCGGCGACCCGATCAACGGCTCGTCCTTCCTCGATCACCTCGCCCTGTTCGAGACCGATCCGGACACCGATGCGGTGCTGATGATCGGCGAGATCGGCGGCCCGCAGGAGGCCGAGGCCTCGGCCTGGATCCGCGAGAACATGTCGAAGCCGGTGATCGGCTTCGTGGCCGGGCTGACCGCTCCGAAGGGTCGGCGCATGGGCCATGCCGGCGCGATCATCTCGGCGGCCGGCGACAGCGCCGCCGAGAAGGCTGAGATCATGCGCTCCTACGGCCTGACCGTAGCGCCCGATCCCGGGTCCTTCGGGCAGACGGTGGCCGACGTGCTGGCCCGGGCGGCGTAAGCACGGCTGTACCTGCCGCGCGCGACCGCACGCACGCGGAGCCGAGGGATCCCCCTTCGGCTCCGGCCGACAGGTTTCAGGACGCGGCGCGGGTCCCCTCCCCTGGAGGGAGAGGTCTGCTCTCGCAAAGGGCCGGGTGAGGTGTGGGACCTGACCGGAGAAGGCTCGACCTGAACGCGCGACGATGGCGTGTCCTTCTCGGAGAGTTCTCCGCCCTCACCCCGACGTCGAGCCCAGCACAGGGCGATGCGTGTGCCTCCCCGGCTAAGGGGAGGGAGAGCGTCGCACTCGATTGAAAACCATGCGCCACGAGGTGGCCCCATGACCCGTACCCTTCACGCAACGCCCAGCCTCGCGGACGCCACCGCCTTCGCGCCGCCGGTGATCACCGGCACCTCCGCCGAGCAGGCCCTCGACATCCTGTTCCAGGCGCTGCTCGATGTTGCCCGCAGGCACGATCCGGACCTGGAAGCCGTGCTGCACGGAACGGCTGACATCTCGCGCTTCTCGCCGCAGATGCTCGCCCGGGCGCTCCAGGTGCAGGGCATCTGGTTCCAGCTGATCTCCATCGCCGAGCAGAACGCCGCGATGCGCCGCCGCCGCCACGTGGAGCGTACGGAAGGGCGGGCCGCGCTCGGCGGCTCCTTCGCCAAGGTGTTTTCAGATGCCCGCCGGCAAGGCGTGCCCCCTGAAAAAATCCAGGCGCTGCTCAGCGACCTGCGCATCCGCCCGACGCTCACAGCCCACCCCACCGAAGGCAAGCGCGTCACGGTCCTCGAAAAATTCCGGCGGATCTACCTCGTGCTGCGCGAACTGGAGATGCCGCGCTGGACCGACCGCGAGCGCAACGGGCTCATGAACGAGCTGCGCGACCAGATCGAGCTGGTCTGGATGACGGGGGAGTTGCACCTGGAGAAGGCCACCGTCGAGCGGGAGGTCGCCTGGGGGCTGCACTTCTTCGACGAGACCCTGTTCGAGATGCTGCCCGAGACCATGGAGACCCTGGAGGAATCCCTGGCGGAGGCCTATCCGGGCACGGCGTTCAAGGTGCCGCCGTTCTTCCAGTTCGGCTCGTGGATCGGCGGCGACCGGGACGGCAACCCCTACGTCACGGCCGCCGTGACCCGGCAGGCCCTGCTCCGGAACGCCCAGGCCTCGCTCTCCCGTTACCGCGACGGCGTGCGCGAGCTGGGGCGCACCCTCTCGCTGACCGAGCGCTCGCTGCCGCTGCCGGCGGACTTCCGGCAGGAGCTCGACCGGCAGCTCGCCGAGAGCGGCCAGGCCCGGGCCATTACCCGGCGCAACCCGGGCGAACCCTATCGCCAGTACCTCTCCTGCGTCCTGCGCAAGATCGAGGCGACGATCGCCCGCAACGAGGGTGAGCATCCATCCGGCCCGGACTATGCCAGCGCGGACGGCCTGATCGAGGACCTGCGGGTCCTGGAGCGCGGCCTGACAGACGCCAAGTGCGGGGCGCTGGCCCGGGACCTCGTCCGCCCGGTACGGCGCATGGTCGAGATCTTCCGCTTCTCGACGGTCCGGCTGGACCTGCGCGAGAACACCACGCGCACCACCGACACGCTGCAGGCGCTCTGGCGGCAGCGCAACGGCGAGGGCGAGCCCCCCGCCCTCGGGTCGGCGGCCTGGCGCCAGTGGCTCGACGCGGAACTCGCCCGGCCCCGTGATCCGGACCGCTCCTTCGAGAACCTGCCCGACGCCGCCCGCGAGACGCTGGCTACCTTCGCCCTGGTCGCCGAGATGCGCGAGGCCCTCGACCGCGAGGCGTTCGGCGCCTTCGTGCTGTCCATGAGCCACTCGGTCGAGGATGTGCTGGGCGCCTACCTGCTGGCCAAAGAGGCGGGGGTGTTCCTCGACGCGGCCGGCACCGAGATCTGCCCGCTGCCGATCGTGCCCCTGTTCGAGACCATCGACGACCTGCGCGCCGCCCCGGCGATCATGCGGGCGCTGCTCGCCGTGCCGGTGGTGCGCCGCTCCACCCGCTGGCAGGGTGGAGTTCAGGAGGTGATGATCGGGTACTCCGACTCCAACAAGGATGGCGGCTTCATCGCGGCCAACTGGGAGCTGTACAAGGCGCAGAGCAAGCTGACCCGGCTCGGCCAGGAACTCGGCGTGGGCATCGCCTTCTTCCACGGGCGCGGCGGCTCGGTGAGTCGCGGCGGCGTGCCGACCCACCGGGGCATCATGGCCCAGCCGCCGGGCTCGATCCGCGGGCGCTTCCGCACCACCGAGCAGGGCGAGGTGGTCTCGTTCAAATACGCCAACCGCGGCACCGCCGCCTACCAGATGGAGCTGCTGGCGGCCTCCGTGTTCGAGCACGCGCTGGCCGGCGACGGCGAGCGGGCCGGGCCGGGGCACGATGATGCCCTGGAGGCGCTCGCCGGCGCCTCGCGGGCGGCCTACGTGCAGCTCCTCCAGACCGACGGTCTCGTCGACTATTTCCAGGCTGCGAGCCCGCTCGACGAGATCGCGCTCCTGAACATCGGCTCGCGCCCGGCCCGTCGCTTCGGCGCACGCTCGCTCTCGGATCTGCGGGCGATCCCCTGGGTGTTCGCGTGGTCGCAGAACCGGCACGTGATCACCGGCTGGTACGGGGTCGGCTCCGGACTGGCGAGCTTCCTGGACGTGCGCGGCCGGGAGGGCGAGGCGACCCTGCAGCGCCTGTTCCAGGACTCGCGCGTGTTCCGCCTCGTCCTCGACGAGGTCGAGAAGACGCTGATGATGGTGGATCTCGACATCGCCCGCGCCTATGCGGGCCTCGTCCCGGATGCGGGCGTCCGCGACCGGATCTTCTCGATGATCGAGGCCGAGTACGCCCTGACTCGCGAGATGGTCCTGCGCGTGAGCGGCGGCGCGGAGCTGGCCGAGCGCTTCCCCCTGTTCCGGGACCGCCTGAAGGGCCGGCTGCCCACCATCAACCAGGTCAGCCGCGAGCAGGTGGAGCTGCTCGCCCGCTACCGCGCCGAGACCGACGAGGACCGGCGCGAGGCGGTGAAGTCGGCCCTGCTTCTGTCGATCAACTGCATCGCGGTCGGCTTCGGGGCGACCGGGTGAGGAGGCCGCACCCTGCTCTCTCCGCCCAGGCGGGCCGATCCGTAGATGGGGTTCGGCCGCAGGTTC
The DNA here is from genome assembly GCF_054611515.1 of Methylobacterium sp. CM6257. NCBI lineage: Bacteria > Pseudomonadati > Pseudomonadota > Alphaproteobacteria > Hyphomicrobiales > Methylobacteriaceae > Methylobacterium > Methylobacterium sp. CM6257. The sequence continues at coordinate 5,772,574 of NZ_CM137735.1, forward strand.
TCAGAATAGGGCGCGAGCCCCTGCCTTGGAGGGAGAGGGAGCCCGTCGCGCCTCGTGCGGGACGACATGGCAACAGAGAGAACCCGCGCCTCGGACTGATGCACGTCCAGCAGACCGAAACGCGCGCCCGCGCCCTGTCAGGGAACCGTGGACGCGCCATTTGCCGCCGATGAACGGGATCGCATCCCGCAACGGCATCAGAACCGCCACCAGGAGAGAGACCCCACGATGAGCTTCACCCTGATCCCGCAGGCCAAGGCCCGCCTGCACCGCTCCGAACTGGCCGTGCCGGGTTCCAACCCGACCTTCATGGAGAAGGCGACCTCCTCGGCCGCCGACGTGATCTTCCTCGACCTCGAGGACGCGGTGGCGCCGGACGACAAGGAGAAGGCCCGCACCAACATCATCCAGGCGCTCAACGACCTGGATTGGGGCAACAAGACCATGATGATCCGCATCAACGGTCTCGACACCCACTACATGTACCGCGACGTGGTCGACATCGTCGAAGCCTGCCCGCGCCTCGACATGATCCTGATCCCCAAGGTCGGCGTGCCGCAGGACGTCTACGCCATCGACGTGCTGGTCACCCAGATCGAGCAGGCCAAGAAGCGCGACAAGGCGATCGGCTTCGAGGTGCTGATCGAGACAGCGCTCGGCATGGCCAATGTCGAGGCGATCGCCCAGTCCTCGAAGCGCCTGGAAGCGATGTCGTTCGGCGTGGCCGACTACGCGGCCTCGACCCGCGCCCGTTCGACGGTGATCGGCGGCGTGAACCCCGACTTCTCGGTGCTAACTGACAAGGACGAGGCCGGCAACCGCCAGACCCACTGGCAGGACCCGTGGCTCTTCGCCCAGAACCGCATGCTGGTGGCCTGCCGCGCCTACGGCCTGCGCCCGATCGACGGCCCCTTCGGCGATTTCTCGGATCCGGACGGCTACATCTCGGCGGCCAAGCGCTGCGCGGCGCTCGGCTTCGAGGGCAAGTGGGCGATCCACCCGAGCCAGATCGAGCTGGCCAACCAGGTCTTCACCCCGTCGGAGGCCGAGGTGACCAAGGCCCGCCGCATCCTCCAGGCCATGGAGGAGGCCGCCAAGGCCGGCCGGGGCGCCGTATCGCTGGACGGCCGCCTTATCGACATCGCCTCGATCCGCATGGCCGAGGCGCTGATCGAGAAGGCCGACGCCATGAAGGCGTGAGCGGCGTCTGCGGCCGCCATTCGTAAGATGAACCCTCGCGCCCGCCCTTGGTGGACGCGACGTGCCCTCCCTCTCCCTATGCGGGCGAGGGAGGGCGCACGCGTTTCGGGATCAGGCCCGGCAGCTCTCGAAGCCGGCCCGGATCGCCGCTTCGTCGAGGTTGCGCCCGATGAACACCACGCGCGAGACCCGCGGCTCGTTCGGCCCCCAGTCGCCCTGTACGTCCCCGTCGAGGATCATGTGCACGCCCTGGAAGACGAAGCGCTTCGGCTCGTTCGGGAAGGCGACGATCCCCTTGCAGCGCAGGATGTCGGGCCCCTGGACCTGGGTCAGGTTCGAGATCCAGGGCATGAACTTTTCCGGATCCACCTCCCCGTCGATCCGGGCCGAGATCGACCGGATGTCGGAATCGTGATGGTGGTGGTGGCCCTCCTCCAGGAAGTCGGGCTCCACATCGAGAATCCGGTCGAGATCGAAGGCGTTGCGCTCCAGCACGGCGTCAAGCGGCACGGCGCAGTTCTGCGTGCGGTGGAGCTTGGCCAGCGGGTTGATGGTGCGGATCTCGGCCTCGACCCGGTTGAGATCGGCCGGCGAGACGAGATCGCTCTTGTTGAGCAGGATCACGTCCGCGAAGGCGATCTGGTTGCGCGCCTCCGGGGCGTCCTTGAGGCGGTCTGACAGCCACTTGGCGTCCGCCACAGTCACCACGGCATCCAGTCGGGCGGCCTCGCCGACGTCCTGATCGACGAAGAAGGTCTGCGCCACGGGCGCCGGATCGGCGAGACCCGTGGTCTCGACGATGATCGCGTCGAACTTGCCCCGGCGCTTCACCAGCCCGTCCATGATCCGGATCAGGTCGCCACGCACGGTGCAGCAGACGCAGCCGTTGTTCATCTCGAACACTTCCTCGTCCGCGCCGACGACGAGATCGTTGTCGATGCCGATCTCGCCGAACTCGTTGACGATCACCGCGTAGCGCTTGCCATGGTTCTCCGTGAGGATCCGGTTGAGGAGCGTGGTCTTGCCCGCGCCGAGATAGCCGGTGAGCACGGTGACCGGGATCTTCCCGGCGGTCGATCCAGCTTGGGCGGAAGCAGGGCTCATGTCGGTCATGTCGGGTTCTTCGATCGGGTCCAAGGGGGTCGGAAGGGGCTGCACACCCATGAGCGTTGTCATATTGTAACAAATCCCGTCAAAGGAAGACGGGATCACACGGTTTCGCGACCGGGGCTCCCGATCGATTGCGCGTGGGACAAGCTTTGCTCTAGGCACAGGAAGCCGCCGGGGCCTACCCGCGCGGTACGCCATAGAAAAGCACCAGCGATCGCATTGATCTGGGCGACGTCCCGGCGCGAATCGTACCCGTATCCGTCAGCCCGGTCTCTTCGCCCGGACTTAGAAGATCATTCCCATGGACGCCCGAAATCCGCTCGAACAGGAGGAGGCCGTCACCGCATCTCCGCGCAGGCGCCGGTGGCGGGGTCCTCTCCTCGTCGTGGCGCTCCTCGCAGCCGCGGGAGCCTTGGCGTTCGCCTTTCCGGACCGTGCCCGTGAGGCCGCCTCCGGGGTCCTGGTCTCGCTGACCAGCCTTTTCGCTTCGGGCAACCCGGAGCCGGCCGTCGATGCGGAGAAGGCCGGGCCGGTGGAGCGGATCTTCCGGCCCACCAAGGAGCAGCGCGCGGCTTTCGAGATCCTGCCGGTGGCCACGCAGGTGTTCCGTCCGGAAGGGGCCGCCGAGGGACGCATCGCCCTCAACGAGGACGACAACGTGCCGGTGGTCTCGCCCTATGCGGGCCGGGTGACGAAGGTGCTGGTCCGCGCGGGCGACGACGTGAAGGCCGGCGACGTGCTTCTGACCCTTGAGGCCACCGACATGGTCCAGGCGCAGAACGATTATCAGGCGGCCCTGAACAATCTCCAGAAGCAGCAGGCGCTGCTGAAGCTCGACCAGACCATCGCGCAGCGCCAGCAGGAGTTGTTCCAGGCCCACGCCACGGCCCTCAAGGACTACCAGTCGGCGCAGAACGACGTGATCGCCGCCCAGAGCGACCTGAAGACCGCCGAGGCCGCCCTGGACGCGGTGAAGAACCGCCTGCGGCTGCTGGGCAAGACAGACGCCGAGATCGCCGCCTACGAGAAGAAGGGCACGCTGAGCCCGGAGACCCAGATCCGGGCGCCGATCGCCGGCACGATCGTCCAGCGGAAAGTGGGCATCGGGCAGTACCTCTCCGCCTCCAGCGACCCGGTCTTCGTGATCGGCGATCTATCGACGGTCTGGCTCATCGCCAATGTCCGCGAGAGCGAGATCCCGAAGATCCGCATCGGCCAGGAGGTCGAAGCCAAGGTGGCGGGCTTCGGTGCGCGGGTGTTCAAGGCCCGGGTGAACTACATGGCCTCCAGCCTCGACCCGGCCACGCGCCGGCTCGCCGTACGCAGCGAGGTCGACAACCCCGACCGGGTCCTGCGCCCGGAGATGTTTGCCACCTACACGATCATCACCGGCAAGGGCGAGCCGAGCCCGAGCGTGCCGGTGGCCGCCATCGTGTACGAGGGCGACCGCACGCATGTCTGGGTGGCCCGGCCGGACGGCGCCGTGGAGGCGCGGGATATCAAGCTCGGCGTGATCAACGGCGACAACGCCCAAGTCGTCCAGGGCCTGCGGCCGGGTGAAGAGGTCGTGACCCGCGGAGCCCTTTTCATCGACCGGGCAGCCACAGGCGACAAGGCGTCCTGAGCGAGGATCCGGTCCGATGAACAGCCTGATCGCCTTCTCGCTCCGCCAGCGCGTGCTGGTGGTGCTGCTGTTCGTGGTGATGCTGGGCATCGGCTACGGCGCCTACACCCAGCTCAACATCGAGGCCTATCCCGACCCGGTGCCGCCGCTGGTCGATGTGATCACCCAGAATCCGGGCCAGTCCGCCGACGAGATCGAGCGCTACATCACGATCCCCCTGGAAGTGGCGCTGGCCGGCATCCCCAACGCCCAGGTGGTGCGCACGATCTCGCTGTTCGGCCTCTCCGACGTGAAGGTCCAGTTCAACTACGAGTACACGTACGAGGAGGCGCTGCAGCGGGTGCTCAACCGGCTCTCGCAGGCTCCGCCGCTCCCGAACGGCGCCACGCCGCAGATCTCGCCGACGAGCCCGGTGGGCGAGATCATGCGCTACAAGCTCGTCGGGCCCGCGGGCTACTCGCCCATGGACATGAAGACCCTGCAGGACTGGGTGCTGCAGCGCCGGTTCAAGGCGATACCGGGGGTCGTCGACGTCACGGCCTTCGGCGGTAAGGCCAAGGAGTACGAGGTCGCGGTCGATCTCAACCGCCTCCAGGCGCAGGGGCTGACCCTGGTCCAGCTCACCACGGCCCTGAACAATGCCTCGATCAACGTCGGCGGGCAGACGCTGAACGTCGGCCAGCAATCGGCGGTGGTGCGCGGCATCGGCCTGATCCGCGACATGGACGACATCAAGGACACGATGATCAGCCTCGTCAACGGCACGCCGGTGCTGGTGCGGGACGTGGCGGAGGTGCGGGTCTCGAACGCGCCGCGGCTCGGCATCGTCGGCCACGACGACCAGCCGGACGTCGTCGAGGGCATCGTGCTGATGACCCGCGGCGGCAAGAGCCTGCCGACGCTGGAGCGGGTCGAGGCCGAGATCGACAAGATCAACAGCTCCACGATCCTGCCGCCCGACGTGAAGATCGAGCGGATCTACGACCGCTCGGGCCTGATCCACACCACCACCCACACGGTGATGCACAACCTCGTCTTCGGCGTGGTGCTGGTCTTCGTGGTGCAGTGGCTGTTCCTGGGCTCGCTCACCAGCGCGATCATCGTGGCGGCCACGATCCCGTTCGCGCTGGGCTTCGCGATCCTGATCCTGGTGGTGCGCGGCGACTCGGCCAACCTGCTGTCGCTCGGGGCCATCGATTTCGGCCTGATCGTCGACGCCACCGTGATCATGGTGGAGAACGTCTTCCGCCACATCGCCGAGCCCGACCACGTGACGGGCGAGGCTCCGCCCGCCGGCTTGACGGGCCGGCTGGGCACAATCGCGATCGCCGGGCGCGAGGTGAACCGGGCGATCTTCTTCTCGGCCACGATCATCATCGTCGGCTTCCTGCCGCTGTTCACGATGACCGGCGTCGAGGGTCACATCTTCGGGCCGATGGCCAAGACCTACGCGTACGCGCTGCTCGGCGGCCTGCTCGCCACCTTCACGGTCTCACCCGCGCTCTCGGCGCTGATCCTTCCCAAGAAGCTGGAGGAGCGCGACACGCTCATCGTGCGCGTGCTGCGCATCGGGCACGAGCGCATCCTGGCCTTCGGCCTGCGCAACCGCATCCTGTCGCTCGCCGTGATGCTGGCGATCCTCCTCGTCTCGGGGCTCGTGGCGCGCAATCTCGGCCTGGAGTTCCTGCCCCGGCTCGAAGAGGGCAATCTCTACGTGCGCGGCACCATGCCGTCCTCGATCTCGCTGGAGGCCGGCAACGCCTACGTCCAGCGCCTACGGAAGATCTTCCAGGAGGTCCCGGAGGTCACCACGGTCCTGTCGCACCAAGGCCGCCCCAATGACGGCACCGACGCCACCGGCTTCTTCAACGTCGAGATCCTGGCGCCCCTGAAGCCTATCGACCAATGGCGGAAGGGGCTCGACAAGGAGACGCTCATCCAGAACCTCAGCAAGAAGCTGGAAGCGGAATTTCCAGGTATCGAGTTCAACTTCTCGCAGTATATCGAGGACAACGTCCAGGAAGCGGCCTCGGGCGTGAAGGGCGAGAACTCGGTCAAGATCTACGGCAACGATCTTGTTCAGCTCACCAAGACCGCCAACGCGGTCAAGGCGACCCTGGCCACAGTCCCCGGCGTCACCGACCTGTCGGTCTTCGAATCCCTCGGCCAGCCCACGGTGCGGATCGACGTCGACCGCCACAAGGCCGCCCGCTACGGCCTGTCCATCGGCGACGTGAACACCACGATCCAGGCGGCGATCGGCGGCCAGACCGCGGGTGACCTCTATGAATACGGCTCCGACCGCCACTTCCCCATGCGTGTGCGGCTCGCCAAAGAGTTCCGCTCGTCGCTGGCCGGCATCCGCAACATCGCGGTGGGCGCCCAGAACCCGAATGGCGGCGTGATCCAGGTGCCGCTCTCCGAGATCGCCGACGTAGACCTCGTCTCGGGTGCCTCGTTCATCTATCGCGAGGACCAGCAGCGCTACATCCCGGTGAAGTTCTCGGTGCGGGGCCGCGATCTCGGCAGCGCGGTCATCGAGGCGCAGCGCAAGGTCGCCGAGGCGGTGGACCTGCCGCCGGGCTACCGCCTGGAATGGGTCGGGCAGTTCACGAACCTCAAGGAGGCGGCGGCCCGGCTCAGCCTCGTGGTGCCGGTCACCCTGCTGCTGATCGCGCTGCTGCTGTACATCAACTTCTCGTCGGTGGCCGACATGCTGCTGACGCTCTCGGTGATCCCGATGGCGATGATCGGCGGCATCTTCGCCCTGGCGCTGACCGGCACGCCGTTTTCGATCTCGGCGGCGATCGGCTTCATCGCGCTGTTCGGCATCTCCACCATGGAGGGCGTGATCCTGCTCGCCTACTACAACCAGCTCCTCGACGAGGGCTGGCGGCGTCAGGACGCGGTCTGGCAGGCCGCGGTGGTGCGCATGCGCCCCGTGATGATGACCTGCGTGGCCGCCTGCGTCGGCCTTCTGCCGGCGGCGGTCTCAACCGGCATCGGCTCGCAGGTGCAGAAGCCGCTGGCGCTCGTGGTGGTCGGCGGCATCATCCTGGCGCCGAACCTGATCCTGGTGGTCGTGCCGGTTCTGATCTCCCTGTTCTCCCGGAGAAAGCCCAATCCGGAGGCGCGGCGGGGACGGGCCGAGGCTCGGGCCGCCGCGTGAGCCGCTTCGCGAGCACGGGAGCCGATAGGCCGCACGTTGCAGGGGCGCCACAACGCCAACCCCGCGCGCGCGATCCGGGGACGGCCGCATTGACTTGGAAGCGCGCCGCGCGGCTCTACCAGGGTGAGGTTTTCGGGGGCGGGATGGTGAGCTTGGCGCCGAGCAGGTGCGGACGGGTGGCCGCATGGTTGGCGGCCTCCCTGTCCCTGTCGGCCTGCGCGGTCGGCCCGAATTTCGCACCCCCCGAGGATCCGCCGGTCAGCCGCTACACCAAGGAGCCGCTGAAGAACCCCTCGGCGGCCGACAACATCCGCACCCGGCAGGGCGGCTCGGCCGACCAGAGCTTCGTCTCCGGCGCCGACATCCCGGGCCAGTGGTGGACCCTGTTCCACTCGAAGGCGCTGAACCGCCTGGTCGAGCAGGCACTGGCCAACAACCCGAACCTCGAGGCCGCCCAGGCCTCGCTCCGGGTCGCGCAGCAGAATGTGCTTGCCCAGAAGGGCACGCTCTACCCGACCCTGACCGCGACTCCGCAGGTCCAGGGCGCCCTGGCGCCCGGCCTCGACCTGCAATCGCCGCTGCAGAACCAGAACCAGTACCTCTACAGTCTCGTCACGCCGCAGGCGGTGGTCGCCTACAATTCGGACGTGTTCGGTGGGAACCGCCGGCAGATCGAATCCCTGGAGGCCACCACCGAGAACCAGCGTTTCCAGCTGGAGGCGGCCTATCTCAGCCTGACCGCCAACGTCGTCGCCGCCGCTATCCAGGAGGCCTCTCTCCGGGCGCAGATCGACGCGACCCGCAAGGTGATCCAGGCGCAGACCGAGGTCCTGCAACTCTACAACAAGCAGCTCTCCCTGGGACAGATCGCCGGGGCCGACGTGGTGCAGCAGCAGGCGGCGCTCGCCCTGTCGCAGCAGCTGCTGCCGCCGCTGGAGAAACAGCTCGCGCTGCAGCGCAACCTGCTCACCGCCCTCGCCGGCCGGCTGCCCTCCGATGAGATCCCCGAAACCTTCGATCTCGCCGCCCTGCGGCTGCCGACCAAGCTCCCGGTGAGCCTGCCGTCGCGGCTCGTTCAGCAGCGGCCCGACGTGAAGGCGGCCGAGGCCCTGGTGCAGCAGGCGAGCGCCAATGTCGGCGTCGCGGTGGCCAACCGCCTGCCGCAGTTCAGCCTGACGGCCACGGGCGGCTCCAGCGCCACGCGGATCGCGCAGGTGACCAATCCGGGGGCGGCGTTCTTCACGATCATCGGGCAGGCGACGGCGCCGATCTTCGACGCTGGTACCCTGTTCCGGCGTCAGCGCGCCGCCGAGGAATCGCTGACCCAGGCGCAGGCACAGTACAAGGCGATCGTGATCACCGCCTTCCAGAACGTCGCCGACGCCCTGCGGGCGCTCCAGGCGGACGCGAAGGCCGTGGCCGCCGCGGATGCCGCAGTGAGTGCCACCAACCAGAGCCTCGCGCTGATCCGCAAGCAGTACACGGCAGGCGCGATCACCTCCTCGCAGGTGCTGATCGCCCAGCAGGGCTACCTCTCGGCCCTGGTCACCTCGGCGGGCGCGCGCGCAACTCAGTACGCCGACACCGCGGCGCTGTTCGTGGCGCTCGGCGGCGGCTGGTGGAACCGCGCCGATGTGGCTCCGCCCCCGCCCGAGAAGGACCCGCTGAAGTTCCTGTGACGCGGATCCGACCGCGTCACGCATACATCGCGATGGCGTCCTGCAGCATCTGGTCGGTGGTGCTCATGACCTTGGTGTTGGCCGTGTAGGCCTGCTGCGTCTCGATCATCTTCGAGAACTGGTCCGCGATTCCGGCATTCGACTGCTCCAGCGAGCCGGCGGCGATGGTCGCGCCGTTGAGGCCGTAGGTCGGCGTGCCGGACTGGCCGTTGGCCACGTAGGTGCCACCGTCGAGGGAGGACAGGTTGTCCTGCAGGCCGAACTGCGCAAGCGTCAGCGAGCCGAGCGCCACGGGGTTGCCGTCCGCGCCGGTGCCGGTGAGCGTCCCTGCGGGCGAGACGATGAGGCTCGACAGCGTGTTCGCGCCGGTCGGGACCTGCACCGGCGCGCCCGCCGAGGGGCCGGCGAAGAGGTAGTAGCCCGCGCCGTTGACCAGATAGCCGTTGGCGTCCGGCGCGAAATCGCCGCGCCGTGTGTAGCCGGTCTCACCGGTGAAGCTGGGGCTCTGGTCCGTCCCGGAATTCTCCCGGACGATGAAATAGCCGTTGCCCGAGATGGCGAGGTTGGTCGACACGCCGGTGGACTGCACCGTGCCCTGGATGCCAAGGGTGTTGCGGGTGTTCGACGCCACGCCCCCGGCGGGCTGCGTGCCACCCTCGGTCTGGGCGAGCATGTCGGCGAAGTGTGTCTCCGTGGTCTTGAACCCCGCCGTCTGGGTGTTGGCGATGTTCCCGGAGATGTTGTTGAGAGCCAGCGACTGCGCCGAGGCGCCGGATATCGAGTTCGAGAGCGCAGCGAAAAGGCCCATCGGGGTCTCCGTCCGCGAGACCGGCACAGGAGGCGATCCCACGAGCGTCCATAAGCGCCCGCTATGGTTAACCGCCGGTGTGTGGCGCCGTGTTGCTGGCGACGCCCGCGTGTGAGCCGGCGTCGGTCGAACCGGCCCGCCTCGTCGAGCGGACGCAATGTTTCAGGATCACGCGCCGATCACGCTCAGCACGATCTCACGCCGATGCGGCCGGTCGCGGTGCTCGATCAGGTACACGCCTTGCCACGTGCCGAGCGCGAGCCGGCCGTCGAGCAGCGGGATGCTCAAGGCGGAATCGGTGACCATCGTGCGGATATGGGCGGGCATGTCGTCCGGCCCCTCGGCGCCGTGCACATAGCCGGCATTACGCGGAGCGAAGCCGTCCAGCGCGGCCATCAGGTCGGTCTGCACGTCCGGATCGGCGTTCTCCTGGATGGTGAGCGACGCCGAGGTGTGACGGCAGAACACCGTGACGAGCCCGTCCCGGACGCCGCTGCCGCGCACGAACGCCGCCACCGCGCCGGTGAAATCGGTGAACCCCTGCCCCGCCGTCGTGATGGTCAAGCGCCCGCTCGCATGGCGCTGCACGGCGCCGGAGGCGAGTTGCTCCACCGGCCCGATCTTGCCCTGAGTCATGCGCTCTTCTCCAACAGCGTCGCGCCCGGCGCGATCTCGCGCTCGCCGCGGGCGAGGATGCGTTCCAGCACGTCGATCCGGTCGGCCTCCGCGGTGGGCTTGTCCCAGCGGATGCGGCTGACCCGGGGGAAGCGCATCGCCACACCCGACTTGTGCCGGGTCGAGCGCTGCACGCCCTCGAAGGCGATCTCCAGGACGAGCCCCGCGTCGCGCCCGTGGGCGACCTCGCGCACCGGTCCGAAGCGCTTGGTGGTGTTGTTGCGGACGTAGCGGTCGAGCTTGGCGAGCTCGGCATCGGTGAAGCCGTGATAGGCCTTGCCCACCGGCACCAACTCGTCCCCGCCCTCGGGGGCCTCCCGCCAGACACCGAACGTGTAGTCCGAGTAGAAGGACGAGCGTTTCCCGTGGCCGCGCTGGGCGTACATCATCACGGCGTCGACGATGTGGGGCTCGCGCTTCCACTTCCACCACGGTCCCTTGGGCCGACCGGGCTGATAGGGGCTGTTCAGACGCTTGAGCATGACGCCCTCGATGGCATCGGCATCCTCGCCGGCCCCGATGGAAGCGGGGTCCGCCCGGGCGGCGGCGAGCGTCTCCCAATCGCAGAAAGGCACCAGCGGCGAGATGTCGATTCGCGCGTGGTCGAGGCGCGTGACGAGGGCCTCGAGCTTCTCCCGGCGCGCTGAGAAGGGCTCGGCCCGCAGATCCTCGCCGTCGAGGGTGAGGAGATCGTAGGCCCGCACATGGGCGGGGAACTCCTCCAATAGCTTCCCCGTCACCGCCTTCCGGTTCAGGCGCTGCTGGAGAACATTGAAGCTCTGCACCCGGCGCTCGCGCAGGATCAGCAACTCGCCGTCGAGGGCGCCGGTGAAGGTGATCGCCTCGGCGAGGTCCGGGAACGCGCCGGTGATATCCTCCCCGGTGCGAGAATAGATCTTCCCGACCTGATGGCCGGCCCGGTCCCGGCCGCCGACAAGCTGCACGCGGATCCCGTCCCACTTCCACTCGGCCGAGAACGCCTCGGGCTCCAGCTTCTCGAGATCCGCCTCCTCCTCGATCGGGTGCGACAGCATCGGCGGCCGGAACGGGGCCGGGTTCAGCGTCTCGGGTCGCTCGCCGCGCCCCTCGACCCAGGCGAACAGGGTCTCGAACGGGGGCGCGAGCCCGTGCCAGACCTCCTCCACGGCGTCGGCTTCATGGCCGCCCAGCGCGCCCACCGCGGTCTTGGCGAGCCGCGCCGAGACGCCAACGCGGAGATTGCCGGTGACCAGCTTCAGCAGCGCCCAGCGTCCGGTCTCGTCGAGGGCATCGAGCCAGTCTGCGAGATGGCGGGGCAGCTCCCGTTTCGGGATGGTCGCCAGCGTCTCGACGACCTCCGCCAGGGTCGGGACATGCGGCGGCGGGTTGTTGTGGCCGGGGCCCGGCTCGCGCGGCGTCTCTGCCGGGCCCGGCCAGATCAGCGCGGTGGTCTCGGCTAGGTCCCCGACGTAGTTGTGCGAGAGCCGGAACAGGACCGGGTCGATCCGCTCCTCCACCAGCCCCCGGATTAGGGCCGGCTTGGCCTCGCGGAAGCTCAGCGTGCCGGTCATGGCGCCGAGCGCGTAGCCGCGCTCGGGATTGGGAGTGCGCGCGAAGAAATCCTGGAGCAGGCGCAGCTTGGCGTTGCGGCGCGGCTCGTAGGCGAGGCGGTCGAGGAGGTGGGCGAAATCGTTCACGCGGCCGCCTCCGCCTCGATGCCGGGCTCGGCCTCGCCGTCGTCGCCGTAACCGAGCAGGTGCAGCGGCTTTGCCCGGATGCCCTGCGTCCCGCACCAATGGACCAGCGCGTCCTCCTGCCCGTGCGTGACCCAGACCTCCCCGGCCCCGGTGTCGCGGATGGTGCGGCACAGGTCCGGCCAGTCGGAATGGTCGGAGATCACGAGGGGCAGTTCGACGCCCTTCTGGCGGGCGCGAGCGCGCACCCGCATCCAGCCCGAGGCGAAACAGGTCACCGGGTCGGGGAACTTGCGTGACCACAGGTCCTGGATCGAGGAGGGCGGGCAGATCACGATCGCCCCGTGCAGATCCTTGCGCTCGGCCGCGACCACCTTCGGCGTGTCGCCGAGCGGCACGCCTTCTTCCTTGTACAGGGTGGTCAGCTTCTCCATGGCCCCGTGCAGGTGGATCGGCCGCTCCCAGCCTTCCTCGCGCAGCAGCGCCATGACCCGCTGCGCCTTGCCGAGCGCGTAGGCGCCGACGATGTGGGCGCGCTCCGGGAACAGACTCACCGAATCGAGGAGCTTGCGGACCTCGCCCCGCGTGTCGGGATGGGTGAAGACCGGCAGGCCGAAGGTCGCCTCGGTGATGAACACGTCGCAGGGCACGACCTCGAAGGGCAGGCAGGTCGGGTCCGGCGCGCGCTTGTAGTCGCCCGAGACCACGACCCGGACCCCGTCCCGCTCGATGGCGATCTGCGCCGAGCCGAGGACATGGCCGGCCGGGGCGAAGCGCACGGTGACGTCGCCGACGCGGAGCGCCGCGCCGAGTTGCGCCTCCTGCCGCTGGCGGCAGACATCCCCACCGTAGCGCACCGCCATGATGCGCAGGGTCTCGGGCGTCGCCAGCACCTGGCCGTGGCCCGCGCGGGCGTGGTCGGCGTGCCCGTGGGTGATCAGCGCGCGCTCCACCGGCCAGGTCGGATCGACGTGGAAGCGCCCGAGGGGGCAGTAGAGACCCTCGCGGGTCAGGGTGAGGAGATCGCTGGCGCGTATCGGCATCGGGCCCGTGTTGCCGGTGGAGTCCGCCGGTGGCCCCGGTATATAGGCGCCCCCGACCCGGCAGACGCATGGCCTCGCAGCTCAGTTCCGGCGATCTCCTCGCCGACCGCCGCTATCGTTACGCCGAAGCCTGCTTGGCCGAGGGCGACTACGCCGGGGCCGCGGATCTCGCCGAGCAGGCGCTGGAGATCGCTCCCCGCTACGCGCCGGCCTGGCTGCTGCTCGGGCGGGCGCGGGAGGGACTGGCCGCCCCGGATCGCGCGCCCGAACTCCGCGCTTCGGCCGCCCGCGCCTATGCCTGCGCCCTCGACATCGATCCGGACGACACCCTGGGTGTGCGGGCGCACCTTGTGCGCCTCGGGGTCGGCGACAGCCTGCCGGCCCTCTCGCCCGCCTACGTCCGGACCCTGTTCGACGGCTACGCGCCCCGCTTCGAGCGTCACTTGGTGGACGGCCTCGGCTATGTCGGCCCGCAACTCGTCCGCGACGCGCTGCCCGTCACCCCGGGGCGATTCGCCGTCGCCCTCGACCTCGGCTGCGGCACCGGATTGATGGGCGGGGCGATCCGCGACCGGGTCGGGCACCTCGCCGGTATCGACCTCTCGCCCGGGATGCTGGCCCTGGCCCGCGCCAAGTCCTGGCAGGACCGCCCGCTCTACGACCGCTTGGTGGACGGTGACCTGAGCGCCTTCCTGGCGGGCGAGCCACCGGAATCCACTGATCTCTGCCTCGCCGCGGATGTCCTGATCTACGTGGCGGATCTCGGCTCGTTCTTGGCGGGGATCGGTCGGGTCCTGCGACCGGGTGGCCTCGGAGCCTTCACGGTGCAGTCCCACGATGGCGCGGGCACGATCCTCGGCGCCGACGGACGCTATGCTCATGGGGATGCCCATATCGCGGCATCGGCCGCTGACGCTGCGCTCGAGATCCTCACCCTGCGTCCCGCCGATGTCCGGCGGGAGGGGGGCCGGCCGGTGCCCGGACGCGTCGTTGTGTTGCGCCGCACAGCGGCATGAAACCGCTTTGCTGTTCGTCCATTGTCAGTCGGCCGCGACGGGCGCGGCCGCTGCATCGGGGGATCAGCATGGCGGATTACGGCAACAGGACAGGTCGCGGCGCACCACCCGAGCGCAAGCCCGACCTGCCCGCAGACCGTTCTTTCCCGGCTGATCCGCGAACCCGCATCCCCTTCGCCATCGCGCTGGCCACGCTCGCGGGCTGTGCCGATTCCATCGGCTTCCTGGAATTCTCGCAGCTCTTCATGTCGTTCATGTCGGGCAACACCACGCGGTTCGGCGTGGCGGTGGCCAATGGCGACTGGGAGAACGTCACCCGGGTCGCCAGCACCATCAGCATCTTCTGCTTCGGCGCGTTCCTGGGCACCCTGATCGCCGCCTGGGTCGGGCGCTGGCGTCTGGCCGTCCTTCTGACTTTGCAGGCACTGCTGCTCGCCGGCGGGCTGCTGATGCCCTGGGGCACCTTCGCGTACCCGCTGCATGCCTATCCGATCGTGCTGGCGCTCGGCCTCCAGAACGCGACGCTGCAGGACGAGGGCGGCCGCTCCCTCGCGCTCACCTACGTCACCGGCGCCGTGGTGCGCTTCGGCACCGGCTGCGCCAACCTCCTGCTCGGCACGGTGGCGCCCTCCTTCTGGCTTCAGGCGCCGCTCTGGGCCGGGCTCACCACCGGCGCCGTCCTGGGCGGCCTGCTCGACATCCGCTACGGCGAATCGGCCTTCCTGTTCCCGGCGGCCCTGGCCGCCATCCTGGCGCTGATCGCGATCGCGCTCACCGTCGCAAAGCCGGGCAGCACCCTGGTCGCGGGCTCGTCGCCCGCCCCCGACGCGAGCCCGAAGGCCGAGGTGATCGACGCGATCCACTGAGCGGGGCTGCCGATGGGAGAGATGGTCAGCCGTCCGAATCCCGGACGCTGCCCCGGCCCTGCTTGATGGCGGAGCGGCTCTTCTTGGCCCCGATGCGCCGCTCCTGCGAACCCCGTGTGGGTTTCGTCGGGCGGCGGATCGGCGGCGGCGGCTTGGCGGCCTCCGCCACGAGATCGACGAGGCGCTGCAGGACGTCCGCCCGGTTGCGCTCCTGCGTTCGGTGGCGCTGGCCGGCGAGGACGAGGACGCCATCCTTGGTCATCCGCCGCCCGGCGAGGCGAACCAAGTTCGCCTTGACGCGGTCATCCACGGACGGCGAGTCCAGGACCGGCCAGCGGAGCTGCACGGCCGTCTCGACCTTGTTGACGTTCTGGCCCCCCGCCCCCGAGGCGCGCATGAAGAACAGCTCGATCTCGTCGTCGTCGATGGCGATGCGCGGCGTTACCCGCAGGGGCATGGGAGCCTCCGGCGGGGCGTTTCGGGCGCGCGGCAAGCCGCATATCCGGGCACGGGAAGGGCGATCCCGGGGGTGCGGACCGAGATCACGATCGCCATATTCCCTCCTGTGCGGCGCAGGGTTTCGTCAGCAACGATGCCCGGCGGCGTAAGGTTCAGGCGGCCTCGGCCGGCGTGCGCGCGCGCAGGGCGAGGGCGTGGAGACCGCGCTTGAACGCCTCCTCGAGAAGCGCGTTCACCAGCCGGTGCCGCTCCACGCGGCTCTTGCCCTCGAAAGCCGACGCGACGATGTCGAGCCGGTAATGGGTCTCGCCCCCCGGCCGTGCCCCGGCATGGCCGGCATGCAGATGCGACTCGTCGATCACGTCGAGGCGCGCCGGCGCGAGCTGCTCCCGCAGCCGCGCCTCCATCCAGTCCCGCAGGGTGCCGCCCGCGCCCGCATCGTCAGCCATCGCGCCCTCGCGTCGTGTTCGTGGGCCTCCGTCAAGCCCGATCCCGCGCATGCGTCATCAGGCCCGGTGCCCTTGTGTCTCAGGTCCGCCCCCTCATAATCGGCCCGTCATGGATCTCAACTCGCGCCTGTTCGACAGCATCCGGATCAAACCGTCCTGCGACGAGCCGAAGGCCGCGGCCGAGGCCGTCTGCGAGAGCCCGGGCTGTGCGCAGCCGGGCCTGTACCGGGCCCCGAAGGGCCGGAAGGCGGAGGGCCAGTACTGGCGCTTCTGCATCGATCACGTCCGCGCCTACAACGCGACCTACAACTACTTCGACGGCATGAACGATGCCGCCGTCCAGGCGTACCAGAAGGACGCGATCATCGGGCACCGGCCCACCTGGGCGATGGGCGTGAACCGGAATGGCCAAGCCAAGCCGGCCAACGAGCCGGCTCGCGACTGGGCCTATGTCGACCCGCTGGGCATCCTGCGCGGCGAGGGCGTCGGCGACGCGCGACGGCGCGCCCGCCAGCCGGAGCCGCAGAAGCCCCGCCACTCGGCGACGGTCCGCCGCGCCCTCGATGTGATGGGTCTTGAGGAGGGTGCCGACACGGCCGCCATCAAGGCGCAGTACAAGGTGCTGGTGAAGCGCTTCCACCCGGACGCGAACGGCGGGGATCGCTCCTTCGAGGAGCGGCTGCGCGACATCATCCGCGCCCACGACGTGCTCCGCGCCGCCGGGCTCTGCTGAACGGCACGAAGGATGCACGCCGGTTCAATCCCAGGATAGGGAAAACCGCACGGCGCGACCCTATATGGAGCGGATGCCTGTCGGTGGCGCCCCGCCACGCCGCCGTTTAAGGAGGGCTCCGCGACGCCGCGGATGCCCGGCTCGATGTTCTTCCGCGCGGATGTTCCACTTGTTTCGGTGTGGAGTTTCCGCGCCTCACGAGGTTCCGAATGCTCTCTGACGACACGCCCGCCGCGCTGCCTGACCGCACCGTCTCCGTCCGCGAGGTCTTCGGCATTGACCTCGACCTCAAGGTTCCGGCCTATTCCGAGCCCGAGGAGCACGTCCCCGATCTCGATCCCGACTACATCTTCGACCGGGAGACGACGCTCGCCATCCTGGCCGGCTTCGCGCGCAACCGGCGCGTGATGGTCACGGGCTATCACGGCACCGGCAAGTCGACCCATATCGAGCAGGTCGCCGCCCGGCTGAACTGGCCCTGCGTGCGCATCAACCTCGACAGCCACGTCTCGCGCATCGACCTCGTCGGCAAGGACGCCATCGTCCTGCAGGACGGCAAGCAGGTCACTGCCTTCCAGGACGGCATCCTGCCCTGGGCGCTACAGAACAACGTCGCTCTTGTGTTCGACGAGTACGATGCCGGCCGTCCGGACGTGATGTTCGTGATTCAGCGCGTGCTGGAGCTCTCGGGCCGCCTGACGCTCCTCGATCAGAAGCGCGTGATCCGCCCGCACCCCGCCTTCCGGCTCTTCGCCACGGCCAACACGGTGGGGCTCGGCGACACGTCCGGCCTCTATCACGGCACGCAGCAGATCAACCAAGGTCAGATGGACCGCTGGTCGATCGTCACGACGCTGAACTACCTGCCACACGACCGCGAGGTCGACATCGTGCTCTCCAAGGCCACCCACTACCGGGGTGACCAGGGCCGCGACATCGTCAACCGCATGGTGCGGGTCGCGGATCTCACCCGCAACGCCTTCATGAACGGCGACCTCTCCACCGTCATGAGCCCGCGCACGGTGATCACCTGGGCCGAGAATGCCGACATCTTCCAGGATATCGGCTTCGCCTTCCGGGTGACCTTCCTGAACAAGTGCGACGAGCTGGAGCGGACCCTGGTGGCCGAATTCTACCAGCGCGCCTTCGGCAAGGAGCTGCCCGAGAGCGCGGTGAACGTCGCGCTCAGCTGAGCGCATGGAGGAGGCCGTGGTGCGTGCGGCCGGGCGGATGCGATGGGGGGCTCCCCTCTGCCGCCGTTCGCATGCGCCACGACATTGATCCCTTCGACTGGGACGAGATCCTGAACCGCCCCTTCGAGTTCGAGGCCGACCGGTAGCCCCGCATGTCCATCTCCAACCGCAAGCCCGGCGAGCGCCGCGAACCCGTGGCCGAGCCCCTGAAGCGCTCGGTGGCCGGGTGCCTGCGCGCCATCGCCCGGCGCTCCGAGGTCGAGGTCACCTACGCCACCGACCGGCCGGCGCTCACCGGCGACAAGGCCCGGCTGCCCGAGCCGCCGCGCAAGCTCTCGGCGCAGGACGTCGCGGTGCTGCGCGGCAATGCCGATGCCATGGCGTTGCGGCTCGGTTGCCACGACGTGGCGGTGCACCGCCGGCTCGCGCCCGAGAATGCCGCCGCGCGCGCGGTCTACGACGCGGTGGAGCAGGCCCGGGTCGAGGCCATCGGCTCGCGCCGGATGGCGGGCGTCGCCAGCAACATCTCCGCGATGCTGGAGGATCGCTATCACCGCGGCGGCAAGTACGAGACCATCACTGACCGGGCCGACGCCCCGATGGAGGACGCCGTCGCCCTGATGGTGCGCGAGCGCCTCACCGGCCAGAAGCCGCCCCAGGCCGCCGCCAAGATCGTCGACCTGTGGCGCGACCATATCGAAGCGAAGGCCGGCCCGAATCTTGACGGCCTGCTCGGCTCGATCGAGGACCAGCGGAAATTCGCCCGCTCGGTCCGCGACCTTCTCACCTCGCTCGACATGTCGGACGAGACGCCGTTCGACGCCGAGGACGACGAGAACGACGACGAGAACGACACCCAGGACGACGAGCAGAACCCCAGCGAGGGTGATTCGGAGGAGAAGAGCCAGGGCGAGCGCACCGAGATCGAGACCTCCGAGGAGGCCTCCGACGAGATCGAGGAGGGCGCTCAGGAATCCGCCGACGCGCCCTCGGGCGAGTTGCCGGAGGAGGCCGAGGACGCGGAATCCGAGGAAGCCTCGGAGGCGTCGCGGCCGCCGCAGCGTCAGAGCAACGAGACGCGCGGGCCGGAGTACCGCGTGTTCAACGCCCGATTCGACGAGGTCATCCACGCCGAGGAGTTGTGCGACGCCGACGAGCTGTCGCGCCTGCGATCCTATCTCGACAAGCAGCTCTCGCATCTGCAGGGCGTGGTCGGGCGCCTCGCCAACCGTCTGCAGCGCCGCCTGCTGGCTCAGCAGAACCGTGCGTGGGATTTCGATCTGGAGGAGGGTCAGCTCGACCCGGCGCGGCTCGTCCGCGTGGTCATCGACCCCTACCAGCCCCTCTCCTTCAAGCAGGAGAAGGACACCAACTTCCGTGATACGGTCGTCACGCTGCTTCTCGACAATTCGGGCTCGATGCGCGGGCGGCCGATCACCGTGGCGGCGACCTGCGCCGACATCCTGGCGCGGACGCTGGAGCGCTGCGGCGTGAAGGTGGAGATCCTGGGCTTCACCACACGCGCCTGGAAGGGCGGCCAGAGCCGCGAGGCGTGGCTCGCCGCCGGCAAGCCGCCGAACCCGGGCCGCCTGAACGACCTGCGCCACATCGTCTACAAGGCCGCCGACGCGCCGTGGCGCCGGGCGCGCAAGAACCTCGGCCTGATGATGCGCGAAGGCCTGCTCAAGGAGAACATCGACGGCGAGGCGCTGGACTGGGCGCACAAGCGGCTGCTCGGGCGGCCGGAGCAGCGCAAGATCCTGATGGTGATCTCCGACGGCGCGCCGGTCGACGATTCGACCCTGTCGGTGAATGCCGGAAACTACCTGGAGCGGCACCTGCGCTGGATGATCGAGGAGATCGAGACGCGCTCGCCTGTGGAACTGCTCGCCATTGGCATCGGCCACGACGTGACGCGGTACTACCGACGCGCCGTGACGATCATCGACGCCGAGGAGCTCGGCGGCGCGATGACCGAGAAGCTCGCGGAGCTGTTCGAGGAGAACGGCGCTCCGGCACCGACGAGCCGGATGCTGCGTGTGGCGGGTGGCCGGCGCTGACCGCCAGCTCGGCATAACGGCCTCTCCGGCCATTGGTCCGTGAAATCCGGACCCTCATCCTGAGGTGCCGGAGCGCAGCGGAAGCCTTGAAGGAGGTCTCCAGCGAGCCGCGCCCCCTGGAAGCCTCGTTCAAGGCCCGGTGATGCGGGCACCTCAGGCTGAGGCCGTGGATTGGACGGTCCGGATCATGTGCGAGGATCGACAGGCCGACACCGCGCAAGCGTCAACCGCCGCGGCCTCGGGAGCCACGGCGGTTCGAACCGTCCGATGAAGGATGGCGTGAAGCCCGAAGGTTCAGGCCGCGGCGGCTTGGGTCTCGGCGAGCTTCTTGTGGATCTCGCGCTTCAGGAGGCGCGCGGTCTGCGACAGGTCGCCCTCGCCGGCCTTGATCAGGAAGGCGTCCAGGCCGCCGCGGTGCTCCACCGAGCGCAGGGCATGCGCGGTGACCCGCAGGCGCACGCGCTTGCCTAGCGCGTCGGACTGGAGGGTCACGTTGCACAGGTTCGGCAGGAACCGGCACTTGGTCTTGCGGTTCGAGTGGCTCACGAGGTGGCCGACCTGAACGGCCTTGCCGGTGAGTTCGCAGCGGCGCGCCATGATGACTTAAGATCCCGTCTCGTTCCGCCCGAAAAGACCCGATCGCGGCCGGCGCGATCTGCTTCACCGCGAGCGGCGCTCGTGGCGTGTTCCAGGTCCGGCGGAGTCCTGTAGAAGGCGCGAGCCTATAGGCGACGGAGGTGCGCCGCGTCAAGGCACCGGCCGGCGGACGGCCGGCCAGCCCCGGCGATCCAACGGTCTGTTAACCACGATGCCGGGATATAGCCTTCTTCCACCCGCAGGAAGGCGCCTCTCCCTGCTTCGGGCGTCGAGAGGATGCCGCCGAGCGGGTGTGTTCGAGAGGGCGGGCTCAGGACCATGTCTTGGGCCGCTCTTCCTGGGATGCGATCCGGATCATGAGCGTCACGCCTGCCCATCGGACGATCAAGCCGCTGACGAAGCACGCCGTCGGCCGCCTCGCGGTGTGCGTCCTCGCCGTCGCGGCCCTCGCGGCGCCGGCCGACGCTGCGACGCGCGCGGGCCGGTCGAAGAGGATGGCCGCGGCGCCCGCCACCGTGGCGGTCGATTACGGGATCAACCTCGCCGGACTGCCGATCGGCACTGCGCGCCTCGCAGGCTCCTTCGAGCGCGACCGCTACGTCATGGACGTGTCGGCGGTGCTCACCGGCCTCG
The DNA here is from genome assembly GCF_054611515.1 of Methylobacterium sp. CM6257. Classification (NCBI taxonomy): domain Bacteria; kingdom Pseudomonadati; phylum Pseudomonadota; class Alphaproteobacteria; order Hyphomicrobiales; family Methylobacteriaceae; genus Methylobacterium; species Methylobacterium sp. CM6257. The sequence goes on from NZ_CM137735.1 coordinate 5,793,561, forward strand.
TGGGCGCGATCACCGGCGGCAAGGGATCGGCCCGGGCCTCCGGGACCTTCGCGAAGGCCCCGCAACCGGGCGCCTTCGCCATCGCGACCCATACGGCGAGTTCCGGCATCGCCGTCCGCATGGCGCTGGCCCACGGGAACGTGGTGCAGGCCGAGATCACGCCGCCGCTCGTCGACATGCAGGACCGGGTTCCGGTCACGGCCGCCAACAAGCGCGGCATCATCGACCCGGTGAGCGCCCTGCTGATGCCGACCCAGGGGCGCGGCGAGCCGCTCGATCCGGACAATTGCAACCGGACCCTGCCGGTCTTCGATGGCGCAACCCGCTTCAACGTGGTGCTGAGCTACGCCGAGACCCGCCCGGTGCAGAAGCCCGGCTATGCCGGACAGGTCCTCGTCTGCAACGCCCGCTACCAGGCAGTGGCCGGTCACCGACCCGACCGGCCGGGGGTGAAGTTCATGGAGGAGAACCGGGAGATGTCGGTCTGGCTCGCGCCCGTCGAGGGGACGCGGGTGCTGATCCCGCTGCGCATCTCGGTGCTCACCACCATCGGCACCAACATCATCGAGGCGACGCGCTGGAGCCAGGGCGGCACCGCCGGGACCACCGGCACGGCCGGAGCCGCCGGCGCCAGCGTCGCGCAGGCCAGCCTGCCCGGGCAGTAGCGCGCCGGCTTTGACCGGCGGCCGTTTTCCCGGCACTCCCGACCGGCGCGGCAGCCGCGCCAGGGAGGTCAGCCAGTGCCCAAGGGCTACATCATCGTCCGGATGACGGTCACCGATCGGGAGACCTACAAGGACTATGCCGCCATGGCCTCGGAGGCCATGCGCAAATACGGCTGCAAACCGCTGGTGCGCGGCGGGCGCAGCGAGGCCCTGGAAGGCGAGGCCCGGCCCCGCAACGTCGTGCTGGAATTCGAATCCTACGAGGCGGCGCGCACCTACTATTTCTCGCCCGAGTACCAGGCCGCCGTCGAGAAGCGCCGGCCGGCGGGCATCGGCGAGGTGGTGCTGGTCGAGGGAGTCGACTGACGGAACCGAAGGGCGTGTCCCGCGCGGCTCGGCGGAGCATGGGCCGCGGACGCACGACGAAATCTTCACGGTCCGAGGCCATGATCGGAGGATGCGTCGGATCCTTCTCCGAATCGTCCTTGTCCTGGCCGCACTCACCGGACCGGCCGCCGCGGCGCCGCTGACCGCCGGCACCGCGGCTTCCGACTGCGGCGGCGACGCCTTCTCGTCCGCCGAGGTCCTAGAGCACCGCCCGCCGCGCCACGGGCCGCTCGTCACGGTTCCCGACACGCTCTGTGCCGATGTCGCACCCCAGCCGGGCAAGCCAACGACGCAGATCGACATCTACCCACAGGTCACGCCGCAGGTTGGACCTGGAGGCGGCGGCATCCCATATGGGGGTAGACCGTTCCGGCCCGACCGTCCCTGACGCGACCGGCCGACCCAGCCTCTTCCCCGCCCGCGCCATCACGGCGCCGCGACGGCCTTCCCATCCGAAGGAACCGCCGACCATCGACGCGCTGCTTCGCCCCTCCCCCCGCCGGTCGCTCTCCCGCGATGCCCGTGCCCGCGGCGTCACCGCGGTTCTCGGGCCGACCAACACCGGAAAGACGCATCTCGCCATCGAGCGGATGCTCGCGCACCCGACCGGCATGATCGGGCTGCCGTTGCGGCTGCTCGCCCGCGAGGTCTACCTGCGCGTCGTCGCCAAGGTCGGCCCCGAGAAGGTCGCGCTGGTCACCGGCGAGGAGAAGATCAAGCCGGACCGGCCGCGCTACTGGATCTGCACCATCGAGGCGATGCCGCGCGACCTCGACGTGGCGTTCGTCGCCATCGACGAGATCCAGCTCGCCGCCGACATGGATCGCGGCCACGTCTTCACCGACCGCCTGCTCTACGTGCGCGGCCGGGAGGAGACCCTGCTGATCGGCTCCTCGACCATGCTGCCGCTGGTCCAGGACTTGATCCCCAACGTCCACACCACGACCCGGCCGCGGCTCTCGCAGCTCGCCTTCGCGGGGGAGAAGCGGCTGTCGCGCCTGCCCCGGCGCACCGCCATCGTCGCCTTCTCGGCCGAGGAGGTCTACGCCATCGCGGAGCTGATCCGCCGCCAACGGGGCGGCGCTGCGGTGGTGCTGGGCGCACTCTCACCCCGGACCCGCAACGCCCAGGTCGAGATGTACCAGGCGGGCGACGTCGATTACCTCGTCGCCACCGACGCGGTCGGGATGGGCCTCAACCTCGATGTCGACCATGTCGCCTTCGCGGCGAACTGGAAGTACGACGGCACCCGCTTCCGCAAGCTTACCCCCGCCGAGATGGGCCAGATCGCCGGCCGCGCCGGGCGCCACCTCTCAGACGGGACCTTCGGCTCCACCGGTCGCTGCCCGCCTTTCGAGGCCGAACTGGTGGAGCGCCTGGAAAACCACGATTTCGATCCCCTGCGCATCCTGCAATGGCGCAACCCGGATCTCAGCTTCGGCAGCCTGGAAGACCTCCAGGCCAGCCTCGACGAGCATCCGCGCGAATCGGGTCTCACCCGGGCCCCCATGGGCGAGGACCAGCAGGCCCTTGAGATCCTGATGCGCGAGGAGGACATCCGCGACCTCGCGCGGAGCCAGGCCGCGGTGCGGCGGCTCTGGGACGTCTGCGGCGTGCCGGATTACCGCAAGGTCCATCCTCAGGTGCATGCCGATCTGGTGGCGCAGCTCTACCGATTCCTGATGCGGGGCATGGCCGGGCGGATCCCCGATCAATGGTTCGCCGAGCAGGTGGCTATGATCGACCGGACCGACGGCGACATCGACACGCTGTCCCGCCGGATCGCCCAAGGGCGCACCTGGACCTTCGTGGCGAACCGTCCAGACTGGCTGCGCGACCCGGAACATTGGCAGGGCGAGACACGTCGGGTAGAGGACAGGCTGTCCGACGCCCTGCACGAACGCCTCGCGAGCCGCTTCGTCGACCGGCGCACAAGCGTCCTGATGCGGCGCCTGAGAGAGAACACGATGCTCGAAGCCCAGATCACCGCCGACGGTGACGTCACCGTCGAGGGTCAGCATGTCGGCCACCTTCACGGATTCCTGTTCGTTCCCGATGCCAGCGCGGAGGGGCACGAGGCCAAGACTCTGAGGAGCGCCGCCGAAAAGGCGCTCTCCGGCGAGATCGAGGCGCGGGCAGACCGCTTCGCGGCCACCGCCGACTCGACCCTCGTGCTCTCGCACGACGGCACCATCCGCTGGACCGGCGCGCCTGTCGCCAAGCTCACGCCCGGGGAGAAGCTGTTCGCCCCGCAGATCCGTCTGCTGGCCGATGACAGCCTCACTGGTGCGCATCGCGAGAAGGTCGAGGCGCGCCTCGATGCATGGCTCAAGGCCCACATCGTGCGCCTGCTCGGCCCGCTCATGGAAATCGAGACCGCGGCCGACCTCACGGGTCTGGCTAAAGGGATCGGCTATCAGGTGGTCGAGGCGCTCGGCGTACTGGAGCGCTCGAAGGTGGCGCAGGAGATGCGCAGCCTCGATCAGGACGGCCGCGGCGCGCTCCGCCGTCACGGCGTCCGTTTCGGCGCCTACCACATTTTCCTGCCGGCCCTCCTGAAACCGGCGCCGCGCACCCTCGCGGCGCAGCTCTGGGCCCTGCGCAACGGTGGCCTCGACCAGCGCGGCCTTGACGAGATCGCGCATCTGGCCGGCTCCGGGCGCACGTCCATCAAGGTCGACCGCGAGATCGCCAAGGGCCTCTACCGCGCGGCCGGTTTCCGGGTCAGCGGCGAGCGGGCGGTGCGCGTCGACATCTTGGAGCGTCTCGCCGACCAGATCCGCCCGGCGATCGCCTACCGGCCTGGGACCACGCCGGGCGCCCCGCCCGACGGTGCGGCCGACGGCGACGGGTTCGTGGCCACCGTCGGCATGACCTCGCTGGTCGGCTGCTCGGGCGAAGATTTCGCGTCGATCCTGAAATCGCTGGGTTACACGGCAGAGACGCGCCCTGGTCCCGCCATCACGGTACCGCTCGTTCCGGCCGCCGCAACCACGCCGGCCGCACCGGTGACGCCGACCGACGCGTCCTCCGACGAGGCCATCGATGCGCAGGCCGCTGCGGCCGAGCCTACCGGCGACGAGGCTCCGGCCGCTGAAGCCCCGGAGGGGACCGAGATGCCCGGCGAGGAAGCCCGGGCGCCCACCGGTGAGGCCGCGGCCGATGCGGCTCCTGCCGAGGTTCACAGCCCGGCCGCCGAGACGGTCGCCGAAGAGCCTGCAGCCGCCGCACCCGGCGCCGAGGAAGCGCCCGCGAAGGCAGAGCAGCCGGCCGAAGCGCCCGTCGAGGCGGCGCAGGCGACCGAGCCCGGGACCCCGGATGGCGAAGCCGCGCCCGTGACGGCCGATGCGGAGCCGGCCGAAGCCACCGCAGCAGCCGAGCCGGCTTCTCCGGAAGCCGCTGCCGCGGCGGGCGAGCCGGCCGCCGAAGTCCCGCAGATTGAGGTGTGGCGTCTGCAGCGCCATCAGCGCCCGGCCCACCAGCGTCCTCAGAACCGGCCGCGCGGCGCCGGTCGCGGCCGCGAGGGCGGCCAGCAAGGTCAGCACCACGGATCGGGGCGTCCGGAAGGCGGCCGTCCGGAGCATCGCCGCGCCGAGGGCGCCGAGGGCGCCCCCCGCAACGGACGGGACCGCGGTCCCCGCCGCGACCGCTTCGAAGGCGGTCGGCCGGAGCGCCGGGACGACCAGCGCGCCGCCGAGCAGCGCCATTCCGGTCCGCGGCCCGACCAGCGGCCGCCCCGTCGCGAGCGGGCGCCCGATCCGGATTCGCCCTTCGCCAAGCTGGCGGCGCTCAAGGCGCAACTCGAAGCCGGCGACGGCGGGAAGCGCTGATCCCCGCGCATGCGGGACGATCGGCAACGGCTCGACAAGTGGCTGTGGTTCGCGCGCTTCGCGCGGACCCGATCTCTGGCCGCCCGGCTCGCTTCGGACGGGTTCGTGCGGGTGAACGGAACTCGGGCCGAGAGCCCCGCGAAGGGGATCGGCATCGGCGACGTGATCACGGTGGCTGCGCCGCACGCGACGCTGACCGTGCGGGTGCGCGGCCTCGGCGATCGGCGGGGACCGGCCCCGGAAGCGCGCCTCCTCTACGAGGACCTGTCAGCCGTCTCGGCGCCGGACGAAGCGCCGGAGTGATGAGGCCGGGCCACAGCGGCCCGGAGAGCGACCGGGCAATGTCGACATGCGGCGCCCGCGCGCTTGTCAGCCCGGAAGGCAGAGTCTAGAGCCGTTGACCTCCGAAGCCCGGCTCCGTGCCGGACTTCACGGCGTCCCCCTCGAAGCGCCACCCGGGCGTGCGGGCCGTCCAGGGCTCCGCCCGGGCCAAGTCGTGTTTAGGACGAAGACATCCGATGACCTACGTCGTCACCGACAATTGCATCAAGTGCAAGTACACGGACTGCGTCGAGGTCTGTCCGGTGGATTGCTTCTATGAGGGCGAGAATATGCTCGTCATCCATCCGGACGAATGTATCGATTGCGGCGTGTGCGAGCCGGAATGCCCGGCCGAGGCGATCAAACCCGACACGGAGCCGAATCTCGACACGTGGCTGAAGCTGAACGCCGACTACGCCAAGACCTGGCCCAACATCACGCAGAAGAAAGAAGCTCCGGCCGACGCCAAGGAGTGGGACGGGAAGGCCGGAAAGCTTGAGGCGCACTTCTCGCCCAACCCGGGTACCGGCGACTGAGCAAGCCGGTCGATCCACAGGATCTGACGCCCGGTCGCCCCCGGCCTGCAAGCTTGAGAAAAGCACTGTGGGCGGTTCTCCAGGGCTCAAGGCAACGGTTGGCCTGCGTCAAGCGAAGCCCTGATGCGCGATTAGGTCATTTCTGTCCGGCTGCGCCGGTGTAAAACTCTTTGGCGCCGCGCATCGCCTGCGCGCGCGTCTTCAGGGATGCTTTGATCTGCGCGCCGGATTGTGGTAGACAATCCGCCTGCCGTCGCTCGCGCCTGACGTGCTCCCTCCGGCTGAAACGCCTTCGATTTTCGTTGGTTAGGAGTAGTACGCGATCGGCCGCCGAAGTCACCTTCGGCGGGCGCTCCAGGCGTTTGCACGGCCGCGCCGGGGAATGCCCGGGGTCTCGCCTCGGGCGAGAATCCCGGGAGCGGCGAGGCAAGCCGGGTGTCCCGCCCGGAAGAACACGGTTTCGCGCGGCGTCGAAAGCTGCGCGCCAGTGGAGGCCCTTCTCGCATGACCACAGCCAAGAAGACGACGACCGCAGGCCGGCAGGGCTTCAAGACCGGCGAAGCTGTCGTTTATCCGGCTCACGGCGTTGGCCGCATCACCGCGATCGAGGAGCAGGAGATCGCGGGCTATAAGCTGGAGCTGTTCGTCGTCTCGTTCGAGAAGGACAAGATGGTCCTGCGCGTACCGACCGCGAAGGCCAACAGCGTCGGCATGCGCAAGCTCGCCGAGCCGGAACTGGTGAAGAAGGCGCTGGATCTGCTGACCGGCCGCGCCCGGATCAAGCGCACCATGTGGTCGCGCCGCGCCCAGGAGTACGAGGCCAAGATCAACTCGGGCGACCTGCTTGCGGTCACCGAGGTGGTACGCGACCTCTACCGCTCCGAGGCGCAACCCGAGCAGTCCTATTCCGAGCGCCAGCTCTACGAGGCGGCCCTCGACCGGATCGTGCGCGAGATCTCCTCAGTGAACCGCATCACCGAGACCGAAGCCCTGAAGCTCATCGAGCAGAGCCTCGCCAAGTCGCCCCGCCGGGCCAAGAGCGAGGCGGAGCCCGAGGCCGAGGGTGACGGCGAGGGCGACGATCTGCAGGAAGAGGCCGCCTGAGGCCCGCTTTTCAGTTCTGACAACACGAAACCCGGCCTTTGAGGCCGGGTTTTTCATGGGCCGCGCCGTCCGGGTCACGCGGCACATCCGCAGATTCCGCGGGGACGTGGGACTGGACGGCGTCGCGCCAAGCTCCATGTCACCCTGAGGAACACGAAAACGTGCCCGTCCGGTTGTCGCATTGTGGGGCAATGGGGCGGAACTTTCCCGTTTTGCCTTCCGTTGTCGCTGGCCTGGCGTCGCTTCGCGGCGGCGCCTGTGCGCCGGGCACCAGGCTCGGCGCCGCAACAGCACTCGGCAACAAGAGGCAGGCGGGATGGCTGAGATCGCGGGAATTCGACGGCAGTTCATACGGACTGCGATGGAGGCACCCTTCCTGGCCCGGGAGGAGGAGCGCGGTCTCGCCGTCCGCTGGAAGGACAATCGTGACGAGCGCGCCCTGCACCGCCTGATCTCGGCCCATATGCGCCTCGTCATCGCTCTGGCGGGGCGTTTTCGTCACTATGGCCTGCCGATGGCCGATCTTGTCCAGGAGGGGCATGTCGGCCTGATGGAGGCCGCCGCCCGGTTCGAGCCGGAGCGGGACGTCCGGTTCTCGACCTACGCGACATGGTGGATCCGTGCGTCGATCCAGGACTACATCCTGCGCAACTGGTCGATCGTGCGCGGGGGAACCTCCTCGGCCCAGAAGGCCCTGTTCTTCAACCTGCGCCGGCTGCGCGCCCGCCTGATGCAGTCGACCGAGGAGCATGTCGGCGACGAGATCCACAGCCGCATCGCCAGCGCCATCGGCGTCTCGCGCGACGACGTCGCCCTGATGGACGCGCGCCTGTCCGGCCCTGACATGTCGCTCAATGCCCCTGTTGGCGAGGACAGCGACGCCTCCTCGGAGCGGATGGACTTCCTCGTCGACGGCGCCGACCTTCCGGACGAGACCGTGAGCGCCACGGTCGACGGCGAACGTCGCCTCAGCTGGCTGCAGCAGGCCCTAACGGTGCTCTCCGAACGCGAGCTGCGCATCCTGCGCGAGCGGCGGCTCGCCGAGGATCAGGCAACGCTCGAAGCGCTTGGGCAACGCCTCGGAATCTCGAAGGAGCGGGTGCGCCAGATCGAGAACCGCGCCCTGGAGAAGCTGCGTCGCGCCCTGGCCGACCGGTTCCCGGCCGCGACCGGCAGCCCGCATATCGGCTGATCGCCCCGGCGAAGCAGATCATCCATGGAGCCCGGCCGATGCCGGGCTCTTCCCGCTTCAGGGGCCGCGCATGCGGGGCTTCAGGCACCCTGCATCGCTGCATCGCGCCGCTCTCGCCGACGCCTGCGCTGACCGGGCTCGGGTGTTGCGTCGAGCCAGACCACCAGCCCCAGCGCGGCCATGGCCGGCACCCCGAGGGCGAGGAACGCGCCCGTCCAGCCGAAAAGGCTGTAGGAGAGCCCCCCGTACCAGCCCGACAGGGCGCCCCCGATCCCCTGCACCGCGTTGACGCTGCCCAGAGCCGTCTGGGTGCGCCCGGACCCCCAGGTGAGGTCTGCCACGACCACCGGCACGGCAACTCCGACGATCCCCGAAGCCACGCCGTCGAGAACCTCCGCGGCGATGAGCCAGACCGGATCGTCGATCAGGCCCGACATGAGGGCGCGGGCCGGCAACACCGCGAAGGCGACCATCAGGAGCTGGCGCCGCCCCCGCCGATCCGCCAGGGACCCGGCGAACAGGGCCACAGGCACCATCACGAGCTGCGCCACCATCACGTAGCGGGCCGTCCAAGTGGTCGCGTCGGCGGCCGTGGCGACGAGCTTCTGGCCGAGCAGCGAGAGCATGCCGCCATTGCCGAGGTTGAACAGGGTCAGCGCCACCGTCAGCACCAGCAGGCGGCGATTGCCCAGGACCTGGCGGATCCCGCTGCGCTCCGGCTCATCCTCCGCATCCTCCTTCCAGCCGACCGCGCGGCGGCGGTTCCAGGCCCCCGCCGGCGTTGTCAACGTCGCGATGATCGCGGCGACCGCCATGCCACCCAGAACCCAGAAGGCGATCGCGGGTCCGAAGACGCCGGTGCCGAGGCTGATGCCGCCGGCCGCGATCAGGATGCCGAGATGGTTGAAGGCTTGATTGCGGCCCTGCTGCTTGGGGAACCGGTCCTTCCCGACGATCCCGAGCGTGAGGGCGGCGACGGCGGGCAGAAGCAGGGTACCCCCAGCCGCGGCGAGCAGCTGCGCGAACAGCACCGCGGGGAAACTGCGTGCCGGCAGCAGCAGCAGGGTGCCGGTGAGGATTCCTCCGCAGGCGAGCGCGATCAGCAGGCGGGGACGGGGCAGGCGGTCGACCAGGGCTCCGAACGGGCCACTCAGAAACAGCGTGCCGAGCCCGACGAGCGTGACCACGAAGCCGACCCGCGCGGGACTCCACGAGGCCGCCTGCGCGAGCCACGTCCCCAGAAAGGGGCCGAGGCCGCCCTGGATGTCGCCGATGAACAGGTTGATCAGGGCGAGGTTAGCGGTGGGAGCCATGCGATCCTGGAGGGGCTTCGGGCCCCGGACCTGGCGTTGGACCCCGAACGGTCAAGCCCGGGCCGGCGGCAGCATTGACGCATCGCGCCGCCCTGCCCGATGGGTCGATCGGGCGCGCCTCCCCTCACGGGTTCGGCGGTCCGTACTGCATAAGCCCGTCGCCGAGCGACCAGTTCTCGGGGGCGACCTCCGCGAGGTTGACGAAGACATCCGCGGGTTGAACCCCTGGCTCGCGCCCGAGATTACGGACGATGGCGGCATAGAGGGCCCGCTTCTGCGCCGTGCTGCGGGTGGCGTTGGCGGTGATCTGGATGATCACGAGGCGCTCGCTGCGGCAGACGCCGAGATAATCGGCTCCGAAGACGAGATCCGCCGCGCCGTGCTCATGGACGAGGGCGAACAGGTCGCCCTCTGGAACCGCGAAGGTCTCGCGCATCGCGGCATAGACACCGGACACGAGGGCCGCGCGGTACGCCTCCGTTGTTCCGGCGCGCAGGGATATGCGGGTCAGGGGCATCGATTCACTCCGGGTCCGAGGGATCAGAGGCTGCGCGCGGCCGCGAGACCGGGGGATGCGAGATGCGCGATCTCGGCTCCGGGTGCGGCGGCCGGCTCGGCGCGGAGGATGAAGCGCGTGAGCCGCCAGCCTTCCGGGTCAAGGCCGGCCACGGAGGCCAGGACGTCGCGCTGCTCCGCGATGGCGTGACCCTGACTCCGCTCGCCCTCGCGCAGCCGCGCGAGATCAGCCTCCGGAGCGACGGGCCGTGTCTCCTCGGAGAGGGCGCGGGCCGTCTCGGCTTTCCCGAACCCCTGGGCGATGGCCAGCCAAGTCTCAATGCGGGGCCGGCCGAAGCTCTCCACGACGGCCCGGAATCCGGGGCTGGCGAGGAAATCCGCGGCCGCGCCGGGGTCCCACCAGAGGTAGAGCGAGCTGTAGGCATTGGTCGCAGCCCCGCGCGACCGCTCTTCGATCGTGACGGCCTTGAAGACGAGGCCCGGTATCGCGTCCCAGGCGGGCGCCCGCTCGGCAACTCGGGCGCGTATCCGGTCCATGGCGTAGTCGGCCGGCAGACGGTGCCGGTATCGGGTGATCAGCATCGTGCACTCCCTGTTCACACCGACAGGCTTGCACGGGAGTTCGATAGCAACCAGATATTGCAGTAGATATCTATCATAACGGACTGTTATGGTTTTTGCCCGTCCCCTCGATATCGACGGCGTTCTTGCCTTCGTGCGCGTGGTCGATCTTGGCAGCTTCACGCGGGCCGCCGAGGCGCTGGCCATCTCGCAGGCGGCGATCAGCCTGCGCCTGAGACGTCTCGAAGACAGGCTCGGCACACGGCTGCTCGACCGGACGCCCCGGCACGTGGCCGTGACCCGGCAGGGCGAACTCTTTCTGCCGGCGGCGCGGCGCCTTCTGGAGGCGCACGATAGCGCCCTGACCGACATAGGCGGCGAGGCACCGGCGCGCCTGAGCCTCGGCATCAGCGACCACGTCGCCGGGCCGGATCTTCCCGCGCTGCTGCGGCGGCTCGGCCTGGACCGGGGAGGTCTCATCACAGAGGTGCGGATCGTCCCCTCGCGGGACCTTGCGGCGGCCTTCGACTCGGCCGGTGAGGGCGGCTACGACGCCGTGATCCTGCGCAGCGAGGAGCCGCCCGAGCGCGGCGGGACGGTTCTGGCGGAGGAGCGCCTGGGCTGGTTCGCCGCGCCGGATTTCCCGGTTCCCCGCGCGGACGAGCCCCTGCGGCTCGCAGGCCTCGCCGGACCCTGCAACGTCAGGGCGGCGGCGGCGCGCGTCCTCGACGCGGCGGGCCGGTCCTGGACCGAGGTGTTCGTCGGCGGCGGGGTTTTGGCCGTCGGGGCGGCCATCATGGCCGGACTCGCGGTGGCGGCGCTGGCGCCGAGCACCGCACCGCCGGGCGCGGTGGAAGTCGGCGCGCGCTTCGGCCTGCCCGAATTGCCCCGCACCTGGATCGTGCTGCGCGCCCGCCGGCTCACCGGGCGTCCGGCGGAAGCTCTGCGGGCACTGGCAGCGGCCTATCGCGGTGCCGGCGGCCGCTGAAGGCCGCCGGTCACGGGATCAGGAGGCGAGCGGGCCCTGCGCGCCCTGCTGCTCCATCATCTTCTGCCGGTAGAGCCCGACGAAATCGATCGGATCGATGTACAGGGGCGGGAAGCCGCCGTTGCGCACCGCCTCGGCCACGATCTGGCGGGCGAAGGGGAAGAGCAGGCGCGGGCACTCGATCATCACGGCCGGATGGATCTGGTCGGCCGGGATGTTCAGGAGCCGGAAGACGCCCGCATAGGTCACCTCGAAGGCGAACAGCACTTCGGTCTGGACCTTGGCATCGCCCTCAAGCTTCAGCTCCACTTCGAAATCCGTCTCGGAGAGCTGCTGCGCGTTGACGTTGACCTGAATATTGATCTGCGGCCCCTGGCCTTCCTTGGGCTGCAGCGAGCGCGGTGCGTTCGGGTTCTCGAAGGAGAGGTCCTTCGTGTACTGCGCCAGGGCGTTGATCGTCGGCACGTCACCCTGCGGCATGCCGCCGCCGTTGCCGTTCGCTGCCGGAGAGTCGGCCATGCGGATCATCCTTCTCGATGGGCCGGCAGGGCCGGCGCGGGTTGTTGCGGCGGGAGCCGCTGACCATGCCGCGGAACTGCCCAAACGGCAGGGCCGCTAACACGGGCGCCCGGCACGAACAAGCGAACTGGCGGCCGCGGCCTGCGCGACCCATATCGCACGTAAGGGCGGGATCGGGTTCCGCAACCGGATACAACCGGCTCGCTCCTTGCGCGTTGGTCGGATATGAGTTGCCAGGACCTATGCGCGCTTTGCCGGCGCCGCACCGCGCACGACCTGAGCAAGGGGCCCAGGGTCCCACCGCGGCCACCATCGGATCGGTGATGCAGGACAGTTTCGACGTTACGACGATCATCTTCCTCGCGCTGGCGGTCTTCGTGATCTGGCGTCTGCGCTCCGTCCTCGGCCAGAAGACCGGCGCGGAGCGCTCGCCGTTCAAGCCCGTCGACCGCAGCCGAACCGAGCCGCAGGCGCGCTCCGACGGGGACAATGTCGTCCGTCTGCCCGGCGCCGATCGGGTTCAGCCCGCGCCGTCCCCCGCCGCCGCGCCGCGCGACTGGCGGGGGATCGCCGATCCCGGATCCGAGGTCGCCCGCGGCCTCGAAGCGTGCGTCCAGGCGGAGCCCGGCTTCGATCCGCGCGCCTTCCTGGAGGGGGCGAAATCCGCCTACGAGACCATCATGATCGCCTTCGCCAAGGGCGACCGAAAGACCCTGCGCGGTCTCCTGTCGAAGGAGGTCGGGGAGGCCTTTGAGCGGGCGATCGCCGAACGCGAGCGCAACCGGCAGACCCTGGAGACCACTTTCGTCTCCATCGACAAGGCGGAAATCGTGGCCGTCGAGGTGCGCAACCGCGTGGCCCACATCACCGTGCGCTTCCTGTCCAACCTCATCACCGCCACCCGCAACGCGGAGGGCAAGGTGGTGGACGGCAGCGCCGAGACCGTGGTCGAGGTGCCCGACGTGTGGACCTTCTCCCGCACCCTGGGCTCGCGCGACCCGAACTGGCAGCTCGTGGCCACCGAGGCCGGCGCCTGACTTCGTGACAGCCTTGCCGTGCCGATCCTGCGTGCCTGGTCCGGACGAGCCCCGGCCGCCCTCCTCGCGACGGTCCTGGCCGGCACCGCAGCCGCGGGACCGGAGCCGGTCGGCGGCGCGGTTCTGACACCCGTCGCGTTCGAGGCGCTTCCGGGCTTCCCCGGACCCGACCCGACCGCCGCCCTCGACGCCTTCCGCCGGGTCTGTGCCGCCCCGGCCCCTACCCTTCCGCAGCCCGCGAGCGTAGCGGGTGATCCGGCGGCGCTGGCTGAGGCCTGCACGGCTGCCGCGGGGGACGTGCCGGATGCGGCCACCTTCTTCCGGGACCGATTCGCAGCCTTCCGGGTCGAGCGGCCGGGCGCGGAGCGCCCCGGCTTCCTCACCGGCTATTTCGAGCCGGAACTCACGGGCTCCCTGGAGGCCGGACCGGACTTCCCCACGCCGGTGCTCGCTCGCCCCGACGACCTCGTCTCCCTCGGTCCCGGCGAGACCCGCCCCGGTCTCGATCCGAGCCTGCGCGCTGCCCGAGCCACCGCGGACGGTTTCGCACCCTATCCCGCCCGCGCCGCGATTGAGGACGGGGCCCTCGGCGCCCATGCACGGCCGATCCTGTGGCTGCGCGATACGGTCGACCTGCTGGTCCTTCAGGTTCAAGGCTCCGGGCGCGTCCGCCTGCCCGACGGGCGCGCGGTCCGGGTCCTGTACGATGGGCGCAACGGGCAGCCCTACACGGCCGTGGCCAAGCTGATCGTGCAGGAGGGACACCTACCCCTCGAAGGTCTGACGCTCTCCCGCTGGACAGAGTGGCTGCGGGCGCATCCCGACATCGCCAGACGCCTGATCCGCGCCAACGCCTCCTACATCTTCTTCCGCCTCGCCGAGGTGGCGGATCCGGCGCTCGGTCCGCCGGGCGCCGCGAATGCGCCCCTCAGCCCAGGCCGCAGCCTCGCGGTGGACGCGGCTCTGTGGCGCTACGGGCTGCCGTTCTGGCTCGCGGGTCCGCTCCCGGGCGCGGCTCCGGGCGAAGCCGGTCGCCTCGTGATCGCCGCCGATACGGGATCGGCGATCGTCGGACCCGCCCGGGGCGACCTGTTCGTCGGGACCGGCGCGCAGGCCGGCGTCGCGGCGGGCAACCTCCGCGACGCGGTCGGCTTCGTGGTCCTGCTGCCCCAGCGCGCCGCGGCCCGGGAGAACGCGCCATGAGGGCGCCGCGCCGTGGGCGCCGCCTCACCGCCGGTGAGGCCCGGCTCTGGGACGCGATCGCCAAGCTGGTGACGCCGCTGCCCGGCCGCGCCCATCCGATTCCGGAAACCACCCCTGCCCCGGCGCCCCCCACCGCCACCATGCCGGCGCTGACCGCCCCGATCCTCAAGCCGAGCGCGCCGCCGGCTGCGAAGCGGCCGCGCGCGAAGCATTCGCCCAAGCCGCAGCCGGAGCCGCCGCGTCCGGCAACCGCCGCGCCGTACCAAGCCCCACCCCAGCGGCACGCCCCGAACACGGGGCTGGAGCGGACCGCCCAGGTGGGCCTGCGCCGTGGGCGGCTGGCGATCGAGGCGCGGATCGACCTGCATGGGATGATCCAGGCGGAGGCCCATGCCGCCCTCACGGGCTTCCTGCTGCGGGCACGGGCTGCCGGCCACGCCTATGTGTTGGTCGTGACCGGCAAGGGCGGACCGGGATATTCCGATGCCTTCGCCGAGCGCGGCGTGCTCCGCCGCAGCGTGCCGCACTGGCTGCGGGGGCCGGAGTTGCGCGGCATCGTCCTCGGCTTCGAGGAGGCCGCCCGCCACCATGGCGGCGCCGGCGCGCTCTACGTCCGTCTGCGGCGCCGCTAGACGGCTCGGAACCGTTTCGCAGCCTCGCGCGGCAAACCGCATCGGGCCCGCGCGGTTGCGGCCCTAGCCGATCGCGCCGATATCCGGAGCCGGCGCACGAGGCGCCCTGCAGACAAGCCGCGAGAGAGATGCCGGAACTTCCCGAGGTCGAGACGGTGCGGCGGGGGTTGGCGCCCGCCATGGTCGGCGCCCGGTTCAGCCGTGTGACCCTGCGCCGGGCCAACCTGCGCTTTCCGTTCCCGGAGCGATTCGCCGCCCGCCTGGAAGGCCGTACCGTGACGGGGTTGGCGCGCCGGGCGAAGTACCTCACGGCCGATCTCGACTCGGGCGAGACGCTGATCATGCATCTCGGCATGAGCGGCCGGTTCGACGTGGCGCTGCCCGACGGTAGCAACGTTTCGCCGGGCGACTTCTACCTCGAGGGCGCGCTGGGCGCGCCCAAGCACGACCATGTGGTCATGGCGATGAGCACGGGCGCCACCGTCACCTACAATGATGCCCGCCGCTTCGGTTTCATGGACCTCGTCCCCAGCCGGGACCTCGCCGCCTGCCGCCACTTCGCCAAGATGGGCATCGAGCCCCTCGACGGGCTGACGGGTGCGGTGATCGCGCAGCTCTTCCGCAACAAGGTTGCACCACTGAAGGCCGCGCTCCTGGACCAGCGCCTCATCGCGGGCCTGGGCAACATCTACGTCTGCGAAGCCCTCCACCGGGCCCGCCTGCACCCGGAGACGCCGGCCGGGAGCCTCGCCCGACCCGACGGCCGGCCGACGACAAAGGCCAACGCGCTGGCGAAGGCGATCGTGAAGGTTCTGGAGGAGGCCGTCGAGGCCGGCGGCTCGACACTGCGCGACTACGCCCATACGGACGGCAGCGCGGGCGCGTTCCAGCACGCCTTCCGGGTCTACGATCGGGTCGGCCTGCCCTGCAGCCGGCCGGGATGCGCTGGCGCGATCACCCGCATCGTGCAGGCCAACCGGTCCACCTTCTTCTGCACGGCCTGCCAGCCCCCGGGGTGACCGCGACAATCGCCGCCTCTCGCGCCGCGGAATGGCATTTTCGCCACAAACCCGGCTAGGGTCGCATTCCTCGACGTGCACACCCGGTTGCGGGCAGCCGATCCCGGCCCGCAGCGCGAGACGGGTCGCGCGGACCCAGACAGGATCCCGATGTTCTTCCGCCGTTCAAAGCCACCCGCGCCTGAGACCACCGCGCAGGATCCGACGGACGAGCCCGCCCTGCCGCAACGCCTCTCGCCGCGCTCGCCGGGCGAGGCGATCAAGCCGACCGTCGCCCCCCCGCCGCCGGAGAAGCCCGAGCGCGAGCGGAGCGGGCTCGTGGGCATCGTCAGCGGTGCTCTGACCTTCGCGGTGGTCATCGCCATCGCGGCGATGATCGGGATCACGCTGTTCCAGCGGCAGGTGCGCGAGCCGGGACCGCTCGCGGCCGACAAGGTCGTGGTGATCCCCACTCACAGCGGCACCGGCGAGATCGCCGAGGCCCTGAAGCGTGAAGGCGTGATCGACCATACCGGCCTGTTCGAGTTCGCCGCCCGCTTCGGCGGCCGGCCGCCGCTCCGGGCCGGCGAGTACATGTTCAAGGCGCATGCGAGCATCTCCGACGCGCTCGACACCATCGCCACCGGCCGGCAGGTGCAGCATGCCATCACGTTCCCGGAGGGCCTGACCTCCGAGCAGATCGTGAACCGGCTCAACGACAACGACGTGCTCACCGGCGAGATCAACGAGATCCCCGCGGAGGGCACGCTCCTGCCCGACACGTACAAATTCGAGCGCGGCGCCACCCGCCAGCAGATCGTCAACCTGATGAAGGCCAAGCAGCGCGAGGTCCTGAACCAGATCTGGCTCCGGCGCAGTGCCGACGTGCCGGTGCGGACCCCGGCCGAGATGGTCACCCTGGCCTCCATCGTCGAGAAGGAGACCGGCCGCGCTGACGAGCGACCGCGGGTGGCGGGCGTCTTCATCAACCGCCTCAACAAGCGTATGAAGCTGCAATCCGACCCGACGATCGTCTACGGGCTCGTGGGCGGCCGCGGGACCCTCGGCCGCGGCATCCTGCGCTCCGAGATCGACCGGCCGACGCCCTACAACACGTATGTGATCGAGGGCCTGCCGCCGGGCCCCATCGCCAATCCCGGCAAGGCCGCCCTGGAAGCGGTGGCCAATCCCTCCCGGACCAAGGATCTCTACTTCGTCGCGGACGGCAGCGGCGGCCATGCCTTCGCCGACTCGCTGGAGGCGCACCAGCGCAACGTCGCTCGCTGGCGCGCGGTGGAGAAGAGCCGCCAGACCTCGCCGGACGCCGTCGACAAGGTCGAGCCGGGCCCTGATCAGGCCACGCCGGGACGCGCCTCGGCTTATGCGCCGGGCGGCGCGCCCGCGGGTGGCGAGGTCAACACGAACGCGGCCTTCGCCCTCGACAGCGGCGCGCCGAGCTCGCGGGCCTTCGACGCCTCCGAGGGCACGCGGCTCGATCCGCTGAAGAACCGCAGCTACGATCTGGGCTCACCCAAGACCGTACCGGCGCTCAGCGCTCCGGCGCCGGCGCCGCGCGGCCGACGTTAGGTCCTTGCGATCACATGATGGTCTCGGAAAGCCGGGTTCCGCTTCCCCCCATCACGCTCTAGGCCGGGTCATCCTCTCCCGTGCCGGCGCGTCCGGGGCTCAGTTGATCATGCAGAAGCCGGCGCCGGTCCCGACGATCTTGCGGGA
This sequence comes from Methylobacterium sp. CM6257, assembly GCF_054611515.1. Taxonomy (NCBI): domain Bacteria; kingdom Pseudomonadati; phylum Pseudomonadota; class Alphaproteobacteria; order Hyphomicrobiales; family Methylobacteriaceae; genus Methylobacterium; species Methylobacterium sp. CM6257. The sequence continues at coordinate 5,811,097 of NZ_CM137735.1, forward strand.
TTGGCAGGCAGAGAGGTCCTCGCGCGCCGCGGCGGCCGATTGCGGCGCGCCCGGTTCATGGTTCCGAGGCGCCCGCACGACATCCGCCGGCCGGGGCCGGTCCCCGCTCGCCGGCCTCTCGGCCGCATGGGCCTGGAAAGCGTGCCCGTGCAGGATGAAGGCCGCGAGCCAGACGAAAGCCGGGATGCTGCGCGCGATTCGCATCATGGATCCCTCCCATTCACGCACGCATCCTGTCACGAAGCCCTGAAGGCACGCTTTCGAGGAGGCCGACAAATTGATCGACCTCTTCCCAGCGTGAAGATCCGTGCTACAGGCCCCGATCTTCACGAGGACGGGGGTCGGCATGGCCCAGATCGCGAGCATGACGGGCTTCGCCCGGACGGCGGGCACCACGGGGCCGGTGCAATGGGCCTGGGAGGTCCGCAGCGTCAACGGCCGCGGCCTCGACGTGCGCACCCGCGTTCCGGCCGGCTATGACGGCCTCGGCGAGACCGCCCGCACCGCCCTGCAGAAGACGCTGACCCGCGGCCAGTGCCAGCTGACCCTGACGCTCACCAAACCGGACGCGTCCACGCGGGTTCGGATCAACGAGACGCTGCTGGCGAGCCTCGCGCAGGCCGTGGCCCGGGTACCGGTCCCCGATGGCGTCGCGCCCGCCACCCTGGACGGGCTGCTCGGCGTACGCGGCGTGGTCGAGACCGAGGACGAGGCGGCGGATACTGAATCGCTTGCCCGCGACCTCGCCGAGGGCGTCGTCCAGCTGGTGGCGGACCTTGTCGAGGCCCGCCGCGCCGAGGGGCGGCAGCTGGAGGAGATCGTCACCGCGCAGGTCGCCCGGATCGCCGAGCTGACGCAGGCCGCGGAGGACAACCCGGCGCGCCGGCCCGAGGCGGTTCGGGCCCGGCTGGAAGCTGCCGTGGAAGCCCTGGGCGGCAGCGGCCTCGACCCGGACCGCCTGCACCAGGAAGCGATGCTGCTTGCCGCCAGGGCGGATGTGCGCGAGGAGCTGGATCGGCTTCGCGCCCACGTCACCAGTGCCCGCGAGCTGCTGGCGGCCGGCGGCGCGATCGGCCGGCGCCTCGATTTCCTGGCTCAGGAATTCGGCCGCGAGGCCAACACCCTGTGCGCCAAGGCCAACGACATCAGCCTGTCGCGGATCGGACTCGACCTGAAGGCCGTGGTCGAGCAGTTCCGCGAGCAGGTCCAGAACATCGAATGACCGACCGAATGGTGAGGGCACGGATGCGAAACGCCGCGGAGCCACGCGCATGACCGAACCGGCGGGGAGCGTCTCCGAAACCATCGCCCGGCGCGGGCTGATCCTGATCCTGTCCTCGCCCTCCGGGGCCGGCAAGACCACGCTGACGCGGGCGATCGCGCAGGATCCCGCCTGGGCGCTCGACCTGTCGATCTCCGTGACCACCCGGGCCCGCCGTCCGTCCGAGATCGATGGGCGGCACTACCATTTCATAGACCGCGAGGCCTTCGAGGACCTGCGCGCCCGCGACGACCTGCTCGAATGGGCCGAGGTCCACGGCAATTTCTACGGGACACCCCGCCGGCCGGTGGAGAAGGTGCTCGGGGCCGGCCGGGACATGATCTTCGACATCGACTACCAGGGCACCCGGCAGGTGCGGTCCAAGCTCCCCCAGGATGTCGTGACGGTCTTCATCCTGCCGCCCAGCATGGCCGAGCTGCGTCAGCGCCTGGAGCGCCGGGCAGAGGATTCCGCCGAGACGATCGAGAAGCGCCTCGCCAACGCCCGGACCGAGATCCAGCGCTGGGTCGAGTACGATTACGTCATCGTCAACGACGACCTGCAGAACGCCTTCAAGGCTCTTCAGGGGATCCTGGCGGCCGAGCGGCTCAAGCGCGCGCGCCGCACCGGGCTGGCGCAGTTCGTCGAAGGCCTGCTGGCGGAGGTCTCGTAGGATCGGCCCCCCTCCCTACCGGCGGGTCAGTACGACCCCGCCGACCAGGAGCCCGACGCCGAGAAGGCGCGGCAGGTCTACGGGCCGCTGCGCGAGGCCAAGCAGGCCGGCCTGATCGAACGCCACCGAGGCGAGCATCTGGCCCCGGTCACCAGGAGGGCGAAGAAGGTCGGGGCGCCGAGCTTCGGGACAAGTAAGATCGCAAGCCCGATGAAGAGCGTGCCGAAAAGGATGCCGCTCCAGGTCCACCACGGGATGCGCCCCGCCACGCTCGCCCCAGGCACCGGGTCGCGCAGGGCGGCAGCCAGGAGCGTCATGCAGCCGAGTCCGACGAAGCAGCTGGCAAATCCCGCCCAGCCGGCGATCTCAGCTGGCGGCCGTCTCGCCCTGTGCGGTGCAGAGCCACACCCGCAGCGCCGCGAAGGTCGTCACGGCCGCCGCGATGAGCGCGGCCTCCGCGGCGGGATCCTCCGCGAAGATTTCGAGCCGGGCCCGGAAGGCCGCCCACATCGCCCCCGCTCCGGCGCCGTGCGCCCGGTAATAGGCGAGCCCGTCGCCAGAGAAACCGTGCAGGCCGGCGATGTGCCGGCCGATCAGTTGACCGCCCAGCGTCGAGCCCTCCAGCACGTAGAGCGCCCCCGTCGCGGCGGCGGTCCCCTCCAGGGTCGGGGAAGCCGGTCGCGGGAGCGCCGCGATCGCCTCCTGAACAAGCCCGAGATGGTCGAGATCGGCGGCTAGGAGGGCGAGGCGGCGGCGCGGCCCGAGGAACGGCTCGTCGGCGAGACCCAGGCCGATCGCCGGCTCCCAGGCGGCGTGGAATCCGTAGAGCCGTTCCAGCAGCGCGCGGTAGCCAGGCAGCGTCGCCACCCGGGCGCGCCAGTCGAGGTCATCCTCGAGGGCGCGGTGCGCCGGGTCGGTCGCCGCACGCAGCCGGGCATGCAGGCTGCCGCGATCGCTGGTGGCGGAGGCCGTCACGCGGTGATCGTGAAGCAGGCGCCGGGATTGTTGGCGACGTCGAGCCGGGCGTCGATCTGATCGAGCATGGCCCGGATCAGCTTCATGCCCAGGCCCGAACCTTTGCCGCGGGCGCGGGCGTCGGCCCAGTCGTCGGGCAGGCCGGCGCCGTCGTCGCAGACCCGGAGCTGAATCTCGCCGGGGCCGGAGGCCGAGACGCTGACCTCCACGCGCCCGATGCCGCTCGGGTTCGCGGCGTACTTGAACGCGTTGGTGACGAGTTCCGTGGCGATGAGCGAGAGCGCCACCGCCTTGCGGTACGGCACCATCAGGCCGGCCTCCGCCGATAGGTCGACGGCGTGGCCCTCGCCCGCCAGACCCGCGAGGTCGTTACACAGGCTCTCGATCGTCTGGCCTAGATCGACCTCGTCGAAGCGCTCGGCCTGATACAGGCTGTCATGCACGCGCGCGACGCTCATCACCCGCGCCGAGGTATCGGCGAAGGCCTGCCGGGCCTCGCCGTCGGCGATCTGGCGGCGCTGCATCTGCAGGAAGGCCGAGACGATCTGCAGGGAGTTCTTGACCCGGTGGTCGATCTCCCGGGTGAGCAGGTCCTTCTGCTCGAGCAGGCGCTCCTTCTCGGCCAGCAGACTGGTCAGCTCGTCGATCTTACGGCGCTGGCGCAGCACCACGCCTTCCACGGCCTCGGCCAAGGAGCCGGCGAGCTGGACCTGCCACTCGGCCCAGGGGGTTGCGAAGCCGGTACGCTCCTCGACCCAGCGCTCGAAGGAACGGCGCGGCAACACGGCCACGGGGCCGCTGCCGGCCAGCACCGGCTTGCGCGGATCGCCGCCCCAGGTGACCGTGCTGGGCACCTCCGGGCGGAACCAGACCAGGAGGTTCTCGCGCGACTCGTCCACGAAGACCGCCAGAAGGCCGCTGGCGACCTCCCGGTACGGGGCGGCCTCCAGGTATTCGGTAGTGAAGCTGTCGCTGCTGTAGCCGGTCTCTCCGGTCGGGACCCGCTCCCGCAGCCAGCCCGCGATCGCCGAGACGGATTCGGGTGGGGGCGCCCGGCCGATGAGCGTCACGCGATCCCCCGAGACGATGCCGGCCCCGGTGGCGCTGAACAGATCGAGGAGGGTCCTGGCGCCGCCGGTCAGGGCCGCCACGAAGTCGTCGGAGCGGGTCAGGCCGCGTACAAGGCGCCCCTCGACGTCGAGATGCGCCTGCCGTTCGGCCCAGAGACGGCGCGACTCGATCTCCTGCACCCGCATGGCGAAGGCATCGGTGAGCACGGCGGCGGCGGAGCGGGTCTCCGGCGTGACGTAGTGCGGGCGGCGATGATGGCCGATCATCAAGCCCCAGAGCCGGCCCTCGACCATGATGGAGATCGACATCGAGCCGTTCACGCCGAGATTGCGCTGGTACTCGAGGTGGATCGGCGACAGCGTCCGGTGCTGGGCGAAGGTCAGGTCGATCGGCCCGTTGCCGGCGCCCGGCGCGGCCACCAGACCCACCGGAACGCTGTCGCGATCGATCACGAAGCGGCTCTTCGCCTTGGTGTAGAGGGCCCGCGCCTGAGCGGGGATGTCGGAGGCGGGAAAGCGCAGGCCGAGCAGGCTGCGCGACCAGTCGGGGACCTTGTCCTCGGCCACCGCCTCGCCGTTCCAGTCCGCGTCGAACCGATAGACCAGCACCGCCTCGAACCCGGTGAGCGCGCGGATCTCCAGGGCAGCGATCCGTGCGGCATCGGCCAGGGTCTCGGCCTCGCGCAGCCGTCCCACGGCCAGTTCCGTGTCGACCTGGCTCGCGGTGGGGAAATCTTCGGCCGAGTCGGGCTCCAGTTCCAACTCGACGATGAGACGGCCGCCATGGGCATGCGCGACGGCGAAGTAGGTCGCGCCGCGGCCCAGGAGGATCAGCCGGCGCCGAATGGAGCGGCCGTCGTCCAGCGTCCCGGCCGCGAGGCGGGCCCGGATGGCATCGACGAAATCCGCCGGCAGCACGTCGGCGAGAGGCCGGCCCGCCAGCGGCGGCTCGACCGGATCGACGATCTCGGACACGTTGGCCGAGTAGGCGAGGACGCGCAGCGTGCCGGCATCGGCGGCGAGCATCACGGCATTGGGCTGGATCGAGCCCGGGATGTGGATCGGCTCGCGCTCGCAGAGACTGGCATCCACCGGCTCCGCGCGGATCCGCCGCCCGATCGCCGCCATCACGGCCTCGCGCGACAGACCGGCCCCCAGGCTCTCCACCGGATCGATCGTCAGCCACGTGACCGGACGGCCGTCCGCCATCTGCCCGTTCCGCATGCGGACCCTGGCCCGCAGCGGCTGCGGCAGCCGGCCGAACACGTGATCGAAGCTCTCGTCCAGCCCGCCGCGGCGGCCGCCCGCGAGGAACCGGCCCCTGAAGCCAGGCACGTTGGTCCCCGGCATCACGTCGCGGAAGTAGTCGCGCCCCAGCACCGCTTCGCGCGAGAGCCCGGAGATCGCGCTCGCCCCCTCGCTGAACGCCACGACGGTGCCGGACGCATCGAGCCCGATGATGCTCTGGTCCAGGCGATCCAGCGCCTCGGGCGCGAGCCCGTCGAGATCGACGCCGCGGGCGGAGTCTTTGCTCGGCGGCATCAGGAATGAAACCGGCTCATTGCGACGGGTATGGCGGGGAGATCGATCAAGCGCAATGCGTGCGGTTGTGACAGGATGAAGATCGAGACAGTGTCTGTTTTATTTCGGTCACAGCGCTCCCAAGTCCTTCCTCAACCGTGGGATGATATTTGGGTCGGTCCTCTACATCCTGTACGGGCAGCCCCTCGGCAATTGCATAGGTCAACTCATGCGCGAGGTGCTCCACGGCTGGGCCGAGCATCTCGCCACCGAGCAGGCGGCCGGTTCGATCGGCCCAGATCCGGATGCCACCCCAGTTCCGGCCCTCGATCCGGGCGCGGCCCTGGTCGGAGAAATTCATCGCGCCGATGACGCGGTCGGCATCCGGATCGTAGGGTGCCCCGATCACCGCAGCCTGGGGATGGGTGAACACCATCGCGAGGCTCGTCCACGGCGCGGGCGCCTCGACCGGACGGCCTGCGGCCAGGGCGGCCGCATTGGCGCCGGCGATCCTGCCTTGGCGGCTCGCCTCGTGCAGCACCGGCCGCCAGGCATCGGCGTCGCCAGCGATCAGAATCGGCGCGCCCGCGCAGACGAGGCTGCGGGGATCGAATTCCGGCACGCCGCTCTCGCCGATGGATAAGCCCGCCGCCTCGAGCCCGATCCCGTCGAGGTTCGGCGACCGGCCGGTGGCGGCGAGCACCCGGGCCGCTCGCGTAACGTGCGCGGCACCGTGCCGGTCGGTCCACGCGAGGCGCACGCCGTCGCCGTCCGGCGTGGCGGCCTGAACGTGGGCACCGAGATGCAGATCCAGCTCCGCGCCGAAGATCTCCGCGGCCTGCCGGGCGAGATCCGGCTCGGATAGCCCGGCGACGGTGTCGCCCGCATCGATCGCCGTGACGGCGACGCCGAGCCGCGCCATGGCCTGGGCGATCTCGATCCCGACCGCACCGGCCCCGAGAACCACCAGCGTATCCGGCAGGTCGGGGATCTCGAACAGGGTATCGGTGGTCAGGACGCGCGCGCCGAGCCCCTGCAGGGGCTCCGGCACGATCGGGCTGGAGCCGGTGGCAATGACGGCGGCGCGGAACCGGACCCGTGTGTGATCGTCGATTGCGAGGGTCCGGCCGTCCTCGAAACGCGCGCTGCCCGCGAGCCGGGCACTGTCGGGCCATTCTTCGAGCCCCGCGAAGACGCCGGCGACGAACCGGTCGCGCTCGGTGCGGAGTCGTCCCAGCACCGCAGGCCCATCCACCGCGACGCCGGAGACCCGGATGCCGAACAGGCCGGCGCTGCGTGCCCCATGGGCAGCAGCGGCGGCCGCCATGAGCAGCTTGGAGGGCATGCAACCCACCCGCGCGCAGGTGGTGCCGCCGGGACCGCGCTCGATCAGCACGCAATGCGCACCGGCGGCCGCCGCGGCGCGGTGCGCGGCGATGCCGGCCGTCCCGGCACCGATCACTGCCACGTCGTAGTCGAGCTCGCGCATCATCGCCCCGGACCGTCTGCCGGGGCCAAAGTCTCACCGCTCAGGTTCGTTCCACCTGCGCGCTCGCGCCTCAGGCCGGCCCGGACCGGCCGGAACCCCGCACGTGCCGCGATGGGCCGTCCGGGGCGCCGGGCTCACACGCTGCGGCCGGGCGCAGTGCCGCCGAGGTGGAACACGCGGTGGGGGACCAACTCGCCGCGCTCCACGTCACCGACAGCGACGAGGATGCCGGCGCAGGTGGCGAAGGCCTTGCCCTCCACGGGGGCATCGCGGCCCCGGAGGATCACCGGCTGTCCGCGCATCAGGCGCAGGCCCAGGTCACGGGAAACCGCGACCTCCGGGATTGCATCGAGGGCAGTCTCCACCGGACGCAGATGCGCAAGGGCAGCCTCGGGGCTCCCTTCGGTGAGGGCGGCGACCGAGCAGGCCTCACTCTCGGAGAACGGCCCGACGCGGGTCCGGCGCAGGGACGAGACGTGGCCGTAGCAGCCGAGGGCCCGGCCGAGGTCGCGCGCCAGGGCGCGGACGTAGGTCCCCTTGCCGCACTCGGCCTCGATCACAGTATGCTCGCCGTCATGCTCGACCACGGCGAGCCGGTCGATCTGCACCGGCCGGGCGACCAGCTCCACGGTCTCGCCCTCGCGGGCGAGGTCGTAGGCGCGCTCGCCCTGGATCTTGATGGCCGAGTAGCGCGGGGGCACCTGCTCGATCGCTCCCACGAAGGCCGGCAGCGCTGCCTCGACCGCCGCCCGGTCCGGCCGGGCGTCGCTGGTGGCGACGGGGCGCCCCTCGGCATCGTCGGTGTCGGTCTCGACGCCCCACTGCACGGTGAAGCGGTAGGCCTTGCGGCCGTCCATGACGAAGGGGACGGTCTTGGTCGCCTCGCCCAGGGCGATCGGCAGGATGCCGGAGGCCAGCGGATCGAGTGTGCCGGCATGGCCGGCCTTCTTGGCGTTGAAGGCGCGCTTCACCACCGCGACCGCGTGGGTGGAGGTCATGCCGACATGCTTGTCGAGGATCACCCAGCCCGACACGTCCCGGCGCTTGGGCCGATCGGGACGCGGGCCGCGCTGCGGGCGGCGCCCCTCAGGACCCCGGCGCTCGCCGGCCGGGCCGGGAGCCGGACGCTCCGCCTGCGGATAGTCTTCGATGGAAACCGTCATGTCCTCGTGTCCCCCGGGGTCGTGCCCCGTCCCTTTCTGTTCGTTGTCGGGGATCAATGCCCCGATCCGGTCTCCGGTTCGTCGCCGCCCCGCAGGTCGCCATCCCGGTCCTGGCCGAGGTCGCGCTGCACGCGCTCGTCCCGCAGCAGCCTGTCGATCCGCGCCGCCTCGTCGAAGGTCTCGTCGCGACGGAAGCGCAGCTCGGGCGCGAATTTCAGGTTCACGCGCCGCGCCACCTCCTGGCGCAGCACCTTGCGGTGCCGTTCCAGGGCGGCGATCACCGGCGCCTCGTCGAGGCCGCCGAGCGGCATGACGTAGGCGGTGGCGAGCTTCAGGTCCGGCGACATCCGCACCTCAGGCACGGTCACGACATGCGTGCCGAGCACCGGATCCTGGATGTCGCCGCGCTGGAGCACCTCGGCCAGCGCGTGCCGCACGAGTTCGGCCACGCGCTGCTGGCGCTGCGAGGGGCCGGTGGAAGTCGGTTTCTGGGCCATTCTGTCTCGGGCCGGCGCCCCGGGGCGGCCGGCTCACGTCCTGAAAAAAGAAAAGACGGCCGCGGCGGGTGCCGCGACCGCCCTGTCCGGACGGGTCCGAACTCTCAGAGCGTGCGGCGGATCTCTTCGACCCGGTAGCACTCGATCACGTCGCCCGCGCGCATGTTCTCGAAGTTCTCGAAGGCCATGCCGCACTCCTGGCCGGAGGTGACTTCCTTCGCGTCGTCCTTGAAGCGCTTGAGCGTCTTGAGCTTGCCTTCGTGGATCACGACGCTGTCGCGGATCAGGCGGACATGGGCGCCGCGCTCCACGATACCGTCGGTGACACGGCAACCGGCGACCTTGCCGACCTTCGAGACCTCGAAGACCTCCTGCACGGTGGCCTCGCCGAGGCGCTCCTCGCGCAGGGTCGGCGGCAGCATCCCCGACAGCGTGGCTTTGATGTCGTCCACGAGGTCGTAGATGATGTTGTAGTACCGGATCTCGATGCCGGCCCGCTCGGCAGCCTCGCGGGCCTCCTTGTGGGCGCGCACGTTGAAGCCGATCACCACGGCCTTCGAGGCCTGCGCCAGGGTGATGTCTGACTCGGTGATGCCGCCGACGCCCGACAGGAGGATGCGGGCCCCGACCTCGTCGTTGCCGAGCTTCTCGAGCGCACCCGAGATGGCCTCGACCGAACCCTGCACGTCGCCCTTGACGACGATCGGCAGCTCCTTGCGGCCGGCGCCTTCCTTGAGGTCGCGCATCATGTCGACGAGCGAGCGGTTGGCACCGCCGGTCCGGGCCGCGAGGCGCTCGCGCTTCACGCGGGCACGATACTCGGTGACTTCGCGGGCACGGGCCTCGTTGGGCACCACGATGACCCGGTCGCCGGCATCGGGCGTGCCGTTGAAGCCCAGCACCTCGACGGGCACCGACGGCCCGGCGTACTGCACGTTCTCGCCGAGGTCGTCGATCAGGGCGCGCACGCGGCCCCATTCGGCGCCCGCGACGACGATGTCGCCGGTGAACAGGGTGCCGCGCTGGACCAGGACCGTCGCTACGGGGCCACGACCGCGATCGAGCTTGGCCTCGATGACCGTACCCTCGCCGTCGCGCTTCTCGTTGGCGCGCAGGTTCATGATTTCGGCCTGGATCTGGATGCCCTCCAGAAGCTCCGGCAGGCCGGTGCCGGTCTTGGCCGAGACCTCGAACTCGAGGGTCTCGCCGCCCATCGACTCCACCTGGATGTCGTGCTGGAGCAGCTCGGTGCGGACCCGCTGCGGGTTCGCGTCCGGCTTATCCATCTTGTTGATCGCGATGATCATCGGGACGCCGGCCGCCTTGGCGTGCTGGATCGCCTCGATGGTCTGGGGCATGACGCCGTCATCGGCCGCCACCACGATCACCACGATGTCGGTCACCTTGGCGCCGCGGGCGCGCATCGACGTGAAGGCCGCGTGGCCGGGGGTGTCGATGAAGGTGATCATGTCCCCGGACGGGGCCGCGACCTGATAGGCGCCGATGTGCTGGGTGATGCCGCCGGCCTCGCCCTCCACGACGTTCGCCTTGCGGAGCGCGTCGAGCAGCGACGTCTTGCCGTGATCGACGTGGCCCATGATCGTGACCACCGGCGGACGGGGATCGAGATCCTCCTCCAGATCCGGCTCGTCGGAGGACAGGCCCTCCTCGACGTCGGACTCGGCGACGCGGCGCACAGTGTGGCCGAGCTCCTCGGCGATGAGCTGCGCGGTGTCCGAGTCGATCACGTCGGTGATCTTGTGGATCTGGCCCTGCTTCATCAGCAGACGGATCACGTCCACGGCCCGCTCCGACATGCGGTTGGCGAGTTCCTGGATGGTGATCGTCTCGGGGATCGTCACCTCGCGGGACAGCTTCTCCTTCTGCTCCACCTGCCGGTGGCCGCTCATGCGCTGCTGGCGGCGGCGGAACGAGGCGACCGAGCGCGTGCGCTCCTCCTCACCCGCTGTGGCGTTGGCGATGGTCAGGCGGCCACGGTTGCGATCACCGCCCGGCGACTTCGGGGTCTTGGGCGGGGTGATGATCTTGAGCGGCATGCCCGGACGGCGGATCACCCGCTTCGTCTCGGACTCGTCGTCGTTGGTCTGGGCACCGCGGCCGGCGGGGCGCGCCGTGGCGGCCGCCCCGGCGGGACGCGCGGCGGTGGCCGGCGTGGCGCTCTTCTCGGGCTCGGGCGCCGGGGCCGGACGGGCCATGAAGTTCAGGTCGCGCGGCTTGCGCGAGTCGGCCGTGATCGTGCGGCGCGGCTCGCCCGTGGAGGGTCGCGGCGTCAGCGGTGGGCGCGGCGCGGGTGCAGCCGGAGCCGCCGCGCCGGGCGCCGGACGCGCGGCCGCAGGACGGGCAGACTCGGGCTGCCGCGCGGGAGCGGCGGCCGGCCGGGCCGGCGCCGCGGCAGCGGCCGGACGAGCGGGCGCGGGAGTCGCAGCAGGCTGAGGTGCCGGAGCCGGACGCGCCGGGGCCGCAGCGGGCGCCGCGGCGGCCGAAGCCTCGGCCGCCTTCGCGGCTTCCGCGGCGGCAGCGGCGGCAGCGGCAGCCTTGCGCTCCTCCTCCTCGCGGCGGCGAGCCTCGGCGGCCTCGCGCTCGCGGCGGGCCTGTTCCTCGGCTTCCCGGCGGCGCGCCTCGGCCTCGGCCTCGGCCTTGCGGCGGGCCTCGGCCTCGCGGCGCTGTGCGTCGGCGAGGGCGGCGGCGCGGGCGGCGCTCTCCTGCTCGCTCAGCGTGCGCAGAACCACACCCGATGCGGCCCTCTGGGCCGGACGCGGCGCCGCCGGAGCGGTCGCAGCAGGTGCCGGGCGCGGCGCTGGCGCAGGCTCACGGGCGGGAGCGGCCGGCGCCGCGCCGATGACGCGGCGCTTCACCGTCTCGACCACGACCTGCTTGGAGCGGCCATGGGAGAAGCTCTGACGCACGGTGCCCGCCTCGATCGGCCGCTTGAGGGAGAGCGGCTTCGGGGAAGTCCGGTTCAGAGTCTTGTCGCCCGGGTTGTTCGTATCGCTCATTCAGCCTGAACCCTGAGGGTTTCCATCGTCCCGTGAACCGACGCCCGGTGGCGCCGGCCAAATTCGTCCTGGTGCGTCGTCAACGTGAGGCTTGGTCGATCCGGCCGATTCGGGCTAGATCGGGCTCCTCGGTCGCCGCGGCGGCGCTCTCGAAGGAGCGTAGCCGACGCCAACGCGACAGGCAGCCGGCGGCTCCGGCTCCTGCGACGAGCGCAGCATGTATCACATGATCCCGACCTAAGGCCATGTCCAATTCATCCTCGGACAGGTCGTCGATGATCGGTATCCTTGACATGGCCTCACCGTGACGCCGGTGCAAGGCTGACGCGATCTTCCGCCGCCCGTCCGGACTCGCCTCAGCAGCATGGATCACCGCGATGGCGCCGGGCTGGCCGCCGATGGCCGCTTCAACCTTCGAGAAGCCCGCGACGATGCAGCCCGCCTTGTTGGCCAGCGCGATCGCCTGCCGCAGGTCGTCCCGGAGCGCCGCGGCGATCCGGTCCGGGAGGTCGGGGGCGGCCGGGGCCGGCCCCTTGAAGGCCCGCGAGAACAGGTTCTTGCGCACGGCGGTGGCGATGGCCTCGCGCCGGGCGCTGACCCAGGCGCCGCGGCCGGGGAGCTTGGCGCGCAGATCGGGCACGACGCTGCCGTCCGGCCCGCGCACGAACCGGATCATCCCGTCCGGCGCCTGGGCGACGCGCGTGACGATGCAGGTCCGCTCGGGCAAGCGGCGGCCGGGGCCGGCATCGAGCCCCCCGGCTTCCAGCCCGTCCTCGGGCAGGGTCGTCTCGACCGCGACCATCGCGCCTCCGCCGCCGGCTCTCGACTCAGGCCTCGGCCTGGGCGGGGGCGGTCTCCTCGCCTTCGGCAGCCCCTTCGGCGCCCTCCTCGACCTCCGGCTCCGGCAGGGCCTCGATCCAGCCCGCCTTCAAGCGCGCGGCCATGATCAGGGCCTCGGCCTCGGCGCGGGACAGGTCGAACCCGTCGAGGTAACCGGCATGGCGCACGGCGTCGGGGCCGCGTCCCTCCGTATAGCCGACGAGGTCGTCCGTCGCGCAGCCGGCGAGGTCCTCGACCGTCTTCACGTCGTTCTCGCCGAGCGCCACCATCATGGGCGTGGTGATGCCCTCGATCTCGCGCAGCTCGTCGGAGACGCCGAGCTCGGTGCGGCGGGCGTCGTGGGCCTGCTCGATCCGGGCGAGGTGGTCCTGGGCGCGGGCCTGGATCTCGGCGCCGGTCTCCTCGTCGAGCCCCTGGATGCCGGACAGCTCCTGCAGGTCGACGTAGGCGATTTCCTCGACGTTGCGGAAGCCTTCGGCCGCGAGCAGCTGGCCCACGGTCTCGTCGACGTCCAGCGCCTCCATGAACACCTGGGTCCGCTCGGCGAACTCCTTCTGGCGGCGCTCCGATTCTTCAGCCTCGGTGAGGATGTCGATGTCCCAGCCGGTGAGCTGCGAGGCGAGGCGGACGTTCTGGCCGCGGCGGCCGATGGCCAGCGACAGCTGATCGTCGGGCACCACCACCTCGATGCGGTCGGCCTCCTCGTCGAGCACCACCTTCACCACCTCGGCGGGCTGGAGGGCGTTGACGATGAAGGTCGCCTCATCCTCCGACCACGGGATGATGTCGATCTTCTCGCCCTGGAGCTCGCCGACCACCGCCTGTACGCGCGAGCCGCGCATGCCGACGCAGGCGCCGACCGGGTCGATGCTGCCGTCGCGGGAGATCACCGCGATCTTGGCGCGGGAGCCGGGGTCGCGGGCGACCGCCTTCACCTCGACGATGCCGTCATAGATCTCGGGCACTTCCTGGCCGAACAGCTTGGCCATGAATTGCGGGTGCGAGCGCGACAGGAAGATCTGCGGCCCGCGGACCTCCGAGCGCACGTCGAACAGGTAGGAGCGGATGCGGTCGCCCGGCCGGAAGGTCTCGCGCGGGATCATCTCGTCCCGGCGCACGATGCCCTCGCCGCGGCCGAGATCCACGATGACGTTGCCGTACTCGACCCGCTTCACGATGCCGTTGAGGATCTCGCCGATGCGGTCCTTGTACTCGTCGTACTGGCGGGCGCGCTCGGCGTCGCGCACCTTCTGGACGATGACCTGCTTGGCCGACTGCGCGGCCACGCGGCCGAAGTCGAAGGGCGGCAGGGTATCGGAGATCACGTCGCCGACCAGGGCGCCGGGGTTGTAGCGGCGAGCCTGCTCCAGGGTGATCTCGCGGGCGTCGTTCTCCACCTGATCGACGACCAGGAGGTGACGCGAGAGGCGCAGAGCGCCGGTCTTCGGGTCGATCTCGGCGTGAACGTCCGTCTCGGCGCCGTAGCGGGAGCGCGCGGCCTTGGCGATGGCCTCCTCCATCGCGTCGATGACGATGGAGCGGTCGATCACCTTCTCGCGGGCAACCGCGTCGGCAATCTGGAGGAGTTCGAGCCTGTTGGCGCTGACGACGGCCATCGGTTTCGGTCCTTCTCTTCCGTCAAAGCTTCGTGCCGACCGCGCGGCGGCCGGCGATGTGGTCTCAATGCAGCGAGTCGCGGTCCTTGAGCCGGGACGCCTTGGTCACGACCGGCTTCCTGGGACCTGTCCTGGCCGGCGTCTGGGGCTTGGCCGCGGGGCTGGCCTTCTTGGGGCCCTTCGGGCGGAACGGGCTGCGCGCCGGCGGCGCCGCGCCCTCCTCGGAGAGCTCTTCGTTCTCGGCCTCGTCGGCCTCGTCCCCGGCGGGCGGACCGCCGCGGCGGAGCGACTCGCGGATCAGCTCGTCGGTGAGGACGAGATGGGCCTCGGCAAGGTCCTTGAGCGGCAGGTCGATGCGGCTCGGCAGCCCCTCCTTCACGTCGGGCAAATCGATCGGGACGGTCATCCTGCCCAGATCGGGCGCGCCGAGGATGCCGCGGAAGCGCTTGCGCCCGTCGAGCGGCGGGCTCAGCTCGATCTTGGCCTCGTAGCCCTCCCAGCGGGCGAAGTCCGAAACCCGCACCAGCGGCCGGTCGATCCCCGGCGAGGAAACCTCCAAATTGTAGGCGCCCCCCACCGGATCGTCCACGTCGAGGATCGGCGAGATCGCCCGGCTCACCGCCTCGCAATCGTCGATGGTGAAGGTGCCGTCCGGCCGCTCCGCCATGATCTGCACGGTGCAGCCGTTGATGTTGGACATCTTCACCCGGACCAGCCGGAAGCCGAGGCCCGCGAGGGGCCCCTCGATCACCTGCGCGACGCGCGCGGCGACACCGGCCTCTCGGACGAGGCGCTTTTCGGACAGATCCGCTTCGATCTCGGAGGACATGGACGGTAAGCGCGCAACCTTCGCGGCGTTCTGCGTGGCCCGCCCGCGGCGTGCGGCCTTGTGCGGCGAAAGACTGGTGCGGCGAAAAAAAAGAGCGGACCCGGTGGGGCCCACTCCCGAACCGCAGCCCTTCGACTGCCATCAGAACTGTTGAACGTCAGATAGCCGCGGATCGTGGGAAGTTCAAGACCGTTTCATCCGGTGAGGCGTGCGATCGTCACTCGCCGGTGATACCCCGGCGCCCATGCTGACCGGCCTCCTCGCACTCACGATCGCGGCGCTGTTCACAGGAGCGGCCCTCTACATCAACCTCGTCGAGCAGCCGGCCCGCCTGGCCCTGGATGACCGCGCACTGCTGACGGAGTGGAAGCCGGCCTACAAGCGCGGCTTCGCGCTTCAGGCGCCCCTTGCCGTGATCGGCTTCCTGCTCGGGACTGCGGCGTGGTCGACGAGCGGCCGCGCCGGCTTCCTGGCCGGCGCGGTGCTCATGCTGGCGAACTGGCCCTGGACGATCCTGGCGATCCTGCCGACGAACCGGATCCTGATGGCGACCGCACCGGATGCGGCGGACGCCACCACTCGCGCCCGGGTGAGGCGGTGGAACGTCCTCCACGCGGTGCGGTCGGCGCTCGGCGCCCTGGCGGGCGCGTGCTTCCTATGGGCGCTCGCCTGACGGCGCTCAGGCCGTGCCGCTGCGTGGCACCCGCCCCTCCAGCGGATAGGCCGGATCGTTGTAGCCCGGCGTGGTCGGGTGGCCGGCCGCCACGAACCCGTCCACCAGCGCCTCGTCCTCCGGGGTGAAGGCGTAGTCGAGGGCGCCGAGGTACTCCTGCCACTGCGCCTCGGTGCGCGGCCCGGCGATGACGCCGGTGACGAGGTGGTTGTTCAGTACCCAGGCGGTGGCGAACTGGCCCGCCGTGATGCCCCGTGCCTCAGCGTGCTCCTTGAGGGTCCGGGCGATGCGCAGGGATTCGGGCCGCCACTCGGTCTGCATCATCCGGGTGTCCTGGCGGCCGGCGCGGGACTCGGCCGGCGGCGGGGCGGCCGGATCGTACTTGCCGGTGAGCACGCCGCGGGCGAGCGGCGAGTAGGGTACGACACCGAGGCCGTAATGCGCGCAGGCCGGCAGGTGCTCGGTCTCGGGCATGCGGTTGAAGGCGTTGTAGTAGGGCTGGCTCACCACAGGCCGGTCGATGCCGAGTTCGTCGCAGAGCCGGCAGATCTCGGCGACGCGCCAGGACCGGTGGTTCGAGACGCCGAAATGACGGATCTTGCCCGCCCGCACGAGGTCGGCCATCGCCCGCACGGTCTCGGCCAGCGGCGTGTCGTGGTCCTCCTTGTGAAGGTAGTAGATGTCGATGAAGTCGGTGCCGAGGCGGCGCAGGCTGTCCTCGGCGGCCTTCATCACGTGGACGCGCGAGAGGCCACGGTCGTTGACGCCGGGGCCCGTCGGGTTGGCGACCTTGGTGGCCAGGATCCAGGCGTGCCGGTCGGCCTTGATGGCGCGGCCGGTGATCTCCTCCGAGCGGCCGTCCGTGTAGACGTTGGCCGTGTCGATGAAATTGATCCCCGCCTCCCGGGCACTGCCGACGATGCGGCCCGCCGTGGCCTCGTCGGTGGGGCCGCCGAACATCATCGTGCCGAGGCAGATCGGCGAGACCTTGAGGCCGGAGCGGCCGAGATTGCGGTACTGCATGGGATCCTTCCGGTGTCCGTCGCCTCGCTATCTCGCCGCGGGACGGCCGAGGTCAACCACCACGTGTAACCGGGCCGGGGCCGCGGCGAACCGACCCGTGCCGGCACCGACGCCCCAGGGCGGTCGTTCTTGCCGGGAGCAAACCGCCGCCGTCACACGCGAGAGCGCCCTGTTCGAGACCCATGACAGATAGCCTGGCCGTTCCCCTTCCCTGGCTCGACCGGGCCGGACGCCTCTCATGGCTGAAACTCGCGGTGTTCCTGGCCTGCGTCGCCCCGGCCCTGTACCTCGCGGGCGCCTACCGGCTCGATGCGCTGGGTGCCAAGCCCATCACGGCGCTGATCCACGCCACAGGCGACTGGGCGGTGCGCTTCCTGCTCCTGTCGCTCGCGATCTCGCCGCTCCGCCGCATCGCTGACTGGCCGAAGGTCATCGTCGTCCGGCGCATGCTCGGCGTCACCGTGATGGCCTACGCGGTGGCCCATCTCACCCTCTATGCGGTCGACCAGAACCTGATCCTCACCAAGGTGGCCTCGGAGATCGCTCTGCGGTTCTACCTGACCATCGGCTTCGTGGCGCTGATCGGGCTGATCACCTTGGGGCTGACCTCGACCGACGCGGCGATCCGCAACATGGGGCCGAACTGGCACCGGCTGCACCGGCTCGTCTACACGATCGCCGTGCTGGCGTTCGCCCACTACTTCCTGCAGTCGAAGATCGACGTCACCGATCCGGTATTCTGGACCGGGCTGTTCCTGCTGCTGATGGGATGGCGGGTGATGCGGCGCTTCAAGTGGCCGGAGCGGCCGTGGTCGCTCCTGCTCCTCGCGGTCCTCGCCGGGCTCGCGACAGCGGGGCTGGAGGCAGCCTGGTACGGGCTCGCCAGCGGCGTCCCGGCCAACCTCGTGCTCGCCGCCAACCTCGACTTCTCCGGACCGATCCGGCCGGCCTGGTGGGTCCTGGCGATCGGTCTGTCCCTGCCCGCCATCGCGTCCGTGCGCGGCGCGGGGAGCCGCGCTGGTGGCCGCTCGCCCCTGAAGCCGCCGGCCGGCGCACCGCGTCGAGCCTCCGCCCGGGAGCCCTTGTCGCCGCCGGCCTGATGCCGCAGAACCCGCCGCGGCCCCCGCCATCGGCGGTTCCGGGCCGCAGCGGAGCTCCCCGAGACGGACATGCGCGGCACGCTTCTCCTCATCGCGGGCTTGCTCGCACCGACGGTCGTCCTTGCGGCCCCGCCCACTCCCTCGTCCGCCCCGGCCGCGAAACCCGCAGCCAAGGCGGCTCCGGCCGCCCCACCCCCGAGCCCGGCGGTCGCGACCTGCACGCCGCCGGAGGCACCACCAACCTCGGCTCGCCCGACGAAGCCCACCCTGCCGGAGAAGCCCGCCTGCCTCGACGCCAAGGGCGGGTGCCCCGGATGGGAGGCCTACAGCTACAATGACGCGATCAAGGCCTATAACCTGCAGGCGCAGGCCTTCCGGCCGATCGCCGAGGCCTACGTCCAGAAGCTCAACGCCTACGTGAAGGCGAGCGCGGACTACGCGCAGTGCGAAATCAACGCCATGCAGAAGTGAGCCGGCTGAACGGTAGCCGACAAGGCAGCAGGGTGAGGGTTCAGTCGGGCCGGCGCAGTCTCTGCTGAGGATGGCCGCGATCCCCGCGCGCCAGCTCAAGCCGAGGCCGAATCTTGCCCTCCCCTCGCTTCCTTGCGCGTGCCGGTTTCTGCATCCTGCTCCTCGCCGCCGGCCCGGCGCGCGCCGCCGATTTCGACGGCCCCTATCGGCCGCCGGGCCACGGCTATGGCGGGCCGGTCCAGGACGATGAGCCGGAGCACCGGCCGCCGCCACCGCAGCCTGAACCGGAGTTCCCCCGGCCCCACTTCACGGCAGCTCCGCCTGAGGCCTGCCGGGAATTCTTCCGGCGCCGGTTCGATCCGGACGGCGCGCCGGTGCTGCGCCGGGTTCGAATCTGCGACGAGCCGGCCCTCGACCGCGGGCCGCCCCCGCCGCCGGAGGACATCCCGCCCCACCGCTGGGGCGGGCCCCGCTGGTAAGGGCGCGGCTCAGATGCGGGCCGGCGCCTTCTTGAGAGCGGCTGCGAAGGCCTTGAGCTGGCGGTTCAGATCCGCCAGCTCGTTCAGCGCGATGGTTTTGTGACCGTCGCGGACCGCGCGCTCGATATCCTCGACCTGCGAGGCGACGAGGCGACGGATGGCGGCGGCAACTTGTTGTCGGGTCATCGATTCGAGCGTCTCGTTCGGGCGTCCGGCGGGCCTCAACGGACGGCCGGGAGCGGCCGTCAACACGCTTCGGTGATAGGCCGGTAGGCTTAACCGTTGGTGTCCGCGCCCTGCACACTGCACAGGGATCCAGGGCCCTCGCCCCTACCGGCGCGCCCGCATCTCGGCGCGCCGCATCGGCATCGCGTCGATGGTGGCGAAGAGTTTCTGGGGCGCGACCGGCTCCTCTGCGTCGAGCTTGGCGCCTCCGTCCTTCCCGACCAGCACGGCCCGGAAACTCCCCGCCGGCAGGCCGAGCTGCGCGCGCAGGGCCCGCGCGTCCGGGCCGGTGCCGACTGCCTCCAGCACAACGAGGTCGCGCTCGGCCAGGCCGGGGCGGACCGCCCTCAGGGCGGCCCGCTGCGCCTTGAGGTGCGCGTCCGCGACATCGGGCGCCGACAGCACCAGCACCCGGGCGCGATCCCGATAGGCGTCGAGCGGGCCAGCGGACGAAGGCCCCGCCGCCAGGACCGCAAATCCGAGACTGAGTGCCGTCATCCGCATGCAGCCTTCCCCTGCTCCAGAGACGACCAACGCACGATCGTCCCTGGAGATCACGGCCGCGCCTTTGCCGCTGCCGTCCGGCGCCCCAGATCGGGGGCGACAGCCAGCATCCGGGAGTCCGCCATGACCGTCATGAACCGCCGCATCGTCCTGGCCTCGCGTCCGCACGGCGAGCCGCGCCCCGAGAACTTCCGCCTGGAGGAGGTGCCGGTGCCGCAGCCCGGCCCCGGACAGGTCCTCCTGCGCACCCGCTGGCTGTCCCTCGACCCGTATATGCGCGGCCGGATGAGCGACGCGAAATCCTACGCGGCGCCCGTGGAAATCGGCGCGCCGATCACCGCCGAGACGGTCGGCGAGGTCGTCGCCTCGAACCACCCGGACCACGCCGTCGGTGACCTGCTCACGGCCTTCGCCGGCTGGCAGGAGTACTTCGTCACGGACGGGAAGGGCTCCCGCAAGGTCGATCCCTCCGCCGCTCCGCCCTCGACGGCACTGGGCGTACTCGGCATGCCCGGCATGACCGCCTATACCGGCCTCCTCAACATCGGCCAGCCGAAGCCCGGCGAGACCGTCGTGGTGGCGGCCGCGGCCGGCCCCGTAGGCTCGCTGGTCGGGCAGATCGCCAAGCTGAAAGGCGCCCGCGCCGTCGGGATCGCGGGGGGCCCGGACAAGTGCCGCTACCTCACCGAGGAGCTCGGCTTCGACGCCGCCGTGGACCATCGCGGCGCCGACCTGCCGGAGGCGCTCGCCGCGGCCTGCCCGAAGGGCATCGACGTCTATTTCGAGAATGTCGGCGGCGCGGTCTTCGCCGCCGTGATGCCGCTCCTGAACCCCTTCGCGCGGATCCCGGTCTGCGGCCTCGTCTCGGCCTACAATGCCACCGAGGTCCCGCCCGGGCCCGACCGCCTGCCCGGGCTGATGCGCTCGGTCCTGACCAACCGGCTGCACATCCAGGGTTTCATCGTCTGGGACTTCGCCGATCAGGCGGCGACCTTCCGGAAGGAGGTCGGCGGCTGGATCCAGGAGGGCCGGGTCCGCTACCGCGAGGACGTGGTCGAGGGCCTGGAGAACGCGCCTGAAGCCTTCATCGGCCTGTTGAAGGGCCGGAATTTCGGCAAGCTGGTCGTGCGCGTGTCCTGAGGGCAGCTTGCCGCCGTTCTGGAACGGATATAGAACAAACGGACCCGGCGGCGCTGCGGAAAGCGGGCACAAGCTCGCCCCGCAGGTTGCCGCTCCGGAGGCCCGGGCGCATGGTTCGCGCGCCGCCGGGCAGATGCCCTGTGAGATCCGTACGGTGAGGAGAGAGCGATGGCGGGCAGCGTCAACAAGGTGATTCTGGTGGGCAATCTCGGGCGCGACCCTGAGATGCGCCGCCTCGGCTCGGGCGACCCGGTGTGCAACCTGCGGCTCGCCACCTCCGAGTCGTGGAAGGATAAGGCGACCGGCGAGCGCAAGGAGAAGACCGAGTGGCACTCGGTCGTGATCTACAACGACAACCTGGCCCGGGTGGCCGAGCAGTACCTGCGCAAGGGCTCGAAGGTCTATATCGAGGGCCAGCTCCAGACCCGGAAGTGGACGGACAATTCCGGCGTCGAGAAGTACACCACCGAGGTCGTGCTCCAGCGCTTCCGCGGCGAGATGACGATCCTCGACGGGCGCGGCGGCGGTGGTGACTTCGCCGGCGAGGACGAGGGCGGCGGCCAGATCAGCCGCGGCGGCGACTTCGGCGGCGGTCGCGGCGGCGACCGCGGGGGCGATTTTGGTGGCGGCCGCGCCCAGGGCGGCGAACGCCGTCCGGCTCCGGCCTCCTCGGGCGGCGGTGGCGGCCGCGGCGGCTACGACCTCGACGACGACATCCCGTTCTAGGCCGTTTGCCGGCCCGGAGACCCGCCGCCCCGCGCGGCGGGTTTTTTGTTTCGGCGCCGGGGCGCCGCCCCGGTGCAGGCGATCGAATCGGTCACCGGAAGGAGGGCCAGTAGGCGGCGATCGCCCGCGCGGCTCCGAGTCCCGAGAAGTGTCCGTAATCGAAGTAGAGGTACGCGTGCGCGCTGGCGTACGGGCAGCGTCCGTCCGAGCACAGGGCCTTCAGGGGATCGATGAAGGTCGCGCGCTCCGCGAAGGCGGCCACGCGCGCGTTGATGGTGCGGTCCATGGCCATGGGCCAGGATTCGCCCGGCATGTTCCGGCGCCGCATGAAGAAGGCGATCTTCTGGACGTCCGTGATGAATTCTGGCGACTGGCCGATGACGAAGACCTCGACGCCCCGGTTCCGCAGGACGTCGATGGTCTCCTGGAGTCCGGCGAAGCCCCGCGTGCCGTAATCGCTCCAGCGGCCGCTCAGGATCACCGTCGAGATGCCCGCCTCGCGGATGACGTCCAGGGCGCGGCGGTTGAAGGTGGTGCAGCCCGGGCGCGCATACGAGAAGTATGACAGGATCGGCGGGCAGCCCGCATAGGTGTACTGGACGATGTTGGCCTGCAGCTTCCCGGCGTTGGCCGCGAAGCCGGAGACGTAGTGGGCGGCGAAGGAGTCGCCCCACAGCAGGACGGTCTTGGCGTGACCGTGGGTCCGGGTGCAGTCGCGCAGGTTCCAGCTCTGGCCGGAATCGCCGCCGAGGCTGAAGCAGGTGCCGGTCCGCCAGTCGCCGCCATCGATGCGCTGCTCCGCGAAGTCCCGGTAGCGCTCTGGCAGACCCTGGCTGACGATGCCCACGCCCCCGCAGGCGCACAGGCCCGCGATGGCGGCCGCCGAGAGGCCGAAGGTGACCCGCCGCGAGGCCAGCGAGCCGGAACGGCGGAACGGCTGCTCGACGAAGCGCCAGGAGCCGTAGGCCAGCAGCAGGCTCGCCGCCACCATCGCGAGGCTCGTCGCGAGATCGGGATTGCGCAGTTGCAGGTAGCGGTCGAAGGCGCTGATCGGCCAGTGAATCAGGTAGAGCGAGTAGGAGATCATCCCGACCCAGACGAGGGGCCGCAGGCAGAGCAGCCGGGTCGCCAGGGCCTGCCGGCCGCCCTCTCCGGGCACGGCCTGCCCGACATGGATCAGGAGTGCCGCCCCGAGACACGGGTAGAGGGCGCGGTACCCGGGAAACGGGTCGGTCTCGGCGACGGTCAGGTAGCCGACGGCGAGGAGGACGAGGCCGGCAGCCCCGGCAAGGTTGGCGATGTGCGGGTTCCGGATGGGCGGCGGCGGCCGCAGCATCAACAGCGCGCCGAGCAGGAGTTCCCAGGCCCGCGTCGGCAGCAGGTAGAACCCGGCCGCGGGCGCAACGGTGTTCGCCGCGACCGCCAGCGCGAAGCTCAACAGGATGAGCGGCGCCAGCACGGCCAGCCAATGCCTCCGCCCGTAGGCATAGATGCCGGCGATCAGGAGCGGGGCGAAGATGTAGAACTGCTCCTCGACCGAGAGCGACCACGTGTGCAGCAGCGGCCGCAGGCCGGCGTCGATGGCGAAGTAGTTGGTCGTCTTCCAGAAATAGATGTTCGACCAGAACGTCGACGCAGCGACCATGCTGCGGCTGAAGTCGACGACGTCGGACGGCAGCAGGAAAATCAGGGCCGCGACCGTCGAGGCCAGGCAGACGGCGAACAGGGCGGGCAGGATGCGCCGGGCGCGCCGCCAGTAGAAGTCGATCAGGCTGAAGCGGCCGCGCTCCAGATCGTGCAGGATGCTGCCGCTGATCAGGTAGCCCGAGATCACGAAGAACACGTCGACGCCGGTGAAGCCACCGGAGATCGACGCGAAACCGAAATGGAACAGGACGACCGGCAGCACCGCCACGGCCCTGAGACCGTCGATGTCGCGTCTGTACTTCATCAAGGGCGTCCGTAGCGGCAGGCGGGGCAGGTCGCGCCGGGCATCTTCGCGCCGGGCGCGATCCGTCCTCAAGCCGGGCCGGACGCCTCTTTCGGCCAGGGGTATCGTCCGAATGGGTGGCCGGCCGGCATGTGCCGTGCGTCAGCCCCCCGGCCTGCCGCCGGAGACGAGCTTCCCCCTGGCCAGCGAGCGACCCCTTTGCCGGCCCGGCTTGCATCGCCACGGCCACGCCGCGGCATCATTCGGGCGTCCAGGCCCGGCGGCGAGCCCGCGGCGCGCGGATCACGGGTCACCGGGTGTGCCGCCCCGGCGGGCGGCATCCGCGTGATCGAGATCGCTCTCGCTGCTGGCGCCTGAACCCGGCCGACACGGACTCGGGGCCGAGGACGGATGCCGGCTCAGAAGGCGCGGTCGCGGGCGGTGTGCGGGGCGCCGTAACGCCGACGCAGGAAGGAGATGACCTTCGGAAGGATGAGGGCGATCAGGATCTTGCGCATGGGGCCGGCTCGCGTCACGGTTTCGTGAGCGGGCAATGCTCAGGCACCGAAGCGGTTCCGCTCGGTGTGCCGGTCGAAGATCTGCCTCAGAGCTCCAGGGTCAGAGTCACCGGGACGTGGTCGGAGGGGCGCTCCCAGGCGCGGGCCTCGCGCAGCACCTCGACCCTGCGGACGGTCCCGGCGAGGTCCGGGGAGACCCAGACGTGGTCGAGGCGCCGCCCCTTGTCGGCCGCCGCCCAGTCGGGGGAGCGATAGCTCCACCACGTGTAGATCTTCTCCGGCTCCGGGGTGAGATGGCGCGCCGTGTCGATCCAGCCCGCCTCCCCGCGCAGGATCTCCAGCGCCTCGGTCTCCGCGGGCGTATGGCTCACCACGTCGAGGAGTTGCTTGTGCGACCAGACGTCGTGCTCCAGGGGAGCGACGTTGAGGTCGCCTACCAGGATCGCCGGGCCGGAGACGCGTTTACCGCCCCAGGCACGCAGCTCGGCCAGGAAGTCGAGCTTGTGGGCGAATTTCGGATTGAGGTCGCGGTCCGGCACGTCGCCGCCCGCGGGGACGTAGAAGTCGTGCAGCACGATCCCGGCGGCCGCCCCCGCCTCCGGCCCGAGCACCGCCGAGATGTGGCGGGCGTCCGGGCGCTCGCAGAAGCCCATCACGTCCCGGGTGTGCAGGGGGAAGCGCGAGAGGATCGCGACGCCGTTGTAACCCTTCTGCCCGGCGAACATCACGTGCTCGTAGCCGGAGCCGCGCAGGGCCTTCAGCGGGAAGGCGTCGTCCGGGCATTTGGTCTCTTGGAGGCAGAGCACGTCCGGCTTGTGCTCGGCCAGGAAGCGCAGCACCAGGTCGATGCGCAGGCGCACCGAGTTGATGTTCCAGGTCGTGACGGTGAGCTGCACGGGCGGAGCCGGGGTTCGGACTGAGTTGTGCTCCGATAGCCGATTTCGCGGCCCGCGACAGTCCGCTCACCGCCGGCGGCGCGAAATGCCGTGCGTCCCCGCCCGGCAGGCGCTATGCCCGTGCCCTGCCCTGTCCCGGGCCCCTCGTCGAGGCCCCGTCATGGTACATGCCCGCTCGCTCCTGTTCGCCGCCTACTGGGCCGCCTGGACGACCCTGTTCCTCGCGCCGCTGGCGATCTTCCTCCTGTCCGGGTCCCCCGAGCGGCCGATCCGAGGGGCGACGCGCCTCTGGGCGCGGGGCATCCTGGCCGGGCTCCGGCGCATCGTCGGGCTGCGCTACGTCGAGGAGGGGCGCCAGCACCTGCCGGCCGCGCCCTGCCTGATTGTGGCCAACCACCAGTCGACCTGGGAGACCCTCGCCTTCCTGGTGCTGGTGCCGGATGTGGCGATCGTCGCCAAGCGGGAGCTGCTGGCGATCCCGGTGGTCGGCTGGTTCCTGCGGCGCTCGCCGATGATCGTCATCGACCGCGGCAACGGCACCCAGGCCCTGCGCACCATGATCGACGAGGGCCGGGCGGCGGTGGCGGCCGGACGGTCGGTGCTGATCTTTCCGGAGGGTACCCGCGGCGGCATCGGCACGCCGCTGCGCTTCAAGCGCGGCGTCGAGCTGCTCTACGGCCGGCTCGGCCTGCCGGTGGTGCCGGTGGCGCTGAATTCCGGTCTGTTCTGGCCGGCGGGCGCGGCGACCCGCGCCGGAACCGTGGTGGTGAGCTACCTCGCCGCCGTCGCCCCGGGCCTCCCGGCCGCGGAATTCCTGCGCGGCACCGAAGGGGCGATCGACCGGGAGCTCGACCGCTGGCGCGGGACCGGCCGCGGCGAGCTCGAGACGAAGGCGGCGTGAGGGTGCCGGCTACTGCTGCGACTGCTGGATCTGCTGCTGCATCGCCTTGTCCTCGGCGCGCCCGTAATTGATGAAGAACAGGCTGCCGTCGACGCCCTTGCCCTTCTGCAGGTTCGAGAGCGTCACCGTGGTGACGTAACCCTGCGGGTCGGTGATCCGCCACTGCGAGAGGGTCTTCATCTCGGCATCGAAGAACAGCTGGATCTTCGAAGTGCCGCCGAGGGTGGCACGGTCCTCCAGGCTGATGCGCACGCCGCCCGGATCGTTGGCGACATCGGTCACGGTGAGGTCGCGGGCGAGGTCGATCTTCTCGCGGAGCAGAAATTTCAGCGGCGTCTGGGCGATGAAGTAGAGGTCCTGCGTGTTGAGCTTGCGGTCGCGCACCGCCACCGAGGTGCCGTCGGCGACCACCTCCAGAGGCGAGGGCTGGTCGTAGTCGAAGCGCAGGCGGCCGGGCTTGGCGAGCGTCAGCTTGCCGCCGATCCGCCGCCCGTCGGCGCCGATCTGCATGAAGGTGCCGGTCAGCGTGTTGATCCCGTTGAAGTAGGCGTTGGCCTGGGCCAGCAGCGTCGCGGCATCGGCCGGCTCGGCGGGCGCGATCGCGGTCGGCGCGCCGACCGCCGCGACCTTGGGCTCGGCCGCCTTGTGCTCGGCCTTGTCGCCGCCCTTGCCGGCCTTGGCGCTGCCAGCCTTCGAGTCCTTGCCGGATTCCTTGCTCGCCTCCTTGGCCTTGGGGGCGGGCTTCTTGGCTGGCGGGTGCGGGGGGGCCGGGGCGGCCTCGGGCTGCGGGGCGGGCTCTTCCTTGTGGCCGAACAGGCTGTCGATGAAGGCGCCGACCTGCGCGTCAGCCGGGTTGGCGGTCGCGAGCCACAGCCCGGCGGCAATCAGGGAGCCGGCTGTGCGGATGCGGCGGCCGATCATCGGCAGAATCTCCTGGGCGCCCGGTCGGCGGGCTCCGGCGGCAAACGAGGGCGGGACACGAGGCTTAGAACCCCGCCCTGTGGCGAAGATGCGACGCCCGGGCCGGTCCGCTTGGGGCGGCCCGGGGCGCAGCATCTCACTCGTCGTCGTACATCCCGCTCGACATATGCGGCGCGCCCGCGACCAGGATCTCGCGCTTGCCGGCGTGGTTGGCCGGCCCGACGATGCCCTCGATCTCCATCCGCTCCATGATCGAGGCGGCGCGGTTGTAGCCGATCTGCAGGCGGCGCTGGATGTAGCTGGTCGAGGCCTTCTGATCGCGCAGGACCACCTCGATGGCCTGCTTGTAGAGATCGTCGGACTCGCCACCGGTCGCCGCCGCGAAGGCGCCGATGTCGAAGACGGGGGCCTCCTCCTCGGGCTCGTCGGCGCGCTCGGTCTTGTCGGCCGCGGCGGCCTTGGAGCCCCGGCCGGACCGGCCACTCTCCTTGGTGGGCTCTTCTGGCGAATCGTCCGCCGTGACGGCGTCGAGGTAGCTGGGCCGGCCCTGGCGCTTGAGGTGGGCGACCACGCTCTCGACCTCGCTGTCCGAGCAGAACGGCCCGTGCACGCGCGTGGTGCGCCCGCCGCCGGCCATGAACAGCATGTCGCCCTGACCCAGAAGCTGCTCGGCGCCCATCTCGCCGAGAATGGTGCGCGAGTCGATCTTGCTGGTCACCTGGAAGGAGATCCGGGTCGGGAAGTTGGCCTTGATCGTGCCGGTGATCACGTCCACCGACGGCCGCTGGGTCGCCATGATCAGGTGGATGCCCGCCGCCCGCGCCATCTGCGCCAGCCGCTGGATCGCGCCCTCGATGTCCTTGCCGGCCACCATCATCAGGTCGGCCATCTCGTCCACCACGATCACGATGTACGGCAACGGCGCCAGGTCCATCGCCTCGTCCTCGTAGATCGCCTCGCCCGTCTGACGGTCGAAGCCGGTCTGGACGGTCCGGGTCAGCACCTCGCCGCGGGCAGCCGCCTCGGCGACCCGGGCGTTGTATCCGTCGATGTTGCGCACCGCGATCTTGGCCATCTTCTTGTAGCGCTCCTCCATCTCGCGCACGGCCCATTTGAGGGCGATCACCGCCTTCTTCGGGTCGATGACCACGGGGGAGAGCAGGTGCGGGATGCCGTCATAGACCGACAGCTCCAGCATCTTCGGGTCGACCATGATCAGGCGGCACTCCTCGGGCTTGAGCCGGTAGAGCAGCGACAGGATCATGGTGTTGATCGCCACCGACTTGCCCGAGCCGGTGGTGCCGGCCACGAGCAGGTGCGGCATGCGCGCGAGGTCGGCGATGATCGGCTCGCCGCCGATGTTCTTGCCCAGGCACAGGGCCAGCTTGTGCTTGCTCTCCGCGAAGTCGGCCGACGAGAGCAGTTCGCGCAGATAGACGGTCTCGCGGGTCTCGTTCGGCAGCTCGATGCCGATGGCATTCCGTCCGGGTACGACCGCGACGCGGGCCGAGACCGCCGACATCGACCGGGCGATGTCGTCCGACAGGCCGATCACGCGGCTGGACTTGGTGCCGGGCGCGGGCTCGAGCTCGTAGAGGGTCACCACCGGGCCCGGCCGCACCGCCAGGATGTCGCCGCGCACGCCGAAATCCTGGACCGTCTGCTGGAGGTTGAGGGCGTTCTGCTCCAGCACGTCCGCGTCGACCTCCTCGCTGCCGCCGGGCGCCGGCAGGGCGAGGAGCTCAAGGGACGGCAGCTCGTAATCCGCGCTCTCGATCGGGGCGATCTCAAGGTGGCGGCCGGCGGGAATCAGGTGCGCGCGGGG
Source organism: Methylobacterium sp. CM6257 (assembly GCF_054611515.1). Lineage (NCBI taxonomy): Bacteria > Pseudomonadati > Pseudomonadota > Alphaproteobacteria > Hyphomicrobiales > Methylobacteriaceae > Methylobacterium > Methylobacterium sp. CM6257. The sequence goes on from NZ_CM137735.1 coordinate 5,839,380, forward strand.
CGCGACCATGGGGACCGCGGCCGGCGCGGGGGCCGGCGGGGCGGCGACCGCCTCGACCGCCTCGATCACCTCGTCCGCCTCGGTCGCGGCAGCGACGGGCTCGACCTCGGCCGGAGCCGGCTCGGGCTGGGGCGCCAGCTTGCCTCGGAGCAGGACCGGCCGCGGGGTCATCGGGATCACCACCCGCGCGGCTTCGGTCCGGTCGGCGCTGGGCGCGACCGCCGTCGGCGCGGGAGCAGCCTCGGGCTGGGGCGCCGGTGCCGGCGGAGCCGCAACCGGCTGCCCGGCCGACCGTATCGCCGCGCGGGCCGCCATCGCGCTGAGAACGGGGGCGCGGCTGGGCGCCTGGACCGGGGTCTCGGCCACCGGCGCAGCCGGGACCGAGGGGAAGCTGCCCGGGCCGAAGACCAGCGACAGGGCGGGCTTCGCAGGGCCCTGGTCCCCCGGAGCGGCCGGCAGGAAGGCGTTGCGGATCGCCGCCGCCTCCTCGGCGCGGTCGGCAGCCCCCTGGCCAGTGCCTTGGCCGTTGTCCTGGCCGTCCGCCGGGCGCGGTGGCTGGTCGAACCGGACGAGCCGGTCGAGGACATAGACCGGCCGGGGCGGCAGGGAGCGCAGGTGCGAGATGTCGCGGGGCATCGAGACGAAGCGCTCGTCGGATTCGCCGAAAGCGGTCTCCGTCGCGGGGGCGCCAGGGACCGGTACCGGTCCGGTTTCGGCGGACTGGGGCTCCAAGGATGCCCAGGCCTCCACGGACGACCAGTCGCTGCTGTCGAACCAGGGCTGGACCTCCGACCAGTCCGGCAGGTCGGACCAGTCGCGGGCGGGCGCCTCGGCCGCGGCCTCGACGGCCGGCGGCGCCTCCACGGGAGCGATCACGGCCGTGGAAGCGGACAGCTCGACGGCGGGACGCGCCGGCCGGCGGTCGGGGGTGCGGAAGTAGCGGACGCCCGGCGGTGCGACGAACGGCTGGCGCCACAGGGGGACCGGATCGGCCGCCGGATCGACGACCGTCTCGGGCAGCGGGGATTCGGACACGGTGGCCCGCTCGGCCTCCGCGCGGGCCACCTGCTCGCGCTCGGCCTCTTCGCGCGCAGCCCGCTCGGTTTCGAGGGCCAGCGCTGCGGCCTGCGCCTCGGCGCGGGCGCGCTCCAGGGCGACGCGCTCGGCGTCCAGGGCGCGCTGACGGCGCTCCTGCAGGACCGAATCGGGGGTACGGGTCCAGCGCACGGCCGAAGGCGAGGCGGCCGGCACCGGCGCGGGGATCGGTGCATCTTCCGGAGCGATGGCGGCGGGCCGGCGCGGCTGGCGCACGAGCACGCCCGGCGACGAGGCGCTGCGGTCGATCCGGCTCTCGACGGGCGGTGCGTCGAGCGCATCGAGGCTCGCCCGGTCGTCGAAGACCTGCGCCGGCCAGATATGCTCGGGCGGCGCGACGCTGCTCGCGCGCGGGCCGCGCTCCGGCCCCTCCCTGCCGACCATGGCGGCGGGCGAGGTCAGCCAGCTCGGCTCGGCCCGTCGGCCGGGGACGCCGTACGCCGGGCGGGCGGGCAGGCCCGCGGGCGTGCCGGACAGGCGCCGTGCGAGGCTCGCGCGGAACGCCATCAGACGGTGCGCCAGGGCTCCGAGGGAGAGGCCCGGACGGTCGCCGCCGCGGACGGGCCGGGCGGGGTCACGGTGGGAGTACGGAGGCCGTCCCGATGCGCGCATGGGTTCTCGAACGATACTCGAAACAGGGATCCGCCGACGCGCGGCGGCTGTCCTTGAGTTAGGCCATTCGTCGTTAACGGAGGCTTGTCGCGGCCCTGCGGCGCGGAAACCATGACGGCGATCGCGGCCGTGCCGCAGCGAACCCAGGGGACGCCTTTCCGCCGAGGCAGAGGCAGATCCCCTGCGGGAAGCGCCGGCCATGCGGCTCCCCATCGAAAATTGGCGGCCATCAAAACGGTGATCGCACGAAGCCTTGGCGTGCCAACGCGCGTTTGCTTAGGCTGAAAGCCCCCTCCCCCGGTCAGGTGCCCGTGACCCAGCCACCTTCCCTCTCCCTCGCCGATCCCCGCGCGACCGGCCCGGCGTACTTCCGGTCCCTCTACCGCCACGGCTTCGCCCGGGTAGCGGCCTGCACCGGCCGCAGCCATCCCGCGGAGCCCGCCCGCAATGCCGACGTGGTGATCGACCTCGCCCGGACCTGCCACGATTCGGGGGCCGCGCTCGCCGTCTTCACAGAACTCGGCCTCTCAGCCTACGCGATCGAGGACCTTCTGCTCCAGCAGACCCTGCTCGACGCCGCGGAGGAGGCAGCCGCCCGGGTGATCGCCGAATCGGCGAACCTGCGGCCGCTGCTGATCGTCGGCGCGCCGCTGCGCTGGCGCCACCGCGTCTACAATTGCGCCCTGGCGATCCAGGGCGGCCGCCTTCTGGGCGCCGTGCCGAAGACCTTCCTGCCGAACTACCGGGAATTCTACGAGAAGCGCCACTTCGCCTCCGGGGCCGGCATCACCGGCGAGACCATCCGGGTCGCCGATCGGGAGGCGCCCTTCGGCACCGACCTGCTTTTCCCGGCCGAGGACCTGCCTGGCCTCGTGGTCGGGGTGGAGATCTGCGAAGACCTGTGGGTTCCGGAGCCGCCAGGCATGCGCGCGGCGCTCGCGGGCGCCACGGTGCTGGCCAATATCTCCGGCAGCCCGATCACCGTCGGCCGGGCGGAGTCCCGGGCGCTGCTGTCCCGGGCAGCCTCGATGCGTGGGGCCTGCGCGTATGTCTACGCCGCCGCCGGCCAGGGCGAATCGACCACTGACCTGTCCTGGGACGGCCAGACCAGCATCGACGAACTGGGCGTGCGCCTCGCCGAGGGCCAGCGCTTCCCTGAGGGCCCGGTGGCCACGATCGCCGATATCGACCTCGACCTGATCGCCCAGGACCGCCTCCAGGCGGGCAGCTTCGACGACGACGCCCGGCGCCACGCCCTCGCCTATCGCCGCGTGCCGTTCCGGCTCGACCCACCGGACACCGATCTCGGCCTGATCCGGCGGATCGAGCGCTTCCCCTTCGTGCCGGCCGATCCGTCGCGTCTCGCGCAGGATTGCTACGAGGCCTACAACATTCAGGTCGCCGGGCTCGCCAAACGCCTGGAAGCCACCGGAACCCGCAAGGCCGTGATCGGCGTCTCAGGCGGCCTCGATTCGACCCACGCGCTGATCGTGATCGCCAAGGCCTTCGACCGCCTCGGCTACCCGCGCTCGGACATCCTGGCCTACACGCTTCCGGGCTTCGCCACCTCGAACGCCACCAAGACCAACGCGCACGCGCTCATGAAGGCGCTGGGCTGCACGGCCGCCGAGATCGACATCCGCCCGGCCGCCAAGCAGATGCTCGCCGACATGAACCACCCCTTCGCCCGGGGCGAAGCGGTCTACGACGTGACGTTCGAGAACGTGCAGGCGGGCCTGCGCACCGACTACCTGTTCCGGCTCGCCAACCACGCGGGCGGCCTCGTGGTCGGCACCGGCGACCTCTCGGAGCTGGCGCTCGGCTGGTGCACCTACGGCGTCGGCGACCAGATGAGCCACTACGCGGTCAATGCCGGCGTGCCCAAGACGCTGATCCAGCACCTGATCCGCTGGGTGATCGGCAACGGCGAGGTCGGGCCGGACGAGGCCCGCACCCTCCAGGCGATCCTCGACACCGAGATCTCCCCCGAGCTGGTGCCGGTGGACCAAGACGACAGCCCGCAGAGCACCGAGGCGACAATCGGCCCCTACGCGCTGCAGGACTTCAACCTGTTCTACACGCTGCGTTACGGGTTCCGGCCCTCGAAGATCGCCTTCCTGGCGCTCCACGCCTGGGGCGACAAGGATCGCGGCTCCTGGGCGCCGGACTTCCCTGAGACCAAGCGGGTCGCCTACGACCTCGCCGAGATCCGCCGCTGGCTCGGCGTGTTCCTCACCCGCTATTTCGGCTTCAGCCAGTTCAAGCGCTCGGCGCTTCCGAACGGGCCGAAGGTCTCGGCCGGCGGCTCCCTGTCGCCCCGGGGCGACTGGCGTGCCCCGTCGGACGGCTCGGCGCGGATCTGGATCGAGGAGTTGAACCGAAACGTCCCCGAAACTTGACCGACACAAACTCGACCGATTGTGCCATTATGAGCACGGTCAAGCCGATTCTCCCCAATACGAGATCTCGTATTGGGAATATTTGGCTTCGAGGGCGGCCAGGCGGAGGACTTCGGATGCGAAGCTACAACCTGTTCCAGCTCAAGGATGTGGACGGCCTCTGCTGCGCAGTGCCGGAGGCGAGCACCATTCCCTCCTTCATCGGCGCCGGCCGCTGGACCTTCGGCGGAAAACTCTGCGACGGCTGCCGGCCACCCCTCGACTTCGACGACCGGGCCGCCGACACGGCGGTGCGGTTCAACGGTTTCTACCTGTTCCAGACCGTGGACCGGCGCTTCATTGCGTGAGCGGACAGGCGGGAGAGGCGAGGTCTCGCGTCTTCCGCCGGCCTGGGACGGGCCCTTCGTGGTCTCAAGGACCGCGAAAACGCGCTTCTCTTTCAATCTGTTCATATGCGGAGCCCAAGGCGGCCGCGACTCCGGTATCGCGACGAAGATTCCTTAAGGGCTGGCATGCAGACTGTGCGGGATCGCCAGCAGTCCGGAGCCGCCCGCATGTCGGAGCATCGCAGAGAGGCGCGCCAGAGGGTCTTCCTCAAGGGTCGCATCGTGTTCAACAACGGCTCGTCGAGCTTCGACTGCCTGATACGCGACATGTCCTCCTCCGGCGCCCGCCTCGTCATGAGCGATGCCACGACGCTGCCGGGGGCGTTCGATCTCTACATCCCGCAGAAGGACCGGACCTACCGGGCCACCCTGCGCTGGCGCCGGGAGGACGGCATCGGCGTCACCTTCGAGGAGCCGGCCCGGGCCGGCGCCGCGCCTGCGGCTCCCGATCCGGCTGCGGCGGATGCCTCCGTGACCATGCTGCTGAAGCGCGTCAGCGAGTTGGAGACCGAGAACGCAGCCCTCCGCCGGCTGCTCGCCAGCATGGCCCAGTCGGGCGATGCGGCGAGCGCGGCCTGAGCGTCAGCCCTGCCCTTCGAGCGCCGCACGGATGCGCGCGGCATGCTCGGCCAGAACCGCGTTGTCGGCCATCCCGCCCTCGTGGCGCTTCAGCGGCACACCCTCCCGCCGCGGGACGACGTGGAAGTGCAGGTGGAACACGGTCTGACCGCCGGCCGGCTCGTTGAACTGGAAGATTGTCAGCCCGTCCGCTTGGAACGCCGCCTTCACAGCCCGGGCAACCTTCTGGACGCTCGCCATCAGGGCGGCCAGCGAATCCGGCTCGGCATCGAGCAGGCCCCGGGCCGGCGCCTTCGGGATCACCAGGGTGTGACCCTCCCCCTGGGGCATCACGTCCATGAAGGCCAGGGTGTGCGCGTCCTCGCAGACACGGTGGCACGGGATCTCGCCGCGCAGGATCTTGGCGAAGATGTTGTCGGGGTCGTAGCGGGCTTCGGCCATGCTGCCTCCGGGGATCCTTGAGCGGGCGCAGGTTGCACGGGGCACCCGTCCGCGTCCACACGGGAACCGGCCGCGCACCGGAACGCTTGCACCGCCGCGGCCGCAACGTCGTTCCGAAAGGGACCGCCGGCTTCCGCAACGCGACGATTCCCTCGACAAACGAGCACGGAGTTCCGGATGGCGCACGAGAGCAAGGGGGCGATCTACGCGGCGGCCGGAGCAAATCTCGCCATCGCGGCGGCGAAGTTCCTCGGGGGCGCGCTGACCGGCTCGACCGCGATGCTCGCCGAGGGCGTGCATTCGCTGGTCGACACGGCCAACCAAGTGCTGCTGCTCGTCGGCATGAAGCGGGCGCAGCGGCCGGCCGACGCCCGCCACCCCTTCGGCTACGGGCGCGAGATCTATTTCTACGCCTTCGTGGTGGCGCTGATGATCTTCCTCGGCGGCGGCCTCTTTGCGATCTATGAGGGAATCGAGCGGGTCCGCCACCCAGAGCCGGACGTGGACGCCGAGATCTTCGGCCACCGGCTGCCGGGGATCTGGGTCAACGTGGCGATCCTCGGCTTCGCCATCGCGGCCGAGGGCACGTCCTGGGTCGTGGCGATGCGCCAGTTCTGGGCCGAGAAGGGCCAGCGCTCCGCGGTGCGGGCAATCCGGCGCAGCAAGGATCCGACCCTGTTCACGATCCTGGTCGAGGACACCGCCGCGCTGATCGGCCTGCTGATCGCACTCGCGGGCGTCGCCTTCGCGCATCTCCTGGAGATGCCGAGCCTCGACGGCTGGGCTTCCGTGGGGATCGGCCTCGTGCTCGTCGGCATGGCTGTCTTCCTGATGGTCGAGACCCACGGCCTGTTGATCGGCGAGGCGGCCGATCCCGAGATCGTCACGGCGATCGAGGACCTGGTGCGCGCCGAGCCCGACGTGCTCCACCTGAACGAGGTGCTCACCCAGCATCTCGGTCCCTCCGACATCCTGGTCAATCTCAGCATCGACATGGCCGACGACCTGAGTGCGGGTGACGTCGAGAGCCTCGTGACGCGCCTCGACCGGGCGGTGAAGCAGCGCAGCCCGGAGGTGACCCGGGTGTTCATCGAGATCCAGCAACAGGGCGATCACGCGGTTCGGGCGGCGGCTTGAGCCGATGCGACCGGGCAGTCCCCGAAGGATTGCCCGGTCACTCCGGTCTTGGGCGGCTGAGATGCACTCCTGACACGGGGCTCGATCCGGTGATCGCAGCCTCGCTCAGCCGCTCCGGCCTACCTGGGCGAGGCTGAGCGCCCAGACCCGCTCCTGCACGGCCTCGTCGCGGCTCTCGGCCGAGGAGGTCTTGGGCCGGGCATGCGAGAAGTAGCGTCCGGTGACGCCGTCGAGCTCGGGGGCGCTCGCCACGTGCAGCGAGGTCTCGGCACCCTTGTCGGGCTTGGTCAGGAACGGCCGCATCAGCGACCAGGCCGCGCCGAACAGGCCGCCGGTATTCTTGGCGAAGCCGGTGTTGATCACGCCCGGATGCACAGCGTTGACGGTGATGCCGCTGTCGCGCAGCCGCCGGGCCAGCGCATAGGTGAACAGCACGTTGCCGAGCTTGGCCTGCGCGTAGGCCCGCATCGCCCCGTAGCGGCGGGCGCCCTCGATGTCGTCGAAGTCGATATGCCCCCGATAGTGCGCCGCCGAGGCGACGTTGACGATCCGCGGCTTGGCCCCGGACGCCGCAGCGGCCTTCAGGGACTCGAGAAGCTCGAGCGTCAGGAGCACGTAGCCCAGATGGTCCAGCGCCCAGGTGCGCTCGATCCCGTCGACCGTGAGCGTGCGCCGGTCGAAGATCGCCCCGGCGTTGTTCACCAGCACATCGAGGCGCGGGTAGGCCCCACGCAGCGATTCGGCGAGCCACCGGATCTCCGCCTGTGCCGACAGATCCGCCACGTGCGGATCGACAGCCGCACCGGGCACGGACGCGCGGATCCGCTCGGCACAGGCCCGCGTCTTTGCCGCATCGCGCCCCACGACGGCGACCCGCGCGCCCAGCCGCGCGAGTCCCAGCGCCGTCTCGTAGCCGATGCCGTTGGTCGCCCCGGTGACGAGGCAGACCCGGCCTGGCATCACAGCCGCCTCAGAACACCGCCTGCCCGACCGCAAAGGCGATGACGACGATCACGATGGCGATCAGGAGGAACAGGCCGAACAGGATCCGCGCCAGCGAGCCCGCGCCCGAGGCAATCCCGGTGAAGCCGAGGGCGCCGGCAATCAGCGAGATCACGAAGCAGATGAGGGCCCACTTCAGAAGGGTCATGACGTTACTCCGGCTGCGCCCGCGCTTCGGGCCGATGGCTGCTGCCTCAACCGACGCCAAGCGAGACCGTTCCGCGGATTTCGGCGCCTGCCGCTTTTATTCTCAAGAGGAGTCAGGCCGTCTTGGCCACCGGCTGCGCCGGGACGTCGGCGCGCTCCAGCATGATCTCCGCGAGGGTGTGATAGAGGCCGCCGCGGCAGACCACCTTCGAGGCGGCATCGGCCACCAGGGCCGCGACCATCAGCGGGATCACCATCGTGTGGTTCTGGGTCATTTCGGTGACGATGACGAAGCTGGTGATCGGCGCCTGGAGCACGCCCGTGAGGTAGGCCACCATCCCGATGAGCACGAGGGCGCCCACCGGCATGTACGGCAGGAGGCCGTGGACCGTGCCGCCGAGCCCGGCCCCGACGGCCAACGACGGCGCGAACAGGCCACCCGGGATGCCGCTGATCGAGCTGAGCACGGTGGCGGCGAATTTCAGCGGCGCGTAGGTCCAGCCCGCGGCTGCGTCGCCATGAAGGATCGCCCGGGCCTCCTCATAGCCGGTGCCGTAGGCGGTGCCGCTGGAGGCGAGCCCGCAGAGGGCGACGCACAGGCCGCAGGCGGCCGCGAACATGACCGGCCTCGTCCGAACCAGGCGGCCGGCGGCCCCCGGCAGCCCGCGGGCGAACAGGATCACGATGCGGCTGAAGACGCCGCCCGCGAAGCCGCCGGCGACGGCGAGCAGCGGCACGATCCAGCCGGCTGCCAGCGGCAGCTCCGCCTGGGTCGTTCCAAAATACGTGTAGTTGCCGAGCAGCCAGAGGGAAGTGAGGCCCGCGGCCACGATACCGGCGACGATCAGACCGGACGAGCGCGCCTCGTAGGCCCGGCCCAGTTCCTCGATGCCGAACACGATGCCGGCGAGCGGCGTGTTGAAAGCCGCCGCGACGCCGGCCGCGCCTCCCGCCAGAAGCAGCCCCGGCAGGCGGTCTGGAGTCAGGCGGCCGAAGGCCGCCATAATCGCTGCGCCGACCTGCACGGTCGGCCCCTCGCGGCCGGCCGAGGCCCCGCAGAGGAGGCCCAGGAACAGGACCATCACCTTGCCGAAGGCCACCCGGGGCGAGATCAGCGCATAGCGGAAGCGCGCGTCTCGGGCGTGGCGGGCGGCGATCACCTGCGGGATGCCCGAGCCTTGCGAGTTCGGGAACACCGTGCGGGCGAGCAGCGCGGCCAGGGCGAACCCCGCCGGCGTCAGCACCAGAGCGATCAGCGGAGAGGGCGCAATGAGACGCCGGAATCCATCCTGCGCGAGGTCGGCGCCCTTGGCCATCAGCACGGCGGCGAGCCCGACCCCGATGCCGCCCACCAGGAACAGCAGCCGGCCGCGCCAGAGCGGGTACGCCTCCATCGAGGCGGAGCGCAGGCGGACGATGGAGCGGCGATAGCGCGAGCGCCGCGGGCGGCGAGGTCTGGTCGTTTCCCGCACGTCGTCCCGCATTTCGACCATGGTAGAGAACTGCACCCGCGCCGCTGAAACCCGCGCTATAGCGCAACCGGCGGAGAATGGCCCATGCCACGGCGCATAATGCCCTCCGACGGCCGCGCCCGGTGGCACGACGTGCTGGTGCCGGGGAGGAGCACGATCCGGGGCCCGGGGATGTCCGGCCCGACATCTGGATCTCTCGCCGGGAGTCAGGCCCGGACCTCCTCGTCCAGAACCGTCCCAGACCGCTCCGTCATCGTGAGAGGCGTGCAGCGTCTGGCTTGACGCGCGCCTTCGCCGGACCGGCGATCGCTTCGGCGGATGACACTCCAGCCTCGCAAGCGGCTGCGACCCTTTGATCAATGCACCTGATCAAAGAGTCGCAGCGACGCACGAATAGTTACAGTTGCGGGCCACAGCAAGGCGGCACATAAGCCTACCGCGATGCAAACTATTTTCTCGACCAGCGGAGCAGATTCGAAAGATCGGTTCCGCCAATGGCGGGACATCTGCGAAGACCGCCTCGTTCCCATGGTCCAGAACTCCCTGGGAGACGGGCCGTTTCATGCGGTGATTGAAGGCGCGAGCATCGGAAACCTTGAGTTCACAAAATTTTCCTTAAGTAATTTACGGGCAGCGACAACATCGCAAACACTCCGGCATGAAAACAACAAAACCGATCAGCTCTTCATGAGTATGGTACTATCTGGTGCGGTACACGCAGATCAGTACGATCGGTCAGCTGTCGATAGCGCCGGAGATTTCTCGATACGTGATACAAACACGCCGTGGACGATCGAGCACCGCGGATACAGCGAAGTGCTCGCCATTCAGATCCCGCGGGATCGGTTGGAAGGCATGCTGGGCTCGACCAGCCGTTTCGCCGGATTGACCGTGGGTGGGCACCTACCGGTCACAATCCTGGCGCGATCGTTTCTGAACAATCTGCTGAACGTGGGGGATCGGCTCTCCCGCCATGAAGCCGAACGCATAAGTTCGGTGGCGATCGACCTCATCGCGGCCAGCCTCGCCGAGCGCATGGCCATGGAAACCCCCAAGGCCCTTCACGGGACGCTCATCGTTCAGCGCGCCAAAGCTTACATTGCAGCCAATCTCGGCGCTCCCGACCTCGGGCCGTCGCAGGTCGCTGCCTCGGTGGGCGTGTCGCTGCGCCACCTGCAGGAGCTGTTCCGCGAGGACGGGCGCAACATCGCCGCCTGGATCTGGCAGCGCCGGCTCGAAAAGGCCGCGCGACAGCTATCCGATCCGGGCTGCTTTCACGTCCCGGTGGGGGAAGTCGCCTACAGATGCGGCTTCGCCGACCAAGCTCACTTCTCTCGTCGCTTCCGCGACCGTTACGGCATCAGCCCGCGCGACTACCGCCACACGACACTGTCGCAAGCTGCTCAGAGCTGAACGGGGCATCCATCGGGCACGGGCGACCGGCGTCATGCTTTCCCGTCCTCCTCCGCAGCACAGAGCTTCTCCACCGCCCGCACATACGCCTTCGCATCGAACTTCTTCAGCGAGTTTTCGCTCTGGTAGCGGACCGTGCCGAAGACCGGCCGCCTCTGCCAGGGGCGATCGTGCAGCCCGTATACCCAGGCGACATTGGTGAAGGAATTCGGGTCACGCCCGTCCAGGAAATAGCGGTTGTTGAGCCGCAGCGTCCGGGCGAAGCCTTCCTCGGGCGAGGGCGACCATTCGAGGATCTTCTTGCCCCAGTACATTCGCAGCTGGTTGTGCATGTAGCCGGTCTCGCGCATCTCGCGCATCGCCGCATTCCAGTAGCGATCGTGGGTCTCGCCGGCGGCGAGCTGGTCTTCCGAGTAGGTGTGCGGGCGCGCGTCGTTGGCGTGCTCGGCCAGGGTCTTGCGTGCCCAGTCCGGGACGGCCTTGTCGTAGTCGTCATACCCGTCCGTGTAGAACACGTGGTTCATGGCGAGCTCGCGCCGGACGATCAGCTCCTCCAGGTAGGCGCCGCGGTCGTCCGCATCGCCGTCCTCGGCCTCCCGCACTGCCAGGGCGATATCCACCGGCGAGATCTGCCCGAAATGCAGGTAGGGGCTCATATGCGAGGCTGCGGCCGCCTCCGGCATGTTGCGCCCCGCCCCATAGCCGGCGAATCCGTCCTTCAGGAACGCCTTCAGGCGCTTGCGGGCCTGCGTCTCACCGCCGAGGAACCGCTTCACCGGTTCCACCGAGCGGTCGAGGCTCATGCCGGCCAGCACCGCATCCGGATCGGAGACGTCGACCGCGCTCTTGAGCTTCAGGCCTCCGGCCCTGTGCTTCACGGTGCGGGGCCTCAGCTCCGCGATGAACGGATCCCAGAGCCGGTTCAGCTTCGGCCGCAGCGTCCGGGCGGCGTATTCGTGCTTCTTCGAGACCGCCTCCACCGGCACGACCACGTCGCCCTCGACCTGAACGATCCGGATCTTCACGGCCTTGGTGATCTCCCGGTACCAGCGCTTCTGGATGGCGAGGTAACCGCGGTCGAGCACGAGGAGCGCGGCGTCCGCGGCATGATCGATCGCGACCCGCGCGGGCGAGGCCTTGCGCATCACGAAGCCGATTCCGCGCTTCTCCAGGCCCGCCTTCGCGTCCGCGAGCCCCTGGAGCAGGAAGGCGTAGTGCCGGGCATTGGCTTCGGGGAAGCCGCTGGCGCCGTCGAGAAGGCCGAAGCAGGCCACCACCGGCAGGTTCAGCCGGTTCGCCTCCTCGATGGCGAATTCGAGGGCGGGATTGAAATGGGCCCGGTTGGCCTGCTGCAGGAGATACAAGACATAAGCCCCGTTTCCGCGGGGCTCGAGATCGTTGAGAACCCGGATCCGCTCACCCTGAATCGCCATGCTCATCCGAATCCTTGCTTTGCCCGCCGCGCCGGAGACTTGGCTCGGGAGCTAGAGCAGGCAACGAATTCGTCTCTCCGCAGAAAGGAACACGGGAGGCACAATCGAACCGCAGGTGCGAGGCGCTGTTGGATCGGACAAATCCGCGCTTCATCAGTGGCTTACCGAGCGATCACCCCACCGTCGACGCAGAAATTCAGATTTGCACCGGCCGGCACAGCCTGCGACATTTTCGACACACGCCTCCACGGATTCGTGTGCAGCCGCACAAAAGGACAGCCCTGCTGTCCTGATCCCCTTGAAATTCTGACCCAGGAGCGCAGATTGTGCAGCGCGGGAGGGCGATGGCGTCGTCCTCCCGCTGCCCTTCTTGGGCGTTTCCTCCCTAGACTTCGGGCCGCTCCCTCGGGAGTGGCCTTTTTTCTTGTCCCCCGCCTCCGGTCGGCCTTTGTCACCGGAGCGCGCCGGCCCGGCTGGATCCGGGCGGCACCGGGCGCCATGCTGGCGGTGAGCGCCGGGACAGGCGCGGAAGGACACGCCATGAGGATTTTCACCGCGCTGCCGGCGCTTGCCTGCCTGCTCGCCCTGGTCGGCCCTGTACCGGCGGCGGACGCGCCGCGCTTCCAGGTCGACCCGTCCTGGCCGAAGCCGCTGCCGAACGACTGGATCATGGGCCAGGCCGCGGGTGTCGCGGTGGACGCCCAGGACCATGTCTGGGTAATCCAGCGGCCGCGGACGCTCACCGACGACGAGAAGGCGGCGAGCCTCGACCCGCCGCGCACCAAGTGCTGCAAGCCCGCCCCGCCGGTGCTGGAATTCGATCAGGACGGCACGCTGCTCCGGAGCTGGGGCGGCCCGGGTACCGGCTACGACTGGCCGGCGAACGAGCACGGGATCCAGATCGACGGCCAGGGCTTCGTCTGGATCGCCGGCAACGGGGACCATGACGGGCAGCTTCTGAAATTCACCCCCGAGGGCAAGTTCGTCCTGCAGGTCGGCAAGTCCGGCCCGCAGACCGACAGCCGCGATACCAGCCGCCTGGGCAGGCCCGCCAATGTCGACTTCGATATGGCGGCCAACGAGGTCTACGTCGCGGACGGCTACCACAACCACCGCATCATCGTGTTCGACCGGGACACGGGCGCGTTCAAGCGGATGTGGGGCGCCTACGGGAAGCCGCCGACCGACGACAGGCTCGGCCCCTACGATCCTGCGGCCGCGCCGGCCCAGCAATTCGCCAACCCGGTCCACTGCGTGCGCATCGCCCGGGACGGGCTGGTCTACGTGTGCGACCGGACCAACGACCGCATTCAGGTGTTCCGGAAGGATGGGACCTTCGTGAAGGAGTTCTTCATCGAGAAGAACACCCGGGCCAACGGCTCGGTCTGGGAGCTGGCCCTGTGGCCGGATGCCGACGAGACCTACCTGCTCAACGCCGACGGCGCCAACAACGAGGTCCGCACGCTCTCGCGCGCTACGGGCGAAGTGGTCGGCGCCTTCGGCCGCAACGGGCGCATGGCGGGCCAGTTCCACTGGGTCCACAACCTCGCCGTCGACTCGAAGGGCAACGTGTTCACCACGGAGGTCGACACCGGCAAGCGGGCGCAGAAGTTCCTGGCAGTGGGGAATTTCGTGCTGCGCAAGCGGGTGCCGTGAGGCGCGTCGGAAACTGAGCCCGTGGCTGGCGGCGGCACCAACCCGGGAGGATGCCGTCGCCTGCCGGCGCGCATCGGATGAGCTGAGCGCTTACCGTTCGATCGGAACGCGCTACCTCGCTCGTAGAGGAGGGAGGTCAATGCCGACGAAGACAATCCTCACAGCCGCTCTGGCGCTGGCGCAAGGGGCGGCGCAGCCGCTCCCCTCGGTCTCGGCGACCACGACCTACCATCGCGTCGCGATCAACGGCGTCTCGGTCTTCTACCGGGAAGCCGGCCCGCGCGATGCGCCCACGATCCTGCTGCTGCACGGCTATCCGTCATCGTCACGGCAGTGGGACCCGCTGCTGCCGCTGCTGGCCGACCGCTACCACCTGATCGCGCCCGACTACCCGGGCTTCGGGCAGAGCGACGCGCCTACGCCCGCGCAGTACGCCTACACCTTCGACAATCTCGCCAAGACCATGGCGGATCTGGTTACGCATCTCGGCATCGCGCGTTACACACTCTTCCTGCAGGACTATGGCGGGCCGGTCGGCTTCCGCATGGCATCGGCCCATCCAGAACGGGTCAGCGCCCTCATCGTCCAGAACGCCAATGCCTACACGGAGGGACTTGGTCCCAAATGGCAGGGCATCGCTCAGTACTGGGCTGATCCTGCAGCCCATCCCGAGCAGGTCGACGCGTTCACCTCGCTCGAAGGAGCCAAGCAGCGCCATCTCGGCACGAGCCCCAACCCGGAGCGGTACAACCCGGACACCTGGACCGACGAGTACGCCATCCTGGCGCGCCCGGGCGAGCGGGAGATTCAGGCGGCGCTGCTCTACGACTACCGCACCAACGTCGCGTCCTACCCCGCGTGGCAGGCCTGGATGCGCAGCCATCAACGGCCGACGCTTGTGCTGTGGGGCCGCTACGATCCGTCTTTCCTCGTGCCGGGCGCCGAGGCCTACCTGCGCGACGTGCCGAAGGCCGAGCTTCATATCTTGGGGGCCGGACATTTCGCCCTGGACGAAGCGACCGACGAAGTCGCTCGTCTGACGCGCGACTTCCTCGCCCGCCACGTCGAGACATCGGGACCTCCGTCCGCAACACCCCGGTAGCAGCGCACCGGAGCGTTCTTCGGCGACCGTGCCGTCAGCGGGTGGGGGAGCCCGTCCCGTCCCGACTTGCACCAAGAGCCGCAGCCTTGCCGGCCGCCGCATAGAGATCGAGCCGAGAATAAAGGCCGAATTCCGAGCCGTCGTCGAGGAAGCCGCCACCCGGTCCCTGCGTCTCGGTGAGGATGGCGTTGGCCTCGTCCAGGGTCAGGGCCGGGAAGGCTGCGGTGAGGAGGTAGCCGGCTTCCGGCGCCACCTTGCCCACGTCTTCCTGGCGGCCGGCGGTCTCGGGATGCACGACGGGCAGGCCGTAGGTCTGGGTCGCCGCATAGAAGGCCGCGTTGGCGGATGGATCCTTGAACCGCCCCGAATCGTTCGCCGCGCAGGCTGCCACCGCGTCGCCGCAGCCCGCCTTCAGCGCCTCGCTCATCGCGGCGCGGGCCTCCTTGAGGAGGGCCCGGTAATCCGTCACGCTCACATGCTTGCCGGCCTCCGCCGCGGCCGTGTCGAGCACGGCCGGGTTCTTCCGGATCTGGCCGACATAGGCGGGATCGTTGGCCAGCAGATGAGCGAGGGCGTGCAGCGAGGTCGCCCGCCCGCCGATCACGTCCATGGCGTAGTGCGCCCCGACGATGATCCGGTCGTTGCCGTACTCGGCGGCGCGAGCGACCATCTGTTGGTAGCGCTCGGGCACAAGGAGCGCGAGCAGCATCGACTCCGTGTAGCCGTAGGTGGTGTGCCCGCTCGGATAGGACGGGCTGTTCATGAGATCCTGCTTGGGCCCGCGCAGCCAGTCGAGGCTGTGGGAGGCGTCCCCGAAATAGTCCGCGCCGCGATAGACCTGGAGGTGTGGCAGCGTCTGGAACGGACGCGCATTGCCGAAGCTATCGGAGCCTGGGCTGCCTGCCGGGCGGCCGTAGGCCCTCCCGAAGACGTCGGGCACGGCGCCGTCGGCCAGAAGCGCGGCGGCCTCGGCCGAGACCGGATGCTTGCCGTTCGTGGTGGCGTTGGCGAAGAAGTATTTGCCGGAATTCGAATCCGACTTCGTCACGTTGTTGGTGTAGCCGATCAGGTCGGCGACCGTGGGGGCGATGCTGGTGAAGGTCTTGTAGTCGCCGTAGCGGGCCTTGGCCTGGTAGGCGGCAGCGAGCGTCGTGCCGAGGCCGTCGGCGAGGTTGGCGGCGTTGCCGTCCGTGATGAAGCAGTCCCGCAGGGCGA
This sequence comes from Methylobacterium sp. CM6257, assembly GCF_054611515.1. Taxonomy (NCBI): domain Bacteria; kingdom Pseudomonadati; phylum Pseudomonadota; class Alphaproteobacteria; order Hyphomicrobiales; family Methylobacteriaceae; genus Methylobacterium; species Methylobacterium sp. CM6257. The sequence continues at coordinate 5,855,469 of NZ_CM137735.1, forward strand.
GCTGCTGCTGATCGGGGAAGGGCAGAAGGGTCGGCGACTTGGCATCGCCGGCCTGAATGTCGCCGGTGACCCGGAGGTTCGCATCCAGCGCCGCCCGGCCCTCCGGAGAGGCCTGCAGCCGCGCCACCGGGATGAGGCCGCGCAGGGCCGTCAGGTTGGCGGACGATTGTGCGTGAGCCTGGAGGGGCAGTACGACCCCGAGCACCACCAGCCCAGTCCTCAGCGCCCCGACCGTCCCGCCCTCCCCGCTCGCCGATACCGTCCCGGACGCTATCCCCGTGCCCGCGCCCGGATCATGAAGTTGTCGTAGGTGTACTCGGCCACCTGGAACCAGAGGTATTCCTCGTTGCGGAAGGTGCGCATCGCCTCGTAGACGCGGCGAAAGTCGGCGTTCTTGGTCGCGATCTCGCCGTAGACGTCGTTGGCGTTCTTCAGGGCGGCCTCCATCACCTCCTGGGGGAAAGGCCGCAGCTGGGCGCCGCCGGCGACGAGCCGGCGCAGGGCCTGCGGGTTGCGCGCGTCGTACTTGGCCTGCACCTCGGCGCCCACCTCGGCGGCGGCGGCGCGCAGGATCGCCTGATAGGTTTTCGGCAGCGCTTTCCACTTCTCGGCGTTGAACCAGAAGTGCAGCATCGCGCCGCCCTCCCAGAAGCCCGGATAGTGGTAGACGGGCGCGACCTTCTGAAGGCCGAGCCGCTCGTCGTCGTACGGGCCGATCCACTCGGCGGCATCAATCTTCTTGGATTCGAGGGCCGTGTAGATCTCGGAACCGGGGATCGTCTGCGGCTGGACGCCGAACTTGGCGAGCACCTGGCCGCCCATGCCGTCGATCCGTAACTTGAGTCCCTGGAGGTCGGCGAGGCTCTTGATCTCGCGCCGGAACCAGCCGCCCATCTGGGCGCCGGTATTGCCGCCGGGAAGACAGACCAGCCCGGCCTTGGCGAAGACCTCGGCGAACAGTTCGGCGGCGCCCCCGGCGTACCACCAGGCGGCCGCGCCCCGCGCATTCAGGCCAAACGGGATCGCGGTGGCCAGCGCGAAGGTCGGGTCCTTGGCCATGCCCAGCGTCGCCGGCCCGTGGCCCATCTCCACGCTGCCCGCCGCCACGGCGTCCAGCAATCCCTCCGCGGGGACCGGCTCGCCGGGGCCGAGCACCTGGATCTGGAAGCGCCCGTCAGTAGCCTCGGCGACGATCCGGCTGAGCGCCTCGGGAGCTCCGAACAGGATATCGAGACTCTTGGCGTAGGCCGAGGACAAGCGCCAGCGCAGCTCGGGTGCCCCCTCCGCGCGGGCCGGCGCCGCCAGCGGCCCGGCAAGAGCTGCGGCCGCGCCGAGGCCGGCGGTCAGCACGGTCCGGCGCCGCGTCCCTGAGGTGGAGGGGTGCGCGATGTGAGTCTCGTCCAACGGCATCTCGTCCGAGCGTGTCCGATCCGGCCGGCGCGGGGTCGGGGGCCGCAGGTAACACGTCCGCGCCGGTTCTCGAAAGCCGCGGGCGGCGGGCGCGGTTCCGTCGCGGCTCGAAACCGCCGGGCGCCCGTGCTAGGCGCTCGGCATGCGATCCGAGCCCGCCGTCACCCTGCACACTGTCTGCGGCCTGGAGGAACTGTCCGGCCACGGTGCCCGCGACGTCAGCCACGTCCTGTCTCTGCTCGACCCCGGCACGCCGGATCCGGAGGCGTTCGCCGCCTACGGTCCCCATGCCCGCACGACCCTGCGCTTCCACGATTGCCTCGGCCCCGGCGACGGCCTCGTGCCGCCCGAACCCGAGCACGTGGCGGCGATCCTGGATTTCGGGCGCGGCCTCGACGGCCCGGCGCATCTCCTGGTCCATTGCCATTACGGCCTGTCGCGCTCCACGGCGGCGCTGCTCACCCTGTTCGCGCAGGCCGAGCCGGAGAGTCCGGCCGACGCGCTCGTGGCGCGCCTCCATGCCCTGCGCGAGCCGGCCTGGCCCAATGCCCGCATGATCGGATTCGCGGACGCGATGCTCGGCCGGGAGGGGCGGCTCAGCGAGGCGGTCCGGCAGTTGCACGCGCGCCAGTTGCAGGTGCGGCCGCACCTTGCCGAACTGCTGCGCGGGCTGGGGCGCGGCGCGGAGGTGGATGCGGCGAGCGTCTAGCGCGGGCTCCGGGGCGGATCCCGTCAGGGTCTCTCTCACTTCCCGGCCGGCGTGAAGCTCCCGTCCTTCCACACGTAGAGCACGTAGCCCTGAGCGGTGACGTCGCCCTTGGCGTCGAACCCCACCGTGCCGAGCACGAGATCGAACCGTTCCGTGTGCAGAGCATGGGCCAAGGGTTTGGGCTCGGCAGAATGGGCGAAGTTGCCGGCCGCCACCAGCGCCTGCATGGCGGCGTAGCCGTAGATGGTCGAGCCCGTGGGATCGATGCCCTCGGCCTTGAACGCCTTCACCACGTTCGCGGCGGCGGGCTGCCGGCTTGGATCGAGATAGAAGGTCATCAGCACGCCGTTGCTCGCCGGCCCGGCGATCTTGGCGAAATCCGGCGTGGCGATCGCCGAGGTGCCGAACCATTGGGGCCGAAAGCCCCGGTCGGCGGCGACCTTGACGAGGCGACCCATCTCGGCGGCATCCCCGCCGTAATAGACCACCTCGATCCCCGCGCCCTTCAGGCGGTCCGCCAGCGCGGCGTCGTCGGCGTCGCTCGGCGAGAACGACAGCGACAGCGCCTCGTTGACCCCGATGCGGTTGAGGTTGTCCTTGGTCGCGGCGGCGAGCGTCCGGGATGCCGGGGTCTGATCCTGGATCAGCGCGATCTTGCGGTCGCGGAACCGCTCGGCGAGCACGGCAGCCGAGAGCCGGGCCTGGTCGTCGTCACGCCCACAGACGCGGAAGACGGTCGGCAGGCCCCGGTCGGTGAGCCGGGCCGCCACCGAGGCTGCAGTGATCATCACGACGCCGTTCTGGGCGTAGATGTCGGAGGCGGCGATCGAGGCGTTCGAGCAGACATGGCCAACGACGAGGCGCACGTTGGAGCGCACGAAGTGGTTGGCCACCGCCATCGCGGTGTTCGAGTCGCAGGCATCGTCCTGCACGTCGAGGGTCACGGGCTGACCGTCGAGTCCCCCCATGGTGTTGGCGTCCCGGGCCGCGGCCTCAACCCCGCGCAGCACCTGCTCGCCCACGGCGACATAGGGACCCGAGCGCGGGACCGCCACGCCGATCACCACGTCGGCCGCCGCCGGGGCGGCTGACAGGAGCGCGACGCACAGGCTCAGGGGGATCAGCGCGGGCCGGAAGAGCCCGCTGTCGGGGACGACGCGTCCGATCTTCATCGGGCTCTTCTAGGCATCCTTGCGCGCGGCAGCCACAGGCATTGCGGGGATGCGGCTCCCGTGCCGCATCCCCGCAATGCACCCGAAGCTCATAGGCGAGGATGCGGGGAAACGCGATTTTTTTCCGCAGCAGCCGTGAGAGCCGTTCCGTCCTTACTTGGCGTAGTAGTACGCGGTCGCCGCGGAGGAGACCGGCCCGGTGACCGAGGTAAACACGGACAGGGCCTTCTGGACTTCGGTGAAGGGAGCGTTGGAGACGTAGACCAGGTCGCGGTTGCGCATCCGGAACGCCTGGCTGACGAACAGGCTGTTGGGGTCGCGCATGTTGATCCGGTAGACCACCGGCACCAGCGGCGTGCCGAGCAGCCGCGAGCCGGGGCTGAGCCGGCGCACCACGCTGGCCGGCTCGAAGCGGAAGATGAACGTGCCGGCCGGGTCGGCGGCGAAGTCCGACAGGCCGCGCGCCTTGGCCAGCGCCTGTGCCAGGGTGATGCCGTCGGCCTGGAACGGCAGCTCGGTGCTGTTGCCCAGCGCGCCGACCGCGATGAAGGTCTGCGGGTCGCGCACCAGGGTGAGCACGTCGTTGGGCCGCAGGTAGATGTTCTCCCGCGGGTTGGACACCACCGTGGTCAGCGGCACCGTGGCGGTGACCGGCCCGCGCGAGAGCCGCACGAAGGTCTCGTTGATCGGCGAGCGGTTGCCGCCGGCGGCCGCGATCACGTCGAGGATGCGGTCGCCGTGGCCCGACAGCGGCAGGCGCGCGCCGGCCGCGCCCTCGCCGGTGACGGTGACCGCCTGGCTGATCGGCCGGGTGACCGAGACCAGCACCTGCGGCTGGATGGCCTTGCCGGCCAGTTCGTTCTCGATCAGCGCCTGGACGTCCTGGGTGCGGCGGCCGGCGACCTTGATGCGCCCGGCATAGGGCACCGAGATGGCGCCGTCGCGCCCGACCGGCTGCTCGGGGATCAGGGCGGATTTGGAGCCGGCCGAGAACCGGTCGGCGACCAGCGGGCCCGAGAACAGGCCGCCGGATCCGGCTTCCCAGATCGAGACCGAGACCATGTCGCCGATGCCGATGACCGGCTCGGCCGAGGGGCGGTGGTCGCCGAACGAGGCGAGCAGGCTGTCCAGAGGCCGGCCGCGCAGGGCCTCGACCACGGCGGGGGTGACGTCGATGATCTCGTAGCGGGCCAGAAGCCCCCCGTCCGCCGTGGCCACCTCCGCCCCAGACTGGATCGCGCTCGCCGTCGGACCCGCCGCAGGCAGGTACGTGCAGCCCGACATCGCCGTGACGGCGAGCAGGACGAGGGGAAGTTTGCGCATCCAGATGTTGCCCATCGGTATTGCCGAGCCCGTGCCTAGCCCATGGCGGCCCGGGTGTCCGTAGCGGGTGGGCCACACTCTGGCCGCGACGGCCGAGACCTCCGTTTCATCCTCGATAAGCACAGCTTTTTCGCGGCAGACGCGTGAAAAATGCCGCCGCGACGCAGGGTGTCAGCAATATCGGGAAATAAAGTTGGCTTCGCACAGAGCGCGCCGGCCCCAGAGGCGTGGAGCGGGGACCGGCCGCCGCCCCGCTCAGTCCGATTGAGTGACCGCGGCGTTGATCTGACCGTAGACGCCGGTCATCCGGGAAACGTAATACCGGATGCTGCCGATCGCGACCACGAAGATGAGGGAGCCGATCAGCGCATATTCGATGGCCGTGGACCCGCGTGCATCGCGCGCGAACCGTGTGCACCTGGCGATCGCCCGGCCCGCGAAGCCGGATTGGATCCGGATCCGCGCGGAGCCCGTCTCTGCCCTACCGCAACTCGGCTCACCCATCGTCGAAACCGCCTTCCCGCTGCGTCCGGCCGCTGGAGCGGCCGGACGCGCCCTGACAGACCTAGCGCCTCTGCCATTGCCGCGGGCTTAATGGGTTCTTCGAAAACCATCTCCCCGAGATCCGCAGCAGGGTTGTGCACCGGCCCGACACGCGAGGCGAAGTGCCCCGGGCCGTGACAGGCGCGCCCGATCGGATCAGGCGTGGCCCGCCTTGTGGCGCAGGTCGTCGATCCGTTTCGAGGCCTCGGCCTTGTCGAGATCGGGATCGAAGGCGTCCGGCTCCTTGGCCTCCTCCGACAGGGTCTTGAGGTACGACGCCTGTGCCCCGGTCATCGGCTCGCCGCCCGTGGTCCACTGATCGGGATCTTTGATCTGGTTCGAGACGTCCTTGGGATCCGTCTTGGGGTTGTCCTGAGACGATCCCGCACTCTGGGTTGCCTTCGCGGCTGACTTGGTCATGTGATGCATGTTCCCTAAATGTTCCGCCTTCGGCAGGGAGAACGGGCACCCATCGCGTCTGGTTCCGCACGGCATCGGCCGCGGTGCCTTCGCTCCGCCGCGCTCTTCCCTTCCCGACCGCCGGTCCTATTGATGACTGAGGCGGCGCCGGAGGGCGCGTCGGAGCGAGGAGGGTCCGGATGACCTCCAGCACGGGGACGACGAGCGGCGCCGAGGCGGCGCAGGTTCTGGTGGTGATGGGTGTCTCGGGCTCCGGGAAAAGCACAGTCGGCGCGTTGATCGCCGAGACGCTCGGCTGGATCTTCGTCGACGGCGACAGCTTCCACACCCCCGAGCACGTGGCGAAGATGCAGGCAGGCCACGCCCTCGACGACGCGGATCGCGCCCCCTGGCTGGCCCGGATCGCGACCTGGATCCGGCAGCGGCTCGAGGCGGGCGAGTCCGGGGTGGTGGTCTGCTCGGCCCTGCGCCGGGCCTACCGGGACGTCCTCACGCAAGGCAGCCGGCGGGTGCGCCTCGTCTACCTGGACGGCGACAAGGCGCTGATCGCCGGGCGGCTCGCCGAGCGCCAGGGGCACTTCATGGCGCCTCGCCTCTTGGACAGCCAGTTCGCCACGCTGGAGATCCCGGGCCCCGACGAGCACCCGATCACCGTCGGGATCGCCGAGCCGCCGCAGGCGATCGCCGATCGTGTCGTGGCGCAGCTCGCGGCGGAAGGCCGAGCCTCCGCAGGAGCGCGATAAGCCGATGGCAGCGGACTTCCAGAAGGCATCGGGCATCGCCCTCGTGATCTCGGACGTCGACGGCACCCTGGTGACGGGCGACAAGCGCCTCACAGCCGCGACGGTGGCGGCCGTGCGGTGCCTGCGCGCGGCCGGGATCGGCTTCAGCATTGCCTCGGCGCGGCCGCCGATCGGCCTGCGGGGCCTCGTCGACGCTCTGGACTTGGACCTGCCGATGGGCGCCTTCAACGGCGCGAGCGTGGTCCGGCCGGACCTGTCGATCATCGAGGAGCAGATGATCCCGGCAGCCGCCGCCCGGGCGGCGCTCGATCAGCTGCTGGCGGCGGATCTCGACGTCTGGGTCTTTGCCGAGGGCGCCTGGTGCCTGAGGGATCCGCACGGCCCCTACACGGACCTCGAACGCCGCACGATCGGCACGGAGCCGCGCGTGGTGTCCGACCTCGCCAGCCTCATGGGGCGCGCCGCGAAGATCGTCGGCGTGAGCCGGGATCACGCCTACCTGGCCGCCTGCGAGTCGCGGATCGGGGCGGCGCTGGCAGGCCGGGCCAGCGTGCACCGCTCGCAGTCCTACTATCTCGACGTGACGCCGCCGCACCTCGACAAGGGCCGATTCGTCACCTGGATGAGCGGCCATCTCGGCATCCCGCCCGAGCGGATTGCGACCTTCGGGGATGCCGGCAACGACCGCCCAATGTTCGCCCGGGGCGGCTTCTCGGTGGCGATGGGCAATGCCGAGGATTCCGTAAAGGCGGCCGCGCGGGCCGTCACGGACGGCAACGACGCGGACGGCTTCGCCCACGGCGTGGCGCGCTTCATCCTTCCCTGAACGCCGCCCGTCGGGGGCTCAGCACCGCGTCCTGTGGATAAACATCCGGCCTCCCAGGCCGGCGCACGCCTGTGACCGGCGGAGCACAGACGCGCCCGACGCGCCGGTTGCCCACAGGCCGCCGGGCCGAGGCCGCTTTCCGGCCTCATTTGCCCGCGACCTAGCTTGACCACAGAACAAGCAGCACCGGGTCTCGGAATGCAACGCCTTCTCCTGGCAGCCGCCATCGCGGTCGTGCCCGCCGCCGCCTTCGGGCAGGCCGCGCGCGACAACATCGACGCGTTGATCGAGCAGCAGGCCAAGGCAAACGGCGTTCCCGCGAGCTTCGTCCACGCGGTGGTCAAGCGGGAGAGCAACTACAATCCGAACGCGAAGGGCGGCAGCGCCCTGGGCCTCATGCAGATCAAGCACGCCACCGCGCGCAGCCTCGGCTACACCGGCGACGCCGCGGGGCTCCTCGATCCGGCGACCAACCTGCGCTACGGGGTGGCCTACCTTGCCGGCGCTTACCGGACGGCTCAGGGCAACCTCACCCAAGCTTATCAATACTACAACCGCGGCTACTATTACGCCGCCAAGCGCCAGGGCATCTCCACCGAGGTCGCCTCGGTGGTGGCGCCGGTGGCGGCCTCCGCGAGCGCCCTGGCGAGCCTGTTCGGCGGCGGCGCAGCGAATCCCGGCACGTCTGCGGCCGCCTCGGCCCTGGCCTACGCGCCGACCGCCGCCGCGGTCGCGGAGGTACCGATCGAGACCGTCGAGGTGCCGCTGCCGCCGCGCCGGCCTGCCGCCCTCGGCGGCGGCACCGTGCAGCTCGCGAGCCTGTCCATCGAGCCGGCCGCCTCCGTCGCGGCCCCGGCCCCCGTCCCGGCGGAGCAGGCGGCCCCGGTCCAGGCCGTGGAGGTTCCCCTTCCGCCCCGCCGGCCCGCCGGCCTCGGCAGCACCGTCGTGGCCGCGGCCCCGGCCGCGTTAGCGGAGCTGCGCCTCTCGCCGCAGGCCGATACCGCCCCGGCCCCGATGACGCCGGCCGCCGAGTCGGTCGAAGTGCCGCTGCCGCCCCGTCGCCCGTCCGTCCAGATGCTCGCAGCCGCCGCGCCGCGGCGCGCACCGGCCAGCGCGACGGTTCAGGAAGCCATAGCCCTGCCCGTCGAGTAGCGCCGCTATGGAACCTCCTCCGGGGCATCCGGACAGCCCGGGCATACCGCGCTTCTGCCCACATAAGGATCATGCCCAAGGCTTGACCATCGGGGCGTTCCGCAACACATAGGCCCCACGCCAGCAACGTGGTTGGGCCGGCCCGGTACGCACCGGCGCCCGGTCGAAGCGGCCGGATACAGGCGGCACAAGACAGATCTCAGGGCAGGACACGCCGGTCTTCGCGCGGATGTTCGGGCAGCCTTGCTGCCCGGCCCGGGATCGCGAAGTGCGATTTGATCTCGAAGCGGCAGACATGCAGGGCAAGGACTCTGCTTTCGAGCTGGCAGGAAAGCGGACGGCGCCATGACCGGCGTGGTGGAACAGGAATCTCTCTTTCTCACGGACCTCGGGCGCCGTGTCAGGCACGCGCGCACCGTGCGCGGGCTCTCGCGCAAGGTCCTGTCGCAGACCTCGGGCCTGTCCGAGCGCTACATCGCGCAGCTCGAGGGCGGCCAGGGCAACGTCTCGATCATCCTGCTGCGGCGCGTCGCCAATGCCATGGGCGTTCGCCTGGATGACCTGATCACCGGCAACGACACCCTGCCCGACTGGCCGGTGGTGCGCGATCTCCTCAGCCACGCGACCCCGGCGCAGATCGCAGCCGCCAAGGAGGCTCTCTCCGGCGGCAGCCGGCCCGAATCGAGCAACCGCCCGCGGGTGGCGCTCATCGGGCTGCGCGGCGCCGGCAAGTCGACCCTCGGCAAGCTTGCGGCCGAGCGCCTGGGCTGGACCTTCGTGGAGCTGAACGCCGAGATCGAGCGCGAGAACGCGCTCTCGGTACAGGAGATCTTCGCGATCTATGGCCAGGAGGGTTACCGGCGGCTGGAACAGGCGGCCCTGCGCCGCCTCACCGAGCATCCCGGCCCACTGATCCTGGCAACCAGCGGCGGCATCGTCGCCGAACCCCTGACCTTCGACCTGCTGCTCCAGGCCTTCTACACGATCTGGCTGCGGGCGAAGCCCGAGGAGCACATGAGCCGGGTGCGCGAGCAGGGCCATCTCGCCATCACCGGCGACCATGCCTCGGCGATGCAGGAACTGCGGGCCGTGCTGGCGAGCCGGGAACCGCTCTACGCCCGGGCGCCCGCCACCGTGGATACCTCCGACATCCCGGTGCAGACGATGCTCGACCGGCTAACGGCGGCGATCGAGGCGCGGTTCGGACAGGCCGTGCCGGTGGCCGGCTGACGCGGCCCGCTCCAGCCCGGCAACAGCCATGCCCGCGACGCAGCCTCAGCGCCGCGCGGCCCCTTGATCCGCGCGGTGCAGCGCACCACGCTAGGGGCAGAGGAGGGCCTCGCGCTGGCGGGGCCAATCGTCCGTTCCCGCAGCGGAGCGCCGCGTCCCGTCCGGCCCGCCGGGCGACGGGCCCCGTCCGCCGCCGGAGCGGCGGACAGCGAACCCGGAGCCTCGGACATGAGCATCCGCCCATGAGCGCAAGCCCAGCCTTCACCCACGAGGCCCACGACCTCGCGGTTCTCGACCCGGTCTGGTCGCGACTGCGCGCGGAGGCCGAGGACGTGCTGCGCACGGAGCCGCAACTGGCCTCCTTCATCGTCGCGACGATCCTGAACCACGCCACCCTGGAGGGCGCGGTCTCCCACCGGGTCGCGGCCCGGCTCGGACACCCGTCGCTCCCGGCCGAGCTGATCGCCCACGCCTTCCACGAGGCGATCCAGGTCGATCCGGAGATCGGGCAGGCGTTCCGCGCCGACATCGGAGCGGTGATCGACCGCGATCCTGCGACCCTGCGGGCGCTGGAGCCGGTGCTGTACTTCAAGGGGTTCCACGCGCTCCAGGCCTACCGGCTCGCCCATCATGTCTGGAACCGCGGGCGGCGCGATCTCGCCCTCTACCTCCAGAGTCGGGTCTCGGAGGTGTTCCAGTGCGACATCCATCCGGCGGCGCGGATCGGCCGAGGTGTGTTCCTCGACCACGCCACCGGCCTCGTGGTCGGCTCGACCGCGGTGATCGAAGACGATGTGTCGATCCTCCATGCGGTGACGCTCGGAGGCACCGGCAAGCAGCGTGGCGACCGGCACCCCAAGATCCGCCGCGGCGTGATGATCGGGGCCGGCGCCAAGATCCTCGGCAACATCGAGGTCGGAGCCTGCGCCCGGGTGGCGGCTGGCTCCGTGGTGCTGCGCCCGGTGCCGCCCAACACCACGGTGGTCGGCGTACCGGCCCGGGTGGTCGGCACCGCCGGCTGCGACGATCCGGCCCGGGCGATGGATCAGCTCGTCGCCCTCGACCAGTTCATTCACCTGGGCGACGGGATCTGACGGGGCGCGGGGCGCGGATCCGCCCCACACGGCCGCGCTTGCCGCTCCGCTGCAGGCGTGGCAAGCCCAGCACCCAATCGGGGCGCCAGCGCCGCCAAGGGAGACCAGACAGCGTGACCAAAGCCGAAACCGCGAAGCTTCAGGATTATCTCCGCCGTAAGTTCGCGAACAACAACATTCGCCTGATGGCAATGAAGACCGGCGACTCCGCCGAGGTGTTCATCGGTGACGAGTCCATCGGCGTGATCGCCGACGACAAGGAGGACGGCGACGATTCCTTCGTCTTCCGGATGGCGATCCTGGACATCGACCTCGAGGAAGACACCTGAGGCACGCAGGTCCGACCGCTCCGTGCCGCGAGTCTGACTCCACCAGCGCGTGGCTGTGCACGGGTTAAGGCTAACCAAGGGTAGTGCTTAACATCCGGTAAACGGCGTGGCTAAAGTGCGCGCGACCTGTACAGGAGCGCGAATAATGGTTCTCACGCCCGCTGCCCTCGAATCGATCCGGACCCTGTGCATCGGCCTCGCGCTCTCCGGGCTGATCGCCAGCGCCTTCGAGCTGTTCGCGGCGCGGCGGGCGAGTTTCAGCCTGCTGGAGCGGGGCGGCCTGCCGGCCGTGGCGGCTCTGCCGATGCTGGCTTTCTCGGCGCCGTTCATCATCCTGCGCAACACCGTACGCGGCCGGAAGATCGAGGGCCGGCCGATGCCGTTCGTCATGCTGGCGACCGCCATCGCCTGCGGCTGGAGCCTGCTCTCGGGCCGTGTCGCCCTCGACCTCGCGGCGATGCTGGTCGGAGCCTGAACGGAGATTTCAGGGCTCGGCGGTCGCCACCTGGGCGGTGCCGTCCTTGCCCTCCAGGGAGACCCAGGCCGGCCCGTCCTGGCCGGCACGCTTGATGAAGCTGTAGCCGGTGCGTCGCCAAGGGCGGATCGCGTCGGTCTTGTTGTCGAGAATGAAGTCGCCGCGATCCGTGCGGACAGTCAGCACCGCATGGCCCTCGTTGGTCTCGTCGATCACCACGGTCATCAGCAGGGCGCGCCGCGGCAGGCCGCGCTCCACCAGCATCCGCCGCTTGAGCAGCTGATAATCCTCGCAGTCGCCGGACCCGTCATCCGGGAAGTCCCAGCGGTCGACGACGCCCCAATGAGCTTGGTCGGTGATCGGACGGATGCGGGCATTGACCCGGCGGTTGACGCTCTGCAGCGTCCGCCAGGTCGCCACGGTCAGCGGGATCGTGGCCGGCTCCGCCGTGTCGATGACGCATTCCTGGGGCGTCCGGGCGCAGAACTCCGTCCAGCCCGCAATGGGGCGCACCGGGCCGGTGGGCTCAGGGACGGCTCCCTCGTTCGGGAGGACGAGGCGCGCATGGGCGTGGGTGGTCGCCCCGCCCAGGGTCAGGATCGTACCCACGAGGGCGAAGCTCGCGATTTGGCGCGCCCGGCGCGCCGGTTCGGTCCAGCCTCGCCATTGCAGCGGGCCGAACACCTGACACGAGATACCGCCATCTGCGTGCCGCATGGTTGAAGTCCCCGCCGCCCGATGATGACGGAAGGGTGACACGTCGATTTGCGACGCACAATGGGTCGGGAGGGGCGAGCAAACGCGCCACGTCCCCTATCAGTTCCCTTTTAAGAGAGCGTTGCAGCCGCAGATCTCCCGCGAAATGCATGCGCTACGGGAATGCCCGCTCTGCAACGGCCCGGAAGGCCTTGATTCGGGCGAGCTTTGCCGGCTTGTCAAAGCGGCCCTTGCTTCAGATTCGCGAAGGGCCCAGCAGCGCCGCAAGAACCCGGCCAGTCCCGTGCAGGACTGGGACCGCAAGCCAGGAAAAGGGACACCTTGATGCAGCCCGCCATCCAGCAGGTGATCAGAGCGCTCGCCGAGGATGGCCGGGCCGGCGCAATCAACATCGCGGAGCACGCGGTGGATGCCTATCTGGCCGGCGCTCCGAGCGAGGGCGACAGGGCCCTGTCCCGGGACATCCTGGTCCGGGATCTCGCCAGCCTCCGCGGCATCGCCCCCCATCTGGCCGCCTTCATCGGCCGGGTGGAGGCGTATGTGGCCAGCCTCGCCCAGCCCTCGCTGAGCCGCGCGGCCTGATCGAACGCCGATCCGGCGCGCCCGGATCTTTTCGGGGATTGATGGGTCGCCGGTCGTGCCGGATTCGGTGCGGTCCCGGATGCGGGACGGCGCGCCCCGGTCCTGCGGGGCGCCCGATTGCGGCGTTCAGCGGTTTGCGGTTGTGACCGGGGAGGTGACGCCGCCCAGCGAGACCCAGGCGACCGCGTCCTGGCTCTCGCGCTTGATGAACACGTAGCCGGTCTTGTGCCAGGGCAGGATCGCGCTGGTCTTGTTGTCGAGGACCAGATCGCCCCGGTCGGTGAGCAGGGTCAGCACCGCGTGGCCCTCGCCCTTCTCGTCGATCACCACGGTCATGCGCATCGCCCGCCGCGGCAGGCCCGCCTCGGCCAGCAGGTGGCGCTTGAGCAGCTGGAAGTCCTCGCAATCGCCGATGCCGTCCTCGGCCAGGTCCCAGCGATCGGCCACGTGCAGGTGATCCTGGTCGGTCATCGGCTCGACCGCCTTGTTCACCCGCCGGTTCACCGACACGATCGCCGCCCAGGTGGCCGGCGTCAGGCTGATCCGCGCCGGCTCGGACCGGTCCAGCGCGCATTCGGCCGCGTAGCTCTGGCAGAACGTCACCCAGGCGGCGATCGGGCGGGCATCGCCCTGCACCTTCGCGCCCGCCTCGGTCGGAAGGCTCGCCAGCGTCTGAGCCTGCGCGGTAACGGCAAGGCCGAGGAATGCCGCCGCACCGGCCGCAACCGCCCGAACCGTTCTGAGAAGCCCCGCGCTCATCGCACCCGTCCCCTTTGTCGGAGCCAGGATTGCGCCGCAGAGCCTCCGTGGCGCTGAAGCGGATGGGTGCAATTTTATCGATTCGCCGGCCAGGGCCGGGTGACGCGCGACAGCGTCGACGGGAGGCTTGAAAAGCCGTGTAAATCAGGGGCTTCGGCTTCGGAAAACGGAAACCTTGAGCGTTCGTTCAAGGTTCGAGGAGCCTTTCGAGAGCGGCGCAGCCGCCATGCCGGCGAGGCTGATCCGCCATGGCGCACCCCGGCGGGCGGCGAGGGGTTGCCGCCGGAGCGCCGCTCACCCCGCCGTCTGGTCGAGCTTGCGCTCCGCCTCGGCCTTCAGCTCCGGAAAATCCGCCTGCGTGTAGGCCCGGCCGCGATGCGGGTCGTCGGTGACGCCCTCGTGCTCCAGGCGGCGCAGCTGCACCCGGCGGATCTTGCCCGAGATAGTCTTGGGCAGGTCGGCAACGAATTCGAGCCCCCGCAGGCGCTTGAACGTCGCCAGACGGGCGTTGGTGAAGCGGAAGATGTCGAGCGCCGTCTCCGGACCGGGCGAGGCGCCCGCCACCAGGGAGACATAGGCCTTCGGGATCGTGTGCCGCATCGGGTCGGGCACCGGAATCACCGCCGCCTCGGCCACCGCCGGATGCTCGATCAGGACGCTCTCCAGTTCGAACGGGCTGATGCGGTAGCCCGACGACTTGAACACGTCATCGGCGCGGCCGACGAAGGCATAGCAGCCCTCCCCGTCCACGAAAGCGACGTCGCCGGTGTGGTAGAGCGCCCCGTCCGCCCCGGACAGGTTGCCCTGGCCGTCGTCGTAGCCCTGCATCAGGCCGGCGGGCCGGTACGCCCCGAGTTCCAGGCAGACCTCGCCCTCCGACGCCGGCTGCCCGTCCAGGTCGAGGACGCGCACCCGGTAGCCCGGAAGCGGCCGCCCCAGAGCGCCTGGCACCACCGGCTGGCCCGGTGTGTTGGCCATCAGGGCCGTGGTCTCGGTCTGGCCGTAGCCGTCGCGGATCGTGAGGCCCCAGGCGCTCTTCACCCGCTCGATCACCTCGGGATTCAAGGGCTCACCCGCGGCGCAGACCTCCCGGAGCGCCAGTGTCCGGCCGGTCAGATCCTCTTGGATGATCATCCGCCAGACGGTCGGCGGCGCGCAGAGCGTGGTAGCGCCGGTGCGCTCCAGCTGGGCAAGCAGAGCTGCGGCGTTGAACGGCGCTTGGTTGATCACCAGGATCGTGGCGCCCGCATTCCAGGGAGCGAAGAACGACGACCACGCGTGCTTCGCCCAGCCCGGGGAGGAGACGTTGCAGTGGACGTCCCCGGGCTGGAGCCCGAGCCAGTACATGGTCGAGAGTGCCCCCACCGGGTAGGACCGGTGGCTGTGGCGCACGAGCTTCGGCTTCGCCGTCGTGCCGGAGGTGAAATAGAGGAGCAGCGGGTCGTCGGCCCCGGTCGGCCCGTCGGGCGCGAAGGTCTCGGGCGCGGCGAAGCCGTCCTCGTAGGCCGACCAGCCCTCCGTCGCGGGCGCGGTGACGAGGCGGATGGCGCCGCCCGTGTCAAGGCCCGCGAAGCGGGCGATCTGCTCCGGCCCGGCCACGATGGCGCGCGGGCGCCCGCGGGCGAGGCGGTCGGAGAGCTCGTCGGCGGTGAGCAAGGTGGTCGCCGGGATGACGACGGCCCCGAGCTTCATCGCCGCCAGCATGGTCTCCCACAGGGCCGGGACGTTGCCCAGCAGCAGGAGCAGGTGGTCGCCGCGCTTCAGGCCGAGCCGCCGCAGGTGGTTGGCGACGCGGTTGGAGCGCGCGGCGAGCTGCCCGAACGTGAAGCTCTGCTCGGCGCCGCTGCCCGCCTCGACGATCCGGAGCGCGGCGCGGTCGCGGCTCTCGGGACCCGCGAGCACCGCGTCGAACCAGTCGAGCGCCCAGTTGAACGGCACCGGATCCGGCCACGCGAAGGCCGCGACGGCGGCGGCGTAATCGGTGCGGTGGGCCAGCAGAAGGTCGCGGGCCTCCCGGAAGCTCGGCATGATTGTTTCCCGTCGTTTGTCGTCTGCGTCCCGCCCCTGTCCGTCCCCTTCCCCGGAAGGGAATGGCTGCGGTCAGGTGTTCTCGAACCGCGGCGGCCGCTTCTCCACGAAGGCGGCCATGCCCTCCTTCTGGTCCTTGGTGGCGAACATCGCGTGGAAGACCCGCCGCTCGAAGCGGATGCCCTCGGCGAGGGTGGTCTCGTAGGAGCGGTTGACCGCCTCCTTGGTCATCATGGCGATCGGCAGCGACATCGACGCGATCGTCTCGGCGGCCTTCATCGCCTCGTCGAGGAGTTGGTCGGCGGCGATCACCCGCGAGACGAGGCCGGCGCGCTCGGCTTCGGCCGCGTCCATCATCCGGCCGGTCAGGCACATCTCCATGGCCTTCGCCTTGCCGACGAACCGGGTGAGCCGCTGGCTGCCGCCGATCCCCGGCATGACGCCGAGCTTGATCTCGGGCTGGCCGAACTGCGCCGTGTCGGCGGCCAGGATGATGTCGCACATCATTGCAAGCTCGCAGCCGCCGCCCAGCGCGTAGCCCGCGACCGCGGCGATGATCGGCTTGCGCACGGCCGTGAACCGGTCCCAGTCGGCGAATCGGTCGCCGCCATACATCTCGGCATAGGTGGCGTGCTGCATCTCCTTGATGTCAGCGCCGGCCGCAAAGGCCTTTGCCGAGCCGGTGAGGACGATGCAGCCGATCGCCGGATCGGCATCCGCCGCGGTCGCCGCACGGATTACCTCGCGGGTGAGCTGCGCGTTGATGGCGTTGAGCGCCTTCGGGCGGTTCAGGGTGATGAGCAGGACGCGCCCGCGCGTCTCCGTCAGGATCGTCTCGTACGCGTCGGTCACGACTCGCCTCCGTGCCCCCGGAGCATACGGATGATCGCGGAAAAGTCCTCTCCCCCGTGACCGGCGCTCTCGAACAGCCCGTAGATCTGTGCAGCCTCCGCACCGAGCGGCGTCGCGGCGCCCGTCGCGAGGGCGGCAGCTTGAGCGAGCCGGAGGTCCTTGAGCATCAGAGCGGCGGCGAAGCCCGGCTTGTAGCCGGAATTGGCCGGCGAGGTCGGCACCGGGCCGGGCACCGGGCAGTAGGTGGTCAACGACCAGCACTGGCCCGAGGAGACCGAGGCCACGTCGTAGAGCGACTGGTGCGACAGGCCGAGCTTCTCGCCCAGCGCGAAGGCCTCGCTGACGCCGATCATCGAGATGCCGAGGATCATGTTGTTGCAGATCTTGGCTGCCTGTCCCGCCCCGGCCGCGCCGCAATGGAACACGTTCTTGCCCATCGCCTTCAGGAGCGGCTCGGCCTTCGCGAAGGCCGCCTCGGCGCCGCCGGCCATGAAGGTCAGCGTCCCGGCCCTGGCGCCGCCGGTCCCGCCGGAAACCGGCGCGTCGATCGACAGGCAGCCTCGCGCCTCGGCGAGACCGTGGGCCTTGCGGGCGCTCTCGACGTCTACCGTGGAAGAATCGATCATCAGCGTGCCGGCGGGCAGCGCGGCCGCGAGTTGCGTCCAGACCTCCACCACGTGCCGCCCGGCGGGCAGCATGGTGATCACGACTTCGGCTCCCTCGACCGCCTCCAGGGCCGAGCCCGCCACCGCGATCCCCTCGGCGCGGGCGGCTTCGAGCGAGGCCGGCACCAGATCGAACCCGCGCACGGTGTGGCCGGCCCGCACGAGATTGGCCGCCATCGGCCCGCCCATATTGCCGAGACCGATGAACCCGATGGTCTGCGCCATCCCACTCCTCCCGTTGTCTTCTCTCGTCCGTCCCACCCGCGCCCTCATCCTGAGGTGCGAATGGACAAAGACGGCGCCTCCTCAGACCGCCGCCGTCCGCGACACCGGAAAAACCGGCGCCGCCCGCTTCTCGAGCCAGCGGGCGATCCGGGCGGGATCGACCGCCGCGAGGGTCGGCGGGTTCCAGCGCGGGCTCTTGTCCTTGTCGATCACCGCGGCGCGGATGCCCTCGCGGAAATCGCCCTCCGCCAGGAGCGCCAGAGAGGCGTGGAACTCCCGCTCAAGGCAGGCCTCCAGGTTCGGTGCACCGCGGCCGAGGCGCAGCAGGCAGAGGGTGAGGACGAGGCTCGACGGGGCCTTGGTCAGCAGCGTCTTCCGGGTCGTAGCCGCGAAATCCGAGCCGTCCGCGTCGAGGGCGGACAGGATCTCGTCCACCATGTCGAAGGCGAAGCAGCGGTCGATGAATGCCCGGTGGGCCGCCAGTGGCGCCGGGCCCGGGTCCCTGGCGAGGCGCGTGATCACGTCCCGCACGCCCTCGTCCTCTGCATCCGGGTCGAGAGCCGAGAGCGCGGCGATCATATCGGGCAGCGCCGCGGCCGGCACGAACGCGTCGGCCAGCTTACACAGGATCGCGTCGGCGGCACCGACCGGCTCGCCGGTCAGCCCGAGATAGGTGCCGATCTCGCCGGGCGCGTGGGGCAGCAGCCAGGTTCCGCCGACATCGGGCAGGTAGCCGATCCCGGTCTCCGGCATGGCGATGCGCGACCGCTCGGTGACAACCCGGTAGGCCGCGTGGCCCGCGAGGCCGACGCCGCCGCCCATGGTGATGCCGTCCATCACCGCCACGAAGGGCTTCTCGTAGCCGGCGACGCGTGCATCGAGGCGGTACTCGTCCCGCCAGAAGGTCTCGGCGAAGGCGGTGCCCTGGCTTTCGTACAGGCTCCGGAGGTCGCCACCCGCACACAGCCCGCGCTCGCCCTCGCCGGTCAGCAGCACCGCCGCGATGCCGGGGTCTGCGGAGAATTTATCGAGGGCCTTGTCGATCTCCCGCACCATGCCGTGGGTCAGCGCGTTCAGGGCCTTCGGCCGGTCGAGGCGCAGGCGCCCCAGGGCACCGGTCCGCTCGACGATCACGTCCGTCATCGGCGCCCCCCCGTCAGCGCGCGGGCGATGATCAGCCGCATGATCTCGTTCGTCCCTTCGAGGATCTGATGCACGCGCAGGTCGCGGACGATCTTTTCCACCCCGTACTCGGCGAGGTAACCGTAGCCGCCATGCAGTTGCAGAGCCTGGTTCGCCACCTCGAAGGCCGCGTCCGTGACGTGGCGCTTGGCCATGGCGCAGAGCTGCGTGGCGGCGGGATCCTGGGCGTCGAGCGCGGACGCCGCGTGGCGCAGGAAAGTGCGCGACACTTCGAGGCTCGTGGCCATGTCGGCGAGCCGGAACTGCAGCGCCTGGAAGTCGGTGAGGCGGGCCCCAAAGGCGCGCCGGTCACCCATGTAGGCCAACGCCTTGTCGAGGGCTGCCTGCGCCCCGCCGAGCGAGCAGGCGGCGATGTTAAGGCGTCCGCCGTCGAGGCCGCTCATGGCGATCCGGAAGCCCTGGCCCTCCGCGCCCAGGCGGTTGGCCACCGGCACGCGGCATCCGTCGAAGCGCACGGCGCGGGTCGGCTGGGCATTCCAGCCCATCTTGCGCTCGTCGGCCCCGAAGGAGAGGCCGGGCGTGCCCTTCTCCACCACCAAGGCCGAGATGCCCGCGGGGCCGGCCTCGCCGGTGCGCACCATGCAGATGTAAAGGTCGCTGGCGCCGGCGCCCGAGATGAACTGCTTCTCGCCGGTTAGCACGTAATGGTCGCCGTCCCGCTCGGCGCGGGTGCGCAGGGCCGCAGCGTCGGAGCCTGAGCCGGGCTCCGTGAGACAGTAGCTGGCGATCCGCTCCATCCCCATCAGGGACGGGAGCCAGCGCTGGCGTTGATCGGCGTCGCCGTAGGCGTCGATCATCCAGGCGCACATGTTGTGAATCGACAGGAACGCCGCCACGGTCGGGCAACCGGTGCTGAGCGCCTCGAAGATCAGCGTCGCGTCGAGGCGCGTGAGGCCCGAGCCGCCGACATCCTCGCGGACGTAGATGCCGGCCATGCCGAGCGCGGCCGCCGCCCGCAGGGTCTCGATGGGAAACGTCTTGTCCCGGTCCCAGTCGAGGGCGTGGGGTGCGACGTGCTCGGCCGCGAAGCCGAGGGCCATCTCACGGATCGCGGTCCGGTCCTCGTCGAGCCCGAAACGCATGGGCCTGCCCTCCGATTCATCGCCGAACCTGGCGCCGTTCGCTCCTCCCAGACTGGCGCGGTGCACACGCGGTCTGCCCGAGGCGCGACGGCCCCCTCTCCCGAACGGGAGAGGGGGCCCGCGCTTCACTGTAACGCTGTCGCGGTCTAACGCATCGTCGGGATCGAGAACTCCGCCCCGCTCTTGATGCCGCTCGGCCAGCGCTGCGTCACGGTCTTGGTCTTGGTGTAGAAGCGGATTGAGTCCGGCCCGTGCTGGTTCAGGTCGCCGAAGCCGGAGCGCTTCCAGCCGCCGAAGGTGTGGTAGGCGATCGGAACCGGGATCGGCACGTTGACGCCGACCATGCCGACATTGACCCGCGACGTGAAGTCCCGCGCCGCGTCGCCGTCCTGGGTGAAGATCGCGACGCCGTTGCCGTACTGGTGGGTCGAGGGCAGCGCCAGCGCCTCCTCGTAATCCCTGGCCCGGACCACCGAGAGCACCGGCCCGAAGATCTCGTCCTTGTAGATCG
Source organism: Methylobacterium sp. CM6257 (assembly GCF_054611515.1). Classification (NCBI taxonomy): domain Bacteria; kingdom Pseudomonadati; phylum Pseudomonadota; class Alphaproteobacteria; order Hyphomicrobiales; family Methylobacteriaceae; genus Methylobacterium; species Methylobacterium sp. CM6257. The sequence goes on from NZ_CM137735.1 coordinate 5,875,519, forward strand.
TCATGTCGGGCGTCACGCGGTCGAACAGCGAGCCGCCCATGTAGAAGCCGTTCTCGTAGCCCTGAAGCTTGAAGCCGCGGCCGTCGACCGCGAGGTGGGCACCCTCGGCCACGCCCTTGTCGATGTAGCTCTTCACGCGCTCCACCGCCTCGGCGGTCACCAGCGGGCCGTAATCGGCCGAGCCGTCATGCGACGGGCCGATCTTGAGCGACTCGACCCGCGGGATCAGCCGCTCCATCAGGCGGTCGGCGGTGTTCTCGCCCACCGGCACCGCCACCGAGATCGCCATGCAGCGCTCGCCGGCCGAGCCGTAGCCGGCGCCGATCAGGGCATCGACCGCCTGGCCCATATCGGCGTCCGGCATGATGATCATGTGGTTCTTGGCGCCGCCGAAGCACTGGGCGCGCTTCCCCGTCTCGGCGGCGCGCACGTAGATGTACTCGGCGATGTGCGAGGAGCCGACGAAGCCCACCGCCGCGATATCCTGATCGTCGAGGATCGCGTCGACGGCCTCCTTGTCGCCGTTGACGACGTTGAGGATACCCGGCGGCAGGCCCGCCTCCAGAAAGATCTCGGCGATGCGGATCGGCACGCTCGGGTCGCGCTCGGACGGCTTCAGGATGAAGGCGTTGCCGCAGGCGATGGCCGGGGCGCATTTCCACAGCGGGATCATGGCCGGGAAGTTGAACGGCGTGATGCCGGCGACCACGCCCAGCGGCTGACGCAGGGAGTAGACGTCGATGCCCGGCCCCGCTCCTTCTGTGTACTCGCCCTTGAGCAGGTGCGGGATGCCGCAGGCGAACTCCACCACCTCGACGCCGCGCTGGATGTCGCCCTTGGCGTCCGGCACGGTCTTGCCGTGCTCGGAGGCGAGCAACTCGGCGAGCGAATCGTTCTCGGCGCGGATGAGCTCCAGGAAGCGCATCATCACCCGGGCGCGCTTCTGCGGATTGGTCGCCGCCCAGGCCGGCTGGGCTGCCTTGGCATTCTCCACCGCGGCGCGCAGTTCGGCCTTGCTGGCCAGCGCGACCTTGGCCTGAACCTCGCCGGTGGAGGGGTGGTACACGTCGGCGAATCGCCCGCTCTCGCCGCCGACGTTCCGTCCGCCGATGAAATGCCCGATCGTGCGCATGCGCGCCTCCCTGTCGTGTGCCGTTTGATTTTGGCGCACCCTATCAGGATCGCTTGAGCGATAAAGCCGGACGCGCTTACAGCCGTTGTGCATCGATGCACAGCGGGAGTGCGAGCATGGCCAGGAGCGGTCCGAACTGGGACGACCTCCGCTTCTTCCTCGCGGTGGCGCGGACCGGGACCCTGAGCGCCGCCGGGGCGCGCACCGGGACCGAGCACACCACCGTCGGGCGGCGGATCCGAGCCCTGGAAGAGGGGCTCGGCGCCCGCCTGTTCCACAGGAGCAACCTCGGCTACGCGCTCACCGAGGACGGGGCGAACCTGCTCGGCGTCGCTGAGACGATGGAGAGCGCGTTCCTCTCGGCGAGCGCCGTCACCGAGGCGGGCGCCCAAACCGTGTCAGGTACGGTGCGGATCGGCGCGCCGGATGGGTTCGGGAGCGTCTTCCTCGCCCCCCGGATGCACCGGCTCACCGCCCGACATCCGGGGCTGGAAGTCGAGATCATGGCCACAGCCCGGATCTTCAGCCTGTCGAAGCGCGAGGCCGACATTGTGATCGGCCTGTCCGGCCCGCAGCAGGCGCGGGTGGTGGCGCGCCGGCTCACCGATTACCGGCTGTTCGTCTATGGGGCTCGCTCCTATCTCGCCGGGGCAGCGCCGGTCGCCGACATCGCGGATTTCTCGAACCATCCCTTCGTCGGCTACATCGAGGACATGCTGTTCACCCACGAGCTGAACTACCTCGGCGCGTTGGGCCCCACGATAGCGGCGCGGCTGCGCTCCACGAACCTCCTCGCCCAGGTCTACGCGACCCTGGCCGGAGCGGGCCTGTGCATCCTCCCGGCCTTCATTGCGGCGGCCCATCCCGGCCTGGTGCCGGTTCTGCCCGAAGCGGTCTCGCTGACGCGCTCGTTCCACATGCACATCCACGAGGACCACCGGAAAGCCGCCCATATCCGCGCCGTGGCGGGGTTCATCGCCGCAGAGGTGAAGGCGTCCGGTGCGCTGTTCGCGGGGCCGGCGGTGTAAGCGTCGGCGGTTTCGCCGTGCAGCCGCACGGCCTAAGATCGGGCGGTCCCGGCAGACCAGGAACGGCACCGGGTGGAGGAACACGCCATGGTCGCCTCGATCGCCCTGCCCCGGCTGATGCGCGTCGGCGCCGGAGCCTCACGGCTCCTGCCGGAGGTGCTCGGCCAGCTCGGCCTGTCGCGCCCCTTCGTGGTCACCGACCCCTACCTCGCCGGCAGCGGCCGCACCGAGACGCTGCTCGAACGGCTGACCAACGCGGGCGCCCGTGCGACGATCTTTGCCGACACCGTACCGGATCCGACCGTGGCCTCCGTCGAGGCGGCCCTCGCGGCGCTCCAGGCGGGCGATTTCGACTGCGTGGTCGGCTTCGGCGGCGGCAGCCCGATGGATACCGCCAAGGCGGTGGCGGTGCTCGCCCGCCACGGCGGCCACATGCGCGACTACAAGGCGCCGCGCCAGCAGGACGAGCCCGGCCTGCCGATCGTGGCGATCCCGACCACCGCCGGCACCGGCTCGGAGGCGACCCGCTTCACCATTGTCACGGACGAAGCCGCCGATGAGAAGATGCTGTGCATCGGGCTGGCCTACCTGCCGGTTGCGGCGCTCGTCGACTACGAGTTGACGCTCACCAAGCCCAAGCGGCTCACCGCCGATACCGGCATCGACGCGCTCACCCACGCCATCGAGGCCTATGTCTCGCGTAAGTCCAACCTGTTCTCGGACGGGCTGGCGCTCCAGGCGATGAAGCTGATCGCCCCGAACCTGCGAAGGGTCTGGACCGATCCCGGCGACCGGGCGGCGCGCGAGGCGATGATGCTCGGCGCGACGCAGGCGGGCATCGCCTTCTCGAATGCCTCCGTGGCGCTGGTGCACGGCATGAGCCGGCCGATCGGCGCGCATTTCCATGTGGCGCACGGACTCTCGAACGCGATGCTGCTGCCGGCGGTCACGGCCTTCTCGGCGCCGGCCGCCATCGATCGCTACGCCGCCTGCGCCCGCGCCATGATGATCGCCGGCCCAGAGACCGACGACCGGTCCGCGGTGTCGGCCCTGGTATCGGAACTCGAGGCGCTGAACGACGATCTCGATGTGCCCGGCCCCCGGGAATACGGGATCGACCCGGCCCGCTGGGAGGCCCTGCTCCCCACCATGGCGGCCCAAGCGCTCGCCTCCGGCTCCCCGGCCAACAACCCGGTGGAGCCCACCGCCGACGAGATCGTGGCGCTCTACCGCCGCGTCTGGGCAGGGTAAGCCAAGCGTCGGGGCGGAGGCTCGGGACCGCCGCCATCTTTGCGCGCGCAGCGCAGCAACCCGGCAGCGTCACACCTTTCGATGTCGCGCTACCCTGGGTCGCCGCGCTGCGCGCGATGACGAGAAGGCTCGTGTGAGCCCTACTTCGCCGCCGCCGTCAGCGGGCAGCCGCTCTCGGCCGGGGACGCGAAGGCCTCCTTGCCGGGGATGGTCGAGATCAGCCGGTAGAGGTCCCACTCGCCCTTCGACTCAGCGGGCTTCTTGACCTCGAACAGGTACATTTCGTGCACCATGAGGCCGTCGGGCTGCACGACCCCGCCATGGGCGAAGACGTCGTCCACCGGCAGCGCCTTGAGCTTGGCGTTGACCGCGTCGGTCTCGTCGGTGCCCGCGGCCTTGACGGCCTTCAGGTAGGACAGGACCGCCGAGTAGGTGCCGGCCTGGATCATGTTGGGCATCCGGCCGGTGCGCTTCATGTAGCGCTGGCCGAAGGCCCGGGTCTCGTCGTTGGCGTCCCAGTACCAGCCCTCGGTGAGCGTCAGGCCCTGCGCCACCTTGAGGCCGAGCCCGTGCACCTCTGAGAGGGTGAACAGCAGCGCCGCGAGCTTCTGGCCGCCCTCGACGATGCCGTACTCGGCCGCCTGCTTGATCGCGTTCGAGGTGTCGAGGCCGGCATTGGCGAGCCCGATCACCTTGGCCTTCGAGCCCTGCGCCTGGAGCAGGAACGACGAGAAGTCCTGGGTCGAGAGCGGGTGCCGGACGCTGCCCACCACCTTGCCGCCATTGGCTTCCACCACCCGGCTCGTATCGGCCTCCAGCGCCGAGCCGAAGGCGTAGTCGGCCGTGAGGAAGAACCACGTTTTTCCGCCCGCCCGGGTCAGCGCGCCACCGGTGCCGACGGCCAGCGCCCGCGTGTCGAAGGCCCAGTGGTAACCGTAGGGCGTGCAGGCCTTGCCGGTGAGGTCGCTGGTCGCCGCCCCGGTGGTGATGGTGATCTTCTTTTTCTCCTTCGACAGGCCCTGGACCGCCAGCGCCACCGAGGAGGTGGTCAGCTCCATGATCGCGTCGACGCCGTCGCGGTCGTACCATTGCCGGGCGATCGCCGAGGCGATGTCGGGCTTGTTCTGGTGGTCAGCCGAGAGGATCTCGATCGGCACGCTGCCGATCTTGCCGCCCATATCCTCCACCGCCATCCGGGCGGCCTCGACCGAGCCCTGGCCGCCGTACTCGGCGTAGAGGCCCGACTGGTCGTTGAGAATGCCGATGCGCACCGCGTCGCCCGAGAAGGCGCCCGCAGCACCGCCTTGTGCGGCAGCCGGCGCGGAGCCGAGCGCCGTCCCCGCAAGGGCGGCCGCCAGCACCGCGCCGCCGATTGTCCTGATCATGTCTCCCCCCGGGTTTGTCCGAGTATCCGCTTCTCGGGCGGTTGCGGAGGCAGGATAGATCACGAACGGGTGATGCGCCACGGCCAAGGTCGGTCGGATGCTGAAGGATTTCGCAGATTGTGACGCATGCTCGGGAAGCGACCCGTTTCCGGATCGGCCGCGAGAGGCGAGGTTAGAATAGCTTAACCATAATTACACGAATGCCCGCGCAGGTTCCGCTCATGGACGGCAACTCGGCCGTCTCTGGCGCGTGTCCAAGCGATGAAACCAGCCCGTTTCGCCGTCCTCGGCATCGCCCTCGCGGCGGGCAGCGGGGCGGCCTTCCTGATGAGCGGCGGCGATCCGCCTCCGCCGCCTCCGCCGCCGAAGGCCGAGGCGCCGCCGGCGCCGATGACCGATGTGCTCGTGGCCGCCACCGACATGCCCATGGGCCAGGTGCTGCGGGCCGCGGACCTGCGCTGGCAGCCCTGGCCAGACGGCGCCGTGGCTGCGGGCTACATGACCCGCAAGAGCAATCCGAAGGCTCTGGACGAGACCGTAGGCGCCTCGGTCCGCTCGGGATTTCTCGCGGGCGAGCCCATCCGTGCGCAGAAGCTCGTGCGCCCGGAGAGCGGATTCATGGCGGCGATCCTGCCGCCCGGGATGCGCGCGGTCGCTATCGTCACCGACAGCCGCGGCACCAACTCGGCCGGCGGCTTCATCCTGCCCAATGACCGCGTCGACGTGATCCGAACGTTCCGCGACGACGCCAACTCGCGGGCCAACAACAGCGACGTCCAGCTCTCCCAGACGATCCTGACCGATATCCGCGTCCTGGCGATCGGTCAGCTGATCCAGGAGAAGAACGGCACCAACGTCGTCACCGGCGAGACCGCGACCCTCGCGGTCACGCCCGCCCAGGCCGAGACCCTGGCGCTCGCCCAGAAGGTGGGCGCCCTCTCCCTGTCGCTGCGCAGCCTCGCGGATGCGGGGCAGTCGCCCGAAACCTTGCCGCAGGCCGAAGCGCCCCAGGCGCAGATGCCCGAACCCGCCCTGACCGTAGTGCGCTTCGGCGTCGCGCGGCAGCAGACGCCGTGATCGCCATGACCGCCCCGCTGCCCCACGCCCGCCTGGCCCGCCGCCCGGCGGCCTGCGCCCTCGCCCTGGTGGCCGCCCTGAATGGGCCGGCTTTCGCGCAGGATCGCCCGACGCTCGGGCCCGCACCGATGCTCACGGTCGGCTCCGCGGAGGCCGCCTCGACCCGCCGGGTCGAGCTGACCGCCGGCCGCTCCGTGATCATCGACCTGCCGCGGGACGCCAAGGAGGTCTTCGTCGCCAATCCGGCGGTGGCCAACGCCGTGGTCCGCTCGACCCGCAAGGTGTTCGTGATCGGCATGGCCGACGGCGCGACCTCGATCTTCATCATGGATGCCGAAGGCCGCCAGATCGCCGCCCTCGACGTGACGGTGGCCCGGGATCTGAACCTCGGGACGCTGCGCGAACTGCTCAACCAGAGCATCCCGGGTGGGCGGTTCGACGTGCGCTCGTCCGGTGCCTCGGTGCTGCTGTCGGGTTCGGTGAACTCCTCGGCCGATGCCCAGCAGGCGATCGACATCGCCAACGCCTTCGTCGGGCTCGGGAGCGCGGGCGCCGCCTCGGGGGCGCCGAGCGGCGGCGTTGCGGCCGGCGCGCGGGGCGCGGTGATCAACAACCTCACGATCCGCAACAAGGACCAGGTGATGCTCCGCGTCACCGTGGTGGAGGTGTCCCGCAGCGTGCTGAAGCAGTTCGGGATCAACATGACCGGCAACTGGACGGCGCTGAACCCCCTCGGTTCCGCGACCTCGCCCGCGCTGAGCAACAACCTGCCGTTCCCGATCAACACGAATTTCCCCAACGGCAACCAGCTCCAGGCCTCCGTGAAGGCGGGAGGCTTCTCGCTGCAGGCGACCCTGAAGGCCTTCGAGCAGGCGGGCGTCTCGCGCATCCTGGCCGAGCCGACGCTCACCGCCATCTCCGGAGAGGCGGCGAAGTTCCTGGCCGGCGGCGAGTTCCCGGTGCCGTCCTCGGCCTCGTGCGCGGTCGGCGGCCTGTGCACCCCCGGGATCACCTACAAGCCCTACGGCGTCGCCCTGTCGTTCACCCCCGTGGTGCTGGCCGACAACCGGATCTCCATCCGCGTCGCCACGGACGTGACGGAGATCGATCCGCAGCAGAGCTTCAACTACGTCGTCGGCAACAACACGGTCGCGGTGCCGGGAACCCGGGTGCGCCGCTCCGAGACAACCGTCGAGCTGCCCTCGGGCGGCGTGATGATGACCGCCGGCCTGATCCAGCAGGTGAACAAGCAGGCGATCAGCGGCCTGCCCGGCCTGATCAACCTGCCGGTCCTCGGCGCCCTGTTCCGCTCCCGGGACTATCAGCGCCAAGAGACCGAGCTGATGATCATGTGCACCCCTTACATCGCCCGGGCGATGGAGCCGAAGCAGGCGAGCCGGCCGGACGACAACTTCGTCGATTCCACCGACGGGCAGGCCGTGCTGCTCGGCCAGATCAACCGTCTCTACGGCACGGTCGGCGCGGCCCCGCTCGCGCGCACGTATCGCGGTCGCGTCGGCTTCATCGTCGAGTAGCGCCCCGCGTGGCCGCCCCGCCTCGCTCCAGGATCGGACCCATGACCGGACCTCACCCGCCCGCCTTGCCCCGCCGCGCCAGGAATCTGCTAGCCGCCTGTGCGCTCGGCGCCCTGGCGACCGCCTGCAAGGGCGACCCCGCCACCACCGGGGGGATCGACGTGACGGATTACCGCGCGCGGCACCCGATCGTGCTGGCCGATGGCACACGAAGCCTCGACGTGTTCCCCACAGGGATCGGCCATCTCGACCCACGCCAGACCGCCGATGTCGATGCCTTCATGCTGGAATACCGCCGCTATGGCCGGGGCGTCCTCCTGATGGAAGTACCCAGGGGCGTGCCGCCGAGTCAGGCGGCGGCCTTGGCGCGGACGGAGGCGGCGCTGGGCCAGCGCGGCATCCGGAACGGCGTGGGTGCCCGCGAGATCGCGGTGACCGGCTACGGCGTGACGGCGCCGAGCCTCGCCGCGCCGATCCGTCTGAGCTTCCAGCGCATGCAGGCCAAGGTGGCCGACCAGTGCGGCCTTTGGCCCCAGGACCTCGGGACCAGCAGCTTCGCCTTCGATTACAGCAACCGGCCGAGCTGGAACCTGGGCTGCGCCATGCAGGCCAATGTGGCCGCCCAGGTCGCGGATCCGGTCGACCTCGTGCGCGGCCGGCCCGAGGGCCGCATCGATACGGTCAAACGGGTGCGGGACATCGGCCAGTTGCGGGATGGCAAGGATCCGTCAACCACATGGCGGCAAGATGGTCAGACAGCCGTCAAGTCCCAGGTCGGCAACTAGAACCGCCTCGTCCCGGCCCCAACGCCGCGACCCGAACGCGAACCCGAAAGCGCCGTCATGGCAGACCTGTCCGAGACAACCGAGCGCACGATCGCCCCGGTGCCCCGGATCACCATCCAGGCGTTCTGCGAGACCAGCGAGACCGCCGCGATGATCGAGGGCGCCGCCCTCGACCGGCGCATGCACAAGGCGCAGGTCAAGGTCCGGATGGGCGGCGGCGCCGCCGCGATCGAGGCTTACCGCCACGCGCCGACGCCCAACGTCATCGTCATCGAGACGCAAGGGGTGCGCTCGAAGCCGATCGAGTGCCTCGACGCCCTGGCGGAGGTCTGCGACGAGGGCACCCGGGTCTTGGTGATCGGCCACCTCAACGATGTGACGCTCTATCGGCAGCTGATCCAGCGCGGGGTGTCCGACTACCTGATGGCGCCGGTGGAGCCGCTGACCCTGATCGCGGCGATCTCCGACCTGTTCACGGCGCCGGGCGTGAAGCCGGTGGGGCGCACGGTGGCGGTCTACGGTGTGAAGGGCGGTATCGGTGCCTCGACGGTGGCGCACAACTTTGCGTGGTCGGTGGCCCGAAGCCAGGGCGTCCAGACGGTCATCGCCGATCTCGACATCGCCTTCGGCACGGCCTCGCTCAACTTCAATCAGGATCCGCCACAGGGCATCGCCGAGGCGGTCTTCGCCCCCGAGCGTCTCGACTCGGCCCTGGTCGAGCGGCTGCTGTCCAAGTGCAGCGACAACCTGAGCCTGCTCTCGGCGCCGGCGAGCCTCGACCGGACCATCGACCTGTCGGAGCCGGCCTTCGACGCGCTGATCGAGTATCTGCGGGCAAGCGTGCCCTGCGTGGTTCTCGATATTCCGCACCAGTGGACCGCGTGGTCGAAGCGCGTCCTCGCGGCGGCCGACGAGATCCTGATCGTGGCGGGTCCCGACCTCGCCTGCCTGCGCAACACCAAGAACCTGCTCGGCGCGCTCAAGCACGGGCGCCCGAACGACCAGCCGCCCCGCATCCTGCTGAACGGGATCGGCGTTCCGAAGCGACCCGAGATCGGGACCACCGAGTTCTCCAAGGCCCTGGAGGCTCCGATCGCCCTCACCATCCCGTTCGAGCCGACCCTGTTCGGCACCGCCGCCAACAACGGCCAGATGATCGCCGAGATCCAGGCGGGATCGAAGGTGGCGGAGCTGTTCAACGATCTGGCGGCGGTGACCCTGGGGCGTCCGGAGAACCGCCGCGGACGCCCGAGCCTGCTGGAGCCGCTGCTCGCCAAGCTCGCCGGCCGCAAGGGTTCGTGATGCGGGCGGGGAGCACCGCCCGGAAGCTTCCGCAGGACAGCGCCCAGGATCTGGCCCATGTTCGGTAGGCGACAGTCCGGAACCGCGTCGGCGCCCCCGCCGCCGGTCCCGCAGCCGCGGGCGGCGACGCCGGCCGCCCCGATCGCGCGCGACTCCGCGGCTCCGGCCAAGCGCCCGGAACCAACCACCCCGGTGATCGTCAAGACCGCGCGCTCCGAGGACTATTACCGCACGAAGAGCCTGATCTTCGGGGCGCTGATCGAGGCGATCGACCTCACGCAGCTCTCGCGCCTCGACGCCGAGACCGCGCGCGAGGAGATCCGCGACATCGTCACGGAGATCATCGGGCTCAAGAACATCGTCCTGTCGATCGCCGAGCAGGAGGAGCTGCTCGACGACATCTGCAACGACGTGCTGGGCTACGGCCCGCTGGAGCCGCTGCTCGCCCGCGACGACATCGCCGACATCATGGTCAACGGCGCCAACCGGACCTTCATCGAGGTTGGCGGCAAGATCCAGCTGACCAGCGTGCGGTTTCGCGACAACCAGCAGCTGATGAACATCTGCCAGCGGATCGTCAGCCAGGTGGGCCGGCGCGTCGATGACGCCTCGCCGATCTGCGACGCGCGCCTGCCCGACGGCTCCCGCGTCAACGTGATCGCGCCACCGCTCGCCATCGACGGCCCGGCGCTCACCATCCGCAAGTTCAAGAAGGACAAGCTGACCCTGGAGCAGCTCGTGCGCTTCGGGGCAATCTCGCCGGAAGGGGCCGAGGTCCTGAAGATCATCGGCCAGTCGCGCTGCAACGTGGTGATCTCCGGCGGCACCGGCTCCGGCAAGACGACGCTGCTCAACTGCCTCACCGCCTTCATCGAGCACGACGAGCGGGTCATCACCTGCGAGGACGCGGCCGAGCTTCAGCTCCAGCAGCCCCACGTGGTCCGCCTGGAGACGCGCCCCCCCAACATGGAGGGCCAGGGCCAGGTCACCATGCGCGACCTCGTCAAGAACTGCCTGCGTATGCGTCCGGAGCGGATCATCGTGGGCGAGGTGCGCGGACCCGAGGCCTTCGACCTGCTTCAGGCGATGAACACCGGCCACGACGGCTCGATGGGGACGCTCCACGCCAACAGCCCGCGCGAGTGCCTGTCGCGTATCGAGTCGATGATCTCGATGGGCGGCTTCTCGCTGCCCTCGAAGACCCTGCGCGAGATGATCTGCGGCTCGATCGACGTGGTGATCCAGGCCATGCGCCTGCGCGACGGCTCGCGACGCATCACCCATATCACCGAGGTGCTCGGGATGGAGGGCGAGGTCATCACCACGCAGGACATCTTCCTTTACGACATCATCGGCGAGGACGCGAACGGCAAGCTCGTCGGGCGCCACCGGTCGACCGGCGTCGGCCGGCCGAAATTCTGGGAGCGCGCCCGCTATTACGGCCTGGAGCGCAAGCTCGGCGAGGCGCTCGACGCCGCCGAAGTGGTCGACAGGGCCTGACCTGATGCCGGACCTGCCCGTCCCCGTCTCGAGCGCCTCCAACCTGCCGATCGCCGCAGGCCTCGTCGGCATCGCCGTGGCGGCTGTGGCCTACGTGGCAATCCTGCCGCTTCTCGGCGGCGAGCGCCGGGCGAACAAGCGCCTGAAGTCGCTCGGCGTCTCCGCCTCGGGGGCGGCGGTGCGGGGCGTGACGGTCAACCGGCGCGAGCAGGTCGCCAAGACGCTGAGCGAGATCGAGGCGAAGGCCAAGGGCGCCTCCAAGGCGACCCTTGACCTGAAGCTGGCCCGCGCCGGCCTCGCCTGGACGAAGAAGACCTTCTACATGGTCTCGGCCGGCAGCGCCCTGATCCTCGCGCTCCTGCTCTTCATGATCACCGACAGCCCGATTGCGGCCCTGGGAGCCGCCTTCGCGGGGGGCTTCGGCGTGCCGGCCTGGCTGCTGCGCCACCTGCGGCTCCGGCGGATTGCGAAGTTCAACAAGGAACTTCCCAACGCCGTGGACGTGGTCGTGCGCGGCATCCGGACGGGTATCCCGGTGGGCGATTGCTTCCGCATGGTCTCGCGGGAGGCCGAGGAGCCGGTGCGCAGCGAGTTCAAGACCGTGGTGGAGACCCAGGCGCTGGGCCTGTCGCTCGGCGAGGCGGTCATTCGCCTGTTCGAGCGCGTCCCCACCGCCGAGGTGAACTTCTTCGCCATCGTGATCAACATCCAGCAGCAATCGGGCGGCAACCTGTCGGAGGCGCTGAACAACCTCTCCACGGTGCTGCGCGATCGCGCCAAGATGCGCGGCAAGGTTCAGGCGATGAGCATGGAGGCCAAGGCCTCGGCCTCGATCATCGCCTGCCTGCCCTTCGCGGTGGCGGGCATCACCACCCTGACGAGCCCCGACTACATCTCGCTGCTCTGGACGACCGATACCGGCAAGGTCGCGCTGGTGGGTGCGGCGATCTGGATGTCAATCGGCATCTTCACCATCAAGAAGATGATCGCCTTCGAGTTCTGAGGCTCGGTGCGCCTCTCGCCGGATCCCGCCCCCATGATCGACGTCATCGCGGAAAAGCTCTTCGATCCCCGCTTCATGGGCACGCTGCTGACTGCCGTCGCGGCGGCCGCGACCGCCTTCGCGGTGGCGCAGCCCTTCCTTGAGACCGACAGGCTTGCCAAGCGGATGAAGCTCGTCAGCGACGAGCGCGAGCAGATCCGGCGACGGGAGCGGCAACAGTTGGACCGCACGGTCAGCCGGGCCACGCTGCGCGTCGAGCCCAAGGCCTACATGAAGTCGATCGTCGAGCGGTACCAGCTGCGCCGCTGGCTCGGCACCGACACGGCCAAGCGCAAGCTGATGATGGCAGGCTACCGTGGCCAGGGCGCGGAGACGGCGTTCCTGTTCTTTCGCCTCGTCGTGCCGGTGGCCTGCGTGATCGCCGCTGTGTTCTATCTGTTCGTGCTGGAGGCCGTCGACGCCTCCTACCTGATGCGGTTCGGCCTGGTGATCGGGGCGGCCTACGGGGGCATCAAGGCGCCGGAGCTGTTCTTGGTCAACACCGCCAAGAAGCGGCAGACGGAGATCCGGAAGGCCTGGCCGGACGCGCTCGACCTCACGCTGATCTGCGTCGAATCCGGCATGGCGATCGAGAACGCCTTCCGGAAGGTGAGCACGGAGATCGCCACCTCCTCGGTGGTGCTGGCCGAGGAACTCGCCCTGATGACCGCGGAGATGTCGTTCCTGCCCGACCGACGGCAGGCCTACGAGAATCTCGTGATGCGGACCGGGCTCGAGCCTGTGAAGTCCGTGGCGACGGCCCTGATCCAGGCCGAGCGCTACGGCACCCCGGTGGGCCAGGCGCTGCGCGTGCTGAGCCAGGAGAGCCGCGACCAGCGCATGAACGAGGCCGAGAAGAAGGCGGCAGGCCTGCCGCCCAAGCTTACGGTGCCGATGATCCTGTTCTTCCTGCCGGTGCTGTTCGTCGTCATCATCACCCCGGCCGTCATCCAAATCATGCGGACGCAGTGACCACCGTGGCGGCCCGGGTGAGGGCCGCTCAGCGGATGCGGCCCGGGCGGGTTGGCTCGAACACGATCCGGCGGTGGTAGGCGCACCAGCTCTTGCCGTCGGTCACGGGCGCGCCGCAGCAGACCGCGCGGTCGTTCGGCTCGCCGATGATGTACTTGCACACGAAGGCGCCCGACTGCGCGAAAGGCACGCGCAGGTCGGCCGACGGCTCCTCGACGGTCTCGGCATCGCCGATCTGGGACATGCGGACGAGTTGATTCATGGTGTCGATCGGCTCAATAAGCATCCTGCTCGGTGGGTACGGAGGCCCCGGCAGACAGGGAGGGTGGAACGCCTTTCCGTCAGGCAGCGGCCCCGTCTCGCATCCGTAGGAGCGGCATCCGGGGCGCCATCTCGATGCCGGCCTCGACGGCCGACGCGATCAGCGTCATCATGTTGTCGTAACTGGGGTTACGGCAATTTAAAACAAGACCAGCCTGCATTGGCTGCATCGGACCACGGTGCGGGATGCGTAGCTCGCCGCAATCGCGCTCCGTATCGACTGGCATTCGCCAAGCCTGACGAAACCGTCCCAACGCTCCGCCGCGGCGGCGGCCCGGGGGTGTGCAAGCCGTTGCGACCTGTGGTTTGCTGCCGGCTTTCGCGAACAGAACCGGATCCGCCGACCATGGCCCATGCGCCCCTCGTGACCCCCGAATGGCTGCACGAGCGCCTCACCGCCCCCGACATCGTGGTGCTCGACGCCTCCTGGTACCTACCGGCCGCCGGCCGCGATCCCGAAGCCGAGTTCCGCGCGGCCCACATCCCCGGCGCGCGACGGTTCGACCTCGACGCCATGAGCGACACCGAATCGAGCCTGCCGCACATGCTGCCGTGCCCCGAGGTCTTCGCCGCGCGGATGCGGGCGCTCGGCATCGGCGACGGCATGCAGATCGTGGTCTATGACGGGCAGGGTCTGTTCTCGGCCCCGCGTGTCTGGTGGATGCTCAAGGCCTTCGGGGTGCGCGACGCCCTGGTGCTGGATGGCGGCCTCCCGGCGTGGATCGCGGCGGGCTATCCCACCGAGGACGGCGAGCCGCGCCCGCACGAGCGCCGGCACTTCACTGCCCGCCTCGACCACGGCGCGGTGGCGGAGGCCGACGACGTCGCCCGCGCCCTGGAGACCGGCTCGGCCCAGGTGGTCGATGCCCGCTCAGGCACGCGGTTCCGCGGCGAGGAGCCGGAGCCGCGACCGGGCGTACGGCCCGGGCACATGCCCGGTGCGCGCAACCTGCACTACGCAGCGCTGCAGCGCGACGGCCGCATGAAGAGCCCTGAGGAGCTGACGGGCGTGTTCGCGAAGAACGGCGTCGATCCGGACAAGCCGATCGTGACCACCTGCGGCTCGGGCGTGACTGCGGCGATCATCGCGCTGGCGCTGGAGACCATGGGCCGGCCGGTCCGCGGCCTCTACGACGGCTCCTGGTCGGAGTGGGGCGCCGATCCGGTGCGGCCCGTCGCGACCGGCGCTTGAGCGCGCCGCCTGATCGGCCTGTGTCGGTCCGGGGCATCGACGACAAACCCCGGACTGACGCAGTGGCGAGGCCGGGATCAACCTTGCCTGGCCTTACGCCGCCCGCACGGCGCGGCGCTTGTCGGCGGCGCTCCACTGCATCAGCCCCACCATGACCGCGATCGTTGCGACGTAGACGAGACCCTGCAGGGCGGTCGGCCTGTCGGTGTAGCCCACGAGGGCGTGCAGCACGCGACCCGGCCAGGACGTCTCGGCGATCACCCCGGAGCTGTTCCAGAGGGTGTGGCCGAGGACGTCCACCACCCCCGCATTGGCGAGGAACTGGGCAGCCTGCGCGGCGAGCCCCGCGGCCAGGAAGACGATCAGCACGCTCGTCACCGAGAACACGTAGCGGCTCGGGATCGAGGCGAGGCCGAGATAGGTCACCGCCGAGAGGAGCACGCCCGCCCCGATACCTGCGACGGCACCGAACTGGATGTCGGCGCCCGAGGTGCCCGAAGCCACGAGCCCGTAGAGGAACAGCACCAGCTCGGCGCCCTCACGCAGGATCGCGGCACCGATCACGATGGAGAGCGCCGCGGCCTCCCGCTCACCCGAGCGTACCGCCGCACCGGCGGCGCGCAACTCGCCCGCCAGTTCCTTCCCGTGCTTGCTCATCCAGGTGTTGTGCCAGACGAGGAGCAGCACCGCGACGATCAGAACCGCGGCATTGAGGATGTCCTGCCCGTTACCCTCGAAGGCGTCGGAGATCTTCTCGGCGAACAGGGCCACGAGGCCGGCGCCCCCAAGGCCGCCCGCGACACCGAGCAGGACCCAGCGCATCCGGCCCGGGATGCCGCGGGTCGCCGCCAGCACGATCGAGATGATGAGGCCCGCCTCGATAACCTCGCGGAAGGCGATGACGAAGGCGCCGATCATGGCGGTCTCCAAGACTTGCGAAGGGTTGCAACGCGTGGCGCGGACCGCGCTACCAGATCCAGAACAGGAGCACCCAGTTGGCTACCGAGACGGCAGCCGCACCGGCGATGCAGGCCGAGGCCGTCACCCGGCGGACTCCGCCGGCGCTGAGGCCGGCGACGCGCCAGGCGAGCCAGACGCTCCAGAGGCTCGCGCCGGCGAGCAAGGCCGCGCGGATCTCCGCCACATGGGGGACCACGATGCCGTCGCCGCGCAGGAACGTGACGGTCAGCGCCGACAGCCCCAGGAATACGCCGCAGCCCGCCACCGGGATCAGCGTCTGCGTCAGATGGTGGAAGCGCCGCAGAGACCAGCCTCCGAGGCACAGGGTCGCGAGCGCCACGATGCCGGACAGGACAAGCCCGAGGATCACCGTCGCGGCGCCGATGTAGGCGAGGAGCAGCGCGCCGTCGAGGAGGGTCAGGACGTCGTTGCGGTCGGGGTAGTTCGTGAGCACGAACCACGGCGCCGAAGCCTCCAGCGGCCAGGTCACGCCCCGGTCGATGAGCCAGGTGGCGGCCCATTGCTTGGCATCGACGTACCAGGGGCTCGACGACCACTGGAAGGCGCCCACCGCCAGCGCCAGCATCCCGAACAGGATCAGCATGGTCTGGTCGAGGCTCGGCTCGTCGCCGGCCACGTGCACGATCTCGTGGTTGGGCGAGCGCAGGGCGAGGCGCACCGCCCCGCGATGGCCGCTGCAGCGCCCGCACATGTGGCAGGCCCCCGAGCCGCGCATCGTCTTCACCGGCACGAGCGGGGCGCAGTTGAAGGACTCGGACCCGCGGGCCGGCTTGGGCGAGGCCGCCCAGGCCGCGCGATCGACCTGGAAGCTCACGGGGGCGAGCTTCGACAGGACCGCGAAGACGCCATTGACCGGGCAGAGATAGCGGCACCAGACCCGCTTGTTGCGCCCGTAGAGCAGGCCGACCCCGATCGCCGCCAGCGTCGAGCCACCCAGCACGGCGAGCACGGGCTTGGGGTAGCCGTAGACGCTGGTCATCTGCCCGTAGACCGTGGTGCCGGCGAAGGCCAGGAACGGCCAGCCCTGCCAGGTGATCCAGCGCGGCACGGCATAGCCGCGGCTCCAGCGGCTCGCGAACTCGCTCAGCGCCCCCTCGGGGCAGAGCACGCCGCACCAAGCCCGGCCGACCAGCACCATGCTCACCAGCACGAACGGCCACCAGATGCCCCAGAAGGCGAATTGCGCGGCGAGCGTCAGGTTGGTCCAGATGTGGGCGGCGTTGCCGGGGAGCGGCAGCAGCGCGGGCACGATCACCAGCACCGCATAGATGGCGACGATCAGCCACTGAACGGCGCGAATGATCCGGCCGCGGCGGCGCAGCCAGTCGCCGAAACGGGCGAGCCGCGCATCGATCACGTCCCGGCGCGATGTGACGGGAGCGAGGGAGAGGACGGCCGGCGCTGTCGTCGACGCGCTCATTTGGCCACCAAGGTCGCCTTCGCCTCGGGGTGGAAGTCGTCGAACACCTGGTAGGTGCCGGGATTGAGGGTTCGAAACACGATCGCCGAGGTCGAGCCGGCGGCGAGCGCCTTCTCGCGCTTGAGTTCCACGCTCTCGAACTCCACGGGCGTCTGACCGGTGTTGGAGATCTCCAGCTTGAACCGGACATTGGCCGGCACCTCGATCACCGCCGGAAGGATCACGCCGTCGCGCATCTCGACCTTGATCACCGGCATGTCATCCGCGCGCGCGCTCACTGTCGCGCAGACGAGGGCGATAAAGACAGTGACGGCGAGACGCGACGGACGAGACACGGAGATCTCCGGATTTCAGTAGGCGCCCTTCTTGCCGACGCCGGCGAAGGTGAAGTCCTGAGTGACGTCGAAGGGCTCGAACCAGGGGCCGACCCCCGTCTCCTTGTCGACGTGGCGGCCGAAATGGCTGTCCTTGCCGGGGGGCGCGACGGTGACCTTGAGGCGGTAGCGACCCGGGCCGAACAGCTTGACGTTGTCGCCGTAATGCGGCCCGTCGTTGGCGACCATCGGCATCAGCAGGCCGGCGACCTTCTGGTCGGTCAGCTTGTCGCCGTCGAGCTTCACCGCCTCGAAGCGCACATCGAGCGCCGGGACCCAGTCGCCCTCGGCAAAGCCGTTGCGATTGTCCTTGGCGGCACGGATGTCCGTCTCGAGATGGATATCCGACTGCGCAGCCTCGCGCATCATGCCGGCCGGTTCCATCTCGATCGGCTGGAGATAGACGGCGGCGACCTCGAGGCCGTTGCGGGTCACATGCGGGCCGATCGGCACCTCCTTGGCTGCAGCCGCACCCGCGAGCACCAAGAGGGAGGCCGCGGTGAGGCCGCGGAAAATCGGGACGTTCGAGGCGCGCATGGCTCCGCACATAATCCGTTGCGCGCGAAGTTCAAACAGGAATCACGCGCCCTCAAATAATAACAATTCTAATCTGAAATTCTTGGTCCGGTGCTGACACGTATTTCCGCACCCCGAGCCTGGATGCAGCCGAATATCCTGTACTCTGCGAAGATCTTTGACTCCTCTGTGACCTGCACGATCTTGACGGGTCGATTGAACTCGGATCGTCATGCCACCGCCATGGAGTCGGGCGAGAACGTGGCGCGGGACCGGACACGTCACACAGCATCTGCCGAGACAGCGTGCCGCGGCTTGCACGACGCACCGCGTCGTTATAGCAAGTGCTATACCTTGCCGTGAGTCGCATGAGATTCCGTCCCGCGCCCCTGGCCCGCGCCGCGGCCCTGATCCTGGCCGCGCCGCTGACTGCGCCCGCCGCGGCGGCGGACCTCGCGTCCGCGCGCCCGACGACGGGGGTCGCCTCGTACACGGACTGGTCCGGCGGCTATGTCGGCCTGGAGGGTAGTGCCGGCGGGTCCTACGGGGCGTACAATTTCGGCCCGACGGTGATCGGCGGCCGCCCCGTTCCCGCCTTCAGGAGCGGCGATTCCACCGGTCGCAGCGATCAGGGGCGGAACGCCACCACGGCGGCGGGCGGCCTCTTCGGCGGCTGGAACTGGCAGAACGGCCCATTGGTCTACGGCGTGGAAGCCAGTGTCGACGGAGCAAACCTGAAGCGGCCGGTGCCCTCGACGATCGCGGGCTTCGGCTATGCGGATACGGTTCCGGCCTTCAACATCGTGCGCGCCAAGACGGACCTGTACGGGACCCTGCGCGCCCGGCTCGGCTACAGCTTCGCGCGCTACCTGATCTACGGAAGCTTCGGTCTCGCGGGCGCCAACGCGCGCATCCTGGCGACCTATCCGGATCTCGACACCGGCGGCCAGAACACGGCGCGGCGGGACCTCGGCTATCTCGGCTTCACGCTCGGCGCGGGCGTGCAATACGCCATCAGCGATACGCTCGCGCTCGGGCTCGACTACCGCTACATCGACCTCGGCGGGAGCCGGCGCTTCCCGCTGGGCTTCGTGCCGGGAGCCGAGGGAGGTCCGGTCACGAGCCGGGCGAGCTTCACCTCGCACCAGATGTTCGCCCGGCTGATGTGGTTCCCGGACGGGCTGAAGGTGCCGCCCGAGCCGGAGGAGACCGCCCCGCACGATCCCGACAACGGCGACACCGGCCGGTTCTCGCTGCACGGCCAGACGACGCTGATCGCTCAAGGAGTGCCGGGCTTCCACGCGCCTTATGTCGGCGCACAGAGCCTGATCCCGCATCAAGCCCGGCAGACTACGACGGCCACGATCTTCCTCGGGCTGAAGCTCACCGACACGACTGAAGTCTACTATAACCCCGAATTCAGCCAGGGCTTCGGCCTGTCCCGCACGCTCGGCGTCGCGGGCTTCGTCAACGGTGAAGCGCAGAAGGCGGGCGCGCCGTTCCCGAAGCTCCGGTCGAACCGCTATTACGTGAAGCAGACGATCAATCTCGGCGGCGAGACGGTGGATGTGGCGGACGGGCCGAACCAGGTCGCGACCCGTTATGACGCGGAGCGGATCACGCTGATCGCCGGGAAATTCGCCCTGGGCGACTTCTTCGACGGCAACATCTACGCCCACGATCCGCGGGTGGACTTCTTCAACTGGTCGCTCTGGGCTTCTTCGGCCTGGGATTTCCCGGCGAACCTGCCCGGATTCACGCAGGGCGTGTACGCCGAGTACAATCGACCGGAATTCGCGATCCGCGCCGCCTACACGCAGGTCCCCAAGGAGCCGTCGAGCGACGTGCTCGATCCGCGGGTGTTCCGGCGCGCCGGGCTCAACGCCGAATTCGAGCAGCGCTACGTCCTGCCGGGTCTGGATCAGCCGGGCAAGCTGCGGCTCGGGTTCTTCTCGAATGTCGGCGTCTCGGCCAACAACCGCGAGGTCGTCACCCTGACGCAGCTCGGCCTCTTCGACGATATCAACGACGCCGTCGCGGCGACCCGGCGCCCCCGCCGCAAGACCGGCGGCTACATCAACCTGGAGCAGGCGCTCACGCCCGAACTCGGTCTGTTCGCCCGCGCCAGCCTGAACGACGGCCGCACCGAGAACATCTCCTTCACCGACATCGACCAGAGCTTCTCGGGCGGTCTGTCGCTGAAGGGCAAGGCCTGGGACCGGCCGGACGACACGATCGGCATCGGCGCGGCGATGAACGGGCTGTCGCCTTCGCACCGCGCCGCCTTCGCGGCCGGCTATTACGGGCTGCTGGTCGGGGACGGGAGGCTGAACTACGGCACCGAACGGGCGCTGGAGACCTACTATGCCCTGAACCTCACGAAGTTCGTGACCCTGACCTTCGACTACCAGTTCGTGAGCAACCCCGGCTACAACCGGGACCGCGGGCCGGCGCATTTCTTCGCCTCCCGGCTCCACGCGGATTTCTGACCGGCCTCACTCAGTCGGCCGGCTCGATCACCGTCTCGCCGAAGATCGCCTCGAACGCGGCGCGCAGCTGCATGTCGACCTCCGGCATGCTCACCGGGAGGCCGAGATCGACGAGGCTCGTCACCCCGTGCGCGCGCACGCCACAGGGCACGATCCCGTCGAAATGCGACAGGTCCGGCTCGACGTTCAGGCTGATGCCGTGGAAGCTGACCCAGCGGCGGACCCGGATGCCGATGGCGGCGATCTTGTCCTCGACGCCCGGCCCCTTCTCGGGACGGCGCACCCAGACGCCGACCCGGTCCTCGCGCCGTTCCGCACGGACGTTGAAGGCCGCCAGCGTGTCGATCAGCCACGCTTCCAGGCTCGCCACGTAGGCGCGCAGGTCGCGGCTGCGCCGGCCGAGGTCGAGCATCACGTAGGCGACCCGCTGGCCGGGGCCGTGGTAGGTGTACTGGCCGCCCCGCCCCGTGGCGTGGACCGGGAAGCGCCCGGGCGCCATGAGGTCCTCCGGCCGGGCCGACGTGCCCGCCGTATAGAGCGGCGGGTGCTCCAAGAGCCACACGCATTCGGGCGCCGCACCGCGGGCGATCCGCTCCGCGCGCGCCTCCATCCAGGCGACCGCCGCCTCGTAGCCGACCGGTGCATCACTCACCCGCCACGCCACGGAACCCGAGACCGGATCGGAGCCGGGCCGCTTCGGGAAGGCGTGCGGGCTGACCGTGAGGCGGGGCGCGTTTACCAAGGGTTCACCATCCTGCATCGATGGTCGAAGCCTTCAACATCCGCGGCCGGCGCTTGCAAGGCTTCGGCCGCGACACGGGATGGCGGATTGTGGCGGTCTTCGAGACCCTGAAGGTCGATCTGACGGTGGTGCTCGGCCGCGCGCGGATGCCGTTGCACCTGTTGCTGCGCATGGGCCGCGGCGCCGTGATCGAGTTGGAAGCCAGCGACAGCGACATGGTCGAGATCCTGGCCAACGACCACCCGATCGCCCGCGGGCAGATCGTCGTGACGGGCGACCGCATCTCCGTGGAGGTGACCGAACTGATCCGCAAGGCGGCGTCGATCGTCGAGCCGGGGGTCAGCATCGGCGAGGGGGCAGCGCCGTTCCTGGAGAGCGGGTACGATCCCGCGTGAGCGGGGCGCTTGTCGGCGGCGGAACGATCTGTTATCCGCTGCGCCGCCCGACGTAGTGACGGCCTCCGGGATCTCTCCCGCGGGTCGGATCGGTCGAGCGAGCGGACACGGATCGTCGCGTCCGATGCGGCCATGGCGGAATTGGTAGACGCGCTAGCTTGAGGTGCTAGTCCCGCGAGGGGTGGAGGTTCGAGTCCTCTTGGCCGCACCAACCTTTTCGGTTGGTGCTTGATCTCGGAAGGGGGTCCGCAGGCGCAGGCTTACGGTCCCGACCCAACAGATACCTGACCATCGCTGCGTGATTCCGCGTTCGGCCGGAAGGTCTGAGCGCGCAAACCTGTGCGTGCGCCGAGGTGACGGCGCAGAGACGCCTCACGGACTTCGTTCCACGGGCTAGGCCGCCGGCATGCCGGCTGGTTATCGGTGCCATGCACCGTCCCGGGGCGCGCTGCATTGACTTCGCAGTCGCACACCCGCATATCGGCACTGCAGCGTCAGCGGCCGCCATGGCCCGCTTGAGGGGGCTGCGTGACGGATCGGGCGCCTTCGGCGTGATCCGGCCCCCCTCTTCATAACGTGCATGCACCCGAGCCGCCCCATCACGCGGGTTGCTCTCTGCCAACGGACCGCTCCGAACACGGCGCCGCCTGCGAGAAGCGCGGGGTGCCCGGCCGGTCCTGCTGCATCGGATACATCCTTGACCCAATTCACCGATTTCGGCCTCGCCCAGCCCGTGCTGCGGGCGCTCAGCGAGGCTGGCTACGTCGCGCCAACCCCGATCCAGGCCCAGGCTATCCGGCCCGCCATGGAGGGCCGCGACCTCTGCGGTATCGCCCAGACCGGCACCGGCAAGACTGCGGCCTTCGCGCTGCCGATTCTGCACCGGCTCTCGCTCTCGGACCGCCGCGCTCCGCGCCGCGGCTGCCGGGTGCTGGTGCTCTCACCCACCCGCGAGCTCGCCAACCAGATCGCCGAATCCTTCTCCGATTACGGCCGCCACCTACCCTACACCAACACCGTGGTGTTCGGCGGCGTCACCATCGGCCGCCAAGAGCGGGCGCTGGCGCCGGGCGTCGACATCCTGGTCGCCACACCGGGCCGGCTGATCGACCTCGTTGATCGCCGTTCGCTGACGCTGGAGGGCGTCGAGATCCTCGTCCTCGACGAGGCCGACCAGATGCTCGACCTCGGCTTCATCCACGCCCTCAAGCGCATCGTGAAGATGCTGCCCGAGAAGCGCCAGAGCCTGTTCTTCTCGGCGACCATGCCGAAGAACATCGCGGGCCTCGCGAGCCAGTACCTCACCGATCCGGTGCAGGTCGCGGTGACCCCCGTCGCCACCACGGCCGAGCGGGTCGAGCAGCAGGTGATCTTCGTCCACACGGGCGCCAAGCAGGCGCTGCTGGGCCACATCCTGCGCGATCCGGCGATCGACCGCGTCCTGGTCTTCACCCGCACCAAGCACGGCGCGGACCGCGTGGTGCGCGGCCTCGACAAGGTCGGCATCGCGGCGGCGGCGATCCACGGCAACAAGAGCCAGCCGCAGCGCGAGCGGGCGCTCGCCGCCTTCAAGGACGGCTCCTGCCGGGTTCTGGTGGCCACCGACATCGCGGCCCGCGGCATCGACGTCGAGGGCGTGAGCCACGTGGTCAATTTCGACCTGCCGAACGTCCCGGAAAGCTACGTCCACCGGATCGGCCGGACCGCCCGGGCGGGTGCGGACGGGCTCGCCATCTCGTTCTGCAACGACGAGGAGAAGGCCTACCTGCGCGATATCGAGCGCATCACCCGGCAGAAGGTGCCGGTGGCGGGCTTCCCCGAGGGCTTCAGCCCGCCGTCGCGTCAGGAGGCGGCTGAGATCGCCCGCGAGGAGGAGCGCCGTCCCGAGCGTCAACAGCGTCCCGGTGGCGGCCGCCCGGGCCAGCGGCCCCGGCAGCAGCAGGGGCGTCCCCAGCAGGGTCGGCCGGAGGGCGGACGTGGCTTCGGCGGTCCCGGCGCGCCCCGGCAGGGCCGGCCTCAGGAAGGCCGTGCCGACGGCCGCGGTCACGCTCCGCAGGGCCGTGACGTCCGCGCGGACCGGCCCGCCCGGCCGCAGGGCGAGCGCCCGAACCAAGCTCGCCCGAATCGCGAGGGCCGGCCACAGCGCGCCGATGCCCGTCCGCGCGGCGGCGCCGGCGGCGAGGGCCGCAGCATCGGCTGGCTGGAGCGCGCACCCCGCTCCTAAGACTCATGCAAAGGCGCCCGGGACGATTACGTCTCGGGCGCCTTCTTGTGTGGGCAAGCCGACCCGGACGATCTCGCCGCGGCGCGGTCTCGCGCGCGCCGCGGTGAGGCGCAGGATGCGTCGCCACCAGGAGGTTGGTGTTCCCGCGTCGGCTGCCGAGGTCGCACGCTTCGCCCACCTGCTTGGCCATGCCCCGCGCAGCTACCGCGATTTCGCCAGCGAGGCCGGCCCTCGCCTGCGCGGGGCCTGACCGGACCGCCGGCGCGCCCCAGAGAGCCTGATTCCTGCCGGCTCCCACGCCGGAAGCGGATATCCGACGTGTTCGCCATCGCGCGCAGGAAGAGCCCGACCGGCCATCCTTTTCTCGCGGGCACCGCGACCCATCTCCTTCAAGAGATGGACAGGAGCCTGCACCATGCGGTTCGAACTCTACCGGGATGCGAAGGGCGAGTGGCGCTGGCGCCTGCGGGCGCGCAACGGCGAAGTGATCGCCGAATCGGGAGAGGGCTACATCCGCCGCGAGGATTGTGAGCACGGCATCGCCCTCGTGCGTCAGAGCGCCGAAGCCCGCATTGAGGACATGACCACGAAGATTGCCTGAGGGGCACACTGGGCGCGCTCAGGAGCGGCTCAAGACTCGATCAACCCTGTCCGAAACGCCGCAGCGGTTTCGCTGCAACGCTAGAGGTCGCCCGTGCGTTGCAGCGGTTCGGACCGGGCGGAGGCCCTCGCTTCCCGTGCGGTTCGGCGTCTGAGACGCAATCACACGAAGGGAGTCGAGACTGTGCTGAGGAAATTCCTGCTCGCGGCCCTGCTGGTGCTGGGCTTCGCGGCCGCGGCGCCGCAGGGAGCGTCCGCCGCGCCCGTCGGCCCGGGCCTCGCCCTGCCCGCCGACGCTGCCCCGGCGGTGGCCGAGAAGGCCCAGTACTACTACCGTCGTCACTTCTACGGTCCGCGGCCCTACTGGCGCCGCCCCTACTGGCGCCGCCGGTTCTATTACGGCCCGCGCCCCTATTGGCGCCGTCCCTACTGGCGCCGCCGGTTCTACTACTGAGCGGATCGCCAGTACGATCGGCCCGACGGCTCTCCCGAGCCGCCGGGCCTTTTTTCATGCTCTGATCCGGGGTGCGCGATCGGCGTCTGTGCTTTATTGTGCATGGCATGGGACGGGCGACGACAGATCGGCCCGCCCGGGAGGAGGCCCGATGAACGATATCGCGCAGCGCGCCGAGCACGCGGCGGCGCCGCGGGACCTCTGGCAATCGATCCCGCTCGAATGCATCCTGAGCGCGGCCGCCGTTCTGCTGGCGGCGGGCCTCAAGCTCGCCGGCCTCCTTTCCTGACGGCGCGCGAGACGAGCGGATGGACGCCATGCAGCATGTCGGACTCGCATCGACCGGGACGGCGCCGGCCGCAGAGGTCGACCTGCCCCGGGGCGACCTGACGGTGCGCACCATCGCCATGCCGGGCGACACGAACGCCAACGGCGACATCTTCGGCGGCTGGGTGCTCTCGCAGATGGACCAGGCCGGCGGCATCGCGGGGGTGGACCGGGCGCAGGGCCGGGTCGTCACCGTGGCGCTCGACGCCATGACCTTCATCCGGCCGGTCCGGGTGGGCGACGTGCTGTGCGTCTACACCCGGGTCTCACATGTGGGCCGGACCTCGATGAAGATCGAAGTCGAGGCTTGGGCGCGGCGCTTCTGCACCCAGGTCCGCGAGCGGGTGACGCAGGCCACCTTCACCTTCGTGGCCATCGACGAAGCCGGCCGCCCGCGGCCGATCCCGCCGGCGGTGCCCTCCCCCTCCGCGGTTACTTGATCACCGCGCAGGCGATCCGGTCGCCGGCGCCGCCGATGGGCTGGGTGGTGTGGTCGTCCTCGTTGGCGTGGATGACCAGCGCCGATCCGTCCCCGTCCCTGAGGCCGCCCTCGCCGTTGAGCGGCGTCTCGCTCGACACCTCGGCCTGGGCCGAGCCGTCCTGCGTCACGTAGAGATTCGGCAGATCGCCCTCGTCGGGGCCCTCCGGGTTGATCAGGCCGTGCTTGCTCTGGTCGTGGTTCACGTGGGCCTTGGAATTGAGGAATTTCGGGTCCGAGCAATCCCCCACGGCGTGGAAGTGCAGGCCGTGCCAGCCGGGCGGCAGGCCGCCGGGCTGGATCGCGATGCGCAGCACGAGGGCGTTGGCTCCGTCGCGGATCGCCATCGTGCCGATCGCGTCGCCCTTCGCGTTCTTGATCGGCGCCTCGTAGGTCTCGGCCGCCTTGGCGGCTTCCTTCGGAGGCTCCTGCGCGAGGGCGCCGCTCGCGGCGAAGGTCCCGAGCAATGCGAGCAGCGGCAGGGTACGGGTCATGCGGTGGCTCTCCATTCCGGCCCGGTCTAGGTAGGAAGCGCGGCGGCCTTCGACAGGGCCGCGCCTTCGAACCTCTGCCGCAGATCTGCCGGGACCCTACGAAGCCCTGATGACCCGAGACCGGCCCATACCGGATCGCACCGCGCCCGCAAACCGCGACCCGTCCACCCGGCGCGCCGACCTGTTCCTGGTAGAGCACGGCCATTTCGAGAGCCGGGCCCGGGCGCAGGCCGCGATCCGGGCCGGGCTGGTGCGCGTCGACGGGCGGCCGCTCACCCGCGCCTCCGAGCCGATCGCTCCGGGAGCCCGGGTCGAGGCCGCCGCCGAGCATCCCTATGCCTCCCGCGGCGGCCTCAAGCTCGCGGCGGCCCTCGACGCCTTCGGCCTCGACCCGGGCGGCCGCATCTGCCTCGACGTCGGCGCCTCCACGGGCGGCTTCACGGATGTGTTGCTCGGCCGCGGCGCGCACCATGTCTACGCGGTGGATGTGGGACGGGGGCAGCTCCACCCGCGCCTCGCCGTAGACCCGCGCGTGACGAACCTGGAGGGCACCGATATCCGCAGCCTCGACCCGGCGGCGCTCGCACCGCGCCCCGACCTCGCCAGCGTCGACGTGAGCTTCATCGGCCTGCGTCTCGTGCTGCCGACCCTGCCGGCGCTTCTGGCGCCCGGCGCGGCCCTCGTCGCGCTGATCAAGCCGCAATTCGAGGCCGGACGCGCGCGCGTCGGCCGCGGCGGCCTCGTGCGCGACCCGGCCGTCCACGCGGAGGTCTGCGCGGCGGTCCGCTCCGTGCTGGAGGGGCTCGGCGCCGCGATCCTGGGCTTGGTCGATTCGCCCGTGCCCGGGGGCGACGGCAATACCGAATTCCTGATCGGCGCGAGGCTGGCATGAGCGAGGCCGCCATGAACGAGACGGTCACGATCCGGGAGCTGGGCGCCCGTGGGGATGGCATCGCGGCGGACGGGACGCTCGTCCCGTACACGCTTCCGGGCGAGCGCGCGGCGATCCGCCGAGAGGGCCGGCGCGCCGAGCTGCTGGGCATCGAGCAGGCTTCCGTCGACCGGGTCGAGCCGTTCTGCCCCTATTTCCTGCGCTGTGGCGGCTGCCGCACGCAGCATCTCGCGCGGCAGGCCGAGCTCGCCTGGAAGCGCGGCCTCGTTGCGCAGGCTCTGTCGCAGGCGCGGCTCGACGTCGAGCCCGCCCCGACGATCAACGCGCACGGCGCCGGGCGCCGCCGCCTCACGCTGCACGTCCGGGAGATCGGCGGCCAAGCCCAGGCCGGGCTGATGGAGGCGCGCAGCCACGCGCTGGTGCCGATCGACCATTGCCCGATCACGGTGCCGGCGCTGCACCCGGCTCCGGAGGTTGCGCGGCGCCTCGCAGGGCCCCTCGGGCACGGGCGCAAGCCCCTCGACGTGGCCGTGACCGTCACCGACCAGGGCCTCGATGTCGACCTGCGCGGCCACGGGCCGATGAGCGCCGGCGTCGGCGCCGCCCTGGTACGGATCGCCGGCGAACTCGGCCTCGCCCGGCTCTCCCTCCACGGCGAGCGCCTGATGGAGGCAGAGCCGGTCTCAGTGACCGGCGGCGAGACCCGCCTTTACCCGGCCCCCGGAGGCTTCCTGCAGGCGACCGCGGCCGGGCAGGCCGTGCTCACCGAACTGACCCTCGCCGCCCTTGGTCCCCGCACGCGGCGCGTCGCGGACCTGTTCGCGGGTTGCGGGCCGCTCACCCTGGCGATGGCCCGGAGGGCGGCGGTCCACGCCGTCGAGGCCGATGCGGCCGCCCTGGCTGGCCTAGACCGGTCTGCCCGCCGCGCCACGGGTCTGCGCCAGATCACGAGCGAGCGCCGCGACCTGTTCCGCCGGCCCCTGCTCCCGACCGAGCTGAACGGCTTCGACGCGGTGGTGTTCGATCCACCCCGGGCCGGCGCGGAGGCGCAGGCCCGCCAGCTCGCCGCCTCGCGGGTGCCCCTCGTGATCGGCGTCGCCTGCGACGCCGGCACTTTCGCCCGGGACGCGGCGACGCTCGTGGCCGGCGGCTACCGCCTCGAGGCAGTCACGCCGGTGGACCAGTTCCGCCACTCGGGCCACGTAGAGATGGTCGGCGTGTTCCGGCGCGCGCCCGTGCGGCGCTTGTAAATCGCGCCCCCTGCGGCGAGACTTCACGTTCTCTCGACGACTGGAGGTCCCATGACCCGCGGATTCTCTCGCCCGCTGCTCCTGGCCGCACTGAGCCTCGCCCTCCCCGCCACGCTCGCCGCTCAGACCGTCGCCCCCGACCAGACCGGAACCGGGGGCGGTCCGACCTCGACGATCACGGCACCCAACACCAACAGCCTCGGCGTGACCAAACCGCCGGGCACGTCTCTGGGGCCCGGCGAGGTGCCCTCCCGCCAGGAGCAGCAGCGCGAGCGCGCGCTGACCGACAAGATCGATCGCAGCATCTGTGACGGCTGCAACTGATCGGATGCGGGGCTGACAGGTTCGGGGACGCATCCGTCGCCTTGTTCGAGCGGAGCGATCCACCTGCGCGGCGTTCCCGGCCGCGCAGCGCGGTGGGTCGCGATGTCACGGAAGCGTCAGAAAACGCCGCCACATCCGCGCCACAGCTTGCGTCGGGAGTCGCTGTGCCGGATGCGGGCTGAAGCCTGCGCCCCGCCGTGACCGTTCCGCATCCGAGACCCGTTCGTGATCTTCATCCACCAGCCCGCCGTCGGCGCCGGATCCACACTGCTTGAGCGCCGGGTCATCGATCTCCAGGACACGATTCCCGAGGACACCGTCTGGCTCGATCTGATCCGCCCGAGCCGCGAGGAGGAGCTCAAGGTCGAGTCGTTCGCCGGGATCGAGGTGCCGACCCGCGAGGAGATGAAGGACATCGAGCCCTCGGAACTGCTCTATGTCGAGGACGGCGCCCGCTACATGACCGGGCGCGTGCTCTCGAAGGTGAGCGACTCCGAGGAGCCGGGGCTGGCGGGCATCACCTTCATCCTGCGCGGCAACCGCCTCGTGACGGTGCGCCACGAGGAGCCGCAGGCCTTCCGGATGTACACGCAGCGGGCTGGCCGCTCGATGGGCAACGGCAGCAGTTCCGCCACCTCCGGCGAGACGATCCTGGCCGGTCTGATCGAGGCCGTGATCGACCGGGCCGCGGACGTGCTCCAGCTGCAGGGCGAGCGGATCGACCGCCTGTCCGGCAAGATCTTCGAGGTGCAGGAGGATCCCTCCGCCCGCAACACCGCCCTGCAGGACACCCTGCGCGCCCTGGGGCGGCACGGCGACCTCATTTCCAAGCAACGCGAGAGCCTCGTCTCAATGGAGCGGATCCTGCTCTCGCTCTCGGCGACGTATCGAACCAACAAAGCCCCCCGCGACCTGCGGGAAGACGTCCGCTCGACTCTGCGCGATCTTCAGTCGCTGGAGGAGCACGCGACCTTCCTGTCCACGAAGATTCAATTTCTACTTGATGCAACTCTGGGGCTCGTCAACCTAGAGCAGAACAACATCATCAAGCTGTTCTCGGTCATGGCCGTCGTATTCATGCCGCCGACCCTGATCGCCTCGATCTACGGCATGAACTTTAAGTCCATACCGGAACTAGAATTCCCGTATGGTTACCCGATGGCGCTGATCATGATGGTCGTCGCAGCCGTATTTCCCTACTTTTTCTTCCGCTGGAAGAAGTGGCTTTAACGACCAATTCTTTCCAACCCGCAGATGAAACGTTAACAGCTCCCTGGGAGATGGTCGGTTCTGGAAGCGCGGCCTGTCCGCGGCGACGGAACCTCCCATGCGACTCTCCCTCACGTTGGTCCTGTCCGGGGCGATCGGCCTGCTCGCGCTGGCCGGAGCCGGCCAGGGGATCATCAGCGTCGTTCGTCTGTCTCAGATCGAGCGGAACGCCACGCTGGTCTCACAGCAGGCGCTGCCCGCACAGAACCAAGCCGAAACCATCGGCATGGCCGTGCGCGACGCGCGTCTGAGGCTCTACCGGCTCGTGGTGGCGTCTCCGGACTTCGCAGCCCTGGACAAGAACCAGACGGCGCTCACCGACAGCCTCGCGGCCCTGTCGGAGCTGCGCCAGTCCTATCAGGACCGCTTGAGCAACCCGCAGGACCGGGAACTTTACGAGCGCTTCACCACCGCCTGGAACGCCTACCAGAACATCCAGCTTCAGGTGGTCGAGTTGATGATCGCGGGCGACAAGCCGGGCGCCCTCGCGCTGGTCCTAGACCCCGCTACCGGCGCCCAGAACGATGCCGCCGTGGAGAGCCTCGGCAAGGCGATCGCGTCGGCCCGCGTGCAGACCGAGGCGAACGTCGCCGCGACGGTGCGGGACGCGACCTCGGCCAAGCTTACCGCGATGGTGGCGACCGCCGCCTCCCTGGTGATTGCTGCGGCGGCGATGCTCTTCGCCGTGTTCGGCGTCGCGCGGCCGATCCGTCGCATGACCGGCGCGATGGGGCGCCTGGCCGAGGGCGACGAGTCCGTGCCGGTCCCGCATACGGGACGCGGCGACGAGATCGGCGCGATGGCGGCGGCCGTGCAGGTCTTCAAGGACAACCTGATCCGCACCCGCGCGCTGGAGCGGGAGACGGCCCTGGCCCGGGAGGGGGTGGAGGCTCAGCGGCGGCGCGCCGTTCACGCGATGGCCGAATCCTTCGAGGCCGCAATCGGCGGCGTGCTGGCACGGGTCGCCGACGCCGCCGTCGGGCTGCGGGCCGATGCCGAGGCGATGACCAGCACCGCCACCCACACGGCCGAGCGCTCGGCAACGGTTGCGGGCGCGGCGCAGGAGGCCGCCCAGCATGTCGGCACGGTGGCGGCGGCCGCGGAACAGCTCGGCGCCTCCGTCCAGGAGATCGGCCGTCAGGTGGACGGCTCCGCCGATCTCGCTCGGGTCGCGGTGGTCCAGGCCGGGGAAACCGCGAGCCTCGTGGAGGAACTGAGCGCGGCGGCGGGCCGGATCGGGGACGTCGTGCGGCTGATCTCCGACATCGCCGGCCAGACCAATCTGCTGGCGCTCAACGCCACCATCGAGGCCGCCCGGGCCGGGGAGGCTGGCCGCGGCTTCGCGGTGGTCGCCACCGAGGTGAAGGCGCTGGCTGAGCAGACCGCCAAGGCGACGCAGGAGATCGCCGGCCAAGTCGGCCGCATCCAAGGGGCGACGGGGCAGACGGTGGGCGCGATCGATGGGATCGCGGCGCGCATCCGTGAGATCGACGGCGTGGCGACTTCCATCGCGGCCGCGGTCGAGCAGCAGGGAGCCGCAACCCGGGAGATCGCCCGCAACGTCGCCGAGGCGGCAGCCGGAACCGGTGCGGTCACCGGCACGATCGACGACGTGGCGCGGGCCGCCGAGGAGACCGGCACCGCCGCCACGCGGATGCTCACCTCCGCGGCGAGCCTCTCCGCGCAATCCGCGGAGTTGCGCCGGGAGATCGACGCCTTCCTGGCGACGGTCCGGGCCGCGTGACGGCAGGGGCCTGACGCTCAGCCCGGGCTCGACAGCTTCATCAGCACGAGCCCGGAACCGATCAGGCAGGCCGCGAGGATCCGGCTGACGCTCGCCTGCTCCCCGAGCACGGCGATGCCGACCAGGAACGCGCCGACGGCACCGATGCCGGTCCAGATCGTGTAGGCGGTACCCAGGGGAAGCGTCCGCATGGCGAGCGCCAGGAAGCCGACGCTGCCCGCCATCGACACCGCGGTGATCGCCGTCGGCCACAGACGCGTGAAGCCGCCCGACTGCTTCATCGCGAAGGCCCAGACGACTTCCAGAATACCGGCACTGACGAGGTAGACCCAGGCCATGGCGGCCCTCCTGACAGGGCCGGGCCGTCCCGGACTTGTACCCCGTGCGCCGGGGGGAGGACGTGGCCTCGCGGGCGATCAGCTAAGGCCCCCGGGCTGCGCCCGCAAGCGCCGCGCGGTTTCGGAAATGGCCGCGCCCCGGCGAGCTGCGGTGACGCTGCCGGCGTACGGATCTACGGTCCAACACCCTCATCCTCCGATGCGTGCGCGCAGCGGACGCACCGGAGGCTTCCAAGGATCGTGCGCCTTATGAAAGGCTCCTTCGAGGCAGCTTCGCCGCACCCCAGGATGAGGGCGTTGGGTTGGATGAGCCGCCTCGTACCGGCTCTGCGTTCACGCCACCGCTGCGAGGTGCTTGACCTCCGTCTTGGCCACAACCTTGCCGACCGGCGGCGCCTTGCAGCCGGACTCGTCAGGAGCCAGGACCGGCGGCTGCACCCAGCGGCCGGCGTCGAGATCGGCGATCCGGCCGTTGATCTCGCGGATGACGTAGCGCGAGAACGGGTAGACGTGCAGGTACAGCACCATGTTGGTGACCACGGCCTCCAGGGCGGCCGGGTTGCGGCGGGCGGTCTCCAGGAACACGCTCCAGAAGTGCTTGGCGAGTTCCGGACGCCGCACGGTCATCCGCCAGCACACCCGGGCCAGCGACCAGAGGTCGTGGGCGACGTGCCGCCAATTGACCTTGTGCGCGGCGAATTTCGGCCGCTTCACCCGCCGCGCGACGACCCGAACCCGGTCGAAGAAGTTCGCCGGGTCATAGATCTCCTGAAGGACGTCCCGGTAATCGGCCAGCACGTCGCGCTGCGGCCGCAGGGTCACGAAGTTGAGGCCCTGCGTGCACTGGTCGCCTTGGTCGGCGGTGGTCAGGGCATAGTTCTCGTAGAGGCGACCCTCCTTGCGCAGGCGCCGCGACAGCTGCGTGTTCGGCAGCGCAAAGAGCAGGCCGACCATGGCGATCGGGATGCCGGTCTGGCTGATGCAGAGCGACATCGCCTTGCTGATGCTGTCCTTCTCGGTGTCGAAGCCGACGATGAAGCCGGCCGTGACGAACATACCGTTCTCGTACAGCTTGTGCACGCTGTCGGCGATGGACCGCTTGGTGTTCTGCTTCTTCTGGGTCTGGATAAGGGTCGCCTCGTCGGGCGTCTCGATCCCGGTAAACAGGGCGAAGAAGTTCGCGTCCCGCATCATCCCGAGCAGTTCCTCGTCGTCCGCGAGGTTCAGCGAGGCCTCGGTGGAGAACTTGAACGGGTAGCCGTGCGCCTCCTGCCACTTGATCAGGTGCGGCAGGAACAGCTTGATCGCCTTCTTGTTGCCGATCAGGTTGTCGTCGACGAAGTCGACATGGCCACGGTAGCCGAGGCTGTACAGCCGATCGAGTTCGGCCAGCATCTGCGGCGTGGTCTTGGTGCGCGGCGCGCGGCCGTAGAGCTCGATGATGTCGCAGAACTCGCAGGTGAACGGGCAGCCGCGCGAGAACTGGACGCCGATATAGAGGTAGTGGCTGAAGGTCAGGAGGTCGAAGCGCGGGATCGGGCTCTTGGTGACGTCCGCCTTGAACTTCTCGGCCGTGAAGCGGCCGCGGCGCTCACCCGCCTCCCAGGCGGCCACGAAGGTGTCGAGGATGCCCTCGGCCTCGCCCAGCACCAGGAAATCGGCCTTGTCGTAGACCTCGGGCGTCGAGGTCGGCGCGGGGCCGCCGACGCAGACCGGGGTGCCGAGCGCGACGCAGCGGTCGATGACGACGAGACAATCCGGCTCCTGAGGCAGCATGCCGCCGGTCATCACGAGGTCGGCCGCCTGGATCTCCGCGTCCGTGAGCTCCTCGCAGTTGCGATTGATCAGCTTCACCTGCCAGGCCGGCGGCAGCATCGCGGCCAGCGTGATCAGGCCGAGCGGGGGCGCGGGCGCGCGGGCGCCCTGCAGCTCCATGGCCTCTTTGAAGTTCCACATCGAGTTTTCGTAGAACTTCGGAAACACCATCAGCACGCGCGGGGCCGTGTTCGCATCCGACATGCCAGTTTCCCTCGTTCCACACGTGCCGCCCCGGCCCGATCGAGATTGAGCCGGGCACAGGATCGATCCCTGACCTGCGGGCGAATTGAGGCCGTTTTTCGCTCCCGCAGCAATTCGGATCGGCTGTCGCGACACGACGCCCGCTCGGGATCGATTAATCAAGGCCGTGGCGCGGCCCGGCTGCCGGGTCCGGTTCGATTGTCGCGACGCTGCGCCATTTCAGCGACAAGCGTGCGGCGCGGCCCCGTCACGGTCCGACCCGGAAACGCGCCGGCTGCGTCCCATCGGCATCGGTGAAACCGTAGACCCGGGCGAGGTCGCCCGCGTGCAGCACCGTGCCGGCACGGGCGGCGACGTCCGGGTCGGCGGCGAGCGCGGCGAGAGCCCGGCCGGCATAGAGGGGGCTCTCGGTGGCCTGTTCGTCCTGCCCGAGGTCGCGCGCCCGCTCGGTAGCGACGAAGCCCGGCGAGAGGCCGAGGGCGGTGACGCCGTGCGGCGCGAGCTCCCGGGCGAAGGCCAGGGCCAGCCGGTTGGTGGCGGCCTTGGCGGAATCGTAGAAGACATCGCCGAGGTACTCCTCGGTGCCGAAGGAGACCAGCGCGATCAGGCCCGCGCGTGCCGCCACCATGGGCGGGGCGACGGCGCGGGCGAGCAGCAGCGCAGGCAGGGGGCCACTCTGCAGGAAGCCGAGATACGGCTCGACCGAGCGGCGCCAGAACGGCGTGCCCCAGCCGGCCCCGTCCGGGTAGCGCTCGCCGTCATAGCCCTCGTTGCCGCCCCAGACGCTGCAGGCCGCCACGTCGATCCGGCCGAAGCGGCGCAGCACCCAATGCACCATCGTGTCGGTGGCGCGCTCAGAGCGGTGATCGCAGAGGTAATGGTGCCCGCGCCCGCCGGCGGCATCGACCAAGCGGGCGGTGTCCTCGATCGCCTCGGACCGCATCTCGGTGCGCGCACCGGTCTCGCTGGACCGGGCGGTGACGATCACCGTGGCCCCCGCCTCCCCCAAAGCCCGGGCGAGACCCCGCCCGACGCCCCGTGAGGCGCCCGCCACGAGGCAGATCTTCTGCGACAGGTCGGGCGTGCTCACGCCGAGGAGGCGGGTTTCGACCGCGACAGGAAGGCGGCGAGGCGCTCCTGCGATTCCGGCGAGCGCAGCTGCGCGTCGAACGCCTCGGCCTCCGCCTCAAGCGCGGCCTCGACCCGCGCCTGGTCGCCCCGGATCAGCGCGCGCGACGCCGTCAGCGCCCCGCGCGGCAGGGCGGCGAGCCGCGTGGCCTCGGCGATCGCCTGCTCCAGCATCATGTCGGCCGGCAGAACGGCGTTGACGAGGCCCAGCGCCTGCGCCTCGTCGGCGTCGAGCGGTCGCGACAGGAGGAGCAGCTCGGTCGCCTTCAGCCGGCCGACCCGCAGGGGCAGCAGGTAGCTCGACGCCGCCTCCGGCACGAGGCCGAGTTCCACGAAGGGCATGCGCAGCCGCGCCGCCGGGCTCGCGTAGACGAGGTCGCAATGCAGGCACAGGGTCGCGCCGATGCCCACGGCGATCCCGTCGACCGCCGCTACCATGGGGGTGCGCGTCCGGGCGAGCTGGCGGATGAAAGCGAGCGCCGGCGAGCCGCTGAACCCGTCTCCGGCGTGGCCCATGAAGTCCGCGAGGTCGTTGCCGGCGCTGAAGATCCCCGGCTGCCCGGCGAACACCACGGCGCCGATCCGGTCCGCCGCGTCGGCCTCCGCCAGGGCCTCACGCATGGCGTCGTACATCGCGCCCGTGAGCGCGTTCTTCTTCTCCGGGCGGTTCAGGGTGATCAGGCGGACGCCGCCTCCGAGATCCGTGATCGCGACCGTGTCGGCCATGTGGATCCCCTCAAACCGCCAGTGCCAGCGCGGCGTCGTCCGTGAAGGCGCCGCCCGCCACCACGCTCTGCTCCAGGCCGCCGGCCGCCGTCAGCAAGTTCTCGGCGTAGAACCGGGCGAGCGCGATGCGGGCGGCATGGGCCGGATCGGTCTCCCCGGCCTTCAGGGCGGCGCTCGCGGCGAGCGCGCTCCGGGCGAGGCAGGCGCCGCCGAGGGCCAGGCCGAACAGGCGCAGATACGGGGTCGCCCCGGCGAGCGCCGCCTCCGGGCGGTTGGAGGCGAGCGCGGCGAGCTGGTGGCTGGTCGCCCGGTCGAGGCTGCCGATCCCGTCCCGCAGCCGCGCCGCCATGTGGCCGAAGGCGGGATCGGACGCCTTGAGCAGGCCCTCCGCGGCTCGGCGCATCCAGGCGATCTGCGACCGGGCGGTGGCGCCGCCGTTCAGCGGCAGCTTGCGGGCGGTGAGGTCGATGGCCTGGATGCCGTTGGTGCCCTCGTAGATGCCGAGGATGCGGGCATCGCGCATGAGTTGCGCCGCGCCGGTCTCCTCCACGAAGCCCATGCCCCCATGGACCTGAACGCCCAGCGAGGTCACCTCGTTGGCGAGATCCGTGGAGAAGGCCTTCGCCACCGGCGTCAGCAGGGAGGCGCGGTCGAGGGCCACCTGTCCCTCCGGCCCCTTCGCCGCGTCGAGAGCGGCGGCGGTGAGATAGCAGATGCCACGCGCCGCGGCGGTGTAGGCCTTCATGGTGAGCAGCATGCGCTGCACGTCCGGATGCGCGATGATCGGGCTCGTCGCCTCGCCGCCGCCGACGGCCCGGCCCTGCCGGCGCTCCTGCGCGTAGGCGAGCGCCCGCTGCGTCGCGGCCTCGGCGATGCCGACGCCCTGCAGGCCGACACCGAGCCGCGCCGCGTTCATCATCGTGAACATGCAGGCGAGGCCCTTGTTCTCCTGCCCGATCAGCCAGCCCGTGGCGCCGCCGTGGTCGCCGAAGGCCATGGAGCAGGTCGGGGAGGCGTGGATGCCGAGCTTGTGCTCGATCCCGGAACAGCGCAGGTCGTTGCGGGAGCCGTCCGGCAGCACCTTCGGGACGAGGAACAGGGAGATGCCCCGGGTGCCGGCGGGAGCATCGGGCAGCCGCGCCAGCACGAGGTGGACGATGTTGTCCGAGAGATCGTGCTCGCCGTAGGTGATGTAGATCTTCGAGCCGGTGATCCGGTAGGTGCCGTCGCCCGCGGGCTCGGCCCGGCTCCGCAGCAGGGCGAGGTCGGAGCCGGCCTGCGGCTCGGTCAGGTTCATGGTCGCGGGCCATTCCCCCGAGACGAGTTTCTCGAGGTAGCGCGTCTTCAGCTCGTCGGAGCCGTGGGCCGCCAGGGCCTCGATGCCGCCCTGGGTCAGGAGCGGGCAGAGGCCGAAGGCGAGGTTGGCGCCGTTCCACATCTCCGTGCAGGCGGCCTCGATCAGCTTCGGCAGGCCCTGACCGCCGCAATCGGCCTCAGCCGAGAGCCCGTTCCAGCCGCCCTCCGTGAAGGTCCGGTAGGCTTCCCGCCAGCCCGGCGGGGTGGTGACGCGCCCGTCGGCGAAGGGCGTGCCGTGCCGGTCGCCGGTGCGGTTGAGCGGCGCGATCACCGCGCCGGCGATCCGCCCGGCCTCGGTCAGGATCGCCTCGGCATCCTCGGGATCGACCGCATCGAGCCCGGCCACGTGCCGAAGGGTGAACAGCATCTCGGCGACCGGGGCCCGGTAACTCATACGATCCTCCCTC
Source organism: Methylobacterium sp. CM6257 (assembly GCF_054611515.1). NCBI lineage: Bacteria > Pseudomonadati > Pseudomonadota > Alphaproteobacteria > Hyphomicrobiales > Methylobacteriaceae > Methylobacterium > Methylobacterium sp. CM6257. Next base: position 5,912,988 of record NZ_CM137735.1, read on the forward strand.
GTCTCGATCCGCCCGTTCGATCCGGGACCGGTTTGACCGCGCCCGGGCAGCGGGTCTACGGCGGCCCGAGGATAGGCGCGCGATGCAGGCGCCGCCATCACCTCGGAGACGGCTTCCCGCATGAATGATCCCGGGTCAACGGTCCCGGCCGCGACCCGGCGGCTCGAACCCGACGCGGCCGGCCTCGCCGAGGCCGCCGCGATCCTGCGGGCCGGCGGCCTCGTGGCCTTCCCCACCGAGACGGTCTACGGGCTCGGGGCGGACGCCACGGATCCCACCGCGGTGGCGCGGATTTTCGCCGCCAAAGAGCGACCGCGCTTCAACCCGCTGATCTCCCACTTGGCCGACGCGGATGCCGCGCGGGCGCAAGGCGTGTTCGACACCCATGCGCGCCGCCTCGCGGAAGCCTTCTGGCCAGGCCCGCTGACCCTCGTGGTGCCGGCCCATCCGGGCACGCGCGTCTGCGATCTTGCCCGCGCCGGGCTGCCGAGCGTTGCCCTGCGGGTGCCCGCGCACCCGCTCGCTCAGGCTCTGCTGGCCGCGGTCGGCCGGCCGGTGGCGGCACCCTCGGCCAATCGCTCGGGACGCGTCAGCCCGACCCGGGCGCGCCATGTTCTCGACGACCTAGCAGGCCGGATCGCGGCGGTTCTCGACGGCGGCGACACGAAGGTGGGCGTCGAATCGACTGTGGTGGCCTGTCTCGGCGGCGCGCCGCGGTTGCTGCGGCCGGGCGGAATCACCCGCGCGGCACTCCGCGACGTCCTGGACCTCGACCCGGAATCACCCCTGGCCCTCGATCCCGACCGGCCGGTGGGACCGGGCATGCTCGCCTCGCACTACGCACCCCAAGCGCGCGTGCGCCTCGACGCGAAGAGCATCGAAGCCGACGAGGCGGCGCTGCTGTTCGGAAACGCCCCGCCGAGGGGCCTCGCGCGGGCGCGCGCCGCGCTGAACCTGAGCCCGACCGGAGACTTGGCCGAAGCGGCGGCCCGCCTGTTCGGGGCCCTGCGCGAGCTCGACGCTTCGGGAGCCACCACCATCGCGGTGGCACCGATCCCCCCGGAGGGTCTTGGCGAGGCGATCCGCGACCGCCTCGCCCGGGCCGCCGCCCCCCGATAAGGGTGCGGTTTTTTTCGCCGGCAGCGGAACAGACCTGGCCGCCACCCGTTTATTGATCACAAAGGCCTTCTCAGCCCCCAATGGCCTTTTCCCTTTCAGGCTCGGAGCAATCCGAGCCTTTTTTCTTGAGCTTTCGGCATCAAGCCAGCTTCGTCGCGATACCGGCGACGTGGCGTCCCTGGAAGCGGGCTCCCTCCAGTTCCACGGCACTCGGCCGGCGGGAGCCGTCGCCATCCGCGATGGTGCTGGCGCCGTAAGGCGTGTTGCCCTTGACCGCCTCGACACCGGCCTGCCCCTGGAAGCTGTAGGGAAGCCCCACCACCACCATGCCGTGGTGGAACAGCACCGTGTGGAAGCTCGTCAGCGTGGTCTCCTGGCCGCCATGCTGGGAGGCCGTCGAGGTGAAGACCGAGCCGACCTTGCCGACCAGCGCGCCCTTCATCCAGAGGCCGCCGGTCTGGTCGATGAACTGCTTCATCTGCGAGGCCATGTTGCCGTAGCGGGTCGGCGTGCCGAAGATGATCGCGTCGTAATGGGCGAGTTCGTCGACGGTGGCCACCGGTGCGGCCTGGTCGAGCTTGAAGTGGTTCTGCCGGGCGATCTCCTCCGGCACCAGCTCCGGCACACGCTTCACGACGACCTCGGCCCCGGCCTCGCGAGCTCCCTCGGCGACGGCGTAGGCCATCTGCTCCACGTGTCCGTAGGTCGAGTAGTACAGCACCAGAACCTTGGCCATGCGGTGATCTCCCGTCTGTCGTCTCGGACGGCCGGCCGGATCATCCGGCGGCGCGATGATGTCTCCATCGCGCGTTTTGCATCTTGCAAGAATGCCCTGGGGTGCAAGAATGCCTTTGCATAGATGCAAGGATCCGCGTGTCGCTCGACTGGGACGAGTTCCGGTTCGTCAAGGCAGTGGCCGACCGGGGTGGCCTCACGGCGGCCGCGGCACAGCTCGGAATCAACCACTCGACCGCTTTCCGGCGCCTCGGGGCGCTCGAGACCCGGCTCGACGTGCGCCTGTTTGAGCGCCTGCGCACCGGCTACGTGCCGACTCCTGCCGGCCGGATGATGATCGAGGCCGCGAACCGGATCGAGACGGACGTCACGCAATTCGCGCGTGCGATGGCTGGCCGGGGCGAGACACCGTCCGGCGAGTTGCGCGTGACGGCGCCGACCAGCTTTGCAACGAGCCTCCTCATGCCGATCCTCTCGGCCTTCCGGGCGCGCTACCCGGAGATCCGCGTCGACCTGATCCTCGCCGAGGAGGCGCTGAATCTGTCGCGCCGGGACGCCGACGTGGCGATCCGCGCGAGCCGCGACCCGAGCGAGACCCTGGTCGGGCGACGGCTTACCGGCATCGCATGGGCCGTCTACGGCCGGGCCGAGCAGGATTACCGCGACCTCACGCAGGCAACCTGGGTCAGTCCCGGCCCGACCGTGGCGGGCGGATTGTTCGCGCGGTTCGTGGAATCGCGGGCGCCGGCCGAACGGATCGGGCTGCGGATCAACACGGTGACGGGACTCGATACGGCGATCGCGGCCGGACTCGGCATCGGCCCGCTGCCGTGCTTCGGGGCCGATGCCGACCCCATCCTGCGCCGAATCTCGGGTCCGCATCCGGAACTCGGAACCGATCTCTGGGCACTGACACACCCGGACCTGCGGCATGCGGCACGGGTCCGGGTCTTCATGGATCATGTCGCCGAAGCGATCCTGCCCCTGCGGCCGCGCTTCGAAGGCCGGTGACCCGGGTCAGCGGATCTCGACCACCTCGACCTCGTGGCCGTTGACCTCGACCACATCGCCGACCTTCTTGCCGGTAATCGCCCGGGCGAGCGGCGCCACGTAGGAGATCGACCCCTTGTGCGGATCGGCCTCGTCCTCCCCGACGATCCGGAAGGTCTGCCGAGTCTCCTTCCCGGACTCGTCCTCGCGGACTACCGTGACGGTGGCGCCGAAATGCACCGTGTCGCCCCTCTTGGGCTCCACGAGCTGCGCGGTGTTCTTGCGCGCCGTCCAGTAGCGCAGGTCGCGCCCGATCCGGGAATCCTCGGCCTTGTCGGCGCGATCCAGGGAGGCAACCTCCTTCTCCAGGCGAGCGACCTCGGCCTCGATCTGGGCCAGCCCCTCCGGGGTCACGAAGTTGGGATGGGGCGAGATCGGCCGGTCGGGCAGATTCTCGAACGCTTCCCCACCCTCGGGCTCTTTGACGAATGCGACGCTCATAAAGAACGAAACGCCGCTGCAACGGCGAAGGTTCCGCGCCTTCCAGATCTAGCCGACGTCCACCACGATCCGCCCCCGGACCTTGCCGGCCAGGATCTTCTCCCCGAGCTGGCCGACCTCCTCCAGGCGGACCCGGCTCGTCATGGAGGCGAGTTTGCGAAGGTCGAGGTCGCGGGCGAGCCGCGCCCAGGCCGCGCGCCGCTTCGTCTGAGGGGTGGTGACGCTGTTGATTCCCAGGAGCGAGACACCGCGCAGGATGAATGGCGCCACCGACGTCGGCAGGTCCATGCCCTGGGCCAGCCCACAGGCGGCGACGGCGCCGTCGGCCTTGGTCATGGCGAGCACGTTGGCCAGCGTCGTCGAGCCCACCGCGTCCACGCCCGCCGCCCAGCGCTCCTTGCCCAGGGGCTTGCCGGGCTTCGACAGCTCGGCCCGGTCGAGGATCTCGGCGGCACCGAGGCCTCTCAGATAATCGGCCTCGCCGTCCCGGCCGGTGGAGGCGATCACGTGCCAGCCGGCTCGCGCGAGCAGCGTCACCGCCACGGAGCCGACACCGCCCGAAGCGCCGGTGACGATCACCGGGCCGTGCTCGGGCGTGACCCCGTGATCATCCAGCGCCATGCAGCATAGCATTGCGGTGTAGCCTGCGGTCCCGATCGCCATGGCCTGCTCGGCGGTGAGGCCCTGGGGCAGCGGCACCAGCCAGTCGCCTCTGACCCGGGCGCGCTGCGCGTAGGCGCCGAGATGCGTCTCGCCGACGCCCCAGCCAGTGAGGACCACCGCGTCGCCCGGCTTGTACGCGGGATGGTCCGAAGCTTCGACGGTCCCCGAGAAGTCGATGCCGGGGATCATCGGAAAGCGGCGCACCACCGGCGACTTGCCAGTAAGCGCGAGGCCGTCCTTGTAGTTCAGGGTCGAGTGCGTCACCCGCACGGTGACGTCGCCGTCCATCAGGTCGTCTTCGTCGAAATCCCGGAACGCGAGGCTCTGGCCGGCCTCGTTCCTCTCGACCACCCAGGCCTTGAACGTCCCCATCGTCACCTCCCGTGTCGCGCGGTGAGGTGTCGCCGGGACGTCCGGAATCAAGGCGGCCGGGGTCGGATCAGTACCCTTCGTACTGGCTGCCGTAGGAGAAGCCGAGGGCGACACCAGTGTCGGACGAGCTGGCGCCGGTGATGCCGAGTGCGTCCGGGATCGAGCCGACCACAGGACCGCCATAGGCGACGGGACGGTAGCCGTAGCCACTGACCGGCACCCAGCCGGCGCGGGCCGGCGCCACGAGGACGCGCCGGCTCACGGTGGCGTATTCCGGCGGGATCGTCTCGGGGATGGACTGCGCCGGACGCACCAGCACGGTCCGGGTGCGCACCGCGAAGCGCGGCGGCGTGGTGACCCAGCAGCCGATCAGTTCGCCGCCGGGACCGCGGCTCGTCTGCCAGAACCGACCGCCGGGCGAGACCATCACGCGCTCGGACACGGTCTCGTAGACCGGCGGGACGGTGCGGTAGACCGTGCGCGGCGGACGGACCAGGACGTTCTCCTGCACGGTGTCGTAGACCGGCGGCGTGACGACGTGGCGGTAGCATGCGGTGCCGTAGCAGCCGCCGGCCTGGGCCGGTGCGGCGAACAGCAGGCCGCCGAGAGCGGCGGCGAGAAAGGTGGTGCGAGCGACCGGCACGGTCATAGACGTCCTCTGGTACGCAATACTGGCGAGACGCCGCGCGAAAGGCGGCGCCCGTCTCGACGCACCAGAGGCCAGACTCGTTGCCCAGCGCGCAAGCATTATCGGAAACGAGGGTAAAATTAACCCTCGATTTCGACTGCTTAGTCGCCGCCTACCTAGGTAGAATTATTCAGAACGCGAACAGGATCGCTTATGAAGTCGGGACGGCCGCGGGCTGTGTCACGTCTGTCCGGGCTTGAGCTGGTAGAAGATATGCCGGCCGATCACATCCATCTTGCGCAGGCGGCGTGCCCAACCCGGCCGCACGTAATCCGCATGGTAGTGGGTGGCGGCGCCGACCTCGGCCAGATAGGTCCGGCCCTCGATCACCGAGCGCGCGATGCGTGTGGCCGTCTCCCAGGCGCCGGCATCGGTGATGCGCAGGGACTTGCCCTCGCAGGCGAAGGAGAACTGGCAGCCCATGTAATGGTGCCGGTTCTGGTAGACGACGCCGCAGACGCTGCTCGGATAGAGGCCGCTCTTGACGCGGTTCAGCACCACCTGCGCGACGGCGGCCTGCCCCGCCTCGGGCTCGCTCCGGGCCTCGAAGTAGACGGCCTCCGACAGGCAGCGCTGCTCCTTGCCGAGAGCGTCCGGGTCGATAAGGTCGGCGTAGCGCCGGCGGGCATCCTCCGGAACCGGCTGGGCGCTGTCGCCCGCCCCAAGCCGGCCCGCGAAATCGGGCAGGGCGAGGCTCGCGGCCGCGACTTCGACGGGGATCGCGTCCGCGGGCGCCGGCGTGGTGGATGACAGGGCGACGGCCCGGGGCACCGGCGGGGTCGAGCCGTCGAAGCGCTCGGGACCGCCATCTTCCGTCAAGTCGGCGGTTCCCTCCCCGGTCGAGGCGGCGCTGCCGGCGCCGGTGGTCAGGCCGAGATCAGGCACCGGCACGAAGGCGGCCTCCGGCTCGGACTCCGGATCCCAGATCGCCGAACCCTGGGTCAGCACGCCGCTGACGCTGCCAGTCACGTCGCCGAACACCAGGGCGCCACCGGTCTCCCGGAGACTCGCGGCCCGGCGAGCGAAGCTCTCGGCCGGCGGCTGAGCCGGATTACCCTTGCCGGCCCGCTGCACCACCGGAAACACGTGGGCACCGGTCTTGAACACCGCCTGGGGCGGCTCGTCGCTCAGGCGCCGCAGGGCGGAGCCGATCAGGAGCGTGCCGGGCGGCAGGGGCAGGACGGTATCGGCGTCGATCACCGCGAGCCGGCTCGATCCGATGGCGTTCTCCGTGCCGGCATCGGCCGTGAACGACACCAGGAGGCCGAGCCCGACCATCCAGGGCGTCATGGCCGCCGAGAGCCAGCGCAGACCCGATTCCCGTCGTCCTCGTCTCGTGCCCACGACGCCAGACCTGTACCGATGCCCCTGAACCGGCCCCATCCTCCCCGTTTCCAGGGTGTTTCTGCGGCCGGCCGGGATTTATCGCCCGGTATGGTTGAGCCCCGGTTAAGTCTGTGCCGCGGGCGGCGTCCCGGTTCGGAGGCCGGCCACGAAAAAGGGCGGCCCGAAGACCGCCCTCTCTCATCTCAAGTCTGCCCGAAACCTTACTCGGCGGCGGGCGGAAGCTCCTCGACCGGCATCGCACCGCTCTCGGCCTGCTTCTGCTGCAGGATGAGCGCGTCGCGGCGGCGGGCGATCGCCCGGATGTCCGCCACCATCGAGCCGGTGCCCGCCGGGATCAGCGAGCCGACGATGACGTTCTCCTTCAGGCCTTCCAGGGTGTCGACCTTGCCGTTGACAGCCGCCTCGGTGAGGACGCGGGTGGTCTCCTGGAACGAGGCCGCCGAGATGAACGACTTCGTCTGCAGCGACGCCTTGGTGATGCCGAGCAGGACCGGAACGCCCTGGATCGGCTTCTTGCCTTCCGCGAGCAGCTTCTCGTTGTACTCGGTCAGCTCGGTCCGATCGATCTGGTCACCCGAGAGGATGTCCGAGTCGCCGCCGTCGGTCACCTCGACCTTCTGCAGCATCTGACGGACGATCACCTCGATGTGCTTGTCGTTGATCGACACGCCCTGCAGCCGGTAGACCTCCTGGATCTCGTTGACGAGGTAGGCCGCGAGTTCTTCCACGCCCTTGATCGCCAGGATGTCGTGCGGCGCCGGGTTTCCGTCGACGATGTAGTCGCCGAGCTCCACCACGTCCCCGTCCTGCAGGTGGATGTGCTTGCCCTTCGGGATCAGGTATTCGACCGCCTCCGAGCCGTCATGCGGCGTCAGCGTGAGCCGACGCTTGTTCTTGTAGTCGCGGCCGAACGCGATGGTGCCCGACTTCTCGGCGATGATCGCCGCATCCTTCGGACGCCTTGCCTCGAACAGCTCCGCCACCCGCGGCAGACCGCCGGTGATGTCGCGGGTCTTGGCCGAGTCGGTCGAGACGCGGGCCAGGATGTCGCCGGCCTTCACCTGCGCGCCCGGGTCGAAGCCGATGATGGCATCGACCGGCAGGAAGTAGCGGGCATCCGAGCCGCGGGGCAGCTTGAGCGCCTTGCCGTCCCGGTCGACGACGACCATTGCGGGCTTCAGGTCCGACGTCCGGGCCGAGCCGCGCCAGTCGACGACGACGCGCTTGGCGATACCGGTCGACTCGTCGGTGGTCTCGGTCATGGACTGGCCGTCGACCAGATCCTCGTAGGCCACGATGCCGTCGACCTCGGTGAGGATCGGACGGGTGTAGGGATCCCACTCGGCAATCCGCTGCCCGCGCTTGATCTTGTCACCCTCGTCGACCCGGAGCTTGGCGCCGTACTGCAGGCGGTGGACCGCCCGCTCAACCCCATCGGCCCCGACGATGACCACCGCCACGTTGCGGCCGGTGGCGATCAGATCCCCGTCCGAGTTCTTGGCGATCGCCCGGTTGCGGATCTTGATCGTGCCCTCGAAGCTCGACTCGATGAAGGAGGAGTCGGCGATCTGGGCCGCACCACCGATGTGGAAGGTGCGCATCGTGAGCTGCGTGCCCGGCTCGCCGATCGACTGCGCCGCGATGACGCCGACGGCCTCGCCCATGTTGACGGGCGTGCCGCGGGCGAGGTCGCGCCCGTAGCAGGTGGCGCAGACGCCGCTCTTGGTGGCGCAGACCAGCACCGAGCGGATCTTCACCTCCTGGATGCCAGCGGCGTTGATCGCCGGCAGGTGCTTCTCCTCGATGGTCTCGCCGGTCTTGACGATCACCGTGCCGTCGGCCGCCACGAGATCCTCGGCCGCGGCGCGGCCGAGAATGCGGGTGGCGAGCGTCGCCACGACCTGGCCGGCATCCACGATGGCGCGCATCTTGATGCCGCTCGTCGTGCCGCAATCCACCTCGCGGATCACCGCGTCCTGTGCCACGTCGACGAGGCGGCGGGTCAGGTAGCCGGAGTTGGCGGTCTTCAGGGCGGTGTCGGCGAGGCCCTTACGGGCACCGTGCGTGGAGTTGAAGTACTCCAGCACGTCCAGGCCTTCCTTGAAGTTCGAGATGATCGGTGTCTCGATGATCTCGCCCGACGGCTTGGCCATGAGGCCGCGCATCGCCGCGAGCTGCTTCATCTGGGCAGGCGAGCCACGGGCACCCGAGTGGCTCATCATGTAGATCGAGTTGACCTGCTTGTCCGCACCGTGCTCGTCCTTCTGGACGCTGGAGATGCGGCCCATCATCTCAGCGGCCAGCTTGTCCGAGCACTTGGCCCAGGCATCGACCACCTTGTTGTACTTCTCGCCCTGGGTGATCAGGCCGTCGTTGTACTGCTGCTCGTAATCCTTCACGAGCGCGCGGGTCGTGTCGACGATCGACCACTTGTTCTCCGGCACGACCATGTCGTCCTTGCCGAACGAGATGCCGGCCTTGAACGCGTGGGTGAAGCCCAGCGCCATGATCCGGTCGCAGAAGATCACCGACTCCTTCTGACCGCAATGGCGGTAGACGGTGTCGATCATCGCCGAGATCTCCTTCTTGGTCATCAGCTTGTTGACGACGTCGAAGGGCACCTTGGCGTGCTTCGGCAGCGCGCCGGAGAGGATCACGCGACCCGGGGTGGTGTCGTAGGTCTTGGTCAGGGGCTCGCCGTCCGGGCCGATGCCGGTCCAGCGCCACTTGATCTTCGAGTGCAGCGACACGGCCTTGGCGGCCAGGGCGTGCTCCAGCTCGCCCATGTCGCCGTAGACGCCCTGCATCGGGTTCTTGGAGTTGCCCGGCGTGTACTCGCCCGGCGCACCCTCGGCCACGATCGACAGATAGTAGAGGCCGAGAACGATGTCCTGCGACGGCACGATGATCGGCTGACCGTTGGCCGGGTGCAGGATGTTGTTCGTCGACATCATCAGGACGCGCGCTTCCAGCTGCGCCTCGAGCGACAGCGGGACGTGGACGGCCATCTGGTCGCCGTCGAAGTCGGCGTTGAACGCGGCGCAGACCAGCGGGTGCAGCTGGATCGCCTTGCCCTCGATCAGCTTCGGCTCGAAGGCCTGGATGCCGAGGCGGTGGAGCGTCGGCGCGCGGTTCAGCATCACCGGGTGCTCGCGGATCACCTCATCGAGGATGTCCCAGACCTCCGGCTTCTCCTTCTCCACGAGCTTCTTGGCCTGCTTGACGGTGGCCGAGAAGCCCTTGGCGTCGAGGCGCGCGTAGATGAACGGCTTGAACAGCTCCAGCGCCATCTTCTTGGGCAGGCCGCACTGGTGCAGCTTGAGCTCCGGGCCGACCACGATGACCGAGCGGCCCGAGTAGTCGACGCGCTTGCCGAGCAGGTTCTGGCGGAACCGGCCCTGCTTGCCCTTCAGCATGTCGGCGAGCGACTTCAGCGGCCGCTTGTTGGCGCCCGTGATCACGCGGCCGCGTCGGCCGTTGTCGAACAGGGCGTCGACGGCCTCCTGCAGCATCCGCTTCTCGTTGCGGATGATGATGTCGGGCGCGCGCAGCTCGATCAGCCGCTTCAGGCGGTTGTTGCGATTGATGACGCGGCGGTACAGGTCGTTGAGGTCGGAGGTCGCGAAGCGGCCGCCATCCAGCGGGACCAGCGGGCGCAGGTCCGGCGGGATCACGGGGACGACCGTGAGGATCATCCATTCCGGCTTGTTGCCGGACTGCTGGAAGGCCTCGATGATCTTGAGGCGCTTCAGGAGCTTCTTGGGCTTCAGCTCCGAGGTGGTGACGGCGATCTCCTCGCGCAGATCGTTGGCGATCTTGTCGAGGTCGAGCTCCTGCAGGATGCGCCGGATGGCCTCGGCGCCGATCATGGCGGTGAAGCTGTCCTCGCCGTACTCCTCCTGCGCGCGCAGGTACTCCTCCTCCGACAGGAGCTGACGCTCCTTCAAAGGGGTGAGGCCCGGCTCGATGACGCAGTACGACTCGAAGTACAGAATCCGCTCAAGGTCCTTGAGCGCCATGTCGAGCAGCAGGCCGATGCGCGAGGGCAGCGACTTCAGGAACCAGATATGCGCGACGGGGGCGGCCAGCTCGATATGGCCCATGCGGTCGCGCCGGACGCGCGCGAGGGTGACCTCGACGCCGCACTTCTCACAGATGACGCCCTTGTACTTCATGCGCTTGTACTTGCCGCACAAGCACTCGTAGTCCTTGATCGGCCCGAAGATGCGCGCGCAGAACAGGCCGTCGCGCTCGGGCTTGAAGGTCCGGTAGTTGATGGTCTCGGGCTTCTTGATCTCGCCGTACGACCAGGAGAGGATCTTCTCCGGGGACGAGATCGAGATCTTGATCTGGTCGAAGCTGACCGGCTGAGTCTGCTGGTTGAAAAGGTTCATGACCTCTTGGTTCATGATCCACTCCTTGTTGACGCCGGCAGCCCCGCGCCGGGCCACCGCGTCCTGAAAAAGATCCGGCGCCGCGCCCCGAGCGGGCGCTGCTCACCGTCGTCGAACCGCGAAGGCCCCTCCCCTTCCCGCTCGACCGTGGCGGCGGTGATCCGCCGCCACGGGAGGTGTGGTTCTCTGTCTTACTCGGCAGCGTCCGCCGGCGGCTCCAGCTGATCGTTGGCCGCCTTCTTGGAGGAGGTGAGCTCGACGTTGAGGCCGAGCGAGCGCATCTCCTTGACGAGCACGTTGAAGCTCTCGGGGATGCCGGCCTCGAAAGTGTCGTCGCCGCGGACGATCGCCTCGTAGACCTTGGTGCGACCGGCCACATCGTCCGACTTCACCGTGAGCATCTCCTGCAGCGTGTAGGCCGCGCCGTAGGCCTCCAGCGCCCAGACCTCCATCTCGCCGAAGCGCTGACCGCCGAACTGCGCCTTGCCGCCCAGCGGCTGCTGGGTGACGAGCGAGTACGGGCCGATCGAGCGCGCGTGGATCTTGTCGTCCACGAGGTGGTGGAGCTTCAGCATGTAGATGTAGCCCATCGTCACCTTGCGGTCGAAGGGCTCGCCGGTGCGCCCGTCGTAGAGCGTCGACTGCGCCGAGCGGTCGAGACCGGCCATCTCCAGCATCTGCTCGATGTCGGCCTCCTTGGCGCCGTTGAACACCGGCGTGGCCATCGGCACGCCGCGGCGGATGTTGTTGCCGGCCTCGGCCAGCTCCTCGTCCGAGAGGCCGTCGAGCTCGCCGGGGGAGTAGATCGCCTTCATCTCCTCCCGCAGCGGCGCGATGTCCTGCGTCTTCAGATAGGCATCCACCGCCTTCGACACCTTGCGACCCAGGCCCGCAGCCGCCCAGCCGAGGTGCGTCTCCAGAATCTGGCCGACGTTCATGCGCGAGGGCACGCCCAGCGGGTTGAGCACGATGTCGGCATGCGTCCCGTCCTCCAGGAACGGCATGTCCTCGATCGGCACGATCCGCGACACGACACCCTTGTTGCCGTGACGGCCGGCCATCTTGTCGCCCGGCTGGATCTTGCGCTTCACCGCCACGAAGACCTTGACCATCTTCATGACGCCGGGGGGCAGCTCGTCGCCGCGCTGCAGCTTCTCGACCTTGTCGAGGAAGCGCTGCTCGAGGCGCTTCTTCGACTCGTCGTACTGCTTCTGCATCGCCTCCATCTCGGTCATGAGACGGTCGTCGATGACGGCGAACTGCCACCACTGCGAGCGCGGGTAGTCGTTGATCAGCTCGCGGGTGAGCGTGGTGTCCTTCTTGAAGCCCTTCGGGCCGGCCACCGGCGCCTGGCCGATGAGCACGTCCGCCAGACGGGCGTAGGTGTTGCGGTCGAGGATCGCCTGCTCGTCGTCGCGGTCCTTGGCGAGCCGCTCGATCTCCTCGCGCTCGATCGCCTGGGCACGCTCGTCCTTGTCGACGCCGTGGCGGTTGAACACCCGAACCTCGACGATCGTGCCGGTGACGCCCGGCGGCACCCGCAGCGAGGTGTCGCGCACGTCCGAGGCCTTCTCGCCGAAGATGGCACGGAGCAGCTTCTCCTCCGGCGTCATCGGGCTCTCGCCCTTCGGGGTGATCTTGCCGACGAGGATGTCGCCGGCATTCACCTCGGCACCGATGTAGACGATGCCGGCCTCGTCGAGGTTCTTGAGCGCCTCCTCGGAGACGTTCGGGATGTCGCGGGTGATCTCCTCCGGCCCCAGCTTGGTGTCGCGGGCCATCACCTCGAACTCCTCGATGTGAATCGAGGTGAACACGTCATCCTTCACGATCCGCTCGGAGAGCAGGATCGAGTCCTCGAAGTTGTAGCCGTTCCACGGCATGAACGCGACGAGCACGTTCCGGCCGAGCGCGAGCTCGCCGAACTCGGTCGAGGGACCGTCGGCGATGATCTCGCCCTTCTTCACGAACTCGCCGACGCGGACCAGCGGCTTTTGCGTGATGCAGGTCGACTGGTTCGAGCGCTGGAACTTCTGCAGCCGGTAGATGTCGACGCCCGGCTTGTTGGCGTCGGCCTCTTCCGTGGCGCGGATGACGATACGGGTGGCGTCCACCTGATCGACGATGCCGGTCCGCCGGGCCGCGATGGCGGCGCCGGAATCCCGGGCGACCACCGCCTCCATGCCGGTGCCCACGAACGGGGCGTCGGCGCGGACCAGCGGCACCGCCTGGCGCTGCATGTTCGAGCCCATGAGCGCGCGGTTGGCGTCGTCGTTCTCCAGGAACGGGATCAGCGCCGCGGCGACCGAGACGAGCTGCTTCGGCGACACGTCCATGAGGTCGACGCGCTCAGGCCCGACGACGATCACCTCGCCGGCCCGGCGGCAGACCACGAGGTCCTCCGTCAGCTTGCGGTTCTCGTCCATCTGGGCGTTCGCCTGGGCGACGTAGTACTTCGCCTCCTCCATGGCCGAGAGGTAGGCGACCTCGTCGGTGACCACGCCGTCGCGCACGCGCCGGAACGGGGTCTCGATGAAGCCGTACTTATTCACCCGCGCGAAGGTGGCGAGCGAGTTGATCAGGCCGATGTTCGGGCCTTCCGGCGTCTCGATCGGGCAGATGCGGCCGTAGTGGGTCGGGTGCACGTCGCGCACCTCGAAGCCGGCGCGCTCGCGGGTCAGACCGCCCGGGCCGAGGGCCGAGAGGCGGCGCTTGTGCGTCACCTCGGAGAGCGGGTTGGTCTGGTCCATGAACTGCGACAGCTGCGACGAGCCGAAGAACTCGCGCACGGCCGCGGCCGCCGGCTTCGCGTTGATCAGGTCCTGCGGCATGACCGTGTCGATATCGACCTGGCTCATGCGCTCGCGGATGGCGCGCTCCATGCGCAGGAGGCCCAGGCGGTACTGGTTCTCCATGAGCTCGCCCACCGAGCGGACGCGGCGGTTGCCGAGGTGGTCGATGTCGTCGACCTCGCCCTTGCCGTCGCGCAGTTCCACGAGCGCCTTGACGACCGCCAGCATGTCCTCCTTGCGCAGCGTGCGCACGGTGTCGGCGGCGTCGAGATCGAGACGCATGTTCATCTTCACGCGACCCACGGCCGAGAGGTCGTAGCGCTCCGCGTCGAAGAACAGCGAGTGGAACATCGCCTCGGCGGTCTCGAGGGTCGGCGGCTCGCCCGGGCGCATGACCCGGTAGATGTCGAACAGCGCACCCTCGCGGTTCGAGTTCTTGTCCACCGCCAGCGTGTTGCGGATGTAGGGACCGACATTGACGTGGTCGATGTCGAGCACCGGCAACTCGGTGATGCCGACATCCTCCAGGCTCTTGAGGAGCTTGTCGGTGATCTCCTCGCCGGCCTCTGCCCAGATCTCGCCGGTCTGGGTGTTGACCAGATCCTCGGCGACGTACTGGCCGACGAGATCCTCGTCGGTCGCCTTGAGGAACTTGGTGCCCTTCTCGGTGATCTGGCGGGCGTTGCGGGCGTTGAGCTTCTTGCCGGCCTCGAGCACGACCTCGCCGGAATCGGCGTCGATCAGGTCGACGGTGGCCTTCATGCCCTTCATGCGCTCAGCGTCGAACGGCACGCGCCAGTCGGCGCCGTCCCGGTCGTAGACGACCTTGTTGTAGAAGGTCGACAGGATCTCCTCGCCGTCGAGGCCCAGGGCATAGAGCAGCGACGTCGCCGGCAGCTTGCGCTTCCGGTCGATGCGGACGTGGACGATGTCCTTGGCGTCGAACTCGACGTCGAGCCACGAGCCCCGGTACGGGATGATGCGGGCGGCGAACAGGAGCTTGCCCGAGGAGTGGGTCTTGCCCTTGTCGTGGTCGAAGAACACGCCCGGCGAGCGGTGCATCTGCGAGACGATGACGCGCTCGGTGCCGTTGACGATGAAGGTGCCGTTCTCCGTCATCAGGGGCATGTCGCCCATGTAGACGTCCTGCTCCTTGATGTCCTTGACCGACTTGGCCTGGGTGTCGGGATCGACATCGAACACGATGAGGCGGAGCGTGACCTTCAGCGGGGCCGCGAAGGTGATGCCCCGCTGGCGGCACTCGTCCACGTCGTACTTCGGGGCCTCGAAGGTGTAGCGCACGAACTCGAGGAGGGCCGTGGAGGCGAAGTCGGAGATCGGGAACACCGACTTGAACACGCTCTGCAGCCCCTCGTCGGCGCGCCCGCCCTCGGGCTCGTCGACCATCAGGAACTGGTCGTAGGACGCCTTCTGAACCTCGATGAGGTTCGGCATCTCGGCAACTTCCTTGATCTTGCCGAAGAACTTCCGAATGCGCTTGCGACCGACCAGCGTGTTGGCCATGTGACCTCGCTCCTACCCGCGTGCCTCGCGCCCGGGGAAGCGTTCCCGAAGGGACCTCCCGCGCCGGGCCGTGACGCGCGCCCCGCCGGGCCGCGCCACCGAACCGAATCTCTTGCCGGTCCCTCCCGGGACCATCCGCCGAAGCGGCCTAAAGCCCGCGGGCGCTCTACCCGCGGGCTCCAGTCACGACAGGCCCGGAACGGACCTCCGTGGGGTGATGGGCCGGGACCGGCCCATCGTCGACTTACTTGAGCTCGATCTTGGCGCCGGCCTTCTCGAGCTGGGCCTTGAGCTTCTCGGCCTCGTCCTTGGCAACGCCTTCCTTGATCGGCTTCGGCGCGCCCTCGACGAGGTCCTTGGCCTCCTTGAGGCCGAGGCCGGTGATCGCGCGGACCTCCTTGATGACCTCGATCTTCTTGTCGCCGGCGGACGCGAGGACGACCGTGAACTCGGTCTGCTCCTCGGCGGCGGCGGCAGCGCCACCACCGGCAGCCGGACCAGCGGCGACGGCGACGGCGGCAGCCGCCGAGACGCCCCACTTCTCCTCGAGCATCTTGGCCAGGTCAGCGGCCTCGAGAACGGTCAGCGAGGACAGGTCGTCGACGAGCTTGGCGAGATCAGCCATGGTGAATTCCTCTCAATATCGGTTCGAACGGATGGTTTTTGAAGGGCCTCAGGCGGCCTCGTCCTTCTTGGCATAAGCCCCGAACACGCGGGCGAGCTTGGCCGCCGGCGCGTTGACGACCTGGGCGACCTTCGTCGCGGGAGCCTGGATGAGGCCCACGAGCTTGGCGCGCAGTTCGTCGAGGGACGGGAGCGAGGCGAGCGCCTTCACGCCGTCCGGGTTCAGGGCGGTCTTCCCCATCGCGCCGCCGAGGATCACGAGCTTGTCGTTGGCCTTGGCGAAATCGACCGCGACCTTCGCGGCAGCGACCGGATCGCCGGAATAGGCGAGCAGGGTCGGGCCCTTCAGGAGCGGCTTGATGGAGGCGACGTCCGTGCCATCGAGTGCGATGCCGGCGAGGCTGTTCTTGGCGACCTTCACGGTGGCGCCGGCCTGCTTCATCTGCGAACGCAGCTTCTGCATGTCGGCGACCGTGAGGCCCTTGTAGTGGGCCACGACGACGACGGCGCTCTGACTGAACACGCCGTTGAGCGTCGAGACGAGATCAGCTTTAGCTGTCCGGTCCACTGGGCTCTCTCCGGTTGGCGGAACCCATTGCGGGTCCGCCGGTTGCACATGCCGCCCGGACGTGGTCTCGGCCTTCAGAAGACCGGGAACGTCCGAACGACGCTTCGCGGCCCTGTCCCCGCGCGCGCCCCTGGAGGCCGACTCGGGCGAGTTGGTTCAAACCGACACCCCTCCGCGACCGAGGCCGAGGCGAGGCTTGTTGAATTCGGTCTTCCCCGTCTGTGCAGGCTGGCGGATTAAGCCGGCGAACCGGCACCTGCAGTCTCGGACAGGACATGGCCGGACAAGGCTCCGCGGGGCTCGTCGCCCTCTGGATCCTTCCGGCCAGTGCCACCCGGTTGCCCGGGCGACATTTCAAGCGGAAACCGGCCGATCGGCCGTCTCCTTCCGTGAGGATGAAATGCGTGAGGCGCGGTGTATAGAGCCTAGCAAGCCGCCTGCCAAGGGCCGAAGCGCGACTTTTCCGCCGCAGGCAAGGGCTTGCGGGGGAGGCTTGCCGCGGCTGCATCGCTCGGCGCGGGCTCGGATCCCCGGCTACGCCGCCTCACGCTCCGGCGCCAGCTTGCGCCTGGCCGCCTCCCACCAGCTCCGATCCCGGGCGGCCTTCGCCTCCGCGGCCTTGGCGGCGTAGAACGAGGCGTTGTGCTCGCCCCGCAGCGCCTCGCGGGTGAAGCGGATTAGGTGATGGGCCACGAAGCCCATGTTGAACACCGCCTCGATCTGTCCGCGCTTCATCGCGTAGACGGCGGCGTTCCAGAACGGCCTGCGGTAGTCGGAGAAGATCCCGACGCGCGTGATGATGTTGAAGCCGAGGATCAGCCCCCGGCGCAGGTTCGTGAAGGTCAGCTTGCCGGCCGTCGGCGTGATGATGCGGTTCGGATAGGTGACATCGCACTGGTGCTTGAAGCGCTCGAAGATCTTCTCCGGCGCGTAGGCATGCGCGATGGCGCGGCGCCAGCTCCCCACCACGGTGTCGTGGGGGCGCTTGAACAGCACGTTGGATTCGAGGCTCGCGTCGTGGACGAGGCGCCCTTCGCGCTCCAGCCGGTCCCACAATGGCGTCTTCGGCAAGGCCTGGAGCAGGTTGATGGTCAGCACGGGGATCGCCGAGCGGTCGATGAAGTCGATCAGGTTCTGCTCGGACCGGTCCGTGTCGGAGTCGAGGCCCAGGATGATGCCGGAGGTCACCTCCAGCCCGTAGGAGTTCAGCGTCTCGATGGCCTCGTACATCGGCACGGCAGCGTTGTGAGTCTTGTCGATGCCCTTGAGCGCT
Organism: Methylobacterium sp. CM6257; assembly: GCF_054611515.1. NCBI lineage: Bacteria > Pseudomonadati > Pseudomonadota > Alphaproteobacteria > Hyphomicrobiales > Methylobacteriaceae > Methylobacterium > Methylobacterium sp. CM6257. The sequence continues at coordinate 5,930,578 of NZ_CM137735.1, forward strand.
TCGGCCTCCGGCGTCTCGATGCCGACGAACACCGTCATGAAGTTCGCCTGCCGCATCAGCTCAAGGATCTCGGGCTGCTTGGCCATGTTCAGCGTCGCCTCGCAGGCGAACTGGAGCGGGTAGTTGTTCCTCTTCTGCCACTCCACGAGATGCGGCAGCATCTCGCGGGTCGCCTTGCGGTTGCCGATGAAATTGTCGTCCACGAAGTAGACCACCGCCGGGTGGCCCGGCTGGCTCACGATAGCGTCGAGCTCGGCGCACATCTGCTCCGGGCTCTTCAGGCGCGGCTGGCGGCCGTAGAGCTGCGGAATATCGCAGAACTCGCAGCGATACGGGCAGCCCGAGGAGAATTGCAGCGAGCCGATCAGGTAGCGCTTGAGCGGGACGCGGTCGTAGGCCGGGGCCGGGAAGTCGGCGAGCGCGAGGCGGTCCTTCGTCTCCAGCACGACCTGGGCGGGCGGGGGCGCGATGTCGGCGTCGAGGCGGGCGACGAGCTGGTCGGTGGCGTCGCCGATCTCGCCGATGTGGAGGTAGTCGAAGTCGCCGTACTTCTCCGGCGCGCCTGAGACCGAGGGGCCGCCCAGCACCGTGACCTTGCCGACGGCGCGCGCCCGGTCGCGAATGTCGTGGATCTGCGGCTCCTGGATGTGCATCCCGGAGACGAAGACCGCGTCGGCCCAGCCGAAGTCGGCCGGGCTCGCGCGGCGGATATTCTCATCGATGAAGCGGCATTCCCAGGCCTCCGGCATGTAGGCCGCGATCAGCAGCAGCCCCTGCGGCGGCATGAAGGCCTTCACGCCGCCCATCAGCGGGTAGGCGTGGGAGAATGTCCCGAAGGACGGCGTGTAGGCGGGAAAGACGCACAGGATGCGTCGCTTGGAGGTGACCGTCAGGGTGCATCGCATGGCTGCTAATCTAGCACAGCCGCGCCGGATGGCGCCCCCCTTCGCGGTACAGAATGGTGTGAGGGACGCGGTGCCGCTGCGCGGCGAGGCTTGTGCTGGATCCCGGATCAGGCTCCGCTTCGCGCCACCTGTCCGGGAAAGGGGCGGGCTTACTTTCCACCACCCCTCTCCCGGGCATGAGGCGCCAGCAAGATGCGACCCGGGACCCAGCACAAGCCTCAGCCGCGGAGCGGCTCATCAAACCAGATCGTCGTACAGGTCCCGCCACGCAGGATTGAATGCCTCGATCAGCGCGAGCTTCCGTGCCCTCCGCCAGCGCTTGATCGCGCATTCCCGCACCCGCGCATCGATGATCCGGGCTGGACCTCGTACCAGACCAGCAGGATCACGCCGTAATCCCGCGTGAATCCCGACCGCATCCCGGTGCAGTGTTCCCGGATCCTCCGCACCAGATCCGTCTTAGAGCCGGCATAGAGCGTGCCGTTCCGCCGGCTCGCCACGATGCAGACGTGGGACAGCCTCTCCGTCCGCGCCCCCACGACGGAAAACGCCCGGCCGTTCCCGGCCGGGCGTTCCGTAGCGTGGGCGCTTCGCGTTGTGTCAGGCGGTCAGGACCGTGCTCGGCTCGACCTTCACGCCCGGGCCCATCGTCGAGGTGACGGCGATGCGCTGGACGTAGGTGCCCTTGGCGCCCGCGGGCTTCGCCTTGGCGACGGCGTCCGCGAAGGCCTTGATGTTCTCGACGAGCTTGTCGGCGTCGAACGAGACCTTGCCGACGCCGGCATGGACGATGCCGGCCTTCTCGACGCGGAACTCGACCGAGCCGCCCTTGGCGCCGGCGACGGCGCCCTTCACGTCCATGGTGACGGTGCCGACCTTCGGGTTCGGCATCAGACCGCGCGGGCCCAGCACCTTACCGAGACGGCCGACCAGCGGCATCATGTCCGGGGTGGCGATGCAGCGATCGAACTCGATCTTGCCGCCCTGCACGATCTCCAGGAGGTCCTCGGCGCCGACGATGTCGGCACCCGCAGCCCGGGCGTCGTCCGCCTTGGCGCCGCGGGCGAAGACCGCCACGCGGACCGTCCGGCCGGAGCCGTTCGGCAGGTTGCAGACGCCGCGGACCATCTGGTCGGCGTGACGCGGATCGACTCCGAGGTTCATGGAGACCTCGACGGTCTCGTCGAACTTCGCGGTCGCCCGCTCCTTCACCAGCTTGATCGCCTCGTCGAGGGGATAGAGCTTCGTGACTTCGATGCCCTCGCGGGCGGCGCGGATGCGCTTGCCTTCCTTAGCCATGCTGCCCTCCCTTAGGCGACGACTTCGAGGCCCATGGCTCGCGCGGAGCCACGGATCATCGCGACGGCCGAATCAACCGTGTCGCAGTTCAGGTCGGGCATCTTCTTCTCGGCGATCTCGCGGAGCTGCGCCTCGGTGATCTTGCCGACCGTCGGGCCCTTGCCCGGGGTCTTGGAGCCGGAGGCGGGCTTCTTGCCGAGCTTCAGGCCGGCGGCCTTCTTGAGGAAGAAGGTGACCGGGGGCTGCTTCATCTCGAAGGTGAAGGAGCGGTCCTGATACGCGGTGATGATCACCGGGATCGGGGTACCCTTCTCCATCTGCGCGGTCTTCGCGTTGAAGGCCTTGCAGAATTCCATGATGTTGAGGCCGCGCTGACCGAGCGCGGGGCCGATCGGCGGCGACGGGTTGGCGGCGCCGGCCGGGACCTGAAGCTTCACGTAGCCCGTGATCTTCTTCGCCATGGGACTGCTCCCAATGAGGATCCGCCCCCACGCGGCCTGAAGCGCGGCGGGTCGGACGGTTGCAGGTCGCGGTGCGATCCGTGGATCCCGGAGGCGAGGCCGGGCGGATCTCCCGCGGATGGTGCCGCATCCTCAATCGAGTGCGGCGGCTTCACGGCCGCCGCTCAGCGACGGCCGGGAAAGGCAGGCAGCCGATGGGCCGCCGAATTCCGAAGGCTCAGGCCTTCTCGACCTGGGCGTATTCGAGCTCCACCGGGGTGGCGCGGCCGAAGATCGACACGGCCACCTTGAGGCGGGAGCGGGCCTCGTCGATCTCCTCGACGGTGCCGTTGAAGCTTGCGAACGGGCCGTCGGCGACCCGGACGGTCTCGCCGATCTCGAAGGAGATCGAGGGCTTCGGCCGGTCGACGCCCTCGGCGACCTGGCCCTTGATCCGCTCGGCCTCGGCGTCCGGGATCGGCACCGGCTTCGACTTGTCGGCCCCGAGGAAGCCCGTGACCTTCGGGGTGTTCTTGATGAGGTGATAGACCTCGTCGGTGAGGTCGCACTTCACCAGCACGTAGCCGGGGAAGAACTTGCGCTCGGCATCGACCTTCCGGCCGCGGCGGACCTCCACGACCTTCTCGGTGGGGACCATCACCTCGTCGAACAGCTCGGTCAGCCCGCGTTGAGCCGCCTGGTCCTTGATGGATTGGGCGACCTTGTTCTCGAAGTTCGAGTAGGCGTGGACGATGTACCAGCGCTTCGACACGGTTCCGTTCAACTCCGACAAGTCCGCGAGGTCGCCCTCGTTCGATGGTGTCCGGGGCTCAGAGCCCCAGGATCAGGCCGACCACGAAGCGCAGGGCCTGATCGACCACCGTGAAGAACAGGCTGGTGACGACCACCATCACGAACACCATGATCGTCGTGATCGTGGTCTCCCGGCGGGTCGGCCACGTGACCTTGCGCGCCTCGTCTCGAACCTGCGCGAAGAACTCGCCCGGCGTGGCGCGCTTCTGCGGCGCGCGTGTCGGCGTCGCCGGCCGGGCCGGCGGCGGGTTCGCGGGACCGCGGGCTGCGCCGCGCACCAGGTCCACCTTCTTGGTCGCTTCGTTCGATGCCATGGCGCCAGTGTCTGTGCGTGTTCGGCCCCGAGGCAGAGACCGCATCCGGGAATGCGAATGTCGGCGCCGAGGACCCGGATGGGCCCGCACCGACGGTCGCTTCAGATCTCGGATTGCGCCCGCTCTAGCGCAACTCCACCGGCTTGTCGACCGGGCCACCGCGCGGGATCGGGCAGGATGTCTGGCAGGAGTGGAGGGACTCGAACCCGCAACCTCCGGTTTTGGAGACCGGCGCTCTGACCAGTTGAGCTACACTCCTAGCGCACCGCCCAATGCCCCATCGCGGCCCGGCTGGCAAGGGGTCGCGCGCCGGAACCAGCATTGCCTGGCGGTGAAGGGGAGCCACTTTCGCCGCGAGACCCGCGCCGGGTCCCGAGCCGCATTCCGCCGGCGCCGCATTCGCCCGGAAAAAGGGGTGCGCGCAAACACCCCGCGCGCTTTTCCCAGACAGGTGGAGCGACGGCGGAACTTGATCCCGGACCCGGCACAAGGACGCGCCGCGAAAGGCGGCTCCGACGAACAACGCCGGCCCCCGTCCTGACGGAGACCGGCGCGATGAAGGCGAAGCGGCGCTGGACGCCGCTCCGTCTGTTCAGGCTCAGTCGTTGATGGCGGCGACGACGCCGGCGCCGACGGTGCGGCCGCCCTCGCGGATGGCGAAGCGCAGCTTCTCCTCCATGGCCACCGGCACGATCAGCGCCACGTCCATGGTCACGTTGTCGCCCGGCATCACCATCTCGGTGCCCTCCGGCAACGTCACGATCCCGGTCACGTCCGTGGTGCGGAAGTAGAACTGCGGCCGGTAGTTGGTGAAGAACGGCGTGTGACGGCCACCCTCCTCCTTGGTCAGGATGTAGGCCTCGGCCTTGAACTTGGCGTGCGGCTTCACCGAACCCGGCTTGCACACGACCTGGCCGCGCTCCACGTCCTCGCGCTTCGTGCCGCGCAGCAGAACGCCGACGTTGTCGCCCGCCTGCCCCTGGTCGAGCAGCTTGCGGAACATCTCCACGCCCGTCACCGTCGTCTTGGTGGTCGCCCGGATGCCGACGATCTCGACTTCCTCGCCCACCTTCACGATGCCGCGCTCCACGCGACCCGTCACCACCGTGCCGCGGCCCGAGATCGAGAACACGTCCTCGATCGGCATCAGGAACGGCAGGTCGATCGGACGCTCCGGCTGCGGGATGTACTCGTCCACCGTCTGCATCAGCTTCAGGACGGCTTCCTTGCCGATCTTCGGCTCCTTGTCCTCCAGCGCCATCAGCGCCGAGCCCTTGGTGATCGGGATGTCGTCGCCCGGGAAGTCGTACTTCGACAGAAGCTCGCGCACCTCGAGTTCCACCAGCTCCAGCAGCTCCTCGTCGTCGACCATGTCGACCTTGTTGAGGAACACCACCAGCGCCGGCACACCCACCTGACGCGCCAGCAGGATGTGCTCGCGGGTCTGCGGCATCGGGCCGTCAGCCGCCGACACCACCAGGATCGCGCCGTCCATCTGCGCCGCGCCCGTGATCATGTTCTTCACGTAGTCGGCGTGGCCGGGGCAGTCCACGTGCGCGTAGTGACGGTTCTGCGTCTCGTACTCCACGTGCGCCGTCGAGATCGTGATCCCGCGCGCCTTCTCCTCCGGCGCCTTGTCGATCTGGTCGTAGGCCGTGAACGTCGCACCGCCCGTCTCCGCCAGAACCTTCGTGATCGCCGCCGTCAGCGACGTCTTGCCGTGATCAACGTGACCAATCGTGCCAATGTTGCAGTGCGGCTTCGAACGCGTGAATTTTTCCTTGGCCATGATTCCCGTTCCTGCGGCGGGGACCGCGCGGGGCCCCGGATCCTGGTCGGCCGCCCCGAACTCGGAAAGGGGCGAAAAACGCGGTTCGCTTAGAGGGTCGGCCGTCCGCGATCAAGGTCCGGCGCGCACGAGCCCCCCCCCGGAGAGCGGCATCGCTGTCAAGCCGCGGCGTCGAGCCGTGAACGTGGGAATATCACTGTCCGGCAACACCGAGGACGCTTTCGGGCCACACTGTGGCCTCAGCGACATAGCGGGATTGCCGCGGCCGAGCTTAACTGCGGGCAACAACGCACAACGTCGGGTCCCGCCATCATGATGAAGAAGTTCCTCCTCGCCAGCGCTGCGACGGCCCTGGTCTCGACGGCTGCCATCGCCGCCGACCTGCCGCGCCGCGCTGCGCCGCCGCCGGTCTTCACCCCGGTGCCGGTCTTCACCTGGTCGGGGTTCTACGGCGGTCTCGAGACGGCCTACACCTTCACGGACAGCCAGCGGATCAACACGGTGGGCATCGCGCCGGTCAACGCCGCCAACGTGGCGACCGGCGCCCGCCCTGCGGGCGTCCGGATCTCCGATGACGGCTTCGCCAACATCGGTGGTACCGCGGGCTTCAACTACCAGTTCACCCCGGGCTCGGGCATCGTCGTCGGCATCGCCAACAGCATCGACTGGACGGATCTCGCCAAGAACCGCTACTACCTCGGCAACACCAACGCGCTGAGCGGTTTCCGTCAGGGCACCGACTGGATCGGCACGCTCGTCGGCCGCGTCGGCTACGCCTTCGACCGCGTCATGGTGTACGGCCTCGGCGGTCTCGCCTACGGCAACGTGTTCTACGATGCCAACTTCTTCTCGCCGGCCGGCCGCCTCGCCTTCGCGGGCCGCTACGACGATTTCCAGACCGGCTTCGCCTACGGCGGCGGCATCGAGTTCGCCCTGCCCACCGACAGCTTCCTGAACACCTTCGCACTCGGCCGCTACCTCGGCATCAAGTACGACGCCCTGACGGTCAAGGCCGAGTACGTCCACTACGACCTGGGCAGCCAGAACGTGCTCGTCGGCGCGGTCCCGGGCGTCGGCGTCGGCACGGGCTACGTCTCGCGGTTCCGGACCGAGGGCAACATCGTCCGCGCCGGCTTCAACTATAAGTTCGGCGGCTACTGAGAGCGGCGAGTCATAACCGTCCGGGAGCGATCCTTCCGGACATTCCTGCGAGGGCGCGCGCCGGGACCGGAGCGCGCCCTTTCTCGTGGCTGCCGTCGCGGCCCCCGAACGGGATACCGAGGCCGTTCAGCAGGCGCGCAGATGCGCGACCAGCCGCTCGGCGGCCTCCTGCGGCGCGCCGGTGTTGAGGATGGTGAGATCGGCCTCGACGCGCGCTTGCCGGGCGAGCCGCGCCGCGAGGTCGCCGTCCTCCGGCCGGTTCCGGGCCGAGAGTCGCTGGGCCAGGATCGCGGGCGGCGCCGTGATCTCGACGACGCTCACCCGCGGACAGGTCATCCGGGCCTCCGCGACGATGCGGCGCGAGACGTTGCAGACCACCACGTGCCCATCGGCGGCCAGACGTCCCGCTTCCGCCGGCAGGGCATAGCCCAGACCGTGGGCGCGCCAGCTCAGGGTGAAGCGGCCGGTCGCGCAACCCTGCGCGAAGACGGCCTCGTCGATCTGGTCGTTGTCCTCGTCGGCCGAGGGAGGCCGGGTGACGAGGCGGCGGGGAAAAGCGTAGCGAGGATCGTCGGACAGCGCCGCCCGGGCCAGGCGGATGAGCGTGTCCTTGCCGGCCCCGCTCGGGCCGACCACGAGGACGAGGCAGCCCGGCATCAGGCGACCCGCAGGCCAGCGCGCCAGACTTCGCGGACCACCGGCACACCGTCGGCGCGCCGTACCCGCACGAGGTCGGCCCGCAGTCCGGGCTCCAGCGCGCCGCGGTCGGTCAGGCCCGTCGCTCGGGCGGGGTTGGCCGTAACAGTTGCGAGCGCCTCCGGCAGCGTGATCGCGGACGCCTGTTCGGGCAACAGGAACGCCGCCATCAGCAGGCTCGCCGGCACGTAATCCGAGGACAGGATGTCGAGGTGCCCGGCTTCGGCCAGCGCCAGGGCGGCGACGTTGCCGGAATGCGAGCCGCCGCGGATCAGGTTCGGCGCGCCCATCATCACGGTGATGCCCTGCCGGTGCGCGGCCTCGGCCGCCTCCAGGGTGGTGGGAAACTCGGCCAGCCGCACGCCCTCGCCGACCGCGAGGTCGACATCGGCCAGGGTGGTATCGTCGTGGCTCGCGAGCGGGATGCCCATCTCGCGGGCGAACTGGACCAGGGCCGGCCGGTTCTTCGCGTTCAGCGCCCGGCCGTCGCGGATCTTGCGCTCGGTGTTGGCGCGGATCTCCTCCATGGGCCGGCCGCCCCGTGTGGCGTAGGTGTAGTACTTCTCCATGTCGCGGAACTGCCGCTGGCCGGGCGTGTGGTCCATCAGCGAGATCAGCCCTACCGGGTAGCGGGCCGTGAAGGCCGCCACCGTGTCGAGCACGTCCAGGGAGGGCAGTTCGCAGCGCAGGTGCGTGAAGTGCTCGGCCCGGAACAGGTCCCCGGCCCGCGCGGTGGCGATGGCGCCGGCGAGCTGCTCCAGCTCGGAGCCGAGGCCGCTGCCGTCCGGGTCGCTGCCGGCGCGGAGCGAATCGAACACCGTGGTGATGCCCGAGGCGGTGATCTGCGCGTCGTAGGCCAGAACGGCGCCAAGGGGGTGCCAGCGCACCTTCGGGCGCGGCGCGAAATGGCTCTCCAGATGGTCGGTGTGCAGTTCGATCAGGCCGGGGATCAGGTGGTCGCCGCCGAGATCGAGGCCGCGCACGGGCGCACGGCCCTCGCCGATCTCGGCGATCGCCCCGTCCGACACCGCGAGCCAGCCGCGCTGCACCCGGTCCGGCAGGACCAGGGTCGCGTTCTCGAGGATGAAGTCGTCCATCGTGAAGATCCTCAGGCTGCCCGGGCTCGCGGCGCGAAGCGGGTGACATCGACCACCCGGGTCGCCACAGCGTCGCGCATCTCGCTGTCGTGGAAGATGCCGAGCACCCCGGCCCCGGCCCGGAGCTTCTCGCGCACGAGATCGGCCACCACGGCGCGGTTCTGCGCGTCCAGGGAGGCGGTGGGCTCGTCGAGGAGCAGGATCGGCCGGTCGGCGATCAGGCCCCGGGCGATGTTGACCCGCTGCTGCTCGCCCCCCGAGAAGGTCGCGGGCGGCAGGACCCAGAGCCGCTCCGGCAGGTTGAGCCGGGCGAGCAGGTCCTCCGCGCGCCCGCGCGCCGCCGCCTCGGACAGGCCGCCCTCGCGGCCCGCGGCCTCGACCACGTCGAGGGCCGAGACCCGCGGGATCACCCGCAGGAACTGCGAGACGTAGGCGATGACCCGCGCCCGCAGCGCCAGGACGACCCGCGGATCGGCCCGGACCACGTCCACCACGGCGTCACCGTCGCGAACCCGGATGGCGCCGGCATCGCAGCGGTAATTGCCGTAGGCCATCTTCAGGAGCGAGGACTTGCCCGCGCCCGAAGGGCCGCCGAGCACCACGCACTCGCCGGGCTCCACGGCGAAGCTGACGTCGCCCACCACCGGCAGCACGACACCGCCGCGCAGGTGCAGGGTGAAGCTCTTGGCGACGTCCTCGAAGGTCAGAAGCGCGGTCATGCGGCGAGCACCGAGGAAACGAGGAGCTGGGTGTAGGCGTGCTCGGGATCGTCGAGCACCCGGTCGGTCAGGCCGGTCTCGATGACGCGGCCGGCCCGCATCACGGCGATCCGGTGCGAGAGCAGCCGCGCCACCGCGAGGTCGTGGGTCACGATGATCACCGCGAGCCCGAGTTCCGCCGAGAGCCGCCGGATCAGGTCGAGGAGCCGGGCCTGGACCGAGACGTCGAGTCCGGAGGTCGGCTCATCCATCAGCACCAGCCGCGGCCCGGTGACGAGGTTGCGGGCGATCTGCAGCCGCTGGCGCATGCCGCCGGAGAACTGGCTCGGCGGATCGTCCACCCGGCCCGCGTCGATCTCGACCCGGTCGAGCCAGTCGAGCGCCTGGCCACGGATCCAGCCGTAATGGCGCTCGCCCATGCCCATCAGCCGCTCGCCGACATTGCCGCCGGCCGAGACCGCCATGCGCAGGCCCTGGCGGGCATCCTGCCGGACGAAGCCCCAGTCGGTGCGCATCAGCCGGCGCAACTCGGCGGGCCCGAGATCGGCGAGGCTGCGGGTCCGCCCGTCGCGCATCCGGTAGCGGACCTCGCCCGCATCCGGCGCCAGCTCGCCCGCGAGCAGCGACAGGAGCGTCGACTTGCCCGAGCCCGACTCGCCCACGATGGCGAGCACCTCGCCCTCGGTGACGTCGAGATCGATACCCGCGCAGGCGAGGCGATTGCCGTAGGCCTTGGTCAGGCCGTGGGCGGAGAGGAGCGGCGCGCTCATCGGCCGGCCTCCGCCACGCGGGTCTCGCAGATGTCGGTGTCGGAGCAGATGAACATCCGGCCTCCGGAATCGTCGGTCACCACCTCGTCGAGGTAGTGGCCGCGGGCGCCGCACAGGGCGCAGGGCTGCGTGAATTCCTGCACGCGGAACGGGTGGTCCTCGAAGTCGAGGCTGTGCACCCGCGTGTAGGGCGGCACCGCGTAGATCCGCCGCTCGCGGCCGGCGCCGAAGAGCTGGAGCGCCGGGCAATCGTCCATCTTGGGATTGTCGAATTTCGGCGTCGGCGACGGGTCCATCACGTAGCGGCCCGCCACCTCCACCGGGTACGCGTAGGTGGTGGCGATGTGGCCGTGGCGGCTGATGTCCTCGTAGAGCTTCACGTGCATGGCGCCGTACTCGGCGAGCGCGTGGAGCTGGCGCGTCTCGGTCTCGCGCGGCTCGAGGAAGCGCAGGGGTTCAGGGATCGGCACCTGATAGACCAGGGTCTGCCCCTCGGTGAGCGGCGTCTCGGGGATGCGGTGGCGGGTCTGGATCACCGTCGCCTCCGCGGTGCGGGTGGTGGTGGCCACCCCGGAGGTCTTGGCGAAGAAGCGGCGGATCGAGACCGCGTTGGTGGTGTCGTCGGCGCCCTGGTCGATGACCTTGAGCACGTCCGACCGGCCGAGGATCGCCGCCGTGACCTGCACGCCGCCGGTACCCCAGCCGTAGGGCATCGGCATCTCGCGGGAGGCGAAGGGCACCTGATAGCCCGGCACCGCGATGGCCTTGAGGATGGCCCGGCGGATCATCCGCTTCGTGCCCTCGTCGAGATAGGCGAAGTTGTAGCCCGCTTCGCTGCCCGGGCGCTGCGCGGTCGCGGCGCTCATTCGGCGGCCTCCTGCATCTCGGCCCGCTCCTGGGTCTGCTCGAACTCGGCGCGCAGGCGCCGGACCAGCTCCAGCTCCGCCTGGAAGTCGACGTAGTGGGGCAGTTTCAGGTGCTCGACGAAGCCGGTCGCCTGGAGGCTGTCGCAATGGGCCAGGACGAATTCCTGGTCCTGGGCCGGGCTCGCCACCGGCTCGCCGAGCTCTTCCGCGCGCAGCGCCCGATCCACCAGGGCCATCGCCATGGCCTTGCGCTCACTCTGCCCGAAGCTCAGCCCGTAGCCGCGGGTGAACTGGGGCGGCGCCGCGCGCGAGCCCTTGAACTGGTTGACCATCTGGCACTCGGTAAGCCGGACCCGGCCGAGCGGCACCGCGAAGCCCAGCTCCTCGGGCACGAACTCCACCGCGATCGCGCCGACCCGGATCTCACCCACGAACGGGTGGGTGCGGCCGTAGCCGCGCTGGGTCGAGTAGCCGAGGCTCAGGATGAAGCCCTCGTCGCCGCGGGCGAGCGCCTGGAGGCGCAGGGCCCGGTCGGCCGGGTAATCCACCGGCTCGCGGGTGAGATCGCCCACGGGTGCCCCGTCATCCGGTGGTGCGGGCTCGATCAGCCCGTCCCGGGCCAGCAGATCGGTGACCCGCGGGCAGGTGGCGGCGTCGGGGCGCGGCTCGGCCTCGGCGGCGGTCTCGACAGCGCCCTCGGCGGCGAGGGCGAAATCGATCAGCCGATGCGTGTAGTCAAAGGTCGGCCCGAGCACCTGGCCGCCCGGCAGATCCTTGAAGGTGGCGGAGATCCGCCGCTCCACCGCCATCGCGCCGGTTTCCAGCGGCACGGATGCGCCGAACCGGGGCAGCGTGGTCCGGTAGGCGCGGACCAGGAACACCGCCTCGACCACATCGCCGCGGGCCTGCTTGAGGGCGAGCGCCGCGAGGTCGGGATCGTACAGGGAGCCCTCGGTCATCACCCGGTCGACCAGCAGCGCCATCTGCTCGCGGATCTGCGCGACGGAGAGTTCCGGCACGGCGAGGTCGCCGCGTCGTGCCTCGGCGAGGAGCCGGTGGGCGTTGTCGATGGCGGCCTCGCCGCCCTTCACGGCCACGTACATCGGCTAATCCTCCGTCACGGCGGTCGAGCGCGGCAGGCCGGCGACCTGGCCGGGAGCGGTGAGGATCAGGTCGACGCCCAGCGGGAAGTCCGCGCGGTTCTGCGCGAGCTGCGCCACGAAGCCGTCCGGAAGGGGCGACAGCGCAACGCGGACGGCGCCTGTCACGCCCGGGCCGGCGAGGCGAAGGCCCTGCCCCGGGACGATGGCGTCGAGGGCGAGCACCAGGGTGGTGGAGGTATCGGGATAGGCCGGCGTGCCGGGCGCGAAGCGGCTGAACGGCGGGCAGCGCGCGGGCTCCCGGATGAGCGCGAAGGCCGCGCGGGCCGGATCGTCCGTGAGCGGCGCACCGGTGTGGAAGCGCAGATACGCGGCGACCTCAGGACGTCCGGCCAGGGCGGCGTCGAGCCAGACCGGCGTGTCGGCATCGCAGAGCGTCAGCGCGACGGCGGCGAGCTCCGGGGTCAGGGGCGCGGGCGGCGCGAGACCGGGGGCGAGCGGCCGTGACAGGCCGGGCCGGGCGAGCGCGTCCATTACGGCGCGGAACGTCCCCTGCGCGTCGTGGACCGGGTCGGCGAAACCGGGGGCCAGCATGCTCAATCCTCCCCGCGGGCGAGGGTCAGGAAATCGACCCGGGTCGCGGCCGTGCGCCGGGCGGCCTGCCGGCGCGCAGCCTCGGACCGCCGGGCGGCCGGCGCCAGCGCCGCCTCGACGCCCGCGCGCCGGGCGGGATCCTGCCAAAGGGCATCGAGAATCGCGGCGAGACGCGCCTTCGTGCGGTCGCGGCCGAGATGGTAGGCGAAGCCGCTCGCGCCCCCGTCGAGGCGGATCGCGGCCCGGGTCACGCTGACCTCGCCGAGATTGAACGGCCGCCCATCACCGCCGATCCGGCCGGTGGCCATGATCAGACCGGTCTCTGGGGGTCGCAGATCCTCGGCCGCCGGGGCGTCGAGCGCCGCAACGGCGGCTTCGAGATCATCTCGCCCGGCATCGGCGCAGAGGGCCATCACAGCCTGTCGCGCGGCGATCTCACCGTCCGTCCCCGGGCTCGTCGTCATCGCGAATCCCTCTGCAAGATTGTTGTATAGTCGTGTAGACAACTGGCATGCCGACCGCAAATGAAGTTTGGATGACAGGATGGATGCGCGGGAGCAGGCACCCGGCCTTGTCCGGGGTGAGGGTCTGACGGCGTGGCGGCAGATCGCCGACGCGCTGACGGCCGACATCGGGGCGGGGCGGTACGCGGCGGGGCAGCAGCTGCCCACCGAGACCGCCTTGGCGGTCCGGTTCTCGGTCAACCGGCACACGGTGCGCCGGGCGCTCGCCGCGCTGGCGGAGAGCGGCCTGGTGCGTGCGAGCCAGGGACGCGGCACCTTCGTCGAGGGGGCACCGCTGTCCTACCCGATCGGGACGCGCACCCGCTTCTCCGAGATCGTCGCCGGGGCGGGCCGTGAGGCCTGGGGCGACCTGCTCGCCGCCGCCACCGTTCCGGCCGCGCCCGAGCAGGCGGCGGCACTGGCAGTCGCGCCCGGTACGCCGGTGCTGGAACTCGTGACGACGCACCGGGCGGACGATGCCCCGATCTCGACGGCGCTGACCTGGCTGCCGCTGCCGCGCTTCTCCGGCTTCGCCGCAGCCTATGCGGAGCGCGGCTCGATCACCCGGGCCTTCGCGGCCTGCGGCGTCCACGACTACACCCGGCTCACGACGCGCATCCGCGCCCGCCCGGCGGACGCGCTGGAGGCGGGGCGCCTCGACATCGCGCCGGGGCGGGTCGTCTTGGTGGTGTCGAGCGTCAACGTCGATCCTGCGGGCGTGCCGATCCAGGCGAACCGAACCCTGTTCGCCGCCGACCGGGTCGAATTGGTGATCGGCGGCTAAGCATGCGGCGGGACCGGCCGTTCCGGCAGGTATCGACATGGGTCCTCCAATCCCTCCACCTCATCCTGAGGTTCCGAAGCGAAGCGGGCGCCTCGAAGGAGAGCTCCAGGGATCACAGCGCTCTCTGGAGGGCTCCTTCGAGGCCCGCTGACGCGGGCACCTCAGGATGAGTCGGTCGGAGGCTCGTCGCGCGGCCCGCGGCGGCCTCAGCGCGCTGCCGGCCCAATGATCGCCCGGCGCAGGCGGGTCGAGACCCAGTCGATCGCGGCCACGGTGACGAGGATCATCAGCACCAGGAAGGCGACCTGCTTCAACTCCAGCACGCGGATCAATTCGGTGAGGTACTGACCGATACCGCCCGCACCGACGATGCCGATGATCGTGGCCGAGCGGGTGTTCGACTCGAAGAAGTACAGGACTTGGCTCGCCAGCACCGGCAGCACCCCGGGAATCAGCCCGAAGCGGATGCGGTGAAGGGCCGAGCCGCCCGCGGCCACGACGCCCTCGCCGGCGCGGCGGTCGCAGGTCTCGATCGCCTCGGAGAACAGCTTACCCAGCGCCCCGACATCCGAGCACGCGATGGCGAGCATGCCCGCGAAGGGGCCGAGCCCCACGACATTGATCCAGACGAGCGCCCAGATCAGCACGTCCACCGAGCGCAGGACATCGAGGCCGCGGCGGACGGCGAACCGGGCGAACGGGTTGGGCACGACGTTCCGGGCGGCCAGGAACGCCACCGGGAGGGCCAGGAGCGCCGCCGTGAGCGTGCCCAGGAAGGCGATCCCGAGCGTCTCGCCCAGCGCGTGCAGGAAGGTCCAGAAATGCCCCTCCGGCGAGGGCGGCAGCATCAGCACCGCGAAGGCGCCGAGCCGCCCGAGTCCGTGGAGAATCCGCGCAACCGAGACATCGAGGCGCCAGCACGCCAGGGCGGTGAGCCCGACCAGAGTGCCGAGCGCCATGACGAACCGCGCCCGCGCCGCCCGGTCCGCGCGGAACTGCTCCGGGTAGCGGGTGCGCAGCTGCGCGAGGTCGACCCGGGCCGCCGCCCGCAGGGCTCCGGTACGGGCCGTGCTCATCGTGTCGTCTCCGGGCCGATCAGCCGGTGGCGGACCCGCTCAGTGGCGAGGTCGATGCAGAACACGGTCAGGATGATCAGCACGAGAATCGCGCTCACGTCCGCATAGTAGAAGTTGCGGATCGCCGCCAGGAACTCCTGGCCGATACCGCCCGCCCCCACGAAGCCCAACACGGCCGCCCCGCGCACGTTGATCTCGAAACGCAGGAGCCCGTAGGAGGCGAAGTTCGAGAGCACCTGCGGCAGAACCGCGAAGCGGATAATCTCGATCCAGGTGGCGCCCGAGGCGGACAGCCCCTCGACCGGCCGCATGTCGATATTCTCAACCACCTCGGAGAACAGCTTGCCCAGCGCCCCCGTGGTGTGGATCGCGATGGCCAGCACCCCGACCATCGGCCCGAGGCCGAAAGCGATCACGAAGATCAGCGCGAACACCACGTCCGGGACGGTGCGGCACACCTCCAGGAAACGCTTGGCGCCGATGCGCATCAGGCGCGACCGCACGAGGTTGGCGGCGGCGACGAAGCTGAGGGCGAAGCCCGCCAGTCCCCCGAGCAGCGTGCCGAGATAGGCCATCAGCAGGGTCTCGCTCAGCAGCGCCAGCCAAGTGGGTAGGCCCCAGTACCAGGCGCGCATGTCCGCAATCGGGTGCTCGAGGCCGATCGGCGGCAGGATCTGCTGGATGTAGGCGGTGAATTTGCCGATGTTCTCGGCAAAGACGAGCGGCCGCACCTCGGCGGCGAGCCCGGCGAGCACCGCCAGCGCCGCGACCGCCGCGAAACTCGCGAGGGTGCGGCGGCGCGCGGCCCCGGTCGCTGCCGCGTAGAGGCCGGAGAGGGCGGCTTCCCGCTCCGGCGGCAAGGGTGTCGGGCCGCGCAAGGCCGGTGCCTCCGGATCAGGACTTCTTGCGCTGCTCGTCGTTGAACCGCAGCATCTCGATGATCGGCTGGTAATCCTTGAGGGTCACCGGGGTGAGACCCTGGTCCTTGCCGTCGGAGAGCCGGTCGAAGGCGGCCTTGTCGTCCGTCGGCAGGGCGATGAAGGCGGCGCGGAGCTTCGCCTTCAGGTCGTCCGGCAGGCTTGCCAGCACGGCGAAGGGCCCCTCCGGCAGGAAGTCGGACTTGAACACGACCCGGAAGTCCGATTGCTGCATCGGCGTGCCGTCGGGCTTCTTCAGCATGCCCTTGGCGGCCATGCGGGTGACCATCGTGTCGGTCTCGGAGTTCCACAGGTTGGCGGCGGCGTCGGCGGTTCCCTGGGTCAGCGCCAGGACGGCGTTCTCGTGGCTGCCGGCGAAGAAGGTCTTGCCGAAGAACTTCTCCACGTCGTAGCCGGCCCGCTTCAGAAAGAAGCGCGGCGCCTGGTTGCCGGAGGTGGAGTTCGGGTCGACCAGGGCGAGGTTCTTGCCCTTAAGGTCCTCGACGGTCTTGTATGGGCTCGAAGCCAGCACGTAGACCACCGAATAGTAGCCCGAGGCGCCGGTCTCGTGCTTCTGGTTGACGATCGGCTCCAACTTCACGCCCGTCATCACGGCCCGCGAGAACGAGGCCGGGCCGTACCACGCGATCTGGATGTTGCCGGCCCGCTGCCCCTCGATGACCGCGGCGTAGTCGCTGGCCACCCGCAGCTTCACCGGCACGCCCAGGGTCTTGGTCAGGTAGGCGGTGAGCGGCGCCCAGCGGTCGGCGGTGCCGGTGGCGTTCTCCGCCGGGATCACGCCGAGCGTCAGTTCGGGATACTGCGCCTTCCAGTCCTGGGCGGCGGCCGGAAGGCCGAGGAGGGTGAGCGCCGCGGCGCCAGCGAGGGTGCGTCGGGTGATCATGATGTCGTCCCTTGGGTTACGTGTGGCGCAGGGTTCGGCCGACCGCCGAGGCCGGCGGGCGTTTCCCGATCCGTCGTTGTTGGGGCCTCAAGCCCGGTGCGCCGGCGGCCGGCGAACCCGGCTCAGGCGCCGATGGCAGCCTGGCGGACCGGACGCGCCGGCACGAAGCCGGGCCGGCCCGGCATTGCCGCCCGCTGCTCCGCCTCGCGCTGGGCGGAATCGTCGAGCACCTCGCCGGCCTCCAGGCCGTAGAGCCGGCGCGCCACGTCCTCGGTAAGGTCGAAGGGGCCGCCCTCGAACACCACGCGGCCGGCGGCGAGGCCGACGAGGCGGTCGCAATAGGCACGGGCGAGATCGAGGGAGTGCAGGTTGCAAAGGACCGTGATGCCGTAGCGCCGGTTCACCTCGGCCAGCGCGTCCATCACGAGACGGGTGTTGCGCGGATCGAGGGAAGCCACGGGCTCGTCCGCGAGCAGGATCTCGGGCTCCTGAACCAGGGCGCGCGCGATGGCCACGCGCTGCTGCTGGCCGCCCGACAGACCGTCCGCCCGCTGGCCGGCGAATTCGCCCATGTCGAAGCTCTCCAGCGCGGCCAACGCCATCGCCCGGTCCTCCTCGGACCATTGGCGCAGCAGGGACCGGTAGCTCGGCACGTGGCTGAGCCGGCCCATCAGGACGTTGGTCATCACGTCGAGGCGTCCGACGAGGTTGAATTGCTGGAAGATCATGGCGCAGCGGGTGCGCCACGCCCGCAGGGCCCGACCCCGCAGGGTCGTGACGTCGTGCCCGTCATGGCGGATGCGCCCCGAACTCGGGTCCGCCAGCCGGTTGATGAGTCGCAGCAGCGTCGACTTGCCGGCGCCGGACCGGCCGATCACTCCGACGAAGCTGCCGGGCTCGATCTCCAGTGAGACGCCGTCCAGGGCGCGCCGGGCGCCGTATTGGCGCGTCAGATCCTCGATGACCAGCATGCATCCATCCGCCGGAGAATGGCCGAAGCTAAACGCCAGTTACACGACGATTGGATGACGAATACGATTCAATGTTGTTTGCCGGCGCAACGTCTACACTCGATCACGGCATCAGGACCCGTATCGGTCAAGGAATGCTTCGATCGGGAGGGCGCGAAAATCCGGGAGCGCTCGGCGCAGGCGCTCATGGTCCCAGTCCCACCAGGCGAAGCGCTCCAACCGCGCGGCAATCTCCTCGGGAAACCGGCGCCGGACCGGCCTGGCGGGGTTGCCGACCACGATCGTGTAGGGTTCGACGTCCCGCGTGACGATCGCGCCCGCCCCGACGACCGCGCCGGTGCCGATGGTGCGGCCGGGCAGGACGACCACACCGTGGCCAATCCAGACGTCGTGGCCGATCGCCACCGGGCTGGCCCGGCGCCGGTCGAAGAAGGCCGGCTCGTCGGCCTCCTCGGGCCAGTAGGCAAGGGCCCGGTAGGTGAAATGCGCTTGCGACGCGCGCTCCATCGGGTGGTTGCCCGGGTTGATGCGCACGCTCGCGGCGATCGAGCAGAACTTGCCGACTGTCGTGTAGATCACCTCGCCATCCTGGGCGATGTAGGAATAATCGTCCAAGGCCGTCTCGGTCAGGCGAGTGCGGGCGCCGACCTCGGTGAAGCGGCCGAGCCGGCAATGGACGACCCGGGCACTCGGATCGACCGCCGGCTCGGGGCCGAGGGGGCGGTCAGCCATGAACGTCTCCGTGAGAGGCTCCCTGGGCGTCTCCGAAGGGCAGGCGCGCCAGAAGCCGGAACGGCTCGGACCCGTCCTGGCTCAACAGGCACAGGGCGTCGATCACCAGGGGTTCGGGCCCGCAGGCGGCGTAGGCCTCGGTCAAGCGGGCGCGCCAAGCGTCGCGCTCGGCGTCCGGCAGGGCGTCGGTCAGGGTCATGTGGAAGCGGAAGGCCTCGAACACGTACGGATAACCCCAGCGATCCAGGAGGGCCCGTCCGCGCGGGCCGAGACGGTCGGCGCGACGCTTCGCGCGCTCCGCCTCGGTGAGCGGCGCCCGGAACGGGTCGAGGGCGGCGACGCATTCGGCGGCGAGCAGCCCCAGCGCCGCCGGGGGAGCCTCCGGGACCAGGGCGAGGAAGGGTCCGATCGCCGCGACCTCCAGCGGGCCCACGGCCACGGGCGGGTGCGCTGCCGCGAGGCTCCGGGCGGCGGCCACGAGATCGGTCTCGGTGGTGCCTTCCGCGAGGCGCAGCGGCGCCTTGAGTGTCGCGTGGAAGCCGTAGACCCGGGCCCCCGCCGTGACGGCCGCGAGGTCCTCCAGCGCGGCCGGATGCGCCACCGTATCGCCGGAGACGTTGTCGTAGCCGAGCACGGCCTTGCCGAAGGCGTCGAGGCGGGAGCCCGGAGCGGGCAGCCAGTACAGGGCGTAGCGGCGGGTCACGTCTCGGCCTCCGGAGTTTGCGGGCGCGGCCATCAGGCCGTCGGCACGTATGGGCGGTCGACGGCGGCCCGGCGCGGCCGCACATCCATGGCGTTGCCGCGCCACACGATAGCGCTCTGGACCCAGGCCCCCAGCCAGATCGCCGGGATCAGGGCGTCGCGCACGAGGAAGGCCGCCAGCATGCGGGGCGAACGGTGCCAGCCCGCGCGGACGGCGAGCCGGTATTCGGCGCCATAGCACAGGGCGGCGAGGCAAGCAGCGCCGAGGAGGCCGGCAAGGCTGCCGGCCCAGAGGGCCACCAGCAGCGCCGGCAGCAGGACGCCGCTGCCGATCTCGGGGATGAAGAACAGCGGGAAGGTCACCCGCCGCAGCCGCGCCCAGCGGAGCTGGCGCGCCCAGACCTCCCGGAAGCCGCGCGGTCCGAGCGGCTGCTCGAACGGGCTTGCCACGAGATGGACGCGCTTGCCGGCGGCACGCACCAGCTTGGTTGCCGCCGCGTCCTCGGCGATCTCCGCCGCGAGCGCCTGGAGGCCACCGCGCTGGTCCAGGAAGGGCCTGTGCCAGAGCATGCTCTTGCCCTGCGCGAAGCCTAGCCCGAACGCCTCGGCGGCGTATTGCCAGCGGGCCTGCAGGGTGTTCAGGAAGGCGCATTCCACCTCCGCCATGAGGCTGCCCGGGCGGGCGCCGGCGGGGGTCGAGCAGACGAGGCCGGTCTCGTCCCGCCACGCCGCCTGGAGGCGCTGGAGATAGTCCGGCGGCATGGCCACGTTGGAATCGGCCAGCACCACCCAGTCATGGGCGGCGGCCCGCCAGCCGCGCAGGCAGTTGTTCAGCTTCGGATTGTCGCTGACCCGCTCGTCCCCGAGGATCAGGCGGGCGGGCACCCGCGGGTGGACCTCGATCAGGCGCCTCACCATCGGCACGATCGGGTCTCCCGGATCGGCTACGCAGAAAATCAGTTCGTAGGAGGGATAATCGAGGCGGAAGCTGCGCGTCAGCATCTCCTCGCTGAACGCCTCGATGCCACGGAGGGGACGGATCAGCGAAACGGGCGCGCGCGCCGGGAAGCACGACGGGCCATGGCTCCTGCCGAGGCGCCGACCCGCGACGGCGATGCTGCCGATCTGGACGAGAGCCAGGAGCGCGCCGAGGGACAGGGCCGGCACCGTGGCGTCGATCATGCGGGTCTCTCGTTGGATCGTGCGAGCGGTCCGGTCGCTAGCGGCCGGATCGCGTCAGGCGTGTGACAGCCGGCTTTCTGTCGGTCTTTTCCCTCAGAGCCGGAGTGGGTCCGGCGTCCGCACCGGCACGCCCGCCCCTACGGGCTGCCGGTCTCGACAACCCACATCCTGTCGTCCGGCATCGCCGGGACGATGGCGGCCAACGGTTCGGGGCTGCAGATGGCCACCGTGCGCAACATGGCGCTGGCCTGGATCCTGACCCTCCCAGCCGCCATCACGCTGGCCGCCGTACTGTTCTTCCTCCTGCGTCACGTGTTCTGACACCGATACCGCAGCCGGCCGGACCGTCCACCGCGTTCCGCGCCGGTGCGGCACGAAGCGCGCGGTATCGGGCCCGGCCGGCTGCGGCGCCCCCCGACGCCTCAGGAACTCGACATCGCCCGCACGAAGGCGAGGCAGGTTCGGCGCGCTGCCGGGTTGCCGATCGCCGCGAAGGCGGTCACGAGATCGGCCGCCTGGGCGATCGTCTCGTCGGGTCTGTCGGCTTCCGGGAAGAAGGCCGTGACCGGTACGCCGAGCACCGTGGCGATGCGCTCCAGGCTGTCTGCGGAGCGAGCCGTCTCAGGGCGCAGCGCGGGCTCAAGCGCCTGGGCTTGCGGGGAGCAGCGCGCCATCGCTTA
This sequence comes from Methylobacterium sp. CM6257, assembly GCF_054611515.1. Lineage (NCBI taxonomy): Bacteria > Pseudomonadati > Pseudomonadota > Alphaproteobacteria > Hyphomicrobiales > Methylobacteriaceae > Methylobacterium > Methylobacterium sp. CM6257. The sequence goes on from NZ_CM137735.1 coordinate 5,951,592, forward strand.
CGCCGCCTTGCCGTAGCCGAGCTGGATCGCCTTGGCGATCTCGGAGCGCTTGGCGGCATAGCCCGGGGCGACCATCGGGTAATCGGCCGGCAGGCCATACTTGGCCCGGTAGCGCTCCGGCGTGAGGCCGTGGGCGGTGAGATGGCGCTTCAGGGTCTTGTAGGAGCGGCCGTCGATGAAGCTGATCAGGCCGTCATGCTGGATCGAGGCCTCGATCTGCGCCGCGTTCGATCCGGGACGGTTCGAGCCGGAGCCCGACGCGTTGCCCTGCAGGACCGCGATCGCGGTGTGCACCTGGTCGATCAGGAGCGGCAGCTCCCCCACTCCCACCGCATTCCGGGACACATAGGCTGCGACAATCGCGCCGACCTTCTCCAGCATGAATGTCGGGTTCGTTTCTCTGAGGTTTTCCATCTGAAACACCGCTCGTGGTCCATCCGCTCACCTCCGACGGTTGCCCTTTCTGGAATTCGCGAATTCCAAGAGGGCGGCCCGGTTCCGAAGGCGGTCTGCATCTCTGAATGTCTGTTTACCTCAAGTATGCCCTTCGGCGGTTCTTGAGGATGCAGATAATATACAATATGAAAAACGAGGCGCTTGTCCGGATGCGCGAGGTTTTTTGCCCAGCTGCGCGAACAGGAGGCGGTAAGAGTAAATTTACTAATGCAGCCGCTGTTTTCGATCGCCGGCCCTCACCCCAGGATCAGTTTCCAAAGTGCGGCGCGAGGCTCTCGTCGAGCGGCTCCTGCCTACCAAGGTGGAACGTCTCTACGACGGCCCCTTTGAAGGCAGGCTCGACGAAGTCGAGATCGCCCCCCTGCTGATGACTCGCAGAGCGCCGACGCGAAGCGGCAGCCGAGCGCTGCTCAACCCGGGCTGTGCCGATCGCTCGGTCGGGACGCGCGCCTTCGGCTGCGGCTTTGCCAGCCAAGCCCATTTCTCCCGTCGCTTCAGGGACCGCTCCAGCCTGTCGCCCCGCCCGTACCGGCAGATCGCTCCTCCGCCTTGAGCGGTCGGGGCTCCCCCGCGCCGCGCCCGAATCCGCCGTCAGGCAGATCATCCGAACCCGGCCTCGCCGGCAGGCACAGAGGCAGGATCACGCATGCAGCCGCTGTTTTCGACCTCCGGACTTCATCCCCAGAGAGGCTTCAAGCTCTGGCGTGAGATGCTGTTTGATCGGCTCGTGCCGATCGAGATCGAACCTCTGGACGATGCGCCCTTCGAGGGCAGGCTGGATGTTGCCGCGCTCGGCCCGCTTCACATGTCCTGCCTCTCGCAGGGTGCCCTGCGAAGCGAGACCACGCCCGACGCGGTGCAGCGTCACGACCGGTCCGGGATGGTCGTCGTGATCTTCAAGCTCGCCGGGGCTTCGACGAGTGTTCAGGACGGCCGAAGCTCGACGCAGCAGCCCGGTGACATCGTCGTGCTGGACCATCGGCCGGCCGTGCTGACGACGAGCGCGGGGAGCCGATCCTTGTTCCTGGAATTGCCGCGGGAACGCCTTGAGAGCGTGCTCGGGCCGACCCGCCTCTACACGGCCCTGACGATGAACACGCAATCGGGCTCCACATCGCTGACGGCGTCGTTCTTCCGCCAGCTGATCCGGGTCGGCTCTGCATTACCCCCCGATGCGGCTGCCCGCATGGCCGGAATCGGCGTCGACCTGATCGTGGCGAGCCTCGCTGAGCGCATGGCGCAGGAGGTGCCCCGCTCCGTCCACGGCAGCGTCGTGGTCCAGCGCGCCAAGGCCTACGTGGAAGCCCATCTCGGCGATCCGCGCCTCGACCCGCCTCACCTGGCTGCCGCGCTCGGTGTGTCGCTGCGCCGGCTGCAGGAGCTGTTCCATGAGCGCGGCCGGCACATCTCCGATCACATCTGGGACCGCCGGCTGGCGGTGGCCGCCAAGCGCCTGACCGATCCGGCCTGCGCCCACCTGTCGATCGGGATGTTGGCCTACGATTGCGGTTTCGCGAGCCAAGCCTACTTCGCCCGGCGCTTCAAGGATCGCTTCGGCCTGACGCCCCGGGCCTACCGGCAAACGGCTCTCGTGGGCGCCCCGTAGTCCGCCGACCCGGGACGCCCGATGCGGCCGCCTCAGGCCGCGCGGTCGCTGCGCCGCAGGCTCGCCGGCATGGCGAAGAGCAGCAGCCCGGCGGCCACGAGACAGAGCACCCCGATGCCGTAGAGGGCGGGCGTCGTCGAGCCGGTGAGATCCTTGACCCAGCCGACCATCACCGGACTGACGATGCCGCCGAACTGGCCCAGCGTGTTGATCAGCGCGATGCCGCCCGCCGCGCCGACGCCGGTGACCAGCTTGGCCGGCAGCGTCCAGAAGGTCGGGATTGAGGCGACGATGCCGGCGCCAAGCAGCGCCAGGGCGCACATCAGCGGCACGATGTGCTTGTCAAACAAGCCGGCGCCGAAGAAGCCCAGAGCCGCCGCGATGGCGAGGCAGGCGACAAATTTCGGCCGCTCGCCCGAGGCGTCGGAGAGACGGCCGATCACCACCATGCTGATCGCGCCGCAGATGTAGGGAATCGCCGTCAGGAAACCCACCGAGGCCGCCTGGCCGCCGCTCGCGGTCTTGATCAGGTCCGGCCCCCAGAAGTTGAGGCCGTAGGAGCCGATCTGGAGGAGGAAATAGATCAGCGCGATCAGCAGGAAGCCCGGCTGCCTGATCGCCCCGATCAGCGAGTGGTCACCGATCTCGCGGTTGTGATGGGCGATCCGGCTCGACAGCAGCGCCTTCTCGGGCTCGGAGAGCCAGCGTGCGTCGGAAATCCGGTCGTCGAGGCGCGTCAGCACGAGGAGGCCGAGGATCAGGCAGGGCAGGCCGCCCGCCAGGAACAGCCACTGCCAGCCGGCGAGCCCGCCGACCCCGTTGAGGCCGCCGAGGATCAGGCCCGCCACCGGCGCTCCGAAGATGCCCGAGAAGGCCGAGGCCACGAACATGAACGAGGTGATGCGGCCGCGGTGCGAGGCCGGAAACCACAGGGTCAGGTAGTAGAGGATGCCGGGGGCGAAGCCCGCCTCCATCGCGCCGATCAGGAAGCGCAGGGCGTAGAAGTGCCACTCGCTCCGGATGAAGATCATCAGCGCCGTGGTGATGCCCCAGGAGATCATGATCCGGGCGATCCAGCGCCGCGCGCCCACCCGGTAGAGGAACAGGTTCGAGGGCACCTCGAAGATCACGTAGCCGACAACGAACATGCTCGCGCCGAGCCCGTAGGCGACGTTGCTGAAGCCGAGGTCGCTCTGGAGCTGGAACTTGGCGAAGCTGATGTTGATGCGGTCGAAGAACGCGAACATGTAGCAGATCATGATCAGCGGCATGAGCCGCCACGCGACCTTGCGGACGACGCTGGTCTCCGTCACCGCGCCGGCCTCGAGGGCGGCCGGCGACCCCGACAGGGCTGCGGTCATGGTTTCCTCCGTGCTGCTTTCAAGTACGCGTGTTGAGCGGTGCCGCCTTCGGACGAGCGGCTTTCCGTGGGACCTCTCGATTCGGCTCGCCCCAGTCCCTCCGACCCTCGTCCCCAGGTGCTGCGCAGCAGCCTCGAAGGAGGGCTCCAGGGATCGCGCGGCCGACCGGAGGCCTCCTTCGAGCCCTCCGCTGCGCTCCGGCACCTCAGGATGAGGGCGCGACCAGAATCTCCCTCGCTCGGCGCGGGGTCGCGGCCGCCGGGTGAACGAGGTCTCAGGCCGCCTTGGCGGGCGCCGGGTGGAGGTCGCAGGGCCGTCCGGCCTTGGCGACCTGGCCGGGCACGTCGTGGCCGACGAGGCGCGGCAGGTCCCGCGACAGGCCGATCAGCGCCGGAAGGTCGAGGCCCGTCGGTACGCCCATCTCGTGGGCCATGCTGACGAGATCCTCGGTGCAGATGTTGCCGGTGGCGCCGGGCGCGAACGGGCAGCCGCCGAGGCCGCCGAGCGCGGCGTCGAAGCGGCGGGCACCCGCATCGTAGGCGGCCAGCACGTTGGCGAGGCCGAGGCCGCGGGTGTTGTGGAAGTGGAGCGTCAGGCGCCCGGGACCGACCAGCGGAAGGACCCGCGCGACGAGGCGGCTGACCTGCCGGGGATTGGCCATGCCGGTGGTGTCGGCGAGCGTCACGCCGTCGACGCCCAGCGACAGGTAGCGCTCCACCTGTGCGACGACCTTGTCGGCCGGCTGGTCGCCCTCGAACGGGCAACCGAAGGCGGTCGCCACCGTGGCGTTGGTGCTGACGGGGGCGCCGCGCACCGAATCCATGATCCGCGCGAAGCCGGCGATCGAGTCGGCCGGGCTCATGCCCATGTTGGCGCGGTTGTGGGTCTCGCTCACCGAGGCCACGAGATTGACCTCGTCGACCTTGGCGGCCAGCGCCCGCTCGGCGCCCTTCGGGTTCGGCACCAGGGCGACGTAGACCGTGCCGGGCCGCCGCCGGATCCCCGCGAAGACCTCGGCCGCGTCGGCGAGCGCCGGCACCGCCTTGGGCGACACGAAGGAGGAGACCTCGATCCGGCTGAAACCGGCCTCCGCGAGGGCGTCAATCAGGCGGATCTTCTCGTCCGTCGGCACGAAGACCGGCTCGATCTGGAAGCCGTCCCGGGTCGCGACCTCCTGGACGATCAGCGCGTCGCCGCTCATGCCACGGCTCCCTTCTCGCGTAAGGAGGCGATGCGCGCCGCGTCGAGACCGAGCTCGGCGAGCACGGAATCCGTGTGGGCGCCAAGCGCCGGTCCCTGCCAGCGGACTTCGCCGGGCGTGTCGGAGAGCTTCGGCACGATGCCGGGCATCTTCACGGCCGTCCCGCCGGGCAGCTCCGCCTGGAGGATCATGTCGCGCGCCTGATAGTGCGGGTCGGCCACGATGTCGGCCACCGAGTAGATGCGGCCGGCCGGCACGTCGGCAGCGTCGAGCACGGCGAGCGCCTCCTCGACCGTCTTGGTCTTGGACCAGTCGGCGATCGTGCCGTCCAGCATGGCGGATTGCTTGGAGCGGCCCTCGTTGTTGCGCAGGGCCGGATCCTCCGCGAGGTCGGGCCGCCCGATCGCCGTCATCAGGCGGCGGAAGATCGGATCGCTGTTGCCGGCGATGACCACGTAGCCGCCGTCCCGCGTCGGATAGGTGTTCGACGGCGTGATTCCGGGCAGCGCGCCGCCGGTGCGGGTGCGGACCTCGCCCAGCAGGTCGTATTCGGGGACGAGGCTCTCCATCACGTTGAAGACGCTCTCGACCAGCGAGACATCGATGACCTGGCCCGCCCCCTGCCCGGTCTTCACCCGCAGCAGGGCCATCAGCGCGCCGATGACGCCGTGGAGCGAGGCCAGGGTGTCGCCGATGCTGACGCCGACCCGGGCCGGCGGGGAATCCGGGCTGCCGGTGGTGAAGCGGATGCCGCCCATCGATTCGCCGATGGCGCCGAAACCCGGCCGGTCCCGGTAGGGGCCGGTCTGGCCGTAGCCCGAGATCCGGACCAGGACGAGGTTCGGGTTGAGGGCCGAGAGCACGTCCCAGCCGAGACCGAGCTTCTCCAGGCCGCCGGGGCGGAAGTTCTCGACCACGACATCGGCGCTCTTGGCGAGCCGCTTGACGACGTCGAGCCCTTCCGGCGACTTCAGGTTGACCGCGATCGATTTCTTGTTGCGCGATTGCAGGTACCACCAGAGCGATGTGCCCTCGTGCATCTTGCGCCATTTGCGCAGGGGGTCGCCCTCACCCGGCGGCTCGACCTTGATCACCTCCGCGCCGAATTCGGCCATCAGCCGGGTGGCAAAGGGAGCGGCAATCAGCTGGCCAAGCTCAAGAACGCGGATACCGCTGAGCGGACCGGACATTCTCTCCTCCATCTATCGTTGACGCGAAAAATACTGCCATTCGGGACCCCGAGTCCAAACGCGATGCGCCAGCGTGCGTTCTCGCAGGGAGAACGCAGAGGCCCTTACCGCCCGGCCGCCCGCAGGTGCTCCAGCAGGAGCGCAGCCGCCGGCGGCAGGAAGCCGGGGCGGACGACGAGGCTGAGCGTGCGCTGCGCCCAGGGGTCGGTGAGCGGCACGGCGGCGAGCCGCATCGGCGGCCCGAGCAGGGCGTAGACGTGCTCCGGCACGGTGCCGAGGCCCATCCCGACCTGCGCCATCCGGCAGATCGCGTCGAAGCTCGGCACGTGCATGCGCAGGCGCAGCGGCCGGCCGAGGCGCCGCGCCTCGTCCCGCAGGGCCGCGTAGATCGAACTCTCCGCGTGCAGCCCGACATGGTCGTAATCGAGCGTCTCGGCCAGCGCGATAGCGTCGCGACCGCTGAGCGGATGGCCGGCCGGCATCACCAGGACGAGGTGGTCGGTCCGGTACGGGTAGGCGGCGAGCGAACGCGTGTCGGTTCCGCCCGCGCAGAGACCGAGATCGGCGAGTCCCTCCTCGACGCCCGCCACGACCCCGCCGCTCGGGCGCTCCTCCAGATCGACCCGGATCCCGGCCTGCCCGGCCAGGAAGGCCTGCAGGTCCTCGGGCAGGAATTCGACGATGGCCGAGAGATTGGCGAGCACCCGCACGAAGCCGCGCACCCCGCGGGCATGCTCGGCGAGTTCCAGGGCGATCTGCTCGGCACTGGCCAGCATGCGGCGGGTGTGGTGCAGCAGCGTCTCGCCCGCCGGCGTCAGGCGCATGCCGCGGGGCTCGCGGCTGAGCAGGGTGCAGCCGAGGGCGTGCTCCAGCTCGGCGAGCCGCTTGCTCACCGCCGAGGGCGCGATCGCCGACCGCCGGGCCGCGCCGTTGAGCGTGCCCTCCTCGCAGATCGCCGCGAACAGGCGGAGCGTCTTGAGGTCGAGGCGGCTCAGGACCGCCGCCGCGGGCAGGTCTGCGGGCATCCGGTCTCGCTCCCGGTCGGCGGCCGGCGCGCTCAGTCTCGCGATCCGACCGGCTGGCCGTAGATCCCGTGACCGAGCTTCGCCCCCTGGCGGTTGACCAGACCGAAGCGCAGCACCGCCTGCTCAAGGTAGCCGATCGCATCGACGAGATGCGCCCGCGCCGCCGCGATGCTGTCCTCGCCCTCTTCGACCGGCGTCTCGGCGAGCTTGACGGCGGCGATCAGCACCCGGTCGCGCTCGTCCTCGATCCGCGGGTCGCGCTCGACATTGCCGCGGATCGTCGCGTCGAAGGCCTCGATGACCGACCAGGGCAGCGCGTCCTTGCCCTCCGGCGCCTGGAAGACCAGGGCGTGCCGCCGCGCCGCCGCGCTGGCTGCCCTGACGTGGTCGGCGAGTTCTGCATCCATACCCGGCCTCCGCGCGGCACCGCTCCGATGTCCCGAACGTGCTCCGGCCGGGTCCGTTGCCGCGGTGGCCCCTTTCCGCGGGACGCCACAATCCGTCAAGGCGCGGGGCCTGAGGCCTTACCTTGACGGTTCCGGCCCTTATCTCTCGATTCCGTGATCGATGCCGGGCCCTGCCCGGCGCACGGGGACGGAATGGGGGATGAGATGGGAACGACGCTGAACGCCGGGGCCCTGCGCCCGACATCCGCGGCGGCGCGCCTCCTCGGCGTGCTCACGGTGATGCTGGTAGCCGCCGGCCTGTCGGGCTGCGGGGCGATCAACCGGGTGCCGACCCTGCAGGAACAGGCGAAATCCGCCTGGAGCGAGGTTCAGAACCAGTACCAGCGCCGCGCCGACCTGATCCCCAACCTCGTCGAGACCGTGAAGGGCTACGCCCAGCAGGAGAAGGACGTGCTGATCGGGGTCACCGAGGCGCGGGCCAAGGCGTCGAGCGTGAAGGTCGATGCCTCGACGGTGACCGACCCGCAGAAGTTCAAGGAATACCAGGACGCCCAGAACCAGCTCTCCGGGGCGCTCGGGCGGCTGCTGGTGACGGTGGAGAAATACCCCGACCTCAAGTCGAACCAGAACTTCCTCGCCCTGCAATCGCAGCTTGAGGGCACCGAGAACCGCATCGCCGTGGCGCGGCGGGACTATATCGGCGCCGTCCAGGCCTACAACACCGAGGTGCGCACGATTCCCGGCCGCTGGATCGCCGCCATCCTGTATCCCGACGCCAAGCCCATGGAGACCTTTACGGCGACGCCGAACGCCGACCGGCCGCCGAACGTGAAGTTCTAGGGGTCCGTCCGTGGGCCGGAGCATCCCGATGCGGGTGCGGCTCGCCCTGGCGCTCGCCGTCATCGCCGCCTGCCTGGCGATCTACGCGGTCGGCGCCCTGGCGGCCGACCTGACCTTCCCGCCGCTCACCGGCCGCGTGGTCGATGCGGCCGGGATTCTGACACCGGACCAGCGCGGCCGTCTCGAAGCCAAGTTGAAGGCGCACGAGGACAAGACCTCGGATCAGGTGGTGGTGGCGACCGTGCCGAACCTCCAGGGCACGACGGTCGAGGACTACGCCAACCGGCTGTTCAGGGACTGGAAGCTCGGGCAGGCCAAGACCAACAACGGCGTCCTGCTGCTGGTGGCGCCGAGCGAGCGCAAGGTCCGGATCGAGGTCGGCTACGGGCTTGAGGGTGCGCTCACCGACGCGCTCACCAAGGTGATCATCGCTACCGCCATCACGCCACGCTTCAAGACCGGCGACTATTTCGGTGGGCTCGACGCGGGCGTCGACGGGATCCTGTCGATCCTGGCCGGCGACGCGCAGGAGTGGCAGCGCAAGCCGCAGGTGCGCGCCGACGAGGTTGATCCCGCCCAAGTCGCGACCTTCGTCATCCTGTTCCTGATCGTGCTGTTCGTAGCCTGGCGTATGAGCCGGGGCGGAGGACGGGTCGGCCGGGCGGGCCGGGGCGGCGGCATCGTGATCCTGCCCGGCCCCGGCTCGGGCGGCTGGAGCGGCGGCTTCTCGGATGGGGGATCGTCCGGCGGCTTCGGCGGCGGGTTCTCCGGCGGAGGCGGCTCCTCGGGCGGCGGAGGAGCCTCCGGTGACTGGTAGCGCAGACGTGTTGACGCCGGAGGCGCAGAGGCGCCTTGCCCGCATCGTGGCGCAGGCCGAGGCCGGAACGTCCGGCGAAATCGTCGTGATGGTGAGTCGATGCGCGGGCGCCTATCGCTCGGTCATCCTGCTCACGACGCTGGCGATGGCACTACTCCTGCCCTGGCCGCTGATCGCGCTGACGACCTGGAGCGCGGCTTCCATCCTGCTGGCGCAGGCGGCGCTCGTGGCCGCGATCTTGGTGGCGAGCCAGAACGAGCGGCTGCGCCTCGCCCTGGTGCCGCGGCGCCTGCGCCGCGCCCGGGCACGGGAGGCGGCCCGGCGGGCCTTCTGGTCGCGCGGCCTGAGCCTGACCCGATCGCGGACCGGCGTCCTGCTCTACCTGTCGCTCGCCGAGCGCCACGCGGAGATCGTGAGCGACCTCGGTGTCCTGCAGCACATTCCCCCGACGGCCTGGGACGGCATTCTCGCCGACCTCATCCGCGCCCTCGGGCGCGGCGAGGTCGAGGCTGGCCTGACCGTCGCGGTCGAACGCGTCGGGGCCTGTCTGGCGGACCATCTCCCGGCCGGTCCCGACGATCCGGACGAGCTGCCGAACCGGGTGATCGTCACGCACGCGCGCTGGCGTGATGGACCGTGAGGCCAATGCGACGCGAACGCGAGGCCCACGATTCGGGTGCGCTGCGGCTCTCGCAACCGGCGGGCGCCAGGGTCGCTGAGCCGCGTCTCGAGCAGAGTTGCGGCCTCACGCATTGCCTACATGATCGGTGTGAGTGCAATTCTGAGATCGACACCATCCGGCGCGACAAACAGCCTGAACTTCTGCAAAGCGTCCCGGTGCACGACCCCTCCGCTAGTGGATGATATCTCGAAACTCGCCATCCCCTTATCGTCGAGCACCACCTCCTCGATTTTGGAGGCCTCTTCTGGAATCGTGTAAATCTTCCGGCCCGGCTCGGCCATTATGATCGCGCGGTTGAGCCAAGGACCGGGATCTTCTGAACCGACATCCATCTCATAGAGACGCCCTGGGATCATGAGCTCCAGAAATCCCTTGCCAGAGCACAGCTTGGCATCTCCAAAACATTGTACAGCAACAATACCGTATTGAGAATGATCGGATGCCAAGTCGACTTCGAAGGTATGATCTGGAATTGGCACCTCGGCCCCGGACCGATCCCGATCGGCAACCGCGACAGCTCGAAAGCCCCGGCGCAAAGAGTCCGTCTTTTTCAGATGCTCGTTTACATCCGGCCGATACTCAAGCAGCAAAGTATCGATTTTGAATGCATCACCAGAAATTCTGAAGCATTTCAGGTCCGGACAGGCGCCCTCGTAATCGATCCACCCTCTGCAAAGGAGCGCCTGCGTTGCGGCCAAGCGCAGCGTTGCATCCGACCGCATCCGCTTATTGGCAGCCCGCAGTCTGGGCAAAAGGATATCGAGTATGTTCCTGACACGGTGATACCCGTCTTGCAGACCCAGTCCGATTTCGACCGCATCTGAGTAGCGGCCCATTGCGAACGCGAGCTCCATCAGCTTCTCGCGTGCGGCATCTGAATTCGGGTCCAAGGCCATGAGATCCCTATGCAGGGTCGCATGTTCGGCTCGGCCCAAGAGAGCCCATGTTTTGTCGAGAACATGATTATCGATCGCCTCCCGCTTGGCGAACTCCAGGAGTTCAGGCGGCAAGCGCGTTTCGGTGTCGTAGGCCACGCTGAGGATGCGCGCGTGGTTCAAGACAGGCACTGTGGTCGCCAGCATTCCTTCCCCGCTTGCCCGATAACGAAACAGGGGAAACGGAACCAAACCTTGACGCACGCCGCGGGCATAGCATCGCAGGAAGAACTCCCAGTCTTCCCATCCCACACCCTTCAGTTCACTGAACCCACCGATCGCCTCAAAGGTTGACTTTCTGACCAGGGCATTTGCGTCACCGAACCCGTTGCGCATGAACGAGAATGCTCCCCCGGACCCGATCGGGAAATACTTTATCTTCGCGCTTGCAGGTCCCTCCCGGTCATCGAAGACGAGATATTGCGATGTCAGGACATCGTACTTTCCAATGACCGCGGCCCTGACGAAGGTTTCGATCTGCGCAGGCTCGGAGATGTTGTCATCATCATGGAAGATCAGAAACTCACCGGACGCATGGCGCGCCGCCAGGTTTCTTGCCGCCCCCAGATAGTTGTTGCCCGATCTGATGAGGCGTAAGTCGAAGCCCCAATCCTGCTCTTCAATCAGATCAAGTTCGCGCTGCGTTTCAAGATCGCTCCCATCATCGACCAGGACCACTTCGAAATTTTTGTATGTCTGTCGCGCGAGTGCGCCCAAGGCTCTCCGCAGCAGGGCGATGCGATTGTGGTGGACGAGACAGACGCTGACGCGCGGGAGCGTCGTGAGGTCACGCCGTGCATGTCCCTGGTTGACCTTCCTGTGCAGATCGGACCACGCTTCCGCGATTTTGACTGGATTGAGCGCACTCTTCACGCTCCCCAGCCCGTTCACAACAACATCCTCCAGTTTCGACGCGATATCTTCGACAGTATTATTCATTAAATTTGGAGACTGCGCGCCGTCGAGGAACAGTTCCGGAGTCCCGCCGGCAGACGTCGCCAAGAAGGGGATCCCGATAGTGAAGCACTCGCCGACCGTACACGGGCTGTTCTCGCATTCCGATGGCGTAACCACGAGGGCGTGCGGGCGGCCTGCCAGAAGGTCGACGGCCTCCTGATGACCGAGGCGATTGATGAACCGGATGGCACCGCCATGACGGGGAAGCAGTCGATAGACCATTGAGCCGGTGAACTCACGGTCGCTTCGGTCGAAACGACCCAGGAAGGTGAGATCAACCTTCGATAGCGCACTTCTTGAAGCTACGGCCCGCAAAAACTTGCCGAAGCCCTTGCGCCGTTCGTGTCGCCCGTAGAATATGATTTCCTTGATGGTGCCGGCCGCCACTGGCTTGGTGGCGAGGACGCAGTCAGGTTCGAGCAGCGGCTTGCCTGACCACTCTGGCAGTTGCCATCGCAAGACCTGTGCAGCGGGGAGCTTGACCCCAGCACTCTTATACCAGTCGATTAGATACTGACTAGGGCTTAATACCAGGTCTGAATTCTCGACCTGACTCATCTCCAGCGTTTCGATCTCGGACGCTTCCGGACTGGACAAGGTCAGGTTGTAAGCCCGTACCCATTTCAGTGGGCCGTGGGTGTGCGTGATCACGCGCGCATTGACCAGCCCCTGCCTCTTGGCCATGGCGTAGAAATAGCCGCTTCCGCGCCAATCATTGAAATGGACTGCCTCATAGTTCGTTTCACACAAAATCTCATGCACGCAGTAGGCACTGCCGACGTGATCTATGATCCCATAGCCTCGATCTCGCGCCCGTTCGACTACGGAAATTACACGGCACCCCATGAACTCCGGCGTTTCACCGGGAAATCCGGGGTCCGTTATGACAATATCTACTGTAAATCGTTCCTTTAACAATCCTTGTATTAGACTTTGGGCACACGTCCCGATACCTCCGCCCTTGTTCAACCCCGCCAACTCGTCAGTGACGACGGCGACCTGACTGCCCAGCTGCATGAGAATGATCGTCCGGTTTAATCTTAAATGTCTGCCTTGATGTGACGGCCGTATATAACTCTTCTGCGAACCTAATAATTGTTGCGCGCTTTTAACAAATATGGTCGAAAACTTACCGCGTTTTATTGAAGAAATTTTCGCGCTACCGCCTAAGTCCGCCCGTCTCCTGCTATAGACGGCCAACTTTCATTTAGCAACACTTAAGTTACTAGCGACTTGTGCTTATTATCAAGCAAGTATATACAATCTATGCTCAACAACGATGGATACTCATAAAATAAGATCTCAGTAGTACTTATTCCCGAGACCAGATCGCGGAAGATATACATCAGACTGCCAGATCTCGCAGCACTACTTGCATCAACAACTGTGCTACGGCAGAAATGCCATCCCTGTGATCGATTATCCGCCTTGATCTACCGATTTGAGGAGCGAGTTATTGTATCGGGCAGCAATGCAGCAGCGATGAGCGGTCCCTCTCCGAGCGCCCGCGGGCGGAGCTCAGGCACAGCTATCGGCCAAGCGGCGTTCGCTGGGCGGCGTGTCGAACCGCACGACTCCGCGGTGATGGTGATGAGCGACCGGATCCCGCTTGAGCCGGAAGAGCAGCCTTCGCCGCCGCTCCCGCCAATCGGAGCAGGCCGCCTTTCACGGTGGGAGGGGCAAGCTCGATGCTATTCTGATCCATGATGATTTGGGAAAGCCGGACCACGCTTATTCTCGTTATGGTCGCGCGTCTCGTAACTCTGCTGGTCCATGGGCGATTTGCCCCATGAGACCGGCATGCTGATGTGCCGGAACAGTCTGTGCGCGACGGCGCGCAACCCGGGAAGGTGAGCGAGGCCGGCGCGGCTGGCCTCGCCCAAGGAGGCCGTGATGAAGATCCTGATCGCCGCGACACCGCTCACGGGACACGTGAACCCGCTGCTCGCCGTCGGCCGCGCCGCCGCCCGCCGTGGCGACGAGGTCTTGATCCTCACCGATCCGGCCTTCCGGCCGAAGGTGGAGGCGTCGGGCCTGCGCTTCACGGCCTATCCGGACAATCATTCGGCCGAGTTCCGCGAGACTGAGCTGCCCGCCGGGCCGGAGCGCTACCGGATCGAGTTCGAGCGTCGCTTCGTCGATCCGATGCCGGTGCAGGCGGCCACGCTGCGGCGCCTGATCACCGAAGAGGCGCCGGACGTGATCGTGGCCGGCAGTATGTTCCTGGGCGTCCTGCCGCTGCTCCTCGACACGGCTCCGCGGCCGCCGATCGTGACGGTCAATGTGAGCTTCCTGTTCTTGGAGCGGCCCGACCACGCGCCCATCGGTCTCGGCCTGCCGCCCGCCAGGGATCAGGCGGAGCGGGCCCGCTACGCGGCTATGAAGGCCGGCATGGATGCGGCCTTCGCGAACCCGGTCCGGGCCTACACCGACGGGCAGCTCGCCCGGCTCGGCCTGCCGCCGCTGCCGGCGTCGCTGCCGCACTCGGTCGTCGTTCTGCCGGACTTGTTCCTCCAGCCCACCGTGCCGGGCTTCGAGTACGATTACGGCACGCTGCCGCCGGGCGTGCGCTTCATCGGCCTGCTCCAGCCCCCCGCCCCGCCCGCGCCGCTGCCTCAGTGGTGGCCGGAACTGGAACAGGCGAACGCGGCGGGCAAGCCGGTCGTGCTCGTCACCCAGGGGACGCTGGCCAACGCCGATTTCGGCGAATTGGTCGAGCCGACGCTGGCCGCCCTGGCCGATCGGGACGATCTCCTCGTCCTCGCCACGACGGGCGGGCGGCCCGTCGAGGCGCTGCGCGGGCCAGTCCCGGTGAACACGCGTGTTTCCAGCTTCCTGCCGTTCCGCGATCTGCTGCCGCGGGTGCGGGTTCTCGTGACCAATGGCGGCTACGGCAGCGTCTCGCAGGCGCTCGCTGCCGGCGTACCGATCGTCTCGGCGGGGCTGACTGAGGACAAGGCGGAGGTGAACGCGCGGATCGGCTGGTCCGGCGTCGGCCTCAACCTCGGGACCAACACCCCCGACCCCGATTCCCTGCGCGCGGCAGTCGCGCGGGTGCTCGACGAACCGGAATTCCGGCAGCGTGCCGAGGCGCTGCGGGCGGCCTTCGCGGCTCGCGACGCCATGGCGTCCATCCTGACGGCGGTCGACGATCTCGCCCGGTCCGGGCCGGCGCGCGGCGGCGCACGCCTCGCCGGTCTGCAGGCGAGGTCGGCATGAAGCCCGGGTCCGAGCGCACGACGTTGCGCGTCGTCGTCGATCTCAACCGCTGCCAGGGCTACGCGCAGTGCTGCTACGCGGCGCCCGACGCCTTCATCCTGCGCGGCCACGAGATTCTGTTCTACGATCCGGCCCCGCCGGCCACACGGCGCGGCGCGATCGAGCGGGCGGTTCACGCCTGCCCGGTCCGCGCCATCAGCCTTCAGGCCGGTGCGGACGACGGAGACACGCCGTGACGCCAGAAGCCGCCGGCATCGTCGTGGTGGGGGCATCGCTCGCAGGCCTGCGCGGCGCCGAGGCCCTGCGCCGGGGCGGCTACGATGGGCCGCTGACCCTGGTCGGCGCGGAGCCGTACCGACCCTATGATCGTCCGCCCCTGTCGAAGCACGTGCTCGTCGGGGAGCTGGATGCGGATGCGACCCGGCTGCCGGAGCTGGCGCCCCTGCAAGCCCGCTGGCGGCTCGGGAGCCCGGCGGTGGCCCTCGATCGTGGGAGCCGGACGATCCGGCTCGCGGACCGGACGGCGCTGACCTACGAGAAGCTCCTCGTCGCCACCGGAGCCGAGGCCCGCCCCTGGCCGGCCGAGACCGGCGGCGGGCTCAGGGGGATCTTTACCCTGCGCGGCCGCGACGATGCGGCCGCCTTGCGGGCCGCCCTGGTGGCGGGGCCCCGACGCGCCCTCATCGTCGGCGGCGGCCTGATCGGCTGTGAGGCGGCCTCGTGCCTGCGCGACCTCGGGCTCGCCGTGACCCTGGTCGATCCCAACCCGACGCCTCTCGCCCTTGCCCTCGGAACCTTCGTCGGCGGGGTCATCGCCGACTGCCTGCGCGATTCCGGCGCCGAATTCCGACCCGGCACGCTGGTGCGCACCTTCGAGGGCGACGGGGCCGGGCGCGTGGTCCGCGCCCGACTGGCGGATGGCAGCGCCATCGAGGCCGACCTCGTCATCGCGGCGCTCGGTGCGACTCGGGCGACCGGCTGGCTCCGCGGGGCCGGGCTGATGGCGGATCCGGGCGGCCTCACCTGCGACGCCGCCTGCCGGGCCCGCGACGCCGACGGAGTGCCGTGCCCGGACATCTACGCGGCCGGCGACGTCGCCCGCTGGCCGATCCGGCTCTACGGCGGGCGGCTGGTCTCGGTGGAGCACTGGGGCAACGCCGTCGAGCAGGCGGCTCATGCGGCGCGCAACATGCTGGCCGATCCGGACGACCAGAGACCCTACGAGCACGTGCCGGCCTTCTGGTCGAGCCAGTTCGGGATCAACATCAAGCTGGTGGGCTTGACCGAGGGCGCGGATGCGGTCGCCGTGGTGCAGGGTTCGCGCGCCTCCCGGCGGTTCCTCGCTGTCTACGGCCGCTCCGGGCGGAGCATCGCGGCGGTCTCCTTTGATCAGGCGCGGTGGCTGCCAGCCTATGCGCAGGCCCTCGCAGATGGGAGTGCCTTCCCGCCGATCACCGACGCCACCGACCAAATCCGCATCGAGATCGCCGCCCCGGGATTTCCGCAGCCGTACACGGCTGCCCAGACGCCGCGCGCCGCCGAGAGTGTCCATGTCTGACGACGCCCTGTTCGCCGCCGTTATGAACCCGACCAACCGGGCCGATCCCTATCCGCTCTATACGCGGCTGCGGGAGCGCCCGGTTTGGCGCCAGGGCGACGGCAGCTATGTGGTGAGCAGCCATGCGGCGATCCGCGGCCTGATCTTCGACCCGAGGCTCAGCTCGCAGGACCTGCCGCCGTTTCAGCGGCCGCCCACCGGCAATCCGATCCGGGACTGGATCATCAACCCGATCCGGAGCCGCATCGCCACCGCCCACCGTCCGCTGATCTTCCGCGATCCTCCGGATCACGACACCCTGCGCGCCGCCGTCATGCGCGAGTTCACGATCGAGCGGGTCCAGGGGCTCCGCCAGCGCGTGGCCCGCGAGGTCGATACGCTCCTCGATGCGTGTCGGGGGCGCAACGAGATCTGCCTCGTGGACGACCTGTCCTATCCCCTCCCCGTCTCGGTGATCTGCGAGTTGCTCGGCGTGCCGGAATCGGACGAGCCGCGCTTCCAGTCCTGGGCGACGCAGCTTGCCACCGCCCTGGAGCCTGACGCGCGGCACGACGTGGAGAGTCGCCGACACACGGTGGCAGCCTTCGATGCGATCTCGGACTACATGCGCGATCTCATCCGCGAGAAGCGCAGGCGTCCGGTCGACGACATGCTCAGCGGATTGGCTGCGCCCGGGCCGGGCGGCAGGAAGCAGATGAGCGATTTCGACCTCATCGCCACCGCGATCCTGCTGCTTGTCGCGGGTCACGAGACCACCGTGAATCTCATCACCAACGCCATGCTCACTCTGCTCCGCCATCCGGAGGAGCTGGCGCGGCTGCGTGCCGATCCCGAGCGTGCCCCGCGGTTGATCGAGGAGGTGCTGCGCTACGAGCCGCCGGTGCATTTCCGGACCCGGAAGGCACTCGGATCGATCCCGGTGGCGGGCGAGACGATCCCGAAGGGGGCACCCGTGATCCTGCTCTTCGCCGCCGCCAACCGCGACCCCGGCCGGTTCGCCGCGCCCGATCGGTTCGATCCAGACCGTGCGGACACCGAGCATTTCGGGTTCGGAGGCGGCCTGCATTACTGCGTCGGAGCGCCGCTGGCCCGGATCGAGGCCGAGATCGCCCTGGTAGCCTTGAGCCGCCGCCTTGTCGCCCCGCGATTGGTGCAGGATCCCCCGCCTTATCGACCCGGCGCCTCCCTGCGAGGCCCTGAGCAGATGCGGATCCGCATCGACGGGGTCGCCTGAGCCGGATCTGGTAATCGTGCGACCGGATCACCGCGTTCAATCGTGAAGAGTCGGTGAAGACCGATGTTTCACGTGAAACATTTGTAAACCGCCCTTCCCCGCGGCCGCGCGGCTTCGCGGCGTCCGCCGGCTCAATGCCCCACCGGCACCGGCCCGTTCATGCCGGACCAGTCGGAATGGCCGTTGGCGGCGCCGCCGTACCAATCCACCTTCGATGCCTCGGCAACGGGCGCGACGCTGGCAAACCGCCCGACGAGGTCCGGATTGGCAAGGTAGGGCCGGCCGAAGCTGAACAGGTCGGCGCGCTCCTCGGCCAGCTCCTTCTCCGCGAGATCGAGCGTCAGGTCGTTGTTGCCGATGAAGCTCCCTTGAACCGGCGGCGCAGGTCGAGAACGTCGCCCCCGTCCGGCACGCCCCGGGATTCCTGTGTGACGCCCTGGTCGTTCGAGCGGTTTCGGGTCAGCGGCGCCATCATGACGCGGTTCTTGAGGGTGAGGTCGCCGATGGTGACACGCTGAAGGATCGCGCTGCTCGGCATGGCAACTCGCTGGAGGGTCGGAGTGGCGGGCGGCGAAGGAAAGACCGGAGAGGCGCCGGGGCGTCGCGACGCAGCGTCTCGGCGGAGGATCCGAGATCCTCGCCGCCGGCCCGACAACCGGCGGAGGACGGATGAGGGTTCCGTAGATGCCGGAGGATCGCCTGCCCCCACGCAGTAATGGCCGCCGTCCTGTTCGTCGATTCCGGCCGGAACTTGGCGGTACTGGCCCGGGCTTAACCCCGGAGCGGCCCTACGGCCACGATCCTCGAGACACTTGGAGACCCTTGCGATGAAGGCACTGTGCTGGCACGGACGAAACGACATCCGCTGTGACACGGTCCCGGATCCGGTTATCGAGGATTCTCGCGACGTGATCATCAAGGTGACGAGCTGCGCGATCTGCGGCTCGGATCTGCACCTGATGGACGGGCTGATGCCGACCATGAAGAGCGGCGACGTGCTCGGCCACGAATTCATGGGCGAGGTCGTCGAGGTCGGGCAGGGCTTCACCAAGTTCAAGAAGGGCGACCGCATCATCGTGCCCTTCAACATCAATTGCGGCGAATGCCGGCAGTGCAAGCTCGGCAACTTCTCGGTCTGCGAGCGCTCGAACCGCAATGCCGAGATGGCGGCCGCGATGTTCGGCTATACCACGGCCGGCCTGTTCGGCTATTCGCACCTCACCGGCGGCTACGCGGGTGGCCAAGCCGAGTACGTGCGGGTGCCGATGGCGGACGTGGCGCCCATGAAGGTCCCGGATGGCATGGACGACGAGTCGGTCCTGTTCCTCACTGATATCCTGCCCACCGGCTGGCAGGCAGCCGAACATTGCGAGATCCAGGGCGGCGAGACCATCGCGGTCTGGGGCGCGGGTCCGGTGGGCATCTTCACCATCCAGTCGGCCAAGATCATGGGCGCCGAGCGCATCATCGCGATCGAGACGGTGCCGGAGCGCATCGCGCTGGCCAAGAAGGCCGGCGCCACCGACATCATCGACTTCATGAACGAGGACGTCTTCGAGCGGATCAAGGAGATCACCAAGGGCCAGGGCGCCGACGCCGTGATCGACTGCGTCGGCATGGAGGCGAGCGCCGGCCACGGTGGCATCACCGGCATGCTCTCCACGGTCCAGGAGAAGCTGACCGCCACCGAGCGGCCCTACGCGCTGGCCGAGGCGATCAAGGCGGTGCGGCCCTGCGGCATCGTCTCGGTGCCCGGGGTCTATGGCGGTCCGCTGCCGGTCAACATGGGCTCAATCGTGCAGAAGGGCCTGACCCTCAAGAGCGGCCAGACTCACGTGAAGCGTTATCTCGAGCCGCTGACCAAGCTGATCCAGGAGGGCAAGATCGACACAACCTTCCTGATCACCCACCGATCGCAGAACCTGGCCGAGGGACCGGACCTGTACAAGACCTTCCGCGACAAGAAGGACGGCTGCGTGAAGGTGGTGTTCCACCTCGACTGAGACAGAGCACGCCGCGGCCGCATCCGGCCGCGGCGTGCGCCCTTCCATGATCGGCCGGTCGCTCAGGATCGACAACGTCCGGGAAGGAGGCGGTGCGTTGGGAGCCTGCGAAAAAATATATTTTTATTGCTTTGACACATAATCATTGCACTTTCCAAGCTATTTCGAAATTCTGCATAGAATTTACGTCGAGTTACATTACCATATTCTGCAGCCCAACATCTGCATGATCATAAGACCAGTTTAACTCTTCGACGAATCGTCCCTATAAGATCGCCCCGCCTTCCCGAGCTGAAGCAGGATTGTGCGAAGGCTTTCGGAATGACGCCGCGGGGCAAGGCGGAGGGGCTTCGTTCGATGGGACTTCTGCTCGACAGGGATCTGCACTCCAAGGTCCAGGCCCTGGATCGATCGCAGGCCATAATCGAGTTCGCCCTGGATGGCACGGTCCTGGCGGCCAACAGAAACTTCTTGGACGCGCTCGGCTACGAACTGGCGGAGCTCCAGGGCCAACCGCACGCGCGCCTCGTCGATCCGGCCTACCGGGAAAGCGACGCCTATCGCGCGTTCTGGGCGGATCTCCGGCGTGGAGAGTTCCGGGCAGGCGAGTTCAAGCGGATCGGGAAAGGGGGCCGCGAAATCTGGCTTCAGGCCACCTACAATCCGATTCTCGGGCGCGCCGGCAAGCCCATCAAGATCGTCAAATTCGCCAGCGACGTCACGGAACAGGTGGTGCGCACAATCGCCTATGAGGGTCAGATCAAGGCCATCAACCGCGCGCAGGCCGTGGTCGAGTTCGCGCTCGACGGTACGATCCTGACCGCCAACGACAACTTCCTCGACGCGATGGGCTACCGGCTGGAGGAGGTGCAGGGGCGTCATCACGGCCTGTTCATCGATCCGGAGACACGCGACAGCGCCGAATACAGAGACTTCTGGGAGCGGCTGGGCCGCGGCGAGTACACGATGGCCGAGTTCAGGCGCATCGCCAGAGGCGGGCGCGTCGTCTTCATCCTCGGCAGCTACAATCCGATCTTCGACCGGGACGGGCGCCCGCTCAAGGTGGTCAAGTTCGCCACGGATGTCACGGCACAGGTGCTCGACCGCCAACGCCGGACCGAATTGCAGAGCGCCTTGGTGCGCGACCTGAACGCCATCGCGGCAGCGTCCTCCAAGGTCTCGCAGCAGGCCGGCGAGGCAGCCCAGTCATCGGAGCAGGTCTCCGGCGGCATCCAGGCGGTGGCCTCGGGGGCGGAGCAGATCGCGGCCTCGGTCGCCGAGATCAGCGGGCAGGTCGTACAAGCATCGGAGATATCCGGGCAGGCCGTGGATCAGGCTCACGCGACGCAGGACATCATCACCAGTCTCAGCGAGGCCGCGGTCCAGATCGGCGCGGTCGTGGCGCTGATCCAGAGCATCGCGGCCCAGACCAATCTGCTGGCGCTCAACGCCACGATCGAGGCGGCCAGGGCCGGTGAGGCTGGGCGCGGCTTCGCGGTCGTGGCCGGCGAGGTGAAGGCGCTGGCCGATCAGACGGCGCGGGCAACCGAGCGGATCGGGGTCCAGATCACCGGAACCCAGGAGGCGGCCCAGAAGGCCGTGGGCGCGATCAGCGCGATTCAAGCCACGATCATGAGGCTCAACGAGGTCGCGAGCGCGATCTCCACGGCCGTGGAGGAGCAGTCCGCGGTCACACGGGAGATGTCGACGAGCATGCAGGCGGCCGCGCAGGGCGTCGGCGAAATCACCGCGAGCCTCGGCGTCATCGCCGCCTCTGCCGGACAGGCTGACGAGGCCACGCAGAAGCTGCGGCAGGCCGCACAGAGTCTGATCTAGCCGGGGCGCCTTTCCCCGGGACCGGGCCGCCCACAGCTCCGGGGTCGGTCTCGGCGCGTCCCGCGGGGCGCGTCAGCGTGGGATCGTGTATAGGCGGCTGAGCGCCAGTACCGGCGCGCCGCCCGAACCGACCGGACCCGCGATGTGCAACCTCTACAGCCTGCGCACGGGCCCCGCCGAGCTGCGCCGGGCCTTCGAAGTCGCGCAGGACCACACCGGGAATTTGCCGCCTTTGCCGGCTATCTTCCCCGATCAGATGGCCCCCGTGGTGCTGAACGGAGAAGCCGGCCGGGAACTCGCCATGATGCGCTGGGGCATTCCGGGGCCGAAGGCCTTCGGCGAGCACCCCGTCACGAATGTCCGCAACGTCGCGAGCCCGCATTGGCGCCCTTGGCTCGGGCCTGCCCATCGCTGCCTCGTGCCCGTGACCGCCTTCAGCGAATATGCCGACACCAGGCCGCGCAAGACGCCGGTCTGGTTCGCCCTCGCCGACGACAGACCGCTCTTCGCCTTCGCGGGGATCTGGCGCCCCTGGACCGGCGTGCGGGGCACGAAGCGCGAGAACCCCGACCGGATGGCGCAGGAGCACCGGCTCTTCTCCTTCCTGACCACGGAGGCGAACGGAATCGTCGGCTCGGTCCATCCCAAGGCGATGCCGGTCCTGCTCACGAAGCCGGAGGAGTGGGCGACCTGGCTTGAGGCCCCCACTGCGGAGGCGCTGCGCCTCCAGCGCCCGTTGCCGGATGCGGCGATGCGGGAGGTCGCGCGGGGCGCTCGATCGGACGGAGCCGAGGCGGAGACGGATCGGGAGGTCTGAACGGATCTCAGCCGCCCGCTCGGTCCAGCGTCGACGCGGCGGCGGAGGGGGCACCCGGCATCCAGCCGCGGGCACGCCAGCGCGCCGTCACGGCGGCGTTGAGCCGGGCGATCCGCGCCCGGTGAACCTCCCAGAATGAGCGCGGCGTGGCCGGCCTGGCGGCTGACTGCCCACGATGCGCCGCGACCTCCGGCCGACCGGCCAGGCGGACCGGGACGACGGGGCGGCCCGGCGCGGCGTGCCGCGCCTCGGGATCGGCCAGGATTGCCTGGGCGCGGGCGCAGTAGAGCTGCGACAGCGGCGACATCAGCTCCGATCCGTGGCCCGCCCGGTACTTCATCAGGGCGCGGCAGAGATCACCGTCCGCCCGGCGCCAGGCCTCGGCAAGATAGCGCACGCCGTAGCGGACATTGACCTCCGGAGCCGCGAGTTCCGCGGCCGTGCCCCGGAAGCCGAGCATCGCCGCGGTGGTGGGCCTGACCTGCATCAGCCCGATCTCGCCGACACTGCCCACCACGGTAGGATCGTAGCCGCTCTCGATCCGCGCGACGGCATCGGCCACGGCGAGGGGCAGGCCGGTGCCCGCCACCGCGCGGGCGATCAACGGCAGGAAGCGAGCGCGCCCCTCCACGGCCGCACCCGGCGTAGCGACCTGTGGGACCGGCGGCAGGGTGGTCATGCCCAGAGCATGCACCGCCAGGAAGGTCGCGGGCCGGGCCTGCGCGGCCGTGGCGCAGAACAGCAGCAGGAGGAGGGACGGAGCGCGCATGGGCCGCCACGCGGGAGGTTCGCCGCCCTGGTTACCCCCGTCGCCTCAACGAAGCCTTAGCCGTGGTCCCCCGCCCGCGAGGCACCGATGGTCACTGGACCTGGCCGCCCCCCCGCGCCTGCAGCAGCCGCAGGGCCTCACCCAGCACGGCGTGCAAGTCCGCCGCACCCTGCGCACTGAGCGGCAGCCCGACCCGCTGTCCGTGGATCGTGTCGAGCACGATCATGGCGAGATCCTCGCCGATCAGCAGGCTGGGCTGGGGCAGGCAGAGCGGCAGGACGAAATCGCCCTCGACCTCGCCGAGGATATCCACGGCATCCGCGGGGCGGAAGGGAAGTTTTGGATCCGTCATCGCGGCCTGTCCTCGCGTTCCTGTCCGGTACGACGGGTGGGCGGCTCCGACCGGCCGGCTCGGCCGCGCCGGCCGGGCGAGCCCGCCTACCCGCGATCTTGGTCCGGCATGCGCAGCGACCGGACCGTGAGTGTGTCGATCTCCAGCGCTCCGACCTTCAGGGCGCCGACCCGGGCGCGGCCCACCGAGAGGCGGCCGATCGCGAAGGCGCCGAGCGCCACCGTGCCGATCGCCGCGACCCCGAGCGCCAGCGCGCCCAAGGCCGAGGCGCCCATCGTGCCGACCCCGACGGCCCCCGCCCCGAGCAGTGCCGTATCGCGGGGCGGGACGAGTCCGGGTTCCGCCCCGCGGCTGCCCATCTCCTCCTGAACCCTCGATGCGCTCATGCGGGCCCTCGCTGCCGGTCCATGGGGAGGATCCATATACCCGACGTTAACCGCGTTTTCACGCCGCCTCCGGAGGATACCCCCGATCCCGGCCCGCCTGGACCGCGCGTCCGCCGGCCAGAGAGGACGCCACCCGTGCAGCACCTGTTCCCGGCCTTCACGATCTTCGCCTTCGGCTGCCTGCTGATCCATGTCGGGCGCGCCTATGCCCGGGCGACCACGATGCTGCTCTCGGCCACCGCGCTGATGCTGAGCCTGACCCTGGGCACCGTACTCTGCCAGCGGATCGGCTTGGCCGAGGCCGGCGTGCCGCCCTGGCCGTCGCTCGTCCGACCCGGTCAGTAGAGCCGCGTGCGATAGGCGTCGGCGATCGTAGCCTCGGCGTCCGCGACATCCGCAGCCGCGGTCTGTTCGGCGAGGATGCGGCCGAGACTCGGGAAGGTGCTGCGCTCGACGTGATGCGCCGGATCCCAGAGCTGTGCGCGGATCGTCGCCTTGCCGCAATGGAAAAACGCCTCCCGCACCCGCACGACGAGACCCGCGGCGGGCACCTTGCCGTGCGCGCTCAACGGTTCGAGCAGCGCGGGGTCCTGCGTCATCGCGGCGGTGCCGTTCACCCGCAGGGTCTCGTTGATCCCCGGCACAAGGAAGATCAGCCCGACGCCGGGGCGCTCCAGCAGGTTGAGGAACGTGTCGACGCGGTTGTTGCCGCGCCGGTCCGGGATCACCAGGGTCCGCGCATCGGGAACGGCCACGAAGCCCGGCGCGTCGCCGCGGGGACTCGCATCGAGGTTGCCCGCCGCGTCGGCGCTTGCCAGCACCAGGAAGGGCGAGAGCGCGATGAACCGGCGACCGTAATCGTCGATATGGTCGAGCACCTTCCCAGCGGCCAGCGGACCCACGGCGCCGAACTGCGCGCGCAGCGTCTCCGCGTCACGGATGGTCGACGGGGGAGGCGATTCGGCGTCCATGCGAACCTCGTGGCGGGCCTGCCTGAGTGGCAAGGTGATCGCGGGTCGGTCAAGCCAGATCAGGGCCAGACCCGGATCGCCACCGGGCGGCGCAGCAGGTCGCGGTCGGAGGTGATCGTGCAGCCCTCGGTGCGCAGGCGCGCGTAGGTCAGGATCGCGCCGTCGCCGACGTCGTCGAAGTTGCGCCCTTGCGCGTCCGGGTCGAGCAGCGACGGGTAGGCGATGAGCGGCGCCCTCGCCATGCAGGGATCGTCGTAGAGCGTCGCGCCTTCCAGGAGCAGCCGCGGCTTGTCCCAGGTGATCAGGTCGCGGGAGGTCGTCCAGTAGAAGCCGGAGCGGTCGAAACCATCGCCGGCGTGGGCCATGAACACCGCGATCCAGGCCCCTGAGCCGCGGTGGCGGACCACGGCCCCGACCGGACCCGGGAACGGTCCCACCGGCCGGCAGGTGTCGGGGTTCGGGCGGGCGGCGCGGTAGGGATCGGGAAAGGACGCTGTGAAGCCGGTGCCGGTCCAGGCGCGCCAGCGGGCCGGGTCGGCGGGATCGTCGCTGCGGAACAGGCAGACCCCCGCCTCCTGATCGCTGCCGGGGCGGGTCCAGCCGGTGGTCGAGGCGAGGAAATAGCGCCAGCGCCCGTCGGAGACGATGTTCGACGGGTTGAAGAAGCCCCGGTGTCGGCCCTGGTCCACCTCCTGCCGGAACGGCGCGCCGGCCACCACCAGGGGCGGATTCCTCCGCTGGAAGCTGCGGCCGCCATCCGCGGAGGCGGCGGCCGTGACCGTGTTGTACCAGCAGGCCATGTAGGCGGCCGCCGGGCAGCGGCCCGGATGCTCGTTGGCCTGGTACTCGTGATGCAGGAGCGCGGCGACGCGGCTTCCGTCCTCGGTCCAGGTTGCGGTGATCCACGATCGGTCGTCGTAGGCCGCCGGATCGGACTTCTCGCCGGAATCGAGCACCACCGTGCAGTCGAGCTTGAGGTGGCCGAGATCCGGCCCGCGCAGCGCGCGGTTGCGGTAATGCATCCCGTAGAGCGCCACAGCCCCCGCGGCGTCGCGGAAGGCGCGCGCCGGCGCGTCCGGGACATCGGCGCCGTCGCAGGCATCGCGGCCCGCCTTGAACACGAGAGTGGGCGGCCCGACCAGCGTCAGGGCCGACAGGGGCGGATCGGTGGCGGCGGGGGCCGGCCCTGGAACGAGGAAGACAAGGGCGAGCAGGGCGAACGCACCGGCGCCCCGCCCCATCCCGGCGATCCAATCCGCCAAGCCCATGCTCGCCATCCAGGTGCGTCCCGGCCGCGCCTGGACAAACAGGGCGAGATTCGCTTGAGACTCCTTACAGAGTGCTTGCCGCCCCGCGGCCCGACCGAAAGTCCCCCATGCTTCTTCTGATCCTCGGGCTCGTGCTGTTCCTCGGCACGCATGCCTTCTCGATGGCCCGGGCCCGGCGCGCCGAGATCATCGGCCGGATCGGAGAGGGTCGGTACAAACTCGGATACACCGCCCTGTCGCTGCTGGGGCTGGTGCTCATCGGCGTCGGCTTCCACGATTACCGGCTGAGCGGCTACATCCCGGTCTGGGATCCGCCCGTCTGGACGCGCCACCTCGCGCTCCTCCTGGTGTGGCTCGCCTTCATCTGCCTCGCCGCGGCCTATCTGCCGGGGCATATCCGCGCGCGAGCCAAGCATCCGATGCTGCTCGCCGTGAAGATCTGGGCGACCGCCCATCTTCTCGCCAACGGCGATCTCGGCTCGATCCTGCTGTTCGGTGGCTTCCTCGCCTGGGCAGTCTCCGCCCGGATCAGCGCCAAGCGCCGGGCGCTGGCCCCGGGGGCCGTAGTCGCCCAGCACGCTGGCCCGGCGGCCGCCCCGCAGGGCTGGCGCAACGATATCCTGGCGGTGGTGATCGGCACGGCGGCGTGGTTCGTGTTCGCCCGCTACCTGCACTATCCGGTGATCGGCGTGCCCGTCTGGCCCGGCGCCGCCTGAGACTCCGCCTGTCGCCAACCCGGCGCCCGTGTGTTAGGCGCGGAGCCCGATAGAGGTACGAGGTGGTCCGCCGTCAGATGCGGGCCGGGATAGAATGGCCGAGAACAACGAGTTCCTCCGCGAAGTCGACGAGGATTACCGTCGCGACCGGATCCTCCAGATCTGGAAGCGCTACAGCGGCGTGATCATCGCGCTCGCCGTGCTCGTGGTGGTGGGTGTCGCGGGCTGGCGCTACTGGCAGAACCAGCAGCGCGCGGCGGCCGAGACCGCCTCGGTGCAGTTCGACGCGGCGAACCGGCTCGCCAAGGACGGCAAGATCGCGGAGGCCGACAAGGCCTTCGACGCCCTGGAGGCGCAGGGTCCGGCGGGCTACCGCCTGCTCGCCCAGTTCCGCGCGGCGGCGGAGACCGGCAAGCGCGACCCCGCGGCGGGTGCGACGGAGTTCGACAAGCTCGCCGACGACACCCGGCTGGGCGACGGCCTGCGCGACCTCGCGCGCCTGCGCGCCGCGCTGCTGCGCCTCGATGGGCCGAACCCGGACGCGGCGCTGACCAATCTCCAGGGGCTGGCCGCCGGCACGCCGTTCCGCCACACCGCCCGCGAGATGCTGGGCCTCGCTGCCCTCAAGAAGGGCGATTACGAGGAGGCGGGCCGCTGGTTCGACCAGATCGTGGCCGATCCCGACACCCCGCGGAACCTGCGCGAGCGCATCGAGGTCTATGCAGCGATCGTCGCGGGCGGCCCCGTCACGGTGACCGAGGCCAAGCCCGAGGCGGCAGCCCCGCCCCCGCCGATCACGCGCTGATTTCTGTTCGGACTGCTCGAGAACCACCATGGATATGCCGACCGTCGCGATCGTCGGGAGGCCGAACGTCGGCAAGTCGACCCTGTTCAACCGGCTCGTGGGCAAGAAGCTCGCGCTGGTCGACGATCGCCCCGGCGTCACCCGCGACCGGCGCGAGGGCGATGTCGCGTTCGGCGGACTCCACTTCCGGGTGATCGACACCGCGGGCCTCGAGGAGGCCGACGCCCAGACCCTCACCGGCCGGATGCGCATGCAGACCGAGGCGGCGATCCTCGCCGCCGACGTGGTGCTGTTCGTCATCGATGCCCGCGCCGGCGTGCTGCCGGCCGACCAGCCCTTCGCCGAGCTGGTGCGCCGGGCGGGCTGCCCCGTCATCCTGATCGCCAACAAGGCCGAGGGTGGCACCGGGCTCGCCGGGGCCTACGAGGCCTTTACCCTCGGGCTCGGCGACCCGATCCCGTTCTCGGCCGAGCACGGCGAGGGCCTGGGCGAGCTGCACGAGGCGCTGAAGGGCGCCCTGCCGCAACGCGACGCCGACGCGGATGAGGACGAGGACGACGCCCCCGGCGGCCGCGCCCTGAAGGTCGCCATCGTGGGCCGCCCGAATGCCGGCAAGTCCACCCTGATCAACCGCATGCTGGGCGAGGACCGGCTGCTCGTCGGCCCCGAGGCCGGCATCACTCGCGATTCGATCTCCCTCGACTGGGAATGGCGGGGGCGGCGGATCAAGCTGCACGATACGGCCGGCATGCGCCGCCGCGCCCGCATCGACGACAAATTGGAGAAACTCGCGGTCTCGGACGGCCTGCGCGCCGTGCGCTTCGCCGAGGTGGTGGTCGTGCTCCTCGACGCCACGATCCCGTTCGAGAAGCAGGATCTCACGATCGTCGACTTGGTGGAGAGCGAGGGCCGCGCCCTCGTGATCGGCCTGAACAAGTGGGATCTCGTGGCCGACCAGCCGGGCCTGCTGAAGCAGCTGCGCGAGGATTGCACCCGGCTGCTGCCGCAGGTGCGCGGCGTCGCGGTGGTGCCGCTCTCCGGCCTCGCTGGCGAGGGCGTCGACAAGCTGATGCAGGCGGTGGTGCAGGCCGCCGAAGTCTGGGATACCCGCATCTCGACCTCGCGCATCAACGACTGGCTGAACGAAGCCACCTCCCGCAACCCGCCCCCGGCGGTGTCGGGCCGGCGGATCAAGATCCGCTACGCCACGCAGGTGAAGAGCCGGCCGCCGCATTTCGCGCTGTTCGGCAACCAGCTCAACGCGCTGCCGAAATCCTACACGCGCTACCTCGTGAACGGCCTGCGCGAGACCTTCAATCTGCCGGGCACGCCGATCCGGCTGTCGCTCAGGACCTCGCAGAACCCGTTCGACAAGGGCTGAGGCGCAGGGGCTGTCCCTGTAGCCCCGCCCAACCCGATCCCCTCATCCTGAGGTGCCCGCGTCAGCGAGCCTCGAGGAGGCCTCCGGGGATCGCGCGGCCGGCTGGAGGGCTCCTGCGAGGCCTCCGCTGCGCTCCGGCACTCGGGACGAGGCCGTTGGCGCCGAGGCTCCGGCGCATGCTGTCAGTCTGCTGTCCCGAACCGGGGCCGCGCGACCGGGACGGGCTTTAGCGGGCCGTATCGGCGATCCAATCCACGGCCGCCGCGAGGGCGGCACGCTCGTCCTTTCCTCCGGCGAGGGCGGCTTCGAAGGCCGCGATCTGCCCGTCCGCGCTGGTCCCGTCTGCGACGATGGTCCGGGCACGGGCGACCTCCGCGGCGCAGCCGAGCGCGTCCGCATCCTCGGCCACCAGGGACAGGACGGCCTCCAGCGCCTCGGGGAACGGCACCGCCTCCCCCCGAGCCTCGTCGATGAGCGCGGCGCCCACGCCGCTATGCTGGGCGCGCCACAGATTCTCCGAGGCCAGCGCTCGCGAGACGCCGTCGAGACCGCGATGGAGATCCGGCCGGCGCACGCACAGGCGCACGAGGCAGCGGAACAGGGCGGCGATGCACAGCGAATCGTCGAGCCGCGTGCAGGCATCGGCGATGCGCAGCTCCAGGGTCGGGAACTTGATCGAGGGCCGCAGGGACCACCACAGGAAGCTCGCATCCGCGATAGCCCCGGAGCGGGTCATGATCGCCACGAACCGCTCGTAGCCAGCCGCGTCGGGGAACAGCTCGGGCAGGCCGCTGCGGGGCAGCTCTCCGAAGATGCTGAGCCGATAGGCCCTCAGTCCCGTCGTCTCGCCCTGCCAGAACGGCGACGAGGCCGAGAGCGCAAGGAGCAGCGGCTGGAACGGCAGCAGCCGGTTCATCAGGTCGATGCGGGCGTCGGCGTCCGGCACCTCCACGTGGACATGCATGCCGCAGATCAGCGCCCGCCGGGCCGCGATGCCG
Organism: Methylobacterium sp. CM6257; assembly: GCF_054611515.1. Taxonomy (NCBI): domain Bacteria; kingdom Pseudomonadati; phylum Pseudomonadota; class Alphaproteobacteria; order Hyphomicrobiales; family Methylobacteriaceae; genus Methylobacterium; species Methylobacterium sp. CM6257. The sequence continues at coordinate 5,981,382 of NZ_CM137735.1, forward strand.
ACATCCGACAGGATGCCCTTGTACCGCGCGCCATCGGTTGCGGTCTGGCGGGACCATCGCGCGAGGGGATGGGTGCCGCAGGCGAGGAGCATCAGGCCGTTCTCCGCCGCGATCTGCGCGAGCCGGGCGCGCTGGCCGCCGAGATTCTCCCGGGCCGCCCGGGCTTCGGTGAGCGGTGGCGTGCAGACTTCGACCTGCGCGGCGACCAGCTCCCGCCCGGTCTCGGGCAGCTCCGCTTTCACCCGTGCGTGGAAAGCGGCGAGGTCGCCCCGCGGCGTCCCGCGGGTCTCGGCATCGGCGAGGAAGTACTCCTCCTCGATGCCGAAGCGGTAGCTGTGGGCGCTCATCGTGGTCTCCGGAAACGCGATGCGTCCGCGCCAACGCGCCGGCCTGCGCGAAGGTGCCGCTCAGGCTGTGCGCAACGGCCCACCCACCAGCCAGGCGGGATCGAACCAGCGGTCCGCCTCGCCGTCGTAGGGCAGGCGCGTGATGTCCCAGTGCTGGATGTACTTGGCGTAGACGTTCCACACCGCAATCCCGCCACCCACGAAGATCCGCCGGCCCGGATAGCGCTTGAGCACCTGCTCGGGGTCCTCGTGGCTGCGGATCACGTCGATGGTGCGGTCCTTGAACGCGAATTCGGGAACCGAGGCCACGGTCTTCGGCCCGGCGATCAGCACGTGGCCCATCGTGAGGGCGAAGAAGCGGGTCACGTCCTCCACGAAGAGCGGATCGGTGTTGCCCTCCCAGGGCAGGTGCCCGTTCAGGCCGAGCTGGCCCCGCAGGCCGATCGCACAGATGCAGCGGACATCGATCATCGTGATGAACTCAGAGAGGGAGATCCGGCCCGTCCCATCCAACCCCTCATCCCGAGGTGCCCGCGGGAGCCGGCCTCGGAGGACGGCTCCAGGGATCGCGCGACGTCTGGAGCCCTCCTTCGAGGCCTCCGCTTCGCTCCGGCACCACAGGACGAGGGAGGCGGTGGGATGTGCGTTCGAATAACAGCGTACCGGCTCATTCGGGTGCGCGGAAACTCAGCACCCGGTCGCTGGGGAAATCATAGAGTTTGCCGGTCTCGGTCCAGTCCGGAGCGGCGAGACGCACGAAATGCGGCGCCAGATCCTCGGGAGTCCGGAGGGTCGCGGGATCCTCGCCGGGCATGGCGGAGCGGCGCATGCCGGTCCGCAGCGGGCCCGGATTGAGCAGCATCGCGCGGATCGCCGTGGTCTCGTTCTCGGCCGCGTAGGTGCGCACAAGCGCCTCAAGCGCCGCCTTCGAGACCGAGTACGGCCCCCAATAGGCCCGACATTTCGAGGCCGCCCCCGAGGAAACGAAGATCGCCCGGCCGGCATCCGACATGCGCAGCAGCGGGTCCAGCGAGCGGACCAGGCGCCAGTTGGCGGTGACGTTCACGTCCATCACCTGCCCCCAGACCTTCGGGGTGATGTGGCCGATCGGCATGAGTGCGCCGAGGATGCCGGCATTGCCGACGAGGATGTCGAGCCGCTTCCAGCGCTCGTTGATCGCCGCGCCGAGGCGATCGATGGCCTCGTAATCGGCGAGGTCGAAGGGCACGAGGGTCGCGGTGGATCCCGCGGCCCGGATCGCGTCGTCCAGCTCCTCGAGGGCGCCGACCGTGCGCGCCACCGCGATCACGTGGGCGCCTGCGCCGGCGAGCGCCAGGGCGGCGGCGCGCCCGATGCCGCGGGATGCGCCGGTGACGACCGCGACGCGGCCTTCCAGAGGTCTCTGAGACTCAGCCATGCGCAGGACCTAGCGCATTTCCGCGCGCAGGGGATGCCCGTTCACGCGCTGAACCCCCGATCCTGTCAGTCCGCCTCAGCCAGCATGGCGAAGCGCTTCGGGCCGGCGATGGAGAGATCCGTCAGGCCGGTCGGATAGTCGCCCGTGAAGCAGTGGTCGGTGTATTGCGGGCAGGCCGCGTTGCGCGCCTCCTCGCCCATCGCCCGGTAGAGGCCGGGGATCGACAGGAAGGCCAGCGAATCGGCACCGATATACTTGCGCATGGCCTCGAGATCGTGGGTCGCGGCGAGCAGCTTCTCGCGCTCCGGCGTGTCGATCCCGTAGAAGTCCGGGTAGGTGATCGGCGGCGAGGCGATCCGGAAATGGACCTCCGCGGCGCCGGCCTCGCGCATCATCCGGACGATCTTCACCGAGGTCGTGCCGCGCACGAGGCTGTCGTCCACGAGGACGATGCTCTTGCCCTCGATCGCCGCGCGGTTGGCCGAGTGCTTCATCCGCACGCCGAGCTCGCGCACCGACTGGGTCGGCTGGATGAAGGTCCGGCCGACATAGTGGTTGCGGATGATCCCCATCTCGAACGGGATCCCGGTCTCCTGCGAGAAGCCGAGCGCCGCCGGCACGCCGGAATCCGGCACCGGCACGACGATGTCGGCGGTCACCGAGGCCTCGCGGGCCAGCTCCCGGCCGATCGCCTTGCGCACCGCATAGACGCTCTTGCCGTTCACCACCGAGTCCGGCCGGGCGAAGTAGATGTACTCGAAGATGCAGGGCCGCATCGGCACGGCGTCGGCGAAGCGGATCGACTCGATCCCCTCCTCGGAGATCACCACGATCTCGCCGTTCTCGATGTCGCGCACGAACCTGGCGCCGATGATGTCCAGCGCGCAGGTCTCGGAGGCCAGCATGTAGCGGCCGTCGAGCTCGCCGAGCACCAGCGGACGGATGCCCAGCGGGTCGCGGGCGCCGATCAGCTTCTTGTTGGTCAGTGCCACGATCGCGTAGGCGCCCTGGATCGCCTGCAGGGCGTCGATGAAGCGCTCGATGATCCGCGGCTTCCGCGAGCGGGCCGCGAGGTGCAGGATCACCTCGGTGTCGGAGGTCGACTGGGTGATCGCGCCGTCGCGCACGAGGTCGCGGCGGATCGACAGGGCGTTGGTGAGATTGCCATTATGGGCGACCGCGAGGCCGCCGCTGGCGAGTTCCGCGAAGAGCGGCTGCACGTTGCGCAGGATCGTCCCGCCAGTGGTCGAGTAGCGCACGTGCCCGATGGCGGCGCGGCCCTTGAGCCGGGCGATGGTCTCGCCGTCCGAGAAGGAATCACCCACCAGGCCGGGGCGCCGCTCGGAATGGAACACGGAGCCGTCGAAGGAGACGATGCCGGCGGCCTCCTGGCCGCGATGCTGTAGGGCGTGCAGGCCCAGAGCGACGATGGCGGAGGCGTCCGGATGGCCGAAGATGCCGAAGACGCCGCACTCCTCCCGGAGCGTGTCGCCGTCGAGGTCGAAATCGAAACCGGGATGGGCGGCGGAAGCGGCGGCGTGTGACATGGTGCGGCTGATCACTCACGGGTCCCGGCGGCGACGGGCCGGCGCGCCGGCCCGTCGCGGATACAATCCGTTCGTCACCGGAACCGCTATCTAGGCGTTCCGCGGGAAGTGACCTACGGCGAATACCGCAGATCAGCGTCGCGTCGGGCTCGGTGCGGTCTCGGTGCGGCGCTGGGGCGCCGGGTCGGTCTCGGCGGGGGCGTCGGCGGCCTCGTTAGGCGGCGTGACGGCCTTCGGCTTCTTGAACTGCTTCAGGAAGCCCTCCGGATTCTCGGGCAGCTGCGCCACCAGAGCGTCACCGGACTTCTCCAGCATCGGACGCGTGCGCGCCTGCGCGGCCCAGTCCGGCACCTTGCCCTGCACCAGCCAGGACAGGAACACCCAGCCGATCACGCAAATCAGGAAGCCGCGGGCCGCCCCGAACAGGAAGCCGAGCGAGCGGTCGACGGCCCCGATGCGCGAATCGAGGACGACATCCGAGATCTTCACCGTGATGATCGAGACGACGATCAGCGTGCCGAGGAAGATCGACGCGATGGAGGCGACCAGCGCCACGGTGTCGCTGTTCACGTGCTGCTTCACGGTCGGAAGGAGCAGCGGATGGAGCGACCAGGCGACAGCGGCGGCCGCCACCCAGGCGACGATCGCCAGCACCTCGCGGGTGACGCCGCGCACGGCCGCGAGCAGCGCGGACACCGCGACGATGCCAAGCACGACGAGATCCAGGACGGTAAACGGCATCGTTAAGCTTTTTGGTACCCGAGGGGATGCCGCGTCGGCCGTGCGGCTCCCCCGGACCGCGGTTGTTTTATACCAAGCCGGACCTCGGCCGTCACCCTCGCGCACCAGCCTCATCCCGAGCCTGTGCCGTCCATGCATCAGCCCCGCCGGTTCATGGGCGCGAGGCGGCTTGCCGGCAGGCCGGCTCCACCCGGGTGCCGTCCCGGTGCTATGGGTCCGGCTTGTGCTTCCGGAACCCCGGTGGCGAGCGGTGGGAGGTGGTCTGCGTGGCTGGTGCCGGACCTGTGACGGAGATCGGCGTCCACGGCGCCCGGCTGACGATCGACCTCAGGGCGATCGTGGCGAACTGGCAAATGCTGGCCGACCGCGGCGCGGGCGCCGCCTGCGCGGCCGTGGTGAAGGCCGACGCCTATGGCTGCGGCATCGCCCGTGTGGGGCCGGCGCTCTTCGCGGCCGGATGCCGAACCTTCTTCGTCGCCCACCTGTCGGAGGGCGTCGCGGCCCGGGCCGCGCTGGCGGACGCCGCGATCTACGTCCTGAACGGCCTGCCGCCGGGCGCGTCCGAGGCTTTCGCAGCGCATGACCTGCGTCCCGTGCTCGGCAGCGCCGAGGAGCTGTCGGATTGGGCGGCGTTCTCAGCCGGGCGCCTGCCGGCGGCGCTCCACGTGGATACCGGCATGAACCGCCTGGGCCTTCCGATGCCGGAGGCGCTGGATCTCGCGGGCGATCCGCGGATCGCCGCGGCCGGCATCGACCTGATCCTCAGCCACTTCGTCAGCGCCGAGAAACCCGAGGATCCGGTCAACGCCCGGCAGATCGCCGACTTCGCCCGGGTCCGGGCGGCCTATCCGGCCCTGCGGGCCTCCCTGGCGAACTCGTCGGGCGCCTTCCTCGACGGCGCCCGCCACGATCTCCTGCGGCCGGGCTACGCCCTGTTCGGCGGAAACCCGACGCCTTGGGCAGGGACGAACCCGATGCGCCCGGTGGTGCGGCTGGAGGCGATGATCGCGCAGGTGCGGGCGGTCGAGGCCGGCGCCACCACGGGCTATAACGGGCGCTGGACGGCCCCTGCCCCCAGCCGGCTCGCCACGCTCTCGCTCGGCTATGCCGACGGGTTCCCACGGGCGATCAGCGGGCGCGGACAGGCGCTCGTCGGCGGCGTCCCCTGCCCGATCCTCGGCCTCGTCTCCATGGACCTGATCATCCTCGACGTCACCGCGGCGCCTACGGCGCAGCGCGGCGCCACAGCGGTCCTGATCGGTGACAGCCTCGACATCGACACCGTCGGCCGTGCCGCCGGCACGATCGGCTACGAGATCCTGACGGGGCTGGGTTCACGTTATGTTCGAACTTATGTAGGGTGACCCGGACGTCGAGTCCGGACACGAAACTGGACCCCGCACCGGCGGCGCTCGGACCCGAATGGCCAAGATTCACCAGACCTTCGTCTGCCAGTCCTGCGGGGCGGTCTACAACCGCTGGCGCGGGCGCTGCGAGGCGTGCAACGGCTGGAACACGATCGTCGAGGAGGCACCCTCGGCGCCCGGCCAGTCCGGGCCGGCCGCGACCCGGCCGTCGCGTCACCGCGGCCGGGTCTTCCCGCTGGAAGGGCTGACCGGCGAGGCCAAGGAGGCGCCGCGCATCCCCTCGGGGATCGGCGAGCTCGACCGGGTGACCGGCGGCGGCTTCGTGCGCGGCTCGGTGATCCTGCTCGGCGGCGATCCCGGCATCGGCAAGTCGACGCTGCTGATGCAGGCTTCCGCGGCCATGGCCGGAACGGGTGAGCGGGTCGCCTACATCTCGGGCGAGGAGGCCGTCGGGCAGGTGCGCCTGCGGGCAGAGCGGCTAGGCCTGAGCGATCGTCCGGTGCAGCTCGCCGCCGAGACCAATGTCGAGGACATCGTCGAGACCCTGAGCCAGGGTCGCCCGCCGGCTCTGGCGATTATCGACTCGATCCAGACCATGTGGACCGAGATGGTGGATTCGGCGCCCGGCACGGTCACGCAGGTGCGCTCCTCCGCCCAGGCGCTGATCCGCTTCGCCAAGACCACCGGCACGGCGGTGATCCTGGTGGGCCACGTCACCAAGGACGGGCAGATCGCCGGCCCCCGGGTGGTGGAGCACATGGTCGACGCGGTCGCCTCCTTCGAGGGTGACCAGGGCCACCATTTCCGCATCCTGCGCGCCGTGAAGAACCGCTTCGGGCCGACCGACGAGATCGGCGTGTTCGAGATGACCGATTCCGGCCTCAGCGAGGTGCCGAACCCCTCGGCCCTGTTCCTGGCGGGCCGCGACCATCAGGCCGCCGGCACCGCGGTCTTCGCCGGAATGGAGGGCACCCGGCCGCTTCTCGTGGAGATCCAGGCCCTGGTGGCGCCCTCCTCGCTGGGCATGCCCCGGCGCGCGGTGGTCGGCTGGGATCCGAACCGGCTGTCGATGGTGCTGGCGGTGCTGGAGGCTCATGGCGGCATCCGGCTGGGAAGCCACGACGTCTATCTCAACGTGGCGGGAGGTCTGCGCATCACCGAGCCGGCGGCCGATCTGGCGGTGGCCGCCGCCCTGGTCTCGTCCCTATCGGGGGCCGTGCTGCCGCCGGAGACAGTCTATTTCGGCGAGATCGGCCTGTCGGGCGCGATCCGTCCCGTGGCGCAGGCCGGCTCCCGGCTCAAGGAGGCCCAGAAGCTCGGTTTCGCCAGGGCGCTGATCCCGCAGGGCCGCGGCGAGGCCGAGAAGGCGCTGTCGGTGGAGACGCTGCGCCACATCGCCGATCTGGTGGCGGGGATCAGCGCGGGGGCGCCGCGGAAGGGATCCGGGCAGCGCGGGCGGTCTCAGTCGCGCTACGCCGACGAGGAGGTTTGAAGGAGATTGACCGGAGCCTGCCGCGGCAGGCTCCGCGCCGGCATACGGATGAGGCGCGGGTCCCCTCTCCCGTGCAGGTGAGGGAGCGCGCGGCGCCAACGCGAGCCGGTCAGCCCCCCGTGACGCTCATGTGTCGCGGCACGGCGGCCGGGCGTTGGCGCTCGATGACGAAGTCGTGCCCCTTGGGCTTGCGCGAGATCGCCTCGACGACAGCCTGAGCCAGGACCGCATCGTCCTGGGAGGCGCGCAGCACCGCCCGCAGATCCGCCGAATCTTCCTGACCGAGGCACATGTAGAGCTGGCCGGTGCAGGTCAGGCGAACCCGGTTGCAGCTCTCGCAGAAATTATGGGTCAGCGGCGTGATGAAGCCGAGCCGCCCCCCCGTCTCCTCGACCCGCACGTAGCGCGCCGGGCCGCCGGTGCGGTCGGGCAGCGGGGTCAGCGTGTAGCGGGTCTCCAGCCACTGCCGAGCGACCGACAGGGGCAGGAACTGGTCGGTGCGGTCGGCCTCGATCTCGCCGAGCGGCATGACCTCGATCAGCGTCATGTCCATGCCAAGGCCGTGGGCCCAGGCGATCATGTCGGGGATCTCGTCGGCATTGAGATCGCGCAGGGCCACCGCGTTGATCTTCACCCTCATCCCGGCGGCTCGCGCCGCTGCGATGCCGTCGAGCACGACCTTGAGATCACCCCGGCGGGTGATGTCCCGGAACTTGTCCGGGTCGAGCGTGTCCAGCGAGACGTTGATCCGGCGCACGCCGAGGCTCGCCAGCTCGTCGGCGTACCGGGTGAGCTGCGTGCCGTTGGTGGTCAGCGTCAGCTCCTCCAGCGCTCCGGAGTCGAGGTGACGGGAGAGGCGGCGGAACAGGTGCATGATGTCGCGCCGGACCAGCGGCTCGCCGCCGGTGATCCGGAGCTTCCGCACGCCGCGGGCAATGAACACGCCGCAGAGCCGGTCCAGCTCCTCCAGGGTCAGCAGGTCGCGCTTGGGCAGGAACTGCATGTGCTCGGACATGCAGTAGGCGCAGCGCAGGTCGCAGCGATCCGTCACCGAGATGCGCAGGTACGAGATCGCCCGTTGGAACGGGTCGATCAGCGGCGCAGGCCCGGTGGGCGCGTCGGCCGCGAACGCCTGCGGCGTAAGGGAGCTGTCATCGAGCATTGTCCGGCATATGATGCCCCGGACGGCCGCGGGCAAGCAGATCCCGGGCCGCAGCCCCAGATTGCGTGAGGAGTGTGACCCGTGAGCGAGGATCTGTGGCCGACCGAGATCCGCCTGTCGTCCGACCGGCGGGTTCTCAACGTCGCCTTCGAGGACGGCTCGCGCTTCGCCCTCCCGGCCGAGTACCTGCGCGTGTCGAGCCCCTCGGCCGAGGTGCAGGGCCACTCCCCGCTGGAGCGCAAGGTGATCGGCGGCAAGCGAGCGGTGGAGATCCTGGCGGTGCAGCCGGTCGGTAACTACGCGGTCAAGCTCGGCTTCGACGACATGCACGATACCGGCATCTACGGCTGGGAGTACCTGCACACGCTGGGCCGCGAGTACGAGACGCGCTGGAACACCTACCTTTCCGAACTCGCCGAGCGCGGCCTCGACCGCGACACCGTGCGGCAGGCGCCGGCCAAGTCCGGCGGCGGATGCGGGTCGGGCTCCTGCGGGTGCCATTGAGATCATCCTCGTGAGCCGAGGAAGCACTCCAGCCGCGCAGCACTGGGTCGCTTCGCTCCGCTCGCGATGATGGCGCGGGCCGAACCGAGCCACCGAGCAGGCCGGGGGCTTGCATCGCGTCGGCGCGGGCGTCGTCCGATCGCCCCCTCCCCTGCCCTGGAGCTGATATGGCCTTCGCCTGCACCATTCCCGCGACGCCCACCATCCAGCAGGACGACGCCACCGTGCGCATCACCCGCTGGGACTTCCCGCCAGGCGCCGTGACGGGCTGGCACGAGCACGGCTGGCCCTATTTCGTGGTGATGCTGGTGGACGGGATCCTGCGCGTCCACGACGGCGCGGCGGTCAGCGAGACCGCGCTCGCGGCCGGCCAAGCCTACATGCGCCCCGCCGGCATCCGGCACGACGTGATGAACGGATCCGACCACCCGATCGCCTTCGTGGAGATCGAAGTGAAGCGCCCGGACGCCCTGGTGACCCTGCCGGCCCCCTGAACGCAGAAGGGCCGGCCTCGCGGCCGGCCCTCACGCGAAAGTCCGAGACGCGCGATCAGCGCAGGACGACGACCTTCGTGCCGACCTTGGCGCGGGTGTAGAGGTCCATGACGTCGTCGTTGGTCATGCGGATGCAGCCCGAGGAGACGGCGGTGCCGATGGTCTCCGGCTCGTTCGAGCCGTGGATGCGGTAGATCGAGCCGCCGAGATACATGGCGCGGGCGCCGAGCGGGTTCTCGATGCCGCCCTTCATGTAGCGCGGCAGGTCGGGACGGCGGCGCAGCATGGTTGCCGGCGGGCGCCAATCCGGCCACTCGCGCTTCATCGTGATGGTCTGCACGCCGCCCCAGGTGAAGCCCGGGCGGCCGACGCCGACACCGTAGCGCAGGGCCTGCCCGCCACCTAGCACGTAGTAGAGCCGCCGCTCGGCCGTAGAGACGACGATCGTGCCGGCGCCGTAGGGACCGTTATACGCCACGGTCTCCCGCGGGATCGCCGACATCTGCGGCACGGCTGCGTCGGCGTTGAGCGGGTCGGCGGGGTTGAGGGAGGCGTTGGCCACCGGCACCGCGACGGTCTCGACGGCCTGCGGGCGCACGCGCACCGTGAGCGCGTCGTTCAGCGGCTGGCGGGTCAGCGGGTCGATCTCGTAGGCGAGAGCCGGCGCGGCGCACGCGGCCGCGCCGAAGAGCCCGATCAGGGCGGGAAGGAAACGACGCATCAAAGCCTCTCGGGGCAGGCGCGGAATGTGGTGGGAACGCGGCGAATTACCGGCGCACGATGCCGTGCCGATCCTCGCCAACGGGTAAACGCTCCCGCCCCAAAGCCAAGCCTGAAACAGCCCCGTTCGGCCAGTTCCGCCAGCCCGTGACTCGATGGCAACACTGTGGCAGCTTGGCCATATTGCCCGGGATGATCGTCAGTGGTCCCGGGCACCAACTTCCTCGTCTTGCAGGCGAATACCGCTCCTCAGGCCTCGTCGGCGGCGAGCCAGATGGCGGGCTCCAGGGGCACCGGGCGAACCAGGGCCGGCGCCGCCGGTAGGCCGCGGACCTGGGCGAGTTCGGCGAGTTCCGGCGCCTGCGCGGTGTCGTCGGCGTTCAGGAACAGGCCGCGGGCTCGGGCAGCGCGGCCGAGATCGGCGCGGCTGGTCCAGACGCTCTGGGCCGGGCTGGTGAGAAGCGCCAGCGCAAGCGGCGCCATCCAGAGGGTGAGCCACGCATTGCCGACCATGGCCAGGGCGAAGCAAATCAGGCCGCCGACCACCACGGCGTCGGCCTGGAGCCGGACCGCCTCCGCCCAGGAGACCTGCCGGTCGTCGCGATCCTGGGTCTCCCAGCGGACCACCCGGCCCAGGAAGGTCGAGACCACGGCCCCGGCGGTGAACAGCGTCAGGACCGGCCAGAGGATCACCCACACGGCCTGCTCCAGGGCGGCGCTCGCGAGCAGCGCCCGGGTGCCGCCGAAGGCCGCCCGACGCTCCGATGCCGCCAGCACGTAGCCGAGGCTGAGGAGCTTCGGCAGGGCGAGCACGGCGACGCTGAGGGCGGCGAGCGCGTGGGCGCATGCGCCCTGCCCGGTCAGCCCGTAGGCCAGCAGGCCGAGATCGCCGGTGCGGGCAGCCTGCCAGGCGGCGAGGCCGATGAAGGCGATCCAGAGCGGCAGCACGCCGTAGGAGAGGATGCCGACCAGGAGGTGCCACCGGCTCGCGGCGTGCAGCCCCGCCCAGGGCAGGACCCGCAGGTGCTGGAGATTGCCCTGGCACCAGCGACGCTCGCGGCCGAGCAGGTCGACGAGGTTGGTGGGCATCTCTTCCCAGGTGCCGCCCATCTCGGGCAGCAGCCGCACCTCCCAGCCGGCGCGAACCATCATCGCGCCCTCGACGATGTCGTGGCACAGGATCTCGCCTCCCAATGGCTCCCGGCCCGGCAATCTGGGGAGTTGCGCGTTCTCCGCGAAGGCCTCGATCCGCAGGATCGCGTTGTGGCCCCAGTAGCTCCCCTCCGGCCCCTGCCAAGTTTCCAGGCAGCGCAAAGCCAGCGGCGCGTAGAGGCGGACGGCGAATTGCTGGATGCGGGCGAAGAGGGTGTCCCGGCCCGCCGCGTACGAGACGGTCTGGATCAAGCCGGTGCGGGGGCTCGCGTGCATGAGCCGCACGAGCCGGGTCATGGCGTCGCCGGTCATCAAGCTGTCGGCGTCGAGGACGATCATGAAGGCGTATTCGGCGCCGTAACTGCGGCAGAACTCGCCGATGTTGCCGGCTTTGCGGCCGACATTTTCGGTCCGGCGCCGGTAGCGGATCCGCGGCAGGGCCGGGTCGGCCGCCGCCCAGGCCTGGATGCGGGCGAATTCATGCTCCTCCACTGCGGCGATCGCCCCGTCCCGGGTGTCGGAGAGGACGAAGATGTCGATGTCCTCGGCGCCGGCCCGGGCCAGAGAGCGGGCCATCACCCGCAGGCGCGCGAACACCGCCACCGCGTCCTCCGCGTGGATCGCCACCACGGCGGCGGTGCGTCCGGTCCCGGCCGGGACGCCCCCCCCGTCCTCGGAGCTGCGCTCCAGCACCGACTTCGCCCGGTCTCCCAGCAGAGCGGCGATGAGCCCGTAAGCGTATTGGCAGGCGACGAAGGCCTGCCAGCCCATGACGAGACTGAACAGCACCAGAACAGCCCAGGCGAGCGGGCTGACACCCGCCGGGTAGGCCAGCGCGGCGAGCCACGCGAGGCCGCCGGCGGTGACGAGACTCGGGATTGCCAGGGCCAGGCGCCGGCCGCGCAGGGCCTGCCCCGGCCGTGCGCCCGTCCAGACCTCTTGATGTAAGACGGCGGTCGACGGATCGGATGCGACCGGGCACGCGTTCCGGTGCGACCGCTCGGCAGAGGAGGTGACGCGTGAGGACATGGCGCGAGGAACTCGACCGTGGAAGGCTGCCGGCTGCCCGACCGCCTGAGGCCGGGAACCGATGAGCCTGGATAGCGATGTACGGGGCAAGGACACGGAGCCGACCCGGCCGCACGGGCCGCCGGAAGCCGAACGGATCAATCCCCCCTCCCGACGCCGCGTTCTTCGGACCGTCCTGACCGCGGCTGCCGGCACGATCCTACCTAGCGCGGCCGATCTGAATGGGTCCAGAACGTGGGCCGGGTCGGCGCTTCCGCCGCAGGGGGACGCGATGACCTTCGAGGCCCTGTCGGCCGAGGCGGAGCGCCGCGCCGCCGCGCCCTATACCGCGCCGCCCGCGGATCTGCCGCCGCCGCTCGCCGCCCTCGACTACGACGGCTACCGGGCGATCACCTTCCGACCGACCGGGAGCCTGCATCTCGGCCGAAATTTCAGCGCCCAGTTCTTTCATCGCGGCTTCCTGCAGCGCAAGCGCGTGGCCCTTTACCTGCAGCCGCGCAACGGATCGGCGCGCCCGATCCCCTACGAGAGCCGCCTGTTCGACCTCGGACGGCAGCTGTCCAGCCAGAGCTTCGCGCCGGATCTCGGCTTCGCGGGGTTTCGTCTGCACTACGCCTTCCCCGATACGCCGGCTTGGCGCCCGGAGGGCTTCCAAGAGGAGTTCCTAGTCTTCCTCGGCGCCTCCTATTTCCGCCTGCGCGCATCCAACCAGGAATACGGATTGTCGGGCCGGGGCCTCGCCATCGGTACCGGCGCGCCGGAGGGCGAGGAATTTCCCGATTTTGTCGCCCACTGGATCTGTGAGCCCGAGCTCGAGGCACGGACCCTGACGGTGCTCTCGCTGCTGGACAGCCCGAGCGTGGCCGGCGCCTACCGGTTCGAGATCGCCCCCGGCGACCCCGCCCGGATCGCCGTCACCGCGGCGCTCCATCCGCGCCGGACGATCGCCAAGCTCGGGCTGGCACCGCTCACCAGCATGTTCCTGTACGGCCAGAACGGGCCCGGCGCCCGGGGCGCCAAGCCCTTCGACGACTTCCGGCCGCAGGTGCACGATTCCGACGGGCTGTGCGTCGCGGCGGGGGACGATCTGACGCGGCTCGATCGGCTCTGGCGGCCCCTGGTCAACGGGCGCGCGCAGCCGCAGATCTCGGCCTTCGCGGCCAAGCCGCTGGCGGGATTCGGCCTGCTGCAGCGGGAGCGGAATTTCGCCGCCTATCTCGACGTGGAAGCGCGCCACGAGGCCCGGCCCGGCCTGTGGGTTGCGCCGGACCCCGCGGGCAGCGTCTTCGCGGAGGGCGCCGTCCAGCTCTACGAGATCCCCTCGGGCGAGGAGTACATGGACAATATCGTGGCGGCCTTCGTGCCGGCGGCGCCGGCGCAGCCTGGCGCGGCCCTGCGGCTCGCCTATCGTCTGATCACGGTCGGGGCCGAGCCCGTCGACGCGATTCCGGAGGCGGCCCTGGCCCGGGTGACCTCGACCCGCTTCGGCTCGGCGGAGCGTTTGCGCCCCACGAATCCGCCGGCTCCGCAGAGGCGGCTCTGCGTGATCGACTTCGAGGGGCCGGGTCTGCCGAAGGGACCCGACGATTCCGTGGCCGCGGAGGTCTCGGCCAGCGCCGGCACGATGCACGAGCCGGTGGCGAACTTCGTGCCGCAGACGGGCGGCTGGCGCATCTACGTGGAGTGGCGCCCGCCGCAAGGCATGCCGGCGGGCGACGTCGTGCTGCGAGCCCGGTTGGTGCGCGACGCCACGTCGCTGAGCGAAACCTGGGACGCGGTTGTCTGATGGCGCTCTAGGCGCTGTACCGCTCCTGCTCCAGGCGCCGTGCGAGGCGGGTGGCGCCGTAGACCTCGCTCAGGCGGCGCCGGGCGGCGGAGACCGGAGGGGCCTGCCGCTCGACATGGGCGGCCGCGATGACCCGCAAGGCGGCCGCGACAGAACGCTCCAGGCGGCGCTCGGCCGAGGCAGCCCTATCCCGATTGGTGTCCAGCATGCGATGTTCCCCTGTGCATGGCCGTATCCGCCCTCTTGCGGGACGGTGATCGGCGGCGAGTACAGATTTCACATCTGGCTTGACCGCATCAAGGCAGCTTGACCTTAAGCTGGGGACGCCTCCTTACCGCAGTTCCTCATGCCAGGTCCGCCCGTCGCGCTCGATCAGCGCGATGGCCGCCGTCGGCCCCCAGCTCCCGGCCGGATAAGGCCGCGGCGCCTCCGGACGGTCAGCCCAGGCCTTGAGCACGCCGTCGGCCCAGGCCCAGGCGGCCTCGACCTCGTCGCGGCGCATGAACAGGGTGGCGTTCCCGCGGACCACGTCCATCAGCAGGCGCTCGTAGGCGTCGGGATAGCGCTGCTTGAAGGTCTCCTCGAAGGAGATGTCGAGATCGGTCGGGCGCAGGCGCAGGCCGCCCGGCCCCGGATCCTTGGTCATCACCTCGAGCTTCATGCCCTCCTGGGGCTGGAGGCGTATCACGAGGCGGTTCGGCTCGCGCCCGAAGGCCTCCTCGGGGAAGATCGAGAAGGGCGAGGCGCGGAACTGCACCACGATCTCGGAGAGCTTCTGGGGCAGGCGCTTTCCGGTGCGCAGGTAGAACGGCACCCCGGCCCAGCGGCCGGACTGGACCTCGACCTTCATGGCCACGAAGGTCTCGGTCCGGCTCTCGTGGCCGAGCTCGGTGAGGTAACCCTCCACGGGTTTGCCGTCGACGGCCCCCGCCACGTACTGACCGCGCACGGTGGCGAATTGGATGTCATGGGCCGTGATCGGCTTGAGGGCGCGCAGCACCTTCAGCTTCTCGTCGCGGACCGAGTTCGCCTCGAGGTTGAGGGGGCTCTCCATGGCGGTGAGGCACAGGAGCTGCAGCATGTGGTTCTGCAGCATGTCGCGCATGGCGCCCGAGGTGTCGTAGTAGCCGGCCCGGCCCTCGACGCCGACCGTCTCGGCCACGGTGATCTGGACGTGGTCGATGACGTCCGCGGTCCAGAGCCGCTCGAAGATGGTGTTGGCGAAGCGCAGGCTGAGCAGGTTCTGCACCGTCTCCTTGCCGAGATAGTGGTCGATCCGGAAGATCTGCGATTCGGGGAAGACCTCGCCGACGGCATCGTTGATCGCGCGGGCCGATTTCAGGTCCTTGCCGATCGGCTTCTCCAGCACGACGCGGGACTTCTCGCCGACCAGACCGTGGGCCGCGAGGTTGCGGCAGATCGATCCGTAGAGATCGGGCGAGGTGGCGAGATAGTAGGGCCGCACTTGGTCGGGCCGCTCGTTGAGCTTGGCCACGAGGTCGGTCCACCCGCTGTCGCCTGCCCCATCGACCGCGACGTAGTCCACGTGGTCGAGGAACCGGTACAGCATCTCGTCCGACAGGTCGGCGGCGGGCACGAATCGCTTGAGGGCGTCGCGGGCATGCTCGCGGAACGCGTCGAGCGAGAGCTCCGCGCGCGAAGCGCCGATGATCCGGCTGGTCTCCGGGATCTGCCCGTCCCGGAAACGGTAGAACAGGGCCGGCAGAAGCTTTCGCGCGGTCAGATCGCCGGTGGCGCCGAACACGACGCAGTCGAAGGAAGCGACAGGGATGATGGTGGCCACGTGCGGCTCCCGGATGTCGTGCGCTGGTCTCGTGCGGCGGCTGCGTCGCACCGACCTAACCTGTGTGCAAGGGCTTCGCCAGACGAGGGGCGCAGCCCTGTGCTGTCCGGCTCACGACGCTGTCGGCGCGACTGGCAAGGGCTGTCCGGCGGGCTCACGCACGCAGACGCTCGCCCGGGTCGAGGCGATGAACCCGGACGGGTGCGCCTTGTATCCCGGCCGCCCGTGAGCGCGTCGAGCGTCGCGGAGCCCGGGCTTGCTTCACGACGCTCGCAAGAGCGGCCTCATCTCTCCATGGACTGCTTGAACGCCTCGGCATATTCCGGGTGCCAGCGCGAGAGTGCGGGCCGGTTCGCGATGATGTCGCCCGACGCCCAGGCGATCCGCTTCTCGTCCTGCGCCCGGGTGGTCTCGTTGTCGGGGCAGAGGATGTAGAAGTCCTGCGCGGCCAGCCGCTCCAGCATGAAGGCCATGGTCTCCTCGGGCGTCCAGGCGCCGGCCGGCTTCTCTGCAACGCCGCGCGCCTTCGTGAGCCCGGTATAGACGAAGCCCGGGATCAGCAGGTGGGCGGTGGTGTGGCAGCCCTCCCGGTTACGCAGCTCGTGGGCCAGCGCCTCGGTGATCACCTTCACGCCCGCCTTCGAGACGTTGTAGGGCGCGTTGCCCGGCGGGGTGGTGATCCCCTGCTTCGAACCCGTGACGATGATCGCGCCGGGCTTGCCCCCCTCGATCATGCCGGGCGCGAAGGCGTGGATCCCGTTGACCACGCCGCCAAGATTGGTACCGAGGATGCGGGCCCAGGTATCGGCGTCGGAGAATAGTTTGCCGCCGGCCTCGATCCCGGCGTTCAGCATCACCACGGCCGGCGGCCCGGCCTTGGCGACCGCGGCGGCGAGCGCCTCCACGGCACCCCGGTCGGAAACGTCCGTCGGCACGGCGCGGACCTCGACGGCCGCGAGTTCGGCCACGGCGGCCCGCGCCGCCTCCAGGGCCGGCCCGGGCAGGTCGGCGAGCCACACGTTCATGCCCGCCCGCGCGAAGGCCTGCGCGGCGGCGAGACCGATGCCGCTCGCGCCGCCGGTGACGACCGCGCTGCGGCCGGGACTGATCGCGGGGTGCTGGCTCATGACTCTGTCCTCGGCTGAATGGCGCCCTTCAGATGGGGCGAACCGGAACGAAGGCGAGTTGAAGGGGCACGCATCCAGCACGGGATCGGAGGTCCGCCGGCCAGCAGAAGCAGCGGATCGCAACCGAAGCCCGCCCGTGCTCTGATGGGCCCGACACGAGATCCAGCCCACCGGCCTCGGACCGAGCAGGGCCGGATCCCGCCGGAACGCTTCCGGGAACCCGAGGACACGGCATGCCGACCCTTCCGAGCCGCCGGTCGCTTCTCGTCGGGGCGACTTGCGCCGGCCTGGCTCCGGCGGCTGCCCAGACCGGCTCCGGGCCGCTCGGCCGCCCCTCCTGGGCGGCGGACAGTCTCCAGGCGGCAGCGGCAGCCAAGGGCCTGCTCTATGGCTGCGAGGTGCCGTTCCACCGCTTCGCCTCGACGCCCGCCTACCGGCAGGCGGTGGCGCGGGAATGCGGAATCCTTGTCTGCGGCACCGAGATGAAGATGGAGGAGGTGCTGCCAGCCCCCGGCAAGACCGACTTTGCCCGCGGCGACGCGATCCTGCGCTTCGCCAGGGGCAACGGCCAGCGCATGCGCGGCCACACCCTGGTCTGGCACGCCGCGCTGCCGCCGTGGGTCGGCCCGCTGCTGGCCCGGGCGAGCGCCGCCCAGGGTGAGGATTTCATGCGGCGCTGGATCGAGACGGTGGCGGGCCACTACCGCGGCCAGATCGTCGCCTGGGACGTGGTCAACGAGATCCTCGGCAACGAGGCCGATCCCGACCGCGGCGGGGGCCTGCGCGACTCGCCCTGGCTCACCTCGATCGGGCCTGCTTACGTCGATCTCGCCTTCCGCATCTTGCACGAGACCGACCCGGCCGCCGCCGGCACCTGGAACGAGGATGCGGTGGAGCAGGGCGTGCCCTGGATGGAGGCCAAGCGCACCAAGGTCCTGCGCCGGCTGGAGGCGATGCGCTCCCGCGGGGTGCCGATCCGGCGCTTCGGCCTGCAATCCCACCTCACCAGCACGATCCCGATCGATCAGGGCCAGTTGCGGCGATTCCTCCGGGAGATCGGCCAGATGGGGCTCGGCATCGAGGTCACCGAGCTCGACATCGACGATCGGGCCTTCCCGTCCGACGTGGCCACCCGCGACCGGAGGGTGGCCGACTACGCCCGGCGCTACCTCGACGTGGTGCTGGACGAGCCCGCCCTGCTCGATGTGGTGACCTGGGACATCTACGACCCGGACACGTGGTTGAACGACCATCCCTATCGCAAGCGTCCGGACAGCCTTCCACAGCGGGCCCTGCCGCTCGACGCGCAGTTCCGGCGCAAGCCCCTGTGGCACGCGATGCGGGCAGCCTTCGAGGCCGCGCCGGATCACACCACGGCGCGGGACAAGCTCAGGCGGGCGTGACGCCGGCCCGGCGGCCGCCCTCCGCCAGGACAGGCTCGGGCGGGCGGCCCGCCAGCAGTCGGCGGCGCAGGCGCGCGCAGGGGCGCTCGACGAGGCCGTACATCCCCCAGCACCAGAGCAGCGTGGTCGGAAAGGCCGCCAGCATCAGCCCGAGCCCGTGCAGGCCGGGCATCAGGTGTAGCACCAGCGCCACCACCGTCATGTGCGTGAGATAGAAGCTGTACGACCACAGCCCGAGTTGGCGCATCGGCCGGCTGGCGAGCAGCCGCACCAGCGGCCCCTCCCCATGCAGCAGGTATGCGAAGGGCACGGACAGGGCTGCGCTCTGGAGCGTGTAGCGCAGGCTTTCCCGGAAGGCGGGATCGCGGACCGCCAGCGAGCCGAGGATCACCGCGAGGCCGACGGCGACATGCCAGATCGTGGGACGCCAGGCCCGGTCGGCCGGGATCACCGGGTTGTTCCACAGGCCGAGGCAGCAGCCGAACAGGATCGCGTCGACGCGGGTATGGGTCCAGCTGTAGTTCAGGCTGTAATCCGAGAGCCGCCAGACGTTGAGGCAGCGGATCGCCAGCACCAGCCCGCAGATGGCGAGACAGGCGAGCGCCGCCCCGCGCGGCCGCATGCGCCCGAGCCACAGGACGAAGACCAGCGGGAAGACCAGGTAGAAGTGCTCCTCAATGGCGAGGCTCCAGAGGGGCACGGGCAGCACCGCCTCGGTGCCGAACAGGCCGGGATAGTTCGTCAGGAAGGTCGCCTGACCGAGCAGCGCCGCGGGCTCGACCCGCATCCAGTCGAGCCACCCGGCCGCATAGAGCGCCCCGGAGGCGAGCAGGGTCAGGTACATGGGCGGCAGGATGCGCAGGCTCCGGCGCAGGTAGAAGGCCGGGAGCGACACCGCGCCCGCCTGCGCCCGCTCGATCCGCAGGAGCGTGGTGATGAGGTAGCCGCTGAGGAAGAAGAAGATTGTGACGCCGAAGCCGCCCGGCACCATGTGGCTGTAGCCGCAATGGGCCGCGAACACGATCAGGATGGCGAGCGCCCGCACCCCGTCGAGCTGCGGCAGATAGGGCATCACCCTGGGGACCTGAGGTCCGGGATCCCGCATGGTGGAGGCCGATCTCGCTGCGCAGCACCACGGGACAGGTAGCGCCATTTGCGGGCGCCGGCATCCGCGATGGCCGCGGAGTGTCTGAACCAATCACCGGATGGTGAATCCGCGCTGTGGGGCGTCCACTGGACCAGAGGAGATTGGTAACCACGCCGCCCCATCATCCGGCCGGACCGCGCCGCCCCGGGCGCCGTCGGGAGTGTTGCGTATGGTCCCGGTTCCTCCCCGCCGTCACGCCCGCCCGCACGCCGCGCTCGGCGCAGGCCTGTCCCTGCTGGCGCTGCTTGGCGCCCCCGCCGCGGCGCTGGCGCAGAGCACCCCCGCGGCGGCGCCGTCGCCGACCGGTGCTGGTCCCGCCCCCGTCCCGGCCCTCGCCGTCCCGGTGTCGATGCCGCCGGCTCCGGATACCGTGGCCCCGGCCGCGAAGAGCCTGGAGACGAAATTGCCTGAGGCGAAGCCGGCCGAAACCAAACCGGCGGAAGCCGCGGCCCCGGAGGCCAAGCCGTCCCAGGCGAAAGCCCAGGAGTCCGCGAAGAAGTCCCGCGAGCCCGCGCCCCTGGTCTACGCCAAGGTCTCTACCGACCCGAACCCGACGCTGACCTCGCGCACTTTCCTCGATACGCTGCGGGCGGCCGAGCGCTACGCCGCCTTCGCGGAGGCCGGCGGCTGGGAGCGGTTGCCGGAGGATCTCGCGCGCCTGAAGCCGGGCGAGCGCAACCCCGCAATCCCGGCGCTACGCCACCACCTGACGCTGACCGGCGACCTCCCGGCGGACGCGCCGCCGAGCGACCGCCTCGACGCGCCGCTGATCGCGGCGATCGCCGCCTTCCAGGGCCGCCACGGCCTGCCGGACAGCGGCATCCTGGGCCGCCTCACCCTCAAGGCCCTGAACGTGCCGGCCGAGACACGGCAGCGCCAGCTCGCCGCCTCGGCCGCCCGGCTGATGGGCTCGAAATTCCCGTTCGGCGAGCGCTACGTCGTTGTCAACATCCCGTCTGCCGCCGTCGAGGCGGTGGAGAGCGGTGCGGTGGCCCGCCGCTACGTCGCGGTGGTCGGCTCCCCCGACAAGGCGACACCGGCCGTGGAGACCCGGATCACCGACATCAACTTCAATCCGACCTGGACCGTGCCGGCCTCGGTGGTGAAGAACGAGATCATCCCGCAGATGCGCAAGAATCCGGGCTATCTCGCCAAGAATCACATTCGGATCCTCGGCCCGGCGGGCGAGGTCGATCCGACCCGGATCGACTGGGCGGGCGAGAAGGCGGTCAATTACACGCTGCGCCAGGATTCGGGCTTCGACAATTCGCTCGGCCAAGTGCGGATCGACATGCCGAACCGTTTTGCCGTCTACATGCACGACACACCGGCGAAGTCGCTCTTCGCCGCGAGCGTGCGCTTCCACAGTCACGGCTGCGTGCGCGTCGGTCAGGTGAAGGAGCTGGTCGGCTGGCTCTTGCAGGGCACGGACGGGCCGAACGGGCCCGGCACCAGCTGGGGGCCGATCGAGATCGAGACCGGCATCGCCGACGGCGAGCGCCGCGACATCAAGCTGGCCAAGCCGATCCCCGTGACGTTCGTGTATCTCACGGGCTATGCGACCCCGGACGGCAAGGCGCATTTCCGCGACGACATCTACAACCTCGACACGCCGGCTCCCGAGCCCGCCGCCACGGGTACGATCCCGCCTGTTGCAACCGGCACCAGGGCGCCTGCTACGAAGCCGGCAGCGGCAAAGCCCGCGGATCCCGAGCCGGCCGGCGGCAAGACCGCCCCGGTGGGAGCCCTCGCGGCCAAACCCGCGGCTGCCGGCCTTTCAGCGGCCAGGCCCAAGACAGAGCGCCGCGGCTTAGAATCGGCCGAACCTATCCGCTGAGCCCCACCCGGCCATGCGGTTCCGGAGCGCGCCGGAACCTTGGCATCGAGCGGTCATCGGCGCGGGGAGAGCGCGACCGCCCTCCCCGGACTGCATGGTGGTCGATGTCTCGGGTGACGGGATCGACAAGTGCACCGACGCCAGCAGCCTCGCCGACGCGCACCGGGCCTTGCTGGCCACCGGCGCGACGGTCAACGGCCTGCCGATCCCGGTGCCCGGCGAGAACGACGTGGTCCGGGGCCGGCGCCGACCGGGCACCCGGCTACGGGCTGCTCCCAACGCCGCTGCCGCAGGAGCGCACCAGCCTGGGCAATGGTATCGCGCCTACGTCATCGGCGGCCCGGGCGCGTTCCTGCTGGCGGTGACCGGCTACGGGGATGTCTCGCGGGCGCTGCGCCGGAAGTTCGTGATCGAGATCAGCGCGCTCGGCCGGTGCCTGCCCGATCAAGCGCGAGCAGAGACGTCGAGCGTGTGGCGGTTCTGTGAAAAGCCAGCACGCTCCAGAAGGGCCTCAGGGCGCCTTCTTCAGCTGCTGCTCGGCGCGGGAGACGGCCGCCTCACAGCCCTTCGCGTCCCCCTTGGAATCGGCCGTGCGCGCCTCCTCCAGGGCAACCTTCGCCTGCTGGGCGGCATCTGCCCCCTGCCCGGCCTGCGCCGACTTCTCCGGCGGGGCCTGGGGCGACTCGTTCGCGCGCTGCCCCTCCGTCCCGGTGACGCCCTCGCCTCCGCGCTTGGCGGCGTTGCCCTGGCCGCTGGTCGAGGCGGAGATAGCCTCGGTCAGCTCGGAATGCACGCGCTTCGAGATGCTGTCGATCCGCTCCGAGCAGGGTGAGGCCAGGGCGGGCGCCGCCATCAGGACCAATGTCAGGGACGTCGCGAGGGCAGCGGGACGCATCATCGGGTCGGACTCTTTCAAAAACAGGGGGCCGCAGATCTCTCCGCGGCCCCCAACGCACCGAAACCCGTGACGGTTCAGGCGCTGAGCTGGTCGCGGATCGGCAATTGCCGCACCCGCCGGCCGGTGGCCGCGAAGATCGCATTGGCGATCGCCGGTGCCACGGGCGGCACGCCGGGCTCACCGACGCCGCCGAGCGGCCCGTCATACGAGCCGGTCGGGACGAGGTGCACGCGGACCACCTTCGGCGCGGCGTCGATCCGGATAATCTCGTATCCGTCGAAGTTGTTCTGCACCGCCCGGCCCTGCTTGAAGCTGATCTCGGAGGTGAGGGCGAGCCCCATCCCCATGACCACGGCGCCCTCCATCTGAGACCGGATGCGCTCCGGATTCACCTGCGGCCCGCAATCGACCGCGATGTCGACCGCCTGCACCTTCACCTGCCCCTTGTCGTCGACCTCCACCTCGGCCGCGACTGCCGTGTAGGTGACGAAGCTGTAGTGGCCGGCGACGCCGAGCCCCCGGCCCTTGGGCATCTGCCGGCCCCAGCCGGCGCCCTTGGCGGCTGCCTCGATCACGCCGCGCAGGCGGCCGGTGTCGATCGGGTAGCGCTTCGGATCCTCGCCGTAGTTCCAGACGTCGCCGATCGCGGCCGGATCGATCTTCCGGTCCGGGCCGATGAGCTCCAGCAGGTAATCCTTCGGATCGCGGCCGGCGGCGTGCGCCAGCTCCGACACGAAGGACTGGATCGCGAAGGCATGCGGGATGTTCGAGACCGAGCGGAACCAGCCGATCCGGACATGGGCGGCGGCCTCCGGGTTCTCCAGCCGGAGGTTCGGCACGTTGAAGGGCGTGTTCACCAGCCCCATGCCGAGCTCCAGCGGCAGCTCTTGCTTCGGATCGGGCGCGAAGATCGAGCCGATCGTCGGCGCGACCGAACGATGCAGCCAGGCCACCGGCAGGCCCTTGTCGTCGAGGCCGGCCTCCAGGTGCTCCACCGAGATCGTGTGGTAGAAGCCGTGATGGAGGTCATCCTCGCGGGTCCAGGTAAGCTTGACCGGCGCGCCGCCGACGGCCTGCGAGCAGAGCGCCGCCTCGACCACGTAATCGGGCTTGGACTTGCGCCCGAACCCGCCGCCGAGCAGCGTCACGTTCACCTTGACCTTGTCGTCGGGCAGCTTGAGCGCCTTCATCAGGCGGTCGTTGGCCGCCTGCGGACCCTGCACGCAGGCCCAGGCCTCGCAGAACCCGTCCTTGACCCGGGCCACGGCAGCCGGGGGCTCCATGGGGGCCTGAGCGAGGTGGGGCACGAAGTACTCAGCCTGGACCTTCGTCTTGGCCTTGGCCATGGCGCCGTCCACGTCGCCCTGGGTGCGCACGACCTTGCCGGGCTTGCGGGCCGCGGCCTCCAGTTCCTTGCGGAAGGCGTCGGTGTCGTAGCCGGCGTTCGGGCCGTCGTCCCAGGTGATCTTGAGGGCGTCCCGGGCCTTCATGGCCGACCACGTGTTCTTGGCCACAACGGCGACGCCGCCCAGCGGCATGAACTCGGAGGGGATCTCGCCGCCGTCGATCTTGAAGATCTTGACGACGCCCGCGACCTTCCTGGCCTCGCTGTCGTCGAGGGCCTTCACCTTGCCGCCGTAGACCGGCGGGCGGGCCACGACCGCGTAGAGCATCCCGTCGAGCTTGGTGTCGAGGCCGTAGACGGCCTTGCCCGTCGTGATGTCGAAGTTGTCGATCAGCCCGACCTTGCCGGTGCCGATGTACCGGAAGTCCTTCGGATCCTTCAGCTTGACGTCGGTGGGCACCGGCAACTCGGCGGCGGCCTTGGCCACCGCGCCATAGCCGAGGGTCCGGCCTGACTTGGCGTGGGTCAGGGTGTGGTTGACGGCCGTCACCTCGGAGGCCGGCACGCCCCATTGCCTGGCGGCAGCCTGGATCAGCATCAACCGCGCGGCGGCGCCGGCGTGGCGGAAGTGCTGGAAGAAGTGGCGCGTCGAGCGCGAGCCGTCGGTGTCCTGGTTGCCGAAGCGGGTCTCGTCACCCCAGGCCTGGACGACCTTCACCTTCGACCAGTCGGCCTCCAGCTCGTCGGCCACCGTGAAGGCCACCGAGGTGCGGATGCCCTGACCCATGTCGGAGCGGTGGTTGGTCACCGTGACGGTCCCGTCCGGCGCAATGGCCACGAAGACCTTCGGATCGTCGCGCCAGCCATGCGGCATGCCGTCGGCGCCGAACTTCTGCTCCTCGGCCTTGGCCTCCTCGGCCCGGGCCGGGCTACGCAGGCTGAGCGCCAGCACGAGGGCGCCGGCGCCGCCCAGGATGCCGCGGCGGCTGACGTTGTCGAGGGCCGGCTTGGCCTTGGCGATATCCGCCATCATCTGCGCGTCGTGAATCACAGGCGCTCTCCCTTGCTGGCGGGCGCCGTCTGGCCGGCGGCCTGATGGATCGCCGCACGGATGCGTGGATAGGTACCGCAGCGGCAGATGTTGCCGCTCATCGTGTCGTCGATGTCCTGATCAGTGGGCTTCGGCGTGTCCTTCAGGAGCGCCGCGGCCTGCATGATCTGGCCGCACTGGCAGTAACCGCACTGGGCGACGTTCTGGTCGCGCCACGCCACCTGCACCGGATGGTTGCCGTCCGGCGACAGCCCCTCGATGGTGACGACCTCCTGGCCCTCGGCAGCCGACATCGGCGTGATGCAGGCGCGGGTCGCCGCGCCGCCGAGATGGATGGTGCAGGCCCCGCACAGCGAAACGCCGCAGCCGAACTTGGTGCCGGTAAGCCCGAGCTCGTCGCGGAGGTACCACAGCAACGGCATATCGGGGTCGCCGTCGAAGCTGCGCGCAGCCCCGTTCACGGTGAGTTTGATCATCGCTTCGTCCTGTTAGGCGGCGCCGGAGCGGCGTTCAGTCGGGTCTGGGCCGGGCGGGAGGCATCGGCCGATCTGCCGGCTCGCACCTCGGCCGGTGCGGGAACTCCGCTGAGCCGGCACTTGGGCTCGGAATGAGAAGGGTTCTAAAGCAGGCCTCGTCACGGGCGCAACGCACGGACGGGGCCGGTCATCCTCGCATGGTTGCGCTCAGGTCATGCCGCGTGCGAGGGCGCACATGATGTGATCGGCAGTGGGAACAGCCAACGATTGTGTCCGCTCGGCCGGCGCTGCCTGTCCGGCCGCGCCGCCGAGTGTTGCAGGATCAACCTGCCGATCACAGGCCCGGATCCCGGGCCGACGAGAGCGAAGCGATCCGGCGCCGCCGCGCCTGTGGCGGTCGCCGCCAGAGCTGCACAGTCCGTAACGACGGAGCCGGCAGGGGCGCGAGCCGAGCCAGTCCGACGCTCACCTGTCGAAGATCTTGTCGTTCCCGATCAGAAGATCGCGCCCGTTCTTCGGGATGGGAAATCCGTAGCCTCCGCCGGGTTTCTCGAACACCAGGATGCCCGCCTTGCGATAGGCGCTGGAATAAAGCCCGAGTCCGATCTTCTGGAGCGTGCATAGTAATTTTGCACGGATCGGGCTTGGATCCGCTCTGCATCGAGAGAGATCGCCCCGCAATAATCATGGTTCGATCTCAAAAATTCGGCGTGGAATCGGCTGGCCTTACAGGCAGCAGAGCGTACTGTTGCTCGCGCGCGTCCTCAGATCGAGACCGCAAAGAGACGAATTTTATACCGATTCCCTCACAATGTTTTTGAGCTTTTTAGAATACGGCGATGTCAATAAGGTATTGCTCCGGGTTTTCACCGGATCCATCGTGCGTCCGCACGCCCCTCCATCTACACCGTCACCTGGGTGCCGACCTCCACCACCCGCCCGGTGGGGATCTGGAAGAAGTCCGTCGCGTCGTTGGCGTTCTTGGCCAGCGTGATGAAGATCCGGTCCTGCCAGAGCGGCATGCCGGAATGGGCGGCCGGCCGGATCGAGCGGCGCGACAGGAAGAACGACGTCGCCATGATGTCGAACTTGAAGCCCTGCCGGCGCAGCAGCACCAGGGTCTTCGGGATGTTCGGCGTCTCCATGTAGCCGAACTTCATCACGACCCGGTAGAAATGCGGGCCCACCGGCTCAATCCGCACCTTGTCGGCCTCGTTGGAGCGCGGCGTGTCCACCGTCTCGACGGTGAGGATCACGTTCTTCTCGTGCAGCACCTTGTTGTGCTTGAGATTGTGCAGGAGCGCCGCCGGCGCGATCTCGGGGTCGCTCGTGAGGAATACCGCGGTGCCGCGCACGTGGTGGGGCGGGCTCTTCTCCAGCATGCCGACCAGCTCTACGAGGGGCACGTCGGTCTTGCGGGTCTTGTTGAACAGGATCGTGACCCCGCGCACCCAGGTCCACATCAGGATGATCAGGCCGCCCGCGAGCAGCAGGGGCACGTAGCCCCCCTCCACGACCTTGATCAGGTTGGAGAGCAGGAACAGGAATTCCAGCCCGATGAAGGGCAGCATCACGGCGGCGGCCGCCACCGGCGACCAGCCCCACATGCGCCACATCACCAGGAAGGTCAGCGAGGCGGTGAGCAGCATCGTGCCGGTCACCGCGATGCCGTAGGCCGAGGCGAGTGACGACGAGGTCTTGAACAGCACCGCGAGCAGCACGACGCCGAGCATCAGGAGCGTGTTGATCTGCGGCAGGTAGATCTGCCCCGCATGCGACTCGGAGGTGTGGCGGATCTCAAGCCGCGGCAGCAGGCCGAGCTGGATCGCCTGCCGGGACAGCGAGAAGGCGCCGGTGATCACCGCCTGGCTCGCCACCACGGTGGCGATCGTGGCGAGCACCACCATCGGCAGCAGGCCCCAGGCCGGGACCAGCTGGAAGAACGGGTCGGCGGTGTCGGGCTTCTCCAGCACTAGGGCCGCCTGACCGAGGTAGTTGAGCGCCAGCGCCGGGAAGACGAGGCCGATCCAGGCGACCTGGATCGGCTTGCGCCCGAAATGGCCGAGATCGGCGAACAGGGCCTCGGCCCCGGTCACCGCCAGGAACACCGCGCCCAGCGCCACCAGGGCGCCGGTGCCGTGGCCGAGCAGGTAGAGCACGGCGTGCCAGGGATTGACCGCCCGGAACACCTCCGGGTGCAGGCCGATATGCGGCAGCGCCGCAAGCGCCATCGCGAGGAACCACACGATGGTCAACGGCCCGAAGAAGGCCGCCACCTTCCCGGTCCCCCGGTTCTGCACGAGGAACAGGGCGACGATGATCACCACGGTAATCGGCAGCACGTAATCGTCGAGGGTGGGGGTGACGAGCTTCAGCCCTTCCACGGCCGAGAGCACCGAGATTGCCGGCGTGATCACCGCGTCGCCGTAGAACAGCGAGGCGCCGAGAAGTCCGAGCATGAACACGATGCGCGAGCCGCCCAGCGCCTTCCGGGCCAGTGCCATGAGCGAGAGGATGCCGCCCTCGCCGTTGTTGTCCATGCGCAGCAGGATCGCCACGTACTTGACCGTCACGATCATGAACAGCGCCCAGAGGATCAGCGAGACGGTGCCGATCACCTCCTCGGGCAGCAGGATGCCGTCGGTGCGGGCCGGGACGAGGGCCTCCCGGAACGCGTAGAGCGGACTTGTGCCGATATCGCCGTAGACGACCCCCACCGAGCCGACCAGCAGCGTCCAGAAGCCCGCGTGACCCTGCCGGGTCTCCGCCTTCTCGGGGGCGTCGAGAGATCCGGACGTCGCGGCCCCCTGCTCGGGAGGCGTCGCGCCGGTCTCGCCGGTCGTGGCGGCGGGATTGGGCGCGGCGGGCGCCGGTTGGGCAGCGACGCCCGGTGCGAAATTGTGGCTCATACGGATGTCGAAGGCTCGGGCGTGGCCGGCGCTTCGCGGTTCGGCTCAGGGGCCAGTCGGGGCCGGGCAGGAAACGCGAAGACTCCGCCGAACCGCGCGGGCCGGCCACCGGGCCGACCACTCACGGGATCGTGCGACCTTGCTATCACGGCCTGATGCGGCCGGAAACCGTGTGCATCCGCGAAGATCGCGGCATCGCGTCTCCGCCGCGGACGTTCGGCCAGCGCCCCTTACTCGGCGGCGGTCCGGGTGCCCCCGCCCTGCTGACCGAAGCGACGCTCGATGTAGTCGATCACGATGGTCTCGAAGTCCTTCGCGAGCGTCGGGCCACGCAGCGTCGTCGCCTTCTTGCCGTCGATGAAGACCGGCGCGGTCGGGCTTTCGCCGGTGCCGGGCAGAGAGATGCCGATATCGGCATGCTTCGATTCGCCCGGGCCGTTCACGATACAGCCCATCACGGCGACGTTCAGACCCTCGACGCCCGGGTAGGTCTTCTTCCACTCCGGCATGGAGGTGACGATCCAGTTCTGGATGTCGCGAGCCAGCTCCTGGAAGGTGGTCGAGGTCGTGCGGCCGCAGCCCGGGCAGGCCGCCACCATCGGCACGAAGGTGCGGAACCCCATCGTCTGCAGGAGCTCCTGGCTCGCCTTGACCTCCAGGCTCCGGTCGCCGCCGGGCTCCGGGGTGAGCGAGTAGCGGATCGTGTCGCCGATCCCCTCTTGAAGCAGCACGCCGATGGCGGCCGAGGCCGCCACGAGGCCCTTCGAGCCCATGCCGGCCTCGGTGAGGCCGAGATGGATCGCGTAGTTCGAGCGGCGGGCCACTTCGCGGTAGACCGCGATCAGATCCTGCACCGCCGAGACCTTGGCCGAGAGGATGATCTTGTTCTGCGGCAGGCCGAGTTCCACGGCGCGGTCGGCGGAGCTGATCGCCGAGCGCACCATCGCCTCGCGCATCACCGCCCGGGCATCGATCGGCCGCGGCGACTTGGCGTTCTCGTCCATCAGATGGGTGAGCAGCTCACCGTCCAGCGAACCCCAGTTGGCGCCGATCCGCACGGTCTTGTTGTGCTTGATCGCCTGCTCGATGATGGCCGAGAACTGCGTGTCCTTCTTGTCCTTGAAGCCGACGTTGCCAGGGTTGATCCGGTACTTGGCCAGCGCCTCGGCGCAGGCCGGATGGTCGGCGAGCAGCTTGTGGCCGATGTAGTGGAAGTCGCCCACCAGCGGGACGTGGACGCCGATCCGGTCGAGACGCTCGCGGATCTTCGGCACGGCGGCGGCCGCCTCATCCCGATCCACGGTGATTCGGACCAGCTCCGAGCCGACCCGGGCGAGCTGGGCGACCTGCGCCACCGTGGCATCGATGTCGGCGGTGTCGGTGTTGGTCATCGACTGGACGACGATCGGAGCGCCGCCGCCGACCGTGACCGCACCTTGGCCCTCGCCGACCGTGACGCCGACCGTGCGGTGGCGCGGGGCGGGGCCGGCGATCTCCGGACCACCGCCGGCCAGCGGGTTCTCGGCGGGGATTTCGGAACGGGTGGATTCCATGACTTCCATCGTGGACCTTCGCGTGCGCGCCTCGCGGGTCACCGGCGCCTTCGGGGACTGCCGGACCTGTCCGAGGACGCGCCTCGCCGGAACTTCGGGGCTGTCGCGGGTTAGCTGCGGACGCGCCGGCCCGGCGTCAAGCCGACACCGTGCATGGCAGCCTCACGCAGGACAGCATCGCGGCTGTCATGTCGTATCCGCACGCGGATGTCGAGTTTGCCTCGGGCGCGGCCCGGTTTTCGTCGGCTTCTGTTGCCGATTCGCTCGCCGCGGCCCCGCTCGGCCGGCGGCCTGCAACCCTGGTCCGTGGTTGATGCTGCACCGCAGCATCCCATCTTGAGCGTGACCCAGAGTGGACGCGACTCAGGAGGCCGACATGAGCGAGCAATCCCGCGGCGTCGCGCCGCAAAACCCCGCGACCGCGGTTCCCGAATCGCCGGTTTCGGACGCGGTCGAGGCCCAGCCGCCCCGGCAGATCCTGGCCGGCACGAAGGCCGAGAAGCCGGTCGCCCTGGCGCTCCAGGGCGGTGGCGCGCACGGCGCCTTCACCTGGGGCGTGCTCGACGCCCTCATCGAGGACGGGCGCCTCGCCTTTGAGGCCGTGACCGGGGCGAGCGCCGGGGCGATGAACGCCGTCGTCCTGGTGGATGGCTGGCTGAAGGGCGGTCCGGACGGGGCGCGCGAGGGACTCGAGCGGTTCTGGCGGGAGGTCAGCCTCGACGGTGATCTCGGACCGGCCCAGCGCAGCTTCGTCAGCGGTCTGTTCAGCCTGTGGAAGGGCAACCCGGTGGCCGAGTTCTGGGCCAAGATGCTCTCGCCGAGTCCCTACCTGTCGAACCCGCTCAACATCAACCCGCTGCGCAAGGCGCTCGCCGAGCAGGTCGATTTCGACCGCCTGCGCGAGGCCGAAACGGCGGGTCTGTTCGTCTCGGCCACCAATGTCTGGACCGGCAAGCTCGCGGTGTTCGAGCGCGAGCGCCTGACCGTCGACCACCTGATGGCGTCGGCCTGCCTGCCGACCGTTTTCCAGGCGGTGGAGATCGACGGCGTGCCCTACTGGGATGGCGGCTATCTCGGCAATCCGCCGCTCTATCCCCTGCACCGGGGCGCCCAGACCCGCGACATCGTGCTCGTGCAGATCAACCCCGTCGAGCGGCGCGAGACCCCGCGTACGGAGGCCGAGATCCGCGACCGGCTCAACGAGATCACCTTCAACGCCAATCTGATGCGCGAATTGCGGGCCATCGACTTCCTCGACGGGCTGATCGAGGAGGGCACCCTCGAGCAGGGGCAGTATCGGCGGGTGCTGGTGCACCGGATCGACGGCACCGACGCCCTGGAGGATTACAAAGCCGCCTCCAAGCTCGACGCCCGCTGGACCGTGTTCAAGCGTCTGCGCGACAAGGGCCGTGCCGCCGCCCAGTCCTGGCTCGCGGAGAATTATGACGCAGTCGGCCGAGACTGTACGGCCGACCTGCAGCAGGCATATCAATAGGCAATTCTTTTCCGATCCGGTCCGTTGAGGGATCCGGAACGTCCGCATCGGAGATTGCCATGACGTTGCTGCGCCGCGAGGCCCTGATCCTGATCGGCGCCGGCCTCGCCGGCGGCGCCCGCGCCGCCGAGGCCACCCGGGCCACGGACTTCGCCTTCGAGACCCCGGAGGGCGGGCCGATGCCGCTCTCGGCCTATGCGGGCAAGCCCATCCTCGTGGTCAACACCGCCACCGCCTGCGGCTATGCCGGGCAGCTCGCCGGGCTCCAGGCCCTCTGGACCCGCTTCAGCGACCGGGGGCTCACGGTGCTCGGCGTGCCCTCGCCGGATTTCGGCAACCAGGAGCCGCTGGACGGGCCCGCCATCGCGGAGGCCGCCCGCAAGAACCACGGCGTGACCTTCCCGCTCACCGCCAAGACCCATGTCCGGATGCCGGGCGCCCATCCCTTCTACCGCTGGGCCGCGTCCGAGCGTCCGGCCGAGACGCCGCGCTGGAACTTCCACAAGTACCTGATCGCCCGCGACGGCAGCCTCGCGGCGGCCTTCGCGACACAGGTCGAACCCACCGACCCGCGGGTGATCTCGGGGATCGCGGCGGCCCTCGACCGGACCTGAGCGCCCCCGCGCCGGAACGCGGGATTAAACGCAGCCGCCCCCGCGTTCACACCCTATGGCATCGGACAAGCACAAGCGCCCGGACATCCTCGACCTGCTGGTGCCTCTGAGGCGCTACGCCCGGTCCCTGACCCGCGACGCGCTGAGGGCCGACGATCTGGTGCACGACACCCTGGTGCGCGCCCTGGAGATGCAGGGCACCCTGCGCCCGAACACCAACCTGCGCACCTGGATGATGACGGTGCTGCACAACGCCTTCATCGACGAGCAGCGACGCCGGCAGGTCGAGGCGCGCCACGCCGACACGCTGGTGCGCATGGCCGAGGATATCGCGCCGCCGGCCCAGGAGGGGCGGGTGCGTCTCGCGCAGATCCGGGAGGCCTTCCTGACCCTGCCGGAGGAGCAGCGCGCCGCCCTGCACCTCGTCACCCTGGAGGGGATGGCCTACGCCGATGCGGCTGCCGTGCTCGGCATCCCGATCGGCACGCTGATGTCCCGCCTCGGCCGCGGTCGGGCCGCGCTCCGGGCGTTCGAGGAAGGTGCGCGGACGGGCCGGGGCGCCGACGAGACGGAGGCCGGCCCGAAGCCGTCCGGCGCCCGGCGCGGACCGCCCTCCGCCTTGAGGCTCGTCGTATCCGATGAGCCGCGGCCTAAACCCGTTTGGCCCCTTCGGCGCGCCGCCGGGGAGGCCTGAGACAGACCGGCACCGCAGGGTACCGACGCGAAATGACGATTGCGACCGGCGGATCGCCCCCGGGGCACGCTGGATTCGAGGACTTCACGATGATCGATCCGATCACAGACGACGATCTCATCGGCTTCGTCGACGGCCAGATCGACCCGATGCGCCGCCTTGAGGTCGAGGCCCATCTGGCGGCCAACCCCGAGACGGCCGCCCGGGTGATGGCCGAGATGCACGATCGCGACGCCCTGCGGGCCTGCTTCGAACGTCTCCCGGGGCCGGGGCCAGACCGCAACGTCGCCCTGGCGCGCCGCTTCGACCGGAACCTGCGCTGGCGCCGGGTCGCCTCGCGCCTGAAGCGGGCCGCGGCCATCGCGGTGCTGGTCGGCGCGGGCTGGCTCGCCCATGACGAGATCGGCCGGTTCGGCGTGCCGGACACCCTCGCCTCAACCCCGGATCCGGCCCTGCTGGCGGATGCCCGGCAGGCTCGCGCCGTGGCGCAGCTGCGCAAGAGCATCGCCGGCCCGTCCGACGCGGTCTACGACCGGGAGCGCCTGAAATCCATCACCGGCATCGATCTCCCGTCCCTGCCGGAGGGCTGGCGCGTGCGCGACATCCAGGTCTTCCCCGCCCGGCACGGCACCGGGATCGAGATCGCCTTCGAGGCCGGCGCATTCGGCGAGGCGTCGCTGTTCGCAACGCGCGGCATCCGCGGCGGTCCTGCGACGCTCACCGGCTCGGATGACGGCGATGTGCTCTCGTGGAACGCAGGCGACACGGCCTACGCTCTGAGCGGTCCGCGCGACGACGTGGCGCTGCGGCAGGCCGCGGACCTCCTCGGCGCCGGCACGGCGGTGCACTGACCACGAGCCGGGACCTCGACAGCCCGCCCCCGCCGGTGCCAATGATCGGCCATGCAGGCCGACGATTCAGGTCCGGGGGATGATGGGCGCGCCGCCCTTCTGGAGGCTGCCCGGGCGGTCCGCGAACGCGCCCACGCCCCCTACTCCCGCTTCCGGGTCGGCGCCGCGCTGCGCGACGAGCGGGGGGCGATCCACGCCGGCTGCAACGTCGAGAACGCGGCCTATCCGGTAGGCACCTGCGCGGAGGCCGGGGCGATCGCCGCCATGGTCGCGGGCGGCGGGCGGCGGATCGAGGCGATTCTCGTCTACGGCGACGGGTCCGGGCTGGTGACGCCCTGTGGGGCCTGCCGCCAGCGCATCCGGGAATTTGCCGGGCCCGACACGCCGATCCACGCGGCCGGACCGAGGGGCGTCGCCCGGTCCTTCACGCTGGCGGAGCTGCTGCCCGAATCGTTCGGGCCGGAGACCCTCGGTGAGTGAGTCCGCTGCCCTCGACGCTCTGCGGGCAGCCGGCTTCGCCGGGCCCTATGCCTGCGCTCTGGTCACCGGCACCGGGCTCGGCGGTATCGCCGATGTCCTCGAGGAGCCGGTCTCCCTCGACTACCGGGCGATCCCCGGATTTCCGGGGGCAGGCGTCAGCGGTCACGGCGGCTGGCTGCATCGCGGGCGCTTCGCGGGGCGGCCTGTGCTGGTCTTCGAGGGACGCGCCCACGCCTACGAGCGCGGCGCGGCCGCCGCGATGCGGGTGCCGCTCGCCTGTGCCCGGCAGCTCGGGGCGCGGCGCCTGCTGCTTACCAACGCTTCCGGATCGCTGCGGCCGGACGTCGGCCCCGGCAGCCTCGTCCTGCTCGCCGACCACATCAACCTGTCGGGCATGAACCCGCTGATCGGCGAGGCCAGCGATGCCCGCTTCGTGCCGATGACCGACGCCTACGATCCGGCCCTGCGCGCGCAGCTCCAAGCCGCGGCGGCCGCCTGTCGCGTGGCCCTCGGCGCGGGCATCTATGCGTGGTTCTCAGGCCCGAGCTTCGAGACACCCGCCGAGGTCCGGATGGCGGGCATCCTGGGCGCCGATCTCGTCGGGATGTCCACGGTGCCCGAGGTGATCCTCGCCCGCTTCCTCGGCCTGCCGGTCGCGGCGATCTCCGTGGTGACGAACCTCGCGGCCGGGATCGCAGGGGGCGCCCCCCATCACGCCGAGACGAAGGCGGTGGCGGCCCGGGCCGCGGCGGATCTCGGCCGCGTCGTCCGGGCCTTCGTGGCCGGCCTGCCCGACGGAGACTTCCCATGACCGATCTCGACACCGGCGCGGTCGCCCGCCGGGCCCTGCCGCTCCTCGACCTCACCGACCTCGGCGACAGCTGCACCGAGACGAAGATCGACACCCTCTGCCGGGACGCGAGGAGCGGCGGCGTGGCGGCGATCTGCATCTGGCCGCGCTTCATCACGCAGGGCGTGCGGGCGCTGAAGGGCACTGGCATCCGGGTCGCCACGGTGATCAACTTCCCCGCCGGGGGCGAGGATTGCGCCCGGGCTGCCGACGACGCCGCGGAAGCCCTGCGCGACGGGGCGGACGAGATCGATCTGGTCCTGCCCTATCGTGCATTCCTGCGGGGCGACGCGGCCATTGCCCGCGACATGGTCGAGGCCGTGCGCGACGTCTGCCGCGCCGCGACCCTCAAGGTGATCCTGGAGACGGGCGAGATCGTCGATCCCGCGCAGATCCGGGCCGCGAGCCGGCTCGCCCTGGAGGCCGGCGCCGACTTCCTCAAGACCTCTACGGGCAAGAGCCCGGTCTCGGCGACCCCGGAGGCCGCGGAGGCGATGCTGGCCGAGATCCGGGCAAGCAGCCGGCCGGCCGGCCTCAAGGTGTCCGGCGGCCTGCGCAGCGTCGCCGACGCCGCGACCTATCTCGCCCTGGCGGACCGGACCATGGGTGCGGGCTGGGTCGGCCCGAAGACCTTCAGGCTCGGGGCGAGCAGCCTGTTCGGTGCCCTGATGCAGGCGCGGGGGCTCTGAGCGTGCGGCTGCCGCAGGAGACGATCCGGGCCAAGCGCGATGGCCTGCCCCTCGATCCGGAGGCGATCCGCGCCTTCATCGGCGGCCTCACGGACGGCACGGTGGGCGAGGGACAGGCGGCCGCCTTCGCCATGGCGGTGTTCTTCCGCGGTCTCTCGCTCCCGGAACGGGTCGCCCTGACCCGCGCGATGGCGGAATCGGGCCGCGTGCTGGCCTGGGACCTGCCGGGCCCCGTCCTCGACAAGCACTCCACGGGCGGCATCGGCGACGCGGTGAGCCTGCCGCTCGCCCCGATGGTCGCGGCCTGCGGCGGCTACGTGCCGATGATCTCCGGGCGCGGCCTCGGCCATACCGGCGGGACGCTGGACAAGCTCGGCAGCATCCCAGGCTACGATGTGACGCCCGGCCTCGACGTCTTCCGTAGGGTCGTTGGAGAGATCGGGTGCGCGATCATCGGCCAGACCGCCGATCTGGCCCCGGCCGACCGGCGCCTCTACGCGATCCGGGACGTGACCGGCACGGTGGAATCCCTCGACCTGATCACCGCCTCGATCCTGTCGAAGAAGCTCGCCGCCGGACTCGACGGGCTGGTGATGGACGTCAAGCAGGGCTCCGGCGCCTTCATGGAGAGCTTGGGCGAGGCGCGGGCGCTGGCCGAGAGCATCGTCACAGTGGCGGAGGGCGCGGGGCTGTGCACCGCCGCGCTGATCACCGACATGGACGCGCCGCTGGCCAGCGCGGCCGGCAACGCCGTCGAGGTCGCCTACGCGGTCGATTACCTCACGGGCACCCGGCGCGAGCCGCGCTTCCACGCCGTCACGCTGGCACTGGGGGCCGAAATGCTCGTCGCCGGCGGCTTGGCACCGGGTCGCGACAGCGCCACGCAAAGGCTGGAGGCGGCCCTCACCTCGGGGCGGGCGGCGGAGATCTTCGCCCGCATGGTCGCGGCGCTCGGCGGCCCGGGCGATCTTATTGATGCGCCGGCAAAGTATCTACCGGAGGCGCCGGTTCAGCGGCCGGTCCGCCAAATCGGGACGGTTGCGGGGATCGCGACGCGGTCAATCGGCTTAGCGGTAATCGGGCTCGGCGGTGGCCGCACCCGGCCGCAGGATGCCATCGACCCGCGGGTCGGTTTCACGGAGCTCGCCGGACCGGGGGAGTCCGGAGAGCTCCTCGGGATCGTTCACGCGGCCGACGAAGCCTCCGCGGATCGGGCAGAGGCCGCGCTGCGCGCCGCCTACCGGTTGGGCGAGGCGCCCGCCGAGAGGCCGGCTATCATCGAACGTATCGGGGCCGGATAGAACCCGGCCCCGCCGTTGGGCCTACCAGCGGCCATGGCCGTGATGGTGGCCCCATCCACCGTGGCGCGGGCCGAAGCCGTGATGCCGCCAGCCGTGATGGTGCCCGCGACCCCAGCCGTAATGGTGGCCGTGGCCCCAGCCCCGGTCATGGCGCGGCCCGAAGCCGTGATGGCCCCACCCGTGACGGTGGCCGTAGCCGTACTGGACAGCGACGATGTCGCCCGAGCCCTGGTGCACTCCGGCATCGACGCCCAGCGGCGCCGCCACGGCCGGGGCCGCGAAGACCAGGCCTCCGACGGTCAGGGCCGCGGCCAAGCGGTTGCGTGCGGTCTTGGTGAACATCGGCGTCCTCCTGTGCCACGCCAGACGCGCGATCGCGTCCGGCCGTCTCCCAGGTGTGGATCCCTTGAGTTGACGCAAACGTGACCTGTTCGCTCAGGCCGTGTTCAGGTCAGGGCCGGCGGTAAACCCAGACCCGCGCCGGCGGCAGGTTCAGCCAGACCCGGTTCGAGCGGTCGGCGGTGTAGCTACCGGCCTCGCACCGGGCTGGGATCGGGGGAACGACCGCGTAGGTGAACTGCACGAAGGGCGCACCCGGGCGCATCAGGTCGTGGGCGGTGTTGAGCAGATCGAGTCGCTGCTCCAGAGGCTTCGTGAAGAGCGGCAGGCTCGAGATCGTGGCGGAGGCGGGCTCCTTCAGCACGGCCTTCAGGCTCGCACGCATGTCGTAAGCGTCGCCGCGGATCACTGTCACGCCGGGGAAGCGGCGGGTCAGGAGGCGGCAGAAATCGGGATTGAACTCGACCAGGATCAGGCGCTCGGGGGCCACGCCCCGCCGGATCAGCGCCTCAGTCACCGGGCCGGTGCCGGGGCCGAGCTCGACCACCGGGCCTTCGAGGCGCGGGTCGACATAGGAGGCCATGGTCCGAGCCAGCATCTTGCCCGACGGCGTCACCGCGCCGGTGACGAGCGGCCGCTCGAGCCAGGAGCGCAGGAACCGCGCCTCATCCTCAAGTGGGTCGCGCCGCGGCCCGAAAATCGCGCTCCCGGTGTCAGGAGCCTTCGCGTTGGGACGGCGGAGCGGCGGCAAGTCCTGGGTTCCTTGATGCCGGTTGAGAACGAAAGGCTAGGGACGACGCTGTCTTACAGTCAAGCCGAGACGGCGCCTAGGGTGCGCGAGCCACGCCGGCCGCATGCATAACGGCCGTCAGGGGTTTCGGATCCGGCCTCACGGACGGACCGCGCCTCCGAAGAAATCCCGCACCTTGGAGAAGAATCCCGCGGATTCGGGATGATTCTCCGGCGAGGCCGAATGATCGAATTCCTGGAGCAGCTCACGCTGCCGCTTGGTCAGGTTCTGGGGCGTCTCGACGAAGACCTGGATGTAGAGATCGCCGACCTCGCGCGAACGGAGGACCGGCATGCCCTTGCCCTTGATCCGGAACTGCTTGGCCGTCTGCGTGCCGGCGGGGATCCGCACCTGCGTCTGCGAGCCGTCGATCACCGGCACGGTGATCTCACCCGACAGGGCGGCCGTGACCATCGAGATCGGCACGCGGCAGAACAGGTCTGCGCCGTCGCGCTGGAAGAATTCGTGCTGCTTGATCGACAGGAAGACGTAGAGGTCACCTGCCGGGCCGCCCCGGAGGCCGCTCTCGCCCTCGCCGGCGAGCCGGATCCGCAGGCCGTCATCGACCCCCGCCGGCACGTTGATCGAGAGCGTCCGCTCGCGGTTGACCCGCCCCGCGCCCTGGCATGCGGTGCAGGGATCGTCGACGATCTCGCCGCGGCCGTGGCAGTTCGGACAGGTCCGCTCGATGGCGAAGAAGCCCTGCGCCGCTCGGACCCGGCCGTAGCCTGCACAGGTGGAGCAGGTGCGAGGCTTCGAGCCGGGCTTGGCACCGGATCCGTCGCAGGCCTCGCAGGTGACGGAGGTCGGGATCCGGATGGTTTCGGCCTTGCCGGTGAAGGCCTCCTCCAGAGTGATCTCCAAATTGTAGCGCAGATCGGCGCCGCGCTCGCGGCCCGGGGCGCCGCCGCGCCCGCGACCGCCACCGCGTCCGTCACCGAAGAAATTGTCGAAGATGTCCGACATGAAGTCGCCGAACTCGTTGCCGAATCCGGGTCCGCCGCCGCCCTGGCTGAAGGCCGCGTGGCCGAACCGGTCGTAGGCCGAGCGCTTCTGGCCGTCGGAGAGGCACTGATAGGCCTCGTTGATCTCCTTGAACTTGATCTCGGCTTCCTTGTCGCCGGGATTGCGGTCGGGATGGTAGGTCATCGCGAGCTTGCGGAAGGCGACCTTCATCTCGCTTTCCGTGGCGGTCTTGGTGACCCCCAGGATCTCGTAATAGTCCCGCTTCGACATCCCACCCAGTCTCCGGACAATCCCAACCGCGCCCTCGTGCCGGGGCGCGGCGCAGTCGCCTCGAAGGAGGCGTCCAGAAGGCGCCGTGCCCCCTGGCCCCCTCCCGCGAGCCCCGCCAGGGCGGGCACCTCGGGATGAGGTCGGCGGCAGGGTATGCGGGCTGATGCACCTTCGCGATCTTCGCGATCTAGCACGGGCCGGCCGGCCCGAGACTCAGGTCGGGCACTATCCGGTCTCCTGCGGCGCCCGCGCAACAGCGCCTGTCAAGCGAAGGCGGGGCCGGATCGCTCCAGCCCCGCGCAGTCGCGTCGGACCCGCGCCTTAGGCGCGCTTTTTCTGGTCCTTCTCGTCGACCTCTTGGAAGTCCGCGTCGATGACGTCGTCCTTCTTTTCGGAGGCGGCCGCCTCGGCACCGGCGTCGGGGCCGGCCGCTTGGTTGGCGGCGTACATCGCCTCGCCGAGCTTCATCGAGGCCTGCATCAGGTCCGTGGTGCGGGCCTTGATGGTCTCGGCGTCGTCGCCCTCGAGCGCCGTCTTCAGCGCCGTGATCGCGGTCTCGATCGCACCCTTGTCGGCCGCCGGGACCTTGTCGCCGTACTCGGCCACCGACTTCTCGGTGGCGTGGATCAGGCTCTCGCCCTGGTTCTTCACCTCGACGAGCTCACGCCGCTTCTTGTCGGCCTCGGCATTCGCCTCGGCGTCCTTGACCATGCGCTCGATGTCGGCGTCCGAGAGGCCACCCGAAGCCTGGATGCGGATCTGGTGCTCCTTGTTGGTCGCCTTGTCCTTGGCCGTCACGTTGACGATGCCGTTGGCATCGATGTCGAAGGTCACCTCGATCTGCGGCATGCCGCGGGGCGCCGGCGGGATGCCGACGAGGTCGAACTGGCCAAGCAGCTTGTTGTCGGCCGCCATCTCGCGCTCGCCCTGGAAGACCCGGATCGTGACGGCGTTCTGATTGTCTTCCGCCGTCGAGAAGGTCTGGGACTTCTTGGTCGGGATCGTGGTGTTGCGGTCGATGAGCCGGGTGAACACGCCGCCCAGCGTCTCGATGCCGAGCGACAGCGGGGTCACGTCGAGGAGCAGCACGTCCTTGACGTCGCCCTGGAGCACGCCCGCCTGCACGGCGGCGCCGATGGCCACGACCTCATCCGGGTTGACGCCCTTGTGGGGCTCCTTGCCGAAGAAGGACTTCACCACTTCCTGGATCTTGGGCATGCGGGTCATGCCGCCGACGAGCACCACCTCGTCGACCTCGTTGGCCGACACGCCGGCATCCTTGAGCGCCTTGCGGCAGGGCTCGATCGTGCGCTGCACCAGATCGTCGACGAGCGACTCGTACTTCGCGCGGCTGAGCTTCAGCGCGAGGTGCTTCGGGCCGGTGTTGTCGGCGGTGATGTAGGGCAGGTTGATCTCGGTCTGGGTGGCCGAGGACAGCTCGATCTTCGCCTTCTCGGCGGCCTCCTTGAGGCGCTGGAGGGCGAGCTTGTCCTTGGTCAGGTCGATACCCTGTTCCTTCTTGAACTCGGCCGTCAGGTACTCGACGATACGGTTGTCGAAGTCCTCGCCGCCCAGGAAGGTGTCGCCGTTCGTCGACTTCACCTCGAACACGCCGTCGCCGATCTCAAGGATCGACACGTCGAAAGTGCCGCCGCCGAGGTCGTAGACCGCGATCGTGCCGGTCTTTTTCTTGTCGAGGCCGTAGGCGAGCGCCGCCGCGGTGGGCTCGTTGATGATGCGCAGCACCTCGAGGCCCGCAATCTTGCCGGCATCCTTGGTGGCCTGACGCTGCGCGTCGTTGAAGTAGGCCGGGACCGTGATGACCGCCTGCGT
The DNA here is from genome assembly GCF_054611515.1 of Methylobacterium sp. CM6257. NCBI lineage: Bacteria > Pseudomonadati > Pseudomonadota > Alphaproteobacteria > Hyphomicrobiales > Methylobacteriaceae > Methylobacterium > Methylobacterium sp. CM6257. The sequence goes on from NZ_CM137735.1 coordinate 6,021,862, forward strand.
GACCGGCTGGCCGAGATGGGCCTCCGCGGTCTCCTTCATCTTCTGCAGCGTGAAGGCGGAGATCTGCGAGGGCGAATACTTCTTGCCGTCCGCCTCGACCCATGCGTCGCCGTTGTCGCCGCGGACGATCTTGTAGGGCACGAGGCCCTTGTCCTTCTGGGTCATCGGGTCGTCGTAGGTGCGACCGATGAGCCGCTTGATGGCGAAGAACGTGCGCTCGGGGTTCGTGACCGCCTGGCGCTTGGCCGGCTGGCCGACGAGCCGCTCGCCGTCATCCGTGAAGGCGACGATGGACGGCGTGGTGCGCGCGCCTTCTGAATTCTCGATAACCTTGGGCTGCGTGCCTTCCATCACGGCCACGCAGGAATTGGTGGTGCCCAGGTCGATGCCGATAACTTTACCCATGGTGGGATCCCTCTTCTGTCGCGTTCAAGCAGACCGCCGAGCCCCGAAGCAGCTCGGCCCATGGCGGTGTCGGGAGTGATGTGAGTATGGGACCCGGGCCGGATCAAGGGCCGTGAACGGCTGAAATCCAGCGCGCAATCCCGCGTCGAGGGCGATATAAGAAGCCCGCGGCGGGCTCGCAAGGCGAAGCCTGCGCGTCCGGACGGGCGGTCCGCTTTCGTTCTATCCTCTTCTGTTTCCGGCAGGATCTCGCTTTGGGCCGCCAGCCGCCCGCAAGGCGTGCCTGCATTTTGTTGCTTCGCCGCCACGACCGCGCCATCGACGGTGTGTTAACGTTTCGACAAGGGGTTGCGCGTGGCCCCGCCACTTCGTGTCCCCGTCGTAGAGTCCGATGCGCCCGACCCGCAGCCTCCTGCTCCCCGTCCTGGCGGTCGCCGTCGCGGCTCCCGCGATGCTCGCCGCGCCCCCGGCGCGCGCCCAGAACTTCTTCGAGCGTCTCTTCGGCATCAAGCCCGAGCGGCCACCGGTGCCGCCCCGCGGCGTACCCGAGGCTCCGCCTCCGGCCGCGCCGGGCGAGCCGGGTGGTGCCGGTCAGCCGGCGGCCCCCGAGGCGCCGCGGCCCGCACCCGCCCCGGCCCGCCCGGTGGTGCTGAAGACGCCCTCCGAGGACAGCGTGCTCGGACAGGACCTCCAGCTCAACGGGCTTTCCGGATCCCTCAAGCTGGAGCGCTCCGGGACCGCCGTCACGGCGCGGATCAAGCTGCCGGGAACCAAGATCTCGCAGCCGGCAGAGTCCTGCACGGTGCCGCTCGCGGGGGGCAATCCCGTCACGCTGAGTTCCGAGGGCAAGCCCGAGGGCGTGCCGCGCTTCGAGGCGGCCGGCGCCGAGTGCCCGCTGCGCTTCGATGTGGTCGAAGGCGGGGTCCTGGTCTCGACGCTGGGTTCGGGGCCGGCCTGCAATTTCTCGGCTGCCGATTGCGCCACGACCCCCGTGGGCCTCTGGGGACCGGCCGCCGCCACCCTGATCCCGCGGGCCGGCGAGTTCGATGCGGCCCGGGGCGTGGCCGACAAGGCCGTGCGCGACAATTACAAGCTCATGACCCAGCGCGCCCGGCGCGAGGACGTGCGGCCGATCGTGAGCGAACAGGCGGCCTTCTCGGCGGACCGGGAGCAGCTCTGCCGCACCTACGCGCGCGAGGGCGTGCACGGCTTCTGCCACCTGCGGGTCACGGAGAACCGGGCCCTGGCGCTGGCCACCCGGCTCGGCGCGAACACGGCCGTTCCCACCGCGGCAGCCGCCCCCCGCAGACCCCGGCCGAAGCCAGCCGTCGAGGGCATGAACCCGGATGCGGTCGGCGGCGGCGAGGCGCTGCCCGAATAAGGAAGCGCCCGGGCCTCAGGCGCGCCCAGCGGTCATCGACAGCATGGCGGGGTCGATGCCGTTGGCGCGCAGGGCCAAATCGTACTTGGCGTCGAGATCGGCGTTGAAGATCAGGGCCGGGTCGGCCGGGCAGTTGAGCCAGCCATTGGCCATGATCTCGCTCTCGAGCTGCCCTGCCTGCCAGCCGGCATAGCCCAGCGCGAGCACGGCGCTCGCCGGCCCCTCGCCGCTGGCGATGGCGCGCAGGATCTCCACGGTGGCAGTCAGGCAGATGCCGTCGTCGATGATCAGCGTCGATTGCTGGATGTGGAAGTCGTCGCTGTGGAGCACGAAGCCGCGCCGTCCTTCCACGGGGCCGCCCATCAAGACCGGCATGTGGCCGACCCGCTCGCGCAGGCGGATCGCGTCCGCCTCGGGCGCCACGTCGAGCTGGACGAGGAGGTCCGGCATGCTGATGTCGGTCGCCGCCTTGTTGACGATGATGCCCATCGCGCCGTCGGCGGAATGTGCGCAGACGTAGATCACCGAGCGGGCGAAGCGCTCGTCGGTCATCCCGGGCATCGCCACGAGGAACTGCCCGTCGAGGAAATTCGGGCCGGAGAGCGCGGAACGCGCAGATGTCGCTGGGTTCTGCATGTCCCCATGCTACGCCGCCCCCTCGGCTTGTCCAGCGGACAAAGCGCGCTGGCCGGTGCTGCGTCCCCGCGAGAGGACGCGACTTCCTCGACAGGCCCGACTCGCCACGCTAGGTCAGGCGCGCTGCTCACGCGCGCGATCCCGGCGCGCGGCTAAGAGGGACCCGCGATGATCCAGGTCGGCGACCATCTGCCCCAGGCCACCTTCCGGACGATCGGCCCCGAGGGACCGATCGCCCGCACCACCGACGACGTGTTCAAGGGCCGGCGCGTGGTGCTGATCGGCGTGCCTGGCGCCTTCACGCCGAGCTGCCACCGCAACCACCTGCCGGGCTTCGTCGCCCACAAGGACGAGATCCTCGCCCGAGGCATCGACGCGATCGCGGTGACCAGCGTCAACGACGTGTTCGTCATGGACGCGTGGTCGAAGGCGAGCGGCGCCGAGGGCCTCGAATTCCTGGCCGACGGCAATGCTGATTTCGCCAAGGCCATCGGCCTGGAGATGGACGGCACCGGGTTCGGCCTCGGCACCCGCTCGAAGCGCTACTCGATGCTGATCGAGGACGGCGTTGTCCGGATTCTGAACGTGGAGGAGACTCCCTCGAAGGCCGAGGCCTCGGGGGCTGAGGCGCTGCTGAAGGTTCTCTGAGCCGCTCCTTGCCGCGGGGCGGCCCTCTAAAGGCCACGTTCCCTCCGCTTCTGTCCGGGCGCTTCGCCCGGAAACCGGCCCCGAGGATTGCATGGCCTTCCTGAACGACCTGCCCATCGCCGAGCTGATCGCGAACTACGGATACATCGCGATCTTCGTGATCATCACCCTCGAGAGCGCCGGCGTGCCCTGCCCTGGGGAGACGGCGCTGATCTCCTCGGCCGTCTATGCCGGCAGCACCGGCAACCTGGATATCGGCCTCGTGATCGCCGCGGCCGCGGGTGCCGCCATCCTGGGCGACAATGTCGGATACTGGGCCGGGCGGCGCTGGGGCATGCCGCTGCTCCTGCGTTACGGCCACGTCATCGCGCTCGATCACGGCCGGCTCAAGCTCGGCCAGTACCTGTTCCGCCAACACGGCGGGAAGATCGTGTTCTTCGGACGCTTCACCGCGATGCTGCGCGCCTATGCAGCCGTGCTCGCCGGGGTGAACCGCCTGGATGCCCGCCGGTTCTTCGCCTTCAATGCCCTGGGCGGGGTCATATGGGCGGGCAGCATGGGCATCGGCTCGTATTATTGCGGGCGCTCCATCGAGCACATCGTGGGTCCCGTCGGCCTGACGCTGCTGGCACTGGTGGTGTTCGGCGGGCTGGCCCTGTGGCTGTTCGTGCGCCGCCACGAGGCCCGGCTGCTCATCGAGGCGGAGAGCGCCATCCCCGGCCCACTCGCCTGAACCGTCACGCCTGCGCGAGATCGATCGCGTCGAGGGCGTCGTGATGCAGCAGGAGCACGCCGGTTGCCGCCGCGAGCCGGCGCGCGGCCGGCGTGAAGCCGGCATTCGAGACCACCGCGGCGCGGTCGCCCGCCCAGTACCGTAGGGCCGCGGCGGCTTCCTGGACCGCGGCATTGCCGACGGGCTTCGTCAGCCGCTTGCATTGAACCACGAGGCGCAGGCCGTCCCGCACCGCGACGATGTCGGCGCCCTGGTCGCCGCTCGCGGGGGTCCTGTGCGCCCGCCAGCCCGCCCGGGCGAGCCGGTCGGCGCAGAAGCGCTCGTAATCGAGCCCGTCCTCCGGCGCGTCCTCCTCCTCCGGCAGCGCGACCGCCGCCGCCTCGGCCTCGACGATCGCCAGCATCCGCTCCCGTTCCGAGAGGGTGAGATCGGCGTAGCGCGGGCCGATCTGCGGCAGGACAGTGCGGTCGAGGAAGTACTCCCGCTCGCGTAGCCACCCGTCCTCGATCCAGTTGCCGTAGGCGTCGCAGAAGCTCTCCTGACGCCGCCGCAGCGCCAGCGTCTCACCGTGCGCCCGGGCGATGCGGCGCACCCGCGCCCGGAATCGGCGCGGGCGCCCGAGATGGTGCATCAGCACCAATCCCAGGGCGGCCCCCGTGGCCGCGAGGGCGGGCGGTCCGTACCAGAGCCCGAAAGGACAGCCGATCACGGCCGTCCAGAACAGGCGGGCAACGGGACTGGGCTTGCCGGGCATCGGGTCTCGGGGGCAAGGACGAGACCCAAATCCTCGCAAGCGCGGCTTGCCCGATGCCTAACCGCGACCGGAAAGCTGTGGACGCGGGCGGCGCCCTCAGCCCTTCCGGCGCTGGTGGCCGAGGCCCATGCTCTTGGCCAGACTGGACCGGGCGGCGGCGTAGTTCGGTGCGACCATGGGGTAGTCGGGCGAGAGACCCCACTTCTGCCGGTACTCGTCAGGCGTCATGTTGTAGTGCGTCCGCAAGTGCCGCTTGAGCGACTTGAACTTCTTTCCGTCCTCCAGGCACACGATGAAGTCGGGTTGGACCGAGCGCCGGACCGGAACGGCGGGCCGCAAGTCCTCCGCCGGCGCGGCCTGGGGCTGCGTGAGCCCGTGCAGGGTGGCGTGGACCGCAGCGATGAGCCCAGGCAGTTCCGGCGCGGGCACCGGATTGTTGCTCACGAAGGCCGAAACGATGTCGACCGACAGCGTGAGATAGTCCGGTTGCCCTTCGACCGTGGCATCCATCCCTCAACCTCCTCTCGATCCCGCGCCGCCGCCATCGCAGGCTGGACGGCCGGAATCTGTCTCTGATCGGCCCGATACAGGGCCGTTAATGCGCAGTTACTATGGTGATGTGAATTTTATGGCAAGTCCAATCTACATACGCCCACAAACGCCGTTTTGATGAGGATAAATGTCGCCGGATATTAGACAAATGGGGCATGCTCAGCCCTTCGGCGCGGGACCGCACCTTCGTCGCGGGAGCCGGACAAACTGGGTGTTGCGCGCGGGGCGGAGCGCGCCATCTGGTAGGGGCGGCGCGCCCGGGCGGCCCGCCCGATCTTGACGTGAGCGAGGGGCACTCCATGCGCGCCGGCACGAACGGCCTCCGGGACACGAGCCCGTGACGGCGGCACCGTGAGCGCCCGGTCGTGAGCACCTACCGCTTCGACAAGCTGCTGGCCCCCCGCTCGATCGCCCTGGTCGGGGCGGTGGCACACGAGGGCTCCCTCGGCCGCAATGTGCTGGACAGCCTGCGCCGGGCGGGCTTTCCCGGCGCGATCCTGCCGGTCCAGCCCGATCAGGAGACCGTCGACGGCCTGCCCTGCGTACCCCGGATCGCGGACCTGCCCACCCCGCCGGACCTCGTCCTGATCGCCGTGCCGCCGCCGAGCGTCCCCGATGTGGTCGCGCAGGCCGCCGCGATCGGCGCGGGGGCGGCGGTGATCCTCACCGCTCGGCTCGGCCTCGGGCCGGACGATCCCGGGCCGACCGCGCACCGCATCGCCCGGGCGCATGGCCTGCGCCTGCTCGGTCCTGACAGCGCCGGGCTTGCGGTGCCGGGAGCCAAGCTCAACGCCAGCCTGTTCGCCCATGCTCCGTCGGCGGGCGACCTCGCCCTGGTCTCGCAATCCGGGACGGTGGCCGCCGCGATCGTCGAGTGGGCGGCGCGGCACGAGACCGGCTTCTCGGCGGTTCTCTCCCTCGGCAGCGTCCTTGATATCGGCGTGGCCGATTGCCTGGACTATTACGCCGCCGACTATCGCACCCGCGCGATCCTGCTCTGTCTCGACCGGGTCGCGGATGCCCGCCGCTTCATGTCGGCCGCCCGCGCCGCCGCCCGCGCAAAGCCCGTCGTGGTCCTGCGGGCCGGCCGGCACCGGCCCGACACGCGCGCCGCCGTGACCCATACCGGCGCCCTCGCCCGCCCGGATGCCGTCTACGCCGCGGCATTCCGGCGGGCCGGGCTCCTGGCGGTTCAGGACCTCGACGAGATGTTCTCGGCGGTCGAGACTCTCGGGCGCCAGCGCCCCTTCCCGGGCGACCGGCTCGCGATCCTGTCGAACGGCCGCGGCATCGGGCTGCTCGCCGCAGACCGGCTGATCGAGCAATCGGGAATCCTGGCCGGGACCGCCGAAGCGGAGGGACGCCCGGCGGGCAACCCCCTCGACCTCGGCATCGACGCGGCGGGCCCGGACTTCTCGGCCGCCCTGGCGCCGCTGCTCGCGGATCGGACGAGCGATGCCGTGCTGGCGATCCACGTGCCCACGGCCCGCTCGGAGGCCGGCGCGGTCGCCGACGCGATCGCCGACACGGTCAAGCGGGCCCGCGCCGGCCAGACGCGCAAGAAGCCGGTCTTCGCGGTCTCGCTGGGGGACGCCGAGGCGGCACGGGAAGCCTTCGCGCGGGCCGGGATCCCGCATTTCACCACGGATTCCGAGGCGATCGAGGGCTTCCTTCACCTCGTCCGCTATCGGGAGGCGCAGGACGACCTCATGCGCACGCCGGATTCGCTGCCGCGGGACTTCTCCCCCGACACGGCGCGCGCCCGCTCCATCATCGCCGGCGCCCTGCGCCAGGGATCCGCGTGGCTCGATCCTGTGGCTGTGAACGGCCTCTTGGAGGCCTACGGCATCCCGACCGTGCCGATCACCCTGGCGCCCGACCGGGATGCCGCGGCGGCCGCCGCCTGGCCGATCATCGCGGCGGGGGGCGCGGTGGCGCTCAAGGTGGTCTCGCCCGACGTGGTGCACAAATCCGATATCGGCGGCGTCCATCTCGATCTCACCAGCGAGGCCGATGTCCGCGACGCCGCGAGCCGCATCCTGGCCCGGGCGCGGCGCGAGCGGCCGGATGCCCGGGTGACCGGCTTCGCGGTCCAGCCGATGATCCGCCGGGGCCAGCGCCGCGAGCTGATCGCAGGCCTCGCCGAGGATGCGGTGTTCGGGCCCGTGGTGGTGTTCGGCCGGGGCGGCACTGCCGTCGAGGTGATCGACGATCGCGCGCTCGGCCTGCCGCCGCTGGACCTGATCCTCGCCCACGACCTTATCGGCCGCACCCGGGTCGCGCGGCGCCTCGAAGCCTATCGCGACGTGCCCGCGGCCGACCAGGCGGCGATCGCGCTGACGCTGGTCAAACTGTCCCAGCTCGCCGCCGACCTGCCGCAGGTGCGCGAACTCGACATCAATCCCCTGCTCGCCGACGAAACCGGCGTCCTGGCCCTCGACGCCAAAGTACGGATCGGACGTGCCGAGAAGGGCCTGCACGGCCGCGGCCATCCGCGCTTCGCCATCCGGCCCTATCCGGCGGAATGGGTCCGGACGCTGAACCTGAAGAACCGCACAATCCGCGTGCGCCCGGTCCGGCCGGAGGACGAGAGCCTGTTCCTGACCTTCTTCAAGGGCCTCGATCCGGAGGATCTGCGGCTGCGCTTCTTCGGGCCAGTGCGCGAGTTCAGCCACGCCTTCCTGGCGCGCCTGACGCAGCTCGACTACGCCCGAGCCATCGCGTTCGTGGCAACGGAAGTCGATCCGCGAGGCGGCGAGCGCATGCTCGGCGCGGTGCGGCTGCACGCCGATGCCAACCACGAGAGCGGCGAGTACGCCATCGCGGTGGGGCGCGACGTCCGAGGGACAGGGCTGGCTTTCGCCCTGATGCGCTTGATGATCGACTGGGCGCGCTCCGAGGGGATCGGCCGCGTCGAGGGCACAGTGCTGGCCGAAAACCGGCCCATGCTGGCCGTCTGCCGGCGTCTCGGCTTCGCGCAGGGGCGCGACCCGGACGATCCGGGCCTGGTGAAGGTGCGGCTCGATCTGGCCGTGCCCTGACGCGTGTGGCGCGGAGGAAGCCCAACCCGCGGGGCGGGATCTTCCGGATCCGTCAGGCGCCGACGAGGCCCGGCACGCCGCTCACGCGGCGATGAACTCGTTCCACTTGCGCACCATGTAGGTGTTCTCGTCCATCACGGCATTCCAGCAGGCGACCGAGCCCATGCGCTGGTCGAAGGAGCCGCCGTCGCGGGTGGTGCCGGCCTTCTCGATGAGTGTGCCGTCGGGGCCGAGGATGTCCTTCTCGGCGGGCTTGCCCTCCATCCAGAAGGCCCATTCGTAAGGCTGCATGTTCTCCTTGGCGGTCTCCAGCACCGCCGAGTAGTAGCCCTGCCGGTTGAGGTAGGCCCCGGCCCAGCCGGACAGGAACCAGTTGATGAACTCGTAGGCGGCGTCGAGCTTCTTGCCGCTCAGGGTCTTCGGGATGCCGAAGCCTGAGGCCCAGGCCCGGTAGCCCTCCTTGAGCGGCTGGTAGGTGCAGGGCACCCCCTGCGCGCGCACCTTGGTCACGGCCGGCGACCACATCGACTGGATCACCGTCTCGCCCGAGGCCATCAGGTTCACGGATTCGTTGAAGTCCTGCCAGAAGGCGCGGAACTGGCCGGCGCGCTTGGCCTCGATCAGCACCTTGATGGTGCGGTCGATCTCAGGACTCGTCATGTTGCCCTTGTCGCCGTAGGTGTAGTCGCCGGTCGCCTCCACCACCATGGCGGCGTCCATGATGCCGATCGACGGGATGTTGAGGATCGAGGCGCGGCCCTTGAAGGCCGGATTCAGTAGCTCCTTCCAGCTCGTCACCGGAACCTCGATCAGGTCCGGCCGGATGCCCAGCGTATCGGCGTTGTAGACGGTGGGGATCAGCGAGATCCACTCGGTCTTTTTGCCGGCAAATTTCTTGGAGTCCGAGCCCTCCAAGTAGAAGACCTTCCGAGGCGCCGTGCCCTGGTCGCCGATCGTCCGGCCCGCCACCTCGCCCTTGGTGAAGACCGACGAGATCTTGTCGGCGAGCTTGATCCGCCTGGCGTCCATACCCTGCAGGTTGCCGGAGGGCAGGATCTTCTTGAGGCTGAAATACTCGGTGTCGATCAGGTCGAAGGAGTTCGGCTGGGTGACGGCGCGCTTCGTCACCTCGTCGGTGACCACCGGGATGTACTCGATGGTCAGGCCGAGATCCTCCTTCACCTTCCGGGCGATGTCGGCGGACTGGTTCACCGCGGTGCCGAGGTAGCGCAGCGTCACGGGCTCGGCGGCGTGCACCGCCGGGAAGCCGGTCACCGGCGTCGCGGCGAGCGCGGCCGCCCCCTTCAGGAGCGTGCGCCGGCTCGGCTTCTGGGGCAGGTCCATGGTCGTCTCCGGGGCTGTCAGGCGTCGAGGCGGTGGGCGGCGGCCGCGTCCCAGCCGACCGGGATCGTGTCGCCGGGGCGGAGCGGGCGGGCCGCGAACGCCGCGTCGCTGAGGATCGCCGTGAGGGCGGCGGGGCTCTCGGGGGTGCGCTCCAGCCCCTCGGCGTCGAGGCCGACATGGACGCTGGTGCCCTGGTACTCGACCGCTACGACCCGGGCCGGCAGCGCGGCGGGGCCGGCCTCGGCGCCGAGCCGCATCCGGTCCGCCCGCACGGCCACGAGGCCCTCGGGCAGCCGGATGACGTTGTGGCCGCCGATGAACCGGGCCACGAAGGCGGTGGCGGGCCGCGCGAACACGGTCCGCGGGTCGGCGGCCTGCTCGATCCGGCCGGCATTCATCACCACCACGAGGTCGGAGAGGGCCATCGCCTCCTCCTGGCTGTGGGTGACGTGGATGAAGGTGAGCCCCAGCTCGGTCTGGATCCGCTTCAGCTCCACCCGCATCCGCACTCGCAGGAACGGGTCGAGGGCCGAGAGCGGCTCGTCCAGCAGCAGCACCTTCGGGCCGGTGACGAGGGCGCGGGCGAGCGCCACGCGCTGCTGCTGGCCGCCCGAGAGCTGGGCCGGCAGACGGCCGGCGAGGTGGCCCATCTGGACGAGGTCGAGCATCGCCATGGCCTTCGCCCGGCGCTCCGCCTTCCCGATCCTGCGCATCCTGAGGCTGAAGGCGACGTTGTCGCGCGCGTCGAGATGCGGGAACAGGGCGTAGCTCTGGAACATCATCGCCGTGCCGCGCGCGGCCGGTGCCGCGTCGCCCACCGCCTTCGGGCCGATCACCACCTCGCCCGCGCTGGCGCCCTCGTGGCCGCCGATCATCCGGAGCGTCGTGGTCTTGCCGCAGCCCGAGGGGCCGAGCAGGCAGCAATACGCGCCGGACGGCACCTTCAGGTCGATGGCGTCGACAGCGGTCGCCATGCCGTAACGCTTGGTCAGGCCGATCAGCTCGACATTCATGCGAGGCTCCCCTGCCGCGGTGATGCAAGGGGCGGGCCAGCGCGGCCGTCAGGCGTCCCGCCGCTCCGCCGGATCCACCGCCCGGTCGAGCACCCGCCCGCGGCCCGGCTCGGACAGGACTCTGCCGTCCTCGGCGATCACCTGCCCGCCCGCGATGGTCACCACCGGCCAGCCGGTGACCGCAAACCCTTCCCAGGGCGTGTAGTCGGACCCGTGGTGGAGGTTCTCCTGGCGGATCGTCTCGCGCCGGTTCGGGTCCCAGAGGGTGAGGTCGGCGTCGAAACCCGGGGCGATCGAGCCTTTGCGCGGGTAGAGCCCGTAGAGCTTGGCGTGGTTCGTGGCGGTGAGCGCGGCGAACTGGTTGAGGCTGATCCGCCCCTTCGACACGCCCTCGGAGAAGAAGACCGGCAGCCGGGTCTCGATGCCCGGAATGCCGTTCGGGATCCAGCGGAAGGAAGTCTTCCCCCGCGGGTTCAGCTTGCCCTGCGGGTCGTCGTAGCGGAATGGCGAATGATCGGAGGAGACCACGTCGAAGATCCCGCGGCGGATCCCCGACCAGACCGCCTCCTGACTCCTTTCGTCCCGGGGTGGCGGCGAGCAGACGTACTTCGCCCCCGCCATCGGGTCGTCGAGCCCGAGCCCCTTCATGTGCTCGGCCGTGAGAGTGAGATATTGCGGGCAGGTCTCGGCGCGGATCTTCAGGCCGCGTCCTTGAGCCCAGGCGATCTGCTCGGTGGCCTCCCGGCCCGAGACGTGGACGATCACGATGGGCAGGTCGATCAGCTCGGCGTGGCTGATCGCCCGGTGGGCCGCCTCCCGCTCCACGATCTCGGGTCGGGACAGGGCGTGGCCGTAGGGTTTGGTCTCGCCCGCCCGCTCCAGCCGGTCGCTGAGATAGCGGATCGCGTCGTAGCCCTCGGCGTGGACCATCACCCGGGCGCCCTGCCGCCGGGCGACGTGGAACACGTCGAGGAGCTGGCGGTCGTTCAGCACCAGGTCGTCGTAGGTCATGAAGACCTTGAACGAGGTGTAGCCGTCGGCCACCAGAGCCGGCAGTTCCTGGCCAAGCACGGCCTCGCTCGGGTCCGAGATGATCATGTGGATCGCCACATCCACATGGCACTGGCCCTCGGCCTTGGCCCGATAGGCGTCGACCGCTTTGCGCAGCGAGGCGCCCCGGGGCTGGACCGCGAAGGGCATCACGCAGGTGTTGCCGCCCGCCGCCGCGGCCCGGGTCGCGCTGGCGAAATCGTCGGCCATGACGATGCCGGGGCCCGGATCCTGGGCGATGTGGACGTGGCTGTCGATGCCCCCCGGCAGGACCAGCAGCCCGGAGGCGTCGATCACCCGGGCGGCGTCGGCGATCCTCTCGGCCACCGCGACGATGCGGCCGCCGCGCACGCCGACATCCGCCCGCACCGTGTCGCTCGCCGTGACCACCGTGCCGCCGCGGATCGCCAGGTCGAATTCGGGCATGCCGTTCACTCCTCCGCGCCGACGGGCGCGCTTCGGGACGGGCCGATGCATCGTCCGCGCCGATTCGGTCGGACGTGCCGGCCGGGAAAGGAGGTCACAGCCGGCAGCGGGAATCTAGCGAGCCGTTGCGGCGCGCAGACGGGAGGGGGCTGCCGGGTGGAAGAGCCGCCACACGCGCCGCATGTGCCGGGCGGATCCGAAGCCGGCCCGCTCCGCGACATGTTCGAGACTCAGGTCGGTCTGCGCGATCAGGTCCCCGGCCAAGGCGACCCGGGCCCGGTTGACGGCATCCGTCACGGTCATCCCGGCATGGCTCCGGAACAGCCGGGCGAGATTGCGCGGGCTCGCGCCCACGAGCCTGCCGAGGGAGGCGGGGGACCAGTCCCGGGTCGGATCGGCGGCGATGGCGTCCTGCGCCCGGTGCACCACCGGGTGGAGATGGCTGCGGCCTTCGAGCCAGGGGGAGAGTTGGGGATCGTCGGGACCCCGCCGCATGTAAACGACCAGCGTCCGCGCCACCGCGACGGCCGCCGCCGGCCCCGCCCACTCCGCCACGAGATGCAGCATCAGGTCGACGCCGGCGGTCACGCCGGCGCTGCTGAACCGGTCCCGATCGTGCACGAAGAGCCGGTTCTCCCGAACCATCGCCCGGGGCGCCAGAGCGGCGAGGCGGGCGCAGCTCCCGTGGTGGGTGGTGCAGGCGTAGCCGTCGAGCAATCCGGCGCGCGCGGCCAGCAGCGCGCCCTCGCAGACCGTCACCACGGTGTGGCCCGGCTGGATCGCGCCGCGCAGCCAGTCGACGATCCGCGCCTCGGCGGCCGCGTCCTCGGCCCGGTCCGCCCCGGATCCGAGCACGCGCGTCGCGGAGCCGGGGAGGAGCACGATGGTGCCCGGCTCGATCCTCGACGGGAGCGGCCCCGCCCCGCTCAGGTCGAGGCCGATCGAGCAGCGGGTGCGTTCCTCCGGGGCGGCGTAGCTGAGCGCGAAGGTGACCCGGTCCTGGACGGCGCCCGCGATCCGCAGGACCTCCACCGGGCCGGCGAGGTCCAGAAGGAGCGTGCGCGGCGGCAGGACCACCAGAACCGGAATGCGCTGCGTCGCTGCCCCGGTCATGCGGCCACCGGCAGCCCCGGACCGGCCAGAGCCTCCGATACCGTGGCGACGCGGGCGAAGCGGCCGGTGAGCACAAGCTCGGTGCGGGCCTTGATGTCGTCCGCGCTGAAGCGGCGTCCGTCCGGGTGGATCATGTCGAAGGTCAGGGTGGCTTCGGTGACGAAGTCCACGCTCCAGCCGCAATCGGAGGCATGGCGGGTCGTGGTCTCGCAGCACTGCTCGGTCCGGATGCCGGACACGATCAGGCGGCGGATGCCGTGCTGCGTCAGCCAGCCCGCGAGCCCGCTATCCACCAAGGCGCTGTGCCGGCGCTTGTGGAAGATCGCGGCCGGGGCGATCACCACCGGCTCGAGGGTGCGGACATGACCCGAGGCGAGGGCGAACGGACCCGTCTCGGCCACGTGGAACACCTGCAGGACCGGGATGCCGCGCTGCCCGGCGCCGTCGATGAGCGCCTGCAGGCGTTCGGTGAAGGGCGGGACATCCGCGTCGCTCCAGAAGGGCCTGTGACGGAAGGATTCCTGGACATCGATGACTAGCAGCGCAACATCGGACATTTCGCGTCTCCCGAGGACTGGATGCCGGGGCAGCATCCGCTCTCGGAGCAGAGGGCGAAAGAAGCTGCACCGCCAAGGAGCGGACATTTCCGGCCACCCGCGTGCGCCTTGCCGCGACGGCCGGATCGGGCGAAGGGGAGCACGCGCGTGACGGCAGATCTCAGATCGATCTTCGTGCTGACCGGGGCCGGAGTCTCGGCCGAGAGCGGGCTCGGCACCTTCCGCGATCGGGGCGGCCTCTGGGCGCGGTTCGACCCGATGAGGCTCGCCACCCCGGAAGCCTACGCGGCCGATCCCGACACGGTGCTCGACTTCTACGACCATCGCCGCCGGGGCGTGATCGCGGCCGAGCCCAACGCCGCGCACGCCGCCCTGGCGCAGGCCGAGGCGCGGCTCGCCGACCGCGGCGGCCGGCTGTTCCTGTGCACGCAGAACGTCGACGATCTGCACGAGCGGGCGGGCTCGCGGACCGTCATCCATATGCACGGCGAGGTGCTCAAGGCCCGCTGCACCGCCTGCGGGACGGTCACACCCTGGCGCGCGGACCTGACCCGGTCGGAATCCTGCCCGGCCTGCGGCACGCCGGGCCGGATGCGACCGGACGTCGTGTGGTTCGGCGAGATGCCCATGCATCTGGACGCGATCGATGCGGCGCTGGCGAGCGCCGACCTGTTCGTGGCGGCGGGCACCTCAGGGGCGGTCTATCCGGCAGCGGGCTATGTGCGGGCGGCGCGCGCCCGCGGCATCCCGACGTGCGAAATCAACCTGGAGGCGTCGGACAACGCCGACGCGTTCGACGATGCCCGCTACGGGTCCGCGAGTTCCGCGCTGCCGCGCTACCTCGCGGATCTCGGGCTGTAACGCCCCGGGACGATCGCAAACGCCTGCGGGGGCTCGCATTTTCGATTCGCGCTCGGCTTCCTCGCGCCAGGACCGAAGTCTCAAATGACGCGAATCACATCCGCGCGAACTGTCAAGAACTGTTCGGACAGTTGCCCACCGGTTACAACGGCCAAGCTCGGGCTCGGCGTCGCGGCCCTCCCGAGCGTTCGTTGAAGCCACAAGGGGAAGCAACTACCCATGCAGCACTTCACCGTAACCGACCGCGAGCGCGACACCGTCTTGGCGGCCCTGCGCTACTACCAGTTCTATCGGATGCAGGGGCACCCCTTCGACCCGCGCCAGGACCATCTGATCGATACGATCGCCGGCCAGACCGGCGAGGCCCTGGACCTCGCGGAGATCGACGATCTCTGCGCCGGCCTGAACGGCCACCGTCACGCGCTGGCGGCCAAGGCGGCCTGAGGCTGCATCCCGGAGCGGCACGCGCCGCTCCGACGGTCCCGCGGGTCTGCGGGATGAGATCGGGAGCGTTGCCTCCGAGATGAGCGGTTCCGCCGCCGGAGCGCGATCGATCCCCCGACTGGGCCGAACGAATGAGGCTCGGCCCAGTCGGCACCGTCTTGGCGATGACGTGCCTCTCACGAGGACAGTCGGATGCGGCACGGACTCCCCTCCCCGCGCGGATGTCCCCGCGGAATGACGGTGTGCGCTCGACCGGCAGCCGGGGCCCGACATTGCCCCACCCACCCTACCCGACGATCCGATGCGCGGCCCTGAGCGCGACGTTTCTGCCGCCGAGCGGCAGGCTTGGCGCAAGTTGTGCACGCACGCCCTGGCGAGCAGGCCGCTCGCGGTGGCCGACGCCTGACAGCGCGCGGTCCGGCATGCGGCCGCAGCGGTGGGGCGATCGCCCCCGCGTCGGCATGGGCCGGGACGATGTCCCGCTCTAGGGGGAGTGAAGTCGTGACGCGGTCGAGGGCCTTCCGGTGACCGACCTTGCCCTTCCGGCCCTGGAGGCCACGGGAGCGGCCCCTGCGTCGGCCGCGACGTCGCCCCGACGCCGGCGCGCCCTGACCTATCTCCAGGCGGCCCCGCTCATCCTCGTGTTCCTGGTCTTCCTGGTGATCCCGCTGGTGCTCACCGGCATCGTCTCCCTGTGGGAGTACAATGAATATGAGATCATTCCGGCGCTGACGCTGCAGAACTACGCGGACGTGTTCGACGGCTGCCTGTCGGCCGACCTCTGCACCACGGTCCGCACCTATCTCTCGACGCTGAAATTCGTCGCCCTGACGCTCGCGATCACCCTGCCGCTCGGCTTCGCGATCGCCTATTTCCTGGCCTTCCATGTCCGCTCGGGCACGGTGCGGATGAGCCTGTTCCTGCTCTGCACGATCCCGTTCTGGACCTCGAACGTGATCCGCATGGTCTCGTGGATCCCGCTGCTCGGCCGCAACGGGCTCGTCAACGACACGCTCCGGAGCCTCGGGCTGATCCGGGAGCCGATCGAGGGCCTGCTCTATTCGGACTTCTCGGTGGTGCTGGCCTTCGTGCACCTCGACACGGTCTTCATGATCGTGCCGATCTTCAACAGTTTCGCGCGCATCGACCGGCAGCTGATCGAGGCGGCACGGGATTGCGGCGCCTCGGGGGCGCAGATCCTCTGGAACGTGGTGCTGCCGCTGGCCAAGCCCGGCATCGCCATCGGCTCGATCTTCGTGGTCACGCTGGTGATGGGCGACTTCGTCACCGTCGGCGTCATGGGCGGGCAGCAGATCGCCAGCGTCGGCAAGGTGATCCAGGTGCAGATGGCCTACCTGCAGTTCCCGGCCGCGGCCGCCAACGCGATGGTCCTGCTCGCCGTCGTGCTGATGATGATCCTGGGGCTCACCCGGATGATCGACCTGCGCCGGGAGCTCTAGATGGACCGTCCCCGCGGCCTCGCCTTCTATCTGCTGGCTTGCGTCTTCGCACTCTACGTCCTGCTCCTCTACGGGCCGACCCTGACGATCCTCGCCTTGAGCTTCCAGGGTCCGTCCGGCGGCCTGACCTTCCCGATGAACGGAGTCTCGACGCACTGGTTCGCCAAGCTCTGGGCGGGGGTCGGGGTCGTCGACATCTGGGCGGCGCTCCGCCGCTCCCTGGTGCTCGGGCTCGTGGTGATGGCGCTCACCGTGACCCTCGCCTTCTATGCCGGCCTCGCCTTCCGGAAGGGTTTCCGGGGAGCCGGCCTCGTCTTCGCGCTGGCGGTGTCGAGCCTGATCGTGCCCTCCATCGTGATCTCGCTCGGGATCGGGCTGGAATTCCGGCTCCTCGACGATGGGATCAAGACGCTCGCCGCCGCCACCGGCTGGGGCTTGCTGCAGGACCACGGGACCCTGATGGGTCTCTTCACCTCAGCGCTCGGGGCGCACCTCACCTGGACCCTACCCTTCGGCCTGCTGATCATGTTCGCGGTGTTCAACCGCTTCGACCCGGTCTACGAGGAGGCCGCCCGCGACCTGGGCGCCTCCGGCGCGCAGACGCTCCGGCACGTGGTGGCGCCGATCCTCGCCCCGGCGCTGGTCGGCGTCGCCCTGTTCGGCTTCACGCTGTCGTTCGACGAGCTCGCCCGCACCAGTCAGGCGATCGGCGGCCGCAACACCCTGCCGCTGGAGCTGCAGGGCCTGACCACCACGGTGACGACGCCCGAGATCTACGCGCTGGGCACGGTAACCACGGCCGTCTCGGCGCTGGTGATCGGGTCGGCGCTCAGCCTCGCCCTGTGTCTGCAGAGGCGCCGGGCGCGGCGGGCGGTGGCGGGGTTGGGATAGGCCCCCCGCGCCCGCCGGACCCGGCTCCGGGGCTCACGGCCGCACGGGCGCCGCATGACCATGGCGCGATCCGCGAATTGCCAATCCGGCTCCATCCGTGTAAGCGCACCGCGCGCCCCCGAGACACCCTTGGAGGCAGGGGCGCGCCGGGAAGTCTCGGCCGTCCGTCACGGGCGGCCTTTTCGTTTTCCGGCTCCAGCAATCGAAGGATCACGCCATGAGCGCTGTGAAGACGCTTGAGGCCGTGGCACGCGACCGGGTCGGCAAGGGGGCCGCCCGGGCCGTTCGTCGCCAGGGCCAGATTCCCGCCGTCATCTACGGGGGCGGTCAGCCGCCGCAATCCATCGCGGTCGACCTCATCCGCACCCGCACCCTGATCTACGCCGGCGGCTTCAAGACCACGCTGTTCGAGATCAACGCCGACGGCAAGAAGATCCGCGCGATCCCGCGCGACTTCCAGCTCGACCCGGTGACCGGCGTGCCGCTGCACGTCGACTTCCTGCGCGTCGTCTCGGGCCAGACCGTCACCGTCGAGGTGCCGGTGCACTTCGTCAACGAGGACGCGGCTCCCGGCATCAAGAAGCTCGGCGGCACCCTCAACATCGTGGCCCACACGCTGAGCCTTGAGGTCGCCCCGGATCAGATCCCGGACGCGATCGAGGTCGACCTGACCGGCCGCGCGATCGGCGACGTGATCCACGTCTCCGACATCAAGATCCCGGCCGGCAGCTACACCGGCGAGGCGACCGACCCGGTGGCCAACATCGTGCCGCCGACCGTGCTGGGCGCTGAGGTGGAGGCCGAGGAGGCCGCCATCGCCGAGGCGCAGTCGACCGAGGCGGCCGGGGAGAAGGCCGAAGCCGAGAGCGAGAAGAAGGAGGGCGGGGAGGCCTGAGCCTCGTCGCATCCCGCGCCTTGTCGAGAGCCCCGGTCCCCGCCGGGGCTCTCTTCGTTTCAGGGATAGAGCCGCGATCGGCTCCAGCCCGCGCCGTCCCGGGTGAAGCGGACGCGGTCGTGCAGGCGGAAATCGCCGTTCTGCCAGAACTCGATGCTCACCGGGGCGATGCGGAAGCCGGTCCAGTGCTCGGGCCGGGGGATCGGGCCGTCGCCGTAGCGCCGGTCGAGTTCGGCCACCGCATTCATGAGGGTCGCGCGGTCGGCGAGCGGGCGGGATTGCTGACTGGCGATGGCACCGAGGCGGCTCTCGCGTCGCCGGCTCGCGAAATAGGCGTCCGCCTCCTCGGCCGTCACCGGCGAGACCGGGCCTCGGGCGCGCACCTGCCGGCGCAGACTCTTCCAGTACAGCACCAGGGCGGCCTGCGGGTTCTGCGCCAGCTCCTCGCCCTTGGCGGATTGGGCATTGGTGTAGAACACGAAGCCGCGAGCGTCGAAGCCCTTCAGAAGCACCACCCGCACGTCCGGTAACCCGTCGCTCCCCGCCGTGGCGAGCGCCATGGCATTCGGATCCTCGGGCTCGGCGGCCTCCGCCTCCTTCATCCAGGCGGCGAACAGAGCGACCGGGTCGTCGCTCAGGGTGAAGTCCGCGCTCTTCGGGTCATCGGTCCTTAACTGATCCACGCCAAGACTCCTGCCTGCCGCGTCAAGGGCCTGAGGGGGCACCGACATCGGCATGTTCGGTCGAGCGGAAAGCCCGTCGTGAGTCAGGTGTAATGCGGCGACGCGCCTGTAAAGAGCCAAGCCGGAGGTTGCGCATCGCTGCGTCGATGTCGGCCCTGATGTTGAACACGGCCCTCTGTGGCTGCAGCCAGCCGTTGCTCGTGTTCCGGGGGGAGGCCGCGCCGCCGCGCGTGGCCGAGGAGCCCGCGGTCACCGGCAGCATCGAGAAGCGACCCGTGAGCTTCGGGGATGACCTTGCCGAGGAGGATTGGCGGCGCGCCCGCGCGGCCTTGACCGTGGCGCTGGATCCGCAGGGCAACGGCCGCCCGGTGAAGTGGGACAATCCCGAGACCGGCCTCCACGGCACGGTCAATCCGACTGGCCTTCCCTATGTTGCGGAGGACCTGATCTGCCGCAACTTCCTCGCCTCGGTCATAGGGCCAGAGCGCAGCCGCTTCGTCCGCGGCACCGGCTGCAAGCCATCCGGGGGCGCGTGGACGCTCAAGCGAATCCGGACCGCGACCGGGCCCGCGCGCTCCTGACGATGTCCGGATGGTGGCGCCGGGCACGCGCCATGCGGCACCCGGCGGTATCGACTGATCAGTAGGGGTAGCCGTAATAGGGCCGCATGCGCAGGCGCGGCTGGGCCGCCGGCGGGGCGGCGTAACGGGCCGCGGCCTCCGGATCGTAGGCCCGGATATACGGGTCGAGGGCCGGGTCGCGATAGTTGCCGTTGTTGACCCCGGCCGAACGGTCGTTGCCGCTGAGTGCGGCGTAGGGCGAGAGCCCGCTGCCGCTGTCGCCGCCACCGCCGCCGCCTCCGAAGGCGAAAGCCGCGCCGGGGATGCCGACCATGAGCACCGCCGCGAGCGGCAGTGTCAGCGTCTTGCGCGTCATGTCCTGTCTCCGCAACACATCTTCCGAGCGAACGGCCTCGCTGACGGGGGGTTCCCGCGCAAGGCTCACAACCGCCGCGCGGCACGATATCACGGCGGCGTAACATCGGGTTATCGCAGCGTACGAAATCTAACGTATTAACTGACGTTCTGGATCAGTCAGCAGAGATCGCTCTGGATTGAAGCGGCCGACCGGTAGACAAGCAGCCAGACTTGCTTGATCGTAGCGTGGAGCAATAGCTCCTTAACCCGCAGCGCCCGTATCCGCGGTCATTGTCGGGTAATTTCAGGGTCCCGGTCCGCCGTGAGGGTCGCTACGAAGTCCGGCACGCCGCGCGCGGGCCTATCCGGCTGATGGAGCGGTCGATCGGAGGCGTGGACCGGCCGCCTGCCGGCGGCGGCCGAGCACCGGTCTGGCCAGAGCCGCGGGTGGCCAGCTCATCCCCGTCGGTGCGGACGGTCATCGTGCGGCTCGACCGCCGGACCCTGCGGGGCTGGCACATCCGTCTCCTCGATCAGCTAGGCCAGCGGCCCGACCGCCGCGTCCGGGTCACCTGGACCAAGGGGACGGACGGGCTGCCCCCGAACGCGGAACTGCTGTTCCGGCTGGAGGCGGCGATTCACGGCCTGCCCCGCCCGGGCCTGGCGACTGCGGCCGAGCCGGTGGCGCTGGCGCCCTACGAGGCAGCGCCAGATGCCGGCCGTGAGGACAGCGAGGCCGACCTCATCCTCGACCTCTCGGGCACGCCCGCGGGACCGGGCTCCACGCCGATATGGCGGCTCGATTTCGACGGAATGCCGGGCGAAGCCGGCCTGCTCGCCGCACTCTTCGCCCACCGGGCACCGGTGGCGGCCCTGCGCGGACCGGACGGCGTGCCGTTGGCGGTCGGGCGCCTCGGCGCGGAGTCGCACACCGTGATGCTCGCCGCCTTCGAGGATTATCTCGCCCGGACCATCACGCTGATCGCCGCGGCCCTCGATGGAGCCGCCTCGCCGACGCTTCCGGACGGCACCGAGGCGCCGCTGCAACCGGCGACGGCGTTCGACCTCGGCGGCCTCGGAGCCGGGCGCCGCGCCGCCGAAGGGCTCGCCCGGCAGATCGCCCGCAGGCTCTACGCTCTCTGCTTCTACAGCCCGCAATGGCGGGTTGGTTGGCGACGGGTCGTGGGACCCGACCTGATCGACCTGCGCCGGCACCCGGAGAGCGGCTGGACCGACCTGCCCGACGATGGACGGCGCTTCTACGCGGACCCGTTCGCCATCGCCCGCGGCGGGGACGTGACCCTGTTCGTCGAATCGTTCGACTACCGCCGCGGCAAGGGGGTGATCGCGGCCGTGGGCTTCGATGAGCGAGGACCGCGCGGCCAGCCGGAACCCGTGCTGGAACTCGAGACGCACCTGTCCTATCCGTTCGTGTTCGAGGCGGACGGGCAGGTCTGGATGATCCCGGAATCCCACGCCTCCGGCACGATCGACCTCTATCGCGCCACCGACTTCCCCCGGGGCTGGGTTCACGAGGCGGTGCTGGTGGACGGCGTCGTGGCGGGCGACGCGACGCTTCTGCACCATGGCGCCCGCTGGTGGCTGTTCGCCACCGTGCGCGCGGGCGGAGGCAGCTACTCCGACACGCTGCACCTCTGGCACGCGTCGCATTTCCGCGGCCCCTGGACGCCCCACCGGCACAATCCGGTTCTGATCGATGTCGGATCGGCGCGGGCCGCCGGCCCAATCGTGGCGCGCGACGGCGCCCTGATACGGCCGGTCCAGGATTGCCGCCGGGGCTACGGCGCGGCGCTCGGCCTCGCCCGGATCCTGCGGCTCGACGAGGGTGGCTACGCGCAGCGGGTCGAGACCCGCCTCGGCCCCGGGGCGGCCTGGCCCGGCTCGCGCCTGCACATGCTGAGCGCGGCCGGCGGCTTCGAGTTCATCGACGGCTCGCGCCGGGCACGGTCGCGCTTTCTGGGGTGATCGCCCGCTTGTGCCGAACGGCACCCGGACACGGCTCGCATCCCGGCGCCGCGCGCGCTAAGCGGATGGCTCACGTGCGCGAACCGAGAAGAACCGCCGGGACGATCTTCATGGCGAGCCCCGTCGAACATGCGAGCTTCCTGCCGCCGGTCCTGACCTTCCTGTCGGCGGCCGTGATCGGCGTCCCGGTCTTCCGGCTGATCGGCCAGAGCGCCGTGCTCGGCTACCTCGTGGCCGGCGTGCTGATCGGGCCGTCCGGCCTGTCGCTGATCGCCGAGCCCGACACCGCCGCCAGCGTCGCCGAGATCGGCGTCGTGCTGCTCCTCTTCATCGTCGGCCTGGAGCTGCACCTGTCGCAGCTCGTCTCGATGCGCCGCGACATCTTCGGCCTCGGGACGGCGCAGCTCGTCGTCTGCGCCCTGGTGCTCGGCGGCGCGGGCGTGCTGGCGGGACTCAGTTTCGGCGCGGCCGCGGTGATCGGCCTCGCGCTAGCCCTCTCGGCGACAGCGGTGGCGCTCCAGCTCCTCGAGGAGCGGGGCGACCTCGGCAGCGCCTATGGGGGCCGGGCCTTCGCGGTTCTGCTGTTCCAGGACCTCTCGGTGGTGGGCATCCTGGCCCTGATGCCGCTGCTGGCCTCGGCGGGCGAGGCGACCGACGCGTCCTGGCTCGGGGAGGCAGCGGTCTCCACCGGCAAGGCGCTCGCCGCGATCCTCACGGTGGTGCTGGTCGGCCGCTACGGCCTGAACCCGTTCTTCCGGCTGCTGGCGGCCAGCGGCGCCCGCGAGGTGATGACCGCGGCGGCGCTGCTGGTGGTGCTCGGCACGGCGCTGCTGATGGAGCAGGTCGGCCTGTCGATGGCGATGGGTGCGTTCCTGGCCGGCATCCTGCTCGCCGAGTCGAACTTCCGCCACCAGCTCGAAGCCGACATCGAGCCGTTCCGCGGCATGCTGCTCGGCCTGTTCTTCATGAGCGTCGGCATGTCGATCGACGGCAACCTCGTGCGCGAGGTCTGGCCGGCGCTGTTCGGAGCGACCCTCGGGGCGATCCTCGTGAAGGTCGCCCTGGT
Source organism: Methylobacterium sp. CM6257 (assembly GCF_054611515.1). Lineage (NCBI taxonomy): Bacteria > Pseudomonadati > Pseudomonadota > Alphaproteobacteria > Hyphomicrobiales > Methylobacteriaceae > Methylobacterium > Methylobacterium sp. CM6257. Next base: position 6,044,718 of record NZ_CM137735.1, read on the forward strand.
AGCCGGGCTGTTCCGGCTGTTCGGCTCGGACACGCTGGGGGCGCTCCGGGGCGCGGCGGTCCTGGCGCCTGCGGGCGAGTTCGCCTTCGTGCTGCTGCCGCAGGCCGAGGGTCTGGGGCTCACCGGCGCCACGGCGACGCGCTTCGCGGTGGCACTCGCCGCGCTCACCATGCTGATCGGGCCGATCGCCGCCAAGGGCCTCGACAAGCTGATCGAGCGGCACAACGCCCGCAGCACCCTCGAGCTGGAGGAACCCTCTTCGGACCTCGCCGAGAGCGGCGACGCGCGGGTGCTGGTGATCGGCTTCGGGCGCTTCGGGCAGGTGCTGACGCAGGTGCTGCTCGCCGAGGGCATCCCGGTCACGGTGATCGACAAGGACGTGGAGCAGCTGCGCGCGGCCTCGCGCTTCGGCTTCCGCATCTATTACGGCGACGGCACCCGGCTCGACGTGCTGCGGGCCGCCGGGATCGGCCGCGTCGAGCTGGTCTGCATCTGCGTCGACGACCGTGAGGGCGCCCTCAAGATCGTCGACATCGTGCACGAGGAATTCTCTAGCGTCCGCACCTTCGTGCGCGCCTACGACCGCCTGCACGCGGTCGAGCTGATGAACCGGGACGTGGATTACCAGATCCGCGAGACTTCCGAATCCGCCCTCGCCTTCGGGCGGGCGGCGCTCGAGGGCCTCGGCCTGTCGCCGGAGGCGGCCGCGGCCCGGGCCGACGACGTGCGCAAGCGCGACATCGCCCGCTTGGTCCTGCAGCAGGCGGGTGCCCTGCCGGACGGCTCCAGCTGGATGCGCGGCGCCGCGGCGGGGCTGAAGCCCGAGCCGCTCACCGCCCCCGTACGCCCCGCCCGGGCGCTCAGCACCGAGACCCGCGACCTCGTAGGCAGCGACCGGCGCGAGGCGGCCGAGCGGCTCCTGGAGAAGCCCGCACTCGCGCCGCACGAGACCGATGCCGCCGAGGCGGAGGGCGATGCGGATCCTGAGCTCGAGGCGGAAGGCAGCGTCCGGGATGCGTGACGGCCCGGATGCCTGACGGTCCTCCCCCGGCGGAGAGGGGCCGCTTCGTCACCGGGTCGATCCTCCGGCACGTGGTCGTGATGGCCGCCACCGGCTCGGTCGGGCTGATGGCGATCTTCGTCGTCGATCTGCTGTCGCTGTTCTACGTCTCGAAACTCGGCGACCCGAACCTTACCGCAGCGGTCGGTTTCGCGGGGATCGTGCAGTTCTTCGCCACCGCGGTGAATATCGGCCTGATGATCGCCGCCGGCGCCCTGGTGGGCCGGGCGGTGGGGGCGTGTGACCCGGCGGCACGGCGCCTCGCCGCCTCGGCCCTAGCCCTGGGCAGCCTCGTGGCCGCCCTCATCGCGGCGCTGATCGCCGTCCTGATGGATCCGCTGCTGGCCCTGATCGGCGCCAGAGGGGAAGCCGCGCGGGCGGCCGAGCTGTTCCTGCACATCACCCTGCCGTCGAACGTGCTGCTCGCCGCCGGCATGCTGTTCACCGGGCTGCTGCGCGCGGTGGGCGCAGCGCGGCAGGCGATGCTGGTGACCCTGGCCGGCGCCCTCGTCACGGCCTTCCTCGATCCGCTGCTGATCTTCGGGGCGGGCCTCGGTCTCGAGGGCGCGGCGATCACCGTCTGCGTGGCGCGGGCGACCTTCGTGGCGGTGGGCCTGCGCGGCGTCGCCCGTCACGGGCTGCTCGGCCTTCCGCGCCTCGCCGACCTGCCGTCCCACGGGGCCGCCCTGGGATCGGTCGCCGGGCCGGCCGTGCTGACCAACCTCGCTCCGTCGGTGGCGAGCGCCTTTCTGGCACGCTTGTTTGCCGGCTATGGCGCCGATGCCGTCGCGGCCGCGGCCGTGATCGACCGCCTGACGCCGGTGGCCTTCGGCGGCCTCTTCGCCCTGTCGGGGGCGATCGGGCCGATCCTGGCGCAGAACTGGGGCGCGGGCCGGTTCGACCGGATGCGCGGTGTCCTTCGGGAGTCGGTCCGGGTGACGCTCGCCTACGTGGCTCTGGTCTGGCTCGTCCTCGCGCTCGCCCGGGGGCCGCTGGCGGCCCTGTTCGGGCTGCAGGGTGTCGCGGCCGAGCTGTTCGGCTTCTTCTGCCTCGTCGGCGGTGCGATCTGGTTCTTCAACGGCCTGCTGTTCCTGGGCAACGCCGCCTTCAACAATCTCGGCTTCCCGGTGCGCTCGACCCTGCTCAACTGGGGTCGGGCAACGCTGGGCACCATGCCTCCCGCGATGCTGGGCGCAGCACTCTACGGCCCCCGCGGCGTGCTGGCGGGCATGGGTCTCGGCTCCCTGGTCTTCGGAGCGCTCGGCATCCTGCTGGCCCGCCGCACCGTGGACCGCCTGGAGGGTACGGGTCCGCGGATCCGGGCGCCGGAGGGCGCGCCGGAGGCGCCTCACCGGGCCGTGCCGCTGCCGGCCGGCCACGCCCATCCGGGGCCGGTGAGCTGAGGCGGCCGTTCGACCATTCGGGTGCGGCGCGGCGGCGATACGGCCCGATCCACCGAGCCGAACTGGGTCATGCGCAAAGTTCCGCGCGCGGGAACTGGTATTTCCCCGCGCAAAGGATCACGATGCTTCGTCCCGGCCGGTCCGACCGGGACAGGATCGAGGCGTCATGTTCAACCCGCTCGAGATGTTCCAGGCGCAGGGTGAGGCCGGGCTCCAGGCCATGGCCCAGCAATTCGGCCTGACGACCGAGCAGACAGCCCGCGCCTTCGAGGCGCTGATGCCGGCCCTGACGCTCGGTCTCCAGCGCAGCGTCGGCCTGGATCCCAGCAGCTTCGCCCGGATGTTCGGGATGCCCGAAGCGACGCGGCCGGCCGCACCGCAAGGCTTCGACGCGCTCAGCCAGATGTTCGGGTCGGCCCAGCTGATGCAGGCGGTGCTGCGGCAGGCCTCCGCCACGAGCGGCGTCGGCGCGCAGGTCCTTCGCCAGATGCTGCCGATGATGGCAGGCGCTGTCGTGGCGAGCATCGTCCACGTCATGCTGAACCAGCCGCCGGTCGAGACCGCGCAGGCGCGGCCGGCCCCGCCGCCCCCGCCGATCCCCTTCCCCTTCGGGCCGGTCTGGGCTGAGATGGCCAAGGCCCTGATGCCCGTCGCCGAACCGCCGGCCCCAGTCCCGGCCGCAAAGCCTGCCCCCAAGCCATCGGACATGAAGGCTGCCGAGGCCGGCTCCGACATGCTCCAGCAGATGATCCGCACCGGCGCCGAGGTGCAGGGCAACAACATCCGGGCGATGCAGGAGCTGTTCGAGACCTTCTGGCCCACGAGCAGCCCGTCGCCCGAGGCCAACGCGCCGGCCCGCGATCCGGCGGCTCCCAAGACGCGGCGCGGACGCCCCTCTGGCGGAACCGGTTGACGCAGGGATCGGAGCCGGGCCGCCATTGACGCGGCCGATCCGGGTCGCCTGTCCTGCCCCCGAGGAGATGCATCGATGACCGATCATCTGACCGCCTGGATTGATCGCGCGGAGAGCCTCGCCGGCAACGGCGTCGCCAAGCGCGAGATCCCGAGCGTGGGCGCGAGCCTCGTGCGCGTGGTGGTGCCGGCAGGGGTCTCGGCGCCGCGCCACAGCCACGATCACGAGCAGTTCGTGCAGGTCATCTCGGGTTCGGGGGTCCTGGAGACCGAGCAGGGCCGCAAGCCGTTCGCCACCGGCAGCGTGTTTCACTTTCCGGCCGGAGAGTGGCATGCCGCCGCCTTCGAGACCGAGACGGTGCTGATCGAGACGAACCTTACGGCGCAGGGCTGACATAGGTCTCGACGACCGGCCTTCGGGTACTGCCTCAGCCGGCTGAGGGGCCGCTGAAAGTCGCCTCCAACCTTGCGACGCTGGCCAATGTGTCGTGGGCATGGCGGATGGCGTCGTCAGCGGCGAACAGCTTGCCCTCTTGCGGGTCGAAGGCGATGCCGCCCAATCGCTCCACACAGGCAGCGACCGCCATCCAGGTACCGGCGCAGCCTGCAAACGTGGCGAAGTAGAACGCGCAGGCGAAAGCCCGAGGACCTCCGAAGTCTATCTCCGGATAGATTTCAGTCAGATCCGAGATCGGGATTATTGAACACTCGAAGCCGGCTTGGCGGCCCTGCCTTTGCGTAACGACGACAGAGCCACTGCCGCCGCACCGCCTGCCATCGCAGCCGCGCAGCTGATCCTGCCTGAACCCAGCCTTGATTTCCAGAAAGCGCAGAGCAGTGAAAGAAAGATTAAGTCGGACTTCGGCAACGGCGTCATTCAAAGCCACATCATGATCATGACTTTGCATAGCGGCCCTGCCCGGCCACCGTGTTCACTTTTCATTCTATGATTTTTTCCTTATATTAAGCGATTCGCGATCTCGCCGGGACAATGCGCCGATCGCCAGCTGACGGCGTGCAGGCATCCACCTGCGGCAAATTATTCTTTGCGTACGGCCAAAATGCCTGTGCTTGGCCTGAGCGGCCGGCGCGTGTAGGAATCCCCGTTCCAACGCCCGCCCGTGCACGCCGACGAAGGCCGGGCATCGCCCCTACCAGAACAGAGGCAGACCATGAGCGCCGGTACCGCCGCCGACAAGCACTTCTCCAACAGCTTCTTCGCGGCCCCCCTGACGGAGGCCGATCCCGAGATCGCCGAGGCGGTGGCCAAGGAACTCGGCCGGCAGCAGCACGAGATCGAGCTGATCGCCTCGGAGAACATCGTCTCCCGCGCCGTGCTGGAAGCTCAGGGTTCGGTGCTGACCAACAAGTACGCCGAGGGCTATCCGGGCCGGCGCTACTACGGCGGCTGCCAGTTCGTGGACATCGCCGAGGATCTCGCCATCGAGCGCGCCAAGCGCCTGTTCGATTGCGGCTTCGCCAACGTGCAGCCGAATTCCGGCTCCCAGGCCAATCAGGGCGTGTTCCTGGCCCTGATGCAGCCCGGCGACACGTTCCTCGGGCTCGACCTCGCCGCCGGCGGCCACCTCACCCATGGCGCTCCGCCGAACGTCTCTGGCAAGTGGTTCAAGCCGGTCTCCTACACGGTGCGCCGTGAGGACCAGCGCATCGACATGGAGCAGGTCGAGCGCCTCGCCCACGAGCACAAGCCGAAGGTGATCATCGCGGGCGGCTCGGGCTACCCGCGTCACTGGGACTTCGCGAAGTTCCGCGAGATCGCCGACGCAGTCGGCGCCTACTTCATGGTCGACATGGCGCACTTCGCGGGCCTCGTGGCCGCCGGCGTCCATCCGTCGCCGTTCCCGCATGCCCACGTCGCCACCACGACGACCCACAAGACGCTCCGCGGCCCGCGCGGCGGCATGATCCTGACGAACGACGAGGCGCTGGCCAAGAAGTTCAACTCGGCGATCTTCCCCGGCCTCCAGGGCGGCCCGCTGATGCACGTCATCGCCGGCAAGGCCGTGGCCTTCGGCGAGGCGCTGAAGCCCGAGTTCAAGATCTACGCCCGCCAGGTGGTGGAGAACGCCAAGGCGCTCGCCGACACCCTGATCTCCGGCGGCTACGACATCACCTCGGGCGGCACCGACAACCACCTGATGCTGGTCGACCTCCAGCGGAAGGGCCTGACCGGCAAGGCCGCCGAGGCCGCGCTGTCGCGGGCGCACATCACCTGCAACAAGAACGGCGTGCCGTTCGACCCGCAGAAGCCGACCATCACGTCGGGCATCCGGCTCGGCACCCCGGCCGGCACCTCCCGCGGCTTCGGCGTTGCCGAGTTCAAGCAGATCGGCGGCCTCATCGTCGAGGTGCTGGACGGGCTGGCCGCCAAGGGCGAGGCGGGCGACAGCGCGGTCGAGGCCGACGTCAAGAGCCGCGTCCACGCGCTGACGGACCGGTTCCCGATCTACGGCTGAGGTCCGAGCGGAGCCGGCCTTCCGGCTCGCCCCCGAGTGGATTAGGAAACGGCCGCGGATCCGACCGGTCCGCGGCCGTTTTCATGCCCGAGACACAGACCCATGCGCTGTCCCTATTGCGGCGGCTCCGAGACCCAGGTGAAGGACTCGCGGCCCTCCGAGGACGGCGCCGCGATCCGGCGTCGCCGGGTCTGCCCGGATTGTGCCGGCCGCTTCACCACCTTCGAGCGGGTGCAGTTGCGCGAGGTCGTGGTGCTCAAGCGCTCCGGCAAGCGCGTGCCCTTCGACCGGGACAAGCTTCAGCGCTCGATCGACGTGGCGCTTCGCAAGCGCGCCGTCGACCCGGAGCGGATCGAGCGGCTGGTCAGCGGCATCACCCGGCAGCTCGAGAGTGCCGGCGAGCCCGAGGTGACCTCCGAGGCGATCGGCGAGCTGGTGATGGCGGGGCTCAAAGGTCTCGACGACGTCGCCTATGTGCGCTTCGCCTCCGTCTACAAGAATTTCCGCGAGGCGAAGGACTTCGAGGACCTGCTCGGCACGCTGAGCGACGGCACTCTGGTGCCGTCGGAAGCGCCGGGGCCGGAGGCCGAGCCGGACCCCGAGGCACCGGGGCGGCGCCGCGCCGGACGCTCATGAGCGACGATACCAATTTCATGCGCCTCGCCCTGGCGCTGGGCCGGCGCGGCCTCGGCAGCACCTGGCCGAACCCGTCGGTCGGCGCCGTCGTGGTCGAGCCCGGGACGGGGCATATCCTCGGGACGGGGGCGACGGCGCCGGGCGGGCGCCCGCACGGGGAACCCATGGCGCTCGCGGCTGCGGGAGAAGCCGCCCGGGGCGCGACCCTCTACGTCACCCTGGAGCCCTGCTCGCATCACGGCCGCACGCCGCCCTGCACGGACGCGATCCTGGCGGCCGGGATCGCCCGGGTCGTCAGTGCCGTCGAGGATCCGGATCCGCGCGTGGCGGGGCGCGGCCACGATCTCCTGCGGCAGGGGGGCGTGGCCGTTGAGACCGGCCTGTTGTGCGCGGAGGCCGCCCGGGACCATATCGGCCACGTCACTCGGGTCCTCCGCGGTCGCCCGGCCCTGCACCTCAAGCTCGCCCGCACCCGCGACGGCTTCTGCGCGGCGGCCGGCCCCGAGCGCCTGCGGATCACCGGGCCGGTGGCGGACGGGGCAGTCCATCTCTGGCGGGCCCATGCCGACGCGATCCTCATCGGCATCGGCACGGCCCGGGCCGACGACCCGTCGCTGACGGTGCGGCTGCCGGGACTGGCGGGGCGCTCGCCCCTGCGGATCGTCCTCGACACGCATCTGCGGCTCTCGCCCGCGAGCGTGCTCGCCCGGACCGCCCGCGACGCGCCGGTCGTGGTCCTCACCACCCGCTCCGCCCCGGCCCATGCCCGCCGGGCCCTGGAAGCACTCGGCGTCGAGGTCGCGACCGTGCCGGCGGACGCCACCGGCCGGATCGACCTGCCGGCGGCCCTGGCCCAACTGGGGGAGCGCGGCCTGACGCGTCTGTGCAGCGAGGGGGGACCCCGCCTTGCGGAGGCGCTCGCCCGGGCCGATCTGATCGATGCCTGCACGCTGGTCACCGGGCCGGCGGAGCTGGGCGAGGCCGGCGGCCTGCCGGCGCTGGGCCCCGGCCTGACGGAAGCCCTCGCGGGCGACCGGTTCCGTGAGGCCGAGCGGCTCCGGCTCGGCCCCGACGAGGCGGTGACCTACGAACGCAACAGGACGTAAGCGATGTTCACGGGGTTGGTCAGCGACGTCGGCACGGTGGTCTCGGTCTCGGGCGAGGGTGACCTGCGCCGGATCGCAATCCGCGCGTCCTACGACCCGGCCACGATCGCGCTCGGTGCCTCGATCGCCTGCTCGGGCCCGTGCCTCACAGCGGTGTCGGTGGAGCCGGTCGGGGACGGCTGCGTCTTCGCGGTGGACGCCGCCGCCGAGACCCTGGCGCGCACCACCGTGAGCTCCTGGACCCCGGGCAGGCGGATCAACTTGGAACGCTCCCTGAAGATCGGCGACGAACTCGGCGGCCATCTGGTCACCGGCCATGTCGACGGGCTCGCCGAGATCGTGGCGCGCGAGAGCGTCACGGCGGGCGCCTGGGGCCCGAGCGAGCGCTTCACCCTGCGGGCGCCGGCAGCCCTGGCGAAATTCATCGCCGAGAAGGGCTCGGTCTGCCTCGACGGCACCTCGCTGACCGTGAATTCGGTCATGGGCGACCTGTTCTCGATCCTGCTGATCCCCCACACGCTGCAGGTCACCACCTGGGGTGAGCGCCGCGAAGGCGACCGGCTGAACCTGGAGGTCGACCTGATCGCCCGCTACGCCGCCCGACTCGCCGAGGCGCGGGCCTGAGCGTCCTCAGCGCGGCGGTATCGAGTAGGTGCCGGTTGCGTGGCAGACGAGATCCGCGCTGCCACCGGCAGTGATCAGCACCTCACCGACGGCCAAGCGGCGGCCGAGCTTCAGCAGCCGGCACTCCGCCAGGAGATCGCCCGAGGCGGGCTTGCGCAGGAAGTTGAACGTCAGGCTCGTGGTCACGGCGAGCGCCACCGGCCCGATATTGGCGAGGATCGCCGCGTAGAGGGCGTAGTCGGCGAGCGCCATCATGGCTGGGCCCGAGACCGTCGCGCCCGGGCGCAGGAAGCGCTCATGGGCTTCGAGCCGCATCCGCGCCGAGAGCGGCCCCACGGCCTCGAGATGGTAGGCGCGCCCACCGGCCTGCATCTGCGGGAATTCGCGGTCGAGGAAGGCGGTGGTTTCCGCGAGGCTCAGGATCGTGGCGGTCATGCCCGCTTGCAGCATGGGCGGCGTGGCGGGGCAATCAGGCTGAACCCATCCATCCCCCTCATCCTGAGGTGCCGGAGCGCAGTGGAGGCCTCGAAGGAGCCCTCCAGCCGGCCGCGCGATCCCCGGAGGCCTCCTTCGAGGCGGCTGTGCCGCACCCCAGGATGAGGACGCGGATAGGACAAGCCGCCTGCAGCCCTGATCAGAAGAAGATCGGCCGCGCGCTGGCAGTAATCTCGCCGAGCACCGCGCCGGTGCCCGGCTCGATCTCCTTGAGCACCACGTCGTAGCCCCAGAGGTCGGCGAGGTGCTGGAGGACGCGCTTGGCGTCGTCCTTCTGCAGGGTGATCCGGTTGAGCGCCTTGTGGTGCAGGATCAGGCGCCGGTCGCCTTCCAGATCGACGTCCACCACCTCGATGTCGGGATCGAGCCACGCCACGTCGTACTGGCGCGCGAAGGCCCGGCGCAGCTTGCGGTAGCCGCGCTCGTCGTGGATCGCCTCGACCCGCAGCTCCGGCTCCTCCGGATCGTCGACCACGTGGAACAGGCGCAGGTCGCGCATCAGCTTCGGCGACAGGAACTGCTGGATGAAGCTCTCGTCGCGGTAATTCTCCCAGCAATCGCGCAGCACCGCCATGGCGTCCCCGGTTCCGGCGATCTCCGGGAACCAGTCGCGGTCCTCGGCGGTCGGCTGCTCGGCGATGCGGGCGATGTCCTGCATCATGGCGAAGCCGATCGCGTAGGGATTGTGCCCGCCATAGGAGCGGTCATCGTAATTCGGCTGCCGGATGACGTTGGTGTGCGACTGCAGGAACTCCAGGTAGGCCGCCTCGGTGATTTGACCGGATTCCGAGAGGGCATTCATGATCCGGTAGTGGCAGTAGGTGGCGCAGCCCTCGTTCATCACCTTGGTCTGGCGCTGGGGGTAGAAATACTGCGCCACCAGCCGGACAATGCGCAGGATCTCGCGCTGCCAGGGGCGCAGACGCGGCGCCACCTTCTCCAGGAAATAGAGGATGTTCTCCTGCGGCAGTTCGAGCAGCGCCTTGCGCCGCTCGGCGGCGGCGTCTGACCGCACCGCGCCGGTCTTCTGCGGCAGGGTCCGCCACAGGTCGTTATAAATCTGCTCCCCGTGCTCGATCCGCTCGCGCTCGCGGCGCTGCTCGGAGGCGAGGTCCGGCCGCTTCTTGCGCGGGTAGCGGTGGACACCCTGGCTCATCAGCGCGTGGGCGGCGTCGAGCACCTGCTCCACCGCCTGATGGCCGTAGCGCTCCTCGCAGCGGGCGATAAACCCCTTGGCGAAGTCGAGATAATCGAGGATCCCTTCCGCGTCGGTCCACTGGCGGAACAGGTAGTTGTTCTTGAAGAAGTGGTTGTGCCCGAAGGCGGCGTGCGCGATGACGAGCGTCTGCATCGTCGCCGTGTTCTCCTCCATCACGTAGGAGATGCACGGGTCGGAGTTGATGACGATCTCGTAGGCGAGCCCCATGAGGCCGCGTCGGTAGCCGGCCTCGTGCTGGGCGAAGTGCTTGCCGAAGGACCAGTGCTTGTAGAACAGCGGCATGCCGATCGACGCGTAGGCGTCGAGCATCTGCTCGGCGGTGATGATCTCGATCTGGTTCGGGTACCAGGACAGGCCAAGCTGCGGCCCGGCGACGGCCTCGCAGGCGTCGTGGATGCGCCGGATGGTGTCGAAGTCCCAGTCGTTGCCGGTGAACAGCGGCTTGTCGACCTTGACGGCCGGCGCGCTCACCCTGGGTCGGCTCAGGCTGGTCACCATGGAACCCTCATGACATCCGCCCCTCCCCCTTGAGAGGAGGGGCCGAACACTACGCCTCTGCCTCGGCGCGCGCGTCCTTGCGGCCGAACAGCTCGCGGAACACCGGGTAGATCTCCCGGCGATGGTTGACCTTGCGCATGGCGATCGGGCCCCCGGCCTTGGCGATCGCCTCGTAGGTCCGCCACAGGGTGGTGCGGTGCTCCACGAAGCCGGCACGGGGGCCGTTCTCGTCGCCGACCTCCAGATAGGCGAAGTGCTGGCAGGCCGGCAGGATATGGGACCGCAAGAGCTCCGTCGCGGTCGGCCCGTCGGAGGAGACGTTGTCGCCGTCCGATGCCTGGGCGGCGTAGATGTTCCAGTCGTTGGGATCGTAGCGCTCGGCGATGATGCGCTTCATCTCCACCAGCGCCGAGGAGACCAAAGTCCCGCCGGTCTCGCGGGAGCCGAAGAAGGTCTCCTCGTCCACCTCGGTCGCCCGGTCGGTGTGGCGGATGAAAACGATCTCCACGTGGCGGTAGCGGCGCGTCAGGAAGATGTGCAGCAGGATGTAGAACCGCTTGGCGAGGTCCTTCATGTGCTCGGTCATCGAGCCGGACACGTCCATCAGGCAGAACATCACGGCCTGGGCGATCGGCCGCGGATAGGGCTCGAAGCGGCGGAAGCGCAGGTCGATCGGATCGACATAGGGGATGCGCTTGGCCCGCTCGCGCAGCTTGTGAAGCGCGTGCTCGAGATCCGGTCGCTCCGGATCGCCCTCGCTCAGCTCGGCAAGACGCGCCTCCAGGGCCGCGACTTCGTCGGGCTTCGGGCGCCTGAGGGCGATCCGCCGCGACATCGAGTTGCGCAAGGTCCGGGTGAGCGCGAGGTTGGCGGGCGAGCCCGTCACCGTGTAGCCGGCCCGGCGCAGCCCCTCGGTCTCCACCACGGCGAGCCGGCGCTTGGCGAGGTCCGGAAGCTCGAGGTCTTCGAGGAACAGCTCCAGAAACTCCTCGCGGGTGAGCACGAAGCGGAATGCGTCCTCGCTGTTCTCGCCGCCCTCACCCCCCTCGCCCGAGCCGCGACCGCCGCCGCTGCCCGGGGGCCGCTCGATCGTGTCGCCCTCCACGTAGGTTTTGTTGCCGGGCAGGATATGGTCCTGCAGGCCGGTGCCCGGCTGGCGAGCGAAGCGGGGCTCGCGCACGCCGTCGGCCGGCACGGTCACCCGGCCGTCCTTGCCGAGATCCTTGATGTCCTTCTCACGGGCAGATTCGCGCACCGCGCGCTGAGCCACGTCCTTCACGCGGCGCAGGAAGCGCTGGCGGTTCGGGAGGCTCTTGCCGCCCGGGTTCAAACGTCGGTCGACGATGTGCATCCGCTGCGAAAACCCTCGTCCGCGTGTTCCGGCCGGGCCCGGACCCTGATCGTACCATGCTGTTGCCCGAGGGATGGATCCCTCTTTCGCAGCAGGCCCGAGAACCTCACCGGCTGGTCGTCCGAAACTGTGGCGGCGGAGGGTCGGAACTTGGCCCGGCCGGCTGTGACTCGGCCGGGCTCCCCGTCCCTCAGCCGGCCTGCTTCACCCGCATGTACCATTCCACCAAGCGGCGGACCTGCCGCTCGGTGTAGCCTCGCTCGACCATGCGCTCGACGAACTCGCCGTGCTTCTTCTCCGTCTCGCCGTCCTTCTTCGAACCGAAGGAGATCACCGGCAGCAATTCCTCCACTTGGGAGAACATCCGCCGCTCGATCACCTCGCGCAGCTTCTCGTAGGAGGTCCAGTTCGGGTTGCGGCCCCCATGCTGGGCGCGGGAGCGCAGGGCGAACTTCACCACCTCGTTGCGGAAATCCTTCGGGTTGGCGATCCCGGCGGGCTTCTCGATCTTGGTGAGTTCCTGGTTCAGCAACTCGCGGTTGAGGAGCTGGCCCGTCTCCGCATCCTTGAAGTCCTGGTCCTCGATCCAGGCATCGGCATAGTCGATATACCGGTCGAACAGGTTCTGGCCGTAATCGTGGTAGGATTCGAGGTAAGCCTTCTGGATCTCGTGGCCGATGAACTCCGCATAGCGCGGAGCCAGCTCGGTCTTGATGAATTCCAGGTATCGCTTCTCGGTCTCGGGCGGGAGCTGCTCCCGTTTGAGCGCCTGCTCCAGCACGTACATCAGGTGCACCGGGTCGGCCGAGACCTCGGTGGTGTCGTGGTTGAAGGTCGCGGCCAGCACCTTGAAGGCGAAGCGGGTCGAGATCCCGTCCATGCCCTCGTCGACGCCGGCCGTGTCCTTGTACTCCTGCATCGAGCGGGCTCGGGGATCGACCTCCCGCAGCGACTCGCCGTCATAGACCCGCATCTTCGAGAAGACGTTGGAATTGGCGTGCTCCCGCAGGCGGGAGAGCACCGAGAAGCGGGCCAGCATCTCCAGCGTGCCGGGCGCGCAGGCCGCGTCCGACAGTTCGGAGCCGGAGATCAGCTTCTCGTAGATCCGCTGCTCCTCGGTGACGCGCAGGCAGTACGGGACCTTGATCACGTAGATCCGGTCGATGAAGGCCTCGTTGTTCTTGTTGGTCTTGAAGGTCTGCCACTCGGCCTCGTTCGAGTGGGCCAGGATCACGCCGGTGAACGGGATCGCGCCGATATTCTCGGTGCCGACGTAGTTGCCCTCCTGCGTCGCGGTGAGCAGCGGGTGTAGCATCTTGATCGGCGCCTTGAACATCTCGACGAATTCGAGAATGCCCTGGTTCGCCCGGTTCAGGCCGCCCGAGTACGAGTAGGCGTCGGGATCGGCCTGCGACAGGGTCTCCAGGCGGCGGATGTCGACCTTGCCGACCAGGGACGAGATGTCCTGGTTGTTCTCGTCGCCCGGCTCGGTCTTGGCGATGGCGATCTGGCGCAGGCGCGAGGGCCGGACCTTGATCACCTTGAAGCGCGAGATGTCGCCGTTGAACTCGTCGAGACGCTTGAGCGCCCAGGGGCTCATCAGGCCGGTGAGGCGCCGGCGCGGGATGCCGTAGCGCTTCTGGATCTCCTCACCCAACGTCTCGGGGTCGAACAGCCCCAGCGGGCTCTCGAAAACCGGCGAGACCTCGTCCCCAGCTTTGAGTACGTAGATGGGGTGGACCTCCATGAGCGACTTCAGCCGCTCGGCCAGCGACGACTTTCCGCCGCCCACCGGGCCGAGCAGGTAGAGGATCTGCTTGCGCTCCTCCAGACCCTGCGCGGCGTGGCGGAAGAACGAGACGATCCGCTCGATCGTCTCCTCCATGCCGTAGAACTCGCGGAAAGCCGGATAGGTCCGGATCGTCCGGTTCATGAAGATCCGGCCGAGGCGCGAGTCCTTGGAGGTATCGACGAATTCGGGCTCACCGATCGCCGAGAGGATGCGCTCGGCGGCCGAGGCGTACATCAGGGGCTCGTCGCGACAGGCCTCCAGATACTCGGAGAGCGTCATCTCCGTGTCGCGGCGGGCCTCGTACCCTCGGGCGAAGCTCTGGAAAAGGTCGTTCGTCGCATGCATGGGCATTCGATAACCCTCTCAGACCGTGACAGCTTCATCCTGTCTCGGCTCGGATGCAACCGACAGGCCCGCTTTTGTCGCAGTGCGGCGAGCATGGCGGTCGGCATGTCGATTGCTTGCAACACTCCCGCGACCTGACCGCGGCACAGACGAGACTCCGTGCCGCCTCAGAACGCGTGTCGGAAGCCGCAAAGCTGGACCGGAATTGCGAACGTCCGTCCCGGCTCACAAATCCGTGCCCTCTTTCTTGGACTCGTCCCCTGATTTGGAGGCCGATGTCCCGACCGTGATCTTGACGGTCTGCGTCTGGACTTGCCCGTCGGAGCTCTTCACCTCGAACGTCACTTCGTCGGTCCCGGTGAACCCGCTGTTCGGCTGGTAGAACAGAGCCTGCACCGCAGCTTCCTTGTTGGGGCAGCGATAGCTCGCCGGGGTCTTCAGCTTGCCAACCTTGGTGATCACCGATCCGTTCTTGGGCGGCCCGGAAACCTTGAACTCGGGCATCGGCCCAGGAGAACAATCCTTTTTGAGGTTAGGCGCGATCTCCAGTCGCACCGTCTTTCCGGGCGCGACCGTCTTGGCCCGCGTCGCCGTGGCCTGGGCCAGCGCCGGCCCGGCGAGCATCAGGCTCCCAGCGAGCAACGCGGCGAGGGGACGAAGGTCGATCATGACGGCGTCTCTCCGGTGCCGATCCGGGGCCTGCCTCCGGACTTGGCTCCGGGTGCCCCTTCTTCGGTCGAGAGCATGTGGGGACGCTGCGCGCGGCCGTCGAGGGCACCCGGCTCTGCTTAATTCTGCAGCACCGCCGCGACGACTCCGGTGACGCGGGCGATCTGCGCGGCATCGAATTCACCGGCCAGGGCGGCGGCGAGCCGCGCCTCCACCCGGGCGCGCTCCCCGACATCGGCGGTGGGCACAGGCGGAATCTCGTCCTCGGCGAGTCGGCACACGCGGCGGATCGTCTCCGCCGCCGCGCGTAATTTTTCCCGGTCGGTGGGACCCATCTCCCAGAGCGGGTTGCGCAGGCGGCTGATCACGCGCCGAGCGTCACGATACTCCCGGTCGACATTGGTCGCGGCCTCGATCTGGCTGACGAGGAACATCAATTCCAGCACTTCGGAGGCCGCCTCGGGGCAGGTGCGGACGATCCGCATGATGCGGGCCATCAGTTCCTGGCTGGGCGACAGCTTGGATTTGGGGACGGCCATGCGGGCGACAACGCGAATTCCTGCCGGAAAGTTCGCCTTCCCCGTGCAAGAGCGCGGCCGGGCGGATTGGGGCAGTCGCGGCCCGCAGCGTCACGGCGCGTCGTCGCGAACCTCGCGCAGGCCGTCGAGCAGGGCGCGGCAGGCGCGCAGCTCCGCCAGGGCCGCCGCGAGCGCCGCCCGGTCCGAATCTCCGAGCCCCCGGCTCCGGGCACCTGCCCCCGCCTCATCGACGTCTTGGACCAGGGGCTCGGCTGCCACGGCCTCGCCGCGACCCACCGCCTGAACGAAGCGGACTCCGTTCTCCTTGAGCACCCGCTGTGCCCCCGCGATGGTGTAGCGCCGCACATGCAGGAGGTGCCGGATGCCGGCGACGAGTTCGACGTCCTGGGGCCGGTAGTAGCGCCGCCCCCCTGCCCGCTTCACGGGGCGGATCTGGCCGAAGCGGGTCTCCCAGAACCGCAGCACGTGCTGGGGCACGTCGAGTTCCTCGGCGACCTCGCTGATCGTGCGGAAGGCGTGAGCGCTCTTCTCGCCACTCCCGGCATTCTGGTCGACGGTCTGTTCGGCGGCGAGGGCTGGCGGCATGGCTGTCTTGCGGATCGGCTCGGGACGGCATGATCTTGCCGCTCCCCGCGCCCGTGCTCAACCCTCGCTTGGATCCGCGTGCGGATATCGCCACGGCGCAGGGGCCATGGTCTATTCGTCGTGCTGGCCCGTACCGTTGAGGCCGTTGATCTTGGCCTTGAGCACGTTTGAGGGCTTGAACACCATCACTTGGCGCGGCTCGATCGCGACCTCGACCCCGGTCTTGGGATTGCGGCCGACGCGCTTGCCCTTGCTGCGCACCACGAAGGAGCCGAACGAGGACAGCTTCACCGTCTCACCGCCCGCCAGGCAGGCGCAGATCTCCGAGAGCACGGTCTCGACGAGGGCAGCCGACTCGGTCCGCGACAGGCCCACCTGATGATAGACGGCCTCGCTCAAGTCGGCGCGCGTCACCGTCTTGCCTGCCATGCCGTGTCCCCTCGCCCACATCTCTCGCCCCATGGCGTCGGGCGCGGCACCCGCGGCCGCGCCGAACGCTGAAGGCGTATCCCTATGATCCGGCACGCTAATCGGCGCTCCGTCCCCGGTCAACCGCGCCTGGCCGCCGAATCGTTGCGGGCCTGTCACCCGAGGGGTCACCAGCGGATCAGCGCCGCCCCCCAGCTGAAGCCCCCACCGATGGCCTCGATCATCACGAGGTCGCCGGCGCGGATGCGACCGTCCCGCCGCGCCACATCGAGAGCCAGGGGAATCGAGGCCGCCGAGGTGTTGCCGTGGCGGTCCACCGTCAGCACGATCTTCTCCCGGGCGATGGCGAGCTTGTCGGCCGAGGCCTCGATGATCCGGCGGTTGGCCTGGTGCGGCACGAACCAGTCGAGCTCGGCCGCGGTGATGCCGGCCTGCTCGAAGGCCTCGACGATCACGTCGGTGACCTGCCCGACGGCGAACCGGAAGACGTCGCGGCCCTCCATGCGCAGGTGGCCGGTGGTGCCGGTGGAACCCGGCCCGCCGTCGACGTAGAGCTTCGTGCGGTGCCGTCCGTCCGAGCGCAGGCTGGTGCTGAGGACCCCGCGGCCGTCCGCATCCTCGCGCGCCTCCAGCACGATCGCTCCGGCCCCGTCACCGAACAGCACGCAGGTGGTCCGGTCCTCCCAGTCGACGATCCGCGAGAACGTCTCGGCGCCGATCACCAGCGCCCGGCGGGCCGCCCCGGTGGTCAGGAACTTGTCGGCGGTCGAGACCGCGAACACGAACCCGGCGCAGACCGCCTGCAGGTCGAAGGCGGCGCCCTGGCCGATGCCCAGGGCCGCCTGGATCTGGGTGGCGGTCGCCGGGAAGGTATGGTCCGGGGTCGAGGTCGCGCAGATGATGAGGTCGATGTCGTCGCCCGTCAGCCCGGCATCGTCCAGGGCCGCCCGGGCGGCCCGGGTTCCGAGCACCGAGGTGGTCTCGTCGGCCGCTGCGATGTGGCGCTGGCGGATTCCGGTGCGCTGGACGATCCACTCGTCCGACGTGTCGACCTGCTCGGCGAGGGCCGCGTTCGTCACCACCCGCTCGGGCAGGCTCGACCCGGTCCCGACCACCACCGAGCGGAGGGCTGGCGCGCGCCGGGCCTGGGCGGGGTCTGTGCGGAGGGTTGCCATATTTGTCCTTCCCGGACGGCGCCGGCTTCACGAGCGTCAGCTGTGTCGCCGCAACCGTCCGATTTCCATCCCGTCCATCGACGGGCGTTCAGGCCGGCACCGGCCGTCAGGCCGGCGCCAGGGCCGCCGTCTGGTCGAGCATTTCGCGGATCGTACGGATCATGTCGTGCCGGGCCATGTCGTGCGCCAGATCGATGGCCGCCGCGAAGCCCTGCGCGTTCTCCGAGCCGTGGCTCTTGATGACGATGCCTTCCAGGCCGAGGAAGACGCCGCCGTTAGCGCGGCTCGGGTTCATCTTCTCCCGCAGCGCCCGGAAGGCCTGCCGGGCGAACAGGGCGCCGATTTTGGCGGCCAGCGTCCGGGTCATGGCGGCGCGCAAATAGGTGGCGATCTGCTTGGCGGTGCCCTCGGCGGTCTTGAGGGCGATGTTTCCCGTGAAACCCTCGGTCACGACGACATCCACCGTGCCCCGGCCGAGGTCTGTGCCCTCCACGAAACCGTGGTAGGCGAGCCCCGGGCTGTCCATCTCGCGCAGGATCCGGGCGGCCTCCTTGACGGCCTCGTTGCCCTTCATCTCCTCGGTGCCGACATTGAGCAGGCCAACGGTCGGCCGATCGAGATCGAACACGATGCGCGCCATGGCCGAGCCCATCACGGCCATCTCGACGAGATGCTCCGCGTCCGTGCCGATTGTCGCGCCGACGTCGAGCACGATGCTCTCGCCGCGCACCGTCGGCCACAGGCAGGCGATGGCCGGACGCTCGATGCCCGACATCGTCTTCAGGCAGATCTTCGACATCGCCATCAGGGCGCCGGTGTTGCCGGCCGATACGCAGGCATCGGCCTGCCCGTCGCGCACCGCCTGGATCGCCTGCCACATGGAGGACTTGCCCCGCCCCTGGCGCACCGCCTGGCTCGGCTTGTCGTCCATCGCCACCGCCACGCTAGTGTGGCGGATCTCGACGCAATCCTTGAGCCGGGGCTCCTTGGCGACGAGCGGCGCGATCACGGCCTCGTCGCCGAACATCAGGAAGGTGGTGCCGGGATGACGCTCGCGGGCGAGGGCCGCGCCGGGAACGACCGTGGAGGGCCCATGGTCGCCGCCCATGGCGTCGAGCGAGATGCACACGCGTTGGGACATGTCGTTAGCGGATCACGGGTCTCGGCGGGAAAAGGCGGGACGGGCCCCGCCGGGCGCGGCGGACCATAGCGATACCGGCCCGGCGGGCAAATGAAATCGGGCGGCCCGCAGTTCCGGGCGGCCAACAGGAGCCTCAGCCCTCGCCGTCACGGAGCTTGCGGAGGCTATCGAAGGGCCCCGCATCCTCACCCACCACGACGGGCTCGAAGGTGATGCCGGGTTTGCGGGGATAGGGATCGAGGCCCAGGGCCAGGAACTCGGCGGTGAGCGCCCCGAAATCGATGCGCCCGCCCACGAGCGGGTCGGGGATGTCGGCGTCCTCGGCATCAGTGCCGACGAGCCGGTCGGTATCGGTGAACACCACCTCGACCGGTTCACGAACCGGCGCCTCGAAGGGTTCAAGGCTGACGGTGCAGACCTGCGTCACCTGAGCCTCCACGGTACCGGTCACGGTGAGGCGGCTGGTGGGGCCCTCGATCGCGAAGCGACCGACCAGATCGCGGATGCCCGGGATGCCGAAATCGGCCGCGAGCGCCGCACATTCGGCCGGGCTCGCCTCCACGGTCACGGCGCCGCGCCCCTGAGGCAGGCGCTCGACATTGACCCAGCGCGAGAGCGGGCCGTTGTCCTGGCTGCTGTCTCGGGTCACGCGATATCTCCTGCTCTGGTTCCAGCCGCTCCCGGCGAGGGTGCGAAGCCGTCCGGCTCCGGAAAGGGCAGCGCGGCGCTGAGGAGCCCGTCGAGATCGACCCCGGCGAGAGCAGCGTCGGCCGCCTGCACGTAGGCGGCGAGACCCGCTCCATCACCCTCGCCCCCGAGCACGTTGCGCCCGAGGACCGTCGCGAGGGCCGCGGCGTCACCGGCGTTGAGGGCCGCGTCGTAGCCCTCGGCGCGACCGTAGAAGGCGGCACCGAGCTTCTTCATCCGCTTCGAAACGCCCATGTCGCCGACACCCAGTTCGCGCAGAGAGGCGTCGAGCTGGGTGAAGACCGAATTCACGAGATCCTGCGCAACCTCGGTGGCCGGGGGCGGTAGCCGGTTGAGCCGACGCAGGATCAGGATGGCGTGCAGGCACAGGGCCTCGAACCGGCCCTCCACGGTGTCGGGCACGCCGAGGCGCGTATACAGACCCGGCCGGCGCGCGGCCATGCTCAGGGCGAGGTGCAGCCCCTCGATGGCGCGCCGCCGCGCGTTCGCCCGCCGGAACAGTCCGGCGATCATCGGTGTCCCATCCCGGCCGGTCGGGTCGCCCTGCGAGAGGCGGCCCCCTGTGGCCAAGCTTGCCTTGTCAAAGCCATAACCCCGCGGTACGGCAACCCACGCCCAGGGCGCAAGCGCCGTCGGAGTCCCGTGCCGGCGGCATCGGTTGCGCCCCCGTCCGTCCACACGTTCTCTGGGGGCCCGATGCGGCGCCGTCTCGTCCAGTCCTTCGCGCGCCTCGCCCTGCTCGGCCTCGCGGGAGCCGGCCTGTCCGGCTGCATCGGCGAAGAGCTGCGCCACGGCTATCAGGTCGATCAGGCGGCGCTCGCCACGATCAAGCCCGGCATGGGCCCCGAGCAGGTGCTGCAGATCCTCGGCACGCCGTCGACGGTGTCCACGGTGGGCAACAAATCCTGGTACTACATCTCCCAGAACACCCGCCGGACGATCATGTTCCTCGGCGAGCAGGTGGAGGACCAGAAGGTCACGGCGGTCTACTTCACCCCTGCCTTCAAGGTCGAGCGCGTCGCACTCTACGGCCTGCAGGACGGGAAGGTGTTCGACTTCATCGAGCGCACCACGCCGACCAGCGGCGCCGACCGGGCCTTCCTCAGCCAGCTGTTCCGCGGCCTCACCCGCTACGAGCCGTTCGGCAGCGGCAACGGCGCCAGCGTCGTGCCGGGCGCGAACCGCGGCATGTAAGCCGCGTCGCCCGCCACGAGGCGGGCGATCTCCGCGGGCTCGGCGAACAGATGCTCGGGGCCCAGCGCCGCCAGGGCCTGCGGATCGGTATAACCCCAGGCCACGGCCCCGAACGGGCAGCCGAGAGCGCGCGCCGCCTCCAAGTCGCGGATCTCGTCACCGATGCAGAGTGCCCGGTCGGGAGCGACCCCCGTCCGCGCAAGGAGCGCCCGAAGCCGGCGCGCCTTGCCGAAGACCGAGGCTCCGCAGGCATAGGCACCGATGCGGGCCGCATTGTCCGGCCCGAGCACGCGGCGGACCGTGTCGGCGCGATTTGACGACAGGATCGCCAGCGGCACGCCGGCGGCCGCGATCTCGGCCAGCATCGCCGATATGCCGGGAAACAGCGCGATCTGCGCGGCATCGCGCGCGGCCAGCGCGTGCATATGGCGGGCGATGAACGGCAGCTTCCAGCGCGGAATGCCGAGATGGGCCACGATCGCGCGAGCCCCCTGAAGGCGCAATCCCTCGACCTCGTGGGCCTCGACCCGGCAGAAACGGTAGCGGTCGGCGACCCCGTTCAGGACCGAGCAGAACCAGTCGAAGCTGTCGGCGAGGGTTCCGTCGAAGTCGAGGACGACGAGACGCGGCCCGAGCACACCCGGTTGCCGGGCCATCTCAGGTCCGGAGATTCTCGAGCGGGACGCTCAGGCGCATCAGGAGGCCGCCGGGCGCCCAGTCATGTTCCAGCACGCCGTCGAGCTGGCCGGCGACGCTGCGCTCAGCCAGCACCGTGCCGAACCCCTTCCGGGACGGGGCGCCCGCGACCGGCGGTCCACCCGCCTCCTGCCACGTCAGCGTGTAGCGGTCCGCCTCCCGGTGGCCGCTCAGCGAGACGCCGCCCTCCTTGGTGGAGAGCCCGCCATACTTCATCGCGTTGGTGGCCTGCTCGTGCATGATCAGCGCGAGGGCGGTCGCGGTGCGCTCGCCGATCTCGGCGTCGTCCCCAGAGATGACGACCCGGGGACGACCGCCCTCGGCGTAGGCGGCCATGATCAGGCGCATGAGCCCGAACACCGTCTGGCCCGCCACCGCAGGGGCGCTCTCGGGCGAATGCGGGCGGACATATTCATGGGCCTGCGCGAGGGCGCCGAGCCGCTCGCGGAAGGCGGTCGCGAACGGCTTGGCCGCCGGATCGCTGCGGGCGGTGAGCACGGCGAGGCCGCCGACCACCGCGAAGATGTTCTTGATCCGGTGGGACAGCTCACGGATCAGGAGGTCACGGGCCTCCTCGGCGCGCTTCACCTCCCGCAGGTCGCGGGTGACGGTGGCGTAGCCGACCTCGGCCCCCGTCGGGTCGCGCACCGGGAAAATGTTGTACAGGACCGCCACCGGCTCGCCCGTGGCGAAATGCCGGAAGGCCAGTTCCCCCTCCCAGTAGCCGTCCCGGCGCACCGCCGGCATCACGGTCCCGGCCAGGACGCGGCGGCTGTCGTCGGTAAAGAAGTCCGGGATCCTGTGCCGGCGCGCGGCGGCGAGGTCGGGCAGGCCGACGAGCGCCAGGGCCGCCTCGTTGAGGTGGGTGATCTCGCCCTCCAGGGTGCAAAGGCCGATGAAATCCTTGGAGGTCTCGACGATGACCGCGAGCTTGCGTGCCTCGGCCTCGGCCCGCTTCAGATCGTCGATGTCGGTGCAGGTTCCAAACCAGCGCTCGATCCGCCCCTCGGCGTCCCGGATCGGCATGGCGCGGCCCAGCGTCCAGCGATAGGTGCCGCTGCGATGACGCAGGCGGTACTCGATCTCGTAGGGCTCGCCGGTGGCGAGCGAGTGGCGCCAGCGCGTCCAGGCCCGCTCCTGATCCTCAGGATGGAACACGTCATTCCAGCCCGCCCCGTCGGTGGAGCCGTAGGGCATCCCGGTGAATTCGTACCAGCGGTCGTTGTAATAATCGTGGAACCCGTCCGGGAGGGTGGTCCAGACCATCTGGGGCATCGCCGCGGTCATCACCCGGAAGCGGCGCTCGCTCGCGGCAACCTCCGCCTCGCGGGCCGCCACCTGGGCGAGCGTCCGACGGTGTTCGAGGAGGCTGGAGATCTGGCGCGCCAGGGCGATCAGCGTGGCAGTCTGCTCCGAATCGAGGCCGTCCGGACGCGGGGACCGGTCGAGCACGCAGAGGGCGCCCAGCGGGATGCCCTGCCCGCCGCGGATCACCGCGCCGGCGTAGAACCGGAACCCCTGCGGACCGCTGACCAGCGGATTCTCGACCGTCCGCGGATCGGCCGTGAGATCCGGGATGACGAGCATGTCGCCCGCCTCGATCGTGTGGGCACAGACCGAGCAGTTGATCGGCAGCTCGCGCTTGCCGAGCCCCACCTCCGACTTGAACCATTGCCGCTCGGCATCCACCAGGCTGACGAGGGCGACGGGCGCGCGGCAGACATGGGCGGCCACCCGGACGAGATCGTCGTAGAGCGGCTCCGGCTCGGAATCGAGGATCGCGAGATCGCGCAGTTCCGCGATCCGATCCGCGGCGCTCCAGGCGCCGACGGTCGGTTCGGAAGCCGCGAGCGCGTGAGGTGCCGGCACATCCATGGTCCGTTCCTCACATAAGTTGCTTCCGCCCCCCTGCCTAGGTGCCGCCGCGCACAGGAGGGGCGCGGCGGCCGATCGCGGGTCGCCTTACGCCGCGCGGGCCTTGGTGAGGGTCGGGTAGTCGATGTAGCCCTCCGGGCCCTGGCTGTACCACGTGGCGGCGTTATCCTTGTTGAGCGGCGCGCCCCTGGCGATCCGCTCGACCAGGTCGGGATTGGCGATGAAGGTGCGCCCGAACGCGATCGCGTCGGCCTCGCCGGCATCCAGCACCTTCTGGCCGCTGATCCCGTCGTAATCGGCGTTCAGGATCATCGGGTTGCGGAATACGCGCCGCATCGCCGGGGCGATCGGCGGATGATCGGCCTTGCCAAAGGTCCCGTCCGGCCCCGGCTCACGCATCTCCAGGAAGGCGATCCCGACATCGGCGAGCGCCTGGGCGGCGGCCACGAACAGCGGCTCGGGGTTGGAATCGTTGCAGCCCTGGATTGCGCCGTTCGGCGAGAGGCGCACGCCGGTGCGCTCGGGCTTGGCCACCTTGGCCACCGCCTCGGTGACCTCGCGCAGGAGCCGCACGCGGTTCTCGATGGAACCGCCGTACTGGTCGGTGCGGTGGTTGGTGCCGTCGCGCAGGAACTCGTCGATCAGGTAGCCGTTCGCCGCGTGGATCTGCACGCCGTCAAAGCCCGCCGCCAGGGCGTTGGCGGTGGCGCGCTCGTAGTCGGCGAGCAGCCGCGGGATCTCGGCGACCTCGAGCGCGCGCGCCTCGGCATAGGGCCTCTTGCCGGAATAGGTGTGGGCCTGGTCCGGCGCCGTGGTGGCGGAGGACGAGACGGGCTTGGCGCCATCGAGGAAGTCCGGATGCACCAGCCGGCCCATGTGCCAGATCTGGCAGACGATCTTGCCGCCCTTGTCGTGCACCGCCCTCACGATCGGCCGCCAGGCATCGACCTGGGCGTCGGACCAGATGCCCGGCGCGAACGGCCAGCCGAGCCCTTCCTGGGAGATGCCGGTGGCCTCGCTGATGATCAGGCCGGCGCCGGCACGCTGCGCGTAGTACTCGGCCATGATGGGGGTCGGCACGTGCTCGCGCGTGCCGCGGCCGCGGGTGAGTGGCGCCATGAAGATCCGGTTCTTCGCCTCGATGGCGCCGATACGGATCGGGTCGAGCAGGGACGGCATGGGTTACCTCGTGCTGGTGCGGCGCAGGCCGCGTCCGGTTTATTCCGGCGCCGAGGTGGCGCTGCGGCGCGGCGATGCCAAGGTGCAATGCAGCAAGAACGGCAGGGGCGTGCGGGGGCGCACATGCCGGCATGCGAAGGGCCGGGCCCGCTCGGAGCCCGGCCCTGATCGCAGGCCTGGGTTTCAGCTGCCCTCAGCTGTGCGCCAGCACGGCGAGCAGCAGCAGGGCGATGATGTTGGTGATCTTGATCGCCGGGTTCACGGCCGGACCGGCCGTGTCCTTGTAGGGGTCGCCCACCGTATCGCCGGTCACCGCCGCCTTGTGGGCCTCCGAGCCCTTGCCGCCGTGGTGGCCGTCCTCGATGTACTTCTTGGCGTTGTCCCAGGCGCCGCCGCCGGAGGTCATCGAAATCGCCACGTAGAGGCCGGTCAGGATCACGCCCAGCAGGCTCGCACCCACGGTGGCGAAGGCTTGGTTCTTCCCGGCGATGAGTTGGATCACGAAGAACAGCACCACCGGCGACAGAACCGGCAGCAGCGACGGGACGATCATCTCCTTGATCGCCGCCCGGGTCAGCATGTCGACGGCCCGGCCGTAATCGGGCCGGTCCGTGCCCTGCATGATGCCGGGCTTGGCGCGGAACTGACGCCGAACCTCCTCGACCACCGCGCCCGCCGCGCGCCCGACCGCCGTCATGGCGATGCCGGCGAACAGGAACGGGATCAGGCCGCCGAGCAGCAGGCCGACCACCACGTAGGGGTTGGACAGCGAGAAATCGACGCTGACGCCCTGGAAGAAGCGGTACTGCGTCGGGCTCGCATTGGCGATGAAGTAGTTGAGGTCAGACGTGTAGGCGGCAAACAGCACCAGCGCGCCGAGGCCCGCGGAGCCGATCGCGTAGCCCTTGGTCACCGCCTTGGTGGTGTTGCCGACGGCGTCGAGAGCGTCGGTCGACTTGCGCACCTCGGAGGGCAGGCCCGCCATCTCGGCGATGCCGCCGGCATTGTCGGTGACCGGCCCGAAGGCGTCGAGGGCCACGATGAAGCCCGCGAGCGCCAGCATGGCGGTGACCGCGATGGCGATGCCGAAGAGGCCTGCGAGCGCATAGGTGCTGATGATGCCGGCCACGATCACGATGGCGGGCAGCGCGGTCGCTTCGAGGGAGATCGCCAGGCCCTGAATCACGTTGGTGCCGTGGCCGGTGACCGAGGCGGTGGCGATCGACTTCACCGGGCGGAAATTGGTGCCGGTGTAGTATTCGGTGATCACCACGATCAGCGCCGTGATGGCGAGCCCGATCACCGCACAGCCGAACAGGGCGGCCGAGGTGAAGGTGACGCCGGTCGACGTGGTGAAGGACGTCGCGAAGCCACCCAGCAGGGTCATGTTGACCAGCGCGATGGCCGCGATCGACAGGACGCCGGCCGCGATCAGGCCCTTGTAGAGCGCACCCATGATCGACTGGTTGGCTCCGAGCCGCACCGCGAAGGTGCCGGCGATGGAGGTGACGATGCAGGCGGCGCCGATGGCGAGCGGGTAGAGCATCATCGACTCCAGCACGTCCCGGCCGCTGCCGGTGGGGCCGGAGAAGAAGATCGCGGCCAGCACCATGGTGGCCACGATGGTGACCGCGTAGGTCTCGAACAGGTCGGCCGCCATGCCGGCGCAGTCGCCGACGTTGTCGCCCACGTTGTCGGCGATGGTGGCGGGGTTGCGCGGATCGTCCTCGGGGATTCCGGCCTCGACCTTGCCGACGAGGTCGCCGCCGACATCCGCTCCCTTGGTGAAGATGCCGCCGCCGAGGCGCGCGAAGATTGAGATCAGCGAGGCGCCGAAGCCCAGAGCCACAAGGGCGTCGATCACCTCGCGGCTCGACGGGTCGAGGCCGGCGCCGCGGGTGAGATAGAGATAGTAGAGGGCGACGCCGAGGAGCGCGAGGCCGGCGACCAGCATGCCGGTCACCGCCCCCGACTTGAAGGCCATGTCGAGGCCGCCGCCGAGCGAGGTCGAGGCGGCCTGGGCGGTGCGCACGTTGGCCCGCACCGAGACGTTCATGCCGATGAAACCCGCCGCGCCCGACAGCACGGCGCCGATCAGGAAGCCGATGGCGACCTTGATCCCGAGGAAGACGGCGAGCAGCACGAACAGGACCACGCCGACGAGGCCGATGGTCGTGTACTGCCGCCGGAGATAGGCCTGCGCGCCCTCCGCGATGGCGGCGGCGATCTCCTGCATGCGCTGGGTACCGGCGTCGCGCCGCATCACGTCGAGGATCGTGACGATGCCGTAGGCGACGGCACAGAGCCCGCCCACGATGATCAGAACCAAGGGAATCATTCGACCGTCCTTGTTATTATCGTGCCTGGCGTGGGCTTGTGATTGTCGAGCTTGGCCGCCTGACGACGGCCATGGGACGTGGTGCTCGGATTCGGGGCTTTCCTTCCCAGAACAATGCCTTGATTGCCAAACTTCGCCGGAGAGCGCAAACGCCAAGTTTCACGTTGTTTGCAGCGCAACGCACGAATGCTGCGCTGCGCAAGGCCGGAACTGTCAAAGCCGGCGAACTATCTTGCAGAATGCAGAATTGACGGCCGTGACCTCCCGCTCTCGGGAGCCGAGATGACCCGGCGGGCC
This sequence comes from Methylobacterium sp. CM6257, assembly GCF_054611515.1. NCBI lineage: Bacteria > Pseudomonadati > Pseudomonadota > Alphaproteobacteria > Hyphomicrobiales > Methylobacteriaceae > Methylobacterium > Methylobacterium sp. CM6257. The sequence goes on from NZ_CM137735.1 coordinate 6,071,461, forward strand.
GTCACCTCGGGACCGCGCAGCGGAGCGGGAGATCCAGAGCCGCCGAGGTACCAGGCCGTGCATCGGCGGCGCGTGCGAATTCCGGGTTCGCCTGCCCCATCCCGGGATGACCGCGCAGGCGCCAAGCCGGGCGGCCCCCTGCCGGCCCGGACCCGGTCGGCCCGCGACCGGCTCAGAAGTGGCTGAAGGATCCGGCCGCGAACAGGCGCGTAGCGCCGTCGCTCAGCTCAAATCGGGGCGGCCCGTCGCCTGACGTGACGGCGCCGATGGCGGTGAGCGCGACGCCGGCCTCCGCCATCTCGGCCCGGACGGCTTCGAGGTCCTCCGGTGCAACTGCGCAGAGGATCTCGTAATCGTCGCCCCCGGTCAGGACCGCGTCGATCAAGGTGGGATCCGCCCTGCAGGCGCGCCCCGCCGGCTCCGAGAGCGGTACGGCGGCCACGTCGATCCGGGCCGTGCGTCCCCTGCCCAGCATCTTGGCGAGGTCGCCCGCGAGCCCGTCCGAGACGTCCATGGCGGCGGTGGCGTGACGGCGGACCGCATGCGCAGCGGCGAGGCGTGGCTGCGGATGCAGGTAGCGATCGGCCAGCACCGCCCGCTGCGCCAGATCGAGGGCGGACGCCCAGGCCGCCTCGGGCTCGAGGCGGAGCCGCAGGCCGAGCGCCGCATCGCCGATGGTGCCGGTGACGCAGATCCGGTCCCCGACCCGCGCCGTGGTGCGCCGGACGATCGCGCCGGTCGGCACCTCGCCCATCAGGCTCACCCCGATGAGCGCCGGGCCGCCGGCGCGCACGGTGTCACCGCCGAGCAGCGGACAGCCCGCCTCAGCGGCGGCCTCGCCCAGGCCGGCCGAGAAGGCGGCGAGCCACTCCTCCGTCCAGTCGTCAGGGAGCGCCAGGGTCAGAAGGAACCCGCGCGGCACGGCACCCTTGGCGGCGATGTCGGAAAGGTTGACGCCGAGCGCCTTACGGGCGACCGAGGCCGGCGGATCGTCCGGGAAGTAGTGGATCCCGGCCACGATGGCGTCGGCGGTGAGCACGAGATCGTGCCCCGGCGCCGGGGTCAGGGTCGCGGCGTCGTCGCGGAGCCCATCCGCACCCGGCCCCGCCAGCGGGGCGAAGTAGCGGGCGATCAGCCCCTCCTCGGAGGTGCGGCCCGGCCCGGCCAAGGCTCAGGCCTTCTTGGCCGGCGGCTTCCCGGAGGGAGACTTGCCGGGCAGCGGCTTGGAGGAACCCGGCTTGCCGGAGCTCTTGGCGGCTCCGACCTCGCCCGGCCGCACCTCCCGGGCCACCCGGTCCAGCACGGCGTTGACGAGGCCCGGCTCGTCGGCCGTGTAGAAGCTGTGGGCCACGTCGACATATTCCGAGATGGCCGCAGCGACCGGCACGTCGGGCCGGAACATCAGCTCGTAGGCCCCGGCCCGCAGGATCGCCCGGAGCACGATCTCGATGCGTCGCAGCGGCCAGCCCTGGGCGAGCGCCTGGTCGAGCTTGGGGTCGATGGCCCGCTGCTCCTCGACCGTGCCGCGGAGCAGGTCGCGGAAGAAGGCGGTCTCGGCCGGGGGATGGGCGATGCCGTCGACCTCCTGGCCGATCCAGAAGGCTTCGAACTCGGCGAGCGCGTCGAGGACGCCCTTGCCGGAGATGTCCATCTCGTAGAGCGCCTGCACCACGGCAAGGCGGGCGCCGCTGCGCGGACTGATCTTGGCCGTGTCGGCCGCCTTGGCGCCGTCCTCGGCGGGAGTATCGGTGGTCCCGGTCATGTCGGTTTCCATCATCGCCGGCGCGCCGTCTCGGCCGCGCGCTTGAGCGCGAGCACACCGAGCGCCGCCTCGGCCGCCCCGCCGCCCTTGTTCATCTCGGCGACCCGGGCCCGGGCCAGGGCCTGCGCCTCAGTCTCGACCGTGAGGATGCCGTTGCCGAGGGGAATGCGGCGCTCGACCGAGAGGTCCATGAGCGCGCGGGCGCTCTCCCCGGCCACGATGTCATAGTGGCCGGTCTCGCCGCGGATCACGCAGCCGAGCGCCACCACGGCGTCGTAGGGCTCCGCGTCGAGCAGGATCGCCACGGTGGCGGGGATCTCCAGGGCGCCCGCCACGGTCACAACGGTGGCCTGCGCGGAGGCCGCCTCGATCGCCGCGCGGGCGCCGGCGAGGAGCTCGTCGGCGATCACGTCGTAGTAACGCGCCTCGACGACGAGGATTCGGGCACCGACCAGTGCGGGATCCTGGGGGCTGGGCGCCGTATCGGCGCGGGTATGGGCGACCATGGCTCTCGTCCGGCCGGGTTTTCGGGGGCTGGCGGGCCGCGCATCGGGCGCCCGCGTGGGGGAGGACGGTTAGACCGAAGCGGCCGGCGCCACAAGCGGCGGCGCCGCGTGGCGGTTCTTCCGCTGGGTCCCGGCTCCGGGATCGTGGAGCGGGAGCCCGCGCACGATCGCCGGCGATCCATGTCCGACCGCGCCCATCCGCACGCGAAGCCCTGGATCCGCAGGGGCGCCTCTAGGGATTCACCCCCTTGGTCACCGACCGCCTGATCCGCGCGAGAAGCGCGCGGCTTCGGCGCCGGTGCCGGCGCAGCTCCGCCGCGAGGCCGCGGGCATCCGGCAGGTTCATGGCCTTGGCGATCTGCCGGGCCGCCGAATCGGAGGGGGCGGAGGTGGGATCGGCCATCACCAGCCGCTGCCACTGGTAGACCGCGTCGAGGAACCCGTAGGTCTCGGCGAGGGGCTCAGCCGTCGCGGCGGGCAGCAGGCCGCGCGCACCGGCCCCGCGCAAGACATCCTCCGCGCCGAGGCCGATGCAGGCGGGCCAGTCCCGCGCGTGACTCAGCACGATGGCCTGAGCCAGGAAATCGAGGTCGAACAGCGCGCCCGGCGCGAGCTTCAAGTCGTAGGGGCCGGCATGACCACGCTCCTTTGCGACAAGGGCCCGCATAGCGCCCGCTTCGGCGCAGACCTGAGCGGGGTCGCGCGGGCGGGCGAGGGTCCCGGCGATCTCAGCCGTGACTGCCGCGCTCAGAGTCTCGTCGCCCGCGATGACCCGGGCGCGGGCGAGCGCCATGTGCTCCCAGGGCTCAGCCTCGTCGCGGTGGTAGGCGGCGAAGCCGGTGAGCTGCACGGCGGGCGGGCTGTGACTGCCGTAGGGCCGTAGCCGCAGGTCGACCGCGTAGAGCCGGCCGCGCCGGGTGGCGGTGGTGAGCGCCGCGAAGAGGCGCTGCGCCAGCCGGTTGTAGGCCACCACGGCGTCGAGGGGGCGCCGACCGTCGCTCGTGCGGTTCTCCGGATCGAAATCGTAGAGGAACACGAGGTCGAGGTCCGATTCCGCGCTGAGCTGCCGCGACCCGAGCCGACCGAGGGCGAGAACGCAGCACCGACCCTTCGGCACCGCGCCGTGGTCGATGGCGAAGCGGCGCTCCTCCGCCTCCAGGCTCAGCGCCACCGTCGCCTCGGCGATGGCCGTGTAGGCCTCGCCGGCTTGGTGCGGCGTGAGGATGCCCGACAGGAGCCGTGCCCCCGTGACGAACGACATTTGTCGGGTGGCGTCCCGGCAGCGGTCGAGGAACTCCTCGTGGCTCGCCGGCTGCCCGACGAGGGCCCGGTACTGCGCGCGGACCTGTCCGGGATCCGTGGTGGGCGTCACGAAGTCGGCGTCGAGCACCGTGTCGAGGACGTGCGGGCTGAGGCCGACCGTGTCGGCGAGGCGCGGCGCTGTCCCCAGGATATCGGCGAAGAGAAGCCGCAGGCGCTCGTGGGAGCGCAGGATCGCGAGGAGTTCCGCCACCGCAGGCATCCGCGCGAAGGCCCGGTCGAGGGCCAGCAGCGCCGCGTCCGGATCGGTGGTGCCGCCGAGCGCCCGGAGCAGCGCCGGGAGCATCTCGGCGAGGATCTCCCGCGCCCGGCCAGTGCGCAGCGCCGGGCGGCGGCCGCGGTGCCAGCCCTGCACGGTCTCCCAGGCTAGGGGTGGGTCGCGGAACCCGAAGGCGCCGAGCCGCGCCAGGGTGGCGGGCTCCGGCTCGTTCTCGCCGAACGCCAGGGCGCCGCCATCCTCTCCGGCCTCCGGCTCGGCTTCGAACAGGAGCGCGTAATGGGCCTGGACCTGGCCGGCATGGTGGAGCAGCGCCGCCTCGAACGCCGCCAGATCGGGGAAGCCCGAGAACAGCGCCAGCGCGGTCAGCGCCTCGGTCCCGGTGGGCAGGCGCTGGGTCTGCTCGTCCCGGACCATCTGGATCCGGTGCTCGAGCGTGCGCAGGAAGGCGTAGGCAGCGGTCAGCTCGTCCCGGGCCTGCCCGTCGATCCAGCCCTCGGCGACGAGCTCGGCGAGCATCTCGACCGTGCGGCGGCCTCGCAGCCGCGGCTTGCGGCCGCCGAAGACGAGCTGCTGTGTCTGGACGAAGAACTCGATCTCCCGGATGCCGCCGCGGCCGATCTTGATGTCGTGTCCCCCGACCGCGATGGTCTCGTGACCGCGGACCATGTGGATCTGCCGCTTCAGGGCGTGGATCTCGGCGATGGCCGGGAAGTCGAAATGCCGCCGCCAGATGAACGGTGCCAGCTCGGCCAGGAAGGCCTGGCCGGCCGGGATGTCGCCGGCGATCGGCCGGGCCTTGATGAAGGCGGCCCGCTCCCAGTTCTGGCCGAGGGTCTGGTAGTAGTCGAAGGCGAAGACGGTGGAGAGCGCCACCGCGGTGGAGCCCGGGTCCGGCCGCAGGCGGTAGTCGATGCGGTGGACGTAGCCGTCGGCGGTCCGGTCGGACAGGAGCTTCACCAAGCCCTGCGCGAGCTTGACGAAGAACGCCTTGGGGTCTCCGCCCGTCGCGGCCGCGGCGCGCTCGGATTCGTAGAAGACCACCAGGTCGATGTCGCTGGAATAGTTCAGCTCGCAGCCGCCGAGCTTGCCGAGCCCCAGGACGATGAGGCCGGACCCGTCCTGCGGCCGGTCCGGGTCCGCCGGCGTGAAGCGCCCGGCCGCCATGCCCTGCCGGAGCAAGGCCTCGGCCGCCGCGCCCACCGACGCGTCGGCGAAGGCGGACAGCGCCCGGGTGACCGCATCGAGGTCCCAGCAGCCGCCGAGATCGGCCAGCGCGACCAGGAGGGCGTACGCCTCCCGGTTGCCGCGCAGCCGCCGGCCGACCTCGGCGAGGTCGGGATTGACCCCGCAGGACGCGCCGACCGCGCGCTGCCGCGCGATGATGTCCCGGCTCGCCGCCTCCGGCTCCTGCCCAAGCAGCGCGACGAGGCGATCCGGCGACCGGGCCGCTGCCTGCCAGAGGAAGGGCGAATGATCGGCGAGCCCGAGCAGCAGGTCGCGGCACGGGGGGGTCAGGAAGCCGGCCGGGAAGGCCGGCTCAATCTCGGCGAGCCGCGCCCGCGCGGCTTCCGGATCGGCGAGCCGGAGGCCGGGCCGCAGGCTCTCGCGCAGGGTTCGGGCGGTCTGCATGCGATCAGCCCGGCCAGTCAGAGGCGCCGCACGCCGCCGGGGCTGCGCGTCCTGCGCGGGCGTGCCCGGGCGAGGGCCGAGGCGTGCCGGATCCCGGTTTCATGTCTCACGCCGATTCCTCCCTGGCTCGACGGGGCCGGCACCTTACCCGATCCTGCCCGTTCCTGTCCGGTTCCGTATTTCCGGCCGCGGCCCTGACTGCGATCTGGGCGCCGGCCCGGCCGCTCCGTCAATCCCGGTAACGCTTTTCAAAGCGGACCGTGGCGTCTATCCGTGCGGGCCGGTCCATCGCCCCCGGTCTGGCCTGCAGGCCGTGCGGGGTCTCTCGGGTGCCCGATCGCGGGATCGGGCACCCGAGACCCGGAAGCTCCGATCGGAGCTCCGGCCCGCAGACATCCGAATCCCAGATCCGCCCGGAGCGCACCATGTCCTCCCCGAACTCGCCCACCCTGAACCTCGACAGCCTCGATCTCGCGGCCCTGCTCTGCTCCCGCGTCTGCCACGACGTGATCAGCCCCGTCGGCGCGATCGTGAACGGGCTCGAGGTCCTGGAGGACGACCAGGACGAATCGATGCGGACTTTCGCGCTGGAGCTGATCGGCAAGAGCGCCCGGCAAGCCTCGGCGCGGCTGAAATTCGCCCGCATCGCCTTCGGGGCGGCCGGCTCGGCCGGCGCGTCGATCGACCTCGCCGACGCCGAGAGCGTGGCCAAGGGCATGTTCGCCGACGACAAGACCAAGCTGACCTGGAGCGCGCCGCAGGCTCTGTTTCCGAAGAACAAGGTCAAGCTGCTCCTCAACCTCGTGATGATCGCGACTTCGGCGATCCCGCGGGGCGGCCTCATCGACGTCGTCGTCTCGGGCGACGGCGAGGCGCCGACCTTCGTGCTCAAGGCCAAGGGCTCGCATGCCCGCATCCCGCCGCACGTGGAGGAACTGATGGCCGCCCGCCCCGAGAGCGGCACCGTCGACGCCCACGGCATCTTGCCGTTCTATGCCGGCCTCGTCGCGCGGGCCGCCGGCATGGATGTGCAGTTCGCGATCCAGGATGATGAAGTGACGATCACGGCCGCGCCCGCAGTGATCGCAGCACCCACCGTGACCGATGGTGAGGCTTCGGACACAGCGCTCGCGTGAAGTTCTGAAAAACATCTCTGCGGGGCGGGAATCGAAACGCTTCCCTAACCCCGCGCGAGTAAGTACGTTGCGCGAGACCTTCTCCGCGTAACGAGTAGCGCCTATGGACGACCTGCTTCGCGAGTTTTTGACCGAGAGCGGGGAGCATCTCGACACGGTCGATGCCGAACTGGTTCGGTTTGAGCAGGACCCGAACAACGAAACAATTCTTCGGAACATCTTCCGTCTCGTCCACACGATTAAAGGAACCTGCGGGTTTCTGGGCCTTCCGCGCCTGGAGGCCTTGGCGCACGCTGCCGAAACCTTGATGGGTCGATTCCGCGACGGCCTGCCCGCCACCTCGGCTTCGGTCACGCTGATTCTGCTGACGCTCGACCGGCTGAAGGCGATCCTGGCCGATCTCGAAGCCACCGGGACCGAGCCGTCGGGGTCTGACGAGGACCTGATCTCCGCGCTGGAGCGCATGGCCGAAGGAGCGTCCGAGCCGGAGCAGGTGGCCCCGCCGCTGCCCGAGCCGGTGCTGCCCGAGCCCGTGTCCCGCGAACTCAAGCCCGGCGAGGTGTCGCTGGATGAGCTGGAGGCCGCCTTCCTGGCCGCTCCGGGTCCCGACGAATCGGATTTCCTGCCGCCGCCGGTCGCCCCGATGGCGGCCGCACCCGTCCCGGGCGAGGCTCCTGCCGCTGCGACGAAGAGCGAGCCCAAGCGGCTTGAGGCGGTCGAGGCCGAGAAGGCCGAGCCGGTCCGCGCCGAGAAGGCCGAGGGTACCGAGGGCGAGGCGACCGCCGCCGCCAAGAACCAGACGATCCGGGTGAACGTCGACACGCTCGAGCACCTGATGACCATGGTCTCGGAGCTGGTGCTGACCCGCAACCAGCTCCTGGAGATCGCCCGACGGCACGAGGATTCGAGCTACAAGGTCCCGCTGCAGCGGCTGTCGCACGTCACCGCCGAGCTGCAGGAAGGCGTGATGAAGACGCGCATGCAGCCGATCGGCAACGCGTGGCAGAAGCTGCCGCGCGTGGTGCGCGACCTCTCGGCCGAACTCGGCAAGCAGATCGACCTCGTGATGGTCGGCAACGAGACCGAGCTGGACCGGCAGGTCCTGGAAGTGATCAAGGACCCGCTGACCCACATGGTCCGCAACTCGGCGGATCACGGCCTCGAATCGACCGCCGAGCGCGTGGCCGCCGGCAAGCCCGCCCGCGGCACGATCCGGCTCGCCGCCTATCACGAGGGCGGCACGATCACGATCGAGATCGCCGACGACGGCAAGGGCCTGAACCTCGCGGCCATCCGCAAGAAGGCGGTGGAGCGCGGGCTGGCCTCCCAGGCCGATGTCGAGCGGATGACCGACGCGCAGGTCGCCAAGTTCATCTTCCACGCCGGCTTCTCGACGGCGGCGGCGGTGACCTCGGTCTCGGGCCGCGGCGTCGGCATGGACGTGGTCAAGACCAACATCGAGACCATCGGCGGCCTGATCGACATCGCCACCACGGCGGGCCGCGGAACCACCTTCACCATCAAGATCCCGCTGACGCTTGCCATCGTCGCCGCCCTGATCGTGCGGGCCGGTGAGCACCGCTTCGCCCTACCGCAGGTGGCCGTACTGGAACTGGTGCGGGTCGATGCCGGCGCGCAGCGGGTCGAGCACATCAACGGCTCGCCGGTGCTGCGCCTGCGCGAGCGGCTGCTCCCGATCGTCTCGCTCACCGGCCTGCTCGGACAGTCGAGCCCCGGCACGGAGACCGAGCAGGCGGGCTTCGTGGTGGTCGCCCAGGTCGGGCGCGAGCGCTTCGGCATCCTCGTCGACGAAGTCTTCCACACGGAGGAGATCGTCGTGAAGCCGATGTCGGCGAAGCTGCGCCACATCCCGATGTTTGCCGGCAACACGATCCTGGGCGACGGCGCCGTCGTGCTGATCGTCGATCCCAACGGCGTGGCCCGTCAGGTGGCGCAGGGCGTCCAGGGCAGCGGCGGCCACATCGACTCCGATGTCGACGAGGCGGTGGAGGTGGCCGACACCAAGACCACGCTCCTGGTGTTCAAGGGCGGCCAGGGCAGCTTCAAGGCGGTGCCGCTGTCGCTGGTCACGCGACTCGAGGAGATCGAGTGCGCCAAGGTCGAGTGGCTCGGCGGCCGCGCGCTGATCCAGTACCGCGGGCGGCTGATGCCCCTGGTCCCGGCCGACCCGGCGATCACGATCAAGTCGGAGGGGACCCAGGCCCTGGTGGTGTTCTCCGACGGCGAGCGCGCCATGGGCCTCGTGGTGGACGAGATCGTCGACATCGTCGAGGAGCGCCTCGACATCGAGATCGCGGCCGACCGCTCGGATCTGATCGGCTCGGCGGTCCTGCGGGGCCGGGCCACCGACATCATCAACATCGCCCATTTCCTGCCGCTCGCCTACGACGACTGGGCGCGCGGCCTGAAGCGGCCCGAGCAGCTCTCCACGGTCCTGCTGGTGGACGACTCGGCCTTCTTCCGCGACATGCTGAGCCCGGTCCTGAAGGCCGCGGGCTTCCAGGTGATCACGGCGGCGAGCGCCGATGCGGCTCTAGCGACCCTCCAGTCCGATCCGAAGATCGAGGTGGTGGTCACCGACCTGGAGATGCCGGGCCGCAGCGGCTTCGACCTCGTCGCCGCCATGCGCCGCGCCGAGCCCCGGCTCGCCGCCCTCCCGGTGATCGGCCTCTCGGGCGCGATCGGCGCCGACGCGGTCGAGCGCGCCCGGTCCCTGGCGATCAACGACCTCGTAGCGAAGTTCGACCGCAGCGGCCTCATCGCGGCCCTTGCCGAGCTCGGCGCCGCGACGATCTCGAAAGCCGCCTGATCCCAGAGCCGCCCGCCCCAAGTCGATCGAAAAGATCGACACGATCGAAATCGGAGAGTTCTGATGCAGGCTGCCAACGCCAACGGCACCGAGAGCGGTGCCACCGACGATTTCGTCACGGTCTATGTCGGCGACACCCTGTTCGGGTTGGCGATCGAGCGGGTCCACGACGTGTTCGTCCCGTCCGGCGTGACTCCGGTGCCCCTGGCCCCGGCCGAGATCGTCGGCCTCCTGAACCTGCGCGGTCGCGTGGTCACGGCCCTGTGCCTGCGCCGGCGCCTGGGCCTGCCCGACGCCGAGCCCGAGGCGGACGGCACCAGGGCCAATCCGAAGATGGCGATCGGCCTGGAACAGGGCGGCGAGACCTTCGCCCTCGTGGTCGACGGCGTCGGCGAGGTGCTGAAGCTCGGCGCCGACAGCCGTGAGGCGGTGCCGATCAATCTGGATCCCCGCTGGCGCGACCTCGCCACCTGCGTCCACCGGCTCGACGGTCGCCTCCTGGTGATCCTCGACGTGGACGCGCTCCTCGGCTTCACGGCTGCCGGCGCCAAGGCGGCTTGAGGGAGAAGGCGATGAAGGCGCCGCACGAGACCACCTGCCTGGTGGTGGACGATTCCGCGGTGATCCGGAAGGTGGCCCGCCGGATCATCGAGGACCTCGGCATGAACGTCAGCGAGGCTGAGGACGGCAGTGCCGCCCTCGAAGCCTGCGCGGCGAACATGCCCGACGCCATCCTGCTCGATTGGAACATGCCGAACATGGACGGCTACGCCTTCCTCCAGGCCCTGCGTCAGAGCCAGGGAGGGGAAGTGCCGAAGGTCCTGTTCTGCACCACCGAGAACGATGTCGGGGCGATCGCCCGGGCGCTCCGGGCCGGGGCTGACGAGTACATCATGAAGCCCTTCGACCGCGATATCCTAACGGCCAAGCTCGAGCAGGTCGGACTCGTCGCCGACGCGGCCTGATTACACGCACCGAGACCCGCTGGTTCTTCCCGGCGGCCCCTGCACCCGAGGCATTCACCATGGCCCTGAGTCCCGCGGTCGCCCCACTGCGCACGCTGCCCACCCAAGGCACCACGTCGTCCGCGCCCGCGATTCGCGTGCTGGTCGCCGACGATTCCGCCGTGGTGCGCGGCCTCGTCGCCCGCTGGATCGGCGAGGCCGGGTTCGAGCTGGTCGGTACCGCCTCGAACGGGCGCATCGCCCTGGAGATGATCGGCAAGCACGACCCGGATGTGGTGCTGCTCGATATCGAGATGCCGGAGCTCGACGGCACGACCGCGCTCCCGCGCATGCTCGCGATGAGCCCGACCGTGCAGGTCGTGATGATGTCGACGCTGACCACGCGCAACGCCGACATCTCCCTGCGGTGCCTCGCCCTCGGGGCGGTGGATTACATCGCCAAGCCCGAGAGCAGCCGCGGGGTCACCACCTCGGACACGTTCCGGGCCGACCTGATCGAGCGTGTCCGCGTGTTCGGCTCTGCCCGCGCGCGGACCCGGCGCCCGGCCCCGAGCCCCGCCGGGATTCCCGCCGCTCCCGCGCCCGCGCAGGCGGCCCCTCCGGCGCCGGCCGCACCGCGTCCCGCGATCCCCTTCACCCTGCGGCCCAAGGTGCGCAGCCGCACGGCGCCCCGCGCCCTTCTGATCGGCTCCTCCACGGGCGGTCCGCGGGCGGTGGGCGAGATGCTGGAGGGGATCGGCGCCGCGGCCCTGCGCCGCCTGCCGGTCCTCATCGTCCAGCACATGCCGCCGATCTTCACGGCGGTGTTCGCCGAGCACCTGTCCACCCGCACGGGGCTCCCGGCGGCCGAAGGCAAGACCGACGAGCGCGTCGAGCCGGGCCGCATCTACGTGGCCCCGGGCGGCCGCCATATGGGACTCGCGGCGGGGCCCAGCGGCCCCATCATCAAGCTCACCGACGGGCCGCCCGTGAATTTCTGCCGTCCCGCGGTCGACGTGCTGTTCAAGGATGCGGCCGCCGTCTTCGGCGCCGCGACTGCCACCGTGATCCTCACCGGCATGGGCTCGGACGGCACCAACGGCGCGCGGGCACTGACCGAGGCCGGCGGTCCGGTGCTGGCCCAGGACGAGGCCACCAGCACCGTCTGGGGCATGCCGGGCAGCGTCGCGCGGGCCGGCCTCGCCGAGGCAGTCCTGCCGCTCCCCGAACTCGCGTCGGCGCTCCGCGCCCTGATCACGGGTCAGCCGACATGACCGAGCTCGAGTTCGAATTCCTGCGCGCCTTCCTGAAGCAGCGCTCCGGGCTCGCGCTGACCCCGGAGAAGCGTTACCTCGTGGAGAGCCGGCTGACCCCGGTTTGCCGCCGCTTCGGTCTGGGGAGGCTGGGCGACCTCATCGGGGCCCTCAAGCTCGCCCAGAACGGCGGGATCGAGCGGGCCGTGGTCGAGGCGATGACCACGAACGAGACCTTCTTCTTCCGCGACCGGATCCCGTTCGACCTGTTCCGCGACACGCTCCTACCGGAGGCACTGGTGCGCAACGCCAGCCGGCGGCGGCTGCGGATCTGGTGCGCGGCGGCCTCCACCGGGCAGGAGCCGTACTCGCTCGCCATGCTGCTCCAGGAGGCGGCGCCGCGGCTCGCCGGCTGGCAGGTCGAGATCGTGGCCACCGACCTCTCCACCGAGGTGATCGAGAAGGCCAAGCTCGGGCTCTACAGCCATTTCGAGGTCCAGCGTGGCCTGCCGGTGCAGTGGCTGATCAAGTACTTCACGCAAGTCGGCGAGCAGTGGCAGATCGCCCAGAGCCTGCGGTCGATGGTGGATTACCGTCAGCTCAACCTGCTGCACAGCTTCGCATCGCTCGGCCAATTCGACGTGATCTACTGCCGCAACGTGCTGATCTATTTCGACGCGCCGACGAAGTCGGACGTCCTGGCGCGGCTCGCCGCACAACTCGCGCCGGAGGGCGCGCTTCTGCTCGGCGCGGCCGAGACGGTGATCGGCCTGACCGACCGGCTCAGCCCGCACCCGAAGCATCGCGGCCTCTACAGTCACGCCGCACCGGCGGCGCGCCCGGCCGAGATGGCTCCGCCACTGCGCCTGGCCGCCGGCGTCTGATCTGGGGCGAGCGGCACCAGCACCGGGGCCAGCGTCTCGGCCCTGCTGTTCGACTTCAAGAGCTGAGACCGCGCAGGCTCGCCGCTGCGTGCATCGCCCGCCTGCGCGCAGCGGTCTCGACCTCGGCCGCTCAAGGCGGCATCACACCGCGAGCCCCTGCGCGGGGCCGAAAGCGGTCGGGAGACTCGGTATGGCGGCAGCACAGGGGGCGGGATTGCCCAAGGTCGCGTTCATCGGCACGGGCGGGACGATCTCCTCCCTCGGGCGCGACGCCCTCGACATCCTCGACTACACCGCCACCGACCGGCGTCTCGATGCCGGCGCGATCCTGGACGCGGTCCCCGAACTGGCGACGGTCGCCGCGATGGTGCCGGTCCCGTTCCGGGCGGTCCCGAGCCCGGCGATCGGGTTCGCCGAATGGCGCGACCTCGTCCTGCTATGCGAGCGCCTCGCGGCCGAGCACCCGGACCTCGCCGGGATCGTCATCGGGCACGGCACTGCCACCCTGGAGGAGACCGCCTACGCGCTCAGCCTCACCCTGACGGTGGACGTGCCGGTGGTGCTGGTCGGATCGCAGCGGCCGATGAGCGCGCTCTCCACCGATGCCAAGCTCAACCTCGTGGCGGCGGTGCGCACCGCGGCGGCGCCGGCCTCCCGCGGACGCGGCGTCCTCGTGGTGCTCAACGACGAGATCCAGGCGGCGCGCGAGGTCACCAAGACCTCGGTGGCCCGGCTTCAGACCTTCCGGACCCCGGATTTCGGCGTGCTCGGCCAGGTCGACGGCGAGAGCGTCCGCTACTATCGCCGCTCGGAGCGCGCCCACGCGCCGGGCACGCCCTTCGACATCCGGTCTCTCGCGGCGCTGCCGCGGGTCGATATTTCCTACGGTTATGCCGATGCCGACGGCACCGCGGTCCGGGCGTTCCGGGCGGCGGGCGCCCGCGGCCTCGTCGCGGCCGGTCTCGCCCCGGGCATGACCCCGCCCGGGGAAACCGAGGCCCTGGAGGCTGCCGCCGCCGACGGGATCGTGGTGGTGATGTCGACGCGGGCCGGCAGCGGCGTGGTCCCGCTCACCACCCGCCTGCGCAGCCGCGGCATCCTCAGCGCCGACAATCTGACCCCGCAGAAGGCCCGGATCCTGCTCGCTCTGGCGCTGACCGTCACGTCGGAGCCCGAAGCGGTGGCCCATCTGTTCGCCACCTACTAGAGTTTGACACTGTTCGGCCCCTGAGACCTCACCCCCTGTCGATCACGGGGCGAGGTCCTGAAGCGCCCTTGCGCGGCGGTCAGGCCGCCATGGGCGCGTAGCGCTTGTGACCCTTCACGTCGAAGCGGTCGAGCATCATGACCTTGTCCCAGACCCGGACGAAGTCCGCCACGAACCGCCGGTGGCCGTCGCTGCCGGCGTAGGCGTCGGCGATGGACCGCAGCTGCGCGTTCGCCCCGAAGACGAGGTCGTTGCGCGTGGCCTCGAACTTCGTCTGCCCGCTCTCGCGATCCTTGAGGGCGAAGGTCATCCCGCCCGCATCGGCCTTCTCCCAGACCAGATCCGTGTCGGTCAGGTTGCGGAAGAAGTCGGTCGTCAGCACGCCCACCCGATCGGTGAAGATGCCCCGCTTCGACCCGTCGTGGTTGACGTTGAGGGCGCGCAGGCCGCCGGTCAGCACCGTCCATTCCGGAGCGGTCAGCGTCATCAGGTTGGCCTTGTCGAGGAACAGCTCCTCCGGCGAGAGGCTCTGCGCCATCGCCCCGAACCCGTCGTCGACGTAGTTGCGGAAGCCGTCCACGACGGGCTTCAGCCACTCGAACATCTCGATGTCCGTCAGGTCCTGGGTCGTGTCGACCCGGCCGGGCGTGAACGGCACGGTCGTCTCAACCCCGGCATCCCTGGCGGCCTTCTCCACCGCGACACAGCCCCCGAGCACGATGAGGTCGGCCAGCGAGACCCGCTTCCCGTCGCTGCGCCCGTCGCTGAAACCCGCCATCACGCCCCGCAGGGCCTCGACCACCGGCGCGGCGCGGCGGTTCACGGTCCAGTCCTTCTGGGGCGCGAGCGCCAGCCGGCCGCCATTGGCGCCGCCGCGCTTGTCGCTGTCGCGGTAGGTCGAGGCCGCCGAGAAGGCCGTGAAGGCGAGGTCGGAGGCCGAAAGGTCCGTGGCCAGGATCGCCCGCTTGAGCGCGGCGATCTCCGCCTCGCCGACGGGCTCGTAGGCCGCGTCGGGGAGCGGGTCCTGCCACAGGAGCTCGTCCTCGATCGTAGCCTCCGGGCCGAGATAGCGGTGCTTCGGCCCCATGTCGCGGTGGGTGAGCTTGTACCACGCCTTGGAGAAGGCCTGCGTGAAGGCGTCGAAGTCGGCCAGAAACTTCTCGCAGACTTTGCGGTAGTCCGGATCGACCTTGAGGGCGATGTCCGAGGTCATCATCATCAGGGGATGCATCCGGCCCTCGACGTGGGCGTCGGGCGTCCTGGGCGCGTCGGGATCCTTCGGCGTCCATTGCAGCGCACCCGCCGGACTCCTAGTCTGCTCCCAGTCGAACTTGAAGAGGTTCTCCAGGTAGGCGTTGTCCCATTGCGTCGGGTCGGGCGTCCAGCTGCCCTCGATGCCGTTGGTCATCGTGTCCCGGCCGGCGCCGGACCCCTGCGGGTTGTGCCAACCGAGGCCCATCGCCTCCATCGGCGCCATCTCGGGCGGCGGCCCGATCTCCTTGGCGGGCACCATGCCGTGGCTCTTGCCGAAGGCGTGACCGCCCGCGATCAGCGCCACCGTCTCCTCGTCGTTCATCGCCATGCGCGTGAAGGTGACCCGGATGTCGCGCGCCGAGGCCATGGGATCGCCGCTGGCATAGGGCCCTTCCGGATTGACGTAGATGAGCGCTTGGTGGGAGGCCGCGAGCGGGTTTTCCAGGCCGTAATCGGCGTCGCCGTTCTTGCCGCGCCAGCGCTTGTCGCGGTTGACCATGTCGTCGAAGCTCGACACCGTACCCATGTCGACGACTTCCGGCCCCCAGTAGGTGGCGTTGTCCGCCTCCCAGGCATCGAGCCGGCCGGCGGCGAAGCCGTAGGTCGGCAGCCCCATGAGTTCCAGGGCGCAATTGCCGGTCAGGACCATGAGGTCCGCCCAGGACAGGGCGTTGCCGTATTTGTGCTTGATCGGCTGCAGGAGACGGCGCGACTTGTCGGTGTTGCCGTTGTCCCACCAGCTCGAGATCGGCGCGAAGCGCTGCATGCCGGTGCCGGCGCCGCCGCGCCCGTCGGCGATGCGGTAGGTGCCGGCCGAGTGCCACGCCATGCGGATCATCTGCGGGCCGTAATGGCCGTAGTCGGACGGCCACCACGCCACCGAAGAGGTCAGGAACGCCTTGATGTCGCGCTTGAGCGCCTCGTAGTCGATCCTGGCGAACGCGGCGGCGTAGTCGAAGTCCGGACCGAGGGGATCGGCGGCCAGCCCGTTCTGGTGGAGGAGCTCGACCCTCAGGCGGTGCGGGTACCAGTTCTCCAGTGCGGGGCGGCCGCCAAAGGCGCCACCGATCCGGTCGCCGCCGAACGGACAGGTGCCGGTCATCTCGAAGGTGGTCGTATCGGTCTTGTCGACCGTCATCTCGTTCATCTGCGTTCCCCCTGTCGCGGAACCGACACGACCTGCTCCCGCCTCTTGGACGCCCCGGCACCGGATCGCGGCGGGTGATCTGTCCCCTTCGGCGCTCGCTGTCTGTCAGCTTTCAGACCGTGGGCGAAATCTGGCTGGCGTTCCTGAAATCAAGGGCCGGCGATGGTGGTGCGGGCGGGCCAGCGGTCGGATCGCCCGCGATCGAGAGGGCTAAGTGGATTAGTGCGCCTGCGGCGGCGGTTGCGCCGGCGCGCCCCCGCGGATCCGGACTCGTGCTTTTGCCATCAGAGCTTAGCGACTGAACTTGGCGCCGGAGATGGGCGCCTGCGGCCGTCCAAAGGCCTGGGGGTGATCCCTCCGACCGCCGTCGCGGTGGGACGCGATCCCCGAAGCCGAGCGACATTTTGCCCGTCTTCCTCGATCGACCGAGGATGGCATCCCCGGTCTACGGATGACCGCCCGCCTCCATCCCAGAAGTCTCGCGCTCGGCCCTGCGGCACGACCTGGATCGTCACGGAGCGCTGTGTCAGGCTTCCGGGAGGCGGATGTCCGAACTTCGGAGAGGGCTCGGAAGCGGGCGCCGCCAGTGGGTATGAGGCACGTCCGTTTCGGCCGATGCGCGCGGCGCCGAGATCGTCACCACCGAGACGGTGGTGTTCGAACGGTTCGGCACCGCCCGGCAGCCCCGCTTCCGGGAGATCGTCAGGCTGATCGAGTGAAAGACGATCCTTCGCGAAACGCTCTCAGGTCCCGTCCAGCGCCGCGCGGGTCTGGGCGTCCGAGCCGATGTCGTCGGTTCCGTCCATGCCCAGAACCTCGATCAGACGCATGCGCGCGCGGCTGACCCGGCTCTTGATCGTGCCGACGGCGACGCCGCAGATCGCCGCCGCCTCCTCGTAGGTGAAGCTCTGCGCGCCGACCAGGACCAGCGCCTCCCGTTGCGCCGGCGGCAGACGATTCAGGGCGGTCTGGAACTGCGCCATCTCCATCCGCACCTCCTGCTCCGGCAGGGCGGTCAGCCGGCCGGCATGGACGCCATCGGCATCCTCGACCTCGCGCTTGCGCTTGCGCTGCTCCGAGTAGAACAGGTTGCGAAGGATCGTGAACAGCCACGCTGTGAGATTCGTCCCGCGGCGGAAGGTGGCGGCGTTGATCCAGGCGCGGACCAGCGTGTCCTGCACGAGATCGTCCGAGCGATCGAGATCGTAAGTCAGCGAGAACGCGAAGGCCCGCAGCGCCGGGATCGCTCCGAGCAGAAGGTCTCGCATCTCGGCATCGGCGCCCGCGGGCGCCGGGCTCAATCCACTCCCCGCAGGAGCTGCTTGCAGCATCAGGGTCATCGCTGGGCCTCCGCATCGGAGCAGGCGGCGAGGTCGTCGAGCATCGTCAGGAACCGGTCCGGGATCGGCAGCGCCAGGATCTCGGCATAGCGCAGGCGCAAACCGCGCCCGATCCGATCTCGTCCCGCTTGGTCGATCGACCGGGCGGTCGCGCGCCGCTGATGTGCCGGGCGCGGCGGAGCCGGTGCGGCCGTGTCCACCGTTCCGGCGGAGGCCGTGATCACCTGCTGGTCCTCGTCCCCGATCATGGTCGCGCTCCGAACCGTGCGCGATGCAGCCCGAGGGCCCGGCGGCCCGCCACGCCGGTCCCGTAACCGGCCCGGCGGAGACGCGTCTCATCGCCTTCCGGCGGCGCTGGTAGGCGCGACGGATTTAATCAGCTCTGAATCCGGCATTCATCCAATTTTAATCTTGGAATAGCCGAGCTTGATCGATGATCGACACCAGATAGTCGCAGATACAATCCAGAAATACTTGGCTCTAGCTTGGCTGTGGCAAATATCCAGGCCGGCATCTGACCGGAAGCTGAGCGCGTGGCGGAAGCGGGCGCCTGCAGATCCGGCGGCAACCGGCCGCGCGAGCCGGCGAGCCCGTGGGCGGTCCGTCTGAGGACGATGATCGATGAGGGGGCAGGCGCTAGGCCGCCGCTGCGCGCCGGCGCAGGACAGCGGTGCCGGCGGAGGGCCCAATGGGCTCCATGAGGCGCCCTAAGGAGCTGAGGTTTAGCGCCTCGGAATTGAGGGTAAAGTTGCCTGTTGCGCCAAATGTAGCACGGGCGCTACTCGCCGTTGCCTTCTGCGCTCTCGTAGGAACGTCGCCTGTTCAAGCTGCCACCCTCATAGAGTATGACCGGATGCGGACCTGCGAAACTGACGCCGAGGTCGAACTTTGCCGATCCACTCTTACGAGTCCCACGTCTGGGATTGGCAACGGTGAAATCGATGACGGAGCGGGCGGCACATTTCCTAGCTGCAACGTTGCAGATCACCCGCATGGTGCCAGGGCGGTGGACGTAATGCCTGACAGGCCACTGTGAAATGGCGCGTTGCTTTTCTGCCTGTAGATCGGCCTGAGTGTACGGCTTTCCATAGAACAGGACGGTTCGCCCATACATGTAGGGCACCCCTGCGACCGGCCTCACATTGCTTGAAGACCAGATTTGGAGGTAGCGCTCAGCGATAAACGCTGTGCGATCCTTCATTTCCTGAGGACTTACGGCAAATGCAGGCGAAGCAAACATGATGGCGACTGCACCAGCCACAAGTGTCTTCAGAGGCGCCATGCTGGTCATTGCCCTGTCTATCCTGCCCTTTCTCAACGTTCAGCGAGCCACCGCATGACGCCACTGGCTTGGCTGGAAGGCGCCTCCCTCCGATACTGCCTTGGTTCGTTATCTGTATCGCGCTCGTAACGATCGGAGAGTTCGACATAACGGTGCGCATAGGGCTGCCCTGCCGCGTAACCGTAGCCACGACTCGGAACGTAAACACGGCGAATCTGCCGCTCGACTGCGGGGCTCTCATCATCCTCAGAGTTATCGGTTGAGGCGATGCGTGCGGCTTCAGATTTGTGGCTTAGCCTTGCCGTAAGCCGGTGAGCCTGCGCCTTGCGGGCTGCCAGATCGTCTGAGGGCTTCGACGTTGGAGGCCGGTCAATCGGTTTTGCGGCCGGGGCCGGACGACCTGCCGGCTCTGCCTTGAGCTCTGACACGGATGGCCGAGGAGGCGGAGAAACCTGAGCCACAATAGAATGCTGTGCCTGTCCGGCTCCAACCTGCCCGCCCTTTTGCGACGCGGCGCTCTTCGCGTGTTCAGGCCTCCCATCCAGATGGAACACAAGCGGGGGCAGAGACGAGTGAGCGGCCGGCGCTGGCGTGCTGTGCTTGGTGGGATCGACCCACCTATCGGTACCAGACGGAGGCTGGGCGTGCGCCGCAGGAGTATCGTTGGAGGCGCTCGGCGAGGCTGCGAGCGAAGCAACTTTTTCAGACTTCGACGCTGCGGCCGTTTCCGGCGCCCTGTCCTGGTGGCCAACAAAGGCCACGGTTGCAGCAACTCCCCCTGCGAAGGCGGCCACTAGGCCAAGGAACGGCTTTACAGGCGCACTCATGGGCACTCTGTCCAATAGGTGGTCCGGATCGGGCGTATCGGCACAAACTCTGAGAGGCCTTGGCGGGTTCCGACGGCACGCTGCTCAAGGTCGCCCTCCGAACGCCTCCGCGGCGGTGTTGGGCTCACATAGCGCCCCTGGTCCAGCCAGGAGATTCAGGGCGGCCCCGGCGGTCCGGTGGCCCGGGGAGGCTCAAGATCCAGGGCCGCTCAGAAGGCCTTGGCCGCTTCCCGGGTCGCGGGTGATTCGGTCTTGACCATCGTCCGCCTTCAGGGAGGCCCAGAGCACATCATCGGCTCTGGCGAGCATGGCAGCCTCCGCAGTGGCAACCTTCAGATCCCGGGTTTTGAGGCTCTTCCGGATGTGCGTTTTGCCGCCGTAGTGGGGCTTTGCGTGCTCAGGGCTTCGCCGAACGTACCAGAGAGGCCTCCATCGCGCCTGAAGTCACGAACGCAGCGAACCGTCACCACACGGCACCCGGCATCGCGGAGCTTCCGAGCCAAAGCGACCCCCAAGTCGCACCTGGGAGCCCCCCCCCGCAAGCCTTCAAGGTCTTCCACCTGCGCCAAAAATAAGGAAACTTCTGGTGCCGGCGGAGGGGATCGAACCCCCGACCTTCGGTTTACAAAACCGCTGCACTACCGCTGTGCTACACCGGCCCACGACACGCTTGCTACCAGCCGTCGTGCCGACGCTCAACCCGAGCAGCGCGACGATCTCGGGCTCCCTGTCTCAGCGGCCTAAGCCGCGGATCAGGCTCTTGAAGCGCTGGTCGGCGGTGTCGAACCGGCTGGCGATGCCGCGGCGGATGCACCTGTCGACGGAATCGCCCGCGAAGACCCCCACCGTCCGATCCTGTTGCCGGCAGGTCTGGACCGGCGGCCAGGCGACCACGCCCGCAACGACCAGAAGCACGATCAGGCAATCGACGACCAGCCAGCCCTTCCAGCCGAGCCGGAAGCCGCGGCCCCGGACCGGCGGCCTGCTGCGGCGCTCCGCCCGGTTCGTCGCGTCCGGACCGACCCGTGCCATGCGGGCGCGGAACCGGACTTCCTCGAGGGCTTCGTGGACGCTGCCGGATGACGCGGCAGTGACGGGGCGGTTAGGCATGGCAGGCTCGTCGTGGTCGGCGGCGGCAGCGCGTGGCAGGGGCGACCGAAGGGCTCAGTCGATGAGCCGCTTCAGGAGAGCGAAATTGTCCTGCATCGAGAGGACGTTGCCGAGCATCTCGCTGCGCGCGCAGGCGCTCGCTCCAACTATGCCGAGCCAGCCTGCCGGCCATGCGCTGCAATCGGCGAAGCTGTCGCAGAGGAACATTGCCACCGGCAGCAACAGGACCGCGAGTTTCAGCAGCGAGACAACCCGTCCGAAAAATCCCCTGCGCGGGCGCTGCGCGTCGTCGCGGTCCTAGTCCCAGCCCGCCTCCTCGCTGTCCCAATCGTATCGGTCCGGGTAGCGCCGCGTGTCGCTGTCCCGGCGATACATGATCTTGCTGAGCCTAGTCTGATCTCGTCAGACAACGGCTGACATGCCTTCGCGAAGCTTGAACTAAGGGGAATGCTTCAAGGCAGCTGAATGCAGAGATCGGACTGCCGGGGATGTCCCACCGCTTCGGGCATGCTTCCGCCGGGTCGGTGGCGCGGGCGATCCGGGCCATCCCATCGTCGGGTCGTGTCAGGCCGCCAGCGCCCGTCGCACCGTGGCGCGCAGGTCCGCCAGGGAGAAGGGCTTCGTCAGCACGTCGGTGACGATGGCGTCGAGCCCGCGCGCCCGCTCGCGCTGATCGGCGAAGCCGGTCATCAGCAGGATGGTCAGATCCGGAAAATCGCGTTTGGCGGCCAGCGCCAGCGCGATGCCGTCCATGAGCGGCATGCGGATGTCGGTGAGCATCAGGTCGAAGCCGCCATCCGCCTCGTTGAGCCGGTCGAGCCCGTCGCTGCCGTCATTGGCGGTGACGACCGCGTGCCCATCGATCTCCAGCCCCCGCTTCAGGAAGCCCCGAACGGTCTCTTCGTCATCCACCAGGAGGATGCGCGCCATGTGGTCCCGTAAACGTCCTCGATTCCGTCAGCGTCCCGTCGTGACGAAATGTCGGACGCGCTGATGGGCGCCAGATCACAGATGGATCCGCGGCCCTGTCAAGAGACCTGGCCCGGAAACATTCATATCCTTGAACGCCGCGGCGAAAATGCCGCGCCGGCCGCCGCTCCGGTCAAGCGCGGTCGAACAGGTCCGGATCCCCGCTGCCGTAGTCGACGACCCCCACGAAGGGCAGCTGCCGGAAGGCGTGGGCCGCATCCATCCCGTAGCCGACGACGAACACGTCGGGGCAGGTGAAGCCGACGAAATCCGCGTCGATCGTCACCGCGCGTTTGCCCGGCTTCTCCAGCAGCACGGCGGTGAGCACCCGCCGCGCGCCGCGCGCCATCAGCAGGTCCTTGGCGAAGACGACGGTCCGGCCCGATTCCAGAATGTCGTCCACCAGCAGCACATCCCGCCCGCGCACCTCACTCTGCACGTCGCGCAGGATCTCCACCTGCCCGGTGGAGATGGTCCCGGTGCGGTAGCTCGACAGGTGCACGAACTCGACCTGCGGTGCGAGCCCGACCCGGTGCAGCGCCCGGAGCAGGTCGGCGGCGAACATGAAGCTGCCTTTGAGCACCGCGACGACGAGGAGGTTCTCCGGCCGCGCGGCCACGATCTCCTGCGCCAGCTCGGCGTTGCGCTTGGCGATCGCCGCCTCGTCGAACAGGGTGCGGACGCGCCGTTCTGGGATGCTCATCTCACGTGTTCCGGAAACCCGTTCGCGGGGCGGGATCCGCCGCCGCGGTCGGCGACGGTCTTAGCCTCCCCGGGCCGCCGGGGAAACTCCGGATCCGAGACGGTAGCGGGGCCGCGTCACCCCGAGGCGCTTCGGCCCGCCCGGCCGCGTAGGCCGATCAGGCCTCGGCCGCCTGCCGAAACGGGCGCAGAAGCCGGCTCAGCCGGCGCTTGCGGGGCGCCGGCTCCCCGGACGGATCCTCCGACGCCGCGTCCGGCCCGGGATCCGTCCCGTCTCGGCCGTCCGCCGGCTCGACGTGACGGAACTGCTCCAGAACGTCCGCCACGATGCGGGGCACCGGACGCTGATGCTCCTCCAGAAGGAGCGATGCCGTCCAGAGCCGACTGGCATTGGCCAGCGGAAGGGTTCCGCTAGCCAAGCGTTCCATCAGCATCCGGTCGGCGAGCGAGGCCGCCAGCGCGCTCACGGTCTCGAGTTGACCCTGCTGTGTCGTGCGATCCATGCGGGTTTTCGAACAAATGGAGACAGTCAATAGCTACGGAATGGCGACGACTGGCAGCCAAATAGGGCGTTTCTATAACATTCGCCACAACCGGAAGGCGGATAGAGGCCGCCGAACCCTCGTCTGCGGCGGGCTGCCGGGCGAAATCTTCCCGGCACGCGACCCGTGATTACCACCGATCCGGGAATACGGCGCAGAGTCCAGGGGATCCCGCGGCCCGCCGTGGAGCGCCTGCCTCCGTCGCGGCGTCGGCGAGCCTGGCCGGACGGGGCGCGGACCGGTCTCTACGGATCCGCCAAAGCAAAAGGGGCTGGCGATCCGCCAACCCCTTGCGCTGTCGAGCTGAATGGATGGTACCACCGCCCCGGCTCGAACGGGGGACCCCCAGATCCACAATCTGCGAGCGCATGAGTTCAGGCGCTGCCAGAACGGATCTAAGTCGTTGATTTTTCGTGGGACCCTCAAGTCTGAGGTAGCCAGAAGCGTTCAGAAAATGCCAGGAATGTCGCGCGCTTGCTTCCTGTCTGCTTCCTGGAGATGGTCCCGTGCGGCTCACCAAAACGTCGATCGAGGCGTTGGCCCTGCCGGTCGGCAAAAACGAACTCTACGCCTGGGACGACACGCTAAAGGGCTTCGGCGTGAAGCTGAATGTGGGTGGATCACGCAACTACTTGATCCAGTACCGCGCCAAGGATGGACGCACCCGCAGGGTGGTTGTCGGCAAAGTGGGTACGCTCACGCTTGATGAAGCGCGGAAGCGCGCTCGTGATCTTCTGAGCGGTGTTCAGGTCGGCATCGATCCCCATGCCGAGAAGGCATCCGCCAAGGTGCAGGCGGCGGTGACACTCGGCACTGTCGCCGAAGCGTACCTGAAGCAGGCCGAGAGGCGGCTCCGATCACGATCTTTTGAGCAGGTTGAACGGCATCTCAAGCGAGACTGGCAGCCCCTCGCGAACATGCCTGTGAGTGAGATCAAACGAGCGAATGTCGCCGCTCAGCTCAGCGCGATTGGAGCCGCCGGGCACCGGGTAAAAGCTGCTCGCGCTCGTTCCGCGCTGTCGGCCATGTTCACATGGGCAATGGGTGAGGGGCTCGCAGAAGGCAATCCGGTTGTCGGCACGAATAAGCCGGCCGACGAGAAGGCGCGAGACCGGGTGCTGAACGACACGGAGGTGGGCGCCATCTGGCGAGCGTGCCGGGACGATACCTACGGCCGGATCGTGCGGCTCCTCCTGCTCACCGGCCAGCGTCGTGATGAGGTGGGCTCAATGAGTGAGGCCGAATTGGACTTGGCAGCGGCCGTTTGGACCATTCCGGCTCAGCGAACGAAGAATGGTCTCGTGCATGAGGTGCCCCTATCCCGTCCTGCGCTGGAAATTCTGGCGACACAGCCGAGGACTGAGGGCCGCAGCCTTCTGTTCGGTCATGGTGTCGGAGCCTTCAGCGGATGGTCGAACTCGAAGGAGCGCATGGACAAGCGGATCGCCGCGTCCGGGAACGTGATGCAACCTTGGCGACTTCACGATCTACGAAGGACGGCAGCCACAGGCATGGCCGGCATCGGGGTATTGCCTCACGTTGTGGAAGCCGTGCTGAACCACATCTCCGGCGCGAAGGCTGGTGTCGCCGGCATCTATAACCGGGCGACCTATGCTCGCGAGAAGCGAGAAGCTCTTGATCTCTGGGCCGCGCACGTGCTCGGGTTGAGCTAGTCCCAAGTCTGGAAGGAGAGGGGCAAAGGGAGGAAGCTGGCGCTCGTCGCCGTTCGCTTGCGGCCGAACATGGCGATCAAAGCTATTCTACCTCGCCTCCGAAAGCGGTCGTTCTAATGTCGTTCTGTCAGGAATTGCACGTATCGGCGACATTCAGCGGGCCCAAGCATCTCTTCCGGATCGGATGTGTCGAGTTGAGGCAGCAATGCTGAACAGGGAGGAAGCCAAAGTTTACGTGGGGCATAGCTTGGGTCCGCTTCCCACCCGTACATACGCAGGGCATGCCTACCTGAACCTGGGGCAGACATACCCGGTTGTGATCGTTAGATTGAACTCCCGGATCGCGGATGCTGTGCGGCGTAGCCCAAAGTGGTGAACACGTAGATGCTAACCGCCCAGAGACGTCACTGAAGGCAAGGGTATACGATGGCGCAGCGCAAACTCATGCACCGTATCGCCGAAGTAAGCTACGAGGGAAGGATAGACGAATACGAAGTAGTGGCATACGATAACATTGAGGCCCGTGATTTGATTGTGAAATTTCTTGCTCAGGACGACGAGAAAAAGGGTATTCGCGTACGAGAATTGCCTGTTCAGGGAGAGGGTGCCCCGCGGGTTATCGGGAAAGTGGCAGCCGATCCAAAATAATGAGTGCGCGCAGAGAAATTTGCACATAAATCTCGGAGTAAGATTTTGGCCAGCCATCACCAAGGTGCTGGAGCACTTGCTGCCAGTTCGGAAACCGACGTGCTTGCTTATGTGGATGAGGCGGGAAGCAAAGGTTTATCACGACGACTGACAGCCGAACGTGACGAGGAGATAGGGCTTTTTTGCTCGCTCTCATTCCCGATCGAACGCATCGATGAGATGCGGGCGCGGTTCGTCCCGGGCTACGACCGCTTCATCGCGGCGATGCCGGCAGGGGCAAAGCCACACATAACCGACGCATTTAAATCCGGAAACGAGGCCTGGGCGGAAGTCGCACGCGGCGTTCGAGAAGAATTCTTCTCAATCATTCAGGAACTTATGTTACCTGTCATCTACGAGGCTCGTCGGCTCCGGGTGGATCGAGAGACGCACGAAATGCATCAGAGTTGGCTTGATGAAATTAAGGCAGCGCGACGTTCACGGATAAAGGTATCCCAGCGACCGAGCGACAGACGTGTCGAGGGCTCGCTGATGACAGGGCTCTCGCTGAAACTCGACTGCCTATGCGCAGATTTCAGTCGTAAGCGCGTCGATGTTTTGTTTGACGAGACTGATCTCGCTGAAATTTATCAGGAAACCGTAGATCGGCTGAGAACCCTCAGTTCTGGTCGCGATTACACTTTCAAAGGGTTTGATCCGGACCTCAAAAAGCCTGTGGTCCGGAAAGCGAAGATCACGATGCGCGTCAGCAGCGGCGACTTCCCGCTTGATGCAGTCCATCTAGGGACGGTTCGGGTCGTAGGAAAGAATGACCCGCTAGTTCTCGCGACTGATATCACCGCCAACGCCCTTTTATACCACTTGAGTTCGCTCACGCCCGATACGCACCTAAACCGGCCTGAGAGTGTTGCGGGATGGGTCCTGGAGGAGAGGGTCTACGGTGCGAGAGAGGATGCTATCGAAGACATTATATAATGTGTTGCGCTCATGAGTGTGGCCGAAATTCTAAGTTTGGCTAAAGGTAAGCATTGCCCCGCATAGAGAGGTTCGAGGCGATGCTTCGGTTCATGCTCGGCCGGCCTACGCCTTATAAGTCTGCGGAGACGTGACAATGGGAGCGGAGAGGCACATGTACGACGTGAGGTCGCTCAAGACGGTTGCAGAGTGCCGCACCGTGATGGAGCGGGCGAAAATGCAGGGAAAGGACGCTGTTTATCAGGACGTTTTCCGTCGCATGTGCGCAATTTCCGGCCATGAAAATGACGACCCAGATGATCCGCTTGTCCGCGACTTTCACGCGACCCTGGCCGCTTACGAGCAACTCCTGACAGAGAAGAACAGGCGCAATCAACCTGCGGGTCGTACCCGTCAAAAAATCAAGAACAAGGGCATTGTGCAGTCTCTGATCGACTGGGCGTCCAGCAGTGCCGAGACACCTGGCTTCACGCTTCTCGTTGAAGCTGGGCTGCCGGAGTTCACGGGTGAATACGTTGTGGTTCGGCATCCTCACCGGTTTCCGCCGGAAGTTGTCTTCAAGGCGCGAGCACGTCTCGATGCACATGGGATCGCGGTGCCGTGAGCGAGAAGGATTTTGGGCGATACCTCACCACCGTTGGGGAGCGTAATGTCGATCTCCTTCCGATGGAGGAGTTCCAGTGCGACGACGAGATCGTCTCATGGTTCTGCTCGCTTCTAGAGCGTGTTATTGAGAGCTTTCTTTCGACCCAGTGCGGCGCTGCCATCCTTGATTGAAGCGGGTGAATTTTTACCAGCCTCGATCGACCGGTAAGTTGGCAGTGCAAGGCCGCAAATCCGGCCCGGGGCTGCCCGACACCCGCAGAGGCGATCAATCCTTCACAATCAGCGCCCTTTGGAAGTCGTTTCGGCGGCCGCTCAGAAGAGCGTTCGTGCAAGGTTCATAATACGCTCTAGGTCTGGACGCGGTGCGGTCTGAAGGCGCTTGGCACAGCGTGTCGGATCCGGACGGCGAACTGGCGTTCGCTAGGCCGCAAGGTCCGCGAGACCGAAGCCGGCCTTTTCCGACGCCTCACGGCGGTGTGCTACGCGCTCTGGCGTGAACAGGCTTCTATGATACTCCGTTGTCAGAACCGCACACCGAGACGGCACTCTTTCCTACCTCGTCCAGGCCTACGTCTTCTGCCAGGCCGCGCGATCGGCCGAAGTCGGTTTAGGCCTCCGTCTCGAAATTCTCGATGTGTCGGGCCCACATGTCCAAGGCTTCGCGCTTCTCGATGTCGTATAGATGGCGGTTGTAGATGCCTGCCACGCCGGCCTTGGTGCCCGAGACGTGGTTGAGCACGGCCTCGATCACATAAGGTGGAACACGCATTCGGGCCAACTGAGTGGCGCAGGTGCGGCGCAGATCGTGCAGCCGCCATGGGCTCCTGAGGGCGCAGCGTTCATCGAGTGCGGCCTTCGCTTTCGAGAAGCCGGAGAAGCCGTTGCTGTCATATACGCCGAAGACATGACGGCGACCTACGAGCCTTCGGTCGTCACGCTGTCGGAGAATTCTGAGTGCGAGAGGAGGAAGGGGAACCTCATGAGGTAGTCCGTTTTTGGTGCGCTCGCCGGGAAGCGACCAGGTCGCGTCGGCAAAGTCGATCTCCTCCCACCGCATTCTGGCGACCTCGTCCCGTCGTTGCCCGAGGAGGATCAAAAGACGTACGATCAGACTGAAATCGTCGCTCCCGGCGCAGGCGCACCACACAGCCTTCAGTTCATCCCCTTTCAGCACGCGATCGCGTCGCACCTGCCGCCCACGTTTCTCGGTGCCTGCGACGGGGTTCTTTTCGGCCAGACCGCTTGCGATCGCCCAACTGTAAAGTTTTGATAGGGCCGCCCGAGCCTGATTGGCTGCCGATATGCCGCGCACCGTCAGCAGCCAAGCTTTTACTTCTGCGCGGGTCAATTCCTGTAGCGGCTTCCGATGCAGTGGCTCTAGACGAACCTCAAGGTATCGCTTCAAATCATCCAGATAGCTTTCGCTAAGCTGCTCAGCGCGCTCAGCTAAATACCCAGGGACTAGCGAGCCAATCGTCAAGACTGCGGAGGCCGCCTTGTATTCGGTACGTGGCTCAAGCCCAAGCCGGGCGCGCGCAAGCATCTCGGCTGCGGCCTTGCGGGCGTCAGCGGCGGGCAGGCGCCCAACCTTGCCGACCGTCTCGCGCTTCGTCTGGCGGGCGAGGTTCCGGTACTGGATAATCCAGACCCGTGTCCTGGCGCCAATACGCACCCCGAAGCCTGGGACTTCGTCGTCGAACACGTAGATCTGCGGCCGGCCTTTCGGCCGAGTAAGGGCTAGGACAGACTGGTCAGTCAGGTGCATGTGCAGGATCCGGAGATCAGAAATTGTGAAAGAAATGCAAATATTTGCGCTTCCAACAATGCCGTGGAGTATTTCATCCATATGTGGGAGCGGCATACTTTACATGGCCAAAAACGCCGACGTCTGGGCGATAAGCGCGGCGGACATTATTGGCTGGGAGTTCAATGCGCGATTTTTCGAGCATGTGGAAGTCTTGATCTACAAAAATGTTTGGCTAGATGGGCCTTTGAAGGGCAGGAGGCCAAAGTACGTTTCGTACAAACCGGATCAAAATGTTGCTGAAAGAGCCAATAATTATTTGCGATTTGTATGTGATCTACAGCTGTATCTCTAGTGCGCATCTTTTGACTGCCGAAGATAGGTCAAGCGTGACCGCGTAATCTATCGCCGGATTTGACGGCTTCTGACCCGTCGTGATCTTGCATGAGCGGTTGTGGCGCCCTATCTCGGCAGCAGTTCAAATTCCAATCATCAGCACCTAATCACATTTTGGGCTCGCATGCTGGGTGCGGGTCAGATTAGAGGCCCACAGGCGACACGCCTAGCGTGAAACGCGGGCCGATACCCAGCTCTCTTGAGAGTTGGAGATCGTCATGCACGGCATGACCGCAGGCCACCTGCGCGCGCCCGTAACCCCGCAACTTCACCCAGTCGTTTTGAGCTTCCGCAGCGCGTGCGAGATGGCGAATTTGTCTGTTTCCACCATGCGGCGCTTGATCGCGACAGGTCGAGGACCCCGCGTCATCAAATTGAGCGACCGGCGCATCGGCATACGGCGAGCCGATCTCGAAACTTGGCTGGCAGGACGTTAGGTAAGCTTCAGTAGAAGTATTAGAAAAAGGAGTGATCAGGCTGGCCGAGAGCGATGGCTCGTCCACCATCCAGGAGTGACGCCACCAAGGCCGGAAAAACCACCCGAACTTGCTCCGGATCATCGGCCGGGAATGGCTGGCTTGGCAGCGGCATGCACGGTGTTACGCAGCCCCCGCGCTGTTGGGCGGCATAGGGTGTAAAAATCTGCACCCCACGCATAAGGGAGGTCCACAGACCAAGGTATGGACACAGGACCGCCGCGGGGCTGCCAGAGGGCGGCGATCGACTTCGACCAATCAGGCCGCTCGAGAACTCGCGCGAGTGGTAGGTCCGGAGTTCTTCCGAAGATTTAGATCAGTCCCCTAAAAATTAGGGGGTGACAAGATGTGAAGAACTTGTTGATCTTGCACTGGCGTGCCTACGAACACACGTAAAGGCCTCCAGAAGAGGAGTGTCACACGTGGAAGATCTCAGGAACTACCTAACGCGCCAGCAGGTCCGCGAAAAAACTGGCTGGTCCCTGACCTTCATCGACCGGCACGTGCCCCGCACGAAGATCGGCGGCAAGGTGCTCATTCCACTCGCCGAACTAGATCGGTTGCTCGATCGGGGGACCGTCCGATGAGCCGCGGCGCGTATGATCCAAAAGAAGACCTCAGCCCCGAACTACAGCAGGCTCGGCAGCTGCTCAAATTAGAGGGAAAGTACCACGTCGTCAGATTTTTAGATGCTTGTTGCTTCGCGGAAATAATATTGGGTCACGTTTCATCAAAGAAGAGCGTGTGGGCCAATTCCGACAAAATCTTGGTGATGCGGGATCTGACGCGGGCCTATTCCAGGGTCGATTACAACAATGTCGCCGGTTCGAGAGGCTTTATCTCCCCGCATTTCTTGTTGTTCGCCATCAGCCACCGGCTGCCGAACGAGAGCGCCGCCAGCGAAGAAGTTCGGGCCGACATGCAGCGGGCGGCCAAAAAGAAGGGGCTGTTTGGTCGGAATGCCAACCCCGAGCCGATCACCCGCCAGATGTTGGAGGAGCCAGCGACCGGATGGCGGACCGCCTGATAGCCGTCGTCATGCGGGATAAGAGACTGATTTAGTTAGATTATTCTTCTTTTCTCTTTCTCTGGGGATGTGGGGGGAGAGTGATCTGACTATTTGATGGGGGGAGAGATGAACATTAGTGACAATGATATTGATACTAAGGGGGATCAGACCTCCTTCTCACCCCCCACATTTTCGGAGCGGCCTGCGGCAGCCAACAACACCATCCGGCCGTTCGCGCTGCTACCGGCCAACCTGCAGAAGAAGATCACCATCGAGCCGGGCGGGGAGCACTGCGCCTGCTGGCTATGGACCGGCTACACCCGGCCGGAGCGGCGGCGCTTCCGAACCTACCCGGTGCCGGCGGAATACGATGGCTGGCGGAACAGCGCCGGGAGCGTCCAGGGCGAGCGCGCAACTCCTGAAGTGCGCGATCCCCAGAAGGGAAAAACCAAGGTCCCTGCTCACCGGCGCGTCTACGCGCTGTTGACCGGCGTCCACATCGACGACGTGCCGACGTTGGCCCGATGCCTCAACGACAAGTGCGTGAGCCCCTACCACGTCTTGGAGACCGGCTTGAGCCCCAAGGCGATCCGCCAGCGGGCGGTGGAGATCTTCGAGAGCGCCATGCTCCAGGAGATCGAGAACGCGTCCAATTCGCAGGCCGAGGCACCGGCGGACGCGGAGGCTGCCGCACCCATCGATGTGATGGCGACCCTGAAGAGCGAGCGGCCCGCTGGCTGGCTCGATGCGGCATCGGCCGAGATCGAATGCAGGCTGCCACCCGGATCGATCACGCCTGAGATGTGGGTCGAGTATGCCATCTGGGACGAGGAGAACCCCGAGGAATGAACGCGGCCGCTATCATTAAACCGTCGACTACCTTACGGTCCCTGCCGAGGGCCTGCCAGGTGAGCTTTGGTTGCCGGCCCCCGTGGGCAGTCGTCAGCACAACGGAGATCGTGACGGCCGTCGGGGTCGATCGAGGATTGTTCGCGACTTGGCGCAATCGCGGCATTGGTCCGGCCGAGCTGCCCGCGTCGTGGTTCCGGCAGGCCGTCGGCCAGCCGCGCCACTACCAGATCAGCGCCGTCCTGGCCTGGCTCTCCAGTAAGCATGGAGAGGCGTTCGATGCGGAGGCCTGCTGGCTCGCCTACCTGCGCACAACTCTCGGCGCCGAGTTCGCCACCATGGTCTGGGTCAGTCGGATGGCCCAAAACCAAAGCCTGATGCAGGGCGAGGCCAAGTTCACCGCCAGTGGGTTCCGGCAGTTCCTCGCCCTGTTTCGGCCGGGTGCTGCCATTGATCGAAATTTCAAAAATTTCGCTAGCACACAGGGCGCAGAGAGCTAAGGCGGCCAGCTCTTAGCTCGACTTTGGCCAATCGGACGGGTCGTCGAGGATGTGAGGTGACGAAGCGGGTGTGACGGATAGGCTGGTGGCGTCCCCGCCAAGAGACACCGCCATGCTGGACCTGCCCACCCGCTTCGCCGGGATCATCCTGGCGTTCGCGCCGCTGTTCGTCCACCGCTCGTGGCGCCATGCTCAGCTTCTGCTGATCGGCGCGATCCTGACGCCGGGCCGCCGCACGGTGGCGAGTGTCCTGCGCATCATGGGCCGCGCGCAGGAGCGGCGGTTCGTGAACGCCCACCGCATCCTCAACCGGGCGGCGTGGTGCCCGCGCAGCGGCAGCCGCATTTTGCTCGGGTTCCTCGTCGACGCGTTCGCGCAACGCGGCCCCGTGGTCCTGGGACTGGACGACACGATTGAGCGCCGCCGCGGCAAGCGGATCGCCGCCAAGGGCATCTACCGTGATCCGGTTCGCTCCTCCGACAGCCACTTCGTCAAGGCGAGCGGGCTGCGCTGGATGAGCCTGATGTTGCTCGCCCCGATCCCCTGGGCGGGGCGCGTCTGGGCGCTGCCGTTCCTGACCGCGCTGGTGCCATCAGAGCGCGCCTGTCGCGACCGGGGCCGTCGGCACAAGCCGTTGCTCGACGTCGGACGCCAACTTGCCCTCCAGGCCCGCCGCTGGCTGCGCGCACGCGACCTCGTGGTGGTGGGCGACAGCGGCTTCTCGGCCTTGCTGTTCCTCGACGCGATGCGCCGCGCCCGCATCACGGCAATCACCCGCCTGCGGCTGGATGCTGCTCTCTACGATCCCGCCCCGCCGCGGCCACCCGGCACGATCGGGCGCCCGCGGACCAAAGGCGCTCGGCGGCCGACGCTCGCCGCGACCCTCGCGGCCAAGGACACGCGCTGGCACGCGGTCGTGGTGCCGGGCTGGTACGGGGCGGGCGAGCGCACGATCGAGATCGCCTCGGACACCGCGGTGTGGCGGCACGGCGGTCTGCCGGTCGTGCCGATCCGCTGGGTACTCATCCGCGATCCCAAGGCACGCTTCCCGCCCCAGGCCCTGCTCTGCACTGATCCGACGCGCGAGCCCACGCAGATCGTGGGGTGGTTCGTGCGGCGCTGGACCGTCGAGGTCACCTTCCAGGAAGTGCGCGCTCATCTCGGCGTCGAGACGCAGCGGCAGTGGTCCGACACGGCGATTGCCCGCACCACACCCTGCCTGCTCGCCCTGTTCTCGATCGTCACGCTGCTGGCCGCACGGCTCCCGGCCCGCCAACGGCGACGGATCGCGGCCGCCGCGTGGTACCCCAAACCGCGCCCGACCTTCGCCGATGCTCTGGCCGCCGTGCGCTGCGCGATCTGGCGCGAGCGGACTTTGGCAACATCACCGCGCCGACGCGCCCGAACAAAACCCCGCTTCCGTTTGCCCGCGCCCTGGGCCTATGCCCTCTGCCACGCCGCATGAATGGCCAAAGTCGAGCTTAGGGCTCGGAAAAAGGCCCACCACCCCTTGCGCTCTGTCGTCAGTATGACGCCGATCCTGAGTAGGCGCCTAGCGGCTCTCGAGGCCGCCCGAACGTCGGTGCTCGTTCGGTTCACGCCCGAGGAAGCTGCCGAAGTCACTTCCGCAACTGCATCATCGACGCGGTGTCGGCCTGCAGACTTTGGGACGGAGACCAGCAACACGATCGAGATCCGCCGCCTCGCGGTGATGTACGCCCGAGCGGTTGGCCCGGCGATCGGAGGCGCGCGTTTCACAACGGCCGGCTTCCAGGCCTACCTCGCTTCCATGGTATTAACGCTGCAGATCTAAAATTTTCCAAAAGTTCACAATGAAGATAGTTCGACCTGAGGAGATTTTGATCTAATAAAATAACCACTGCCCATCCAAGAACGCTGTCCGCGCGAGTTTGAATGGATAAAAGGTCTAGGGGTTGATTGGAGAAGGAGAGCGCGGATGTGCTCAGCCCCGTCCGTCGACCTCCGCGAGTGCGTGTCCATGCCGTTGAGACCGGCGCGTCCCAGCGCTGGCAGCGGGAAACTCGGGTCCTGCACCTCCCCCGCTTGCAGACCCGACTTCAACCCCTTCGAACTCGCCTCCGCCAAGCTGAAAGTTCTGCTGCGCAGCGCGGCCCGTCCGAATGTCGAGCCCACCTCGCCGTTAACCAGTATGACGCAACCTCATACAATGGCGCTCTGGATGGTTGAGAATGCACGTTGCGAAGGAGGGGCAGTTTAGGAGGCCCGCGCCGCGGCAGATGAAGGCCACCGCTGGGGATGCCGCAACTAGACCCCTTGGCGTCCTCACTCCCAACACGCTACCTTAACGCCACGGAGCGCACTCACTAAGGGCATGGCGCACTCGCGGATTGGTCGGGTTGTCTCAGTTGCGGTTCATAGACCTTTTCGCGGGGCTGGGAGGCTTCCACGTCGCATTGCGACGGCTCGGTCATGAATGCGTGCTCGCATCAGAAATCGATCCTGGGCTGCGGAGCCTCTATAAGAAAAATTTCGGCATCGAGGCCGAAGGTGATATCCGCGCGATTGATCCTGAAGGCATTCCCGAATTTGATGTTCTCTGCGCCGGGTTTCCATGCCAGCCCTTCTCGAAGGCGGGTCCACAAACGGGCCTCAACTGTCCAAAGAATGGCGATTTTGCCCCGCTGATAATTCGATGGTTGCGGGCTCGACGACCAAAATATTTCATCCTGGAGAACGTTCCCAACCTGCTACGTCACGACAACGGGCGAACATGGCGGTGGCTGAGCCTTGAACTTCGCCATGCAGGTTACGCCGTCGATGCGAAGGTGCTCTCTGCTCACGAATTTGGTGTGCCGCAAATTCGTGAGCGGCTGCTGATCGTAGGCGCTCGTGACGGCCTCGAAAGTTTCACATGGCCAGTGGGAGTTGGGGGCCAGCCAGATCTTCGTGCGCTTTTGGATACGGATCCCAAAGAGGCCGCGCGGATCTCAAAACGCGTTGAGGATGCGTTAGAGGTTTGGCAAGCATTCCTCGACGCTTACCCAAACGACCGCCGAAAGCCTTGGTTTCCAATATGGACGGCCGAGTTCGGTGCGACATATCCCTTTGCTACGACAGCGCCGCTGGCTGTACCCCTCGAGGTCCTGCAGAACTACCGTGGCGCATTCGGCCAGAGTTTGAACGTAGCCAGCATGGACGAGGTAGCTTCTCGCCTGCCGACTTACGCTCGGTCTGCTAAGCCTTTTCCCGAATGGAAGCGGCGCTTTCTCCAGCTAAACCGCGATCTTTACGAGCAAAACAGAGACTGGATCGACCCCTGGCTGCCTCGCTTGCACCCTTTTGATCATAGCTTCCAAAAATTCGAGTGGAACTTCGACGGGCATAGATCGGTCTGGGAGACCGTCGTTCAACTTCGCGGCTCTGGTATTCGTGCGAAATCACCGGACAGCGCGCCTACCTTAGTTGCGGGATCTTCGTCCCAGGTGCCTATCATTGCCTGGGAGAAGCGATACATGACTGCTTCTGAGCGGGCCAGACTGCAGGACCTCGGCGAACTAAAGCATCTGCCAAGCGCGATGGGACCAACCACTCGGGCGCTAGGTAATGCAGTCAACGCACGTGTAGTAGAGCGAGTTGCTGCGAATTTGCTCCACATCGCAACGATGATCAGGGCAGCAGGATCGAACAGATGAATGCTATCAGTCGGGTTAGTATTCGTCCGGGCGTCAGCATACTTTCCGTCCTGCCACACCTCAATTACAAGCCGTGGTACGCGCTGGCTGAATTTGTCGACAACGCTCTGCAAAGTTACCTGGCCTGCCGCAAAGATTTGCGGGAACTTGAAGGTTCTAAGTTTCCGCTGTCCGTCGACATCGACATTGATCCTGCTGCCGAGCGCATCACCATTCGTGACAACGCCGGCGGCATTGGACCGGACGCATTCCCTAGAGCATTCCGGCCGGCTGAGGTCCCGCATGACGCGAGCGGGCTGTCCGAATTCGGAATGGGAATGAAAAGCGCTGCTGCTTGGTTCTCCCCTAAGTGGTCTGTGCGAACGTCAGCTCTTGGCGAAAATATCGAAAGAATTGTCAGTTTCGACATCGAGCGCATCGTGCGCGACACCATCGAGGAACTCGAGGTGGAAACACGTACGGTAGACCGCGAATTTCATTATACAGAAATAGTACTTGATCAAGTTCGCAAGATGCCGCAATCGAAGACAACGGCGAAAATTCGAGACCATCTTGCTAGTATATATCGTTGCTTCACGCGCCGAGGTGACCTCGAGTTGCGGTTAAACGGTGAATTGCTCTTGCACGAAGAGCCAGAGATCCTCGTCGCGCCCTATTGGAAGGACAAGAGCGGAAGCCCTAAGACTTGGCGAAAGGAATTTAGTATCGACTTATCGGGCGGACGCCGAGCTGATGGCTTCGTCGCAATTAGGGCAAGAGGCTCAACAGCGAGAGCCGGTTTCGCGCTCATGAGACGCAATCGCCTCATAGAAGGCAGCGCGGATGAGACATACCGCCCGGCTGAAATTTTCGGAGCCGCAAATTCCTTTGCCTACCAGCGCATATTTGGCGAGATCAATCTGGTTGGCTTCAAAGTAAGTCACACCAAGGATGGCATCCGCTGGGACGAAGCGGAAGAAGAATTTGTTACAAAGCTAAAGACTGTTTTGGCTTCCAAGCCGATGCCAATTCTTGACCAGGTGCATAATTGGCGATCGATGGAGGCGGCTCGTGAAAGCAGGCCGGCTGCGCAAAAGGCCGTCGCAAAGATGCATGTGGAGATCGAGCCGAAATCGCTAGGAGAAAAAATATCAAAAATCCAGGACGTTATTGCGAAGGCGCCTAAGTCGTCCGAGGCGCCTCAAAAGATTTTGCGCGCAAAAGAGGACGACGTCTCTCAGAGGTTTGAGTTTGATGTCGGCGGATCCAAGTGGCAGGTGGAACTTGCGTTGGACTATAAAGATCCAACCTGTGACTGGTTGCGTATCAGTGATCATGCGATGCAAACCGTCGGGGAAGTTCGAAGGCTTGGTTTGCGAATAGCCATGCTGCATCCTTTTACACAACGGTACTTCAGCGGTTGTGATGACGTACAAATTCAAGGGCTTGCCCGCCTCGCGATGGCACTTGTCCTGTCGGAGACATTGGCACGCGATGGAGGCGCGCGGCTTGCGGGTCGCGTGCGAACCTCGATGAACGAACTACTGCGTGTAAATTTCGCGGGCTAATCTAACGAGCGAAGTGCAGAATGGGCAACGCAGCAACGATCAGCATCGAGGCAACCGAGGCGGACGGCCGCCTCTGGAAGCCCACAGTAGGTATCGAAGCTAATTCTCTTTTGGAACGTAAGGGCTTTGGTGCGCAGGCGGCAGAAAAGGTCCTCACGGAGAACCTTGAGATCGTCGGCCGTTGTTTGCCTCCGCGCGCAGATGGGGAACGTC
Organism: Methylobacterium sp. CM6257; assembly: GCF_054611515.1. Lineage (NCBI taxonomy): Bacteria > Pseudomonadati > Pseudomonadota > Alphaproteobacteria > Hyphomicrobiales > Methylobacteriaceae > Methylobacterium > Methylobacterium sp. CM6257. The sequence continues at coordinate 6,108,635 of NZ_CM137735.1, forward strand.
GAACAGGCCTGGTCATCGGATATGTACAGAGCGGAAAGACGCTCTCTTTCACGACAGTGACTGCGCTTGCGCGAGACAATGGGTACCGACTTGTCATCGTTTTGGCGGGAACCAAAACAAACCTACTCGGGCAAAATGAGGATCGGCTGACCGGCGACCTTGGAATTTTAGGCGCGCGCGGAAAGTTTTGGCGTACTTTGGTAAACCCCAGGCCAAACTCCGCTGAAAAGGATAGCGTAAGGAGCGCGCTTGCGATCTGGGATCGTTATCCGGACAACAAAGAGCGCTGTCGCACTCTCCTCATAGTTGTCATGAAAAATGCCACTCGTCTGGAGGACCTCAAAGACCTTCTCCGCGATTGTGATCTTTCCCGCACCGCAGCTATCATTATTGACGACGAGGGCGACCAGGCGGGTCTCAACACGAAAACTCGGCAGAATGGCCAGAGCGCAACCTACGCAGCGATACTGGATCTGAGACGAACGATACCATTTCATACCTACCTGCAGTATACGGCGACACCTCAGGCGCCATTGCTCATCAGCCGTATCGATGCTCTCTCGCCTGATTTCCAGCGTTTGCTAATTCCGGGTGACGGATACGTTGGAGGCAAAAGCCTTTTCTTTGATGGCTCGCCCTATATTCGCCCGATCCCGAATGAGGATCTTCCCGGTGTCCATCAACCTACCGATGGCCCTCCACCATCGCTCGAAAGGGCGATGCGCCTCTTCTTCTTGGGTGTCGCCGTTGGGGTGATTGAGGGTCGGGAAGGGAACCGCACCATGATGGTGCACCCTTCCCATCTCACGACCATGCACGAAGCGTATGCAACGTGGGCTCGACGCATCAAACAGAATTGGGAGCTGGTCCTTCGCGATGTCGGGTCGCCGGACCAACTGGAACTGCGACGTGACTTTGAGGCCGCCTATGATGATCTTCTAGCAACGGGAGAACTCCCGCCGTTCGAAGAGTTGTGGTCGGAACTGAGCTACGCGCTTGAAGATACGATGGTTAGAGTTGTTAATGCGGTGAATGGCCGTATTCCAAGCTTTCCTTGGAGCGAGAGTTTCGGGTTTATCCTAGTCGGCGGTGCCGGGCTCGATCGTGGGTTTACGGTTGAGGGCCTGACTGTCACTTATATGCCGCGTGGCGCGGGTACAGGTACTGCAGATACGATACAGCAGCGGGCGCGTTTTTTCGGCTACAAGCAGAAATATCTAAATCTGCTGCGAATTTTTGTTGATGATGATGTTGCGAGTGCCTTCACTGCCTACGTCGAGCATGAGGAAAGTGTTCGAGGGGCCCTTAAGGCCCATGGCGACAAACCTCTGAAGGCATGGAGACGCCTCTTCTTTCTGGATAGCAGCCTGAGGCCTACACGGCGCTCGGTGATGGCGCTGGATACGATGAGAGGACGCGCGAAGGAGTGGGTGTGGCCTCACACGCCAGTCGAGGATCCAGAGCATAATCGGGGTGTTATCGATCGTTTTGTTGCTGCACTGGGAGGGCAGCTCGTTCTCGATCCAGAAGCTCAGCAAAACGGATGGACTGGCGCTCAGCAGCATCTTGTTGCGAGCGAACTTCCTTTGGAAGATGTTTATGAGAACCTGCTGGTGCCTCTGTCCTTCGAGGACGATGAGGATGTTTTTGATTTTACCTTGATGTTGCTCCAAATTCGCGCTGCGCTTGATGCACTCAAGCCTGGTGACCCGCCTCTCTTATGCGATCTGTACCTCATGAGCCGAGGTCGCAGAAGAGGTCGTGCTGTGCTCGGAAGCGGAGCGATCGAAAATATCTTCCAGGGCCCAAATCCAGGCACCGGATATCCTGGCGATAATAAAATCCGCTCCTCGGGCCGCTTCACGATCCAAGTTCACCATCTTGATCTACATGAGAAGGAGAGCAAAAAGGATTGCGGTTCTGACGTTCGTGTTGTCGCCGTATACGTGCCGGAGCAATACCGTCGCGATGGTGTTTTCCAACCCCGGGACTGAGAGTGCTTTCATCACTCAGAACTCTTCGAGTTCAGCTTGAGGCTGAGCCGCGATCAAGCGAACCCGACACCATCGTCGCGCTTCCGGTGCCGGGTTTCGAACGATATCACCTCGGTCTATCGAACCTTGGTCAGCTTTGCGCGCTGATAGAAACGCGCGGCCGGCAGATAGGCGCCGATGTGCAGTTGCGCAACCTTGATGTTCGGCAGGGTGTGCGCTGCCGGGTCCGTACCGGCGGAACAACTGACCGAGTTTTAGATGGAAGCCTGATCATCTGTCGTGCGGAAGTGCCGGCACTCGCAGACCTTTTTATCCGGCTCTATGCTGATGCGATCGGCGAATTGGGGGCCGATCCAAGCCCTCAAGCGGTGTCAGCTTGGCTCCAGCGGCTAACCAACTTGTTGAGCAGACTTGAGGAGGAAGGCCGAAAGCGTCTTCAGGGGCTCTGGGCCGAGTTATTAATCATCAAGGAAGTGGGGGATCCGCTATTAGCGCTCCGTCGTTGGAGGGCGGATCCTCATGAACGTTTCGACTTCCTGGGAACGGAGTTCGGATTGGAAGTCAAGAGTTGCCGCGACTTTGACCGCGTGCATGAATTTGCACTAGAGCAGTTGCGGCCGCCCCAGGGGCTTGAAGTTTGGGTTGCTTCGATAGTTGTACGACGCGACCCGGTTGGAAGTAGTGTCCTCGGTCTTCTATCGGAACTGGAGGCGCAGATCTCTGATCCCGAGGCGAGGCGCACACTGCGAGAAAATGTTCTTGCTTCTGCCGGTGCAACTCTTGAAGATGATGAGCATCATCGCTTCGACCTAAATTTAGCTCGGGAAAGCCTGAGGTTTCTCGATGTTGCGGCCGTGCCCTCAGTTCGCGGCGAAATTCCACAGCAAGTTATTAGTGTCCGCATCCAGAGTTGCTGTGCGGAAGTTTTGGAAGTTGGGAATGCGCGGCAAGTTCTAGAGCGGCTGCGGTAAAGTATAGTATGAAATCTCGGCTGGCACTAAAGTGCTAATTACCCTCGCTGATTGTAGCGCAGCCCGCTTCTATCAAGGCGGCCGCAATGAGGTCAGCCTCGGCAGGCAAGCGTGTCGGATCGTCCGCACTGCCAGGAGGTACGCAAATGATAAGCCCGGCACGCGCTCGCGTGAGCAAAACTCGGTATCCGTTTAGCCGAAATCGTTGTCTTTCGCCTTGACGCATGACTTTCCATTTTGGTGAAAGCATGGTTCGAGGTGTCCACTTGCCTTCCGACCAGATGAGGTCTCCTCCCCAGACGAGTGCAGCGTAATCTAATTCGAGACCCTGGCATCCAAATTCGCTCATAGGCAATTCTAGAGCATTAGAACTTCGAAAGTCGCTGGTTGGTCGGAGGAACCAGTGACCGATCGCATTTAATTCTTTGGAATGCGGGGCGGGTGGAAGGCCTTCGCCGATAAGGCGGACGGCTCCGGAACTAGCCAGAATTCCAACTGATCTCCCGTCTATACGGCGGTGCCTTAACCAGTTCTTTGCGTTTGACAAATCCCTGGTTATTCGCGCAGGCGGTTCCGCCATCTGATGTGCAAGTTCTTTTGCCTTGACGAGATTGCCCGTCAGTAATGCGGCTACCCATTGTCCGTGCAGTGGATTTCGGTATGTGCGCATCGAGTTGGAAAGGTGAAACTGGGGCTGGGATCGTAGGCTCGGCGGCTCGAGTTTCGCCCCATCAAGCAGGCCAGCTCCCGCTACGTCGGGTCCTCCTTCCAAGGCTTGTGGTGCAGCCACCACGCGCCAGCGGCGCCCGGCTGACGCTGAGCTAGCCAGGGCCTTGCCCCAGAGTGGTAGGCCGCCCTCGCCACGGTTGATTTCCTGGCCAGCGCCAACCAAACAAACCAGGCACGCCCAATCAAGTCGGCTTAGGATGTCGAGGAAGAGTTTAGGCTCGGAGGTCGGCCGTCCCATCAATTTTTGACCGACCATTTCGTCCCAGGCTCTCTGAGCCTCGTCAAAAATAATTATATTTTCCGGCGGTGTGGCTCCGTCAGTGTGTTCTTTCAGGTAGCCGAGCAGGTTCTGTATGGCGGCTTCGGCTTCGTACCTTGCATCAGATTTGGGTGTTTGTGTTCGCTCCGCTTTGTCATCGGCAAGCGCTTCAGTTAGAACATGTACAAGTGGTCGATTGCCAGACAGGAAGGCAGCAGGATGTGTTGCCTGTCGGCTCTTCAATGCGAGATCAAGCCCGAGCAATGTTTTGCCCGCGCCTGGCGCGCCAGTTACAAAGCATATTACATGCTGTTGCAACTTCTCCGCCACCGCGGCTTCCTCGCGGAGGGAAGCCGCAGCGGCAAGCAATTCAAGGTCGGCAGCGTCGCCGCGGCTAATTTCGGTGATTTGATGGCCTGCATAGAGAGACTGCGCCGCTTGGACGATTGTTGGCGTAGGCCGGTACGGCGACAAATCGAACGTGAGTGCGTCGATAGGAGGTTCAATGATATCTAGATCATTTGCAATCAGCTCCAGGAGGGCGGCGAGGCTTCTGCCGTTCACCGCTATGAGATTTGATACGCCGTCTTTAATCTGCAACTTGATCGGCGTGTGCTTCGCGTTCTCGACACATAGGACCGGAACGATCCGCTGTTGTTGGCTTACCTCGTGAAAATCTCGGAGTAGCTGAGCATATCTACCGACTTGCGTGCGACCACTGCTATTCGAAAGCTGGCGACCTGTTTTGAACTCAATAATTATAACGGTGCCTGGCGCTAGGATAACGGTGTCCAGGCGCTTACCCAGCCTGAGAAGCGGGCACTCAATCATAACTGTCCAATTGACAGTTGTTTGTGAGATCAGTTGTAGGGCTTCCTTGAGCAGGTGGATCTCTCGATCCCATGCTCGGAGTTGCTCAGCATCGGCGGCAGCGTGGAATTTCGCATGTCCGCTGGAGAGCCGTCCAATGATGGTATGAGGGTCGTCGTCAAGGAAGGTTGGAACAGTAGCGGAATAGAATGATCGACCGCTCTGTGCCGCGAATGTTGGTGGAGGTTGAGTAAGCAAATTGCCGCTCTCAGCTTGTGCCCGATCAAATGTCATGCGGGCAATACGCAAAAAGAACACTATCCCGGAAATGGTGGTGCGCAAGGCGTTGCACGCCATGGGCTTCCGCTTTCGGCTTCACAGGGCTGACCTGCCTGGAACGCCGGATATTGTGTTGCCACGCCATAAGGTGGCCATTCAGGTTCATGGGTGCTTCTGGCATCAGCATCCAGGATGCCGTCACGCCACCCTTCCCCGTTCGCGTATCGCCTACTGGCACCCTAAACTCGCCCGAAATGTCGAACGGGACGCATGTTCAGAGGCCGCGCTTCGGGCCCTCGGCTGGCGGGTGCTTGTGCTCTGGGAGTGTGAGTTGAAGGACTTTGGCGCTCTGCGCGACCGCCTTCAGGCCTTTCTACTCGGCAGCGATGAACTTGCCTGACCCGCGCGAACGAGTTGCGGCGGCGTAGCCCTTGCCCGTGCCGGGGTGAGCGTCGTGGTTGCCACGCAGGGAGTGGTAGGCGCTAGGGACCTTTGCTGCTCGGCGCGGCGGCGGTGCTGGCGTTAGGGCCACTGGCAATGCGAGCGTGGGCTCTTCGTTCAGCACGGGGAGCCTGAGCAGTTGCACTCGCATGGCCCTGGCAATGACCTCAGCTAGTAGCGAAGGGACAGCATTGCCGAGCTGCCGCTGTGCGTCTGCAAGTGAGCCTGCGACCGCGATGTCGTCGGGGAAGGTCTGGAGACGCAACATCTCCTGCTTAGAAAGGCGCCGGCCCGACCAGTGGAATGGTCCAGTTGCCGGACCGGGCTGCGCGGCCAGGGTCCATGAGGGCTGATCCTTGGCAAGCTTCAACAGGAAGGACCAGTACCTCCGGCGCCAACCGAACAGCGGCTCGCCGCCCCCTCGTTCGGTGTGCCAGAGGTAGTTCTGCCCCTCGGGGATGGAGGGCATCAACGCTGCCCACTTGCCCTTCATCTGAAGCGCAGGATCATCTGTCTCAGGCACATCGTGGAGGGCGTCCCAAGCCGTCCGCCAGCGGTGGGCGTTTGTGGCCAAGTCGAGGGAAAGCGGATCAGCATGGCTTGGTGCTGGGAAGCGGAACTGGCTCCCGTCACGCGCGCCAACCATGAAGAGCCGCCGGCGCAGCTGCGGCACGCCATAGTCGGCGGCGTTCAGCACAGCCACCGAGGCCGAGTAGCGAGCCCCTGTGGCGGCGTTGATCGCGCCTAGAGCGTCGCGGACGAGGCGCAGCCCCTCGTCTTTGCCTCGGAAGCCGAGACCCTCGACATTCTCCAGGAGGAAGGTGCGCGGCTGAGCTTCAGCGAGCACGCGGAGGTAATGGTCGAGCGTCGAGGCACGGGGATCATCAAGCCGGCGCGCTTGCCCTGTCGCCCAGAAGCCTGCCTTGCTGAACGGCTGACACGGCGGCCCACCGATCAGGACATCGGCCTGGCCAGGTTTGAGATCGCCGACCCGCAGCAACTCTTTCGTCGGCACCTTGGCAATGTCGCGCTCGATGACCGGCCACGAGCGGTTTGCCCGCAAGGTCTCTACACAGCGCGCGTCCAACTCAAGCGCGACCGCGGTACGGAAGCCCGCGGCCTCGAAGCCGAGGTCCAAGCCGCCAGCGCCGCTGAAGAGGCTGATCGCAAGGGGCGTCCTCATCAGCCTCTCATACTCTGGAGCGCGCGGCCTCGAACACGGGGCCGGGATCATCGATCCACAGCGCAGGGTCTACCAACACATTGTTACCGATCTTGCCAGGGCAGCGCGCGTGCTCGGCAAGTCTGCTTGGCAGCGCGTAGCGGAAAGTCCACCTCTCCTCCACAGCGTGAAGGCACCCAGCCACCACGTCGAAGTCGTCTGGGGCGTAGTAGCGCGAGCAAGGGTCTCCTTTCGAGGCACGCGTCCTCTGAAAGTCGATCTTCGGTAGGCCAGCGGCGCTCTTCTTGCGGAGCACGTTCTTGCATTCGACGGTGATCGGCGCACCGCCTCGCCAGCGCAGGCGAAGGTCCGGGCCGCCCTCCTCATCGAGGCGCACGCAATCTGACACGCCCGGTGTTGCGGCCAGGACCTCGCGTAGCTTCTCCTCTGCCACCCATCCGCGCACCGCCATCTTGAGGCGGCGGGCGCTCGCGATCAGTTCCATGATCCTGTCAGGTGAAAGCTCTAGCTCCGCAGCCAGCGGGTGGAGGGTGGTCACGTCGGCGACGGCTACCGGCCCCTCCGGCTCAGCGGTGACCTCGTGCACCAGTTCTGGACGCTCTGCCAGCAACCCCCGATCGCCTTGCGAGACACCATATGCGCCTCGCTCGAAGCGGATCAAATCCAAGAGCTTGCTGCGCCGGCCACCCACGAGCACCTCGGTTGGCTCAGCGAACGGTCCTCTGTGCTCCCGCTCCCAGGCATGCCATCCCCCGTCCAGGATCGCCTCAGCGTGATGGTCCTTGAACTCGATGCGGATGTAAAACTTCGTCGGGTTGTGCATCTCGGGGTCGAGCGAGACGAAGTAGCCGCGCACAGGATCGATGCCGACGAGAAGCGTCGTGTAGAGCCCGAGCGGGTCTTGCCATAGCCGGTGCAGGACGGGTGAGCCGTCCTCATCCCGCAGCTTCGGGCCATACTTGATCTGAAAGCTCCGCTCGTCAGGCGGCCGGTTCTTGGTGGGGGTCCTAGTGGCGAGGAAGGCGTAGGCGACAACACCCATACGCTCACCAGCGGGGGTCTCGAACGTGATGACGAAGGGAGCCCTATCTGGCGGCGACGCGAAGATGATGCGGCAGCCTGCGTCGCGAAGGCCTTCGACCATGAACCTGACGAGCGGCTCGCGGTCCGAAGGCTGAACCCGGTACTGCCGAAGGCCGAGGATCATTCGAGGCCCAGAAACAGGCAAGAGGCTGCCGTGGCAGATTGCTGCAGGACATATCGCTTCCAAAGGCAAGCGACGGATGACGTCAATCCTGCAGAGCGCGGTGGTTAGACGCGGGAGCGACCCGACACCTGCTCGAGGCACGCTCGCGGCGGATGGCGGTTCAGCAATCTGCTCCCCCACGTCCCTTCAAGAGCGACAAAGGTTTCTCATTTGCTTCCTATTCGCTTCCTGGCCACCACTTTCAGGAAGCAAAGCAGACGACGGAAAAGGGGCTGGCGCTGAGCCAACCCCTTCACCCGTCATCGGAAATTCGATGGTACCACCGCCCCGGCTCGAACGGGGGACCCCCAGATCCACAATCTGGTGCTCTAACCAACTGAGCTACGGCGGCACTGGCGGGCGGTGTATCGTGGGCCGCGGCAGTTTTCAAGGTGATCGATGCGTGCGTTCGCCAAGACGGTGGAAGCCGGGCGATTTCGGCTCTCCGGAATGGGTGCTGCCGCTGTGGGGTCCAGTTCGAACCGCGCGGGCGGGACAGAGCGAGAGGCTTGAGCGGTCCCTGATTGCAACGCGCTCCGGCACCGCTCTAAGTGCACTCACGAGGCCGCCGTACCGAGCGCGGCCGCGTCGGCCGGGACGAAGGGACGGACCGTGAGCGCGCGACAGCCGACGGCGGCCGCGAGAGAGGGGCAAGGCCCAGCCCAGAAACCGGTGGAGACGCCGGCCCGAACGGCTGCGGGGCGGGGCGGACGCGCCCGCCGGCGCTGGCCCGTCATCGGGATCGTCCAGGCGCCGGGCCGGCTGCGCAGCCTCGTCCGCCGGAGCGAAGGCGGCCTCGTCGCGCTGGCGACCCTCGTCGGCTGCGTCGCCGGTGTGGCCGTGTCCGCCATGACCTGGGTGACGCAGAGCCTGCGCGAGTTGCTCTTCCTCCTTCCGTCGGGGATGCGGCTCAGCGCGGCCGACACGGTCACGCCGGCGCTCCTGCTCATCGGTCCCTGCCTCGGCGGCGCGCTGCTCGGGACGCTGATCGTCGCGATGCATTACATCCGCGGCCCGCGCAAACGCCCGGCTATCGATCCGATCGAGGCGAACGCCCTGCATGGCGGGCGGATGTCCCTGCGCGACAGCGTCTACCTCGCCCTCCAGAACGTGATCTCCAATGGATGCGGCGCCTCGGTGGGATTGGAAGCCGGCTACACACAAATTGCCTCCGGCCTCGCCTCGCGGCTGGGAACCGCCTTTGAGGTGCGCAGGAGCGACTTGCGGACCCTGGTGGGCTGCGGCGCGGCCGGCGCCATCGCGGCAGGTTTCGGTGCGCCGCTGGCCGGGGCGTTCTACGCCTTCGAGTTGATCATCGGCACCTACTCCATCGCCACGCTGACGCCCGTGGTCGTGGCGGCGCTCTGCGGCAACCTCGTCTCCCGGTCGCTGATCGAGACGCAGCCGCTGGTCGATCTCGGTGACATGCAGGCGGTCACGACATCGCACGTCACCAGCATGGAGATCCTGCCGAGCCTCGCCCTCGGGCTGTTCTGCGCGGCCTTGGGCATCCTGATCATGCGGGGTGTGACCCTGGTGGAGCGGCTGGTCCAGGCCTCGGGGCTGCCACGGGCGGCCGCTCCGGCCTTCGGGGGCCTGTGCGTCGGCGCGCTGGCGCTGCTGGCGACGCCGCAGGTGCTCTCGGGCGGCCACGGCGCCCTGCACATGCACTTTGCGGCCGAGGAGCAGGGACACGGGGCCGCGGCGCTCGCCGGATTGTTCGCCGCCAAGGCGGTGGCCTCAGCGATCTCGATCGGTTCCGGTTTCCGGGGCGGCCTCTTCTTCGCCTCCCTGTTCCTCGGCGCCATCGCGGGCAAGCTGTTCTCCGCCCTCGCGCCGGTGCTGGTGCCGCCGTTGGCGGGCTTCGGCCTCACGCCGCTGGCCTACGCGGTGATCGGCATGAGCGCGCTCGCCGTGGCGATCATCGGCGGCCCGCTGACCATGACGTTCCTGGCGCTGGAGGTCACCGGCAGCCTGCCGATCGCCGGGCTCGTGCTGGCGGCGGTGATCGCGTCCTCGCTCACCGTCCGGAAGACCTTCGGCTACTCCTTCGCCACCTGGCGCTTCCACCTGCGCGGCGAGAGCATCCGCAGCCCACACGATGTCGGCTGGATCCGCTCGCTGACCGTGGGCCGGCTGATGCGCCGCGACCCCGGCACCGTGGCGGTCGACACGCCGCTGCCCACCTTCCTACGCGCTCATCCGCTGGGCTCGCCCTCCCGGGTGATCGCCGTGGACGGGCGCGGGCGCTACGCCGGGATGGTGAACGTCCCCGAGGTGCACGCGGCCGCGCGGGATTCGGTCACCGGGGCACGGCCGACCCTCACCGACCTGCTGCTCCACACCGGCGATTTCCTTACGCCGGGCATGAACGCCAAGGACGCCGCCGCCGCCTTCGACCGCACCGAGAGTGAGGCGCTCGCGGTCGTCGACGGACCTGAGACCCGCAAGGTGCTGGGTCTGCTCACCGAGAGCCACACACTCAAGCGCTACAGTGAGGAACTCGACCGTCAACGCCGGGCCATGGCGGGCGAAACCGACTGATTGTCAGGCCGGCGCGTTGACCGGATACCTGCGTGCAACAACCCTGGATCATACGATGGGTCCTCGCGAAGGCCCGAGCGTCGCGATCCGAGACCCGACACACATGAGGGACCCCATGGCCGGCCAACACAGCAGCCAGCAGCGCAGCTACCGCATCGCGGTGATCCCGGGCGACGGCATCGGCAAGGAGGTGGTGCCCGAGGGCGTGCGCGTGCTGGAGCGGGCGGCCAAGCGGCACGGCTTCAGCCTCCAACTCGACTGGTTCGATTTCGCCAGCTGCGACTACTACGAGAAGCACGGCCGGATGATGCCGGAGGACTGGAAGCCGCAGATCGAGACCCACGACGCGATCTACTTCGGCGCCGTCGGCATGCCGGAGCGCGTGCCCGACCACATCTCCCTGTGGGGCTCGCTGATCCTCTTCCGGCGCGAGTTCGACCAGTACGCCAACCTGCGCCCGGTGCGGCTGATGCCGGGGGTGAAGTGCCCGCTCGCAGACCGCAAGCCCGGCGACATCGACTTCTGGGTGGTCCGGGAGAACACCGAGGGCGAGTACTCGAACGCGGGCGGGCGGATGTTCGCCGGCACCGACCGGGAATTCGCCATGCAGGAGACGATCATGACCCGTCACGGGGTCGACCGGATCCTGAAATTCGCCTTCGAGCTGGCCCAGAAGCGCCCGCGCAAGCACCTGACCTCGGCCACGAAGTCGAACGGCATCTCGATCACCATGCCGTACTGGGACGAGCGGGTGAAGGAAATGGCCAAGGCCTATCCGGACGTGCGGTGGGACCAGTACCACATCGACATCCTGACCGCGCATTTCGTCCTGAACCCGGACCGGTTCGACGTGGTGGTCGCCTCCAACCTGTTCGGCGACATCCTGTCGGATCTGGGACCGGCCTGCACGGGCACGATCGGCATCGCGCCGTCCGGCAACATCAACCCGGAGCGGGTGCATCCCTCGGTGTTCGAGCCGGTCCACGGCTCGGCGCCGGACATCGCCGGCCAAGGGATCGCCAACCCGATCGGCCAGATCTGGTCGGGGGCGATGATGCTGGAGCATCTCGGGGAGCACGCGGCGGCCGCCGAGATTGTCAGCGGGATCGAGCGGGTCCTGGCCGAGCGGACGCTGCGCACCCGCGACCTCGGCGGCAACGCGGACACGCAGGCCTGCGGCAAGGCGGTGGCGGAGGCGCTCGGGTAGGAAGGCGGTTTCTCCCGCCCGCACCCCCATCCTGAGGCGTGCGGGTCGGAGGGCCGTTGGAAGACGCGCAGTCAGCGCGGGCGGCGGCGCACGCTTACCACATTGCTCGCCGGCTCGGCCTTGCCGGAGGCCGCCGGCAGGGCATCGAGGGCTGATTTGACGATGGCTTTGGCGTCGAGCCCGGCCTCGGCGTACATCTTCTCCGGGCTGTCCTGGTCCTGGTAGGCGTCCGGCAGCGTCAGCGTCCGCACCCGCACCCGGCCCGCATCCAGCGCGCCCGTCTCGGCGAGAAGATGCAGCACCATCGCGCCGAACCCGCCCCGCGAGCCCTCCTCCACGGTGATCAGAACCTCGTGCTCGCGGGCAAGCTCCAACACCAGCGCCTCGTCCAGCGGCTTGGCAAAGCGCGCGTCCGCCACCGTCACCGCCACGCCCTGCTCGGAGAGCGCATCCGCCGCCTTCAAGGCCTCCGCCAGGCGCGTGCCCAGGCTCAGGAGCGCCACCCGCGCCTCCGCGTCGCGGCGCACCACCCGGCCCTTGCCGATCGCGAGAACCTCGCCCCGCTCCGGCAGCTCCACGCCCACACCCTCGCCGCGCGGGTAGCGCAGCGCGATCGGGCCCGCATCATGCGCGTGGGCGGTCGCCACCATGTGCACCAGCTCGGCCTCGTCGGAGGCCGCCATCACGGTCATGTTCGGCAGGCAGCACAGGTAGGCCAGATCGAACGCGCCCGCGTGCGTCGCCCCGTCGGCGCCGACCAGACCCGCCCGGTCCAGGCAGAACCGCACCGGCAGGTTCTGCAGCGCCACATCGTGCACCACCTGGTCGTAGGCCCGCTGCAGGAAGGTCGAGTAGATCGCCACGAACGGCCGGTAGCCTTCCGTGGCCAGCCCGCCCGCGAACGTCACCGCGTGCTGCTCGGCGATGCCGACGTCGAAGGTCTTGTCCGGATGCGCCTTGCCGAACAGGTCGATGCCGGTGCCCCCCGGCATGGCGGCGGTGATCGCCACCACCTTGTCGTCGGCATCCGCCGCCTTGATCAGGCTCTCGCCGAACACCCGCGTGTAGGCCGGCGCGTTCGGCTTGGCCTTGGCCTGGACCCCTGAGACCACGTCGAACTTGACCACGCCGTGGTAGCGGTCGGCACTCGCCTCGGCGGGCGCGTAGCCCTTGCCCTTCTGGGTGACGACGTGCAGCAGGATCGGGCCGTGCTCGGCGTCGCGCACGTTCTTGAGCACCGGCAGCAGGTGGTCGAGATTGTGCCCGTCCACCGGACCGACGTAGTGGAAGCCCATCTCCTCGAACATGGTGCCGCCGCCGACCACCAGCGAGCGGGCGTATTCCTCGGCCGCGGCGGCGCGCTGGTAGAGGGCCTTGGGCAGGAGCTTGCCGAGCTGCTTGGCGGTCTCGCGCAGGGACTGGTAGGTGCCCCCCGAGGCGAGCCGGGCCAGATAGGCCGACATGGCGCCCACGGGGGGCGCGATCGACATGTCGTTGTCGTTGAGGATGACGATCAGGCGCGAGTGCAGGGCGCCGGCATTGTTCATGGCTTCATACGCCATGCCGGCCGACATCGAGCCGTCGCCGATCACCGCGATGGCGTTGCGGCGCTTGGATGTGCGGCCCTTCGCCTTGGCGGCGGCGGTGTCGAGGTCGCGCGCGACCGCCATGCCGAGCGCGGCCGAGATCGAGGTGGAGGAGTGGGCGGCGCCGAAGGGATCGTAGACGCTCTCGGCCCGCTTGGTGAAGCCCGACAGGCCGCCGCCCTGGCGCAGGGTGCGGATGCGGTCGCGCCGCTCGGTGAGGATCTTGTGCGGGTAGCACTGGTGGCCGACGTCCCAGACGATGCGGTCGTCGGGGGTGTCGAACACGTGGTGCAGCGCCACCGTCAGCTCGACCACGCCCAGACCCGAGCCGAGATGGCCGCCGGTGACCGACACCGCGTCGATCATCTCGGCGCGCACCGCGTCCGCCACAGCCTGAAGCTCGGATTCCGGAAGCGCACGCAGCGCCGCAGGAGTCGGGACACGGTCGAGAAGCGCGCTCTGCTCGGGGGAAATTGCCACGGCATCAACCTCTAACGGATGGGATCGGTTTGACCGCCGAGCCTCAGGACATGTCGAGCGGGGCGACGCCCTCGGGCCGCCCGTCGGAGCCGTGGGTGATCCGCTGGATCCGCGCCTCGGCCCGCTTCAGCAGCGCCTCGCAATGCTTCTTCAGCACCTCGCCGCGCTCGTAGATGGCCACCGACTCGTCGAGCGGAACGTCGCCCCGCTCGAGCCGGCGCACGATTTCCTCGAGCTGTTCCAGCGCCTTCTCGAAGGGCAGGTCGCCGGCGGCCGGGGCCACCTCGGGTCTGCTCGCGTTCATCCCAGATGCTTCCTTTGGAGAGGTTCTACGGCGGCAGCCCCCGCGGCTACAACCCAGGGGCAAGGGGCGTCGGCCCGCTCCGCATCGTTTTGGAGCGGTGCGGCGGCGTTTGCGCCACACTCCCGCGCGCTGCCGGAAACCCGGCTCATCGCCGCCACCGGGACGGGGCGGCGCCTTGTCCGTATGGTCGCGGGCGCGCTCACGTGAGCGTCAGACAGAACGGCGTGCCCTCGAACGCGTCGGCGCCGCGGCCGATCCGCGCGATGGCCGCGACCATGCGGCCCTCGCGGCCGAGCATCCGGTCGGCGATGGCCACGAACAACGGATTGGGTGTGGCGGACGGGGAGGCTGCCCGCAGAGTGTCGGCGATCACGCCCTCGTCGCGCTCCGGCGCCAGTGCGCAGGCCGCGATATAGGCCGCTGCGGTGGAGCGGCTGATCCCGGCATAGCAATGGATGACCAGCGGCTTCTCCCGTGGCCAGGCCCGGATGAAGGCCAGAATGCCGGCCACGTGTTCTTCAGCCGGCAAAACGTGGCCGTCGCGCGGTGCCGCGATGTCGCTGACCCCGATGACGACGTGGTTGCCCGCCTCGATCACGGCGGGCCGCTCCAGGGGCGTGCCGACATTGATCAGCGTGAGCACATGGCTCGCGCCGGTGGCGACGACGGTCTCGGGCAGGCGCGAGAGCGGGCAGACGTGGATCGTGGGCATCGTGACCGCGCCAGTGCCCGGCGATCGTGACGGATCGAGGGCGGCTTTATCGGCTCGGGCGCAGCAAGCGGAAACGGTCGAGAAACCGCACCTCGGCCTCGGCGGTCGGCCAGGGCTCGGCCAGCGCCAGCACCGGCTCGGGCAGATCCTCCGCCTGACCGAAGTAGAGCGCGGCCTCGTCGGATTCGAACCCGGCGAGGCGCACCGCCTCCAGATGGGCGGCGATCCGGTCGGCTCGCTTCACCAGCGCTGTCAGGGCGGGCGTGGGTGCCGGCAGGTCGAAGCGGCAGCGCACGGCGGTGAGCAGGCGCAACTCGACGCCGCGATAGGCATCGCCGATCGCGGCCTTCAGGGGGGAGATGATGTCCCCGACCACATATTCCGGCGCGTCGTGTAGCAGCAGCTCCAGGCTCTCCGGATCGGTGCATCCGGCGGCGATATGGCGGCCCACCGCCTCGACCAGCAGGCTGTGCTGGGCCACCGAGAAGACGTGGGGCCCCCGCGTCTGGCCGTTCCAGCGGGCGACCCGGGCGAGACCGTGGGCGATGTCGGCGATCTCGATGTCGTGGGGCGCCGGGTCGAGGAGATCGAGTCGGCGGCCGGAGAGCATCCGCTGCCACGCGCGCGGGGCCGGCTCGCTCACGGTGCTCGCCCCAGCCCGGCGCAGGGCCCGTGCCGGTGGCATCCGACGAGATGGTCGTTGACCATGCCGACCGCCTGCATGAAGGCGTGCACGATGGTGGGGCCGCAGAAGGAGAAGCCCTCCGCCTTGAGGGCCGTGCCGATCACTCGGGAGACCGGCGTCTCGGTCTGGATCTCGGCGCGTGTTCGGGCTGTGCCCTGGATCGGCCGTCCGTCGACAAAATCCCAGAGGAAGCGTGAGAAGCCGGGGCCGCTCTCCTCGATCCGCAGCCAGGCCCGGGCGCCCGCGATGGTGCCCTGGATCTTGGCGCGATTGCGGATGATGCGGGCATCCTGCATCAGCCGCGCCACGTCGTCCTCGGTGAAGCGCGCGATCTGCTCCGGATCGAAGCCCGCGAAGGCCGCACGAAAGCCCTCGCGGCGGCGCAGGATGGTGATCCAGGATAGGCCGGCCTGGAATCCGTCGAGAATCAGCTTCTCGTAGAGTGCCCGGCCATCATGCTCGGGCACGCCCCATTCGGTGTCGTGGTAGGCGACGTAGAGCGGGTCGAGGCCGGCCCACCAGCACCGGGGGCAGCCGTCGGGATGATCAATCAGGCCGGTCTCGGACATCGGCCCGGTTTAACGAGAACAGGAGCAGAACGCCATCGCCGGAGCGGACATACGGCGGCGCATTCGCGGCCCAATCCGAACTACCCGACCTGGCTCGTCGCACCGTCGGGCATCGCGAAGGTCGCGAAGGCCGGACGTTCCAGACTGACCGGATGATCGCCCGCCCGCGGGGTCTCGCCGGAGGCCAGCGCGTCGCCCAGGCGGTCGAGGCGGACCAGGGCGAGGCCGCGCGTGCCCGCGACGCTGCCCGTGGTGCCGAGCACCTTGCCGGACGCCGTGATCTCGGTGCTGGGCGCCGCGGCGCCCTCCGGATACGCGGCCACCAGGATGCGGGTCCGGGCGGTGCCCCGGTGCTGCATGCGCGAGACCACCTCCTGGCCGACATAGCAGCCCTTCTTGAAGTCGATGCCGCCGAGCTGGTCCATCAGCGCCTCGTGCGGGAACGCGTCCCCGAAGGCGTAGTCGCGCCCGCCCTCGGGGATACCCAGCGCGATCCGGTGCGCGTGGTAATCCGCCTCGGCGGCATCGGCCGAGAAGGCACCCTCGGCGGCGTAGAGCCGCGCACCCAGTTCGGCATGGCGGGAATCGGCGACGGGCTCGGCCGACGCCGGGGCGGCACCGTCCCAGGCCGCCGCAATCGCCACGGTCGGGTCGGCCGCGATCGTCACCTGCGCGCGCAGGCGGTAGAGCGTCAGGCGCTTGGCGAAATCCGCGGCCCGATCCGCCTGCACGTCGAACCGGAACCCTTCCGGGATCCGCGACACGAGAAAGTCGAACAGGATCTTGCCTTGCGGCGTCAGCAGGGCGCCGAGCCGCGCCTCACCCGCCTGCAGCGTCTCGACGTTGCAGGTCAGCACGCCCTGGAGAAGGGCCGCGGCATCCGGTCCGGTGACGGTGACGAGGGCGCGGTCCGGCAGCAGGGCGACGGGCATGATGGGCTCTTCCTCAGACGGCGGGCGGTCCGGCGTATCGAACCGCGCGCCCGGGACGTAGTCTCTGGCCGCCCGTGCCTCAACCGCCCGATATCACGGCTTCAATGCTGGAGGGTCGTGGTGAAGGCACCGCCCCGGATGCGCTCCGGGAAGCCTTCCGCGTAACGGGCCGTCGCTTCCTCGCCGTAGGTCGTCACCAACTCCTGAAACGCGGCGAACAGCGCGGCCTGGGCCATGCAATCGCCGTCGAGCCCGTCGAGGCAGCCTTCCGCGAACGCTTCCGAGACGTAACTCAGCGCGACGCGTTTCTCCTCGACATCGACCTCGATGGGGGCGGTGTGAGAGATGTGCTGCATGGCCCGACACTTCCATTGCGCCGGGCACGGGACCCGGCGGATGCAACGGATGATAAGCAGGTCCCGGCGGCTCGGCCAGCCGGGAATTTCGGATCGGTTAACGCGAGGGCTCAAATCCGACGCTTCGCCGGCATCGTCGAGGAGTGTGTTGCGCCTGCATCACCCTCCGAAACGGCCGGCCAGGGCATGCGACAGCCGGTCGCCCTCCGCGACGTAGCGGGCGGCCGCCTCGTGGGCGGCCGGCGTGCAGACCCGATAGGTCAGCGCGTAGCCCCGGTAGCCGCGGTTGTAGGCGCCGGCCAGGCGGTCGCGGCGGGCCGGGGTCACGCCCTCGGATTCGATCAGCGCCTTCATGCGGGCCGGCCAGTCCGCGGCGTCGGCGGCGTTGCAGAGGCTCCGCAGGAAGGCCAGCGCGCCGATGATCTCGGACATGCGCAACAGGTCGCGGTCGTAGGGGGCCGGCACGTCCGCGGGGGCGTTCGCCTCCTTGGCCGCGTCCTTCGCGGCATCCTTGGCCGGGGGCGCGGCCGGGCGGCCGGAGCGCTGCTGCGCCAGGACCGGTGCGGAGACCGGCCCGGCCAGGAGCGCGAGCAGGCACAGGATCGTCGCCGGGCGCCTCACGCGGTCGCCTCCCCGTCCTGCTGCATCCGCGCGCGGTCCCGCACCCGCGCGAAGGCCTCCTGCAGGGTGTCGAGCAATCCCGGGGTCGTCGGAAGGCCGGCCACCTCGGAGAGCGTCGCCCACCGGGTCCCCAGTGCCTCCGGGCCGGCCACCGGTTCGCCCCCCCGCCACAGGGCGGCGTGCGGGTGGACGACGTAATGGTGCCGGGCCCGGCCCGCCTCGTCCCGGACGATGATCTCCGTGGGTGAGAGCACGCCGACCACTTCGGCCGGGAGGCCGACCTCCTCGGATAATTCCCGCAGGGCCGCCTCGGCCAGCGACTCGCCGGCCTCGACGAGGCCGCCCGGCAGCGTCCAGACGCCGCGCATGGGCTCGTTCGCCCGCGCCGCCAGCAGGACGCGGTCGCCCCGGATCACCGCGATCGAGGCCCCCACGAAGGGGCGGGTCGGGAACAGGCGGCTATCGGCCTCCGTCGTGTGCGCGGTCAAGGTTTTCCTCCGTCGGGCGCCACGACGGCCACGCGCCCGTCCGCCAGGCCGATCAGCAGCCGCGCGCCCGCGCCCTCGCCGAGGACCACGATTCCGGTCTCGGCCGATGCCGGGAGCGGCACGCGCAGGCGCTCGTGCAGGGAGCCCTTGGCGGCCACGAGCGCGATCTCGGGGCGGCCTGCCACCGGCAGCACGAGTTCGGGGCTGCCGGTGGCCGGAACCGTGACGGCGAGGTCCGAATCGCCCTCCCCCGCGGCGTAGCCCGCGGCCTCGCCGGCAGGCTCGATCCGGTCGGGCCGCAGCGTCCAGAGCTGCAGCCGGCCGGTGGCGCTGACCGTCGCGGCCTGCGGCGCGCCGGACCCGGAGAAATCGGCGATGCCGGCGATCTTCAGGGGCGGCCCGGGCTGCGGCGGGGTGCGCGCCGTGACGGTCCAGGCCGCGCCCGGTTCGCCGGCCGGACGGTCGATCAGCGCGAGACCGCCCGCATCCCCGCCGGACAGCGTCGCCGCCAGCAGGGCCGGGCGATCCGAGAGGCGCAGCAGACGGGGCCGGAGCGGGGCGAAGACTGCATCCTTGCCCGCCGGCACGGTCGCGGTGGCCACCGGAACGGGCTTCGGATCGGTGCTGACGGCCATCGGCTGGCGTTCGCGGATCGTCAGGACGGCGGCGGCCTCGCTGCCGTCGGGCGCGCGGGTACGTCCGGTGAGATAGGCGCTCAAGGGACCGGACAACGCCCGGCGCGAGCCCGGCAGGGCCCCGCGCGGCGTCTCGGCGGCGGTGAGCCCCTCCACCGCCTCGCGACCGATCGGCCGCACGGTGACGCTGCCGTCCGCCAAGGCGAGCACGGCGCCGCCCTCGTCACCCCAGACCACGGCGATGGGTGCGCTCTCCTCGTCGCCCGCCTGCTGGCCGACCTTCGCGCCCGCGATCGGGAGCAGGCCGGAGGTCGCCACCGAGACGGCGGCCTCGCTGCGGGAGCCGCGCAGCGCGCGCACCTTGAAGGGCAGGTCGAGGATCCGGATGCCGGGCTCTGCCTGCGCGCTGGCGACCGGCGCCGCGCACAGGAGCACGCCCAGGAGCGCCCGCAGGCCTCGGCGCCGCGCGGTCCGACGTTCACCCAGGACGGTCATCTCCGTCGCGGCATGCAGGCTGGTCAAACGTGCTGGCCGCCATTGATGTGAAGCTCGGCCCCGTTCACGTAGGAGGACGCCTCGGTGCACAGGAAGTAGATCGCCTTGGCGACCTCGTCCGGGGTGCCGAGCCGGCGCTGCGGGATCTGCTCGACGAGCTTCTCGGTGCCCGGCGACAGGATCGACGTGTCGATCTCGCCGGGGGAGATGGCGTTCACCCGCACCCCGAGCGGCCCGAAATCGGCGGCCATCTCGCGGGTCAGGCCGGCGAGCGCCGCCTTGGAGGTGCCGTAGGCGGCCCCCGCGAAGGGATGGACCCGGGATCCCGCGATGGACGTGACGTTCACGATCGAGCCCTTGGCCCGAGCGAGTTCCTCGCGCAGGCCGCGCGCCAGCAGGATCGTGGCGAAGACGTTGACCTGGAACACCCGCTGCCACTCGTCGAATTCCGTGGCCAGGGCACCGAGCCGCTCGCCCCCTGGCCCCTTGGGCGAGATGCCGGCATTGTTGACCAGCGCGTGCAGCACACCGCCCTCGGCTGCGAGCCGCCCGCGGACCTCTTCGATGGCGCGGACGGTGTCCTGCGCATCCGCGAGGTCGACCTGGAGATGGTCCTCGGGGCCCATCTCCCAGGGGCAGTTCTCCGGGAAGGCGTGGCGCGAGCAGGTGATCACGCGCCAGCCGGCCGCGGAGAAGCGCTTGACCGTGGCGTGACCGATGCCCCGGCTTGCACCCGTGAGCAGCATGATGCGCCGGCGTTCGTTGACGGGGAGGGCCAAAGCCGTAAGCCTCGCTGGCGTTAGGGATCGCGGCCCGGTCGGGGCGCGGGTCGTGCCGGTGAGCCTGAACGGTCTAGGCGCACGGGAACCGGAAATCCAGAGCACGTCGCGTGCCGGGGACGATGCAGGGGAGTGGAAACGCATGGGCAGCGGGCAGACCAGCACGGAGCGCATGCCGGAGATTCCGGCCGAACGCCTGTCGGCGGCGCAAGCCGAGGCCGCGGCGGCATTCGCGGCCGAGCGCGGCGTTCCGGTCTTCGGGCCGTTCGTGCCGCTCCTGCGCAGCCCCGAGTTGATGCTCTGCGCGAGCCGGATGGGGCTATACCTGCGCTACGGTAGCGCCCTGCCGCTGCGCATCAGCGAGTTCGCGATCCTGATCGTCGCGCGGGAATGGAGCCAACCGGTGGAGTGGGCGATCCACCACCCGATCGCCTTGAAAGCCGGCGTCGCGCCCGAGACCGCCCAGGCGCTCGCCGAGGGGCGCCGCCCCGACACGATGAGCGCCGACGAGGCCCTGGCCTACGCCTTCTCGACGGAGCTGATGCGCAACCGCGCGGTGAGCGACGCCACCTACGCGGCCGTGGTCGCGCACTTCGGCGAGCAGGGAGCGATCGATCTGACGGGGATCAACGGCTACTACGCGCTGCTGGCCATGACCATGAACGTCGCCCGCACGGCGCTGCCCGAAGAGGCGCCATCTCGGCTGCCGCCGCTGGTGGGGTAGTGCGCGGCCGGGATGCGAAGCCGCTGTGCGGCGTCACCGCTGCTGGATCCCGAACCCGGTTCGGCCGCCGCTCCACCGGCCCGGAGAAAGCCCCGGACGCGGTGCGGATCCGGACCCTGCTCGGCAATTCCGGGACGAGAAAACGGACGGCACGGCACGATGCCGAGCCGCGTCAAACCGCGTTCGCAGCCCTGCCCCCGCACCGGAAGACGTCGACATTCCGCGCCCTCTCGGGCATGCAGGACGGCCTTGGGAGGGACCATGACAGGCGCGGCAACGATCTCGGGGCCTGAGCGCGAGCGGATCGCCGCTGTGCTCGCCGAGATCGCCTGTGCGGCAGGCGAGATCCTGCGCGGCTATCATCGCGGCCCCTGCCCGCACGCGCTGAAGCCCGACGGCTCTCCCTGGAGCGCCGCCGATGTCGAGGCCGAGGATCTGATCGTCACCGCCCTCGCCGGACGTTTCCCCGGGATCGCGGTGGTCGCGGAGGAGCGCGCGCAGAGCGGCGAGCCCGACGCGAGGACCACCGATCACTTCTTCCTGGTCGATCCGCTGGACGGCACCCGCGATTTCCTGGCGGGAACGCCGGACTACTCGGTCAACATCGCCCTGGTGGCGGGCGAGCGCCCGGTGGCAGCGGCGCTCGCGGCGCCCGGGCTCGGCCGGGTCTGGTGGGCGGGCACGGCGACCTCGGAGGCCGCCGTCGTCGCGGGGCGGCCGGGGGCCGGGCGTCCCGTCCATGCGCGCGCGGTGCCGGAAGGCGGCCTCGTGGCCCTGGGCAGCCGGCGCCACGGCGATCCCGAGACCGCCCTCTGTCTCGCCGCGCTGCCCGTTCTGGAGACGCGCCAAGTCGGCTCCGCCCTGAAGTTCGGCCTGATCGCCGCCGGGGAGGCGGACATCTACGTGCGCTGCGGCCCGACCATGGAATGGGACACGGCCGCGGGCGATCACATCGTCGCGGCGGCGGGCGGCTGCGTGGTGGTGCCGGGCGGCGGCCCGATCCGCTACGGACGACGCGGGCCCGACCACCGCAACGGTCCCTTCGCGGCGCTCGGCGACCCGGCCCTGGCTCCCCGGCTCGCCCTCCCCCCGTCCTGCGGAAGCGGCGCGGCGCGGCTCAGCGCGGCGCCTCCATAGCCGGGCCATCCTGCTGGTCGCGCAAGCCCGGCCAGGCCGCCTCCGCCTGCCCGGCCAGGCCGGGATCCGCGAGGAACCGCGCGCGGCGCGCGCCGTCCCGGAACAGGTAGAGGCGATCGCCGATCACCGCGAAGACCAGGGGATCGGCATCCACCAGGCGGCCTTCCAGGATCCCGGCAGCGTCGTAGCCGCCGAGCCGCGGGGCGTAGACTGCCGGATCGTCCCGGAAGGCTTCCCGGTTGGCGCTGCTGGCGAAGCGCCAGACCCGTCCGCCCCAGGACAATTCGAAGCGCGCGGTTCCGGCCTGCGGACCGCCCTCCAGGAAGTAGCTGACCGGATCGAAGCCGTTGAGCGTCAGCAGCGCGATCTGCGCCCTCGCCGGCTCCGCGCCCGCCGGGCGGGAGCACCCCAGCACGGCGATCAGAAGCGCCGCGACAGCCAGCCTCGGCCCGCGCGGCACCTCGGCTGCAGGGTGAGGACGCATTAACCACATCTTGCGAATTCCCTCAGAAGCTGGTCCGACTCACCCGCCCGTTCCCGCGCGGCGCGCAGGCTCGGACGGATGACAGCTCCAGGCCGTCCGGGCCGTCGGCCCGGCCGCCTGCCGGCCCGGCGGCACGAGAGCGGCACAGGTCCATCGCGCGAACCGTTAATCGAACCGGGCGAGGAGACAACGATGACGGCACGAGACGATCGCGGCACCAACCGCCGCCACCTGCTGCGCGCGGGCGTCGCCCTGACGCTCGGCGCCCCGCTGGCCGGCCTCGGCGCTCCCAGCGCAGCCCTGGCGCGCGGCGAGGATCGCGACACACCCGAAACCTTTCGCCCCGGCGAGATCGTGGAATCCGGCCACCGGTTCTTCGGCACGGTCTCGCGCGGCCTCGCGCTCACCGTCGAGGAGGCGGGCCGGCGCTGGGGCGAGCCGAACGGCTACATCCTCGGCCAAGAGGGCGGGGGCGCGGTGGTGGCCGGCGTCCGCTACGGGGAGGGCACGCTCTACACCCGCAACGCCGGCCAGCGGCGCATCTACTGGCAGGGCCCCTCCCTCGGCTTCGATGTCGGCGGCGACGGCGCGCGTACGATGATGCTGGTCTACAACCTGCCGAACGTGCGCGACCTGTACCGGCGCTTCGCGGGCGTCGACGGCTCGGCCTATCTGGTCGGCGGCTTCGGCATGACCGCGGTGGTGAACGACCGGATCATCGTGGTGCCGATCCGCAGCGGCGTGGGGGCACGCCTCGGCATCAATGTCGGTTATCTGAAATTCACCCGGGAACCGACCTGGAACCCGTTCTGATTGACAGGAGGGGCCGGATTTCACCCTGGCCACCGACCTGGGCTAGATATGGGATCGGGCCGGGCATTCCGGCTGCAAGCGCGGGCTATTCCCTCGTGATTGAAACGGTAATGATCTTCGCGCTGGGCTTCCTGGCGGCGAGCCTGTGCGGCCTCCTGCTGCTCCCGGCCCTCAACGCGCGCGCCGCGCGCCTGGCGCGGCGGCGGGCAGAGGCACGCCTGCCCCTGTCGCCGGCCGAGATTGCCGCCGAGCGCGACTTCCTGCGGGCACAGTTCGCCGTGCAGCAGCGCCGCCTGGAGCGCCGGGTGGAGACCGTGGAGGCCAAGCGCCAGGCCGACCTGGCGGCGATCGGGGCCGGCACGATGCGGGCGGCAGCCCTCGCCCGCGACATCGCCGTCCGCGACGCCGAGATCGCGCAGGCGCAGGCCAAGACCCGTGAGCTCGAGACCGAGCTGATCGTCGCCCGCGAGGACGGCACGGCGAGCCTCGCCACCCTCCAGGCCCTCGAAGAGGCCCATGCCGACCTCCTCGACAGCCTGCTGGCGCTGCGCCGGAACACCGCCTCGTCGCCCGGCCCCGATTCCGAGGCCCTCGCGGCCGAGCGCGACGATCTGCGCGCCAGCCTGAAGGCGGCCGAGGAGGCCTTGGCCCAGACGCTGGCGGATCGGCAATCCGGTGTCGAGCGGGAGAACGCGGAACTGCGCCGGCGCATCGTGGAGGTCGCCGACGCCCTCACGGGCCCGGGTCAGATGCCCCGGGCAGCCCACCCGGTTCCGCAACCCGAGCGCGTTTGACCGGGATCGCCGCCGAAGCGAGCCCTCGCCCCGAAATCCTGCCCGGAAACCTGCGACACGTGCCTTGTTTCGACCACGCAAAGGCATCATCGCAACCCGACTTGTCCTGCAGTTCTCAATTTCGACAGATGGTACGGATCCCCATGCGCCTGAAGCCGATCGTCCTCGCCGCCGCGGCAGCCGTCGCCCTGACGCTGCCGGCAGCGGCACAGCAGTCCAAGCGTGGCAACGAGACTCTGAAGAAGTACTGCACCGGCGATTACCTGACCTATTGCGGCAATCTGGCGCCTGACGATCCGGCCACGGATGCCTGCTTCCAGAAGAACTGGAAGAAGCTCAGCGAGAACTGCCGCCGCGCCATCGATGCCTACGAGGCCGAGCAGGAGCAGACCGCGCCGGGCAAGGGCCGGCAGGGCTCGCAAGGCGGCAAGGAGCGACGGGGCTGAGAACAGCCCGCTGTCGCGGGTGCGCGCTCGCGCCGGAGCGCGGCAACGGCTAAGGTAGCGCTCCCGCCGGCCCTCGCGTGCCGGCGCCGAGCCCGCCGGACCCTCGCGCGATGTTGTCGAATCCCGCCCTGAAGCTCCTCGCCGCGTCCGGCCTCATCGCCCTGGCGGTCTCCGCCTGTGGGCGGCGGGGCGCGCTCGAACCGCCGCAGACCTCGGCGCCGGTTGCACCCGTATCCGCGCAGGCAGGTTCGGACACGGTGAGCGGCCGCAGGACCCTCCCGGTCTCCGTGGGCCTCGGCGGCGGGGCGCCTGAGCCGGATCCAACCGCGGTGCGCGCAGGCGACGAACTCTCCGTCACGGCAGTGCCGCCGGGCGGCACCGAGGCGCCGGTGCAGACCAGCCGCGGCGCGCGGCGCGGCTACCGCGTCCCGAAGGAGCCTTTCATTCTGGATCCGCTGCTGTAGAGGGCGGAGGCCGGAGCGCCGCTCCGCGCCGTCGTCGTGCCGTACCTTCCGGTGAGCCGGAGCACGGCCGCGCCGGCCTGCGGCCGGGTGTTTCACGGGAAGCAGCCCGCGCTCCGGCGCGCAGACGAGACACGGCCGAGATGCACCACTTCCACTACCGCGACGGGCGCCTGCACGCCGAGGACGTCGATCTGACGGGCCTCGCCGCGGAGGTCGCGACCCCGTTCTACTGCTACAGCACCGCCACCCTGGAACGGCATTACCGGGTCTTCGCGGACGCCTTCGCGAGCGACGACGCGCTGGTCTGCTTCGCCATGAAGGCGAATTCGAATCAGGCGGTGCTGCGCACGCTCGCGGCCCAGGGGGCCGGGATGGATATCGTCTCCGGCGGCGAGCTGCACCGGGCGCTGGCCGCCGGCGTGGATCCCGGCAAGATCGTCTTCTCCGGCGTCGGCAAGACCCGCGCCGAGATGGAAGCGGCGCTCGAAGCCGGCATCTACTGTTTCAACGTGGAGAGCGAGCCGGAACTCGCGGCTCTGTCCGAGACGGCCGCAGGCCTCGGCCTGACGGCACCGGTCTCGATCCGGGTGAACCCGGACGTGGATGCCGGCACCCACGCCAAGATCTCCACCGGTAAGTACGAGAACAAGTTCGGCATCCCGATCACCCGGGCTCCGGCCGTCTACGCGGCCGCGGCGGCTCTGCCCGGCATCGCCGTGCACGGCGTCGACATGCATATCGGCAGCCAGATCACCGATCTGGCCCCGTTCGCCGACGCGGCACGGCTGCTCGCCAGCCTCGCCCGGGAGCTGATGGCGGCAGGCCATCCGCTCCGCCACATCGATTTCGGCGGCGGTCTCGGCATCCCCTACCGCGACGACAACGCCCCGCCGCCCGACCCGGCTGCCCTGGCGTCGACCCTGCGGCCGCACTTCGCCCCGCTGGGCCTGCGGCCGGTCTTCGAGATCGGCCGGATGATCGCCGGCAATGCCGGGATCCTGATGACCCGTGTGCTCTACGTGAAGCATACGGAAGGGCGCACTTTCGTGATCGTCGACGCGGCGATGAACGACCTGATCCGTCCGACCCTGTACGAGGCGTATCACGGGCTGCGCCCCGTCCTTGAGGCGGGACCGGATACGCCGCGCCTGATCGCCGACGTGGTCGGCCCCGTCTGCGAGAGCGGCGACTACCTCGCCCTCAACCGCGAGATGCCGTCGGTGCAGCCCGGCGACCTGATCGCCGTGATGAGCGCCGGCGCCTATGGGGCGGTCCAGGCCTGCACCTACAACACAAGGCCGCTGGTGCCGGAGGTGCTGGTGCGGGGAGACCGCGCCGCCGTGGTGCGCCCGCGTGTCGACGTCGAGGCGCTCATCGCCCTCGATCGGGTGCCGGATTGGCTGGAGTGAGCGGCGCACCTCTGAGCGCGTCCCCGTCCGCGCCTCCGGCGGCCGCCGCCGGCCCCCTGCCCCTGTCGATCTTCCTGATCGCGCACAACGAGGCGGACCGGATCGGCGCGACGATCCGTGCGGTGCGCAGCCTGACGGACGACCTCGTGGTGGTCGATTCGGGCTCCACCGACGGCACACAGGCGCTCGCGGCCTCTCTGGGGGCCCGGGTGATCCACAATCCCTGGCCCGGCTACGGCCCGCAGAAGCGCTTCGCCGAGGATCAGTGCCGGCATGTCTGGCTCCTGAACCTCGACGCCGACGAGGTGGTGCCGGAGGATCTCGCCCGGGAGATCCGCGGCCTGTTCGCGGCGGGCGAGCCGCGCCGGCCCGCCTGGCGGATCGGCATCGCGGAGATCTTTCCCGGGGAGACGCGACCCCACCCGTTCGCCTACACGCTCACGCCCGTGCGGCTCTACCGCAAGGACCGGGGCCGCTACTCGGTCTCGCCGGTCCACGACCGGGTCGCGCTGGAGCCGGGGGTGGCGCCCGGGCGGCTCAGGGGCGTGGTCCACCATTTCTCGGTGCGCTCGCTCGGCGACCAGCTCGACAAGCTCAACCGCTACTCCGACCAGCAGGCGGACGATCTGGAGGCGCGGGGCGTGGTGATCCCGACCTGGCGGGTCTTCGTCGAGCTGCCGGGCAATTTCCTCAAGGCGTATCTCGGGCGCCGCCATTTCGTGCGCGGCACCTACGGCTTCCTGACGGCGATGAATTACGCGATCTCGCGGCACCTGCGCATCGCCAAGCACGTCGAACGCCGTCGCTTGGCGGCCACCCGTCAGGATCGGGTTGACCCGCCCGATCCGACCTTCTAGAGCCAAGGCGCCGGAGACGTGGCCGAGCGGCTGAAGGCACTCGTTTGCTAAATGAGCATACCCAGAAATGGGTATCGAGGGTTCGAATCCCTCCGTCTCCGCCATTTAAGGCGGCCAACCCTCTGACATGATTGGTGTTTTTTGGCCAATCATTGTGAAGGCCCCAACTTAGGCCCCAACAAAGACCATGGATCTGGGTGGACTACCGTGGACGCAGTACGGTGTCGCTGCGATTGTCGCCTGCCTCTAATCAGCGTACCTCAGCGGCTCGGGTGCACATGGAGACGAATCACTGGACCGCTATGCATGCTGCGTTCGCTAAGCCGAACGATGTGGAATGGCCCGTGAGGCCGGCAGGCAGTTGGTGATCTTGTGATCGTTGTGATCGCCTCCTGCAGCGAAGTCTCAAACCGGCGGCGTGTTCGCGACCGTGGCTGTGAGCGAAGCCGAGTGCGGTGGGCCACTCGTTTGAGCGGTTCTGCTGCTGCTTGCGCGCTCGCGGTTGTGCACCCTTAAAAAGGGACCGACTTTTTATTCGGAAATGGGGTTTGCCTCGAATGACGGCGGCACACCAGCGCTGCACAAAAGGCCCATTTTTGGTTAGCGATGGCGCGCGGCCGGAGTCGTTAAGGTCCTGTGGAGCCCTGCTGAAGCGTCAGTTCATACCCTAAGCAGGTCCTTGGATCGTCCGCTTCCGGGAAGTTCGGCTAAGCGGCATAGGGGTGACGGGTCTGGCCGAAAGCCGTCAGTCCGCCTCCGTCAACGAAAGCAAACATGCAGACCTTCGCAAGGTCTCGAAGCGCTGCCTAAGCGCACTTGGCGCGCAGGACCCGTTCGCGGGCGCAACGGGCGCCGCCTCGGCGGCCACTCCGGCGGCCCAGAAGCTTAGATCCGCCCCCGACTATGCTGACCCGGCTGACCGGTCCTCCAGGGCTGCGCGACGCAAGTGCGACTCCACACAGCTAGCGGGAGGGCCCGTTGACCGGATGCGCGCGGCCACATAAATGATGATCATCATATTTAAGCGCTTACCGCGGAGGCGGGCGATGAACGCGAGATGGTTGCTTGGGCTTCCTGCACTGGCTCTCGCGGCGTGCTCGCCGGCCGAGACCGCCGTGCCTCCGGAGCCGCCGCTGGTGCAGATCGTCGAGGTCGCCCCGGCAACAGTGGGCATCGCGCGCTACACCGGCGTCATCCGGGCCCGCACCGAGAGCAACCTCAGCTTCCGGGTCGGCGGCAAGATCTTCGAACGCCTCGTCGATCCGGGCGACCATGTGCGCCTAGGTCAGCCCCTGATGCGCCTCGATCGGACGGACTTCACCCTGGCGCTCAACGCGGCCCGGGCCTCCGTCGAGGCGGCCCGGGCGCAGATGATCAAGGCCAAGGCCGACGAGGAACGCAGCCGCAAACTCGTGGGCGACGGCTGGACGTCTAAGCAGACCTACGACCAGAACAAGGCCGCGGCGGACGCCGCCATAGCCCAATTCGCCAACGCCGAGGCCCAGGCGAGCCAAGTCGCCAACCAAGCTGGCTATTCCGAGCTCCAGGCTGATGCCAACGGCGTCGTAATGGAGGTGCCGACCGAACCCGGTCAGGTGGTGACCGCTGGGCAGACCGTCGTGAAGCTGGCGCGCGACGGCGCTCGTGAGGCTGAGGTGTTCCTGCCCGAGGCGAACAGGCATCTGGCCCAAGGCACGGCCTCCGCAGAGCTCTACGCCGAGGGTGAGACCACCTATACGGCCCGGCTACGCGAGTTGTCCGCCACCGCCGACCCGGCCACCCGCACGTACCGGGCGCGCTACATCCTCTCGGGCGGGGGCGAGGATGCGCCGCTCGGGGCGACCGTGACGCTCCGGCTCAAGCCGGCGGATGCCGGGCGTACGACGTCGGTCGACGTACCGCTCGGAGCCCTCTTCGACATCGGACAGGGCGCGGCGGTCTGGAAGTTCGACGCCGACACCAAGACCGTCACCGCCCAGCCGGTCTCCGTCGGCCGCCTGTCCGAGGAGGGCGCCGAGGTCGTCTCCGGCCTCAGCCCCGGCGACCGGATCGTGTCGCTCGGCGCTCACCTCCTGAAGGCCGGCCAGGCAGTGCGGCAGGCCCCCTCAAGCCTGACGGGAGTCGTCCGATGAATGGCTTTAACCTCTCCGCCCTGGCGGTCCGGGAGCGGGCGGTCACGCTCTTCCTCATCATCGCGGTGACCGCCGCCGGCTTCTTCGCCTTCCAGAAGCTCGGCCGCGCCGAGGATCCGGCCTTCACCGTCAAGACGATGGCGGTCTCCGCCGCGTGGCCCGGCGCGACCACCTCGGAGATCCAGCGGCAGGTGGCCGACCCGCTGGAGAAGCGCCTGCAGGAGCTCGTCTACTACGACCGGGTCGAGACTACGGTCCGGCCCGGTGTCATGCTGATGAAGGTCTACTTCAAGGACAGCATGCCGCCGGCCAAGCTGCAGGAGCAGTTCTACCAAGCCCGCAAGAAGCTCTCCGACCAGGCGTCCGGCCTACCGCGTGGCGTGCTCGGCCCGCTGTTCAACGATGAGTTCTCGGACGTCTACTTCGCGCTCTACGCGCTCCAGGCGCAAGGTCTGCCGCACCGGCACCTCGTGCTGCGCGCTGAGGACCTGCGCCAGCGCCTCCTGCGCGTCCCCGGCGTCGAGAAGATCAACATCCTCGGCGAGCAGGCCCAGAAGATCTTCGTCGAGGTCTCCTACCAGCGCCTCGCGACGCTCGGCATCACCGGCCAGCAATTGCTGGCGGCGCTGGCCAACCAGAACGACGTGACGCCGGCCGGCTTCGTCGAGGCCGACGGCCCGCGAGTGTATCTGCGCCTCGACGGCGCCATCGACGGCCTCGACGCGATCCGCAACCTGCCGGTGGCGGCGGGCGAGCGCAGCCTCAAGCTCGGCGACATCGCGGAGGTGAAGCGCGGCTACGAGGACCCGAAGACCTTCGCAATCCGCAACGACGGCGAGCCGGCCCTGATGCTCGGCCTCGTGATGAAGCCCGGCTTCAACGGTCTCGCCCTCGGCGAAGCGTTGAACGCCGAGGAAGTGGCGATCCACCACGAACTCCCGGCCGGCATCACCTTCACCAAGATCACCGACCAGGCGAAGGTCATCGACGATGCCATCCACGAGTTCATGGTGAAGTTCTTCACCGCCCTCTCGGTGGTCATCCTTGTCAGCCTCGTCGCCCTAGGCCTTCGGGTTGGCATCGTCGTGGCGCTCGCCGTGCCGCTCACCCTCGCTGCCGTGTTCGTGGTCATGATGGTCACCGGTCGCGACTTCGACCGCATCACGCTCGGCGCGCTGATCATTGCGCTGGGCCTGCTCGTCGATGACGCCATCATCGCCATCGAGATGATGGTGGTGCGCATGGAGGAAGGTGCCGACCGCATCGAGGCGGCGACCCACGCCTGGAGCGCCACCGCGGCGCCGATGCTTACCGGCACGCTCGTTACCATCGCCGGCTTCCTGCCGGTCGGCTTCGCCGCTTCGACGGCGGGCGAGTATGCCGGCAACATCTTCTGGGTGGTCGGCTTCTCGCTGATCGTCTCGTGGATCGTGGCCGTGACCTTCACGCCCTACCTCGGCGTCAAGCTGCTGCCGGACATCGAGCGGGTGGAGGGCGGGCACGAGGCGATCTACGCCACGAAGAACTACCAGCGGCTGCGCCGCGTGGTCCGCGCCTCCGTCGATCATAAGTGGCTGGCGGCCGGTATCACCGTCGCCCTGTTCGCGGCGGCCGTCGTCGGCATGGGCAAGGTCGAGCAGCAGTTCTTCCCAAACTCCGAGCGCCCCGAACTCATCGTCGAGGTGACCCTGCCCACCGGCTCCGCGTTCGCCACCACCGAGGCCAGCGTCAGGAAGGTCGAGGCTGCCGTCCGACAACTGCCGGAGGCGCGCGAGATCACCAGCTACATCGGCCAGGGCATGCCTCGCTTCGTGCTCTCGTTCGACCCGGAGCTGCCGGATCCGGCCTTCGCGCAGATCGTCGTCCAGACCGCCGATGCGGCCGCGCGCGACGCGCTCCGCATCAAGCTTCGCAAGCTTGTGAGCGACGGGCTCTTCCCCGAGGCGCGGGTGCGCGTGCTGCAGATCGTCTTCGGGCCGCCGATCCGCTTCCCCGTCGCGTTCCGGGTTGTCGGACCCGACCCCGACGTCATCCGCGGCATCGCCGCAGAGGTCAGGGACGTCATGATGGCCAACCCCAACATGCGGCTGGTGCACCTCGACTGGAGCGACAGGACGCCGAGCCTGCACCTCGCCCTCGACCAGGAGCGCCTGCGTCTGATCGGCCTGACGCCCAAGGAGGCCGGCCAGCAGCTGCAGAGCTACCTCAACGGTACGCCCGCGACACAAGTCCGCGAGAATCTGCGCACGGTCGACGTGCTGCTGCGCAGCCCCGGTCCGGAACGGCGGTCCCTCGGGGAGATAGGCGACCTGACCCTGACCACGCACGACGGGCGCCAAGTGCCGGTCTCGCAGGTCGGCCGCCTTGAGAGCCGCAGCGAGGACGCGGTGCTCAAGCGCTACAATCGCGAGACCTACATCCGCGTCCAGGGCGACGTGCTCGACGGCAAGCAGCCGCCGGACGTCCACGCGCAGATCTTCCCTGAGCTCGACGCGATCAAGGCGAAGCTGCCGCCCGGCTACCGCATCGACACGGCTGGCGCGGTAGAGGAGAGCGCCAAGGCGATGAACGCGCTCGTGGCGGTGTTTCCGCTGATGCTGATCGTCACGCTGACCGTCATCATGCTGCAAGTCCGCTCGTTCACCACCATGTTCATGGTGTTCGCCACCGCGCCCCTCGGCCTGGTGGGCGCAGTCCCAACGCTGCTGATCTTCCACCAGCCCTTCGGCTTCAACGCGATCCTCGGGCTGATCGCGCTGTCGGGCATCCTGATGCGCAACACTCTGATCCTGGTGGACCAGATCCACCATGACCGCGCGGCGGGCCTGTCGGATTACGACGCCATCGTCGAGTCGACGGTGCGGCGGGCCCGTCCGGTCATCCTGACGGCCGCTGCCGCGATGCTCGCCTTCATCCCGCTCACCCATTCGGTGTTCTGGGGGGCGCTGGCCTACGTGCTGATCGGTGGCGTCGGGGTTGGGACCCTGCTCACCCTGCTGTTCCTGCCCGCCCTCTACGCCCTCTGGTTCCGGGTGGGGCGTGCGCCACGCCCGGCGGAGGTCGCCGCCGCAGCGGGCACTCCGGCCGGCCTCGCGTCCTGACGAAGTGCCCTGCGCGGCGTCTTCAATAAATGACGCCGCGCATCTATATAGAGGATCTTACCGAAGGATCAGGCCATGCCCCGCGTGTCCCAGGAACAGGCCAAACTGAACCGGCAGCGAGTCGTCGAGGTGGCGGCGGCCCTGTTTCGTGAACGCGGACTGCACGGGGTCGGGGTCGTCGACATCATGGCCTCCGCCGGGCTGACCCATGGCGGCTTCTACGGCCAGTTCGCCAACAAGGATGCCCTGGCGGTCGAAGCCCTCGACTCCGCGCTGGCGGAGGAGCGCCGGGGGAAGGGCGATGCCCTCATCCCGACCTACCTGTCGCTCGCGCATGTCCGGGACCCGGGGAAGGGATGTCCGCTCGCCGCCCTCGCGAACGATGTGGCGCGGGAGGCGCCGGGGAGCCCCATGCGGGCCCACTTCACGAAGGGTGTCGAGGGCCTCGCCTCCATCCTCGCCGGGCTGACGCCACGGCTCTCGAAGGAGCGGCGGCGCCAGCAATCCCTTGCCGCCCTCTCGACGCTCGTGGGCGCTGTGGTCCTGGCGCGCGCCGTCGATGACGAGGCCTTGGCGAAGGAGTTGCTCGAAGCGGCGACCGCATCGGCGACGCGCTGACGGCGGACGGACCGTGACCCTCCGAACCCGGTGATCCTGTCACCGGGGACCGGGCAACGCCACTGGCGTCGCCCCCTCATTGTCCACGCAGCAAGACCGAACGCTGAGGCTTGGATGCCGACCGAGATCGTCGAAGAGATGGCACGGCACTGTTTTCTGTCGCGCTCGCGGCTGCTGTCCCGGGCCGTGACGGCGATCTACGACGAGACGTTGCGGCCCCTTCGAATCCAAGCCTCGCAGTTTTCGCTTCTCGTGCTGATCGCCAAGATCGGGCCCGCCCGGCGCGCCGACATGGCTCGCGTCAACCAGCAGGACCGCTCCACGCTCACCCGCAACTTGCGGATCATGCTGCGCGAGGGCTGGATCGACGAAGTGCCGGACAAGAACGGCAAAGGGCGCCTCGTGCAAGTCTCCGAACGAGGGCTGCACCTCCTGTCGGAGGCAGCTCCGGCCTGGCGCGAAGCGCAGGTCCAGGCAACGGCGCTGCTCGGGCCGGCGGGCAGCGGGGCGGTGGCGGAGATCGGCACCCGCCTGTTCAACGAAGAGCCCGCGTAAGCTCGTGCTCTGTTTGTTGCATATACAGCTTTGATCGTGAGGGCAGGAGGACAAGCCATGAGTGTCGACGATGATCATCTCACCTATACGCGCCGCTGGATGTCCGCCGACGCCGTCACGTTCGTGCGCCTGGGGACGGGCGAGCGCCTGCGCTACGTGAAGACCGGGTCGGGACCCGACCTCGTCCTGATGCACACCGTGCGCACGCAGCTCGATCTGTTCCAGTTCGTCATCCCGCGCCTCGCCCAGCAATTCACGGTCTACGCCTTCGACCTGCCGGGCTTCGGCTGGTCGGACATCCACGACGATGCCGTGCCCGACGAGCCGAGCCTGCGCGCCAAGATCAAGGACGCCCTGACGATTCTGGGAATTGAGCACCCGATCCTCGTCGGCGAGTCGATCGGTGCGACCCTGGCACTTTCCATCGCCGCGGATCTCGGGAGCGCGGTGGACCGCGTGGTGGCGTTCAACACCTACGATTACCGGCCGGGCCTGGAGCGGGCGAACCTGCTGGCCTCGGTCATTGTGAAGAGCGTCCGCGCACCGGTCGTCGGCCCGATCTTCGCCGCGCTGGAGAACCGCCAGATCCTGGCCGGCATCATGAGCGGAGGCGTTCACGACCCGAAGGTGTGGCCGGCCGATCTCCTTGACGAGTTCGCCCGCGTGGGCAAGCGGCCGGGCTATTCGCGGGTTGCGCGCGGGGTGATGAAAGCCCTGCCGAGCTTCGTGGCCGCGCGGCAGCTCTATCCGCGCATCCGCGTTCCGGTCACGCTGGTGTGGGGGGACAAGGACTGGTCGAACCTCGAGGATCGCGCCGGCGTGGAGCGCGCAGTGCCATCCCGCCAGGTGCTGACGCTGCCGAAGACGGGACACTTCATCTCCGTCGAGAGGCCGAGCGAGTTCGCCGACATCGTCATTGAGGCGGCGAAGCCGAGCCGCCCGTGACGGTGTACGATCCGCTAGGCGCGTTCGACTTGAGGGATCCCGAACACCCTCGACGCAGAATGACCCAGACACGCCCTCGTCCCCATCGTCGCGCCCTGCTCGTCGACTCCGTCCTCACGGCCTTCAGGCAAGCGGTTTCGGCGCCGGACGCGCCAAAAGGACACATCGCCTACGGGAGCAAGCCCGGTGAAACCTCAAGCAACATCGACGACCGTCACAATCGAGCACGTCGTGATCCACTCGGGCCGCTCCTTCGATGCGGTTCGCACGGCACTGGAAGCCGCGCTCCCGC
This sequence comes from Methylobacterium sp. CM6257, assembly GCF_054611515.1. NCBI lineage: Bacteria > Pseudomonadati > Pseudomonadota > Alphaproteobacteria > Hyphomicrobiales > Methylobacteriaceae > Methylobacterium > Methylobacterium sp. CM6257. Next base: position 6,143,711 of record NZ_CM137735.1, read on the forward strand.
CCATCGATCCCCGATACGCTACCCTGGTCGAGAGTGGGGAGACCGATGCCGCACGGACGCTCCTGGAGCAGGGCGTGCCCCTCTCGATCTTCGGATCGCGGAATCACGGGGCCCTGCTGCGGATCGCCGGACTGGAGCGGAAGGCCATCCAGTACGACATCGGCAATCCGTTTACGGCGTCCCGCATGACCCGTCACGCGCTCTCGGCCGCCCTCTATGCGCCGATCCGCGTCCTGTTGCGCGAGGATGCCGACGGTCGCGCTGTGTTCGAGTACGACAGCCCGGCTACGACCTTCGGACAATTCGGCGACTCGAACATCGATCTCGTTGCCCGTGATCTCGACGTTCAACTCCGCTCCGCACTCCTCGCGGTCGCCGGGTAAGCGACTGGCACCCCCGGGGGTCAGTCATGTCCGAAGCGGTGCCGGGGGCAGAGCGGTCGCATCACGGTGCTGTCTCAGCCACGCCCCGGATGCCAAGGTGCCGGCATTAACGAGGGCCATGGTGGCGAGGCCCGCCCCGAGGGCGAAGAACAGGCCAGCCAGTCCGAAGCCGAGGCGCAGGGCGAGCACACCGCCGACGAGCGAGACCGTCACCCTGAGTACGCCCGCCACCAGCGGCCAACCCACCTGTCCGGCACCCTGGGCGGCGAAGTAGAGGGCTAGCCCGACGCCGAAGAGGCCATAGAAGGGTCCGACGAGACGAAGATATTGCGCACCCACGGCGAGCATGCCGCTGTCCTCGCCGAACAGGTGCAACCAGACCTCGGGCCGAAGCGCTGCGCCGAGCCCGATGCTTTCGGCGAGGAGGCCAGCAATCACCGCCCCCGTCCAGGCCACCTGCTGGGCGCGGGCCGTGTCTCCCGCGCCCACCGCCGTTCCGACCATCGCGGCCAACGGTGCCCCGAGGCCAAACACCATTGGCACCAGCAGGTATTCGAGCCGCGCCCCCGTGCCGTACCCCGCCACCGCTGCCGGCCCAGCCGTGCCCACGAGGCCTGTGGCCGTAGCGATAGTCACGTTCGTGGTCGCGCTCACGGCGGCGGATACGACACCGATCCGCAAGATCGACCCGAGCGCCCGGCTCGACAGGACCGGCGGTCGGACGGGAGGATGCAATACTCCGCGCCCAGACCAGAGGTAGGTGGCGAAGACGACGGTACCTGCCGCGTAGTAGGCAAGGACCACGACCGCTCCGCCGACCACACCGAGCCGCGGCAGGGGACCGAGGCCGAAGATCAGCGCGGGGGAGAGCGGGATGAGGGCCGCTGTGCCCGCGCACATCACCCCAGCTGGAAGCAGCATGTTGCCGGTGCCGCGGATCACGGCGGCGAGCGCGTTGAACAGCCAGAGCAGCAAGGCGCCAGCGAAGACCACATTCGAGTAGGCGAGCGCCGCCGCGAGCGAGGCTCCGCTCCCGCCCATGGCGGCGTAGAGGTGCGGGCCGGCCAGGACGGCCGCGGCGGTGGTGAGAGCGCCGAGGCCGAGCGCGATCGCCACCGCGTGCCAGACCAGACCGTTCGCCTCCTCCGGCCGGCCTCCGCCCAGCGCCCGCGAGACGGCCGAGAGCATGCCGCCGCCGACCGCGCCGGCCGAGATCATCTGGACAAGCATCAGCATCGGGAAGACCAGGGCCATGCCGGCCAGGGCATCGGTGCCCAGCTGAGAGATGAAGTACGTTTCGATCAGGCCAGTCGAGGCCTGGGCCGTGGTCATCAGGACGTTGGGGCCAGCGAGGCGCGCCATGGTTCCGAGGACGGGCCCCCGTAGCAGGCGTTCCGTCCGCACGTCCCGCGCAAGGGGCATCCCGCTGCCCGGACCGCGCGGACCGGGAACGATCCCAGATCCCGTCGCCGGGGGCTGCCGAGCGTCCGTCATGAGATCCGGGTCCACGCCTCGAGGACCGGATCCATGTCCGGGGGCGGCGTGTCGCTCCGGGTCGCGGCGTCCAGGAGAAGGCAGGTGGTGCTCGCCGTGGCGCAGAGGCGGCCCGCCCCGTCGCTGAGCCTCGCCTCGGCCACCGCCTGCCGACGTCCCGCGTGGACGATCTCTCCGACCGCCGTGAGCGGCCCGGATGCGGCCGTCACTGCGCGCAGGTAGTTCACCTTGATCTCAAGCGTGGTGTAGCCGCGACCCAGGGGCAGCGTGGAATGCACGGCGCAGCCCATCACGCTGTCGAGGAGGGATGCGAGCGCACCGCCATGGATAGAGCCGAGCGGGTTGTAGAGATACTCGCCCGGCTCCATCCGCATCGTCACCTCACCCGGTTCGGCCGAGACGAGATCGATGCCGAGCAGGGCGATCAGCGGCGGAGGCGGCACCTCCCCGGCCATCATCGCCCGCAGGAAGGTGAGGCCGTCGAGTTTGTGCCCGGCCCGCGCCACGACGGCGGGATCGGCCCATTCCACGACGCGACGGCGCTGCGGTGCGGGGTCGAGGGGGGTGTCAGTGGGCATCGGCGACCGGTCCTTTCGGAGGGCCGACCTTGCGCATCAGCGGCACGAGGGCGGTGGCGAGGGCGAAGCAGGCCGCTATGACGACGAAGGCGTCCGCGTAGGTCATGGTCTGTGCCTCCCGGTAGGTTAGCGACCAGAGCTGCTTGAGGGCCGCCGCATGGCCGTGGGCCGGGTCGCCGGCGAAGCCGCTCGCAATCCGCGCCTCCATGCCGCGCAGGCTCGCGAGCATCGCCGGGTTCGTCGGATTGAGATGCTCGGCGAGCCGCAGGAAGTGCAGGTTGGTGCGGTCGTTGAGGATCGTCGCGCAGGCCGCGATGCCGATGGCGCCCCCTAAGTTGCGCATCAGGTTGAACAAACCGGAGGCGAGCTTCAGCTTGGCCGGGGCGAGGCCGCCCAGCGTCAGCGTGACCGTCGGCGCCACAGCAAACTGCTGCGCGAAGCCCCGCATCGCCTGCGGCCAGAGCAGTTCGCGCCAGCCCCAATCATAGGTGATCGGCGTGAACGACCACATGCTCACGCCAAACAGGCCAAGCCCGAACATCATCAGCCAGCGCAGATCGATGCGCTTCGCAAGGATCGCGTAGATCGGGATCGCCATCACCTGGAACACGCCGGTCGAGAACACGGCGAGCCCGATCTGCAGGGCCGAGAAACCGCGCACGCGGCCGAGGAACAGCGGCGTGAGGTAGATCGTGGCGAAGATGCCTATGCCGGTGACGAAGGAGAACAAGCAGCCGAGGGCGAAGTTTCGGCTCTTCAAGGCCGTCAGGTCAACGATCGGGTGGGCATAGGTCAGACTGCGCCAGAGGAAGCCGATCCCGGCAACGCCCGAAACCCACGCCGTCGTGCGGATGGTGGCATCCTCGGTCCAGTTCCAGCGAGGACCCTCTTCCAGCGTGTATTCGAGGCAGCCGAGAAACAGCGCCATCAGGGCGATGCCCAGCCAGTCCGCGGTCTTCAGGAGCGCCGGCTCCGGCTCGTCGACCCGCACCATCAGCGGCACCACGACGGCGACGAAGATCCCCGGCACGAGATTGACGAAGAACAGCCAGTGCCAGGAGTAATTGTCGGTGATCCAGCCGCCGACCGTCGGCCCCAGCGTCGGGGCGAGGGAGGAGAGCGCCCCGATCGTCGCGGCGGCCACGACCATCCGCTTGCCGGGGAAGAACGCAAAGGCCGTGGTGAAGACGGTCGGGATCATCGAGCCGCCGAGGAACCCCTGGAGCGCCCGGAAGGCGATCATGCTCTCGATGTCCCAGGCCCAGCCGCACAGCAGGCTGGTGGCGGTGAAGCCGGCGGCCGAGGCGCAGAACAGCCAGCGGGTCGACATCACCCGGGCGAGGAAGCCCGAGAGCGGGATCACGATGATCTCGGCGATGAGGTAGCTGGTCTGCACCCAGGCAACCTCGTCCGGGCTCGCAGAGAGGCCACCGCCGATCTCCTTCAGGGAGGCCGAGACGATCTGGATGTCGAGGAGCGCGATGAAGAAGCCGACGCACATCACCGCGAAGGCGAAGACCTTCTGAGCCTCGCTCAGGGATGCGGGGCCGGCGGCGCTCACCGGATCAGCGCCCCGACGACGAGCCCGGCGCCGGGCGCGGGCGCGTCGCCCTCCGGCGATCCGCCCCGGCGGTCGACGGAGGCGGTTACCGAAAGGCCCGGGCGCAGGCGCCCGAGGCGTCCACCCGTGCCGTCGAGGCGGATCCGCACCGGCACTCGCTGGACGATCTTGGTGAAGTTGCCGGTGGCGTTCTCCGGGGGCAGCACGCTGAACTGCGCTCCCGTGGCCGGGGCGAGGCTCTCGACATGGCCGGTGAAGGTCTCGCCCGGCAGCACGTCCGCCACGATGCCGACGCTCTGGCCCGGACGCATCTCGGCGAGTTGGCTCTCCTTGAAGTTTGCGTCGACCCAGAGCCCGTCGGCCGGCACGAGAGCGATCAGCCCGGCGCCGGGCGTGGCATAGGAACCTAGGCGGGCGCTGCGGTTGCCCACCACGCCGTCGGCCGGCGCGCGGATCTCCGTGTAGCCGAGGTTGAGCCGCGCGGCGTCGCGCTCGGCCACGGCCTGCGCCCGGGCGGCATCCGCCTGCCGGCTCTGTGTGTCGATGACGGCGATCCGCCGCTCGGCGGCATCGAGGCTGGCTTGGGCCTTGGCTACGGCGGATGCGGCCTTCTTGTCGTCGGCATCGGCCTGCTGGAAACGTTGCTCGGAGGCGTAGCTCTTCGCCGAGAGCTGGCGGTAGCGGTCGACGTCGAACCGCGTCCGGGCCGCCTCGGCCTCGACCCCGGCCAGGTCGGCGCGGCTCTGCGCGATCACCGCATCCTGCAGGCGCCGGGTGGCGGCGAGGTTGAGGAGAGTGGCGTCCTGGCCCGCCACCGACGCCTCGGTCCGGGCGAGGGCGGCGCGGTAGTCCCGGTCGTCGAGGCGGATGAGGAGGTCGCCGGCGCGGATGCGCTGGTTGTCCCGGACCAACACCTCGGCCACGACGCCCGAGACCCGGGGAGCGATCACCGTGACGTCGCCGCCGACATAGGCGTCGTCGGTACTCTCGATGAACCGACCGGTCTCCCACCAGAAGCGGCCGTAGAGCCCGCCTCCAACCAGCGCCAGGAGAGCGAAGCCGCTGAGCGCGGCGCGCTGGCGCGATAGTGGCCGCCCGGGTGCCGCGAGACCCTCCTTGCTGTCGTTCTTCACGAACGCATCGATCGTCGCGGCTTCGCCCATGCCCGTGGCCTCCGGTTTTAGATCGTGGTCGGCCGCTCGAAGCGGCTCCGAAGCCTCTCGCTGGCGGCCGGACCCGCCGCCACGCGGACACCCTCTTCCAGGGGACGGCCCGTCCGCCGGTCCACCACTACGGGATCGACGGGCAGGCCCGTGGCGGGGTCGGTCAGCACCACGCTTGCTCCTTCGGGGGCGAGGTGGCGGTTGCCCCAGGCGAACAGTGTCCAGAGAACCGGCCGGAAATCCCGGCCCTTCTCGGTCAGGACGTATTCGTACCGGGGCGGCCGCTCCTGGTAGAGCCGCCGCTCCATTAGTCCGGCCTCGCACAGGGCCTTGAGGCGCCGCGTAAGCATGTTCGGCGCGATCCCCAGGCTCTGCTCGAACTGGTCGAACCGGGTCAGCCCGTAGAAGGCGTCCCGGAGGATGAGGATGCTCCACCACTCGCCGACCCGCTCCAGGGAACGGGCGACGGGACAGGGCATCTGGTCGAAGGGCGTGCGTTGCATGCCCCATGATGGCCGAGTAACTTTCATTATGCAAGTAACTCGGCGCGATGCGACTCGGCCCGCCTCGGGCCCGGGTCATGCGGAGGCGCGGTAGCGCTCCGCGGCGTGGGACTGCGCGAAGTTCGGGACCATCGCGATCCGTGCGGCCTCGAAGGCGGCCCACTGGCCAGCATCGGGGAGCGGCGGGATCGTCACGTCCTCGCGGTGGTCGAAGCCCTGGAGCGCCGCATCGACGAGTTCGCCAACCTCCATCACGCCTTGGAGCGTGTTCACATCGCGCCCGGAGCGCTCCCAAATCTCGGTCCGGGTCGCCGCCGGCAGGACAGCCTGGACGTAGACGCCCTTCGGACCAAGCTCGCGCTGGAGGCCCTGGCTCAGGAACAGCATGTAGGACTTGGTCGCCCCGTACACGGTCATGCCGAACTCGGGGGCGAGGCCAACGACGGAACCGATATTCACGATGGCCCCTGACCCCGTCTGCACGAAGCGCGGCGCGACGGCGCTGGCGAGCCGCGTTGGCGCGGTGACGTTGAGCGCGACGAGCGCTGCCGCCGCCGCAGGATCCTGATCGAGGAAGCCCCCGTGCCCGGCTGCGCCGGCATTGTTTACCAGCACACCGAGGCGCGCATCCTCTCGGAGCCGTGCCTCAATCCGCAGGAGATCGGCCTCGGCCGTGAGATCGGCGGGGAGCACGTCGATGGCGACGCCTGTCTCGGACCGCAGCCGGTCCGCCAGAGCCGTGAGGCGCGCATTGTCCCGCGCAACGAGGACGAGGTCGTGGCCGCGGCGGGCGAAGCGGTCGGCATAGGTGGCGCCGATGCCGGAGGAGGCGCCGGTGATCAGGACGGTGGACTTGTCGCTCATGGTCGGAGGGCCCATCTGTTAAACATGACGGTCATCATGTTATTTAAAGATGAGGATCATCATGAATGCGGTCAAGGCAATCCTCTTCGGTAAGGGTGAGGTTGCGCACACGAAGGTCAGCCGAGAGTAGGTCGCGGAGAACCGCCAGACGATCCGGGCTGCCCCATTCGCGCGTGGCGTCAAGGCGGTGAGCGTCGCGGGGGTGAAGGCCGACGGACTAACTCATGATGGCTTCTACAAGCACTTCGCGCTGAAGGACGACCTGATCGCCGAAGCGCTGGCAGAACCCGCGGTGGCGCCCCCCGTCGCGCCCCTTTCGGCGGAGGCGGTCCGGCAACCGCTCCAGACTTCGTGCGGCGATGACGAAGGACTTAAGACAGCCAGACCGAGCTGCTTGCCCGGAGGCCAAGTTGAAGGATCCGCAGGCGATACGGCGTGCCTCTATTGGTGATTGGTCCGCTCCCGTCGAAAATCGCGTCCTGTCGCGCCCTAGCGAAGAGCCAGCACTTTCGGACGAAATTCTCGCAGAAACGCGTATTTGGCTGGACTCCCGTTCGGGACGATGGGGCGGCTTACCGGTGTCTCAGTTCTAACGTCTGCTTCCGGGAGATTGTGTTGAAAAACTCGAAAGCGGGTCGAAGCAGCGGTGCCGACAAAGGCAACTGGAGAAGCTTCTGCTATTGCGTTGCTCAGAAGCCGCCGCGATCGTTGTTCGGTGTCGCGGACGAGAGATGAATATTCCCCAGATCGATGCCTTGGATAATGCCTGAGGCGCTCCTTCCGAGTTTTTCGACACCATCGGGAGCGCGCGGACCTTGCCGTATCGGCTAAAATGGGCGCGAAGCCGAACCTTCGATTCTGCGAGCGATGGCGATCCGGTGTGACGTAGTCTGGCCGTAAGCGAAATGGCTGCTTCGGAGAAGGGCTGCCGGAAAAGCGGACGGCCCTGCAGCGGCCCGACGCGGTCATGACCCGAGACGGGTTGCTTTCCCGCGAGCAGACCTTCCACTGCCTCGATGCGGATCAATCGAACCGAACTGGCTGATCTCGGGACCTTCCTCGCCATCGCGCGCCATCGCAGCTTCCGGCGGGCGGGCTTGGAGCTTGGCGTCAGCGCCTCCGCGCTCAGCCACGCGCTCAAGGCGATGGAGGCGCGCCTCGGCGTGCGCCTCGTCAACCGCACCAGCCGCAGCGTCACGCTCACGGCGGCGGGAGAAGATCTGCTCGCTTCGCTGGATGCTCCGTTCGCGGCGATCGGCTCCGCGCTCGACGTACTCAACCAGCACCGAGCACCGACGAAGGCGACCGGGCGCATCCGCCTCAACGTGCTCGAACATGCGAGCACGCTGTTGCTCGCCCCCGTGCTGCCTCTCTTCCACGAGCGCCACCCGCAGGTCGAGATTGACGTTCGAGTGTCCAACGATCTGCTCGACGTTGTGGATGCCGGAGCCGATGCGGGCATCCGATATAGCGGAACGGTCCCTCAGGACATGGTGGCGCAGCGCCTGTCGGCAGATCTGCGCTGGGTCGTGGTCGGCGCTCCAGCCTATCTCGACCGGCATCGGACGCCCGTCCACCCGCGCGACCTCGCGGCTCACCGATGCCTGCGCATCCGCCTCGGCGACGACAGCCTCTATCGGTGGGAGTTCGCGAGAGCGGATGAGCAGATCGCGCTCGACGTTCCCGGTGCGGTGACCATTGACAACACGCAGTTCGCCCTCTCCCTGGCGGTGGCGGGCGGCGGGCTGGCCTATCTTCCCGAGCCGTGTGTCGAACCCTCGGTGGCCCGCGGCGAGCTTCGCGTCGTGCTGGCGGACTGGGCACCGATGGGGCCCGGCTTCCACCTCTACTATCCCGGACGCCGCCAATTGCCGACCGGATTGCGGCTCCTTATCGACCTGATCCGGGAGGTGAAGCCGCTCGGCCTGTAGGAGCCCCATCGTCCGACGATGAGATCCGCTCATCGTTCCGTTGAGGGACAAACGGCTGATCCGCGGCTCACGCGATGTCTACGTCTGGCACCTCACCGAGGCCAGAGGAGAGATCGAGACATGCGCCGTTTCACAGGGCAGGTCGCCTTTATCACGGGCGCGGCCAGCGGCATCGGCCGCGCCGCTGCCATCGCCTTTGCGCGGGAAGGCGCACGAGTGGCGATCACCGACCGTACCGAGGCTCCGCTGGAACAACTTCGCGTCGAGATCGAAGCGAATGGCGGCGACGTGTTGGCGATCCGCTGCGACGTGTCGGTGCCGGAGGAAGTGGAAGCGGCAGTGACCCGCACCGTCGAGCGGTTCGGCCGCCTCGACTGCGCCTTCAACAACGCGGGCGTCGAGAACAAGGCCGCTCCCGTCCACGAGATCGCCCTCGACGAGTGGGACCGGATCCTCGACATCAACCTGCGCGGCACGTTCGTGTGCATGAAGCACCAGATCGGCCAGATGCTGCGCCAGGGTGGCGGCGTGGTGGTCAATACGTCGTCCGGCGCGGGCGTCAGAGGTGTGGCGGGAGGGGCGAGCTACGCCGCCTCGAAGCACGCCCTGATCGGCCTCACCAAGTCGGCCGCCCTCGACTATGCGCAGGCGAACATCCGGGTGAGCGCCGTTTTGCCCGGGAACATCGAGACGCCGATGATGGACCGGTTCACGGGCGGTGACATCCAGAAGGCGATCGACCTTGAGCCGGTCGGGCGGCTGGGTAAGCCCGAAGAGATTGCAGAGGCCGTCCTGTGGATGTGTTCGGACCTCGGTGCGTTCGTGACCGGCGCGTCGATCTCGGTCGATGGCGGCTGGTCGCTCTGAGCGGCGTTTCCGAAACGACGGAGGAACAAGCGAATGGACATCAAGCGCAGCGGAAGCCAGCCCTCAGGCCCGGGACCATCCGAGTGGTTCACCGGCACGGTTCGGATCGACCCGCTCCACAGCGCGCCCGACCCCGCCCGTGTTGCGATGGCGAGCGTGACGTTCGAGCCGGGTGCGCGGACGGCGTGGCACACGCATCCGCTCGGCCAGACGCTGATCGTCACGTTCGGGCGCGGATGGGTTCAGCGCGAGGGCGGACCCATCGAGGAGATCTCGCCCGGCGACGTCGTCTGGTTCGAGCCGAACGAGAAGCACTGGCATGGAGCCACCGCGACCGCGTCGATGACGCACATCGCGATCCAGGAGCGGTTGGACGGTAAGGCCGTGACATGGATGGAGCAGGTCACCGAAGGACAGTACGCCGGATCGTGATCTTCGGCCCCCAGGTCTGCTTTCAGCTATACGATGCCGAGAGCGGACCGGCGCAGTTCCATTCATCTGAGACACTTGCGCTGGCGCTCAAGGGCGACCGTGACTGGCCGATTGAGGCTCGTCCGCTTCTGGACAGGGTATTGGAAAAGCGGACGTCACTGCGCCGCCCGCTCACGACCCGTCTCAGACCTGCGCAATGTCTGCTTGCCGGTAGTCTGAGCGGCCCTGAATAACCGAACTTGGCCGGAAGCCGCCCGTCAGCTTAGGGGAGCAGATCATAGGTAAGCCGACATTCGGACCGGTCGAACTTAATGCCTCAGATTGCCCCCCGACCTCCGCAGCGCGCGGGAGAAGCGTCCGGGTAAGAGCGTTCTCCGGACATTTGATTGCTCGACAGGCTCTCCAGACACTTTTGGCCTGCTTCAGGCCCACCACATACGGTTTGACCGACCTGTCGGCTTTCCATAGTTTTCTCCGACGAGGTAGCTCACGCCAGTTGGACGGTCGATGAACGTAAGCCCTATTGGGACGCTGGCCCTTTAAGTGTTGCTGAGGGCAAACGCTTGATCGAGCTTATCAGCGGCGGGCGAGCTGCTTGAGCGCCGCCGCGCCGGCGTAGAGCGCCTGCGGGCCCAGACCTTCCTCGATGCGGATCAGCTGGTTGTACTTGGCCAGTCTGTCCGAGCGGGCCAGCGAGCCGGTCTTGATCTGCCCGCAATTGGTGGCGACCGCCAAGTCCGCGATGGTGGAATCCTCGGTCTCGCCGGAGCGGTGCGACATCACCGCGGTGTAGCCGGCGCGCTGGGCCATATCGACGGCGGCCAGCGTCTCGGTGAGCGAGCCGATCTGGTTGACCTTGATCAGGATCGAGTTCGCGGTGCCCTCCGCGATGCCGCGGGACAGGCGCTCGACATTGGTGACGAACAGGTCGTCGCCCACGAGCTGGCACCGGTCACCGATCTTGTCGGTCAGGAGCTTCCAGCCGGCCCAATCATCCTCCGACATGCCGTCCTCGATGGAGACGATCGGGTAGTTGGCCACGAGCTGGGCGAGGTAGTCGACCTGCGCCTCGATGGTGCGGGTCGTGCCCTCGCCCTCGTAGGCGTAGCCGCCGTCCTTGAAGAATTCGGTGGCGGCGCAGTCGAGCGCCAGGGCGATGTCCTGGCCCGGCTTGAAGCCGGCGGCGCTGATCGCGTCCATCACGAAGTCGAGGGCGGCCTCGGCCGACGGCAGGTTCGGGGCGAAGCCGCCCTCGTCGCCGACATTGGTGTTGTGGCCGGCCTTCTTCAGCTTGCTCTTGAGCGTGTGGAACACCTCGGAGCCCATGCGCACGGCCTCGGCGAGCGAGTCCGCGCCCACCGGCATGATCATGAATTCCTGGAAGTCGATCGGGTTGTCGGCATGCGCCCCGCCGTTGATGATGTTCATCATCGGCACCGGCAGCACCCGGCCCTGCACGCCGCCGACATAGCGGTAGAGCGGCAGCCCGGAGGCCTCGGCCGCGGCCTTCGCCACCGCCAGCGACACGCCCAGGATGGCATTCGCCCCGAGGCGCGCCTTGTTGGGGGTGCCGTCGAGCTCGATCATCGCCTCGTCGACCGCGACCTGATCCTCGGCCTCCATGCCGCCGATCGCGTCGAGGATCTCGGTCTGGGCCGCCTCGACCGCCTTCAGCACTCCCTTTCCGAGGAAGCGATTCTTGTCGCCGTCGCGCAGTTCCACCGCCTCATGCGCGCCCGTCGAGGCGCCCGAGGGGACCGCGGCGCGTCCGAAGGAGCCGTCCTCCAGGATCACGTCGACCTCGACCGTGGGGTTGCCGCGGCTGTCGAGGATCTCGCGGGCGCTGATATTGGTGATCGCGGTCATGATGGTTCTCTCCCGGTTCGTCGTTGAACAGAGATCGGCAAGCCGGTCAGACCTGAGCGATCCGGATGTTGTTGGTGTTCCCGGCCACCGCGAAGGGAATGCCGGCGGCCACGACCACGAGGTCGTTGGGCTTGGCGAACTCCTCGTCCACCGCGTGGGCGACGGCGTTCGTCACCATCTCTTCGTAGGAGCTCACCTCGTCTGCCCGGACGCTGTGCGCACCCCAGAGCAGGCACAGACGGCGAGAGGTCGCGAGATCAGGCGTGAGCGCCAGGATCGGCTCGGCCGGCCGCTTGCGCGCGACGCGGGCGGCGGTAGTGCCGCTGAGCGTGTAGGCCACGATCGCCGCCGCCCCGATCGCATCCGCCAGACTCGCCGTGGCGGTCGCGATCGCATGCGGCGGCGTCTCCTCTTCGCCTGGCCCCGAGGCAGTGATGAGCGAACGATACAGCTTGTGTCCCTCGGTCCGGCAGATAATGCGATCCATCATCGACACCGTCTCGACGGGGAAGCGGCCGGTGGCGGACTCGGCCGAGAGCATCACCGCGTCGGCACCGTCGTAGATCGCGGTCGCCACGTCCGAGGCCTCGGCCCGGGTCGGGGTCGGGGCCGCCACCATCGAGTCGAGCATCTGGGTCGCCACCACGACCGGCTTCACCGCGAGGCGACAGGCGCGGATCAGTTCCTTCTGACGGCCGGGCACGTCCTCGTGCGGGATCTCGACGCCGAGATCACCGCGAGCGACCATCACGGCATCGGAAAGGCCGATGATGTCGTCGATCCGCTCCAGCGCCTGCGGCTTCTCGACCTTGGTCATCACCCCAGCGCGGTCCTCGATCAAGGCGCGGGCCTCAATCAGGTCGGCGGGCTTCTGCACAAAGGAGAGCGCCACCCAGTCGACGCCGAGCTCCAAGCCGAAGGCGAGGTCGGCACGGTCCTTGGCGGTCAGCGGCGAGAGATCGAGAAGGGTGCCGGGCAGGTTCACGCCCTTGCGGTTCGAGATGACCCCGCCGATCACCACCTCCGCATCGATGCTGTCGGAGGTGAGGCCAACCACCTTCACGCGAACGCGGCCGTCATCGATCAGAAGCTCCTGGCCCGGTGCAACGGCGGCGAAGATCTCGGGGTGATGCAGCGGGATCGCACCCTTGTCGCCGTCAGAGCCTTCCAGGACAAAGCGGATGACCTCACCCGGTGTCACGTCGAGCCGGCCTCCCGCCACGGTGCCAACGCGGATCTTCGGGCCCTGTAAGTCCTGCAGGATGCCGATCGGGCGGCCGATCTCCTGCTCCAGGGCACGGATGGCAGCGTGGACCTTGGCATGGTCGTCCTGGGTGCCGTGGCTGAAGTTCAGCCGGAAGGTGTCGACCCCGGCCAGGAACAGGGCGTGCAGCATCTCGGGCGAGGAACTGGCGGGACCGACTGTGGCGATGATCTTGGCATGGCGGTGACGGCGCATGGTCGGCTCGGCCGCGGACGGCCGCCTCTGTGGGAGTTGCGTCAGGCGATCAAGATCGCGCGGAAGTTGTTCACGTTTGTCAGGGTCGGTGATGATCGCGTTGCCATGGGCCTCGAAGGCGGCTGCACGCGTTACCGTAGCAATCGAGCGCGGTGTGTCCTGCTTGCGCGTTTCGACTGGGCCAGCTGTCATCCCGTCGCCCTCATCGAGCCAGCCGCGTTGCCCCGGCAGTATTTGCGCCGTAACAAGTTTTCAAAGAAATCCAGTCGAGAACCAGGGCACAAGGATGATTGCCAGGAGGCCGACGAGCAACGCAACGATGTAGCCAATAATCGGTCGCATGCCGGCGTCGGGATGGATCCGGCTGATTGCACAAGCAGCGTAGTAGCCGACGCCGAAGGGCGGGGCGAACAGGCCGACACCCATCGCGAGGATCACCACCATTGCGTAGTGCACCTCGTGAACACCGACTTCCTTGGCAATAGGGAACAGAAGAGGGCCGAACAGCACGATGGCCGGGATGCCCTCCAGAACCGAGCCCAGGACGACGAAGGCGGCCGCCGAAACAGACAGGAAGCCGAGCGCCCCGCCTGGTAGGCTTTTCATCGCCACCGCGAGCGTCTGCGAGAAGCCGGACTGCGTGAGCGCCCAGGCCATACCGCTCGCCGCCCCGATAATCAGCAGGATCGCCCCCGACAGGGCAGCGGTGGTCACCAGCATCGGGTAGAGCCGCCGCCAGTCGAATTGGCGGTAGATCAAGAGGCCAGCCAATACGGCGTACACGATGCCGATGGTCGAGACTTCAGTGGCTGTGGCGACGCCCTCGACCACCGCAAAGCGGATTACGAAGGGCAGTGCCAAGGCCGGCAAGGCTACAACGAGGGCCTTGCCGATGACCCGACCCGAGGGTCGAGCGACGTGCCTCAAGTCCTCGCCACGGTAGCGCCACCAGACGAGAGCGCAGAGGGTGACAGCCAACACGAAGCCCGGCACCATACCCCCGGTGAAGAGGGCGGTGATCGACACGCCGGTGACTGAGCCGATGGTGATCAGTACGATCGAGGGCGGGATCGTCTCAGTCTGGGCGCCTGTGGCGGCCAGCAGCGCCACGAGGTCACCCTCCTTGGCGCCTCGCGCCTTCATCTCGGGGAAGAGCACAGGCGCGACTGCGGCCATGTCGGCAGCCTTGGACCCGGAGATGCCCGAGACGAGGTACATCGCCCCGACCAGCACATAGTGCAGGCCGCCGCGGACGTGACCGAGCAGCGAGGCCAGAAAGCCGACCATCGCCTTAGCCATGCCGGTCATCTCGATCAGCAAGCCGAGGAACACGAAGAGCGGCACTGCCAGCAAGATCAGGTGACTCATGCCCTCGTCCATGCGCCCAACAACGACCATGGATGGTGACTTCGTGGTCAGCGTTACATAGGCGAAGGTGGAGAGTCCGAACGCAAAGGCGATCGGCACGCCCGAGAAGACCAGAAGGCCGACGCCTAGGACGAAGAACAGCAGCAGGTTGAGGTTGCCGAGACTAACCAGCAGCGGCTGCAGAGCGACAAGTCCGGCTGCAGCGCCTATCCCAAGGACCAGAGCGGCTAGCGTCAGGCGCCAGTCAGTCGTTTCGAGAAGGCGCAAGATTGCGATTATGAGCATCAGCCCAAGCCCGACCGGCAAGGCCGCTGCCCGCCACGCGTTATTGAGTTCCAGCGCAGGCGTCTGAACAAACATCTCTTCGGCTGCGAACTCGTAGGCCGGGTGTAGCATCAAGGCGACGAAGATCAGACCGGCGACTAGCGCAATCGTCTCCAGGAAGGCGCGAATTCGCGGTCTGGCCATAGCAACGATAGCCGTCATGCGCATATGCTCGGAGCGGCGAAAGGCGACGACTGCGCCTAGCATGGCGAGCCACAAGAATAGAATACTAGCCAATTCGTCCGACCATATCAGCGGCGCATGAAATACATAGCGGCTTACTACGCCGGCGAGCAGCACAATGATCTCAGCCAACACCAGCAGTGCAGCAGGAATTTCGACGATGTAGCCGATTACATTATCGAGGCTTCTCAACCATACATTCTCGGTCAGTGGAGGGCCGTGAAGATCAGCACTAGGAGTTGATTCGGCTGCGGCGATATCGATTTGCATGGTGTTCCCTCCCAATATCATTGGTAGATTGATTATAGGCGGATGTAGGCTACGGCTAATTTATTGTTTTATCTTATTTATACTGCTTGCTTAGTTCTGACTAAGAGCCATCCGTGAGGTTTATGGCGTGATTGTTTTCAAAATTGGCTCGACAGCATTATAAACGGATAAGCCAAATGTTGTGTGCGTTGCCGGGCGCAGGGAACCGGCATGCCAATGACGATGCGCAGTCGACTCGGTCGCAGGTGCCGCCCTGTTCTTTATGATACATTTGATTAAAGTGCTTAGCAGCGATTATGCGGCCGACTGCAATTTAATTTGTAGACTTTGATGAAGTAATTCAGCAATAAAGCACGTCAGCCGAGAGGCCCCGTGCTTTCTTCCAGGAGTGCCCACGCCTCAGGGCCGAACTTCGCCTTCCAGTTTTTGTAGAAACCCGCGTTGCTTAGCATGACGCGGAAAGGTTCAGGATCAACGGCATTGAAGATGAGACCTTTTTGCGCGAGCTCAGCCTTCAGATTTTCATTCTGTCGGGCGACTTCCTCACGCTCAGCGACGGCAGCAGCGTTGACGACCTTCGCAAAGGTCTCCTGAAGGTCCGGCGGCAGCTGACCCCAGGCGCGGCGGTTCATCAAAAACCACCAGCCATCCCACATGTGATTTGTCAGAGAACAATATTTCTGGACTTCATAAAATTTGGACGCCGCGATAATAGCCGGCGGGTTCTCTTGCGCGTCTACAACTTTTGTCTGAAGAGCGGTATATACCTCAGCAAAATTAAGTCCGGTTGGCGAGGCGCCGAGGCCCTGGAACAGAGAAGTCCAGAGCGCGCTTACTGGCACTCTGATCTTAAGTCCACGAAAATCCTCTGGCTTGACAATCGGCCGGGTGCTCGTCGTTACTTGTCTGAAGCCGTTGTCCCAGATCTTTTCCATGGCGACGAGGCCGACCTTGTTAATTTGGCCGCGCAGCCACGCTCCGAGCTTGCCATCCATCGCGTTCCAAAGCATCGGGTAGTCTTTGAACGCGAACCCGACTCCGGAAATTGCTGAGGCTGGCAGCATGGTCGAGAGAACGTTGACGCCCGACAGGGAGAAGCATTCGAGTGCGCCTGAACGCACTTGTGACAGCATGTCGGCATCACCGCCTAGCTGGTTATTGGGGAACAGCCGTAGCTCAACGCGTCCGTTAGTAGCCTGTGCTAGCGCTTCGGCAGCCTTGCGGCCATAGACGTTGAGCGGGTGTGCCTCGGGCACGTTGGTGCCCCACTTGAAGCTGTACTCCGCCGCGCGAGCGTAGCGCAGAGGCAGCGCGGCACTGATGCCGGCCGCAGCTCCTAGTGTGACCGCATGTCGACGTGTGAGTATACTGCCCATCGTCTCCTCCTATTTTTTTGGTTCGATATGGTCGCGCTGTTCAGGCGCTCGGCGCGGGCGTGTCGCGCTTGAACATCAGGCCTGCCTCGCGGAAGCCGCCGTCGACATTCAACGTGTGGCCGTGGACGTAACGGGCTTCGTCCGAGCACAAGAACACCACGGCGTCGGCGATCTCCTCAGGCGTGCCGTAGCGCGTCATCGGAATGAGCCGGCCGTAGGCGACCCGCGTCGCTTGGTCGTGCATGATCTTGGCGATGTCGGTCTCGATCGCGCCCGGGACGACGTTGTTGACGTTGATGCCGTGCTCGGCGAGCTCGACGGCCATCACCTTGGTGAGCAGTTCGAGCCCCGCCTTTGCCGAGCCGTAGGCGGCGCGGCCATTGGCACCGCGCTGGCCCGACAGCGAGGCGACATTGACGATCTTGCCGCCCTCGCCGAGCCGGACCATCTCGCGGGCGCAGCCCTGCGCCACCAGGAATGCTCCGGTAAGGTTGACGCCGAGGATGCGGTTCCAGTCCTCCAGTCGCGTCTCCAGGAACGGCGTGTTGGTGCCGATCCCAGCATTGTTGAACAGGATATCGATTCGCCCGTGGGCCTTTACGATCGCCGCGATCATCGTGGTGACGGAGGCCGGATCGGCCACATCGACACTGAGGCCGAGTGCCTCCTGACCAAGGCTGGCAGCCGCCTCCTTTGCCCCGTCAGCGTTCAGGTCGGCGATCACGACGCGCGCGCCCTCTCGTGCAAAGGCACGGGCAGTGGCCAACCCAATGCCGCGCGCACCGCCGGTCACAAGGGCGACTTTTCCTTCTAATCTCTGAGCCATAGTAGCTTCCTCCGTGATTACTTGCGCCAGCCTTGCTTCACAGCTTGAAGGAAGTCGGGGCGTCCGACCTGCCCGCCCTTGAGGGCAATCTCCAAACCGTCGAGGGAGCTGTTCTCGCCATGGGAGCGACAGAGCGGGCCACCAGGATCAATTGGGCTGATCGCGGTGAGCGCATCGATGCCCAATTGCGCTGCTGCACGCCCCGATGTGTCTCCACCCGAAATCACCGCGCGGGTAAGTTTTGCTTGCGAAATCACTGTGCGTAGGGCTTGGCCGAGTCCTGCGCCGAGCCGTTCGTTCACGACCTCGGCCGACAGCCCGGCCGTGCGTGTCGCCGCCAGAAAGGCCGCGACAGCCGGGTCATCTGGGCCGGTGGCCGTGTAGATCAGCGGATCGCGGCCTCGACCGAGAGCAGCCAGGGCATCCTGGCCCGCGCGAGAAACCACGCGCTCCCACTCCCGCGCGTCCACCACCCGCTCGGTATCAAGGCGGATCCCCTCGAAGCCGTTGTCGAGGGCGTGCGCGATCTGAGCAGCGGTGACTGGCGAGACCGAACCCGAAACACAGGCAATTCGCTCGACTGACCCTGGCCGCGCCAAATTCGGCTCGGCCGGAATGAGACCGACAGCACGCCAGTAGGCGACGAGCGCCGCACCAACCCCCTGCGAGCCGATGCAGAAGGTTGGTGATCCGCCACGCTCCCAAATCAGCCGTCCGGCCTCGACGAGGGTCTCGCGGTCAAGCACATCGATGGAGACGATCTTGGCACCATCGGCCAAGGCACGATCCAGCTGCTCCTCGCTTTCCCCGCGCTTCATCGCAACAAAGTCTACAAGGCGGATACAGTGGTCGGTCTGCCGAGCGAGATGCAGAGCGAGATCCGCCTCATCCATTGGCGTGGAAGGGTGGCGAGCCATCGTTGGATGACGGTCGAGCCGGTAGCCGACCCCGTTGGCCGTAGCGAACAGATGGCCAAAACTCTGGTACCGGCCCATGCCGGGATCAGCCACGACCATCGGGGTCCAGGCTGGCTTGAAGATGGCCTCAGCGATATCGGCAGCACGTCCGATCGAGCCGATCTCCGGCGCGGAGTCGAAGGTCGAACAGACCTTGTAGTGCCCTACCGGCGCTCCAAGTGACGCGAGGAGCCGGAACATCGCCGGCAGGTGCGCATCCATCCAGGCCGGCGATTGCGCCCGCGCAACCCCAGCAATACCGATCGCGCGCATGCCGGAGAAGGCCGCGAGGCGCTGGGGAGAGGGGACATCCAGGAACAGGACAGTCGGCAGACCACCAAACGCTAGGACCTCCATCGCGGCTGAGGAGCCGGTATAGTCGTCACCGTAGAAGGCAATGAGCGGCCCTCCCGGCAAAGGGCGTGGTGAGAGGGGAGCGTTCATGCGGCTGCTCCCAAGGCCTGTTCAAGTTCCCGGTGATCTCTCGCATGCTGGTCGAGCGGTATTCCGGCGACTGCCGCATCCCAAGCTTGCCGCAGGGCCAGCACCCCAGCGCCAGGCCCGCCCGGATGCGCAACGATGGCGCCGCCGGCTGTGACGATGAGGTCGGTGGAACCGAGCGCCGCGTAGGTGCCGGGGGCCTGCTTAACGCCCTGGCCGGACGAGAAGACCGGCATCGCGAGGCACGGTTTTTCCGGGAACATCGGGGTCAGGCAGGCGCGCGCCGAGGCGATCACACTGTCATCGCCTTCGAAGAATTTGTTGGCCAAGCCGTTGACGTGCATGTGGTCAGCGCCTGCGAGCCGCCAGACCTTCTGCCAAGCCACGTAGGACCATCCGAGGAGAGGATGGCGGGTCAGAGCACCCCAGCCGTTCCGGTGTGCGTGGATCGGCAGGGTGCTGAAGCGCCCGAGCTCGATCATGCCGACAGGGCCGACCGAGTTGAGGCTTGCCATCAAGCAGGTTGCACCTTCCGCGACCAAGAGGTCATGGCGGCGGCGCATCTGATCAAGGTCGCCGGTCAGGTTGAAGGCATACATCACCTTCTTGCCGGTCCGATCCGCATGAGCGTTGATCACAGCCATCACGGCCTTGACCCGCGCTTCGAAGGGGCAATGTGGACCGTCCGCCTGCAGCTCGTCGTCTTTGATTAAGTCGATGCCGCCCGCGCAAAGCCTCTCGACGAGAGCGGCGGTTTCCTCTGGCCCAAAACCGACGCTTGGCTTGATGATCGTGCCGATTACCGGCCTGTCTGTGACACCGGTTAGGCGCCGGGTGCCTTCAATGCCGAAGCGCGGACCCGGGTAAGCATCGGCAAATGCCTGTGGCAGGCGAACGTCGAGCAGGCGTAACCCGGTGAAGGCTCGTAGCTCGAACAGATTACCGGCGATTGTCGCCAGCAGGTTTGGCAGCGAGGGGCCGAAGTTCTCAATGGGCCAGGACAGAGTCGCTAAAGCGCGGCGGACCTCCCCTGACGCCTTCGCCGTCGTCGGCAGCGACGCGGTGGCAACACGCTCGTCGAAGATCTCTAGACTCTCGACGCGAGCGGCCGAGCGCGCCTTGAGTTCAGGCGTCTCGCCGGGAACCGGTACGAAGGTCCCGCTCGACTGCTCGCCTGCCATGGTCTCGACCGCGGGGCCTGGGTCGCCGATCGTCTCGACGAGGTAGTCTGCTTCGATCCGCAGGGGAGGAGACTTTGAGCCCTCGATCACACCGCTTTGCATCCAATCCTCCATCAATAGATAGCCGTGCACGGCACAATGTTCGTCCACGCGCAGCACAGCGCGCTCGGAGCACGAAACCGCAACAGCCAATGGGCCCGCGTCTAAACTAAACTCGTGACAGAGACGGGCGCCTGATTTCCAAGAAACGCAGGCACTGCGAACAATGAAGCGGATTGATAAGCTTGGCTGGCGCAGATCGGATGCTACGCATCTTCAATCGCGCACGGACTGGACCGCTTTAAGCGATCACTTGTCATTAGTTTCCGCCCTGTCGAACTAATTTGCTTTCTAAACTCATAGCGCGCGCAGCTGCCGCTGAAAATCCGAGATCGGCGCAGTACGATGTGATAAAAACTCACAGCAAAGACCAGGGAGGCTGCCTTGCCGACATCCCACCTGCCACTGAATGCGTTGCGTGCCTTCGAGGCAGCGGCACGCCTCGGCAGCATGAGCGCCGCAGCAATGGAACTCGGCGTGACACACGGCGCGGTGAGCCGTCAGATCAAGGCATTGGAGGATCGGTTCGGATTACCCCTATTCGAACGGCACCCCAGAGCGATCGTGGCAACGCATGAAGGTGCTCAGCTCGCCTCCGATGTTGCTGAAGCCTTCGAGCGCCTGCAAATCGCAGTCTCGCGCGTGCAGCCAGGCCCGCTTACGCTCTCCTGTTCAGCGACAATCATGATGCGGTGGCTTATTCCGAGACTTCCGAAATTTAAACTTGCAAACCCATCATGCGATATTCGACTTAATATCAGCTTCAATGACACCGACTTCGTTCATGAAGAGATAAGCCTAGCCATTCGAACGACAATGTTCAGACCACCACAGACTGCGATAGCTGAAACGGTTATTCCGGAGGAGATCGGGCCAGTCTGTAATCCTGATTATGCCGCGCGCCTTGGTTGCTTGCGGCCAGACGATCTCATGCAAGCGCGCATTCTAGTGAATGCAACGCGTCCAAATGCCTGGTCAGAGTGGGCAATTGCCGCAGAAAGGCCGGACCTTAAACTTACTGCTCATGAAATCTACGGGCATTTTTATCTGGTGATACAAGCTGCAGCAGTTGGACTAGGTTTTGCGCTGGCTCCATTAATTCTAGTGGAAGATGAGATCCGCTCAGGTCACCTCGTTGCACCTTTCGGGTTTGTGATTGGGCCACATAACCTTCAGCTCTGGATGGCAAGCCACCAACGTAATCGCCCTGATCTCAGGGCAGCTGCCAGTTGGCTTCGAAATGAGTTGCGTTCGGTGCACGCTGATAAATGAACAACTCTTCGGTGATCGATGCGTCGTAAGGGGCTCTCATCTTTCTGGATCACACGGGGACTGTGACATCCATCAGAGCCGACAATGGGGCGGTTGCTGCCGCGGATCTCTGCACCGCCCTGCCAAAAAGGACAGTTGTTGAGACCGTGAGTGGGCCCCACTGCCTTTGGAGAAACACAGCAGCGCTCCAAAATACCCAATCCACGAAGGACCGCTTTCAATTCGAGAGAGGTCGTACGGGCGAGGCCTGCCGAAGATCGGCTTGTGGCTTCATCCGGACTTGTGGCTAGGCTTGAGCCGATGTCCGCTTCGGAGTTGCCGCCGAACGCCACCGAATGGCCGCGTTAGGCGCGAACCGGAAGGTCCGCTTCCGACCAAGGGTCAAGGTCCGATCGTGGCGTGTTGCCGAACAGGGGGCACGAAGCCCTGACTTCGGTTGAATTGCGGGGCGGTCCTTAACTGTATCAGACCGGCAGAGCAAACGCGCATGATGAGCGTGCTTCAGGTCTCCTCCAGGGCGGTCGGGCCGGCCAGCTCGGGGCTGGCCGACCGGGCGCAATCAACGGCGAGCTGTCGAGCTGCGCCGAGTTCTAAGTTGTGAGCTTTTAGAAGCCGGCTGCGAAGCGCGAATTGGCGCCCGATGTCGGTCGGATCTCGACGTCCAGATACGCCAGCTGGTGGGCGACGAAGGCGGCGGGGTCAACGACGAAGCCGTCGTCGTAACAGATGCCGGCGGCTCCAGTGTCGAAGTCGATGACGATTCGTTCCCGCAAGGCTGCCTCGATCTTGGCGAACTGGTCAGCCGTGGGTTGGCGGCCATGGAGGGCTGCGGCTTCGCCTAGGGCATTTGCGATGGGTAAGAAGCGGGTCATTACGTGTTTATTCTCGGTTGATGTTAAGGGAGGGGCGGTCACAACGGTCACAAGATCACAACCGCCCGGATCGCTTGGTTGTCCTGGGTCTGCGGTGGTTCGAGTTCCTATTCTTCGGTGTCTGCTTCCCCGTCGTCGGATTCGCTGATGACGTACAGGCCGCGTCCGCGCTTGCTGACCTCGCCTGACGACATCATTCTTTGGAGGAGCTGGCGGACGTTCACGCTGGGCACGTCAAGCTTGGCGCTCAGCTCCGTCGGTGACATCGGCCCGGCCGCTTCGACCAGGGCGGCCAAGATCGCTTGTCGCTCGTCACTGCGTCTCACTTCCGCTGCTGGTCCTTGCGCCAGCCAGGTACCGGATTGCTTGTCGAACAGCAGTGCGGTCTCGATCTCCTCGATGTCGCGTCCGCGGGCGTAGAGCGTCGTGCCCTGGCCGCCCCGGTCCAGGATCAGGATCGTGTCGGCTGCGCCCGTGATCCCGTTCGTGCCGGACACCGTCTCGAACGGATCCTCGGCGGCCATCTTGCGGGTGTGGTGGACCACGACGACTGCGATCCCGGTCTCGTCTGCGAGCTGCTTCAGCGGCGCCAGAGCCCGGTAGTCCGACTCGTACCCGGTGTCGCTGCTGCTGCGCTCCGGACGGATCTTCGTGAACACGTCGACGATGACCATCCGGGCATCTGCGGTCGCGTCGACCCACTCGCGGATCGCTTCGACCCCGCCCGCATCCAGGCGCGGGCACTCCGTCTCGAGGTAGAGGTCGTCCAGGGCGACCTCTTGGTCCTGCAGGATCTGGCGCAGGCGCTGCTGCAGGCGGCGCTCGTTGTCCTCCAGGGCGAGATAGAGGACGCTGCCCTGCTTCACCGGCACGTTGCCGAGCGCCAACCCGCCGGTGGCGACCGCGACGGCCAGGCCCAGCGAGAGCCACGATTTGCCGGTCTTCGGCTTGCCGGCGACGATCGACAGGCCAGGCTGGATGTAGCCGGGCACGATGTGCTCGATCGTTGGCAGCTTCTTGGCCAGCAACGCGGTGGCGTTGAGGCGGCCGAACCTTGGGCGCATCTTGACGGCGCCAACCTCTGCGTCCGCCGCGGTCTCATATCCCTCGGCCGTTTCGAGTGGGGGTGTCTGGGCGAAATCGAACATCACCGCGCCCCCGCCTGGCTCGTCGGGAGGGCAGCCAGCCAGCTCTGCAGGTCTGCCGAAAGGATCAGCGTCCGGCGGCCGAGCTTGCGTGCCTTCAGATTGCCGGCCTTGATCTGCTCATAGATGAGGCTGCGGCTGGCGCCGCTCGCCTTCACTACATCCGCGACGCCGTAGCTCAGCTTCTCGTTCATGGATCACCACTCGTGCATGTGCCGGGATCGCCCCGGTCGATGCGCGAGAGATGGCAGAAGCCCATGCCGATGAAACTACGGCACGATAAATATCGGTGCGGGGATTTCGGTGCGGGGATTCCCGCTAAGGATCGTTGGCCGGCCTTCCCGGGTCGGACCATGCCTCGGCACCCGTCTCCTCGATCGCACGAAACCATTGCTTCAACGCTTCGCGCTCCGACAGGCCCGGTATGCTTTTCATCAGACCGCCAAAGATCTGTTCCTGAGATGCCGGCCGACGGTTCAGCGAAGCACGCATCATCTCGCACAGCGCTTCGAAGGCAGCTTTGCCAGCTGCCCGTCTCCGAGCAACAGGGGTGCTGGCGATCGGCCACTTCCGCTGGATCTGCTTGGCCTCAAAACGGACCTCCGGGTTGTGCGGCTCCTTGCTGTAGGAAGCGAGGGAACTGAGCGCTCCATACCGATAGAAGTGATGGTCAATCCAATACCGCTTGCTTGCTTCTACACGCTGGCTTGACTCTTCCGGCTGATACGAAGCAACAATTTCACCTCTCATAAGCGCGTTCTGAACATCTTCAATCGCCTTGCGGAATTTTGTTTTCGTATCACTTGTCGGGTGATGTAGGTATATGTGCTCTTCAAGCGCATCGCGGTGCACACGCCTGTTGGCATTCCTGTCGGTATACCAGAGTTTTCGGAGCTCGCTCGCGGCGGTCTTGTCAATTAAATCCCGATCCTTGAATGCCACCCAGGCAACCACCTGCTTCGATGTCCAGAACGGATCGTCGAATCCACTCACGATTCTTCTACTCCTACTTCGATGCATGTTCCGGCGCTCGCGCCGCCACAATACTCATTCCACTGGCTCATAAGCGCTCGCCGCTTCTCGAAAAGATCCGTCCGGAAGTAGGCGGCTTCGACCTTGTCCTTGTTGGTGTGCGCCAACGCGGCCTCGGCCACCTCGCGCGGCGCACTCGTCTGCTCCGCAGCCCAGTCTCGGAACGCCGAGCGGAATCCGTGCACCGTCGCATCCACCTCCATCCGGCGCAGCAGCATCTCCAGCGCCATGGTCGATAGCGGTCGCCCAGGCTTGTTGCCGGGAAAGACGAGTTCGCCCTGACCCGCCTCACGCAGGCCGGCCAGGATTTCGCGGGCACGGTCCGACAGCGGAACACGGTGCTCGCGCCCAGCCTTCATCCGCTCCTTCGGCACCGTCCAAACGCCCCGGTCGAGATCGACCTCGCTCCAGAGCGCCCCCATGGCTTCGCCGCTGCGAGCAGCGGTCAAAATCGCGAATTCCAGACAAAGCGCGCTCACCGACCGGCTTTGATGCAGGCGTGCGATGAAGGCCGGCACCTCGTGATATGGGAGTGCCTTGTGGTGCCCGCGGGTTAGCTTCTGGCGGCGGGGCAGCAGATGATCGAGATGACCGCGCCAACGAGCCGGGTTCTCGGCTGTCCTGTGCCCCTTAGCCCGAGCCGCATCCAGCACCTTCTCGATCCGGCCTCGCAGACGAGAGGCGGTCTCGGGCACTTTGGTCCAGAGCGGCTTCAGGATGGCCAGCACCTGCTCGGTCGTGACCTGATCGACCGGCACGCTCGCGATCGGCTCGCAGTAGCGGGTCAGGGTCATGCGCCACTGGTCTCGGTGCTTCGGATTCTTCCAGCCGGTCTCAAGCGCGCTGACCACCTCGTCAGCCATCTCGCTGAAGGTGGGCATGCGCTTCTCGGGCTGCACGTCTCGCACGGCAAGCGGGTTCACGCCGTTCGCGACGTGGGCACGGGCAGCGGTGGCTAGTTCACGGGCACGGGCGAGGCTTACGGTGCTGGCGCTGCCAAGCCCCATTTCGCGCAGCTTGCCGGCACCCGTCTGGCCGGGTTCACGCCAGCGGAACAGGTAGACCCAACGTCGGCGCGAGCCGTCGGGCGAGATGGACAGGTAGAGGCCTCCACCGTCGGCGTGGCGGCCAGGCTTCTTCAGGGTCGAGACCGTCCGGGCGGAAAGGCGGTTGGTGGTGCGGGCCACGGCATTCCTCGGTTCGGCCCCAACACGGGCCCCAACACAGATGCCGGATTTTGGCGGACAATCGTGGACAGCGGAAGACGCTAGGCGGCTTAGCGCGTTGATTTATCAAGCCATCACAGCTGTCCCTGGACGTGAGTGGACAAGGATACGGCGGACTCCGTCTCCGCCAGCATCACCTAAGATGCTGTAATTTCAGCGCTTTTTCTCGCTTCGTCCGACCAGCTTGGTGACACAGTGTCACCGTAGCCGTGAGGGGATGAGGCCCACGGTGCGGCGCGCCTGTCAGTGGGCGTTGAATACTCCCTGATTGTGGGGACCGAAAATTCCCTGGTTGGTGCCCTGGCCTGAGTGCGCGGCGGGCACCCCGCGTCCCCGGGCTTATCCATCCTCCGCCATCATGCCCGCCGATGCGTATCGGCCGGGAGCGACGAGGATGGTCCTGCTGGGAGAACTCCTCATGATCCTCGACCTGCACCGCCAGGGTCTGTCGATCACCGCCATCGCCCGCCGGACCGGGCGCGATCCAAAGACCGTCCGCAAGTACATCGCGCGCGGCCTCGAACCGCCCGCCTACGGTCCACGCCAAGCCGGACGCCCGAGCAAGCTCGCCCCCTACCTCGTCTATCTGCGCGAGCGCGTCGCCGCCTTTCCTGATCTCAGCGCCGTGCGCCTGACCCGCGAGCTGCGGGAGCGCGGCTATACGGGGGACTACACCGCCGTAAAGCGGTTCGTGGCCGCGATCCGGCCGCCCGAGGCCCAGCCCTACGAGGTTCGCTTCGAGACGCCCGCCGGCCAGCAGGCGCAGGTCGACTTCGCCCGCTTCGAGGTCTCCTTCACGGACACACCGGGCGCGACCTGCATCGTCTGGCTGTTCTCGCTCGTGCTCGGCCATTCCCGGCATATCGAGGCACGCTTTGTCCTGCATCAGGACCTGCAGACCCTGCTGCGCTGTCACATCCAGGCGTTTGCCGCGATGGGCGGCGTGCCGATCGAGATCCTCTACGACCGCATGAAGACCGCGGTCACCGGCGAGGAAGCGGACGGCCACATCGTCTACAACCGATCCCTGCTGGCGCTGGCCAAACACTACGGCTTCCTGCCGCGTGCCTGCCGCCCCTACAGGGCCAAAACCAAGGGTAAGGTCGAGCGGCCGTTCTCCTACATCCGCCAGGACTTCTTCCTGGCCCGCTCATTCCGCAACCTTGACGACCTGAACCTCCAGCTCAAGGTCTGGCTCGACACCGTCGCCAACGTTCGCCTGCACGGCACCACGCAGCGGATCGTCTCGGAGGCCTTCGCCGCCGAGAAGCCCGAGTTGCAGCCGCTGCCGGCCGTGCCCTTCAATGCCCTGCTCAAGCTGGAACGGCGCGTCAGCCATGACGGCCTCGTCTCGATCGGCGGCAACTACTACAGCGTGCCGGACCGGACGCGGCGGGTCGTCGAGGTGCACCAGCTGCCCGACACGATCCGTATCCTCGACGGCGGCCGGCTCGTGGCGAGCCACCCGATCCTGGAGGGCCGGCGACAGTACCGCGTCGATCCCGACCATCGACAAGGCGCGGCCGCTCGGGCCATGCGGCACGGCCATCCCGACAGCCTGACGATCGGTTGCCGGGGCGATCACGTCGCCCGGCGCTCGCTGTCGGTCTACCAGGCCGTCGGCGAGCGGCTCGCCGCCGGGATCGAGGGCCGGTCATGACCCGCGCCGCCCCCTCCCATGCCACCACGACCCTGGACAGCATCAAGCGCAGCTTGGTCGGCCTGCGCATGCCGCGCGCCCTGGAAGTCCTCGACGCCGCGATCCGGCGCATCGAACAGGGTGAGATCGACGGCATCTCTGCCCTCGACGAGATCCTGACCGAAGAACTGACGTTGCGCGAGAACCGCCGGGTGAAGACCGCCCTGCTCGTGGCACGCCTGACCACGATCAAGACGCTGTCGGGCTTCGACTTCGCTTTCCAGCCCTCCCTCGACCGGGAGCGGATCATGGCGCTGGCGGAACTGACCTTCATCGATCGGGCCGAGGTCGTCCATCTCCTCGGCCCGCCCGGCACCGGCAAGAGCCATCTCGCCACGGCGCTTGCCGTCGAGGCGGTAAAGGCCGGGCGCAGCGTCGTGTTCTCGACGCTGGCTGATCTGATCGCTTCGCTGGCCAAAGCTGAGCGCGACGGCGCGTTGCGCGAGCGGATCCGCTACCTCAGTCGGGCCTCCCTCTTGGTGGTGGACGAGATCGGGTACCTTCCCGTCGTTCCGGGTGGGGGCAACCTGTTCTTCCAGCTCGTCAACGCGCGCTACGAGAAGGGCGCGATGATCCTGACCTCGAACCGCGGCTTTGCCGAATGGGGAGAGGTATTTGGCGATCCCGTGGTGGCCACGGCTCTGCTGGACCGCCTGCTTCATCACGCCGTCGTCGTTCAGATCGAAGGAGCGAGCTACCGGCTGCGCCAGCATGGCGAACTTGTGCCCGAGCACGTCCGCTCGAAGGCACTCATCACCCCACCGCCCCCTCCACGCCGCCGTGGCCGGCCACCAAAGAGCGCGACCCTCGATCACAGCGCCGGCTGATCACCGTCGACCACCAAACCCGCCGATCAGGGAATTTTCGATGCCCATAATTGCGGAGACTTCGGTGCCCGTTGACACCGCGCCCGTGATGAAGGCAACCTTCCCGGTGAAACGGCGCATGTCTTGATCTCTCGGCTGACCTCAATGAGGTGCCTGACGTAGACATCGCGCGAGCCGCCGATCAGCCGTTCGTCCCTCAACGGAACGATGAGCGCATCTCATCGTCGGACGATGCGGCCCCTACAATCCGAGCGGCTTCACCTCGCGGATCAGGTCGATGAGGAGCCGCAATCCGGTCGGCAGTTGGCGTCGTCCGGGAAAGTAGAGGTGAAAGCCGGGCCCCACTGGCGCCCAGTCCGCCAGCACGACGCGAAGCTCGCCGCGGGCGATCGAGGGTTCGACACACGGCTCGGGAAGATAGGCGAGACCACCGCCTGCTGCCGCCAAGGAGAGGGCGAACTGGGTGTTGTCGAGGGTCACCGCACCGGGAACGTCGAGCGCGATCTGCTCTTCCGCTCTCTCGAACTCCCACCGATAGAGGCTGTCATCGCCCAGGCGGATGCGCAGGCATCGGTGAGCCGCAAGGTCGCGCGGATGATCGGGCGTCCCCTGCCGATCGAGATAGGCTGGAGCACCCACCACCACCCAGCGCAGATCGGCAGACAGTCGCTGCGCGACCATGTCCTGGGGGACCGTTCCGCCATATCGGATGCCCGCATCGGCTCCGGCCTCTACGACATCGAGCAGATCGTTGGACACTCGAACGTCGATTTCGACCTGCGGGTGGCGCTCGTGGAAGAGAGGCAGCACGGGGGCGAGCAACAGCGTGCTCGCATGTTCGAGCACGTTGAGGCGGATGCGCCCGGTCGCCTTCATCGGCTCCCGGTGCTGGTTGAGCACGTCGAGCGCGGAACCGATCGCCGCGAAGGGAGCGTCCAGCGAAGCGAGCAGATCTTCACCTGCGGCGGTGAGCGAGACACTGCGGCTGGTGCGGTTGACGAGGCGCACGCCGAGGCGCGCCTCCATCGCTTTGAGCACATGACTGAGCGCAGAGGCGCTGACGCCAAGCTCCAGCCCCGCCCGCCGGAAGCTGCGATGGCGCGCGATGGCGAAGAAGGTCCCGAGATCAGCCAGTTCGGTTCGATTGATCCGCATCGGAGCAGTGGAATGTCTGCGCGCGGGAAAGCAATCCGTATCGGGTCAGGACCGAGTTGGGTCAGAGGCCGATTGGCCGCGCGGGGTCGCAAGCGGACGGCGCAACGCCTTGATCTTCCGAACCAGTGCCACTGGACCCTGCTTCTATGGCGGAGTTCACCGCGCCGCCGCCAGCCGGGCTTTACCCTGCCACAAGCTTTGCCTTTGAGCTTTGGCAGTGTCGTGCCACAATGTTCTTGATCCTTGTGGCAGCAGGACGCGCATGCTCATCGGCCTCGCGAGAACCTCGACCTTGGAACAAGAGGCCGGGCTCGACGCTCAGAAGCGCGCGCTCACCGCTGCCGGGGTCGAGAAGCTGTTTGTCGAGCAGACGAGTTCTGTCGGGCCGCGCCCGGCGCTCGAAAGCGCGATCGAGTTCGGCCGCGAGGGAGACACCCTGATGGTCACCGACCTGTCACGGCTCGCTCGCAGCGTGCCGGACTTCTGCCGGATCCAGGCGCGCCTTGCCGCGAAACGGATCGAACTCCGAGTGCTGAACCTCGGCCTCGACACCGCCAACCCAACCGGCAAGCTGATGCTCAACCTGCTCGCCAGCATCGCGCAATGGGAGCGCGAGATGATGCTGGAGCGGCAGCGCGAGGGCGTCGCGAAGGCCAAGCTCGAAGGGCGCTACAAAGGCCGCGCCCCGACCGCGCGCCGGAAGGCCGAGCAGGTTTATGCGCTGGCTGATCGAGGCGCTCGGAAGACCGCTATCGCGGCCGAACTCGGCATGAGCGCGCGGTCGGTCTTTCGACTATTAGCTCAGAGGGCAAGCGTGGCAGATACGGTAGGTAAGGAACCCACGCTGCCATAAGCTCCCCCGCACTGTCGTTGTCGGCGCAGCGCACGTAGACGGTCGAGAGCCCTTCCAGCCAATGGGGCCGCCGTTCGACAATCTCACCGTCACCGCGGGTACGCAGCAGGTCGGTCAGGATGGACTCATCATCGACGTGGACGGTGAGTTGCGCTTCGTTCACCGCAGGGTTACGGGCTGGATTTTTAAGACGTTCAACAAGTTCACGGATCCGCATCGACATTCTCCATTGCAACAGGAGTATTTATCGACGCGGCTATCGTCAGATCGAGCGCTTGGACGAGCCCTTAGGGCGCCCTGGCCGCCTGTAGGTTCCGTCCGCGATCTTGGCGCCCTTGAGAACCTCTCGGCTGTCACGCTTCCGCTGGGCGTCCTGCGCCTTCAGGCGCGCGTCCCGCTCGGCGGCCGTCTCGGCGGCCGTCGCCGAGATCAGCTTCCCGCCGCGGGAATGATGCGGGCGCACGACATCGAGGATACCGGCCTCAGTGACCGGCTCGGTGCTCACGTCGGTGTAGCCTGCGCCGATCAGCCGGTCCCGCAGGCGCTCAGCCTGCCCGTGGTCGTACAGGTACACGGCGTAGTCGCCTGAGTAGTCCGGGTCCCGGATCGCGCCACGGCAGACGAACTGATACACGTCCTCGTCTTCGCGCGCTGCTTGGATGCCCTCGCGGTTGAGACCAAGAGCCTTGATGATGGCCTCATCGTCTGGGGTCGCCTTGGCCGAGTAGATCAGCGCGCAGGACGTGTGGCGGCGCAGGTTGTTCGTTCCAGCCATCTTTGCCCTGACCTGATCTGCTCCGTCGAAGCGGCCGTAGAAGAAATCCTCAATGGCGGAGTTTGAGGCCCAGTAGCCATCGAACTCGATCGCCTCCAGGTGGCGAGAGATCGCCACGAGGCAGGAGCGGCCTTCCTTTTTCTTCCACCATACAGTCGAGCCGGGATGCTGCGCATAGTAGTAGTAGATCCGGATCTGCGGCTGGCCGGTGCGTGGGCCTCCAACCTCAATGACCTCGACGCGCACGCCGCCAGCACGCCGCACGGCATGATCGGCGAGGCTGCCGGGATATCCGGCCGCGGCCACCTTGACGGTGGCAGCGGGGCCGAGCGCGGCCAGAGACCAGATCGACCTCCACCTGACAGGTGGAGCCCCAGGCACGCCCGCATCCTCCCACGCGGCAATATCAACTTCGACCACTCGGCTACCCGAGCCTGCGAGGTGATGGAACTCGGTGAGCCTGGTGCCGCCGACATCTCCGCGGATCTGCCCCAGGCTGATCTGCGCCGCTCCCGGTCGCAAATTCACCCTGGACCACCCGCCTTCGCCGCCGGGCGTGAGGATGTAGCGCTCCCGCATCGCAGCCCACGACGTTGCGAGCCCGATACTTCCGGACAGCGTAGCTGCCTCGGGGTTCTCGTCCCACCGCACGTGCAGACCCTCGACATCGCTCGGATAAAGGCCCATCGCCGCCGCGTGCGTGGTGACGATCACGGTATGGGGGGCAACAACCCCACGGATGGCTTCCCGAAGGGCACGGACCACGCCGCGCTTCACGCCGGGCAGGCCCGGAGTGGATCGGCACGATCGTCGGCGACCGGCCTGCTGCTGCGGCCCTAGCCTGAAGCCGGGCAGTCTGTTCCTCGATGAGAGCGATCCGGGGGAGCACGAACAGGTAGACCGCGGTCGTGGTTGCCATCTCCTCGATGATCGTTTCCGACTTGCCTCCTCCGGGCGCGCTGGTGAGGAGAGTGATAGTAAAAACGTCCGCGATCTCGTTCGCGGCCGATGAAATTAATTCCGTCCGATGCATTCCTAAAGACAGTGACTGTGTTTCTTGGACTCAATATACGTCGGGCGACGAGCCAGCAGTTAATTAAAAGAAATATTGCTCTCCTGGCCCGATGTGCCGTTCATGAAGAGGCGCGCCGTTGCTTTCGGGTGCGGGCGAAGCCCGTGCCCGAGAAAGACGAGCGCGCACAGCGGCGGGCACCGCCCGCCCTGTCACACCGGGTTGCAATCAAATCGGGGATCAATCCCGAGGCGGCGCAGCCCGCGCCGCATCAGGATCTCATGCCGCTTCGCTGGGCTCGACCGGGGCTGCCGCCCCGCTCGGCCTGCACTCGCGACGGAGTTTCAAGGACGGGGTCTCCGTGAGGACGTAGTTTTTCCTTGCTGCTCCGTCCTTTCGGCCCCTCATGCCCCCTCGCCGAATTCCATTCCTTCTGCTTGACGCGCCGCAGGCGCGATCAGGCATGCATTGGATGTATTTGCCATCTGTAAAATCGTAGAGCGCCCAAGAACTCCAACTTCGTAGATAAGAAGCGCAGCCGCACCATCAGCGCCGCGATCCTTGGCGCCTTTCAGATCGAAAGAATAATTTCGACTTCCCCGAGCAGCATCTGGCATCAAGAGAAGGCCAGCCCGATTGGTGGGCCCGGCAATTGCTAGAAAGTCATTGAACATGAAGGTTAAGATTTGGAAGCGCCCGCGGCGCATGAAGAACGCGATCGAAATTTTTCCCTCCGGAAAGCAGGACGGCTACTGGTCGGAAAATGACAGGACGCCGCACTTCGAAGTGCCTGTCTTGTGGCGTGGACAGCCTGCGATCATGCAGTTCTTTGGGGAGACACCCGACACGCCCTACAATCCCATCGCCACGAGGCTCCTTGATCATCAGCATCTCAGGATTCGTGGCTCGGCCTTCATCGTCACGGGCGCAGAGGAGCGTTACAAGATGCGGGCTTGGGCTACCTATAAGGAGGTAACAGACGCTATTGCCCACATCGGGCTCAGCGCGCCACCCGTCATTTTTAGTGTCGGCGTGCTCGTTGCGCAGCAAGATATCTATGCGGCGACCGCCGACGATCTCTTCGCCATCCGGATGTGCCTCTGATCGCCTCGATACCTTCGTAGCTGCTCGCCTGAGCCTGGTGCAGGCGGGCAGCTTCCTCAACAAGGGTTTCGAGTAGCCGGAATCGCCCGCCGTCTGACGAGGATTAGGCCGCAGCCGCTCTCGCAGCGAGATAGGGCGCCGGATCCGTCGCGTTCGCGTTTAGCGACGCGCAGTAGTTGAGCGCTCGACGGGGCCGCCGGTCCGGAGCGTGGAGTGATTTCAATTTCGACATCCTGGAAGCGGCAGGACTAAGATGAATTTGTTGATCGGCATCATTGCGCCCGACCCAGACAAGGATTTCAGATGCGTTTTCCCTACATCTACGCGCTCCACTACGACTTCCACCTCGACCATGGGCAGTCGGATATCTCAGTGACAAGGTCTCAACGTTGGCCGACTTTGTGACCGAAGGCGATCGTTCGGCTTTCGCTGTTTGGTTCTTCGACAACAGCGTTCGGATCGGCTTCGAGGATGAGAACCACCGGGCCGAGTTCGCCGAACTCTACCGCCTCGATGTCACCGTGGATGAGGACAAGCTCTTCGGCTTGCCTCATTCGATGGATGCTCGGAGGTGCTCGATTTCGCTGCGTTGAGTCGCCCGCTAACGCGCGGCGCCCCTTCTAGGTGTAGATACCGCCGAACAGGTCGCCGCGTGGCTGACCAGGAAATCGGTGAACTGGAGGGCGTCGGGATCTTCACTCAGTGAGATGAAGCAGCACCCCGGCTGCCGCCACAAGGAGATCTTCGCCGAGGCCGAGGGTGAGCGGCCGACCACCTGATCGCCGACTTGCACACCGGGATCTGCGAGAACTGCGGGCTTCGAGGTCATCGACACCAGGACCCGATGATCTCGACCTCAGATCCCGTTTTATGATCGGGTGAACAGTCCGGCTGTTGGGTGGGCATTGGGCACGGCAAGCGCTGGAGAGCGTCTGACGCTCACCCAGGAAGTCCCATGTGGAAGCCCGCCGTCCGCCCGAGCTTGCGCGCAGAATACCGTCATTATGGCGCGATTGGCCCTGTCCTCGTCGTGCGCGCCACACGGACCGAGATGGAAATCTCGCTTCAGCGCCCTTGCGTTCCGCAATCTCGTAATCATCTACTGACCATCCAGTGGGATGGCGGCAGGATGGATCGAGATGGCTGACAACGTTCACGAGCTACGGCCCAAGCTGCCCGACAGCGAGAAGATCACCATCAATCTCGGGTTCGTGGACCTCGGTCATATCGACCTGATGGTGCGCGACGGCTTCTACGCCAACCGCGCCGACTTCATCCGGACCGCCGTGCGCAATCAGATCGAACGGCAGGGCGAGGCCGTGAAGCAATCCGTGACGCGCAAGCAGCTTAGCCTCGGCCTGTCGCACTATACGAAGCAGGCCCTTGAGGCGGCCCGTGACGCCGGGACGCCGCTGCACATCCAGGTTCTCGGGCTCGCCAGCATCGCTCCGGATGTCACGCCCGAACTCGCCCGAGCCGCAATCGCGTCGGTCGCGGTGCTCGGCGCCTTTCAGGCCAGCCCCGAGGTCAAGGCGGCGCTCGCTGACCGCACCTCCTGACGATCCTCTCAATCTCCCCCGCGGAATGCGCCCGGCATCCCGCCCCGCCCAGTTCTCGCCTCGCAGGTATCGGTCCCATGAACCCCTTCTCGAAAGCCGCCTTCCCGAACTTCGAACTCCCCAAGGCCGACCCGGCCCGCACTGCCCGTGTGATGGAGGCGATGGCCAAGCTTCAAAAGCAGCAGGCCGCAGCCTACGCTCGTTGGACCGAGGCGCGCCGGGACGCTGCCCAGACGGGTAAGCCGACCGCGAATGATGCCGAAGTCCTCGACTTGGTCCCACCCTCTGCTCTCGATGGTGCCTGGACGGCGCCGGAGCCCGCCCGAGGCAAGGGTGCGGAGGCTCATCCGTTCTCCGGGTTGGGGGGTAACATCGCGGGCGACGTGACGCGCACGATCCAGGAGGCGCTGGCGAGGGCCGGTGTCGGCACGGATCTGGGCGTCGGGGCGGGCATCGAAACGCCCGCGCCCGCTCCGCTTCCGGACGGCGCACGTTTCGAGGCGCGCACGTTCACCAGCGCGCTCGGGAGCCGGAACTACAAGGTTTACGTCCCGAGCGGCTACGCTGGCCAAGCGATTCCCGTGGTCGTGATGCTGCACGGCTGTACCCAGAACCCGGACGATTTCGCCGCGGGCACGCGGATGAACGAGGTCGCGGAGGAGCACACCTTCCTGGTGGCGTATCCGGAGCAGCCGCGATCAGCCAACATGCAGCGGTGCTGGAACTGGTACGAGCCCGGTGATCAGCAGCGCGAAGGCGGCGAGCCCGCCCTGATCGCCGGTCTTGCCCGGCAGGTCGTCGCGGAGTTCTCAGCCGACGCGAGCCGCGTGTACGCCGCCGGGCTCTCGGCGGGTGGCGCTGCCGCCGCGATCCTTGCGGCCACCTACCCCGACCTGTTCGCGGCGGTCGGCGTGCATTCGGGGCTGGCCTGCGGGTCGGCGCGGGACATGCCGTCCGCCTTTGCCGCCATGAGGGGCGACGGCGTGATCTCGTCGGGGAGACGGCATTCTGTGCCGCTGAT
This sequence comes from Methylobacterium sp. CM6257, assembly GCF_054611515.1. NCBI lineage: Bacteria > Pseudomonadati > Pseudomonadota > Alphaproteobacteria > Hyphomicrobiales > Methylobacteriaceae > Methylobacterium > Methylobacterium sp. CM6257. Next base: position 6,179,388 of record NZ_CM137735.1, read on the forward strand.
CGTGTTCCACGGCGACGGCGACCGCACGGTGCACGCGGCCAACGGGGACCGTGTGGCTGCGCAGGGACCGTGCAGTCCGGACCTCGCCGAGACTGTGACGGAAGCCCGGACACCCGATGGCATCGCCTTCACCCGTACCGTCCGCACGGATGCGTCAGGGCGCACGGTCCTGGAGCAGTGGGTTCTGCACGGGACCGGGCATGCGTGGTCAGGCGGCAGCCGGGCCGGTTCGTTCACTGACCCACGCGGTCCGGATGCGAGCCGGGAGATGGCCCGTTTCTTCCTGACGCACACGGGCGCGGCCAGTGCGGTTCGGCATTGACCCGCTCGTTCAAGTAAATGTCATTGGCCTGCGAGCGGCTCGGGCGGCGGCCTGAGCCGGAAGGCTCACGCCGCGTCGCGGCTGCCCAGGTGCAGGTAGGTCGGGTCAAATTCCGCTGCCGCTTTCAGCCTCTCCCAGTCGTGCACCGTCAGTCGCCTGTTGCGCAGCGTGATCAACCCCGCCTCTCTCATGTCGCTGAGCACGCGATTGACGTGGACCGGTGTGACCCCGAGCGCGTCCGCGAGTTCGGGCTGGGTCATCGGCAGTGGGCAGGTGCGGTCTGGCGCCAGCCCGACAATGTCTAGGCGCGTGATCAACTCGCAGAAGAGGTGGGCCATGCGGGCATACGCATCCCGACGACCGATGTTCAGCATCCACTCGCGGTAGAGGGCGGCGTCGATCAGCGTCATACGCCAGAATGTGTCGCTGAGGCGGGGATGAGCCCGAAATAGCGCGCGCAGCGCATCGTGCTGAACGAAGCCGATCCGACACGGACTGACCGTGGAGATGCTGTTGTCGAGCATCTTCAGGTGCAGGCTCTGAAGATCGGGCACGTCTCCTGGGACGTGGTAGGCCATCACCTGGCGCTTGCCCGACCGCGTGCTTTTGTAGATCGCGACGATGCCCTCCAGCAGGACGAAGCACTGGAAGGGACGGTCCCCCTCGCGGACGATGTCTTGGTAGGCGTCAAAGGTGGCCACATGCATCGGCATGGCGTGGAGCGCTGCCGTTTCAGCCTCGGACAGCGTGAAGAGGGCGATGCTCTCCACCTTGCGCACGAGGACCTGCGCTTCCGTCTGCCGAAATCCAGTCATCGCGCTTCTCCCTACGAGGGGGCATCACCTTCCGCGGCCTGCGGTTGCCATTATCATCCACACAGAACACCTGCTCCTGGCCGCGGGTTTGCTACGAGAGGGGGATCTCTCAGACAGGGGGGCGCGGGCGCCGCGCTACTTCTTCGATCTTCACAACAGCGAGTACCGCCGCGACGACCATGGAACCCAGTGCGCAGACCTCGAAGCGGCGCGCAGGGAGGCCATGCTGACCCTGCCCGAGATCGCGCGCTTCGCGATCCCGTCAGGCTGTGACGATCAGGCTTTCTCCATGTCAATTCGCGATGAGAGCAGCGCCGTCGTCTACACGGCGAGCGCGACCTTTGCCGGGCTCACGTCGAACAGCGCGGCTGAGCCTGAACCGCTCGACTGAGGTTCGGGGGGTCCAAGGCCATAGTCATCATGCAGCCAGATGCAGGTAGTGAGGGCGGAACTCGCCTGCCGCCTCTAACCCTGGCCAATCCAAGATCTCCAGCCTGCGGCTGCGCAAGCTGATCAGCCCTTCGGCGCGCAAATCCTTCACCGTCCGGTTCACGTGAACGGAGGTCAGCCCGAGCGCGTCGGCGAGATCGTGTTGCCGGAGCGGCATCGGCAGGGTGTAGCCGTCCACGAGGCCCACAGCCTTGAGCCGCAGGTACAGTTCGCAGAACAGATGGGCGAGCCGTCCGCGGGCCTCTCGGCGGCCGAGCCCCGCCATCCAGGCCCGATGGACTGCGGCGGTGATCAGCGCCTCGCGCCAGAGCGCCGTCGAGATGGCTGGGTAGTCCGCCATCAATGCGCGCAGGTCCGCATGCGCCACGAAAGCGACGGTCGTCGGGGTCAGCGCGGCCATGCCGAAATCCGTGTGGGGCAGGTGCAAGCTCTGGAGGTCCGGCACGTCCCCCGGAACGTGAAACGACAGGATCGCGCGCCTTCCCTCGTTGAGCATCTGGTAACAGCAGGTCCAGCCGCTGAGAATGATACAGCAGGATGAAGACGAAGCCTCTTCGGGCACGATGTCCTGATGCGGCGCTACGTTTCTGGTCACGACGGGCAAGCTCATGAGAGCTTGTCGCTCTCTCTTCGCGAACCGCTCAGCACTACCCAGTTTCTGCATGAAGTTGTCGAGCGGGTGATTTGAAAGCGTCAACATCGCGGATCACCACGATCAAAGGATGAAACCTCAGATCTCACAGCCCCCTCGGCACCCGGATCATGCCTGCCGATGACGAACGGAACCGATCCATCTCAAATTCTGTTCCACCGCTCGCACCGGCTTCGGCACGAGGCGGCGCATCCCGCTAAGCCGGAGCGGATGGCCTTCGAGCGGGCCGCCGCTTGCTGAAGCCGCCGGGCCGGGAGGGAGGGGCCGGTGTGAGAGTTCGTCAAAACGGTCGGCGGCTCAGTCCAGCCCCTACATGCTCGCTCCCGTGGGCAAGCTTCAGCGGATCAGCCACAGCCCGATCAGCGACAGGGTCGCCATGTAGACCGGACGGTGATCCTCATCGGTGACCAGCACCGTGTAGGTGTGCCGATCACCATCTCTGGACGCCGCATCACGTGCTATGTCGGGCAGAAGCGTCATCGCCTGCCTGCGCGCCTCTTCCAGGCTGGCGCACTCGTAGCCGTCCTCATCGAGCGCCATGCTGCCGTCGTGAACGTCGAAGAAGTAGCGTGGCACCGGCTCGCTCGCGCGGCGTGAGGCGGGAGCGCACGTGTCTCTCAGGCACCGGCAGCCAGGATCGAGGCCGGAGATGGTTTGTCGTGCTCCGAACCTGGGCAGAGCACAACCCGCATACGGGCGGGGGCGGCTGATCACGCCGGACGATCCTCGGCGTCGCCGTCCTCCATATCGGGAACGGTGTCGCTGAACGGCACCGTGAGCACAGGGTGTTCCGCCTCGTCTGCAATCTCGAAGGCGCAGGCGAACCAGTCCCGCACGCTATATGAGCGTGTGTGCGTGATCAGATCTCGGGCCGCCGCCAGCGCGTGTATCCGCGCCGCCTCCGTGTCGGGCAACTCGTCGCCCTCCGGGTCGATCGCCAGCTTGTCCCGGCCGTAGCGTAGGTTGAAGAAGTAGCGGGGCATCAGGCGCCCTCAATCAGCCGGGCGTACTCGGCCTCGGGCATGCCGTAGCTACCATCGGCCACGGCTTCCAGTAGCTCGCGGTCGGTCACCGTGATCCGCCCGCGTCGGGCTCGAATGCAGCGGCCACCCTCCAGGTTCTGCAACGCCAGCGTCACGCCCGAGCGCTGCACGCCCAGCATCATCGACAGGAACTCGTGCTTGAGAAGAAGCTCGTCACCATCGACGCGGTCGTGGCACATCAGCAGCCAACGCGCGAGGCGAGGCTCGATCGTGAAAGTCGCGTTGACGTAGGCCGTCTGGCGTACCTGCATGAACTCCGCCTGCACGTAGCGCAGCAGGAGACGACGCAATGTGCGGCTCCCCTCGACGGCCTCACTCAGCACGTCAGCGTCGATGCGGTATCCGGCGCCGGGCACTTGGATGAATTGGTCGTGCGGGACGCGGTCGCTGCCGGTCACCACCGGCACAGCCCCGATCAAGCCTTCACGGCCGACAATCCCGACCTCGACTTTACCCCCCGATCCCTCAGTGGTGATCGAGGATATGCCGCTCTCCAGGAAATAGAGATACTTCACCGGCTGGTTGGCTCTGATCAGCATCTGCTGCAACGGCAATTCATCGAACTGCAAGTGCGGAGCGAGGCTGGCAAAGTTGTCGGCTGAGAGCACCGTCAGGAGACGATTGCGAATGCTAAGCTGTTGAGGCTGAACCACGGCTCTCCCCCTGATCAGGGCAAGAGCACAGTCGCGTCTCTCAGCCGTCTGCGCCCCGAACAGCGTGCAGACGATGCGGGAAACCTAAAACCGCATCGCGACGGCCGCAATGCCGCTGAGATTTGTGTGCAATTTCAGACAAATCGAAGAATGTCGGCTTTCACACCAGGGAACCGGACTAGGTCACGCGCGATCTAGCCTGTGGTAACTGCGGCCTCAAACCAGGACGTGATCGACACGATGAGCCGACTGGCTCGCGAGAAGGGCGCGAGAGAGATCCATGACGAACAGCAGGCCAGAGGCGTCGGACAATCCGTTCCTGCGCAAGCTGGAGGGCTTCGTTCCGCTGACGGAAGCCGACAGGGCCGCACTCCTGAAGGTCAGCCAGAACCCGCAGGCTGTCGCGGCCGGAACCGACTTGGTCCGCGAGGGCGATCCGCCCGCTGGCGTGTTCCTGATCCTGGAGGGGCTCGCCTGCCGCTACAAGCTGGGACTCAACGGCGCGCGTCAGATCATGGCCTACCTCGTGCCGGGCGACACTTGCGACTTGGATGTGGCGCTGCTGGAAGCGATGGACCACACCATCAGCACGCTCTCCGACTGCAAGGTGGTGCGGCTCGCACCCGAGACGATCAGGGATCTACTGCAACGCCCTGCCATAGCGTCGGCCCTGCGCAAGTCCGTGCTGGTGGACGAGGCGACCTTGCGCGAGTGGCTGCTCAACGTTGGCCGCCGCACAGGCGTGGAGCGAGTTGCACACCTGTTCTGCGAGTTGCATCTGCGCCTGCGCGCGGTCGGCCAATCAGACGAGAACCGCTTCGATCTGCCCCTGACTCAGCAGGATCTCGCCGATACGACGGGGCAGACCAGCATCCACGTGAACCGCGCGCTCCGGGAACTCAGGGAGAGTGGGCTGATTGAACTCCAGCAGAAGCACCTGACGATTCTGGACCTGCCGCGCCTCCAGCAGATGGCGGGGTTCAAGTCAGGGTATCTGCACCTGGGAGAACAAGTCGCCGCATGAGCTTGCGTCTCCAGCCTGTTCAGGTCGCGACGGGGAGCGCCGATCAGGACAGCCACTTGGTGTTCCACGATGGCTTCCTGGTGGCCGTGCTGGTGTGCCTTTCGGACGAGCACGAGGATGCGGCGGGGAAGTGGTTCCTGGAGGCGGGCTTTGGCCGGGTGAACACCGCGGCCCCGCCCACCTTCGCTGATCTCGACGAGGCACAGGGCTGGATCGAGCAGCGGCTGGCAGGCGCGGCCTGAGCAATGCTTGAATTCACACCGCGGTGGTCGCTTACTGCGGCTCGATGCTGAGAAAAGATTACTTCAACTCGCCAGGGCTCGCATCTCGGGCGCGTCCTCACGCAGGACGTAGCCGCGGCCCCAGACGGTCTCGATGTAGTTCCTACCGCCGTTGGTGTTGGCGAGCTTCTTGCGCAGCTTGCAGATGAACACGTCGATGATCTTCAACTCGGGCTCGTCCATGCCGCCGTAGAGATGGTTGAGGAACATCTCCTTGGTAAGGGTCGTCCCCTTCCGGAGCGCGAGGAGTTCCAGCATCTGGTACTCCTTCGTGGTCAACGGGACGCTTTTGCCGTCTACCGCGGCCATCTTCTCATCGAGGTCGATCGCCAGGTCGCCCATCGTGATGATCGACTGAGCGTGACCCTGCGAGCGGCGCACGATGGCGTGGATGCGCGCAATAAGCTCGTCCTTGTGGAACGGCTTGGTGAGGTAGTCGTCGGCGCCGAACCCCAGCCCCTTCACCTTGTCCTCGATGCTGCTCATGCCGGAGAGGACGAGGATTGGCGTCTTCACCTTCGCCACGCGCAGAGAGTGCAGCACCTCGTAGCCCGACATGTCGGGCAGGTTTAGATCGAGCAGGAGGATGTCGTAGTCGTAGAGCTTGGCGAGGTCGATGCCTTCCTCGCCGAGGTCGGTGGTGTAGGTGTTGAGGTTCTCGGACTTGAGCATCAACTCGATGCTCTGCGCGACGCTCGCGTCGTCCTCGATCAGCAGCACGCGCATGGCGCCTTCTCCAGCATGCCGGTTCGAGAACGGGCGCTGACCAGACGCCTACACCGTTGAGGTAAACACCACGTCAACCTTAGGAGTTGCCGCGGGCTTCTTCGTCCGCCACAGCCTCGACGGCGGCGATGACGTTCTCCAACTCGGCGACCTGACGTAAGGCACTCCCGGCGGGCATTCCGGCGTGCTCGGCCATCGCCAGGATGAGATCACGCTGGTGGGCCTTGAGGCGGTCGAGAAGGGCGTTGAGCGTGTCGGACATGAGGTCGCTTTAGTCGCGGATTTCGCTCTCGACAACTCGGGGGGCAGCGTAATTCGTGGTCGTTGGGACGCAGGCCGAGCGCAGAGCCGATCTCGCCCGGATCATGGATCAGTCCGGCCATCGAGACCCGCGGACCGTGGTCGGCTTCGTCCAGCTGGCGAACGCGCGCTAGGGACACAGCGGGAGCGGGCTCCTTTAGGAGGACAGGCTGATGATCGCGGCAGATCAGGAGCGGTTCGCGGCCATCGTCGCCGAGAACGTCGTCTCAGCCTACGAGCGCTTCCGCGAGGAGCCATACCTGCCGGAGAGACGTGCGGTTGCGGTTGCGGGCTTCCTGCGCGAGTTGCTGGCAGTGATGCCGACCACGTCCGGCGCCGTGCTTGCTACCGCCTGCAACCGGCACCTGAGCACGTTGCCCGATCACGGGTGGTTCTGCCCGCGTGTCGAGATCATCGATATCACCGATGGGTCGGTCACCCTGGAAGCCGAGTGAGTGTTGTGGCCGAGCCGGTCGGCGCGGTTCGTGGAGATGTAGCCGGTGGCCCGCCACCTCCGGCGGGCGAACGCCTTCAGGTCGTCCTCAGCGAGGTTTTCTCAGGGCATCTTGCCCGGATAACTGCTCCTCAGCGGCAACGAGAATATTTAATTTCGCGTCTTAAGCTGCTGTATTTTCTGCAATTATATCTCATTCGGGGAATCAAAATAGAATGTAGAGAGATCCATTTGCCCGATGAAGCGTTGTGTCACCAGAAATCTTTCCGTTCATAACTGGTAGGACACAATGATACGGACAGTCCTGACGACGGGCGCGATCATCGGCGCGCTGACATTCCTTCCGGCCACAGCCGATGCGCGCGGTGGCTTCGGAGGCGGCGGTTTTCATGGCGGCGGTTTCCACGGCGGGGGCTTCAGTGGAGGCGGCTTCCGTGGCGGTGGGATCGGCGGTGGTGGCTTGCGCGGCGGTGTAGCCGGTCGTGGCTTCGGAGGCGCGCTCGGCGCAGGCGGTAATCGCTTCGGCGGCGGCGGTCTCGCAGGTGGCGGCTTTGGTGGACGTGGTGTGATCGGCGGCGACCGGGTTCGCGGCGCAGGCTTCGCTGGCAACCGTGGGTTCGGAGGTCGCGGCTATTATGGCCGGGGCTACGGCTATGGCCGCGGCTACGGCTATGGCGGCCTGGGTCTAGGCGTCGGTCTCGGGCTCGCCGGGGCAGGTCTGGGCTACGGCTACGGTGGTTACGACGACGGCTACTATGGCACCGACTACGGGCCTGCCGGGTACGGCGGCGGCTATGCACCCGCTGGGTACGGTCAGGACTACGGAGCGGTCGAGACAGAGGCGGCGCCCGCAGGCGACGCGGTCAGCTACTGTGTTCAGCGTTTCCGGTCGTATGATCCGCGCAGCGGAACGTATCTGGGCAACGATGGCCAGCGGCATCCCTGCCCGTAACGGGCTTGTCACTGTTTCGGGTGGGCCTCGGACCTTCGCACGCGAGCCTCCGAACGTCGGCTCGCGCCTCGAAGGGGTTGGTTCAACCGTGCGCTTTCAAACCGCAACGCACAGCGGCTCCGGTCGGTTTTTGGTGGAACGGGTGCCGCCGACTGACCTGAATCGAGTATCGACCTATCTCTCATCCATTCCTGGGTGATCCTCCAGGTCGTGGCGCCGACTCCGCTCAGTCCCAGTCTTCCAACTCGGAGGCCGTATCGCTGAACGGCACCGTGAGAACGGACTGGCCAGCCTCGCCCATGATCTCGAACGAGCAGTCCATCCAGTCGCGGATCAGCGGCAGGCGCTCCCGCGCGATCATGGCTCGCGCCTCGAACAAGGCATGCTCGCGCGCGGCGTTCAGATCCGGGAGTTCATCACCTTCCGGGTCCACGGCCAGACCAGCAGGACCAGGACGATGCCGGATGTTGAAGAAGTAGCGCGGCATCACGCGCCCTCGATCAGGCGGGCGTACTCGGCTTCGGGCAGGCCGTAGCTGTCGTCCGCCACCGCCTCCAGCGCCGTGCGGTCCAAGATCGTGATCTTGCCACGCCGGGCCCGGACCAGCCGGTGACCCTCCAGTGCCTGAACTGCAAGGGTCGTGCTGGGTCGCCGCACGCCCAGCATGATCGACAGGAACTCGTGGGTGATCTGGAGATCGTCGCCGTCGAGCCGGTCGTGGCACATCAGCAGCCAGCGCGCGAGGCGCACGTCGAGGGTGTAGGAGGCGTTCGCGAACGCAGTCTGGGCCGTCTGGACGAATTGCACCTGAACGTAGCGCAGCAGGAGCCTGTGCAGGCTGGCGCTCTGGCTGACGGCGGAGCACAGGGCCGCGGTCTCGATCCGCAGCATCTCGCCCGCATTCTGGACGAAGCACTCGTGGGGCATGCGATCCGAGGCCAGCAGCACCGGCAGGGCGCCGACCAGCCCCTCGCGTCCGACGAGGCCGACCTCGACTTGGCCGCCAGAGCCGGAGGTGGTGATCGAGCCGAACCCGACCTCGGGGAAGTATAGCTGCCGAACCGGCTCGTGCGGCTTGATCAGTACCTGCCGCAACTCGGTCACGACCGGCTCCAGATACGGTTGGAGCAGCGCGAAGTCGTCGGGCGAGAGCGCCTTCAGCAGGCGATTGTGGACGGCGGATTGCTGAGGCTGAGACACGGCTCCGCTCCCGGTCGGGCAAGAGCACACGCAGTCTCCCAGGCGCCAACAGCCCGAAACGGTGCGGGCGATGTGCGCAGCATCCGCGCTCGGCCGAGCAATAGCAAAGCAAATTGCTCGCTCAATGCGACGAAGCTTCGAAAGGTTCGATCCCTTACCGAGCGCCCGAATACTCCTGAAGCCTAATCTGCATCTGAGCTGTTCAGTCACATTGGTTTACCGTAGGGCTCATCATCGGCTGATCCGACCCAGGCGCTGGTGACTGGGAGACGCGCGCTTCCGCCCGCGGCAAGGCTGAACGCCATGTCTTTAGCTCCTGATCAGCACGCCACATCCATGCTCATCCGCAAGCTGGAGAGCATCGCCATCCTCTCGAACGAGGAGCGGCAGGCCATCGAGAGCTTGCCGGTGAAGATCCACACCCTGAACGCGCGGCAAGACATCGTGCGCGACGGCGACAAACCCTCGCAGTGCTGCCTCATCCTCGACGGCTGGGCCTGCCGCTACAAGCTGCTCAGTGAAGGCAAGCGGCAGATCCTGTCGTTCCACATCGCGGGCGACATCCCGGATCTGCTGAGCCTGCACCTTCCCACCATGGACCACAGCCTCGCCACCGTGACGAAGGCGACCGTGGCCTTCATCCCGCACGAGAGTCTACGGGGGCTCGTCGCGTGTCATCCTGGCATCGCATCGCTCTTGTGGCGCGACACCCTGATCGACGCGGCGATCTTCCGCGAGTGGATGACCGGCATGGGCCGTCGCTCAGCCTTCGAGCGGATCGCGCACCTGTTCTGCGAGATGTACCTGAAGCTCGAAGCGGTGGGGCTGGCCGGTGACTACCGCTGCCCGCTACCCGATCACCCAGACCGATCTCTCCGATGCGCTGGGCCTCACGAGCGTGCACGTCAATCGCGTGCTGAAGGACATGCGCGACCGGGCCCTGATCGCGCTGCGGAGCCACACGCTGATGATCGAGGCGTGGGATGAACTGCTTCGGATCTCGGAGTTCGACCCAACGTACCTGCATCTGGAGACGCGAGAGGCAAGATGAACCTTCGCGGGCTGACGCGCTGTCAGGATGCTGCGAGCAGCCGCAAGAGCCTCCTCCGAGAGAAACGTTATCGAATAACGGCTCCGGGCCGATGAGCGTGAACCGAGGAACCTGAGGGGCTTGAGTGCGATCTAACCGTGGCTAAATCGCCGCCACCCCAAACCTCACCGACGCAATGAGTCGATCGGTTCGTGAGAAAGGCGCGAGAGAGATCATGACGGACAGCAGGCCAGACGCTGCGGACAATCCGTTCCTGCGCAAGCTGGAGGGCTTCGTGCCGCTTCCGGAGGCGGATAGGGTCGCGCTGCTGAAGATCAGCGAGGACGCGCAGGTTGTCCAGGCCAGGACGGACTTGGTCCGGGAAGGCGACTCGCCTGCGGGCGTGTTCCTGATCCTGGACGGCTTCGCCTGCCGTTACAAGCTGCGGGCTGACGGCACGCGGCAGATCATGGCCTACCTCCTGCCGGGCGACGCGGGCGACCTCGACGTGGCCCTGCTGGAGGCTATGGATCACTCGATCCGCGCGCTGTCGGACTGTAAGGTGGTACGGATTGCGCCTGAGACAATTCGTGAACTGTTGCAGCGCCCAGCCGTTGCCGCTGCGCTGCGGAAGGCCGCGTTGGTGGACGAGGCAACCTTGCGCGAGTGGTTGCTGAATGTGGGCCGCCGCACGGCGGTCGAGCGACTTGCGCACCTGTTCTGCGAGGTGCATCTGCGTCTACAAGTGGTCGGCCGGGCACATGAGAACCGCTTCGAACTTCCTCTCACCCAGCAAGATCTCGCGGACACGACGGGTCAGACCTCCGTGCACGTGGCTCGCGCGCTGCTGGAACTCAGGGAAAGCGGGCTGATTGAACTCCGAGAGAGGCACCTGACGATCCTCGCCCTGCCGCGCCTCAGGCAGATGGCGGAGTTCCGGCCCGACTACCTGCACCTGGGAGAGCAAGCCGCGGCATGAGCCTGCACCTTCAGCCTGTCCGGGTCGCGACAGGGAGCGCCGATCAGGACAGCCAGTTGGTGTTCGCTGACGGCTTCCTCGTGGCGGTGCTCGTCCAACTCTCGGACGACCACGGCGATGATACGGGCAAGTGGTTCCTGGAGGCGGGCTTCGGGCGTGTCGATCATCCGGACCCACCCAGGTTCGCCGACCTCGACGCGGCCCAGACCTGGATCGAGCAGCGGCTGGCCCGCGCGGCCTGAGGGCCCCGATGACGGTCGGTCTCCAGGAGGGGGCATCCAGAGACGGATGGCCCTGCCCAATCGACCCGAGCGTTACCGATCACAGTGCCCGTTGCAGTCGCGATCTGGTTGCCGCTCCTACCGCGGATCACGACGACAGCGTGCCGGTCATACTGAAGCCGCCCGTTGCGGGCGATGGCGACCACCAGCATGTCTTTGGCGAGGGAGACGGCTTCATCGGCATTCTCTGCCTCCAGACCATCATCGTCCCATTCGGAAAGGCTGCCTGCGTGGAGGTCGAAATAGTAGCGCAGCATCGGGCGCCTCCTCAGCAGAGGCGAGGCCCGGCGGGGCGCGACAGTGCGAATTCATCAACGCTTAAACCGAGGTATGATTTCGCACGAAATGCCGTGCTCAGATCCGATTGGAGACAGTGGGCTAACCAGCCTCAACCGTAGAAGTCTTACAGGACGGATGGGCCGAGTCGTTGCTTGATCAAGAAGCCGTGCCGCCGCAAGTCAGTCCCTGAAATTCTCGTGCCCGATCGCGTTGCAAGCCGGAGCAAGCGTGATCGAGGTCCTGGGTCTGGTGCGGGCAGTGATGAGCTTGCGGCACGCCATAGTTCAGGGCCGCGTAGCCGATTCAGCTTGGACACGACCACCTACGCCCCGTGCTTCGTGGCCTCGCACCTGGGGCTGCGGGAAGACCGTGGCCGTCTGCCTCAGATCGCTCGATGGTTGTCTTTTGCCCGTTTTGCGTCGATACAGTGGTTGTAAGCGGCCACGAAATCATGAGATGCCAGGCCGGGAAAGACCTTACTCATCTCGGAATAAAGCGCCTGGAAATTGACCTCACCATCGCTCGCGTGAGGAAAAGGCCAATCCACCATCAGCATATGCTTGGCGACACTTTCGATGGTGTAGGTTGCGGCCATCTTCGTGCCTCCGTCAGGTGAGCGCGGTCGTCATCTCGAAGCACTATCACACCGAGCGCAGAGGTGCCCGCGCGGCGAGCGCATCGCGATCGAGGAGCGGGCTGAGGCCCGCCTGCGCCGGGACCACGCGGGGATCATGCTGAGGCACTCGCGTTTCGAAGGTGATGATCTCAAAGCCTGCGCAGCAGCGTGAAGCGCGTCAGATCGGCCACGATCTGCCCCGAGATCTCGGTCACCTCGCTTCCGGCATCCGAGCGCTCGAAGAACCCGCGCAGGGCGGCGGCGAGGCTGGCATCGGCCTCTACGATCTCGGTGTTCAGGTGCAGCAGCCTCGGGCCCCATGCGCCCGCGAGGTGGCCAAGCCTTTCCAACATAGGTTTACTAGATTTGCTGTTTCGACCGCGCGGACGTAGCATTGCTCGCCGGAGCATCTGAGGGGGTGCCGCATGCTCAAGCACGATCGGATCGCGCGCTATATCTTCACCGTTTACGATCCAGCCGCTCCGGGCTTGCCGTGGCTCTCGGTCTGTATAGGACCAGACGGACGCGTCATGGGCGCCGAAGCCTTCGATAGGCTTGAGGATGCTCAGGCCAAGACGGCGGAGTGCGCTGAGAAGTTTCTCGGGGAGATCGAGAGCGACGAAACCCGACAGGTTGTTCGCACAGCCCCATTGCACTGAGCGGCCTTCGTTACTCCGCCGGATCGCTGAAGTGGAGAACGTCATCGCCGCCGTCGAGGCCGTCGCGGATGAATTGCCCGACTGAAAACGGCGGGCCGTCTGACCTTCACCGGCTCGGCACGCGTGCGGCGTAGACCCTGATTTCGGAGCGGCACGGCAGATGGCCGTGGCGAGACGCGCACGGCAACCGCTCAGTGCAGGTTCAGCGCCTTCAACGCCTTGCGCACCAGAACCTCGGCGCAGAGCTTGGCGATGAAGTGTGCGCAGCCCGGCAGTTGCTCGGCCTCTTCACGCAGGCAGCCCGAGCAGACGATGATCCGCGTGTTCGGCCAGCGCTCGGCGACCTGATGGGCGGGTCGCAACCATCAAACTGACCCGGCATGCGGCTGCTGGTGTAGAGCAGCGCCACGCCGTCGTTCGCCTCGAAACACGGAAGGTAATCGACACGGCTGCGGCTGATCCCGAGCGCCTTGGCCTGCTGAGCGGCGGGACGATCGTGCCCGCGATCGATTGTTGCTTTGCGCTCAGCGGACCGGCTTTGCCGAATGTGCCGGACAAAAAGTTGGTCAGCGTCAACTTACCGATCCTGGCGTGCCGCGCCTTCACGTCGATGACCGGTGTCGTCTCCGATCGGGGCGCGGCTGAAAACACACCGGCAGCCCCGTCCAGAAGCTGGGCTATCCAGGCTGTGATTGGGTTGGGGTGGGCATCGAAGTGCTGGGCCAATTCGGCCAGTCTCTTCTCGCCCGCAGGGCGGCCAGAACCACCTTCGCCAAGGCCGGGAGATGGTTCCGGCGGGCTCGCTTGCTCATCATCGCTCCTGACCCGCGGCCATCCTGGCCACGCATCAGGCAGAGATCCGACCCAGACTCGCCGCGCAGTTTCCCGAGCCACCTCTGAGCGCGCGTGCTGATCTGATCCGCTTTATGCATAAATTCACAAACATTAAAAATTGCGGGCCGTCTATTACAGGTTAGGTTAATCTGATATCGGTCCGATACCTTACGGAGTGTATCCTTCGGACTGGCCCCGGCCGCCCGATGAAAATTGCTTGAGCGCGCGATGGAATCGGCCGCCTTCACAAGAATAGCGCCGTTCCAATCGGGCGATGCCGCAGCCGCGACCTTGGGCCTGTCCGCCGCCGAGTTGAGCCTTGGTCTCTCTCACCCGATCTGCGAGCCTGAACGGCCAGCCCGGAAGTCGTCACCTATGCGACACGGGTGCCCGGCTGCCCCTCCCGGCGCGTGGATGCTCCCTGGAGGAAAATGATGGCACCCACGAAAATCATGCCCGTCGCGAATGCGGATAGAGCGATTGAGGCCAAGGCCGCCCAAGTAGGCGCCGACATTCTAGCCCAGTATCGACAACTCGCGATGAAGTTGCGTCAGAAAGGCTGGGATGAGGTCTCTGCGATGGGCGCCGCCTCTGACGCGAGCGAGCGCGCATCCCGCCGCTGCGCATTCCAACTCTACGGCACGGCGGCGTCCGAACTGGACGACATCATCGCGGACCTGCTCGACAGTCTGGACCGTCCGTTCATGGGGGCCGCGGAGCCTCCGATCCTGTTCGTCCTCGACGGCGGCAAGGCGGAAACTGCGAGTAGGGATGGGAATCGACGGTGACCGTTACTTCCCGCAGACAATCGCAGACCGGCTATCGCGGCCCGCGTGTTCCATACTGCCTCACTCCATGGCGGTGACTCGCATGCTCGTGAGCCGGATCGCCCCAGAAATCGACAATAGTTTTCCCTCTCGCGCAAGGCCAGTCTCACGATCGAGATCACGTAGGGCCGATCACGATCGCCTCTTAGTCCAGATTGGGCGCCCATGAAAAGCTTACATAGGCGCAAAAATGTCGGGAAAAAATAGAAACCTCTAGTTCGTGCAGCAGTTATCTACAGCATCGAATTCTTAATAGCCGCCCCGAATTTTACTCAGAGCGGCCGGGCGGCCGGGAGAACGCTCATGATGACTACGAAGATCAGACGGGTTGAATTCGCTCAAGCCGCACTCGACGCGTACATCCACGCCGAGGGGGCCGACCGACGCTGGATCGGCGGCCAGCCCGCCTGTGAGGTCGTGGACCTGGTCACCGATCTGCTGCTTCTCGCGAAGGTCAAGGGGCACGACCCCTGCTCGGTGCTCAGCAAGGCCAAGAGGCACTTGGAGGCGGAGGGAACAGAGCGCTGCTGACTTGCAGGTTCTGACCAGCTTTCTCCGAACGCGGTGAGCCAGAGATGACTCTCTGCGCGACGACATCGGCCTTGTAGCGCCAGCCACGCTCGTCTGGCTTGAGACTAGCGCGGAACCACGGCCCGACCTGCTCCAAGAGCCAGCGGCGAGGACGAGACGCTCGTCATCCTCGCGCCTGTCGATGACGCCATCGACCATCACGCCGGGCGGGATTCTCTCCTCATAGGTTCGCACGTTGTCGCCGATCGCGCCGTTCGGTGTCGGGGCTGTCCAGTTCGGCAAAGCGGGTAACCGGAATGCCGCGGCTATCGGCGCAGGTGTCGTCCATCTACAACTGAGAAGAGGTGAAACAGTATCCGGCCCGCGGGCAGGTCGGTCGGCTCTGGCCCAGCGTGGCATTGGATCGGCCCGCTATCGTCGTTATGAAGCCCAGGACTATATAAAATAAAATTAAATCGCAGCTTTCCGGCGCAAATAACCTATTTTTGGTAAAAATTCCTGCACTTCAAAATGGATATTCGGCCACTAAATAGGTTAAACGCTGATTGCTGCGGGCCGCCACGGGTTGTATCTCTCGGACCGGGTGTGGCCGCCCAGTGAAGATCTCTGGAGCGGACAATGACAGCAGCCGCTTCTCCGCCGACCGCACTGATCCGATCGGGTGATGCCGCTGTCCCAACCTTGAGCCTGTCCACCGCCGAGTTGAGCGACACACTCGACGCGACCGGCATCTGCATCTGGTCGCTCAATCTCGCCACGACCCAAGTCGCCTGCTCCGCCACCTGTGACAGCCTCTTCGGCCTTCCGCGCGAGCAACTGACCGACCTCGCCACCTTCCAGGCCCTGCTCCACCCCGACGACCGACAGCCGAGGGCCGACGCGATCGAGGAGGTTCGCCGTCACGGTGGGGCCTACGAAGTGGACTATCGGATCATCCGCCCCGATGGGCAGATCCGCTGGTTGCGCTCGCGGGGCCGCGTGCAAGTGGACGAGCAGGGATGCCCCGTTCGTCATCGCGGCGTCGTCTTCAGCATCCATGCGCAGAAGCAAGCCGAGGCGGACCTGCGGGCCCGCGAGGCGCATCTGCAATCGATCCTCGACACCGTGCCGGAGGGCATGATCGTCATCGACGAGCAGGGCACGATCCGCGCGTTCAGCACCGCGGCCGAGCGCATTTTTCAGTGTTCGGCAGCCGAGGTCATCGGCCAGAACATCACCCTGCTCATGCCCGAGCCGGACCGGGACCGGCACGACGCTCATTTAACCGGCGGCCGAGAGACGGGGCTGCTCCGGGGTATCGGTACGACGCGGATTACGACGGGTCGGCGGTGCGATGGCACGATCTTCCCAGTGGAGCTTTCCCTCGGCGAGATGCGCTCGGGCGATCAGGTGTTCCTCACCGGCTTCGTCAACGATCTGACCGAGCAGCAGAAGACCCAGGCACGGCTTCAGGAACTCCAGTCCGAACTCGTCCACATCTCGCGCCTGAGCACTGTGGGCGAGATGGTCTCGGCGCTCTCCCACGAGTTGAACCAGCCGCTCAGCGCCGTCACCAACTACACCAAGGGCTGCCGCCGCCTTCTGGATCAGGCCGACTTGGCCGTGCTCCCGAAGGTCAGGGAGGTCCTCGACAAGACCGCAGACCAAGCCCTCCGGGCCGGGCAGATCATCCGCCGACTGCGGGAGTTCATCGGACGCGGCGAGACGGAGAAGCGGATCGAGCCTGTCGCTCAGATCATCGAAGAAGCCGCAGCCCTGGCCCTGATCGGCGCGCGCGAGCAGGGCGTCGTGGTGCATGTCAACCTCGACCCGCACTCCGGAAGTGTTCTCGCCGACCGCGTGCAGATCCAGCAGATCCTGACCAACCTGATCCGCAACGCGCGCGAGGCCATGCAGGAGTCGCGGCGGCGCGAGGTGTCGATCACGGCCACCCGGAGCGCAGAGCGGGTCGAGATTGCGGTGGCCGACACGGGCACCGGCATCTCGGACGAGGTGGCGAGCCGGTTGTTCCAGCCGTTCGTGACCACCAAGGCGACCGGCATGGGCGTTGGCCTGTCGATCTGCCGGACCATCGCCGAGGCACACGGAGGACAACTGGTGGTAGAGCGCAACGGCGATGGTGGGGCCACCTTCCGCCTGACCTTACCGGATGCGGATGAGGAGCAGTTGACCGATGACGCGTAGCCTCATCCACGTGGTAGACGACGACCCTGCCATGCGGGACTCGCTCGGCTTCCTGCTCGACGCCGCCGGGTTTGAAGTCGCGCTGTACGAGGGCGCGGCGAGCCTGCTCGACCGGCTCTTGAAGCCCGCGCGGGGATGTATCCTGACCGACATTCGCATGCCCGGCCATGACGGGCTGGAACTGCTGCGCCGCCTCTGGGCGGACGGTCACACCCTGCCCGTGGTGATGATGACGGGACACGCCGACATCTCGCTCGCGGTGGAGACGATGAAGCTCGGGGCGTGCGACTTCATCGAAAAGCCGTTCAAGGATGAAGTGCTGCTGCACGCGTTGCGCTCCGCACTGGAGCGCGGCTGCGTGACCGAGACGGTTGATCCGATCCTTCAGGAGTTCGCCCGACGCGTCGCCACGCTGAGCGAGCGCGAGCGGCAGGTTCTGGATCATCTGGTTGCTGGCGGGACGAGCAAGGGAATCGGCCGCGCCCTCGACATCAGTCATCGCACCGTCGAGATCTACCGGGCGAAGCTCATGGCCAAGACGCAGGCGGCCAGCCTGTCCGAGTTGGTGCGCTGGACGGTTCTGGCCGGTCTCAGGCAGGCTTGATCCACCTCAACGATAGGGAACCGAGGAAGCGGCAGCGTGAATTGTCGGGCGGTGAAGTCAGCCGGTCCGGCCTGTCAATGCGCCATGTTTTCTGAGGCAGCCTCATGCCGATCTTCATGGTGGACGATGACGCAGCGAGCCTGAGTTCGACGCGGTTCATGCTGGAAGCTGAGGGCTATCGGGTCGCCGCCTTCGAGAGCGGCGGCCACCTGCTCGCCGCGTTCCCAGAAGCGAAGCCGTGCTGCATCGTGATCGACTACGTGCTGCCGGACATGACGGGGTTGGATGCCTCGGAGCGCCTGCGAGCCCTGGGTGTGACCGCCCCCATGATCATCATCACGGGCCACCCGAGCCCCATGATCCGCGAGAAAGTGCAGAAGGCTGGCCTGCCTTTGGTCGAGAAGCCCCTCGTGAACGAATTGCTCAGCGCCATTGAAGCGGTGGGGCCGCTGCGTTGATGAGTGGACGGTGGCAGCCGTTGGCGAACAGCACTAAGGCCAGCAGCGTCATCGCCGAAGCTCCGCAATCCTCTCCAACGCGGCTTCGGCCTTCAGATACCGTCGATGAGCCTCTTCTCAGTGACGTGGATGCCGATCAGGGTGAAGAGCGGCTCGGTAGGCTCGCCTTGCCGCCGAGACCAGGAAGTCCGGGGCACGCGGGTGCAGGCCAACTTGCCGGTAGGTTCGCTCCTCCTGTTTCCTGGTGCGCCCCGGAGTTCGAGCGCGTCCGTGCCAGATATGCCTCAGGCAGACTGCTCAACTCAGGTATGTTGAGTGTGCGGCGGGATGCTAGCCTAGAGGAGACGTACCTTCTTAGTGAGCGGAAGTCCTTGAGAACCACCGTTCACAACTGTCGCACGTATCCATCGCAATACCTTGTCTTTGCCGCAGCGGCGGTAGTGTCCACGGCGTTCATGCCCTGCTACGCTCCTTTTAATTTCTTCTGTTGGACTGACCTGCCTCCGCGGTGAAGTAGCAAGGAGGTCCGGGTCGGTCGTCAAATATATTACTGGCTGAGTAGGTGGCAGAGGACCTCGATGCGTCGAGTCGTTCGCCATTGCACGACCTTGGTTGAGGCGCTTCAGATCGTCGGAGATGTGCAGATCGCCATATTTAATGACTTCTTCGCTTCCATAGTGCATCATTAGCAGAATTATCAGAAGCAGCCCTGAAAGATGCGCGTAGACAGGGCCTCTACCATCGTCGTCGAAGAATTCTTTAAGAATCGTGGGCGAGGTGGCTATGAAGGTCTTGGGTGCAACCATGGCTCGGTTACCGATCACCCAGCGATTGATATTCGGTATGAATGAATAAACCTCGGCATGATAGAGATATGTGGCCCCTTCCGGAACAAGATTGTGCTTCGACAGTGATGAAAATACATACTGATCGGTTTCATCTATCTCCGCCGAAAACTTTACA
Source organism: Methylobacterium sp. CM6257 (assembly GCF_054611515.1). NCBI lineage: Bacteria > Pseudomonadati > Pseudomonadota > Alphaproteobacteria > Hyphomicrobiales > Methylobacteriaceae > Methylobacterium > Methylobacterium sp. CM6257. Next base: position 6,198,505 of record NZ_CM137735.1, read on the forward strand.
ATAGAATTTAGTCCATCGAATTGGCATATTAGCGCAAATTCTGGGTGCGGGGGCTGAAATTCTCCTGACCGCGCGTATGCTTGCGCAAGTGCTATCAGTTCCCGCCATTTCGGAACCAAGGAGGGTGCAACTGCGCGCACATCGTAAGACGGAATATCCCAGCGTTGATCACTCAAGTGATCGTTCACGATGCGATCCTCAACCGGACTCTGCCGCCCTGGCAGAACTTGAATGACCCGTTTGCGCCGTTGAGCTTCAACCAGTTCATGATACGGGGACAGGGTCATAGTGGCTGCTCGTCTGCTCAATAGCTAAGCGGGCGTAGTCCTGCAGTCTTATCGACAACAATCAGGCATTATTCTTACATGGTCAGAATAATTAGCCGTATTCGCCTGACTGATGCCGTCTACGTTTGGTGCTTTTGGCGCATCGAGGCGCGCATGTCAATCCTTATCTTCTGTTTGGTTGAATACGCCCTTCGAACGCTGGGTCGAATATTTTCGTCAACGAAAAACTAACGACTGGTATTCGTAGCGATAGACGAGGGAGGGGCTCCTCGACGACACCGTCAGCCGGATGAGCACCTGCAAGTCTTAGACGTGGTAGCAGACGTGCTCGGGCTGCCCTCGTCTGTCGAACGAATTTTGAGCAAGTCACTGAATGTGTTGATATAATCCGACGTGCGCCGCGGCCGTTCCGGGTCGTCGAACGGCTGGTGGACGGCTGACGCTGATGTCGTCGTCGGCGAAGCGCCGCCACTGGTATTGGTCCATGTTGAGGACCAAGTTGACGGACGTGGTGGACCAGGATGACCATGCCAAGCTCGGAACGATCCGGGACCGTTGCCAGTCACGAATACCGAGCCGTTGAGCGGACGGGGGAGGCGCAGCGTCGTCATCGTTGTCGTCATGGTCTTCGAGATCTTGGCGGGCGGTCCGAAGACACGCTCAACCAGTCCGTGACGCAGCGTGACAACCTCGCTCACCGGCCTATGGATGAACGCGATCTCGAACGCTTCGGAGGCAGCCGCATGGCGGATACTCACGCTCGCGTGAGTACATGTCGATCTGCATCAGAGACGAGCAACCGAGGGAGGATCGGTGAATTGCGCGGCATCGGTTCCTCGCACGTCGCGTTCTGGGGCTCGCACCACCTCGTCGGAACCGAGACAGCGCAGATTTCGTCACGTGCAGGATGGAACCGTTTGTGCGTGTCAGGACGCGCCGACGCCCCCATCAACACCGCATCAGTCTCGGCCTTCAAATTCGGTGCTTCTGGCAGGACAACGCGCAACTGTTAGCGTGAGTCGGTAGGTGCTCGTCCGTCAGACCACCTATCCCAACACCGGGCGAAGATCGTCGTCTACCTCGACTATCTCGGTTACCCAGCCTGCTTCATCCGGCGTCAGCAGGCTGTCGGCTCCGAGTAGCCGCGCGGTCGCGAGCACCGCCTCCCGATCGGCGGGCGCGTGAGCCAGGAGGGCGACGCCGCACGTGGCTAGCTTCTCGCGCACAACCTGGGCTCGCTCGGTCCGCACGACGCAGTTGTTGGCCGCGTAAAGGTTCTCCAGCAGCCACCCCTTCGTGGTTCGACGCAGTTCCGCGATGACGCCGGGCTCGCCGGTCGCCGCAGGCCGGTACTCGACGAATAGGTAGGAGCCCAAAATCACTTCGTTGATCTTGTCGGCGAGGCAGTTGCCGTATCGGCGTCCGGCGTCGGCCAATGCGGCCCCACTATCAAGGACGATGAGCGTCGGATCCCCGCGGGTATCGAGGGTGCACGGAACCTTGTCGAAGCGCGCGGCCCACGCCTTGATGAGTTCCCCGCGATGCGAGCCCGGCTTGATCTGCCCGAGGGACGCGCGGATCGCGTCGTCTGTAGCACCCGTACACCGGGCCCGCACGTAGGCCAGCGCTTGCTGCAAGACCGCGACCTGTTCGACCTCGTAGATCGTGGAGACCAGAGCCGGGTGGAGGAGAAGTGGGTCGAGGACACTCACTACCGCGATCTGCGCACCCAGGAGGTTCCCGCTGATTTGCCCCAGGACCTTGGCGCGCCGCCGATCGGCCGGATCCCCCGAGCAGAAGAGCCGGACGAGTTCGAGGTAGGCAGGCGGCTCGCCAATGGGAGCCGACCCAAGTCGGCCCAGAGTGCCGAGGAGGCCGTCAGGCGGTGCGCCGAACACCGCTTGCACCAGATTGCGCGGACGGCGCAGCGCAAGGAGCGCATGGCCGACAACAGCAGCGCTCTCCGGATCTCGAAACTCCGGTGCGAACTCTGAGCGCCGGAAGCGGCGAGCAATCTCTTCGGTTCCTAGTGCCTCGATGGCCGCGAGGACTAGGAACACGGCCTGTCGCCTCTGGGCGCCGAAGCAGAAGGTCGCCGCGAGCAGTCCGGGGCAGTCGCGATCAAGTTCGATGACGCGAACGAGCGCCCAGCCGGTAAATGGCGTTGGCGCGCGGGCAGTCCTCGATACCAGTCCGGTGATGCCATCGTGAGAGCAAGAGACCAAGGGCGTGCTCCGCATCGCCGTGGTCGTGCGCTCCTGCGCCTCACCCGTTTCGACTACCAAGAAACTGTACCACGGAAGCCGCGGGCCGCAAGGGTTCCTGTTGGCAAATGCATGAATGGTTGAGGCCGGTCGCGAAGTTGCCGAGCACCTACCGGTCTTCTGTGTTATGCATCATCATCTATGACGATGCAGAGTTCCTCGAATGATGACATAGACGCTGCGGCGATCCTGACCGGGATCTGGAGGAGGAATGCTCTGCGGCGCGACGCGGGACTTCCGCTCTGGCCGGTGCGGCAGACGTTTGAACGCGAACTGGGGCAGGCGCGCTGGCGGGCTCACGTTGAGCAAAACTACGAGATCACTCGGGCGCGGGTTCTCGACGAGCTTCGAGCGCGCCATGGCGAAGGGTTCCCGAACTCGGTGAGTGGACGTTGGGTCGTTGAGGCCAGGGTCTCGCAGGCGTTGAGCGCCTCGTTTCAGCCTTCCTGACAGCCACAGACTCCATCTCACAGGAGGATCCTGTGGTGCTGGGCAGGGACTTGTCGGCCGCCTTTCAAAGGAACTGCAAGATCCCGTTTAGTCGTTACAGAAAAGCCGCGCGGGTTTCCCGATCGCCTTCACGAGGCCCACGTCACGTTGAGGAGAGCGTGTGACGTGCCTACGTTGCCGAGCAATTCGAGACCTGCGTTCGGGCACAATGGCCAACACCGCCAACTGTGGCTTCAACGGTGAAGGTGGTTGCACGCGATGAGTCACCAGTCCTGGGTGTTGCGGCAGCGTGAACGCTGGGACCGCGTCCGGTCCAGCCCGCCTGTTCGAATCCTGACGGATCCCGCTCACCCCATTCGCCTCGCCATCGCTGTAGTGCTGCTCGCCGTCCTGTTGGGCCTCGGGACGCTGATCGTGCCGCGTGTCGCGATGAGCGTCGCGCTCCTGCGGGCGCAGGACGACCCGGCCCAACTCGCCGAACTCCGTCTTCCAGCCGGGGCGACCACAGATCGGATAAACTCTGAGATCGATGACGCACTGCGTCTGGGCGATGGTGATCTAGCCGCCAGCTTTCTCGACCTCGCCGACGCTCAGGGCGTCAGGATTGATCCCGAGCGGCGCAGGCGCGCCGAGGCGACGAGTGGCGCCCTGGGACAGGGTGCCGGGAAGGACTTCACTGACGGGTTCGCGTCCGGCAATTCCAATTCCTGGTTCGGCACCGCGGGCTCGTTCGCGGCCGATCTCGTCGGCGTCGGGGATTTCCGCGATCTCTGGCAGGAGGGCAACAAGCTGTACCGAGGTGAGTCCTACGACACCTTCGTTCTCGGCCTGTCCACGGCGGGCGTCGCACTGACCGGCATCACGGTGGCTTCGCTGCTCCCGAGCGGCGGGACAAGTGCCGCCGCCAAGGTTCCAGTTGGGAAGGGGCTGGATCTTCTGAAGGGCGCCAGAAAGGCCGGTCTCCTATCGCGCGAGTTGGTCGAGAAGCTGATCGGGATGACTCGTGAGGCCGTTAACCCGGTCTTCCTCAAGGAAGCGGTGGCCGATGTCCGCGCCCTCGACCTCTCGGCGGCACGCCGGGCCGCGCAAGCGTCGATCCGGCCAGACGCCTTGCAGACCCTGACGCGTCTCAGCGAGGATACCCTTGCCCTCGAAGCGCGCCTTGGCCAGCGCGCAGCCGCGCAGGCGCTGAACTTGGCGCGAGATGCGGCGGAGATGAGCAAGATCCGCCGTTTAGCTGAGGGGACGGGTCGGCGGACCCGCGCCGTCCTCAAAGTGCTCGGCCCGGCCGCCTTCCTGCTCGGCAGCATCGTCTCGTTTCTATGGCAAGCAGTCTGGTTGGCCATAGCGTGGGCATTCACCGCCGCCCTCTTGGCCCGCCGCATCGGGCTGATGATCGGCCGACTGGCTTGGAGGCCTCGGGGAAACCGAACGGAAGCTCATATGCCTGGACACAGAACGGCCACTTGATGGACTGGCCGCGTGAAAATCTGCCGCGGATCCGGATCGATCGCCCGTGGAAGCGTCTGTTGCTGCCGGGTCTCCCTGGTCGCCGACGCACGGCCGTTCCGGATCCATGCGAGCGGTTCTGGTGCGACCGGCCGGACCATCCTGTCGGCCCCTTGCAGAGGAGCGAGATCCCGCAGTCCGTTGCCTCCACGTTGGCGGTGACTATCGACGCGCTCTGACGCTCAGGGACGGTTCCCCGCTCTTCGCCTCGATGCCGCTCGCTACCATGGGTGCAATTGACCACCCGAGATCGTCCTGCTGACCGTCGCCGACGTTCACCCCACCGTGGTCACGACCATCAAGAACCCGCACGGATCCGTTCGCCACGGTTCCTCGACGGCCGAGCACTTCAGGCCCCCTTTGACCCTCGCGCGCTGATGCCGCTCGCCGCGTACTGGAGATCCTGCGCGCCAACGGTTTCCTGACGCTCGCGCCGACCTCCCGGCCCGGATCCGCGCCTCGGTAACGTTTGCGCGGGGGGTGAGGCTGTTGTTGCACGGGGATCCGCTGCCTCGCATCGTAGCTGGTGACGTTCGAGATCTCGTCGTCCGGGTACTCGACGGTCCGGTTCCCGATGTTGCGCATCCTCTACACGACCGATGCGTACCTGTATCTAAAACCCTCTCGATTTCAGCCCTCATTTTCCCTTCGGTGGACCGTCTTGATCACGGTGTTCCGCAACCATCTGGTTCTGGGACGGGGTGAAGCGGGTCGGGCTTGGCCGAGGCATGGATCCGTGAGAATCTGGAGGGGATGAAGCGGGTCGCCTTTTACGTTCGGGTCTCCACGGCCGATGGCCAGACAACGGAGAACCAGACCCGCGCGCTGCACGAGGTCGCCGCCCGATCAGGGTGGAACGTCACGGCGATCTTCGGTGACGACGGCATCTCCGGGTCCAAGGGCCGGGATCGCAGGCCAGGGCTGGACGCGATGCTCAAGGCGGTGACTCGACGCGAGGTCGATCTCGTGGCGGCCTGGAGCGTCGATCGGCTTGGACGATCCCTGCCGGATCTCATCAACCTGTTGGGCGAACTCCAGGGACGCGGCGTCGATCTCTTCCTGCACCAGCAAGCCCTCGACACGAGCACGCCGGGCGGGCGGATGATGTTCCAGATGCTCGGCGTGTTCGCGGAGTTCGAGCGGTCGCTGATCCGCTCGCGCGTGATGGCCGGGCTCGAACGGACCAGGGCCAAGGGGACTCGCCTGGGTCGGCCACCGCTGGAAGCCGGGAGGGCCGAGGCGATCCGGGCGCTGCTGGCGGCTGGGGTTGGCATCCGAGAGACGGCGCGCCGGACCGGCGTCGGCGCCTCGACCGTGCAGCGCGTGCATGCGGCGATGATCGCCTCCCAGGATCAGGAGATGATCACCGCCGCGGCGTGATGAGCGGGTGGAACTACAGCACACGCAGCAGCACACCGCCCACCGAGGCTCTACCGATTGAAGAACTTCTCGAAGGCGTCGGGATAGGTGCGCTCGAAGAATCGCCAGTCATCCCGCAGGTCGAAGATGATGCCGATCTCGTTATGATGCCAGTGCATCCTCCACCTGTGGCGCATGCCGCGAGCCGAACGGTTAGCATGGTCGCGCATCAACATGACCACCCGGTCGATCTGGTAATCATCCATCTCGGTCGTGGAATAAAAACAGGAATAGGACATTGTAACAAACGGATCCATGTCGGCCCAACGCCGACAAGATCAAGGTACATCACTGGAGCGGCGGACGCATTATTCTTGTGAACTTCTATAGACGGTCCGAAGATCATCCTCGGACCGTCGCCGTCGTTCAGCCCATCAGGATCAGTTCCACCAGTGGTTCGACCGGGCGGATCCGCCCGCCAGGGTTCCACGACGGCCGAGGCTCTTCAGGATGTCCTTGATCTCGTTCCGGCGCTCGCGGGTCGAGTTGCCGTAGGCGGCCTCCTCCCAAAGCCTGTCCCGGATCTCGCCCAGGCCGAGGCCAGCCCGCTGAAGGGCCGCAGCCAAGCTGAAGAAGGCCGCATGCCCCGAGCCGCGCGGGGTCATCCGCCAGTCCTGGACCGCCTTCTCGATCAGGGTCGCGCGACGATCGGCACCGAGGTGTTCGTCCCGAGCCGCCATGGCATCGCGGACCGCCTGGAGCTTGGCGCTGACCTGACGCTTCTCGGCGACCGGCTCGGACGCCTGCGCGGAGACGATCGCGGGCACCGGCAGGGCGACGACCTTCTCCGACCGCACCGGCTCAGGCTCGGGCCGCAGGTCGAGGATGCAGTGCTCGATCCAGTCGTGCAGGTCGAGCGGCCCGCGCTTCGGATCGTCCTCGCCGTAGTCGATGAAGAACGAGTCCTTCGGGTCCTGAGCCTGGACGGGCAGGTAGAACAGCGCGGCGCCGTTGAACTTGCCCTCATCGAAGCCATGGCAGAGGCCCGGCTTGGCGCCCGAGCGCTTGGCCTGCTTCTCCAACTGGCGCTTGCCCCAGTACCCCGCCCGGTTCAGCACCTTCTGGATCTGCCCCATGATCAGCGCCAGCACGTCGAGCGAGTAGGCGTAGGTCGTCGGGATGAACGCGCGCCAGCGCGGCGCCGCAGCCGTGGACGAGGCCGTGTTCCAGACCACGATGCGCAGGTACGGGAACAGGTCGGCGAAGGCGGCGTGGGTCAGGTCGCCGCCGTCGTTGTCGAGCCAGATGCCGCGCAGGTGGGTGATGTTGTTCAGCCCGCGGCCCTTGTCGGCCGCCTTCGACGGATCGAAGTGGGCCGGGGAGAACAGGCCCGCTTCCTCCTTGAGCACCCGCCGGGTGTGCAGGTCGCGCAGTTCCGCGATGAAGCCGTCGTCGTCGTAGTGGACGAAGTGCTCGAACGGCATCGAGTCGTACTTCGACAGGTAGGCCGTGCCGCACGTCATAGCCGAAGCCGCAGGCAACGGCGTGACGTAATCCCCTCCCTTAGAAGGGATATCGTCACGCACGAACTCGCGCATCTCACCCCGGACCTGCTCGGCAAGGAGCGGGTAGCTCGCACGGATGAACGAGGTCCCGTTGATCAGATCGAGTTGCGCGAGGTGCCTGCTCTTCTGCTCGGCCCGGTGCGCCCTGTTCTTGGCCGCGTTGTCGGCGTGCTGGCGCGGGCGCCCGGCCTTGCCCTTGCTCGGCAGGGCTCCGAGGCCCGGCAGCGGCATCACCGCGGCGCCGGGGAACAGGTCCGCCAACCACTCGGCCGTGTCCCGATCCATGACGACGACCCGCTTGGGCGTCGTGTCGGCCGGGTTGCGGATCGAGCAGCGCATCACCGCCTGATAGACCGCGGTCCGGTAGCAGCCGGTGCGCAACTCCTCGTCCGAGACGCCGCGCGCGCCCATGAAGTGGAAGTGCGCGGGCGGGGGGTTGAGGGCGGAGAGCACCACGACGTTGTGGTAGCCCTGGTAGGAGTTCAGCCCGTGCGGCGTATTAGGCAGGCGCTCGGCCCCGGCCAGCCCAAAGAAGCCGTCGCCCAAGTCTTTGTTGCCCATCCAGACGAAGGGCTCGGCGCCGACCAGGGTAGCGATGGCCTGCCGGATCCGCTCCAGGACCCGCGTCTCCGCCCCGGACGCATCCTTCACGGCACGGTCGCGGAAGCGCTTCGACCACCCCTCGTGGCTGGCGAAGTAGATGGTGATCCGGTCACCGTGCTCGTGCTCGGTGTAGCGCAGGTGCTTGCGCAGGGCCTCGCCCACCGGCTTCATCTCGACGCCCTGGGCCGACCACAGCCGGTACAGAGTCGTCTCCGTCATGCAGGCGGAGGCGATGGTGGCCGAGGCGAATCCCTGCACGATCGAGGGCCTCAGCAGCGAGTAGGTGACGAGGGAGGCGGCGGTCTTCTGACCGCGGCGCAGGCGCTCGAACTCGGTCTGCTTCGCGTAGACATCCCAGTCCTCGGACTCGATCCGGTGGGCGAGCGACCCGAGGACGGCATAGAGAGCGTCGCCGTACTGGTTGCGGGCGATCTTATCGAGGCTCATCAGGCGACCTCCTCGATCGTGGCCCGATCCGCGATGAACGGGTCGAGGCGACCGTAGACCGGCCCCTCGGGCAGGAAGTCGAGGTGGGGCAGGAGCAAGTGCCCCGTCTCCGGCAGCGGCAGGTCCTCGAACACGTCCACCTGCGGGACCTCGTCCATGATGAGGTGCCAGTCCGCCTTCCGGTGCAGGTAGGGCGCGCGCATCAGGGCGGCGTGGGTGATGAGCAGGATCTCACCCTGGCCCGGCTCGGCATCCTGGAAGTGGCCAACGATCGTCCCGACCGGCGAGGCGCCGCGGAGGACCGTGCCGCCGTGGATGGCGCGGCAGGGATAGGTCGGGTCGAGGGGCAGAAGCTCGTCGGCGAGGGTCTTGTCGATGAGGTGCCGGGTCGGCTGGACGATGAGGGCCTTGAGGTCGCGCCGGGCGAGCCGGTCGGCATGGCGGGCCAGCGCCCGCGTCTTGCCCGCGCCCGCCAGCGCGTCGAAGTAATAGATGGTCACGTGCAATCCCTTCAATGAAAAACCCGCGAGGGGTGGCGGCACCTCGCGGGTCATGGGATTGCGAACGCCTGCGACAGCGCCCCGAGCAGAATATTGCTCGGTCGGTGTATTTATCGCCGCAGGCTTGCGCCGTCCCCCGCCAGGGGCCTGAGCGCCGAATGCGCTCTGGGACTACTTATCCCAGGCCACCCCGACCGGGGTCAATTTATTCGTACTCCCTGCCTCATCAACGACGACTGCTCGATCGACGCTGGCCGCCTCACGGAGGCGAAGCTTGACGGCCGCCAGCACAGTGCTACCTCAACAGCGGGAAGCGAGATCGTTGGTGTAGAAGGGGAATTGGCCGCTGTCGGCTCATCCCTCCGTCTCCGCCAGATTTATCCTTTATGTCAGCAATTTAGCCGGCATTAGGCCGGGAGCCGAATTCTCTCGGACGTGCCGGCAGTTTGCGCTGACCGCATACCCGAGCTGAGCGCCGGAGACGCGCCTGCCCGAATTTACGGGCCATTCTCGCGCCGCCGTCTCGCTTTAACCCTTCGCCAGTACCACCGTCTCGGCCTGCGCTCCTGGCAGATTACCCCTGGAGCGTCTCTGGGCCTATGAAACGTCACGGCCACGCGGTGCCGAATGGCGGCACGAACGTCACGAGGCCCCGCAGGGCCTCGTCCGTCTCAATCGCGTCGGATGATGATGTGAGGGGAAGGCGGAGTGTTCGAGCGAGTCGATCGAGCGGGAGGCTCAGGCCATTGCCAGGGTCGCGCGCTGCTCGGCCCAGTCCAGTGGCAGGCGCGTGTCCCGCATCAGCCGCACCGCGTTCAGCTCGGGCGGATGCGCGCCCGCGATCAGCCGGGCCGTGATGTCGGGGGCGAGATAGCTCAGCCGCAGCAACCGCGTGGTGTACGAGCGCGTCAGACCCTCGGCCCGCGCCACCTCGTCGATCGACAACGGCGTGTCACCGGTTAGCCGCTCGCGGATGCGGTGCGCCCGACCGAGTAGCCGGCCCAGGCTCGCGTCCGGATCAGGGCCCGCCGCCTCGCCCGGCAGCATCAAGCGCATCTCCATGCCGACACGCTTCAACCCCACCGGCAGCACCAGCCGCAGCGGCAACTCGGCTGCGGTCGGGCCGTCTGTCTCCTCTCGCTTACCCACGCCGAGCCGATGCAGCAGGGCAGCGCCGTCGATCGCGATCTCGATCCGCTCCGCGTGCACGTCGATGCGGGTGAGGACGGTCTGCAGGAACTGCCGCTGCTGCGGCTGCGGTAGCTTCGGCCACTCCGCCGCCAGCCGCGCGGCTGCCACTACCATCGCGTGCTGCTCGGGAGCGGATCGCCCGCGCGCGAGATCCTGTAGCGCGTTCGCGTCCGTGAGCAGCGCGCGCAGGCGGTCCGTCACCGCCGCCTCGAGCTTGGCCGCCGGGATGCGCTGACCAGCGCGTGTCGGCCCATCACCGGCCGCCTCGGAACTCGCATCCGCCCCTCTCGCGTCGTGTGGCTTGTCCTTGTCAGCACCGGCCGGCCGGTAATGAGGCGCCGCGAGACGTAGTACCGGTAGCGCACGCCGCGCTTGTTGGTGTGCGTCGGTGTCAGCCGCTCGCCAGCGGCGTCGTAGATCAGCCCGGCCAGCAGGCTCGGCGCCTCCGCCCGCACGCCCTCATCGCGCTCGACCCGGTTCTGCGCCAGGATCGCCTGCGCCTCGGCAAACAGCTCGGCATCCACGATCGCCGCGTGCTCGCCAGGAAAGGTCTCGCCCTTGTGCACGACCTCGCCGCGGTAGAGCCGGTTGGCCAGCATCGCGTACAACGCGCCCCGCCCGAGCGGCTGGCCACCGAAGGTTCCCCCGTCAGCCGCGCGCCGCGCCTTGCTGTGGATGCCGGCCTGCGCCAGCTCGGCCGCTAAAAGCCGCACCGAGCGCAGGCAGCAGTACCGGCGGAAGATCAGTCGCACCGTCTCGGCCTCGGCCTCGTTCACGACGAGCTTGCGTTCGGCCACGTCGTAGCCGAGCGGCGGCAGGCCGCCCATCCACATGCCCTTGCGCTTGCTCGCAGCGATCTTGTCGCGGATGCGCTCGCCGGTGACCTCGCGCTCGAACTGCGCGAAGGATAAGAGCACGTTCAGGGTCAGCCGGCCCATGCTGCTGGTGGTGTCGAACGCCTGCGTCACCGACACGAACGAGGCGCCGCGGCGGTCGAGCACCTCGACGATCTTGGCAAAGTCCGAGAGTGCGCGGGTGAGACGGTCGACCTTGTAGACCACCACCACGTCGATCCGGCCTGCCTCGACATCGGCGAGTAGGCGCTTGAGGGCGGGCCGCTCCATGGTGCCGCCGGAGTACCCGCCGTCGTCGTAGAGGACGGGCATGAGCTGCCAGCCCTTGTGGCGCTGACTGGTAATGTAGGCGGCGCAAGCCTCGCGCTGGGCATCGAGCGAGTTAAAGCTCTGCTCCAGGCCCTCCTCGCTGGACTTGCGGGTGTAGACGGCGCAGCGCAGTCGCGGTTGGCCAGTGCGAGGGGGAGCTGCCGGTTTCGGCTTAGCCATGGCGTGCGGCTCCTCTGGTTCCGGTCAGTCCGAAGAAGCGTGGCCCGGACCAGTGCGCGCCGGTAATGGCGCTGGCGACGTGGCTGAGTGAGCGGTAGCGCTGGCCGTCATGCTCGAAGCCGTCTGCTGTGACGGTGACTACGTGGGTACGCCCGCCCCACTCGCGGACGAGACGCGCGCCCGGCGAGAGCGTGACTGGCCGACGCGCGGGAGCGGCCGCGTCGGTGTGCGGCGTGTCAGCGTCGGTACCCGCTTCCGCCAAGTCGCGCAGGCGGCGCTGCGTAGCTTTGGTCAGGCCGCCGTGGGTGAGTTCCTGGGCGCGGTGGGCGAGGGCGCGCAGGAGCAGGTCGCGGCTGATCAGCGGGGCGTGGTGCGGAAGAGGCGGCGCCACTCGGCTCGCAGCTCGACCGTGCTGAGGCTCGGCAGCATGGCCAGAGCCGATGCGAGATTGCTGCTCATCGCGCTGCTTCCTTGGTCGCGGGCTCGACGGCGGGCAACGTTACAGGGTCGGTAGCGATGTGGTAGCGAGTTGGCGCGCCCGTGGCGCGTATGGTTTTGAGAGCGTAGCCGCGCTTGCGCAGCCCGGTGAGCGCGGCGCGGGTGGTATGGGGCAGCCAATTCAGAACCGTGATGAGTTCGTCGATGCTGGCGCCGTCCGGGCGTGCGAGCATGGCAACGAGGCAGTCGAGCTTTGAGCCGGGCCGTGGGGAGCGGACCACGGACAGCTGAGGCTGCGCGACCAACTGTACTTGGCGGGCGGCGGAAGTGACGTGGGCGAGGCCGGCTCGCGACAGGACGGGGCCGGCGGGTCGGCGTCCCGAATTATTGCCTGCGGCGCTGTCAGCGATCAGGCCGCGGCGGCGCAGGGCCTGAAGGGCGGAGCGATAGGTCGGCGGCTTGATGTCCTCGGGCCGGACGAGCCGGTGTTCGGGATGACTGACGGCGGCGGCGAGGACGAGGTGCTGGATCGGGCTGAGCGTTTCGGATTTGGACTTGCAAGGCATGGGACGATCCGGTCTCGGCGGCAGCATGGCGCTGTCACTGAGCGGACCCCGCGAGTGGCTGTGGGCCAGCGGGGTTGGATCGGGCTGCGGATCATCAGCCTGTCACGCCCACAGCAATGCGTGCTTTGCCGGCACAGTCCAGGGTAGGCCCCGCGTGTCGCCGATCGAATTCGGCCCTGCTCGTAGCAATCCACTGCTCACATTCTGCCGGAACCTGCTGACCCTATGCGGACCTTTAAGCCACTACCGACCAGGGGCCGCAGGGAGTGGTGAGCCGCCATTGGGCCACTGTCAGAAAGCCGACATTCGGCTTTGCGCCTGTGTACGCCGCACAGCAGGCCCTAACCGCAGCCCGGAGGCGGACACAGTAACGGTGTACGCGAGGGGCCCACGCGAGTGTTGTGGCCGCTCACCCAAGGTACATATGTGCCGAGGCCAAAAGGCCTCGAACTTCACGAGTAAGACGCTAGACCTCTCAACCGCGCTGACCCAGCTGAAGCGGGGCATCGATTCACGCGCGGGGAAAAGGAGCAAGGCGTATGCAGATCTTCGAGATCCTGCTCGGCTTGCTCGCAGCCAGTGTCGTCTTGGCCCTAGTCGCCCGTCACATGCACCTGCCCCTGGCCGTGGCGCTGGTGCTCGGCGGTATGGTGCTCGCCTTCGTCCCAGGCCTGCCGTCCGTCACCCTCGACCCACAGCTCGCCCTCGTCCTGTTCCTGCCACCGCTGCTCCAGGCGAGCGCCTACCGGACCGATTGGCCGGCCTTCCGCTTCAACCTGCGCCCCATCCTGTTCCTCGCGCTCGGCGCCGTCCTGTTCACGGCCGCAGCCGTCGCCGTCACAGCGAAAGTCTTGGTTCCTGAACTGCCCTGGGCGGCAGCCGTCGCGCTGGGCGCCATCGTCGCCCCGCCGGACGCGGTCGCTGCCGCATCGGTGCTGAAAGACTTCAGCATCCCCAAGCGGCTCGTCGTCATCCTGGAAGGCGAGAGCCTGCTCAATGATGCCTCCTCGCTCGTCCTCTACCGCTTCGCTGTAGCCGCGACGCTGGCCGGTGAGGTCTCGTTCGGCCAAGCCTCGCTGTCCTTCCTGTTCGCCGCAGCTGGGGGCACTCTGATCGGCTACCTCCTGGGTCGCCTCGCAATGTGGATCTTCACCCACCTTGAGGACACGCTGCTCGACATCCTCGTTTCGTTTCTCGCGAGCTTTGCGGCCTACATCGCTGCGGAGCAGGTTCACGCCTCGGGCGTCCTCGGGGCCGTGACCTGCGGTCTCGTGCTTGGGCAGCAGCAGCATACAGCGTTCACTGCCCGTACCCGGCTGGAAATGGGGGCGGTCTGGAGCTTCGTCGAGTTTGTGCTGACCGCCTTGGTCTTTGTGCTGATCGGCCTTCAGCTGCAGAGCATCTTGGAGCGCCTCGGACGGTATGATCCTTGGCATCTCGCTGCGCTCGGTCTGGCGGTTTCGGCCACCCTCATCATCAGCCGGTTCGTCTGGGTGTTTCCGGCCCTTTGGCTGCCTCGTGCCGTCTCTCGCAGCCTGCGTGAAAGAGACCCGATGCCGCCCTGGAGCCATGCCACGGTGCTGTCCTGGGCAGGCATGCGGGGCGTCGTGAGCCTCGCTGCCGCCTTGGCACTCCCGGCCAACTTTCCCGGGCGCGACGTCATCCTGTTCTTGGCCTTTTGCGCCATCCTCGCCACTTTGATCATTCAGGGCACCACGCTCGGTCTACTGATCCGCCGCTTGCGCCTGAGCGAGCCCGCGAGCGGACCTGCCAATCCAGCGGTCACGCCGCAGGCAATCAGCGCTCGCAGCGCCGCCGCCGTGGCGGCGATGAAAGCCGTCACAAAGAAGCTCGACGAGCTTGATCCGGAGCAGGCCGCGGCCGCGGAGGATCTCCTTCGTGAACTGCGCCGGCGAGCCAAACGGGTCGCCGAGGCCAGTAAGTGGGCGGAAACAGGTGCCGATCGAATTACTGCACGGCAGAGGCTGCGGCTTACGGCCATTGAGGCGGCTCGTACGAAGCTCCTAGCCGATCATAGAGACGGATTGGAGCACGAGGAGATGGCCGCGCTGATGGCCGAACTCGACTTAGAGGAGCAGCAGATCAGGGTCACGATGGGCGAACGGTCGTGAGGGGCACGCGCCCGAACAGCCCCGCCAGCACGGGGAAGGACACCACCGCCACCGGCTGTAGATTTAGCGCCGCATCGGCCACACGCGCTTAATGTCTTCTTTGCACAGAACTCGACCGCCCTGAACTTTTCGGATCCAGCCGCCTTCACGCATGACTTGCGACACCGGACGGGCATGGCATCGAGTGCGTGGCAGCGCGAGAACCAGCCCGTTGAAATAGCTTGGCTTCATCGCGGCCTCTGGCTGTCCCTTTTTAACAAACGCGGCGCTGACGGGATGTCGCATTTCCGGCAGTCGGGTTCCTGCTAGGCCGGCCCGATCTGCGGCCGTGCCTCCAGATCCGGCGCACCTCATTTCAACCTCACCGTCCCATTCGATCAAGCGCGAATACCAACTTCGCGTCAGTTTATAACAAGAGTGTACAGCACCGGCTTTTCCTCGAAGAGATCTCGTATCTGCGAACGTCGTGACTGTGCTTTTGTTGAAAATGCGTCGAGGGTGAGTAACATGAATATTCTTCCGATGGGCAATTTCACGAAAGTTGATGTCAGTCTTTGTAAAACACTTCCGATATTACGCAAAAAAGATACCAGATCATGCGCGGTACGACTCTAGAAATTTTCAATTGTTTCCCGAATATTGTAATTTTGTCTAATAATATACCCGGTATAAATTTAGATTTAGAGCATTCGGTATAATGTGTGCCTATCAAAGGGAGAAGCCCGTGCAAAATCCGCGAGTCGCCGAAGTGGCTACGACGGGGGGTAGCTGGGTGCGAGAGGTGCTAACGTTCTTGGTTTTAGCGGTCCTGATCTGGCCATTCATCGCGGTCGGCGTCGTCGCCGCCTGGGGCTTCCTCGTCTGGATGTATTACGCGTTCACCGGTCCCCCGGGGCCCATCTAGGAGAAAGTGATGGCGCGTGAACAAGCGTCTTGGTCCCGACGGGACCTGCTGGGCGGCCGTCAAACCACTGGTCTCGGTGCAGGTGGCGAACACCATGTCAGCGGGCTGGTGGTCCACGCTCGACCCGAGCAGCTAGCTGCGGTGCTGGCCTCGCTTAGGGCAATACCGGGCCTAGACGTGCACGGGGACAGCCCAGTCGGGAAGATTGTCGCCACCCTGGAGACCCCGACCGAGGACGACGTCGTGCGGCGGCTGGGCGAGATCGGGGAGCTTCCCGGCGTCCTCTCCACCGCGCTCGTCTACCACCGCTTCGACTGAGGCGCGCCAGCCGGCGACGCCCCCGTACCCAGGAGTCGATCATGGACGTGTCTCGTCGGACCGTGCTCAAGGCCCAGGCCGCAGCGGCGGCGGCGGCTGTCGCCGGTATCGACCTCCCGGCCGAGGCGCAGAACCTCGCGGCCGGCGAGGACATCGCCCTCAAATGGTCGAAGGCGCCGTGCCGCTTCTGCGGCACAGGGTGCGGCGTGATGGTCGGGGTGAAGGACGGCCGCGTGGTGGCGACGCACGGCGATATGCAGGCTGAGGTCAATCGCGGCCTGAACTGCGTGAAGGGCTATTTCCTCTCGAAGATCATGTACGGCGAGGACCGGCTGACGCGGCCACTGATGCGGGTGCGCGACGGCAAGTTCAACAAGAACGCCGAGCTGCAGCCGGTCTCCTGGGACCAAGCCTTCGACGAAATGGCCCAGCAGTGGAAGCGGGTGTTACGTGACAAAGGGTCCAAGGCCGTAGGCATGTTCGGCTCGGGCCAGTGGACCATCTTCGAGGGCTATGCGGCGACCAAGCTCATGCGGGCTGGCTTCCGGTCGAACAACCTCGATCCGAATGCGCGCCACTGCATGGCATCGGCCGCCGTCGGCTTCATCCGTACCTTCGGCATGGACGAGCCGATGGGGTGCTACGACGACTTCGAGCATGCCGACGCCTTCGTGCTTTGGGGCTCGAACATGGCGGAGATGCACCCGATCCTGTGGACGCGGGTCATCGACCGCCGCCTGAGCGCACCGCACGTCCGCATCGCGACGCTCTCGACTTACGAGCACCGCACGACCGAGCTGTCGGATCAATCTCTGATCTTCCAGCCTGGGACCGACCTCGCCATCCTGAACTTCGTGGCGAATTACATCATCCAGAACGGCGCTGTGAACCGCGACTTCGTCCAGCGTCACGTGAACTTCCGGGTTGCCAACACGGATATCGGCTACGGCCTGCGGCCCGAGCACGTGCTGGAACAGCGCGCCACGCACGCCAACGAGGCCGCCGCTTCGCAACCGTCGAACTTTGATGCCTATGCCCGGATGGTGGGAGAGTACACCCTCGAAAAGACCGCCGAACTGACCGGGGTGTCGAGGGAGCGGCTGTTGACGCTCGCAAAGATGTACGCCGACCCGAAGACCAAAGTGATGTCGCTCTGGACGATGGGCTTCAACCAGCACGTCCGCGGTGTCTGGGCGAACCACCTCGTCTACAACATCCATCTGCTGACCGGGAAGATCTCAGAGCCCGGGAACAGCCCCTTCTCCTTGACTGGGCAGCCGTCGGCCTGCGGGACGGCCCGCGAGGTTGGCACCTTCTCGCACCGCCTACCCGCGGACATGCAGGTCAACAACCCCGAGCACCGCAAGAAAGCCGAGGAGATCTGGAAGATACCTCCCGGCTTGTTGAACGGCGAGATCGGCTACCATGCCGTGCAGCAGGACCGCATGCTCAAGGACGGTAAGCTCAACGCTTACTGGATCATGTGCAACAACAACCTGCAGACGGCTCCGAATACAAATACCGAGACCTATCCGGGATACCGTAACCCGGCCAACTTCGTCGTCTGCTCGGACGCCTACCCGACCGTGACCGCGATGGCCGCGGACGTCGTGCTGCCCACGGCCATGTGGGTGGAGAAGGAGGGTGCCTACGGCAACGCCGAGCGCCGAACCCACATGTGGCGCCAGCTCGTCAACGCGCCTGGCGAGGCACGCTCGGACCTCTGGCAGCTGATGGAATTCTCGAAGCGATTCACCACCGACGAGGTCTGGGCGCCGGAGATCCTGGCCGCCCATCCGGAGTACAAGGGCAAGTCCCTCTTCGACGTGCTCTGGCGCAACGGCAGCGTCGACCGTTTCGGCCTGGATGAGGTCGTGGCGGACCACGAGAATTTCGAAGCGAAGCAGTTCGGCTTCTACATCCAGAAGGGCCTGTTCGAGGAGTACGCCTCGTTCGGGCGCGGCCACGGCCACGACTTAGCGCCCTTCGACCTCTACCACGAGGTCCGCGGTCTTCGCTGGCCCGTCGTCGATCGCAAGGAGACGCGCTGGCGCTATCGCGAGGGACATGACCCCTACGTCGAGAAGGGAACTGGCTGGCAGTTCTACGGAAACCCCGACCGCAGGGCGGTCGTCATGGCGGCACCCTACGAGCCGCCGGCCGAAGCGCCGGACCAGGACTACGATCTCTGGCTAATCACGGGCCGCGTCCTTGAGCACTGGCATTCGGGCTCGATGACCATGCGGGTGCCGGAGCTCTATAGGGCCTTCACTGGCGCCGTGATGTTCATGCATCCCGATGACGCGCAGCAGCGCGGCCTCCGTCGTGGGCAGGAGGTTCGGATCGTGTCCCGACGCGGTGAGATCCGCTCCCGGGTCGAGACACGGGGACGCAACAAGATGCCGCCGGGGCGTATCTTTGTGCCGTTCTTCGACGCAAGCCAGCTGATCAACAAGGCCACCCTGGACGCGACGGACCCGATCTCGAAGCAGACCGACTTCAAGAAGTGTGCCGTCAAGGTAATCGCCGTCGCCATGACCGAGCGCGGAGCGGAATGATGCGTCGTCTCCTGCTCTCCGCCTGCGCCGGCTCGGCGTGCCTCGTCGCGGGAGCCCTATTCGCGCAAGAAGCTCCCCGGTTGACCGGCCCGGACCCGTTCACCAAGGAAACGCCAGCCCCGCCGATGCAGCGGCAGGTCACCGATGACGTTCGTCGCAAGCGCAACTACCCGGACCAGCCTCCCCTAATCCCGCACGCCATTGAGGGTTATGCGCTCGACCTCAACGCGAACAAGTGCCTGACCTGTCACGCCCGGAAGTTCACCGAGCAGTCGCAGGCGCCGATGATCAGCGTCACGCACTACCAAGACCGCGAAGGGAATACGCTCGGCGGGGTCTCGCCGCGTCGCTACTCATGTCTTGCCTGCCACGTGCCGCAGACTGGAGCGAAGCCGCTCGTCCCGAACACCTTCGTCGACATGGATGCTCTCGTCGAGCGCGAGCCCCGGGGGCGCTGAGATGGCGGCTATCGCGAGGGCGTGGACCTGGTTCTGGCTAAATCCCTGGGTGCGTACGGCCACGCGTCCCCCCGTCACCCTGTCGCTTGCTTTCCTGACGCTCGGCGGCTTCATCGCCGGGGTCCTATTCTGGGGGGGCTTCAACACGGTCCTGGAGCACACCAACACTGAGAAGTTTTGTACGTCATGCCACGAGATGAAGACGAACGTCTTCGAGGAGCTCAAGGGCACGATCCACTACACCAACCGTTCGGGCGTTCGCGCGACCTGTCCTGATTGCCACGTGCCTCATCAATGGACCGATAAGATTGCGCGTAAGATGCAGGCCTCCAAGGAGGTCTGGGGTCACATCTTCGGCTCTATCGATACACGCGACAAGTTCCTGGACCTGCGCCATCGCCTGGCGGAACATGAATGGGCGCGGATGAAGGCCAACGACTCTTTGGAATGCCGCAACTGCCACAGCGCTCAGTCGATGGACGTGTCGAAGCAGAACCCGCGGGCGGCGGCAGCTCATGAGAAGGACCTGTTTACAGGCCAGAAGACATGCATCGATTGCCACAAGGGCATCGCTCACAAGCTGCCCAACATGCAAGGGGTTCCGGGATGGCAGTGACCGGGCGCTGGATGGCCTTCGCGGCATTGGCTTTCTGGGCCGTGGGCGTGTCCAGGCCGCATGCGGATGAGGTGGCGAGCCGGTTCATTGAGGCCGCCTACGCGTCTGCTCTGTTCCAGGCCCAGATCTCGCGCATTACCGCAGCCAAGGATCCGCGGCCCGGTATCAAGGCCCTGGCCGAACGGGTCCGCGACTTCCGAGCGTCTCAGGTGCCGGAGCTCGCCCGGTTGGCGGGAACGACCGGGGTCACGGTGCGGGACACGCTCGACCTTGAATTGCGAAGCATCGTCGAGAACATCGAGCCTCTGGACTATTTGGCGCTTTCCCGACGCTACGCGGAGGTCGAGACGCAGGCCCTCGGCCGTGAGATTGCTGTCTACGAGAATGCTGCACGGTCAGAAGCGCAACAGATCCGCGATTATGCGGCGGCAACATTGTCAACTATTCGCGAGCTCAACAAGGCGGCTCAAACTGAACTCGCGGCAATCGCGCCCTGATATGTTGCCGTTTTGTGCAGGCAAGGAGAGCAAGAACGCTGAACGACGGCGGGCATATCGATAAGCGCGATTTACCTGACCGGCCGGCCTTCGACTCAGGATGAGCATTGCTCGGGTGATAAGTCCAGGCCGGGGATTCACGATGGGGTGGTAGATGTTGCCTGGCAAACAGGATGACTGGAGATGTCTTGGCTGTCATCTACAAGGGGCCGCTGACGGAACCATAGCGGACGTCTGAGGAGGCTTTGTCCGCCACAACGGGCTTGACTGTTCTGGCGGGTTCTGAGGGTTCGGGGGTCGAGCCGCTTGGGCCGGCTGGTTCTCGCGTCGCCACGCACTCGGCGTCATGCCTGACCAGCGCCGGAAAGCATGGGTGAAGGCGGCGGGTTCGGAGAAATTCAGCACTGCCGAAATCTGCGTCACGCTCATGCTGGTGTCGGCCAAGAGCTGCTTTGCCACTTGGAACTGCGCCTCGTCCGCGAGCCTCGTGAACGTCGTTCCCTGGGCCTTCAGGCGGCGGCTCATCGTGCGTCGCGTGAGCAGCCGCATGCACGCGACGCGCTCCGCATGGCAGCGTTGTCGGGTCACCTGAGTCCGGAGGTAGCGGCGAAGCTCATCCGTAAAATTGGACGCCTGATCGCCCTCAAGCTGGCGGACGTGGTCCTCTGCGCTCTGGCGGACCGTCAGGTCTGCACCGGCAATGGGCTGCTCAAGAAGGTCGGCTGGGAACACCAAGGCGGCCGCCTCTTGATCGAATCGGACAGGCGCTCGGAAGAAGTGGCCGTAGACGACTGTGTCGCGTGGCTTCGAGCGTGGCAGCAGGACCTCCTCCGGAGCCCAGTCAGCCCCACAAAACGTCCGAAGTATGTTGGTCAGTGTGGCGAGCGCTCTCTCCGAATGGATGGCAGCGCTCTCGGCTTCCGGACCATAGGGGGCGTAGCTCAGGGCGGTGACGTCGCTGTCGGTGCCGAGCCCGATAACCGCGCCCCAGTTCTGCTTGCCAGAGTGTGCTTCGAGAGCCCGCAAGGCGTCACCGACGGTGTCCGAGTGGCGCATCAGCACGCCGAGCTGCCCCAGCGATGCCAGGGTGACGCGCTGGCCGACGAGAAGCCCGAGATGAGGACAGTTCGTCCGTTCGGCTCCGAGGGTGATCAGGCGGCTGAGGGCGACATAGGGAACGCGGTTGCTGCCGTCGAAGAGCCTGGGATCAAGCCCCAACTCGGTAAGGAGGTCGCCTGGATCGGCACCGAGTTCAATAATGGCGGTGTAAATCGCGTGCCCGATTCCGGGACGGCTCAAGGCAACGGGGAGCCGCTCCCCGATTGCGCCGGGACCTCCGGTTCCCGCTGTCCAACGTGAGTGTCCAGGCGAGCCTGCTGTCACAGAAGAGGTCATGGGCCCCCCCCCTGTTAGAGCGCCAATACAGGCGCAAGCATAGCCGTAACCTAGGGCAAGACAGTGGACTTGATCGAATGGGACATCGGCCCACGGCAGGTTGGCAAGAAGGCACTCCACAACATCCAGCCGACGAAGCTCCGCTGTCAGCGGAGGAGTATCCCATTGCGATAAGGTAGATGAATGCGTGCTCGCCCGAACCGATCCGGGCCTTTAATCGACAGTGGCTTGGATGTTCGGCTGAAAATATTTCAAGACGGTGACGAAGCCGCATCGAATGTCCGCTTCGTCGTTTTGATCGCCAGAAGCGGACGAGCGGCTTGCGGCCAGACCCAGTCATTCAGGGCCGTTGACCCGAACTGCCCGAGAACAAACGTTTCCAAGTTCCGCAAGGGGCCGCAACCGGTCCTTCAGGCCGCAGTCGCCTAATGTCGGCCCTTGGCGCAACCCGGATGGCAGAAAGTGGCCGAAAGCAGTTGGTCCATCTTGCGGCGGGTGCCCCAATAAAACCGACATGGGTCGGAGCACCATTCGGCCGCTTAATCGCGGACGAGACGGAATGGAACTGCGGACTGGCAGAAGGGCGCCGAAGCGGCACCACCGTACAGCGCGGCCGCAATGCGAAACCTATTCCGGAAGACGGAATCGTGCCGAGCCGGGCCCCTCGTATAGGTGGCCGTCGGGATTGACCGCGCCGGCGAAGGCGTTGCCCCCCTCACCTTCCGCGCAGACGAGGTCATGACCGGGCTCCTCCGCGACCCCGCACGTTGCAGTCGCCGCTAGTGCTCCTGGGACGAGACGGAAGTCCCCTTTCTCCGGCGCCGTGAAGCCGGGCCTGCCGGTACGTCCGTGGGACTCAATCCCGCGCTCTTGCTTGAGCACGACAGGAAAGCCGTTGCTGCTGACGTCGTAGTCGAACACGCTCGCGAGCGCGGGAAGACTGCGCCCCTGTTCGTCGACGGGCAGCCACCGGAAGCAGTCGAAGAACGGCAGCGTTCCGGTCTCGCCGAGATAGCGGACGAGACCGTCCCCGCCGACCACGCTGCGTCCGCAGGTGCTCGCATCGAATGTCTCGGGCCTCGGCCGACACAGCTCCGGATCGTAGCCGGGCGCGCCTTGTTCGCAGAACAAGAGGGCGTTGTTCCAGTGCCTGAGGTTCGCGGCCGCGCCGATCCCGGTCACAGGCGAGCGAAGATACCAGCTGTTGTTGAACAGGTAGATTGGGCCGTGCTCCGCGTAGCGGTAGGTCCCGGGCTCCGCATCCCGCGGCGGCAGCGCGAGCTTGACGACCCGGCCCTGGAGGCCAGCCTCGCAGGTCTGATCAAGGGGATCCATCCAGGTGACCTCACCGGACGGCGCGACGCTCTCGACTCCGACGGGCAACCAACGGGCGCGTGCGAAGTCGTAGCGGCGGTCGAGCCGCGGGTCGAATGCCCCGCCCGCGGCCGGCTTCTCGACGGGCTGGCGTGTGCAGGGCGGCGGGAAAGATGAATGTCCGGGTAAGTCGATCGCCGGGACATCGTCGAACCAGCCGCGATTGCCATAGACATAGACCGGACCGCCGCCCATGTCGTCGAACGAGAGCCACGCGTGGGAATTTACGATTCGGTTGCGATAGATGCGAACGTCCGTCGCCCAGGTCTCCAGCTCGACCGGATTGTCGCGCACGTACGCGAACAGGTTGTCGTAGATCCAGATGTCTTGGTTAAACGGGCAGGTCTCAGGGGACAGGACCGAGGACTTGAGGTCCTCACAGGCGGTGGCCTTCAGCCGGACGCCGTTGTAGGCTGAAAGGACCGTGTTGCGGCGGAAGATGATCGGGCCCTGCACGTCGGAGCCGCCCAGGAGTGCACCGTTGAAGTGGTCGTAGACGCCGTGGTGACTCACGCCCCAGGGAATGCTCCGCCAGAGCAGGCCCGGGCAACCGAGCGGACTGACTCGATCATCACCGCAGCGGAACGGTCCCGCGCGCCTCAGGGCGGACGTATCGAAGCCGCTCGCGTCCTGCACCCAGGTGACGTCCTCGACCACGAGATCGTGAGTGGGGCGCTCCCGGCTGCCGCGCGCCGCGAGGCCGTAGCTGCTCCCGATCACCAAGGAGCGGCGCAGCGTAACGCGGCGGCTGCCGATCGCGCGAACGGCTGCGAGCCAGCAATCTTGGAACGTCAGGTCCTCAATCGTGACGCCGTCGGTTCGGTCGATGTCGAGGCAGGCCGCCTCAGCGAGCCGCCCGGCGCGCCCGATCGGCACAGCGAGGCGCGAGCGGCGGCGCTCATGCTCTCCTGCCAAGGCCCGGGTTGGCATGGTCAGTGCGCGGAGGAGATCCGGCGCTCGGGGTGCGGCGAGTGCTGTCGTGAGGCCGCCGCAGGCCTGCTCGACGTCATCCTTCGGCATCGGGCAGCCGCGGATCTCCTCGACCGTGCGCCCGACCAGGCGTGTGCGCTGACCGAGCCCCCTGATCAGAACCGGCGGCGTGTCCTGTCCTCCCAGTCCGGACAGCTCGACCCGCTTGCGGTAGAGGGTCGCCACGCCTGGATCCGGGCTGTCGGCGAGGAGTTGAACGACGTCTCCCGGCTTCAATCCCCGCATCGCCTCCGTCGAGAAGGCTTCCGTGTGGGGGGTAATTGTTCGGCCGTCTGCATCGTATCCCGGGCCGCTGCCCGCGGGTGTGACGTAGATCGTCCTTGCTGAAGCGGCCTGAACTCCGAGGTGCAGAAGCGCAACCACGAGCATGTGTCGTGCAAAGCCGGCGCGGCGAAAAGAGCGGAGCCCGGCAGACGGAGACCTAGCCGCGGCGTTCGCGTCATCAACGAAAGCCATCATCGACGCCTTGATCTTCTCGGAGCGGTCCAAGGATGAGATTCGCAAGTCCCCGAGGCCGCGCGACACGGGCGCCCGAGACGAAGGGAACGTCACTCGGCCGGAACGTGCTCGCCCCCCTCCGCATGCACCTTTGCACGCTTGGCGGCCTGACAGGTGTCTCGGTAGCCACGGACCACGGCATCCAAGCCACGTCCGATATCGGCGTCAACCTCTTCAGCCAGATTGGCGAAGGACACCGGCAGGGACCAGTCGGGCGCTTCGAACCTCCGCTATTGAGCAGCACGGTCCCGTGGACCTCGGCCAGCCGGAAGGCGAGGTCGAGCGGATCGACGTTGCACTTGAGGTATGCCACGGCCTCCTCGCCAATGTCATTGTGGGCCCAGAACTCGAAATCGACCATCCCGTAATAGGTATTGTAATTCGGATCGGGTGTGAGCTGGAGCCCGAGCCCCTCCATCATTGACCAAGCACGCCGGTCGACGATCTCCATGCAGGTATCCTGATAGGCATCTTTCACGTCCATCAGCTCCGCAAACGGCGATTGTTAACAAAATGTTCGCGGCCCACTTGATCAAATGGGACGAACATCAAAGCAGACTTATCTATCTTCCTGAAGCTTACGGCTGCGCAATCTTGTGCACCGCAATATTGACTATAGCTTTGGCCAGCAGCGAAATGCAGTGCTCCCTGCAGCCGAAATGCTTTCCTCCGGCCGAGCGTCAGGGTGCACGCCAGCTCGCAACGTAAAAGGCATAATCCAATAGGTCTAGTTCGCGCATGGATCCCGTCTTCCGACGGGGGTGGTGCATCAGAAGGGTACTGCATCCACTGCACTGACGCGTGGGTACGCAGGTACCAGTTGAGGAGGAGTGCGGCATGGCGAGGCGAGTCTGTCGCTGGGCGACCCGTGCTGTCGTGCCGCTGATCGCCATCGCGCTGTCGGGCGCTCCCGGTCATGCGCGGCCCGTGCTGCACGCGCGAGAGCGCGTTGTCGTGAACTACGTGCAGCCGAGCAATCCCGCACATCGCGAGATTTATCGGATACTTCGGCAACAGCGCGTGCTGGACCGGCTAGGCGAGGTCGTGCGCCTCGTGCAGCTACCCCGCCGTCTCACGCTCCGGCTGAAAGGTTGCCGCGGAGAGCCGAACGCGTGGTACGACCCGGACAGCTACGCCGTCACGATGTGCTACGAGATGGCTCAGGGCGTGCTCGACCTCGCGCCGCGCAAGGCCTCCCCAGCGGGGGTTACCCGAGAGCAGGCGATCCGCGGTCCGATTGCCCAGATCCTCCTGCACGAGACCAGCCATGCCTTATTCCACCTACTGCGCGTCCCGATCTTCGGGCGCGAGGAAGACGCAGCCGACCAGCTCGCCGCCCTCCTCATTTTGCATCTCACGCCCAACCGCGCACGGGATCTCATCAGCGGAAGTGGGTATTTCTTCGCGTCACTCGCGCGGCAGGAGTCGGTCGATAAAAGCGGTTTCGCGGACGTGCACGGCACGTCTTGGCAGAGGTTCTACAATCTTGTCTGCCTTGCCTACGGCTCCGATCGGCGCCGCTTCGCCGACGTTGTCGCGAAAGGGTATCTACCCAAGGAACGGTCGGCGTCGTGCGGTGAGGAGTACGAGCAAATCGCCTACGCATTCGGTAGACTTATCGGCCCATATCTGCGCGCGCGCCCTCATCGCGGCGTGCGTCTCCAGCGCGCGTGGCATTCGCGCGAGCCACGATGAGAGCTGCCAACCCGCATCCGAGAGGCGCAATGGCGCTCTCCAATCGAGGTGTCTCAGGCGCCGCCGATGCCAACAAGGCCGACGCTTCTGACTAGGCACTCAATCTTGTCCGGCTCCAGCGTCCGAAGGCGTGACTGACGGCGGCCGGCCCTGAGAGATCGATCGTCGCCGAGATCTGCATAGAACTCAGACTCCTAAAATCGCAGTGGTACATCAAACAGCAGGCAGGCGCAGTTTTTAAGAAATCTCGCGCCATGCCACTGATCAGTTACTGCCGAATGTGTAAGCAGCCATATCCGCCCAGCGCGCATAGGTCTGCGCCGGTCTGAGTAAGCGCAGAATTTCAATGGCAACATCTTGAGCCGTCGCGTTCAACAGGTGCGGGCAGCCCGTGCACATGGCGGCTTAGAAATCCTGGCCGCCTGTTGTTCCTAGCGCCCGCGCGGCGCCGGATCGGGACCGGTGCCTGTCCTGCCGGATCAAGTGAACCACATGGAGCGATGCTAGCGTATTCTACGAGGAAGACTGACGCTGCATGGGCGGCTTTGGCGCCTACTCGGGCACCACGTGGTCCACTGCCTCACGGTGCCCTCCGGCGAGGAGACGAGCGCATGAAAGCTCTCCTGATCTCTACTGTGGCCGCCGTCGCCCTTATCGTGACAAACGCCGCGGCTGACGCGCGCGGCTTCCGTGGGGGCGGTGGCTTCCGCGGCGGCGGCTTTCACGGTGCCGGTTTCCGGGGCGGCGGCTTCCATGGCGCCCGCACGGGCGGTTTCCGCGGCGGTATAGCGCGACCCGGCTGGGGCGCGGCAGGGCCCATCGCCGGACGGCCCGGTTGGGGCGCAGGCCGGGTCGGCTGGGGCTACGGCGGATACCGCGGCTATGGCTGGGGCGGATATCGTCCGTACGGATACGGCCTCGCCGCTGCTGGGCTGGGTGCAGCCGCGGCGGCCGGCTACTACGGCAGCAGCTACGGAGGTTGCGGACCATACGCCACTTACGACCCATATGCCGGGGTATGCACCTCGTACTGAAGGACCGAGCGTCCGGGCGTCAAAATAATCGAGAGTTCGGGTGACTGGACCTATGCGGCATGCTGATGCCGAATGCATTCATTGAGAGTAAGCCATCCACGTCGCGTCATAACAGACTCAACATCAAGCTTGAGTAGTCAAATGGATGCTATTCTTAAACCTCGGCGGCAACCCAAGCGCGCCGCGCAGGCGCACGATCTTGCCCTGATCGATGCATATTGGCGGGCAGCAAATTATCTGTCTGTTGGCCAGATTTATCTATACGACAACCCTTTGCTGAAAGAACCTCTCACAAAAGACCATATCAAGCCCAGGCTTCTCGGTCATTGGGGCACAACGCCGGGTCTGAATTTCATCTATGCTCATTTAAATCGGATTATCCAGAAGCACGATCTCGATATGATCTACATCACTGGCCCGGGGCACGGTGGCCCAGGCTTGATCGCGAATGCCTACCTCGAGGGTACATACAGCGAAGTCTACCCGAACATTTCAGCCGATACTGAGGGGATGAAACGTCTTTTCAAGCAATTTTCTTTCCCTGGCGGCATACCGAGTCATGTGGCTCCCGAGACACCGGGCTCCATGCATGAAGGTGGCGAGCTTGGTTACTGTCTCTCGCATGCGTACGGAGCGGCTTTCGACAATCCAGATCTCATCGTCGCCTGCGTCGTGGGCGATGGTGAAGCTGAAACGGGGCCGCTGGCAACGAGCTGGCATTCGAACAAGTTTCTGAGCCCGGTGACCGACGGAACGGTTCTGCCCATCCTGCATCTGAACGGGTACAAGATCGCAAATCCGACCGTTCTGGCCCGGATCAGCCACGAAGAGCTTGAGTGTCTCTTCCGAGGCTACGGCTACATTCCCTACTTCGTCGAAGGCCATGAGCCGGCCGAGATGCATCAACGCATGGCCGCCACATTGGACGCCGTGCTGAGAGACATACAACGGATCAAGGCTGGTGCACGCGATCACGGCTTCACGAGCCGTCCGCGCTGGCCGATGATCGTTCTTCGAACGCCAAAGGGGTGGACGTGCCCGAAGGAAATCGACGGGCGCCGCACCGAGGATTACTGGCGCTCGCACCAAGTGCCGATGGGCGAGATGCACGAGAATCCAGCCCACGTGCGAATTCTCGAAGACTGGATGCAATCCTATAGGCCGGCTGAGCTTTTCGACGAAGGCGGGCGGCTACGCCCTGAGATCGCCCAGGTTGCACCGACGGGCGATCGCCGCATGAGCGCGAATCCGCACGCCAATGGAGGCGCTCTCCTCCGCGATCTTCGGCTGCCAGATTTCCGCGACTACGCCGTTCCAGTCAGTGCTCCCGGTGCCGCGGTGGCGGAGTCTACGCGCGTGATGGGCCGCTTCCTTCGCGACGTCATGGCGTTGAACGCTGACGCCCGGAATTTCCGGCTGTTCAGCCCGGATGAGAACAATTCAAATCGCTGGCAGGATACGCTGGAGGTCACAAACCGCGCGTGGGTGGCAGAAACCTTTCCGTGGGATGATCATCTCGCTCATGATGGTCGTGTGATGGAGATGCTCAGCGAACATCAGTGTCAGGGCTGGCTGGAAGGATATCTGCTCACGGGCCGCCACGGCTTCTTCTCGTGCTACGAAGCCTTCATCCACATCATCGATTCGATGTTCAACCAGCACGCCAAATGGCTGAAGGTCTGCAACCACATTCCTTGGCGGCGCCCGCTCGCGTCGTTGAATTACCTGCTCTCAAGCCACGTCTGGCGACAGGACCACAACGGCTTCAGCCATCAGGACCCTGGATTTATCGACCACGTTGTGAACAAGAAAGCAGAGGTCGTCCGCGTCTACTTGCCGCCAGACGCGAACTGCCTGCTTTCAGTGACCGATCACTGCCTGCGGAGTCGAAATTACATCAATGTCGTCGTGGCCGGCAAACAGCCGGCCCCCCAGTGGCTCACGATGGATCAAGCGGTCAAGCATTGCACCGCGGGGCTGGGGATTTGGGAGTGGGCGAGCAACGATCGTGGTAGCGAACCCGACGTCGTGATGGCCTGCTGCGGGGATGTTCCGACTTTGGAAACTCTCGCAGCCGTTGACCTGCTCCGCCGCCATGCTCCGGATCTCAAGGTGCGCGTCATCAACGTCGTGAACCTGATGAAGCTGCAGCCCGACACCGAGCATCCACACGGCCTGTCAGATCACGACTTCGATGCGCTGTTCACGACGGATAAGCCAGTTATCTTCGCTTTTCATGGGTATCCGTGGCTCATTCATCGCCTCGTCTACCGTCGACACGGGCACCCAAATTTTCATGTCCGTGGCTATAAGGAAGAAGGCACGACGAGCACGCCGTTCGACATGTGCGTGATGAACGACATCGACCGGTTCCATCTGGTCAGCGACGTCATCGACCGTGTGCCGGGACTGGCGACCCGGGCTGCCTATGCCAAGCAGGCGATCCGCGACAAGCTGATCGACCACCGAGAATACATCTGCCGACGCGGCGACGACATGCCTGAAGTGTCGGGCTGGTCGTGGAGCCAGATACCGGCGGCGCGCGGCGCCAGCTCGACGGAGAGCGACAATGTGTGAGGAGGGACGCTTCGGCCAGCGTCGGGTCCAGTGAGACCGGCACTCAGCGCCGCGATCTTCGACGTGGACGGCGTGCTCGTGAACTCGCCGCACGAGCGCGCGTGGCGGGAAGCGCTGACCGGGTTTGCCGACCCGACAGGCTTCACGACAGCGTTCTATCAGGCCAACGTTGCCGGAAAGCGGCGCCTCGAAGGCGCGCGGGCAGCTCTTGAGCGACTCGGCGGCCCGCAGGCTGCCGCCCGGACGGCTGAGTACGCGGCCAAGAAGCAGGCCCTCATCGACAGCCTCATCGAGGAAGGCAGCTTCGAGGTCTTTCCTGATGCCCTGCGCTTCTCTGCCGCGCTGAAGACGGCCGGGCTGCGGCTGGCTCTGGCCTCCTCTTCGAAGAACGCCGCTGCGATGCTGGCTCGCCTGAGACTGCCGGACGGGCGCACGCTACTCTCGCTGTTCGATGCCGACCTGAGCGGTCGCGACGTGCCGAAGGGCAAGCCGGATCCCACCCTCTTTCTGCTCGCGGCTGAAGCCGTGGGTACGCCGCCGGCGCAGTGCGTCGTGGTGGAAGACGCGCCCGCCGGAATCACAGCGGCGCGCGCAGCCGGGATGAGGTCACTCGGGATCGCCCGACTCAGCGACGAGGCGCTGCTCCGTGAAGCGGGGGCGGATCTCGTCGTGACAAGCCTCGATCAAGTCGAGATCGCTGCCCTGGCCACGGGCACGTTGCGCGCCCGGGCCGCCCTGGAGCCCGCCGCAGATGCTTGAGGTGTTTCAGCCAACGAAAGAACCCGGCTGGGTTCTGGCGCACGAAGGCTACAGCGTGCTCACGGAGAGCGCCGTCGAATCCCGCTTTGCTCTCGGCAACGGCTTTCTCGGCATGCGTGCGGCGCGCTCGTTGAGCCGAGGGCCAACCTGGGCGAGCTGGCTCGGCTACATCCGCTGGGCCTCATGGCCGCGCTGCTACGTCGCTGGGCTGTTCGACATGCCCAATACCGAGCCGCCCGTCCCGGCGCTCGTACCCGTCGCCGATTGGTCGCGGGTTCGCGTGATCCTCGACGAAGAGCCGCTTGTTGCCCGCGAGGGGGAGTTGCTCCACGGGATTCGCCGGCTCGACATGCGGCGCGGCTTGCTGCTGTCCGAGTGGACGCATCGAACGCCGGCGCAGGTCACCGTCGCGGGGCACGAGCTTCGCCTCCTGTCGCTGGCCGACCGGTCGGTGGGACTGCAGCTTCAGCGGATCGCGCTGGACCGCGACGGCGTCGAAGTCCGCGTTGAAGCCAGCTTCGGGCTTGCTGGCCTCGGTATGGAGCCGGTGCGTCTCGAGAAGGATCTGGGTGCCTGGCGGACCGAGGGTACGGGCAAGGTCGTCGCGATGGCAGGCGCCGCATCGCTGTGTCTGGACGGCGCCTCGGTCAGCCCCGAGCGCCCGTTCCCGCTGCGATGGGTCTGGCGCTGGCGCTCGACGGCTGGCCAAGTCGCCGAATTTGCTCGCTACGTGGCCGTCGCTCGGGCCGACCGGCCGGACGAAGATCCAGGACGGCGGGCAGGTGCTGCCCTTGAACGAAGCACCTCTGTGGGCTGGCGCGCGGTCCTTCAGGAGCATGAGGCCGTCTGGGATGCACATTGGGCGGATGGGGGCATCCGCATCGCTGGCGACGATGACCTGCAGCGCGCTTTGCGCTTTGCTGTCTACCACCTGACAAGCGCCGCGAACCCGAGCGAAGATCGTGTATCGATCGGCGCGCGCGGGCTGACCGGCGATGCCTATTTCGGTCACGTCTTCTGGGACACCGAGATCTACCTTCTGCCGTTCTACACCGCGGTCTGGCCGGAAGCGGCCCGCGCGCTGCTGATGTACCGGTTCCACACGCTACCCGGTGCACGGGCGAAGGCTGCGCTTTGTGGTTGCAAAGGTGCGCTCTACCCCTGGGAGTCGGCCGATACCGGCGCGGAAACCACGCCGGAGTCGGTCCTGGGACCTGACGGACGGCCGATCGAGATCCTGACTGGCAAGATGGAGCATCACATCAGCGCCGATATCGCCTACGCGGTCTGGCAGTACTGGCGCGCCACTGGTGACGACGACTTTTTCCGCGATGCGGGCGCAGAGATTCTTATCGAAACCGCGCGGTTCTGGGCATCCAGAACCATCGCCGAGGCCGACGGCCTGCGCCACATCCGCCATGTGATCGGGCCGGACGAGTACCATGAGGATGTTGATGACAACGCCTTCACCAACGTGATGGCACGCTGGAACATCGCTCGTGCCCTGGAGGCTGTGGACGTGCTGCGGGCGCGTTGGCCTGACCGCGCCGCGACGCTTTCGGCCAAGCTTGCGCTCGACGACGCCGAGTTCGAGGATTGGCGGGACGCGATCGCGCGGATCGTCACCGGTCTCGATCCCGCGACAGGATTGTACGAGCAATTCGCCGGGTTCCACGCACTGAAACAGCTGAACGTAGCGGACTATGCCGACCACGCGCTCCCGATTGACGTGGTCATCGGCCGTGAGCAGACCCAAGGTTCACAGGTGGTCAAGCAAGCCGACGTCGTGGCGTTGCTAGCCTTGTTGCCCGGGGAGTTCCCTGGGGAGAGTGCGGCGATCAATTTCCGCCATTACGAGCCGCGCTGCGCCCATGGCAGCTCATTGAGCGCGGCAATGCATGCACGCGTGGCCGCGCGTCTGGGCGACGCGGACATGACACTCCGCTATATGCGCGAGACAGCCTCTCTTGACCTCGATCCCGATCCGAACAGCGCCGGCGGCATTCGGATAGCTGGGCTTGGCGGGCTGTGGCAGGCCGCGATCTTGGGCATCGCGGGACTGAACTTGGCGGGCGAGACGTTGGAACTCGATCCCAAGCTGCCGACCTCCTGGTATCGTCTGTCGTTCAAGGTCCGGTGGAGAGGACGGCTCGTCGAGCTCAACGTCACCGGTGATGGGGTCGAGGCGACACTGATCGAAGGTGACGCGATGGACATCACTGTTGGAGGCAACACAGATAACCTGAAACCTCAGTCACCGCTGCGAATTAGCGTACTGTCGAAAGCTATGCGGGGCCTTGCTGACGTTGATGTTTGACGCAGTTCGCTGACCATCCAGCTCGAGGTGCATCGGCAGAGGTCATCCAGCGATGGAGAGCAGGCCGATGACCTGCACGCTGAGGACTTTCACGATGGTCATGGAGGGAAAGATCATCGCATAGCATACGTCTGGCCGCTCTGTCGGTGCCGTACGCACGGAATAGGCCAGAATCGCGGGATTGCCCGTGGCGCCCGAAGCGACGCCGAGCAGATCGTCGAAGGGGATTTTGAGCAGGTAGTAGCCGGCAACCAGCACGATCCCCACTGTGGTCAGCAGCACCGCCACACCAATCAGCAGCATCAGCGGTCCGGTCTGCGCTACGGTGGTGACAAAGGCTTGGCCGGAGTTAATCCCGACCGTTGCCAGGAACAGCGTCAGGCCGAGGTTCCGTAGCACGATATTGGCGGGCAATGGCATGACCCAGCTGAGCGGCCCAGAGCGCCGAAGCCTGCCAAGGATCAGTGCCACGATGAGGGGACCGGCGCCGATGCCGAGCGTGACGACGCCCAAACCCGGCACCGGAATCGGGATCAGACCGAGAAGAACGCCGAGCACCATGCCGAAGCCGACCGAGACATAGCTGAAATCCGCGGCCGACTTCACCGTATCGCCGAAATGGGCCCGCGCATCGGCCACGTGGTCGGGTGCCACGAGGATGCCAACCCGGTCGCCCAGCTCCAGCATCAGGTCCGGCGAGGGCATCAGGTCCATGTCGTAGCGTCGGACATGCAGAACCCGGATCGGCACGCCCGAAGGCAGAGGCAGCTCCGCGAGCCTCACCCCAGTCAGCGCCGGCTTCGAGACGAAGAAGCGCTGATAAGTGAGGTCACCGCGATCCCTAGCGAGCCGACCGCTGTCGACATGTCCGAGGGCAGAGGCAACCTCCTCCACGGCCGCCGCCCGATCCGCCGCGATCAGGAGCGCGTCGCCGGGATGCAGCTCAAGGTCCGGATCGGGCAGCTGATTGCGGTGCTCCTGCCGGACGCCAGCGATCTGCACACCGTCCGGCAGGTTCGCAATGAGCGCGCCGAGCGTTGCGCCGGCAGCCGGCAGGCGCTCGACGGTGACCTCGCCGATGTGGAAGCGGGCAGGCTGCGGTGGAAAAACCGGCTTTACGCGCCGCGATATGAAATAGAGGCAGAGTATTGGGCCGATCACGCCGAACGGATAGGTGACGGAGTAGCCGATGGAGGGATCCCGATTCCCGATTGTGTCGAGGGCAGCCTGCAGGGCCGCCGTGCTGACCATTGATCCGGCGAAGATGCCGAGCGTGTGGCCAAGGCTGATTTGAAAGACTGCGCCGAGGCCGAGTGCGACCAGCAGGCCGGCGATGACCGCAACGGCTGCGAGCAGGTTGTACATGCGCCCCGGTCCCGACAGCCCCTCGAAGAACTGCCGCCCGTAGAGAATGCCGATCGCGTAGAGGAACATGATCAGCCCGACCAACCCGAGCGGCCCGGCGACTTGCACCTTGGGCGCGATCGCGCCGATGAACAGGCCGACAAAGAGCACAGCGCCTACGCCGAGCGAGAAGTCCAGAACCCTGATTTGCCCCACCGCATAGCCGAGGCCGATGGTGAGGAAGAGTGCGAGGATCGGCTGTGTCCCGATGAACGCGCCAAGTGAGGCCAACATGGGAGAGCTCTCCGCTTCCGTGCGCCGGCCCCTCCACTCCGGAGGAACAACGGCGCGGCCCGCACTGACTCGGCGAGCAACGATTGACCCGGCCACTCCTCTCACCGGATCGGACCCGCCGCTGACGACCGGCAGCGCGCGGGCTGGTCAGTGCCGCTCGATGAAGCCCTGAGGGTCCGCTTGCACCGCCGCGAGTCGGCGGGTCAGGACCGGCTCCGCGGAGGACAGGACGCAATCTTCACCAGCGTGCGAGAAATCCAATCGCTCGCCGCTCAAAAGCCGATAGGTCGCCGACGAGCGATCGATCTCGATCCGCACCGTCTGCCCTCGCACCGCCAAGACGAGCTTCAGGGCCGACCACGCGTTGGGCAGAACGGGATTGAACGAGATACACCCCTCATGGTCGCGCAGTCCGACGAAACCATGGGCGAGGGCGAGCCACGTACCGCCAATTGCGGCGACATGAGCACCGTGCATCATGTTGCCCCCAATATCCGCCATGTCCATCGCCGCCGCGAACTCAAAATACTCGAGCGCTCTCTGATGGAGCCCGATCTCATTCGCGATGATACTCTGAACGCAGACAGACAGGGACGAATCGTGTGTCGTCAGAGGGTCATAATACTCAAAATTGTTTCTTTTCTCATCATGTGTGAAATTATTACTTAGCAAAAGCATGGCCATCACGACGTCAGCCTGCTTTATCACCTGAGACCTGTAAAGATTCAACGGGTGATAGTGTAGCAGGAGCGGATAATTGTCCTCTGGCGTTGACGCAAAATTCCATCTCTCGAGGTTCAGAAAATCGTCATCCTGAGGATGAACCTTGAGGCGCTCGTCGTAGGGAACATACATCCGCTCGGATGCCTCCTCCCAGTCACTGAGCTCGGCATGATCCAGGCCCGTGCGAGCGACCAACGCAGCAAACTGATTGGGGCGCAGGCGCTCCAGAGCGCGCACCGTCCGAACGGCGTAGCGCAAGTTCTCCCGTGCCATCAGGTTGGTGAAGCAATTGTTGTTGACCAGCGCGGTGTATTCATCCGGCCCGGTCACGCCGTTGATGCAGAAGCGGCCACCCTTGATGTCGGAGAAGAAACCGAGATCCAACCAGAGGCGAGCGGTCTCGATCAGGATCTCCGCGCCGTAACTCCAGAGAAACTCCTCATCCCCGGTGACCTCTACATATTTCCGCATCGCGTAGGCGATATCGGCGTTAATGTGGTACTGCGCAGTTCCCGCCGCGTAGTAAGCCGATGCCTCTTCACCGTTGATGGTCCGCCACGGGAAGGTGGCTCCTCTGTGCCCCAGCTCTCGAGCCCGTGCCCGTGCCTTGTCGAGCATGTCGTAGCGGAACTTGAGAATGCTGCGGGCGATCGCAGGATTCGTATAGATCAGGAACGGCAGAACGTAGATCTCCGTATCCCAGAAGTAATGCCCTTCGTAGGTCCGGCCTGTCAGTCCCCTGGCGCCGATCCCGTGACCTTCCGCCCGCTCTGAGGCCTGCAGAAGCTGGAAGAGATTCCACCGGATCACCTGTTGCGTTCTCGGCTTCTCGCTCTCCACCGTCACGTCGGCTCGCGCCCAGAAGCGCTCGACATCGCTCCTCTGGCGCTCGAGGATCGCTTCGAAACCCTGCCTCGTCGCACGATCGAGGGTTGAGGCGGTTTGGAACAGGATCTGCGCGGGGTCGGGAATATCGGAGTAGTGGTAGCTCAGGTACTTGCAAATGCGGAGCGGCTTGTTCCGCGCCAACGTGCAGCGAAACAGGACGGCAGCAACATCATCGTCGCAGGCCAGCTCGGTGAGGATCGAGCATTCGGACGAGACACTGTGGTCCATGCCGCAGCCGAGGCTCAAGCCAGAGCTACCTGTCCGGTAACTCAGCATCGCCCGCAGCCCTGCGGAACGTGTTCCCGTGGGGTGCAGAACCCGACCGACGAACCCTTCCGCGAGACGCGGGTCCGTCGTGTCGGTGTCCAACGGCTGAGCATTCTCGAGTTCCGACGAGACTGCGACCTCGACGTCCATGTCCTCCGCGGTCAGCTCGAACTCGATCGCGGCAAGATGCCGGTGCGCGAGGGAGACCAGTCGAACGGTCCGCATGTGCAGACGCTTGCCTGTCGCCGTCACCCAGCGAACGTCCCGATTCAGTGTGCCGGTCTTCAGATCGAGGGAGCGCCGGTAGTCCAGAATCTCGGCTCGCGGCACGGCGAACGGCTCGTCATCGACGAAGAGCTTCAGGACCGTACCGTTCGGGCAGTTCAGGATACTCTGGCCAACCGTCGGAAAGCCGTAGGCATGCTCACCGTAGGAAATCGGCCGATGTTCGTAGAAGCCGTTGAGATAGGTGCCCGCCTCCCGGACCGGCGTGCCTTCCTCCGCTGCGCCGCGGATACCAACATATCCGTTCGAAAGCGCAAACATCGTCTCAGCTTGTCCGGTCAGTTCACGCGCAAGTCTCGTGTCGTAACGGACGGCCTCGAACGCCCAGGGGTTCGGCGGGAAGATATCTATGGGCGGAATGTAGCGTGGGCGCAGCATAGATCATCCATTCGAGCGGCTGCGGCTTATTCGATTCGTCAGAGCTCGGCCGGATTCGAATTCCGAGATGCTTTCGAGAGTTGTTCCAAGAATTGTCTCCAGCGCCTCGCGCGTGAAAAAGGCCTGGTGCCCTGTCACGATCACGTTCGGAAATGAGATAAGGCGCTGAATAACGTCGTCGGAAATTACGGAACTCGAAAGATCTCGATAGAACAGATCCGCCTCCTGTTCGTATACATCGATCGCCATTCCGCCGAGTCGGCCTGACTTGAGCGCGTCGATCGCCGCATCGGTGTCGACCAACCCGCCGCGGCTCGTATTGATCAGGAGGGCACCATGCTTCACGCGCCCCAGCGTTCGCGCACCGACGATGTGATAGGTCTCGGGCGTGAGCGGGCAATGCATCGAGATGACGTCCGCCGTCTCAACCCCTTCGGCATCAACGTAGCGGCCGCCGATCCTCTCAAACTCGGGTGAGTGGTGCACGTCGAACCCAAGCACGGTGCAGCCAAAGCCGGCCATGATCCGGCCGAAAATGGTGCCGATCTTTCCGGTTCCGATCACCGCCACAGTGCGCCCGACGAGATCGAACCCCATCAGACCATCGAGCTTAAAGTTCCCCTCTCGCGTTCGATTGTAAGCCCGGTGGATCTTTCGATTCAGCGCCAAGAGCAGGCCGACTGCAAATTCCGCTACCGAATTGGGGGAATAATTGGCAACTCGCACAACTTTAATTCCGAACTCGTCAGCAGCCTCCAAATCGATATGGTTGAAGCCCGTGCATCGTGTCGCAACGAGCTTCGTTCTACCTTGAGCAAGCTGTTTGAGAACGGCGCGGTCAACGGTGTCATTGACGAAGACGCTGACCGCCGGAAATTCCTCCGCAAGTGATGCGGTCTCGGGTTCGAGCAGCGCATCGAGATACACGAGTTCATGACCGTGTCTCGCATTGAGCTCGCTCAGAAGCGCGCGCTCATAGTTTTTCGCGCTGAACATTGCAACTCGCATGCTCATGCCTCCCTACTAAGGCGCTGCGGTTCCGTCTGCCAGCGCTTCGTCGAGCGAAGTGGATATCGGTCCTTAAGAATACGGCCCGTTCCACATATAATCAGCCACCTCTTGCTCAACCCGCGTGTGCTGCGATGCCTGCCGCGCAGTGCATGGTAAGATAAGCTTGCCTTCGTTCTTTCCGCCTATCTCACACGGGGTGAGCTCTTGCGCTTGATTAATGAGGACACTCGATCAACAAGGACGTCGATCAGTCCGGGCGACCGGTTGTCGCCAGCGCCAGTACTACCGACAAAGACTGAACTTGGTGCGACCAGCGCGCGATGATGCGGCCGAAGCTCCATGGGCCAGGCCAGTGGTCAGTCCGCCGCGCGCCAGACCTCTCCGTGATAGGCGAACCTCGTCCCTTCACTCACCAGCGCGGCAAGGCCCGTCAGCGCCGGGTCTCGGACCGTGATCACGCTCGTCGGGATCGCGCGCATCATCTTGGCGAAGGGCGCCTTGCGCTCAAACGCTTCGCGAAATCCGCCCCGTTGCAGAACTTGTACGATCCGCGGTGCAATGCCGCCGCCAATGTACACACCACCAGTAGCGAGGAACGTTAGGGCAAGGTCGCCACAGACGCGACCAAGGATACGGGCGAACAGGTCTAGGGCCTCAGCCGAATGCGGATCTTCCGCTGAGAGTCCGGCTCGGGTAATCGCGGCCGGGTCAAGCTTAGTCTGTGGCGCTCCGGAGCGGACGTGCCGGACCGCCGCGTAGAGCCGCCCGAGACCGGGCCCGGAGAGCAGCGCCTCCACTGTGACGCGCCCCTCAACGCGCTCGACCGCACGCCAGATGCGCTCCTCGAAGTCGTCAGTCGGTCCAAGCTCTGTGTGTCCAGCCTCGGTCGAGACGATCGCCAGGCAGTCTGCATATGGCACGAGAGCGGCCGCGCCGAAGCCGGTGCCGGGGCCGAGAACGAGGCGCGCGCCCTTCGCCTCCCGGCAAGTCGGGCCAATCGGAGTGAGGTCGTCCGGCGAGATGGCGGCAGCGCCGGCAGCTACGGGCACGTAGTCGTTGACGACGACGACGCATGTAAGGTCAAAATCCAATCCGACCCGGGCTACCTCGATCACCCAGCCAGCATTGGTGAGGTGCAGTGCCGGACCGTCGACGCGGCCAGCGATGGCGAGGATAGCCGAGCGCGGGGACGGCCCATCGGTGGCACCTTTGGCCAGTGCGACGCGGATCGCGCTCGACAGATCGGCGTGCTGGCGCGTCATCTCGCGACTGAGCAGGTGAGGACTACCACCTTTCCTCGTTATCAGGGCGAACCGGGCGTTGGTGCCGCCGATATCGCCTACGAGAACCGGGAACTCCAACATGCTGAAATACCCATTTGCATCCGTGAGCGAGTACGTTGAAGCAGCTGATCGGTTGTAGCCGCGTCTGCGACCGCGGTGCGTTCCGCAACTAGCTCGCCTTTGTGTCGGCAGCGGGTGCGACTACCTCGGCCGTACTCGGCAAAGCCGTCTCTATGGCTACTGTCCGGGCCTGAAACAGCGAGGAATATGCCACTGCCATGTTGGCCGGAACCTCGGGTGTCAATGACTCATCAGGCAGCAAACAGACGAGCTCTGGAGAAAATTTCGCGTCACACCACCGAACAGCCACTCCCGCAGGCGAGAGCGGCCATATCCGCCCATCACCACGAGGTCTGCATCGGTTCGGTTTGTGAAGCGCAGAATTTCATCGGCAACGTTCCGACTCGTCGCATTCAACAGTTGCGTGGCAACCTGTGCGCCGTGGCGGCTAAGAAACTCTGCGACCTGCTCGGCACCGTCGAAGCGGGCCTCCTCGCCTGCGCTCACAACGTGGACTTGTTTTGCGCATCGGATGAACGGCAGGGCGGCCGAGACCGCGCGGCGTGCCTCGGGCGCGTCTTTCCAAGCCACGACAATTCGTTCGGCCTTGAGGTGATCTGAGCCGGGCGGTGTCATCAGCACCGGACGCCCGGCTTCCATCAACACAGCACCGGGCGAGGTGGCCGTGTCTCCGGCTCTGTCGTCCTTCTCGCGCCCAACAACCACGATGTCCGCAGCCAGCGCCTGCCGGACGAGAAAACTTGCCGCATCAGCCTCCGCTTGCAACCACTTTGTCCGGATTCCGGCGCCACAATTCTGCTCGAAGAGGTTCTGACACCGCATTAAATCCTCACTGAGCTTGGCTTGCTCCTCCTTGTAGGCCGCCTGGATTGACTCGAGGTCATCGCCCGGCCCAGGATTTGGGATCTTGCGGGCTGCGACGCCGGTGAGCGTGGCCCCGAAGCGCTTGGCGAGACCGGCCGAAAGGCGAACGCGAGCGGCTGCCGTAGCCCCTAGGTCAAGGGAGACCATTATGCTCGCGATAGTCATTTTTTCGTCTCCCCACATGCCGACGTCTGTACTGCGCACTGAGATTGCTGAGTGAACCATACTTCATACGCGATGAATTGATTTCCGTATGACATAATTATGCTCGACCCATCAGCCCTGGTCTCTCACGGCTCAAGCGATGGGAATTGCCGAATAATCTCGCGTGTGCCTTTGACGGTAAGATCATTGTCGCGCTGATGCAGCAGCGGGACCGGGATGCCGACCTCCCCGCCACCGAGCCAGCGCCGGCGGGCGACGACCGCAATCAGCGTACTGCCATCTCGCGAAACCCTGACATCGCGCACGCGCCCGACGACCAGCCTGTGATCGGCGTAGAGCCAGCGTCCGCGCAGGGTCGGGATCAGCGAAGCCGCACTGCTCTGCATACGCGAGTCCGCTTGGTTCACGAGCGACGAGCGGACCTCCTGTGCGCGCACATCGCTCGCGAACATCAGGAGGGCGGCGGCCCAGGTGCAAACGTACCGTCGCATCGTCTGTCATTCCTCCCCCTTGGGTAGGGTTCCTCCCGAGGCTGGGCGCTTTTCCCCACGGGCCGGTTCGCCTGCCGCCACGCGCTCGGCGCCATCCCCGTCCAGCGTCGGAAGGCATGGGTGAAAGCGGAAGGCTCCGAGAAGTTCAGAGCAGTCGAGATTGATGTCAGGCTCATGCAAGTATCGGCCAGGAGTTGCTTGGCCACTCGGAACCGAGCCTCATCCGCGAGTTGCCGGAAGCTGGTGCCCTCGGCTCTGAGACGCCGGCTCAAGGTGCGGCGGGTCACCAGCCGCAGGCGCGCCACGCGCTCCGCCTTGCAGCGCTGCCGGGTTACTGCGATTCGGAGGTACTCGCGAAGCTCGTCGCTCAGCGTGGAGGGCTGAGCCGCCTCAAGCCGGCGGATGCGGGCCTCCACGCGTCGGTGAACACCGGGCTTCGCGCCCGCGACCTGCTGCATCAAGAGCGTCGCCGGAAACACCAAGGCGGCCATTTCCTGGTCGAACCGGACGGGTGCGTGGAAGAACGTCCGGTACGGCGCCGTGTTGAGCGGCGCAGACCGCGGCAGCAGCACCTCCAGCGGAGCCCAATCGGCCCTGCCCAGCTCCCGCAGCACGTTGGTCGCCTTGGCCAAGGCGCGCTCCGAATGCAGAGCGGCGCCCTCGGCCTCGGGCTCATATGGTGCATAGCTGAGGACGGCGGTCTCGCCGTAGACGCCGAGCCCGATCACACCGCCTCGGTCCCGGACACACAGATGCGTCTCAAGAGCCCGCAAAGCATCCCCGACTGTCTCGGAGTTACGCAGAAGCGAGCCGAGTAGCCCAAGCGAAGCCAAAGTGGTGCGCTGCCCTACGAGGATCCCGAGATGTGGGCAGCGCATGCGACCGGCTGCCAAGGCCATGAGGCGGCCAATCGCGGTGAACGGAACGAACTTGGTGCGGCTTTTGAGCAGCTGAGGATTGAGACCAACTTCGGCGACGAGGCTGTTGAAATCAACGCCGAGTTCGACCAAGGCGAGTTGGGCTGTCTGTACGGCGTCGACGTGGACGAAGCCAGGAGAGGGAGCCTTGTCGGTTGCGCAACCGGGCTTGACCGAGGCCGCGTTCTTCAAGCAGAGGTCACTGCGTAAGGTAGCGGACGAGAGCATGGCAGCATCCTCCCACGCCAGATGAGCTGAGCCGCCGATGTTTGCTTGATCGAACGGGACACTGGAGTTGCCTCAGGCCGAGGACCTCTACGAGGACCTCGCGGTGCGTCTTGGTCTGCGGTACGCTGCAAGACACAATCGGGCAGTCCGGCTTCAGCGGCCCGGCCTGCCAAGCGGCGACCTCCTGCGTCGCGATGGTGACGGCGCTGACCAGATCGGTTGAGATCTCGATTCCGTAGAGTTCGCGGACGTGATCGGATCGCTCTGAGCCGACCTGTGCCGAATGCGCGCAAGATCCCATCGTGGATCCTGACTACAATCTAGAGGAGCAGGGCTCGGAGTTGACGTCGCGCAGTTCGCAAGTCCTGCCCTGACAAAGAT
Organism: Methylobacterium sp. CM6257; assembly: GCF_054611515.1. NCBI lineage: Bacteria > Pseudomonadati > Pseudomonadota > Alphaproteobacteria > Hyphomicrobiales > Methylobacteriaceae > Methylobacterium > Methylobacterium sp. CM6257. The sequence continues at coordinate 6,240,749 of NZ_CM137735.1, forward strand.
GGGCGGCATCCTACTTCAACGGACATGCTACAGTTTCTGCTCGGGGCGAGCGATGCGCAAATTGCGTTGACGGCGGAGAGCATCTGTATATTCTGAATTTTCAAAATGTCCTTCGGTCTTCCGAATATCTTCCAAAGAGCGGACCTAGGGTGCACGGGGCCGCTTTACGGAGGCGCCGATATGATCACGACTGCCCATCTCGCCTCGCAAGCACTCGGTGCCCACTTGGCGGCCGAACTCCAGAGCACATTCGGCTCCAGCCAAGCGCCATTAGCCGAGAAGGTCGGTGCTGCCGCGCGTCTCGCTTTGGAATGCCTCGCGAACTCTGATGCTCTTTATCATGATTTGGAGCACACACTACTCGTGACGCAGGTTGGTCTCGACATCCTGCGTGGCAAAACTTTGCTTGAGCCTGTCACACCCGCTGACTGGGCGCACCTACTGGTCGCCTGCCTCATGCACGACATCGGCTACGTTCGCGGCATCCTGAAGGGCGACAGCCCTGCGGAAGGCTGCATCATCGACGATGCTGGCCACCGCATACTACTGCCGCGTGGCGCCTCGGATGCAGCGCTGACCGCCTACCATGTCGACCGCTCCAAGCTGTTCGTCGCTGCCCGCTTCGGCCAATCGGACTTGCTTGATGCCGATCGCATCATACGCGCGGTCGAGCAAACGCGCTTTCCATGTAAGCCCGGCAATCCCAGCAGCCATTCTGATGAGGAGGTCTGCTTAGTCCGGGCGGCCGATCTGATCGGGCAGATGGGAGATCCTCTGTACCTGCGTAAAGCCAATGCTCTCTTTTATGAGTTCGAGGAGGCCGGGACGAATGCAGCCCTGGGCTACTCATCGCCCGCCGATCTAGTCGAGCGGTATCCGGATTTCTTTTGGCGGAGCGTATCCTCGCATCTGGAGGGTGCACTCAAGTACCTCGAAGTGACGGTGAGCGGACGCCAATGGATCGCCGGCTTGCAGGCCAATGTCTTCCGGGCAGGGCACTCAACCAATTTTGATTCCTTGACGGCTCTCGAATGTTGTCAGGAGTAGTAAGCTCCGTACGAGACGTCTTGAAGGTGGACGGAAATCGGGGCTGAAGGCTGCAGTCTCAGGCTCGATTCGGTGACAGCTGGGTGAGCGTTCCATCACCTCAACGCAGAGGGCCGCCTTTGAATCCGGTGACTACACAGCAATACGAGCGCCGGACTTCAAACACTGTTACAGTGTTAAACGAAAGCGCGTGCCGCGCTTTCGCCTGTACTCGAGGCGGAAGGGGGGTACAACGGCGGGTATCACAATATGAGCTTGCGCGCGAGTATTACCTCTGCGCCGCGGACGCTGTCTTCAGTTCCTTTTGACATCACCTTTCCGGCTTTGATCAAGCACTCGGTCATGACTTCCCGGATCTGCTGGTCGGTCTGGGCCACGCCTGCCGCATCAAAGTCCCTACGAACTATTCTGAACACGTCGCTGCGCTCGGGATCGAAAGCTGCCCATGCGAGCGCATCGGAATAATCTTCGGCATCCTGGCCTGCCATTCCCAGTTTTTCAGCGGTCCACCGCCCGAGAAGCTTGTTGCGGAGGAATATCCTCCCTGGATCGTCGATGCTGGTCATCTGGAATTCTCCGATTGTCGCAGTTTGAATGCAACTGAGCGGCTTGCGTTGCCCGAGTCTGGTCTCTCGTTGCGATGAATGTTGCTGGAAGGATCCAAACCGTGTCCGGACCTCAAAAGCCCCGCGCGACCGTAAGAGACGCCCGCCGCGCTCGTAAGCCCGTGAGGTGTTCCTCGATGTCTCGCAGCACCTGCTCGGCCCCGGCGGTGTCTTGTCCGCGCCTCATCCGATCCGCAATGCGCACAAGTTGCACGATCCGAAGAGCCTCCTCTTTGACGATGCGGCGTTCTGTCAGAGCCAGTTCACGGGCGGCCGACCAAACCATTGTCCGCCTCCATCGCTATTTCTGAAAGCGATAGGCCATCAGGTCGCGCCTGGTTCGGACCACAGGATCGGGACGTATGCTTCGGTGTCCAGCAGCAACTGCTTGCCATCAGCAGTTTTCCGCTTGCACGGTTGCGCGGCAACGTCGCTGGCCGACCAAGTTGTCCATTAGAGCCAGCGATGTAGCGACCCAGTGGGAGGTCCGCCGGCGCTCCAGAGCTTGCTGCCGCCAGACCGATCTGAGCAATAGGGCTGAACTTGCGTGACGATCGCTCAAGCATGATGATTTTTATAACCTTGCAGTATTAGCCGCAGTGGCCCCAGCCAATCCATAAGCGGGATATAAACCCGCGCTTGATCGCCTGGGACTTAAGTGATGATTTTCTTTGTGACTTATAGAGGACGGTATTGGGGCCGAGTACGCCCCGAGTTCAGGCCCAGGACCCTGCCAGTTGTCCCGCGGGATCAAGCGACGCTGCCGCACTGGGCTAATAGACCCTGCGGCCATGGGGCTGCTCAGGGGTCTAGTGTCTAGGCAGGCAGTTAGACGAGCAAGCTTAGACCGGTCTTGTTGCCCTCACGTGAGGAGATTCCCTCATGAAAACTTTCCTGATCACGTCTGCGGCGTTCGCGGCCCTGATGGTGATCAGCGTGGCGGCCGACGCTCGCGGCTTTCGCGGCGGTGGCGGGTTCCGGGGCGGCGGGTTCCACGGTGTTCGGGCAGGCGGGTTCCGCGGCTATCGGGGCGCGGTGGCAGGCGGCTATCGCGGCGGGTATGGCCGAGTCGGCCGCTACGGCTATGGCTACGGTCGATATGGGCGTTACGGATACGGGCGGTACGGCTATGGCTATCGACCCTACGGTTATGGCCTCGCTGCCGCCGGGGTCGGAGCCGCCGCTGTAGCCGGCGCCTATGGTGCGACCTATGGCGGCTGCGGGCCCTACGCCTACTACGACCGATATGCAGGCGCCTGCCGCTCCTACTGACTGGCAAGCTTCTGATACGATCGGTAGAAGTGCGGACTCTCGATGAGCAAGTCGCTCCGATGGGTCATCGTCCTGACCGGCTTGTGCCTCGTCGCTGGGTTGGGCCTTGCGGCTTGGCACCATTTCTCGAAACCGACGACCCTGACCCTGGCCGTCGGCCCCGCCGGATTCGAGGATGCACAACTCGCCGCCGCTTGGAGCCGGGCCTTGGCTGCGGACGGAGCACCCATTCGCCTTTCCCTGCTCGCGACCAGTGGCCCCGTGGAAGCGCTTGACCGGCTAGCCAGAGGTGAGGCGCAACTCGCCATCATCCGCAGCGACGGGGCAGCTTCGGAGAAGGCACACGCGATCGCGATCCTGCACAAGGATCCGGTGACAATCATCACGCCGAACAAGACCAGGGTCGGCGACTTCGCCGATCTCAACGGCAAGATGCTGGGCGTCATCGGCCCGCCGACTGCGAACGATCTGCTCCTTGCCACTCTCCAGCGCCACTATCGTGTGTCCGTCGAGACCAGACCGCTTCCGCCGGTGCCTGTCGAGATTTCGAGCGCGATCAAAGGCCGAAAGGTCGACGCACTCCTGTTTGTCGTGCCCACAACCCGCGGACCCACGGTCAGGGAAAACTGGGCAGCGGTGCGCCGCGCGAGCCACAGGAACCTATCCTTTTTAGAGATCGAACAGGCCGAGGTCATTGCAGCAGCGGAACCAGCCTATGAGGCCGGAGAGATCGCGGCCGGTCAGTTCGGCGGCTCGCCTGCTCTGCCGGATGAGAGCATCACCACACTGGAGGTCGCCACCTATCTCGTCGCGGCCCGGACGATCTCGGACGACACGATCACGCAGCTGACCCGCAACCTGTTTGATGAGCGTCAGAAGCTTGTCGCCGATGCGCCCATCGCCAGACTGGTGGAGGCTGCGAGCACCGATAAGGACACGATCATCCCGCTCCATCCCGGTGCCAAGGTCTTCTACGATGGCGAGGAGACCACGTTTATGGAGCGCTACGGTGATTGGGTCTGGTATGGGCCGGCGCTGGCGGGCGCACTTGGCTCCGTGCTGGCCATCATCCTGCGCTTCCTTGGTCTCTCGCAAATCCCGGACGCCCCCTTCATCCTGTCCCGGGCGCAGGAAATCATCTCACCGATCGAGCAAGCCGGCTCGCCGGCCGAACACGATAGGATTCGAAGCACCGTAGATGAGATCGTGGGACGCGTTGCAGCCGAGGCGGCACAGGGCAGCATCAATGAGCAGCAAGCGGCAGTGATCCATTTGGCCATCAGCTACATCGATCATGCGCTTGCGACACGGCGGAGGGAGCTCTTGCGGGCTAGCGACTTGCGGCAGGGCAGCGCGGGTGCACAAGACACTAATACGGTAAGCGGCACGTGCAGCTGAACTACATCGCGCATTCCATTGTCTGATATTTACAGAAAATAAAATAAATCAAATTTACAACTATATCCGCCACCGATTTCGACGTGCAAAATTGTTCGCCGATAAATATGGCGAAATCACCCAAAAGGTTTGTCAGTATGACGTCGAAAAACTCGTTCTTGCTGATTGTGGCCGCCACTACATGCCCGCCGGCTGCTCTTGCGGCTAGCCATATGAACACAATCGGCAGATATTACTATAAATCCGACCCAATTTACAACAAAGAAAAGTGCAGCAGGGTGAACGCTCTGTTGGCGTCACGACTCACCGCTCGCTATACCTGCAGTAATATTGACCTTTCTCCTGGATTGGGAACGCGTTGCTCCAGTGCAGACGGCCCCGAGGTCGTGATATTTGATACATTGGACGCGTGCGAGCAGAATCGGGGCCTTAGAACAACCGTTAAATAGACCAATAGATTCTTCCTCGCAACAATCTAGCGAGATCCGACTAAATCACTGGCCATCCGACAATAACAAGCGTCCAAGCCGCCAGATTTCAGGACGGAATGTCTTGCAATCCGCATACAAAGGTCTGTAGTAGTAATTACTTGCCAATCGGAACACCCAGACCAATCGCTTTTGCGATCCTTGACCGGTGCTGCCGGTACACCTCCGCAACCATAGGGTAGTCTTCGGGCAAGCCAAAACGCTTCCGATAACCGGACGGGGTCAGACCATGGCTCGCCAGATGGCGTTTAAGCGTCTTGTAACGTTTGCCATCGATGAAACTGATAAGGGCCTCCGGAGTGATCGAGCGCCGGATTTGGATCGGAGTTGGCTGATCCGCTTGCCCCACGCTCGTAGGCCGACCTGCTTGGAGGGATTTGAGCGCCCCATGAACCGTCGCAATCAGGGGCGGCAACGTGCTCACGGGGAGGCTATTATTCGCGCTGTAGGCCTCGACGATGGCGGCCGTGACGGCAATCAAAACTCGCTCTTCAAGCGCGGGCATAGGAGGCCTCCCGGCTTGGCAATCCGGCACGCAACCAGATTTCGGCAGCATCGAGCAGGCAGACGGCCCTCTCGCCTTCAGGCCAGCTCGGAAAGGTTCTGGCCTCGATGAACCAGGGGCCGATGACTTCCAGACCGTGGAGCTCCTCCGAGAGTCGTGCGAGGTCTGTCACGAGCACGCCGATCGCTGCCTCCGCTTCTTCCAAGTCGTTGCAGGTCACGCTCTCGACAGCGTGGCCGACGGCATGGTCGAAGAGCTCGAGCCGTAGCATCATATCTTCAGGTGCCGCTTCCGCGGCTATGTTCTCGACCAGGCACACGTCCCGAGTACCAAAGCGGGCGATGACGGCCGACCTAGAGCCGTCCGACTGCACCGGCATAAAGATCAGCTGGGTGTAGGCCCGGACGAGCGAGCGGTGCAGGTCGGGGATGGTACGAGCCCAAGGGGCTCGTCTGCGGGCAAAGGCCATGATGGCTCCTGTTGCAATCCGCTGAACGATCCAGCTCGGCTGGCTTGCCGGACCGGCTGCGGCTCGGGTTCGGAGCGGACTGGGCAGTGCGAGAAGGTCGATGACTATTGTCGACCGCTCGCGTCTGTATCAGGGACATGCGTAATCAGTCTTGCTATCATCGGCCAAATCGCTGGTGCGTCATGCCAATCATGGCCGCAGCCGCTTCCACGCGCAGACCGCCGCCCCGGGAGGCATCGCTCGCTATGCCGCCAAGTGCGACGGGTGCTCTCGCCCGGCTGGTAGTCGCCCGCGCAATGGCATACGGCGTCGCCATTGAGCCATTTCTGTCTCGTGCAGGGCTGACGTCACACCAAATCGCGGACCCGTACGCCCGGGTCGGTGCCAGAAGCCAAGCCGTGCTGCTTAACCTTCTGGCCGAGGCGCTGAGGGACGATGTTCTCGGCTTTCACCTCGGCCTCGATCTTGAGGTCCGCGAAATCGGTTTGGTCTACTATGTCATGGCTTCCGCACCGACCCTGCGCGATGCCTTCGCTCGGGCGGAGCGTTATAGCGCCCTCACGAACGAGGCGATCGTTCCGACCTGCCTTCGAGCCGCCGAGGTTGGCATCCGTTTGAGTTACGTCGGCCTGTGCAGGCACGATGCCTGCCACCAAGCCGAGTTCTGGATGGCGGGGCTGATCCGGCTCGTACGACATATCGTGAACCGAAACCTGTGCCCGATCCGCTTAGCCCTGGTGCATCCCCGTCGCGCGGCAGGCGATCCGATAGGAGCGTTTGCCGGCTGCGCGATCGAATACGGCGCTCTGGCCGATGAAGTTGCCTTCGCGGCCGATGCCGGTGACGCGCCCTTGGCCAGTGCCGACTCGTATCTGCACGATCTGTTGCTGAACTACTGCGAGGAAGCCCTCGCGCGCCATACACGCCCTCAGGAAGCCTTGCGGACACGGATAGAGAACGCCGTCGCGCCACTTCTACCGCACGGCCGACCTCGTGTGGGCGAGATCGCGCTAAGGCTTGGGATGAGCCAGCGCACTCTGTCCCGGCGACTCAACGACAAAGGGCTCACTTTCGAGCGGGTACTCGAGGAGATGCGACGAGACCTTGCCCTGCGCTATCTGCAGGACGCGCACATCCCGATCTCACGCATCGCTTGGCTGCTCGGTTTCCAGGAAGTCGGCGCATTCACCCATGCCTTCCGGCGCTGGACAGGTCAGACACCGAGTGCGGCGCGTTCGGAAAAGCGGTTCAAGCTGCCCCTGGCGTGTCCGGCTGAACCGTCCTGACGGATGGCGAACTCAGATGTTCAGCCGGGTAACCTCGACCAAGACATCCTCCAGGTAGGCCTTCAGACGGCCAGTACCCGCCGCGCTTGGTCCCAGGATGGTGATCCCCATCAACTCGCCGCGTGCGTGAACCTTGCGGACCAGGATCTCGGCCTTCGTAGCCACCTCGCGCTCCGTCGCAGCGCGCAGGATGCTGCCAGTCTCGCTGGTCGTGATGCGGATCTCGAAAATCGGCGACTCACCCATGATGAGTGCCATGCCACGATCCCACTGCGGCAAAAGCGTGTCCGAGTCGCTAAGGACAATCATCGCACAAATTATTGCTCTGAAAACAAGCGAAAAGCATATCAATTCTCAATTTGTATGCCAGATGTGACAGATTTTAGACCATGTATCTGAATTATGAGTTCATCAAGATAGAGTGCAGGGAAAATGTATAAGTATTATGCTGGGGCTGGCCGCGGGTCATGCCAGCAGGCCCGTATGGGGCGGTCCAAGAGGCTAACTCGCCATCGGAGGAGGTCGCGATGCGAACTGCAAATGTCACAGGAGCCGCTGTGCTCGGGCTAGGCTTCGCAACGTTGGCCGGAGTACCGGAGGCGTGGGCGGTTCAGGCTGGCCTGTCGGATTATCAGGGCGCCTGGGTCTTGGAAGGGCGCGACTGCGCAGATGTCTATGCCTCTGACGGAAAGGTGACGGCGTTCAAGAAGCCGGTCGACATCTTCGCGCCGGCATTCACCGTGTCCGGCAGGCGCCTGAGAACCCCGATGGCCTCGTGCCAGATCAGATCGGTTCGGCCGGCCGGGGACCGTCAGCTTCTTCTCCTCGACTGCGCGAACGCCGTGGCCGGCAACGAGGTCAAGGTCTTGATGGCGCCTGCGAGCGGGTCTCTCAGGCGCTACTACAACGAACAGGATTCAACAGGGGTCGGCTACCAGCGTTGCTCGCGATGAGGCGCGAGAGATCAAGATGGTCTCAGCGTGGGATTCGACGTCCGCTTCGGAAGACCCGACCGAGCGCTCTCAAAGGCGGCAATGGGCCGATTTTGTTGAAAAACTCGGGACTGATCCGCCCCCAGTGAAGTGGTCCGCCCTGAGGTATGGCTTTCGGGCCAATGGAGTTGACCCGGTTTGTGGTCCACGACCTATGCAAGTTCTCGGGCTGTGACAGCTTGGTTGGCGAAGGCTCGGGGCGTCAAGCCGCCCAGGGCCGTATGGGGTCGATCTTCGTTGTAGTGGCACCTCCAGTCCTCGATGCGTTCACGGGCATCGGCCAGCGACAGGAACCACGAAGCGTTCAAGCACTCTGCCCGTAGGCGGCCGTTGAACGACTCGATGTAGGCGTTGTCGGTCGGCTTGCCCGGTCGTGAGAAGTCGATCTCGACCCCGTTCAGGTACGCCCACTGGTCGAGCATGCGCCCGGCAAACTCCGGTCCATTGTCGACCCGCAGGCTCTTGGGCCGCCCGCGCAGCCGGACCAAGGCGTCCTGTCAACGGGCACCGAAGTCTCCGCAATTATGGGCATCGAAAATTCCCTGATCGGCGGGTTTGGTGGTCGACGGTGATCAGCCGGCGCTGTGATCGAGGGTCGCGCTCTTTGGTGGCCGGCCACGGCGGCGTGGAGGGGGCGGTGGGGTGATGAGTGCCTTCGAGCGGACGTGCTCGGGCACAAGTTCGCCATGCTGGCGCAGCCGGTAGCTCGCTCCTTCGATCTGAACGACGACGGCGTGATGAAGCAGGCGGTCCAGCAGAGCCGTGGCCACCACGGGATCGCCAAATACCTCTCCCCATTCGGCAAAGCCGCGGTTCGAGGTCAGGATCATCGCGCCCTTCTCGTAGCGCGCGTTGACGAGCTGGAAGAACAGGTTGCCCCCACCCGGAACGACGGGAAGGTACCCGATCTCGTCCACCACCAAGAGGGAGGCCCGACTGAGGTAGCGGATCCGCTCGCGCAACGCGCCGTCGCGCTCAGCTTTGGCCAGCGAAGCGATCAGATCAGCCAGCGTCGAGAACACGACGCTGCGCCCGGCCTTTACCGCCTCGACGGCAAGCGCCGTGGCGAGATGGCTCTTGCCGGTGCCGGGCGGGCCGAGGAGATGGACGACCTCGGCCCGATCGATGAAGGTCAGTTCCGCCAGCGCCATGATCCGCTCCCGGTCGAGGGAGGGCTGGAAAGCGAAGTCGAAGCCCGACAGCGTCTTGATCGTGGTCAGGCGTGCCACGAGCAGGGCGGTCTTCACCCGGCGGTTCTCGCGCAACGTCAGTTCTTCGGTCAGGATCTCGTCGAGGGCAGAGATGCCGTCGATCTCACCCTGTTCGATGCGCCGGATCGCGGCGTCGAGGACTTCCAGGGCGCGCGGCATGCGCAGGCCGACCAAGCTGCGCTTGATGCTGTCCAGGGTCGTGGTGGCATGGGAGGGGGCGGCGCGGGTCATGACCGGCCCTCGATCCCGGCGGCGAGCCGCTCGCCGACGGCCTGGTAGACCGACAGCGAGCGCCGGGCGACGTGATCGCCCCGGCAACCGATCGTCAGGCTGTCGGGATGGCCGTGCCGCATGGCCCGAGCGGCCGCGCCTTGTCGATGGTCGGGATCGACGCGGTACTGTCGCCGGCCCTCCAGGATCGGGTGGCTCGCCACGAGCCGGCCGCCGTCGAGGATACGGATCGTGTCGGGCAGCTGGTGCACCTCGACGACCCGCCGCGTCCGGTCCGGCACGCTGTAGTAGTTGCCGCCGATCGAGACGAGGCCGTCATGGCTGACGCGCCGTTCCAGCTTGAGCAGGGCATTGAAGGGCACGGCCGGCAGCGGCTGCAACTCGGGCTTCTCGGCGGCGAAGGCCTCCGAGACGATCCGCTGCGTGGTGCCGTGCAGGCGAACGTTGGCGACGGTGTCGAGCCAGACCTTGAGCTGGAGGTTCAGGTCGTCAAGGTTGCGGAATGAGCGGGCCAGGAAGAAGTCCTGGCGGATGTAGGAGAACGGCCGCTCGACCTTACCCTTGGTTTTGGCCCTGTAGGGGCGGCAGGCACGCGGCAGGAAGCCGTAGTGTTTGGCCAGCGCCAGCAGGGATCGGTTGTAGACGATGTGGCCGTCCGCTTCCTCGCCGGTGACCGCGGTCTTCATGCGGTCGTAGAGGATCTCGATCGGCACGCCGCCCATCGCGGCAAACGCCTGGATGTGACAGCGCAGCAGGGTCTGCAGGTCCTGATGCAGGACAAAGCGTGCCTCGATATGCCGGGAATGGCCGAGCACGAGCGAGAACAGCCAGACGATGCAGGTCGCGCCCGGTGTGTCCGTGAAGGAGACCTCGAAGCGGGCGAAGTCGACCTGCGCCTGCTGGCCGGCGGGCGTCTCGAAGCGAACCTCGTAGGGCTGGGCCTCGGGCGGCCGGATCGCGGCCACGAACCGCTTTACGGCGGTGTAGTCCCCCGTATAGCCGCGCTCCCGCAGCTCGCGGGTCAGGCGCACGGCGCTGAGATCAGGAAAGGCGGCGACGCGCTCGCGCAGATAGACGAGGTAGGGGGCGAGCTTGCTCGGGCGTCCGGCTTGGCGTGGACCGTAGGCGGGCGGTTCGAGGCCGCGCGCGATGTACTTGCGGACGGTCTTTGGATCGCGCCCGGTCCGGCGGGCGATGGCGGTGATCGACAGACCCTGGCGGTGCAGGTCGAGGATCATGAGGAGTTCTCCCAGCAGGACCATCCTCGTCGCTCCCGGCCGATACGCATCGGCGGGCATGATGGCGGAGGATGGATAAGCCCGGGGACGCGGGGTGCCCGCCGCGCACTCAGGCCAGGGCACCAACCAGGGAATTTTCGGTCCCCACAATCAGGGAGTATTCAACGCCCACTGACACGTCCAGGGCCTCGGTCACTTGGAAGGCGCGGAAGTTGGCTCTCGGTGTGAGCGAGAGCGCCTCTCGCGTATGGCAATCGACCACCGTCAGGATCCGGAACGGACGCCCGTCGAACAGGCGGTCGGACATGAAGTCCATGGCCCAGACCTCGTTGGGTCCGCCGATGGCCGGCCGCCCTTGCCGGTAGCGACAAGCCCGTTTGCGCTTGGGCAGCTTGGGCCGGATCGACAGCCCCTCGTCCCGGTAGATCCGGTAGGTGCGCTTGTGATTCACCTCCCAGCCCTCTCGTCGCAACAGGATGTGCAGCCGCCGATAGCCGTAGCGCACCCGTGCAGCCGCTAACTCCTTCAGCCGCATGCGCAGAGCTACCTGCGGATCGGCGCGCTTGCGGTAGCGCTGGGACGAGCGGCCGAAGCCGGTGGCCTGACAGGCCCGACGCTCGCTGATGCCGTAGGCCACCTGCAGGTGACCGGCGACCTCGCGGCGAGCAGCGGGCCTCACCACTTTCGCTTGAGCACGTCCTGCAGCATGGAGCGGTCCAGTGTCAGGTCGGCGACCAGCCGCTTAAGCTTGCTGTTCTCGTCCTCCAGCTGCTTCAGCCGCCGGATCTCCGGCACGCCCATGCCGACGAACTGCTTCTTCCACCGATAAAACGTCGGCTCGGACACACCCATCTTCCGGCAGACCTCGTCCACCGTCGCACCGTTCTCCGCCTGCCGCAGGGCAAAGGCGATCTGCTCGTTCGTGAAGCGTTTGCGAGGCATGGCATCCACCCTCCTTCAGGGTTCAGGATGCCCGAAAAACTTGCGCTCGACGCGGACCAGTTTGCTGGGTCAGGGTCAAGAGTTCTCAGAGATCTCTGACTTATTCTGAGTCGCGTTCGTGTGCCCGAACGGTTGCCAAGCGCGATTGGTTTTATCGAAGACACGCTTCAGATCGCCTTGGATTTGCGCGATGATGTCGACGGCCTCGCCCTGTTTTACGCCGAACCGAACGAGTTCGAGCGCCACGGCGAGGGTGAACACGCGAAATGGCAAGTACTGAACCTCGTACCCGGTACCGAGCGGCACTGGTCGTAAAATGCCAGACCGAAGCGGGGCAGCAGCTCCGGATTGGCGCGGGCCCACCTGAGATCGATCTCAAGAAGGCGCTTGATGCGAGTGAGAGAGAAAGGGGGCACCTCAGCTTCCAGGCGGTCGCGCGCATCTCGTGACGCCCCGTACGACAGAGCGAAGAGGACTTGCACGACCTGCTGGCGCTTGGCGAACACAACGACCCTCGGAGCTACCTCCGACCTTTTAGAGACCCCGGTCGAGGTTTCTGACAAGAGCAAAAAGGTTGATCCTCAGAGACTCGCAATCGCTCGCTGCAGCGCGCAGCAAATTCGCTGTAAAGTGAACTAAATTCCCTACCCTATGAAGCAGGGAGCCGTGCCGGTAAGTGTCAGAAAATACGCGCGTAAATCAGCTTCCGCTGGGATCCAAACCTCCGAAACACGGCAGTCTTCCCTGAAAGCAGCGAAACCAGCCGCAGAGACGGGTTCGCGAACGACTGCGCCCGCCGCCAGCACATCCCGCTAAGTAGCTGGAAGTGCGTTTATTTTCATCGGCCGCAATCGCGGCGCCCCAACTTTTACCCCAACGTTCCTGTCGGATTGCGGAGAATGCCCGCGAGCGTCAGTAACCCGGGAGTTCCACAGGGACCGCCCAGGAGTCGGGGCGGAGCCGGCAAAGAGCTGCCGAGGGGCAACCGGCGGCCTCGTCCGATCAACCCACCCGGCCTGGAGCGCGCGCGGTAGAGCGTGGCAAGGTATGCCGTGGCACCATGAGCCGGGCGGCCTGACGAACGACAGTGCTGCGGCACCCGTGCTCCTGATACTGATTGGGATCTTCCGGCACTGGTGGGATGAGCGCGCCGCGGGATCCATCGCCCCTATGGGGAGAGTTACGACCCTGTCCGACAGGAGCCGCCGGAAGGGTTCAGACTTGACGATCACTCTACTCACGCTGCTTGCTACCGTCCTTCTCGCGCTGGTGCATGTCCTCACGCCATCCATGCGCTTTCTGGAGGGCACCCCGCGCAGCGCCTGGCTCTCTGTCGCGGGCGGCGTGTCCGTCGCCTACGTCTTCGTGCACCTCCTGCCAGAACTCGCGGCCGGCCAAGAGGTCATCGGCAGGGCGACCGCCGTGTTCCTGGCCGAGCGGCATGTCTACCTGATCGCGCTCGCTGGCCTGCTGGTCTTCTATGGCCTTGATCGCCTCGCCAAGACCTCGCGTTCGCGCCGGGAGGGAGCACCGGTCCAGGCTGGGCGCGCCTCCGAGGCGGCAGCGGAGGCGGGCACCAGCCCGAGCGTGTTCTGGATCCACATGGCCTCGTTCGGGATCTACAACGCGCTGATCGGCTACCTGCTTCTCCATCGTGAGGTGATGACGCCTCTATCCCTAGCCTTCTTCACCGTGGCCATGGCCTTGCACTTCATCGTCACCGATTATGGGCTGAACGAGGACCATAAGCAGCAGTATCGGCACCTCGGGCGCTGGATCCTGATTGCAGCTGTCGCCTTGGGCTGGGCTGTCGGATCAGCGACGGAGATCTCCAAGGCGGCTATCGCAGCACTGACAGCCTTCCTGGGTGGGGGCGTGGTGCTGAACGTGCTGAAGGAGGAAGTGCCCAGTGAGCGCCAGAGCCGTTTCTGGGCTTTCCTGCTCGGAGCATCCGGCTACGCGAGCTTGCTGCTGACCGTGTGACAGCGCTTGCACATCCGTTCTGCAATCCTATGTCATCTTGATTGGAGGGGTTTCCGCTTCAGCCACGGACAAGGCCCGGGCCGAGGCATTCCTGGCCTTCCTCAAGAAGCCGCTCGCGGCGGCCGTGATCCGCCGGAAGGGCTTGGAACCCAGTCGATCCTCGCCGGACACGCCCTACCAGATCTGACGACTTTCCGGCCTGATCAAGCGCGGACCAGAAGCATGGCCAGCATCGCGAGTGCTGAGGTAGCTACCAATGGCCACTTCGGTATGGCGTGCCCGCGTTGACGCAGGCCGTGAGCGCCGGTGAGGCCGAGCCCGAAGAACGCCACGCAGAGGACCGTGATGACCATCTTGTCTCTCACTCGCCACCGTTGTGATGGTGATGCACACGGCACGTGAGCCGGGAGGCTGCCTCAGCCTGAACTAGACAGCCCTGCATACATAATACTGACTCTGCTGCGCATCGCCTATCTGAGGTAAGCCACGATCACGGAACCGTGCACACGCACGGCAGCAGCATGTCCAAAATGCACCGGGGGGCTTCGTCGTCAGGCGACGGCTTTGAGGGCGGGCGTTGCCGGGTAAGGCCATGGCAGCGGATCATCGAGGCGGCGCTGTGGGTGACCCTGGACGATGCGGGATCGTGCGCTCGACCACATTCGAGTCGATCTCGATGCGTCTGTCGTCGAGAAACAGGCCCAACCTCGCCCAGCGGCTCAGGGCGCAGCGGGATCGCCTCAGCCAGACTGCTCTTGCGGCCAGGAGACCGGGCTTCTCCCGCAGCCACGCCTCCAGCGCCCCGATCACCGGCCGGCTTCGTTCCCGATGGTCCGCGCGCCGCTCCTCGGCGGAGCGACCGCGGATCTCGGCCTCGATCCTGCAGAGCGCGGCGATGCGGGAGAGCGTCTCCGTCGCGATCAGCGAGGCGGCAGCGAGGTCATAGAATTGCCGACACACATGGCTCCAACAGCAGGCCAGCCGCACCGCACCGCCCTTGGCCGGCGCCTCGTAGGCCGCATAGCCGTCGACCTGCAGCACGCCTGCGAACCCGGGGAGATGCGCGATGGGACGTTCGGCCGCGCGCAGGCGGTTCGTCTTGCCATTACGAGCCGACCCACATCAGCTGGTCGGGCCGGTGTGTCCCGTTTACTCTGGATTGGTCTTCGTTCCAGCGGGTACTGACGAAGCAGATTGGTTGAGAGTGGACTGGTTTGGTGATCGGAACCGACGAGGCGGTTGATGCTATCTACGAGGCTGCAACTGATCCGGACATGTGGCCTACGGCGCTAGACCGGATTGCTGCCTGCACCGGCGATGTCGGTGCCGTGATGCTCTGGACGCGCGAGGACGGCTCGTTTGGTGCCATCGCCTCACCCGGTTTGGCAGAAGCCCAGCGCGTTTATCAGGAGGAGGGCTGGTGGCGTCACGACGTCCGCTCTCAACGCGCCGTCGAACGCGCCTACTGGGTCACTGGCGACGTGGTGACAGACGAAGACGCCATTACTCCTGAGGAGATGGAGACCCATCCCTTCTACGCCGAGTTTCTCTCCCGGTTCGATCTCTATCGGGTCGCAGCGGTTGGGGTCTCGCCTGATCCGATGCTGCAGGCCGCCCTCACCATCCAACGAGCGGTGGGACGACCGCCGTTTGAAGCCGCGGAGAAGGCCATCTTCGCCCGGCTTGGGCGGCACGTCGAACGGTCGCTGCGCCTCGGCATCGCGATGATCGAGGGCGAGACGAAGACTCAGGCGCTGGGTCAGGCCCTGAGACGGCTTGGCACGGCTGTCTTCACGCTCGACTATGCTGACCGAGTGCTGTTCTCCAACGCCGCCGCCGAGACGTTGCTGCAGACCGGGCCTCTTGCGCTCGATAACGGACGCCTTGTGGTACGGACGGCTGGTCGGAGGCTCAGCTTTGGCGCTGCCATTGCCGCCCAACTGCGCTCCAAGAACGCAGACGAGACGGAGTTCACGCCACTCCTCCTGCATCGGCAGGACGGGACACGGCTCGCCGCCTTCCGGATGCCGATCCGAGTTGGTCAGGATCTTGCGGAGGCGGTCCTGCGCCGCTCGCGCAGCCTCGTTTTGGTGATCGACCAACCAGCGGACGCGCTGCCAGATCTTTCGCTCCTGCGTGAACTCTACGGGTTAACCAGTGCCGAAGCGCGCCTCGCAGCCATCATCGGGCAGGGCGCATCCCCACGCGAGGCAGCCGAACGCCTTGGCATCAGCGAAGCGACTGCACGGACAGTGCTCAAGCGCATTTACTCCAAGACCGGAATCAACCGGCAGAGCCAAGTCGCTGTGCTCCTGAGCCGTGTCGGCCTGCGAACCTGAAGGGTTGGAAGAACCGGTGGCCGATCTTGGCCCGCTCTCACAGAGTATACTCTGCGTTGATGTCGGCCACGGCCTGGGCGGTGGGGCCCGCGCCCTCACCCCGCTTTGATCCCAGCCCGCAACACCGCGGGCCGGATGGCCGGAGTCGTGGCCGACCGCTTCCCCCGGACATGCCTGTGCGGGACGTGGAGTTTTACCCGACACTCGTACCCACACCCGACCGCCTCCGTTCGCGCCTCACCCAGGCCGGGCAGCTCCCCGTCAGCGAGAACGGGCCATTTCAGTTGAAGAGGCGCCAAGTGCCGCCGGCAGTCCATCGGCAGAGACGCGCTGCGCGAACTGCTGCACGCTGGACAGATGCAAGCAGGCCGCGTCGCGTGCCTCGAGCTGTGCTCGGGGCACGACGTAGAAGTCCCACTGAGCGAGGTCGAAGGCATCCCAGCGCTCAGCGTCACGCTCGGTATGGACACAGAACACGTACAGGTCGGCGTTGAAGGTCTTCTCTTCCGCGCTGCGCCTGTGCCCACCATCCAGCCATTTGCTCGTCTTAAGGCCCGTGAATTGGACCTTCGAAGGCGGCGAGCCGCCCGTGTGCCAGGCCTGCAGGTAGGCGCCCGCTTTCACCTCGACGGTCCTGCCATCCCTGAGCTGCAGGTCGTAATTGTCCCACGATCCTGGCGGGTTGGGTTCGAGGCCGAGGATCTGCGCTACCATCCACTCGGCAAAGAAGCCCCGCACGCAGTTCGAGCGCAGGTCGCCGAAGGCCCAGAGCCAGAATTCCGACACTGTGCCGAGCCGGCCGCCGAGCCGCCTCTCGCCCATTTGGGTCATGTACTGCCTCCACCCTCCCGGCCCGTAGCTGCCCTTGGGCATCCCGCGCTTCGGCAAGTCTACGCGGCGGGCAGGCGGCAGAAACCTCCCGAGGGGGGATTTCGTGGCGGGCCGATCGCGCAGGCACGTCCACCCGAAAACATCATTGCCGGCGCTGATGGGCCAATGTCCGCCTCAGCCCTCGTCCTCGATGACGGCTTGACGGTACCGAGCCCCATGGACCCGACGCGATCTGATCGAAATGGGAGTCGGTTCCTTGTTGAAATACAGAGCACAGACTTTAGCGGACGAGCGCCTTGATCTGTTGCTTTGCCCTGACCGCGATGCGGGCGATGGGCCCCCGGGCCTGCCGCTCACGCTCCTGCCGCAGGGTGCGCTTCTCGGCGTTCCAGGGATGCTCCGTGCGCAGCGTGTGCTCCGCGGCGCGGACCCCGAAGCCCAGCGCGTAGGCGCGCCGGGGCCCATCGCTGAGGTTCGGCCCGGCGCAGTGCAGGGTCCGGCAATCGTGGAACGTCGCGCCCCCGGCCGGGAGCGGACACGGAACCGCCCGCTCGGTCGGCACCCCGAGCGCCTCCAGCCCATGGATGCGCGGATCGTTGCCGATGCTGCGATGGGTCAGGAGCGGCTCCAAGTGACTGCCGGGCACGTAGAGCATGCAGCCGTTCTCGGGCGTGACGGTCTGGAGCGGCATCCAGACCGTGATCGCCCGGTAGTTGGTGTAGGCGGCGTAGAACGCCTCGTCCTGATGCCAGGCCGTGGCGGCCCCGACCTTCGGCGGCTTCCGGATCGCGTGCTCGAAGACCAGCGCCGCCTTCGGCCCCAGGAGCTGGCGGCACATGGCCAGGGCGTTCGTCCGGAACAGGATGTCCCGCAGGAGCGGCTCGAACCGCGACGGGTTGATCAGCTGCGGCGACCGGGCGAGGCCGGCACCCCGGTCGACGTCGACGAGATCGAACAGGCTGCCGTCCTTCCAGCCCCGCGCCTCGTCGAACAGGCGGTCATAGGCGCCCCGCAGCGTATCGAGTTCCTCCGCGGTCGTGATGGCCGGAATGGCCAGGAACCCGTCGCGGCGAAAGGCGGCGATTTCCGCCTCAGTCAGCAGCCGCGTGGGGACCCGCCCGGCGGCACGCAACACACCAAGCCAGCCGGCGAGCCGGTGTTTGGTCAACTCGAGCAGTGTGGGAAGGCCGGCGGAGCCCGTGCGAACGTCAGGGTTCCCTACGCGGCTATCTGCTGTGCTTGTCATAGGCGCCCCCCGTGCTCACGGCAATCGAGAGGATCCGAAATCTAATTCACGGGAAAAATTACTGAATTGTCGGTATCATGAGGCGGTCGATGGCGTCCAGCTTGGTGCCAAACCGCCATCCGTACCTGTGCTTTTGGTCTAAGCAATCCAGACCGTCCTGTCATCCCAGGCTGCTCAACTTACACACCCGGCTATGATCAGCATCGATAGAGCCTCGCCTGTCTTCTTCATAACCAGAGACGGGCCGATCGAGAGGCTGCGTGGTTCGCCTCGACGCTGCGCGCCGGCACGGCATGAAACTGCCGGCGCGGCTCCGTCAGACATGCTAACAGGAGGGAAGATTCGCGTTGCTTGGTGAGGCGCCTGCTATGTCCCCGGCGAGCGGAGAAGAGACCGAGCTTAAGATGACGGGGCGGCATGTTCGCCAAGGCGCGGATCACGTCGCCGGCCAGCGCGCGCTCATAGCTCGGTTGAGAGCAGACAGTCTCCCGACCGAGGAGGCCGAGGCGCTCCTCGCTACGCTCGAGGATCTTCAGGCGCAGCACGAGGCTCACCTGGCGCGGATCGAGGGTACATAAGTGGTCTTCTCTGGCGAGGCCTGATCCGCGGCGAGCTACCATGACGCGATCACCCGACAGGCAGTCCGGCAAGCCTCTCCGCCGAGCGGAGGCCTCTGCCGGCGCAGCGGACGTTCGGAGCGCTTGCGATCAAGCTGCGAAGGTCCAGCCGCTGGCGGACCTCGATGAGCGCTTAGCACGCGAGTTGGTCCAAGGCCTCGTACAGTCAGCCATCGCCCGAGAAGCCGATCCCGTCGCGCGCCTTCAGCAGTTTCGCCAGCTGCAGCAAGCCGCAATTGCGATGTCGCGGGACCCGGCCGTAGCTGAAACCGCCGAGCGGCTCGCCCGTGCGGTTGACCTCACTCTGCAGGAGCTGGCCGCCGTGAAGTCATAGGCGGCTGGACTGACGGTGTCGCTGCGCGCCGATCTCGTCTGACAGTCTGGGAGGACGGCAGCACGCTCAACGGCCCCGGAAATCGCTGCCCGGCTTCATCTCGCGCTGGATGGCCTCCAGCGCCCTCTCGTAGGCCTCGGCCTCACTGCGGTAGGGGCGGTCGGAGCGCTCGATCAACTTGCCGCTCCGGCGGATCGCCCACCGGAAGTGTCCGTCCGGTCTGACGAGAGGCGAGACCTCGATGGAGTAGGGATGCGGGACTTCATCGGCCGTCGACAAGCTATGCCAGCCCACACCGGATGACGCCACCGTGAGGCGGCACCATCGATCTCCGAACAGTCCTGCTACGGTTTAGGCCATCTTCAGATTGGCGGCGCTCTCCTTGCCGCTGCGCCGGTCAGCCTCCACGTCTTAAGAGACTGACATGCGAGCCAGCGTTGCATCAGGTGCTCGGTCAAGCTTAGGACGGCGCCATGGAGTGAATAGGAGGCGTGGTTGGAAGAGCCCGAACAGGGCAGTGCGGAGGCGGTCTACGTCTCGGCCATGGTCGGCGAGATGATGCAGCGCGTCCTCGAAGATGCCCTCATAGATCTCGCAAGGACCAGAGGTGCTGCCTACCTCGACATGTTCGTGGAGCGCGAGCTGGCCCGCTACGCCGATCTGTTTCGCGAGCGGCCCGATGACACGCCTGAAACCACCGGCATGTTGCGCGCTTGGTTCATGGTGGAAGGCAGCGCAGCGTTGCGGGCCGTGGTCGAGCGCGCGAATGCCGAAGCGAGACGCGACTAGTGCGTTGAGCCCCCGCGCGTGACGCACCGCGACGGGCTCTATGTCGGAGGACGCTCATGAGCCCTTCTGGACCCGACCGCCTGATCTACGCCAGCCCGAATGGCGACCACTGGCACCTGCTGTTCGACCCCACGACCGGGCACAGCTTCGTTCGGCATACCGGCAACGTCGCCTCGGGCGGGCACGTGACGGATTTCAGTCTGCCGACCTTCCTCGCATCCGGCCGCAACGGACCCGTACATCAGGAACTCTGGCGTCTGATCGGTAGCCTCGTCAGCGAGGGTGGGCCCGAGCAGCAGCCTATCGGCGTTGCATAGGCCTGACGCCCCCCCTGCCCGATCCGATCGCGAGCCGGGAGTCAGATCGTCCTACCTGTGCCTGCCTTGGCCGATTTCGTGTTCGGCACTGGGCGGCGGCAAGTTGTTCTTCACGAGGTACTTCACCCCGTGCTCGAACGAGGTGTCGTTGTCGCCCCGGATATCGACGCTGTAGGCCCGCTCAGGCGTCTTGGCCTTCAGGTCCTTAACGTAGACGTTGATGTTGAGGATCAGGTTCGAGACCTTCTGGATCTCGCCAGTGATCGCCACGTCGGCTCCGAGCTTACGGGCGAAATCCTCCGCGCAGCCACCGCACTTGCGCAGCTCCGCGCTCCTGGCGACCTCCGCTCTGACCGGGTCCGTCGAAACGATCTCGTAGCGGCCCGTTTCCTTCAGCTGCTGGCGCAAGAGATCGCTCAATGGACCGAGACGAGCCACATCGGCCTCGGTGGGCCCCTGAGCGCCGAGATTGGCGAGTTGGAAATCGAAGACCGCGGCCTTCGGCGGTTCAGCATGAGCGACTGTGACAGCGAACACCATCGCGACGGTGGCGGATACCCCGCAAACGTAGACCCTCATGAGCGTTCCCCCGATGATCGATCTCTGATCGGGGAACACACGAACCGACGATCCGTCACGAGTGGCTTCCTATGATCCGGATCCCGTCC
The DNA here is from genome assembly GCF_054611515.1 of Methylobacterium sp. CM6257. Taxonomy (NCBI): domain Bacteria; kingdom Pseudomonadati; phylum Pseudomonadota; class Alphaproteobacteria; order Hyphomicrobiales; family Methylobacteriaceae; genus Methylobacterium; species Methylobacterium sp. CM6257. The sequence goes on from NZ_CM137735.1 coordinate 6,261,557, forward strand.
CTTTCACGCCCGGAACCGGCGCCCGGCCCCGCCACCGTTCTCGGGGATAAACTCCAGGGCGGGGGGTCATGAGGGCCGCGAAGGTACAGCGCGGCCGCATTCGGAAAGCAGGAGGGCAATAGGCTTATGGCTGGCAGTTCACCCGAGTTGAAGGCATTCCTGGTCGAGACGCCGTTCTTCGGCGGTCTCTCCGACACGAGCCTCGATCTCCTGATCTCGATGCTGGCCGAGCGCCGCTTCGAAGCCGGAGATACTGTCATCTCGGAAGGAGAACCGGGCCATTCGATGTATGTTGTTCACACCGGAACGCTCGCTGTGAGCAAGCGAGGAACATCGGGGCGCGAGGTGTGTCTCAACCGTCTCGGACCCGGCGATTTCTTCGGCGAAATGACGCTCATTGAGGTGCAGAATCGATCAGCCACCATCGTCGCAGAGAGCCCAGTCGTACTGTACGAGCTGACCGCCCGAAGCCTGTACACGTATTACAAAGCTGACATCTATGCGTACGTCATGGTATTGCAGAACATCAACCGCGAGATTTGCCGTCGACTCCGCCGATCCGACAGTCGAATTGCCGACTGCTGAACGCCGCACGCAGCTCAAAGACGTAAATTCGCGCGGTCGCGAGAGCGGGGCCGCCAGACCGAAGCTCCGGCGGCCCAGGCGGATACACCGTCGCGGGCCGCGTTGCGATGAGCACGGATCCGGCCATCCACGCTTTCGCTCTGGCCGAGGTGGGAGGCCGAGGGCGAGCGTGAATGTCAGCTGCGACATTGCCCCTCCCGTTCAGACCTTCGGACGTCGCTGGCCGATGTGCGTCCCTCACGAACCCGGCTCGTGCACCCCGGGCAACTCCAGCCACCCGTCTCCCTTGAGGCCCGTACGCAAGCCACCGCCATCATTGGTTAAAGCCAAGGCTGGGAACCGGAAGTATCCTGCACGCGAAGGTGCGTTCAGCATCGATGAGAAGCCGTCCACATCGCTCGCGCCATGGACGGTGAGTGGATGGCAGGGGGCGAGCTTATGGCTATCGTAGGACGCGCTGTTCGGGACACTCGCTCTTGGTGGCCGAAGACGGCGCGTGAAGCCCGGGTGAGGTGGCGTCGCCGGCCTGTGGATCGGGTCGGCCGCCGGATCGGAACCTCCGGCCGGAGGCGGGCAGGTTCGGTTCAGGGCATCCTCGCCGAACCTGCATCGGTGCTGTCGCAAGTCCCGGCCGACAACGTCGTCATACTGACCTGGGCCCAGACCTTTGGGCGTCCGGCGCGACGAGCCCGATAGGCGCTCGCCGTTGAGGCAGCCTTGCGGCTCTTCCGCTCGCGCTCGGCCATGGCACCCGGCTGGCCCAAGCCGATGGCCTTGGCGAGGGCGGAGCGCTGCTCGGCATAGCCCGGTGCCACCATCGGGTAATCGGCGGGCAGGCCGTAACGGTCGCGGTAGCTGCGCGGGTCGAGCCCGTGGCTGCTCAGGTGACGCTTGAGGGTCTTGAGGTCTTGCCGTCGATGAAGCTCACAATCCCGTCGTGCCGGACCGACTTGCGGATCTGGGCCGGGCTCGGCTTCTCGACCTCGACGTCCGGAACCGCAGCACCCGCAAAGATCCGAGTGATTGACGATGTCGCCACACGGGAAGAGGTTCGGTGCGGGGGCGGCTGCGGAGTTAGCCACCATGAGCGACTTCGATCACATCCTGAACTGGAAGCTTCTCGCAGGCTCGCATCCCTTCCCGGGACCGGACGGAGGTACCTGCATCAATGAGGCGGCGGTCGTGGCATGCGAGTTTCGCTACCAGTCCGTCATCTCGGTTGATTGCATGCCGGACTGCTTCTCGCGCCCGATCTGCGCCCTCGCCATGCGGCTGAACGACAATGCGACGGATACGCTGCGGCAGCGCCTGCTGCCATTTGTAACGCGACTGGCCTGTGCGGACACGCCTGAGGTGGAGCGTGAACGGGGCCGCTACATCGACGCACACCTCAGTCGGAGCCGATTGTTCACAACCGACGCCCACCTCTTCGCAATCGACGCCCTGTTCGATGAGGGGCTGCGGGCCCTGGAAGGCGCACTCGCTATCGGGCGGCAGGCGGATCCAATCGGCTCGGACGAGGCGACGAGCCGGTTGGATGCAGTTCGCGGTCCAGCCAAACCGGCGAAGAAGCTCTCTGGCTCTCTGCCCGCGAAGATGAAGCTGTGGCTGGGCCTGCAGAAGGTACTTGAGAATGCGGGGTAACACTCGGGTACAAGCGGCCCTGCGGAAACTCCGGCGCCAGGGCAGCAAGCCCGCAGCAACCGCTTCATCTCCCGCTCGCAGCTGACCTCTCCGCGATTGAGCTGGGCCCGCATCGTCTTGCCCGGCTTGAAGTGGACCTTAGCTCGGGTCTCAACGGCGATCTTCTCGCCGGCCCTCAGGTTGTGGTCGAATGGCGAGAGCGGACGGAACCCGAGCCGCTGCTCCTTCGCGGTCGCCGCTAGTTGCGGGCAGGCGTGAGGTCCGGCATTCGGCCGTCTGCAGCGTTGCGCTGTGCAGAAGCCCGGTCCAGCTCGGCTCGCAGTTCCGCGAGCGACACCTCTACCCCGTTGGCAGCAAGATCTGCCTGGACGCGCTCCAAAAGCGCATCAGGTCTCAGCCCTTCAATCCTCGCCGCGATCAAGGCTTGGGCATAGGCCTCTGATGTCATTCCATCCAGGCCCAGCATTCGAACGGCGAAGGCAGCGACGGCCCGGATGCCCGCGATGTGGTTCGCAAACCGCATCTCTTCGCTATGAACGTAGATAAGCTCAGCCGCGCGCTCGCGCTCCTCAAATGACCTCAGCATGACCAGGCCCTCATTGAGCGACAGCCAGTACTCATACGCCCATTTCGCAGCCCCGCAATACTGGCGACTCTGCGCAGCGGCGGCCAACAGCGAGCGGGATGAGGGCATCATCGTCGTAGTGATCCCTTCGTCATGCACCGAGATGCCCGACCAGCATCAGGCCGAACCCACAGGCTGCCACGCCGAGGACGGCCGTCACCGCTGCATCCGCAGCTCCGCACCATTGTACTATGTTAAACTTCGGTCCCGCACTCTGTGGTACGGGGCTGGTCAGTTCTCATTGTGGACGGCGAGTATGCCATGATTGAGCAATTGCCACGGGTCATCAGGGAGTTTCACGTCGGACCGCTCGGTGACCGTTACGCACTGACGCGAGATCTGAAAACCGGGCAGCCCTATGTGCTGCATCGCCACAGTGAAGATGAGCCGGAAGTCCAGCTGGACCTCGGATCGTTCCTCGTGCTGTTCCGGGGCCAGGAAAGGGATGACCTGCTGCAGCTGATTGCGTCGCTGCTGCCGGATGAGGGGCCGTCAGCACACCATGAGGCCAATGCCGCCCGACCATTGCAGTTCGTGTCTCGGTGGCTTCCAAGCCGGCACAACTAAGCACGACGGTCGCGACCTTGACGTCGGGCCTGCACAGCTCGGGCCTGACGAACGACGTGCCCGCTTCCCACTCGGTCTCCGCTGAGCCGCTGAAGAAGCCGCAACGTCAGTTCGGTTGGGGCCTGCGGAAGCACCGCAACCTGATTGGCCGATCCGACCGTCCGCAGGCTACCGAGGCCGAGGCACGCGAGAGCGCCATGACGGTTGCCGAGCAAGAGGTGAAGCCGAGGGCGCGCCCTTTATCGCCGGCGGGGATTTGGGCACCGATCACGAGGAGTGTTGGCCTTGTCGCTGAACAGGAGTGCGGCCGTACTTGCTCTGGCGGCGATCATCGCGGCGCCGGCCACAGCCTGGGGGTTCGGCGTTCCCGGATGCGCTGACCTTCCTGAGTACAACCGTGCTTTGGGCGCTCTTGAGGGAATGTCGACCTGCGGCATGTCGGTCGAAGAGGCGCGTCGCGTCGTTGCGGCGCGCAACGGTATCCCTTTGGGAGCCCCGCAGGTCGCACCGGCGCCGCAGATCGCACCGATGCCGCAGGCCCATCACCGGAACCACCGGAAGCGGCCGCGGCACAGAGCGGCACACCAGCGGCGAGCTGTCGCGAACTAGCCGGCTCGATCACGGCGCTGTCTCGCCAGAAGCTCGATCCATGCTCTCATTCGATCAGTGGCGTTCCGAAGAGCGTGGAGGGTGCCATTGTCGGTCTCAGCTCCGCATCGACTGCTGAGCTGATGGAGACCTGCTCCATGAGGCTCACCCTTGGACATCGGAGAGACTGGATCGTCGATCCTCGCGAGACGGCGCTGCTCAATCGGCTCGATCACGATGGGGTTCATCGCGTCACCGCCGCGCGCGACCGTTCGAGCAACGCCGAGGTTCAAGCCGCCGCGTTGCGGCGCCACGCCCGCTCACGATTCACCCGACGTACCACCTTCGCGTCGCTGTGTGCGGCCGACGTGCCCTCTTCCACAATCGGCTTGGGGCAGAGCAGGAGGAGACGCATCAAAGCGGCTTGGCGGCGCGTTCCCGTCTTCTCGAAGATGCGGCGCAGGTGAACCCGCGCCGTGTTCAGCGTGATGCCGCGACGGGCCGCGCTTGCCGCGAGATCGTTCCCGGCCAGCATCTCAAGCGCGAACGCAGCTTCGGTCGGCGTGAGGCCGAACTGAACCTGCAGCGCCTCTTTCACCGGAGGTCGGACGGTGGCCGGATCGATCAGGCGCAGAAGCACGATGGGATCGCTGTCCGTGGAGGTCATCGCTGGAACCGCGCTCGCCGCGATCAGCAGCGTAGCCTCCTCACTCACGAGCCGAAGCGAGCCCCCGCAGGCATTGGCCGCGCAATCGGCGATCAACTTGCGAAGCGCCACGCTGCCGCTCGGCGCGCAGGCGCGCAGGCGGCCGTTGACAAGACGCAGGTGAACACCGCGCACGATGGCTTGAGCCTCGCGGTTGAGGAAGAGCGCGCGACCGAATCTGTCGACGGCCACCACCCCCTGCTCGAGATGCTCGACGAAGGCTTTGAGCGCGGCGTCCACGAGTGTCGGGTATAGTGAGCGTTGGTGTCCGTCGGCGGGGCCGATCCGGCAGAGCGCGGCACGGCTCGGCTCGTGAGGGCTGATCGTCGGACTGCCCGGCCTCAAGGACGCTTGGTCTGCAGCGGCTTCCATGTGCGGCCTCGCGTCAGGTTCGCGTCGAACGACCTTTGGAGAGCCTCCAGCGTACGATGTTCTTCTCCGATCAGGTGTGACCTTCGTCACCCTCGCGCGATTGAGGGGAGCGCTTGAGGCCGACACGGCGTCGCTGCAGCTGGCTGCAACGTCCCCGCTCCTCGACCGTGTCAAAGTTCCATCTCCGCTCATCCGTGACCGCGTGCCACCGGTGTCGGCCGGCAATCCGATGGTCTGAGCCGCTTGACCCAGGCGCCTGTCCGGCCGCGTCGCCGTCGCGGTGGCCGCCGGCACCTGTCTTCCTCAGGCAGGATCGGCCACCAGGGTATTTGCCGGATTCCGAAGGGCAGCCTTGTTCCATGTTGACGCATAGCGATACTGTGTTTCCGCCGCCCGGCGACCTCTGAGAGCCGTCACGCCCGGTCGGCACGCAGTGGAGGCGGTCGAGCATGGGCGCCCTGAAACGAGACCGCTGGCCGACGTCATCTGTTCCGGCGGCGTGCTCCGGGCTGCCGGCCGGAGCCGCGCACAGCCCGCCCGACTTCCGGGGCTAGGCGGGAGCTTATCAAGTGCCGTCCGACAAAGCCGGTTCGGTCTTCGACAAGCGGGCCGCGCTGTCGCGGCACGAGCTGTTCCGGGATGCGCCGCAAACCGTCATCGAGCGCCTCAGCGTGCGCGCTCAGCCCCTCACGTTCAACTGTGGCCGGCGCATCTTCCGCCGGGGCGACGAGAGCCATGGACTGTTTGCCGTCGTCAGCGGCTATGTCCGGATTTCCACGAGCTGTCCCGACGGCCGGTCCGAACTCGTGATGAACCTGATTGGCCCGAATGAAGTCTTCGGGGAGATCGCCCTGCTTGATGACGGACCACGCACGGCTGACGCGATCGCGGCAACCTATTGCGGCCTCCTGCTGCTGGAGCGGCGCGACCTCTTTCCCATCCTCAACGATTTTCCCATTCTGGCCGTGAGGCTCCTGGCGATCCTGAGCGGGCGGTTGCGGCGCACGAGCCAGCAATTGTCAGATCACGCCTTCGTCTGCGCCGAGCAGCGTCTGGCTAAAACGCTGCTCACGCTGGTCGGCCACACGGAGCGCAACCACGTCCGCGTGCTGACGACGCAACGCGAGCTCGGCCATATGGTCGGCCTCTCCCGCGAAGGCACCAACCGGCATCTCTCGGTCTGGCAGCGCAAGGGTTACATTGCCCTGGCCCCGGGAGCCTGCACGATCTGCGACCGTGAAGCCCTGGAGAAGATCGCGTCGGGTGACGGGGCGGTCGGGAGCTGATCGCCTCCCCCGCGATCCTCCTCGTCACCCGGGCGCTTCCGTCTCTCACGGCGACCGGACTGGTCCGGCGCCCAGGTCCGTCTTCCTGGACTGAAACAAACTTCATCTCGGGAGGATCGAGTTCCGGCGAGTACCGAAACAGTTCAGCGTGAGGCGCCTCACATCCGCGTTCTTCGCGATCCGATAGGGTGATCGGACACGGGCTGTGGAGGCCATCGATGTTGCGCTTCCTTGCGAAGCTCCTTGAGACACGGCAGCGGATCGTGAGGAGCCGTCGCTGCCTAGTCCATTTCACGGAGCGCGAGCTCGAGGACGTCGGCTTGAAGGCGAGTGACGTGCCGCGTCGGCACTGGTGATGGCGATCGGCAGTTCGGCCGCGGAGGCAGGCAACCCTCCTGGGGCGCCGGCTCGGGACAGAGGTCGCTTCCTGAAGCGCCGTGGAGGACTGCCGAACGGGGCGCCGAATCCGACCCTGCCGAGGCGCGGATCGGCCCGCATTCCCACTCGACGCGCGGTCACGCCGGCCCCAGATTCCCACCGCCCCGCTTGGCGACCTCGCCCGGCGAGGTCGGCACCTGAGTCGCCGGCGGAAGCGGTGGGTTCGCGAGATGACGGGCGAGCTGCGGCGCCGCCGTGCTGGTGCCGATCAGGCGGAACACGCTGCCGCTCCTGTTGCCGCCGGCCCGCAATCCCTTGAGCGCGAATGTGCCGTCCGTCGGCAGCAGGACGTCGGGGCCCGCGCGAAGCGCGAGCGGGCCTGTGCGTGCGGGTCCCGCTGACGAGTACGGCGACCTGCGTCCATTCGCGAGGATGTAACCGCCGGCCACGTGCACGTTGCTGTCGTCCACGGTGGCGATGCCGTTGAGGGTGCCCCGGCGGAAGATCAGTGACCCGGCGTCGTCGAACGCGCCGTCCGCATAGGTCAGGCCAGCCTCGGCGGACCGGGCGGCTATCCACGCGTCGTCTACGAAATACGATCGCTTGGCGCCCGTGCGGACGCCCATATTCGGGTCGCTGCGTGCGACATAGGCATGAACCTCGGCGCCTTCGGGGATGCCCGATATGCCGATCCGCCAGTCACCATGTTCCGCCTCGTCGCGTGTCGCCTGAACCGCGAGCAGCCAGAGCGTATCCGTGCCCTGAACGATCGGTGAGGAGACCTGGAACGGCGCATTCGGCGGCACGGCGACGGCCGAAGAGGCGGTCGCGCCGCTCGGAGACGTCAGCGTGACGGTGACGCCGCTCGCGGGGCCGGCCGCCATCCAGATCTCGGCGAAGCACAAGACCGGATTGTCCGGTGGCAGGCGCCAGACCCACGCGACGCTGTCATCTCCACCGGATGCGCCGACGTGGAGGACATGGCTGTCGCTCAGATAGCTGTTGCCCACCGGGACAACGATCTCAAGCTTCGGCTTGCCGGGCGTGCCGTTGTATTCCGTCACGAAGGCGGCCAGCGCTTTCTCAAGTTCGGACGTGCCATTATGAGGCCCCGTCGTGATTCCGTAGCTGACGTTGATGATGATATGCTGCGTGTGCTGCGGGTCCGCGAAGGACAGCACATACCGGATGCCGTCGAAGACATAGGCCTTCAGCCACACGCCGGTCGCGTCCCGGATGCAATCTTCGGAGAACTGAACAAAGACCAGGTCCGCGCTCGAAGCCGGATCGGTCCCGACCTGCCAGCTCGGCGGATCCCGGCTGTCGTCGCCGGGTCCCGTAGGACCGACACGCGACGCGATTGGCACATGCCCGGCCAGGACATCCATCACGTGCGCGCCGTGCGACTGGCGCGCCTGAAGCCGTCTGAAGCCGGCCTCAGCGTAACAGCCATCCTCGTCGATGCTGCCGGCGGCCGCATGCAGCGCGATCCAGGCGTCGAGATCGAGTTGGATCGGCGAGGATTGTGGGAGGGGGGCCCGTCGGAATTCCAGGCCGTAGAGAAAGTCCGCCGGAGTCGCGCCGAATTGGCGCACGACGCCCTGGCTGTCCGTGACGGGGATCGGCGACCTGCCCAGGTTCTGATCCCAGATGCTCCGCACGCGCGTACTGTTTGAGCCGTTCAGGAATTGTGCCGCCGCGAACGGGCAGCCGTCGTCGAGCAAGCCGATGAGGACCGGGCCGGGGGGCGGCGCGTGGTGGAGGCTGTGATGGCGAAGCTGCATCAGATGCGGGCGCGGTCTCGGGGACACAGGCTCGATCGGGAGCGACAGCTCAACCTGCTCTACGTAGGCGTCCCAGACCGCGACGGTCTCATGCCGCGTCACCCCGTGCGTAGTCGTGAAGAGGGTTGCGTAGCGGCGCTGCTCGCTATCCGGTCCGAGATCGACCTCGACGGAGGCTTGGCGCTGCATCGCGTCGACGAAGGCGGATGCTGAGTCTGATCGCTTGAAGACGACGAGAAGAAACAGTTTCTGTTTCTTCTCGTCAAACTTCTTGAAGTTGCGAAAGCCCGTGGCGATCGCGAAGCGAAGGTAGGGTCCGAAGCAATTCGGAATATGGGACTTGGGATCGGACTTGTCTTCGGGCATCGCCGCAGCCTCCCGTTCCGCTCACGGATAGCGTCCGACCCATTCGTCACAGGCCTTCGCCCAGATATGTTTCATCAGGGGAGACGGCGGGATCGGCCCACCCGCCGCGTGTGCGTAGAAGGGAGCCCCGAGCGAGGCCTGGGCCGCGTTGAACGGGTTGAAGTCGGTCTTCGGAGCGCCGTCGATCGCCGACGCGATGAACCTGCGGCCGGGAAAGGGCGGCTTTCCGGTGCAACGCCCGATGATGTATTCGCCGAGCGCAGTGCCCAGCATCCGTCCGGCCATGTTGTCGACTGGGAAGTGGACACCGGCGATCACCCTGTTCGTGGCGATGCGCGCGGCTTGGCGGTCGAGTTGCTCGACGACCGCCACGTGTTTCGGCTTGAGGCCAAGCAGCGCCTTGAGAACGTGGACGACCGCGTAAGCCTGCGTCGCATGCCCGCTCGGGAAGCTTCCGTGCCCCGGTGTCGTGATCATCGGCTGCACCTGGGCGCTGTACTCAACTGGGCGCCAACAGGCCAGGGCTTGCTTGAGCCGCATCTCAACGTACACGCAGAACTGCAAGGTGATGTTCAGGAGCTCGAATGTGCGCCTGGTGCGATCGGGATGCATGTAGACGATCGACGACCAGAAGGCGTATTGAGGATCAATCTGCGCCATGATTTCGGTGGCACGCTCGTTGCGCAGTTCAGACCAGCTCAGGACCAGTGGAATCTGCGCCTCGAAAGTGGATTTTTGCGGCCGATCGACGTGGGCGATCAGATCAGAGCCGCTTGAGACTTTGAAGCCGGACGGCGTGTCCCGAAACGTGATACCCTGCAGCAGATCTCCGATCGCGATGTAGGCGCGCACCCAGGGCTCCCAGCGTTCAAGCTGCTTCGGCGCGTCGATCGCGGGCAGGTTGGGTGCGTGCAGCGTGGGGTCGGTCGTCGTGATCCCTTCGCGCTCAAGGATCAGCGCATCCACCATGACCGGATTGGCGTAAGCATCGGCCAGGGTGCCGAGCACTGCCCCGCCGGCCCCCCCCACTCCGCCGGCCCCGCCTGCGCCGCCAGCCCCCCCGGCCCCGCCTGCGCCGCCAGCCCCTCCGGCACCACCCGCTCCGCCCAACTGTGCCATTCCTGCCCCTCCCGCAGGTCGGGTCGTCACCCCGACGGTAATCCTGCCGATGCCAAGCACCGTGCCCACTCTCGGCCCGTGTCGAGGTTCGCGTTAGGCATCCGCGCGAGATAACCATCCACGGTCAACGCCGGCTCGAGCTGACGAATGTTCTGAAGGGCCTCGCGCGCCTCGTTCATCCGGCCTTGGTTCACGAGCGCGATCGTGAGGACGCGCCATGTCGAGGAATGCATGCGGTTGAGCATCAACGATGAGCGCGCGAGTCGCTCGGCGTTCTCATATCGCTGCGCCGACAGCTCTGCCGTCGCGCCCAGAGACTCGAAGTAGTAGCGCAGGGGATCAAGCGGGGAGAGTTCCAGCGCGCGCCGTGTCGAGTCCACCGCCGCTTCGCCCTTACCCAGGAAGGCCTGGACAGTCCCGCGGTAGAGCCACCCCAAGGCATGGCTCGCGTTCATGGTGATGGCTTGTTCGCACCGGGCCTGTGCGACATCCAAGTCCTTCAGCAGATGACAGTAGACGAAGCCTTCCGTTGCGAGGGCGAGGGCGTCCGATGGATCTCGGTCGAGCGCCGCGCGCGTGGCCCGCAAGGCTTCGGCTACTTCCTGAGCGCGATCTTCGGACCAACCGCGGGTGACGCGCAGGACGAACCAGTTGCCGAGGAGGGCATGCGGTGCGGCCATGCGGTTGTGGCGGCTGATAAGCTCATCGAGGAGTCGGCGAGTCTGAAGGAAGTCCTGCTTGTTTGAGCGGTGCATCAGGATATTGCTGCCGAGGAGCAGGGAATAACTTTCCAGGCTCGGCAGGGGCTGGGTCCGGATTTGCTCGACTTCGGTCTCGAAGATCGAGACGTGGGCGGCCTGGACGATCCGAGCCGCGAGCTCGCTGTCCGCTTGGAGGAGATCGTCGACGCTTCCACTGAACCGGTCTGCCCAGAGCACCTGGTTGCTGCGACCTTTGGACAGCTCTGCCGTGACCAGCACGCGACCGCGATCTGCGACATAACTCCCGCTGAGGACATAGGTGGCCGCGAGGCAGGCCGAGACCCGCCCCGCATCATCGGGCCGATCGCGAAAGACCGACGTGGAAAGTCGCGAGATGACCTTGAGATTTGCGGCTTTCGACAAGCGCCAGATGACGCCGTCGGCAATCAGGTTTCCGACATCAAAATACTCGGCCGACTTGCTGCGCGCCTGGAAGGGAATGACGGCGATCGCCGGTGCCATCGCCGTTTCGTAATCGTGCCGACCGATCATACTCGGTCGCGGGCCGGCCGGCCCGAGCCGGTAGGCGCGGACCGGTTGATCGAAATGCTTGAGGAAGCAGTCACCGAGATCCTCACAGGACGCATCCACCCCGTGCGTCAGCTCATCCCGGGCCGCAGCGTTTCCGATGGTTTCCCCGGGCCTGCCCAGCTGGGCAAGCGCGGCGGCGACCTTCTCGTATGCCGAAGTGCCGGCAACCGTCTCGCCCGGGCCAGCCAGCGTTGCCAGCCGCGCCGCCAAGTTAACGCCCGTGCCGTACACGTCCCTGCCGTCGCTCCACGCCGCCGTCGCGTTCAGGCCGGCGCGGAGATGAAAGTGCTGATCCTCCGGAAACCCGACGTTCTGCTGAGCCGCCGCCCGATGCATGTCGTGCGCGGCGGCCGCAGCATCGGATACAGTCTCGAACCGCGCCAGAAGCCCGTCGCCCAGGCTTTTGACGAGCACGCCGCGATGGCGAGGCAATACATCCCGTACGACGATTCCAACGAAGTCGGTCCACCGACGAATCGTTTCGTATTCATGCTGCCGCATGAGGCGCACCGACTCGACGAGATCGACCAGCAGGATGACGACCTCCTCGCGCACGAGTCCCAAGCCCGCGGACTGCGAGCCCAGGCGCTCGGGAAGGTTGCACGGCTCATCACGTAAAATGGCCAAGCCCTCATTCACCTCGAATCAGCGCCGGAAGATTCATTATCTCCTGTAGATACCATATTCGCGCCGCAACATCGCGCGCTACCGAAGCCGCCCCGATTGGTTTACCTTTTTATGCAGAGCAGACGAATTCCTGTGTACCGCGCGCACTCAGACGCATCCGCATCGACGAGGCCGGGTCTTCATAGATAAACTCGTATTTGCGACGAATCCAGAATGAGGCCACCGATATCGCTTTAGCCACCCACCTCTTTACTCGAACCGACAGACCTGAACAAAGACAGTTCGGCTTGGCGCACGACCCAGTCTGGTCTTGGCCGCGCATTGTGCCGATGACGGCTCGAGAGTCCTCGAAGCGTCCACCGAGCGGCAACGGTCGCGGCTGCGACGACTGGGCGCCCCCCTCCATCCGAAATGACCCTGCGCGAATCCGGCGATCGGTTTCTGTGGGTGGCAGAGCGCGCGGCCTTCCGCTCTTGGAAGCCTGGATGCTGTGAGATGCGACCTTCTGCAGGCCCGTGTCGGCCGCTTGAACCGAGCCCTGAGAGGTCGCAACCGTCTGACGCGCGGCACGGATGAAGCCGAAGGCCCGACACGCTGGCTCGATCCTCTTTGCGATCCCTTCGCGTCGCGCGCTGGGCATCCCAAAACTTGGAGTGATATTCAGCGATGTCCTCCACTGTTCCCGCAGAGCCGCGCCCGTAGACCGCTGTTGCCCCGTGCTGAACAACTCGTTCGCTGCTCGGTTCGCTACTGGCAGCAGGCCGGCCGACAATTGGCCGCCGGGCCGAGGCATCGGCTAAGGATTCCTTCCGGACTCGCGCTGCCGCCGCGCACCAAACCTGATCGTCGGGCGGCTTTCAGCCGAGAGATGCCTATCGAATCAGTACGAGGCAGAGCATTATTATGCCACAGACTGAGGCAATATGGTCCATCTCGATTCGGGAACCGCAGCATAATGCCAATACGTTAGCCATTCAGAGCCGAACGGTTGTGAGGCTTCAGAGGATACATCTCTATGTTGTACCTGATGCGTGATGCCTACGACCAGATGCTCTCGCCCATGCGGGTGGCGGCAGAGATGGCCAGAACCGCCTGCGAGAACCCGTTCAGTCCGCTCTCCTACGCGCCCAACAGCCGGGCCGTCGCCGCGTCCTGTGAGTTGTTCGAGCGCGCCACGCGCTGTTATCCCAAGCCGGCCTTCAACCTGCCCGCCGCCGAACGCGTGGTCTGGGAGCGCCCGTTCTGCCGGGTGATCGCCTTCGGTGAGCCCTCCACCAAGCCGAAGCTGCTGCTGGTCGCCCCGCTCTCGGGCCATTACGCGACCCTGCTCCGTGGCACGGTGGCGGCCTTCCTCGACACGCATCAGGTGCTCATCACCGACTGGGCCGACGCCAAGAAGGTGCCGCTCTCGGCGGGACGCTTCGACCTTGACGATTACATCGACTACTGCATGGCGATGTTCGAGGCGCTCGGACCGGACCTGCACGTGATGGCCGTGTGCCAGCCCTCCGTGCCGGTGCTGGCCGCCATCGCCCGCATGGAAGCCGAGGATCACCCGCTGGTCCCCCGCTCGGCCGTGCTGGTCGGCGGTCCTATCGACACGCGCCGGTCGCCCACGGCGGTGAACAGGCTGCCGCAGGAGCGAAGCATCGCGTGGTTCGAGCGCCACTGCATCCACTCGGTTCCGTGGACCCATCAGGGGCACGGCCGTGAGGTCTATCCAGGCTTCCTCCAGTTGGCCGGCTTCATCAGCATGAACCTCGACCGGCACCAGACGGCGCACTGGGACATGTTCAACCACCTCGTCCAGGGCGACGGCGACTCGGCCGCCAAGCACCGGGAGTTCTACGACGAGTACCTGGCCGTGATGGACCTTGCGGCCGAGTACTACCTCCAGACGGTCGAGACGGTGTTCATCGAGCACCGCTTGCCCCGAGGTGAGATGCGCCACCGAGACAGGCCCGTGGACCTCAGCGCGATCCGGCGCTGTGCGCTGATGGCCATCGAGGGCGAGAAGGACGACATCACCGGTCTCGGCCAGACCCGAGCCGCACTCGACCTGACGCCCAATCTGCCGGCCGACAGGAAGGCTTACCACCTTCAGATCGGGGCGGGTCACTACGGCGTCTTCAATGGCTCGCGTTTCCGCGCCGAGATCGTGCCGAAGATCGTCGCCTTCATGGAGGCGCAGGCCGAGACAGCAATGGCTGCACCGCCGTCAAAATTGCAGCCGCGCGCGTGGGTGAACCTGATCGGGACAGCCTAGCGGTACTCTGCCCTCTGACAGCAGGCTTGCACGTCGCGAGGCTGCTCCTCGCTTGCATGCCCCCCTCTGATCGGGCCGAGCAATGCAGGAAGGCGATCAGTTGAACCTGTAGTGCGCCGCTGAAACGCGTGCCGGCCGTCGCGTCACGACTGCTGGCTGCCGCCCGATGAACCGTCTGGCCTGTCGCTTCAGATGTTCGGCGCGCTTGCTCAGAGCAGCGCGTAGCCGCTGCCGCTTCTGCTCAAGCTGGCGCAGGATTTGGTCCTTCTCTTCGGTTGAACCGGACCACTCCTCGAGACGCTCGCAATCACTCTCATAATCGCACTCGACATCGGCCAGCGTAGCCAGGGTCGTCTGGAGCGAACCTGTCAAATCGTCGAGTTCGAGACCTGCTCTCAGCGTGGTCGGCATCGTTTCGGCCCACGGACCGGCGGGAAAATCGGCCGGTTCAGCCCAGTTGATCCTTGTGATCCTCAGAAGGACGTTGGATGCGGCGACCAGAGCGCCGGAAGCGTCACGCAGGGGTGTTGGGAAGGGCATGAACGGGATGCGTGTCCCGTCTGGCCGCTCCAGGACAGCCTGCGCGCCGCGCACGGGTCGTCCCTCCTTGATGGCCACGGCCATCGCGCACTGATCGAGTGGCAGCACCTCGCCATCCGTCGTGAAAATACGCCAGCATCCACACCAGCGCGTTTTGCCGAGTTCGGGGTGGTAGCCCCAGAGATCGGCTGCCGCCTCGTTGTAGTAGGTCAACCAGCCGTCCGCGTCGGTCGTGTAGAGAGGGGAAGTGAAATCCCTGAAGACGTCGCTGCAGGGCGGCTCGTAGTTCCAGCCGCGATCGGGACCGACAGATTCGAATTTGTCGTCGTCCGGAAACATGCTGCTCTCCCTCGACGGACGGGCGATGAAATGCCCGTCGAAGCATTCCGGTCGCCCCCTCTGTCGCGGGTTCATGGGAGCCACGGCCTCTTATGGGCGGCGTTGGCTCTTCACGGACGCAGGACGCGTCACACTCCAGATCGTCCAACGACGCGAGATTGTGCCGCGGAGCTTCCAGGGGCGGTCGCTCCTCGACGCCATAACCGGCTCACGCCAGCCTGGGCTCTCTCGAATCGTCCTGTTCCGGACGCCGCTGTCTCGCACAGGCGGCGAAGCCGTTCAATAGCATATTGAGGATTTTTGCTCGTTTTCGGGCAGTTCATTCTCCCGACCGCCTTCAGAACAGATTGATTTCCGACTCAAAGCAATGAGATTTTGTACCGATGAGCAGGATGAATTCCAAGATCGCGAGTTGGATTCTCGGGACTGACGGCTGCGCTCGAAGGAATGCTGCATGCCAGCAAATCATCGGACCCGCCCTAGCCTGAATCACGTTGCCCATTTGAGAGAAGCGACGCGGATGGCTCCTCTTTTCACGCTCCGCGTGCAGGCGCAGGCACAACTCACAGGACAAAGGGCTGCCCGCTCCATGCCTCAGCTTTGGCCGAGGTTGACCGTCCGCTCCCGCTGGATCGCAGCCGCGACCAGCGTCTCCCACCAGAGCGCCCGAGTCATCCGGGGATGCTGCCCCACCCGGTCGAGCAGCGACCATCCCCATAGCCCTGCGCTCTGGGCAACGGCCCTCCCAAGGGTCGCACTCGATTTCGAGCGCTCGTCGCCGAAGTGGACGCCGGTTCGGCGCAGGCGAGCGCGTCAGATCAAGACCTGAGAGCCGCTTCCGATCGCAACGCGATCGGGAACGGCTCTCGGTCGCCCCTGAGGCGCAGGAGCCGTCCCCGGCGATGGATGTGCAGAGATCCGCCTCGGCTTCGGTGATCCAGGACCAACTTCGTTTGTTGGTATGGCGGAAGACCGTTCAAGCGCGAGCAGTCGATGCCGTTGTTCTACTTCCACCTGCACGGCCCGAGAGGCTTGGAGCGCGATGACGCGGGCCTGGAGCTTTCCGGCATCGAGGCGGCCTACCTCGAGGCCTACCGCGCCGTGCCGGCAATGAGCGCCGATTTGGCTCAGGGAAAGGAAAACCCGGCCCGATACGCCTTCGAGATCGCCGACGCGAGCGGCAACATGCTGATGGAAGTGCCTTTCACGGAGGTTCTGGATTGCGGGCGCAAGCCCGTTCCGCCGTCCACGGCAGCGCAGGTGCGGGACGCCGCGGTTGAGATGGCGCGCACGGCCTACCTGATCAGCGCGATACGCGAGGAGCGAGCAGCGCTGCGGGCCACGCTGGCCGAGACAAGACGGCTTCTGGCGCTGTCGCGACGAGTCGGTCAGGCGTCACTGTGAATCGAGAATCTCGATCAGCGCCCTCGCTCCCCATCGAGTCAACGGCTGGGCTCAGGTCCAGGCCGAGTGCCCACGATGGTCAGAGGGAGCGAAGGCCACGAAGGCGCAGGGACAACTCGCCGGCGCGGCGCTGACGCGGTCTGGCTCTTCATGGTGCATCCCGTGCGTGGCCGGGCAACCACGCGATCCGGCCTTGCGCACGGATCGGGTAGCCGAGGCACACGAAAAACCCAGAAGTGGAAGGCCCGGAGGGCCTGGCTCGGGTGGCGGCGCGCATCGGTGACGAGCACATCCGGATGGGGGCGTTCAGAATGGCGAGGCGCCGAACGCGCTCCGGAGATCGCGCGGCGAGCCACCATCCGGCGAGGCCGCCCCAGTCATGCCCCATCACGTCGAATGCGCCAGCGCCGTAGCTGTCGGTGGGTGCGATCACGTCGTCCGCCACCCGATCAGGTGGTCGCCGGCGATGTCTCTCAACCGATCGTTAACCAAGCTTGCAGAACCTCGCCGCACAACCGCAGCAGCGAGGTATTCATGGCGCTCGATGGGAACCGACCGCATCCAGGCGCCCTGGCGAAGTATCCAGTCCCGATCGGGCTCATTTCCGCGCTGTTCCGCGCGGATGACGAGGAGCGCGAGCGGATGCTCGCCCGCATGCCGGCCTACGGTCGTGCGCGGCTCGCAGCCTACTGCGCCGAGAATGGGCGACTGGTGGAGCTTGGCCTGAAGGTGGCTCGGGCCTGCGACGAGGCCACGCTTGTGAAGGCCGCAGGACCCGAGGCGGGCGCCGCCTTGTTCGCGCGGTCGCGGGCCGACAAGACGGTGAGCACCGAGCGCCAAGCCGCCTGATCAGGCCTCTCGCCGCGTCGGCTCGAACACGCGCCGACCACTAAAGAGCGACAGCATCCTGCTGTGTCCGTGAGACGGCAGGAGGCTCCAACAACCCGGCTCAGGCTGTGCCCGACGCGCCCAGCGGGACGGGCCGGAAGAACAAGCCTGCCTTCAGACTATCGCCGATGCGGTGCGCGCGCTCGATCAGGGCGATGGCGACCTCGCGTGGGAAATGCGCGGACGCCGTCTCCTCGAACAAGCCGAGCCAGCGCGCGAAATGCTCCGGTTCCAGGCGGCCGAGTGCGAGATGCTTGCCGAACGGGTTGCCCTTGTAGCGTCCGGTCTTGAACAGGACCGAGGACCAGAAGTCCTGGATGGTTGCCATGTGACGGGGCCAGTCCGGATCGGGGATCGCAGCCGCGAAGACCGGACCGATCAGCGCATCGCGGCGCACGCGCGCGTAGAAGGCATCGAGAAAGCGGGCGAGGCTGGCTTCATCGAGGGTGGCTTCGAGCATTGCTTCAGAGATGCCGACACGTGCCGGCCGATTCAAGAGACGCGTGGCCACCGGGTGCGGGAGCCGCGATGGGACGCGCGGATCAGGGATCGGACACGCGCGTCTGATCGTGCTCCGGAGCGCGCGCGGCCGGGATCCTGCCTTTGGCGCCCCTCGCCTCAGAAGCTGTAGTAGTCGGTGCAATGCGCCGGGGGGATGGCACCGGCGAAGCCCCAGATACAGTCGTCGTAGCGGCTCCAGGGCGCGTAGCCGACACCCAGCGCCATCACCGATCCTGCCGCGCCATAGCCGAACCGGCGGGCGCGCAGGCCCCGGCTTTGCACCCCGCCTTCGAAGACGGTCCGGCCAAGATGGCTTGGCCGCCGGGCCCTGACCTGAGCCGATCTCCGGCGGACGGGGCCGCACACGCAAGCGCTGGGCCGACCAGCGTCGACATGGGCGAAGGGGAGCGGCGGTGCACGCCCGGGCCGCGAGAGCGCCGCGGTTGGTCCGGCCAGAAGCACGACGATGAGGACATGGCGGAGCATGGTGCTTCTCTCCCGGCCTCCATGCGACGGTGCAGGTCAGTTAGCCTGCATCCTGGGCCTGCGCATTTGATCGACATCAATGTGACTTCGGCCGAAAGCCCGAACGCTTGGAAGGGATCCGGTTCCTCTTCGGCCTGAGGCAAAGCTCAACTCCCGCCTCTTCGGAGGCCCGCGCCGGGACGCGGCCATGCAGGGATGGGCCCTCCCATACCTGACTTGGCGCCGCATCCATCTGTTGAGGAGGATCAACGCGCGTCGGCAAAATGAGGCTAGTCTTGGGCCGAGGATTCGACGGCCTGTCCCATCGAGGCCACTGCCCCGGCATCCGGGAGTTCTTCGTGCCGAACGTCGCACGCCTGCCGAGCGAGAGGGCCGATGCGGCGCCGCAACCCACCGGAGCCGCCGTCCTGGATCTCGTCCGGGCGCTCCTGCTCGAACTGCACCCCGAGCGCGGCGGATCGATCACGGTCGACCTCGACAGCGACCTCGAACGGGATTTCGGCCTGGACAGCCTCGGGCGGGCCGAGCTGCTCCTGCGCCTGTCGCGCAGCTTCCGGGTGTCGCTGCCGGAGCGGCTGATCGGCGAGGCGGGGACGCCGGCCGAGCTGCTCGCGGCCGTTCGGGCCGCCGGCACCATGCGCGGACCCGTCGCCGCCCCGTGCCCCGAGGCGCTGCCGCCGGCGGCCGAGCCGCACCGGGCCGCCACTTGGCCCGAGGTGCTCGCCTTCCATGTCCGCCACCACCCCGACCGCCCCCATCTCCGATTGCAGCAGGAGGGCGGATCCGAGACCGTGCTCACCTACGCGGCCCTCGACCAGCGCGCGCGCCAAGTCGCGGCCGGCCTCCTGAAGCTCGGTCTTGCCTTCGGCGACCGGGTCGCCCTCATGCTGCCGACCGGGCCCGATTTCTTCCCGGCCTTTCTCGGCGCCATCCTGGCGGGCGGCGTCCCGGTCCCGCTCTACCCACCGTTCCGGCGCGCCCAGATCCAGGATCACCTGCAGCGCCAAGTCGGCATCCTGGCGAACGCCGCGCCGGAGATCCTGATCACCGATGCCGCGATCAAGCCCTTCGCCCGGCTCCTGCGCGACGGCGTCGAGAGCCTGCGGGTGCTGACGACCACCGAGGACCTCGCGGCGGGGGACAGCCTGGCGGCGGCCGTGCCAGCCACGGGCGCGAGCCTCGCGCTGATCCAGTACACCTCCGGCAGCACCGGTGACCCGAAGGGCGTGATGCTGACGCACGCCAACCTGCTCGCCAACGTGCGCGCCATGGGCGAGGCGGTAGGAGCCTCGTCGGCGGATGTGGTGGTGAGCTGGCTGCCCCTCTACCACGATATGGGGCTGATCGGCTGCTGGCTGGGGAGCCTCTATTTCGGCGCACCGGCGGCGATCCTGTCGCCCCTCGCCTTCCTGGCCGATCCGGGACGCTGGCTCCGGACGATCCACCGGCAGCGCGGGACGATCTCGGCCGCCCCGAACTTCGCCTACGAGCTGTGCCTCAAGACGCTGCGCGACGAGGACCTCGCGGGGCTCGACCTCAGCTCCCTGCGGGTGCTGACCAACGGGGCCGAGCCCGTGAGCCCGGACACGCTCGCACGGTTCGCCCGGCGCTTCGCGGCCTTCGGCCTGCGCCCCTCCGCCCTCACGCCCGTTTACGGTCTCGCCGAATGCGCGGTCGGCCTGGCTTTCCCGCCCCTCGGCCGGGGCCCGCAGATCGATTGGATCGACCGCGCGGCGCTGTCGCGCGCGGGCGAGGCCTGCCCGGCCCCGCCCGGCGCCGCAGGGTCTATCGCCTTCGCGGCCTGCGGGCACCCCCTGCGCGGCCACCAGATCCGGATCGTGGACGAGGCCGGGCGCGAGGCGCCGGAGCGCCGGGAGGGCCGGCTGCAGTTCAAGGGCCCCTCGGCGACGACCGGTTACTTCCGGCGTCCCGAGGTGACGCGCGCCCTGTTCGCCGGGTCATGGCTGGAGAGCGGCGACCTCGCCTACATGGCGGGCGGCGACGTCTACGTGACCGGGCGCACCAAGGACATCATCATCCGGGCCGGGCGGAAGATCCATCCGCACGAACTGGAAGAGGTGGCGGGCGGGCTCGACGGTGTGCGCAAGGGCTGCGTCGCGGCCTTCGCGAGCCCCGATCCGCAAAGCGGGACGGAACGGCTGATCCTCGCGGCCGAGACGCGTCTGACCGATGCGGCGGCCCTGGCGGAGCTGCGGCGCACCCTGGCGCGGGCTGCCGCCGGCGTGATCGAGCAGCCCCCCGATGCGGTGGTCCTGTGTCCGCCCCGCACGCTGCCCAAGACGTCGAGCGGGAAGATCCGGCGCGCGGCGACGCGGGCGCTCTACGAGGCGGGCGAACTCGGCCGGCCGGAAGCCGCCCTGCGGACGCAGCTCGCCCGGCTCGCCCTCACGGGGGCTGGGGCGCGGCTGCGCCGGATCGGGCGACTCTGGTCGGAGGCGGCCTACGCGGCGCTCTGGTGGAGCGTCCTCGTCGCCATCGGGGCCGTCCTGTGGCCACTGGTGCTCCTCCTGCCGAACCGCGCGTGGCGCTACGCCGCCTTGCGGACGGGCCTGCGCGCGTTCTTCGGCCTCACGCGGACGCCGCTGACCGTCTCGGGCGCGGCCGCCGGGCACGGTGCCGTCATCGTGGCCAACCATGCGAGCTATCTCGACGGCGCCGTGCTGGCGGCCGTGCTGCCCGGGACGCCGGTCTTCCTCGCCAAGGACGAGCTGGCCCATCAGCACATCGCCGGGCCCTTCCTGCGGCGGCTCGGAACGGCCTTCGTGCATCGCGGCACGGTGGCCGGCATCGCGGACGCGCAGGCCGCTCTCGGGCGGATCCTGGCGGGCGAGCAGCTGGTCGCCTTCCCGGAAGGCACCTTCACCCGGAACCCGGGCCTCCTCGGCTTCCATCCCGGCGCCTTCCTGGACGCGTGCCGAACCGGCGTCCCGGTCGTGCCGGTCGCGATCGCGGGCACGCGGTCGGTTCTGCGCGCCGATCAGTGGTTCCCGCGTCGCGGCGCCATCCACGTCCATATCGGTGCGCCGATCGCCCCCGACGGTGCGGATTTCCACGCGGCGATCCGCCTCCGCGACCGGGCGCGCGCGGCGATTCTCGCGCAGTGCGGCGAGCCGGATCTAGCGCACGAGAGGGGAGAGCCGCCCGTCGCGGCGGCTCCGGCCTGACCATGCGCGCCCACCCCGACGCACCGATCTGCGCAAAGCCGCCCGCGGACGCGGCGGGCACGATCCCGGCCCTGCTCCAGGCCCAGGCTGCCCGCCGCCCAAGGGCGACCGCCTACATGGCGCATGATTCCGCCACGGGCCGTTTCGAGGCGATCACCTGGGCCGCAATGGCCGGGCGGGTCGCCGAACGGGCCGCCGCCCTGGCCCGCGAGGAACTCGGGCCGGGTGAGCGGATCGCGCTCTGGCTGCCGAACGGGGTCGAGTGGGTGGCCTTCGATCAGGCCGCGCTGTCGCTCGGCCTCGTGGTGGTGCCGCTGTTCCCCGACGATGCCCGGGCGAACGCGGCCGACCTTCTGGCGGATTCCGGCGCCCGCGTGGTGGTCGTCCGTGCGGCGGAGGACTGGCACAGCCTCGGCGATCGCGCGAAGCTGCGCACCGCCGTGCGGCGCGTAATCGTGCTCGAGGAGCCGCTCGGATCCGGCGCCTCGGATCCGCGCCTGCGGGGCCTGCGCGCCTGGCTTTCAGGCGCGGGCGGATCCCCGGGTGCCCGCACCGCCCTCGACCCGGACGCGCTGGCGACCATCGTGTACACCTCCGGGACCACCGGCACGCCGAAGGGCGTGATGCTCTCGCACCGCAACCTGCTGTCGGTCGCGCAGGCGGTCCTCGACCGCAACCCGGGTTCGGACCGGGACGTCTTCCTGTCCTACCTGCCGCTCGCCCACATCTTCGAGCGCGTGGTCGGCTGCTACCTGCCCCTGATCCTCGGGGCGCCGGTCGTGTTCGCGCGCTCGGTGGCGCAGCTGCGCGAGGATCTCCTCCTCGCCCGCCCGACGATCCTGCTCGTGGTGCCGAGCCTCCTCGAGCGCCTGCGCCACGCCGTGACGGAGCGGGCGGAACGGACGCGGCTGACGCGCTGGCTGCTGCGCGCGGCGCTTGCCCGGGGCTGGGACCTCTGCGCCGCCCGGCGTGACGGCCGGCGGCTCGGCCTCGCCCGGGCCGCCATCGGCACCCTGCTGCGTGGGATCGTAGGGAGATCCATCCGTCGGTCGTTCGGCGGCCGCCTGCGGCTCGCGGTCTCGGGGGGAGCCGTTCTCCCGGAGGACACCGCCCGCTTCTGCCTCAGCCTCGGGCTGCCCCTCGTCGAGGGGTACGGCCTGACCGAGGCGGCCTCGGCGGTCACGGGATTCCAGCTCGGCCGGACGCGGCCGGGCCTCGTCGGGCCGCCCCTGCCCGGGATGGAGATCCGCATCGGCGCGTCGGGGGAGATCCTCGTCCGCTCGCCGGGCGTGATGCTCGGGTACTGGCGGCGTCCGGACCTCACCCGGAACGCCCTGCGCGACGGCTGGCTGCACACGGGCGACGTCGGCGTCCTGCGGAAGGGCGATCTGTGCATCACCGGCCGGCTCAAGGGCATCCTGGTCCTGTCGACCGGCGAGAAGGTCTCGCCCGAAGCCGTGGAGGCCGCCATCACGCGCGATCCCCTCTTCAGGCAGGCCATGGTGGTAGGCGAAGGCCAGGCGCGCCTGTCGGTCCTGGCCGTGGTCGACGCGGCAACGTGGATGCAGCTCGCGCGGGACCTCGGTCTCGACCCGGCAGCGGAGGGCGCGCTCGACGACGCGGCCGCCCGGCGGGCCGCGCTGGATCGGATCGCCGCGGCGCTGCACGATTGCCCCCGCGCCGCCCGCGTGCAGGCCGTGCGTCTCCTGCGGGCGCCCTGGACCGTCGAGGCCGGCCTGCTCACCCCCACGCTGAAGCTGCGACGCGCCGCCCTGCTCGACCGGTTCGCGGACGCGGTGGCGGCCCTGCGCGGCGAACCGGAGCCGCCGCCCCCCTGAGCAGGGCCGGTGCTCCGGGAGGGCGGTCCGAGCGCGGCTCCGGCCCGACCTAGCCCCTCAGTATTTGTTCGTCAGAACCGCCTCGATTCCGTAGCGGACCAGCCGATCTTTCGATCTTATGCCCGCCCGGATGCGATGAGCGACCTCAAAGGCGATATGATTTTTGGATATATATTCCGGAATCATGGGGAATTCGACAAAAAACCCGGACAGCGCCTCGACCGCCTCTTTGTGGGCTTCGACGGCAAGCCGAATATCCGATGGCGACATCGCGACCTCCCTTCTTGCAAGAGGGCTTGAAGCCGAAGCCGGGAACGGCAGCGTTGATCTCTGTCAATCCGCGCCAGGGCGCGCTGACTCTACTCTGCGACGGACAGCGAATATCGGTGCCGGCGTGATGACGCTGGCCCTTATTTTCGGGGGAGACAGAATCATGGTGACAGTCACGCGCCCAGCCCCGGCCCCATCGACCGGCTTTGCCGGCCGCCGGGCGACGGCCATCGCCAATGCCAACTGGTTTCGGGCCCTGGCCTGCCGGGCGCTTCGCGATGGCCAGCCTGAGAGCGCGCTGCGAGCCGCAAGGGCCAGGAAGGCCGCACGTCTCGTGGTCGCGCGGGCGCGACGCGACGGCCTCCTGCTGGATCAGCCGGTCGGGGCGGTCTGAAGCGCGGGCCTGTCCAGCCGAGCTTGGCGGCCGCGGGAAGGCCGGCCCTCGGAACGGGTTTGCGTTGGATCAAGGGACATCGTGCTGCGGCGTGCAGGATGCCTGCATTCGAGATCCGCCGGAGCGCGTGATGGCCAAACCCCCAAGGGAATCTCAGTTCTTCGATCCGTTCGGGATCGTGCCTTTCCTCGCCGCAGAATGGGGGCCCCTCCTCGGCGCCGCCCATGAGCTGAAGGATATCGATTCCGATTACGTCCAGACGATGCTGGAGAACGACACCTCCGGCACGCCGTCGCGATTCCGCAATCTCGCGAGGCTGATGAGGACCCTCCACGTCGATCCGGAGACGATCAGGCTGAGCGAGCCTGACCTCATGAACGCGCTTGAGGCCAATTGCTGCCGTTGCCAGCAGCGCGACCGCTGCCTGCGGGAACTCGCCTCGGGAACGGCCGCCGGCACCTACCCGGAATTCTGCCTCAACGCGCCGCGCCTCCGCCGGCTTGCGCCCGCCTGAGCCGGACAGGCCGCGCCGCGGTGACCTCCCGATCCCGGAGGCCCGGTGGATACGACCGCAAGGCAGGCTTCATACGCCGAAAGCGAAGCGACTGAGCCAAGCGTCCCGATGGGCCTCCGCGACCGTCGTGCAGGCTGAGCCGCCCGAATCCCGCCCGTGCTCCCCTGGCCCATGGCGGTCGGGACAGGGGAGCCCGGGAGGCGGCGGCGCACATTCGGCGCTTGGGCGGGAGGACGGCTCGGCACGGGAGAGGTAGGCGGGCCTGAACTGGGCGAGCTCCTCCAGCTTGCGCCGGTTCAGGATCGTCAGGCGCCGGCCCTTCAGGGCGATCAGGCGACCTCGGCGCAGTTCCTGCAGCGTACGGTTGATGTGCACGCTGGTCTGGCCCAGCGCATCACCGAGATCGCTCTGGGTGATCGGCATGGGACAGCAATCCCCGTCCGCGAGGCCCACCGCGGCCAGCCGCGCGTGCAGCTCGCAGAGCAGGTGGGCGAGGCGCTCGATGCCGGTGCGGCAGCCGAGGCTGACCGCCCACTCCCACTGGATCGCCGCGGTGGCCAGCGCCTCGCGCTGAAGCGCCTCCTCCAGTGCCGGACTGCTCGCCATCAGGTCGCGAAGCGAGCAGGCCGGGATCTGGGCGAAAGTGACCGGCGTCAGGGCCGCCACGGCGTGGGTGCACCGGCATTGCCACGGGATAGCAGGCTCGCAGGGATCGCCGGGGAGGAGGATCGAGACGATCTGCTGGCGCCCGTCCGCGAATTGCCGATAGCGGCAGGCCCAGCCCGTCAGAATGAACTGGGTGCCGTTCAGGCAGTCGCCTTCCACCGCGATGTCGGTGCGGGCAGCCACGTTGCGCACCGGCGCAAGGGCCTCGGTGAGCCGGAGGCAATCGATGTCGCTGAGGCGCGCGAACGTCCCGAGCTTGCGGATCAGGTGCTCGACCAAGTCAGCCCTCCCCTGCAGCCTCCAAAGCTTAAGACGGCCTGCCGAACAGGTCTCCGGCTGACGGGCCGAATCGATGCCCATCAACCGCGCGGCGGGGTGCCGCTCATGCCTGCGTCCGATAGGTGCCCGTCAGCTCGGCTTCGCTGAGGATGTTCGCGCGCGCGTGGTCCCAGACCTCCGCTGCCGAGGGTTGCCCCTCGAGGCCAAGCGTTCCGACCCCGAGGGCAGCGAGACGGAGGCGGTAGGTATGCGGCGGATCGCCGACAGGCGGCTGCGGCCCGTCGTAGTGCGGGTTCCGAAAGTCGTTGACCCCATGCCGCAGCCCTTCCACCCGGGCTCCCGAGCTGCCGCCCTCGGGCAAATGCCGCCGCTCGGCCGGGATGTCGTAGACGATCCAGTGCCGGAACGACGGGACCGGTGCGTCGGGATCCTCCATCAGAAGGACGAAGCTTCGGGTGCCGGGCGGTGGCTCCGTCCATTGCAGCGGCGGAGACACGTTGTTGCCGCGCCGGGCGTAGCGATCCGGGATCGGGCCGCCATTCTCGAATGCCGGGCTGCTCAAGGCAAAGGCCATCGTCGCCCCCCCTTTGTGACGGTCATCTTCGACCGAGAACTGTTCGAACGCGCTCAAACCGCCCTCGTGTGGTAGCGCAGGAGCCGGGACGACCATGCCGATCCGCCCAAGGGTTGGGAGGACGGATCCGGGCATGGCCCCGCGGACACGCCGCACCAATGCGCTCGAACGACCCAACCCGCGTGTCGCGCGTCCGCGCCACGGATTGCGGGAGGGTCACCGCGTACAACCGACGCAGATTCCGCGCGTGATGGCATCGTCGCGGATCTGATCCGGCGTGCGCCGCTGGATCTCGTTGCTCTTGTTGACATCGAGCATGCCCGGCTTCGGCACGGTCGCGCCGCTCTTCGCAATGTAGTCGCTCCGATTGGCTGCAACTTCCATCGGATCTGACGCATCGCCAGCCGAGACCAGATCCGGCAACACCACCGAAAGACCGATCAAATATCCAATAGCGAGAGGATACCGCATCGCCACCTCCGCCGAAGAGATTGATACGACATCAAAGGCCGATCATCGTTCGACACATTGATGTACCTCAAGACTTCAGCAGGCATCGCCGCGCTGGCGCGTGCGGTGGGTGGGGTTGGTGTTGCGCTAGATCAAGGCTCGCCGGTCTAGGGCGGGCAGAGTCCGCCCGAGGCTGCGGGCCGGGAGCCTTCGGGCCGAGCCTCTTCGGAACGGGCCTGCGGGAGGCAGGCCGGGAGGGACGCCATGACCGACAAGGACCTGCGCCGGGCCGTGCTCGACGAGCTCGACTTCGATCCCAGCCTGGACGCTGGCGCCATCGGCGTGAGCGTGGCGGACGGCGTCGTCACGCTCACCGGCCATGTCGGCAGCTACGCCGAGAAGGTCGAGGCCGAGCGCGCCGCCCGCCGCGTCCGGGGCGTGCGCGCCCTCGCCCAGGAGATCCAGGTCCGCTACCCCGACGACAAGAAGGTCGCCGACGACCAGATCGCCGCCCGGGCGCTGGCGATCATCGACTGGTCGGTGCACCTGCCCAAGGACGCCCTCCAGGTCAAAGTCGCCGGCGGCTGGATCACGCTCACCGGCGCGGTGGCCTGGCAGTACCAGGTGGCGGCCGCCGAGGCAGCGGTGCGCAAGCTGTCGGGCGTGCACGGGGTGACCAACCTGATCACGGTCCAGCCCCGGGTCCCGCCCAGCGCGGTCAAGGACAAGATCCTGCAGGCGTTCCGCCGCAGCGCGCTGTTCGAGGCCGACGCCATCAAGGTCAGCGTCGCGGGCGACACCGTCACCCTGGAGGGCGCCGTCTCGGCCTGGGCCGAGCGCGAGGCCGCCGAGCGCGCCGCCTGGTCCGTGCCCGGCGTGCGCGCCGTCAACGACCGCATCGTCGCCCTCGCCTGACAGGAACGACCGGACAGGGACGCACCCGCCCGATCGCCGACGAACCCGCAGACAGCCATGGAGACGCGTTATGACGGACAGCCATTCACACGACGTCGTCGAGCATGAGGGCATGCGCGGGGAGCGCGCCCATGAGGATGACCGGTTAGCCGGCCGCATCGGCGACCATGTTAGACGGGCCTTGCAGGACATCCTGAAAAGCCCCGAAGCGTTGCGGCAGGCGCTCCTGTCGGGACCGCACGAGCATCAGTTGAGCCGCCGGGTGGCCAACGGCTTGGATCCGGCCGCATTGACGGCGCTGTTCGCTGCCGGCGGGATCGGCTTCGGCCTGGCTTGGTTGATCTTCGGCCAGCATTGGCACCGGACGGATTACGTTGCGCGCCGGATGAGCCACAGCAGCGAACAAATGGTCTAGCGCGTGCTGCCACCGGAAGGCCGGGTCCCGCGTTTCCGTAACAGGCTCCACGCCCCGACTGACTTCACCCGCGGCCGACCGGCCGCGCATCTTCCGAGACCCGAAACCCCATACGGCAAATCTGTGCATGAGATCTGAAAACAGTCGAAGGAACTCGCCACCATGGACGACTTCGATCACATCCTGAACTGGAAGCTTCTCCGGGGCTCGCACCGGTTTCCCGGCCCCGACGGGGGGACTTGCATCAACGAGGCGGCGATCGTCGCCTGCGGCTTTCCCTATCAGCCGGTCGCCTCCGTCGGCCGCATGCCGGACTGCTTCTCGCGCCCGATCTGTCAGTTTGCCATGCGTCTGAACGACGAGGCCACCGACGAGGAGCGGGCGCGCCTGTTGCCGTTCGTGACCCGCCTGGCCTGTGCCGACACGCCCGAGATCGAGCTTGAGCGCGCCCGCTACATCGACCAGCACATCAACTTCGATCGGACGCTGCGCTATCATTTCTCCTTCGACCGGGGCCTCGCCGCTCTCGAAGGTGCCCTGGCGATCGGGCGGCAGGCGGACCCGCTCGGGATGGACGTGGCGGCTGCCCGGCTGGAAGCGGTGCGCCCCCCGGCAAAGCCGGAGAAGAGGAACGCCCGCTTCCTGCCCGCAGCGATGAAGGCGTGGCTGGGCCTCGGGAAGACGACCGAGGCGGAGACCGAGACCCTCGCGAGCAGCTAGCGCCGCGCAGCGGCGCGAGGGTGCCGAAAAGGGGGCATTCGGCTTCCCGGCGGATTCGCCGAATGCCCGAGCCTGCTCTCCGGCCGGCGGAGGGGCGCCGATAGCGCTGCCGTCCCCGGCGATCCACGGTGCATTCCGGGATCGCCGGGCCGTCAAAGCGGAGCCGGGGCGCCGGAGGTGCGGACCTTCAGGTGCTCCCGGAACCAGCGTGCCGCGTGCTGCGCCACCGTCTCGAGCGTGCCCGGCTCCTCGAAGAGGTGCGACGCACCGGGTACGACGACCAGGCGCTTGACGCAGGTCAGACGGGCCAGGGCCGCCTCGTTCAGCGCGAGAACCTCCGGGTCACGGCTGCCCACGAGCAGCAGCGTCGGCGCCCGCACGCGCGGCAGGGCCGCGGCCGCCATGTCGGGCCGGCCGCCGCGCGACACGACCGCACCGACCAGATCCGGCTCGGCCGCAGCCGCGACCAGCACGGCCGCGGCCCCGGTGCTCGCGCCGAAATAGCCCCGCGGCAGTTGCCGCAGGTCCGGCTGGCCGGGAAGCCACGCCGCCACCGCGTGCAGTCGCGCGGCCAGGAACGGGATGTCGAAGCGCAACCGACCGGTCCGGCGGTCGGCCGTCTCCTCGTCCGGGGTCAGAAGATCGGCCAGCACCGTCGCGAAGCCCGCCGCGTTGAGGGCCTGCGCGACGCTGCGATTGCGCGGGCTGAACCGGCCGCTCCCGGAGCCATGCGCGAACAGGATGACGCCCCCGGGATCTCGCGGGACGCGCAGGTCGGCATCCAGGAACGCGGCGGCGGCCGGAATCCGGATCTGCTGCTCGCGCGGGGCGAGAATCTCGTCCATGGCCAGCTCCGTCGCTGGAGTGAAGAATCGCGCCGGCGGCTCACAGGCCGACCGGGAAGGTCTCCGGCACCTCGCCCGCATCCCAGGCGGCCGTCCGTTCCAAAGGCGTCACCGCGCGGGTCTCGTCGAAGTGGAGGATCGCGTCGAACTGATCCGGCAGGCAGGCCCGGAAGTAATGGCTCTGCAGCTCCGTATCGGGCCGGTAGATGACGCCGATCGCCCGCTCGGTGCGGGCCGCCCGGAGCATCTGCGCCGCCTCGCTGCCGGCCGTGAGGGGCAGCAGGAAGCGGCCTGCGCCGAGGGCGTGGAACAAGGCCTCGTAGCTGCCGGGGCGCGCAGGCCGGACACGCTTGCGCTCGGCCGGCTGATCCCAGTCGGAGGCGGCCGTCACGGTCCCCGCATAAGTGGTGAAGCCGACGTTCACGACGGCACGGCCGTAGCGCTCCCGCAGCAGCTGCCCCAGGTTCAGCTCGCCCCGCTCGCCCATCGCGGTGGCGCGCGCGTCCCCGAGATGGGAGTTGTGCGCCCAGACGGCGATCTTCACGGGGCCAGGCCGGCGCTCCAGATGCGCCACCAGCCGCTCCAGGCTCTCGGCCATGTGGCGGTCCCGCAGGTTCCAGGAGGACACCTCCGCGAGGAACATCGTGCGGTAATAGGCCTCGGCGCTCTTGACGACGCGCGCGTTCTGCTCGGCGTTGAAGAGTTCCTCGTCGTCGGTGCTGCCGCTCCACGCCAGGGTATCGGCCGTGCGCCGCTGCAGGGCCAGGAGCTGGGCTACGGCCTGTTCCTGGCAGGATCCGATGCCCTTCAGCCCGGTCATGAAGCCGTAAATCTGCCCGCTGTCGCCGAACCGGTCGAAGCAGGCGTAACGCGCGCGCGCCGCCTCGGCCGCGGCCGGATCGAGCGTTTGCAGGCAGCAGAGCACCGCCTTCATCGAGGCGCGCAGGCTGTAGAGATCGATGCCGTAGACGCCCACCCGGGCCTCAGCCGGCCTGCCCAGATTGTAGGTGCGCAGCCACTCGATGAAATCGACCATCTCGGTGTTGCGCCACATCCAGGTCGGGAACCGGCGGAAGCCGGCGAGCGCCTCGACGGCGTCGAGGTCGTCGCTGTCGCCGCGGACATAGCGGTTCACCCGCCAGGCATCGGGCCAGTCGGCCTCGATAGCCACGGCCCCGAACCCCTTGTCCATGATCAGCCGCCGGGTGATCTCCGCCCGTTCCCGGTAGAATTCGTGCGTTCCGTGGGAGGCTTCGCCGAGCAGCGCGAAGCCGGCATCGCCGATCAGCGCCAGCAGGGGATTATACTCATTCGGGCCGCCCGCCAGGGGGATCGCCGCGTCGCGCAGGCGCCGGAGAATCGCCGCGTCGGGCTCATCGTCAGTGCCCGCCGCGGCGGGATTGCCCGCGCCCGAGGCCTGCGCGCGCCCGAGCAGGCGACGCACCTCGTCGTCGCTCGTCTGCGTGAAATCCCGGTACGCGGCGCCCACCGCCCAGAACGGTTCGGGCAGGTCGGTGCAAATGACCGCATCCGCCTCGTGTTTCAGGCGCTCGACCGTCTCGCGGGAGGCGGTGGGCACGGCCACGACCACCTCCTTCGGATTGCGCTGCCGGATCGCCTGGATGGCGGCCTGCATCGAGGCGCCGGTGGCCAGGCCATCGTCTACCAGGATGACGGTCCGCCCGCTGACCTCGGCGGGAGCGCGACCGCCGCGATAGACGCGTTCGCGCCGCAGGAGCTCCTCCCGTTCCTGCGCGGTGACCGCCTCGATCAGGTAAGGGGGGACCTTCAGGGACGCGACGATGTCGTGATTGAGCACCCGCACGTCGCCGCTGGCGATCGCGCCCATGGCGAGCTCCTCGTAGCCCGGCACACCGAGCTTGCGCACGACGAACACGTCGAGGGGTGCGTGCAGCGCGTCAGCCACCGCGGCCGCCACCGGAACGCCGCCGCGCGGCAGCGCCAGGATCACGACGTCGGGGCGCCCGGCGAAGGTGGCGAGCTCCTTGGCGAGCTCGCGCCCCGCTTCGGCGCGGTCGCGAAAAATGCGCTCGGCCATCACCACCCTCCCGCTGCGCAGTTCTTGGAAGAGGATTGTCGTTCGCCGGGGCGGGTAACCCGATGCGCCGGGCCCACCCCGGACACGCGTCCGGATGCCGGCTATGCGGCCTGAACGGCGATCGTCTTCTCGGTCTTCGCCTCCGCGGTCTTCGGCAGCGTGACCGTCAGCACGCCGTTCTTGAGGACCGCCTCGATCTTGCTCGCGTCCACGCCCGGCGGCATGCGGAAGGCGCGCTCGATCGAGCCGAACCGGCGCTCGGACAGGTAGAAGCCCTCGCCCTTCCGGTCCTGTTCTTGCCGCTTCTCCCCCTTGATCGTCAGCATACCGTCGGTGACTTTGACCTCGATATGCTTCTCATCAATGCCGGGAAGCTCGGCCGTCACTTCATAACAGGTCGGCTTGTTCTGTATGTCGGCCACGGGAGACAATTGCCACATCGCGCCGCTGGTGAACGGCGTGGTGGCCGCCCCGAGGAAATCGAAGGGCACGCGCTTCAGGCTGCGCGCCAGATCATCGATGAGATGATCGATGTCCCGGCGCACATTCTCGAAGGGTCGCCACTCGGCCGGTGCGGACGCGCGCTCAGGCCCGTCGCTGCTGACCGCTACTCTTGTACCCGACTCGGCCATGTTGAATGCCTCCTCTGAAAAAGCGGTCCGCATTGGTACGGCCAGCCCACCGACGCAGCATTGATCCATCTCAAGATCAGCCGCGCTCGCAGAATGAATTTCAATGTCGACCGGCACTCCTGAGCACGAATAGTCGAGGACTAAAGGCACAGACACCAAGACAAGGGAGCCCCAATATTATCGGCGCGCGGAATCCGCCTGCGTAGCATACCCGCGGTGGCAGGCTGCGTTTCTTCTATGGGGCACGGCAGCCTCCGGTTCGCCGGGCGGTCTGCGCGGCGATGCTGCTTCAGCGGTGATGCGCGGATACAGCGCGCAGAACCTCGCCCGAGAGCCCGGCACCGACCTTGTGCGAGATGTCGCCGAGGCTCACCATGCCGACGAGCTTCTGGTGCGCGTCGATAACCGGAAGTCGGCGGATCCGCTTGTTCTCCATGATCTTGATCGCCTGAGCGAGATCGTCATCCGGCGCGCAGCAGACGACCCGGGTGGTCATCACGTCGTTCGCCGTCATGGTCTGCGGGTCCTTGCCGTCCGCCAGGGCGCGGCACGTGATGTCGCGGTCGGTGACGATACCGACCAAGTGGCCGTCCGCCTTCACGGGGAGCGCACCCACATCGGCATCCCGCATCTGCCTCGCGATCACATCGACGCGCGTCTCGGCCGCGACGAAAGTCGCACCTTTGTGCATGACGTCACTGACTTTCATGAGCCTGCCCTCATGCCGATCATTTCAGCCCTGCCCGCAGATCAACCCCGGGCGGCCACGATGTCGAACCTTCCCGCCGGTCGAAACGGCCGGCTTTGATGCAGGTCAACAGAATAACCTCCGCTGCGCCCCAGTATTCATGTGAATCAGGGGCCGGAACCAGAGCCGATCGGCAACACCGGGCGAGGCTGCGAACGTCCTCGGGCCGTGTGGGCGCTTGCCGGTGGGGTCGGCGCAGGAACCCGGGCCTGCCGATCCGCGCGAAGGCGAGGATGCTCCGGCGCGGCACAGGCGGCGACAGGTTCGGGAGACGACGGGTTCGGGAGAACCGCCTCGGTTCAGTGCGCCATCAGGGTCGGAGCCGTTATCCTGCGGAGGGCGTCGCGGCTCGCTCCGCCGAGGAAGGCCTCGCGCAGGCGGGAATGGCCGTAAGCTCCCATCACGAGAAGGTCCGAACCGGCCTGCGCGACTTCGGCCAGCAGGGTCTCGGTGACGGAAGTGCCGCTGAAGATCGCGCGGTAATCGGCAGCGATGCCATGGCGGCCCAAATGCTTCACCAAGCGGGGGCCGCCCTCGCTGACGCCGGAGACGGCCTCCGTCTGCACCGTAAGGACGCGCACGCGATTGGCGCGGCTCAGGAGCGGCAACGCATCGGACAGCGCCCGCGCGGCCGAGGCGCTGCCGTCCCAGGCCACCGTGACGGCGCCGAACCGCGCCGGCCGGGTCCAGCGCGCCGGCACCACGAGGATCGGCCGTCCCGCTCCGAGGAGAAGATCTTCGGTATAGGCATCCGTCGGCTTGTCGCGGCCGGGATCCGCCTGCTCGACCACGACGAGATCGGACATGCGGGCCCGATCCAGAAGGCGGCTCCGGATCTCGCCCGCGCTGCCGCACAGGGTTTCCATCTCCATCGGCACGTTGGCGGTTCTGGCGGCGTAGGCCAGGTCGTCGGCGACATCGCGCGCGGCCTCGACGGCCGCCTCACGCGTCGACGCGACGAAGTCGTATGGCAACTCCGCCAGGGCGGCCTCATCACCGCCGCCGTCCGGCTGGATGCACAGGCAACCGGCGGCAGCACCGACCTCCCTGGCCAGGGACAGCGCGTAGGGCCCGGCAGCCTCTCCGACCGCGTCCGTGACGATGAGCAGATCCTTGATCATGGTGCGCATCCTGTGGGGGCGGGCCGGAGCGCGATCCGCGTACCGGTCCAGGCTCGCAGGGTGCGCCGACAGGGCTGGCCGGCCTTGATTCATCGCAAAGATGCGCGGACCGGCCCCACGGGCGGTCGCATTTTGATGTCCCTCAAAGCCGCACCCGGCTCACCGGCAGATTCTGGCCGCTCATCCCGGACGCGCGGAGGCATGCGATGCGTGATGTCTTGGTCGTCTTCTATTCGCGCTCGGGCACGACCGGCGTGGTCGCCCAGGCGCTCGCGAACACGCTCGGCGCCGACCTCGATCGTGTCACGACCGGGACATCCTACGCAGGGCCGGCCGGATACATGAGAGGCATCTGGCACGCGCTCCGCCGGGTCGGCCCGCCGATCCGGAAACACTTCGATCCGGCGCAGTTCAAGACGGTCGTTCTGTGCTCCCCCGTATGGGCCGGAAGGCTTTCCGCGCCAATGCGGACCTACCTCCGCGAGGCCGGAGAGCTGTCCCACGTGCTCGGCGTCGCCGTGTCCGGCTCGGGCGGCCCGCAGACATCCTTCTTCCGGGAGCTGGAGCAGATCAGCGGCCGCGCCGGCATTCCCGCCCTCTCGTTGACCCAACGCCAGGTCTTCACCGGCGCCTATCGCTCGGCCTTGGACGCCTTTGCGCGGAAGGCGCGCCGTGCCTGGAGCGAAGCGGCCGAGGATCGCCCCCGCGCGGGCGGGGACGCCGCGGGTCGGCCCGGCGCGCACGGCCTTCCGGGTGGCGGCCTCATCGCTTGAGGGTGTGCACCAGCGGGAGGAAATTGATCACGATTTCGAGGGCGATCAGCAGGACGACCACGATCTCCAAGCGCAACGAGCGATTCGTGTGGATCAGGTCGGTGAGCGCGGTCGCCGTCTCGCCGATCACGGCGAGCTTGCGATGCAGGGTGGCCGTCCGCTCACGCAACTCATATTCGTCCTCGATGCGGGCGTAGAGACGTTCCAGGCCCGGCTGATCCCACAGCACCTCGGGCTTCTCCTCGACCGCCACCCGCCCGGACACCCGGTGCTGGACGAGCAGCGTGCTACCGATATGCTTCAGGACGGCCCGAGGGCCGCCCGACGCGCGCCCCTTCTCGGCCAGGCGCCGCGCCAGCGGCTCGATGACGTCGAAGACAGCCGCGACCTCGATCTCGTTCTGCGCCAGGGCGGTGCTCTTGGCGAGGATGTCGGCGATGACGATCAGGCGTTCGGGCGTCAGCTGGCGGATGGCGATTCTGCCGCCGGGCGCGACCTGATCGTCGTGATCCGGCGCGATCTCGATCGCGGCAGTCTCCTCTTCCGGCCGCGTCACGGGACCACGAACGCGCGACCGCAGGCCTGCGGCGATCTCGTCCTCCTCGATCGGGGACAGCCCGACGGTCACCACGGCCCCGTAGCGGAAGACCACCGCGAAGCCGCGCCCCGCCCGGAAGGCGAGCGGATTGTTCGAGAGCGTGTCGTTGCGTTCGAGGCCCGCCGTATCGATGCGGTCGCCGAGAATGCGCGCGCGGGCGATCAGGCGTTGCGGTTCGACCGGATGCGTGTCCTGGCTCAGCGGAGCCCCCTACCTCATTGATACGGCGCCGGGCCGCGTGAGGGACCCGGCGCCCGGTTCAGCAGCCCGGGGCAGGCAGCGCAGAGTCGGCCTCGACGCACCGCAGATTGCCTGTTCCGGGCGCGGCCCCGCCCTGGTCCGCCGGAGCGCCCCGACCGTCGCCCCCGCGCCGGACGATCCGTGTGGGACAAGCCCGGACAGCCGAGCCTGTTCCTGGCGGATTCCTGGCCGAACGGGCGGCAGGGCGGCGCAGGAGACGCTGCGGCGCCCGGACCGCTCCCCACGCGGAGCCCCCTGGTTGATCTAGCTCAAGGTCCCGCGCCGCCCCTTGCAACACGGTTCCGGCCGGCACGGCGACGCTCGCGCCGTGCCTATGGAGGGAGCGGACGATGCGCACCATCGACAATCAGCCGGAGGACTTCTTCCTGAACGGGTGGAGTCTCCTGCTCGGGATCGGTCTGATCGTGGCGCCCTGGTATTTCGGCTTCGCGGCCGAGAGCTTCGCAGCCTGGAACGCCTGGATCTTCGGCGCCACGGCCGTGATCCTCGCCGTGCTGGCGCTGATGCAGACCTATGACTGGGAGGTCTACGCGATCGCGGCGGCGGGGATCTGGACCTGCCTGGCCCCCTGGGCGCTCGGCTTTCAGGAGGCCGCCGTGGCGACGTGGGCGCATGTGATCTTCGGCGTCGCGCTGATCGTTTCGGCGAGCTCCGAACTGTGGCGCCTGCGCGAGTCTCCGTCGGCCTATGAGGTCTGAGCGGTCCTTCGCTCCCGGCCGGAACTCCGCGGAGATCGCGGCGCGCATGAATTCAGCGGTGCCCGGACCGGGCCCAGGATCGAGGTCTGGATGACCGCCGCACCGACCGGGGTCTCCCCATCGCTGTCGTGGACGCAGCGTCTTCGATGGCCGCTCCGTGCGGCGCGCGCCCACAATCACCACGTCCCGCCCCTGGTCCCGGATTTCTGGACTGCGACCCCGGAGGCCCTGGCATCGACCCTCGGCTGCGGACCCGGCGGTCTCTCGGCCGAGGAGGCCGGCCGTCGTCTGGTCCGATACGGGGCGAATGTCGACGCCCCGGCCGCCGTCGTGACTCATCTCGGCGCCGTCCTGCGGCGAATCCTCGAGCCGCTCTCGCTCATCCTGCTGGTGGCCGCGCTGGTCTCGGCTCTGTCCGGCGACTGGATCGGCGGCGCGATCATCGCGATCATCCTCGCGCTCTCCATCGGCCTCGACACCGTGCAGGAGGGGCACGCGCTCAGGGCCGCGGAGGCCCTGCGCCGCTCGGTCGCCCTCAAGGCGGAGGTCCGCCGCGATGGCGTCTACACCACGATCCCGGTGGAGGCGGTTGTGCCGGGCGACCTCATCCGCGTCCGGGCCGGCGACATCGTCCCGGCCGACGCCCTGGTCGTCGAGAGCACCGCCTTCACGGCCGCGGAGGCGGCGCTCACCGGCGAGCCCTATCCGGTGGAGAAGCGGCCCGGCGCCGTCACCGCCGCGAACCCCGCGGAGGCCTCCAACGCACTGTTCCGCGGGGCGGTGGCGCAGACCGGGGAAGCCGTCGCGCTGGTCGCCGCGACGGGCCGGGCCACGATGTTCGGCGCGGCCGCCGCGTCCCTCGGCGAGGCCCCGGACGCGTCGCCGTTCCAGCGGGACCTGCGCGAGTTCGGTCTGGTGGTCGCCCGGATGACGATCGCCCTCGTGGTCGCCGTCCTGGCCCTGCGGGTCGCCTTCGGCCGCCCCGTCCTCGACTCGCTGCTCTTCTCCGTGGCGCTGGCGGTCGGGCTCACCCCCGAACTCCTGCCGATGATCACCACCGTGACGCTCTCCCGGGGCGCCCTGCGCATGGCGAGGCGGAAGGTCATCGTGAAGCGGCTCGCCGCCATTCATGACCTCGGCGCGATGACGATCCTGTGCACCGACAAGACCGGCACCCTGACCGCCGCGGAGATCACCCTGACCCGCAGCCTCGACGGTGCCGGTCGCGACGATCCGCGGCCGGCCCGGCTCGCCGCAGTCGCGGCCGATCTCGGCGGCGACCGCGGCTCGCTCGATGCCGCCCTCATCCGTGCGGTTCCGGAAGCCGCCGCCGGGTGGCGGCTCGCGGGCCGCCGTGCCTTCGACTTCGCCCGGCGCTCCGGCTCGGTCCTGGCGGAGGGTCCCGAGGGCGCGATCCTGATCGTGAAGGGCGCGCCGGAAGCGGTGCTGGCGGTCTGCACGCACCGGCGCGACGGCGACGGGCACCGGCCGATGACGGAGGCGGAGCGTGCAGCGGCGCTCGACCGCGTCCGGGCGCTCGCCGGAGAGGGCCTGCGCAGCATCGCGGTGGCCTCGCGCGCCGGCCCGGCCGGCGTGACGCCGGGGGATGAGACGGGTCTGGTCCTGGAAGGCTTCTGCGCCTTCGCGGACCCGCCCAAGGCGACCGCAGCGGCGGCGGTCGCCCGCCTCGCGGCGGCGGGCGTGCGCGTGAAGATCCTGTCCGGGGACGATCCGGTCGTGGTGCATCGCCTCGCGCGCCTCGTCGGTCTGAAGGGCAAGACCACGCTCTCCGGGGCCGAGGTCGCGGCGCTGAGCGACGAGGCGCTCGCCGTGCGCGTGCGCGCGGTCGACGCGTTCGGGCGCCTCACGCCCGACCAGAAGGTGCGGGTGGTGCGCGCCCTGAAGAGTGACGGCGCGGTGGTGGGCTTCCTGGGCGACGGCATCAATGATGCGCCGGCCCTGCGGCAGGCGGATATCGGCCTGTCGGTGGAGGGCGCCACCGGCGTCGCGCAGGCGGCAGCCGACATGATCCTGCTCGCCCCCGATCTGGAGGTCGTGGCCGACGGCGTGGCGGAAGGACGCCGGACCTTCGCGAACATCCTGAAATACGTCCGCATGGGCGCGAGCTCGAACTTCGGCAACATGCTGTCCATGGCCGCCGCCTCGGTGGCCCTGCCGTTCCTGCCGATGCTGCCGACCCAGATCCTCTTGAACAATCTGCTCTACGACCTGTCCGAGGTCGGCATCCCCTTCGACGGGGTGAGGCCCGAGGCCACGGCCGAGCCGCAGACCTGGGACATGGGACGCCTCGTCCGCTTCGCCGCCGTGATGGGCCCCCTGTCGTCCCTGTTCGATCTCCTGACCTTCGCGCTCCTGCTGGTCGTCTTCGGCGCGGCGCCGGAGACCTTCCGCACGGCCTGGTTCATGGAATCGATGGCGACGCAGATCCTCGTGATCTTCGTCATTCGCACCAGCGGGCGCCCCTGGCGCGACCGGCCCGGCGCCGCGCTTGCGACCTCCTCGCTCGCCGCCCTCACGGTCGCCCTCGCGCTGCCGTTCACGCCGGTGGGTCCCTGGTTCGGCTTCGCGCCGCCGCAGGCCCCCATCCTCCTGGCGATCCTGGGGATCACGGTGACCTACCTGGTCCTCGCCGAACTGGTGAAGCCCTTCGTGCTCGGCGGCCATGCCGCCTTCGGCCCGCGCCGCGTCCCGGCGCGGGGGCGGCGCCGATCCAGACCGGCCTGAACCCGCGGGGAATCGCTCCATGCCGCCCGAGGACCAGAATGCGGTCGTGACATTCCTGAAGCAGGCGCTGGCGGGCGCGGGCGCGGTGGAGACCGTAACGACCCACATCTCCTACCTCTTCCTGGCGGGAGACCGCGTGCTCAAGCTGAAGCGCGCCGTGCGCTTCCCCTATCTCGACTTCTCGACCCCCGAACGGCGCTTCGCCGCCTGCGCGGCGGAGGTGGCCCTCAACAGCCGCACCGCGCCCGCGCTCTACCGCGGCGCCCGCCGGATCACCCGCGAGCCTGACGGCGCCCTGGCCTTCGACGGGACCGGGGACCTCGTGGATGCCGTCGTGGAGATGCGCCGCTTTCCGGAGGCGGATCTGTTCGACGCGATGGCGCGGGACGGGCGCCTCGGGCCGGAGCACATCGCCGATCTCGCGCAGGCGCTGGCGGCCTTCCATGCCGGGGCGGACATCCACCGCGCGGGAGGCGGGGCCGCCGCCATGACGGCCCTCGTCGACATGAACGACGCCGCGCTCCGGGCGACCGGCCTCGTCCCGGCCGACACGGCAGAGGCGCTCGCGGCCCGGTTCCGGGCCGTCCTGGCGCGGCATGCCCCCCTGCTCGACACCCGTCGTGCCGCCGGCAAGGTCCGCCGCTGCCACGGCGATCTCACCTTGCGCAACATCTGCCTGTTCGAGGGCCGGCCCACACCCTTCGACGGGATCGAGTTCAGCGACACCATCGCGACGATCGACGTGCTCTACGACCTCGCCTTCGTGCTGATGGATCTCTGGCATCGCGAACGCGCCGACCTCGCCAACCTCCTGATGAACCGCTACCTCGACGCGGCGGACGAGACCGACGGGATCGGCCTGCTGCCGTTCCTGATGGCCACGCGCGCCGCGATCCGCGCCCACGTCACGGCGGCGCAGGCGGAGGGCGCCGGCGACGCCGCTTCCAGGACCGCGGAGGCGCACGCCTATCTCGACCTCGCGCGGAACCTGCTCGCAGACGCTCCCGCAGCCCTGCTGGCGGTGGGCGGCTTCAGCGGGTCGGGCAAGTCGAGCGTCGCCGCGGCGGCGGCGCCCTGGATCGGAGCAGCTCCAGGGGCCCGCGTCCTGTCGAGCGACCGCATCCGCAAGCGCCTGCACGGGGTCGGCGCGCTCACGCGCCTGCCCGACTCCGCCTACGATTCCGTGACGTCCGAGCGCGTCTACGCGACCCTGCGGCAGGAGGCCGGGCGCGTCCTGGAGGCCGGCCACGGTGCGGTCGCGGACGCGGTGTTCGACCGGC
Organism: Methylobacterium sp. CM6257; assembly: GCF_054611515.1. Taxonomy (NCBI): domain Bacteria; kingdom Pseudomonadati; phylum Pseudomonadota; class Alphaproteobacteria; order Hyphomicrobiales; family Methylobacteriaceae; genus Methylobacterium; species Methylobacterium sp. CM6257. The sequence continues at coordinate 6,301,900 of NZ_CM137735.1, forward strand.
CCGCGGAACGGGCGGCGATTGAGGCGGTGGCCCGGACGCGGGGCGTGCCGTTCCGCGGCGTCTGGCTGGAGGCGCCCGCCGCGACCCTCGCGCGCCGCATCGATGCGCGCACCCACGACCCTTCCGACGCGACGGCCGCCGTCCTGGCCGCCCAGGTCGCGCGGGGATGCGGTCCGCTCGCGTGGCATCGCCTCGCGGCCGACCGGCCGCTGGCGGCCCTGCGCGCGGACATCCTGTCCCTCTGCGGCGACCGCGGGGCGACGGAGATGCAGCCTCCCGCGGTCAGGACGGCGCCGATACCAACCGATTGACCGCCCGGGCGATCGGCGCCTCCTCGTCGGCCGGAACGACGTAGACGGCGACCGCGGACTCAGCCCGGCTGATCCGCTCGTGCCCGGCGGCGTTGCGACCCTCGTCGAGGGTGACGCCCGCCCAGGCCAGCCCGGCGCAGATCGCCGCCCGGACCGCGGGCGCGTTCTCGCCGATCCCGGCCGTGAAAACGAGTGCGTCGAGCCCGCCGAGCGCGGCCATGAGCGATCCGGCCTCCCGCACCGCCCGGTAGGCGAACAGGGCGAGCGCCTCCGCGGCGCGGGGATCGGCGCTCGCCTGGAGCACCCGCACGTCGTCGCTGAGGCCCGAGACGCCCAGCAGGCCGGAGCCTTCGTTCAGGAGCCGCGCCACGGTGTCCGGGTCCAGGCCGCGCTCGCGGATGAGGTGGAGCACCAGCCCGGGGTCCACCGCTCCGGAGCGGGTTCCCATCATCAGCCCGTCGAGGGCCGTGAAGCCCATCGTGGTCGCGACGCTGCGCCGGCCCTTCAGAGCGCAGAGGCTGGCACCGTGCCCGAGATGGGCGACGATCACCCGTCCCTCGGCCCGCGCGCCCGCGATCCGCGGCAGGGTCTCGGCGACGTGCTGGTAGGACAGGCCGTGGAAGCCGTAGCGGACGATACCCTCGTCCGTCAGCGCGTGCGGGATCGGGAAGAGCTGCGCCAGCCGGGCTTGCGTGCGGTGGAAGGCGGTGTCGAAGCAGGCGACCTGGGGCAGGCCGGGCCAGGCCCGGGCCACCGCCCGGATCGCCGCGAGGTTGTGCGGCTGGTGGGCCGGCGCCAGCGGCGTGAGGCGGTCGAGGGCAGCCAGCACCGCGTCGTCCACGCGGACCGGTTCGGCGAAATCCGGCCCGCCATGGACCACCCGGTGCCCGGCGGCCGTCAGGGTCAGGTGCGGCGCACGGGACAGCGCGTCGAGGAGCCAAGCCACACTCGCCGCGTGGTCGGCCTGCGGGACCAGAGGAGACGCGGCGAGGAAGGACGTCTCGGAGCCCGACGCGTCGACCTTCGCCGCGCGGCCGATACCCGAGACGCCACCCCGGCACAGAAGCGTCGCGGTTCCTGCCGCGTAGAGGGCGAATTTGAGGCTCGAAGAGCCGGCGTTCAGCACGAGGATCGTCGGGCTCATCAGGGCGTCCCGGTGCGGTGGGCGAAGAGCTGCGCGAGGGCGCAGGAGGCCAGGCGCACTTCCGGGCCGTCGGAGCGGCTCGTCAGGATGATCGGGACGCGCGCGCCGAGCAGGAGGCCGGCGGCGTCCGCGCCTGCGAGGTGGATCAGCTGTTTGGCGAGCATGTTGCCCGACACGAGGTCCGGCACCACGAGGATGTCGGCATCGCCCGCGACCGGTGACACAATGGCCTTCGCGGCGGCGGCGGCGCGGGAGATGGCGTTGTCGAAGGCCAGCGGACCATCGACGAGCCCCCCCGTGATCTGCCCGCGCTCGGCCATCTTGCACAGGGCGGCCGCGTCGAGGGTCGAGCCGAGCTTGGTGGAGACCGTCTCGACGGCCGAGAGGATCGCCACCTTGGGCTGCGCGATCCCCAGCGCGCAGGCGAGGTCGATGGCGTTCTGCACGATGTCGCGCTTCTCCTCCAGGCTCGGCGCGATGTTGACGGCGGCGTCGGTCAGGAACAGCGGCTTGGGGTAGCTCGGCACGTCGAGGGCGTAGACGTGGCTCATGCGCCGCTCGGTCCGCAGGCCCGACTCCCGGGAAATGGCGGCCGCCAGGATCTCGTCGGTGTGGAGCGCCCCTTTCATCAGCGCCGCCACCTTTCCGGCGCGGGCCAGGGAGACCGCCCGCTCCGCCGCGGCGTGGCTGTGGGGCGCGTCGACGATCTCGATCCCGTCGAGGGCGAGGCCGGCCGCACGCGCCGCGGCCTCGATCTTCGGCCGCGGCCCCACCAGAACCGGCACGATCAGCCCGGCCTCGCGCGCGGCGCGCGCGCCCTCGAGCGAGGCCGCATCGCAGGGATGGACGACGGCCGTCAGCGCCGGGGCGAAGCGGCGCGCCGCCTCGATCATGCGATTCCAGTGCACGCCCCGCTCGTGCAGGTGCACTTCCGGCAGCAGGACGCGCGGCCGCCGCACCTTCTCGGTGGGAGCCAGCACCTCGGCCTCGCCGGTGATGACCGTCTCGCCCTGCGCGTTCAGGCAGACGCAGTCGAGGCGCACCCGCTGATCGGAGGCGTCCTTCTCGCGCACGGTGACACGCGCCGTCACCGCGTCGCCGATCCGGACCGGATGCAGGAACCGCAGGGACTGGCCGAGATAGATCGTGCCGGGCCCCGGCAGCTCCGTGCCGAGCACGGCGGAAATCAGCGCCCCGCCCCAGAGCCCGTGCGCGATCACCCCGTGGAAGCGGTCGGTGGCAGCATAGTCCCGATCGAGATGGGCCGGGTTCACGTCACCGGAGGCCAGCGCGAACAGGCTGATGTCCTGCGCCTGCAGGGTGCGGGTCAGGCTGGCGGTGTCGCCCACCGCGATCTCGTCGAAGGTGCGGTTCTCGATGAAGCGGAGCGGTTCCATCATGCCACCCGCTCAGGCTTCCAGCACGTAGGCGCCGGGCGCGTCCTCGAGCACCGCGTAGCCCGCGGCCGGTGCGCCCATCGCGGGCGGCGGCGCGGGCGGCCCCGACCGCTCCGCCAGCCAGGCGGCCCAGGCGGGCCACCAGGACCCTTCGCTCTGCGGCGTCTGGGCGATCCAGGTGTCGGGATCGCGGTAATGGTCGGTCGCGCGGGTGGTCCGGATCCGGTGATGGCCGTACGGGCGACCCGGCTGCGCGACGATCCCGGCATTGTGGCCGCCGCTGGCGAGGACGAAGGTGACGTCGGTATCGGCGAGCGGGTGGATCTTGAACACCGAACGCCAGGGCGCGACGTGGTCGCGCTCCGTGCCCACCGCGAAGACCGGGACGCGGATGTCGGAGACGGAGACCGGCCGGCCACCGACCTGGAGACGCCCCTCCGCGAGGTCGTTGTCGAGGAACAGGCGGCGCAGATATTCGGCATGCATCCGCGCCGGCAGGCGCGTGGCGTCCGCGTTCCAGGCCATCAGGTCGGTCATCGGCTCCCGTCTTCCGAGGAGGTAGTCGCGGACGATCCGGGACCAGATCAGGTCGTTCGAGCGCAGGAGCTGGAAGGCGCCGGCCATCTGCCGGGCATCGAGGGTTCCCCGGCTGCGCATCAGGCTCTCCAGGAAGCTGATCTGGCTCTCGCCGATGAACAGCGTCAGCTCGCCGGCCTCGGTGAAGTCGAGCTGCGCGGCGAACAGGCTGAGCGAGGCGAGGCGCGCGTCGCCGTCCCGGCTCATCGCGGCGGCCGCGATGGCGAGAAGCGTGCCGCCCAGGCAGTATCCGGCAGCGTGGATCGGCTGGCCGGGAGCGATGGCCGTAACGGCATCGAGGGCCGCCATCACGCCGAGCCGGCGGTAATCGTCGAAGGACACGTCCCGATCCTCCGGACCGGGATTGCGCCAGGAGATCATGAAGACGGTGTGCCCCTGACCCGTGAGGTACCGGACCAGCGAGTTCCCGGGCGACAGGTCGAGGATGTAGAACTTCATGATCCAGGCCGGCACGATCAGCACCGGCTCCGGCCTGACTGCGGCCACGGTCGGGGCGTACTGGATCAGCTCGATCAGCCGGTTGCGGAACACGACCTTCCCGGGCGAGACGGCCACCGCGCGCCCGACCGGGAAGGCGTCGGCGCCGACCGGCCTCAGTCCTTCGGCCGCGCGCGCGGCGTCCTCGGCGGCGTTGAGCAGGCCCGTAACGAGGTTCGCGCCGCCGGTCCGCACGGTCTCGCCCAGCACGACCGGATTGGTCCAGGGCAGGTTCGACGGCGAGGCGGCATCGAGGACTTGGCGCGCCACGAAGGCGACGAGGTTCTCGTGGGCGCGGCAGACGCCGGGCACGCCGGTCGTGGCGTTGTGCCACCATTGCTGGGTCAGCAGGAACGATTGGTAGACGAGACTGAAGGGCCAGACCTGCCAGGCCGGATCGTCGAAACGGTGGTCCTGGGGCAGCGGATTGATGCACGGCGCGGCATGGCCCTGCAGGACGGCGCTCCGGGCCGCGAACTGCGCGAGACGCATCTGCTTCCGCAGGAGCTTCATGCCCAGCGTGGCCTGCTTGCCCGGCGAGAAGGCCGCGTGGATGGCCCAGTCGAACCACGCCTCGGCGAGGGCCGCGGGCGAGAGGCCGGCCGTCATCCGGGCGACGGAGGCGTGCACGCTCTGATCGATCGCGCGCCGGACCGGCGCCAGATCGTCCTCTTCCTCGGGGGGATCGGACCGGGATGCCGGGCTGCGGACCTCCGGGACCGGGAGCAGACGCAACCCGGGCCACGACGGCTCTGCGGCCGTCTCTCTCACATCCGCGTCGAGCATGCACGATCTCCTGCGACGCCGCGGAGGTTACGGCGTGCGCGACCGCGAGCCCGTGATTCAGATCAAGACACCGGGACAGGGCGGCCACCGATCGCGGTTGCCCGGACTCACGACAGGGCGATCGTCTTCCGGAATCGCAGGATCGCCGCGACGACGAACACGGCGCCGATCGCGCTCACGACCACGATGCGGGTCCAGACCGCGTCGAGACCGGCGCCCCGGTAGAGGATCGCCTGCGCGAAGGCCACGAAATGCACCGTGGGGGAGGCCTGGAGAAGCGTGGAGAGCCAAGGCGGCATGCTCTCCAGCGGCGTGTTGCTCCCGGACAGCATGGCGAGCGGCAGGTAGACCAGGAGGTAGAGCAGGCCGAGCTGCGGCATCGAGCGCGCGAGGGTGCCCAGGAACAGGCCGATCGCCGTCGCGAAGAACAGGTAGGCCGCCGTCCCGACCAGGAACAGCGGGATGGAGCCGATGATCGGCACGTGCAGGAGGCCCCGCACGACGAGGACGAGGGACAGGCCCACGGCCACCAGGATCACGAGGCCGTTGGACCAGACCTTCGCCATGGCGATCTCGAAGGGTGTGACCGGCATCACCAGCAGGTGTTCCAGCGTTCCCCGCTCGCGCTCGCGCACCACGGCCGCGCCGGCCAGGATGATCGCCAGCATTGTCACGCTGTTGAGGATTCCCATCACGCTCGTGAACCACGCCGTCTCGGCGTTGGGGTTGAAGGCGATGCGCGCGACGAGTTCGACCGGCACTGGCGCCGGGATCCCCTCGCGGGTGACGAAGCGGGCGACCTCGTCGGCCACGATCTGCTGCGCGTAGGCCGCGCCGAGCCCGGCCTGCACCATCGCGGTGGCGTCGACGTTGAGCTGGATCCGTGCGGGCCTGAGCCCGAGCAGGTCGGATTGGAAGCGCGGCGGGATGTCGAGCACGAACGTGTAGGTGCCGGCGTTCAGCGCCGGGATGATGTCCCGCTCGGCGATGGGGACGGGCGGCTTGAAGTCGGGGGGCAGGAAGGCCTGCGTGATCTGCCGCGACAGCGCCGAGCGGTCCTCGTCGACGACAGCGATCGCGGCGTTGTGCAGTTCCTGCGAGCTGCTCTGCGCCTGCGCCAGGATCGCCAGGGAGAAGCTGTAGATCACCAGACCCAGCAGGACATAGTCGCGCCCGAAGCTGCGGAGTTCCTTGGTCCCGAGCCAGAGGATGTTCGCGAGGGCGGTCACGGCGCAGCCCCGAAGAGGGTCAGGATTCCTGCCGGGGCATCGCCAGGCAGGCCGCGGCGGTCAGGACTGGGATGAAGGCCGCCAGGATGGCCAGGTTGCCGGCGAGGTCGGCCCAGCCGAGGCCCTTGGTGAAGGCCCCGAGGCTCACCGGCAGATAGTAGCTCATGGGGAAGAGCCGACCCAGGACACGCCCCAGGCCCGTGAGGGCGGCGACGGGGACGAGCATCCCGGCGAACATGGTGGCGGGCAGCACGGTCAGGATGGCGGTGCCGAACAGAGCCGCGATCTGAGTCCGGGCGAAGGTCGAGACGAACATCCCGTAGGCTGTCGTCGCCGTGACGTAGATCAGCGTCCCGAGGAGCAGGACCGAGGCGCTGCCCTTCAACGGAACCCCGAAGACGAATTGCGCGAGGGCGACCATCAGCGCGAAATTCACCAGCGCGAGGCCGATATAGGGGAGCTGCTTGCCCAGCAGGAATTCCAGGCGCGTCAGGGGCGTCACGTAGAGATTGGTGATCGAGCCGAGCTCCTTCTCGCGCACCACCGCCAGCGCCATCATGATCGCCGGGATCAGGGCGAGCTGGAGGGCGATCTGCGCCGGGACCATCGCGAAGATGCTGTCGAAATCCTGATTGTACTTGAAGCGCACCGCGATCTCGGCCTGCGGAGCCGGGTTGGCCTGCGCGGGAAACCTCCGGCGATCGGACAGGTAGAGCTGGTGCACACCGGACAGATAGCCCCGGATGGTCTGCGCGAAGAACGGCCGGGCTCCGTCGATCCAGGCCGCCACCTGCGTCCGACGCCCGCGGGCCACGTCCCGGCCGAAGCCCGGCGGGATCTCGATCGCGGCCGCGATGTCCCCGCGGGCGAGCCGCCGCTCGAGTTCGCCGAACCCCGACAGGGGCGCCGTCTCCACGAAGTAGCGCGAGCCCCGGAGCCCCTCGAGATAGGCGCGGCTCTCGTGGCTCCGGTCGTGATCGAGCACCGCGAAGGCGACGCTGTTCACGTCGGTGGAGATTCCGAAGCCGAAGACGAGCATCAGGAAGGTCGTGCCGAGAACCGCGAAGGCGAGGCGGATCCGGTCGCGCGCGAGTTCCAGCGCCTCGCGGTGCGCGCAGGCGAGGAGCCGGCGCGGGCTGAACACGGTGGCGCCGTTCGCTCGGGGACCGGACGGCGGAGCCCCCGCTTCCGCGATCACGGGGGGCTGCGGGGGCGCCCCGGTGCCGCCGGCGGCGGCCCGTTCAAGGAAGGCGACGAAGGCGTCCTCCAGGGTGGCGGCCCCGGAGCGCGTGACCAGTCCCGCAGGGGTGTCGATCGCCAGGACCCGCCCCGAATCCATCAGGGCGAGGCGGTCGCAGCGTTCAGCCTCGGCCATGAAGTGGGTCGATACGAAGATGGTCACGCCCTGACGGCGCGCGAGGTCGAGCAGCAGGTCCCAGAAACGGTCGCGCGCCGGCGGATCGACCCCGGAGGTCGGCTCGTCGAGGATCAGAAGCTCGGGCCCGTGGACGACGGCCACCGCCAGGGACAGGCGCTGCCGGATGCCGAGCGGCAGATCCTCGGCACGCTGATCGACGTGCCGGGCAAGGTCGAACTGCGCGATGAGCTCGGCCACCCGCGCGCGCCGGACCTCCAGGCTGAGCTGGAACAGGCGGGCATGCAGGGCGAGGTTCTGCCGCACCGTCAGCTCGGCGTAGAGCGAGAAGGCCTGCGACATGTAGCCGACCCGCCGGCGCGCCGCGATGCCGCCCGCGGCGACCGGCTTCCCGAACAGGAGCGCCTCGCCCTCGGTCGGGGGCAGCAGGCCGGTCAGGACCTTCATGGTCGTGGTCTTGCCGCAGCCGTTCGAGCCGACGAACCCGAAGATCTCCCCGGGCAGGATGTCGAAGCTGACGCGGTCCACCGCCGTGAAGGCGCCGAACCGCCGGGTCAGGCCGCGCGCCGTGATGATCGGCTGGTCGCGCCCGGGCGCGGCCCTGGGTGGCACCGGCTCCCGGGGCGGGGCCGCGTCCGCCTCCGGCAGCAGGGCCGCGAAGGCGGCCTCGACGCTGGCCGCGCGGGTCCGCCGCCGCAGCGCCTCCGGGGAGCCCGTGGCGACCACCCGGCCGTCGTTCATCGCGACGAGCCAGTCGAACGCCTCCGCCTCCTGCATGTAGGCCGTGGCGACCAGCACCGACATGGCCGGGCGCCGGGACCGGATCCGTCCGATGAGCTCCCAGAACTGCCGGCGCGAGAGCGGATCGACCCCCGTGGTCGGCTCGTCGAGGATCAGCAGGTCGGGATCGTGGATCAGGGAACAGCAGAGGCCGAGCTTCTGGCGCATGCCGCCGGACAGTTTCCCCGCCGGGCGATCCGCGAAGGGCGTGAGCCCCGTGCCGGCCAGGAGCTCGGCGATCCGCGCATCCCGCTCCGCCGGTTCCTGCCCGAACAGGCGGCCGAAGACGTCGATGTTCTCGCGCACGCTGAGGCTGGCGTAGAGATTGCGCCCGAGCCCTTGCGGCATGTAGGCGATCCGCGGGCACACGGCCGCCCGGTGCCGGGCGTACGCGATGTCGCCGTCGAGCACCGTGACGCGGCCGGCCTGGACCCGCCGGGCCCCCGCGAGGATTGCGAGCAGCGACGACTTCCCGACGCCGTCCGGCCCGATCAGGCCCACGAGCCGGCCGCCGGGGATCGCCAGCGTCACGTCGTCCAGCGCGACGGTCCGGCCGTAGCGGTGCGCGAGGTGCTCCACCCGGGCGACGGTGAGATCCTGCGGCCTCATCATGGATCTCAGGGCGCCGTCGGGACCGGCGCGGGGGCCGGGGGCGGGTTCGGCGGCGGGCTCGGGAGGAGCGCGGCCGGCCACGCGGCCTCCGCGTCGGTCCGGATGTAGGCGATCCCGGGCAGACCGCTGCGGACGAGGGTCTCGCGCCCCCGGAGCCGCTCCGGGTCGATCCGCACCCGGATCCGGAACATCAGCTTGTCGCGCTCGTCGCGGGTCTCCACGGTCTTCGGCGTGAACTGCGCCTGGCTGGAGACGAAGACCACCCGCGCCGGAATGACGTGCCCGGGATAGGCGTCGAGTACGATGCGCGCCTCCGCGCCGATCCGGACGCGGCCCGCCTCCGGCGTCGGCAGGTAGACATCCATGCGGACGTCGGAGGCGTCGAGCATCGTGAAGACCTTGCCGCCAACACCCAGGACCTCGCCGACATTGGCGACGCGGTACTCGATGGGCCCGTCGCGCGGCGCGACGAGGGAATTGTCGGCGATGTTGACCCGGATGTAGACGGCGCTCTGCGTCACGGCTTCGAGGGCGTGCCGGGCCGCGCCGACCCGCGCGGCCGCCGCCTCGCGGGCCGCCTGCGCCGCGTCGGCGTTCTGCCGCGCGACCTCCAGCGCATGTTCACCGCCGCCGAGCCGCGCTTCGGCCGCACTCAGCGCCGCGGCGGCCTCGTCCGCCGCCTGCCGGCGCGTGTCGAGCTGCTCGGCGGACGCGTAGCCCCGCGCCGTGAGATAGGTCGAGCGGCTCAGCTCCTGCCGGGTGAGCCTCACGTGGCTCTGCCGCTCCTGAATGTTGGCCTTGGCCTCCTCGACGGCGCGCTCGGCTTGGCTGACCGCCGCCTGCGTGGCGAGAACCTGGGCCTGCTGCTGGGCGAAGGTCCGCTCGGCCTCCTCCACGCCCTTCTGCGCTTGGCGGATCTGGGCCTCCGTCTGGCCCAGCTGCGCCTCCAGATCCCGGGTATCCATCATGGCGACGACCTGCCCGGCCCGCACCATGTCGCCCTCCTCGACGAGAAGACGCGCGATGCGGCCGGCGAACTTGGTGTCGATGTCGATCACGTTCGCTTCGAGCCGGCCGTTCCCGGAGGCGAAGCCCGGCGGCAGCAACGGCCGGTGGGCCTTCCACCAGCCATAGCCGCCCCCGGCGAGGATCAGCAGCACGAGGGCGGCCGCGAGCCACAGGCCCACCGAACGCCGATGCGGTCCGGCAGGTGGGGGGCGCGCGGAAGCCGGGACGATGGCCCCGGAGGCGGGGACAACCGCGCCGGGAACGATCTTGCCCGGGATTACCTCCGCCGTCCGGTCGCGGGGTCTCACGGCGGGCAGGACCGTATCCACGCTCATGGAGGGGTGCCCCCGATCTGCGCGCCGCCGTCGGGAGGCGCCCCGGGATGGTCGGCGGCCGCGCCCGTTGCGGCAGCCTCCGCGTCGTCCGGGGACGGCAGGACCGTGCCGGTGATCGGCTCGACCCAGGTCAGGTGGTCGCGCACGGCGACGACGCCCGGCACACCTTCGACGGCGGCGCGGACCGCGCCCCGTTCCCGCTCGTCGGTGATCCAGCCGTGCAGCTCGACCGTCCCGCGCCGGACGGCGACCTCGATCGCGGCCTTCGGGATGCAGACGGCGCGGTCGAATTCGGCGAGGATGTCCTGGCGGATCTCGGCATCGCTGCGGTCGCCGGCGGGTCGGTCCGCGTCCAGTGCGGCGCCGAGAGCCCGGACGACATCCGCCCGGCTGACCATCCCGACGACGGAGCGTCCGCGCAGGACCGGCACCCGCTTGATCCCGGCCCGCGCCAGGGTCTCGACGATCGCCTGCAGGGGGGTGTCCTCCGTGACGGTGGTCACGGGGCTGGACATCACCGCCTCGGCCCTTCGGCCGTGGGCGTGGGCGTATTCCTCGGCGAGCCCGCCGGGGCTGCGGAGATACTGGATCCAGCGCGGCGCGCGGCGTTTGGTGCCGAGTTCGGTCCGGCGGAGCAGATCGCCCTCCGTCAGGATCCCGACGAGGGCGCCCTGCGCATCGATGACCGGCAAACCGCTGACATCGGCTTCGAGCATGAGGTCGATCGCGCGCCGGAGGGTCGTCTCGGGGCAGACGCTGACGACGGGCGCCGACATGATCTGGCGCGCGCAGATCTGGTCCGGTCCCGGATGCGATCGGTCGCGCGCGGACGGCAACAGGGCATCGGGCGACAGCGCCTGATCCGCATCATGGGCGAGCCCTGGCATTCACGACCTCCCGGGTTGGGATCGGTGCGCGGACGGGACCGCCTCATCCTGCCGCGCGTCGGATCGGGGCATCGACCGAGCCGGCATCCCGCAGGGATCGCCGGCCACCGGAGCAGGTTGCGCATCCCGGCGTTCCGCTCGCCTTGCGCTGGATCAAGCCCGGTCGGCCGCGGCGGGTATGCCGCGGCTTGTGCCGTCACGGCTGAGCGGGCGTGCCGCGCTCGTCCGGCTTCAGCCGCAGCACCGGTCCCGCATAGGCCTGCCGGTCCATCACCGACTGGTCGATATCGCGCGCGGCATTCGCGTAGATCTCGAACCGTCGCTGGAGGACGGCCCGCTTGATGCGGTTCTTGCTCTTGACCATGGCGGCCTTTGCCTTGTCGGCCCGCCGCCTCAGCTTGGTTGCCAGCTTGCTGTAAGACCGGTCGATGCGAGCGCTGGCCCGTTCGGCCTCCTCGCTCAGGCTCGTGGCGAGATCGCGCTTCATGGCTTCACCTCTTCGCGGTCCTGCCATTCATCCTCGCCGGCGCAGCCTGGGCCTTGATCCAGCGCAAGGTGAGAGCTGGAGGTGCAATGCGACCGTCAGCACGTGGCGACGGCCGGGAGCGACCGCGGCATGGCGAGGGAAGCGGCCGCTCGGGGCGTGATCGGATCCGGATCGCCGGATCAGGGCAGGCTGTGCCCTTCCCGGGGTACCGGCGACGGACCGTTTCCGGGCCTTGCGCTGGATCAAGGCACAGGGGGCGAGCCGGGCCCAGCATGTGCCGCCTCGGCAATGATGGATGGCGAGTGGGCTCATGGACTACGCGAACATCCTCGTCTCCGCCGACCTCGGTGAGGCGGCCGCGGACCGGATCAGCCTCGCCGCGGGCCTGGCCCGGCGCTTCGGGGCGAGCCTCACGGGCGTCGCCGCCCACAAGATCCCCGTTCCCATCCTGGTGCGCGACGTCTGCGACGCCGTCGACCACATCGAAGAGAACGCGGCTCGGGTCCGCGGCCTCCTGAAACAGGCGCGCGAGCTGTTCGCACGCAGCGCGGGGGCCGGGGTCAACACCCACTGGCATTCGAGCTTCGACGATCCGGTGACCCATCTCGTCGCGCAGGCCTGCGCCGCCGATCTCGTGGTCGTGAGCCGCCGCGGACCCGACGACGAGGACCCGGGGCCGCTCGGGGTGACGCCCGAGCCGATCCTGATGGAGGCCGGCCGGCCTGTCCTGGTCGTGCCGCCGCGGGCCGTTCACCTGAAGGCGGCGCGCATCGTGGTTGCCTGGCAGGATGCGCCCGAGGCGCGGCAGGCTGTATCGGCCGCCCTGCCCCTGATCCGGGAAGCCGACCAGGTTTTCGTGGCGACCGTCGGCGGGAGCGCCCAACCCGGGGAGGCCGAGGACGTGGCCGGCCACCTCGCCCGGCACGGGGCGAGCGTCACCGCGCATCACCTGCGGGCGGTCGACCGCGTGAGCGATGAGATCCTGCACTTCGCGCTCCTCCAAGATGCCGACCTGGTCGTCCTGGGCGCCTACGGCCATTCCCGGCTGCAGGAGTGGATCTTCGGCGGCGTCACACGCGACATGCTGGACCGCTCGCCGATCTGCAGCCTGATGTGCCATTGATGCGCGGGCGTGCTCGCCTCCTCGGCACGACCGCCGCGCTCCTTCTGCTGGCCGGACCGACCGGGGCGGAGGAGGCGGGAGCCGCGCGCGGCCAGGCATTCGCCCGGGCTGTCTGCGCGCGGTGCCATGCGATCCGTGCGCGCGGCGCGAGCCCGATGCATGCGGCGCCGCCGTTCCGCGCGCTCGCCGGGCGCTTCCCCATCGACGACCTCGCCGACGTCCTGGTCGAGGGGGTCGAGCGGCGCCATCCGTCCATGCCCGACGTTCGGCTCGCCCCCTCCGAGGCTGCCGACCTCACAGCCTACCTCAAGACATTGCGGCGGTGAGGCCGGCCGTTCGGGAGCGGCGGCTTCGTAAAACCAAGGACGGGCGACCCGAGCGTGCGGCTTTTCCAGGGACAGCGCAGCCGGCGCGATCTCACGGCGATTTTTGTGACGCTTGCCGGAAACTGAATTCCATTGTCCTGCATATGCCCTAGAGCGTTGGCTGAACACGCTCTCCTGTGCCGAACCGGATGCCTCTTCGGCGCGTGAGCGTGCTCCGGGGAGGCTGGTGAAGGGAGAGGGGCTTGGAGCGGTCGCTGCTCTACGTCAGCCGGCGCCTTGGCGACGGCCGACGACGTTCAGGACATCGTCGCCGTGTCGCGGGCCAGGAACGCCCAGTGGCAGGTAACCGGGGCGCTCATCGCGTCCCGGGGCCGGTTCGCGCAGATCCTGGAGGGTCAGCGGTCTGCCGTGGACGCGCTGATGGACAGCATTCGCCGCGACGGACGTCACACCGACGTCGAGGTGCTCCTGTACGACGACATCGAGCGGCGGCGTTTTCCGGGCTGGTCGCTCGCCTATTCCGGCGCCTCCACCTTTGTCGAGGGGCTGATCATGGCCCTGGCCGACCGGACCTCACCGCACCCGGACCCGCACCACCTGCGGCGTCTGATCGGGGTGATGCAGGATTTTGCGCGGGATGCCCGTTGAGAAACCGTCGTCGCGCATGAAGCCGGGCGCGGCCGGCGGGTTCGGGACAGACCGGCGGCTCATTCCATGAACTGCCAGCCGGCCTCCAGCGCGCGGAGGCCTTCCTCGTCCAGGGGCGGCACACCGTCCAGCGCCGGCAGCGGAGGTTTCTGCGCGGTCGCCTCGTCGGGTCGCGGCCGGGCCGGGCGGGGTTTCCGGATTCGGTGGAGGGGATTGTTCCTCCGCAGGGCCCGGGTACGGGCCGGGCGCAGCGTTTCTCGCCGGGCCATGGGCACCTCCTTCGTCAATGCGCCAGGAACAGCGGGGCGGGACTGCTCCGCAGGAGCGAGCGCGTCACGCCGCCGAACAGGAACTCCCGGGCGCGGGAATGCCGGTAGGCCCCCATGACGATCATGTCGGCCCGGAAGAGCCCGGCTTGGCTCCGCAACGTGTCGGCCACGTTACCCGAGACCGGCAGGTCGTTGACGGTCACGTTGACGCCGTGCCGCGCGAGGTGGGGCGCGAACTCGGCGCCCGGCACGGAGTCGTGGATCTCCTTCTCCTCGCCCACCGAGACGATCTCCACCGCCTCGGCCGCCCGCAGGAACGGCAGGGCGTCATTCGCCGCGCGGGCGGCCTGAGCGCTGCCGTCCCAGGCGACGATGATCCGCCCTGCGGCGAAGGCCGCGTGCCCCGGCGGTACCGCGATGGTCGGACGGCCGCTCTGGAACACCGTCTTCTCGACGGTCTCGCGGTCGAGGTCGCAGATCCGCGGCCCCGAATCCAGGACCGTCAGATCGTGCAGACGCGCCCGGGCCGCCAGCCGGCTCACGAGATCCGGGTAAGGGAGGCTCCCCGCTTCCGTGGTGCAGACCACCCCCGCCTGCGCCGCGTCACCGGCCGCGCGATCCGCGAGGGAGCGGGCCATCTCGTCGAGGCGGCGGTCGAGGCGCGCGAAGCCATCGTCGGTGAACTCGCCGAGCCAGACATCGTCACCCGACAGGCGCCAAGCGGCCGACTGCACCGTCAGGTGCGCGCCTGCCGCCTTGGCGAGCGTCAGGCCATAGCCGATGGCCGAGGAAGCCTCCTCGCTCTCGCTCTCCACCGCGACGCCGACGAGAACGTCGCGGATAGCCGAGAGAGCAGATGGAACGGTCTTGGACATGGGTCGTCTCCGGTCTGAACCGGCCCCATGATCGGCCGTCCCTGTCCGGGCAGCCTTGATCCAACGCAAGCGGCCGCCGAGGCGAATCGGGTTGCACCAATGGCGGATCTGACACCCGATCCGCGCCGGCTTTACGGCTGTTCCCCACGGCCGATTAGCAGTAACTTGGGTTATCAGAAACCGGACGCATTGCGGAAGACTCGTTATCAGCAGCCCAATCTGGAGGTACGGCAGTATTCCGGTGCATCGTCGGCTCAGGGGAGATTCGCGGTCGCGTCGCGGGCGACTCCGCGGGGGGGGGGTGACCGATGACAGATTCCGTCGCTCTGCCGAGCACGGCTCAAGGCGACAGCGGGGCATTGACCACCGGCGAGCTCCGTCAGACGCTCGACGAGGTCGGCGTCTGCATCTGGTCCCTGGATATCCCGACCGGGCGCGTCATGGTGCTGCCGACCTGCGCCCGGCTCTTCGGCGTACCGCCCGAGGCACTCACCACCTTCGCGGCGTCGCAGGCCCTGGTGCACCCGCACGACCGGCAGGCCCGGGCGGAGGCCATCCAGCGGGCGCTGCGGACCGGAGGCAGCTACGAAGTCGACTACCGGGTGATGCGGCCGGACGGGCATAGCCATTGGCTGCGCTCGCGCGGCCAGGTGCAGCTCAACCCGGACGGACGGCCATGCCGGCACCGCGGCGTCATCTTCAGCATCGACGAGCAGAAGCGCGCCGAGGCAGAACTCCGCGCCCGCGAGGCGCACCTGCAATCCATCCTCGACACCATCCCGGAGGCGATGATCGTCATCGACGAGGCCGGGGTCATCCATTCGTTCAGCGCGGCGGCCGAGCGCCTCTTCGGCTACACGGCGGCCGAGACGGTCGGTCAGAACGTCCGCATGCTGATGCCCGAGCCCATGCGGAGCGAGCACGACGGCTATCTCGACCGGTACCGGCGGACGCGGGAGCACCGCATCATCGGAACCAACAGGGTGGTCACTGGCTTGCGGCGGGACGGCTCGACCTTCCCGATGGAACTCGCCATCGGCGAGATGCGCTCGGGCGAGCAGGTGTTCTTCACCGGCTTCATCAACGACGTCACCGAACACCGGCGCACGCAGGCCAAGCTCCAGGAGCTTCAGGCCGAGTTGGTTCACATCTCGCGCCTGAGCGAGATGGGCGAGATGGCCTCGACGCTGGCCCACGAGCTGAACCAGCCGCTGGGCGCCATCAGCAACTACACCAGGGGATGCCGCCGGCTCCTCGCCCAGCCCGATCCGGACAGGATCGCCCGGACGATCGAGGTGCTCGACAAGACCGCGGAGCAGGCCCTGCGGGCCGGGCAGATCATCCGCCGGCTGCGCGAGTTCGTCGCGCGGGGTGAGACGGAGAAGCGGGCCGAGCCGGTGGCGCAGCTGATCGAGGAAGCCGGCGCTCTGGCCCTGGTGGGGGCCCGCGAGGAAGGCACCCGGGCGCATGTCCGGCTCGATCCCGGAGTCGGTTCGGTCCTGGCCGACCGGGTGCAGGTGCAGCAGGTTCTGGTCAATCTGATCCGGAATGCCCGGGAAGCCATGCAGCTCTCCCAGCGGCGCGAGCTGGTCATCACCGTGCAGCCGCTCCCGGACGCCATGATCGAGATCGCGGTCGCGGATACCGGTCCCGGGATCGCCGAGGAGGTCGCGGACCGGCTGTTCAACCCCTTCGTGACCACCAAGACGAGCGGCATGGGCGTCGGCCTGTCGATCTGCCGGACCATCGTCGAGGCGCATGGCGGCCGCCTGACGGCCGGGCGCAATGGCGACGGAGGGGCGACCTTTCGGTTGACGCTGCCGGCGACGCACGATGGAGATGATGCCCATGGCAGCTAGCTTCGTGCACGTGGTGGACGACGACCCGGCCATGCGGGACTCGCTCGCCTTCCTGCTCGAGGCCGCCGGCTTCGACGTGGCGCTCTACGACAGCGGGTCGAGCCTCCTGGACCGGCTCCCGAAGTCCGCACGCGGATGCGTCCTGACCGATATCCGCATGCCCGGCATCGACGGGCTGGAACTGCTCCGCCGCCTGCAGTCGGCGGGCCACCACCTGCCCTTCGTCATGATGACGGGGCATGGGGATGTCCCGCTGGCGGTCGCCGCGATGAAGCTCGGGGCCTGCGACTTCATCGAGAAGCCGTTCGACGACGCCGCCCTCGTCCAGGCCCTGCACGCCGCCCTGGAGCGCAGCGGCGCGACCGAGGCCCCCGATCCGATGCTGCAGGACTTCGTCCGCCGGGTCGACACCTTGAGCGAACGCGAGCGGCAGGTGCTGGAGCACTTGGTCACCGGCAGCACCAGCAAGGAGATCGGCCGCGCCCTCGCGATCAGCCCGCGGACCGTCGAGATCTATCGCGCCAAGCTCATGGCCAAGACGCAGGTCGGCAGCCTGCAGGAGCTGGTGCGCCGGACGGTGCTGGCCGGCCTCGCGTGAGCGCGAGTTGAGGGAGATCAAGGCCGAGGGACGCCGCTCCCGCTAGAGGTTCCCGGTCTCGAACGCTCGCCGGCGCCGTGGATGCCGGCTCGTCGGCGAGCCCGTGACATCGAAGGCTCTGGGCCATGCTCCACCGCGCGGTGATCGGGCATGGCTCTAAGCCGCCTGACATCAGCACCGGTGCACGTATCATGTCGTCGAACGACTCAACTATCTACATCGTGGACGACGATCCGGCCGTCCTGCACTCGACCCGCTTCCTCTTGGAGAGCGAGGGCCACCCTGTTGCGGCCTTCGCGAGCGGGCAGGAGCTTCTGGCAGCCTTTCCCGGTCCGAGCCCGGCGCTCGTTCTCCTCGACCAGTTCATGCCGGATATCGACGGCCTCGAGGTTTGCAGCCGGCTGCGCGGCCTCGATGCCCGGGTGCCCGTGGTCCTGATCACCGGGCACCCCGATCCAGGCATCCGGACCCGGGCCCATGCGGCCGGCGTGCCGCTGGTCGAGAAGCCCCTCGCCTTCGAAGCGCTCCTGGGCATGCTCGCCGCCGGCGGAGGCGACGGGCGTTCCGCAACCCCGTCCTGAGACCCGGCATGCGGCCAGCCCGCCGCAGGAGTTCGCGGGCGCGGCGGCTTGCGCGGATCGGCCCAGAGCGCACGTTGAGGGGCAGCGTGCGCCTTCCCCATCCGACTGACCCTCATGTCTGACCGGCTCTCGGCGGCACGACCTTGATCTGCCGCAATCGCGCCGGGCGGCGCCCGCGTCGGCCGCTCAGGAGAGCAGGTTTTCGAGACGGTGCATCGGGACGGCACGGTCACGCCCCGCCACCTTGAGGAGGAGGCTCTACCGGTGCCGTATCCCCGATCCCCCTCAGCGCCCACGCCGGAGCACAACCAGCCCGATCTCGGCCCCGCGCTCCGTCTCCACATCCTCCGCGTGCTGCGCCGGTTGCCGGAGGTCGCCGGAGCGCGCCCGGATCTGCGGGGCAACGCCTCCGGAGCCGCAGCGGATGCGGGTCTCCGGCGCAGGATCCTCGACGCGATGGCGTTCGTGCCGGCCTTCGAGCCCGCGCGGATCGGCATCGCGGTCACGGACGGCGTCGTGAGGCTCACCGGAGCGGTGGACCACCCGGAGGCCAGGAAAGCCGTGGAATATGGTGTGCGCAGCGTCGCCCGGGTGCGCGCCGTCGTGAACCGCATTCAGATCGACCCTGGTCCCCGGAGCGCCGTCACGAGAGGCGGCCGCCGGCTGACCGACGAGGACGAGGGGTAGCCGGCAGCCGCCTCTCAGGCCTCGACTTGGATTGACCGTACGAAGTCTCCTGAAGCCGGGAGATCTCGCGTCCAATGCCGCGAATGCCGCGAGGCCAGGGTCTCGCTGGGATGGTGGAACAGGTAATAGCCGAGAGCCGCGGTGGCCTCGCGCGCCGGGGCAGGCTGGAAGCCGAAGGGCAGGCTGTCGTTCTCGCACAGATCGGCGCCGAAGTCCCAGCTCTGCGAGCGGATGAAGTCCGGGATCAGCATGTCCCGGCGCACGGCACAGCACAGCCCCGGCTTCCGCCGGCACTGGAACACGCGATAGAAGGTCGGCAGGGCTCGTCTGATCGGCAAGCGGGCCATCCTGCTGAGGCAGTGTCGGATAAGGTCGGCAGGCTGCGCCGGAGCCGCGAACGCCCCCGGCGACGCCAGATCACGCCGCTCTGGGGAAGGCCGCCGCGTTCACGTCTTGCGACAGGGTCGTCGCCTCGGCGCGGTAATCGGACACGCTCTCGGTCAGGAACGTCGTCTGAAGCTCGACCGCGTCCTTGAGTGAGCCGCACCGGGCCAGAGCCGCCAGATGATCCGCCTGCGCCTGCAGGCGGCGCCCCGTGAAGCGTATCGTCTCCGCGGCGATCCGAAGCGGCAGACCGATCGCGAGGGAGTGCCACGCGTTCAGACCGACGCCGAAGGCCTCGGCCGGGTTGGTGGGTCCTTCGGGGTGCGGAAGCGTGGTGGGTCCGGAATCCATGGGGCGTCTCCTGATGCAGTGCCCGGCATCGGTCCCCATCAGCTCCGCCGCCGCTTTGATCCAGATCAACCCCGCCCCAGCGTAATCAAATCCCGACCAGAATTCTATGATAGGTTAATAAAACTCAAGGTATACAGCCACCGATTCGACAGTCCAGCCTTGAGCCAAATCAATGCCTCGGGCGCTTCTCATGAAATGCTTCGCTTATCGAGGGCAGTAGACCGTCTGCTGTCCGGCCCCGGAGCCAATGCGATCCAACTCTCTGGGCGCCAGGGCCTTCTTCCGAGAGGAGGAGCCGATGCGAACCTTCGAGAACCGGACCGAGGACATAGTCCTGAACGTGCTGATCGTCGTCCTCGGCGTCGCGCTGTTCCTGGCGCCCTGGTACTTGGGACTGGCCAACGAAAGCGCCGCCGCGCGCAATGCTTGGATCTGCGGCGGCGCCATCGCGGCGATCGCGGTGCTCGCCCTCAGCAAAGCCTACGAGTGGGAGGAGTACCTCAACCTCGCGCTCGGGTTCTGGGTGGCGATCGCGCCCTGGGCGCTGGGCTTCGCAGACATGCAGTACGCCATGGGCGTTCACGTCGTCATCGGGATCGCGGTCGCCGCCATGGCGGGGATCGAGCTTCGGCAGCTCAACGCGCCCCGTCCGCACGCCCTCTGATCGCGGTGCACCCGTCATGTGAACGGGCGCGCCGGTGCATGCCGCGTGGGGCCTCAATGCCGCCGGCGGCGTCTGTCCCTCGGTTGCAGAGCAGAGCCATGCCGTTCGACCCCTTCGCCCTCGTCATTGCCGGTGTATTCACGGTAGGCTGCGCGTCGATCCAGGCCCTGGGTCATCGGGCCGAGCATGTCACGCCCGTCCTTGCCGCCCTGGCCTACGGGCTCGTCGTCGCGGTCGCATCCCTGCTCATGGCCCGGAACAACCTGCCCGCGCTTCCGGAATCCCTCGGCGGCTGGATGTTCGTCGCGGTCGCCGGGGTCTGAGCCCGAGGGCCGCGCCTACGTAGTTTTCCTTAAGCGGACCTGCTTAAGCGACCGACCGGAATTTCGCCGCGGACGTGTCCCGGGCACCTTCCCCTCAACCAACATAGGTGAGGAGAAGAGCGATGACGACCGAGTTCACGCCGCCGGAAGCACCGCGAGTCTCGACCGCCTTCGTCACGGCGGCGGGCGTCCACGGCAGCATCCTCTTCGCCAACTGCCCCGAACTCATTGGGACGCCCTTCTCCTACGCCCGCGAGGAGGAGGTCTACGGCGAGGGCGAAGAGGCCGAGTTCGTCTACAAGGTGCTCGACGGCGCGGTGCGCACCCACAAGGTGCTGAGCGACGGTCGCCGGCAGATCACCGGTTTCCACCTGCCCGGCGACCTGTTCGGCTTCGAGCAGGGCGAAACCCACCGGCATACGGCGGAGGCCCTGTCGGAAACGAAGGTCCTGATCTTCAAGCGGCGCCAGATCGAGCGTGCCGCGACCGATCGGGCGGAGGTCGCCTGCCAGCTCTGGAGCATGGCGACCAACAATCTGCGTCAAGCCCAGGATCTCGCGCTCCTGCTCGGGCGCCGCTCGGCCCTGGAGCGCGTCGCGGCCTTCCTCCTCGATGCCGACGAGCGGCTCGGCGCGACGGGCACCTTCGCCCTGCCGATGACCCGGCGCGACATCGCCGACTACCTCGGCCTGACCATCGAGACCGTGTCGCGCACCCTCTCGCAGCTGGAGGGCGAACAGGCCCTGCTGCGATCCGGAACCCGGACGGTCACGCTCCGGCGGGACCGCCTGCACCGGATGGTCGAAGACTGAGCCGGCGGCCGCGCCGCCCGCGGCGCGACAGCCGCCTCCTGGGACCAGGGGCCTGTCATGTCCCTCGCTCTGACGGCCGCCGGACCGGGCCTGCGCGGCCTGGGCCGCCCGCAACGCGGCGTCCTCACACCGCGTACGCTGGCCGCCTTCATCAGGACGGCCAGCGCACCGCACCAGCTGGCCCTGGTGACGCTCTCCTGCGCCCTCTTCCTGGCGGACCTCGCGCCCCTCGAGCTGCAGCGGCGCATCGTCAACGCGACGGTCCTGGGCGGAAGCGCCCGGACCATCGTGCTGATTGCCGCACTCTACGGTGCGGTCGCTCTCGCGATGGGCGTCCTGAAGCTCGGGCTCAACGTGTACCGGAGCTACGTCAGCGAGAATGCGGTTCGCTGGCTCCGCCACACGCTCCTGAGAGACCTGCGCGACCTCAATCCCGCGGCGCTCCCGAAGGTGGAGGGCGTGGAGGTCTCCCTCGTCCTGGCGGAGGTGGAACCGGTGGGCGCCTTCGTGGGCCTGAGCGTGTCGGAGCCCGTGCTGCAGGGCGGGATCGTGGCGGGCACGTTCACCTACATGCTCTACCTCAACCCGCCGATGGCGGCCCTGGCTCTGGCCGTGTTCGCGCCGCAGGTGGTCTTCGTCCCGCTGATGCAGCGGGCCATCAACCGTCGCGTGGTCGTGAGGACCAACATCCTGCGCCGGATCGGCGGCGGCATCATCGAAACACCTCAGTTCGTCCTGCCGGACCGGCAGATGACGCGGGTCGACCGGGTGTTTGGCCTCAACATGGGCATCTTCAAGCTGAAGTTCTCGATGAACTTCCTGATGAACCTGATGCACCATGCCGGCGTGGCGGGCACGCTGGGCCTGGGCGGCTACCTCGTGGTCCTGGGCGAGGCGGAGGTCGGAACCGTCGTCGCGTTCGTGGCGGGCCTGAAGCAGCTCAATGATCCCTGGGGCGGTCTGGTCGACTGGTTCCGCGACCTGCGCGTGACCCAGGCGAAGTACGGGCTGCTGCGCCAGGCGCTCGACGCCCTGCCCGGGCAGCCCGCATCTTGATCCAGCTCAAGGCCCGCGAGGCAGCCAGGGCGCACGCCTCGCTCGAGGCCGGTCCGGTGGCGGCAGGGGCCGTCACGAGGGACCGGCCGCCTCCGAGAGGTGCCGGCCTCCGCGCAGACTGGGGTTGGACGATGAGGGGCACGACCCGCGGCGGGTCGGCGGCAGGCGGCAGACCCGGCCGCCGCGGCACGGGGGTCCGATGGATCGTCGGGCTCGCCGGCCTGTTCGGCGCCATCCTGGCCGTCCTGGCGAGCCCGGCTTCGCGGGTTGCCGGCCCCGAGCCGGCCGCCTCCGTCGCGCAGCCCTACCGGGCTCTCGCCGTGTTCGGAGACGCGTTCCACGCCGTCCGGACTTTGGCAGTCGAGTCGCGCAGGGAGAGCCAGCTGGTCGATGCCGCCATCGCCGCGATGGTCGCCTCGCTCGATCGGCACTCACGGTACCTGACCGCGGCCGAGTTTCGTCGCCTCGATGAGCAGGACACCGGAAGCTATGCCGGCATCGGCGTTGAGGTCGAGGCAGGCGGCAGGGTCCGGACCGCGCTTCCGGATGCGCCCGCGGCGCGGGCCGGCCTCGTGCCCGGGACCGTCATCGAGCGCCTCGACGGCATCGCCGTCGAGGCGCTCGGACGCGACCAACTCGTGGACCGTCTGCGCGGCGAGCCGGGCTCCGCGCTGCGCCTGCGGGTCCTCCGCCCGACGGACCGGGCCCCGGCCGAGATTGTCCTGACGCGGGAATGGCTGCCGCTGCATCCGGTGCGCCTGCGCGCCCTGGGCACGGTCGGCTATGTCGGCCTGGACCACTTCGACGAATTCACCACCGGACGGCTGCTTAGGGCAGTGGCGGATCTGAAGGCCGGCATCGGCCGCGGCCTTCTCACCGGCTTCGTCCTCGACCTTCGCGGAAATCCGGGCGGCCTCGTCGTGCAGGCCATCGCGGTGGCCGGCGCGTTTCTCGGGCGCGGGGAGATTGTCCGCTTGGTCGGTCGGGGCGCCGACCATGTCGAGCGGTTCGCGCTGGACAGGACCGGAGGGGACCTGATCGACGGCCTGCCGCTGGTCGTCCTCGTCGATGGCGGCACCGCGTCCGCGGCCGAGATCGTCGCCGGCACCCTCCAGGATCACCGACGCGCCACGATCATCGGCACGCACACCTACGGCAAAGGGGCTGTCCAGACGACCTATGCCCACCGCGACGGGCGCGGTCTGCGCCTCACCACGGCCTGGGTGGTCACACCGGCGGGCCGCCAGATCGAGGGCAACGGCATCGAGCCCGACCGTGTGGTGCCCCGGGAGGACAGGACGGGGCAGCGCGACGACGGCCGACTGCGGAGCCAGTCTCTGCCGGGCGGCGGATCCCTGCAGGGCGGCACGATCGACGATGCCCGCGTCGAGCCCGCGCAGGACCCGCAGCTCCGGGCGGCGCTCCGGCATCTTCGAACCGTGTCCGCCGGCCCGTGACGGCGGACCGGCGGGCGGGTCGAGCGTTGATCTGCCTCAAGGTTCGCCGCCATGGCCGAACCGAGAATGCCCGATCTGCAAGCCGCTGGCGGCTGGCACGGGCCCGAGAGGGAGGCTCCCCATGACGACGTTCGACGAGCGCGAGCAGGCCTTCGAGCGCCTATTTGCGCATGAGGAGGAGTTGCGCTTCCACGCGCGCAACCGGCGCAACCGGCTCCTGGCCACCTGGGCCGCAGAGCGGATGCGCCTGACCGGCCGGGCCGCGGAGGGCTACGTCACCGCCTTCATCGAACACGGCGTGGTGACCGGCGACGAGGCCCTGATCGCCAAGCTCCAGGCGGACCTGAACGCGGCCGGGGTCGACGAATCCCTCCCCGCCCTGCGCCAGGAGATGGACAGGTGCACCGCGCTGGCGCGTGCGGTGGGTGGGGTTGGTGTTGCGCTAGATCAAGGCTCGCCGGTCTAGGGCGGGCAGAGTCCGCCCGAGGCTGCGGGCCGGGAGCCTTCGGGCCGGGCCTCTTCGGAACGGGCCTGCGGGAGGCAGGCCGGGAGGGACGCCATGACCGACAAGGACCTGCGCCGGGCCGTGCTCGACGAGCTCGACTTCGATCCCAGCCTGGACGCTGGCGCCATCGGCGTGAGCGTGGCGGACGGCGTCGTCACGCTCACCGGCCATGTCGGCAGCTACGCCGAGAAGGTCGAGGCCGAGCGCGCCGCCCGCCGCGTCCGGGGCGTGCGCGCCCTCGCCCAGGAGATCCAGGTCCGCTACCCCGACGACAAGAAGGTCGCCGACGACCAGATCGCCGCCCGGGCGCTGGCGATCATCGACTGGTCGGTGCACCTGCCCAAGGACGCCCTCCAGGTCAAAGTCGCCGGCGGCTGGATCACGCTCACCGGCGCGGTGGCCTGGCAGTACCAGGTGGCGGCCGCCGAGGCAGCGGTGCGCAAGCTGTCGGGCGTGCACGGGGTGACCAACCTGATCACGGTCCAGCCCCGGGTCCCGCCCAGCGCGGTCAAGGACAAGATCCTGCAGGCGTTCCGCCGCAGCGCGCTGTTCGAGGCCGACGCCATCAAGGTCAGCGTCGCGGGCGACACCGTCACCCTGGAGGGCGCCGTCTCGGCCTGGGCCGAGCGCGAGGCCGCCGAGCGCGCCGCCTGGTCCGTGCCCGGCGTGCGCGCCGTCAACGACCGCATCGTCGCCCTCGCCTGACAGGAACAACCATGCCGCATCAAGCCCCCGACCCCGTCGCACCCGCCCGGCCACTGGGGTCACCAGGCCCGTCGGCCGGCCTGCACCGGGTGACGCTCACCCTGGCGCGCTGCCCGGACCATCCGGACGGAAGCGCCGGACGCGGCTACGAGATCGTCGCCCCGCTCGGACCGGATGGCCACCTCGACGCGGCGCTCTGGCGCGAGGCCCGCGACCGCTGCCGCGTGCGCCGCTTCTGGACCGGCGAGCCCGACCGCCACGGCCGGCTCGTGCATCGGGCCGGCGGCGAAGGCGGCGCCACGTGGCTGATCGACTACGACGACCGGACCACGGACGACGATGAACCCGGCTACCGTCTCGGCACGCACGCCTTCGTCGAGGGCGAGTACGTGTCGATCCGCGAGGCGGATGACGCGACCTACCATACCTTCCTGGTCGCCCGCGTCGGCGAGGCCATGATGGGAGGTCACGCATGATGCCGATGTCCCCGCCTCCGCCCTACAGGGGGTCCGGGCCGGACCTGCCCCTGGGCGAGGATCCGTGGCTGGCCATGTGGCGCGCGCTCTGGCTCGATCTGCCGCTCATCTGGGCCGACGAGATGGACCGGTTCCTGTTCCGGCCGACGGAGCCGGTGGCCGGTGCGGCCACGCCATCCTCCGGGGAAGACAGCGCGCCCGACCAGCCGGAGACGCCCGCGACGGCGGTCGCGCTCGGCCTGGACTGCGGCGACTATGCCGACGAGGCCCTCGGCTGAGCGGAGGCACCGCCCCGGGTGACCCGGACTCCGTCCGGGACACCGCGGGCGGGCCTCATCGCCCCGTCTCCCCGACGACCGTCCAGCCGTCCACGGTCCCGCCCGGGCGGGGCTCGTCCGTCTCGGCCGGCCCGCACTGCATGATGTCACCCTCGGTCCGGCGACGGTCGGGATCCTCGAGCGCGTGCGTCTCCGGCCAGACCCAGTCCCGCACCTCCGGCAGGTCGTCGCCGGTCCGGCAGACATACTCCCGATGGGCGGCGAGCGCCTCCCGGAGCGCCTGCTCGGCGTGCTCGGCCCGCGCCCCGAGCCGGGGGGCGGCCCGGAGGGCGGCCTGCGCGAGATGATACCGGTCGAGCTGGTTGAGTACGCACATGTCGAAGGGCGTCGTCGTCGTGCCCTCCTCGATGAAGCCGTGCACGTGGAAGTTCTGGTGGTTCGTCCGCCGGTAGGTCAGCCGGTGGATCAGCCACGGATAGCCGTGGTAGGCGAACACCACCGGCCGGTCGCGCGTGAACAGGCTGTCGAAGGTCGGGTCGTCGAGCCCGTGCGGATGCATCGTGCGCGACGGCAGCGTCATCAGGTCGACGACGTTCACCACCCGGACCCGCAATTCCGGGACGTGCCGGCGTAGCCAGTCCACCGCGGCCAGAGTCTCCTGGGTCGGCACGTCGCCCGCGCAGGCCATCACCACGTCGGGCTCCGCGTCGCCGTCGTTCGACGCGAAGGTCCAGATGCCGGCGCCCGCCGCGCAATGCTTCGCCGCCGCGTCCAGGCTCAGCCATTGCAGGGCCGGCTGCTTGCCCGCCACGACGACGTTGATGCGGTCGAAGGTGTGCAGGCAGTGGTCGGTGACACAGAGCAGGCAGTTCGCGTCCGGCGGCAGGTAGATGCGGGCCGTGTCGCCGCGCTTGTTGGCCACGAAGTCGATGAAACCCGGATCCTGGTGGCTGAAGCCGTTGTGGTCCTGTCGCCAGACATGGGACGAGAGCAGGATGTTGAGCGAGGGCACGGGCCGGCGCCAGGGCAGGTCGCGCGAGGACTTCAGCCACTTGGCGTGCTGGTTCACCATCGAGTCGACCACGTGCACGAATGCCTCGTAGGTCGCGAACAGCCCGTGACGGCCGGTGAGGACGTAGCCTTCGAGCCAGCCTTCGCAGAGATGCTCGCTCAGCACCTCCATGACGCGCCCGTCCCGGGCGAGATGGTCGTCGCCCGGCAGGATCGCCTCCTGCCAGGCGCGGCTCGTCACCTCGAACACCGCGTCCAGCCGGTTCGAGGCGGTCTCGTCGGGTCCCATGATGCGGAAGTTGCGCGCCTGCGCGTTGAGGCTGAGCGTCGCCCGGAGATAGGCGCCCAGCGCCCGGGTCGCCTCCGCCCGGGTCCGGCCGGGATCCGGCACCGGGACCGCGAAGCGCCGCAGATCCGGCAGACGTAGGGGCCGCGTCCCATGGGCGTTGGCGTGCGGGTTGGCCGAGAGGCGCCGCGGGCCCTTCGGCGGCAGGGCGGCGAGGTCGGCCATGAGGGCGCCCTCCGCCCCGAACAGCTCCTCGGGCCGGTAGGACCGCATCCAGCGTTCCAGGATCGCGAGATGGTCCGGGTTCTCCCGCACGGAAGCGACCGGCACCTGATGGGAACGCCACGTCCCCTCCACGGGCTTGCCGTCCACCGTCTCCGGTCCCGTCCAGCCCTTGGGGCTGCGCAACACGATCACCGGCCAGCGCGGGCGCCCGGTCGCGCCCCGGGCCGCGGCGGCCCGGATCGACGCGATCGTGTCGAGGGCCCCGTCGAGGGCGGTCGCCATGGCCTGGTGCATGGGCGCCGGCTCGCTGCCCTCCACGAAGATCGGCTCGTAGCCGTAGCCCGCCAGCAGGCTGCGCAGCTCGGTCTCCGGCATGCGGGCGAGCAGCGTCGGGTTGGCGATCTTGTAGCCGTTGAGGTGCAGGATCGGCAGCACCGCCCCGTCCTGGCGCGGATCGAGGAACTTGTTCGAGTGCCAGGAGGCGGCGAGCGGCCCGGTCTCGGCCTCGCCGTCGCCGACCACGCAGGCGACCGTCAGGCCCGGATTGTCCAGGGCCGCGCCGAAGGCGTGTGCCAGGGAATAGCCGAGTTCCCCACCCTCGTGGATCGAGCCCGGCAGCTCGGGCGAGGCGTGGCTCGGAATGCCGCCCGGGAACGAGAACTGCCGGAACAGGCGGCCCATCCCCTCCGCGTCCCGCGCCACGTCCGGGTAAATCTCGCTGTAGGTGCCTTCGAGATAGGCGTTGGCCACGAGGCCCGGCGCGCCGTGGCCCGGCCCCCAGACGGCGATCATGTCGAGGTCGCGCTGCCGGATGACGCGGTTCAGGTGCGCGTAGATGAAGTTCAGCCCCGGCGTCGTGCCCCAATGCCCGAGGAGCCGCGGCTTCACGTGCTCGGCCTTGAGCGGCTCGCGCAGGAGCGGGTTGGCCATCAGGTAGATCTGGCCGACCGACAGGTAGTTGGCGGCGCGCCAGTAGGCGTCGATCTGCCGGAGGCCGTCGGGCGCCAGCGGCCCCGGCACGAAGGCCGGTCCGTCGCGCCGCTCCGGGTGCGCGCCGTCACCGTCTTGGCCCTCGGGCCGTGTCGCGTGCCGCTCGCCCATGCCGCCCTCCGATGCCTGCAGGTTCCCGGGCGGGACCGTGCCGGCCGGGCGGCGCGGCAGCCTTGAGATGGATCAAGGCACCCGGATGCGGGCCGGGCAGGATGCCGCCGTCGGACAGGACGGGAGTGCGTGATGACCCTGGTGCTTCGATCCACCACCATCCGGACGGTGCGGCGCGTCCGGGCGCCGGTCACGCTGGCCGCCCGCAACGATCCGAGCCCCGCGCTTGTCGCGGACGGTTCCCGCTACCAGGCCATCGGCAGCCTGCAGGCGCTGGCCCTGGCCGTCGCGGCCGCGATCGTAGCCCCGGTCCTGCTCTGGCTGGCCCTCTGAAACCCGGTCGCGCGGAGGAAACGGCCATGGACGACAGGACCGTGCGCCAGCACGTCATCGACGAGCTGGCCTATGCCCCGATGATCGACGCGGCGCAGATCGGCGTCGCGGTCGAGAACGGCATCGTGACGCTCTCCGGCCACGTCCGGAACTACGCCGAGAAGGGCATCGCCGAGCGCGTCGCGCTCCGGGTCCGCGGCGTCCGGGCCGTGGTCGAGCAGATCGAGGTGCGCTACCCCGATAACGTGCGCCTCGGCGACGAGGCGCTGGCCGACCGGTGTGCCCGCGTGCTGGAATGGCACGTGCAGATCCCGGAACGGTCGGTGGAGGTCAAGGTCGAGAAGGGCTGCGTGACCCTGCAGGGCTGCGTGCCCTACTACCACCAGAAGGCCGAGGTCGACAAAGCCCTGCGGCGCCTCGCCGGGGTTACCGACATCGTCAACCTCATCGCCGTGAAGCCGCCCGCACAGCCGACGGAGATCAAGGCCCGGATCCTCGCGGCCCTGAAGCGAAGCACCAAGGATCCGGACACGATCCGCGTGCAGGTCGAGGGCGACCGGGTGATCCTCGACGGGTGCGTCGATGTCTGGCGCGAGCGCGAACTGGCCGAGCGGGCCGCGTGGTCGGCGCCGGGCGTGCGCGCCGTCGAGGACCGGCTGACCCTCGCCGGCTGAGGACACCCCGATGCGCGCGATGGTCCTGCGCGCGGTGGGCGAGCCCCTCGTCCCCGAGGAGCGGCCCGACCCGGAGCCCGGACCCGGCGCGGTCCGCATCCGCGTCGAGGCCTGCGCCGTCTGCCGCACGGACCTGCACATCGTCGACGGCGAACTGCCGCAGGCCGTCTACCCGATCGTGCCGGGCCACGAGGCCGTCGGCATCGTCGAGGCCGCCGGCGCGGGCGTGACGGATCCGGCCCCGGGCGCGCGGGTCGGGGTGCCCTGGCTCGGGCACGCCTGCGGCCATTGCCGCTACTGCGAGACCGGCCGGGAGAATCTCTGCGACGCTCCCGGCTTCACCGGCTGCACGCGCGACGGCGGGTTCGCCAGCCACATCGTCGCCGAGGCCGCCTTCACGATCCCGCTGAACCCGGCCCTCGATCCCGTCGCGACCGCGCCGCTCCTGTGCGCGGGCCTGATCGGATGGCGCACCCTCCAGATGGCCGGGGAGGCCGAGGCGATGGGGCTCTACGGGTTCGGGGCGGCCGCCCATATCGTCGCCCAGGTCTGCCGGTGGCAGGGCCGGCGCGTGTTCGCGCTCACCCGGCCCGGCGACCGCGAGGCCCAGGCCTTCGCCCGTGCGCTCGGCGCCGTCTGGGCCGGCGGTTCCGACGAGGACCCGCCCGAGCCCCTGGACGCGGCGCTGATCTTCGCCCCGGACGGAAGCCTGGTTCCGGCCGCCCTCAAGGCCCTGCGCAAGGGTGGCCGCGTGGTCTGCGGCGGCATCCACATGAGCGACATCCCGGCCTTCCCGTACGACCGGCTCTGGGGCGAGCGGGCCGTGCTCTCGGTGGCCAACCTCACCCGGACGGATGCGCGGGCGTTCTTCGCGATCGTGCCCCGCGCCGGCATCGTCACGCAGACGCGCACCTATCCCCTCGCCCAGGCGAACGAGGCCCTCGCGGCGCACCGGTCCGGACGCCTGCGGGGCGCCGCCGTCTTGGTGCCCTGAGCCTCTCGGGCTCCGCCCTTTGCGCTGGATCAAGGCCCCCGGTGCGCGCGCGCGCGAAGGGTATCCCGGCTGGGCCGACGCGCCCGGGCGCGGGAGGCGATCATGCGGATCTCAAACATCATGGTCTCGGTCGATCTCGGGGCCGCGTCCGCGGACCGTATCCAGCTCGCCGCCTGCATCGCCGAGCGCTTCGAGGCCACGCTGACCGGCGTCGCGGCCCGGCAGATCATCACCATGATCCCCGTCGAGAGCCCCGATGCGTCGGAGCGCATCTTCGAGATCGAGGACCGCCGCGCCCGCGAGGATCTGGCCGAGGCGCGCGCGCTGTTCGGGCGGGAGGCGGGCGACCGGGTCAAGACCGCCTGGCGCTCCGCTCTGGCCGAGCCCCTGAGCTATCTCGTCGAGCAGGCCCGCGCCGCCGACCTCGTGGTGGTGGGCCGCCACGGGCCGTCGGACGGCGACCCGGGCCTGATGGGCATCTCCGCCGGCCCCCTGCTGATGGAGGTGGGCCGCCCCGTCCTCGTCGCGCCGCCGGGCGTCGAGCGCCTCGCGGCCAAGCGGATCGTCGTGGCCTGGAAGGATACCCGCGAGGCCCGCCGGGCCGTCCAGGACGCCCTGCCGCTCCTGGTGCGGGCCGAGCAGGTCCACGTCGCGGTGGTGGGCCCGGATGCCCGCCATGAGGGCGCGGCGGACATCGCCGCCTACCTGTCCGGCCATGGCGTCGGCGTGACCACCCATCTGCTGCACAAGCCCCAGATCAGCACGGCGGACGAGATCCTCCGGTTCGCCCGACGCGAGGACGCGGACCTCATCGTCATGGGCGCCTACGGCCATTCCAGGCTCCGGGAGTGGATCTTCGGCGGCGCGACCCTGGACATGCTGGGGAGCACGTCCCTGTGTTGCCTGATGAGCCACTGATGCGTCCGTCAGCCAGCCAAGTGGGTCAGTCCCTCGTGCTCCTCGTGGTCCTGCTGGGCGGCCCCGCGGCGGCCCGGGAGCGGCAGGTGCAGCAGGGTGAGACCCTGGCGCTCAACAACTGCGCCCGCTGCCACGCCGTCGGGCGCACCGGTGCCAGCCCCTGGTCCGAGGCGCCGCCCTTCCGCGACCTCCACACGCGCTACCCCGTCGAGGATCTCGGCGAGGCCCTCGCCGAGGGCATCCGCACGGGCCACCCCAGCATGCCGGAATTCCGGTTCGATCCGGACCAGGCGCAGGCCCTCATCGCCTACCTGAAATCCCTTGAGCGCTGAGCGAGGAGAACCCCGATGTACCTGCGCTGCCTGCTCGTCCCCACAGGCCCGGGGATCGACCCGACCCGCCGGCTGGACGCCGCCCTGCGTCTCGGCCGGCGCCTCCAGGCCCATATCGGCGTCTGCTTCCTGGCGCCCGGGCCGGAACACGTGCTGGCCGGCATGGCGAGCATCGTGCCCGTCGATGGCCGGACCATCGCGGCGATCGAGCAGGGCGTGCGCGAGGCGGCGGCCGACGGCAGGGCGGCGCTGCAGGCTTGGTGCGCGCGCGCAGGCGTGCCGCTGACCGGCAAGGCCGAGCGCCTCGACGCCACCTTCGCGAGCTGGACCGAACTCTCCGGCGAGGTCGAGCCCCTCCTGACGCTGGCGGGCCGCGTCAATGACCTCGTCATCGTCGACCGGCCCGATCCGGAGCGGCCCTTCACCGGGCGGGCGCTCGACACCGCGCTGTTCTCGGTCGGCCGGCCGACGCTGATGGTCGGCGAGCGGGTTCCGCACGACCTGCTGGACCACGTCGTGATCGCCTGGAACGGCAGCCTGGAGGCGACGCGCCTGATCGGGCAGTCCATCGCGCTCCTGCACGAGGCGACCCGGGTCACGGTGGTGCATGCGAGGACCGAGCGCTTCGACGAGGCGCGGGCCGCGGACCTGTGCGGCTACCTGCGCTGGCACGGGATCGTGGCCGAGGCCGTCACCCTGCCGGCCCAGGACGGGACGCCGGTCGGCGCGGCGATCCTGGCCGAGGCCGAGCGGCGGGGGGCCTCCCTGCTCGCGCTGGGCGCCTACACCCACAGCCGCGTGCGCGAGTTCCTGCTCGGCGGGGTCACCCGCCACGTGATCGAGCATGCGCGCCTGCCGGTGCTCATGGCGCATTGAGAATGGCGCATCGCGGCGCTGGAGGGCAGCCGCGGACGGAGCTCACACGCTGCAGAGCTGCCTCTGGATCTCGCTCACCGGGTGCTTGGTGAGATCCTTGGCGACTTCCGCGATGACGGCGCGCTTGAGGGGTTCCGGGAGGGCATGACGCAAGGCGGCCAGCGTGCGCGGCGGGGCGACGATGACCAGGGCCGCGACCGGATCCAGGGTCCGGCCGAGCGCGGCGGCCACCTCCCCGGTGAACCGGTGCTCGGCCATCTCGTGCCAGTCCGCCTGCTCGATGGCGCTGCGCCGGTCAGCGGTCCGGACCCGCGGCGGCCTGTCCGTCCCCTGCTCGTGGGTCGGCGGATTGGCAGCCGCCTCGAAGACCTTCTGCACGCGCAGGCAGGGCTGGATGCCGGGGCCGTCGTTGCGGAGCACCAGGGCTCTGCGGCCGTCTCCGACCACGACGTAGCCGCCGCGCGGGATCATCAGGGGGAGCGTGTCGCTCATGGGGCGGCTCCGGACAGATTCATGTCTTCAATGGCTCATCAGGCAGCAGACGGGCGCGCCGGCCAGCAGGGCCCGGGTGACCCCGCCGAAGGCCCATTCGCGCAGGCGGCCGTGGCCGTAGGCACCCGTGACGATCAGGTCGGCCCCCTGCTCGGCGGCCACTTCGATCAGCGCCTCCGCGGCCGTGAGGCCCTGGGCCCGCCTCTGGATCGCGGTGGCGTGGACGTCGTGGGCCCGGACGAGGCCGAGGATATCCTGACCGTCGGCGGGGCCGCCGTCTTCGGCGACCGATACGATGATGACCTGCGAGGCCCGCGTCAGGAACGGCAGCGCGTCCCAGACGGCGCGGCGCGCCTCCCGGGTGTTCCGCCAGCCGATAACGACGCGCTTGGCATCGAGGACGTCGACATGGGGCGGCACCACCAGGACCGGTCGACCGAGATTCATCACGAGATCGCCCGGATCGACCGCGAACAGCGCGGGGCCCGGCTCCGTCCTACGCCCGACCACGACGAGGTCGGCGGCGGCGGCCTGCGCGGTCACGAAGGCGAGCGGGATGCCGAGATTCGAGCGCCAGGCGATGCGGCTGCGCGTGCCGGTGATCTCCGCGAAGGTCGCATGGGCGCGCCTGAGGTCGTTCAGGACCATCTCGCTGGATGCTTCGAGGGCATAGGCGCTCGCCGGCGTCGGCCCGACAGGCGGAACCGCATAGGCCGGCTGCTCCGCGGCGACGCCGATCAGGCCCGCGTGAAAGGTGTCGGCCAAGTGGGCGGCCAAGCGAACGCGGTTCCGCGCCTGGTCCGTCAGATCCACGGCGACCATGATGCTGGCATAGGTCATGGGACATCTTCCGGAAGCGGTGACGACGGGCGGGGGCGCTCGGGTCCGAGGGCCCTGGCCCCCGCGCCGCGGTTCAACCCAGGGTCAGGCGGTCCTCGACGGCGCGCACGCCCGGCGCCGACCACGCGGCATTCTCGGCGAGCTCGCGCTCGTACCAAGCGTGCACCGTGCCCTCCAGGGTGACCTTCGCATCCTTCACGCTCACCTTGATGGCGTTCGCCTCGAGCTCGGCGTTGCGCTTGAGGGCCGCCTCGATCTTGGACTGCACCTGGGGAGCGCTCGCCTTCGGGGCCACCTCGACCTTGTTGATGATGCCGGCCACACCCGCGAGGCGCCTGATCGACCGATAGGCCTCCTCCTTCTGGTATTGCCACTCGACCCGACCGGTCAGCGTCACCCAGCCGTCCTGTACTTGGACCTGCACGGCCTTCTTCGGCACGGTCACGGACCAGTCGAGCATCTGCACGGCGCGCTGCGCGAGATCCTCGTCGCGGGGCGGCGCCTCGCCGGCCAAGCGCACCTTGATCTCCTCCACGACGCCGCGCACGCCGCGCACCCGTCGGACCGCCTTCTCGGCAGCCACGCGCTGCGCGTAGGTCCCGACATGCCCGGTGAGGGTGACGATGCCGTTCTCGACCGCGACGCCAATATTGGCCGCATCGATGCTCGGCTCGAAGTCGAGCTCATCGATGACATCCTGGCGGATCAGCTTGTCACCCATCGTCAACCTCCCGTATGTAATCCAGGCTGTACCTGGCCAATACCGACGCTATGCGCCGCAGGCCGCCGGGCATTGATCCAGCGCAAAGGGCTCGCCGGCCTCGATTCCGGCCGCCATCGGGCAGGTCCGGGCCGCGCCGCGACGGTCGCGCCGCGCCGCGCCGGCCACGACGGTCCCGATCATCTCTCCGGCGTCGAAGATCCGGCCGAACAGGGGCACGTCCGAGAAGGGGCGCGGGACGCGGGCGCTCCCGGAGATCAGCGCGAAGGGGATGCCGCGCCGGCGCAGTGCGCAGGCCAGCGGGAAGCAGGAACCCCGGTTCAGATCGACGCTGAGCACGGCGAAGTCCGGCGGCACCCTGTCGAGGCTCGCCACCGCGTCGTCGCAGCCTCCGTAAGGGCCGCTGACGGCGCAGCCGGCATCGGTCAGGGCATCCTCCAGCCACAGCCCCGGCAAGGCCTGAGGCTCCGCCACCAGCACGATCGTCCGCTCCTCGTCCCCCTGACGCTGCATGCGCCGCCTCCCGTCTGCTTCTGCTTCGGGGGCAGGATGGCGCGAGCGCAGCGGCTCGCCTTGCGCTAGGTCAACGGAGGCGCGCTCGCGGGGCCGGCTTCGGATCCGCACCGCCGGCGCGGGGTCGGATCGCGCGCGCCACCTCGCGGGGCC
The DNA here is from genome assembly GCF_054611515.1 of Methylobacterium sp. CM6257. Taxonomy (NCBI): domain Bacteria; kingdom Pseudomonadati; phylum Pseudomonadota; class Alphaproteobacteria; order Hyphomicrobiales; family Methylobacteriaceae; genus Methylobacterium; species Methylobacterium sp. CM6257. The sequence continues at coordinate 6,336,771 of NZ_CM137735.1, forward strand.
GGCTTCGGATCCGCACCGCCGGCGCGGGGTCGGATCGCGCGCGCCACCTTGAGGGCCGCAGCCAAGTCGTCCCGGTCGGTTCCGTATCGGCGGCAGAGCGCCTCCAACCAGGGCATGGCCCGTTCGTCCGCATCCCCGATCTCGGAGTATGGGACGTGGTACATCCCGTCGAGCGCCTCAATGCCGTAGCCGGTCACGGCCCATTGCCGGCCTTCCCAGTGCACGGGTTCGGTCAGGTCATGGCTCATGGCGCTCTCCTCAGGCGGCCTGTTCGGTGAGTTCGACGACATCGCAGGTGTCGGCCCGCAGCCGCCAGTCGATGATCCCGGCCGCTTCGCAGAACAGCGCCTTGGCGGCGGCGGCGGCGGCGTGCTCGGAATAGGCAGGGACTACGGCCTGCTGCTGCAGGGTGCGGTGGTCGTGACCGCAATCATCCGGAACGACCTTGTGGAAGGTGACGAGGAACCTGCGCATGGCGCGTCTCCCGGTTCGAGGTATGGGGCAACGTTGGCTTTCGCCGCGGCCGGCGCCTTGATCTCGCGCAAGGACCGCCGCGCCGGTCAGGTACCCGGCGCCGGAGGGTACAGGCGCTTCCGGCCCGGCTCGCCGCCCAGGCCGGCCTTGGCGGCATGATGCGCGCGCGCCTTCCCGTGCAGCGGCCAGTATCGCTCCATGGCGAGGTAGGTGAACGAGGCCGACCAGCCGATCAGCAGCAGACCATTGAGCGCCTCGACGCCGGCGAGCAGGCGGGTATGCGAGGTCGGGAAGTGGTCGCCGAAGCCGAGGGACGTGTACGCCACCACCGAGAAGTAGAGGCAGTCTTCGAAGGACGTGACCGGCGCGCCCGCGAAGGCGCCGATGCCGAGCCGCAGCACGAGGATCCAGTAGGCGCCCGCGTAGATCCAGACGGCAACCGTATGCCCGACGAAGGTCATGAGCACGACGGCCAGGATCCGCATGCGCGGCGGGATCGGCAGCTCGGACAGGTGTTCGGATGTCAGCCGGAGCGTCTCGTAGAGCACCAAGATCGTCGAGACGACGAGGATGACGCTGGTCGTCATGGCGAGGAACATGGTGCTGTCCCGGACGAGGGGCGGGATCAGGGTCGCGCCCGAGCGCCTCGTCCGCCTTGACCTGCCTCAAGGCGGCGACCGCGGGCACGGCTCGGCAGGACCGCTCCGGTAAGCCGGCTCTGCCGGACGACGATGATCCAGATCAAGGTGGCGCCTCCCCGGATGGTGTGGCCTGGCGGCATCTCCCGGAGGCGCCGCCGAAGGGGCGAGCAGGCGAGGTCGGATCATGACGGACATTCGCGTATCCGAGGATCTCTGGGCCACGGGCGTGCTGCCCGAGGGAATCCTGGAGCGGTGGCTCGTGGAGGACGGGGCACTGGTCCGTCCCGGACAGGCCGTGGCGGCCGTCAGGGTCGGCACGGCGCTGCACGACATCGTCTCACCGGCCGGCGGTCACGTGGCGATCGTGGCGCCGGCGCTGGCGGTTCTCGACCCGGGCTGCACCATCGCGGAGATCCGTCCCTGAGGGCCGGGGACGGCCCGCCTTTGACACGGATCAACGCGCTCAGGCGCCCGGGCGGCGATCCAGGGCGGAGGCTCACCCTACCGGAGGCCGGCCGTGACCCGCATCCTACCGCATACCAGACCGTCACCGCCGGGCTGGAGGACCGACGAGATCCTCCTCGGCGTCGCCCAGAACGCGGTCGGCTCCGCCCTGGTTCTGGCGGCCTGGGCACTCGCCATCATGGACCAGCACCGCGCCGCCTCCTCGGCCCTCCTGCCCGGCCTGCTGATCTTCGGCTTGTCGGCCGCCGGCCAGATCCGGTTCCGCCCTGCCATCGAGCAGGCGATCGCGCTGATCGGCGCCTGGATCGTCATGGCTCCCTGGACCCTCGGATTCGCAGCCAACGATGCCGGAACCTGGGCGCACGTGGTCCTCGGAGGGCTGGCGCTCGCCATGGCTGCGGCGTCGCTGAGGCGGGCGGGGGCGCCATGAGGGCGGCTCGCCTGCGCGGGGTCTCCGCGGCGCTGCTGGCCGGGGCCATCCTGGCCCGCGCCGGCGGTCCGGCCGCCGCCGGGGACCATCGGGCCCAGGGCCGGACGGTGGCGGTGCAGCTGTGCAGCTCCTGCCACGTCATCGGCCGCGATCCGCTGGAGGACAGGCTGGAGGGCGGGTTCGTCGGTCCCTCCTTCGCCAGGATCGCCAACATGCCGGCGACGACCGGTCTGGCCCTCAACGTCTTCCTGCAGAGCCATCACCAGCGGATGCCCAGCCTGCGCCTCGACCGGGACGAGCTGGACGCCGTCATCGACTACATCCTGAGCCTCAAGAGCGAGGCGGCCGCGCGGCCCTGAAACGGCTCCGCCCCGCGCCTCGATCTGCTCGTGCCGGAGACGCCGTGATGGACTGTACGACGCTATCGGGCCTCGACACGCTTCCCGATCTCCAGACCGCCCTGGACCGTCTCGGGATGGAGCACACCCTGCGCCTGCCCCTCGACGATTGCGACCGCCTGTTCGGCATCAACGATGCCCTGGTCGGCCGGGTGGCGAACTTTGCGCGCGGGCACGGCTGCACCGTGATCTGGGACTCGTCCGGCCTGCTCTTCCGCCGCCTGCCGCCGGCCATGGGCAAGCCGGCGGCAATGTCCCCGGGCGGCGCGCCTCGGGGATAGGCGCCGGAGCCGGTTGAGGCAGATCAAGGCTGCGCGCCGGCGGCGACCGCACCGTGACGGCCTCGACGATCCTGCGGAAAGAGCGGTCCCATGTCCTATGCCAGCATCATGGTCGCGGTCGATGATGGGCGTCACGCTCGGGCACGGGTCCGCCTCGCGGCGGATCTGGCGCATCGCCTCGGTGCCCGCCTCGTCGGCGTGGGTGCCTGCATGCCGGAATATCCGCGCTTCAATGGCGAGACAGCGAGCCCCATCGACCTGATCTTCGATCAGATCCGCCTCGCGGCCCTCGACCGGCTCGCGAGTACCGAACAGGCCTTCCGGAATGCCGCGTGCCTCAACGAACGCGTGACGTGGCGCTCGGCGCTGGATTTTCCCGTTCGCTTCCTGGAGCAGCAGGCGCGGGCGGCGGATCTCGTCGTCCTCGGGCGCCACGCGGACGATGAGGGAGCGGATCCGACCGTCACGCTCGCGGTGGGCGACGCGCTGATGAGCGTCGGACGCCCCACCCTGGTGGTTCCGCCGAGCATCGAGCACCTGGAGGCGAACCGGATCCTCATCGGCTGGAAGAACACGCCCCAGACGCGCCGGGCCGTGTCGGACGCCATGCCTCTCCTGCGGCGCGCCGAGGCGGTCCAGGTGATGCGGGTCGCGGAGGGCGCGGACTTGGCCGAGGTCGAGGATGTCGTCCGCTTTCTCGCCCTGCACGACGTCAACGCGCGCGCGCACCTGGCGGAGCCCTCCGGCTGGACCGTCGCCGACGACCTGCAGAGCGCGGCGGCGGGCTTCGGCGCGGATCTGATCGTGACCGGCGCCTACGGGTACAGCCGGATGCGGGAATGGTTCTTCGGCGGGGTGACGCGCGACCTGCTGGCGGCAGCCTCCGTCTGCTGCCTGATGTCCCACTAGAGCCGCGAGGACGCTCCCATGTCCAATCCAGGCAATCCCGGGCAGCCCGATCCGACCTTCCCGTCCCCGTCGCCGGTGCGTCCGCCGGAGCCCGCCTCGGTGCCGCTTCCGGAGCCCCTGAACGTCTCGGCTTCGGAGCCCGACGACATACCGCCTGCGAACGAGCCGCTCGGGATCCCGGGCGGGATGCCGCCCGAAATCGTACCGGACGCTTTCGGCCCGGCTGCGGCATGGGGCTGCCCGGACCGATGAGGCGCGTCTTGCTCTCGAACGGTGGTCGAGAGCAGCGGCGAGAGGGACGGATGCCGGGGTGCAGGTCGGCGCGCAGTCGGGCGCCGGGTTCTTTCGGCCCCGTCGCACCGGTCGGCCGGTCCAGGGGATGCGCAAACGAAAGGGCCAGCCCGAAGGCCGGCCCCGAGCGCGGTCCGAAGCTTTCCTACTCGGCCGCCGTCATCTCGGGAGTGTAGTGGCCGCACCAATCCTGAGCAGCGACCACCGGCCAGAGGCCCTTGGATTCGGGAGCGGGCTGGCTGACAGGCGGGTTGAAGCGGCACAGGCCGGCATCGTTCTGCGCGACGGCACCGTTGCCCTTGTGCTCGTCGAAGAACCGGCAGGTCTCGCACTTCGCGTTCATGGTCAGGCTCCTGTGAGGCCGGCGGCCGAGGCGGCCCCGACTTGAAACTTAGAAATGATCCAATCTGCGCAACCAACGGCGGACTGCGCGGCCGGTTCCACCAGGGCTGCTCGGGCCCCGCGCGAAGACCGGGCTCCGGACCCTCAGGCTCCGACGTCGATTCGCGCTGCCGCAAAATCCGCGAGCAGGCGCTGAAGCTCGTCCTCGTGGACCAGCTGCGCCGCCTCCTCCGGTGGAAACCACCGCAGCGTCCGCTGGTCCTGCTCCGGCCAGCGCGCGTGCTGCGCCTCCACCCGCAACGGATAGACGCGCACCTTGCAGGGGAGCGCGCGACCGTGATCGAGGCGCTTCTCGTAGCGGTACCAGCCGACCGGATCCACCGCGATCTGCCCCTTCAGGCCGGCCTCCTCGTAGGCCTCCCGTTCGGCAGCCCGATGCGCCTTGCGGCCGAGCATCGGCCACCCTTTCGGGAGGATCCAGCGGCCCGTATCGCGCGAGGTGATCAGCAGCACCTCAACCTGGCCGTCCGAACCGACGCGGAACGGTAGGGCCGCGACCTGCTTGAGCGGCTTGGCATGAGCCTTTCGCAGCAGCTTCTTCAGGCTCGGCCGCTTGGATGCGGTTTTCAGCGCAGACCTCGAGGGCGAGAGGGGAAGGATGTGCTGCGGACGCTTCTGCAATCGATGGACTCCTCACGCCTTTACATAGTTGAATACATGCGCTTCGCGGCCGGGTCGCGTTGCCATCGAGCCATGCCTGTAATGCCATGCTCAACGTCTCATGGGCCGCTTGCATTATCCCGGCTTGTCCGCGAAGGCTCTTGCGTTCACCGGCAACGAGTCACGGCATGCCTGTCGAGATCGAGCGCAAGTTCATCGCGAGCCCCGCTGTCCTGGCGCTTTGCCGGTCGGGGACGCAGCTCGTTCAAGGCTATCTCTACACGGACGACGCCAACACGGTCCGCATCCGCCGGGCGGGGGATCGCATGGTCGTCACCTGGAAGAGCCCGCGCCGCGGCGCCTGCCGCGACGAAGTCGAGTTCGCTGTCGCGCCCCTGGACGGCGAGGAGCTTCTGGCCCGCGTGCCGGCCGGCCAGCGCCTCGAGAAGACGCGCTACCGCGTCGCGCATGCCGGTGCCGTCTGGGACGTCGACGTGTTCGGCGGCGCACTCTCGGGCCTGATCCTGGCGGAGATCGAGCTCGAACGCGAGGACCAGCCCGTAGCGCTGCCGCCATGGATCGAGCGGGAGGTCACGGACGACGCGCGCTACCGCAACTCGCGGCTGGCCACGGGCGCGGTGCCGGACCGGCAGGTGGCCTGAGGACCGCGCCGGTTGAACGCCCGGGCGACGGCGCCGTTCTAACGGGATGCCCCAAGGCCTGATCACCTGGAACCAGGACGTGACCGCCGGCGTGCCGCTCCCGCGCTTCGTCGGCCGGGTCGGCACGGTCGAGGTGGGAATCTGCGAGTACGACGGCTCGAACCGGCTCTGGACGTGGTGGAGCCCCCTGGCCGAGGACATCTGGGGTCACGGCCAGGACGCCCAGGGCGCCCAGCAGGGCTGCGAAGTCTGGCTGCGCGGCTGGCTCGAGAATTTCAGGCCCTTTTTCACCTGATCGCGCGGCCGGCCGCCCCGGCCCGCAACCGGCCGGAGCCGCACACGCTCAGCGGAGGAATTGCGGGAGGCGGCGCTTCCAGCGCTCCCCGAGCCGCAGCTCGTTTCCTCGCCGCCAGACGGGCCGCAATGCGGGAGCCTGCCCGGCCTCGGCCGGATGCGGGCGCGCCGGGAGCTCGTCGCCGAGCGGCTCGGGCCGCGCCGCGGCCGGACGGGGCTCCTCCGCCGGCGCGGCCGCAGGTGCGCCGAGCGCGGCAAGGGTTTTGGCCGGAGCCCGCTCGCTCCGCGGACGCCGTACGCGGGGCACCGGAGCGATCTCGGCCTCGGGTTCGGCCTCCGGCTCGGCCGGGGCCGGGAACATGGGGACGAGGCTCGGCAGGATGCGCCGGGCCGGCGCATCCGGCTCCTTGTCCAGCCGCGAGGGCGGGGCGGCCTGAATCTCGGGCTGCGCCAGCTTCACCTCGTCCTGGAGGAGTTCCGGCCACAGGCTCTTGTCCGCGCGCGTCCGCGGCTGGGCGGCGGTCGACGACGCGCGTGCGGTGCGGGTGCTCTTGATTTCGACCATGAACGGTCGCGCGCTGCGGCGCTTCATGTAAGACGATCCTTGGAAACATTCGCGCCAACACATGGTCTGCACGAACAGACCGAGGTTAAGCATGCTCTCGGACGATGTCCAGAAAGACAACCGCGTACTCGTCAATTTTCTTTCTTTTCAGGACAAGGTCACGGCGCGACCGCCGCCCGCGGCATCGGATCAGAATCGGTTGTCCTGCCGGTTAAGCGGCTCAGCGGTGCCGAACCCGGGTTGCGTGTGGCGAAGCTTGGCCCATTGCGTGCTATCATCCGGCGGTTTGCAACGCATAGGCGAGTCGGCATGCTGAACAGACGATCTTTCGTGGCCCTGTCGGGCGCCGCGCTCGCCGCTCCGGCCCTCGCACAGAGCCCGGCCGCCCGGGTTCTCAAGTTCATCCCGCAGGCCGACCTCACGGTGCTCGATCCGATCTGGACGACCGCCTACGTGACCCGGAACCATGGGCTGGCGGTGTTCGACACGCTCTACGGGACGGATGCCAGCTACGCGGCCCAGCCCCAGATGGTGGCCGGCCACACGGTGGAGAACGACGGCAAGCTCTGGCGGCTGACGCTCCGGCCCGGGCTGACCTTCCACGACGGCAGCCCCGTGCTGGCCCGCGACTGCGTGGCGAGCGTCGCGCGCTGGGGCAAGCGCGACGCGATGGGCCAGACACTCATGGCCTACACGGACGAACTCTCGGCCCCGGACGACCGGACGATCCAGTTCCGCCTGAAGAAGCCCTTCGCGCTCCTGCCGGACGCGCTGGGCAAGGTCGGTTCCTCGATCTGCGCCATCATGCCGGAGCGTCTCGCCAAGACCGACCCGTTCACGCAGGTGACCGAGATGGTCGGCAGCGGCCCGTTCCGCTTCAAGGCGGACGAGCGGGTGGTCGGCGCCCGCGTCGTCTACGAGCGCTTCGCCGGCTACGTCCCGCGCGAGGGCGGCGAGCCGCAATGGACCTCGGGTCCGAAGCGCGTCTTCTTCGACCGGGTCGAGTGGAACGTCATCCCCGACCAGGCCACCGCCGCCTCCGCCATGCAGACGGGCGAGATGGACTGGTGGGAGCAGCCGCCGGCCGATCTCGTGCCGACGCTCGGGGGCCTGACGACGCGGATCACCGACCCGACCGGCCTCATCGGCTGCCTGCGGATGAACCAGCTTCAGCCGCCCTTCGACAACCCGGCGATCCGGCAGGTGCTGCTGAAGGTCGTCGACCAGACCGACTTCATGCAGGCGGTGACCGGCACCGACCCCAAGCTCATCCACGTGCCCACCGGCTTCTTCTGCCCCGGCCTGCCGATGGCGAGCACGGTCGGGCTCGACGCCCTCACGAGCAAGCGCGACTACGAGGGCGCCAAGAAGGCGCTCGCGGCGGCCGGCTACAAGGGCGAGAAGGTGGTGCTGATGGGCGCCTCCGACTTCCCGAGCCTGAAGGCGCTCGCCGACGTGGCGGCCGACATGCTCACGCGCGCCGGCTTCAACGTCGACTACCAGATCATGGATTGGGGCTCGGTCGTGCAGCGGCGCGCCAAGAAGGACCCTGTCGCCCAGGGTGGCTGGAGCGCCTTCTGCACCTTCTGGTCCGGGCTCGACCAGGCCAACCCGGCGGTCAGCGCCTTCCTGCGCGGGACGGGCGCGACCGCGGCGATCGGCTGGCCCACCAGCGAGAAGATCGAGGCGCTGCGGGATCAATGGCTCGATGCCCCCGATCCCGCCGCGCGGAAAAGGCTCGCGGATGACCTGCAGCGGCAAGCCTTCGCCGACCTGCCCTACCTACCCCTCGGGCAATACTTCAACCAGACCTCGTTCAAGCCGTCCCTGACCGGCGTCATCGACGGCGTACCGGTCTTCTGGAACGTCAGGAAGAGCTGACGAGCGGCGGAAGCGGATGCAGCGGGCGCCAATACGCGACAACAACGGTCAATCATCCGCCCCTAAAGCGCCCGGGCTGCTTCCCAGCCCCGCCGCTGACGCGTTAAGCAGGGCCGGCACAGGTCACCGTCCGAGATGACCGGCCCGCGAGGAAGCCCGAGATGATCCGCCCTGCCCGCCGCCCGCGTGGCGACGATCGGCGCCGTCCGGCCCCGCGCGGGCCCGGCTGTGACCTGGATCGATCCGGACCCGACCGGGATCCGGCCTGGACCCATGTCACGCCGCGAGGATAGGCCCATGGACGACACCGCGCTGGAACGCTCGGCGATGCGGAGGATCGGCTGGCGGCTCGTGCCGTTCCTGATCCTCGCCTACTTCGTCTCCTTCCTGGACCGCGTGAATGTCGGCTTCGCGGCGATCCAGATGAACCACGATGTCGGCCTGTCGGCGACGGTGTTCGGCTGGGGCGCCGGGATCTTCTTCCTCGGCTATTTCCTGATGGAGATCCCCAGCAACCTGATGCTGGAGCGCTATGGGGCGCGGCTGTGGATCGCCCGGATCATGGCGTCCTGGGGGCTGATCTCCGCCGCCATGGCCCTCGTGCAGGGGCCGTGGTCCTTCATCGGCCTGCGCTTCCTGCTCGGCGTGGCCGAGGCCGGGTTCTTCCCCGGCGTGATCCTCTACCTCACCTACTGGTTTCCCTCGGCCTATCGGGCGCGGATCGTCGGCGTCTTCATGATCTCGATCCCGATCTCGTCGTTCCTCGGTTCGCCGATCTCCGGCGCGCTGCTGGGCTTGAGCGGCTGGGGCCTGCGCGGCTGGCAATGGCTGTTCATCCTCGAGGGTCTGCCAGCGGTGCTGATGGCCTTCGCGGTCCTGTGGCTGCTGCCCGACGGGCCGCGCGACGCGGCCTGGCTCCCGGCCGACGAGCGCGCATGGCTGGAGCGTCGTCTCCAGACCGAGGCGGGGCGGAACACCAAGCCTGGTCAGGCGGCGAAACCGCCGCTCTGGGAGGTGCTGCGCGACCGGCGACTGGCGCTGTTCGCGGCCATCTATTTCGGGTCGACGGCGAGCAGCTACGGGCTCTCGTTCTGGACCCCGCAGATCGTCAAGAGCTTCGGGCTCGGCAATTTCGAGACCGGCCTCCTGAACAGCATCCCGTACGGGTTCGCCTCGGTCGCCATGATCCTCTGGGGGCGGCACAGCGACCGGATGTCCGAGCGGCGCTGGCATCTGGCGCTCTCGTTCCTGGTCCTGGCCCTCGGGTTGGCCGGCGGTACGGTATTCTCGGGGCTGGGCCCGGTCGTCGCAGCACTGACGGTGGCGGCGGTCGGCGTCTACATGCTGAAGGGCCCGTTCTGGGCGCTGGCGACGGAGCAGCTCCCCCCCGCCACGGCGGCGGCGAGCATCGCGGCGATCAACGCAGTGGGCAATCTCGGCGGCTTCCTCGGCCCCTATCTGATCGGCGCGATCAAGGACGGGACCGGCAGCTTCACCTTGAGCCTCCTGCCCCTGGTGCTGTTCGCCCTGATCTCCGCCGCCCTGTCGCTCGTCCCCGGTCGCACGGCGCGGCCCGACCGGGGCGCGCCCCGGCCCTCTGCGGCCTGACCGGTGCGGGTCGGGAGCGGGCCTCGCGAGAACCGCTCCCGGGACCGCGCGGTTAGTCCTCGTGCCGCAGCCGACACGGGCGGGGCGCCGCCGATGGGGAGCCGGAGAGACCATGGACCTGAACGACACCGTGCGTGATGCCATCCTGGCGGAACTGAAGCGGCAGGCGGAGGCAGAGGATCCCGCGCCCCAGGTGGATCTGTCGGAGCCGGGCTATGCGCGCATCACGGGGCGCATCGACATCGAGGCGTTGATCATGGTGGTCGCGGGCGCCCTCGCGGGCGGCCCCTGATCCGAGGGGCGGCACGCGGCGGGAGATCGCCATGCCAAAGCTCAACGCCGTTCTGGAAACGGTCCTGTACGTCGCGGATCTCGAGCGCGCGGACGCGTTCTACCGCGATACGCTCGGCCTGACCTGCATCCACACCGATTTCCGCATGCGCGCCTACGATGTCGGCGGGCGCGGCGTCCTCCTCCTGTTTCCGCAGGGCGGTTCCCTGCACCCGATCCCGACACCGGGCGGAGATATCCCGCCCCATGACGGCAGCGGGCCGGCGCACGTCGCGTTCGCGATCGACGCCGAAGCGCTCGCTCCGTGGGAGGATCATCTGGCCGCCTCAGGCCTCGCCATCGAAGGGCGCACGCACTGGCCGCGCGGCGGCACCAGCCTCTATTTCCGCGATCCGGACGGCCACCTGCTCGAACTCGCCACGCCCGGCCTCTGGCGCGGCTACTGAGGCGCTGCGGGCCCCTGCCGGCAACGGGACGCGCTCGGCCGTACCGATCGCAGCCGAACCCAGGCCGCCTTTCCAAGTTGTCTGCCTACGGGAGAGAGCGATGATCAGCGAAAATATCACGGTCGGCAGCGCACATCTTGATCTCGGCGAGAGCTTTCGGGAGCAAGCTCAGCAGCGGATCCGGGAGGCGGCGAACAAATATCTCGGCAATCTCGTCGCGGCCTCCGTTCACGTCGCCCGTGAGGGCGGCGATTTCCGCTGCTCGGTGAACATGCAGATGAGCGGCCAGGAGATGATGAGCGCTGAAGCCGTGGCGGAGAGCGTCCCGCTGGCCTTCCGCACGGCGTTGAACAAGGTCGAGAAGCAGTTGCGGCGTACGAAGCGCCTGCAGCGCGAGGATCGCGCGCATCAGCCGGACAGGATCATCACGGCGTAAGCGCATCGTCCCGGATGTCCTTCACCCGGATCTCGGGCGGCGCGCCGGTCCAGGGGCGAAGCTGCGACGCGGGCGCCGACACGCAGCCCGGGCCCGGCGAGCGAGGGCGCCGGAAGCGATCCGGCAACAGCCGGCGGTGGAGCGATGCGGGCAGAGACGGATCACCACCGAGGAATCTTGAGCGCGCCGCCACCTGAGCACGGGAGCGACAGCACCGGGCTCAGAAGTCCCGAGCGCGGGACGCGGCCGCTCGGCCTGGGTTCCGGGCGCGACGGCCTCGTCCACGGTCCAGCGCGTTCGACGCCGGACCGGCCGATCCCGGTCCTCGTCATGCTGCACGGAGCCGGCGCCTCGGCGCAGGACGTGATGCCCCTGGTCGCGGACGCGGCCGACGCGCACGGAATTCTGGTCCTCGCCCCCGACGCGCGGGAAGGCACCTGGGATTTGATCCGACACGGCTACGGACCGGATGTCGCCTTCCTGGACCGGGCTCTTGGCCATGTCTTCGGCGCCCATTGGGTCGACCCCGCGCGCATCGCGATCGCGGGCTTCTCGGACGGGGCATCCTACGCGCTGTCGCTGGGCCTCGCCAACGGTGGGCTGTTCGGCGACGTGCTGGCCTTCTCGCCGGGCTTTGCGGCCCCCTCCCGCGTGGCGGGCGAACCCCGGATCTTCATCGCGCATGGCCGGCAGGATCCCGTCCTTCTGTTCGAGCGCTGCGGGGCCGGGTCGCGGCGGCGCTCGAGCAGTCCGGCTACGATGTCGACTTTCGGCCATTCAGCGGCGGGCATGTCGTTTCGACCGAAATGGTTGAGGCCGCCCTGTCCCGCTTCCTCGGCTGAGGCCCGCGCGCGAAGCGGGACGCGGCGACGGCCAGACGCAGAGAGGCCGCCCCCTTTCGGAAGCGGCCTCTCCAGGGCCTCAGGTCGGTCTCGGGCGGAGCTTGCGCCCGAGATCAGCCGCGGCCGTCGGACCTGTGCGGTCCCTTAGTACGTGCCGAACTTGTAGTTCAGGCCGGCGCGGACGACGGCGAACTCGTCGCTGCGGCGGCCGACGCCGCTGTAGACGACCGGGAAGTTGTTGGCGGCGTTGATCACGAACGCACCCTGATTGCGGGTGTTGCGGTCGAGGTTCACGTACAGGCCTTCGACCTTCAGCGTCACGGCGGACGAGTGGAAGAAGTTCAGGAACGAGTCGGTCGGGAGCGCGTACTCGATGCCGCCGCCGACGGCCCAGCCGGTGCGGAAGCTGTCGTTGCCGGCAAAGCCGCCGAAGGAGCGGTCGGCGCTGCCCGAGCCGTAGGCGAAGCCGCCGGTGCCGTACACGAGGGTGCGGTCGAAGGCGTAGCCGAGGCGGCCGCGCACCGTGCCGAAGAAGTCGAGGCTCGATAGGCCGCGCGGGTCGGTGACGTAGTAGCCGGGCGCGATCGCGCCGCTGACGAAGGCGTTGTTCCGGTTGCGGCCGAAGTCGAGGTACTGGGCGTCAGCCTCGAAGCCGATGACCACGCCCGAGCCCGGGGTCAGCTGCCAGTTGTAGCCGATCTGGCCACCGCCGGAGAAGCCGTCCTGGCTGCGGTCGCGGAACACCGCGATGGTGCCCGGAGCGGCGTAGGGGAAGGGCACGGCGAAGGCCGAGCCGGTGTTGCGGTTGCTGGCGTCGAAGGCGTAGCCGGCGTTGATACCGAAGTAGGCGCCGGTCCAGGTGAAGACCGGGACGGGGGTGAAGACCGGCGGGGGCGCAGCCCGGCGCGGCAGGTCGGCCGCGGAGGCGGCGCCGGTCAGGAGCGCCGTGGCGGCGCTCGCGAGAAGAAGCTTCTTGATCATCTGGTCCTCAGTCTCCCGTTGTGCGGGATGTGTGCGGCGCGACAAGGACCCCAGGATGCGCTCCCGCGATAGTGCAGCTTTGCAACAGGGCTGCCTGAAGGCTCGGGACGCACGGTTTGAAAAGTGCGCTGGAGCACATCATCGCGATGCCGCGATCGAATCGTCGGGAACTATTAGCGCAGTTCTGCTGCGCGGTACCGATTTTTGTGGCGACACCCGCACCCTGCGCACAATAAACTGGGGCAACAACTCCCAGTGCGCCCCGAAAGCACTTCAGCGGCCGCATTCCTATCCCAGGTTGTTCCCCTACCGGCGGATGGCGGGTGGGTGGCACATCTCGGCCGGCGGGAGGCCCGCGCGAACCGCGGGCGGGACGGCGAACCCTGCGTGGACGGAGCGGGAGGCATCCGGTACTTTAACTCCATGGCTGAGACCCACTTCCGGCCCGAACAGGGCCTGGAGCAGGCCATCGAGCAGCTTTCGGTCGCCCGCTCCGTGGCGGACATCGTGTCCGTCCTCCGCGGCACGGCGCGGGACATCGTCGGCTCGGATGGAATCGCCGTAGTCCTGCGCGAGGGTGACGCCTCGTTCTACGCTGCCGAGGACGCGATCGAACCGCTCTGGCGCGGGCGGCGGTTCCCGCTGGCTGAATGCATTTCGGGCTGGGCCATGCTCCACGACGAGACCGTCGTCGTGCCGGACATCGAACTCGATCCCCGGGTGCCCGCCGCAGCCTATCGCATCACCTCGATGCGCAGCCTCGTAATGGTGCCGATCGGTTCACCTGAGCCGGTCGCCGCGCTCGGCGCCTATTGGTGTGCGTCAGTCATCCCGGACGACGCGACCGTCTGCCGGCTCGAAGCCCTGGCCCAGCGGGCCGCAGCCGCCCTGACGCGGATCCGCGTCTTGCGCGAGGTGGCCTCCCCTCGGATGCGGGCGGAGCAGCCCGGGGGCTGACGATCCCGCGCGGCGCCGGGGATCGAAAGGCCGTCCCGGCCGTTCCCCGCGTGCACGGCTCCACGTCCCGCTCTGACGCGCTCTCTTACTCGCCGGGCGGAGCCCCTTCGGCGAAGAGGGCTCCACGGAAGTTCCAGACCACCCTCATGAAGCGCTTCCTCCTCGTCGGCATCTTCGTCGCCCTGTTCGCCGCCATCGCGGTGATCGCCGCCACTTGGTCGAAGGTCACGCCCGTGAACCCGGCCGTGTCGCCGGACACGTCATCGACGCCGAATCCGACCGCGCAGCGGAAATGACGCCTCAATCGGGCCGGGCCCGATCGGGGCTCCAGACCGGGTGGTGGCTGATCTGTGCCTCGGGGGTGGCGGCCTGTCCGGCCTCTCGCTGATCCGCCGGATCCGGACCCTGGAGCGAGCCGCCCGCATCCGCGCCACCAAGATCCATCGCGGCCCGGTCATCGTTGCGCGCCCTCGAGAGCGGCACCCGGGACTTCGTGCCGACGGATGCGCCGGCCGGATTCTTACGCGACGCGCTGGCCGCTCTGGACCTGGGCGATCGCGATCGTCCGGCGCGCGATACTGTACGCGCCGTCAGCCACATGAGGATCGAGAGAGCGTGAGGGACGTTCCGGGTCGCGCGCGCCCGGAGACGCGGCCTGCGCGCACCGGCACCGCGCTCCGGCTGCTGCCGTGACCGGGCCGACCTCGGATCTGCCCGGTGCCGCGGGAACATGCGCCGGTCTGCGGTCTTGGCCCTACAGAGACTGCTGGGAGAGATGTCAGGAGGGTCGCATGGGACAGGATGTCGACGCGGCACGCCAAGCATTCGGAACGGTGCCGCCGGGACGGCCGGTCGGTGCGGAGAAGAAGCCCGATCCTGCGGCCGGCGGCAGCGGCCCGCACGCGCCGGGTCCTCCGGATCCGGCACCCGACGCGGCACCGGAGAGCGGCGGCTACGACACCCGGCCGCCGGCCCGCCAGCCGGACAATCGGAAGGGCGGCTACGGCGCAGGCTGAAGCCGGCGGGTCCGCGCTCCTCGGGCTGCACCGCAGGCAGGCGGTCCTGCGCCGCCGCACGGCTGCCTCGGTTCGGGCGCGGATCGTCCGAGGAAGCGGATGAACGCGCCACCGAGCCGATTGACCGGGGACCGGCCGCCGCAGCGGAATCGGACCGGGGGATCCGATCAGTTCAGGGCGGATATCCGAAATATTTGCAGCAAAGCATCTAGAATAGTCTGTCATATGTTGCGAAAAATGTAGCTCAATTATCCAAATCAGAAATCTCCGGAACGTATTACATTCTGTAGGATTGGTGGATCCGTAACGATCGACGGAGCCCATCATGCGTATGTCCACCGCCCTCGTCCTCGTGACCCTGCTCGGATCGAGCGCCGTCGCTCAGACCACGGTCACGGGCTCTCCGGCCGCCCCCGATGCCAGGACGAGCCAGCAATCCGGTGGCCAGGAAAGCGTGACGCGTCCGAACACCGACAAGATGACACCGAACGGTGGGGCCGCGGACGCCGCAGCCAACGTCCGCCTTGAGAAGGGCGCCAACAGCTTCACCGAGGGCGAGGTCCGCTCGCGTCTCGCGAAGGCCGGCTACACCGATGCCAAGGATCTCAAGAAGGACGCCGACGGCATCTGGCGCGGCACCGCCACGCATGGCGGCCAGCAGGTGAGCGTCGGCCTCGATTTCAAGGGCAACGTGTCGGCGCAGTGACCCCTCGACCCGTGCAGGAGATTCTCATGGCCCAGCAGACCATCACGGCCCTCTACGACCGCTACGCGGATGCCAGCGCCGCCGTGACCGACCTCGAAGGCGGCGGTATTGCGCACGGTGACATCAGCCTCATCAGCAACAACGAAGGCGACCGCCATGCCGGCCTCCTCGGGCGCAGCGGTCACGGGAGTTCCGACACGAAGGACAAGGCCAAGGACGGCACCGGTGCCGGCGCCTCCCTCGGCACCGTCGTGGGCGGCGCCGCCGGCCTCTTGGCGGGCCTCGGCCTGATCGCGATCCCGGGCGTCGGGCCGGTTGTGGCCGCGGGCTGGCTCGTCGCCACCCTGACGGGCGCCGGGATCGGGGCGGCGGCGGGCGGCCTCGCCGGCGCCCTGGCCGGCGCCGGGGTCAGCGAGACGGACGCGCAGGCCTACGGCGAAGGTGTACGCCGGGGCGGGACCTTGGTCACGGTCCGCGTCGACCCGGCCCGGGCGGCGCTGGCTCCGACTGTGACCGAGATCCTCGAGCGGCATGGTCCGGTCGATCTCGACGAGAAGGCCGGGGCGTGGCGCGCGGAGGGCTGGGACGCGCCGAACACGGGGGCCGGTGCCGGCGGCACGCTCGGGGAGCGGCGCCGCGTCCGAACCTATCCCGCCACCACCGACATCTGACGCGGCACCGTCCGGCCGCGGCGAGCCGGAGCATCCGGCCGCCGACCCGACGGGTCCGAACCGGACCTCCCGACGCTCATCGGCGGCCGGGAAGTCCCAGAAATCGGAAGATATTCATGATGTCTTTCGATTTAATTTACTTCTTTTCAACCTTTATCCTCCCCAAACAACTATAAGACTCAGCACTGTTCGGAAGAGCTTCCATGATCGAGATGCCCGATGGGGAGACCGGCACCTTGGCGCAATTGACGACCGCGCTCGTCGCCGCCTACGTGTCGAACAATCCGGTGCCGGCCTCCGAGCTGCCGGCGCTGATCGCGCGCGTGCACGGCGCGATCGCCGGCCTCGTCTCCGGCACCGTGACGGCCGAGAGCGGCCCGGTGGCGCAGACCGAGGTCGAGAAGCCGAGCCCGGCCCAGATCCGCAAGTCGGTCCGGCACGACGGGATCGTCAGCTTCATCGACGGGAAGACCTACAAGACCCTCAAGCGTCACCTGAGCAGCCACGGGCTCGACCCGCGCAGCTACCGCGACCGTTACGGCCTGCCCGCCGATTACCCGATGGTGGCACCGGGCTATGCCGAGCAGCGCTCCGCCCTCGCCAAGGCCATCGGCTTGGGCCAGCCGGGTGCCATGGCCGAGCGCGAGCGGAAGTGCCGCAGGACCGCTTGAGCCGCGCCACTCCGAAGGGGTGGCCGCGTCACGGACGGCTGTCCCTCGGTCGTTTCGATGCCACGGCCGCCCCAGGCGGCGGTGGTACCACCAGTCCGGACATTCCCGTCCAGCATCGGGCCCAGCGTCGGGAAACCAGCCGATCCTGCGACGCGAGGCGCTGCTCGGCCTCCCCGGGCTCGGCGTGGGCGTCCGCGATGGCGGCCACCAGGGCGCTCCACGCATCGTCCTGCGCGGCCCGGTGACAGGCCAGGGCGATAACCTCCGCCTCCCTGAGACGAATCTCCACAGGCACATCGTCAGGATCCGCGTGCATCGCCGCCCGATTCCGTCTAGAACATATCATGAACAAAGCGCCTTGACCCCGGCGGTTCAGCCGCTGGGGCGCTGCGTCTCCGGATGGCGGTGGAGCGCTGTGGATGGATCGAGGAAACTTCAATGCCGGCGCGGCTTTACCGTTTCCACTGCACGGATGGGCATGAATTGGTGACCGACCTGAGGGGCAGCCGGATGCCGAATGCCGCGCAGATGCGGGTCCATGCCGAGCGCGTGGCGCTCGGCCTGATGGAGCGGGTCGTCGAGCGGTTCGATTGGTCGGGCTGGCAGGTCGAGGTCTACGACGCCCGGGGACGGCGGGTCTGGATCAGGGCGTTCCCCGACGTGAATGTCGATGCCTGTGCGGCGTGAGGGAAACGGCCTCAGGGCTGCAGGCCTGGTCGAATGGAGGGAGAAGCAGGATGGCGTTCAAGCCGAAATCCGCCGCCGAGACGAAGGCGAAGGATCTGGCTCTCGCCTTGGCGCGGATCGCCGAGAGCGAGGGCACGCCGGCGAGCATTGAGGTGGACCGGCTGCGGCGGGCAAGCCCGCGGCTGACCCCGCTGGCGGTCGGGCAGATGGTCCGCAAGGAGCGGGCGATCGTCGAGGGAACGCTGGCCGCGCGTGGCTTGGCGCTCGTCGACTATGCCGACCACGGGCCGGGCCGCGGGATGGCCTTCACCATCGACGCGGCGGGATGATCGATCCGCCGGGTCAGGCGGTCGCCGGGCGGCCCCGGAGCAGGCGGCCGACGAGGCGGAACGGCAGGAGCGGCAGCTTGAACAGCGCCGTGACCACAAGGACCGCGATGACCGTGAGGAGCGCCAAAATAGAGTTCACCATGTCCGTCGTGCTCCCAGAACTGGGCGGCCCCTGAGGGCTGATGGCGCCAGCAGGCGCCCGGAACACGGCAAGACTATGAACGCGGCGGTTCTATCTGATCGGCAGAGAAGAAGGCGCGGGACATGAGGAGGTGCACCGCGCTCGGCCGGGTTGGCTTCGCCCGCGCGGCGGCCATGCTGACGACAGGGTCGGCCGGCGCGCAGGTCAGCTGCGCTCTGTCGCACCGGACCGCTTCGCCGATGCCGAGAACCGGTTCGGCTCCGGGCAGCCGCTCCAGGTCACCCTCGCCGGATTGACCCGGATCTTCCACCCTGCGGACCGCGGATGGGCCGCCCCGGTGGAACCGGGCCGCCGACGGATCCTTCTCCAGAGCAGCCGACCTGTGATCAGGAGCCCGTGATGAGCGAGTCCGACCCGAGATCAGCCCGCAACGTCCTCGTCGAGAATCCGCCGGGCGCCCGGACCTATCCGCCGGAGGCGGTGCCGAAGCGCCCGCAGGGACCTCGCTCGCCCGGCCAGTCCGAACCCGGCGACATGGGGGCCTTCGACAACGAGGCCTACGCCAAGCCCCGGCACGAGAGCCCGGCCGGCAACCGCGGCAGCGGCTACCGCGGCGCCTGATGCAGGCCCGGACCGGCAAGGGCCGGTCCGGTGATTCCTACCGGCCGCTCGGGGCTGCCGTGCTCCCGGTGGCGGCGTTGCCGCCGGTGTCGCCGCCGATGGCGCCCCGCGTGACGTTGTTAAATCGGCTACCGGCCGGCATCCTGGCACTGCGCCGGACCCGATGGCGCTTGGCGCGCACCTGCGTCAGCAGGCCGTCCGACGCGGTAACGGCGGCGGACGGGCGAGCGGGCGTTGCGGCAGCGGGGCCTGCCAGCGAGGCCGCCGCGAGCCCGGCCAGCAGGGCAGCGGCAATGGTCGATGCACGCATGATCGATCGTCTCTCCTTCGGCCGCGGCGGACAGGTTGCGCCGGCCATCCGCAGGGGAAGTCCGGGAACCGCTCGGAAGTTCACCGCGGCGCGCGGCGGGCCGGAACACCCCCTGCCCGCTCGGGTTCACCGGGCATCGGCGACCCATCAGGAGGCGGCGATGTCGGCACCCGGCAGCTTGAAGGAGGTCTACCTCGACGAGATGCAGGACCTCTGGTCCGCCAACGACCAGATGGTCAAGGCCGTGCAGCAGCTCAGTGGCCAAGCCAGCGATGGGACGTTGAAGCGGATGCTGGAGGAGTCGGTGGGCGGCATCCAGAAGCACACCGACGTGCTGCGGAGCCTGATCCAGGCCAACGGCGGCGAGACCAGGCCAGAGCCCTGCAAGGGCATGGAGGGCCTCGCGGCCGAGGCCCTGCAGCACGGGGTCAAGGAGGCGCCGCGCGACGGCAGACTGCGCGACGTGGCGATCATCGCGCAGTACCAGCGCATGTCGCATTACGGCCTCGCGGGCTTCGGCTCCGCGGCCGCCTACGCTAAGGCCCTCGGGCGTACCGATGACGCGGCCAAGCTGAAGCAGGCGGTGGACGAGATCTACCGGGGCGACGAGGCGGCGAGCCGGCTTGCCGAGGCGGTGGAGCGTGCGGCGGCCTGAGCCTTCCCGCAGGGCATCGGGACCGGTCCGGCCTCTACCGCGGAGCGCCGCCCTGTTGTAGCGTTGCGAACGGACCGTTCGGCAGGCCGGTCCGGCCGAGGACCTCTGCCTGTCGCGGGACCGCCGTCATCTCCGCCAGTCTCGCGCTCGCCCATACCGGTGCCCCGAGGGTCGTTCACAGGATGAGCGATACCTGGACCCTTCCGGCCGGCTCCGGAGAACTCGGCAACCTCGTCCGGGCCTACGATTGGGCGCGCACGCCCCTCGGTCCGATCGCGGACTGGCCCCAGTGCCTGATCTTCGCGGTCAGCACCGTGCTGCTGTCGCCGGTGCCGATCGTGCTGCTCTGGGGCGAGGACGGCATCATGATCTACAACGATGCCTATTCGGGCTTCGCGGGCGGTCGCCACCCGCAGCTCCTCGGCTCCAAGGTCCGCGAGGGCTGGCCGGAGGTCGCCGATTTCAACGACCACGTGATGCGCGTGGGCCTGGCCGGCGGCACCCTGTCCTATCGGGACCAGGAACTCACCCTGCACCGGTACGGCCGGCCCGAGCAGGTCTGGATGGACCTCGACTACTCGCCAGTCTTCGACGAGGGCGGGCAGCCCGCGGGGGTGATCGCCATCGTGGTCGAGAGCACCGAGCGCGTGCTCGCCGAGCGGCGCCTGCGCGAAAGCGAGGCGCTGTTCCGGACGCTGACCGAGGGGATCCCGCAGCTCATCTGGCGCGCCGCGATCGGCGGGGAATGCATCTGGTCGAGCCCGCAATGGCAGGCCTATACCGGCCAGAGCGGCGTCACGAGCCTCGGATGGGGCTGGCTGGACGCGGTTCATCCCGATGATTGCGCCGCCGCCCAGGCCGCTTGGCGCGCGGCCGCGGTGACCGGCCATCTCTCGTATGAGCACCGGCTCCGCAACGCCGTCGAGAACCGCTACGGCTGGTTCCAGACCCGCGCGGCGGCGGTGCGCGACCCGCAGGGCCGGATCGTCGAGTGGCTCGGCACATCCACCGATATCGACGACCTGCGCCAGCTTCAGGAGCAGCAGCAGGTTCTGGTCGCCGAGTTGCAGCATCGGACCCGCAACCTGCTGGGCGTCGTCCGGTCCATCGCGCAGCAGACGATGGGCCAGACCGGGCCGGGCGAGGCCTTCAAGGAGCGGTTCAACGACCGGCTGTCCGCGCTCTCCCGAGTCCAGGGTCTCCTGTCCCGCTCGGACCAGGAACCGATCACCCTCCGCGCGCTGATCGAGACGGAGCTGGCGGCCCTCGATACCTCTGCCATGCGGGAACGTATCCGGATCGACGGACCGGCGGTGCGGCTGCGCAAGGTGACCGTGCAGACCTTCGCGCTGGCCCTGCACGAACTCGCCACCAACGCGTTAAAATACGGGGCCCTTATCGCCGAGAACGGCCGCCTGAGCGTGACGTGGCGGGCCTATGCGGCCGACGGTGAAGGGCGGCGGCTGCTGGTGGAGTGGGTGGAGGAAGGCATCGTCCGCCGCCAGGGCAGCCCTGGCGAGCCCAATCGCGGCGGCTACGGGCGCGAGCTGATCGAGCGGGCGCTGCCCTACGCGCTCAAGGCCAGGACCTGCTACCGGCTGGGCGAGACCGCGCTCCATTGCTCCATCGACATTCCCCTCCCCGACGGAGAAGCCATAGGCGGCATCCCATGACCCTCTCCTCAGACGCGCTCACCGGCAGACGGCTTCTGCTGGTCGAGGATGACTACTTCATCGCCGTCGACCTCAAGACTTGGTTCGAGGAGCGCGGCGCCCAGATTCTCGGCCCGGTGCCGAGCGTGAGCGAGGCGCTCGACCTGATCGCCCGCACGGCCGAGATCGACGCGGCCGTGCTCGACATCAACCTGCAGGATGAGCTGGTCTATCCCGTCGCCGAGGCCTTGCAGGCTCGGGGCGTGCCGTTCCTGTTCGCGACCGGCTACGATTCGGGCGCCGTGCCGCCCCCGCACGGAGCCGTGGCCTTCTGCCAGAAGCCGATCGACCCGCAGATCATCGCCCGGACGCTGTTCGGCCGAGGCCCCGCAGCCGCGGACGCGGAGCCCGCGGGAACTTCCGGCGGCGACGGAGGATAGCCCTTCGGGAGCCATCGACGGCTCGTGTCTCGCCGGCTGGGCTCGGGAAATCAGTGAGCGTCTCGCATGCTTTCGCGCAGCGCCTCGCGGGCGGAGCACCGATCTCCGAACCCGTCGCCTTGGTCGTGGCCCATGCCGACGACGAGACGCTGTGGGCGGGCGCCGCACTCCCGCGCCTGTCCCGGCTGACCCTGGTCCATCTCACCGACAGCGCGCCGGCCGACATGGCCGATGCCGGACGGCTGGGCTTCGTGACCCGAGCGGATTACGCCCGCGCCCGGGCGGACGAGCTCGAAATGGCGCTGGCGGCGCTGGACGCCCGGCCCGACCGCATCGCCTACGGCCTTCCCGACAAGGAGGCCGCCGCGCATCTGCCGGATCTCGTCGCGCGGCTGGCGCACGACCTGCGGGACGCGGTGGCGATCCTGACGCACCCGTACGAGGGCGGCCACCCCGACCACGACACCGCCGCGCTCGCCGTCCGGGCGGCGGCCGACCGGATCGGCGGGCGGACAGGCCGGAGGCCCGTCCTGGCGGAATTCGCCTGCTATCACCAGCAGGCGGGTGCGCGCCGTTTCGGCCATTTCTGGCCCGACCCCGATTGCCCCGAGCAGGTCCGCCCGCTCGATCCCGACGAGCGGGGCCGCGTCGCGCGCGCGATCGCGGCCCATGGCAGCCAGGCCGCCGTGATCGACGGCTGGTGCCCGCAGGCGGAGCGCTGGCGCGCCGCACCGGCCTACGACTTCACCGCGCCGCCACCGCCCGGCGCGAGCCTCTACGACGGGTTCGGCTGGTCGATCACCTCCGGGCGCTGGCGCCGCCTGGCTGAGGCCGTCGCGGCGTGCGCCTGACCGTCGTCAGCGTGGCCTATCCGTTCGCGCCCGTGACGGCCGACCCGGCCGGCGGCGCCGAGCAGATTCTGGCCCAGCTCGACCGCGCGCTGGTGCGGGCGGGGCACCGCTCGCGCGTGATCGCCCCGGAGGGCTCCCAAGTGGCGGGGACGCTGGTGACCCTGCCGGGCTCGGCGGACGAGATCACGGAGACGCACCGCGCCGCCGTGCACGCGCGCCTGCACGCTCTGCTGTCCGAGATCGTCCGCGCGGGAGCGGCCGATCTCATCCATCTGCACGGGCTCGACTTCGACCGATACCTGCCGCCGCCGGGCATGCCGGTCCTCGCGACCCTGCACCTTCCGATCGACTGGTACGCCCCCGGGGCCCTTCGCCCGGGCCGCCCGGGAACCTGGCTCAACCCCGTCTCCCCGGATCAGGCCAGGCGTGCGCCGCCCGGCGTCGCGCTGCTGCCGCCCATCCCCAATGGGGTCGACACCGATGCCTACCGGCCGGGTCCGCCGAATCAGCCCTACGCCCTGGTTCTGGGCCGCGTCGCTCCGGAGAAGGGATTCCATCACGCCCTCGATGCAGCCCGGATGGCCGAGGCGCCCCTGATCGCCGCGGGCCGGGTGTTCCCCTACGCGGCCCACCGCCGCTACTTCGACGCCGAGATCGCGCCGCGGCTCGATACCCTGCGCCGCTGGGTCGGGCCGGTGGCAGGTCCCGAGAAGCGCCGGCTGATCGCGCAGGCGCGCTGCGTGCTGATCCCCTCCACGGCTCCGGAGACCTCCTCGCTGGTGGCCATGGAAGCCCTGGCGAGCGGCACGCCCGTGATCGCCTTCCGCGTCGGTGCGCTGCCCGAGATCGTGGAGCACGGGGCGACCGGGCTGATCGTCGATACCGTGGCGCAGATGGCCGAGGCGATCCGGGCGGTCGGCGGGATCGATCCCGCTGCCTGCCGCCGTGCGGCCTGCGCGCGCTTCTCCCTCGACCGCAGCACCGACGCCTATCTCGACCTGTACACGAGACTCGCCGCATGACCGATCCGGAGATCCTCGAACCCTGCGCGCGGGGGGAGATCTCGCCCCACATCGCCCTGTCGCGGCTGCTGCTGACCGGCCGGAGGCTCGACGTGGCGCAACTCGCACAGGAGGCCGCCGCCCGGCCGGACGCGCCGCGGCTCGCCGCCCTGGCGGATCTGGCCGAGCGCCACCGCGACCGCCTCGACGCCCTCGGCCGGCTGGCGCGTTCGGGCCTGTGGCCCGAAGGGGAGGATGTCCGCGCCGCGACCGCGGCCTTGTTCGATCGCCTTGCCGAGGAGGCGCCGGAGGCCGGCGTCGCCTTCTACGCGTTCGGCGATCCCACCGAGCTGGAAGCCGCGACCGCGGAGCTCACGGGGATCATCCGCGCCTGGGCGCCGACGACTGGCCGCCGGATCGTGGATTACGGCTGCGGCATCGGCCGTGTGGCGATCGCGCTCGCTCAGGAGGCCGGGATGGTCCTGGGCCTCGACGTCTCGGCCGGTATGATCGCCGAGGCGCGGCGCCGGGCTGGGTCCCGCCCGAACCTCGCCTTCGCGCAGAACGCGGGCGGCCTCTGCCCCGTGGCGGACGGCGCCTCGGACCTCTTGGTAGCGGTCGACAGCCTGCCCTACGTGGTGCAGGCGGATGCCCTCGAATCCTTCATGGCGGACGCCGCGCGGGTGCTGGGCGCGGGCGGCGACCTCCTCGTGTTCAACTGGTCCTACCGGTCCGATCCGCAGCGGGACATGGCCGAGGCCCACGCCCTCGCGGCCGCCCACGGCTTCGCGGTGCTGCGGGCGGGCGAGCACCCGTTCACCATCTGGGACGGAACGGGCTTCCACCTGAGGCGGCATCCGTGACTCCGGAAGAGCACGGGTCCCTGTGGCGGCGCGACCCTCGCGCCACCCCGTTCCAGTCCCCGGCCTGGCTGGAGGCGTGGTGGACGCATCTCGGCGGCGGCGAGCGCCTCGACGCGGAGGTACGCGACGCCGCCGGCACCCTCGTGGCGGCGCTGCCCCTGTTCGTCTGGCACGATGCCGGGTTGCGCCGGCTCGTGCCGGTCGGGGCCGGGCACAGCGACTATTGCGACGCGCTGGTCCAGCCCGGCATCCCGGTGGACCGGCTGTGGGCCGCGATCCTCGCGACCGCGGAACGGTGGGACGAGATCCTGCTGCCGGATCTGCGGGCCGACTCGCCGCTCCTCGGGCCCATGCCCGAAGGCTGGCGGGCCGTCGATGAGGAGGCGGAGATCTGCCCGGTCATGATCCTGCCCGCGCAGGGCTCACCGCTCGCAGCGCTGACGGGGACGCAGCGCCGCAAGGTGGTGCACGACCGTCACCGCGCCGGTCGGCTCGGCGGTGTCAGCGAGGCGCTCGCCGGCCCGGACGAGATCGAGGCGGCGCTGGACGCGCTGTTCACGCTGCATGCGGCCCGCTGGGCGCGTGAGGGTCAGCCCGGGGTGCTGGGAGATCCCCACATCCAGGCCTTCCATCGGGCGGCTGCGCCGGTCCTGGCGGAGGCCGGGCTGCTCCGGATCTCCTTCGTCCGCCGTGACGGCGCGATCGTCGCCGTGCTCTACGGCCTCGCCGACGCGCGCAACGGCTATTCCTACATCAACGCCGTCGACATGAGCGTGCCGGGCCAGAGCTTCGGCACGCTGGCCTTCGCCTGCCAGATCGAGGCGGCGGCCGCCGCCGGAGCCGCGGAGTTCCACTTCCTGCGCGGCGAGGAACCCTACAAGTATCGCTGGGGTGCCGAGCCGCGCCGCACCTTCCGCCGGACCGTACGGCGCGCCGGCTAGACGTTCGGCTCGAGGAGGCCGCCGACGACGGACTCGATATGATGGGCGATGTCGGTCGCGCCGGTCATCTCGCCGAAGCTACCCCGGGTCATCGGACCGAAGGCATAGAGGCCGGGCCGGACTTCGCCCGCTGCGTCGATCACGCGGCTGCGGCGGTCGACGGCGAGGCCAAGCCCGACCGCATCGAGGCGCGCCGTGCCGTCGGCGAGCAAAGCGGCCACCAGCGGGTTGCGGGAGACGTCGCGTTCCGGCCCGGTGCAGAGCACCACCGCGTCGAACCGGCGGCGCTCGGCCACGCCCCGGCGCCGCACCTCCGTCTCCAGGCGCCCGTCCTCCGCAAGGGTCAGTCCGGTCACGGCCGCCGTCTCC
This sequence comes from Methylobacterium sp. CM6257, assembly GCF_054611515.1. Classification (NCBI taxonomy): domain Bacteria; kingdom Pseudomonadati; phylum Pseudomonadota; class Alphaproteobacteria; order Hyphomicrobiales; family Methylobacteriaceae; genus Methylobacterium; species Methylobacterium sp. CM6257. The sequence continues at coordinate 6,362,550 of NZ_CM137735.1, forward strand.
ACGCAGAGGTGCCCCTCCGCCCGCGCCTGCTCGAGGCCGGCCGCGATCTGCGGGGCGATGCGAAAGCGGTGCACCTCCCAGAACGGCAAGAGGCGGCGGGCAATGCGCCGCCGCTCGGAGGGCGGCAGGCCGTTCCAGATCTCGGGCAGGACCTTGCGGAAGGAGTCGAGCACGGGCTGCCAACCCAGGTCCGGGTCGACGGCCGCGACCTGCCGGCGGAGGAGGCGGAGCAGCGCTAAGGCCGTGCGCGGCCTGTGCGGGCCCAGCACGTCGAGGCTTGTCAGGAAGATCCCATGCGCCTTGGGCAGGAGCCCGCGGCGGGACACCGCGCTGACCGGCCCGCGATGCCCGCCGGCCCGGAGGCTCGTCACCACATCGGCCATGGTGAGCCCGGTTCCGACGATCAGGATGGACGCGTCCGCCCCGATGGGCGCCAGGGCATCGGTCGCCCAGGCATCGGACACGAAGCGTCGGGATGCCGCGACGCCGGGGCCAAGCTGGCACGGCAGGGTTGGGACCGCATGGCCGAAGCACAGGGCGACGCGGTCCGCCGCGATCGGCTCGGCCGTCCCGGTGACGACCCGCCAACCGCCCTCCTCCCGCCGGACCGCGGTAGCGGCGGTGCGCATGTGGCGCAGACGCACCCGGTCCCCGGCTGCCGCCACAGTCCGGGCGAGCCGGTCGCCGACATAGGCGCCGAAGGCGGCGCGGGGCACGTATGCCCGGCCGGTGCCGTCGTCACTCTCGGGATCGGGAAGGATGCCGTACGCCAGGAACCACGCGGTCGCGGCTCCCGATCCGCTCGCGGCAAGGTCCATGCGGTCGCTCGGGACGTTGATGCGGTGGCTGCGGTCGACAGTACCGTAGGCGACGCCACGCCCGAGTTCGGACCGGGGCTCCAGCACGACGATGTCGAGCGGACCGGTCGCGGCCCGGATGGCATGGATGGCGAGCGCCGCGCCGGTGAAGCCGCCGCCGACGATCACGAGGCGGAGGGCGGCCGGGGCGGCCGGCGCGGTCACGGGAGCACTCCGGATGTTGTCATGGAACGGTCAAGGCCGGTCTCTGGCGCGGAAGCGTAGCTGAAATCCTTCTCGAATCAGCCGGCATCGTGGACCTGGCGAGGCGCCCTGGAGCCGTCCGGTGACGTTCCACACCCATTCGGCTCGCCGGATCGGAGCTTGGGAGCCGCTCATGTTTCACGTGGAACACCGGCGCCGGCAGGCCCGCGGAGAAGACCTTGGCTTTGGCGCCGGAACGCACGTCGCCCGTGTAGTTCAGCCCCAGGCTCACCCCCTCTGCGCCTGTGCCCGTGAGGCTTGCGGCCAGCACCGCCCCGTCCCGGCCCCGCGCGCTCGTGCGCGTCGCGAACGGCGCCCCGAACAGGTCCGAGCGCACCACCGCGACCGTGTCGGCCAGTTCGTACGCCCAGTAGGCCCGGCCCTTGAACCGCAGCCCGGCCATCTCCTCCCGCTCCCGGCTCGCCACGCGCCCGCCCACCAGCAGCCGGACCGAGTGCAGACCGGCCGTGGCGAAGGCCTGATCGGCCAAGCTGCCCCGCTCGGCCACTCGGCTCCGCGTCAGCCGGTCGTAGCTGAGGCCGAGCTCCGGCACGAGTTCCAGCGGCCAGCCGGCTGCCAGCGCATAGCCGGCAAATCCCGACACGCCCGCGTCCCGGGCCGACGGCCGGTCGGCGCCCGGGACAGCGCGGGACTCAGGACCGCCGTGAAGCCCTGCGTGGTTGCGGGGATCGCCGTCGTTCCGGCCGGCGCTGGCCAGGAGGTCTTTAGGGACAGGGCCTTTAACCAACTCTCACTTCGGCGCCATAGGCGACGGTGCGCAGGCCGGCCTGGCACAACCGATCCCGCTTTCCGAGATGGAAGGAACCATGGCGCCCGGTCCGCGGACCGTCACGGCCCGACTCGGCGCGGTCGACGCCGCGATCCGGCGGCGTCTGCGCCGAAGCGCACGCCGCCGTGACAAAGGACAGTGCACAGCGGTCATTCTGGTCGGCCTGAACCGGTGACCCCAGGACAGATAGGGCTATGGTGTGGGACGGCCTGAAGGGGATGTTCCGCGATACATCACATTCGGATGTTCTGTTTTATCGGTCGATATAAGAAGTAGCGTCAGGTCGCATGGATGTCTTCCGGTAGGAGAGAACCGGTTCTCGAGGGACCTCCGGGCGACGAGGGCCCCCGAGCCGAGGTCGCCTGCCTGCGATTCGAGCCGCCGAAGGATCCAGAGGCGCTCGGCCAAGCCTGGCAGGATCATCTCGCGCCCATCTTCGCGGTCAGCTTCCGGCCCGAGACCGATCTCACCGCGCCGATCGCGATGCGCAGCTATCACCTCGGCGACCTCCTCGTCGGTGACGTGATCGCGCCGGCGCACACCCTCGTCCGGTCACAGGAGATGATTGGCCAGCAGGGCATCGACCACATCCTCCTGCAATTCTACCGCCGGGGTCAGAGCGTGGTGGAGACGGACCGTCGCGCCGGGCCCGTCAACGAGGTCCAGTGCATCGTCTTCGACCTCGCCCAGCCCGTGCGCATCGTCGCGGACGCCGTCGATGCCACGAATGTCGTGATCCCCCGCGCCCTCCTGGAGAAGCAGGGGTGTCATCCGGAGAGCCTTCACGGCCGCCCCTTCGATCACGACGGCGATCCGTTCGGGCGCCTTGTCCACAACTTCGTCGCGAACGTCGTGGCGTGCGGCGACCTTCTGGACCGGCGCGAGGCCCTCTCGGCCGCGGCGGCGATAACCCAGCTCTGCGCGAGCTGGCTCCGCGGGCAGGAGGACGGACGCCCCACCGAGCACCAGGACGTGCGGATCCGGATTCGCCGGCTCATCGAGGCCGAGCTCGGCAATCCGAGCCTGACGCCCGCGCTGATCGCCACCCGGCTGGGCCTGTCGCGCTCGACGCTGTACCGGCTGTTCGCGCCCAACGGCATCGTCGCCTACGTCCGCGACCGCCGCCTGATGGCCGCGATGCGGATGCTCGTGCGGGACGACGGGGCTCGGCCCCTGCGCATCTCGCAGGTCGCCTACGCGGTCGGCTTCTCGGACGAGCGGACCTTCCGGCGGGCGTTCAAGCGCCGGTTCGGCTTCATCCCGAGCGATACGCCGCACCGTGTGGGGCCGGCTCCGGACCGCGTTCCCGGCTCGGTCCTGCACAGCTGGATCGAGAGCCTCTGACGTGCCGCACCCGACATCACGGCGCGGGGCTTCCGCCGGACAGGCCGGCCCAGGCGGAGGAGATGCCCCACCGCCCCCTCGCCCGGGCCGTGACCGTCCTCTGGCTGTTTGCCTGCATCGCCCTGGTGGCGTGGTTCACCGCGGGCCTGACGAGCACGGCGGCGGTCGAGCGCCGGCGCGGCGCCATCGCCGGCCCGCAGGATCTGCCGGGCACGCGGGTTGGCACGGTCGCCGACACCACCTCGGCGTCGCATCGCGCGGACCATTTCGCCACTCCGATCCCGTTCGCGAGCCTGGAGGAGTGCAGAATCGCGGCCGGATCGCCTCGAACAGGGCCCGTCAGCGGGAGCGCAGACGCCGCACCGCGGTCTTGCCCGCGAGTTGCACCAGGCAGACGAGGGCGATCAGGATCGCGATCACCGCCATCATCACGGTGGTGTCGAAGCGCTGGTAGCCATACCGGATGGCGACGTCCCCGAGGCCGCCTGCGCCCACCGCCCCGGCCATCGCGCAGGCCGTCGAAAACCAAGCCGATCATCAGTTCTGCCACGCCAGCAGGTAGAGCTTGTCGCTGTTGGCCAACGACTTGCGGATCTGCTGCTTCACGGCCTCCGAACTCTGGAAGAGGCTCACGAACGTGCGGATCACCGAGTCGTCCCTGCGGGCCGTCTTGGTGACCAAGCTCACGGTGAAGAGCTTGTCCTCAATGCCGGAATAGATCAGCCCGCTGGTCGGGTCGAAGCTGCCGGCGGCGACGATGAAATGCGGATAAACCCTGCGCGAGGTCGACATCGCCCGTGAGCCGCGCGAGTTGCGGACCCTCAACCTCGGTGAAGGACAGCTTCTTCCGGTTCTCGGTGATGTCGTCGAGGGTGCCGAGGAAGCCGACACCGTCCTTCAGCTTGATCAGCCCCGCCCTCTGGAGGAGCAGCAGGCCGCGGCCCTGGTTCACCGGATCGTTGGCGATCGCCACCGCGCCGCCCACCGGGATCTGGTCGAAGCTCTTATGCCTGAGGGAGTACAGGCCGATATTGGACAGAATCCCGAGCCCGACGAAGTCGAACCGGTATCCCTTCTGCTTCGCGGCGTTCTCCATGAAGGGGCGGTGCTGGAGGAAGTTCACGTCGATGTCGCCGGCATCCAGCGCGACGTTCGGCGTCGTCCAGTCGCTGAACTCGATGACCTTGACGGCGAGGCCCTCGGCCCTGGCCTCCTTGGCCGCCACCGTGACGGCGTCGCCTTAGGCGTCGGGCACCACGCCGATCGTGAGGCTCTCCGCCCGGGCAGCCATCGCGCCGAGGGAGAGGGCGGCGGCGAGGAAACGCAGGATTCGCATCGGGCGGAACTCTGGCAGGGGAGGACGTGAGCAAGCCCGGTCGCCAGCCATGAGGTATCGGATCCGCAGCCCTATGGGGTGCGGTGACCGTTCCTCAGCCCAAGACAAGGCAGCTCGCCTGAGTGATCTTCTGAATGAGAAACTAGATCAAATAAGACGGGCGAACATTCCAAAGATCTTGGCGCAGCGATACGAATGATCCCCGTCCGGCCGGCAGGGAAGACCGCAATGCTGCCCATGGCCCGGTCAGGTCAGAGGGCTTCCGTGCCGCGCGTCCTGCGGGGTTAGGCCGATCAGGACGCCACCGGCGAGCGCGGGGAGAGAGGTGCCCATGGAACGCCCCAGGGTCGCGACTCGGGAGTCGCGGCGGCGGCCCGTCGCATCGTGGCAGCGCTCCGCGCGACCCGGAACACGCCTTGCTGGCCGGTGCCGATCCTGCAATTATGCCGATATCGCAATAGGTTAGTGAAGATCATGCTCTTCCGCGAACCCTCCGCGAACGAAACCTTCCCCACCTCGCCGGAGCCGGTGGAAGGGCTTTCCGGGGACGAGAAGAGGTCTCACCAGCCCGCCTTCGAATCCCGGACCCGGCCCGTCGCCATCGCGGCGGTGATGTCCCAAGGGGACGAGGTCGTGTTCGAGCGGCTCGACCTTGCCGAGATCCTGGGGATCTGGCGCCACGCCCGAGGCCGGGTGGTGGGCCTCCGCGGGCCGGGCGACGCCCCGGCCACCGTGGACGTGAAGTTCGACGGGCACGACACGCTGGAAGCCTATCTGCCCGACCTGTTCCGGCGCGTGCAGTGACGCGGCGCGGGCTGCTCCGGGCCTCCTGACCAAGGGGGCGCCTGTCTCCCGAATGGGTCCTGGAAGGCCCGCAATGTCGTGCGGCACGGCGCGAGCGCCGGCGCCGCGGCAGGCACTGCCCCGACGACCGGACAAATGTCTTCTGAGAAGACAACCGATGTCCGGTTTTCCGACACTCCGTGCGTCTCGGCCGGCCCTGGGCCGGCGATCACGAAGATTTAGGCCTCGCCGCACCGGGACACCGCCTGGAAACTGGAACTCGGCCGTGTCCGAAACGTCGGGCCGGTCGCGACCGCCGCGGCCGAACTCCGGCCGGGCCGGGAGAGCCTATCCGGGGGGTACGATGGCTCAAGGGAACCGCAGATCGAGCGGGCCGGATGCGGCCGCCGGCCGTCCCGGCCGCGCGGGCGCGCCATGAGCGAGAAGCGCGACGTGTTCGCCTTCGCCCATATCGGCGACCTGCACTTGGAGCTGGCCGGCGATCCCAACGCCGTCGACCTGCGGGCGATCCTGAGGGAGGTGGACGGGCTCCATGGGCGCGGCCTCCTCGACTTCGCCTATCTGCCGGGCGACCTCGCCGAGGACGGGCAGGCGGCACAGTACAGCGTCCTCGAGGCGACCCTGGCGGCCCATCCGAACCTGCCGGTGCGCCTGATCGCCGGGGACCACGACCGCCAGCATGGCACGATGACGGATTTCGATGCCCTGTTCGCGCGGATCGCCGGCAGCCCGCGGGGCGGCGGGCACGCGGCGCGTCGCCACCCCCTGCCCCGGCCCCGAGACCCGGCCTGCGTCACGCAGTACTACTACGCCGAGACGATCGCCGGCATCCGCTGTCTGTTCCTCGACATGGTCAGCGCCGGCTACGGCGAGACAGGATTCGGCCTCGATTTCCGGCTCGGCGCCCGCCAGCTCGCTTGGCTCGAACGCAAGCTCGCCAAGGCCGCCGACGAAGGCCTGCCCTGCGCGGTCTTCGCCCACACCTATCCGGATGATCTGCGCGATCCCGCGGAGCGGGCGCCGCTGTCCGGCCTGATCCGCGGCCACGGCGTGCGCCTCGTCGAGATGGGGCACACCCACTACAACGAACTCGCCCATGACGGGCGCACGCTCTACGCCTCGGCGCGCTCCGTGGGCCAGAACGAGGACGGTTCGGTGGGCTACGCGGTGGCGGCGATCGACGGTGCCGTCACGAGCTGGCGCTTCAAGCCCCTCGGCCGGCCCTTGCCCTTCGCGATGATCACGAGCCCCGCCGACCGGCGCCTCGCCGCCGGAGCCCTCGGAGCGCCAGACGGGCGAGTCGAGGTGCGCGCGCTCGTGCTCTCGGCCGCGCCGCAGGCGGACTGGCGCTGCCATGTCCGCGTCGATGACGGGCCGGCGCAGCCGATGAAGCCCAACGGCCCCCGAACGGTCCACGCCCGGGTCGCCTGGCCGGAGGGATCGCGCGGTCTCACCGTCACGGTGACGGACGGCACGGTCAACGCCCGCACCGGGGCGCCGAACAGCGATGCCGACGGGATCGAGCCCGTCGGCCGGAGCTTCGTGCCGCCCCCCGCCCCGGAGCGTCCCGGCAGCGACGCGTTCCGGCTGCCCGCCTGGCCCGGGAAGGGCCTGCGCGGCGATCAGCTCGGCCCGAACCGCAACGGCCGGCCCTGGTGAGCCGCATCCCCACCCGAACCACTCCACCAGAGGATCACCGCAATCCATGGGCGCGCTGACGCTGACCCCCAACCTCGCGACCTGGGCGATCGCGGCGCTCGCGACGCTCGGCGTCATCGTGCGGCCGTTCTCGTGGCCGGAGGCGATCTGGGCCGTCCTGGGCGCGGGCGCGCTGGTCGCCCTCGGCCTGCTCGCCCCCGCCACCGCCTGGGAGGGCGTGCTGAAGGGGACCGACGTCTACCTGTTCCTCGTCGGCATGATGCTGATGTCGGAGGTCGCCCGGAAGGAGGGCCTGTTCGACTGGCTCGCCGGCATCGCGGTGCGCGCCGCCAGGGGCTCGGCGGCGCGGCTGTTCACCCTCGTCTACATGGTCGGCACCGCCGTCACGGTGTTCCTGTCGAACGACGCCTGCGCGGTGGTGCTGACGCCCGCCGTCTACGCGGCCACCAAGGCCGCCAAGGTGGAGAACCCCCTCCCCTACCTGTTCATCTGCGCCTTCATCGCCAACGCGGCGAGCTTCGTGCTGCCGATCTCCAACCCGGCCAACCTCGTGGTCTTCGCCGCCCACATGCCGCCCCTCGTCCGCTGGCTCGGCCTGTTCGCCCTACCCTCCGTGCTGGCCATCGCCACGACCTACGCGGTTCTGCGCCTGACCCCGGCCAGGACCCTGCGCGGCCAGAGCGTGGCCGCCGACGTCGAAGCCGTGACGCTCGCCCGCACCGGCCTCGTGGCAGGCCTGGGCATCGTGGCGACCGGCGGCGTGCTGATCGGGGCCTCGGCGCTCGGCCTCGACCTCGGCCTGCCGACCTTCGTGGCGGGGCTGGCCACCACCCTCGTCGTGCTGCTGCTCAAGCGCGGCGGCCTCGTCGAGGTGGCCAAGGACGTGTCGTGGAGCGTGCTGCCGCTGGTGGCCGGGCTGTTCGTGCTGGTGGAGGCCCTGGAGAAGACCGGCGTGCTCACCATGCTGGCCGACCTCCTCAAGGGCTACGCGCGCAGCGCCCCGGAGGCCACCGCCTGGGGCGCGGGCGGCCTCATCGCGGTGCTGTGCAATCTCGTCAACAACCTGCCGGCCGGACTGATTGCGGGCGCCGCCGTGCAGGCCGCCGACGTGCCCGAGAAGGTGGCGGGCGCCATCCTGATCGGCGTCGATCTCGGCCCGAACCTCTCGGTGACGGGCTCGCTCGCCACGATCCTCTGGCTCACCGCCATCCGCCGCGAGGGCCAGGATGTCGGCGCCTGGACCTTCCTGAAGCTCGGCCTGCTGGTGATGCCGCCGGCCCTCGTGCTGGCGCTCGCCGGCCTGCTGCTCGTCTGACCCCTCCCGCCTATCCGAAGGTCCGCGCGTGACGGCTGCCCTCCTCTATCCCTTCATCCTGGTAGCGGGCGCGCTGCAGGCGATCGGCAACGCCATGAACGCGCAGCTGCGCGGCAAGCTCGTCAACCCGTGGCTGGCCGCGACCGTGTCGTTCCTGCCGATCGTCTTCGTGTTCACGACGCTGTTCCTCACGATGCCGACGCCCCTGCCGAGCCTCGGCTCCTTGAGCGCGATGCCCTGGTACGCGCCGCTCGGGGGGCTCGCCGGCGCGGTAGCGGTGTTCGGCGGCCTCGCCTTCATCGACAAGGTCGGCGCCGGACCATTCAACGGCCTGACGCTCACCGCCAACATCCTCACCTCCCTGGCGATGGACGCGCTGGGCCTGTTCGGCCTGCAGGCAGCCGGCTTCAAGCCGATGCCCTGGCTCGGCGGTCTGCTGATGGCGGTGGGCGTGACCTTCATCGCGCGCTCCGGCGGCAAGCGTGAGGGCGGCGACAGCCACGGCATGTCGGGCAAGCTGCTCTACCCGTTCATCCTCGTGGCCGGCGCCCTCATGGCGATCGGCGTGGCGTGGAACGCGCAGCTTCGGGGCGCCCTGGAGAATCCCTGGCTCACCGCCACCGTGTCGTTCCTCCCCGTCGTGTTCGTGTTCGCGCTGATATTCCTGCTGCGGCCCGCGCCGCTGCCGGGCCGCCGGGACGTCGACGGGATCCGCTGGTGGATGCCGCTCGCCGGCCTCAGCGGGGCGGTGGCGGTGTTCGCCGGGCTGCTCTTCGTCGACAAGGTCGGTGCCGGCGCCTTCAACGGCCTGCTCATCACCGCCAACCTCCTGACCTCGGTGGCGCTGGACCATTTCGGCTGGTTCGGGATGAAGCGGGTCAAAGCCGGCCCGCCGCGCCTGATCGGCGCCGCCCTGATGATCGCCGGCATCGTCCTGATCTCGCTGTCCTGAGAGCCCGGGGTGATGTGGACCCTCCCCGTCCGGCTGCTGCGCCTATGGGGCCGCTCCTGCGGTACCGGCCCCCGGGCCGCCCGAAGTGGACCGATCCGGAAGCGCGCTGCGGCGCGGGTGCGGCAATCCCCGATCCGCGCTCCATCGGCCCCGTAGAGGAGACGATTCGCGTCGGCGCCGCCTCTCCGCGGGAAGCAGAGAAGAAGATGCTCATGCCGACGCTAGCGATAGAATAAGAGTCTCTGCCCGCATGGAATTTCGAAAGACGCGTCCATTGCGAAAGGGGCTTTCGGGCGCGACATTCGCCGTCATGCGTACCGCTTCCGAAACCCGGCCGACGGCCTTCGATCCGTTCGGCGAGCCCGTCACGGACGGGGTCGCGCGTGCCTGTCCGGATGCCGCCGGAGACCGGACGGCCCGGCGGGTCGGCGGCGCGGTGTTCTGGACTCTGGCGCTCGCGATCCTGGCTGGGCGCGTCTATGCTTACGATCTGCCGGTGGTGCAGGATGTCGCCGCCCACGCAGCGCAGATCCTCGCTCTGCGCTGAGGTCATCTGACGGTCCCGCCCGCTGAGGCGCTGGGTGAGCCCGCGCCTGGGGCTCGGCCCACCCGCAAGACCTCGATCGTCTCTGCTTCTGAAAGGCCGAACCGTGGCGTCGCCCGCCGAGGCCGCCCCTCGCGTGGCGGTCAGGGTGTCTTTGTCGAACGGCCGAGGGTCGTCGCTTGCGATGCCTGGGATTTACCGGCCAGCACATCAACGGCTTCCTGCATCACGCCGAGCGCAGCCTGAGGCGTCGACAACCACGCTCTACGTCACCGGCGGTCGCCAGATCCTCGCGTTCTATGCCGCCGTCGCACGTTCCGCAGCCTGAAAGGAGCTGCCATGCTTCCACCCTGGCCGCACCTCAGCAGAGCGCCGCGCTCTCGATCGCATCGGCTGTGGTGAGCCCCCGCGCTGCTCGCCGTAGACGCTCGGCAACATGCTCGACGCTGGGCTGATCGTGGATACCGGCGGGGCGGTCCGCAGCGATGCCTTCGGCTTCTACACTGTGCCGTCCTGCGTGATGCCCATCCCGGTGCATTCGCAGTGGTGCGGTTCTGTCGTCTTCACGGGAGGAGATGGCTGCGTTCGGGGCCAAGCCGGAAGCGCATGTGGGGCCCCAGCCATGATCCCTCGCAAGCGCGAACCCCACCGCCCTGGCACGACCTCGAAGACGAGATTGGCCTAGACGAACCCGCCCGCCAAGAGCGCTGGCGGTGGCGCCGCTGTCTTCGGCGAGGAAACGGCCCGCGAATTGGCCGGGCTCCTGCGGGCAACGTTCGAGGCGGAATTGACCTGCACGCCGCGCCCGCGCTCGACGTTAACCACTTGCTAACCATGTCGCGCGAGTTTGGCACCCGAACGGACACGTCCTCCCTTCCGTTCGCTCTTGGGAAGCCCTGCCGTGATCTCAACACGCGGTGGGGGTTTTTCCGTTCGGCCGAGCCTTGGCCGATAACGTGTCGAGAACGGAAAGCCATCGGCATCGAGGCGACATCGCGGCGTCTCACACGAAGTGCGGCGGCAGGATCATGAACTGCGCATGCACGATCAGGCTGAACGACATGGCAGCCGTCACGACGGCGTCGACGAGGCGGCTCGTGAGGGTGATCGGCTTGGTCATCGCGGGCACCTCGTCGGTTCGGCTGCTCTGAGGCGGCCTTATGGTCAAGCTGGATGTCACCGGGATTGCGTCGATTATTGCGTCCGCGATCGGAGGCCGGGAGAGCCGAGCAGGATTCCCCTCCCGGCCGGCCTCGATCACGCGAAATGCGCGGGGAGGCTCAGAGCCTGCGCGTAGGTCACCAGCGCGATCGCGCCGCCGATCAGGGTGGCGGCTATGGTGATGCGGTTCGTCCAGGTCATCGTCGTCTCCATCAGGTTCGCGACTACGTTCGCGGTGTGACCCTGATGTATGCCCAAGCTTTCAGGCTCGGCGTGTCCTGGAGCACCTGTGTAGACGGAGCCGTTCGCGGATCATGACCGCTGCAGTCGCCCTCATGGGCTGTGCTGCTGTCCGGGCGCAGATCGCCTATCTCCGATGTCTGGATGGGCCGCTCGTCTCCAAGCTGTCCGTCGACGGCGCCGTTCGGCTCGACCTGGCGGCGCTTGCGCGCTTCGTCATCACGGAGGTGTCGCCATAAGGCGCCGGGACAGACGCCCCGGCGCGGCTGAGTTCCCGAGCGGCAGATGCGCCGCGGGCCGACTGCGATTCGGCGCACGAAGCAGCGAGGTTCAGGGCGGAAGCGGCGACCGACGGGTCTAGGTGCGAAGCCCGGGGCACCACAAAGCTGACGCCCGCGCAGATCCGGAAGTCGATCACCCACGACGCGCTGATCAGCGTCGCGGACGGCAAGCCCCACAAGACGCTGCGTCATCACCTGACGATCAGGGGCCTTACACCCGAAGCCGCCAAGGCGAAGCCGAAACGGGCTGACCGGTCGCGGAAGGCCGAGAAGTCTGCAGGGGCGTCGTGGGGATACAGGGGGGCATCACCTGCCAGCGCTTCCTCTGCTCCCGCCCAGCGCGGCGGGGCCGCGGTGCACCGCTGCTGCCGCGTTCGGTCGCGATCTATCGCCGTCCCGTTTCGGCGGCCTCTTTGCCATCGTTCGTCGGGAAGCGTTTGCCGGCAAGAACCTTCTCGATCGTCTTGGCAATATGTGAGCGGAGTTTGTGCTTGTTAATATCCGCAGATAGGTCTGCTAGCTGTGACAGCTCTTCCAGCGTCGCACGCATGGCGGCCACCCAAGTCTTTAGACATAAAAACAATACATCGACGTCGCGTATGCATCTCGAGAGACGCATCACGAATGCGGGCATTGATTAAGACAGTTTTTTCGATGCTGGCAAGCTAAATTAAGTATACGGGGCCGCCTTTGGGATAAATCTACCTCTATCGAGTTCTGCGCTATCGTGAGGTCAAACTACGTAGGGGCTCACGCCCCCCTCGCAACGAGCTGATCCAAGGGAGCTTGGCAGTGTCTCCGCGCTTCTTTTTCGACGTGCTGAGGGGCGAGGAGACCATGCCCGATGGATTAGGCGCTGAAGCCGCCAACCTCAATGAGGCGCTGACTGAGGCACGCCGCGTTATCTCTGAGATGGCGGACGAGGTGGCAGAGGCCAATCCAGGTCAGCCATTGACGTTGATTGTACGGAACTCGGCGGGATGGGTTTTGGCGCGCTTGCCGATCAAGCGGTGAGACGGCTTCAGCCCGACAGCCGGCAGAAGCCCCGTCCCCCGATCGCCCTGAATTGGCGCGCAACCCGACGGATCATTATCGAGCCGCCGCCGAGATCGCCGGCACCTATGCCGAACCTTTGCCGCAGATGGCATCAAGGCTGCACGGCCGCGGGCGTCGCCGGCAGGGACCGGAAGCCGAACCGGTCGCACCAGTCCTGGAATACGCGGGCATCCGCCGAGTACGCCCGCACGATGGCGTCGGCCTTGCCGGCGCGCCGATGAGAACTTCGGTGGGCCGGCTGTCAGGCATCGTCCTCGGGGGCGAACACCTCGCCCTCCTCCGTTAGCCGCGCGTTACCCTCGTCGGCTCGCAGCTCACTCAACGCGTGATGTTCGGAGAGCAACCGCCGCATCGTCCGATCCGCATCCGAGCAGTCGGCCGGCTCGGGAGAGGCAGGGTCGCAGCCCTCGATCGTCTCGGTGGTCTGCTGATCCACCGCGGCGCGCTCCTCTCGACTGAGCCCGGCCAGATCTCCGAGGCCAAGGTCGCGCGCGATGTGGGCGGCGATCTCCTCGCGCTTTGCGTGCAGAGCCAGGATGCGTGCTTCCGCCGGTTCCTCAGCGTCTTGACGCCCGACCTGCCGAGCGAGGGCGAGGCACCAGCCGCGTGGCAGCGATGCGCCGCGCACCCGCATCTTATCCGTGACACTGGCCAGCACGAGTTGCCAATGCTCGGGGCACAATTCGGCGAGGGGCTTACCCTGGCCCAGATTGCGTGCCGCCTGCTCGGCAGCTTCCCTCCATTCCGATGTGAGAGAGAGCGTCTCGGTTGGGACGACGACGATGGGTGCCTCAGACATGCCGAACCCCTCCAGCTGAACTCAGAGGATACTAACGTCGGACGCCGGCCGAGAATCGGCGAATGAGTAGGGAGATGCTGTCAGCACCCTGCCCGATATAGCCGAGAGTTCACTTTACCACCGCCATTTCAAATTGCACCGTCTGAAACTTTCGATAAAACCGTTATTGAAAATTACAACTGGGCAATTAGAAGCACAAGCAGGTGCTGCTGATCGGTTCGGGCTACCAGAACGCTGTTTCCACCGAGCGCTTCACTCGGCACACCTTCGACGCGACGCGCGATGTCCAGATCGCCGATGGCCTCACGCCGTCGGACAGCATGGATAAGGTGACTTCGGACAGGTTGCTGGCAGTCGCCCGGCCATTGGTCAACATGTAGGGCGTGCCGAGAAAGGCACCCCCCTCGCCTCGCCAGCATAACAGCGGCCGCATATCAACCGTAGCTCACCGCGCTCCTTCGGTGGCGGTGAGCTACGGGATCGGGTCGTGTCCGACCTGAAGCAGAGCCTGAAGGGCCGGGTCCACGCGATGGCAGCCAACAGGGAGCAGGCGTGAACGGATGCGCTGTGCACGTAGCAACACCGCACCCAAGTCGGCAGTATTCAGTTCAGATTGCCGGAGATGGCAGAGAACTTCGCACTCAGTGAAGTTCCAACGACTTGCAGAGCCCCGATTATGACAACTGCGATCAATGCAGCGATCAAACCATACTCAATTGCAGTAGCACCTTCATCGTCGCTAATGAATTTTTGAAAAATCCGATCCATCACCGCGCCCCTTGCTTGGTAGCGCGGATTATCGCAGACGATTGCTTAAAGACAAATCAATTTCTGGCTAAGTCACTTGCATAGGTGAACATTTCGATAAACAGGACCCGCGGAAGATTGCGCGCGATACAATTGCGGCCAGAGAGGCACAAGTCCAAATCGCAACCTCTTCCCTGCCGTTGCAATGAGGTGACTTGCTATCGTTCAGGGCAACGCCCATCCCGGCCGGAAAGCCGCCGAGGCGCGGGTGTCAGCCAGCTCCGATCCGCAGGGTCTTCGAAGCGTTCCGCTCGAATCTCATATCACGTCGGAAAAGCAGTATTTCTAGCAATCCGAAATAGTGAAATCTGTTGTTCTGGCAACGAACACACGTTGTCCGTCCCTTTTCGGGGTTGAAGATCGGATCTGATTTGGTTCACAGGCGATCCACTTGGGCCTGAGATCACTCACTTCGGATAGCCATTCGCCTTCAGGTGCTCGGTGAGGAACTGCACGATTCATTGCCCGGGCCTCCGCCGCACCTTGTCTCACCGGCGGTCGCACAGTGGCTGCCCGCTGAAGCCTGACACATACGCCGGTGCGCCCTCCCTGCATCCGCAGGCGCCCGCAAGGGGTGGCAACTCAGGACGGTGCCAGGCCGCGCGGCGCGGGGGTCAGTGCAGTCGCCACACTCTCGGGTTCGTGGCGACGACGGCTAGGACATAGAAGGCGACGCCGAGCGGCGTGCCATAGGCGATCACGAGGATACCGATCCCGATCCAGCCTGCCAGAAGAGCTAACATCGATAGTATCGCGACAGGGTTCATAGGCGATCCAGTCCAGCCTCAGCCGCTGCTTTGATGGCCGTCGCCCTGACAGCCTCCATCTGTTCCGCCAGCATATCGATGGCCTTCTGAACGACCGCTGGCCAAGGCACGTCATTGTCGTAGAGAAATCGGGCCGCTTTCACCAACGCAGCCACCTCGTTCTCTGAAAGTGGGTGGTCAGTCTTGTCCAACCCAAGGATCTGCTCAGCGAGCGCTGTCGACAGACGCAGGATGTGGCGGACATCTAGAGCCTGAGCATGAGCGTCGCCCATTTCGGATAGCCCTTCGCCCTCGCATGTAGGCGAGGAGCTTCAGTTAGGCCCCTCAGAGCTCGAGTCGTGTTGGAGGTAGCCGTGTCCGACAAGCCACTCCTTTAGGGCGTGGCGTACGGCTTCCGGTCAAGACGGATTCGGGGGCGCGTTGCGCGACACGGCCGGCAAACCTGTCCATCAGGATCACCAAGTATTCAAGGCCGCTTCCACGCGGCGTCAGACGCCTCATCTGACCTCGGTGACAGCACCGGCAGCGGCTTGAAGCACGACCACGGACGCGGCGGCTACGACAAAACCGGAGGCCCATCGCGAACCGGGGGCGGCTCACTTCAGAGAGCCCTTCGCCTTCAGGGACTCGGTGAGGATCTGGTCTACTGCAACATTCTGACCGTCAATGTAGCACTGAAAATCAAAGCCGCTGCCCCGAACATCACGATGTTGAACCACCACAGCACTCGGTCAAACAGGCGCGGCCTCGGATCAGAAGCCAGCGAAGGCGTAACCCGCTGGATCTGCTCCTTGGGATCGGTGAGCAAACGGGTCAGGCACTCGGGAAGGGGGCGTGCTGGCTGGCCAGCGGTGTGTTGTTCCTCGGCCATGCTTACCCCTCCTGACCGCTTCGCCTTCAGTGCCTCTTCCACGAGGCGGGGGATTGGTCTGACGCTCTCGACCTATCCCTGCCACCCCTTCGCCCGCGCAGCCGTTCGCAGGGTCCTCTTAGCCGGCTCATACTTGCTGAGAAGCCGGTCGCGGGCCTCGGCCGGAAGCAAGGCAAGTCGTTCCGGATCTGAATTGTCTTCAACGTCGGCGAGCTTGACGAGGATGGCCCTGAGGGTTCCGACCTTCGCGATGTTGTTGATCCACGCCGCATAGGTGATCTGCCCGCCCGGCTTCGTCAGCATGGCGGCGGAGGTCAGCACGTTGTCGCTGAAGCCTTCTTTGGCCAAGTCGCCAAACCCGTAGCTGGTGTCCTCGATCACATCATGCAGCCATGCGGCCTGCACCGCCTCGTCCCGTTCCTCGTCGGACCAGAACGGACATCCCTCCGAGAGTCTGAGAACACCTGCGGCCACCCGCGCCAGGTGCTCGACAGAAGGCCTACCGGCTTTGTCCACCTGATCTCCATGGAGGATGGTGGCGACCTTCTGTGCGTCGGCCGCGGTTCGGCGAAAGGGAGGTAGGATCAATCGATTAACCCTTCACCCAACGCGCCAGCGAGATCAAAACCGGAGCCCCGCCCCGCCGTGATCCGCGTCATCCAGCACGAACCGCCCGGCCTCGGTGATGCGCGCGCGGCATCTGCGCGGCGGCGCCAACTCAGCCCAGCCCCGCGCCACAAGCGATGGCACGAACAGATCATCGCCCAACCGGATCTGATTGACCTGTTCGAGCCGCGCGAGATCGACGAAGCCCGCACCTGGTGCGAGCGCCAGGAACGAGAGTAGGCGGATCTGCGCGGCTGAGGTCGGCTCACAGGCATGGAGACCTCTCCCGGCCGACGAAAGCTGCCATCACGGCTCCGATGATGACGGCCGCGCTTCCCACGCAGATCAACGCGAACCGCTCAGCGGCAAAGCTCGGCCGCTGCAGCAGGACCGGTCCCATGATCAAGAACAGGCCCGCGATCGGCACATTGAGGGCCAGGGCGGTGATGGCGAGCGCCAGCCAGCGTGGCATCGTTCGTTCCTGCTGCTGCGTCGGCAACGGGTCGCCGTTGAAGTGTGTCACGATCCCTTCCGCTCCCGGAACCTGATCCCGGCCCCGCCGCCACTCTCGGGGATGAAATCCAGGCCGGCCGTCATGGCTGCCTCTTCTCTCTCCAGAGCGCGGCGAAGAAGCGGGTCAGTCCTTGCGCGTCGATCCCTTTTGGCGGCTCGGCTTCGGACTGCAGCCCTGACGCTGGCTGGCCGACTTCGCCAATCACCTCGTGCAGCACCTGCGCCAGGAGTGGCGGCCACTCCACCCCGTGGTCCTGCAGAAGGCGCGCGGCCTTTGCCAGCGCGACGGTCTGATCCGCAGGCATTGCCCGTCCCATGATCTTCGTGTCGAGCGCACGGTCGGCCAGCAAGGTGCAGAGGCGTAGCACCTCCGAGATCTGCTCAGGTGAGGCAGGCTCGACGGTCATGGCTCACTCCCGCAGACGCACACCAGGCCGCCCATGGTTCAGGAATTCGACGCCGGCCGCCTCAAGGGCTGATTGCACGCGGCGCACGATGTCGGCCCCACTGGTGATCTCGGCTGGCCCCTTTCCTTCCATCTTCCGGATCGTGTTGACGTGCAGCTCCGCCCGCGCAGCGAGATCGGTTTGCTCGACGCCTAGCAGCGCGCGCGCGGCCTTGAGCTGATTGCCCGTCACGAGCATTGATGTTTGCCACACACTTAGGAGTTGCGACCCATTCCGACACAGGTGTGTGTATCACACACACGGTAAAGTCTCCAGCCGGCATAGACAGGCCACTCAACCATATCTCTCCAGCATCGCACCTCCTGGAACGCCGCTCTCCGGAGCGTCCGCGATGACCGAGCCAAGATCCCGGCCGGGTGACGAGTTCCTGCCCGTGGCAAGCGCGGACAGCGACGGCTCGGCCGTTGCTTGATGGAGGCTCTGGAGGAACTGCCGCCGCTCGACCTGCGAGATGGTGGCAGGCTGAGGCTTTCGGTCAGCATCGGCGTGGCGCAGGCGTTAACGCCGGACGACGCGTGGCCAGACCTGATGCGTCGGGCGGATCGGACACTCTCTGAGGCCAAGGCGAGCGGTCGGTGTCGGATCGCTTGCGCGGCTTGAGGCTGGATCGAGAAGACCCGGCTGTAGTTGCTGGCGACCAACCTGCTGCACTACGGCTTCTGACGAACGCCGCTCACGCATCTGGTGCGGAACGACCAGGACCGCGAGGCCGCGGCGTTCGAGACCGTGCTGCCGGAGGCGACGGCCACGCCCCCCAGCTCTGATGCGACCGTGTCCGCATCAAGCCCCTGCGCTGGAGCGGAAACGGCAACGTCATCGCCTCGGCTGGCACCGGCCTGCTGACCTGCTGGAACGCCCCGGATGCCTAGCATCGTTCCGTTTGAGATGTGTATCTAAGTATTTGGGCTACTGGGATAAGCCCAAGACTGAGCATTCGGGGTGCCCTGCACGTGCTTGGACGCGTGCCGCATCAATGAAAGACTGCCTCATCGCTGGCACCACGGACCGTGAGTGGGCGGCAGAGGACGAGCTTATGTCCGCCATAAGACGAGCTATCAGGTACGCCCGCGTATGGCGGCCGAAGACAGCTCGCGAAATCCGGCTGATGTGGCGCTGCAAGCCCGTGGATCGGATCGTTCGCTGGATCGGAGCCCCAGGCCGAAGGCGCGCGGGTTCGGTTCGGAACATCTCCGCCGAACGTGCATCGGTGCCGTCGCAAGCCCCGGCCGACAACGTCGTTTCGCTGACATGGGCTCAGACCTACGGCCGTCCGGCGGAGCAAGGCTAAAGGCGGCGGCCGCGATCAGGACGCCTTCCGTCTGTTATTCTGGCGCTCTGCAATGCCCCCCACACGGCCCAAGCCGATGGCCTTGGCGAGGGCGGAGCGCTGGGCAGCGTAGCTCGGAGCAGTCATCGGGTAATCGGCGGGCAGGCCGTAACGGTCGCGGTAGCTGCGCGGGTCGAGCCCGTGGCTGCTCAGGTGGCGCTTGAGGGTCTTGTAGGTCTTGCCGTCGATGAAGCTCACAATCCCGTCGTCTCGGATCGACTTACGGATCTGAGCGGGAGTCGGCTTCTCGATCTCGGCGTCCGGAGCCGCAGCACCCGCACTGCCCGTGGCGGTGAGATTGGAAACCGCGTCATGAACCCTCGCGATCAGGGCCGGCAGCTCGGCTGGTGGCACAGGGTTGTTCGAGACGTAGGCTGAGACGATCTCGGCGGCCAGCTCAGTGAGGTTGACGCCGACCTCTTGTGGTTCTTCGCTCAAGGCTCTTGCCCCTATAGATCCCATCAATCGCGGCAATGATATAGGAACGCCGCGAAATCAAGTCTGCGATTTTAGTTGCACGCAATCCATCTAGATGGATGGTGGGCCTTGCACGCGATCGTATAAGCTTTCAGATATCGAAAATTCGTGTAAATCTTAGTTTACACGCTGCGCGGAGATCCCACCGAGCGGCGCCGCACGAACAAGCGAGAGCATTCACGAGCCTCCGCACGTCGCTCAGGTGCGGGCAGCGCTGCGGCACCGAGGCCCTCTTCAGGCGACGACGTTCGAGCGATTGACGGTGTCGCCAGACGGGAGGAGGCTCGGTGCGGGGGCGGCTACGGAGTTAGCCACCATGAGCAACTTCGATCACATCCTGAACTGGAAGCTTCTTGCGGGCTCGCATCCCTTCCCGGGACCGGACGGGGGAACCTGCATCAATGAGGCGGCGGTGGTCGCGTGCGGTTTTCCCTACCAGCGTATCGGCTCGGTCGAAGCTATGCCAGCCTGCTTCTCGCGCCCGATCTGCCGGCTCGCCATGCAGCTGAACGACAGTGCGACGAACACGCAGCGGCAGCGCCTGCTGCCGTTCGTGACGCGGCTGGCCTGTGCGGACGCACCCAAGGTGGAGCGTGAACGGGAGCGTTACATCGACGCTCATCTCAATCGAGGCGGATTTTTCGCGACCGAATTCCGCTTCGATGAAGGGCTGCGAGCCTTGGAAGGCGCACTCGCCATCGGGCGGCAGGCGGATCCTCTCGGTATCGACGAGGCCGCAAGCCGGCTGGACGCAGTCCGTGGTCCAGCCACGCCGGTGAAGAAGCGCTCCGGCCCTTTGCCGGCGAAGGTGAAGGGGTGGCTGGGCCTGCCGCAGGCGCTTGAGAACGCCGGGTGACCCCCACGTGCGAACGATGATGCAGAACCTCAGAAGCTCGGTCAGGAGGCACGTAGGAACCGCTCGGCCTCCTGCTCGGTGCCGGCCTCACCACGATTGAGGCGGGCCTGCATCGTCGTGCTCGGCTTAGGGTGGGCTTTGGCTCGGGCCTCAACGGCGCCCTCCTCGCCAGTCTCCAGGTTGCGGGCGCTGGGAGCACCCCGCTCCCGAACTTCGAACGCGCCGAAGCCGCGCAGCTCGACTTGGTCGCCGTTCGCCAACGCCTCGCACAGCTCGGCGATACTGTCCTCACCGCGCAGGCCCTCCAGCACGAGGCGGATCTTCGCCTCCGCCGAGAACTGCCGGCGCGTGGCCCGGCGGATGTCCTTGATCACGGCTTCTGCCGGCTTCCGCGCCGGCCCGGACGACTGCTTCATCTTCGTGCCTCGAGGCTACGATGAACCAGCCATCCTCCGTTCGTGAAGACCCTCGATCTGACTCAGGAGCGCTGAGGGTGGACAAGGCCTACGACCCGCAGATTGCCGATGCGGCACCGTTATCGAGCGCGCTGAGGAGCGGCGAGCGACTTCAGCCGATCAGGCGGAATGAGACTTCTCGCGGGCGGTCGAGCGGTCGGAGCTGTGCGCCGAAAGTCAGTCGGCGGGTGATAAGATGAACGGACTTGGCTCACGTGGAAGAGCCACCCACTCTTCGACGAGCCAGGGATTGCGCTGCAGCAGCGCCGGAAGGACATCGGCAGCCTTCTCTGGACGGCGCCGGCCGTGCTCCCCCTGCCGCAGGGTGGAAGCCGGCATGCCGATGCTCGCCGCGAAGATGGGTTGCGATGTGCCGGCGCGCCTGCGGATCGTACGCGCGTCGATCACGGCCGGCACGTGCACGGCCGGCTTGGCTTCCCTTTCGCCTGCGGGATCAAACGACGTGAGGCTGACCTTGGTCATGCCCGTGGTCTCGCCAGCGATCGCTACAGCCAAATGCGATCAGCTCTCTCACCGAACGCGAAATACCTGCTTTCGAAGATTGCAACTGCATTCAGACCAGCCTCTCATGCCACCGTTTCGCTTCACGGAAAGGCTCCCAGGGTAAGCGGGACAGGCGAAGGGAAACCTACTTTACTCACCTGTGTTGGGATGAATGGAGGCTCAGGCCGCTCACTCGAACAGCCCACGTTTCCGTCGCCGCCGCAGAGCGGCGTCAGAGATCACGGGAGGTCACCCGATGCATGCTACGGAGATTGGTGCCGGAGGCTTAGACGCTCATCGCCACGCCTCCTCCGACTTAGCGCCGCTTACGAAGCTTGAACGCGACCTGCTGGAGGTGTTGACCGACAAAGCCGTTTGCACGAGCGTGCTGCACGCCAGGGTACGGCTCCTGAACGGACTTACGCCCACGACAACACGGGACCGAGACCGTGTCGTTGCGGCGTGCGAGGAGCTGGTGCGGCGTGGGCTGGCCTCTCGGCAGGACGCTCCGAAGACCACTTGGTGGCACCGATCTAAGACCGGCCAATCCAGAGCATGCTGACTTGAGCAAGGGGGCGCCACATCCGAGAGCGGCGCAGAGTGTGAGGACGCGGTAGGCTAGCCAGTGGGAGATGCCGCACTGTCGCTTCTGTGTTGCCCTCCGGCACACGCGACGCGCCCGTGCGCGAGAAGATTGTCACGGCTGAGAACGCGCCTGAGGCCGTGTCAGCGGCCAAGCGCACCCCGATTGATATGGTCGGCCCTGGCACCAATGCGATCTACCTGACCGTCGCCAAGGGTCACGGGATCGGGGGTCACGGGATCTGGTCACGCGCCGAGGCGACGTCTAGCCGATCGCACCTGCTGACGAGCACCGTGCGACCTCGGTGCAGCGAGACCCAGCCGGATCCGGATGGGAACGACGATGCGGGCCAGGTCGTTTAGCGGTCATGTCCGACCGCGCGCCCTTCATCGTCGTGATCTCCCTGGCGGCCAGCTACACTGCTGTCTTCCTTGCCGCCGTGATGATGCAGGCCCTTTAGCCTTCCCTATCGCTGTGCTGTTGGGGGCGTCGACGTATTCATCGCGATTTTCGCGGCATTGAGCCCGTCCGCGTCTGTGCATCGGTTCAAGTGTGCAGGTACCCGCCGAGCAGGATCAGCCCCATACCCGAGATGAGACCGGGGTATCCTGGGCCATGGTCGGACCGGTACGCGAGGCCACCCAGCAAGGCGAGACCTGCAAGCATGCACCCTACGCCCATCGCAGGCTCCTATCGCAGCACGCCACCAGAGTAACATGAGCAGACAGAAGAAAGATAGTGCCGCGACAGCCCGAATTCAGAAGCATGGCCTCAGCAGAGAACTTGAAATGCGCACTATCATGCCACGATCGAATCAAGACCGGCAGCTATCTGTATTCAATATGCCAGACGCCGGGCCGGTGTGACCCGGAGCTATCCTTCGGCTGGAAGCCGAGGTTCGCCGACCTCGGGTCGGATAAAGTCGGCCATCGCCGGCGGCACAGGCAAGGCGCTGTCCTGCGGAGCGTCGGCACGCCGTCCGCCAGCCCCGCTGGCCTCGACGGCGCGCCCTGGATCGGCGCGGATGGACTGTAGCTCGCACTCGCTTTGAGTATGCGCATGTCCCTCGCCGCATGCCGCCGAACGTTAGCGGATCAGCTTACCTGCGGCCGGACTGCTGACCGGCCTATTCCTGGCTCTTCTCGGGAGAGATAGGCCGGTCAGCACGCCTGTTCACGCCGAGATGTCAGAGGCCGCTGTCCCGCCCCGTGCTGCAAACGATAACGATTCAGCACCCCGGCGCGCCGCGTCGGCGAGCACTCAAGGCTACCGGAGGGGCGGGCGACCCCAGCGAAGGCTTGAGCTTCGAGGCGGGCTGTATGCACGGACGCGCAGTCTGTGGGTCCGATAAATCACGATCGCTTCTGTGTACCCCTCCGGCGCTCCGATAGGACGCTCGACGCGCCCGTGCGCGCGGAAAGCATCACGGCCAGGAACGGGGCGGAGCCCATCGAGGCGGCCAAGCGCATCCATGTCGACATGATCGGCTCGGATGCGAATGCGATCTACCTGGCCGCCCCCAACGGTCACGTGATCTGGTCGCTGCGTCTGGGCGATGTCTGGCAGGCGCAAGACTCCGAGGAGTAGCGGGCGAAGCGAACCAAGCGGGCCAGCAGCTGGCGCGCGACAGGAGTGGTGAACGTCAACGGCCGGGTCTATCCTGATCCCGGGGCGCTACGAGACGGAGGTCTGCCATGACCTTCATCGTCACAGGGTTGAGCGTATCGGGTCCGGCTCTGATAGGCTGTGACTCCGAGATCGGGGCGCTGGAGAAGGCTGCGGAGCTGATCCGCGCGGGCTTCGCCGAGGTCCTGATCGCCGACGGCCAGGGCGTGCAATACACGCCCAGCCAGTTCCTCCGCGCCTTCCATCTCTGATCAGGGCTGCGAAGGGTCCATAGGAGGGTCCGATGCGGGAGAACCTCCCCCTGCCGCTGATCCTGGCATTCGTGTTCACGGCCGGCTGCATGCTGATCCAACGGCTTGAGCAATATGCCGAGTACGTCGAAGACGTGTTGATTCCGGCGTTTTTGATTGTGGCTGGTCTGGCGACGATCGCTTTGCTCGGGCGCTACGCCGATGGCGCGCACGCCTTTCCGCGGTCCTCGTCGCGGCAAGTGCAGATCTCGGAAGCACTACCGCCGCCGTCCAAGCTCGGGTTGCCGGGGCTTATTTGGAGCGCCCCAAGATTTAGGCCGTAATGTGGTTGAGGATCCAGAGCGCGATTTGGACACTGGTCGGCCCGCTAAGTGTCTGATCTGAAAATGGACGGGCGGATCCCTTTCGGCTACGGATCACGGCCAAGGAGCCCCAGGCGATCTTGGTCAAGCGGAAAAGAAGATTCCGCGAGGCCCATAAGGCGAACGCAACAATATCCGTGAAATGTACATAGTCGTCTCGTAGCCTAAGCGTAAGCTTAGCCATGGTGCGGTTATTCGAAGAGCGCGCTGCAGAGCTTCTCCATCCCAGATACCGAGACGCGGCCGGCGCGATGATAGCCAGCATCAGGAACCGCACCGCTATCCGTCAGTTGAGCGTGCAATCCAACTTTGCGCGTGGTGCGGCCATGAGCACGGCGGGGCTGACGGGGCGGTTCTGGTTCCGGAAATCTTGGACGGGCAAGCTCGTCCTCTTGGTCGAGGAGGAGCGGCCGCGTTGGTTCGGCGGTCCCGGGGAGACGAAGCGGCGGTGGCGTGACGCCAAGCTTCTCGATCTCGCCGAAGCGCCGATGCGCACGCTGCTGACCTTGGAGCGGACCTACCGCGTGGAACACCCGGTAGGTCCGGCCCGCGTGGTTCAAACGGCTTTACCGGCCGGGGTACGGGGCACGGTCGTGCCGCCCCCTGCTCCTTGAGCGAAGCCAATAGCACCCGAAGGCGCGGGCCGAGCCAGGGGGTGAAAGGCTCGGCCCACCTGCCGTTCGGCTCTGTACCCCCAAAGCCGCAGCGACGCCTTAGACGACCACCCGTCGGTTAACGGACCCTTACCCCCGCCAGCCAAGCCTGTGGCGTCGCCTCGAACGCATGGTCGTGCGTTGGTCACGTGGGGCATAGGGAGCGGGAAATTCATGAACACCGCCGTTTGCCCCCGCTGCGGCCTCACGGATTTCGGGACGGACGAGCAGGGGGCTGCCGACACCGGGATCTGGGCCGAGGAGTTCGTGCGCCTGTGTGAGCACGTGCACGAGCGCCGGCACCTGAAGGATCTGCGGACCCACACCTGCCCGCATTGGGCCAAGGCCATGCAGGACGCTACCGAGGCCCAGGAGCGGCGCCGGTGAGCGCCGGCGCGTTTGTCCCCTGTCTGCGGGTCTCCACCGAGCGGCAGGGTCGCTCAGGGCCCGTACTCGAGGCCCAGCGCCGGGCCGTGGCCGACTTCCTCAACAGCGACTCCTGGCGGCGCGTGGCTGAGCTTGTCGAGGTGGAGAGCGGGGCGCGCGACACGCGCTCGCACCTCGCCGAAGCCCTGAGCGACCCTGCCGATTGCACAGCGCCACGCTCGTGACCGCCAAGCTCCACAGGGTGTCCCGCGATGCCGCCTTTCTGCTCAACCCGCGAAGGCCGGCGTACGCTTCGTGGCGGCCCGGGGTGGAGCGTGGACAGCCACACAGGTGCGGCGGGTGCGCGCGTCCTACGACCGGGCCGCCAGGCACAGCGGACCGATGTGGCGGCCAGGATCTGCCGCCGATGCGGCGCTCTGACTCGTATGAGCTTACGCGCGGCCACTGAGCCAAGTGTGGCCTCCGAGCCTATCGAGATCGGAACGCGCGACGCGATCATCTGGACCGTGGTCGTCGTGACCTTCTTGGTACTCGCGGGATCGATCGTCGATTGGTCTTCCCGAACTTCAGCCCCGCATCTCCGTCTCGGTCCGAGCCATGGCGCGTTCCCAAGCAATCTTGGCGATGCGTTCAGCCCGCCACGGGATTTCGCGGGCGTGGCGGCTTACGGGGATCGGCCAAGGCGCATCGCGCGGGGATGAGGGGCACCACCCCGTTCCAACTGGCAGTCCAGCCTGACGTCGCTGAACGGTACGATACCGATCTAGCGCCACCGGATCGTTGATCTCACGCAAGCGTGTTGAGACGCGTTCTGAAGCCCACTAGGGCCAGACCTGTCGCCGGTGAAATGGCGCATCGTCGAGCGACGCGCGCTCGGCCGCCCTTGGCGGCGAACTCCCAGACCGGCACGCCCCAGTCCTGGCCGGCCGGTTCCCGTAGGCCGAGGTCTGCTCGAACAGGACGCGGGTCGCCTCGCCTCCCAATACCGGCACGGCTGGGGTCACCGGCGCGCCGCACCGTTCGGCCTGCGGCGTGTAACGCCCAGGCGTGAGGGAACAGCAGAACTCAGTAAGGATAACTTGTATGTTCCATATTGAGCCGATCCATCGTTTCGCATTGAAGCAACAAGCAACATTTTAACCATCTAAATTGCAATACTTGCGGAAGATCCGTGGAACGGAACTTGAAACTTAGCCTCCGATCCCGGCCGCCTGTATCAAGCTGGGAGATAGAGGTGCGAGGTCATGAGTACGGCCGTTGGCATCCTGATCCTGGATGAACCGCAGGACCTGAGCGCGACTGTTCGCGCCACTCTGGAGCACATGCCGGAGTTCCACACGATCAACGAAGAGGACTTGGATCGGTTCGGTGCCGGGAACGCGGTTGCCCTGGTCTTCCTCGACGAGATCCGGCTCGCGGACGGGATCGCCCGGATCGCCGGCCTGAAGGAGCGCCAGCCCGAACTCCGGACGCTCGTGGCCTTCGGAGCCCTGACCGCCGACGACCTGCGTGCACTCCTGGCCGCTGGCGCCGACGCCTTCGTGGCGCGCTCGAAGTCGCTGCGGGAAGTCGGCGCCGCCCTGCGGGCCCTCGCGAAGGGTTCGGGCTGCCTCGTGCCGCCGGAACAGCCCGCCGCCGTTGCGGTGGACCAAAGCGAAGCTCTCGGGCTCACACCGCGCGAGGTGGAGGTGCTGCGCTTCCTCTGCGCCGGCTTCAGCAACAAGGAGGTGGCCCGGCGCCTGGCGCTGAGCGTGCGCACGGTGGAGACCCATCGGCTCAACCTGCGCCGGAAGACCCAGACCGGGCGGCTGAAGGACTTGGTCTCGCTCGCCCGCCAGCTCGGATTGGCGCCGGTCGAGGAGGGCGACCTGGGTCGGCGCGGCGCCAATCGGAGCCGGCACTAACAGCGGAGTCCAGGCGGGACGCACCGTGTCTCGTTCGGCACTTGTCCGAAGCCCGTCGAGCGGGCGGCCTTCCGCGCCGACGGTGCGTACACCTTTTCGAGCCGGTCACCTGGAGAGGCATCGGGATCGCGCGGCCCCGCATCCCCACCGCGGTGGTCGGAGGACCCACCCGCCAGGGGCCGCTCGGATCGCCAGAGAGCGCGCCGGCGCCCGCGGATAGATCAGGCGGGCGTGGGGCCCGCCGATCGCCCTCGCCCCCCCCCTGAGCTTAGCTATAGGACGATGACGAGCGGACGGGATGAGCGCCGGCACGGATCCTCTGCGAGCCATCGCCGGGATGCGAGGCCGCGCCATCCCGACATCTCCGTTGGCGCAGGTCTCCAAAAGCATGCCGCCCGGTTCGTGACGGGCGAGGCGAGCGAACCGACATGAAAGAGCCCGCCGCGGCGAACCGGACGGGCAGGATATGGTCCAGACTGGGAACTCGGGAGAATCCCCTTGCGGGTGATCGTTTCCCAGGAAATCGCTTACACGGCCAGTAGCGAGAGCACCGTCACGGTCACATCCGTCACAACGACGGACGATAATACAGAGATCACGAACCTAGGCATGGTCGATCCTCCTGTTTAGGTGTTCTACTTTATGTGTCTGTTAGCCCTTGTACGCTCCCGAACATTTCCAAAAAAGGAGGCCCGCTACGCCAACGCAGCGGGCTAGTCCGGGTCAGGAAAACCAACCGCCAGGAGAGGCGGATGATTCCAGTATATATCCGTATATAGATCTGTCTACACACAATCGAGCTGAGCAGTTCTACCTTTGGCCGGACTGCGATCTTAAGAGTTGAGCCATTGCCAAGCATCGCGCGCATGAAGAAGCCCGCCGCGGCGAACCGGGCGGGCTGAAGGTGGTCTCTTATACGGGACAGGACCGCCGTAGCGCTGCTGAAAGGCAGGTCCCCCATCTGGATGAACGAAAAAGCCCGCCCGGATCGGCCGGGCGGGCACCGAACACATCACATCGCGTCAGGGTTTCCCCTACCGACGCGAAAGGCGGGCGAACGGTTCCCGGAGCAGGGGGAGGCCCCTCCCCAACCGCGCGAAGATTGAACCGCCCCGTGGGGCCGCTCGTTCTCCCGCCGAAAGGAGTCCCCTATGAGCGCGCGAGTCTACTCAGATGTGAACACAACCTCGGCGAGCAACGCGGCCGCAAACACACCAGCCCACCGGCTGGGCCAGGATATCAACACGATCGACCAGCTCAGCAGCTTGGTCCTGCTCGGCGTCGGAGTCGCGGGCGCGGTCGTGGCCATCCTGCTGATCTGGCTGGTGGTCGGCTAGAGGCGAGGGCGCACACGGGAAAGCCCACCGCGGCCGGGCCGAGGTGGGCATGACCGATGAACGCCTGACACGAAGATCCGCCGGCAGGTGATCGGTTCCCGGAAACGCGCCTACAAGGCTGCCGAAGGGCAGCGGACGACCTCAACCGATGCGCTTCGGCATGATTCGGCGCAGTGGCGGCGCGCTCTGCCTGCCCGGCAAGCCTGGGGAGGCAGAGGCATGGCGCAGAAGGATCAGCGCTGGACGAGGCGAACCCGATGATGATGGTGTCTGCGCCACTTGAGGAGCGCATAGCGAAATCTGCTGAAGTAGGCGTAGAGTCTCGACCTATGCCGGTGGCGATGCGCGAGTTGAACGCGATGGACGCGCGACGGCTGAACGGTACGGGTTGCAACGACCGTCGGACGCCAGGACGCAGGCTTCGCGTTCAGAACGGCGATCGGGTCGACGTAGTCGACTTTGCGGACGCGCTGCGTTTCACCACAGCCCGAGCAGAGCGAACCAGACAGCCGCCGCCACGCAGCCTGTTCACGCGCTACAATGCGCCGGTCAGCATCTGAGAGCTCGAAGGGTCTCTTGAGCAACGCAGAGCGGTCGAGCCGACGGATACCTTGCCCTGGGATGACTTGTCCTGAGATTACCTGCCCTGACTTGCCCATTCCATCAGGAACTTCGAGCATCGGAAGCGTAACCTCACGCGGCTCAGCATGGCATATCAGAGGAAACGCGCAGCCGAGATTTATTGCGGCAACACGCATTGCTCTGGATGCGGAATGAGACATCGTTGCCCCTCCCTCCGACGCGGCCGCTCCTCAATGTCGGACCGGGCAGCCAAAACTGGACAATGCTGTTTGTGTCGGCTTGTCGCAACTCTATCTGCAAATGCGGCGGATTCAGAAAAATACTTAAAGGAAAGTGGCAGCGGATACGTATTCCGCAGGTGGTCGGAAACTTAAGTGGTATTTGGATCCGCCGCTTCGCCCTGTCCAAAGCTTGGCCTTAGGCGGCAGACAGACCACGCCGGGCGTCGACCACCGGCCGGTGTTAAGGCTCTCAGACGATCCTGGGGCCTCTGCGCAGGACGGTGCTCGGACACGATAAGGCCGGCTCCCCAGGACGGGGGCGGGGAGTGGGACCGTAAAGCCTGTCGAGGGGAATTGGCGATCCTGGGCAGGATCAGCGGCTATCGCGCCACAGGGCTTCCACGTCCTTCAGTTCAGCCCGTCCCCGCCTGCGCGCCTCTTGCTCGCTCGGCAACGAGTGACAGGATTGCCGCACGATGTGCTCGTGATCGAGGATCACCCAGGCGTAACGATTGGGCTCGCGCCTGCAGGACTCGATATACAGGCGGAACGAACCTCCCTGGTGGGTCATCTGGCTCCCTCCTTCCGCTGAGCGTCCGATGGACAGTCCGGGAACGGCATCCAGTCCGTGAAAGCATCGCTGGAATAGCCGTGATCGCAGGTGGCGACATGCCACGGCTGTTGATCGCCCACCCGCTCCGGGTCCCATCGGATCACAGCACGCTGGTCCGGCTCATGACGGTGGATGGCGATAATCCAGCGCCCATCGCGAGGCGCTCTGTCCATCGGGCACCAATCATACACGGGACGCTCCTCATGAAAGGTCCCCTGAGTTCCATAAAACGCCGGCGATGCCCGCATGTTCACTCTGCCGGGCCGCAGGTGGGGCGAGCACGTATGTGAATGTCATCGAGCTCCGGAACGGGCACGAAGTGCCAATGACTGGAGGCAGCCATGGCCGCATCGTCCACCGATCGGGTCCGAACCGCCGCTCTCGCAGACGCATCGCAACCGCCGAGGCTCGCATACGAGCGCTCCGGCCGCGCGTTGAGGGCGGTGCCGAGCAGTGCCTCGGGTAACCGTCTCAGTCAGTTAAGCTTGAACAACGGCCGAGCTTGAGCGTTGTCCCGTCGGAGTGTCTCCGAGGTCTCCGCCATGCTCCGCCACATTCTCATCCTCGCGCTTCTGGCCGCCCCAGAGGCGGCCCTCGCGCGGCCAGTGAGTGCCGCGCCCAAGCCCGCAGAGGCTGTCGCTGTCTCAGCCCCTGTTTGCACGCACGTGCGCAGAAAGGCCTTTCGCCCGGTGGAGGGTTGGTCCGTGAAGACCGTCTCGCTTGTGTGCAAGACCGTCACGGCCGCGCTGCGCCAGCCGGGCACAAAGAGCTTCACGAGCTTGGAGTCGGCCAGGACAGGTCCGCGCAGGTAACCGGCATTTACGCGCCAGGTCCTCACTTGCCTCGCGCGTGCCGCCTCAGCCAGCGTCGTGCAGGCTGAGCCGGATCACCCACGAGGCTCTGTCATCCTCCAGCAGATCGCCAGCAAGCTGGAGGCTGAGAACGCGCAGTGCTCCGTCGAGGTGACCGACACGGGCCGGCTGAACACGGGTCGGATCGGAGCACCCCGCGGCTCGATAGCGCTCTCGTGGTCATCCACACGGTCGAAGGCTGCGGCGGCATCAACTGATCCGCCAGCGCGCAGGTGTACGGCTTGAAAGACGAGACCTTCCGCGAGCTGGGCGGCCCGCAGACATGGTCGGTCGTGCAAGGCGCCGACTTCAGCCACACCCGGGCCCCGATACGCACGGTCAACCAGGCGCCAGGCGACGGGCATTGCTGCCCGACAGGCGAGGATCGTCAAGGTGACGCGGCTGGGCGATCAGCCGGTGTTCCGGCAGGTGGACATCTGGAAGGCCCGTACCTGAAGGCCGAATAGAAGAGCCGCACCGAAGGTCCGCATCCTTGCCGCCCCGGAAACCCGGTCCCGTTCCAACGCTGATGGGCCACGAGCCTCGCTTTTACGCTCAAGCTTCGTATCTTGGCGGGCGTCGATGAAGCGCCGCGCGTGAGGGGCCATGACCGTCAAGATGATGACCGCCTGTTTTGGGCTATCCCTGTTTGCCCTTGCCTCTCCGGCGCTCGCACAGGGCACGCCCGAACAGCAACAAGCCTGCACACCCGACGCCATGAGCCTCTGTCAGGCCTACATTCCCGATGCCGGGCGGGTTAGGGCGTGCCTGCTGAGCAGGAGAGCTAGCTTGAGCCCGGCCTGCCGTGCGGCGATAGCAGCCGGTGAGCCTAAGTCGCGTGCGCCACGTAAGCGCCGGCGCAGGCATTCGTGAGCCGCAGGAGCCGCCGGCCCTCCAAGTTCTCGACGATCTGCTCGCTGACCTCGCGGAGACCGCGAAACAGGGCTGCGCCCTCGGCTTGGCAGGCCATCGTCCGGGCTTGGAGCGGCGTGGCCGGCTCCCGTTCGTCGTCGCCCTGATCCAGACAGGCGCCGAGGATGTCGCCGCGCGAATCCGTCGGTCAGGCCGCCACCGGCAAGGCGGCAGCCGGGGCGGAGGCGTGGGCGCGCGAGGCGGGCTGTCGGACCGCACGACGGACCCGAGCGCCCGCCTTACCCACTCGCTGGCCGAAGCGCCTTCGCGCTAGCCCATCCGAGGCGTGAGGAGGCTCGGCGGCAAGAACGCGGGATGCCGCGGCGGCTTGTGTCCGCGATGACTGCCCTGGCCCGCAGCGTGCCCGTCACGAATCGTTCGCTGATGGTATGATTGTTCGTATTGTCGCAGGCGAACGTCACGCTTGGCCATGTCGCGCTGATCTGGCTCGCGCGTGCGGGCCTTCATCGGAGGGCCTCTAGCCTCTTTCACCCTCCGGGAGCGGAGCCTGCGCCCGTGAGCAGGCCAACCCCCGTCTCGATGCGGTGGGCTTCTCCTATGCCTCTTGCAGCTCAAACCCATTGGCGAACCGGTCCCAAAGCTCGTCCGGCATAGCTGCCGCGCTCCACTGGGCAACCTTACCGTCCTTGTCGCGATAGAAAATCAGACGATCAGCGAGGTTCAGCGCCAGCCCTCTGCGGCGCAGATCCTTTTCTTGAGGCCTTGCACCGGGCTTGCTGCTCCAGAGCAGATGCACTGTGCTCATCACTGCCTCCCCTGCGCTGCGTCACTCCACGGGCGGCAGGTCACTGCATCTCGTGATGGCGGTCGCAGTAGCGGGCCTTCTGTTTGTCTGCGCCATTGCGGGCCTTTGGGCTTGGCAGGCTGGTTTCCCGCAGCACGCGGCTTCACAGCAGGGCGAGCGCGAGTTGCCGCAGAACTCTGCGCTGGCTACCGCGGCGCGGTGAGCGCTCAGTCCAAAGACGCGCTTTGAGGCGGCCGCCCGGCCCGGATGAGGCGCACAGGACACGAAGCGCCTTACTGGCTCTCTCAGCCGGGGCCGGGCCGGGCGGCTGACCGCTCGGTTGGGCGTCGCGGTCCGCAGTGATCTGGAACAGCAGTTCGCGCGCGCAACGGCGACCTGTCCGCTACCGTACTCGGCCCGGCGAAATCGGCATGCTCGGCCCATAGTCTAGGTAGTTTTGACGAGGAACTATCGACAAGCGTAGCCGTTCAGCCCTCTGAATCAGTGTGGGCGCTGGATCAATTTCAGCGCGCGTCCCCGGTCCGAACTGGAGAAGCGGTGCTGCGATTTCTCGATCGGCAGTCGCGCGACCGACGATCCGGTCTCGTCGCGCACGACCAGGGCCCAGGCCTCCCCCGGATCGTTGGCGGCCACCTCTCCAGCCATCTCTCTGATCACGCTTCGGGCATCGGCCAGCGCTTGTTCCAGGTCCTCGGCCTCGACCCCTTCGTCGTCCCGGATCGTCTCCTGACCGTCCTCGAAGTCGAAGTAGAAGCGTCTCAACATCCATGCCCCCCGACCAGAGCCCTTCTTCGAGGGCATTATGAGTCAACCTGCGCAGAACCACATTGCATCAATATTTGCAATCAGTGGTCGTCCACGGTTTGACCGGACCTCAACACGTAGCCGCAGCGCCTTCTTTCCTGTGGAGCAGCCGCAATGACGGTCGCAATCAAGTCAAGTCAGATTATTACTTACGAGCTATTAAATAAACATAAAAGACGCTCCCACATTCGAGCCATGTTGTTACAGGCTTTGAACCAGCACGCCGAGAAGAAGGCGAGCCAGCCTGCGAGGCTCACCAAAGTGACCACCCAATGACGCACGCGGCCACGCTTGCTCGTGCTCATACGAAGGCGAGCATACCGGCGGATTTCGCGGCGAGGGGCAGCTGAAGCGCCTCCTGCCGTTCGCGACGACTACTGTGGCCGCCCAGGGCCTTCCATCAGGCCGAGGCGGACTGCCAGGGCCAGCAACTCCGTGGCCGTGAGCCAAAGGCCGCCGTCGATCAGCCAGCGCTCAGACGCGCCATCCAGCTCGACGGTGTGGCCGTGGGCCCGAAGTGCCGCAGCCGCGTCGAGGATCTGGTTATATCCCTCGCTCATCTCTTCACCGGGTGTGCCAGCAAAATCGCCGAGGAACGCCGATGAGCAATCATTGGTGCCCTGATGCGGCCTGGGGCGAGCGCTACGCCTTCTTCACCCCGGATGCCGCCGTGCGCCCTCGTGCCGATCCGGCGCGAGCACCGCTTCTTCTATCCGGCCGATGGGCCTCAGCTCTCGGCTGCCATCCGCTTCCGGCGCGCGGGCGGGTGCTGTGAGGGCTGTGGGCGACCGCACGGGCAACGGGTGTTTCACCTGGGCGACGGGCACTGGTGGGGCGCGCCGACGGCCACGTGGCGCGACCGGCGAGGGCGCCGGGTGCGCCTCGATTCCGGCACGGTCGATGCCTTGGCGGTCGTGCGCACCCCTCGCGTGGTGTTGGCCGCGGCACACCGCGATCACGGCGCGTCCAACAACGCGGACGCCAACCGTGCGGCCTTCCACCAGCGGTGCCATATGATCCACGACTGGCCCGAGCACCGGCGCCGGCGCTGGGCGACGCTGGTCCGGGGGAAGGCACCCGGAGACCTGTTCGGGGGTCCTCACGCCTGAGCTATGGCTCGTTCCTCCCGATCCCAATCAACCCGCGCCCGTGTGACTGACCGGCCGGGATCCTGATGGCCGTTCCGCCGTGCCGATCGAGACGCTTCTGGGTACCGATAGCCCATGCGAGTCAGATAGCGGGACCTGCAAGCGGCGGTACTCGGCCCAGACCAGCCGGTGGCACTCGCACGCATCCTGCTCCAGACCCGCGCGATCCTGGACCGTGATGCACGCGAACGACTGGCGCACGAGGCCGGCCCTCTCCAGCTGCTTGACGTGCTCGCTCACGCTGGGCCGTCGCATCCCGAGGTGACCGGCGATGATGGCATGGCTGACGCAGATCTCGTCCTCACCCAGCAGGTCCTGGGCCAGCAGCAGCCAGCGCCGAACGCGATGCTCGACCGGGTGGTGCGCATTGCAGAGCGCCACCTGAGCGGCGTGGACCATGCGCACTTGAACATAGGCCAGCGCCAAGCGCCGGAGCGCGGTGTCCCTGCCGAAGAGCACTTCGGCATCGGCGGCTTTCAGCCGGTAAGCCTCGCCCTCGGTCTGGACGACGACGCGCAAGGGCGAGCGCCTGGTCCCCAGCACGAGCGGCAGGCCCGTCATGCCGAAGCGGCCGAGGAGCCCTATGCCGTGCGCCCCATCCGCGTGCGTCCGCGCCTGAAGGGCGGCGAGCCCGTGCTCGATGAAGTAGACGTATGGGATGTCTGTGCGGGTCTCCTTCAGCACCTGCCGCCGTCGCAAGGGGACGCGCTCCAGCAGCGGCGCAAGCTCCTCCCAATCCTCGGCGGGCAGAGCGGACAGGATCAGGTTGCGAGGAGAAGCCATAGCTCTCTCTCCGGCCGAAGCGCATGATTGGTGAATATTGTTTTCGGATCGAAGTTCAAATTACATTATTTTAATTTGTTCGTAATCAAAGATTTCCGATCACGATTATGTGGCCATAGTCTGCTACCATACTATGCCGCCGCTCGATGTGAGCAGCCGGGGCACTGACTCCGTACCGCGCCGTCCACGACGGTTCGGATCGCGGGCCGGAATCACGAGGCCGCCGAACCCGTGTCGCTGTCCAAGCCTCGCCCCGCGCCGCCGGGATCCCAGGCGTTGAGCGCCGCCACCCGTCACAGCGGTGCCGCTCCAGCTCCTGTTGAAGGATCGGGGACGGACAATGACGCGGCGCGGAGTGTTCGTGCGGGCCGAGGAGGTCGCGTTCCTCGGGGAGGCGGCCCGCTTGCGCCGGACGTGCATCGACGTCCTGTCCCGGGCCAAGCCGCAGGGCCCGCCCGACAAGGTCACGGAAGGCTTCGTGGACGCGATCGGCGGGCTGACCGAGGTCATAACCGGCGACCGGCGGCGCTTCGACCAGCGGGATGCGACCACGCCAGGATAGGCCCTCCCGCCCGTGACGTGGCGCACCGTGGAGTGATCAGCCTAAGCTGCGAGTTGAGCCCACCACGGGACTTCGCGGGCGTGGCGGCTTACGTGGATCGGCCCGAGGCGCATCGTGAGGGGTTTGCCGTGCGCCTTCCCCATTCCAACTGACTTTACAGGTGCATGCCAATGGGCCCGTTCCGCGCCGAGACGAGAGATCTGTCCGTTTGAGAACGGGCTGCCGCGCCGCCCCAGTCCAGACGCGACCGCTGTGGATTCTACCAGCGGGACGCAATGCCCCGCGGGCCGACCTTGTCGCCCGTGAAGTGGCGCAATCTCCCAGACAGGTCTCAGGATCGGGCGGGCCCGAATCTCATGGGGCGGTCCACGTAAGCCTCATGCCGTCGGGGGTGAAGGCAGATGCTCTCTAGAGCGCCTCCCGCGCCGCTAGCGACGGGTTAGCGGGCGGCGCGTCGAGCGGCTCCTCCACGGGAGATCCGCACCACCAACGTCGCTGGCGTCATGGAGAGTGGGTCAGAGCC
This sequence comes from Methylobacterium sp. CM6257, assembly GCF_054611515.1. Lineage (NCBI taxonomy): Bacteria > Pseudomonadati > Pseudomonadota > Alphaproteobacteria > Hyphomicrobiales > Methylobacteriaceae > Methylobacterium > Methylobacterium sp. CM6257. Next base: position 6,398,410 of record NZ_CM137735.1, read on the forward strand.
CAAAAGGGACCCGCCCGTTCCCTGCCGGATCAGGCATTTTGGCGCGCCGGCCGGCGTCCAAACCGGACTCGGGATCACACGATTGCGCACGGATCGTCGTTTCAGGAGCACTCGACCGCAGTGGCGAAGGGCTCCCGCACCAGCCTCACCCCGGCACTGCGCAGGATCTCGATGCAGGTCTCCGCGCCGTCGCGGAACACGCGCAGATCAACCGTCTGCTGCCCGACGCTGAAATCGACCAGGGTGAGTTCCGGCAGCCAGTCCGGCAAGTGCGGGTCGGCCAGGATCTTGCGGGCTCTGGCGTCGACCCGAATACCGAGCAGGGCATGCAGCAGGCTGAACACTGAGCCCGCAGCCCAAGCCTGCGGGACGTTCGCCCCGAGATACTGCACCGGGAAAGGCGCGTCGGATCGGCTCGTCCCGGCGAACACCTCCGGCAGACGATGCAGCATGAAGCGGTTGGCCGCCGCGATCAGGCCGGCCGCGATGCGGGCCGCCTCGGCGCGGAAGCCATACTGTGACAGCCCGACCGCGATCAGGCCGTTGTCGTGGGGCCAGACCGCCCCGAGCTGGTAGTCGTGCGGGTTGTAGGCCGGATGATCTGCCGACAGCGTGCGCACGCCCCAGCCGCTGAACATGTCCTCGGCCATCAGCCGCCGCGCGATGGCCCCGGCCCGCTCGGGCGGCACGATCCCCGACCACAACAGGTGACCGGGGTTCGAGCTGACGCTCATCACGCGCCGCTTCTCCGGGTCCAGGCACAGCGCGTAGAACTGCGCGTCCTCGTCCCAGAACGCGGCGTTGAAGCGTCGGCGGAGAACGCGCGCCTTTTCCCTGAGCCCCTGCGCCCGATCCGGTCGGTCGAGTGCGTCGTAGACCTGGGCCATCCGGCGCCACGCGTCGTAGACGTAACCCTGCAACTCGCACAGGGCCTTCGGCGCGGGGACGTCGCCGCCGCTCTCGTCCAAGACGGCGTTGCCCGCATCCTTCCAGCCCTGGTTCTCGGCCCCGTCCGGCGCGCGGCACTGGTACTCTTGGAAGCCGTCTCCATCCAGGTCACCGTAATCGTCAATCCAGGCGAGGCAGCGCTCGGCGGTGATGAGGTGGCGCTCGATGAGGCCGCGGTCGCCCGTGAACTGCCACGCGTGGTGCAGCAGGATAAGGTAGAGCGGGGTGGCATCCGCGGTGCCGTAGTACGGCCGGTATGGGTTCAGACCCAGGGCAGCCATCTCGCCGCGGCGCAACTCGTGCGGGATCTTGCCCGGCTGCATGTCGCGCGCATCGTCGGTCTCGTCGGCCTGATAGCGGGCCAGCATCTCCAGCGCACCACGGGCGAAGTCGGGGTAGACCGGCACGGTCTGGATCGCGGTGATCAGGCTGTCACGCCCAAATAGGGCGGCGAACCACGGGATGCCGGCGGCCGGTACAAAGGCCTTGCAGTCCGTGCCCTCAAACGGCAGGCGCAGGGCGGCAAGGTCGTCGAAGGACTGGTCGTAGAGCTGCTGCAAGCCAGTGTGCGGCGTGCACAGGCGCGTGGCCCCATCGCGCCAGTCGCGCAGGGCGGCGGCCGGCCTGGATCGCCCACGCTCGGCGAAGGCGACGCTCGGTGCGTCGAGCACGGCGTCACCGTCGATCCAGCGGTAGTCAAGGTCGGTACTCCAAGACTGCTGAGGATCGAGTTCGACGAGGAAGCAGAGCGCGCCGTCCCGCAGGACTGGCCTCAAGGCGCCGGCTGCTGGACCGACCGAGAGCCCGCGACGAAAGCGGCCGTTGGTGTGGATTGTCGCGAGGCGGCCCTCCTCTGGAGACCAGCGGGTGCAGGTTTCGCCGCGCACGACGATCCGGTGGGCTTTCACGTCGAAGATATCGGCGAAGTCGCAGGACAAGCGCACAGCGAGGGAGAGACGCACGCGACTTCGGTTGTGATTGCGCAGCTTGAGCGTCTCGCACATGCCGCCATGGTCGAGCAGACGCGACAGGGTGAGGCTGACGCTGCCGGCAGGCACCTCGCCCGCATTTTTGGGCAGGGCCGGGTTCACCATCAGGACCTGGGCGGCGAAGTGGTCGGTGGCGGCGGAATTGAGCACCTGCCACGGTCGGTCATCGATGGTGACGGTCCAGGAGCTGACGAGGCGGGTGTCGCGGAAGAACAGGCCGCGCTCGCTCGGCTGATGGATCTGGCCATCGATCTCGGTGATGAGCACGCTGTCGCCGACGTTGATCGTGATCTGAGCCGGACCAACACCGATCTCGTAGGCCATGCACGCGCTTCTCCGCGAATTGCCGGGCGAGGCCGGGATCGGATCGCGGCCCCTAAGCGACGTCCTGGGCAGCCTGCCGCGGCATCCTGATCCAAGCACTCAACTTGCGCCGCGTTCCCACCACTTCCCGCGTGGAGCGCCCCTAGCGCCGGTTGCCATTGTGCTTGCCCTTCGGTGCCCTCTACGCGGCAGCCTCAGCATCCCGTGGGGGTTGCGGAAGTGGATACTCGTCGCGCCGGCCAAAGTATGATGGTCGGGCGAGGCGGCCGCCATCGACAGCACCTATGTCAGGGCGCACATCTCGGTTTGAAATCATCGGGGAGCTCGCGCTCAACGGCACAGGGTGCCGGAGGCTCGAGAAATGGCATCAATTGTTGGCCGCCTCCCACAAGCAGCCCAGGCAGTCAACGTGGCGGCACGGCGAGAGATTGCCGAACACCGGAATTCCCGGCCAGCCGCGAATCCATCTTCCTTATTGCGGAACTGGACCTCACTTCTGCTTTCTTCTCGCTGTCAGCCGCGATCAAATCACCATACGTGACTATAAGACCGCAGGCGAATAAGGCGAAGCACGTAGTGAGTATCAGCGCCAGGATCTCTGTCACGCGCTCCGCGTGGCGCTCAAGGTGTTTGATCAGCATGGCACCACCCGTGAAGACGGTGGCCATGACGAATGGGATCGCGAGATCTGCCGACATTCCCGTCCCTTCCGGAATCCTTAACGGAAGGGGCCGGGATGTGGTTCTTCGTGTCCTCAGGCGCCTTCGGCTGACCTCGGGCGTAGAGGCCCGCAACGATCTCCCAGAAGTCCGGACACTCACCCCTGTGCACTCTTAGACGCGCGTCGATCGCCTGCCGAGCGGCTTCGGCGAACTCCTCTACCTGTTCGGCCAGGATTTCCGGCGGGTCGAACATGGGCTGGGCCCTCGCGTGCTGGACGGTGAACCTACGAACCAACATCACTCGCCCCTATGCGATCCTCTACCTTGCATCACGGTGCTGGGATTCGGCCGCCAAGTTGTACGATTGCGGACTACTCACATATCGCTCTGCTGAGCCTGGATTCCGCGTCATCTACCGCCCGCCAGTATCGGTCGGAGTAGCCCGCAGCCTCTCGGCAGCCCGCGTCGGTTCCGCGCCGCAACGACTGCAGAATGAAGATCAGGTTCCTATCCCGGGCCGTCTCTGCGAGGCCGCTCCGCATCGTGAACGGCCGACCGAGAGCCGTTCCCGATCGCATTGCAATCGGAAGCGGCTCTCAGGTCTTGATCTGACGCGCTCGCCTGCGCCGGTTCGGCGCAGGCGAGCGCTCTGGACGTATGCGCCTCACGCCGCAGACCGCGTGGCGCTCCGCTTCCTCCGCGCGCCAAGGTCGGTCGTGGGAGCTTGAGCTGCGAAGCGGGTTGAGAGGATCAAAACCCCCGGCTCTCCTGCCGTGCCGGAGAACGTCTCCTCGTGGACACGTGCGATGTCCGGCCTCAGCTTCGACCGGATCCGGCGACCGTATCAGCCATGCGGGCCTGCCGCGCGCCGAGCGGCTTCTGGTCGCCGACCGTAGTGTCGCGGACGGTCTGGTGTTCCATTTCGGCATTGAGCTCCGCGCCGAGCAGCACGACCGTGGTCGACAGCCAGATCCAGGTCATGAAGCCGACGGCCGCTCCCAACGAGCCGTAAGTCTCGTTGTAGCTGCCGAAGTTCGCCACATACCAGGAGAACAAGCCCGACACGATCAGCCAGAGCACGCCCGCCACCGCGCTGCCCCACGTCACCCAGCGCCATTTCGGTTTGCGGCGGCTTGGGCCGTAGCGGTAGAGCACCGCCAGCGTGCCGATCACGAGCAGCAGAAGGGCCGGGAAGCGCAGGAGCGCGATGTACCAAGCCTTCTCGTCCAGCCCGAGCACCTGCAGCATCGCAGGTACAACCACGATGCCGGTGAGTGCCAGCACGACGAACAGCAGTGCGCCGAGCGTGAAGGCGAACGACTGCAGGTTCAGCATCACGAACGAGCGCTTCTCCTCCTCTTCGTAGGCGATATTAAGAGCCTCAAAGATCGCCTTAATCCCGCCGTTGGCGCTCCATAGCGAGATCAGGACGCTGATCACCGCGGTCAGGCCCAGCGTGCCGCCGCCTTTGGCGGTCAGGCGCTTCACCTGATCGCCAATGACGTCGATGGCTCCGCCCGGCAAAACACCGCGCAGGTCATTCAGGTGCTGGTTGATCGTGCTCGGGTCCGCCACGAGGCCGTACAGGGAGACGAGCGCCGCGATAGCCGGGAACAGGGCCAGGATTGCGTAAAAGGTGACGCCAGCTGCGACCAGCAAGAGACGGTCTCTGTTGAACTCCTGGTAGACGCGCAGCGTGACGTCCTTCCAGCCCTGGGCGGAGATCTCGGACGGCGTGTCCGCCTTCCGGCCCCGATCCGCCTCGCGCTCGGCCAGACGTCCGGCCGCAGCGCCCTCGTGCGAGACGTGGCCATCCCCCGATCCGGGCTTCTCGCCGGCCTGTCGAGAGGCTGGAACTCCGCGCGGCGGAAACGCACGATGTCTCGGCAGAGCAATAAGCCCCAGCAGGGCCGTGCCAAGGAAGGCCGTCCAGAGGACCGGGGAGGTGTGGCTGCCTTGCGCAGAAGGGGCGAGAGGAGTTCGCGGATCCGCCATGTCTCACCGATACGTGAGGCTCACGGTGAGCCTCGGAGCATCGGCATAACTTCCACAACACGCTTTGGTGCCGCAGGGTAGCGCCAATCCTGCCCGCTGCTCCAGCCCGGCACAGGCTTAGCGCGTCCAGTCCTCCGTATGAATCGAGCTCCCGCGAAATCCGCTTCTGCGATGCCCCCACACTGCGCTGGATGGCTGCAATGGGCGTAAAGCCGAATGTCGGCTTTCGGGCGGCGACCCGATGCCGGTTCTCCACCCATTGCGGAAGGTCCGCTTCTGTTCAGTCCGACGGATCAGCGACGTCGAGGCAGATATCTCCGAGCAGAGCTTCGTGACGAGCACCCGTAGCAGGAGATTCTCTTCCCGCTCTAAAGAAGCGCAAGCCGTGATCGGCCTCTGGCAGAACACCAACAACCGCATGCGGCCGCGTTCATCGTTCGACCACCGGCCGCCGGCGCCCGTCATGGAGCCAGATCTGGCGTTCCGACTCCCCATGGCCGCCACCATGCAGCGGCCTCTCTGCTGGCCCAGTGCGAAATACCGGTCTGGTGAACATGATGCGCCCAACTCAAGCAACGCGCTTCTTTGGAAGATGTGAGCTTGCAGCAGAGCCCCGGCGGCAGAGTGGGCCCGCAAGTGCGACTTAGTGGGTATCGACTTACCCATGTAATTCATCTTTCAGTAGGCGGCCTCACCGAAGCTATGCTCCTGACCCCAACGCAGTCAGGCCGAGCGATGGATGACCAACGCCATAGCAGGGACCCTTCAGGATCGACGCTGGTGGACCTTCTCCCGGCTTTCGCGGACCGGCGGAGCCGCATGCGGATCGGCCTCGCTTTGGGCTCCGGAGCAGCGCGGGGCTGGGCACATATCGGGGTGCTGCAAGCGTTGACCGAAGCCGGGATCGTCCCGGATGTCATTGCTGGATGCTCGGTCGGTGCCGTGGTCGGCGGATGCTATGCGGCAGGCAAGCTCGACAAAATCGAAGCATTCGCCCGTTTGCTGACGAAGCGGCGCATCCTTGGCCTGCTCGATTTCCAGATCGGCGGTGCAGGCCTCATCGGTGGGGAGCGGCTGCGCGCGCTTTTGGAGAGAGATCTCGGCTCAACCGCTATCGGTGATTTGCCCCTGCGTTTTGCTGCGGTCGCGACCGAGATCGCGACCGGGCATGAGATTTGGCTGACACAGGGTTCCTTGGTCGATGCGATCCGCGCGTCCTACGCGTTGCCTGGGATCCTTGAGCCGCTGAACTCAGGCGGGCGTCTCTTGATGGATGGTGCGTTGGTGAACCCGATACCGGTCACTCTGGCACGGGCCCTTGGTGCCGACATCGTCATCTGCGTCAATCTCAATGGCGACCCGCGCACCCGGGGCACCGTGATACCCGCCCATGGTTGCGTGCGGGAGCCGCTCCAGCCTGTCACGAGCACGGCTGGCTGGTGGGCACGCCTGCAGACGCAACGGGCCACGCCGGAGCCGAGCAGCGCACGTTCGGCATCACGCACGGCGCGTCCCGCGACGATCCTGACGGATGCCTTTAACATCGCCCAGGACCGCATCGCCCGCTCGCGGCTCGCCGGCGACCCCCCAGATCTGATGATTTCTCCCCGCCTCGCGGAGATCGGCTTGTTTGAGTTTCATCGGGCGGCCGAGACGATCGCGCTTGGCCGTCACGCGACGGAGAAGCTCCTGCCCGATGTCCGGGAGGTGCTGGGTGCTTTTGAGGCGCGAGCTTGAAGGGGACCCGGCAGCGGGCCTGAATCGGGATCTGGGGAAGGACGCCGATGTTTGACGCCATTCGGCAATGGCGCGTTGCCGGACTTCGTAGGCCTGGTGCGATGCGCGATGCGCAAACGAGTTCGCTGGCCCGTTGAAGAGACAGACGATAAACTCAGCAGGACCTACGCTTCCCTCCGCGGGGGCCTCATGACCCAGGACGAGGCAGACGGTGAGGATTGGCGCTCCGTCAGCACGCGCGCGCCCGACGCGACAACCGTCAACATCGCTCGCGCCCGCGCTCGCGAACCTGGCCACGGCCGCACCGCGACTGAGCCCACGCAGATACCGGCCCGGGGCTGGAGGGACATCTTCTGGCGCATATTCTGGGCCGTGCCGCGAGACCGGGTCCTTTCAACGGCCGGGGGCGTCGCCTTCTTCGCCCTTCTCTCGACCTTTCCCGGCCTTGCGACCGTCGTCTCCGTGTACGGCCTGTTCTCGGACCCGAGCGTCATCGGCAAGAGTCTCAGTCTGCTTGCCGGCGTACTCCCGAACGGGGTGCTCGATCTCATTGCTGACCAGCTCCAGCGCATCGCCACGCAGAGCACCGGAACGCTCAGCACAGCGTCGGTCGTGAGCCTCCTGGTCGCATTCTGGAGCGCGAATTCAGGCGTGAGCGCGCTCTTCGATGCACTCAACGTGATCTACAAGGAGCGTGAGAAGCGCACCTTGGTCCACCTTTACGCGACGACGTTTCTGTTCACCCTCAGCGGCACCATCGTTGCCGTCACCGCCATGGGAATGGTGGTGGGCCTTCCTATCGTGCTGAGCCAGATCGGCTTAGGCCCGCGCACCGACACCTTGCTGCGGATCGTGCGCTGGCCAGCCCTGCTCGTCTTCGTGAGCCTCGGCTTGTCCCTGGTCTACCGGTATGGTCCGAGCCGACGGGAGGCCAAATGGCGGTGGGTGAGTTGGGGCAGCTCCGTCGCAGCGCTGTGCTGGGTCTGCGCCTCAGCTCTGTTTTCCTGGTATGTCGCAACCTTCGACAGCTACAATCGAGTTTATGGCTCGCTCGGTGCAGGCGTCGGATTCATGACCTGGATCTGGTTGTCGGTCGTCATCGTGCTTCTCGGGGCTGAGTTGAACGCCGAGATGGAGCGGCAGACCGCCTGCGACAGCACGATCGGCCGCCCGAAGCCGTTAGGATCCCGGCAGGCCTTTGCTGCCGACACAGTCGGCCCCCCATAGGTCAGGCGCAGCAACGCCCGCATGCATCTGCACTGTGCCGGATCAACGAACCTGCTCCGCACCAGCACCGCAAAGGTCCTGCTGCTCACATCCTGCCTGTGTCTGGCCGTGCAGGCGGCCACTCCTGCGGTCGGGCCCCTCGGCGACGGGCAACACAGCGCCCTAGGTGATCCTGTTGGGCGTGATCCGACCGTTGCATGTGCGGTTACCCTGGGCGTGTTTGTTCGTGCCGGTGACAACGCTCGCTTCGTCGCGGACACCTACGGGGTGCATGTCAACGTGCGGTTTGGTGAGATCACCGAGGTGACGTCCGGTTCGCTGGACGGCCGGCGCGCTTACGTGTTCGTCACGCGCACCTACCCTGGCGCACATGAGATCCGGACCTCGTCGTGGCGGGACAGCTACTATCCGCGCCATCCAAGCGAGGGCCCGACTGTGAGCGCGATCAGTGTGACTGGGGGCCCGCTGAGAGGGGATTGGACATTGGCCGAGTGCCGAAATCTCCCAGAACCGTGAGGGTCCCCCGTTGGGCTACCCGAGGCCGCACCGCAAGCAACCGGGTTCGGCCTGAACCAGCGGCTGGCGCACAGGGAGCTCACCGATGCCGAAGGGGCCAGCAGCCCCGCGAAGCCATTCGCTCACGTCCCGAGCAGCATAGCCGCAACCAGATCTCCTCCGCCCACTCAGATGCGGCTTGCGGCTGATACGCGATCACGAACGCTTGCGCGTCGCGCGCTCGCGCCAAACCTGCTCAAGGAGGCGCTTGAGCGTTGCCTCTGCCACATAGGCGAGATGAACCCGGAGCAGCAGACGCCCCTTCCTCCGTCCGACGGCAGAAAATGTTCTGGGCTCCGCCTGGATCAGCATCTCACCTTCGTCAGATTCGACGGGAACCACGAGTGAGACGCCATCCACGTCCAGCCAGGCCAAGCGCCGCCGGCCGAGCCTGAACACAGGTCCGGCTGGGCTCAGCTCCTCCACCACATGCGGAAGCGTCTGTACGGCTCGGCGTGCGACTTCAAACCAGATCGCTGGCTTCCGCACCGTATGCGCTGGGCTGCTCCGTATTGACATGATCGGCTCGGAAGAGAACTGCACGACAGTCAACGCATACGGCGCTTCCGGCGGTCTGTATGTAATCCCGCAGTTCGACGGCATACATCTGCACGTCAGCGGTCACCTTCAGCAAATTACACGGGGTATGGCGCGGCATTCAAGCCAAGTCGGAGGCCGCCTTTCGGACGCAACAGAGCTGGACTTTGTAGCGTGATGGCGCGCCAAGAGCCTGCCGCATGTGCGGGAGCACTGCCGCTCACAACGCGGGGTGAATTGCACAGGTCTGGTCCTCACGAAGACCGTTCGAGCGGTTCCGTGCGGACCTTTGAAACGAGGATGAGCGGCCGCGTTGTCTAAAGCTGAGCCTCCGCCGAGCGGAGCGCTTGCCACTGTCGTGAGTTCGCCGAGGACGGGATGCAAGCCGCCAACCAACCTGAAGCTCAGCCTGCCGCGCCACGTGTGCTCCCGCCCTCCACGCCCGGTCAATCCGGTCTCGGAACCACGGCTGTTCTCGTGCTGGTGGTCGCGGTGCTCCACTTCGGCCGCGAGATCTTCATCCCGATCGCCCTCGCAGTCCTGCTGGGTTTTCTCCTAGCCCCAGCCGTGCGCTTCCTGCGTCGCTTCATAGGACGCATCCTGGCGGTGCTCGTCACCGTCTCCGTCGCCCTCGGCATTCTTGCATCCGTGGCCGGCGTGATCGGCATCCAAGTCGCTCAGCTCGCGACGGATCTGCCCTACTATCAGCGCACCATCGAGCAGAAGGTGCTGAGCCTTCAGGAAGGGACTCTCGGGCGCGTCTCCGAACTGCTGAACCAGCTCAACCGCGGTGCCCGCACCCGCACTGAGCAGCCCACCAAGCCCGCAGATGAGCCAGCAAGTGGCAGTAACGCCACGCCGGTGCCAGCTGCTCCGAAGCCGGTTCCTGTCGAGGTCCGGGAGCCCGCTCCAACGCCTCTGGCGCTCACCGAACGCCTGATCGCCCCGCTGCTTGAGCCCCTCGCCACGACCGTCATCATCCTGGTCGTGCTGATCTTCATCCTCATGCAGCGCCAGGACCTGCGCGACCGCATGATCCGCCTCTTCGGCTCCAGCGACTTACACCGCACCACGGTCGCGATGGATGACGCGGCACGGCGCTTGAGCCGCTATTTCCTGGCACAGCTTGGGGTCAACATCTCCTTCGGTGTGCTGATCGGATGCGGGCTCTGGCTGATCGGTGTGCCGAGCCCCGTCCTATGGGGTGTCGTCGCTGCCATCATGCGCTTCGTGCCATACGTTGGCGCGTTCGCCTCAGCGACAGGCCCGATCCTGCTGGCCGCTGCTGCAGAGCCAGGCTGGTCGATGGCGCTGTGGACGGCAGCCCTGTTCCTCGTGACCGAGCCCGTGATCGGCAACGGTGTCGAGCCGCTCCTTTACGGCCACAGCACAGGCATGTCGCCGATCGCCGTGGTGATCTCGGCCCTGTTCTGGACCTGGGTGTGGGGCCCGGTTGGGCTCCTCATGTCGACGCCTCTGACCCTTTGCCTGGTCGTGCTGGGCAAGCACATCGAGCATCTTGAGTTCCTGGACGTTCTCCTCGGCGATCGCCCGGCCCTTACGCCGGTCGAGAACTTCTATCAGCGCATGCTGGCAGGAGACGCCGATGAGGCTGAGGAGCATGCGGAGCAACTGCTCAAGGAGCGCTCCCTCTCGTCCTACTATGACGAAGTGGCGCTGAAAGGGCTGCAGATGGCCGCAGAAGACGCACGACGTGGCGTGCTCAAGCCGGACCAGATCGCGCTGATCAACGAAACCCTCGGTGAACTGATCGGGGACCTGGATGATCATGAGGACGGCGATCCTGATCCGGAGGCTGCGGAACGTCGGGCGTCGGCGGACATCCCGTCTCAGTCCGAGCAAGCCTTGCCGGAGGGCCGGACTGTCGCCAATCGAGCGCCCGACCCACAGGAGCTCCCGCCGCTCTGGCGTGGTGAAGCTGCAGTCTTGTGCATTGCCGGACGAGGGCCGCTCGACGAGGCCGCTGCTGCCATGATGGCGCAACTTCTCAAGAAGCATGGCGTTGGCGCACGCGTTCTTCCGTACACCGTCACAAAGCGCAGCCGGATAGGGGAGCTTGATATCGAGGGGGTGGCGATGATCTGCGTCGCCTGCGTCGACATCAGCGGGACCCCTTCGCACCTACGGTATCTGTTGCGGCGGCTGCGCCAGCGAGCGGGTAACATTCCGGTTCTCGTCGGCCTGTGGCCGTCGAACGATGCCGTGCTGAGGGATGAGACGCTGCGCAAACAGATCGGTGCGGACCACGTCGTGGCCACGCTGCACGCGGGGGTGGAAGCTTGTTTGTCAGTCGCGCGAGAAGCTGCACGGCAGGCAAGCCCGCGCGCGGAGAGGATTCGCGAGCTCAAGGCCCAACTGAATATCCCTTCGAAGCCGAAAAAGTGATCGCCTTCAGGCAAACAGATCCTTGGCTTGAGGTTTCAACGCGATGGAAGTCGCGGCCTAAAATCTTCTTGGTACCCGCGGCGAGCGGCTGGTTTCGACCCGAAGCGGGAGGTGGGGAGGTCCGCTTCGCACGTCTCCCGGTGAAGGAGCACGCAGGATGCAGGAGATCGTCGGGAAGCTCGGCCAGGCATTGCTGATGGCGGCCGGCATGGCGTGGCAGACCGGCTGGACGCTTGACCTGCCGAACGATGGAGAATTGCCGGGGGGCCGACGACCGAGTCTGAGCCCCCGCAGCCCGTATAGGCAAGACTGAGTGTGCGACGTTCGTGTTGCGCTGACATGCGACCGCTTTCAGACCGGCAGCAACAAACTCATCTGACGTCGGTTGGACCACCGAGAGCTGCACTCCATCCGGTGACTGGGAGGTCCTGCCTTGAAGGCACTTGTCTGGCACGGCACCAAGGACATTCGTTGTGAGACTGTCCCGGATCCGACCATCGAGGACGGCCGCGACGCCATCATCAAGGTGACGAGCTGCGCGATCTGCGGCTCAGACCTCCACCTCTATGACCACTTCATGCCCGGCATGAAGTCCGGCGACGTCATGGGCCACGAGGCCATGGGCGAGGTGGTCGAGGTCGGACGGGACAACAGCGCGCTCAAGGTTGGCGACAGGATCGTCGTGCCGTTCACAATCATCTGTGGCCAATGCGAGCAATGCCGGCGCGGCAATTTCTCGGTCTGTGAACGCTCGAACCGCAACAAGGCCCTCGGCGACACCGCCTTCGGCCATACGACGGCGGGTCTGTTCGGCTATACGCATCTGACCGGTGGCTATCCCGGTGGACAGGCCGAATACCTGCGCGTGCCGTTCGCCGACGCCACCCACATCAAGGTCCCGACCGGCATACCGGACGAGAAGCTGCTCTTTCTGTCGGACATTTTCCCGACCGGTTGGCAGGGCGCTGTTCAATGCGACATCCAGCCCACCGACACCGTGGCCATCTGGGGCTGCGGCCCAGTCGGCCAGATGGCGATCCGATCCGCGATCCTGCTGGGCGCCAAGCGCGTGATCGCGATCGATCGCGTGCCCGAGCGGCTCCAGATGGCGCAAGCCGGCGGCGCCGAGGTGCTCGACTATGGCCAAGAGACGAACATCGTTGGCCGGCTCAACGATATGACCGACGGCAAAGGCCCGGAGAAGTGCATCGATGCCGTCGGGCTCGAGGCGCATGCGCTCGGTGCCGTCGACGCCATCTATGACCGTGCCAAGCAGGCCATGATGCTGGAGACCGATCGCTCCCATGTCCTGCGCCAGATGATCATGGTCTGTCGCCCAGCAGGCGTGATCTCGGTGCCCGGGGTGTACGGCGGCCTGATCGACAAGTTCCCGATGGGCGCGCTCATGAACAAGGGGCTGACGGTCCGGACGGGGCAGACGCATGTCAATCGCTGGACGGACGATCTGCTGCGGCGGATCGAGGAGGGCCAGATCGATCCCTCATTCGTCATCACCCACACCGTCGGACTTGAGGAGGGTCCGGAGATGTATCGTGTCTTCCGCGACAAGCAGGATGGCTGCATCAAAGTGGTGATCCGGCCATGAGCAGCGCCCGCACGGTCCAATCGACTGATATGATCGTATCCGCCCGCGGCGCACCCGGGAGAGGGGCCCGCACGCGTCACGACGAACTCGCCCGCGGCCTCGGTTGGTTCTCCATCGGGCTCGGACTCCTGGAGCTGACGGCAGCGCACGGCCTGTGTCGCGCACTCGGGCTCGACGGTCGGGAGACGCTGATCCGCAGCTATGGGGTTCGCGAGGTAGCGACCGGAGCCGCAATCCTCATGAGCCATGATCCGACACCCTGGATCCTGGGCCGTGTCGGTGGCGATGCGCTCGACCTCGCAACGCTGGTCACCGGATTCGAAGGTGGCAACCCTCGAAAGGCCAACCTTGCGGCGGCGACGGCCGCAGTGGCGGGCGTGACGCTGCTCGACGTCGTCTGCGCAGAGGGGTTGATCGCCGAGAAGCGTCTCGCGCCTCCGGGAAAGTTCAATTACGCGAACCGGAGCGGCTTTCCACGCCCCCCGCATGCGATGCGCGGCGCAGCATCCGATTTCGGGGTCCCGGCCGACTTCCGCATCCCGGAGGCGCTGAGGCCATGGACGGGCGGACATCCGTCGGTGAATACGAGCAAGACCTAGCTCCGCCTGCGGGATGTTGCTGCGACCGGGCCGAGCGGAGCCAGTCGACGTCTGGCAGGATGTTTGACTCCGAATACGGGTCCGTTCCATTCCCGGCGTGTCGCTGAATGATGCGAGGCGAACTCACCTATTCTGTTCGGATCCGCCTCGCTTCAAGCGCTCACCGGCCAGACATTCGCGCATGTAGGCATCACGCAAGTCGGCAGCCATTTTCAGTTCGTCAGCCCGAGCTTGGCACACCTGCTCGTCGCTCCGCTCGGATGCGCCCTGCGCGAGGGCCCCGAATGCGGCGCCTACAACGGTGGCGCCGGCTAAGGCGAGTGCTAACAGCGGATACATAGCCACCTCTCCGAAAGTCTTCGGCCAACAATGCGGATTGTGGCGGGTTCCGGCACGCCGCTCCTGTCTTCGCCCCAGAGGGACGCGCAATCTCGACCGTTCCGGTCCGTCACGGCCCTCTCACGCGCGCGGCGGGACTACCGAAGGGCGTCCTTGGAGCTGCTCAACGTGCCCGATGATGATCGTCTAACGATCCGACTGCCCCGATGCACGTTGCCCGACCGGGATGCCCGGGCAGGGATCTCGATCTCTCCTGGCCCGCCGTGAGGGAAGCCGAGGAAATTGCGTGCTCTCAATCTTCGACCTTGCCGCCCTGCTCCTGACCCTCTCGGCCCTGTTCGGCTGGCTCAATCGCCGCTTCGTCCGCCTGCCGCACTCCATCGGCCTGCTCATCCTGGGCCTCGTGGCCTCGCTGCTCCTCGTCCTTCTCGATCTCGTCTTTCCCGAGCAGCACCTCTACGAGGATCTGACGCAGGCGCTCCAGCAGATCGACTTCACCCAGGTGGTGATGAACGGGATGCTGGCTTTCCTGCTCTTTGCCGGCGCCCTCAACCTCAACTTGGAGGCCATGCGCGAGCGGGCTTGGCCGATCGCCCTCTTGGCGCTCGTCGCAACCGTCATCTCAACCGCTCTGGTCGGTGCGGGGCTTTGGGGGGCCGCGCAGGCCATAGGGCGTCCGCTCCCGCTATCCTGGGCCCTGGTGTTCGGCGCCCTGATCAGTCCCACCGACCCGGTCGCGGTTCTGAGCACGCTCAAGAACGTGCAGGTGCCTGAGGCCCTGGAGATCGAGATGCAGGGCGAGGCTCTGTTCAACGACGGTGTCGGCGTCGTGCTGTTCACGATCCTGCTCGGCTACGCGGCCGGAACCGGAGGTGGCGGGCATGGAACTGCCGAGATCGTGCGGCTGCTGGTGCAGGAGGCATTCGGCGGCCTGCTCCTGGGCGTGATCACGGGTTACATCGCCTATCGCGCGATGCGGGCGATCGACGATTTTCCGGTGGAGGTCCTGATCACCCTGGCCCTTGTCGCCGGGACCTATGCCATTGCGCAGAAGCTCGGGACCAGCGGTCCGCTCGCCGTCGTTGCCGCCGGCCTGCTCGTCGGCGATCGCGCGCCGCGCGACGCCATGAGCGAGCGCACGCAGGGCTATGTGTCCGCCCTCTGGACCCTGGTTGACGAGGTGCTGAACTCGGTCTTGTTCCTTCTGATCGGCCTTGAGGTGCTGGTCCTGCGCTTTGAGGTGCCTGCAATCATCCTGGCTGCGGCTGCGGTTCCGATCGTGCTGGTGGCCAGAGCCGTTGCCGTCGCGATGCCGCTCCTTCTGGTCCGGTGGACCGACCTGTTCTCGGCGCGCAACCTGCCGTTCCTAACCTGGGCCGGCGTGCGCGGGGGCATCTCGGTAGCCCTGGCGCTCTCGCTGCCAGAGGGGCCGGACAAATCGGCAATCCTGGCTGCGACCTACGCGGTGGTGCTCTTCACCATCATCGTGCAGGGCTCGACGCTCGGGATGGTGGCACGTCGCACGCTTCGCGGGCCGGACAGGCCTGGACCGGCACGCTCCCGCTAGAGCCCCAACGGCTCCTGCGCCGATGGAGGCCTGCCCGAAGGGCATCATCCGATCTGGACTGCGCGAACTGGGTTGCATGGGCAGGTAGTCCGGTTCGAGGCGCCTTCGAACGCGCACGGGTTCGGATGCGAAGGTCCGAGTTCCACCCGGCCCGGTCATGTGAGTGTGACGTTCTGCGTCTGCAGACTCGACCGGGGGCAGCCCGCCGGCTTCCGGCGTTCGAACCGCAGATCCGAACCGTCATGATGGCTCAGGCGTTCGACGCGAAATGATCCTTGCCGACGTTGCAGCGCGCCTCGTAGGTCCGCTTCGAGGCGCGCAACAGACGCTGGCGCGGCCCGCCGTAATGGAGGCGCCGAGCATCTTCGGCAGCAATCTCCGGCACGGGAACGCTCCGGCAAGGGAACGCGCGCATCTCTCCGCCAGCCCCAGGAAGGTGCATCTCAGTGTGCCGTCCAGCCGCCGTCGACGCTGATGGACGTGCCGGTAATGGACGCCGCGGCCGGGCTGCACAGGAAGGCGACCGTCCCGGCGATTTCCTCGGCCGTGGCGAAGCGCTTGTTTGGCTGCTCGGCGAGCAGGAGCTTACGGACCACCTCGTCCTCCGCGAGGCCGTGCGCGGCCGCCTGGGCGCGCACCTGATGCGCGACGAGCGGCGTCCAGACATATCCGGGGCAAACCGCGTTGCAGGTGATCCCGGCCTCGGCTGTCTCAAGCGCGGTGACCTTCGTCAGTCCCACGACTCCGTGCTTGGCCGCCACATAGGCGCTCTTGAACGGCGACCCGATCAGCCCGTGTGCCGAAGCCACGTTGATGATCCGCCCCCATCCGCGCCGGCGCATGTCGGGCAGCACGCAGCGCGTGGCGTGAAACACCGCCGATAGGTTGACCGACAGGATGGCGTCCCACTTCTCCAACGGAAATTCCTCGATCGGGCCGACATGCTGGATGCCGGCATTGTTCACGAGGATCTCGACGGGGCCGAAGGCGCGTGCGGAGCGGTCGACCAGGTCCATGACGGCCTCGGCCTGCGAAAGGTCGGCATCGTCGTAGCGGACGGGCGTCTGATGCCGCTCACTCAGATCCCGGCACAGGCGCTCTACCTCGCCCGCCTCGCCGAGGCCGTTGATCACGATCAAGGCGCCCTGCTCGGCCAGGGTGTCGGCTACCACGTAACCGATGCCGCTCGTAGCGCCGGTGACGATGGCTACACGGCCGTCGAGCGGCCGCACCGTGCCGGCGCGGTCGAGCCCGGCAGACTGGAGGATGTGTACCATGGGTGCCTCTCCGGTGGACTCCGATGCTGTCTTAAGGAGAATGGCGGCTCAGATCGGTCTATCGCCAATACTCTTGTCTCATCGAACGCATGCGCATCCGGCATTGGCCACAGCAGGCCTCGGACGCGGAATGCAGAGGAGCGGGAACGGGAGGCGACGATGGAGCTCCACGAGATCCGCTACTTCTTGGCGATCAGCAAATTCGGAAACTTCACCAAGGCGGCAGAACACTGCAACGTGACACAGCCGGCTCTGACTCGGGCGATCCAGAAGCTGGAGGACGAACTCGGCGGCCTGCTGTTCTCGCGCGAGCGCAGCCACGTGCATCTGACGGACCTCGGTCGCCTGCTGGAGCCGGAATTCCGTCAGATGATCGAGCATCGCGAGCGAGCCAAGCGCGCCGCCTCGCGATTCCTGCGTCTGGAGGGGGCACAGCTCACCCTGGGGGTGATGTGCACCGTCGGCCCGCTGCGCTTCGTCGGCTTCCTGAACCACTTCCGGGTTACGCATCCGGGCATCGAACTGACCCTGATCGAGGGCGTGCCGGGGCGCCTGTCCGAGATGCTGCTGGCGGGCGAGCTCGACGTGGCCATCATGGCCCGGCCGGAGGGCTTTCCGGAGCCGTTGCGGGCCAGCCCCCTCTACGAAGAGCGCTTCATGGTCGCCTGCGGGCAGCTGCACGACTTCTCCTGCCTCAACGCGGTCCGCATGCGCGACATGGCCGGGCAGATCTACCTGCAGCGGATCAACTGCGAGTACCGCGACCATCTCGCCGACCTTCTGCGCGCGCAGGGCACCGAGATCCTGCGCTCGCATCGCAGCGAGCGCGAGGACTGGATCCAGAGCATGGTGGTCGCCGGGATGGGCGTGTGCTTCCTCCCCGAGTTTTCCGCCACTCTACCGGGCATCGCCCTGCTTCCGGTGCTGGATCCGGTCGTTGCGCGGCAGGTCTGCCTCGTCACGGTCGCGGGCCGGCGCTGGTCCTCGCCGCTCGCAGCGCTCGTGACAGCGCTCAATCAGTACGCATGGCCCCCGAGCCGCTTCGACCTCGGCGAGGACCGGCCAGCCGAGCTGCCGCTCCCCGCATGAGGCCGGCCGCTCGATAACCGCAAGGCATCGCCCCGAAACCCAAACGGCATTTCCGCTGCGGCGCCTGGCCTCCGATGATCGGAGCACGTCCCATCCAGGGCGACCCCAGACCATCAGGAGGGCAGCATGACTCCGATCTCGATGCCCCGCAGCGCCGACTGCCGTACGCTGTGCAAGGCACTAGCGGTGGCCGGCGCCGTCGCGCTCGGCGCTCACGCGGCCCAGGCGGGTTCCTGCCCGGGAGACAAGGTGGTGGCTGGCGGCAAAGGGCAGGCCGAGAGCACGTCGGGGGCGCGGGGCGTGACCGACACCGTGATCGCCTCGACGGAACTCGCGAAGGAGCCGGTTGGCATCGCCGATCGGCAGTTCCGGCTGCGCCGGCTTGTGATCGAGCCGGGCGGAATCGTGCCCTGGCACAGCCACGGCGACCGACCAGCCATCATCTACGTAGTCTCGGGAGAGGTGGTCGAATACGCGAGCACCTGCGCGGTGCCGATCACCCACAAAGCGGGCGAAGCGACCTCGGAGACTCACGCCACCGCGCATTGGTGGAAGAACACCGGCAGCACGCCCGCCATCGTGCTCTCGGCGGACCTCTTTCCCGTGAGGGGTGACCTTCACCGGATGTGAGCACGCGGCGACGAGGAGACGGCCATGCTGACGGGCGAGAGGGGAACCCGGGACACGGCGGAGCGCGCCTGACCAGCGAGGAGGATGCGATGCTCGACATGGTTCACGAGGAGCCGCAAGCCCCGCCCGCGGCACCCGAGCCGGAGTTGCTGGCCCACGCCCTGCGTCGGCGGCACGGTCAGGTCGTACTGGTGCTGCAGGGCGGCGGAGCGCTCGGCGCCTACCAGGTCGGGGTCTATCAGGCTCTGCATGAGGCCGGAATCGAGCCCGACTGGATCATCGGCACATCCATCGGCGCCATCAACGCCAGCCTGATCGCCGGCAACCCGGTAGAACGCCGTCTGAAGCGCCTGCACGCGTTCTGGAGCCGAGTCGAGCACAGCCCGGTGCATCAGGCGTTCGCGGCACTGCCGCTGCTCGGGCCCGCTGCCGCCACCTGGCTGACGCTCGTTCAGGGGATCGGGCCCTTCTTCGCCCCGAACCCGCTCGCCTTCGCGGGGCCGCACGTCCCGCTCGGTGCCGAGGGCGCGGCCTACTATTCGACGCACCCCCTCGAGGCGACACTGCGGGAACTCGTCGACCTGCCGACGCTGAACCGCGGCGATTGTCGCCTCACAGTCGGGGCGGCGAACGTGCGCAGCGGGCAGATGCGCTACTTCGACAGCCGCGACATGGAGCTCGATCTGCGCCACGTCATGGCCTCCGGAGCACTGCCGCCGGCTTTTCCTCCGGTGCGCATCGGAGATGACCTCTATTGGGACGGCGGCATCCTCTCGAACACGCCCGTCGAGGCGGTATTCGACGACGATCCGCGGCGCGACGGCATCGTCTTCGCGGTCCATATGTGGAACCCGTCCGGCCCCGAGCCCCGCACCCTCTGGGAGGTCGCCAACCGCCAGAAGGACCTCCAGTACGCAAGCCGCGCCCACAGCCACATCGCGCGCCAGAAGCAGATGCACCGGCTCCGGCACGTCATCGCGGAACTCGCCCGCCGCCTGCCCGGGGACATCGCGGCCGATCCCGAGGTCAAGGCACTCGCCGCTCATGGCTGTCTGACCCGCATGCACGTGGTCCGGCTCCTCGCGCCCCGCCTCGAAACGGAGGACCACCTGCGCGACATCGACTTCAGCCCGCACGGAATCCGAGCGCGCGCGGAGGCCGGCTACCGGCACACCCAACGCGTCCTCGCCGAGGCGCCCTGGACCCGAGAGGTCGATGCCCTCGAAGGCTTCGTGCTGCACGAGGCCGCGGCGGGTCACGCAGCCGTGACGCGGTGAGGCGCCGATGACGAGCCCGATCGGCCCCTCGCACGGCGAGGCACACCTCGCAGCCGCCATGGCCGCGGCCCAGGGCGGGGATGCTCGCGCCTACCGGATCCTGCTCTGCGACTGCGTGCCGGTGATCGCCGCGACGGCCCGGGCCCAAGGCGTCCCCGTGTCCGCGGTGGAGGATGTCGTGCAGGAGACGCTGCTCACGCTGCACCGGGCGCGCGCCACCTACGACCCGGCCCGTCCCTTCCTGCCCTTGCTGCGCGCCCTTGCTAAGCGGCGGAGCATCGATCATCTGCGCCGGTCCGCCCGCCGGGCACCGGAGGTGCAGGCGCCCACCGCTTTCGAGCGTGTCGCCGATCCCGCGCCGCTGCCCTGCGAACAGCTCGCCCAAGAAGATCGCCGGTCCTGTCTCGTTCGGGCGATCGAGGCGCTGCCGGCGGCGCAGAGACTGGCAGTCGAACAGCTCGTGGTCCGGGAGCGCTCCCTCGCCGAAGCTGCGGCCGGGACGGGCCGCAGCAAGGTCTCCCTGAAGGTGAACCTTCACCGCGCAATCGGAACCCTGCGGCGGCTCCTGTCCGGCTGCGAGGACGGGGAGGCGCTCGGGCCCTTCTCACGCGACGATGCTGCCGGCGGATCTCTCCTCCTTCGGCCGAAGGCCGCCGACCTTCGTCCCGGCGTGTCCCGGTCCTCCGCGCTGGCGCGCTCGGGCCGAGGGATCAGGGCGATCGCTCGAGGCGGGCCGGGGTCTCAGCTGGGAGAAGCTCACTGATGTTTGAGCGCGCTCGACGTCCCATGCACCGGAGAGGGCCTCGATCCCGGGACGGGCAGGGCGCTCGCCCCGCAGCCATTCGCCGGGGCACGCGCCCGTGACCTCCCGGCCGTCAGCCGCCCGATTGGACACGGGCAGGGTGCACCGGTCCCGGCTCGCTCGGATCTGGCACGGATATCTGCGTGTCCTGCGCATCCTCCTGGCCGGCTTGGTCACTGTCCTCCTCGTCGTCTTTGGTCTGTTCTTCGTGAACTACGTCGTCCTTTCGACGCCGAAGGCGACGGCCTACCGGAATCTCGACCCGACCGCTCCCGATTGCCGCGAGGGTCTCTCTCAAGGCTGGACCGTGCTGGCGCAGACCGGGCGATCGCGGCTGACCGCGATGGTGGCGGCCGATGACGGCGGCTGGCGCGATCCCAGCAACGACGAAGATGCGGCCGTCGCGGCGGATCCGCGTTGGAGCACCCGCTTTCGCTGCGCCCTGCAGCGCCACGTCGTCCCGGCCGAGCGGCCCGGGGCGAAGGCGATCGACTACACCCTGGGCTTCCTGGAGTTCCAGGAGGACGGCGAGCCCTACGCCCTCGTGTCCCGCAGCGGCGACAGCGAGGAGGACGACACGCGTGCCATGCTCAGCCGCGCCATGGAGAGCCAGAGGCGCGCGAATGGCGGACGCGTCGCCGGCTTCCAACCCGTGATCACCCAGCTCGACGCGCTCATGCGCCGTCTCTCGACCGGGTCGCATTACGTGATGGTCTTCGTGCATGGTTGGCGCCACGACGCCCGCATCGGCGACCCGAACGTCGCTGACCTCCGGCTCTACGCCGCGCACGCCGCCCGCTTCCTGCAGCAGCGCTGCCCGAGCGATCCGACGGCGTGCGAGACCAAGGTCACCGGCATCTATGTCGGCTGGCGCGGCGCGCGGGTGGATGAACGCGGCCTCAAGCAGCTCTTCGGCGAGACGCTCGGCGGCTTCTTTGGCGGCCTCTCGGCAGGGGCCACCCTGTTCGACCGCAAGCCGGTCAGCGAGGCGGTCGCGCCGGCGGCGATCTCCGCCCTGCGGTCCATCGAGTCGGTGCTCGCCGCCCCCCGCCCGGACGGCAGCGAGCGCAACAATCGCCTGATTGTCGCCGGTCACAGCCTGGGCGGCAACATGCTGGCGACCGGCCTCAAGGACGACGTGCTGAAGGCGGTGCAGCGGCACCGCTTCGGCGAGGTGCTGCCGCCGGTCCTTGGCAACCTCGTGGTGCTGATCAACCCAGCGTCCGAGGCGAGCAAGTGGACGGCGGTCCAGCGCGCCGTCTGGCAGCGCGTCGCGCTTCACCCGGACGAGCACACGCCAGCCGCCGCGATCGCCCGCGACACCGGCCTGTTCCCGCCCGAGCAGCGCCCCGTGATGATGTCCGTCACGGCCGCGCTCGCCTTCCCGGCCGGAGGATTGCGGCCGGGGGACTGCGCCTGGATCGGCCTAGACGTCGAGGATGGGTACGAGGCCGCGCGGCGGCGCATCCGCCAGCGGCTTGCGAGCACGGACACGATGTTCAACACCGGCGTCGACTACGACTGGGCGACACACGACCTGTTCCCGGCGTTCAAGCTTGATTTCCGCCCCGCTGCCGGGTTCCTCGACCGCCTCGCAGCCCGCTTCGAAGGTCGTCAGCCCCGCGGGATGACCTGCGCGCCGCCCAAGCCCCTCCGGTTCACTGACCGGCTCCTGACGCTGCCGCTGCGCGCCCTCGCGGTTCTCGCCGAGACCTTCCCGTTCCAAGTGAGCCTTCGAGAGGAGTCGCACACGATCGGCAACCTCGATCCGCCGCGGCCGGCAGCGGGCGTGCTCGCGGACGCGCAGCCTTCGGCCGCGCCCTTTGGCACCACACACGAACTGCTTGGGTTGCAGGAGCCAGGATTCGAGCGGCACCACCCCTACGCCACGCTCGCCGACGCGGCGATCGATTGCCCGCGTGCAGCAGGATGGCTGACGCGGGCGCGGACCCGCCGGCAGGATCGGCACGGGGCGTTCTGGGACAGCGAGGATCTCGGCCCGCCCGACGCGGCCGAGCGGGCTGCCGCACATCCGGCTGCGCGCTTCCTGCACGGCTTGCCCCTGACCGGCATCGCGCCGATCACGCTGGCCAACGATCCATTCTGGAACGTGCGGGCCTTCGACAACGCGCTGTCGCGGCACGACGGCTACCGCCTGTCCTCGTTCATCTGTGCGATGAGCCAGCTGGTCATGGACGACATCACGGAGTCCGCTCCGCGCATGACCGACACGATGGGCATTCCGGACCGGCAGGACTTCGACGCGAAGCCTTGATCCGCCGCCGACGAGTCTCGGCGGCCTTCCGGAGGGATCGGGGATGGCGGACCGCCTGATGCTCGAACGGCGGTAAGGGGGAATTCGGTCAGAGGCGCTTCGCGCCGCACACCCGCTCGACGGCATCACCGCTGTCCTCGGGCCGCGTGTTGAAGGCGATCGGAACCTTCGGTGCGGCCTCCCGGGCTGTGTTGATGAGGATCTCGAACACCGGCAGGTGACGCGGCCAGGAGCGCACACCGGCGCCAATCACGAGGCAGTCGTAGGAGCCGGAGGTGAGCATCTGCTTCAGGATCGGGCCGGCCTGATCGTCCGGCCGGATGAAGCATTGCTCGGCCGTCCAGCCGCGGCTGCGCATGTCCTCCAGGGCAACCTTGATCCCCTGGCGGATCTTCTCGGCGCTCAGCCCGGGCGGGAGAGCCGGGTCCGAGAAATCGACCACCTCCGGTTCATAGCCCACCATCAGAACGCGCATCGGACCCTCCGGCGTCGGGCACCGGACCAAGCCGGCTACCCCGCCAGCTAGCGGCCATAAGTGCGCCCGCAAGGCGCAACGCTGAGGCGTCGGGACGAGCTGTCCCACCATGGCGCGAGGTTCGGATTGCGGCGTGCCGGCACGCCTTCCGTGTTGCGCTCGTGTTCCGTGGAGCAGCCGCCAGCGCGTCGGCTCGGGTCGTAACCCATTGTAAAATAACGATCTGTGTTGTGACGCGTTGCGCGCTCGAAAGAGGCCATTGCGGCAACGAAAACCCGCCAAGCCATTGACCAAGCGGGCGAATTTCTGGCGACCCCGGTAGGGCTCGAACCTACGACCTGCCGCTTAGAAGGCGGCTGCTCTATCCAGCTGAGCTACGGAGTCAGGGTGCCAGGCGGCCCCAGAAGCCACGGGCTTGTCCGAGGGTCAAGCGCGCGGGCCAAACCGCTGCGCCCTATCCCGGATTCGCCGGCGGGGAGACAATCCCGCGCGGCCTCCGGCCGCGGGGGTTGCGAAGCGGAACGGATCCGGACAGGCCGGGTCGCGGTTCATGCCGGGGCGCCGCGCCCGTGTCTGGAGACCGAGGTTGCCACCGCCGAGTCCCACAGCATCGTCCTCCGAGCGGACCCGCCGCCGGTTCGCCGCGGGTCGGGGCAGCCTGAACCGGCCAGGCGCGGACCTGCGGCGCCTGCCGACCGGGCTCGATCTTCGGGGTGTGCGGCTCGTGGAGGGCGTGCGCGCCGCCTTCGCGTTCGGCGCCGTCATCCTGATCAACATCTGGCTGCAATGGCCGCCCCTGCTCACGATGGCGCTCGCCGCCAACCTGGCGTGCTTCTGCGACAATGGCGGGCCCATGCGGGCGCGCTTGCGCGTGCTCACAGCCTTCTCGCTGCTGGGCGGGCTGCTCTGGGCCGGGCTCGGCCTGATCCAATCTCTGGGGCTCCTCGTTGTCGTCCCGGTGGCCTGCGCACTGATCTTCGCCTGCTCCTACGCGCGCGTCTGGAGCGTGCAGGCGCAGTCGGCCGGGAACGTCCTCGTCGTGGTGCTGTGCATCGCCCTGGACCGGCCGCTCAGCCCGGAGCAGGCCGGGATCACCGTTCTGATGTTCGCCGCGGGCGGCCTCTGGGCCACGTTTCTGGCGCTGGTCATCTGGCGGCTACACCCCTACCGGCCGGCGCACCGGGCCGTGGCAGAGGTCTGGCACAACCTCGCGCGGCTCTGCGGCGACCTGGAGCGGCTCGTCGCCCTGCCGGAGCCCGACACGGCCGCCTTCGACGGCCACGCCCGGGGCCACCGGCGGGGCGTGCGGGCCAGCATCGAGACCGCGCGGACCATGATCCTCGACCTCGCCCGCTCCCGTGAGCGCGTCTCGGACCGCACCGCCCAGGCGCTGCTGCGCCTGGAGAGCGCCGAGCAGATTTTCTCCGCGCTGATCGCGATCGGCGAGCTGATCGACAGCCGGCCCGACGCGGACCGCCGGGCGCGCGCCAAGATCTTCCTGCGGCGTCTGCGCCCCCTCTTGGTGACCATCGCCCGGGCGATCCGCGACGATGTCAGCCTCGACCTCGCCCGCCTGGAGCACTCGATCGCCCGGGCGGCCGAGGGGCTCTCGGCGGATCCGACCCTGGCGCGCCTCGCCGACCGGATCGTTGGCCGCGTGCGGATCGGTGCCAAGCTCTCGACGCCGGAGGGCTACCGGCCCGGCGGCACGCTGACGGAGGGCGGCCGCCTCGACCGCTGGACGCGCTATGTCGGGCCGCTGCAGCAGAACTTCACCCTCGCCTCGCCGAATCTGCGCCACGCGCTGCGGGCGAGCGCGGTCGCGGCGCCGGCGCTCGCCGCCACCCTGACCTATGCGGGCGCCTTCACGCACTGGTTGGTGATGACCGTGGTGCTGACCATGCAGCCCTTCTACGCGGCGACATGGCAGCGGGCCCTGGAGCGGATCGGCGGCACGGTTCTGGGCGGCCTCGTCGGCGCGGTGCTCGCCTACTCGGCCACGACCCCGCTCGCGGAGGCCGGGCTGATCCTGGTGCTGAGCATCGTCGGCTTCGCGGCGCGCCAGATCTCCTACGGCTTCTTCGTCACCTGCCTGACGCCCCTCGTGGTGCTGCTGGTCGAGTTGCTGGAGCCCGGCCACAGCTCCTGGGAGATCGTCGCCATGCGGGCAGGCTTCACCGTGCTGGGCGGGCTGATCGCGGTGGCGAGTTGCCTGGTGCTCTGGCCGATCTGGGAGCCCGATCAGGTCCGCCAGGAATTGCGGCGGGCGCTCAAAGCCCATGCGGACTTCGCCGGTTCCGTGCTGCTCGCGCCCTCCGGGCCGGACCGGGAGGCCGCGATCCTGGCCAGCACCCGGGCGGCCGGCCTCGCTCTCAATGACCTGGAGGCAGCCCTGTCGCGAGCCCTGCAGCAGCCCCGGGCCGGCAGTCATCCGGAGGTGGAATCCGCCCTCGTAGCCGACGCGACCCTGCGCCGGATCAGCGCCCGGCTCACCGTGCTGCGGCACGCTCCCGAAGCCGCCGCCCCTGAGGCGGAGACCTGGCGGGCCTGGATCGCCGCCACCGTGGCGGCGCTGGGCGAGGATCGGCCGCTGCCGGAGCGGCCCGGACTGGACCGGGGACAGTCCCTCACCCGGCTCGTGAGTCAGGTCGATCTTCTGGTCGGAACCCTGCGTCCCGGGCAGATCCGCGCGGAGGCCGCAGGTGCGATGGCGGGGGGCCCGGACGGGCCGGACGGCGGGCCCGGCGCCGATCGCGGCGAGACGCGATCCGTCCGGATGTCCTGATCGGTCGATTTGCGAAACGGTCCGCGGTTCACCCGCGGGCCTGTCTCGGCGTGTCAGAACCGCGGCAGGGCGTTGGCCGGGCCTCCGGCATGCGGGCCGGAATAGCGGTAGGCGGGCGCCCGCTCGGCGCGGACGGTATCCTGCCGCAGGACGGTGCCGTTGCCGATCCAGCCCGAATAGGCCGAGGCCGGATAGGGCGAGTGCCGCGAATCCAGGCCCTGCGCGAGGGCCGGCGTGGCGACCGCGGCGACCAGAGCGGCGGCGGCGAGCATGCGAATGGTCATGATGATCTCCGAGTGTCTTCGTATGACTTCAGCGGGAAGCCATCCGGTCAGTCGTGTCGTGTGAGGAAGATCGTCGGTCCGGCGGTCTTGATCACTCGGGTTTTGCTTGGCCGAATGTGACCTCTCAACGGAGATACTCTACCTCGGGTTCGCGCGCCGCCGTGCGCTGGCGCACGGCCGGAACGCGGCCGGCCCCGAATGCCTCGGGCACCGGCCCGGAGAGGCCCGCAGCGGTACGAAGGCCCCGGGGATGCGTTGCGCGCGGAAGCGTGCCAGAGACCGCGCCGCACAGGATGCGGCCGGAGGAATGCACCATGACCAGGATTGCGCCGGGGGCTCTGCCAGGAACGCCGCCATGCGGCTGATCGTCGGCCTCGGAAACCCGGGCGCGCGCTACGCAGGCAACCGGCACAATATCGGCTTCCTGGCCGTCGATGAGATCGCCCGGCAGCACCGGGCGAGCCCGTTCCGCCACCGTTTCCAGGCCGAGGCCGCCGAGGTGGTGCTGGGACCTGAGCGGGCGATCCTCCTCAAGCCCGCGACCTTCATGAACGAGTCCGGCCGGGCGGTCGCGGAGGCGCAGCGCTTCTACAAGATCCCGCTCGGCGACGTGATCGTGCTCCACGACGAGCTCGACCTCGCTCCCGCCAAGCTCCGGGTGAAGGTCGGCGGCGGCAATGCCGGCCATAACGGCCTGCGCTCGATCACCGCGCAATGCGGCAACGGCTACCGCCGGGTCCGGCTCGGGATCGGCCATCCCGGCGACAAGGCACTGGTGCACTCTTATGTGCTCAACGATTTCGGCAAGGCCGAGCGGCCCTGGGTCGAGGATCTCTGCCGGGCAATCGCCGACCACGCCGCGCTTCTGGCCGCCGGCGAGGATGCGAGCTTCCAGAACAAGGTCCACCTCGCCATGGCCGGCCGCGGCTGGGACGACGTGAAGACGCTGGGCGCCAGAAATTGACACGCCCACACGGGGACGGGATATCGGGGCGGGCGAGAGGGTCCGATGAAGGCGGTGCGCGACACGCCCGGCTGTCGGCGGTTCGATTGCCTCCCGGTGGCTGCGACCCGGCTCGTCGGTGCCGCGCGTGCTCGACCGAGGACAGGGCGCGCGGCGCCGTGTTCGCGGGCCTGATTCTCATCAACCCTTTCCGCGCGTCGCCCGACGACGCGCTGCGACGGAACTGATCCATGGGCTTCAAATGCGGCATCGTCGGCCTGCCGAACGTCGGCAAGTCGACCCTCTTCAACGCGCTGACGCAGACGGCGGCCGCCCAGGCGGCGAACTACCCGTTCTGCACCATCGAGCCGAATGTCGGCGAGGTGGCGGTGCCGGATCCGCGGCTCCAAGACCTCGCCCGGATCGCGGCGTCGAAGGAGATCATCCCGACGCGGCTGACCTTCGTGGACATCGCCGGCCTCGTGCGCGGCGCCTCCAAGGGTGAGGGCCTGGGCAATCAGTTCCTGGCCAATATCCGCGAGGTCGACGCCATCGCCCACGTGGTCCGCTGCTTCACGGACGGCGACGTGACCCACGTGGAGGGTAAGGTCGATCCGGCCGCCGACATCGAGACCATCGAGACCGAGCTGATGCTCGCCGACCTCGACAGCCTGGAGCGCCGCGCCCAGTCGCTGGAGAAGAAGGCCAAGGGCGCCGACAAGGAGGCCAAGGAGACCCTCGACCTCGTCAACCGCGCCCTGCCGCTGCTGCGCGAGGGCAAGCCCGCCCGCCTCGTGGAGCGCAAGCCCGACGAGGAGAAGCTGTTCCAGTCGCTCGGCCTGATGACGGCCAAGCCCGTGCTCTACGTCTGCAACGTCGACGAGGGCGACGCCGACAAGGGCAACGCCTACTCGGACGCGGTCTTCGCCCGCGCCAAGGCGGAGGGCGCCGTGGCGGTGGTGGTCTCGGCCAAGATCGAGAGCGAGATCGCCGTGATGCCGGAGGCCGACCAGGCCGAGTTCCTGGAGGCGGTGGGCCTCGCCGAGCCGGGCCTGAACCGGGTGATCCGCGCCGGCTACGACCTGCTCGGCCTCGTCACCTACTTCACGGTCGGTCCCAAGGAGGCCCGCGCCTGGACGATCACCAAGGGCACCCGCGCCCCCGGGGCGGCCGGGGTGATCCACTCGGATTTCGAGAAGGGCTTCATCCGGGCCGAGACCATCGCGTTCAAGGACTACACGGCGCTCAACGGCGAGGCCGGGGCCCGGGACGCCGGCAAGCTCCGGCTGGAGGGCAAGGATTACGTGGTGCAGGACGGCGACGTGCTGCACTTCCGCTTCGCCAACTGAGGTCCGGTACCCGTCATCGCGCGTGCAGCGACGCGACCCAGGTCAGCGCGACATCGGTGAGCGCGCCGCCGCCTGGATTGCTTCGCTCCGCTCGCAAAGACGGCGACCCCGATCGCCCACCCCACCGATCAACGTGACGAGCCCGCCATGCCCGATCCCGCGCTCGAAGACTTCTCCGTCGGCGACGTGATCGTCGGGGAGCCGCTGACGGTGACCCGCGACGACATCGTGGGCTTCGCGAAGGATTTCGACTTCCAGCCCTTCCACCTCGACGAGGCGGCGGCGGAGACGACCTTCGCGGGCCGGCTGATCGGCTCGGGCTGGCACACGGCGGCCCTGGGCATGCGGCTGCTCCAGCAGGGGCCGTTCCGGGGCGGCTCGTCGCTGGGCGCGCCCGGCATCGACGAGCTGCGGTGGCTCGCGCCGGTCCTGCCGGGGGACGCGCTGACGCTGACCTTCCGGGTCGCGGGCCTGCGCGACTCGGCCTCGAAGCCGGGCCTCGGCTTCCTGACCGCCGAGGTCGCCCTCGCCAACCAGCGGGCCGAGACCGTGCTGACCCAGCGCTTCACCTTCATGCTGGCCCGCCGCGGCACCGATCCCCTGCCCCCGCGGCCCGTGGAGATCGGCGCGCCGGGGCCGGTCACCGAGCCGGAGGATGCCGAGATCCTGCCGTTCCTGCGGGACGCCGAGATCGGCGCCGTGCGCGACTTGGGCGCCTACCCGTTCAGCGCCGAGGCGATCGTGGCCTTCGCGCGGGCCTACGACCCGCAGGCCTTCCACCTCGACCACGACGCGGCCAAGCGCAGCCATTTCGGCGGCCTCTGCGCCTCCGGCTGGCACACGACCGCCGCCTACATGAACCGGATGCTCACCACCCGTGCCCGCGACGCCGCCTACACGGCCGCCCGCGGGCCGATTCCCGAGGCGGGCCCCTCCCCCGGGTTCAAGAACCTGCGCTGGCTGAAGCCCGTCTATGCGGGGGACACGGTCCGGTTCAGCACGAAGCTCACCGACAAGCGTGCCTCCGCGTCCAGACCCGGCTGGGGGCTGGCCTTCGCCCACAACACCGGAGTGAACCAGCGCGGGGAGCCGGTCTTCGCCTTCGACAGCGCCGTCTTCCATCGCTGGGCGCCCTGAGCGCACCGGGTCCGGTCCCGCGCGTTGTCGCCTGGGAAATGGGACGGGATCGGGCCGCATGTACCAGAAGAAGCTCGGCAACACGGGGCTGTTCGTCTCGGAACTCTGCCTCGGCACCATGACCTTCGGTGGCGGCGCCGGGATGTGGCGCCAGATCGGCGCCCTCGACCAGGCCGAGGCCGGGCGCCTCGTCGGCCGGGCGCTCGAGGCCGGGATCAACGTCATCGACACGGCCGACGTCTACGCGGAGGGCCTCTCCGAGACGATCACCGGCCAGGCCCTGCGCGATCTCAAGGTCCCGCGCGACAGCGTCGTTGTCGCCACCAAGGGTTACGGGCCGACGGGGCCGGGCGTGAACGCGAAGGGCGCCTCGCGCCGGCACCTGATCGATGCCTGCAAGGCGAGCCTCAAGCGGCTCCAGCTCGATCATATCGACCTCTACCAGATCCACGGCTTCGACCCGGCGACGCCCATTGAGGAGCAGGTGCGGGCCCTCGACATCCTCGTGCAGCACGGCCACGTCCGCTACGTCGGCGTCTCGAACTGGGCGGCGTGGCAGATCGTCAAGGCGCTGGGGATCAGCGAGCGGGCCGGGCTCGCGCGCTTCGAGACCCTGCAGGCCTACTATTCCATCGCGGGCCGCGACTTGGAGCGGGAGATCGTCCCGATGCTGCGCTCGGAAGGGCTCGGCCTTCTGGTCTGGAGTCCGCTGGCCGGCGGTCTGCTCAGCGGCAAGTATTCCGGCGGCGCGGGCGAGGGCCGGCGCGCGAGCTTCGATTTCCCGCCGGTCGATCGCCCCCGGGCCGAAGCCTGCATCGACGCCATGCGGAGAGTCGCGGAGGCGCGCGGCGTCTCGGTGGCCCAGGTGGCCCTCGCCTGGCTCCTGCACCGCAAGGCGGTGACCAGCGTCATCGTCGGCGCCAAGCGCCTCGATCAGCTCGAGGACAACATCGCGGCGACCGAGCTCAACCTCACCGACACGGAACTCGACGCCCTCGACGCGGTGAGCGCGCTGCCGGCCGAGTATCCGGGCTGGATGTTCGAGCGCCAGGGCGTCCGGGCGCAGCAGCTCGCGGAATCGGGCCGGCCCGGGGTGCGGTGAGGCAGCTCACGCCGCGTTCCGGCGCTCCGGATAGAGCCCGTACAAGCCCTCGGCACTCGCCGCGCAGACGCCGCGCTCGGTGATGATCCCGGTCACCAGCCGGGCCGGCGTCACGTCGAAGGCGGGATTCGCCACGGGGCTGCCGGGGGAGACCACCTCGATCGTGGCAAAGCCGCCATCGGCGAGCCGCCCGGTCATGTGGGTGACCTCGCGCCCGTCGCGCTCCTCGATCGGGATCTCCTTCACCCCGTCGTCGAGCGTCCAGTCGATCGTCGAGAACGGCAGCGCGGCGTAGAACGGCACGCCGTTGTCGTGAGCCGCCAGCGCCTTCAGGTAGGTGCCGATCTTGTTGCACACGTCTCCGCTCGCCGTGGTCCGGTCCGAGCCGACGATGCACAGGTCGACTCCGCCATGCTGCATCAGGTGGCCGCCGGCATTGTCGGCGATCACCGTGTGCGGCACGCCGTGGCCCTTGAGCTCGAAGGCGGTCAGCGCCGCGCCCTGGCTGCGTGGCCGGGTCTCGTCGACCAGCACGTGCACCGGCACGCCCCGCTCGTGAGCGGCGTAGATCGGCGCCAGGGCTGTGCCCCAGTCCACCGTGGCGAGCCAGCCGGCATTGCAGTGGGTCAGGACCGTGACCGGCCCGTTCCCTTTGGCCTTGTGCAGGTCGGCGATGATCTGGCCACCATGGGCGCCGATGGCGCGGCAGCTCGCCACGTCCTCCTCGGCGATGCGGCCGGCTTCCGCGAAGGCGCGGGTGAACCGCTCGCCCGGCTGGGCCTGCCGCAGGTTGGCGGAAACGCGGTCGAGCGCCCAGCGCAGGTTGATCGCGGTCGGGCGCGTGGCGGCGAGCGTCGCCACCGCCCGGTCGATCCCGTCGCGCGACGCATCCTCCCGCATGGCGAGCGCCAGACCGTAGGCCGCCGTGACGCCGATCAGCGGCGCGCCGCGCACGATCATGGTGCGGATCGCCACCGCGGCGTCCTCCAGCGTGGCGAGGCGCTTCAGCTCGAAGGCGAAGGGCAGGCGGGTCTGGTCGATCACCTGGACGCTGACTCCGTCCGGGTCGGGGAAGATCGTGCGGTAGGGCTGGCCGTCGATATTCATGGCCGATCCTGTGCCACAGCGGGGCGGCTTTTGCACCACCCGCGACGAGGCGGATCCGGCCTGGGGACGCGCGGCCGGGGGCCGGTCAGCCTTCCTCAACCTTAGCGGGTCGTTAAGGCGGTCGTGCCTAGCCTCGGGGGTAAGTCCCCGTTTTGCGTCCGGTCCCGCATGCGCTCGCTTCGCCGTCCCGCATCGCCCTACGACACTTTCGTCGACAGCGTTCGCCCGTTCCTGGGCAAGCGCCTGACGGAACTCGGCGGGTTCGTGCTGTTCACCGGCGCGGTTGCGCTGACCGTGGCGCTGGCCACGTGGTCGATCGACGACCCGAGCCTCAACCACGCCACCGACCATCCCGCCCACAACGTGCTCGGCCAGCCGGGCGCCGTGGTCGCGGACCTCGCCATGCAGATCCTGGGCCTGGGCGCTCTCGCCTTCGTGCTGCCGCCGGCCCTCTGGGGCGTGCGGCTGATGCGGGAGCGCAACCTGCCCGAGGGGGGCCTGCGCATCGCGCTCTGGATCATCGGCTTCTGTGCGGCGAGCGCGGTGGCGAGCGCGCTGCCGCCCACCGCCCGCTGGCCACTTCCGACCGGGCTGGGAGGCGTGGCCGGCGACGGTCTGCTGTCGATGGCGCGGGTGATGGTCGGGGCGGTCTCGTCGGCGGCGTCGCACCTCGTCGGCTTCGGTTACGCCGCCGTGGCGATCCTCAGCCTGACCGGGGCCTGCCGCTTCGGCGCCGTGGAGGAGGAGTCCCTCCACGATGAGCCCTATCCGGTGCGGCGTCCGCCCGTGCGGGGTCGTGAAACCGGCCGCGACGAGCGCGAGGACGCCGACGAGCCGAGCCTCGGCCTCGTCGGCGTCGGCGCGCTGGCACAGGGGCTGATGGGGCTCCGCGGCGCCCTGTCGAGCCGGATCACGGCGTGGCGGTCGGGCCGGGCCGAGCCCCTCGACGGCGCCTCGCCGGCCCTGGCGGCCCGGCGCGCCTTCACGGATGCGGACCTGCCCTGGGCCGAGCATCTGCCCGAGGGTGTCCGGCCGGGCCCTGCCCGGCGCGAGCCCGTCTTCGACACGGCCGACGAGCCCCCCGTTCAGGCCGCGCCGGCCCGCCGGGCCGTGCCGCTGCACGACGACGACGAGGCGGAGGTGCCCGAGGCCATCCAGCGCCCCGCGCCGCCCCGGCCGGAAGCGACGGCGTCCCGCGTCGCGGCTCCGGCCGCCGCGCCCGTTCCGGCCCGGCGGGCGCCCGCGCCCCCGCTCCATCCCGAGGATTACGCCCTGCCGGCCCTCGACCTGCTGGCCGCGCCGCGCGGCCCCTCGCAGGCGAGCCTGATCTCGGCCGACGCCCTGGAGCAGAACGCGACCCTGCTCGAGGCGACGCTCGGCGATTTCGGCGTGCGCGGCGACATCCTGGCGGTACGGCCGGGCCCGGTGGTGACCCTCTACGAGCTCGAGCCCGCGCCCGGCACCAAGTCCAGCCGCGTGATCGCGCTGGCCGACGACATCGCCCGGTCGATGTCGGCGGTCTCGGCCCGCGTCGCGGTCGTACCCGGACGGAATGCCATCGGCATCGAGCTGCCGAACGCCAAGCGCGAGACGGTCTACCTGCGCGAGCTCCTGGCCTCGACGGATTTCGCCGAGAGCAAGCACAAGCTGGCCCTGTGCCTGGGCAAGAACATCGGCGGCGAGCCGATCATCGCCGACCTCGCGCGCATGCCGCACCTGCTCGTGGCCGGCACCACCGGCTCGGGCAAGTCGGTGGCGATCAACACCATGATCCTGTCGCTGCTCTACCGGCTCAAGCCCGAGGAGTGCCGCCTGATCATGGTCGACCCGAAGATGCTGGAGCTGTCGGTCTATGACGGCATCCCGCACCTGCTCTCCCCCGTGGTCACCGACCCGAAGAAGGCGGTGATCGCCCTCAAATGGGCCGTGCGCGAGATGGAGGAGCGCTACAAGAAGATGGCCAAGATCGCGGTGCGCAACATCGACGGATACAACGCCCGGGTCGCCGAGGCGGCTGCCCGCGGCGAGGTGCTGACCCGGACCGTCCAGACCGGCTTCGACCGTCAGACGGGCGAGGCGATCTACGAGGACGAGGCGATGGACCTGGCGCCGTTGCCGTACATCGTGATCGTGGTGGACGAGATGGCCGACCTGATGATGGTGGCCGGCAAGGACATCGAGGGCGCGATCCAGCGGCTGGCGCAGATGGCGCGGGCGGCGGGCATCCACCTGATCATGGCGACCCAGCGGCCGTCGGTGGACGTGATCACCGGCACGATCAAGGCCAACTTCCCGACCCGGATCTCCTTCCAGGTGACCAGCAAGATCGACTCGCGCACCATTCTCGGCGAGATGGGCGCCGAGCAGCTTCTGGGTCAGGGCGACATGCTGTTCATGGCCGGCGGCGGGCGCACCACGCGCGTGCACGGGCCGTTCTGCTCGGACAGCGAGGTCGAGAGCGTGGTCGCCCACCTCAAGCGCCAGGGCCGGCCCAGCTACCTCGACGCCGTCACGGCGGACGACGAGGAGGGTGCGCCCGAGAAGGGCGGGAAGGGCAAGGCCGGCGCGGCGGAGCTCGAACTCGACGGTGCCGTGTTCGACCAGGGCTCGTTCGGCGAGGCCGGCGGCGACCTCTACGAGCAGGCCGTGCAGGTGGTCCTGCGCGACCAGAAGGCCTCGACGAGCTACATCCAGCGCCGCCTGCAGATCGGCTACAACCGCGCCGCCTCGCTCATGGAGCGGATGGAGATCGAGGGCATCGTCGGCCCGGCCAACCACGCTGGCAAGCGCGAGATCCTGGTGGAGGACGCGGTCAGCTGAACCGCCGGGACGTTGAACCCACCAGATCCTGTCCGCCGCCTTTCCCGTTCTCGACCCCATCCTGGGGTGCGGCCGCGGAGCGGGCGCCTCGGGATGAGGGGAGGAGTCGGAGCGCCCGGTCGGATCCGTCTCGGCGTGCCCGCCAAAAATATCCGTCCGGCATGGAACTAGGCTCCAGCACCGACGTTACGCGCGTGCGAGGCTCCTAGCGGGCTCGCAGTGAGGGCGCCGGCCACGGTGTCCGGCGTCGCTTGTAGTCACGTTGCTCGTTGGAGGATGTGGTTATGAGGACTTACGACGTTTCGCCCCTGTTCCGGTCGTCCATCGGGTTCGACCGCCTGTTCGAGCTGCTCAACCAGGCCGACCGCGTCGAGGCATCGGCCGCCTGGCCACCCTACAACATCGAGAAGGTCGGCGAGGACCAGTACCGCATCACCATGGCGGTCGCGGGCTTCACGCCCGAGGAGATCGAGCTCACGCAGCAGGACACCACGCTCTTGGTCTCGGGCCAGAAGGCCGTGCAGGAGGGCGAGCGGCACTATCTCCACCGCGGCATCGCGGCGCGCACCTTCCGGCAGACATTCAATCTGGCCGAGCACGTGAAGGTGGTCGACGCGTCCATGGAAAACGGCCTGCTCACCGTCGAGCTGAAGCGCGAGGTGCCGGAGGCCCTGAAGCCCCGCCGGATCGCCATCGGCGGCACGACGGCCGTGTCCGGCCAGGACAACGCGCCGGCGCAGATCGCCCGCGACGCCAAGGCCGCCTGAACTCCGTCCGCTCCCCGAGGGCGGATAGCCCGGGCCGGAGCGCCCGGGCCCCTCCGCGCGGAACGCGCGACATCCGGGTCCGCGGACCCGCGGGCCCGTTTCCACGACTGCACCGCATGCGATGGAGATTGGACCATGAGCGTGAGAGACCTGATCCCCTGGACGCGCAGCACCGGCACCCCGTCGCCCACTGCCCTGTCGGGCGAGCCGGTCAGCCCGTTCCTGACGCTGCACCGTGAGATGAACCGCCTCTTCGACGACGTGTTCAGCGGGTTCGGCGGCATGCCGAGCCCGGCGGGCCGGACCTTCGGCTGGCCGAATGTCGAGGTGGTTGAGGCGGACGGCGCGCTGCGGGTCTCCGCCGAGCTTCCCGGTCTCGACGAGAAGGACGTGGAGCTTCTCATCGAGGACGGCGTCCTGACCCTGAAGGGCGAGAAGCGCGCGGAGACCACCGACAAGGCCCGCGGCTACTCGGAGCGCAGCTACGGCCGCTTCGAACGGTCGATCGCCCTGCCGATCCCGGTGGAGGAGGACAAGGCCGAGGCGACGTTCCGCAACGGCGTGCTCACCGTGACGCTGCCGCGTGCGGCCGAGGCGCCGGACCGCCGACGCCGCATCGCGATCAACACCGGCGCCGCGGCGGCGGCCAAGCACTGATCGCCGCCAGCCAGACAGGACTGAACGGAACGCATGACGTGGCGGCCGGCCTGGACCGGTAGGTCGTGCCGGCCGCCCCAGCCTTTGCTCACGAGGAGGAGGGTCGCATGCAGCAGATCGAGACCACCCCAATCGAGTCCCCCGTCGAGCGTCTTGGCCCGGTGGCGGCGGCTACTCTGAGGGCGCCGGCGGTTGACCCATTCGAGGCCTTCGTGGCGCCGGGAGACGTGTTCCGGCATCCGCGCGAGGTGCTGGCCTATCCGGGCCTGTCGCGGGCCGAGAAGCGGGCGATCCTGGCATCCTGGGCCTCCGACGCGCGCGCTGTGGAGTCCTGCCCGACGCTGCGCTGCCTGCCCGGCTGCCGGGCCGAGCCCGTGCCGCTCGACGCGATCCTGGCCGCCCTGCACGCTCTCGACGGGGCCGCGGAACCGCCCCCGCCGCGCGCGTCGCGTATCCCCGCGACCGTCACCCGGCGCTGGCAGGGCGGTACCGTCGGGCGGGAGCGCATCCTGAACTGAGATCAGGGGGTGCTCGATGGCAACGTTCGATCTGAAGGGCAGGGGGCGGCTCCTGTCCCGGCTGCGCCGCGTCCGGACCGGAGGGCCGGTACAGGGGACCGACAAGGCGGTGCTGGTCGCCTGGACGCTGTCGGCGGTGCTGTGCGTCGCCCTGGCCGCGCCCTGCCCGGCGCCGGCCCTGCCCTGGGTGATGGCCGGCCTGCTGAGCCTGTTGGGCTTCGCCTGGCTCGGCGTGGCGATCACGCAGGCCGGGCCGCCGGCCGATGCCCCGCACCTGACCGCCTGGGACGCCGCGCTGTTCTCCTTCGCGGCGAGCTTCGGTGTGCAATCGGCGGCGCGCCTCGGGCTGTTCGGGTCCTGAACGCGCCGTCTTCGGGAGGCAACCATGCAGGATCGTGCGATCGGGATCGGACACAACAACCCGCCCGCCGGAGCGGCCGCTCCGTGGCTCGCCGACCGCCGGGCGGTAATCCGTCGCCTTGGGCGCTCGGTCGAGAGCGCGGGCCGCGCTCGGGCCGGGACCTGGGTTCTCACCTTCGAGCGGGAGACGCCGCCGGAGATCGAGCCCCTGATGGGCTGGACGGCGGACGACGATCCGCTCGCCACGGAGGTGAGGCTCACCTTCCCGACGCGGGCCCAGGCCATCGCCTATGCCGAGCGCCAGGGGCTCGCCTATTCTGCGGAGCCGGAGCCCCCGGTCGAGATCCGGCCCGCCACCCTGCGGATCCGGCGGGCGAACCCGCTCCCGCCGCCAGGCGCGAAGCCGCCCCGCCCGGAGGCCCCTGCCCCGTCCCGCATCCGGGACGCGGAGCAGCGGGCTGCGCCGGGCCTGCCGGATCTGGAGCGGGCGCTGATCAACCCGGCGGCGGTGTTCGCCGCGCCGGCCGCCGTGCTCGACCATCCGCGCCTGCTCGGCCCCTGCAAGCGGGAGATCCTCCGGCGCTGGGCCTGGGACGAGTACCTGAAGGAGGTAGCCGCCGCCGAGGGCATGGCCGAAGGGGAGCCGTCGCAGCTCGAGGCCGTCAAGACCGCGCTCCTCGCCCTCGGCGAGCGGTGGCGCCCGCATCCCGCCGCGCCGGCCGCCGCGGTTCCCGTGCCGTGGGCGTGGGACGAGCGGGTGGTGATGGCGGCCGCCTGAGCGGCCCGCGCCCCTCATGCCACCGAGAAGCGCAACGTCGTGGTCGCCGTGAACCGCTCGCCCGGCCGCAGCACCGCGGAGGGGAAGGCCGGTTGGTTCGGGGCGTCGGGAAACCCTTGCGTCTCGAAGCAGACGCCGTCGCCCGAGCGGTAGATCCGGCCGGACGGTCCGATCAGCGTGCCGTTGAGGGTGTTGCCGGTGTAGAGCTGCAGGGCCGGCTGCGTGGTCCAGACGTCGAGCCGGCGCCCGCTCCCCGGATCGAGGCAGGTGGCGGCCGGGCGCAGCGTCCCGGCATCACCGCGCAGCACGAAGGTGTGGTCGTAGCCCTTCGCGATGGCGAGCTGCGGGTCGCCGACCCGGATGCGCGCCTCCAGCGGGTGCGGCGTGCGGAAATCGAAGGGGGTGCCGGCCACCGACCGGATCTCGCCGGTGGGGATCTGGGTCGCGTCCGTCGGGGTGAACGCGTCGGCTTCGAGCTGCACCGTGTGGCCGAGGACGCTGCCCGAGCCCTCCCCGGCGAGATTGAAGTAGCTGTGATTGGTGAGGTTCA
This sequence comes from Methylobacterium sp. CM6257, assembly GCF_054611515.1. NCBI lineage: Bacteria > Pseudomonadati > Pseudomonadota > Alphaproteobacteria > Hyphomicrobiales > Methylobacteriaceae > Methylobacterium > Methylobacterium sp. CM6257. Next base: position 6,436,883 of record NZ_CM137735.1, read on the forward strand.
GGACCGTCGGACGGTCCGTGACGGCCGCGTAGTCGATGCGCAGTACGCCGTCCTCGGGCAGGCTGTAGAGGACGTGCACGTCGAGAGTGCCCGGAAACCCTTCCTCCCCGTCCGGGGAGCAGCGGGTCAGGGCGAGACTTGCCGCGTCGGAGCCCTCGACCCGCCACAGGCGCCGGCCGAAGTTTTTCGGGCCGCCATGCAGGGTGTTGGGTCCCTCGTTGACCGGCAGGTGATGGGTGTGCCCGTCGAGGGTGAAGCGCCCGCCCGCGATGCGGTTGGCGTAGCGCCCGATCACCGCGCCGAAGCTCGGGCTCACGGTCTCGTAGCCCTCCAGGGTGTCGAGGCCGAGGACCACGTTGGCGATGCGCCCGGCGCGGTCGGGGACCTCGATCGCCGTGACGACCGCGCCGAAATCGATGATGCCGACGCGCAGGCTCCCCCGGCTCAGGATGTGGCGGGTGACCGGTCGTCCATCCGCCGTATGCCCGAAGACCTCACCCGGCATGCCGCCCTCCGCCCCGCCGGGGACACGCCCTAGCGCTTCCAGACGCCGAGCCGCTCGCTCCGGGCGTGGTCCTCGGCCGCGACCAGCTCAGGGCTCGCCTCCGGCGAGGCCCGACCACCGCCATTGAACAGCACCACCTCGGAAAGGTCGCGCCCGTCCACCAGGCAGTTCATGTTCTCGCTGCCCGGTGCCGGCTGGCAGGTCACCGGCCGACCGCCGATGTAGCGGGCCAGCTCATCCGCCTGCCCGCCCCGGACCCACTCGACGCCGAACAGGTGCACCACCTTGCCGCCGACCTTGAGGGTCGCGGTGTCGATCACCTGGACCGGTCCCCGCACGGCATTCGGCGGGGGCGGGAGCGTGTCAGCCTCGGGATCGCCTCCGGTCTCAGGAGGCGGCGTCACCGTGTCGGGGGCCGCCGGCGACGCGGCTTGGGGAGCCGCTTGGGAGGTGGCACCCGGCGCAGGCGTGCGGGAGGGGGCCGGCTCGGCGGTCGTGGCGCGCGGGGGGCCGGGCTGACGCCCTTCCAGAACCAGCCCCGCGGCGACCACCGCCACCAGGGCTGCCGCGCTCGCGCCGGCCATCCACCGCCGCTGCCGCCGGGCCCCATCGTCCAGGATCGCGCCGCCGAAACCGAGCCGTTCGCGTACCCGCTCCAGCCCGTCGCGCACGGCCTCGCCGAAGCGTCCGGGTCCCGTGTTCCAGGCGGCGGCCGGGTCGGTACCCTGTGCCGAAGCCTCGGCGGCTTCGGGTGGGGCGAAGCGGCCGCGCAGGTTCGTGCGCAGGGTCGCGAAGCGGCCGGCTGCATTCTGCGCCAGCGCCCGGCCCTGAACGGACGAGCGCTCGGCGAGGGACCGGGCGCGCTCGGACTGAGTCTCGACGAAACGCGCCGTGGCGGCCCGCATCTCGTAGGCGCCGCTCAGCAGCGACGAGTCCCGGCCCTCCTCGGCCTGCGGCGCGGGCTCCGGCTCCAGCTCGGCCGGCAGGAACAGGGCTGGGTGCCGCTCCCGGAGTTCCGCGACGAGATCGGCGAGCGTCATCGGCTCGGACGTGTCGGCCCGCAGGCGAGGGAGACCGTGCCGGTCGAGCACACGGAAGCCGGTCCCGGCCTCGTCGGGCATGACGGCCGCCTCGGCGAGGAGCTCCAGGGTCCGCACCGCCACCGGACGCGGGCGAGCGCGGGCGATCTCGGCCCGGATCGCCTCGCGGAGGGCAGCGCGCCCCGGATCCTCGAGCACCGGACGCGCCGGTCCCGACTCCTGTTCCGCCACCACCGTTGAAGACGTCATACGTCCGATCCCGGCCTCACAGCACGCCGCACGGAGCCCCCTTCAGAGCACCTCGTCGAACCCCCGACCACCGGGCGTTCCCTCCCCGCGCGCGACCGCGCAACGGGCGTGTCGCAGGCTCTTACGCCTTGCCGGGCGAAGGGGCCAGGGTGCCGGCCTGGATGCTCCGGCGCAGGACCCGCCCGGTCTCGCCGAGAATGTATGGGCGCGCGCCCGAGAATCCCACCTCCAGGATCAGCTCGGCCTCCCCGCTGGAGACGGCGCCCCGGTCCGGATTCGCCGTGCGGAAGTCGACGACTGTGCGAACCGTGCAGGTCTCGGCGTCGCAGGCGGTGCGGATCGTCCGCGGCTCGTAGCGGCGCTCGGGCCAGCGCTGGACGAAGCTGCGCTTCTCGGCGACGAGGCCGGCCGTCGTGACCGGGCGGCCGTAGAAGCGGACCCGCGTGGCGTAGAAGGAGGTCGCCGTCCCGACCATCGTGTCGCCGGATCCCGAGACGGTGGCAAAATAGCGCGCCGCGAGGTCCCGCGCCGCCGTGGCGCGCTCGGCCGAGCCGGTCGCCGCCGGGACCGGGTTGGCGGCCGGCGTGTTGGCGAGCCGATGCGGATGATGGGCGCGCCGCCGCAGGGCCTCGTGACCGGACGGCCGCTCCAGGGCTGCGGCCCGCTTGGGGGCCGGGGTCCGCGTCGCGGCGGCTTTCGGCAGGGTGTCCTCCCCGGATTCCGGCCGGGATGCCTGACGGGTCGCCTCCCTGTTCCGGCCCTTGCCAGATCGGTCCGCGGCCGTCGCCCGTGCGGCGGCCGTGCCCTGCTCCCGAGGCTGGTCCCTGCGCGCCGGGTCCTTGGAGGCCGTCATGGGCTCCTTCGCGGCGCCCGGGCTCTGGACGGGCGCGCTGGTGCGGGGCGGCGGATCGACCCAGGCCGTCTGGGGCGTTGCGGCCTGCGGCTGAGCCGAGGCGGCACCGGCGAGCGCCAGCGGCAGGATCAGGCCGAGCACGACGGCCTGGGGTCGAGTGGGCATGGTGGCGGGCATCGGTGCCTTCCTGGCGGCCAGGCGTTATCTGGAGAACGCGCCCGCCAGCCCGGTGAGTTCCACGGGTCCGATCGGGCGCGCAGGAGACTCTGCCGAACTGCGCGGCCGCGACCAGCCTGGAATTGCGGGGATGACGGGGTTGCGCTCGCTCGTTTGGGTACCAAGTCGGGGACAGTCTTGGCCGTTGGCCGTTTCCCTGCCCCCGTCTCGCGCCGCCGCGCATCGAGGATCCCGTGGCCCGATCTGAGACCAAGGTGCCGCCGCGCCCGCCATCGGGGGAGCCGTATCCCGACACCGCGCCTGAGGGGAGCCTGCGATGAGTGCCCCCCAGCGCCGGGCGCTGCTGATCTGCAACGCCAAGGCCCGCAACGGCGGGTGCGACCTCGAGGCGGTGCGGGCGATCCTGCGGGCGGGCGGCATCGAGCCGGTGGAGCCGCCGCAGGACGCCGATTGTCGCGAGGTGATCCACGCCCGGGCCGGGGACGTCGACCTCGTGATCCTGGGCGGCGGCGACGGCACCATGAACCGCGCCGCCCCGGCCCTCGTGGAGAGCGGCCTGCCGCTCGCCATCCTGCCGCTGGGCACCGCCAACGACCTCGCCCGCTCCCTCGGTCTGCCGCTCGATCCCCTGGCGGCGGCCCGCTTCATCCCGACCGCCGAGGCGCGGCCGGTGGATCTCGGCTGGGTCAACGGCCACTATTATTTCAACGTGGCGAGCGTCGGATTCTCGGCCGAACTCGCGGGCGAGCTCACGGCGGATTCGAAGAAGATCTGGGGCGTGCTCGGCTACGCGGTGGCGGCCGTGCGGGTGCTGCGCCGGGTGCGGCCCTTCACGGTGACGATCGAGCATGACGGCACGGTCGAGAAGGTCACCACCATCCAGGTCTCGGTGGGGAACGGCCGGCACTACGGCGGCGGCATGACCGTCGAGGAGACGGCTGCGGTGGATGACGGCAAGCTGGATTTCTACAGCCTCGAGATCAACCACTGGTGGCGGCTGATCGCGCTGCTCCCTGCCCTGCGGCGCGGCACGCACGGGCGCGCCGCCGACGTGCGCGCCTTCCACGCGCAGGAGATCAAGCTCTCCACCCGCAAGCCCCGGCCGGTGAACACCGACGGCGAGCTGACCACGCACACGCCGGCCCATTTCAAGGTCATTCCCAAGATCCTGCGGGTCTTCGCACCGGAGCCGGTGCGCGGCCCTGCCTCGTTCGATCTCGGGACCCTCGGCAGCCGCCTTCTTCCGACCAGCGAGACGCCCCGCCCGTGACCGACCTGATCCATCTCGCCAGCCAGCCCACCGTCTGGGCCGCGCTTGCAACCCTCGTGGTGATGGAGGTGGTGCTCGGCGTCGACAACCTGATCTTCATCTCGATCCTGACCAACAAGCTGCCGGCCGACCAGCAGACGCGGGCGCGGCGGATCGGGATCGGACTGGCGCTGATCCTGCGGCTCGGGCTGCTCGGCACCGTGGCGTTCATCGTCCACCTGACCGAGCCGGTCTTCGCGGTGTTCGGCCAGGACTTCTCCTGGCGCGACCTGATCCTGATCGGCGGCGGCCTGTTCCTGCTCTGGAAGGCCACCAAGGAGATCCATCACAGCGTCGATCCGGAACCCGAGGCGGAAGCGTCGGGCGGCACGATCGGCTTCGGCGCGGCGATCGGCCAGATCCTGCTCCTCGACCTCGTCTTCTCCATCGACTCGATCATCACGGCGGTCGGCATGACCGAGCACGTGCCGGTGATGATGGTGGCGGTGGTGATCGCCGTCGTGGTGATGCTGGTCGCTGCCGAGCCACTCTCGGCCTTCATCGCCCGGAACCCCACCGTGGTGATGCTGGCGCTCGGCTTCCTGATCATGATCGGCATGACGCTGATCGCCGAAGGGTTCGGGGCCCATGTGCCGAAGGGCTACGTCTACACCGCGATGGCCTTCTCGGCGGGCGTGGAGGGCCTCAACATGCTGGCCCGCCGGCGTCGGCGGGCCGCGCAGGGAGAGGCAGCGGCGGCCGCCGGGCAGGCGCGGCGGGCCTGATCCCCGGCGGCCCGGCATGCGCCTTCTCGCGGCTCTCGGCCTGCTCATCCTGTCCGCCGCGGCCCGCGCGGAGACGACACCGACGACCCCCGACCCGACGGTCCTGCACGATCTGGCCCCCACCGGCACGCTCCGGGCAGCGATCAATCTCGGCAACCCGGTGCTGGCCCGGGCCGGAGCCGACGGCCTGACGGGGGTTTCGGTGGATCTCGCCCGGGCGCTGGCGCGGCGGCTCGGCGTCCCGGTGGCGTTCGTGACCTTCCCGGGGGCCGGCGCCGTCTCGGGCTCCGCGGGATCCGGCACCTGGGACATCTGCTTCCTGGCGATCGACCCGAAACGGGCGGAGTGGATCACCTTCACGGATCCCTACGTGCTGATCGCCGGCAGCTATCTCGTGCCGGCCGCCTCGCCGATCCGGGCCCTGGAGGGGGTGGATCGGGACGGCGTGCGCGTCTCGGTGGGCCGGGGCAGCGCCTACGACCTGTATTTGACCCGCGTCCTGAAGAACGCGACCCTGGTGCGCGCCCCGACCTCGGCCGAGGCAGTGACGGCCTTCGCCCGGGACGGGCTCGACGTCGCGGCGGGGGTGCACCAGCCCCTCGCCGCCCACGCGGCGGCGCATCCGGAGGTGCGGCTGCTGCCCGGGCACTTCATGGAGATACCCCAGGCGATGGGCCTGCCGGTGGGCCGGGACGCGGGGGCCGCCTATCTCGCGGCCTTCCTGGCGCAGGCGAAAGCGGACGGACTCATCGCCAGCCGGCTGGAGGCGAACGGGCAGGATCCGGGGCTGGCGGCGCCCTGAAGCCGCCAGCGAGAGCCGATCTCCTAGTCGCGACCTCATCCTGAGGTGCTGCGCAGCAGCCTCGAAGGAGGGCTCCAGGGATCGCGCGGCCGTTTGGAGGGCTCCTTCGAGGCCTTCGCTGCGCTCCGTCACCTCAGGATGAGGTCGTGGGCGGGATGAGGTTTAGGCGGGATTGCGCCGCCCGACGCCTCACACCACCAGGTTCACGATCCGCCCCGGCACGACGATCACCTTGCGGGGCGCCTTGCCCTCCAGGACTTTCTGAACCGTCTCCAGCGCCAGGGTCGCGGCTTCGACGGCCTTGGCGTCCGCGTCCCGCGGCACGGTGACGTCCGCGCGCTTCTTGCCGTTGATCTGCACCGGCAGGGTGATCTCGTCCTCGACGAGGAGCCCCGCTTCGGCTTCCGGCCAGCGCGCCTGAGCGACCAGGCCGGAGCGCCCCAGAGCCGACCAGCATTCCTCGGCGAGGTGGGGCATCATCGGGGCGATGAGCTGCACCAGGATGCCGGCCGCTTCGGCGGCAGCCGCCGGCGAGACCGGGCCGCGCAAGCCATCCTCGAGGGCGTTGGCCAGGGTGTAGATGTGGGCGACGCAGCGGTTGAAGCGCAGGCGCTCGATATCCTCTTGCACCGAAGACAGCGCCCGGTGGGCGGCCTTGCGCAGGGTCAGGTCCGCGGCCCCGTCGCCCCTGGCCTGGGTGGCGGCGTTCACTAGGCGCCAGACCTTCTGGACGAAGCGGGCGGCGCCCTGGACACCCTCCTCGGTCCAGATCACGTCGCGCTCCGGCGGTGAGTCGGAGAGCATGAACCAGCGCGCCGTGTCGGCTCCATAGCTCGCGATGATGTCGTCCGGGTCGACCACGTTCTTCTTCGACTTCGACATCTTCTCGATCGGGCCGATCGTGATCGGCGCCTGAGTTTTCACGTGAAACGCGCGGCGCTCGCCCTCTTCGGAGGTGATGCGGATTTCGGCCGGCGGCACCCAGGCGCCGGCCGCATCCTTGTAGGTCTCGTGGACGACCATGCCCTGCGTGAACAGGCCGGCGAAGGGTTCGGCGACGCCCGCCCAGCCGGTCTCCCGCATCGCCCGCATGAAGAACCGGGCGTAGAGCAGGTGCAGGATCGCGTGCTCGATGCCGCCGATATACTGGTCCACCGCCAGCCAGCGGTCGACAACGGCCCGGTCGGTGGGCGCGTCGGTGAGCCAGGGTGCGGTGAAGCGGGCGTAGTACCAGGACGAATCGACGAACGTGTCCATCGTGTCGGTCTCGCGCCGGGAAGGCGCGCCGCAATGCGGGCAGGGCACGTCGCGCCAGGCCGGGTCGCGCTCCAGCGGGTTGCCGGGCTGGTCGAAGGACACGTCCTCCGGCAGCTTCACCGGCAGGTCCGCCACCGGCACCGGCACCGGGCCGCAGGACTCGCAGTGGATGATCGGGATCGGGCAGCCCCAGTAGCGCTGGCGGGAGACGCCCCAGTCGCGCAGGCGGAACTGCACCTTGCGCTTGGCGATCCCCTCCCCTTCGAGGCGCTGCGCCACGGCCTCGAACGCCTCCCCGGTGGTCAGGCCGTCGAGGAAGCGCGAGTTGATCATCCGCCCGTCCTCGACATAGGCGGTGTCGGTGATGACGAACGTCGCCGGGTCCTGCCCCTCGGGGCAGACCACCGGCGTGTTTCCGAGCCCGTACTTGTTCGAGAAATCGAGGTCGCGCTGGTCGTGCGCCGGGCAGCCGAACACCGCGCCGGTGCCGTATTCCATCAGCACGAAGTTCGCCACGTAGACCGGCAGCTCCCAGGACGGGTCCAGGGGATGGCGCACGGTGAGGCCGGTGTCGAAACCGTGCTTCTCGGCGGTGTCGATCGCGGCTTGCGCGGTGCCGGTGCGGCGGCACTCCTCGATGAAGGTCTGCAGGTCCGGCCGGTCCGCCGCGAGCGCGGCGGCCAGGGGATGGTCGGCCGCGATGGCCAGGAACTTCGCGCCGAACAGCGTGTCGGGCCGGGTCGTGTAGACGGTCACCGAATCGGGCGCGCCGGCCACCGGCCGCGCGAGGCTGAATTGAACCTCCAGCCCCTCCGAGCGGCCGATCCAGTTCTTCTGCATCAGCCGGACCTTTTCGGGCCAGCGGTCCAGCCCATCGAGGGCCTCGAGCAGATCCTCGGCGAAGTCGGTGATCTTGAAGAACCACTGGGTCAGCTCGCGCTGCTCCACCAGGGCGCCGGAGCGCCAGCCGCGGCCATCGATCACCTGCTCGTTGGCCAGCACCGTGTGATCCACCGGGTCCCAGTTCACCTTGGCGGTGCGGCGGGTGACCAGCCCCTTCGCCAGGAAGTCGAGGAACATGCGCTGCTGGTGCTTGTAGTAGTCGGGATCGCAGGTCGCGATCTCCCGGCTCCAGTCGAGCGACAGGCCCATGGCCTTCAGCTGGTCGCGCATCGAGGCGATATTGGCGTAGGTCCAGTCCCGCGGGTTGACCTTGCGCTCCATGGCGGCGTTCTCGGCCGGCAGGCCGAAGGCGTCCCAGCCCATCGGGTGGAGCACGTTGAAGCCGCGGGCGCGCTTGTAGCGGGCCACCACGTCGCCCATGGCGTAGTTGCGGACATGCCCCATGTGGATGCGCCCCGACGGATAGGGGAACATCTCCAGCACGTAGTATTTCGGACGGCTGTCGCTGTTGTCCGTCTCGAACAGACGCTGCGCCGCCCAGGCCTCCTGCCAGCGCGGCTCGGCATCCTTGGCGTTGTAGCGCTCGACGGGTTGGGGGGCGGTGCTGGTCATGGATCCGGCGGGGTGAGAGGCTCGGCGGCCGGCTGGAGACAGCCGCGGCACGGTTGCGCCCCCGTAGCATATCTGCGCCGGAGCCGGTCAACGGAGGGCGCGATTCGGGCTTGCGTGGGGCGCGCAAGCGCATAGGTCCGCGGGAGAGCCGGACCGGCCTCCGGCAGCGACAGGACAGGCCCATGACGGACGACGCGATCACAGACCCGAACGCCCCCGCGACGGACGGGATGGGGCACAGAACCGCGAAGCTTCCCGTCGGGCAGGCCGATGTCGCCGCCGGGCTCGCCGAGGTGCGGGCGGCGATCGCCCGGGCCGCCGAGGATTCGGAGCGCGACCCGGCCGAGGTCCAGCTCGTGGCGGTCTCCAAGACGGTTCCAGCCGAGGGCATCCTGCCGGCGCTGAAGGCGGGACAGCGGGTCTTCGGCGAGAACTACGTCCAGGAATCCATGGCGAAATGGCCGGACCTGCGCGCCCGCTACCCGGATGTGGAGCTGCACCTCGTCGGGCCGTTGCAATCCAACAAGGCCCGGGACGCGGTCGCCCTGTTCGACGTGATCCACTCCCTCGACCGGCTGTCGCTGGCGGCGGCGCTCGCCAAGGAGATCGAGCGCTCCGGCCGGACCCCGAAGCTGCTGATCCAGGTCAATACCGGCGCGGAGCCCCAGAAGGGCGGGGTCCTACCGGACCAGCTCGAAACCCTGCTCTCCGAGTGCCGCGAGACCCATGGGCTCGCGATCCAGGGCCTGATGTGCATCCCCCCGGCCGAGGATCCGCCCTCGGCCCATTTCGCCCTGCTGGCCCGGCTGGGGAAGGCGCACAACCTGCCGATCCTATCCATGGGGATGAGCGCGGATTTCCCGGCGGCGATCCAGCTCGGCGCCACCCATGTCCGGGTCGGGACCGCGATCTTCGGAGCCCGGACCCGGAAGGCGTGAGCCTCAGCCGATCCGCAGATGCGTCCGCGGCCCGAGGCGCCGGAGCAGCCGCAGCAGGTCGGCCCGGGCGAGGGCGACGCAGCCCTCCGTGGGGCGGTAGCCGTCCCGGGCGATGTGCAGGAAGATCGCCGAGCCCCGTCCCTTCCGGATCGGCGCGCGGTTGTAGTCGAGGTCGATCACCACGTCGTAGAGCCCGTCGCCGCGCCACATCGATTCGGCGCTGACGCCGGGGGCCGGCAGGCGGATCGGCCGGTTGTAGCGGCGGTCCCGGCGATCGTCGCACCAGCCGTCGTCGGGCCGGGTGGCCCGCAGGGGCAGCGGGGTGCGCGGACGGATCCCGAGATGGTCGGGCCGGTAGGCGCCCCCCCGCAGCCGGAACCGTCCCCGCGGCGAGCCGCCGTCACCCTCGCGCTTGTCGCAGACGATGCCGCCGGCCCCGAGGGCGCAGGGAATCACCGCCGGGCCGACGAGGAGCTGACCGCGCCGTCGGTCGCCGACCAGCGCCCGCACGCGGATCTCCCCCAGGGTCAAGCGGACAAACCCGGATTGCCCGCTCCGTCGCCGCTTCACCATCGCCCTCCCCGCTCGCGCGCACGGCCGGATCGGCCGGGTCGGCGCGGCTTATGCCCGATATCCGCACAGGACACCGATGAAAAATTGCGCACAAGGCAATTTCCGGCCACAAAGGTTGCCCTATCCTTGGCCGGAAACCGGGCCGCCGAGCCTGGATTCGGGAGCGAGCCAGCCCACCGCCCGCGCGGCGGGGACCGACGCCTTCGGATCCGGGTCCGACGCGCCCTCGACGGCGCAACAGCTGGTTTCGCCTGAATGGTCGCCGCCGCGGCGGAAACAATGATGCGGAAACAAAAGCCTCGGCAGAATCGTCGCGCGCGATCCTGCTGAGATCCTACAGTCAACGCACGCTGCACCGGGAAGTCAGCCCTCCCCCTCCCGCAGCCTGCTCTGGGGCCCCGGACGATGCCGAACACCTACCGCCTGCTGATCTGCGACGACGACGCGATCCTGCGCGACACCCTCACCGAGCAGCTCGATCTCTGCGAGGAGTTCACGGTGGTGACCGAGGCGAACGCCACAGACGCGATCCGGCGGATGGCGGCGGAGCGCATCGACCTGGCGGTGATGGATGTCGGCCTGCCCGATCTCGACGGGCGCGAGGCCGTGCGGCGGATGCGCGCCGGCGGCTTCCGCGGCCCGGTGATCATGCTCACCGCCCAGGATGCCGAGGAAGACCACGTCGAGGGGCTGGAGGCCGGCGCCAACGACTACGTCACCAAGCCGTTCAAATTCGGCATCCTGCTGGCCCGCATCCGCGCCCACCTGCGCAGCCACGAGGCCTCCGAGGATGCAGTCTTCCAGATCGGCCCCTACACGTTTCGGCCCGGCGCCAAGCTGCTGGTCGGCGAGCGCGGCTCGAAGCTCAAGCTCACCGAGAAGGAGACCGCGATCCTGCGCTTCCTCTACCGGGCGGGCCGGGCCGTGGTGAACCGCGACACGCTGCTGGCCGAGGTCTGGGGCTACAACGCCCACGTCACCACCCACACGCTGGAAACCCACATCTACCGGCTGCGCCAGAAGATCGAGCCCAACCCCGCCACCGCCGCGATCCTCGTCACGGAGGGCGGTGGATACAAGTTGCTGCCCTGACGAAATGAAGTTTTCCGTGTAGGCGATCGCGTAGGATCGCGTACGCGCAGGGTGGTGAGGCGTTCTTGGGGCTCGACGACGATATCGCGATCCTCGCGGCCGCACCGCTATTCGGCTTCCTCGACCGGGATGCTCTGCGCTTGCTGACGTTCGCGGCCGAGCGGCGCGAACTCGCGGATGGCGACCTTCTGTTTTCCCGGGGCGACCCGGCCGATGGCGGCTTCGTGGTGATGTCGGGCACGATCCGGCTCGAACCGCGGGTCGCGGCGGCCGAGCCGGTGCGGGCCGGACGCTCCGCGCTGATCGGGCAGCTCTCCCTGTTCGTGCGCGGCACGCGGCCCACCGAGGCCCGGGCGGAGGGCGCGGCCGAGGTCATGCGGATCACCCCGACGCTGATGCGCCGCGTGCTGGAGGAGTTTCCCCGGGCCGCGCAGGCCGTCCACGACACGCTGGCGGAGGACCTCGCGGGCCTGGTGGCCGATCTCGACCGGGTGCGGATGCTCCTCGATACGATCGACGGCCTCGCCTCAGGTGACAGCCCGGGTGCCCGCTTGTAAGCACGGGCTCCCGCCGCAAGGGTTTCCAGACATCCATGTCCCAGGCCGACATGCCCCATTCCGATCTCGCCCAGACCATCGAAGCCGCCTGGGAAGACCGCGCCAACATCTCAACCGCGACCAAGGGCGCGGTGCGCGAGGCGGTCGAGACGGCTCTGAACCTGCTCGATTCCGGCAAGGCCCGGGTCGCCGAGAAGAGCGGCAACCAGGATTGGGTGGTCAACCAGTGGCTCAAGAAGGCGGTGCTGCTCTCCTTCCGCCTCAACGACATGGCCACGATCGAGGGTGGTCCCGGCGGCGCGCCCTGGTGGGACAAGGTCGCCTCCAAGTTCGCCGGCTGGGGTGAGGCCGAGTTCCGGGCCGCCGGCCTGCGCGCCGTGCCCGGCTGCTTCGTGCGCCGCGGCTCCTACATCGCCCCCGGCGCCGTGCTGATGCCGAGCTTCGTCAACCTCGGCGCCTATGTCGGCGAGGGCACCATGGTCGACACCTGGGTGACGATCGGCTCCTGCGCGCAGGTGGGCAAGAACTGCCACATCTCCGGCGGCGCGGGAATCGCGGGCGTCCTGGAGCCGCTCCAGGCCAACCCGGTGATCATCGAGGACGATTGCTTCATCGGCGCCCGCGCCGAGGTGGCGGAGGGCGTGATCATCGGCCAGGGCAGCGTCCTGTCCATGGGCGTCTATATCGGCGCCTCCACCAAGATCGTGGACCGCACCACCGGCGAGGTGATGTACGGCCGGGTGCCGCCCTACTCGGTGGTCGTCTCGGGCACGATGCCCGGCAAGGCGCTGCCGGACGGATCGCCCGGACCCGGCCTGTACTGCGCGGTGATCGTGAAGCGCGTCGATGCCGGCACCCGGTCCAAGACCGCCATCAACGAGTTGCTGCGCACCTGATTCCTGGGACTCGGCGGGAGCGCGATGGAGACGCTGGAGCTGAACCTCACGGTGGCGGGCCGGGCGGTGCCGACCCGCTGTGACGTGATCGGGCAAGGGGCCGGAGACCGGCCGGAAGCGCTCCTGCTCCCGGCCCTGTCGACGATCTCGGCGCGGGCCGAGATGCGGGGCCTCGCCCGCGATCTCGGGTCGGAGTACCGCTGCCTCGTCCCCGACTGGCCGGGTTTCGGCGCCCGCCCCCGGACGCGGGTGCCGCTCGCCCCCGAGACGTTCCACGCCTTCCTGGACGCGCTGCTCGCCGCGGCACCCGGCCCCTACGCCCTCGGGATCGCGGCCGGACACGCCGCCGGCTATCTGGTCGCCGCCGCGCGCAGACACCCGAAGGCCTTCGCCCGTCTGGTCCTGGTGGCGCCGACCTGGCGGGGACCGCTCCCCACCGCGCTGCCGGGGCGCGCCCAGTGGTTCCCTCGCATCCGCCGGGCCGTGGAGGCGCCCGTCCTCGGCGAGGCGCTTTACCGGATCAATATCAGCCCGCCGATCATCGGCCGGATGATGCGCGCCCATGTCTACGCCGACCCGGCGCACGTGACTCCGGCGGTGATCCGGGACAAGCACGCGGTCACCCGGCAGCGCAACGGCCGCTTCGGCACGGCCGCCTTCGTCACCGGTGGCCTGGACCCGGTCGGCAGCCGCGCCGCCTTCCTGGACCTGTTCGGCGAGTCCCTGCCCCCGACCCTGGTGCTGCGGCCCGAAGGCGCCCCGCGCCGCTCGGGGGCGGAGATGGACGCGCTCATCGCCGGCGGCCGGGTGAGGGGCGCCGCGATCCCGGGCGCTCTGAGCCCGCACGAGGAATATCCAGAGGCCGTCGCGGCCGCGATCCGGGCGGCCTGAGGATTCCCGACGCCATCACGGGACCCCACCCCTGGACACGGTCCCGCGCCTGTGCAGGGACTAGGCGGGCCGGCTGAGCCGCTCGTCCGGCAGCGGGAGCGGCCCGCAGACCCCGTCCGACAGAGCCACGGATCCGATGCCCCGCACCCTGTCCCTCCCGGTCCTCGCCCTCCTCGCGGTCGCGATCCCGGCCCGGGCCGAGGAGCCCCCCCGCCCCGTCCCGTCCGGCGCGCCGGCGGCCCCCTCGGTGGGTGCCGACACGCTGAAGCCCGGCCGCCCGGCCGTGAAACCCTATCTCGCCGAGGCGGCGGTCCCGGATTCCGTCCAGATCCTGCCGCCGCCGCCGGCCCACAACGCGCCCCTCGACATGGCCGACCGGGCGGCCTTCAACGGGACCCGCGCCCTGAAGGGCAGCGCCCGCTGGGAACTCGCCGCCAACGACGTGTCGGAGGGCGCCGCCGCGGTGCTCGAGAACTTCGCCTGCGTGCTTGGCACCCGGATCGATCAGGCCCGGGTGCCGGCCGTGATCGGCCTGCTGGAGCGCGCCCGCCTGGACCTCGCCCGCGCGACGCGCGGCCCCAAGATCCATTATCGCCGCCTGCGTCCCTTCGTGGGCAACGAGGCACCGATCTGCGTCCAGCGCACCCAGGCGCTGGCCGACAGCTTCAGCTACCCGTCCGGCCACGCGACGCAGGGCTGGGCCTACGCTCTGATCCTGGCGGCCCTGGTGCCCGAGAAGGCGACCCCGATCCTGGCCCGGGGACGCGCCTACGGCGAGAGCCGGATCGTGTGCGGGGTGCACTGGCTCAGCGACGTGGTCGCCGGGCGCCTGACCGGCTCGACGGTCTTCGCGGCCCTGATGGGCGATCCGGCCTTCCGGGCCGACCTGGAGAAAGCCCGTACCGAACTCCACGCCGCCCTCGCCGGGGCCGGGACGGCTCCCGATCAGGCTGTCTGCACCCGGGAGACCGAGGCCCTGCGGGAGCCGCCGCTGGACTTCTAGACTTGAACCGTTACAGATTTTAGACCTTCTAAGTGTGTGATTTTCAACACGTATTCGGCTTGATCAACAAAGCGTGAGCGCCCAATCGTGAGCCCCAAGTGCCGGTCAACGGCACGAATACAGGGTCTTCGATGTCCATGCGTTCTGCTCAAATCGGGCTGCTCCTCGCCTCCACGGCCCTCACCGGGTCCCGTCTCACCGGCCCCGCCGCCGCGCAGGGGGCGAACGTGCAGCTCAACGAGATCTCCGTGGAGGCTGTCGCCCCCGGCCCCGCCGTGCCGGCCGGCGTCGGGAGCGGGGGCGCCAACGTCAGCGGCGGCGACGGCAACAGTTCGGCCACCAGCGGGGGCGGGGGCGGTCCCTCCGGCATCACCGGCTACGTCGCCCGCGTGAGCCCCACCGCCACCAAGACCAACACCCCGCTCATCGAGACCCCGCAATCGGTCTCCGTCGTCACCCGCGAGCAGCTCAACGACCGCAACGTCCAGACCTTCAGCGACGCCGTGGCGTACGTGCCGGGCGCCACCATCAACGTCTCGGGCTTCGACCCACGCTTCGACCAGGTCTTCATCCGCGGCTTCGACGTGCTCTCCAACCAGGGCACCTACCGCGACGGCCTGCGCCAGATCGGCAGCGGCTTCATCTTCCCGCGCATCGAGCCCTACGGGCTGGAGGCCGTTACGGTCCTGCGCGGTCCGGCCTCGGGCCTCTACGGCCTCGGCTCGCCGGGCGGCATCCTCGACGCGACGTCGAAGCGCCCTGTCTTCGCCCCCTTCGGTGAGGTCTGGTTCCAGAGCGGCAGCTTCGACCGCTTTCAGGGCAATTTCGATCTCGGCGGCCCGGTGGAGGGGTCGGACGGCACCATGGCCTACCGGCTGACCGGCGTGCGGCGGGAATCCGGCACCTTCATCGGCCGCGGCACCAACGACGACCAGCTCAACATCGCCCCCGCCTTCACGTGGAAGCCCTCGGTCGACACCACCTTCACCTTCCTGAGCGAGTTCCAGATCCGGAACACGCCGGCGACCGTCTTCTACTACAACGATCCCGGCTTCCGCGTGACCAAGTACTACAGCGGCGATCCGCGCTTCGCCGGCCTAGACCAGACGCAGTATCGGGTGGGCTACGCCTTCGAGCACCGGTTCTCGGACGACCTGATCTTCCGCCAGAACTTCCGGCACTACGGCATTTTTCTGAACGCGAAATACACGGGCATCGACTCCATCAATGAGGCGCGCACACTGGGCTCCCGCTCGACCGGCTACATCCGCGAGGGGCTGGTGCAGCAGACCCTGGACAACCAGCTCGAGGCGCACCTCGTCACCGGCCCGGTCTTCCACACCCTGCTGGCGGGCGTGGACTACGCCCATTACGGCCTGAGCAACCGCTTCGGCTCGGGTCCCGCCCCCGACCTCAACCTCATCACCCAGAATTACGGCCGGCAGTTCATCCCGACACCGGCGCTGGCGAGCCCGACCCGCCAGGCCCAGGACCAGATCGGCGTCTACCTGCAGGATCAGGCCAAGTTCGGCGACTTCATCCTGACGCTGAACGGGCGCCACGATTGGGTCTTCCAGGAGAATCGCACGACGCCCGACAGCGCGGCGACGCGCCAGGACAACACCGCCTTCACGGGCCGCGTCGGCCTGGGCTACGTCCTGGCGCCCGGTCTCGTGCCCTACGCGAGCTACGCCACGACCTTCACGCCCCAGGTGGGCACGGACGCGCGCGGTCAGGCCTTCAAGCCGGCGACCGGCGACCAGATCGAGGCCGGCGTGAAGTACCTGATCCCCGGCACCAATATTCAGACCGCGTTCGCGGGTTTCGACATCGTGCAGTCGAGCATCCTGCGCACCGACCCGACCAACATCGCGTTCCAGGCCGCGACGGGTTCGGTCCGCTCCCGCGGGTTCGAGGCCGAGGCCACGGCCAATCTCGCGCCGGGCACGAACCTGACCATCGCCTACACACACCTCGATTTCCGCTTCCTGAGCCAGACCTCGTTCACGGGTCAGAGCCAGGACGGGAACCGTGTTTCGGGCATCCCCAGCGACACCTACGCGTCGTTCCTCACCTACGCGTTCCCGACCTATTCACCCCTGCGTGGCCTGACGATCGGCGGCGGCATCCGCTATATCGGCACGAGCTTCGCCGACGACGACAACACGGTGCGCAACCCCACCGTGACGCTCTACGACGCGCTGGTCGCCTACGATTTCGCCGCGATCGACCCGAAGTACCGAGGGCTCCGCGCGCAGATCAACGCCTACAACATCTTCGACCGGACCTATAACACCTGCGCATTCGGGAATTGCTTCCGGGGCGCCCCTGCCACCGTCATCGGCAGCCTCACCTACCGCTGGTAGGCACCTCGGGGGCGGGAGCCATGCCGGCCCGCTCTGCGCCCCCGCACCGACGGTTGAAGGCCCGGTTTCGGGTAGCCTTCCAAGACCCGCGATCGGATCGGCGATCCTGCTGCGGGACCAATTTGAAACGTTCCAAGTGTGTGATCGGTAACACGTTTTCGGCTTGATCACCGGCCCGCGCCTGCAGGACAGGAATCCCAGGCGTCGATCAACGGCGCATCTGGGGGTCTCTCATGGTCGTGTGTCGTCCGCGTCTCAGCCTGTTCCTCCTCGCCTCCACGGCCCTCGCCGGTCCCGCCGTGGCGCAAGGCGCCAACGTGCAGCTCAACGTGCTGACGGTGGAGGTCATCCTTCCGGATGCGCCGGTTGGCGGCAATGTCAGCGGCGGCGACGGCAACAATTCGGCCACCAGCGGGGGCGGGGGCGGTCCCTCCGGCATCACCGGCTACGTCGCCCGCGTGAGCCCCACCGCCACCAAGACCAACACGCCGCTCATCGAGACGCCGCAATCGGTCTCCGTCGTCACCCGCGAGCAGCTCAACGACCGTAACGTCCAGAGCCTCAACGAAGCGCTCGCCTATACGCCGGGCGTGTCGAGCAGCGTCTTCGGCTTCGACCCGCGCTTCGACGCCTTCTACATCCGCGGCTTCGAGGCGACCAATGACGGCGTGTACAGGGACGGCCTGCGCCAGCCGGGCGTCGGTCAGGCGGTGGCCCGGATCGAGCCCTACGGCACCGAGGCGCTCACCATCCTGCGTGGGCCGGCCTCCGGCCTCTACGGCCTCGGTTCGCCGGGCGGCATCGTCGACGTCACGTCGAAGCGGCCCGTCTTCACACCTTTCGGCGAGGTCTGGTTGCAGGGCGGCAACTTCAACCGCTACCAGGGCAATTTCGATCTCGGCGGCCCCGTCGAGGGGAGCGACGGCACCCTCGCCTACCGGCTGACGGGCGCCTTGCGCGACGCGAACACGTTCCTGCCGAGCGGCAAGGACAACCGCTCCACCGTCGCCCCGGCCGTGACCTGGACACCCTCGGCCGACACGACCGTCACGCTGCTCACCGAGTACCAGAACTCCAAGGCGCCCGGCACCTCGGCCTTCTACACCGCGCCGGGCTTCGCCATCACCCGCCTCTATCAGGGTGATGCTGGCTTCAACGCCCTGAACCAGGACTCCTACCGGATCGGCTACGCCTTCGAGCACACGTTCACACCCGACCTGATCGTCCGCCAGAACGTTCGCTACCAGAACATCGACGCCAAGCTGGCCTATACGCAGATCGACAGCGTGACCGGGGTCTCAGCCCAGCGCGAGAATGGCTTCGTCCACGACCGGCTCGGCTATATCGCGATCGACAACCAGCTCGAGGCTCACCTCGCCACCGGCCCGGTCAGTCACACGCTGCTCGGCGGCGTGGATTACCTTCACTACGACTTCCACCGCGACGCCGGCTTCGGCTCCATCCCGGATCTCGATCTCACGGCCGTCACCGACGTCTCGACCGTCCGCTACCGCACCTTCGTGCCCCGCCCGGACCTCACCTCGGCTTCCGAGCAGTCGCAGGATCAGGTCGGCCTCTACGTTCAGGAGCAGGCGAAGTTCGACCGCTTCGTCCTGACGCTCACGGGCCGCCAGGACTTCGTGGCTCAGTCCACCCGCAGCGGGCCGCCGGACGGGCTCGGCGCGGCGCAGACTCAGAACGACTCGGCCTTCACGGGCCGCGTCGGGCTCACCTATCTGCTGGCGCCAAGCCTCGTGCCTTACGCGAGCTACGCCACGACCTTCACACCGCAACTCGGCGTGGACAGCAGCGGCCGCCCGTTCAAGCCCGCCACCGGTGACCAGATCGAAGCCGGCGTGAAATACGCGATCCCCAACACCAATCTCACCGGCGCTTTCACGGGTTTCGACGTCGTGCAGTCGAGCATCCTGCAGCCCGACCCGAACAGTCCCGCCAATCAGGTCGCGACCGGATCGGTCGAATCCAAGGGCTTCGAGGCGGAGCTGACGGCCAGTTTCGCGCCGGGCACGAACCTCACCGTCTCCTACACGCACCTGGATCTACGCTATCGCAACGCGACCTATCCCGGCACCGATCAGTCGATCAGCGGGAACTTCGTCTCGGGACTTCCGGGGAACACGATCGCGGCGTTCGGCACCTACCGGTTCCCGCTCACCTCGCTGCTGCGCGGCCTCCAGGTCGGCGGCGGCGTCCGTTACTTCGGCACGAGCTTCACCGACGACCTCAACACCGCGCGCAACCCGACCGCCACCCTGTTCGACGCGCTGGTGGCCTACGACTTCGCGGCCCTCGGCCCGAAATACGAAGGCCTCCGGGCACAGATCAACGCGTTCAACATCTTCAATCGCGACTATCACACGTGCCAGGCCGGCTCCTGCTACCGCGGCGCCCCGGCCACGGTGATCGGCAGCCTGATCTACCGCTGGTGATCGGCCAAGGCGGCGGGCGCCGGCATGGCTGGCCCTCGCCCCCGACACTGGAGATCGGCGCGGAATTCATCCTAAGGCCGGAGCATCGTCCTTCGATCCGGACCCGCCATGCTCTCGACCCTCCTGGTCGTGCTGCCGATCTTCGCGCTGATCTTCGCCGGCTGGCTGGCCCGGCGGATCGGCGTGCTCGGCGCCGCCGCCACCACCGAGCTCAACCGCTTCGTGGTCTTCCTGGCGTTGCCGGCGCTCCTGTTCGACGTCACCGCTCACGCCCGCTGGAGCGCCATCTGGAAGCCCGGCTTCATCGGCGCCTTCGGGCTCAGCAGCCTCGCGATCTTCGCTCTCACGGTGCTGCTCCGGCGGGGGGAGGGGCGTCCGCTCGCCGATGCCGCATTGGACGGGCTCAATGCCGGCTACGCGAATACCGGCTTCATGGGGTTTCCCCTGGCGCTGGTGGCCTTCGGGCCGGAGGCGCTGGCCCCCACCACGGTGGCGGTGATCCTCACGGTCTGCGGCGTGTTCGCGGCGGCGATCGTGCTGATCGAGACCGGACTGCGGCAGGAGGCGCTGACGACGGGCCGGAGCGGGCCCCGCACCCGGGTCTGGTTGGCGGTCGGCCGGTCGCTCGTCCGCAACCCGCTCTTGGTGGCCCCGGCTCTGGGCGCCCTGGTGCCGAGCGCGGGGCTGGCGCTGCCGGCGCCCGCCGAGACGTTCCTGAAGCTCCTCGGCGGCGCGGCCTCGCCCTGTGCCCTGGTAGCGCTCGGCCTGTTCCTCGCCCAGAAGCGCCGGCCGCGAAGCGGGCAGGGGCGGGCCGCGGCGCTCCTCGTCGGGCTGAAGCTCGCCGGCCATCCGGTCCTGGCCTACGGGCTCGGCCGATACCTGTTCGACCTGCCGCCGCTCCTGCTGCACGTCGCGGTGCTCATGGCGGCACTCCCCACCGGCACCGGGCCGTTCATGCTGGCGGAATTCTACCGCCGCGAGGCCGACCTGACCTCCACGGTGGTGCTGGTCTCAACGACGCTGGCCGTGGTGACGGTCTCCGGCTACCTGGCGACACTCTAGAAACCGGGCGACCATGCTCTTGCCGTAGAGGAATCGTAAGGCTTGGCTCCTAGCGTCATGGCGCGGCACGCCGTGTCCGCGCTAGAACGATCCGGCGAAGCGGGGCGGAACGGCGACTGATGGTGGGTTCGGAGGTATCGATCGCGGGTCGGATCGGCCGTCTCGCCTGCGTGGCCGGCCTGGCGCTGAACCTCTCGGCCTGCTTCCGCCCGCTCTACGGGCCGACGGCCTCCGGCGAATCCGTTCAGGCTCTGCTCGCCTCCGTGCAGGTCGACGACGTGGCGATGGCTCAGGGGCAGGAGCGGCTCGGGCATTACCTGCGCAGCGAACTCGTCTTCGACCTCGACGGTTCGGGCCAGCCGGCGACCAAGCGCTACCGGCTGAAGCTCTCGGGCTCCGAGATCGTCCAGACTCCGATCGTTTCCTCCACCACCGGCCGCGCTGAGGCCGGCACGCTGGTGGCCAACATCAGGTACAGCCTCGAGGACATGACCGGTTCCAAGGTCTACACCGAGGGCGTCGCCACCTCGACCGCGACCTACGATCGGTCGATCCAGCGCTTCGCCAGCCAGCGGGCGGCCCGGGACGCCGAGATCCGGCTGGCGAGCGTGCTCTCCGACCAGATCAAGAGCCGCCTCGCGGCCGTGCTCTCAACAAAGCCGTAAGCAGACGTGACGGCGGTCAAGGCCGGCGAGATCGAGGGGCTGATCCGGCGCGGACCCGATCCGCGCATCCCGGTGATCCTCGTCTACGGGCCGGATACGGGCCTCGTGACTGAGCGCGCCCGGAAGCTCGCCGAAGATTTCGTCCCCGACCCGACCGACCCGTTCGCCCTGGTGCGGATCGACGGTGACGCGCTCGCCTCCGATCCGGGCCGGCTTTGCGACGAGGCCGGGACGATGGGCCTGTTCGGAGGCCGCCGGTCGATCTGGGTCCGGCCTGGCACCCGCAACTACGCGCCGGCCGTCGAGGCCGTGCTGGGCGCCGCCGTGGCCGAGGCCCGCATCGTCGTGGAGGCTGGCGACCTCGCCAAGTCCAACCCGCTGCGCACCCTGTGCGAGCGCTCGCCCCGGGCCCTGGCGATCCCCTGCTACGCGGATGACGAGCGCACCCTCTCGGACCTGATCGAGCGGACCCTGCAGGAGCGCGGCCTGCGCATCGACCGCGCCGCCCGGGAGGTCCTGGCCCGAAGCCTGGGCGGCGACCGCCGGGCAAGCCTGATGGAGATCGAGAAACTCGCCCTCTACGCGGCCGGGGAGGGGACCGTGACCCTCGACCATGTCGAGGCCATCACCAGCGACGTCGCCGCGAGCGTGCTCAACACCCTGATCGACGCCGCGTTCGACGGACGCCGGGAGGTGGTGGACCGCGACTATCGGCGGTTCCGGCACGAGGGGCTGGACCCCGGCGTGGTGCTGGGCTCCGCCCTGCGGCACGCCCTCACCCTGCTCACCACCCGCCTCGACAATCCCGACAAGACGCCCGCCATGATGGTGGCGACGTGGCGCGGCCTGCATTTCAAGCGCAAGGCCAGCATCGAGGGCCAGCTCGGCGTCTGGCCTCCCGGCACCCTGCGGCAGGCCGTGGCGGCCCTGCAGGAGGCGATCCTGGCGTGCCGGCGCGCCGAGCCGGAGCTGGCCCACGCGCTGGCCTCCGCGGCCCTGCTGCGGGTTGCCGAGGCCGGAGCGCGGCGTCGGCGGTAGGCAAGGTCCGGTCGAAGGCACCGGTTGGTCTCGGACTGAGCGTCCGTCCGCCGCGACCCCACCCATCTGCGCCCTGATCCTGGGGCGCCGGAGCGCAGCCGAGGCCGCCGGAGGTCGCCGAGCCCGTGCTCGGCGAGCCGAATCAGGCGGCGTTGCTCGCAAGCGCGATGCGGCTCTGCTGCTCGTATCCGCTGGCCCGCGCGGGATCGACCTTCGCCGCGGCCGGGCTGCCCATTCCACTCGGAGCCCCGCTCCCGATCGGATCCGTATCGGGCGGGGCCTCAGCCGTCCGACACCCGGAACCGGTTGAGCAGCCCCTGCAACTCGTCCTGGGTCTCGTAGCGGATCCGGATCTCGCCCGAGGACTCATCCTTCGGCCTGTACGACACCGGGACGCCGAGCGCCCGGTGGATCCGCAGTTCCAGGTCGCGCACCGGGGCGGACCGCTCGGCTGAGAGGCGGGGGCGGCCGGGGCGGGGCGCCTCGGTCGGCTGAGCCTCGGCGGCCGCGATGGCCTCCACGTCCCGGACCGACAGGCCCTCCGTCACCACCCGTCGCGCCAGCGCTTCCGGGTCGCGAACCGACAGGAGGGCCCGGGCATGGCCGGCGGTGAGTTCGCCCGCGGAGACCCGGTCCTGCACGGCAGGCGGCAGGTTGAGCAGCCGCAGGGTGTTGGCGAGATGGCTGCGGCTCTTGCCCAGGATTTCGGCCAGCTCCTTCTGGGTATACGAGAAATCCTGCATCAGGCGCTCGTAGCCCGAGGCCTCCTCGATTGGGTTGAGGTCGCTGCGCTGGACGTTCTCCAGGATGGCGAATTCGAGGGAGGCGCGGTCGTCGATCTCGACCACCACCACCGGCACCTCGTCGAGGCCGGCCCGCTGGGCCGCCCGCCAGCGCCGCTCGCCGGCGACGATCTCGAACGTGCCGGGCACGTCGCCGATCGGCCGCACCACGATCGGCTGGATGATGCCGCGCTGGGTGATCGAGACCGCGAGTTCCGCGAGCTCCGCCTCACCGAAGCTCCGGCGCGGGTTGCGCGGGTTCGGGCGCAGGAACTCCACCGGCACCTTGCGCTGTGCCTCGACCTTGGCCGGGGCCTGACCGGTATCGCCGAAATCTCCGATCAGCGCCGCGAGTCCACGCCCCAGCCGGGGCCTCGCCCCCTCGTCAGCCATGATCGCCACCCGTGTCACGCTCCACACTCAACCCCTCGAACCGGTGAGGGGGCTCACTGGACCCGCCGCCGCGACGGGCCGGCAGAGCCCTGCTCAAATCCGATGCCGTCAGGCGGCCGCCGGTACCCGGCCCTCGCGCTGGATCACCTCCGAGGCGAGGCGCAGATAGGCCTGGCTGCCGGCGCATTTCAGGTCATACAGCAGCGCCGGCTTGCCGTGCGAGGGCGCCTCGGAAATCCGGACGTTGCGGGGAATCACGGTCTCGTAGACCTTGTCGCCCATGAAGCCGCGCACGTCCGCCACGACCTGGGCGGAAAGGTTGTTGCGCGGGTCGAACATCGTCAGCACGATGCCCTGGATCGTCAGCTTCGGATTGAGGGCGCCCCGGACCTGCTCGACGGTCCGCAGCAGCTGGCTGAGACCCTCAAGGGCGAAGAACTCGCATTGCAGCGGCACCAGCACGGCGTCCGCCGCCGCCAGGGCGTTGATCGTCAGCAGGTTGAGCGACGGTGGACAGTCGATCAGGACGTAGCTGATCTTCGACAGGCTCGGCGCCTGGGTCAGGCTGTTCAGCATGCCGCGCAGCCGGTGGGCCCGGTCGGGCAGGGTGGCCAGTTCCAGTTCCAGGCCGAGCAGGTCCATGGTGGAGGGCGCGATGGAGAGCCGCGGCACCGCCGTGGGGACCACCGCCTGGGCCAGCGGGGCCTCGCCGGCCATCACCTCGTAGGTCGAGACCCGGCGCCGGGCGCGGTCGATTCCCAGTCCCGTGGACGCGTTCCCCTGCGGGTCGAGGTCGATCACCAGCACGTCCTCGCCGATCGCCGCCAGGGCGGTGCCGAGGTTGATCGCCGTGGTTGTCTTGCCAACACCGCCCTTCTGGTTGGCGAGCGCCAGAACGCGCAGGGGGCGTCGCATGGATGAATCCATGGACCGGTCGGCGGAATCGCCGAGGATCGCTTCGCTCATCGGTGGCTCGGGGCGGCAAGGGCAGTGACGCGCACGATCCGGGCTTCGGAATCGGTCCGGCTCGGCACGAGGTCGTTAACGACTGTCCACTGCGCGGCGGCCTGGGTCAATTCGGCTTGTACATCCCGCCCCTTCGGAAACAGACCGGTGGTGCCCGTTTTCAACAGCGGCTCCGTCCAGGCGAGGAGTTGCGCCATGGGCGCCAGTGCCCGGGCGCAGACGATCTCGGTTCCCGCGTACTCACCGATCACTGCTTCGATGCGCGCGTTGCGCACCCGCACCGGGGCACCCGTGAGCCGCGCGGTCTCGGTCAGGAAGGCGCATTTGCGCGCGTTGGCTTCCACGAGATCCACCTGGATGCCGCGCTCCATTCCGGCGATGGCGAGGATCAGCCCCGGTATGCCGGCGCCCGAGCCGAGGTCGAGCCAGGTCCGGGCTTCCGGTGCCAAATCGAGCAGCTGCAATGCGTCGTCGATGTGGCGGCTCCAGACCTCCGCCAGGGTGGCGGGGCCGACCAGATTTTTGATCGGCTGCCAGCGGCGGAGCTGCGCCACGTACAGGTCGAGCCGCTCGGCTGTTTCACGTGAAACATGGGAGGCGGCGAGGACGCGCGCGCGATCCGGGTCGGTCATGCCGGTCGACGATCTGCGGTTGGACGATCCGATCCCGTCCGCTCGCCGCGCCGCGCATGGGCGGCCAGCAGCGTCAGCGCCGCCGGCGTGACGCCTTCGATCCGCGCCGCCTGCCCGAGGGTGCCGGGACGCACGGTCTCAAGCTTCGTGCGCAACTCGTTGGAGAGGCCGCTGATCGCCGCATAATCCAGACCCGTCGGCAGCCGCACCGCCTCGTCGCGCCGGAAGGCCGCGATGTCGGCGCTCTGGCGGTCGAGATAGACCGCGTAGGTCGCATCGGTCTTGAGACGCTCGGCGACACGTGGAGAGACGGAGGCGAGGTCCGGCCAGACCGAGGTCAGATTGGCCCATTCGATTTCCGGATAGGCGAGCAGCTGGAACGCCGTGCGGCGGATGCCGTCCCGGTTCAGGCTGATCCCGTGGGCGGCGGCCTGGCTCGGGGTGAGGCTCAGCGTGTCGAGCCGGGCCCGGGCCGTATCGAGCGTGCGTTGCGCCACCTCGAAATGCGCCGCCCGCCGATCGCCGACGCAGCCGAGAGCCACACCGCGCGGGGTCAGCCGGGCATCGGCATTGTCGACCCGCAGGGACAGCCGGTACTCCGAGCGCGAGGTGAACATCCGGTAGGGCTCGCTGACCCCGTGGGTCACGAGATCATCGATCATCACACCCAGATAGGATTCGGCCCGGTCGAAGGTCGCGACGCCGAGCCCGCCCGCGTGCCGGGCGGCGTTGAGCCCGGCCACCAGACCCTGGGCGGCCGCCTCCTCGTAGCCGGTGGTGCCGTTGATCTGCCCGGCCAGGAACAGCCCGGGCAGGCGCTTCACCTCCAGGCCGGTATCGAGTTCCCGCGGATCCACGTAATCGTACTCGATGGCGTAGCCCGGCCGGAGGATCGCGGCCCGCTCCAGCCCCGGGATCGCCCGGACGATAGCCTGCTGGACCTCTTCGGGCAGGGCCGTGGAGATGCCGTTCGGGTAGATGGTCGGGTCGTCGAGACCTTCAGGCTCCAGGAAGATCTGGTGGCCCTCCCGGTCCCCGAAGCGCACGACCTTGTCCTCGATGGAGGGACAGTAGCGCGGGCCCCGGCTGGCGATGCCGCCGGAATACATCGGGGAGCGGTGCAGGTTGGCGCGGATCAGGTCGTGGACGGCCTGGTTGGTCCGGGTGATGCCGCAGCGGATCTGCGGGGTGGTAATGCGCTCGGTCAGTGTCGAGAACGGCACCGGATCGGCGTCCGCGTCCTGCATCTCCAGGCCCGACCAGTCGATCGTCCGTCCGTCGAGGCGCGGGGGCGTGCCGGTCTTCAGGCGCCCGAGGCGCAGGCCGAGACGGTCGAGGGTCTGGGCCAGCCCGATCGCCGGCGCTTCGCCGACCCGCCCCGCCGGGATCTGCCGCTCGCCGATATGGATCAGCCCGCGCAGGAAGGTGCCGGTGGTCAGCACCACGGCGCCGCAGGCGAGGGTGCGCCCATCCCCGAGAACGAGGCCGCAGAGGCGGCCGTCGGCGTCGAAGGCGAGATCCTCGCAGGCGCCGGCGATCACCGTCAGGTTCTCGGTCCCGGCGACGGCGTCCTGCATGGCGGCCGCGTAGAGCTTCCGGTCGGCCTGAGTCCGGGGGCCGCGCACCGCAGGCCCCTTGCGGCGGTTGAGCAGGCGGAACTGGATGCCGGCGGCGTCCGCCACCCGGCCCATCAGGCCGTCGAGAGCGTCGACTTCGCGCACGAGGTGACCCTTGCCCAGGCCCCCGATGGCCGGGTTGCAGGACATGGCCCCGATCGTGGCCGGATCGTGGGTGACCAGGGCGGTCCGCGCCCCGCAGCGCGCCGCCGCGGCGGCCGCCTCGACGCCGGCATGGCCGCCGCCGACGACCGCGACGTCGAACCGGTCGGGTGAAGTAGTGAGCATCGGTAAAGGACGAGCCTCTCAGACTGCGCCCGCTGCACCCGCTCGTGCAGGGGAGGGCGTCCACGGTCCGGACGCCTCACGGGCTGCTCTAAGCGGCTGCGACAGCGGCGGTCAACGCGGCCCCTTGCCCGCCGCGCCCTCGCCGCCGCAATCCGGACCTGACTGCGCCGATCCTCGCTGAGCAGCGGGATGCTGGAATGCAGTATTCATTCCCGATTGCGCGCGCGATTCTATCTCGTATCGGAGCTTTACTTCGACGCGGAAAGCGAGATCTTGCCGCCGCAAGCTTGCAACCCGTCCGGACCCGTGCAAATCTTGCGCCGTGACAGAATCCTGAGCGGGCAACGGCGTCCGGCAGGCCCGCCACAGGGGCTGTTTCGCAGCGTAGCGGCGCGACGCGCGGATTAGGGAGAGATAGATGTCGTCGCTGACGATCGGCTTGGGTGCCGTCTGTTGCGCGGCCGGCGCCGTCGCGCATTTCCTCGACCGCACCAAGCGCAAGGAAGGTCAGTTCGGCTTGGCCGCGTTCGTCCTGCTGCTGACCGGGATGTTCCTGACCCGCTCGTAGGCCGGTACCCGGCCGGCTTCAGCCGGTCATGCTCAGCCGGTCATGGCGGTGGCCGCATAGCCGGCCTTGGTCAGGGCTTCGGTGATGACCAGGGCCTGCGCGTCGGTCCGGATCGCCACACGCCCCGCCGCGCGGTCGACCTGGACCTCGGCCGCGGGATCGATGCGCTTCACCGTGCGGGTCACCGCGGCGGCGCAGCCGTCGCAGGTCATGCCTTCCACCCGCATCAGCAGATCCGTGTGCGTCGCGTCCATCCTGGCCTCCGTGACTCCTGGGGCCGGAATGTTGGAGCCCGGGCGGGCCGGCGCAAGCGCTGAGGGCAGGTCAGAACAGGGCCGGCATCCGGAACGCGTAGTCGATCCGCAGGCCGAACTGGTACTGGTTCGGATTGCCGAAGGGGCGGCGCACCAGGGGACTGTCGCCGGACGCACCCAGGATGCGGTTGTAGCCGGCATAGGCCGTGTAGGCCCAGGTCTCGGTCGGCGTGTAGGTCACGGCGCCGAGGACGCCCGCCGAGTAGAAGCTGTCCGGATTGTAGGGGGTGACGCGGCCGTTGAGCGCCGCCTCGCTCGGGGACACGCCGAAATACTTCCGCGCAAAGCTGGCGTCGCCGATGTTGAAGCGCGGTCCGATCGAGAACAGGACCTTGTCGGCGGGCATCAGGTAATCGGCCGCCACCGAGCCGACCGTGCCGTGATGCCCGTAGATGCCCTGCCGCACCTCCACACGGGTGCGAATGAAGGAGACCGGGTAGAACTCCGCAAACACGCCCGGCTCGACGGCGAAGCGCGCGTCGCGGAAGCCGAACAGGTGACGCCGGTCATCGCCGTAGTAGCGCCCGGGCACGAAGCGCGCGGTCGGGCCGATCCGGAAGGTCTGGTCGTCGTAGAGGGACAGGCTGAAGCCGTCGTCGGGGGTCGAGAAGCGACGCGGCTCGCCCACGCGGCGGATGTCGATCGAGGGGTAGCCCACCGCGGTGTAGTCGCTGGCGCCCGGATAGCGCGGCACGGCCTGGATCGAGCCGCTCACCGTCACGATCCAGGTATTGGGATCGACCATCGCGAAGGTCGGCGTGGCGCGCGGAAGATCCGCCATGAGATCGGCTGCTCGGGACGCTGTCGTGCCGCAGCCGGCGAGTATCGTGCCGGCGCCGAGAACGGCGCGGAACAGGGAGGTACGCGGGGACAACGTCATGGCCACGCTTTATGGCGCCTTTTCATCCCGTCTGCATGCGCGTGCCGCACAACCCTTCCCGAGGCGCTTCGCAATCGGGCCAGCCGTGATGATTCGGCAACGTTCCAGCGGGCGCCGGCGTCACACCACCCGGAATTCACACCCCGCGGCGCGAGAATGCCGCGTCGGAGCCTTGCCGCGCCGGCCGCGCGGCGCCAATGATCGGACGATTCGGTTCGCGCCCGGCGGGGCTTCGCCGGGACCTCCCCCGGTGACCGGAGCGCGACCCCGGCAGGTGTTCAGACGATGGTCCCGGTCCTCGGCCGGTACGCGGGGCTGTTGACGGTCGGCCTTCTCGGGCTCGTCGTGTTCGGGCCACTCGCCGTGTTCCTGCCGCTCTGGAGTGCCCTGACGCTCGGCGCCGTTGCCGCCGTCGTCGCCGGCCTTGCCCTGTCCCGCATCGCCACGCTGAAGAGCCGCTGCGAGAAGCTGTCGGGCGAACTCGACCTCCTGTCCCGACGCCTGCTCAAGGTCGAGACTGCCGCGGCCACCCGACCGCGGCCGGACGCCGCCGAGGACGCCCTCCGGGTGCAGATCGAGGAACTGAGCGTCGAACTCGGGCTTCTGAGCGGCATCGTGCGCGACCTCACCACGGTGGTGAGCACGCAGGACGCCGAGATCGCGAGCCTCAAAGCCCGGCCGGAGATCCGGTCCGCGGCACAGCCTCCGGCGTCCGCACCGGCGCCCGCGGCTGCCCCAGCACCAGCCGCAGCCCCGCCGTACCCACATCCCGCCCCCGCCGAACCCGTCCCGCCGGCGGCGCGCCCGGTCACGCCACCCGCGGCAGCTCACGCAGCGGCCGCGCGGCCGATCCCGCCGCGCCCGGCCCCGCCGCTCACCCGGGCCCCCGAGAGCGAGGCCGAGATCATCCGGGCCTTCGAGGGCGACGGGCTGGAGATCCACCTGCAGCCGGTCGTCTCCCTACCCCAGCGCAAGGTCGTGGCCTACGAAGCGCTGGCCCGGCTGCGCCTCAGCGGCCGGCCGGCGGAGCCCGAGGCCTTCATGCCGGTGCTGGAGCGCTACGGCCGCACCACCGAGCTGGATCGCCGCATGCTGCAGCGGGCGAGCCT
Source organism: Methylobacterium sp. CM6257 (assembly GCF_054611515.1). Taxonomy (NCBI): domain Bacteria; kingdom Pseudomonadati; phylum Pseudomonadota; class Alphaproteobacteria; order Hyphomicrobiales; family Methylobacteriaceae; genus Methylobacterium; species Methylobacterium sp. CM6257. The sequence continues at coordinate 6,466,394 of NZ_CM137735.1, forward strand.
CGTGGTACGCCACCTCGCCCGCCGGGGCAGCGACACGATGCTGACCTACGGCCTGTCACCGCTGTCGCTGTTCGAGCCCGGTCTCCTGCGCGAGCTGGCCCGGATGGCGGCGGACGATCCCGCCCTGGCGGGTCTGACGATCACCCTGCCGCAGGCGAGCTGGCGCGGCCTTGATGCGGGCCAGCGCGGCCTGCTCGCCTCCCTGCGCGGACGGATCGGGTTCAGCCTCGACCGGCCCGACGACCTGCGCTTCGACGCCGCTGAACTGGCGGGGCTCGGGATCGGTCAGGTCAAGGTGCCGGCGGAGATGCTGCTGCGGCCGCGCTCGGACCGGCGCAGCCTGTCCGACATCGCCGTCGAGGATACCGCACCGGCTCTGGGTCGGGCCGGGATCCGCCTCGTCGCCACGGACGTCGCCGACGAGGCGGATGTGCCCGACCTGATCGACCTCGACGTACCCTTCGCGCAGGGGACAGCCTTCGCGGCGCCGCGGCCCGTCCGCGCCGAGATCCTGTCCGCCCCGCCCGCCGAGGCACCCGCGCCTCCCGCCCCGCCGGAGCCCGAACGGCGCCCCTTCCGATCGGTCCTGCGCCGGGCCGTCTGAGCGGAGCCGGCGGCCCTCACCAGTAGATCTGCAGGCGCGCCACGACGGTATCGACCGAGAACGGCCGGGTGCCCAGCGTGTCGGACTGGGCCTCGCTTGGCTGCACCCGGCCACGGATGACGTTCGCGATCAGACGGAGATTGGGCTCCGGGTACCAGCTCAGGCCGAGGGTCACGTCCCGCTCCGTGCCCCCGCGAAACCCCCGCACGTTGAGGTCCACCGCGCTGTAGCGAGCCGCCAGCTCGAACACGCCGATACCGCCCCGGGAGACCCGCTGCCCCTCCGGCACCGTCACGCGCTTGAAGGTCGCGTAGGTGGTGCCCCCCTGGGGCGTGAGTGCGTAGCCGCGGCCCTCCCCGTTCAGCACCAGGGCCGCCTCGACATAGCCGCCCTGGAAATCCAGGCTCGAGGCCGGTGCGCCGGGACCGCCGAACGGCTGAAGCGCAGCGCGGATATACTCGGCCTGGATCAGGAACGGACCCTTGCGGTAGGCGAATTCGGTGCCGATGCGGGACACGCGCGCCGTATCGGGGAGGTCGCCCGTATCCACCAGGGGGCGCTCGAACAGGGCGGCGCCCGCCGGGCTGGAGAAGCTGAACGCGTCGTCGCTCCGGGATCGGCGGCGGTAGATCCCGGCGAGCCCGAGATGCAGGGTCTCGTCCTCCTCCAGGATCGGCGCGACGGTGGCGCGGGCCGCCACCGCGACCCCGTCACCCACGATGCCGTTGCTGGCGGCATTGCCGAACACGCCGGCCACCGCGGTCCAGGCCTGCCCGTGATGCCCGGCCGCGACGCCGAAGCGACGATCCGGCACGAGGGCATTGGCCACCGAGCGCTCCACGAACAGAGTGTCGTTGTTGCTCTGCAGCCATTCGAGGCTGAACGGCACCTTCATGTTGCCGAGGGTCAGGATCGTGTCCGGCAGCCCCTTCCAGGCCACGAAGGCGTCGTTGATCGGTAGCATCGGATCGCTGAAATCGTACTGGAAGGCGATCACCCAGTCGCGCCCGATCGTGAGGGTCGGCTCGATCCAGGAGCGGCGCACGGCGACCGTGTCGGGAAAGGCCTCAGGCAGGCCGGGCCGGCTGAAGCCTGCCGCGCCGGCATCGATATGCAGCCGGCCGCCGATTTGGAGCTTTACCTCCGGCTCGGGGAATGTGAGGGTCAGTCCCTTCGCGTCGTAGCGCAGGCGCTCGCCGTAGGGACCGGCCACCCCCTCGAACGCATCATCCCCGGCGCTGGCAGGCGCCGCGAGGGCGAGGGACACGGCCAGGAAGGCCGGTGCGGGGCGCGTTCCGATCACGGGGCCAGCACAGAGCAGTTCGGCCGGGCGGCGCCAACCCTGTGAGGCAGCCCACGGTGGAATCGTCGGCGGCGTGGCCGGGCGGCCACGTTTCCTGGCGGTCGTCGCCGGCATTCGATACCGCGTTGTCCGCCGGACCGGCTCCTCCGATTACAGCGTGTGTGACGAAACCATGGACGACCACGCCCTCATCGCGGACTTGAAGGAGAGGCTGGCTACCGCGGAAGCCGCCCTGCGCCGGAAATCCGACATCGAGGCAGGCCTGCGCGAGGGTGAGGAGCGCCAAGCCTTCCTGCTCAGGCTCTCGGACGCGTTGCGGCCCGTCGCCGACTCGGTCGAGATCCAGATGACGGCCGCGCGCCTGCTGGGGCAGCATCTCGGCGCCAACCGCGTAGCCTATGCGGAGGATGCGGGGGACGGGGAAACGATCATCCTCGCCCGCAGCTACAATGCGGGCGTGCCCGGCATGGAGGGGCGCTACCGCTACGCAGACTACGGGCCGGACCTGTTGAGGGCGCTGCGCGCGGGCCAGCCGGTGGTCCGCTCCGACATCGCCAGCGACCCGCGGTTGAGCGAGGCTGAGAAGGCGGCCCATGCGCGTCTGCAGCTGGGTGCGATCCTGGACGTGCCGCTCGTGAAGGCCGGGCGGCTCGTGGCCGTCCTGGCCGTCCACTTCGCCGCGGCCCACGTCTTCAGGCCCGGGGAGGTCCGCCTGGCCCTGGAGGTCGCCGAGCGCACCTGGGCCGCCGTGGAGCGGGCCCGCGCCCAGACCGCGGCCCACGCGCTGGCCGAGCGCAGCCGCGAGATCCTGGAGAGCATCTCGGACGCGTTCTACGCGGTCGACCGCGACTGGCGCTTCACCTACGTCAACCGCCGGGCCGAGGATTGGTGGAGCCGCTCGCGGACGGATCTCCTCGGCAAGGTCTACTGGGAGGAGTTCCCCCAGGCGGTGGGTTCGGAGGCCTACCGGGCGCATCTGCGGGCTGCAGAGACCGGAAACGTGGTCCGCCTCGAGACCGTGTCGCCGATTCTCGGCCACTGGATCGACATGAGCGTCTACCCGACCGCCGAGGGCGGCCTGTCGGTCTACTTCCGCGATATCAGCGCGAAGCGGCGCGCCGAGGAAGCCCTGCGGCAGAGCGAGGAACGGCTCCGGCGCGCCGCGCAGGTCGGTGGGCTCGGTCTCTGGGACTGGAACATGCGGACCGGTGAGATCCACTGGTCGGACGAGCACTTCCGGATGGAAGGCTACGCGGTCGGCGAGGTGACGCCGAGCTACGAGATCTGGGCGGCGCGGCTTCACCCGGATGACCGGGCCGAAACCGAGCGGGCGGTGCACGACGCGCAGGAGAGCGGCGGGGATTACGCCCACGAGTTCCGCACGCTCCATCCCGACGGCACGGTGCGGTGGCTCTCGGCCCAGGGTCAGTTCTTCTACGACGCGGCCGGCGCGCCGGTCCGGATGGTCGGCGTGATGATCGATACCACCGCGCGGCGCACCTGGGAGGAGACCCAGAAGGTGCTGGTGGCCGAATTGCAGCATCGCACCCGCAACCTGCTGGGCGTCGTGCGGTCCCTCTCCGAGCGAACGATCCGCCGCTCGACGGATCTCGCCGATTTTCGCGCGCGCTTCGGTGACCGCTTGGCCGCCCTGGCCCGCGTGCAGGGCCTGCTGTCGCGTCTCGGCGAGGGGCAGCGCATCACCTTCGACGAACTCATCCGCAGCGAGGTGGCGGCGCTCCACGGCGAGAACGGTCGCGTCACGCTGACGGGTCCGGGCGGCATCGCCCTGCGCTCCAGCACGGTCCAGACCTTCGCGCTCGCCCTGCACGAACTCGCCACCAACGCGGTCAAGTACGGGGCCTTCTCGCAGAGGCAGGGGCGCCTCGCGGTGCGCTGGTGGGTCGAGCGCGCGGCGGAGGACGGCCGGCCCTGGCTGCATGTGGATTGGCGGGAGCACGACGTCGCCATGCCGCGGGAGAGCGGCACTCCGGAGGGGACGGGGTCCGGGCGCGAGCTGATCGAGCGGGCGCTGCCCTACCAGCTCGGCGCGAGAACAACCTACGTGATGGAAGCGGACGGCGTGCACTGTACCATCGCGCTGCCCGTCTCGGAGCGGCAGCCGGTAAGCGGTACGATCGATGCCTGACAGTGAGCTCCTCCGCCGCTGCGTCCTGGCGGTCGAGGACGAATATTTCATCGCGGAGGAACTGGACCAGGCGCTGAGAGCCGCCGGCGCCACCGTGCTCGGCCCCGTCCCTTCGGTGCGGGCCGCCCTCGACCTGCTCCAGGGTGAGACCGCGCCGGAGATCGCGGTGCTCGACGTGAACCTGGGCGGCGAGATGGTCTACCCGGTCGCCGACGCCCTTACGGCCCGTGGCGTCCCGTTCGTGTTCACCACCGGCTACGACCAGACGGTTCTGCCCGAGCGTTACGCGGCCGTGCGCCGCTTGGAGAAGCCGATCGAACTTCCGGAAATCCTGCGGGAACTCCGGCGCCTGCTGCCCGCGGCGGCCTGAGCGCCCTGGGCCGGATTACGGCTCGGAGCCCTCAGACCGCGAGATTGTCGATCAGGCGGGTCCGGCCGAGGAAGGCGGCGGCGAGGACGCGGGCGGGACCGTCCACCCGCTCCACCGGCAGCAGAGTCCGGGCATCGCAGACCGCGAGGTACTGGACTCGGAAACCCGCCGCCTCCAGGGCTGCCTTGCCGGCGGCGATCCGCCCCGCCACCGCGCTCCCGTCGCGGGTGGCGGCCGCCACGTCGGCCAGCACGGCATGGAGCTTCGGGGCGATGGCGCGCTCCTCGGGCGCGAGATAGCGGTTGCGCGATGACAGGGCGAGACCGTCCGCCTCGCGCACGGTGGGCACGCCGCGGATCTCCACCGCGAGGTCGAGGTCGGCCACCGCCTGCTGAATCACCCGCAATTGCTGGAAATCTTTCTCGCCGAACAGGGCCACGTCCGGCCGGACCTGATTCAGGAGCTTGGTCACCACGGTGGCGACACCGGCGAAATGGCCGGGCCGGAACGGGCCGCACAGCCCCTCGGTGAGGCCGGCGACCTCGATCCGGGTGGCGAAGCCCGGCGGGTACATGGTCGCCACGTCGGGCGTCCAGGCAGCGTCGGCCCCGGCCTGCCCGAGCAGCGCGAGATCGGATTCCAGATCGCGCGGATACCGGGAGAAGTCCTCGTTGGGCCCGAACTGGGTCGGGTTGACGAAAATGCTCACCACCGCATGCCGGCCGATCCGGCGCGCCTCGGCCACCAGGGCGAGGTGGCCCTCGTGCAGGGCCCCCATGGTCGGCACCAGGACGACGCGCTCGCCCGCATCCCGCCATGCCGCCACGCACCCGCGCAGGGCGGCGAGATCGCTGAAGCGCTGGGGAGTCGAATCGGGCACGGGACAGGCTCCGCGTTGGTCGGGGCGCCGGTCTAGTGCATGAGGTGGCTTCAGGGAAACAGCCGCCTGCGTCCCGTGCCGGCGCTCACGGGCAATAGGGCAGGAGAGAGCGGCCGAACGGGTCGTCCACGCCGAGCGGCGGCGTGAACCCGTAATAGCTCGGATGCGACAAGCCGTATTCGGAACCGACATAGCTCGGGTCGTCCGGCGCGTTGGTCGGCACCGGAGCCCGGCGGGGCGTGCAACCCACCGGCACCGGCCGGGCCCGGACGGCGTAGACCGGGCGACGCTCCATCCCGTCGCTGCGCGGGAAGAAGCGCGGGCTGCCCGCCGGGATCGTCTCGTAGGTGCCTCGGACGTCGAGGTCCGCGGCCGCGCCGGGCTTGCCGAGCAGCAGGCCGATCCCGAGCGCCGCCACCGTCCCGCGCCCCATCGCCCGCATGCCGAACCTGCCTCTCCCGGAAACCCGCACCGTGGGACAACAGGGTAAACGTGTGATTACCCCGGCCTGTGCGGTTCCGTGAGCGGCACGACGAGGGCCTTCAGGGCAGCCACGAGGTCGCCCTCGGTCAGACGGATCTGCAAGCCCCGTCCCCCGCCATTGATGTGGATCCCGGCGCCCGGCTCGGTGAGGGAACCGGAATCGATCGCCGTCGGGAAGGATTTCTTCTGTCCCAGCGGGCTGATCCCGCCCACATGGTAGCCGGTCAGGCGCTCGGCATCGGCCGGCTTGAGCATGGCGGCCGCCTTCCCCGAGAAAGCCGCCGCGACCCGCTTCATCGCCACCTCCTTGTCGGAGGCAACCAGCAGACAGACGGAGCGCCCGTCCACCGCCGCCATCAGGGTTTTCAGCACCCGGCTCGGGGCAACGCCCAGCGCCTCCGCGGCCTGGAGGCCGATACGCTGGGCGTCCGGATCGTATTCGTAGCCGTGGAGGCTGTAGGCGATGCCGGCCTTATCGAGGGCTTGGGTTGCGCGGGTGGTCTTCGGGGCTGTCTTGGCCATGGTTCGGAGCAAGGACTCGTCGGATCTCAGGTGCCGGCCGCCCGCGCGGCGATGAGCCGGCCGATCTCGGCCCAGGCCGCATCGTAGACCTCCGCAGGTGCCGTCGAGCCCGTGACGTACACGGCCGCGGTCACGGGCGCACGTCCCGGCGGCCGCAGAATCGCGACGTCGTTGACAGAGCCGTTATCGCCACTGCCGGTCTTGTCACCGACGGTCCAGTCCTTCGGGAGCCCGGCGCGGAGCCGCCTAGCCCCGGTCTGGCACGCCACCATCCAGCCCTCGAGGCGCTCGCGCGACGGCGCCGACAGAACCGAACCGAGCAGGAGCCGGTCGAGAGTTGCGCGCATCGCCTCCGGGCTGGTTGTGTCGCGCGGATCACCGGGGATCGCGCTGTTCAGGGTCGGCTCGGTGCGGTCGAGGCGGGTGAGGGGATCGCCGGTCGCCCGCAGCCACGTGGTCAGTCCCTCCGGCCCGCCCAGGCGGGCAAGGAGCAGGTTGGCCGCAGTGTTGTCGCTCCATTCGAACGCGGCGGCGCAGAGCTCCGAGACGGACATTCGCGCGGTTCCCCCACCGGCCTCCAAGGTCTTCCGGGTCACCGGCGCGTAGCTCAGCAGGTCACCCGCACCGTACGTCACCGTCTGGTCGAGGCTCTCGGATCCGGCATCGACCCGCGCCAGCACCGCCGCGGCGGCCAGGACCTTGAAGGTGCTGCACAGAGGAAAGCGCTCGTCCGCCCGGTGACGCACCAGAACGCGATCCGTCGAGCGCGCCGCGACACCGAGCCGGCCGCCGAGCCGCCGCTCGATCGCCGCGAGGTCGGGCTCCGCCCAGGCCTTGGCCGCCCCGAGGGGCAGGATCAACGGCGCGGCAAGCAGGCTTTGGCTGAGTGCGCGGCGCGTCATGGGCATGATCGGGTGCATCCTGGTTGCTCGGTCCTGCATCTGCCGGATCGATGCGGCGGGGCGCCGGGATGGTATAGGGCGGCCGGTGTGTTTCACGTGAAACCCGCTCCCGGGATCTAAAAGCAGAGCCTGCGCGAACCCGCGAACCATGACCGAAACCCTCTTCGCGCCCGCCAGCGGCTTCGGCCGCGCTGCCGTCGCGGTGGTCCGCATCAGCGGGCCGGCCGCCCGGGACGTCCTCGTCACCCTGGGCGGCGCGCTTCCGGAACCCCGGCGCCTGTCGCTCCGAACCCTGCGCGATCCGGCCGACGGAACCGAGCTCGATCGGGCCCTGGTGGCATGGTTTCCAGGTCCGAACACCTATAGCGGCGAGGACATGGCCGAACTGCACCTCCATGGCGGATCGGCGGTCCGGATGGGCGTGCTCGCGGCCCTGGCGCGGATGCCGGGCTGCCGCGCCGCTGGCCCCGGCGCCTTCACCCGACGGGCAGTGCTGAACGGTCGGATGGATCTCGCCGAAGCCGAGGCGGTGGCCGATCTGATCGATGCCGAGACCGAGGGGCAGCGCCGGCAGGCCCTTCGCCAGCTCGACGGTGCGCTGAGTCGACAAGTGGCCGCTTGGCGCATGGAGGCGATCGATTGCCTCGCCTCCGCCGAAGCGGCCCTGGATTTTGCCGACGAGAGCGACGTGGACGATGCCGGGCTCGACGCCGCCCTGCTGCAACGGACCGCCGCCCTGCGCGACGCAATCGCCGCGGCCCTGCGGGACGGGCGCCGCGGGGAGCGTCTGCGCGACGGGTTCACGGTCGTGCTGGCCGGCGCGCCCAACGCCGGAAAGTCGACCCTGCTGAATGCGCTCAGCCGGCGGGACGTGGCCATCGTGTCGGACGTGCCGGGCACGACCCGGGACGCCATCGAGGTGCGCCTCGATCTCGGAGGCCTGCCGATCCTTCTGGTCGATACCGCGGGCCTGCGCGAGACCGCCGAGCCGGTGGAGGCGGAGGGGATCCTGCGAACCCGCGCGCGCATCGACGCGGCCGATCTGGTTCTGGTGCTGGTTCCTCCGGAAGGCTCGGCTCCGGAACTCGGAGACGAGAGAATCCAGACCCTGACGGTCTACACCAAGGCCGATCTATTTGCCGGCTTACCATCCGGTCGCGGAGCAGGCGCGCTCGCGGTCTCGGCGCGGACGGGCCTCGGTCTGGAGGCCCTGATCGATGCCATTCAGGTCGCGGCGGAAGCCGGCCTCGGCCAAGGCGACGCCCTGATAACCCGCACTCGCCACCGCGCGGCACTCGAAGCCTGTGTCGGGCATCTCGACCGCCTGCTCACAGGTACGGGCGGGTTGCCGGAATTGGCTGCCGAGGACCTGCGGCTGGCCGTCCGTGCGCTCGGCGAGGTCGCTGGCCGTGTCGGGGTCGAGGATGTGCTGGATAGATTGTTTGCCGGCTTCTGTATCGGCAAATGACGGCCGTGGCCGGACCCTTTCGCGAGAGCGGTGCGGCCGTTCAGGCTCACGGATGATACCCCTCCCGCATCCTGAGCTGCCGGAGCACAGCGGAGACTCCGAAGCAGGCCTCCAGGGATCGCGCGCCTGGCTGAGGCCTGCTCTGAGGCGGCTTCGCCGCACCAGGATGCGGAGATGGGTTGGATGGCCGCCGCCCCGGGTGTCCGTCATCGTCCCGAATCGGGGATCCTGAGCAGGCGCGGCCGCCAGATCCCGAGCACCACGTTAGCGGTGGCGACCGCCAGCAGCACCCAGAGCGTGCCGCGCTCGCCCGGAAGCGAGACGGCGAGGCCCGCGGGATCGCCGAGGCCGGCCAGCGCCCGGGCGCTCAGCTCGGCCTCCTGCTTCATCGGTCCCTGCACGTAGACCAGCCCACCCTCGAACATCAGGACGCCGGTGGCGAGCTTCAGCCACGCCCAGCCCGCGTTGAGGTAGGCGCGGTTCAACGCCATCGCGAGCAGGCCGGACATCAACGTCAGGGCGAGCGCCGGCAGGAACACCCAGGTGGCGATGGCCCCCATCGCCCCGCGGGCGGCGGCGTAGCCGGGCAGGGCGGATGGGACCGGAGTGACGCCCAGGATCACGACCAGGGCCGCCATCGCCCCCAGCATTCCGGCGGATCCCATCGTGTGGAGGAATTTCAGCAGGCGTCGCACGGCGTCTGGCACCCGGCCGTTTCGGCGCAGCCTAACGTGGGTTGCCCCGGCACGATAGCGGCGCGCCCGTCGCAGGGTTTCCTGTGACCGTCTCCGCGAGCGGAGCGAAGCAGGCCAGGAGCGCCACACGCTCCCCGGCATCACACAGCCTTGGGCCGCTTCGCTGCCCGCGTGCTGACGGGGCGGATCGGCCCAGGCGGTCCGGGCGTCACCGACCGTCGCGCGTCAGCTTCGCAGGCCCGGTGCCTCCTGGCCCGTGCGGGCCACGTACTCGGTATAACCGCCACCGTACTGGTGCACGCCCTCGGGAGTCACCTCCAGCACCCGGTTCGACAGGGCCGCCAGGAAGTGCCGGTCGTGGGACACGAACAGCATCGTGCCCTCGTAGTCGGCGAGCGCGCTGATCAGCATCTCCTTGGTGCCCATGTCGAGATGGTTTGTCGGCTCATCGAGCACCAGGAAGTTCGGCGGGTCGTAGAGCATCAGCGCCATGACCAGCCGCGCCTTCTCGCCGCCCGAGAGCACCCGGCAGCGCTTCTCGACATCGTCGCCCGAGAAGCCGAAACAGCCGGCCAGCGCCCGCAGCGACCCCTGGCCGGCCTGTGGGAAGGCGTCCTCCAGGGTCTGGAAGACCGTGCGGTCGCCGTCGAGCAGGTCCATGGCGTGCTGGGCGAAGTAGCCGAGCTTGACGCTGCCGCCCACCGTGACGGTGCCGTCATCCGGCTCGGTGGTGCCCGTCACGAGCTTGAGGAGCGTCGACTTGCCGGCGCCGTTGATGCCCATCACGCACCAGCGCTCCTTGCGCCGCACCGAGAAGTCGAGCCCCTCATAGATCGTGCGGCTGCCGTAGCGCTTGTTCACGCCCTTGAGCATCACGACGTCGTCGCCCGAACGGGGCGCCGGCTGGAACTCGAAGGCCACCGATTGCCGCCGCCGGGGCGGCTCCACGCGCTCGATCTTGTCGAGCTTCTTCACCCGGCTCTGCACCTGGGCGGCGTGGGAGGCCCGGGCCTTGAACCGTTCGATGAAGGCGATCTCCTTGGCGAGCATCGCCTGCTGACGCTCATACTGCGCCTGGGCCTGCGCCTCGTTCAGCGCCCGCTGGCCCTCGTAGAAGGCGTAGTCGCCCGAATAGGTGGTGAGCGCACCGGCGTCGATCTCGATGATCTTGGTGACGATGCGGTTCATGAACTCGCGGTCGTGCGAAGTCATCAGCAGCGCGCCGTCATAGGCCTTCAGGAAGGATTCGAGCCAGATCAGGCTCTCGATGTCGAGGTGGTTGGACGGTTCGTCGAGGAGCATCACGTCGGGGCGCATCAGCAGGATGCGGGCCAGCGCCACGCGCATCTTCCAGCCGCCCGAGAGGGCGCCGACATCGCCGTCCATCATCTCCTGGCTGAAGCTCAAGCCGTCGAGCACCTCGCGGGCCCGTCCCTCCAGGGCGTAGCCGTCGAGCTCCTCGAAGCGCGCCTGGACCTCGCCGTAGCGCTCGACCAGGGCGTCCATCTCGTCGGCGCGCTCCGGGTCGGCGAGCGCGGCGCCGAGTTCCGCGAGCTCGGCCGCCACCGCGCTCACCGGGCCGGCGCCGTCCATCACCTCGGTGACGACGCTGCGCCCGGACATCTCGCCGACATCCTGGCTGAAATAGCCGATGGTAATGCCCCGGTCGGCGGCGACCTGTCCCTCGTCGGGCTGCTCCTGGCCGATGATCATCCGGAACAGGGTGGTCTTGCCGGCCCCGTTCGGGCCGACCAGCCCGACCTTCTCGCCCCGCTGCAGGGCGGCCGAGGCTTCGATGAAGACGAGCTGCCGCCCGTTCTGCTTGGTGATCTTGTCCAGGCGTATCATGCGGAAGCGCGCAGCCGTGTCGGGGAAAGCTCAGGGGCGCTTACGGCATGGATCGTGGCGGCGCAAAGACGGGCGGGACCGCGGAGGACCGGCGCGGGGCGGGCCTGCGTCCTGCGCAACCGTGGCCGTCGCGGCTCCGTTGACCTGCGGCTTTTCGGCCCAATCCTGCGCCATCGGTCTTTTCCTGCCGCGCCGTCGGACGCCCCGGCCTATGGTGCGGTAGCTTGGCCGTTGCCGACACCTTCGAGGAACACGATGCTTTGCGGTTTGTGGACGACGAGCCTGGACATGGCCATGCTCGGCCTGGAGGCCCAGGGCGTGATCGCCCAGCGGATGGCGATGTTCGCCCTCGGGGGCCCGGCCGCGCAGGTCGAGGCGCAGCTCATGGTGACCGAGAAGGTCCTGGCGGCCGGCGAGGCCGTCCTGATGCTCGCCGCGGGGGCCTCGAACGGCAAGGTGATCCGCAGCTACCGGCGGAAGGTCCAAGCCAACGCACTCCGGTTAAGCCGGCGGTGAAGAGCCCGGACCGAGGTGTGACGGCGCGCTCTCCTTGGGGAGGCTGCTCTGTTGACAGAGCGGTCTATGCGCGGCGCAAGGAACGCCCTCTCCCGCGCGGGCGGGGGCTGGGGTGAGGGTCGGGAAGCCGCAGGATTGCGCGCCATCGACGCGCGTTCCGGTCGAGCTTCCTCCGTAGAGGTCGCGTCCCTCTCCCTCCAGGAGAGGGGACCTGCGCTCCGTCGTGAGACGGACGTGCCGGACCCGATCCGTGTCCGGCAGCCCGCAGGGGAGACGCGCGTGTCAGGTCGGGATGTTCAGGCTCCCCGGCCCGCCGCACGCCTCAGTTATTGGCCGTCCGGAACGTGTCGCAGGCCTTGGTCTGGCCACTCTTGTAGCCGGCGGCAAACCACCGCTGGCGCTGGGCCGAGGAGCCGTGGGTGAAGGAATCCGGCACCACGTAGCCCCGCGAGCGCTGCTGCAGGGCGTCGTCGCCGATCTGCGCGGCGGCGTTCAGCGCCTCGTCGATGTCGCCCTGCTCCAGCTCGGCGTACTTGTCGTTGGAATTCTTGGCCCAGACGCCGGCGAGACAATCGGCCATCAGCTCGATCCGCACCGAGAGGGCGTTCGCCTCGCCCTTGCTCGAAGCCTGCTGCTGGCGGGCCTGGACCTTGCCGAGGATGCCGAGCACGTCTTGGACGTGGTGGCCGACCTCGTGGGCGATGACGTAGGCGTAGGCAAAGTCACCCTTCACGCCGAACTTCGTCGCCATCTCCTTGAAGAAGCTCGTGTCGAGATAGACCTTCTTGTCGAGCGGGCAGTAGAACGGTCCCATCGCAGCTTGCGCCGAGCCGCAACCCGAGCGTGTGCCGCCGGTGTAGAGCACCAGCGTCGTCGGCGTGTAGGCCTTGCCGGTCTGCTGCGGCAGGATCTGGCTCCACACGTCCTCGGTATTGCCGAGAATCTTCGACGCGAACCGCCCGCTCTCGTCGGCGGGCGCCTGGCGCCGCCGGGCCTGGGTCTGCGGATCGACCTGCTCCTGCTGGCCGCTCCGCCCGCCGATCCGCTCCGCGCCCCCGATTAGAATCGCCGGGTTGATCCCCGTGAAGTAGCTGATGATCAGCAGCACCACGATGGTGCCGATCCCGAGCCCACCGGCGCCGCCGCCGGGAAAGCCCATGCCGCCACCGCCTTCACCCCGACGGTCCTCGACGTTGTCGGAGCTGCGTAGATCTTCCCAGCGCATGGTTGGGTCCCGCTATCGATGCTGCGCCGGCCGCCTCAGGCGGCCTACGATTTGCTGTGCGTCGTTGTGTCCGGCCGTCGGCACACCCGCGGCGGGAACGAAGCTCTAATGGCGGGAGGGGAGACCCGGTTCCGCTGCCGCGGTCAAGCTGTCCCGTCGAGGAGCGCGCGCAACGCCCGGAAGTCCCGCCAGGCGAGGCGCTTCTGCACCGGCTGGCGCAGCAGGAAGGCCGGGTGGAGGGTCGCCAGCACCTTCACCTCGCGGCTCGGCAATTTGTACGGGAACAGGCGGCCGCGGGTCCGGAGGATCCCGTCCTTCGTGCCGGTGAGGGTCTGGGTCGCGGGCGCGCCGAGGCAGACGATGATGTCCGGATCCACCAGCTCGATCTGGCGCTCCACGAAGGGCCGGCACACCGCGACCTCCTGGGGGGTCGGGTTGCGGTTGCCCGGGGGCCGCCAGGGCACGATGTTGCCGATATAGGCGCTGGTCCGGTCCAGGCCGATCGCCTTCATCATCTTGTCGAGGAGCTGGCCCGAGCGGCCCATGAACGGCTTGCCGATCCGGTCCTCGTCGGCGCCCGGCGCCTCGCCGAGAAACATCACCCGCGCCTCCGGATTACCGTCGGCGAAGACGAGATTCTTGGCGGTGAAGCGCAGCGGGCAGGCGTCGAAGTCCGCCAGGATCCGCTCCAGCTCGTCCAGCGTCTTGGCCTGCCGCGCCCGGGCCCGGGCGTCGCTCGCGGCCTCGTCCGGCTGGGCGCTGGCGGCGCGGCCGAAGGTGCGCGGCGCCGCGGCGGGCGGCGGCGAGCCGGGGGGCGGCACGAGGCTGTTGGCGACCGAGCTGACGGGCTGCTCGGCTGCCCGGGGGGCGGCGCGGCGGGGCGAGCGCAGGGTCGGCGCGGGCGTCTCGGTTTCGCCGAAGCGGTCATGCGGCTGCTCGTCGAGCGCCGCGTCGGCCCCGGCCTCCACGTGGAAGTCGAGATAGGCGATCAGGTCGGCTTGCGCGTCGTCGGGGCTCGGCATGGGGACAAGCATGTGGGATCGCCGAAGCCTGTGGACAACTCTCGAAACGCGCCGGTCGGCAAGGACTTGCGTGACCGAACAGCGCGGTGCCGGCTGCCGCGCGGCCGCGCTCTGAAGAGCACCCGTGCGGCAAAGGCAGCTTTGCCTTAAGGCTGGCTTCGGCAACTTGCCTTTCTAGCTTGGAATCGCTTGAGACGGCAGCAGGAAGGCCGGCCGGTCGGCAGATCGGGCACTCAAACAAGAACTCGGACAAGAAAAGGAGAGGCGAGGATGGCGCTGCCCGAACGCGAGAGCATGGATTTCGACGTGGTCGTGGTCGGCGCCGGCCCGGCGGGACTCGCCGCCGCGATCCGCCTGAAGCAGCGCGCCGCCGAGATCGGCGAGGAGATCTCCGTCGTCGTCGTCGAGAAGGGCTCCGAGGTCGGCGCCCACATCCTGTCGGGCGCGGTGATCGATCCCGTAGGCCTCGACCGGCTCCTGCCCGAGTGGCGCACCGATCCGGAGCGGCCGCTCAAGACCGAAGTTCAGCGCGACGAGTTCATGATGCTCACCAAGAACAGCGGCATCACCCTGCCGAACCTGTTCTTCCCCAAGCTCATGTCGAACCACGGCAACTTCGTCGGTTCGCTGTCGAACGTGTGCAAGTACCTGGGCGTCCAGGCCGAGGCGCTCGGCGTCGAGATCTACCCGGGCTTCCCGGCCTCCGAGGTTCTCTACGACGCGAACGGCGCGGTGGTGGGCATCGCCACGGGCGATCTCGGCATCGGCAAGTCGGGTGAGCCGCGCGACGACTACACCCGCGGCATGGAGCTGCGCGCCAAGTACACGGTGTTCGGCGAGGGCGCCCGGGGCAGCCTGACCAAGGGCCTGATCCAGCGCTTCGAACTCAACCGGCACAGCGACCATTTCAAGTACGGGCTCGGCGTGAAGGAGCTCTGGCAGCTCGCGCCCGGCAAGTTCGAGCCGGGGCTCGTGCGCCACACGATGGGCTGGCCGCTGCCCAACAAGGCCGGCGGCGGCTCCTGGCTCTACCATTTCGACGACAACCTGCTCTCGGTCGGCTTCGTCACGCACCTGAACTACGAGAACCCGACCCTGTCGCCGTTCGAGGAGTTCCAGCGCTTCAAGACCCACCCGCTGATCGCCGAGACCTTCGAGGGCGCCAAGCGCATCGGCTACGGCGCGCGCGCCATCATGGAGGGCGGCTGGCAATCGGTGCCGAAGCTGGTCTTCCCGGGCGGCTGCCTGGTCGGCTGCTCGGCGGGTTTCGTCAACGTGCCGCGGATCAAGGGCTCGCACAACGCGATCCTGTCCGGGATGCAGGCGGCCGACGCCATCGCGGACGCCCTGAAGGCGGGCCGCGCCGGCGACGAGCTCACCGCCTACGAGGCCGGCTGGCGCGACAGCCCGATCGGGCGGGACCTGAAGGCCGTGCGCAACGTCAAGCCGCTCTGGTCCAAATACGGCACGCTGGTCGGCGTGGGCCTCGGCGGGATCGACATGTGGGCGACGAGCATCTTCGGCGCCTCGCCGTTCGGCACGCTCAAGCACGGCAAGCCGGATCATGCCTGCCTCAAGCCGCTCTCCGAGGTGACGCCGATCGTCTACCCGAAGCCCGACGGCAAGCTGACCTTCGACCGGCTCTCCTCGGTCTACCTGTCGAACACCAACCACGAGGAGGACCAGCCGCCCCACCTGAAGGTCCGCGACCTGGATTTGCAGAAGCGCTCCGAGCACGACGTCTACGGCGGTCCCTCGGCCCGCTACTGCCCGGCGGGCGTCTACGAATGGGTGGAGGACGCCTCCGCGAGCGACGGGGTGCGCTACCAAATCAACGCGCAGAACTGCGTCCACTGCAAGACGTGTGACATCAAGGACCCGAACCAGAACATCGACTGGGTCACCCCGGAGGGACCGGGCGGGCCGAACTACCCGAACATGTGAGGCGCCCGGGCCGGGCAGGAATGGCGCGGCGCCATCCTTTCGCCTTGCAGGGCTGGCGGGATGGGTTCAGTGTCCCCAGCGTTTTTTCGGGGACGCCCCGCCATTCTCGCGCCCGGCCCCTGACGGGCCGGCGCCCAGGAGCCGCGATCGGTTCATGATGACAACACGCGCCCGCCGGAGCGTCTCGGCGCTCGCCCTTCTGCTCGCCGCCGGGCTGCCGCAGAGCGTGCTCGCCGCCCAGCCGAAGGAATCGACCCCAGTGCTCGACTACGAGCCCGCGGACTCGCTCGAGGGCAACTTCCTCTCCGCCTACATCGCGGGCGCCTCCCGGGATACGGCCGCGGCGGCGACCTTCTACCGCGAGGCGGTGAAGGCGGATCCGCGCAACGCCGAGCTGGTCGAGCGCGCCTTCATCTCGCTGCTCGCCGACGGCGCCCTGCCGGACGCGTTCCGCACGGCGGAGAAGCTGATCGCCCGCGATCCCACCAACGGGCTCGCCAACCTCTCCCTCGGGGTTCGCCAGATCAAGGCCGGCCAATGGGCCGCTGCCCGCCAGAACTTTTCCCGCAGCGGCCGCGGCGCCGCCACGGACCTGACCGCGACACTGCTCACCGCCTGGTCCTACGCGGGCGCGGGTGACGGCAGGAAGGCGCTGGAGACCGTCAACAAGCTTCGGGGCGAGCGCTACTACAACACGTTCCGCGACTACCATGCCGGCCTGATCGCCGCGGTCACCGGCGACAACGCCGAGGCCGAGCGCCGCCTCAAGGCCGCCTACGAGGCCGACCACAACACCCTGCGCATCGTCGATGCCTATGCCCGGATGGAGGCCAGCCTCGGCCGTACCGATCTGGCGATCCAGGCCTATTCCGATTTCGACCAGCTCTCGCCCCGCCATCCGCTGGTGCGCGACGCTCTCGACAAGCTCAAGGCGGGCAAGCCGCTCGCGCGGCTGGTCGGCAACGCCCAGGAGGGCGCCGCCGAGGTGCTGTACGGGCTCGGCTCCGCGGGCTCGACGCAGGGCGACGAGCTGCCCGCCGTGATCTACCTGCGGCTGGCGCTCTATCTCGCCCCCGACCACGCGCTCGCCCGGCTGACGCTTGCCGACACGCTGGACCGGATGAAGCAGCCCGAGCGGGCCAACGAGGCCTACGCGCAGATCCCGGCCAATTCCCCGCTCAAGCTCAACGCCGATATCCAGATCGGCCTGAACCTAGAGCAGATGGGCAAGGGCGACGAGGCGCTCGAGCATCTCGACGCGACCATGAAGGCCCATCCGGACGACATCGACGTGATCACCGCGCTCGGCAACGTCCAGCGCGCGCGCAAGAAGTACGAGGAAGCGGCGGCCACCTACACCCGCGCCATCGACCTCATCGGCGACCGGCCGTTGTCGAACTACTGGACGACCTTCTACTTCCGCGGCACTGCCTACGAGCGCGCCAAGCAATGGCCGAAGGCCGAGGCCGACCTGAAGAAGGCGCTGTCCCTGGTGCCGGACAACCAGCCGGCCGCCAAGGCCCAGGTGATGAACTACCTCGGCTATTCCTGGGTCGACCAGAAGATCAACATCGACGAGGCGTTCAAGCTGCTGCAGCAGGCGGCCGACGCCAGCCCCCGGGACGGCATGATCGTCGACAGCCTCGGCTGGGCCTATTACCGCCTCGGCCGCTGGGACGACGCGGTGCGCGAGCTGGAGAAGGCGGTCGAGCTGAAGCCCGGCGACCCGACCATCAACGACCACCTGGGCGACGCCTACTGGCGGTCGGGCCGGCGCCTGGAGGGCAAGTTCCAGTGGCAGCACGCCAAGGACCTGAACCCCGAGCCGGACGACCTCGCGCAGATCAACGCGAAGCTTAAGGACGGCCTGCCGGAGACCGAGAAGCCCACCGCCACCGCCGAGACCACCCCGGCCCCGGTGGCCGCCCCGCACAACGCCGACAACCCGGAGCTGCCCAAGGGCGCACCCCAGCCGCACGAGGCGCCGGGCGCCGCCGACAAGGCCAAGAAGTCGGGGGGCTGAACCGGACCGCTCGGAAGACGATCGGTCCCATCCATTCTCCTCATCCTGAGGTGCGGCGAAGCCGCCTCGAAGGAGCCCGCCAGAACACGCAGTGATCCCTGGAGCTCTCGTTCGAGGTCTCCGCTGCGCTCCGGCACCTCAGGATGAGAGGATGAGTGGGCGTCGCCTCACATTGCCACGCGATCCCGCGCTCCCCGTCGCGGTCAGCAAACCGAAAACTTGTTTTTGTCGGCCCCCTCATAAAAATCGACGCGCATTTCCCGTCGGTTTGACGCACAGTGCGCAGCCGTTTGGGGGCAGACGCGCCGTGGCCCGGCCGCGCCGGCAGCCCGCACGGCAGGATATTCGCACGGCAAGAGCCGGCGGGCGGGCAGGGTGCCCGCGAGTCAGGGAGGAAGGCCCATGCCGTCAGACATCGAGATCGCCCGCGCCGCGACCCTGAAGCCGATCGCGCAGGTCGCCGAGAAGCTCGGCATCCCGGATGACGCGCTCCACAATTACGGCAAGCACATCGCCAAGATCGACCACGGCTACATCGCCGGGCTGGAGAGCCGGAAGCCCGGCAAGCTCGTGCTGGTGACGGCGATCTCCCCGACCCCGGCCGGCGAGGGCAAGACCACCACCACGGTGGGCCTGGGCGACGCCCTGAACCGCATCGGCGAGAAGACCATGATCTGCCTGCGCGAGCCCTCGCTCGGGCCGTGCTTCGGCATGAAGGGTGGCGCGGCCGGCGGCGGCAAGGCGCAGGTCGTGCCGATGGAGCAGATCAACCTGCACTTCACCGGCGACTTCCACGCCATCACGTCGGCCCACAGCCTCGCGGCCGCGCTGATCGACAACCACGTCTACTGGGCGAACGAGCTCAACATCGACGTGCGCCGCATCCACTGGCGCCGGGTCGTCGACATGAACGACCGGGCCTTGCGCCAGATCAACCAGTCGCTGGGCGGCGTCGCCAACGGCTTCCCCCGCGAGGACGGGTTCGACATCACGGTGGCCTCCGAGGTGATGGCGGTGTTCTGCCTCGCCAAGGATCTGGCCGACCTGGAGGAGCGCCTCGGCCGGATCGTCATCGCCGAGACCCGCGACCGCAAGCTCGTCACGCTCAAGGACGTGAAGGCCACCGGCGCCATGACGGTCCTGCTCAAGGACGCGCTGCAGCCGAACCTCGTCCAGACGCTCGAGGGCAACCCGGCGCTGATCCACGGCGGCCCCTTCGCCAACATCGCCCATGGCTGCAACTCGGTGATCGCCACAAGGGCGGGCCTGCGGCTCGCCGACTACACGGTGACGGAGGCCGGGTTCGGCGCCGATCTGGGCGCGGAAAAATTCCTGGACATCAAGTGCCGGCAGGCGGGCCTGACCCCGTCGGCGGTCGTCGTGGTGGCGACCATCCGCGCGCTCAAGATGCATGGCGGTGTCGACAAGAAGAACCTCGGGGCCGAGAACATCGATGCCCTGGAGAAGGGCTTCGCCAATCTCGCCCGGCACGTGACCAACCTGCGCGGCTTCGGCATGCCGGTGGTGGTCGGCGTCAACCATTTCCACGCCGACACCGACGCCGAGCACGCCAAGCTCAAGGAGCTGTGCCGCGAGCGGCTCGACGTCGAGGCGATCACCTGCCGCCATTGGGCGGAAGGCGGGGCCGGGGCCGAGGATCTGGCCCGCGCCGTGGTGAAGCTCGCCGCCGCCGAGCCGGCGCCGATCCGCCACGCCTACGAGACGGAGGCGCCGCTCACCGACAAGATCCGGGCGATCGCCACCAAGCTCTACGGCGCCGCCGACATCCAGATCGAGACGAAGGCGGCCGGCAAGCTCGCCACCTTCGAGAAGGACGGCTACGGCCACCTGCCGATCTGCATGGCCAAGACCCAGTACTCGTTCTCCACCGACCCGAGCCTGATGGGCGCCCCCGAGGGCCACATCGTCGGCGTGCGCGACGTCCGGCTCTCGGCCGGCGCCGGCTTCGTGGTGGCGATCTGCGGGGAGATCATGACCATGCCGGGCCTGCCCCGGGTGCCGGCCGCCGACACGATCCGTCTCGACCCCAAAGGCCAGATCGACGGGCTGTTCTGAGGATCAGCCGCGCCCGCTCTCCCCTCGGCGGGAGGGCGGGCGCCGCCGCGGGGTGCGCCTCACACCGTTCCGAACAGCGTCACCGCCAGCCGGGAATGCGCCTCGCGCAAGAGCCCCGTATCGACCCCGAGCGGATGCCCGTCGATCACCCGCCACTGACCGGCCACCATCACCCGGTCGGCCCGTGTGGCGCCACACAGGACCAGCGCCGCCAGCGGGTCGTGGGCGCCGGAGAAGCGCAGCTCCTCCAGGGTGAACAGCGCGAGGTCCGCCTCCCGGCCCGGCTCGATCCGCCCGATATCGGAGCGGCCGAGGCACGCGGCCGAACCCTCGGTCGCCCAGCGGAGCGCATCGCGGTGGGTCACGGCCTCCGCCCCGTAGGTGAGCCGGCTCAGCATCACCGCGTGGCGTACGCCCTCCATGAGGTTCGAGCTGTCGTTCGAGGCCGAGCCGTCGACCCCGAGGCCCACGGGCGCGCCCGCCGCCTCCAGCTCGCAGGTGCGGCAGCGGCCCGAGGCCAGGGTCATGTTCGAGGTCGGGCAGTGGCACACGCCGACCCCCGCCTTGCCGAGCCGGGCGACCTCGGCATCGTTGAAATGGATGCCGTGGGCCAGCCAGACCCGGTCGCTCAGCCAGCCGACCTCCTCCAGATAGTCGACGGGGCGGCAGCCGAACATGGAGAGGCAGTAATCGTCCTCGGCGAGCGTCTCGCCGAGATGAGTGTGCAGGCGGCTTCCCTGCCGGGCGGCGAGGTCCGCGCTCTCGCGCATCAGGCGCTTGGTCACCGCGAAGGGTGAGCAGGGGGCGAGCCCGATCTGCACCATGGCCCCCGGGGCGGGATCGTGGAACAGGTTGAGCACCCGCTCGCAATCGGACAGGATCGTGTCATCGTCCTGCGTCAGGCTCCCGGGGGGCAGGCCGCCCTCCCGGTCGGACAGGCTCATGGAGCCGCGGGTGACGACGGCGCGGATCCCGAGAGCGCGGGCCTCCGCGACTTGGACGTCCACCGAATCCTCCAGCCCCTTGGGGAACAGGTAGTGGTGGTCGCCCGCCGTGGTGCAGCCCGAGAGCAGCAGCTCGGTATAGGCCACCTGCGTGGCGAGCCGGAACGCCTCCGGGGTGATCCGCCCCCAGACCGTGTAGAGCGCCTTCAGCCACGGGAAGAGCGGCTTGTTGATCGCGATCGGGTGGGCGCGGGTCAGCGTCTGGAAGGCGTGGTGGTGAGTGTTGATCAGCCCGGGGATGACGACGTGGCGCGAGGCGTCGAAGGTCTCGTCCACCGGCTTCGCCGGACGGGCGCCCGCCGCCACATGCTCGACGATGCGGGTTCCCGCGACGACGACACCGCCGCCGGCCCCCTCGGCCAGGATGGCGAGCGGGTCGCGGATCCACAGGCGGCGGGATCCCGATCCAGATGCGTCGCCCATGCTTCCCGCCGATCCATCCGCCCGACAGATGATGCGTAGCGGAGCGGCCGGAACGCCGGCAAGCCCGGATGGTGTCCCGCCCCAGCTCCCTTGCCGGGTGACGGCCGTGCCGGACCGGTATCCCGGGACCCGCGGTCAGGGTTGACGGGTCCGGGCGTGCTTGAGAAACGTCACGGAGACTGACCTATCACCCGTTGGGAGCGGCCGCGCCGTGACACGGACAGCCCCGCGCGAGGAGCCCGTCGCGGCAAAACCCGTTTCGGGTGCCGCGCCGGCCTCCCTCGGCAGCGACGACCTGATCGAGCTTCTGTTCTTCGCCTACCGGGACTTCGTGGGCGATCCCGACCGGATCCTCGCCGCCTACGGCTTCGGCCGGGCGCATCACCGGGTGCTGCACTTCGTGGACCGGTATCCGGGCCTGACCATCGCCGAGCTGCTCGACATCCTGCGCATCACCAAGCAGAGCCTGAACCGGGTCCTCAAGGACCTGATTGGGCAGGGCTACATCGCGCAGAAGCCCGGTTCGAGCGACCGGCGCCAGCGCCTTCTCTACTGCACGGAAGCGGGCGCCAAGCTGGCGGCCGATCTTACCCGCGTCCAAGCCCGCCGCCTCGCCCGGGCGCTCGCCGCGCCGGATGCGCGGGGCTCCCCGGAGGATTTCCTGATGGCGATGATCGAGCCGGAGGACCGTGCCGCGGTCCGGTGCCTGATGGCGCGGCGGGGCGCGGGGGCCGAACAGCGCGCGACCGAGGGGGGTGCCGCGTGACGATGACCGCCCGGGCCGAACTGCCCGACGAGGCGCCGCACGTCCTCGTCGTGGATGACGACCGCCGCCTGCGCGAATTGCTCGCCCGCTACCTCACCGACCAGGGTTTCCGGGTCACCGTGGCGGCGAGTGCCGCCGAGGCCCGGGCCCGGGCCCAGAGCGTCGTGTTCGACGCGATGGTGCTCGACGTGATGATGCCCGGCGAGAACGGCTTCGACTACGCCCGGAGCGTCCGCGAGACCTCGCGGGTCCCGATCCTGATGCTCACCGCCCGCTCCAACCCGAACGATCGGGTCATGGGCCTGGAGATCGGCGCGGACGATTACCTGCCCAAGCCCTTCGAGCCCCGGGAGCTGACGCTCCGGCTCAACAACATCATCCAGCGCAGCGTCCGCCCCCGCGCGGCGGCAGCCGAGGCCGTGACCTTCGGGCCGTTCGCGTTCCGGATCGACCGGGGTGAGCTGCGCCGGGACGACGAGCTGATCCGCATCACCGAGCGCGAGCGCGAGATCCTGACGATCCTGGCGGTCGCCGGGGGCGCCAACGTGGAGCGCGAGCAGCTCGCCGGCTCCGGAGGCGCGGCCGCGGAGCGCACCGTCGACGTGCAGATCAACCGCCTGCGCCGCAAGACCGAAGTCGATCCGGCCAACCCCGTCTTCCTGCAGACGGTGCGGGGGGTCGGCTACCGGCTGGCCGTGGACTGAACCCGGCGGCGCGGGCGGGCGCGGGTCACACCGCGCGCAGCTCGTCGGGCTTCAGCTTGAGCGCCTTGGCGACCCGGGTGGAGAGGCTCCCCACCAGGGTGACCGCACTCTGCGGCTCGGCCCGTGCGCGCACGGCCTCCAGCGCCTCCCCGGCGCTGGACGTCATCACCGCGTAGACCGTTGCACCCGAGGCGCCGTCGCCGGGAAGGTCCGTCGTCACGGAGATGAGGAAGGTGGTGTATCGTCTCCGCGCGCGTCCAGGCATGTCTCAACATGTGGCCTGTCGGCTAACGATCACAATATCCGTACCCGTACCCAGTCGGGGACAAGGCCGAGTTATCCGACGCCGGCTCCGTCAGGCCAGCGCTAGATCGAGACCGGGCAGGGACAACCCGGCGAGCCTCATGCTCCAGACCTCCCCGGCGGCAACCGGCAGCGCGTCGGTGAGCGTCCCGGTGGTCACGATTTCGCCGGCCGCCAGCGGCGGCCCGACTGAATCGTTAGCCAACACATCGACGAGGTGGCCGAGGGCCGCCAGGGGTCCGGCCCCGAGCACGTTCCGGCCGCCGCCCCGTTCCGCAACCGCCCCGTCGCGCAGCAGATCGACCGAGAACGCTCCGAGTCGGTCGATCCAGTCCTGCGCCGCACCGGGGGCGATCCGCACCCGCTCACCGACCACCAGCAATCCGTGCAGCCCGAAGGCCGCTACCGTGTCGGGAGCGGCGAAGCGCCAGCCGGGATAGAGCGACTGCACGATCTCGAAGCCGGCCGCCACCCAGTCGAGGCAGCCGATCAGGGCCGCCTGATCCATGCCGGGCTCCGGGACCCGTCTGAGGCCGAACACGATCTCCGGCTCGATCCGGGGCTCGACGAAGGCTGTGAGCGCCACCGCTCCCGGCAGCGCGGCCCGGTCCCGCAGGGTCGTGTCGTAGACATGTCCCCAGATCGGCGCGCGCACGCCGTACCGGTCCCAGATCGTCGTGTTGGTGAAGCCGATCTTGCGGCCGACCGTCCGCTCGCCGCGCGTGACCCGAAGGCGGCGGACCGCCTCGGCCACCCGGTAGGCGGCGGCGAGGTCGAGGCCGGGATCCCACCCGGTCAGCGGGGCGATCTGGCGACGATGCTCGTGCGCGGCCAGGATGGTTCGGGCGTGGGTCGCGGCGGGGACGGAATCGGTCATGGCCGGCCTGTAGCATGCCGGCCAAGCGCCGGGGACGCGCCGGGGACGCGCCGCGCTACCAGACCAGCCGCTCGATCACCGCGTCCGGGTGCACCGCCTGGCGGCCGAGCCACTCCGCCACGTCGCCCAGCCGGTGGTGCTCGGCCGTGACGCCGAGTTCCTCCGCGTGAATGCCCCGGGCCACCAGCAGGCTCGCCACGCCGAAGCCGCGCGCGCCCGCGATGTCGGTGCGGATCGCGTCGCCGATGGCCAGGACCCGGCCCGGATCCACCGCCGCGCCGCCGAGCGCCCCGCCCTTGGCCAGCGCCGCCTCGTAGACCGGCCGGTGCGGCTTGCCGGCATACACCACCGCGCCGCCGATCGCGGCATAGGCCGCCGCGATCAGGCCCGCGCAGGGGATCAGCCGGTTGCCGCTCTCGACCACGAGGTCGGGATTGGCGCAGATCATCGTGAGTCCGCGCGCCGCGAGACGCGTGAGTTCAGGCCGGTAATCGTCGGCGGTCTCGCTCCGATCGTCGAACAGGCCCGTGCAGACGACGAGATCGGCTTCCTCCTCGGGGACCAGGGTGAGGTCGAGGCCCTGGAAGATGCCGAGGTCGCGCTCCGGCCCGAGATGCCGGATCCGCGCGCCCGGGCGTGCGGCGATCAGGTCATGGGTGAGGTCGCCCGAGGTGAGGATCGCGTCGTAGGCCTCCCGCGGCACCCCGAACCGGTCGAGGATGCGCTGCACGCCGTCCCCGGGCCGCGGCGCATTGGAGACCAGGACCACCCGGCGCGACCGCGAGCCCGGGAGGCCGCGGAAGCGGATCAGCGCCTCGCCCGCCGGTCCGTGGGCCTTCTGGCCGTCATGCAGCACGCCCCAGACGTCGCAGAGGATCAGGTCGTACCGGTCGGCGACCTCCGCGAGGCCGTCGAGGGTCGGGATCGGTGCGGGCGTTGCGGTCATGATCGGTCCGGATTGGGGGAAGGCATGAGGGTGCGCGGGCAAGGACGCAGGGTCGGGTTTCCCGGGATCCTCACGTGATCGCAAGAGGGGTGCGGGCGGCCTTCGTCCGACGTGCCCTAGCGCCGGTCCGGCCCCAGCCGATGCTCGGCGAAGAAGTCGAGCATCGCCCGGGAGGCGTCAGGTCCCTCGCCGTCGGTATAGCTGCCCTCCGAGCGGCCGCCCGACCAAGCGTGGCCGGCGCCGCGCACCCGCCAATCCTCGACGACGACCCGGCCCGCCTCGTCCCGGTAGCGGGTGCGGGTGAAGGGATGGCCGTGGTCCTCGAAGGTCTCGGACCGCGCCGTCAGTCCCGCGACATTGGCCTGCGCCAGGACTTGGTCGGCATTGCGCACGCTCACCGTGCCGTCATCCTCGCCGTGAAAGACGATCGTCGGCACGCGCCGCCCGGTCGGGGGGGCGCCGAACGGCGTGGCCGTGCCGAGGCCCGGCGCGCCGACCTGCATGGCCATCAGCGCCGAGCCGAGATCGCGGGCGCAGCCGGCGGCGAGTCCCGAATGGACGCCCACCGCGGCGTAGAGGTCCGGATAGGCCCGGGCGATGTTCAGGGCGGCCGCCCCCCCTGCCGACAGGCCGGCGATGTAGACCCGGGCCGGATCGATGGGATGGGCCGCCATCACGGTGCGGGTCAGGCCCGCGATGATCGCCGGCTCGCCCGATCCGCGGCCCTGATCGCGGGGTTCGTACCAGTTCCAGCAGCGCTGGGCATGGGCTTGGCGGCTCTGGGCGGGATAGACGACGTACAAGCCCGCGCGCTCGGCGAGTTCGTTCATGCCCGTGCCGGCGGCGAAATCGTCGGGGTTCTGCGTGCAGCCGTGCAGCATCACCACCAGCGGCGCCGGCTCCTTCGGATGGCTCGGGATGAACAGCTTGTACTCGCGAGTGCCGGCGGCCTCGGTGTGGCTGAGGGTCACGAATCGGCCCCCCGAGCCGCTGCTCCGGCCGGCGGCAGGCGGCCCGGGCTGCCGCAGCGGGTTGCCGAGGCCCTTCAGCACCGGGGCGAGGCCGCGCACCACCTGACCCACCACCTCGCGCACCCGCATGCCGGCTTCCGCCGCGGTCTCCCGCGGCGCCTCGGCCCGGGCCTCCCGGCCGGCCTCGTCGCGGCGTGCCGGACCCGGCGGGCGCGGGGCGGCCTTCTGGCCTCCCAGGCTGCGCTGGATGAGGGCCGTGGCCTCCTCCAGGCGGCCGAGGCCGGTCAGGCGGGAGGCCTCGATCATGTCGGCGAACGGCGACGGGCCGGTCTTGTCGTCGCGCTCTCCGTCGCGGCTGCCGAAATCTTCGGTCATGCGTGCGCGCCTCGCTGCCTCGATCTTCCCGCCGCGGTCGGGACCTCCGCGCCTGTGCCTTCGCATGGGCGATCCTCACCATCCGACAGATGGTACGCCGACGGCGCATTGTGCATTGCAATAAACGCCGATGTGCGATGCGGCAACATCCTTCGGCGCGGGTCTGGCGGCGGCTCAGGCCGGATCATCCGCGCCGATGTACTCGGCCCAGATCGCGGCGGGACCGAGGCTCGCCCGGAAGCTCTCGTGGCGGGCCCGTTCCGAGTCGGTCAGGCGGCTCCGGTAAGGCCGGGGCACCGCCGGCGCCGCCTGCGGGGTGATCGCGCCGTCGATTGGGGCGGCGATCTCCGCCTCCAGGAGCCCGAGGCTGGTCTGCTTGCCGCCGAGCAGCTCGACATAGACCTCGGCCAGGATCTGCGCGTCGAGGAGCGCCCCGTGCTTGGTGCGTCGCGTGTTGTCGATGCCGTAGCGGGCACAGAGGGCGTCGAGGTTGTTGGCCGCCCCCGGATGCTTGCGCCGGGCCATGGGCAGAGTGTCGACCACGTCCTCCAGCTGGATCGGCGGCGGGGCATTGGCCCCGAGTCGGGCGTATTCCATGTTGAGGAAGCCGACGTCGAAGGGCGCGTTGTGGATGACGAGGCGCCCGTCGCCGAGGAAATCCAGCAGCTCGCCCACGATCTCCGCGAAGATCGGCTTGTCGGACAGGAACGCGTCGGACAGGCCGTGCACGGCGAATGCGCCCTCGGAAACCGGCCGCTGCGGGTTGCAGTAGCGGTGGAAGGTCC
The DNA here is from genome assembly GCF_054611515.1 of Methylobacterium sp. CM6257. Taxonomy (NCBI): domain Bacteria; kingdom Pseudomonadati; phylum Pseudomonadota; class Alphaproteobacteria; order Hyphomicrobiales; family Methylobacteriaceae; genus Methylobacterium; species Methylobacterium sp. CM6257. Next base: position 6,493,578 of record NZ_CM137735.1, read on the forward strand.
GGCCCGTGGGGATGTGGTTGAGGAGTTCGACGGCGCCGATCTCGATCAGCCGGTCGCCGCCTTTCGCCTCCGTGCCGGTGGTCTCGGTGTCGAGGACGATCTCGCGCAGCATGGGTTTGGCGACTCGCTGGGACCGGAAGGAGGGAGACCGGACCCTAACCGGGATAGGCCGGAGCGGTTAACCCGCCGTGCCCGTTCATCCCCGGGCCGCTCACCGGGACATGTTGCGGTACACGCATTCGCGCCCGCGGTCCTCGTACCCGCCCGGGCAGGCGGTGACGCAGGCGCCCGCCGCGAGCTTCTTCGGCGGGGGACAGGCGGCGGCGTACTGGGCCTGGGCCGGCGCGGCGGCGAGCAGCGCGAGGACAGCCGCGGCCAGGACGCCGCCGGAGCGAACCGGATCGATCCCTCTGAAACGCCACGCCATCACGTCCATCCTGCACTCGGTTCACCCCCGAACTACAACTGCAGATATGCAATGGCCCGGCCGGGTCACTCTCCGGCTCGGTGCGGCGGCGCACGCTCCTCCGTGAGCGCGGCCACGATCCGCGCCACCTCGGCCTCGGCGGCGGGAAAACCCCGGCTCGTGTCGATGACGAAATCCGCCCGAGCCCGCTTCTCGGCATCCGGCATCTGCTTGGCCAGGATCGCCGCGAAGGCCGCCTCGGTCATGCCGGGGCGGGCGAGCACCCGGGCGCGCTGGACCTCCGGAGGGGCGCTCACCACCGCGACCGCGTCGCAGCGGCCCTCGCCCCCGGTCTCGTAGAGGAGCGGGATGTCGAGGACGACCAGGGGGGCCTGGGCGTGCCGGGCCAGGAACTCCGTGCTGGCCGCCCGGACCAGCGGGTGGACGATCGCCTCGAGAGCCGCCATCCGCTCGGGCGCGTCGAGCACCGCCGCGCGCAGCCGGGTGCGGTCGACGCCGCCGGCCGCGTCGAGCACGCCGGGAAAGGACGTCCCGATCGCGGTCGCGGCCGCACCGCCGGGCCCGTAGAGGGCGTGCACGGCGGCGTCGGCGTCGTGGACCGGGACGCCCAGCCGCGCGAACATCGCCGCGGTGGCCGACTTGCCCATGCCGATCGAGCCGGTCAGCCCGAGCACAACGGGTCCGGGACCGGTCTTGCGCCTCATCCGGCGAGATCCGCCACGATCCGCTCCCGCAGCCCCGGCGTGACTTCGGGGCGCAGGCCGAACCATGCCGCGAAGCCCGGCACCGCCTGGTGCAGCAGCATGCCGAGCCCGTCCACCGCCGCGAGTCCCCGCCGCCGGGCCGCGGCGAGGAGCTCCGTCTCCAGGGGCGCGTAGACGATGTCGGCCACCGCCGCCCCCGCCGGCAGGGGCGCGAGGTCGAGGTCGAGGGGCGGCTGGCCCTTCATGCCGAGCGACGTGGTGTTGACGAGGAGGCCGGCCTCTTCCAACGCCGCCGGCAGATCGTCCCAGGCGAGGGCCGCGCCGATGCCCGGCGCCAGGGACGCAACCGTCCCGGCCCGGGCCGCGGTGCGGTTGGCGACCAGGATGCGCCGGAGCCCGCGCTCGGCCAGCCCCACCACGATCGCCCGCGCCGCTCCGCCGGCCCCGAGCACCACAGCGGTGCCGCCCGCGCGCGTCGGCCAGGCCGCGCCCAAACTGTGGTCGAGATGGGCGCAGAAGCCCGGCGCGTCGGTGTTGTCGCCGCGGATCCGCCCGTCGGGCTCGACCACCAGGGTGTTCACCGCGCCGATCTTTTCCGCCCGGGAGGTCAGGATGTCGGCGAGCGCGAAGGCCGCCTCCTTGTGGGGGATCGTGACGTTGCCGCCCCGGTAGCCGGATCCGGGCAGGCCGCGCACGAAGTCCGGGAAGGCCTCCGGGGCCACGTCCAGCCGCTCGTAGGAGCCCGGGATTCCGTGCTCGGCGAGCCAGTAGCCGTGGATCAGCGGCGAGCGCGAATGGGCGATCGGATGGCCGACCACGAAGGCCCGGGGACTCACGGCGCTCATGCCGCGCAATCCTGGGCGAGGCGACAGGCCGGGCCGCCGGCCTCCTCGATCTGCAGGGTCGCGTGCCCGATGCCGAAGCGCGCGCGCAGGCCCTCGGCCGTCTCGTTGAGGAAGCCGTTGCCGGGCAGGCGGTGGCCCTGATGGCCCTCGGCCATCACGAGATGGACCGTGAGGGCGACGCTGGTGGTGCTCATGGACCAGATATGCAGGTCGTGAAGGCCGGCGACACCCGGCCGGTCGAGGAGGAAGCCGGTCACCGCATCCGGGGAGATCTCCGGCGGCACCGCGTCGAGCGACATCGCCACGCTGTCGCGCAGCAAGCCCCAGGTCGCCCAGACGACCAGGGCCGCGATGACGAGGCTGACCGCCGGGTCGAGCCAGGCGAGCCCGGTGAGCTGGATCACGAGTCCCGCCACCACGACCCCGGCCGAGACGGCGGCGTCGGCCGCCATGTGCAGGAAGGCGCCGCGGACGTTGATGTCGCCCTTGGCGCCGCTGGCGAAGAGCCACGCGGTCAGGCCGTTCACCAGGATCCCGACGGCGGCCACCACCATGACGGTCGTGCCCGCCACGGGCTCGGGATGGACCAGCCGGACCAGCGCCTCCCAGATCACCGCCCCCATGGCGATCAACAGGAAGACCGCGTTGAACAGGGCGGCCAGGATCGAGGAGCCCCGATAGCCGTAGGTGAAGCGCGCGGTGGCGCGCCGGCGCACCAGGATGGCGGCGATCCAGGCCGCCGCGAGGCCCAGCACGTCCGAGAGATTGTGGCCGGCATCGGCCACGAGCGACATCGAGTTGCTGAGATAGCCGTAGGTCGCCTCGATCACCACGAAGGCGGTGTTGAGCGCGATGCCGATAGCGAAGGCGGGCCCGAAATTCTTCGGGGCATGCGCGTGACCTCCGTGGCCGCCATGGGCATGGCCTCCGTGAGAATGGCTGCCATGGGAATGGCCGCCCTGCGAATGGTCATGCCCGGCCAAGGCGATGCTCCCTCAAAAATCCAGAACCGCGGCGGTGCGCAAGCGGGCGAGGAGCGGCAGAAGCGGCAGGCCCAGCACGGTGCTGTGGTCGCCCGCGACCGATTGGAACAGGTGGATCCCCGGTCCTTCGAGCTGGTAGCCGCCGACGCTCGACCGGACCCGCGCCTCGCCGGCGCACTCCACATAGGCCGCAATGGCCCGGTCATCGAGGGGCCGCAGGGTGAGCCGAGCGGTCTCCACGAAAGCGTCCTCGACCGCTCCGGCCAGGGCGACGGCGGAATGCAGGGCATGGGTCCGGCCGGACAGCCGGGCGAGTTGCGCCCGGGCTTCCCCCATATCCGCAGGCTTGTGGAACACCGTGCCGTCGAGGTCGAGCACCTGGTCGGCGCCGATGACGATCCGCCCGGGACATCGTGCCGCCACCGACTCGGCTTTCGCGCGGGCGAGCTTCAGGGCGAGGTCGGGCGGGGACAGGCCGGCGCTCCCCGCCTCCAGGGCGCGCTCGTCGACATCGGGAGCGGCGGTCTCGACCGGCAGGGCGGCGCTCTCCAGCAGGAGGCGCCGGGTCGGGCTGGTCGAGGCGAGGAGGAGCGGTTGCGGACCGGTCCAGGGCGAGCGGGGCATCGCGCCAGTGTCACGGATCCGGGGGCCGGTGCAAGTCGGCCAGGGGCTGCGACGAGCCCCGCCGCCGGGATGGGCCGGTCGGCGGGGCTGTCGCGGGGCCGATACGCAACCTGGCGCCCGAAGATGATCCTGGCAGGGACCGGTTAGAAGAAGGTCAACGGCCGGGTCGCACGGCCGGGCCGTTCCGTGCCGCGGCGGGACAGGGACAGAGATGCACCGGCCCTCCAACCCTTCACCTCAGGATGAGGAGGAGGGTCGGGAGGCCGGTCGAACCGGAGCCTCAGGTGTTCATCGAGTCGAAGAAGTCGCTGTTGCTCTTGGTCTGGCGCAGCTTGTCGAGCAGGAACTCGATCGCGTCGGTGACGCCCATCGGGTTGAGGATGCGGCGCAGCACGTAGGTCTTCTTGAGCGCGTCCGGCGGGACCAGCAGCTCCTCCTTGCGGGTGCCCGAGCGGGTGATGTCGATCGCCGGGAAGATGCGCTTGTCGGAGACCTTGCGGTCCAGGATGATCTCGGAGTTTCCGGTGCCCTTGAACTCCTCGAAGATCACCTCGTCCATCCGCGAACCGGTGTCGATGAGCGCGGTGGCGATGATCGAGAGCGAGCCGCCCTCCTCGATGTTGCGGGCGGCGCCGAAGAAGCGCTTGGGCCGCTGCAGGGCGTTGGCGTCGACGCCGCCGGTGAGCACCTTGCCGGAAGACGGCACCACCGTGTTGTAGGCGCGGCCGAGGCGGGTGATCGAGTCGAGCAGGATCACGACGTCGCGTCCGTGCTCCACGAGGCGCTTGGCCTTCTCGATCACCATCTCGGCGACCTGCACGTGGCGGGTGGCCGGCTCGTCGAAGGTGGAGGCAATGACCTCGCCCTTCACCGAGCGCTGCATGTCGGTGACCTCCTCGGGCCGCTCGTCGATGAGCAGCACGATCAGGTAGCACTCGGGATGGTTCAGGGTGATCGACTGGGCGATGTTCTGCATCAGCACGGTCTTACCCGTGCGCGGCGGCGCCACGATCAGGGCGCGCTGGCCCTTGCCGATCGGCGCCACGATGTCGATGATCCGCGGCGAGAAGTCCTTTTTGGTCGGGTTGTCCAGTTCGAGCTTGAAGCGCTTCGTCGGGAAGAGCGGCGTCAGGTTGTCGAAGTGGACCTTGTGCTTGATCTTCTCGGGGTTCTCGAAATTGATCGTGTTGACCTTCAGAAGCGCGAAGTAGCGCTCGCCGTCCTTGGGACCGCGGATCGGGCCCTCGACGGTGTCGCCGGTGCGCAGGCCGAAGCGGCGGATCTGGGTCGGCGAGATGTAGATGTCGTCGGGACCCGGAAGGTAGTTCGAGTCGGAGGAGCGCAGGAAGCCGAAGCCGTCCTGCAGCACCTCGACGGTGCCCGAGCCGATGATCTCGACCTCCTTGGCAGCGAGCTGCTTCAGGATGGCGAACATCAGCTCCTGCTTGCGCATGGTCGATGCGTTCTCGACCTCGACCTCCTCGGCGAAGGCGATCAGGTCGGTGGGCGTCTTGGACTTGAGGTCCTGGAGCTTGACCTCGCGGACGCCGTCGAGGACGGCGGGTACATCGGCCGGCTCCACGGTCTCGATGTCGGCGAGGGCGTCGGGGTTTGGCGTCATGAGGTGTCTTGCAACCGACGGAGAAGGTGGGAGGGCCGGTTCTGTGCCAAGCACCCGGGGGACGGGCGCCGAAGGGCGGGCCGCGCTGCGGCGAGGGGCCCGTGGATCAGGTTGGCTAAACCGTTCTGGCAGGACCCTCGTGGCTCACGGGCGCGCTGCGGCGCAGACCTTGTGATGAGGGCCCCTCACAGATAACGCGTTTCATCCCTGCACTCAAGAGCCTCGCGGGAGCGCCGCGCCGCGGATAGACAGGTGACGTATCGAAGCGGCCCGGAACCGTGCCCGGACGGGACCGTTCCCCGTGCCGGCGCTGCAGTGCAGCAGATCCCCAACCCGAGAGCCCCGCCCGACGACCATGCGCGACGACGCCACCGGACGCACCCTCACCACGCACGAGCCGCGCCGGATCCCGTGGCTCGACATCGTCTTCGGCTTCGGCCCGATGGTGCCGATCGCCGTGGGCGCCGCCGTCGCTTGGTGGCTGAACGGGCAGCCCCTCGACTATCTGGTCGCCCTGTTCACCCTGCTCTACGCGGCCTCGATCCTGCTGTTCCTGGCGGGCGTACACCGGGGCGTCAGCTTCCGGACCGAGGGCGGCCCGCAGCTGTCACAGATCGTGATGATGCTGGTCCTGTACGGGCTCGGATTGTTCAGCCTGTTCACCGCCGTGATGGGCAAGGCGGTGCCGGCGCTTGCGATGCTGATCCTCGGCTACGCCCTCATCGCGATCCTCGATCCGATCGCCGCGCGGGCCGGCGAGGTGCCGCTGGCGCATGCCCGCCTGCGACCCATCCAGATGCCGATCGCCGTGGTGAGCCTCGCGGCCCTGCTCTGGCTCAAGCTGACGGCGCCCTACTGACAATCGTCCCGCCAATCTTGCCGCTCATCGGCCTCATGCTCTAGAGCCCGGCCTCAGGATCCCGCTCCGTCGGGGACGAGTCACTCCGGATGCCGGACCCGGAACGCCCGGGTCCGCGGGAAGCGAAGACGATCATGTCCAAGGCCGAGAGCAAGGCCGAGACCCTGAAGCCCCGCCTGCCGCGCGGCTTCGTCGACCGGCGCGCCGACGAGATCGCCGCGCAGGGGCGGATGCTGGAGACGATCCGGAAGAGCTTCGAGCTCTACGGGTTCGAGGCCCTGGAGACGCCCTTCGTCGAGTACACCGAGGCGCTGGGCAAGTTCCTGCCCGACCTCGACCGCCCGAACGCGGGCGTGTTCTCGTTCCAGGACGACGACGAGGCGTGGCTGAGCTTGCGCTACGACCTCACGGCGCCGCTCGCCCGGTTCGTGGCCGAGAACTACGACGCGCTGCCCAAGCCCTATCGCAGCTACCGGGCCGGCTACGTCTTCCGCAACGAGAAGCCCGGGCCGGGTCGCTTCCGCCAGTTCATGCAGTTCGACGCCGACATCGTCGGGGCGGGCAGCGTCGCGGCCGATGCCGAGACCTGCATGCTGATGGCCGACACGCTGAACCGGCTCGGGCTCGGCGGCCAGTACGTGGTCAAGGTCAACAACCGCAAGGTGCTCGACGGCGTCATGGAGGCGATCGGACTGGCAGGCGCCGACAAGGCCGGCCAGCGCCTCACGGTCCTGCGGGCGATCGACAAGCTCGACCGGCTGGGCGTCGACGGGGTGCGCGACCTCCTCGGTGCCGGCCGCAAGGACGAGAGCGGCGACTTCACCAAGGGCGCGGGCCTCGACGCGGCGGCAATCGGGCGGATCCTCGCCTACGTGTCGTTCCAGGCCGATGCCGCGGACGGCGCCGACAAGGTGGCGTTCTGGGAGAAGTTCTTCGCCGGCTGGCACGACGCGGTGGGCGATTCGGAGACCGGCCGCGCGGGCATCGCCGAATTGCACGCGATCATGCGCCTCTGCGCCGCCGCCGGCTACGGCCACGACGTGATCCGCGCCGATCCGAGCGTGGTGCGCGGGCTCGAATACTACACGGGTCCGGTCTACGAGGCCGAGCTGACCTTCCCGGTCACCAACGAGGACGGTCAGACCGTGCGCTTCGGCTCGGTGGCCGGCGGCGGGCGCTACGACGGCCTCGTCGGCCGGTTCCGGTCCGAGCCGGTGCCGGCCACCGGCTTCTCGATCGGCGTGTCGCGCCTGTTCTCGGCCCTGCAGCTCGTGGGCAGCCCGCTGCTCGCCGGCGCCGAGACGCCGGGCCCCGTGGTGGTGCTGGTCCTCGACCGGGAGAACATGGCCGATTACCAGCGGCTCGTCGCACTCCTGCGGGCCGACGGCATCCGGGCCGAGCTCTATCTCGGCGCCGCCGGAATGAAGGCGCAGATGAAATACGCCGACCGCCGCCGCGCCCCCGTGGCGGTGATCCAGGGCTCCAACGAGCGGCTGGCCGGCGAGGTTCAGATCAAGGACCTGATCGAGGGCGCGCGGGCGGCCGAGTCCATCGCCAGCAATGCCGAGTGGAAGGCGGCGCGGCCGGCTCAGTTCTCCTGTCCCGAGGCCGATCTGGTGGCGCAGGTCCGCACCGTGCTGGCCCGGCACTTCCCGGCCACCGCGGGCTGACGCACCGCGCGTCGAACGCGGCGCGCCCGGCGGCGTTGTCCTGCCGGGTGCCGGCGTCGGTGCCCGCATCGGCGCCGCGGAGAAGTCGGCATGCGCGCGAAGATCCTGATCCTGTCCGCCGGACTGGTCCTCGCCGGCGCGGTGCCCGCCTGGGCAGCCCGGCCGGCCCTCGACCGGCTGCCAAGCGCCACCGCCCGCGCCACGCCCGGGACCGGCAGCGCGCCGGTCCTGAGCGCCGGCATGGCGGGTGCCCCGGCGGTGACGGCGCTCGCCCGGCGCAAGCCCGCGCGGCGGCCGCGCGGCGCGCGGCTCGGCACCGCCCGGCCGCTCTGACCGGATCCGGACGTCCGCTTCCGGGACGATGCCCGGAGGCCGACGGGGCCCCTGCGCAATCCTGCGCGCGCATCCGGCCCCGCCCCGCATCGGAGCGTGTCGCCAAGTCCGGCCGCGGTTGCTACAGAGCGCGCGCGAGGTGGATCCGATGACACGACCCGAGGCAGGCGAGACGGGGGCGGGAGACGCGGCGCGCACGCGGCTGCTCGCCCATCTGGCGGCGGCGGGTTACCGGCCGGTGACGCCGCCGGTGCTGCAGCCGCTGGAGCCGTTCCTGGAACTGTCGGGCGAGGATATCCGCCGGCGGATCTTCGTGACCCAGGACGCGGCCGGAGCCGAGCTGTGCCTGCGGCCGGAATTCACCATCCCCGTCTGCCGCCTGCACAGGGCCGAGGCCGATGGCCGGGCGGCCGATTACAGCTATTGCGGGCCGGTCTTCCGGCTCGCCGCCGAGGAGCCCGACGAGTTCTTCCAGGCCGGGATCGAGTCGATCGGGCGCACCGACACGCCGGCGGCGGACGCCGAGGTGCTGGGCCTCGCCCTGGAAGGCCTCGCCCTGTTCGGCCGCAGCGATCCGGCGGTCCGGCTCGGCGACATGGGCCTGACCATGGCGCTCCTCGACGGCCTGGCGGTTCCGCCCGCGGCCAAGCGCCGGACGCTCCGGGCGCTCGCCGCCGGCCGGTCCCTCGACGCCGTGACCAACGGCGGCACGGGCGCCCGCCCCGAGGACCCGCATGCGGGCCTGCTGGCGGCGATCCAGGGCCAGGATCCGCGGGGCGTACGCGCCTTCGTGGAGGACGTGCTGGCGATCGCCGGGATCTCGGCGGTGGGCGGTCGCAGCGCCGGCGAGATCGCCGAGCGCTTCCTCGCGAAGGCGGCCGCGCAGGCCCATGGCGGCGCCGGGCTCAACGCCGAGAACCGCGCGATCCTCGACCGCTATCGGGCGATCGCCGGCCATCCGGACGCGGCCGCCCGGGACCTGCGAGCGCTGGTGAGCGACGCGCAGATCCGTCACGACGCCCTCGCGGCGGCCCTCGATCTGTTCGAGGAGCGCACCGGCTTCATCGCGGCCCGCGGCCTGCCGATCGAGCGGTTCCGCTTCCAGGGCAGTTTCGCCCGCAACCTCGATTACTATACCGGCTTCATCTTCGAGGTGACCCAGGGGGATGCTTGGGGCGACGGCCCGACCCTGGTCGGCGGCGGCCGCTACGACGGACTCCTCGGGCATCTCGGCAGCCCGGCGCCGCTGCCGGCGGTGGGCTGCACCTTCTGGATCGAGCGCGTGGCGGGAGCCGGACGATGAGCGCTTCCGAGACCCTGACCAACACCCTCATCCTGGCTGTCCCGTCCAAAGGCCGCCTGCAGGAGAACGCCAACGCGTTCTTCGGCCGGGCCGGTCTGAAGCTCGCCCAGGGCGCCGGCGCCCGCGACTACCGGGGCAAGCTGCTGGGCGTGCCCGATGTCGAGGTGCGCTACCTCTCCGCCTCGGAGATCGCCGCCCAGCTCGCCTCCGGCGCCGCGCATCTCGGGGTGACCGGCGAGGATCTGATCCGCGAGACCCTGCCGGACGTGCGCGGCCAAGTGGAGCTGCTCACGCCGCTCGGCTTCGGTAACGCCACCGTGGTGGTGGCGGTGCCCCAGGCCTGGATCGACGTGCGGGACATGTCGGACCTCGACGAGGTCGCGGCCGGCATGCGCGCCCGCCACGGGAGGCGCCTGCGGGTGGCCACCAAGTACGTGAACCTGACGCGGCGCTTCTTCGCCGAGAAGGGTGTGGCCGATTACCGGATCGTCGAGAGCCTGGGCGCCACCGAGGGGGCGCCCGCCGCGGGCTCGGCCGAGATCGTGGTCGACATCACCACCACGGGCGCCACGCTCAGCGCCAACGCCCTGAAGATACTCGACGACGGGATCATCCTGCGCTCCGAGGCCAACCTCGTGGCGTCGCTGAAGGCCCCCTGGGGCGAGAGCCAGCGGACGGCCCTGCGCACGGTGCTGGGCCGCATCGCCGCCGAAGAGCGCGCCCGGACAACCCGGGAGGTGCGCGCCGCCCTGCCGCAGAGCGGCACCCTCGACCTCGCCACCATCGCGGGTCTGCACGAGGCGGAACTGCCCTACGGCGCCCCGCGGGGCGCGGAGGGCGAGATCGTGCTGCGCTGCAAGGAGGCCGCGGTGTTCGAGCTGGCCGGCGCCCTGGTCGAGGCCGGGGCGCGGGCCGTGACGGTGCGGCGGGTCGACTACGCCTTCGCGGCCGAGAATCCGCTGGCGGAGCGGCTGCTGGCCCGGCTCTGAGCGGTTGTGCGGCTCTCCTCCACCGCGTGAGGCTTCGGTCTCCGCGGGCGCCGGCGGCTATTGCGGCCCCTGCTTGGCAAATTCAGAGAGAACCCCGCGCAACACCGTGAGCCGCGCCTCGTAGGCGGCGGTGAGGCACGCGACGTCGCCGCCGCAGCCGCGGCGCTCCTGCAGCCACGCCTCCTGATCGTCGCGCAGCTTCGCCTGCCCGCCCATGGGCAGCACGCTCTTCAGGATCTCGAACCGGGTCGCCATCTCGACGTCGCGGTCGTTGAGGGCAAGGTGGGCGCAGATCGCCGTCTCGTCGGGGGCCTCGGCCTTCTCGCAGGGGAAGCTCGCGGCCCGGGCCGGAGCGCCGGTCGCGAGGAACGCGAGCAATCCGAGGGACAGGGCGGGCAGCGACGTCGACATGGCCCCCCAACGGCCAGGCGGCGGAAAGGCTCCGGCCGCCGCGGCGGCGGAGCGGATCCGGCCGGCATCACAGGATCCCGGGATCAGAGGCCCGGCTTGACGATCGCCAGGATGACGATGCCGATCATCAGCAGCGTCGGCACCTCGTTGAGCACCCGGTAGAACCGATGGCCGCGGGTGTTCCGGTCGGCGGCGAAATCCTTGACCATCCGGGCGAGCCAGCCGTGGATCCCCGACATCGCCAGGACCAGCACGAACTTCGTCTGTAGCCAGGGGCTCGCGTAGAAGCCGCTCATCCAGGCGAGCACCAGCCCGAACACCCAGGTGGCGATCATCGCCGGGTTCATGATCGCCTTGAGCAGGCGGCGCTCCATCACCTTGAAGGTCGCCGATTGCGCCTCCGAGCCCGGCGGCAGGCTCGCGTGGTAGACGAACAGCCGCGGTAGGTAGAGCATCCCGGCCATCCAGGCGATCAGGCTGATGACGTGGCCGGCCTTGATCCAGTCGTACAGCACGCGCCTAGCCTTGGCCACGAAGCCGGGCGAGCATCCGCTCGACATGGGCGACCGGCGTCTGCGGCGTGATGCCGTGGCCGAGGTTGAACACGTGAGGCAGGCCAGCGGTCGCCTCCAGCACCGCGTCCACCGCGGCGTCGAGGGCCGCGCCGCCTTCGATCAGCGTGTCGGGATGCAGGTTGCCCTGCGTCACCGTAGTGGCCGGCACCCGGGCGCGCAGGGTCTTCAGATCCACGCCCCAATCGACCCCGACGGCGTCGGCGCCGGTCTCCGGCACCACACGCGCGTGGCCGTCGAGCCCCGATCCGCGGGCGAAGACGATGATCTTGGCCCCCGGCACCCGGGCGCGGACGCCCGCGACCATCCGGGCGATCGGCTGGAGCGACCAGCGGGTGAGGGCATCGGCGGCGGGGGATCCCGGAAGGGCGCTCTCGGCGGCGTCGCCCACGGGCTCGACGGTGCCGGCCGAGGCCGGCACGGCCCGCGGCAGGGTGCCGGCATGGGATTCGAAGATCTGCACGGCGTCGGCGCCGGCCTCGAACTGGCGCACGAGATACTCGGTCTGCACCGCCACAAGGCGGTCGATCAGGGCGTCGACCAGAGCCGTGTCGCCCTCGGCGAGCGCCCGCGCGGGGGCGAGGTCCGGAGTGCCCCGGCCGCCGATCATGTAGCTCGCCACCGTCCAGGGGGCGCCGCAGAAGCCCAGCAGCGTGGTCTGCCCGGGCAGTTCGGCGCGCAGCCGCTTGACGGTCTCGAAGACCGGCGCGAGGTGAGAGAAAATCGCCGGATCGCCGGCCTCGCGCAGCCGCGCGAAGGCCGCCCGTCCGTCGAGCGAATCGAGGCGCGGTCCCTCGCCCTCCACGAAGCGCACGTCTTGGCCGAGCGCGTGAGGGACGACCAGGATGTCCGAGAACAGGATCGCGGCGTCGAAGCCGAAGCGCCGGATCGGCTGCAGCGTCACCTCGACGGCGAAATCCGGGCTGTAGCAGAGGTCGAGGAACGAGCCGGCCTGTGCCCGGGTCGCCCGGTATTCCGGCAGGTAGCGGCCCGCCTGGCGCATCATCCAGGCGGGAGGCGGCCCGATCGCTTCCCCTTCGAGGACACGCAGCATCGTGCGTTCCACCGGCGGCGTCCCCGTCATCTGCGCTCCCACCCCGCTTTCCGATCCCGCATGCCCGTCGGCGCGCCTCCTGTCGAGTCGAGGCGCGCCGATCCCCACACAGGCCCCTTCGAAAAGATAAGAGAGAATCTAGGACTCTGTTTTTTCTCTTGGGGGGCTGAGAGTCGGGCGCGCAACGTGGTCCACAGGCGGTCCCCGGCGCCGCGCCGTTAACGGGGCTTTAAAGGATTTGCTCCATCTTGCGAGAACCGGATGGTCCGACAGCGCCTTGGCTACGCCGAGTCCTGTGCGCGCCCTCCTTGCGTCCCGGATTCTCCCACGGGGCCGGATTCCGCCTGCCCGGATCGCCGGGCTGTGAACGGCGGAGTCGATAACCGGCGCCGCCTCTGCCCTGGACCGCTCCGGCGGGGCATCCTATCCACATTCATCGACTCCCCTGGCGGCCGGCGGTGGACAACGTGGGCTGCACGACGAAAGCGACCGGATGGGCCGCAGCTACTTCCACCTCCATCTCGTCTCCGACTCCACCGGCGAGACGCTGATCAATGTCGGGCGCGCGGCGGCCGCACAGTACGAGGGCGTGTCGGCGATCGAGCATGTCTACCCGCTGGTGCGCTCGGCCGCGCAGCTCGACCGGGTGATCTCGGAGATCCGGGCGGCCCCCGGCCTCGTGCTCTACACCCTGGTCGGCGGCGATCTCGGCGAGCGGCTGGAAGAGGTCGCCCGCGAGACCGGCTCGCCCTGCCTGTCGGTGCTGCGGCCGGTCCACGACCTGCTGCGCGCCTATCTCGGTGCCGAGACCACGGCCCGGCCCGGCGCCCAGCACATGCTGAACGCCGAGTACTTCAAGCGCATCGACGCGATGAACTTCACGCTGGCCCACGACGACGGCAATCTCCCGGAGGATCTGGAGGAGGCCGACGTGATCCTGCTGGGCGTCAGCCGGACCTCGAAGACGCCGACCTCGATCTACCTCGCCAATCGTGGCCTCAAGACCACCAACCTGCCGCTGGTGCCGGGCGTGCCCCTGCCGCCGGCGATCGAGCGCGCCCGCAAGCCGCTCGTCGTCGGCCTGTTCGCCTCGCCGGAGCGCATCGTGCAGATCCGGCAGAACCGGCTCTCCAGCCTCAACGCCGACGAATCCTCCCTCTACGTCGACCGCTCGGCGGTGGCGGACGAGATCACCGCCTCGCGGCGGCTCTTCACCCGGAACCGCTGGCCGACGATCGACGTCACCCGCCGCTCCATCGAGGAGACCGCCGCGGCGATCGTCGACCTCTACCGCGACCACAGACTCAAGTTCATCGCCGTGTAGCAGAGTCGGTTCAGGCGCCGCCGCCGAGGACGGCCCGGACCAGGGCGAGGCCCGCCACCAGCCCGACCAGCCCGGCCGCCACCGAGGCCAGCACGTAGGCCGCAGCAGCCGCCGTCTCGCCGCGCTGGTACAGGCTGATCGCGTCGAGCGAGAAGGTCGAGAAGGTGGTGAAGCCGCCGAGCACGCCCGTCGTCAGGAACAGCCGGGCCGGGTGACCGGCCGCGCCCCGTAGGGCGAAGCCCTCGGCGAGCACGCCCATCAGGAACGAGCCGAGCACGTTGATGATCACGGTGGCGAGGGGAAAGCCGAGACCCGGCAGCAGCCGCGCCACCGCGACGTTGACCCCGTGGCGGAAACCGCCGCCGAGCCCGGCCCCGAGGATGACGATGAGGGTGTTGATCATGCCTGCCCTTCCGGTTCGGTCGGGCAGCCTCGTCGTGTCGCGGCTTCGGCGCATGGCCCCACCGCGGACGGCTGAAGGCGCGCCCGTGCGGTAGGAGCCATCAGCCCGGCACGCGGATGCCGGGCGGTTGTCGGGGAGCTCCATCCCCATCACGGACAAGCTTAGCGCAGGAGTCGCGGCAGGGGAATCCGGTCTTCCGGCTCCCCCGCGCCCTGTCGTCCCGCCGGCTGCGTCAGCGCGCGAAGTCGAAGTGGCTGCGCTGCTCGATCTGGGCGGCGTAGAAGTCCTCGACGACCTCGCGGACCACCTCGGCCAGCTCGTTCCCCCGGTTCTCATCGAGCTGGATGTCGCTGCCGACGGTCCGGCCGACGGCGCAGCTCGCGGCGCCCGGCACGAGGCGCTCGTTGTAGCGCTGGTTCAGGCCCGAGACCGAGATGTAGTTGCTGCCGCCGAGTTCCGGACCGTACTTGATCTTGATCTTCTGCTCGGAGTCGGTGCCGCGCAGTCGCGCACAGAGGCTGATGAAGTTGTCCTGGTCGATCTTGGCCTCGAGGCCAGTGATGCTGCCGTGGACGTTGTCCTCCTCGTTGAGGACCTCGGCCATGAGGTTCAGGACCCCGACGACCGGTTCCAACGCCCGCGTGCCATCCTCCAAGAGCTTCTTGCGGAAGTCGTTGCTGCGGGCATCGGCTTCCTGCAGCCGCGCGCGGAACCTGTCCTTGACCTCGTTCGCGCGTGTCATCGCGCTCCTCCCTGGTGGTTCGCCCGATGCTTTGTCGCTCGGACACCGCAAGCCTAAGGAGGCACTTCAGATGACGCAAGATAGTGCAAAATATTGATGCCTGCCCAGATCCTGAGCCATTGCACAGGAATAATACTTGCTCATCCCCTGTGCAACGGCGGGGGACGACCGGCGCTGGTTACTTCAGGAGCTGCAGCAGGCTCCGTCCCACCGGGGTCTTGAGTTCCTTCGCGTCGAGCTTGCCATCGCCGTCGGGATCGGCCGCCTTGAAGCGCTGCTCAACCAGGGCGAGGTATTCCTTCCGGTCGAGGGTGCCGTCGGCATCTCCATCGGCGGCCTTCAGGTCCCTCTTGCTGATCCGGCCCTTCAATTCCTTGGCGTCGACGGTGCCGTCCTTGTCCTTCTCGGCGGCGTCGAAGGTCTGACCGGCCGCGGCCTGGGCCTCGGCCAGATCGATGGTGCCGTCGTTGTCGGTATCGACCATCTTCAGTGTGCGCTCGGTGCCGGAGGCCCGGGCGAAGGCCGAGGACGGGCGCGCGGCCGGGACGGCCAAGCCGACGACGAGCGTCGCGGCCAGCGCGCAGGCGGGTCTGTTCAGGATCGCGGGCATGAACGAAATCTCCGGTGGCGATCAGCGCCGGCAGCCCAAGCCGCCATGCAGCGTGCCGTTCCCGGAGGGGCGTTCACAAGCCGAGGATCATCCCGCCGAACCCGCCGTCCGGACGGTCAGCGGGCCGGTCCGTCGAGAGGGGCGAGCCGGTCCGGTGCCCGGTCCGCGGCGGCGACCCGTTCGGGACGCGACAGGGCACGGGCCAGCGCCCGCAGATCCGGGACGGGGGCGCCCGACGCGCCGAAGACCGACCGGTCGAGGGCGGCGAACGCGGCCACAAGGTCAGGCCGCGTCCGCCAGATCCGGATGAGGTCCGGGGCCTCCCGCATCGCCGCGTCCAGGGCCGCCCGGAATCCGGCGGGATCGCCCGCCCGGGCCGCCGCGTGCAGGTCCCGGCGGGCCGGGGCTGAAAGCCGCAGGGAGGGGCGGCCAAGGCCGAAGCCGATCAGCGCCAGCCCGAGCCCGAAGGCGGCCAGCGCCGCGGCGGCGACCACGAGCGGCGAGGGGATCGGGGGCGGGGCCGCGCCGGTCTCGCGATCGGGCAGGCCGCCGCCGATCTGCCGGGCCGGGATCTCGGTCTCGCGCATCGTGCGGGTGTTGGTGTCGAACCACGGGATCGCGATGGCGTCGAGGGGGATCACCTCCGGCACGCCGGGCTTCACGTCCCACTGGTAGGTGGCCCGAGCCACCGGACCGGAGGGGGTCAGCAGGGTCTCGCGGGTGACGGGCCCCGCGAAGGTGATGATGCCGCGGGTGCGCATCACCGGCCGCGGCGGCAGGCCCTCGGCGACCATGCCCTGGGCCTCCAGGGTGACGATCCGCCGGGTGGTCTCGCCGACCTTCACGGTCTCGGGGTCCGGGCTCCAGGAATCGGTGATCGCCACGTCCTTGGCGGGCAGCCACCAGGGCTCCTTGGCATCCGGGCCGCCGGCGGGCTCCGCCCATTGCGCCACCGGGAAGGGGATCGGCTGCGAGTGGACCTCGACCACCCGCCGCTCGCCGACATCGTTGACGGTGAGCTTGTGGACGAACGGCTCGATGGTGAACTGGCCCGCATGGTGCGGGAAGACCGCCACCGTGCGGTCGAACGCGAGGGCGCTCTGGCCGTCGGGGAGCTTGGTCTTGCTCCAATGGTCCCGGCCGAGCTGCGTCCAGGAGAAGTTCGCCAGCGACGGCTGCACGACCTCCTCCAGCAGGATCGGCTGCTTGTAGACCCCGTGGATCTTCAACAGCACCATCTCGCGGGGGAAGGGGGCGCTGTTGCCGTTCAGCTCCGCGGTCACCGTCAGGGTGAGATCGCCCGGCTCGATCTCGGCCCGGACGGGGCGGGGGGCGACGAGGAGAACCAGAGCAGCGAGCAGGACAGCCGCCATTCCCCTCCCGCCCGCACGGGGGAGAGAGGAATGGCGGCTGTCCGAGACCTCGGAAACCGTCACCATGGATTACTCCCGGCGGGAATCGCGGTGCCGGCCTCGACCCGGCGGGTCTGCTCGGCGCGCAGGCGCAGCTTGAGATAGCGGCCCGGGTCGTCCGGCAGGGTCTGGAGCCAGAGCCGGTCGGGGCGGATCTCGTGGGCCTCGAAGCTCTTCGTCACCCGGCGGACCTCGCGCTCGGGCGCCTCAGCCACCATGGCGGAGCCCCCGCCGGTCCGGCCGCGGCCCGCCGCGTCGCCCGCGGAGCCCCGGGCCTGGCCCTTGCCGGCGTCGATCGATTGCTGCTCGGCCTTGCCCCGGCGGGCGACCTTGCTGTTGCCGGGAAGCGAGGCGCTGGCGTTCGACTCCTTGTTGCCCGCCAGGCCCTCGCCGCTGGAGGCGGCGTTGATGTCGTTGTTCTGATCCTGGTTGGCGGTGTTGTTGTAGCGGGCGCCGTACTGGCCGGTGCCGTTGGCGATGCCGCCGCCGGGGCCGCGGTCGATCACCTCGGCCTGCAGCCGGGCGATGAGCGAGCGGTTGGCCTGGGCGTCGGCGTCGCGGGGGTTGAAGCGCAGGGCCTCGTCGTAGGCGGCGAGCGCGCCGTCGAGGTCGCCCGCTTTCGCGAGCGCGTTGCCGAGATTGTAGCTCGCGCGCCGCCCGCCGTTGCGGAACAGCGCGATCGCCTCGCCGTAGCGGCCGGCCTCGTAGAGCGCGGCGGCGCGCCAGGCCGGATCGTCGAGCACGTCGGCGGCGAGGCCCGGCAGGCCGAGGCCCATCAGCAGCCGCCCGAACCCGGTGCGGGGCTGCGAGACGGCGAGCAGCGCCAGGAGGCCGACGCCTGCGAGCGCGAGGCCGGCGGTCCGGGCGCGGCGCCGCCAGCGCGGCGGCAGGCCGGCCCGGAGCGGGGCGGCGAGACCCGTGGCGGGCAAGGTCAGCCGCATCACGCGCTCCTGCGGAACAGGACCAGCGCCGGCAGGGCCGCGATCAGCAACAGCCAGCGCCCGAGATCCGCGTAAGCCAGGACCCCGTAGCCGCCGGCCGCGAGGTGCTGGGCGAGGCCGGCACCGACCGCGTCGAGCACCGGGCCCGGGGTTTCGATGTCGGCCACGGCCCCGCCGCCGGCCCGGGCGAGGGCGTCGAGGGCCGCCCGGTCGGGTTTCGGGGCGCCGGGCGGGAGCGGCTTGTCGGCGGGGACGAACAGGGCCTGGAGCCGCCAGCCCTGCTGGGCGATCGCCCGCGCCTCCCGGGTGGCGGCCTCGCCGATCCCGTCGCCGTCACTGATCAGCACCACGTCAGCCGCCACCACGTTGGCCTCCGCGAGCGTGCGGCGGGCGAGCGCCAGCCCGCGCTCGGGATGGGAGCCGCGGTCCGGCACCGTGTCGGCGTCCAGCGAAAACAGGGTGGTGCCGAGGCTGTCGCGATCGGTGGTCGGCGAGGCCGCGAGATAGGCGTCGCCCGCATAGACCACGAGGGAGACGGCCCGGGTGCCGGCAGCCTCGGCCACGGCGGCGGCGGCCTGCCGGACGGACTGGAGATTGCCGCCTTCCGTGACGGAGCGGGAAAGGTCGACCACGAGCACCGTCTCGTCGAGGTTACGGAAGGTCCGCCCGTCCGCCCGCTCCACCGCCGGGCCGGTCAGCGCGAGGGCGATCAGCCCGGCCGTGACCGCGGCGGCGAGGTTGGCCTGCCGCCGGCCGCCCAGCACGGCGCCGATGCGGGCGAGATGCGCCATCAGCGCCGGATCCACCGCCCGGACCCAGTCACCGAGCGGCGCCGAGCGCCACGCGGCGCGGAGCGTCAGCAGGGCGACGATCGGGATCGCCAGGATCCACCAGGGGCGCAGCAGCGCGAAGGCGTGAAGGGCACTCATCGGGCCGGTCTTCCCACGCGCGCCCGCATCCTGAGGTGCCGCGTCAGCGGCCTCGAAGGAGGGTTCCAGAGATCGCGCGGCCGGCTGGAGGGCTCCTTCGCGGCCTCCGCAGCGCTCCGGCGCCTCAGGATGAGGGCGCGCGCTGGAGGGGCCGAGACACGCGGGAACATCACGCCCCCCTCCGGCTGGCGAGAAGCGCGGCGGCGCTCAGGAGCGCCAAGGCGGCCGGCCAGGGCCAGAGGTCCCGGCGCAGGGGCAGGGGCGGCGCTAGGGCGCGCGCCCCTTCCAGCCGGTCGATGGCGTCGGCGACGCGGACCAGATCCTCGGTGGTGCGCACCCGGAACGCCTCGCCGCCGCTCGCCTGCGCCATCTCGCGCAGGGTGTCGGTGTCCACCACGTCCTGCTCGCCGTCGGCATCGGCCATGTCCCGGGGGCCGAGCGCGATGGTGTAGACCTTGATACCCAGTTCCCCGGCGAGCTCGGCCACGTCCTTGGGGGCGGTCTGGCCGGCATTGTTCGCGCCGTCCGACAGCAGGATCACGGCCTTCGCGGCCTCGTCGCCAGCCTTGTTCCCGGCTGCGGCGTCGCCCTCCGCATCCCGGGAATCCAGGCGCCGCAGGGCGAGCCCGAGCCCGTCGCCGATGCCGGTGGAGCGGCCGCTGATGCCGATCGTCGCCTCGTCGAGGGCACGGGCGACCGCGGCGGTGTCGAAGCTCGGGGCCGCCGCCACGTAGGCCTGATCGGCGAAGATCACGAGACCGATCCGGTCCCCGGCCCGCCGCCGGATGAAATCGGTACCGACGCGCTTGACCGCGGCGAGCCGGGTCACGGTCTCGCCGTCGATGGCGAAATCGCGACGCTCCATGGAGCCCGACAGGTCCATGGCGATCATGATCTCGCGGCCGGAAGCCGGGAGGGCCGCCGCCGGCATGACCAGACGCGGACCCGACAGCGCCACCACCAGGGCGATCCAGAGCGTCCAGGTGAGAAAAGCGCGGCGACGGCCGCGGGCGGCGAGATCGACTCCGGCGCGCGCGTCGCCCACCAGGGT
Source organism: Methylobacterium sp. CM6257 (assembly GCF_054611515.1). NCBI lineage: Bacteria > Pseudomonadati > Pseudomonadota > Alphaproteobacteria > Hyphomicrobiales > Methylobacteriaceae > Methylobacterium > Methylobacterium sp. CM6257. Next base: position 6,513,385 of record NZ_CM137735.1, read on the forward strand.
GCCGGGCACAAGCAGGGCGCCGCTGCCGCCCTCCGGCTCGGCCGGGATCAGGCGGGCGGCCAGCAGCGGCAGGGGCAGGGCCAGCAGCGCCCAGGGCGCGGCCAGGTCGAAGGCTGACAGGACGGCGCTGAGCCCGGCGGGCAGGACGCCGCTCATGTCCGCAGCCGTCCGATCAGGCGCCCGAGTTCGGCGTCTAGGGCATCGAGATCCGGCGCCTGCCGCCGGTAGAGCCCGTCGGCCAGAACCCGCCCGGCACCCCGGGTGAAGAAATCGGTCCTGAGCCGGGCGTCCAGGCGGGCGGCCCAGTCGGCGCCCGTGGTTCCGGCCTCGGCGTCGCCGCCGAGCGTCCGGCCGAGGCGGCGCAGCAGGCGAGCCTGAGCCACGAGGCGGGCGTCCGGGTCGAGACTGCGGCTCCGGGCGAGCTCGGCGAGCGCCGCCCGGCGGACGCTGGCCCGCGCCCGACTGCGCACGTATCGCACGAGACCCACCAGCAGGGCGGCCAGGAAGCCCATGCAGGCCGCCGCGACGATCTCGCCCTGCACGGCGCCCGCGGCACCACCGGGCAGGTGCAGGCCGCGGAGCTGGTCCAGGCTGAGCGGGGTCTCGACGGGATTCATCGCGCCGACCCGCCGGATCCGGCCTCACAGCACTGCATCGAGGCGCTCCATGAGCGGCGCGTAGGCCTCGGGCCCCGCCTCGACGTCGAGGCGCACGCCCGCGATGCCGCGGCGGGCATAATCGGCGAGCCGCGCCTCGGCCTGTCCGGCGGGCGTTGCCGCCGGCAATGCGGTCCCGCGGCGCCCGTCCGCCAGGGCGAACGGGTAGAAGCCCGGCGGCCGGGCGCGCTCGAAGGCGTCGCTGACCAGGATCAGCCGGATCGCGATCCGCTCGGCGAGCAGCGTCAGGAGCTCGTCGAAGCCCGGCCCGGGGTCGTCGAGGGCACTGGCGACGACGAGATGGCCACCGGCGGGCAGCAGGCTGCGGGCGAGGCCGAGCGTCGCCTCAAGCGGCGGCTCCGCGTGAGCTGACGATCCGGACACCGCGTCGAGGGCGTCCGCATGGGCCTGGGCGAGAGCGCCTGTCACCGCGATCATGGCGCGCTCACCGCCCGCCGGCCGCAGCACGGTGGGCGCGCCCGAAGCCGCCACCGCGAGGCCGACCCGGCCGCCATCGGCGGCGACCCGCCAGCCGAGCAGCGCCAGGGCCTCGGCGGCCGCCACCGAGCGCAGGGCCCGGCGGGTGCCGAACAGCATCGAGGGCCGGAAATCGGCGAGCACCACCACCGCACGGTCGCGCTCGTCGTGGTGGGTGCGCACGTGCAGCTGCCCGGTGCGGGCCGTGGCGTTGCGGTCGATGAAGCGGCGGTCGTCGCCCTCGGACCAGAGGCGCACGTCCTCCGGCTCGGAGCCCCGCCCGCGGCGCCGCGTGACGATGCCACCCGGCAGCCCCGCCAGGGTCCGGGTCGTGGGGGCCGAGCCCCGCCGCGCGAGGTGCCGCATGCCCATCAGCGCTTCGCCCGAGAGGTGAATGCCGGGATCGCGGCCGCCTCGCCCGCTCTCCCCCGTGAGGGGGGCAGGGGATGAGTCCCGATCCTGCCCGAACCTCAACACCGTCAGAGCGCCCGCACCCGCTGCACCAGCTCGCCGACGAGGCCGCGCGCCGTCTGACCTTCGGCGGCCGCCCGCCAGGTCAGGCCGATGCGGTGGGAGAGGGCGTCACGGGCCAGCTCGGTGACGTCCTCGGGGATCACGTGGTCACGGCCCCGCAGCCAGGCCCGCGCCTTGCCAGCCATCATCAGCGCCAGGGTGCCGCGCGGCGAGGCCGGATGCTCGATCATGGCGCGCAGGTCCGGAGCGGCCGCGTCGGTGCGGGTCGCCGCCACGAGCCGGACCAGATAATCCTTCAGCGCCGGCGACACGTAGGTGGCGAGCGCTGCTTCCCGGGCGGCGCGCACGTCCGCGAGCGACAGGCGCATGGTCATCGCGTCGACGTGATGGGTGATCTCGCCCTCGACGAGATCGAGGATCGCCCGCTCGGTGGTCTCGTCGGGCATGTCGACCACGACGTGGAGCAGGAAGCGGTCGAGCTGCGCCTCCGGCAGCGGGAAGGTGCCGGCATGCTCGATCGGGTTCTGGGTCGCCACGACCATGAACGGATCGGACAGGCGGCGGGTGTGGCCCGAGACCGTGACCTGACCCTCGGCCATGGATTCGAGCAGCGCCGACTGCACCTTGGGCGGCGCGCGGTTGACCTCGTCCACCAGCACGAGGGCGTGGAACAGGGGCCCGGGCAGGAACTCGAAGGTGCCGCTGTCCTGGCGCCAGACGGTGGTGCCGGTGAGATCGGCCGGCATCAGGTCCGGGGTGCACTGGATGCGCGCGAAGGAGCCGTCGAGGCCGTCGGCGAGCCGCTTGACCGCGCGGGTCTTGGCGAGGCCCGGCGCGCCCTCGATCAGCAGGTGGCCGCCGGTCAGGAGCCCGATCAGCAGGCGCTCGACGAGGCCGGCGCTGCCGATCAGGCCGCGCTCCAGCCCCTCGCGCAGCGCCATGACGCGGCCGTGCAGGCCTTCATCCGGGATGATCTGGGGCCGGCGTTCGGCGAGGGCGCCGCTCATGCGGAGAGAAATCCTGCGCGGACCGTGTCCGCCGCGGGGGCCGTGTGCTGCATCCTGCACGTCTCCTCGGCCGGGTCCCACATTCTTAAGGGATCCTCAGGCTCTGGCCGGTGTGCCCGCTGCCCGGTGCGGCCGTCAATCCCGATCCGGCCCCGCTTTCGGGCCTTGCCCGGGCCATGGTGTCACGGTTTCGTCACCTCCCCGCTTCCAAGAGACGGCGGATGACCAGCTACGCGTCCCTCCCCGAAGAGCTCAAATCCGCCATCGGTCTGATCGTGGCCTTCGTGCTTGGCACGGTGATCGGCGCCGAGCGGCAGTACCGGCAGCGCACCGCGGGCCTTCGCACGGCCGTGCTGGTGGCGGTCGGCGCCTGCGCCTTCGTCGATCTCGGTATGCGGCTGACCGGCCCGGACGGCGGCACCCGCACGGTGGCCTACGTGATCTCGGGCATCGGCTTCCTCGGCGCCGGCGTGATCATGAAGGAGGGCATGAATGTCCGCGGCCTCAACACGGCCGCCACCCTCTGGTGCTCGGCGGCGGTGGGCGCATTCTGCGGCGCCGATCTGCCCCTGGAGGCCGTCTTCGTGATGACGGCCGTGCTCGCCTGCAACACGGCGCTCCGGCCGCTCGTGAACGCCATCAACCGCGCGCCGATCCGCGAATCCGAGACCGAGGCGACCTACGAGGTCCAAGTCACCACAGCGCCGGGCGAGGCCGGGCCGGCGCAGGACCTCCTTGTGGAGCGTCTGGAGGCGGCGAACTACCCGGTCGGCAGCGTCGGGATCGAGGAGCGCGGCGAGAGCGCGGTCGACGTGGTGGCGACCCTCACGGCCAGCGCCGTGAAGGCCGAGGAGCTCGACGCGGTCACGGCCGAGCTCGCCCGCGCCCCGGGCATCCGCCACGCCACCTGGTCGGTCCAGACCGCCGATTGATTTTCGGGACCTGGCCTGATCGGAACCTGGAAGGCCGCGGCCACGAAACCTCCGAACCCGATCGGACCTTATCCGGCCGATCCCGGAGGAGAACCATGACCCAATCGCACAAGAGCGCGCTGATCGTCGGAGCCTCGCGCGGCCTGGGGCTCGGCCTCGTCGAGACCTTCCTGGCGCGCGGCTGGCATGTCACCGCGACCCAGCGCACGCCGTCCCCCGATCTCGCCCGGCTCGACTCGGCCGCCCTGCGCATCGAGACCGCCGACATCGACGACGATGCCGGCGTCTCCGCCCTGCACGATCGTCTGGCCGCGCAGACCTTCGAGCTGGTCTTCGTGGTGGCGGGCGTCGCCACCCAGGCGCACGACCCGCTGCACGCGGTGCCGCGGGCGGTGGCCGCGCAGGTCTACCTCACCAACGCGATCAGCCCGATCCGCTTCGCCGAAGCCTTCCTGGATCGCCTCGCGCCCGGCGGCAGCATCGCCCTGATGAGCTCGATCCTCGGCAGCGTCAGCCTGAACGACACCGGCGGCTGGGAGACCTACCGGGCCAGCAAGGCGGCGCTGAACACCCTGGCGCGCAGCTTCGAGATCCGCCACCGAGCGGAGAACCTGTCCGTGCTGATCCTGCACCCGGGCTGGGTGCGCACCGACATGGGCGGAGAGGAGGCCGATATCGACGTGGCGACCAGCGTCACGGGCCTCGCCGACGTGATCACGGCGCATCTCGGCCGGCCGGGTGCCCACTACCTCGATTACCGCGGCGAGACGCTGCCGTGGTGATGCGGCCCGGGTGAGGGCCGGTCAGCGGCGGGGATCGAGGGGGCGGCTGCGCCGCTCGATCACCACGGTCGGGCGGGTGCGGCGCTCGACCACCACGGTGCGGGGCGCCCGGCTCGGGCTCGCATGGGTCAGGATCCGCTCAGGGGCGCGCTCGGGCTTGGCCTTCTTGGCCGCTAGGACGTGCGGGCGGACCTCCTCGACCGGAAGGCCCATCAGGCCCGCGGCGATCTCCACCTGCTGCTCGACATCGTCGGCGAGATCCTGGGCGGCGGCGACGGCCTCGTTCACGGTCGGCGGCTCGCGGCGGACGCGAATCGGCGGCAGGTCGGCGAAGCTCTTCGGCGTCTTCTTCACGGGGCGACTCGCGGTCTTCATGCGTAAAGACATAGCGCCTTCCGGTCCGGTTGTGCAGTGCATCAAAGACGTGTGTCGGACGTCGTGGGCACATGTCTGGTGGGAGCGTGATGCCGAAATAAGCAGGGCGGCGAGGTCTTCGCCGAGCACACGAACAATCTCGCGGCAGAATCCTTCCCGTCCCGCCCCGTCTGCGACATAGGAGCGCAGGGCGTGGGACGCAATGGGCTGGCGGTCACAGGACCGGGGTCGGGCTTGAACGAAGATGCAAACTCGCGCGTGCTAGACTCGCCGCATGAATGAGACGCTCGATCCCCGGCTCACCCCCGCCCGTCCCGAGGTCGCCGATGTCCGCCTGCGCGGCCGGGTCACGGCCGAGCGCTACGTCGCCGGCACGCCGCGCCGGGTCACGGCACCCTCGGCCCCCCTGCGCCGAGCGCCCGCGCCGGAGGCCGGGCTCGATACCGAAGCGCTGCTCGGCGATGCCGTCGACCTGTACGCCGAGTCCGACGGATTCGCCTTCGTGCAGCTCGCCCGCGACGGTTACGTCGGCTACCTGCCGGCGGCCTGCCTGGGCCCGGCGGAGCCGGAGCCGACCCACCGCATCACGGCACTGCGCAGCTTCCTGTATCCCGAGCCGGACCTGAAGCGGCCGGTTCTCGGCCATCTGAGCCTCGGTGCCCGCCTCGTCGTGACCGGCGAGGCCGGATCCTACCTGGAGACGCCGTCCGGCTACGTGTTCGCCAGCCATTGTGCGCCTCTCGGGACGCGCGAGCCGGATTACGCGGCCACTGCGGCGCGGCTCGTCGGGACACCGTATCTGTGGGGCGGCCGCACCAGTCTCGGGCTCGACTGCTCCGGCCTCGTGCAGCTCTGCCTCGATGCGGCGGGGCTGCCCTGCCCGCGCGACGCCGACATGCAGGAACGGGATCTCGGGCGGGCTTTGCCGCTCGACCTCGTGGCCCTGCGCCGGGGGGACTTCGTATTCTGGCGCGGCCATGTCGGCCTGATGCTCGACCCCGAGACGCTGATCCACGCCAACGGCCATCACATGGCGGTGGCGGTCGAGCCCCTCGCCGAGGCCGTCGCGCGGATCCAGGAGAACAGTTTCGGGGCGGTGACCGACCTCCGGCGCCTCTAGGCCGTGCACGGGCCAAAACCGCGCGGCAATCGTGCTACAGAGGCGCCGCGCGGCCGTCTTCCTGCCCGGTTCGTGGGCCAGTGCTGTTGACAGGACAGCCCCGCCCTCGCCACATCGCCCGCATGACCGCCGAAACTGCGCCCTTCGAGCCCGTCCCGGGCACCGCCGGCAAGCCGCCGCTGGAGATCCTGCTCTGCGCCCCCCGCGGCTTCTGCGCCGGCGTGGTGCGGGCCATCGACGTGGTGGAACGGGCTCTCGCCATCTACGGGCCGCCCGTCTACGTCCGTCACGAGATCGTGCACAACAAATACGTGGTCGAGAGCCTCAAGCGGAAGGGCGCCGTGTTCGTGCGCGAACTCGACGAGGTGCCGGACGGCGACGCTCCGGTGATCTTCTCCGCCCACGGGGTGGCCAAGACCGTGCCGGCGAATGCCGATTCGCGCGGCCTCACCACCATTGACGCCACCTGCCCGCTGGTGACCAAGGTCCATCGCGAGGCCGAGATCCATCACAAGCGCGGCCGCCACGTGCTGCTGGTCGGCCATTCCGGTCATCCCGAGGTGGTGGGCACGATGGGCCAGCTGCCCAAGGGCTCGATTACCTTGGTGGAGGACCTCGACCAGATCGAGGCGCTGACGCCCGAGAATCCCGACAACCTCGCCTGGGTGACCCAGACGACCCTGTCGGTAGACGACACGCGGCACATCGTCGACGCGCTCAAGAAGAAGTTCCCGAACATCACCGGGCCGCACAAGGACGATATCTGCTACGCCACCACGAACCGCCAGGAGGCGGTGAAGCAGGTGGCCCCGCTCGTGGACGCCCTGATCGTCGTTGGGTCTTCCAACTCCTCGAACTCGCAGCGCCTGCGGGAGGTCGCCGAGCGGGTTGGCTGCCCGATCACCCGCCTCGTCCTGCGCGCGGAGGAGATCGACTGGCCGGCCTTCGAGGGCGTGCGGAAGCTCGGCCTCACGGCCGGCGCCTCGGCCCCGGAGGTTCTGGTCGAGGAGATCATCGACGCCTTCGCGGCCCGCTACGACGTCATGGTCGACACGGTCTCGACGGTGATCGAGGACATGGTCTTCCCGCTCCCGCGCGAGCTGCGCAGCGAGGCCGCCGAGTAGGCGGTCCCAGGACCACGTCTCAAGGGTTTATCCCACCCATGCCCTCATCCTGAGGTGCTCGTGCGGAGCACGAGCCCCGAAGGAGGGCTCCAGGGATCGCAGGGCCATCTGGAGGGCTCCTTCGAGGCCTCCGCTGCGCTCCGGCACCTCAGGATGAGGGCGCGGGTTGGACGATCCGCGCCGCTGAAACTTCCCAACCAGAGCGCGAACACGTGGCCGTCTATACCGAGGTTTCCGACGCGGCGCTCGCTGACTTCCTGTCCGCTTACGCGATCGGCACCCTGCTCTCCTACAAGGGCATCGCCGAAGGCGTCGAGAACTCGAACTTCTTCCTGCACACGACCGAGGGCTCCTACATCCTGACCCTCTACGAGAAGCGGGTGAGGGAGGACGATCTGCCGTTCTTCATCGGGCTGATGGAGCATCTCTCGGCCCGCGGTCTCGCCTGCCCGCAGCCGGTGCGGGACCGGGCCGGCACGGCGCTCGGGCGCCTGTGCGGACGGCCCGCCGCGATCGTGAGCTTCCTGGAGGGCGTCTCGGTCAAGACGCCGGGTGTCGAGCATTGCCGGGAACTCGGCCGCGCGCTGGCCGAACTCCACGCCGCCGGCCAGGATTTCGCGATGGTGCGGGAGAACAGCCTCTCGGTCTCCTCCTGGCGCCCGCTCTTCGCCCAAGCCGAGGCGCAGGCCGATTCGGTCGCGCCGGGATTGGCGGAGCGCACCCGCGCCGACCTCGCCCTCCTCGAGGCGCACTGGCCCCGGAACCTGCCGGGCGGGGTGATCCACGCGGACCTTTTCACCGACAACGTGTTCTTCATCGGCGACGCGCTGTCGGGCCTGATCGACTTCTACTTCGCCTGCACGGATGCCTTCGCGTACGATCTCGCGGTTTGCCTCAACGCGTGGTGCTTCGAGGCTGACGGCACCTTCCACCGGGACAGGGCGGCCGCGCTGATCGCCGGCTACGAGGCCGTGCGCCCCCTGGAGTCCGCGGAAGTCGCGGCCCTGCCGATACTGTGCCGGGGTGCGGCGCTCCGCTTCATGCTCACCCGGCTGGTGGACTGGCTGAACGTGCCGCCGGGCGCCCTGGTGAAGCCGAAGGATCCGCGGGAATTCGACCGCCGGCTGACCTTCCACCGGCAGGCGCGGGACGCGCGGGATTACGGGCGGCAGGGCTGAGAGCGGGATGAGCACCGATGTGACCGCGGCCGGCGGTGAGGCCGCGGCCGAGCCGAAGCGCGTGACGATCTACACGGACGGTGCCTGTTCGGGGAATCCCGGCCCGGGCGGCTGGGGCGCGATCCTGATCTTCGGCGATACCCAGAAGGAGCTTTCGGGGGGCGAGGCGCACACCACCAACAACCGCATGGAGATCCTGGCGGCGATCGAGGCGCTGGAGGCCCTGAAGCGCCCCTGCCGCGTCGATCTGTTCACCGACTCGCAGTACCTGCGCCAGGGCATCACCGGCTGGATCCATAACTGGAAGGCGCGGGGCTGGCGGACCGCCGACAAGAAGCCTGTGAAGAACGAGGATCTCTGGCGCCGCATCGACGTCGCCCGCGAGCGCCACGACGTCGCGTGGCACTGGGTGAAGGGCCACGCCAGTGACCCGCTCAACAACCGGGTCGACGCGCTGGCCGTGGCGGCGATGCTGCCGTTCAAGCGGCGCTGAACGGGACGCGCCCTCTGGCGAGGCGATGAGGGAAGCGGGTCGTTCAGCCGGTCTCAATCGGTCTGGCCGTCGAGTCCCAGCCAGTGGCGGCTGTCGCGCGCCAGGAGGTCGTCGGCCTCCTTCGGGCCGGTGCTGCCCGCCGGGTAAAATTTCACGTCTGCCTGCGGCCAGACCCTGAGCAGCGGGTCCACCGCTGCCCAGCCGGCCTCGATGTTGTCGGCCCGCTGGAACAGGGTCGCGTCGCCGATCATGCAATCGTAGAGCAGCGTCTCGTAACCGACATTCGGCGTGTCCGCGAAGAAGTCCTTGTAGCGGAAGCCGGACCGCACGCGGCCGATCTTCATCTGCGGCCCCGGGACCTTCACGTTGAACTCAGTGCTGACCCCGTGCTCCGGGTCGATCAGGATCCGCATCACGGTCGGGCCGAGATCGGCGTTGGGCGTGGCCTCGAACATCTTGAACGGGGCCGGCTTGAACAGCACCGCGATCTCGGTGCGCCGCCCGGTCATGCGCTTGCCGGTGCGGATGTAGAAGGGCACCCCCGCCCAGCGCCAGTTCTCGATGGTGAGCTTGAGGGCGATGTAGGTCTCGGTGACCGAGTCCCGGGCCACATGTGGTTCGTCGCGGTAGGCCGGCACGTCGCGCCCCTCCGAGGTGCCGGCGGTGTACTGGCCGCGCACCGCGTCCTCCGGTGGGATCGGCCGCACGGCCTCGGCGAGCTTGGCCTTCTCGGTGCGCACCGCCTCGGCGTCGAAGGAGTTCGGCGGCTCCATGGCGACCATGCAGAGGAGCTGGAACATGTGGTTCGGCACCATGTCGCGCAGCGCCCCGGTCGGCTCGTAGAACCCACCACGCTCCTCGACACCCACCGTCTCGGCGGCGGTGATCTGGATACTGTCGATGTATTCCCGCCGCCAGACGGGCTCCAGCAACCCGTTGGCGAAGCGGAACGCCATGATCGACTGCACCGTCTCCTTACCCAGGAAATGGTCGATCCGGTAGAATTGGCTCTCGTCGCCTTGTTTGAGGATACGGGCGTTGAGCTCCCGGGCCGAGACGAGGTCGGAGCCGAACGGTTTCTCGATGACGACACGGCGGAAATGCCCGTCCGCCTGCCTGAGCAGGCCGGCCTGCCCGAGCCCGTCCACGATCGTCCCGAAGAAGCGCGCCGCCACCGCGCAGTAGAACACGGCGTTGCCGGTGACGCGCTGCGCCACCGCCGCGAAGGTCTCGGGATTCTCGAAGTCGCCCTTGAGGTAGTGCAGCCGCTCGCGGATGAAGCTCCAGCTTGTCTGGTCGATATGGTCGGCGTGGAACTCCGAGGTCGGATCCTTGCTGAACGCCTCCAGACTCCGGGTGAGATTGTCGCGCAGGGATTCGTCGGTGCCCTCGCCGTGGTCGACACCCAGGATCGAGAAACCTTCGGGCAGGAGACCGGCGCCGACGAGGTTGTAGAGCGAGGGCATCAGCAGGCGCTTGGTCAGGTCGCCGCCCGCGCCGAAGATTACCAGCGTGCAGGGCGGTGCCGGTTTCGTGCCGCAGGATGCCTTGTCCTTGAGGGCTGTCGTCCGCTCGGCCATCCCTGACTCCCGTCTGGCTGCGCTGCAGCAAGCCGGCCTGACAACCCGCCGCGGCGGGGCCCGTTCCGGTGCCCATGGGGCTCTGCCGGGCCGATCTTATGACCGAGGGGAACCGTATGCACGCCCGTGCGCCCGGAGCCTCGCCGACCCGCGCGTCGCCCGTGGCCTCTCGCGACAGTCAAGCGCTGGAGACGGCTGGCGGGCCCGCTCACCGTGCCGGTGATGCGCCCGGCCGGGACCTACTCGTCGGGACGGACCGCCTGGCCGCCCCGATCGATCGGCAGACTCGGACCCTTCAGCTCGGAATCGCTCGGCAGGGAGCGCACATCCCAGCCGCCGCCGAGCGCCCGAATCAGCGTGACGGCCGCCGTGAAGCGGCTGAGCCGCACCTGGAGCGCGTTGACCTCGTTGGTGACCAGCGTTCCTTGCGCGGTCACCACGGTGGTGAAGTTCTGCGTGCCGGCCCGGTACTCGTTGAGGGTAATCTCCACGGCCTTGCGTGACAGGTCGACTGCGATGTCCTGGGCCTTCTGCTGCTGGCCGAGGATGCGCAGGGCTGCCATCTGATTCTCCACCTCCGCGAACGCGGCGAGCACCACCTGCCGGTAATTGGCCACGGCGGCGTCGTAGCCGGCTTCCGCCGCACGCAGGGCCGCGGTGCGGGCCCCGCCGTCGAACAGGACCTCGCTGCCGGACGCCGCTACCGACCAGACCTGGTTGGCCGCCGACAGCAGGCCATTGCGGGTCGCCCCGGAGATGCCGCCCTGCGCCGAGATCGTCACGCTAGGGAAGAAGGCCGCAACCGCCACGCCGATGCGCTCGCTCTGCGCCTGGACGAGGCGCTCCGCCTGAGCAACATCCGGCCGGCGCTCGAGCAGATCGCTGGGGATCCCCACGGGCACCCCGGGTGGGTTCCGGCCGATGCCGGCCACCGGGATCGAGACCTCCGAGGGCGGACGCCCGATCAGCGTGGCGATGGCGTTCACGTACTGCACGCGGGTCAGGCGCACCGCGATGGCCTGGGCCTCGATGGTCTGGACCTGGGTCTGCGCGGTGATCACGTCGGAGCGGGCCGCAATGCCGGCCGCGTACTGGTTCTCGGTGATCGCCACCGTCTTCCTGAAGTTCTCGACATTCTCGTCGAGCACCTTCTGGAGGGCATCGGCGTAGCGCACCGTCAGATAGTCGGCGGCGACCTCCGCCTGGATGGTGAGGCGGGTCAGCGCGATCGTGGCGGCGTCGGATTGCGCCAGCGCCGCCTCGCTCTCGATGTTGCGGCGGGTGCCGCCGAACAGGTCGAGTTCCCAGCTCGCCTGACCGAGCAGCGACACGTTGGTGCGCGTGATGCTGCCGCTGCCGGTCCGGGTGATGCTCGGTGCGCCGATCACCGTCGGGTACAGGGCGGCCTGGGCCGAGGCGACGAGCGCCCGGGCCTGCCGGTAATTCGCCACCGCCTGCCGAAGGGATTGGTTGTCGACGTCGACCAGCCGGATCAGCCGGTCGAGGGTCGGGTCCCTGAACACCCGCCACCAATCCCCGCGCTCGACGGCGTCGTTGGGCTGGGCCTCCCGCCAGCCCTTCTTGCGGGCCGCGACATAGGCCGGGCTGTCCTCCCGGACGCCGCCCTGCTTGTAGGCCAGCGGCGTCTCCACGGAGGGCCGGGCATAGTCGGGTCCGACCACGCAGCCCGCGAGGAAAGGCGCGGCGAGGAGGAGGGAGCCGAGGCCGCGAAGGCTGCCCGTCGCCGTCCCGTAGCTCTGGGCGGAGGTAGGGGTAGGCGCGCGACTGAACGCAGCCGCGGCTGTTTCACGTGAAACCTTAACCATCACTCTCCGGCTGGCAGTGCCGCTTCTCCGCCTCGTCCGGCGCGCCTGCGTCGGTTGAGCACCCTGTGCCGGAGGCGATCGAGGGTGAGGTAGACGACGGGGGTGGTGTAGAGGGTCAGGATCTGGCTCACAATCAACCCGCCGACGATGGCGATGCCCAGCGGCTGGCGCAGCTCGGCGCCCTCGCCGTTGGCCAGGATCAGCGGCACGGCCCCGAGCATGGCCGCGAGCGTCGTCATCATGATCGGCCGGAAGCGCAGGAGACAGGCCTCGCGGATCGCGTCCACCGGATTCGCGGCCCGGGTCCGCTCGGCATCGATCGCCACGTCGATCATCATGATCGCGTTCTTCTTCACGATGCCGATGAGCAGGAACACGGCGATCAGCGCGATGATGGTGAAGTCGGTGCCGGTCACCAGCAGGGCCAGCACCGCGCCGACGCCGGCCGAGGGCAAGGTGGAGAGGATCGTGAGCGGGTGCACGAAGCTCTCGTAGAGGATCCCCAGCACCGCGTAGACCGCCAGGATCGCCGCCAGGATCAGCAGGGGCTGGCGCGACGCGGAGGCGACGTAGTTCTTGGCCGCCCCGGCATACTCGCCGTGGATCGTGGCGGGCAGCTGCAGGGACGCCATCGCCCGGTCGATGGCGTCGGTGGCGTCCGACAGGCTCTTGCCCGGCGCGAGGTTGAACGAGATCGTGGTCGCCACGAACAGGCCCTGGTGGCTCACCTGCACGGGGGCGCTGCCGGGCTCGATCCGCGCGAAGGCCGAGAGCGGCACCATCGTCTCCTTGGCGGCCGAGACCGGCGCGCTCGACGAGGCGCCGCCCTTGCTCGCCGCGATGGCGTTGGCGGAGGCGTTGCGGGCCGAATCGGACGCGATGGCGGCGGCGTTCGACGCCGTGTCGGCCGTGCTGGCGGAGGCGGCGGCTGCAGCCGCCGCGACGGCGCCCGTGCTCCCCGACGCGCTGCCGACCGCGCCGGTACCTGTGGCGGCACCCGCGGTGCTCAAGGCCGCCGACGCCCCGCTGCCCGGGCTGCTGGTGCCGGTCGCCGCGTTGGTGTTGACCGTCCCGCCCGCCGCCACCGTGCCGGCGACCGCGTTGGTGGTGGCCGAGCCCGGCGCGTTGCCGCCCGAGGTCGAGACGTAGATCTGCTTGAGCGTCTCCGGCGTCTCCAGGTAGCGCGGCGCGATCTCCATCACGACGTGGTACTGGTTCAGCGGGTTGTAGATCGTCGAGACCTGACGCTGGCCGAAGGCGTCGTAGAGGGTGTTGTCGATCTTGTTCGGCGTGATGCCGTAGCGGAACGCGGTCGCCCGGTCGATCACGACCCGGCTCTCGAGCCCGCCCTCCTGCTGGTCCGAGGTCACATCCGCGAAGGTCGAGTCCTTCTGCAGGGCCGCCACCAGCTTCGGGGCGGCGGCGAACAGCTCCTCGGCGGTGTCCCCCTGGAGGGTGTACTGGTACTGGGCGAAGCTCTGGCGCCCGCCCATCTGCAGGTCCTGGCGGGGGAAGACGTAGAGGCGCGCGCCCGCGACCTGCGCGAGTTTCGGCCGCAGCCGCGCCATCACGGCGGAGATCGGCGCCCGCTCGTTCAGCGGCTTCAGGCCGACGAACACGTTGGCCGAGTTGGTGCCGCGCCCTCCCGTGAAGCCGACGACGCTCTCGACGGCCGGATCCGCCCCGACGATCGCGGTCGCCTGCTTGAGCTTCTTCTCCATCGACTGGAACGAGATGCGCTGGTCGGCCTGGATGCCGCCCATCATCTGGCCGGTATCCTGATCGGGGAAGAAGCCCTTCGGCACGATGATGTAGAGGTAGACGTTGAGGCCCACCGTGGCGAGCAGGCTCAGCAGGACGAGGCGCGGATGGGCCAGCGCCACCGCGAGCGTCCGTTCGTAGGCGCCGAGCAGCCGGGCGAAGCCGCCTTCCAGGATCCGGATCAGCAGGTTCGAGCGGCGCCCCGGCGCGAGCCCTTGTCCCTCGGCGCGCAGCAGCCGGGCGCACATCATCGGCGTCGTGGTGAGCGACAGGACCAGGGAGATCAGGATCGACAGGGACAGGGTGACGGAGAATTCCTGGAAGATACGGCCGACGAGGCCGCCCATCAGCAGGATCGGCAGGAACACCGCGATGAGCGACAGGCTCATCGAGATCACCGTGAAGCCGACCTCCCGGGCGCCGATCAGCGCCGCCTGGAGCCGGGGCTTGCCCTCCTCGATGTGCCGCTGAACGTTCTCCAGCACCACGATGGCGTCGTCGACCACGAAGCCGGTGCCGATGATCAGCGCGGTCAGCGACAGGATGTTGAGCGAGTAGCCGAGCAGGTACATCGCCGAGAAGGTGCCGATGATCGAGATCGGCACGGCGACCGCCGGGACCAGGGTGGCCCGCCAGGAGCGCAGGAAGGCGAAGACCACCAGGATCACGAGGCCGACCGCCACCAGCAGGGTCTCCTCGGTGGCCGAGAGCGAGGCGCGGATCGTGGCGCTGCGGTCGCCGGTGAGCTTGATGTCGATGCCGCCGGGCAGCGCCGCGGTGATCTGCGGCAGGGCCTCCTTCACGGCCTTGATGGTCTCGACCACGTTGGCGCCGGGCTGCTTGTAGACGAACAGCAGCACGCCGGGCTTGCCGTTGACGATGCCGAGGTTGCGCTTGTCCTCGACCCCGTCGAGCACCTGGCCGACATCGGTGAGCTTCACCGCGGCGCCGTTGCGGTAGGCCACGATGATGTCGCGGTAATCGGCGGCCTTGCGGCCCTGGTCGTTGGCGTAGAGCTGGTAGCGCCGGTCGCCCGCGTCGATCTCGCCCTTGGGCGAATTGGCGTTGGCGGAGGCGAGCGCGGCGCGGATGCCCTCCAGGCCGATGCCGTAGTTGAACAGGGCCGTGGGATCGAGCTCGACCCGCACCGCCGGCAGGGACGAGCCGCCGATATCGACGTTGCCGACGCCCGGCAGCTGCGACAGCTTCTGCTGCACCACGGTGGCGGCGGAATCGTAGACCTGGCCGCGGGTCAGCGTCTCCGAGGTCATGCCGAGGATGATGATCGGCGTGTCGGCGGGGTTGAACTTCCGGTAGGTGGGGTTCTGACGGAGCGAGGTCGGCAGGTCGGCCCGGGCGGCGTTGATGGCAGCCTGCACGTCGCGCGCCGCTCCGTCGATGTCGCGGTTCAGGCCGAACAGCAGCACGATCCGGGTCGACCCGAGGGAGTTCGTGGACGTCATCTCGTTAACGTCCGCGATGGCGCCGAGCCGCCGCTCCAGGGGCGCCGCCACGGTGGTGGCCATGGTGTCGGGCGAGGCGCCGGCCATCTGCGCCTGGACGAGGATGACGGGGAAGTCGATCTGCGGCAGCGGCGCCACCGGCAGCTTCAGGAAGGCGAACAGCCCGGCGAGCAGCACGCCGATCGTGAGCAGCGTGGTCGCGACCGGCCGCCGGATGAACGGCTCGGAGATGTTCACGGCAGCGCCTCGCCGCCCGCGAGATCAGGATCCCGCCGCCCCGCGATCCGCCGCTCCAGCCGGTCGAAGGCCAGGTAGATCACCGGCGTCGTGAACAGCGTCAGCACCTGGCTGACGATCAGGCCGCCCGCGATGCAGATGCCGAGCGGCTGGCGCAGCTCCGAGCCCACGCCGGTGCCGAGGATCAGCGGCACCGCGGCGAAGAGCGCCGCGAGCGTCGTCATCAGGATCGGCCGAAAGCGCAGCAGACAGGCCTGGAAGATCGCCTCCCGGGGCTCCAGCCCGTCCTCGCGCTCCGCCTGGAGCGCGAAGTCGATCATCATGATGGCGTTCTTCTTCACGATGCCGATCAGCAGCACGATGCCGATCACCGCGATGATGTCGAGGGACAGGCCGAATAGCATCAGGCCGAGCAGCGCCCCGATGCCCGCCGACGGCAGGGTAGAGAGGATCGTGATCGGGTGGATGAAGCTCTCGTAGAGCACGCCCAGCACGATGTAGACCGTGACGATCGCCGCCAGGACCAGGAACAGCTCGTTGCCGAGCGCCGACTGGAAGGCGAAGACCGAGCCCTGCGGCACCACCCGGAACGAGGGCGGCAGGCCGATCTCGGCCTTGACCTTGTCGATCGCCTCGACCGCCTGCCCGAGCGCCGCGCCGGGCGCGAGGTTGAACGACACGGTGGTGGCGGGGAACTGGCCGAGATGCGAGATCAGCAGCGGCGCCCGCCGCTCGCTGATCCGCGCCACGGCCGAGAGCGGCACCTGCCCGTTGGTCGCCGTGGACGAGGGCAGGTAGATCGCGTCGAGGCTGCGCAGGGTCGTGTGCAGCTTCGGGTCGGCCTCCAGGATCACCCGGTACTGATTGGACTGGGTGAAGATCGTCGAGATGATCCGCTGGCCGAAGGCGTCGTAGAGGGCGTTGTCGATGGTGGCCGGGGTGATGCCGTAGCGGCCGGCGGTGGGCCGGTCGATGGTCACGTAGGCGGCGAGCCCCTGGCCCTGGTGGTCGCTCGCCACGTCGGTGACCACGGGCGACTTCGCCAGCGCCTCGGTGAAGCGCGGCACCCAGGTCTCGAAATCGTCGATGTTCGGGCTCTCCAGGATCACCTGGTACTGGGTCGCCGAGACCGCGGTGTCGATGGTCAGGTCTTGGACCGGCTGCATGTAGAGCCGCATGCCGGGCTGGTTCGCGGTGGCCGCCGAGATCCGCCGGATGATCGCGCTGGCCGAGGCCGTGCGCTCCTCTCGGGGCTTCAGGTTGATCAGCATCCGGCCGGAATTGAGCGTGACGTTCTGGCCGTCGACCCCGATGAACGACGACAGGCTCGCCACGTCCGGGTCCTTGAGGACGATCTCGGCCATCCGCTGCTGGCGCTCGGCCATGGCAGCGTAGGAGACCGACTGGTCGGCCTGGGTGATGCCCTGGATCACGCCCGTGTCCTGCACGGGGAAGAAGCCCTTCGGGATCACCGCGAACAGGTAGATCGTGAGCCCGAGCGTGCCGAGCGCCACCAGCAGCGTCAGGCCCTGGTGGTTCAGGACGACCCGCAGGGAGCGGCCGTAGGACTCGATCGTGCCGTCGATGGCGCGCCGGCCGAGGCGGGCGATCGCACCCTCCCGGCGGTGCGCCGCCTCGGGCACGTGCTTCAGGAGCCGGGCGCACAGCATCGGCACCAGCGTCAGCGACACCACCGCCGAGATCACGATCGTGGCCGCCAGCGTGATGGCGAATTCGTGGAACAGCCGCCCGACCACGTCGCCCATGAACAGGAGCGGGATCAGCACGGCGATCAGCGAGACGGTGAGCGAGATGATGGTGAAGCCGATCTCGCGGGAGCCCTTGAGCGCCGCCTCCAGGGGCGAGTCGCCGGCCTCCACGTGGCGGGCGATGTTCTCGATCACCACGATGGCGTCGTCGACCACGAAGCCGGTGGCGATGGTCAGCGCCATCAGCGACAGGTTGTCGAGGGAGAAGCCGTAGAGGTCCATGACCGAGAGGGCGCCGACCAGCGACAGGGGCACCGACAGGCTCGGGATCAGGGTCGCCGACAGGCTGCGCAGGAACAGGAAGATCACCAGCACGACCAGCGCGATGGCGAGGCCGAGCTCGAACTGCACGTCCTCCACGGAGGCGCGGATCGTGGTGGTCCGGTCGGTGAGCGGCGCCACCGCCACGGCGGCCGGGAGGCTCGCCTGGAGCTGCGGCAGCAGCGCCTTGATCTTGTCGACGGTCGCGATGACGTTGGCACCGGGCTGGCGCTGGATGTTGAGGATCACCGCCGGCGTCGCGTCGGCCCAGGCGCCGAGCTTGGTGTTCTCCGGCCCCTCGACCACGTCGGCCACCTCCGACAGCATCACCGGGGCGCCGTTGCGGTAGGCGATAATCGCCGAATCGTAGGCCTTCGGGTCGCGGATCTGGTCGTTGGCGTTGATCGCGTAGGACTGCGTCGGCCCGTCGATCGTGCCCTTGGGCGTGTTGACGTTGAGGTTGGTGATCGTCGTGCGCAGGTCGTCGATGTTGAGCCCGTAGGCGGCGAGCGCCCGCGCGTTGAACCGCACCCGCACGGCCGGGCGCTGCCCGCCCGAGATGCTCACGAGGCCGACGCCCGCCACCTGACTGATTTTTTGCGCCAGGCGCGACTCGGCGAGGTCGCGCACCTGGGTGAGCGGTAGGGTCTTCGAGGTGAGCGCCAGCGTCAGGACCGGCGCGTCGGCCGGGTTGACCTTGGCGTAGATCGGCGGCGCCGGCAGGTCGGAGGGCAGGAGGTTGCCGGCGGCGTTGATCGCCGCCTGAACCTGCTGCTCGGCGATGTCCAGGGGCAGGTCCAGGCTGAACTGCAGGGTGATGACCGAGGCGCCCGCGGAGGATTGCGAGGTCATCTGGTTGAGGTTGGCGAGCTGGCCGAACTGCCGCTCCAGCGGCGCCGTCACCGAGGAGGTCATCACCTCCGGGCTGGCGCCCGGATAGAAGGTCTGGACCTGGATGGTCGGGTAATCGACCGCCGGCAGCGCCGAGACCGGCAGGTTCAGGTACGACACGCCGCCGACGATCAGGATCGCCAGCATCAGCAGCGTCGTGGCCACCGGCCGCAGGATGAAGAGGCGGGACGGGTTCATGAGCGCGACCCGTCCGCGCCGGTGAGCACGTGCTGCGTGGAGGCTTGGATTGAGAGGAACGGACGTCCCATCCGCGCCCTCATCCTGAGGTGCCGGAGCGCAGCGGAGGCCGCGAAGGAGTCCTCCAGCCGGCCGCGCGATCCTTGGAGCCCTCCTTCGAGGCGGCTGCGCCGCACCTCAGGATGAGGAGGAGATTGGGACTGACCTTCCGGAATCTTCCCGGGTCCGCGGAGGGGGGAGGGAAGGCCGCGGGTCTCGCGTGCCAGACCCGTCCTCACTGCGCCTGACGGCGCCGGTGCCGACGACCGCCCTCCGCTGCACCCTGCGTATCAGCCGCGGTCTCGGCCGGTGCACCCGGCTTCACCTCACCCTTGCCGTCGGGCTTCGCCTCCGCGGCCTTGCCGTCGCCCGCGGCCGCCCGCGCGCCCTCGGTGATCCGCACCGGCGCGCCGTCCTTCAGCCGGTCGGTGCCGTCGGTGACGACCCGGTCGCCCGGGTTCAGGCCCGAGGCCACCACGGTGTGGGTCCCGTCGGTCTCGCCGGTCTTGATCGGCCGGACCGTGACCTTGCTGTCCCCATCCATCAGGTAGACGTAGGTGCCGGGCGTGCCCTGGAGCAGGCTGGAATTCGGCACCAGCGTCGCGCCCCGCACCGTGTCGACGGTCAGCTTGGCGTTGACGAACTGGTTCGGGAACAGCTCCTCGTCGGAATTGTCGAACAGCGCGCGCAGCTTCACCGTGCCGGTGGTCGTGTCGATCTGGTTGTCGACCGTGTCGAGGCGGCCGGTGGCGATCTCGTGGGCGTCGCCGCGGTCGTAGGCCCGCACGGTGAGCTTGGCGCCGGCGCGCACCTGCCGCATCACCCGCGCCACGTCGTCCTCCGGCAGGGTGAAGACCACCGAGATCGGGTGCAGCTGGGTCACCACCACGATCGCCGTCGAGGCGGCCGAGATGTAGTTGCCCTGGTCGACTTGGCGCAGGCCGACCCGGCCGTCCACCGGCGAGACGATGTGCGTGTAGGTGATGTTGAGCTTCTGCTGGTCGACGAGCGCCTGGTCGGCCGCGACCGTGCCCTCGTTCTGCTTCACGAGCGCGGCCTGCGTGTCGACGTTCTGCTTCGAGATCGAGTCCTGCCGGTTCAGCGTCTGGTAGCGCTGCAGGTCGAGCTTCGAGTTCTGCAGGAGCGCCTGATCCCGGGCGAGCTGGCCCTGATACTGGGCGAGCAGCGCCTCGTAGGGGCGGGAGTCGATCTGGGCGAGTTCGTCGCCCGCCTTCACCATCTGGCCTTCGCGGAACTTCACCTGGGTCAGGTAGCCGCTGATCTGCGACTTCACCGTCACGGTGGCGAGCGGCGTCACGGTGCCGAGGCCCTGCAGGACCACCGGCATGTCGCCGGTGGTCACGGTGGCGATGCCGACGGCCTGCGGCATGTCGGCGCCGCCGTGCCGGCCGCCGCGGCCGCCGGTCCGATGCGCCGTGGCGGGCTCGGCACCCTTGTCGGTCCGGGCCTCGTACCAGCGATGGCCGATCGCCCCGGCGCCGGCGAGCAGCACGAGGATGACGAGCCAGCGGATCGGCCGGAACCGGCGTCGCGTCCGGACATCGCGCGTGGGCGCCTCACCGGGCTGGTAGGCGCGGGCCGTGTCGGTCCGGATCGGTGAACTCTCGTTCATACCTGACTAGAGCACAGGCCGGCCGCCGCTGCGACCGGTGATGCCCTATCCCTCGCTGTCCAAGCCCCCATTCCGGTCCCCCGCGGCGCCATCGTCGCGTGCTCCGGCGGATCCCGTCTCTCACGCGAGAGCGTAAGCCCATAAAGTTGTCTGGACCCCGAACGGCTCCTTACCGCGGCGCCATGTTCACCCCGCAGGCGCCGTCCACCGGTGCCCGGCCAATGCGCCGTCACTAGGGCGGCGAAGTTTCAGTCGTGTTGCTGGTCGTTCCCCGGGCTGGTCCCCGGTGTCGCGTAGGCGTGCAGCACTGACTGGAACGCCGCGTCCACGGGCGTGACCGGGATGGCCTGTCGCAGGCCGAATCCGAGACCGGCGATCAGCAGGGCCAAGAGAAGGCAGCGCGTCATCGTCCGCACCCTGGAGTCGGGGACGCCGTCGCCACGGCAGGCTCCGGACATGCCGAAAGGACCACCGATCCGGAGATCGATGGCCCTTCGAGAGGACCGGAGCGGCACCCCGACAGCGGGGCGAGGGGGCGAAGCCCCGCCGACGAGAGCGCCACTCCAGCCGTGATTCCAACCTACGATACGAGTGATGAAAGTCAACATTCGTCACCCACCCGATCTGCGCGCCCGCGCAGGTCTGTGCGGCCGCGCACATTCCGCACGCGGCCGGCCTCGTGCTACAGGCCGGCGATGCTCCGATTGCCCGTTGCGCCTGAAGCGGCGACTTGTTCCGCATGAATCCGGTCTTCGCCGCCCTGCCGACGACGGTGTTCGAGACCATGTCGCGGCTGGCGCGCGTCCACGGGGCGATCAATCTCGGCCAGGGCTTCCCCGACGAGCCCGGCCCTGCGGACGTCCGGGAGCGCGGCGCCCGGGCTCTGCTGGACGGCTGGAACCAGTATCCGCCGATGATGGGCCTCCCGGTTCTGCGCGAGGCGGTGGCAACACATTACGCGCAGCATCAAGGCCTCGTCCTCGATCCCGAGACCGAGGTGATGGTGACCTCCGGGGCCACCGAAGCCCTCGCCGGTGCGCTCCTGGCGCTGATCGAGCCCGGCGACGAGGTCGTGCTGTTCGCGCCCATGTACGACGCCTACCTGCCGCTGGTCCGGCGGGCCGGCGGCGTGCCGCGGATCGTCGCCCTGCAGCCGCCGGCCTTCCGCCTCGACGAGGCGGCCCTCGACGAGGCCTTCGGAAACCGCACCCGGGTCGTGGTGCTGAACAATCCGCTCAATCCGAGCGCGACGCTGTTCGGCCACGAGGATCTCGACCTGCTCGCGCGCTACTGCCGGCGCTTCGACGTGACCGCGCTCTGCGACGAGGTCTGGGAACACATGGTCTTCGACGGCGCACGCCACATTCCGCTCATGGCGCTGCCCGGGATGCGTGAGCGGACGGTCAAGATCGGCTCAGCGGGCAAGATTTTCTCGCTCACCGGCTGGAAGGTCGGCTTCGTGATGGCCGATGCCCGGCTGATGCGCGGGCTCGCCAAGGCGCACCAGTTCCTCACCTTCACCACTCCGCCGAACCTTCAGGAGGCGGTGGCCTACGGGCTCGGAAAGCCGGTTCCGTGGTTCGAAGCCATGCGGGCGGGCTATGCCGGTTCCCGCGACCGGTTGGCGACAGGGCTGCGGGATCTCGGTTTCCGGGTACTGCCCGCCCAAGCCACGTGGTTCCTCAACATCGACATCACGGGCCTCGGCCACGCGGACGACGTGGCGTTCTGCGAGGCACTCGTCACCCGCCACGGCGTCGCGGCGATCCCGGTGAGTGCTTTCTACCCGGACGCGTCGGTGCGCAGCCTCGTCCGCCTGTGCTTCGCCAAGGGCGACGCGACCCTGGACGCCGCCCTCGACCGGATGCGCGGGCTTACCGGGGGTGGGGTGTGACGGCCCCCTTCCTTGCGGGGATCCGGCCGGGGGGCCACATCGTTGGGGAGAATGGCTTCCCGACGGACCCCGATCATGGATTTCACCCAGGCTTCCCCGGCCGGGCGCTTCGCCCGCGCCGAGACGTTTCCCGGCGGCCGGCCGCCGTTCCTGTCGGCGGATCTCGGCCGCGAGGCGAGCCTCGCCCGGCTGGAGACGCTGGCCCACCTGATGGACACGGCCTTCATCATCCCGGGAATCAACCGGCGGGTCGGATTCGACGCGCTGATCGGCCTCGTGCCGGTGATCGGCGACGTGGCCGGCATGGTGATCTCGTCCTTCATCGTTTACGAGGCCAAGCGCCTCGGGGCGCCGCGCTGGCTGCTGGCCCGGATGGGGCTGAACGTCGCCTTCGATGGGCTGATCGGCGCGGTGCCGCTGGCGGGCGACCTGTTCGACGCCGCCTTCAAGGCCAACCGCCGCAATGTCCGCCTGCTGCGCCGCTGGATGGAGCGCAGCGGCGGCCTGCGCCCCACCGAGATCGAGGGTACCGCGACCCGTCTCGACGGCTGAGCGTCTCCGGACGGATCGATGGGGCCCGGCGTTGCGCATGCCGGCCCGGGTCTCGCTTGGCGGGACGGCGCTGCCGCTGCGGCCAAGCGCGACGTGTCCCCTCTCCCGTCTGGAGAGGGGATCGCCGCGTGCGATATCCGTCACGAAAGCGGGCGCACGCCCGAAACGCGGAGCGACGCCCATGAACGAGTTCGCCCGTCCCGGCGACAGCGAGGTCGTGCCGGCTCCGATGCCCGGCGCCCAGCCCATCGTCCTGCGTCCCGATGAAGGGGCGCCCCCGCCGCCCGCTCCGACGAGAAGCCGCGGCTTGTCGCCGCTCAACCGGCGCCGGCTCGACAATTTCCGCCGCAACCGCCTCGGCTATGGGTCGTTCCTGATCTTCGCCGGGCTGTTCGTCCTCAGCCTCTTCGCCGAGTTCATCGCCAACGACCGGCCGATCCTCCTGTCCTACAAGGGCGAGTGGCTGGTTCCGGTACTGGTCGACTACCCCGAGGAGAAGTTCGGCGGCTTCCTCGCCGTGACCGATTACCGCTCCCCCGAGATCCGCAAGGAGATCGCCGAGAACGGCTGGGCGCTCTGGCCGCCGATCCCGTTCTCCTACGACACGATCAACGAGGACCTGCCGACCCCCTCGCCCTCGCCGCCGACCTGGATGCTCTCGGACGCGCAGTGCCGGCCCGTGGCGGAAAAACTCGGCGGCACGACCTGCGCAGACATCCCCTGGCACTGGCTCGGCACCGACAACACCACGCGGGACGTGCTGGCGCGGGTGATCTACGGGTTCCGCATCTCGGTGCTGTTCGGCCTGATCCTGGCGGCGATCTCCTCGGCGATCGGCGTGGTGGCCGGGGCCGTGCAGGGCTATTTCGGCGGCTGGGTCGATCTCGCCTTCCAGCGCTTCATCGAGGTCTGGGGCGGCATCCCGACCCTCTACCTGATCATCATCATTTCGGCCTTCATCGCCCCGGGCTTCTTCGTGCTGCTCGGGATCATGCTGCTCTTCTCCTGGGTCTCGCTGGTGAGCGTCGTGCGCGCCGAGTTCCTGCGCGCCCGGAACTTCGAATACGTCCGGGCCGCGCGGGCGCTGGGTCTGTCGAATATCCGCATCATGACCGTCCACCTGCTGCCGAACGCCATGGTGGCGACGTTGACCTTCCTGCCGTTCATCCTCAACGGCTCGATCACCACCCTGACGTCCCTCGACTTCCTCGGCTTCGGCCTGCCGCCGGGCTCGCCGTCGCTCGGTGAGCTGCTCGCCCAGGGCAAGGACAACTTGACCGCGCCGTGGCTCGGGCTGACCGGGTTCCTGGTCATCGCCGTGATGCTGAGCCTGCTCGTCTTCGCCGGCGAGGCAGTGCGCGACGCTTTCGACCCGCGCAAAACCTTCGCCTGACGGGGGAAGCGGCCAAGCGCAAATGCCGCAGGCGCCTCTGCCGGATACGCAGTCCGACACGAACACTGTGCATTGTCTCGGTGCTGCCTTCGGCAGAACCGATGAGCGTCGGCGCAACACCGTCTAGAGCACCCCCTCAACCGGGGTGTAACGGTCTCTGCCACCAACGAAAACCCGCCTGCCGGATCCGCGCAGCATTCGCAAATCCGGTCGGGATAAAGCGCCTCATAAGTGTGCATACAGCGCCGTCATTGCAACCTTACCCTGTAAGCCTGATCGGGTGATGCAGACTTAGACTTTTAGCCGATCACAGGGAATTGTATGAATCACCTTGCTTTTTTCAGGCGCTGTCTTAACTCGCGGACAGAGGGGACCACATCAGGCTTTCTAGCCAAGGAAAGAGAGAATGTCAGAAGCTGCGCCGACATCGCAATTGGATCACATCGAACGGACCGTAGACGTCGTCGCGGCCTACGTTTCCAACAACTCGCTGCCGTCGGCCGAATTGCCGGCGTTGATCGCGAGCATCCACGAGGCCCTGAACACGATCGCTTCCGGCCCGTCCGCACCCGCGGCCGAGTCTGTCGAGCGGCCGACACCCGCCCAGATCCGCAAGTCGATCCGACCCGATGGTCTGATCAGCTTCATCGACGGCAAGTCGTACAAGACCCTGAAGCGCCACCTGACCAAGCACGGTCTGGATCCGCAGAGCTATCGTGAGCGCTTCGGCCTGCCGGCCGATTACCCGACCACGTCGGCGAATTATTCGGCGCAGCGCTCGGCGCTGGCCAAGAGCCTCGGCCTCGGCCAGCCCGGCCGCGCCCAGCAGGCCGACAAGGAATCCGCGCCGGCGGAAGAGGCCGCGCCCGCCCCGGCGCAGGGCCGCCGCAAGGCCGCGGCCACCCCGGCCAAGGGTCGCGCCAGCCGCAAGGTCGAGGCCGCCTGACACACCGGGACGGATCGGAGGCGGGCTCTCGATCGGGGACGGTCGAGAGCCTCCACCTTGTGGCCCGGATCAGGCCGCGAGTCGTCCCTCCAGCGGGAACACCTTGGCGGGGTTCAGCATCCAGTCGGGATCGAACACCGCTTTGACCCGCATCTGCTGCTCCAGATCCACCTGATCGTACTGGAAGCGCATCAGCTCGCGCTTCTCGATGCCGACGCCGTGCTCGCCGGTCAGACAGCCGCCGACCTCGACGCAGAGCTTCAGGATCTCGTCGCCGGCGGCCTCGGCCTTCTGCAGCTCGCCCGGTTTGTTGATGTCGAACAGGATCAGCGGGTGCAGGTTGCCGTCGCCCGCGTGGAACACGTTGGCGACCCGCAGGCCCTTCTCGGCGCAGATCGCGCCGATCCGCTCCAGCACCGGCCCGAGCCGGCCGGTGGGGATGGTACCGTCCATGCAGATGTAATCGGAGATCCGGCCCGTCGCCCCGAACGCCGACTTGCGGCCCTTCCAGATCGCGGCGGATTCCGCCTCCGAGCGGGAGACCCGGACGCTCGTCGGCCGGAAATCCTGAGCGATCCGCTCGATCCGCGCCAGCATGGCATCGCACTCGGTGTCCGAGCCCTCGACCTCGATGATCAGCATGGCCTCGGCGTCGCGGGGATAGCCGGCCTGGGCGAAGTCCTCGGTGATGAGGATCGCCTCCCGGTCCATGTACTCGATCGCCACCGGGATGATGCCGGCCGCGATGATCGCGGCGACGCAGTCGCCCGCATCCTCGACCTTCGAAAACCCGACCAGAACCGGCCGCGCGCCTTCCGCGGCGCGCAGGATGCGCACCGTCGCTTCGGTGACGACGCCGAGCTGGCCTTCCGAGCCGCAGACGAGGCCCAGGAGATCGTAGCCGGGACTGTCGAGATGCTCCCCGCCGATCTCCACCACGGTGCCGTCGTTGAGCACGAGGGTGACGCCCAGCAGGTTGTTGGTGGTCACGCCGTATTTGAGGCAGTGCGCGCCGCCGGAATTCATCGCGATATTGCCCGCGATCGTGCAGGCGAGCTGACTCGACGGATCGGGGGCGTAGAAGAAGCCCTCGTGGCTGACCGCCCCCGAGATCGCGAGATTGGTGATGCCGCTCTGCACCCGGGCGGTGCGGTTGGCGAAGTCGATATCGAGGACCTTGGTCATCTTGCCGACGCCCAGGATGATCGCGTCGGCCTGCGCGATGGCCCCGCCCGCCAGCGAGGTGCCGGCCCCGCGGGGCACCACCCGCACATTGTTGCGGTGGCAGTAAGCCATCACGGCCGCGACCTCCTCGGTGGTCGAAGGCAGGACCACGGCGAGCGGCATCTGACGGTAGGCGGTGAGCCCATCCGTCTCGAAGGCCCGGCGCTCGTCCTCGCTCACCACCAGGGCCTCCGGCGCCACCAGGGGCGCGAGGCCCGCCAGGATCGCCTCGCGGCGCGCCAGGATGCTCGGGTCGGGTTCGGGGAAGCGGATGGTCATGGGGCTTGTGCCCTCCTTCGGCCCGCGTGGCGGGATGGCGTCGCGGCAGCATGGACCCGCCGGGGCATGGCTTCAACCAGGCTGCGGCGCTCCGTCGTCCCCGCGTCACATTTCAACCACGACGGCTGCCTAGCGTCGCCGCACACGCTTCGCATCGCCGGCCGCCCCGGCCCGCGGACCCGGCCGGACGGGCCGAGAACGGACACGATGAACGCTCCCGCCTCCAGCGCCCTGCGCGACACCCTCTACGACGCGCCGTCCGCGCACCTCGCCACCACCCGCGACCTCGGGATGCGCAGCCTGCAGATGGGGATTGCGGCCCTGCAGGAAACCAGCGCGGCGTTCCAGGGGCGGCTCGGCGCGGCCTTCGAGGAGGCGGTGCAGACCATCCTGCAGAGCAAGGGCCGGGTCATCGTCAGCGGCATCGGAAAGAGCGGGCATATCGGCCGCAAGATCGCCGCGACGCTGGCCTCCACCGGCACCCACGCGTTCTTCGTGCATCCCACCGAGGCGAGCCACGGCGATCTCGGGATGATCGCCCGCGACGACGTGATCATCGCCCTGTCGTGGTCCGGAGAGACCGCGGAGCTGTCCGACTTGGTAGGCTTCAGCCGCCGCTTCTCGATCCCGCTGGTTGCCATCACCCGCAACGGCGAGAGCACGCTGGGCAAGGCCGCCGACGTGCTCCTGGAGCTGCCGCGGGTGCGAGAGGCCTGCCCGCACGACCTCGCGCCGACCTCCTCCAGCCTGATCCAGCTGGCGCTCGGCGATGCGCTGGCTGTGGCGCTGCTGGAGCGGCGCGGCTTCACCTCGGCGCGGTTTCACACCCTCCATCCCGGCGGCACGCTGGCGGCCCGCCTCAAGACCGTGCAGCAGGTGATGCATGGGCCCCAGGATATGCCGCTGGTCCACGAGGGCGCCCTCATGTCGGAGGTGCTGATCGAGATCGCGGCGCGCCGCTACGGCTGCGTGGGCGTCACCGACGCGGCCGGGCGCCTTGTCGGCATCGTCACGGACGGCGACCTGCGCCGCCATATGGGCCCGGCGATCCTCGACACGCCGGTCTCGGCGGTCATGACCCGCGACCCGATCACCGTCGAGCCGCACAAGCTCGCCCAGGCCGCGCTGGAATTGATGAACCGCCGGCTGATCACCGCGGTCTTCGCCGTCACGGACGGCCGGCCGGTCGGCATCGTCCACGTCCACGACCTGCTGCGCGCCGGCATCGCCTGACGCCGATAAGGACTGTTCCAGCCCGCGCCCTCATCCTGAGGTGCTGCGCCCCGGCACCTCAGGATGAGGGCGGGGATGGGAAGAGCCCACCTCTGGACTGGCAGAGGCGCTACAGTCGCGCCAGCAGCTCCGCCTTCTTGTCCGAAAATTCCTGGTCGGTGAGCACGCCCCGCGCGTGCAGCTCCGCCAGCCGCTCGACGGTCGCCAGCACGTCGTCCGAAGAGGGACGCGCCGACGCGGGCGCCTCCGCGGCGGCCCGCTTCTGCCCCGGGTCGGCCTGCCGCGGGGCGGCCACTTCCGCCTCGATCCGGCGGAGGCGGGCGAGGTCGACGGCACCCGTCGGGCCGCTGAAGCCGAGGCTGCCGTTCGCCTGCGACACGCCGGTGATGGCGTGCTCCCCGGTATCGTAGACGGAAACGCCCGAGCCCGACTCGACGGCGAGGCGCCGGCTCTCCGGGAAATAGGCGTAGCGCAGCCCGTTCTGCGCGCCGGAGCTCGCCGGAGACCCCAGACCCGCCGGCCACCATTCGCCGCCGCCGCGCCGCGCCGCGGGCGCCGCGTCCGAGAAGCCGCCGGCCGGCAGCGCCCCGGCCAACTCGGTGCAGAGTGCGCCGACCCGCGCCTTCAGGCCGTCGTCGAACATCCGACCGACCATCACCATGCCGCCGGAGAACCACTGACCCATCCCGCCGAGATCCGGATGGTCGAACTGCGCCATCGTGCCGTGGCCGCGCTCCAGGGCCCGCATGAGATGGCGCACCGCATCGAGGCTGACCCCGTGGCGCTCGGCCACGCTCTGCAGCACCGACCCGTGGTCGAGCCGTCCGTCGTCGAGGAAACCGGCCCGCGCGGCGTCGTCTGACGGGTTCATGAGCCAGCTCCCGATGCGTCGCAGGACGGACAGGATCGGCGCGGGACCGGCGATCCGCGGGCCCGAAGACCGACCGGCCGGCGGCGAGCGCCGGGCCCGCGACGGCGTTACGACGCGGACACAATCCCTGATCGCAGACACCGGTTCCGGTTCACCTCACCCGGCGGCTGGCGGGAACGGGCCCGCGATGGTGAAGTCGGTGATCGGCCGGCGTCCGTTCGGCGTCTCGCGCGGCCGCTGCTCCTCGGTGAGCTCGGCCTCGGGCGTCTTGCGGCCCACCGCGAATGCGGCCTCGATCCGGTGCTTCTCGGGCAGGCGCAGCACCTCGGGCGCGCGGACATGGTCGAAGCCGACCATGCCGTGGGCGTGCCAGCCCTGGTGGATCGCCTGGAGCTGGAAGGCCAGCGAGGCGGTGCCCGCGTCGAAGGAGTGGCTGTAGGACGGCTTCAACTCGTCGCCGACCTTCATGAGCCCGTTCGAGACGAGGAACAGGATCGCCCCGGTGCCGGAAACCCATTTCTGATTGCCGGGCACCAGCAGGCCGAGGAAGGTCTCCCAATTGGCGTCGCCCTTGAGCGCGTACAGGAAGCGCCAGGGCTGCGAGTTGTAGGCGGAGGGCGACCAGCGCGCCGCCTCGATCATCCGCATCAGCTCGGATTCGGGCACGGCCTCGCCGGTGAAGACGCGGGGCGAGTGCCGCTTGACGAAGACCGGATCGATGTCGTGGTCGGCGCGGCGGGGCGAAGGCAGGCTCAAGGGGTTCGTCTCCGGAAGGGCGCGGGCGCCCCGGGCGGCGCGAGACTGCCCGAAACGCCCGCCCGGAGGCAAACCCTACGCCACGCTGCGCTCGATCTCCTCCTCGTCGCAGATCACGCCGGCATTGCCCTCGAACTCCGCCGCGAGGTCCACGGGCGCGTGGACCGGAGCCGCGTTCGCCCGGTCGCGCGCGAAGGTCGCCAGGAACAGGCGCATCACGTGACGCACGCCCGCGTCGTTGATGGTGCGCTGGTCCTCGTTGTAGTAGCGCCCGGCATTCACGTTGCTCGTGACGATATCGTAGGCGGGGAAGTAGACCGCCCGCGGGTCACCCCGGCCGACCACCTCGCCGGCTGCCACCCGCAGCACCGACTTGGAGTAGCTGTTCGACTCCATCACGTGCCGGTCCATGTAGGTGGCGATCATCGGCACCGGCGAGACCGTGAAGATCACCCGCGCCTTCGGATTCACGCTCCAGAGCCGGTCGAGGAAGCCGTTGAGGTCGCCGAGGACCTCGGCCGCCCCGGCATTCACGCACTCGTAGAGGGTCGGGTCGAAGGTCCCGCCCGCAACCCCCGGAGCGAGGGGAAGCGCCGCGCCGTCGGCGCGCCAGCGCCAGCCCTCGGTGAGGCCGAGCGTCAGTACGAACACGTCCAGCGTCTCGAACAGGCGGCGTACCTCCGCGAGATGCGCGTCCCGGGCGGCGATCACCTCGGCCTCGCTGGCGAATCCGTCCGGCTCGACGGTGGGGCGGAACGGGTCGACGTAGCGGCCGTCATCCCGCAGCCACGCCTTCAGCTCCGGCTCGAACCGGCCGTAGGCCCGGTCGAACAGCTGCACGAACTGGCGCGTGTAATAGAGGTTGCCGTACCGGGCCGAGAACGTGCCGAACTGGCGGGCATTGGCCTCCTCGGCGCTCATGCCGGGGGGCGGCGGCTCGGTCAAGTAGTAGTTGAAGCCGGCGCCGCGCACCGCCTCGGCGACGCGCTGCGCGAAGCAGGAGCCCCCGGTGGCGACCTTGTCGGTCGGCCCGATCACGAAGGTGTCCTTCGGATGCGGATTGACCGCGAAGGGCGGCACGTTGGTGACGACCTTGCGCCAGAATCGCTCGGCCGGTAGACCCGTATACGGATTCAACGCCATCTTCGAACCCTCTTCTTCACGACGGCGACAGGCCCTCGGGACCGTTGCGCCGTCCGCGGACACCGGCACGCGACGTGGCCCTGAACGACCTGCCCCGGCGCGCCCGCAGCGCGTTCACCCTCTCGACGCCCAGTTGGGCGCCTACCTGGGCGACACCATGGCGGAACCGCGCCCGCGCCGCCACGACCCGGAATGGGCCGAGCATCGCGGTGCTGGGCAATTGCCAGGCGCGGGGCATCGCCCGGGCGATGCGCCTGCTCGCACCGCGGAGCCCGGTGCGCTACCTGCCCATGGGCTCGCTGAAGCGCGACCACGGCCATGTCGACGGCTTGATCCGGACCCTGCGCTCCCACGACCACGTCTTCTCGCAGGCCTTCCCGGCCGGGCTGATCCCGGGCGGCGACGTCGCCACAGTGCGCGAGGCCGACCCGCGGCTCAAGCTCTTCCCGTCGATCGTGTTCTCGGCCTTCCATCCGGACATGGTCTATGTGGGCCAAGCCTCGGACCTCGCCGCCCTGAAGCTGACGCCGTCGCCGATGGGGCAGTACCACTCGGCGATCGCGCTCACCGCCCACAGGCTCGGCCTCGATGCCGGGCGCACCGCCGCCCTGTTCCGCGAGGACGTGTTCCGGCGCCTGGGCTATTTTGACCATTGGGACCCGGCGGTGCGCGAGCTCGTCGGCGCGGCCGCCGTCCTGGGTTTCGACCTGCAGCGCGAGGTGACCCGCTGGGCGCGCCGCGGCGCCTTCATGCACCTGATGAACCATCCCAAGGTCCACGTCCTCGGCGACATCGCCCGGCGGCTGTTGCAGGAGAGCGGGCTCACGCCGGAGCCCGTCGAGATCGAGGATTACCTCGGTGACGAACTGGCGCAGGATGTGGTCTGGCCGATCTACCCGCCGGTCGCCGAGCATTTCGGGCTCATTGGCTCGTACCTGTTCAAGGCCAAGCCGCGCGGCGACGACTTCCCGACCCTCTACGACCTGCCGGGCTTCATCGCGGCGAGCTTCGCCATCTACGATGCGATGCCCGCCGGCGATCTCGCCTGCCCGAGGGTGGACGCCTGGCTCGCCGCGCCGGAGATCGTGGCTCTGTTCCGGGCCGGCTGACCGGCTCAGCCCGCCGCGCAGAGCGGCGCGTCGAGACGCACCTCACCCAGACCCTCGACCATCATCCGCACCAGCCGGTTGACCTCCTGCATCTGGAACGGCTTGCGCAGGAACAGGCTGCCGGGGACGCCGCTCCGCCGATTGGCATCGGTCGAGGTGTAGACCACCGGCCGGTCGGGGTGGATCGCCCGGAAGGTATGGGCCACGGTCCAGCCGTCGATCAGCCCCGGTAGGTGGATGTCGGTGAACAGCCAGTCGATCTCGCCGCCCCGCGCGCGCAGGAGCGTCAGCGCCGCCTCGCCGGTGGAGGCCTCGATCACCCGGATGCCGTGCGTCTCGCACAGGCTCGCGATGATCTCGAGGAGCAGGTAGCTATCCTCGACGATGAGGACGCACTGGGCGCGACGCATGCTGAAGATCCGGTGATCGACGCCGCGCATCCTTAACGAACGGGGTTGAGGATCCTTTAAGCTCCCGTCCGGGGCGCGGCTGCGCGCAGACCGGTCCTGTTGCATCGTCGCAACCTGCGCGGCGGAAATGGCTGCGCTTGCCCGACCGCCCCGCCGCCGCCGCATTCCGGGCGCGTCAGCAGCCGCCTGCGTGCGGCAGCGCACGCCACCGACCGGACCAGGCGGCCAGGACCACCTCATCCCGCTCGGCGGAACCGTCGCTTAACCATCCGCGCCTACCAGGGCGCTCAGGACTACGCGGACCCGCCTCGAAGACCCGCAGCCGGCCTTCGGCACCGCTCGAGGAGTTACAACGATCATGCCCCAGCGTTTCCGCGCCGCCGCCCTCGGCCTCGCGCTCGTCGCCGCTCTCGGCCTCGGCGCCTGCAGCAACGACAAGGACCTCGCCGACGCTTCCGCCTTCGGCGCGGGTGCGGCGACCCCGGGCAGCGCACAGGACTTCGTCGTCAACATCGGCGACCGGGTCTTCTTCGAATCGGATTCCACCGACCTGACGCCCACCGCCACCGCGACCCTCGACAAGCAGGCCGCGTGGCTGCAGCGCTACCCGCGCTACACCTTCATCATCGAGGGCCATGCCGACGAGCGCGGGACCCGCGAGTACAACTTCTCTCTGGGCGCCCGCCGGGCCCAGGCGGTGAACGACTATCTCGCCAGCCGCGGCATCGCGGCGAGCCGGATGCGGACCGTCTCGTACGGCAAGGAGCGGCCGGTGGCGGTGTGCAACGACATCTCCTGCTGGTCGCAGAACCGCCGGGCTGTGATCGTCCTCGACCGTGGCGCCGGGGCGTAACCCGCGCGGCCTCACTTCCGGGAGCGGGGCTCACCCCGCTGCCCGCCCGCGCCGCAGTTTTGCCGCGGTGCGGCGCATCTGATAGGGCCTCGCGCCGAAACCGGATCGCAGCCGCATCATGCCCGCCCGCCTTCGCACCCGCCTCGCCCTCGCTACGGCCCTCGGCGCCGCGCTCCTCGGCCATCCGGCCGCCGCGCAGGACGCCTCCGAGCTGGTGGTGCGCCTTGGGCGCATCGAGAACCAGTCCCGTGTCATGGCCGGGCAGATCGAGACCCTCCAGTACGAGAACCGCCAGCTCAAGGAGCAGCTGCGCAAGTTCCAGGAGGACGTCGAGTTCCGCCTGAACGAGGGCAAGGGCGGCAAGCCGTCCGCGGCCCCCGCGCCGTCGGGCGCCGTCAACGGCGGCAATCCGGGTTCCGGACGCCCCGGCAAGCGCGGCGACGCCTTCGACCCGTCGCAATCCCCCGGCGCGCCGGGCGCCCCGAGGCAGCTCGGCAGCACCCAGCCCACCGCGCCGCTGCCCCCCCGGGAGGCCGCGGAGGCGGTCGAGGCCGCGCCCCGGCCCCAGCGCCTGCCCCAAGGGGCGATCAACGGGGCGGGCGAGGATGAGGACGCCGACGCCTCCGCCCCCGGCTACGACGAGCCCGTGGACCTGCGCCCGCCGGCCCGGACCGGCGCGATTCCGGCGGCGCGTCCCTCCGAGAGCGTGGCCGCGACCCGGACGGGCGACCCGGCCGCGGATTACGACGCCGCCGTCGAGTTGTACCGCGCCAAGCAGTACGAGCAGGCCGAGATGGGGCTGCGCCAGTTCATCCAGTCGCATCCGCGCGACAACCGCGTCGCCGGTGCCACCTACTGGTTGGGCGAGAGCTACCTCGCCCGCGGCCGCAACCGCGAGGCCGCCGAGCAGTTCCTGAAGGTCTCCACCGACTACGCCCGTTCCTCACAGGCCCCCGAAGCCATGCTGAAGCTCGGCGTCACGCTCAACGCGCTCGGCGCCCGCGAGCAGGCCTGCGCGACCCTTGCGGAGCTGGACCGGAAATTCCCGAATGCCGGGACGGGTGTCCGCCAGAGCGTCGTGCGCGAGCAGAAGCGCGCCCGCTGCGGCGCTTGAGCGAGCCGGGCGACCCGGTCCTCGACGCCCTCAGCTCCTGGCTCGGCCGGTCTGCCCGCGAAGGCCGGGGCGTTCTCCTCGCCGTCTCGGGCGGTCCCGATTCCACAGCCCTGATGCACGCCGCCGCCTCGCTGCGCGAGGCACTCGGCGCATCCGTGCGGGTCGCCACCGTGGATCACGGCCTGCGCCCCGGCTCCGACGCCGAGGCCGAGGGCGTCGGTCGCGCCGCCCGGGATCTCGGCCTGGCCCACGCGCTCCTGCCCTGGGCGGGCCCGAAGCCTGGCAGCGGCCTTCAGGATGCGGCCCGCACCGCCCGCTACGCCCTGCTCGCCGCTCACGCCGGAGCGGTCGGCGCCGGCCTCGTGCTGACCGGCCACACCCAGGACGACCAAGCCGAGACGGTGCTGATGCGCCTTGCCGCCGGCAGCGGCCCGGCGGGGCTCGCCGGCATGCGTGCGGAGCGGGAGCTCGCCCCCGGCATCGCCCTCGGGCGTCCGTTCCTGCACCTGTCGAAGGCGGACTTGGTGGCGTGGTTGGAGGGCCGCGGCATCGCGTATGTGCGCGATCCCGCCAACGTGAATCCGCGCTTCGCCCGCGCCCGCCTGCGCGGGGCCTGGCCGGTGCTGGAACGCGAAGGCCTGACCCCCGCGCGCCTTGCCCGGCTCGCCGAGCGCGCCGCCCGCGACGAGGTCGCGCTCCGGAGCGCGGCGGAGCAGGCCCTCGGCACGATGCGGCGGCCCGGAGCGGCGGACGCCGTCCCGCACCTCGACGGGGATGTCCTCGCGGCGCTGCCGGAAGCCGTGGCCCTGCGCTGCATCGACATCGCCCTGACACGGGCGGGCGCGGCGCCGCGCCGCCTCGAACGCCTGGAAGCCCTGGTCCTCGAAGCGCTGCTGCCGGCCCTGCGCCGCCGGGAGCCGATCCGGCGCACCTTGGCGGGTTTTCTGGTCTCGGCCGATGCCGGCGGGACCGTGAGCCTCGTCCCCGCGCCGCCGCGCCGGCGCAGGGCGCCGGGTGCTGCCCTCGCCGCAGGGGGAGGTCGATTACTTGGCAAGGGAGGGCCCCCCGCCTACATTGGCGAGGTGTGCACGGATGGATCGGCCGAACCGGACGACGCGTCCGTCAGGGGGTCGCACACGCCAAGGATTGATCGATGAACCCGAATTTTCGCAACTTTGCCTTGTGGGTCGTCATCTTCCTGCTGGTGCTGGCCCTCGTCACCCTGTTCCAGAACCCGGGGCACCGGGGCGGCGGCAGCGAGATCGCCTACAGCCAGCTCCTGAACGACGCCGATGCCGGCAAGATCCAGTCGGTGGTGATCTCCGGGCAGGACGTGTCCGGCACCTATGTCGGCGGCGGCAACTTCACGAGCTACGCGCCCAACGACCCGAGCCTGGTCTCCAAGCTCCAGGGCAAGGGCGTGCAGATCACCGCCCGTCCTCCGTCGGACAACACCCCCTGGTTCATCCAGCTGCTCGTGAGCTGGCTGCCGATCCTCGTCTTCATCGGCGCCTGGATCTTCCTGTCGCGCCAGATGCAGTCCGGCGCCGGCCGCGCCATGGGCTTCGGCAAGTCGAAGGCCAAGCTCCTGAACGAGGCCCACGGCCGCGTCAGCTTCGACGACGTCGCGGGCGTGGAAGAGGCGAAGGAAGACCTTCAGGAGATCGTGGAATTCCTGCGCGACCCCCAGAAGTTCCAGCGGCTCGGCGGCCGGATCCCGCGCGGCGTGCTGCTCGTCGGCCCGCCCGGCACCGGTAAGACCCTGATCGCCCGGGCGGTCGCGGGCGAGGCCAACGTGCCGTTCTTCACCATCTCGGGCTCCGACTTCGTCGAGATGTTCGTGGGCGTCGGCGCCAGCCGGGTGCGCGACATGTTCGAGCAGGCCAAGAAGAACGCGCCCTGCATCATCTTCATCGACGAGATCGACGCGGTCGGCCGCCACCGCGGCGCCGGCCTCGGCGGCGGCAACGACGAGCGCGAGCAGACCCTGAACCAGCTCCTCGTGGAGATGGACGGGTTCGAGGCCAACGAGGGCGTGATCATCATCGCGGCGACGAACCGCCCCGACGTGCTCGACCCGGCGCTGCTGCGTCCCGGCCGGTTCGACCGCCAGATCATGGTGCCAAACCCGGACGTCACCGGCCGCGAGCGCATCCTGCGCGTCCACGTCCGCAAGGTGCCGCTGGCGCCCGACGTCGACCTGAAGACCATCGCGCGCGGCACCCCGGGCTTCTCGGGCGCCGACCTGATGAACCTCGTCAACGAATCGGCCCTGCTGGCGGCCCGCCGGGGCAAGCGCATCGTCACGATGCACGAGTTCGAGGACGCCAAGGACAAGGTCATGATGGGCGCCGAGCGGCGCACCCTGGTCATGACCGAGGACGAGAAGCGGCTCACTGCCTATCACGAGGGCGGCCACGCCATCGTGGCCCTCAACGTCCCGGCGACCGACCCGGTGCACAAGGCGACCATCATCCCGCGCGGCCGGGCGCTCGGCATGGTCATGCAGCTGCCCGAGCGCGACAAGCTCTCCATGAGCTTCGAGCAGATGACCTCGCGGCTGGCGATCATGATGGGCGGCCGGATCGCCGAGGAGATGATCTTCGGGCCCGAGAAGGTGACCTCGGGCGCGCAATCGGACATCGAGCAGGCGACGCGGCTCGCCAAGATGATGGTGACCCGCTGGGGCTTCAGCCCCGAGCTCGGCACCGTCGCGTACGGCGACAACAACGACGAGGTCTTCCTCGGCATGTCGATGGGCCGGCAGCAATCGGTTTCCGAATCGACCGCCCAGAAGATCGACGCCGAGGTGCGCCGCCTCGTCGAGACGGGCCTGGAGGAGGCGCGCCGAATCCTGGCCGAGCACAAGGACGACCTGGAAGCCCTGGCGCAGGGGCTCCTCGAATACGAGACCCTCTCGGGTGAGGAGATCCGTAACCTGCTCCGCGGCCAGCCCCCGATCCGCGACGGCGGCGACGTGCCGCCGACTCCGGCCCGGGGTTCCTCGGTCCCCTCGGCAGGCCGCGGCCGGCCGAAGGAGAGCGACGGCGGGCTGGAGCCGCAGCCGCAGGCCTGAGGCCGTCACGCAGTAGACGGACACATCCGGAAGGGGCGCCCCAGGGCGCCCCTTCTGCGTTGCGCCGGCGCGGCGGCCGCCGATCCGGACCCGATATCCGGTGACAAACGGGAATTGCTGTCGGTGAAACGCGGCTGCCAGCTTGGCCGGAGGCCCGGCCTCGTCCAGGGAGGCGAAAACCCAGCACCACCGACCAGGGGCAGCGGAGCCCGGATGCCCATCTCGACCTATCTCGTCGTCGCCCTCGGCGCCGGCGTTGCCGGCTTCGTGCAAGGCCTCTCGGGTTTCGCCTTCGGGCTCGTGGCCCTGTCGTTCTGGGCCTGGGTGCTCGATCCGAAGCTCGCCGCCGTCCTGGCCGTGTCCGGAGGCTTGGCCGGCCAGATCGTCGCCGCCGTCTCGGTCCGGCGCGGCTTCGATCTCGGCCGCCTCGCCCCCTTCGTGCTCGGCGGCTTCCTGGGCATCCCGCTGGGTGTCCTCCTGCTGCCCCGCCTCGACGCGGACTGGTTCAAGGCATTGCTGGGCCTCCTGCTGATGGTCTGGTGCCCCCTGATGCTCCGCGCCAGGGACCTGCCGCGGATCACGGCCGGCGGCCGGCTGGCGGATGCCGTCATCGGCCTCGCCGGCGGCGTGATGGGGGGCCTGGGCGGGTTCACGGGGGTGCTGCCGACCCTCTGGTGCACCCTGCGCCGCTACGAGCGCGACGTGCAGCGCACGATCATCCAGAACTTCAACCTCGCGATGCTCGGCGTGACGATGATCACCTACCTCGCCTCCGGGGTGGTCACCCGGCCCATGCTGCCGATGCTGGCCGTGGTCCTGCCCACCATGCTGCTCCCGGCCCTTCTCGGCACCCGGGCCTATCTGGGCATCAGCGAGGCGGCATTCCGCAGGCTCGTGCTGAGCCTCCTGACCGGGTCGGGCATCACCCTGGCGGCCACGGCCATCCCGAAGATCCTGTAGCCCCGGCGCCGGGAACGGCCCCATTTCGACCGCCTTTGTCGAGGAGCACCCGATTCACGCTGCTGGCAATCGGGCATCCGCCGGGCACGACAATCTGCTAAACTCTGTCCGGCCGGTGAGACCGGGCATCGGAGACCTCATGGTGCGCAAGTATTTCGGAACCGACGGGATCCGGGGCCGGGCCAACGGGGTGATCACGCCCGAACTCGCCCTCAAGGTGGGTCAGGCCGCCGGCCTCGTGTTCCAGCGGGGCGACCACCGCCACCGGGTGGTAATCGGCAAGGACACGCGCCTCTCCGGCTACATGATCGAGACCGCCCTGGTGGCGGGCTTCACGTCCGTGGGCATGGACGTGCTGCTGCTCGGGCCCGTGCCGACACCCGCCGTGGCGATGCTGACCCGCTCCATGCGGGCCGATCTCGGCGTGATGATCTCGGCCTCGCACAACCCGTTCGAGGATAACGGCATCAAGCTGTTCGGGCCCGACGGGTTCAAGCTCAACGACGCGATCGAGCGCGAGATCGAGGCGCTGATCGACGCCGACATGCACAAGCGGCTCTCCGGCTCCAACGATCTCGGCCGGGCCAAGCGCATCGAGAGCGTGCATGCCCGCTACATCGAGTTCGCCAAGCGGACCCTCCCGCGGCACGTGACCCTCGAGGGCCTGCGGGTCGTGGTCGACTGCGCCAACGGTGCCGCCTACAAGGTCGCTCCCGAGACGCTCTGGGAACTCGGCGCCGAGGTGATCGCCATCGGCACCGAGCCGGACGGGTTCAACATCAACCGCGACGTCGGCTCCACCGCGCCGGCGGCGCTGGTCGAGAAGGTGCGCGAGCGCCGGGCCGATATCGGCATCGCGCTGGACGGCGATGCCGACCGGGTGCTGATCGTCGACGAGAAGGGCCACGTGGTCGACGGCGACCAGCTCATGGCCGTCGTGGCGCGCTCCTGGCAGGAGGACGAGCGCCTCACCCAGCCGGGTCTCGTGGCCACGATCATGTCGAATCTCGGGCTGGAACGCTATCTCGGCGGCCTCGGCCTGACGCTCGCCCGCACCGCGGTGGGCGACCGCTACGTCCTCGAGCACATGCGCGAGCACGGCTACAATCTCGGCGGCGAGCAGTCCGGCCACATCATCATGTCGGATTACACCACCACCGGCGACGGTCTCGTGGCGGCTCTGCAGCTGCTCAGCGTGGTGCAGCGGCAGGGCCGGCCGGTGAGCGAGGTCTGCCACTGCTTCGACCCGCTGCCGCAGGTCCTCAAGAATGTCCGCTACAAGGCCGGCGAGCCCCTGCGGCAGGACAGCGTGGTCAGCGCCATCGAGCATGCCCGGGAGCGGCTCGGCAATGCCGGTCGCTTGGTGATCCGCCCGTCGGGCACCGAGCCGGTGATCCGTGTGATGGCTGAGGGCGACGACCGCGGCCTCGTCAACGACGTGGTCGACGAGGTGGTCGACGCCGTGACCCGGGCCGCGGCCTGATCGGTCAGATCGGGTCGTAGGCGGCGCGCAGCTCCGGCGGCGCCGTCTCGCGCCACGCCGCCAGCAGCGCGTCCCGCAGCGTCTCCTCCTCGCAGAGGTCGAGGTCGAGATTGGTCCAGCCCCGGCGCCCCCAGGCGCCGTCGAGGGGCGCGAACAGGTCCGGCTCGGCCTCGCACAGGGCAGCCTGATCCTCGGGCGACAGCCGCAGCACCACCCGCGCCTCCTCGACCCAGAGCGTCGCGAAGACCCGGCCGCCGACGCGGAAATCCGGATTGCCGCTGTGGGCGCCCGCCACCGCCTCGGGCAGCATCAGCGCTAGGATGCGCACGTCGTCGGGGAGCACCGGGGCCTCAGCCCGGCTCACCCGCCCGCGGCCCGGCGGCCGGGGTGCCGAAGATTGGGCCGCTCATGTACGCGCGCTCCCGGCCGCCACAGTGGATGGCCACGAACGTGCCGACGCGTTGCCGCAGAGACAAGTAATATCTGCGACGCGCATGGTTCGACCGAGCGAAAGGAACGCGCAAGCCTAACATTTAACGTTAAGCCGGATTTAAGACGTTGCTTTCATCCTTCACGCCGTACCCCGAGTCCGCACGCCGAGCGTCCGGCTCACGAGTTCAGTGAAGGAATCTCTATGGCCCGCTCCAAGCTGAATGCCTTGGTGCGTAGCCTGACGCTCGCGGCGAGCGTCGGCGCGCCCTGCCTCGCCGCCGCCGCGGATCTGCTGCCTCCACCCCCGCCCCCCCCGCCCCCCCCGATCGAGGTCGGCGGCGGCTGGTACCTGCGCGGCGATGTCGGTGCGAGCGTCTACACCCGCCCGAAATACAGCGAGGCCTACGACTACACCGGCTATCCGGACGCCAACCGCGCCTTCGGCAACGAGGTCGGCGGCGGCGGGTTCGCGGGCGTCGGCGTCGGCTACCAGTTCACACCGTTCCTTCGCGGCGACATCACCGGTGAGTACCGCTACTCCACCGGGCTGCGCGGCAGCGCGTATTACCGCGGACCGGACTTCGACGACGGCCTCGGCTCCTACGGCGTCAACAAGTCGAGCGGCCACTTCGACTCGGCGGTGGTGCTGGCCAACGCCTATTTCGACCTCGGCACGTGGTACGGCATCACGCCGTTCATCGGCGGCGGCGTCGGCTACGCCTTCAACCACGTCTCGTCCTTCTCGACCAACCAGCAGTTCACCAGCCCGACCTACGGCTACGATTACGGCCACCCGATCTACGATTGTGGCTGCGGGCAGCCCTACTACAACTACGGGCCCGTCTACGACGCGAACGGCAACGCGGTCTACAACACCAACAGCGGCAGCAGGTTCTACAAGGACAAGACCACCGGCAGCTTCGCCTGGGCCCTCCATGCCGGTCTCGCCTACAACGTGACCGACGCGCTGAAGATCGAGCTGGCCTACCGCTACCTGAACCTCGGCAAGGTCGAGACCGGCGCAGGCTACGTGCCGTGCTGCACCGGCAGCCTGCAGGCGATCAAGGTGAAGGACATCGAGGCGCACGACGTGAAGATCGGCCTGCGCTACTACCTCGGCGGCGTCGTCGCGGCCCCGCTGCCGCCGCTGATGCCGGAGCCGGTCCCCGGCCCGCTGGTGCGCAAGTACTGATCGCCCACCGGGCCCAACAGTCCCCGAGAGCGATGACGGCGCGGAGGTCCTCCGCGCCGTTTCGCGTTCTGCACCGGGTGACCGGGCGCTCGCCGTCTCGGCTCCCGTTTGATACGCACCAAGACCAGATTGACCGACTTTGGAACCGGGAATCGTAATCCAGCAACGGACGATTAAGGTTACTCGTCTATCACCGGGGTGAGGCTCGATCCGCCGTCCGTCTCATCAGTTCCAGGACGATCCCGATGCGTACCGTCACCTTTCCGCTGCTGGCGGTTCTCGGCCTCTGCGGCGTGAACACCGCCCGGGCCGCCGATCTGGACTACGATTACCTGCGCGGTGCCGAGTACGATCCGGTTCCGGTCGCGGTGTTCGACTGGAGCGGCGTGTATGTCGGCGGGCATGGCGGGTACACTTCGGCGACGCTGGGCACCAAGGGCGCGCTGCAGCCCCTGATCTATCGGGACTCGCACAACACGACGGGCGAGTCCGATTTCAGCGCCTCGACCCTCCTCAGCCCGCCATCGAAGCGTGTCGGCGACGTCAGC
The DNA here is from genome assembly GCF_054611515.1 of Methylobacterium sp. CM6257. NCBI lineage: Bacteria > Pseudomonadati > Pseudomonadota > Alphaproteobacteria > Hyphomicrobiales > Methylobacteriaceae > Methylobacterium > Methylobacterium sp. CM6257. Next base: position 6,555,129 of record NZ_CM137735.1, read on the forward strand.
TTCGGCGCCTTCGCGGGCTACAATGTCCAGTTCGACCAGATCGTCTTCGGCGTCGAGGCCGATTATACCTATTTCGGCCGGATGGGCGTATCGAGCGACGGGCTCGCCCGCAGCCAGACCACCGCCGCCGGCGTGTACGAAGCCGTGAACCTGAACGGATCTACCGCCACCCGAGTCAACGATTACGGCACGCTGCGCGCGCGGATCGGCTACGCGTTCGAAAACTTCATGCCCTACGTGACCGGCGGCGTGGCCATCGGACGGGCGCGCATCGCTGATGCGACGTCCTACCAGAACTACGGGTTCAACCTGACCGCCTACAACGCCAACTTGGCCGGAACGCCGACCTACGTCGACCATTTCGGCTACACGGCCTTCAATCCCAGCGCGCCCTATAGCGGCACGCCGTTCACCGCGCTCCAGGCACAGTCGAAGACCAAGGTCGTCGCCGGCGTGGCGGCGGGTGCCGGCATCGAGTACGCGATCACCCCGAACATCCTGCTCCGCGCCGAGTATCAGTACGTCCTGTTCAGCGATTTCGACGGGCACAAGGTCAACCTGAACACCGTCCGCGCCGGCGCGGCCGTCAAGTTCTGATGCCGCGTCTCGGCGGGAGCCTGCCCATGCGAAACCACCGCGCCGTCCGGATCACCGCCCTGCTGCTCGCTGCCGGCCCGACCCTGGCACCCGCCGTCGCGGCGGATTGGCCCAGGGAGCGGCACGCACCGCGCATCGTCCGGTACCGCGGCCCGGTCCGGACCCTCCCCGCCGTTCCGCCACCCGTGCTGGTGCAGGGCTACCTGCCGCGCAACCACAACGTCCCGATGTACAACGAGCCGCCCCGCCGCGGGCCGGCCTGGTGACCGCCGCGGCGATCCGGCCTCAGCTCTCCAGCTCGCTGTCCCAGTACAGGTAGTCGAGCCAGGTGTGGTGGTACTGCCGGTGGTCGAACTCGGGCTGCCGGTGGTGCAGCTCGTAACGCGTCGGCCGCCGCGGCTCGGTCATCAGCGGCATGTCCGCCTCATCGGGCGTGCGGTTCGCCTTGCGCAGGTTGCAGGGGGAGCAGGCCGCCACGACGTTCTCCCAGCTCGACAGGCCGCCCCGGGAGCGCGGCACCACATGGTCGAAGGTCAGGCCCCCGGAGGGCAGCCGCAGGCCGCAATACTGGCAGCTGAAACCGTCGCGCAGGTAGATGTTGTAGCGGGTGAAGGCCGGGCTGCGGGCGAGCGCCACATAGTTCTTCAGCGCCACCACGCTCGGCACCCGCAGCGACCGCGAGGGCGAGCGCGCCTCGACGTCGTAGCTCGCCACCAGGGTGACGCGGTCGAGGAACAGGGCCGTGAAGGCGTCCTTCCACGACCAGAGGGAGAGCGGATTGTACGAGAGCGGCCGATAATCCGCGTTCAGGACGAGGGTTTGGAGATCCATCATCGGCGCGACTCTTCGGACTATCTCTGACGCGGATAACGCGCGGGACCGCGCCGCCGCGCCGCCGGCCCGCCCGAACCGGCCTGAAGCCGATGCGGGACGGGCCGGCGCGCGGCGCGTCGGCTTGGCGGGAGAGGCGGAGGGAGCAACAGGGCGGCGGGCCGGCGCGCAGGGGCGCCGGTCGGGGCGGTAGCATCCGGAACGCGGCCGGGCCGGGCCGGCACGGTGACCGGCCATGCCCTTTCGCGTGATGACGAAAAGGCCCTGTCCATCAGGTGTTCATCTAATCCCAGCGTGACACCCTTGTGAAGCTTTTCCGGCTGGGCTCCGGGGACGCACCCACAGACGGGCAGGCCGGCGCCGGATCCGGCCCGGGGTGGGCAGGGGCACGCTTTCGCCCTATTGCTCGCCCAGAGCGCCCGGCCGCCAGGAGGCCGGCCCGGTCCCCTGTCGCCGCCGATTCGCCGATGCCGGACCCCGACCCGCGTGTCCGGCGCGCCCGACGAGAGGTTGCCCATGACTCGTACGCCCGTGCGTACCCGGAAGCCCGACGGCGCCCCGCGCGCGTCCCGCATGCTGGCTCTCCTCGCCACCCTGATGCTCGCAACCCCGGCGGCCGCGCCCCTGCCGGCCTCCGCCCAAGCCCCGGCCCCGGCCGGGAAGCCCGCGGAAGCCAAGCCTGCCGCGGAGGCCAAGCCGTCCGACGCCAAGCCGGCCGCCGCCCCGCCCGCCCCGGCGCAGGCCGAGGTCCCCGAGCAGTTCAAGGTCGTCCGCGCCAAGCTCGACGCCGCCAAGGCCGAACTGGACGCCCGCGAGAAGCAGCTGGGGCATACGGACTTGACCGTGGCCGACCTCACGGCGATCCGCGACAGCGCCGCCACGGTGACCGACGAGATCCGCGGTCTGGTCACGCGGCTCGACGCGCCGCTCGAGGCCGCGCGCGAGCGACTGGCTCAGCTCGGCCCGAAGCCGAAGGACACCCAGGAGAGCGCCGACGTTGCTCAGCAGCGCGTCGAGCGCGAAGCCGCCGTCACCCGGATCGACGAGACCCAGCGTCTCGCACGCTCCCTGGTGGTGCAGGGCGATCAGATCGTCGACCGGGTCTCGAACCGCCGGCGCGAATCCTTCACCCGCGACCTGTTCCAGCGTTCGCAGCCGCTGGTCGGCCCGGGCCTCTGGGCCAAGGTGATGGCCGACGTGCCCCGGGACACGCGGGCGCTGCAGAGCGCCGTCTCCGACATCGGGCTGCTGTTCTCCCGCAACGGCAGCATCGGCAACCTGCTGTTCCTGGGGCTCGCCTTCGGCATCTCGATCGCGCTGTATTTCGGGCGGCGCAACATCGCCCCGAGGGGCGCCCGCCGCGACGCCGCCAGGACCGACCCGTCGCGGCGCGCCATGCTGCTCGCCGCCTGGCGGGTGATCCTGCTCGGCACCGTGCCGGCGGTGGCAGGGTCCTACGCGATCTACTACGCGCTCGACGCCACCAACCTCCTGCCGTCGCGGCTCCTGCCGGTGGCGGCCGCGATCCTCGGGGGGCTCGCCTTCATCGCCTTCGTGGAGGCGCTCTGCGACGGGCTGCTCAGCCCCGAGCAGCCCGCTTGGCGCCCCGCCCCCGTGAGCGACGCGGCGGCCACGCGCCTGACGCGGCTCGCGGTCGGCATTGCCACGGTGATCACCGTGGTGAAATCCGTGGAGGCGCTCAATTCCGGGATCTCGGCGGCCCTGCCGATCTCCATCGCCACGCGGGGCATCGGCGCGGTCGCCACGGCCCTGATCCTGGCGGTCGGTCTCCACCGCTTCGCCGACACCGAGCAGGAGGAGGAAGCCTGCTTCGGCCCCTACGTGCCCACCAAGACCACCACGGGGATCGGCGGGCCGGCGCGGCTCCTGGGCTGGGCCGCGGTGGGGCTGATCGGGCTCGGGGCGCTGGTGGGCTATGTCGTCTTCTCGGCCTTCCTGATCGATCAGCTGATCTGGGACGCCAGCGTGCTGGTGCTGCTCTACCTGCTGGTCCAGAGCGTCGACACCTTCGTGGGCCGCGCGCTCAGCGACGAGACCCGGCTGGCCACCGCGCTCCAGGCCAATACCGGCCTGCGCAAGCGCTCGCTGAATCAGATCTCGGTCCTGGCGACCGGCGCCGCCCGGGTCGTCCTGTTCCTGGCGGCCGCGGTCCTCGTGCTGGCGCCCTGGGGGCTCGATTCCACCGACATCGTCTCGTCGGTCCGGCAGGCCTTCTTCGGCTTCAAGGTCGGCGACGTCACGATCTCGCTGTCGAGCATCGCCTTCGGGATCGGCATCCTGGTGGTCGGCGTGTTCATCACCCGCGGGGTGCAGCGCTGGCTGGAGAACACCTACCTGCCGGCCACCGACCTCGACGCGGGCCTGCGCAACTCGATCACCACGGTGGCGGGCTATTGCGGCTTCCTGATCGCGCTCGCGCTCGCCTTCTCGTATCTCGGCCTGAGCCTAGAGAAGCTCACGATCGTGGCCGGCGCCCTGTCGGTGGGTATCGGCTTCGGCCTTCAGTCGATCGTCAACAACTTCGTCTCCGGCCTGCTGCTCCTGTGGGAGCGCCCGATCCGGGTCGGCGATCAGGTGGTGATCGGCGATCAGGAGGGCATCGTGAAGCGGATCTCGGTACGCTCCACGGAGATCCAGACCTTCGACCGCTCGGCCGTGATCGTGCCGAACTCGAACCTGATCTCCGGGGTGGTGAAGAACCGGGTGCGGGGCGACCGCTCGGGGAGGGTGAGCATCACGGTCAGCGTCCTGCGCAACCAGGACCCGGTGCGGGCCGCCGAGATGATCGCCGGCTGCGCGCAGGGACATTCCGACGTGCTGAAGGACCCCCCGCCGCGGGTGGTGTTCAAGAAGATCGGCGACCCGTTCCTCGAGTTCGAGCTGCTGGTCTGGATCGTGGACGTGAGCCTCGGCCAGAAGGTGCTCACCGACCTGAACTTCTCGGTGTTCTCGACCCTCTCGGGGGCGGGCTTCATCCCGCCGCTCGGACCGGGCTCCAGCATCGTGACCGTGCAGGGGCTCGACACGATGCAGAGCGCCATGGGCGAAATCGCGAGCCGGTTCGCGCTGCCGCTCCCGGAGACCGGGGAGCCGGGCCGGGCGCAGCGCGACCGCAGCCTACGGAGCGCGGGAGCCTGACCGGCCGGTGCGAAGCCGGCCGGCATCGCCTATATCCCGCGCGGGCGGCAAGGCCGTCGCGCGGGTGAGTGAGACGTGAAGAAACAGGATCTGGACGGTCGAGACACGGGACGCGCTCTATGCCGGGCCGCCGGCGCGGCCGCGCTGGCCGCTGCGGCGCTGCTCGGCGGCTGCACCACCGAGGCGCCGACCACGGCGGCGCTGCCGAGCATCTACCTGCCGCTCGCCAGCAACAGCGCCCATATCGACGTGGACACGGCCCGCGACATGATTTCGGCCTATCGCCGCAACCGCGGCGCGCCCCCGCTCGCGGTCGATCCCGAATTGCAGCGTCTCGCGGAGGCCGAGGCGGCCGCCATGGCGCTGGCCGACCGGCCGAGCCGGGCGCAGACCGTGAAGGCCGCGGTGGAGCGGCTCGGCTACGCCGACGTGAACGCCAACCTGTCGGCCGGCTACCACACCCTGGCCGAGGCGTTCTCCGGCTGGCGCGAGAGCCCGCCGCACGACGCCACGATGCTCGCGCCGCGGGCGACCAAGATGGGGATCGCCACCGCCTATGCCCCGGGCTCGAAATACAAGGTCTACTGGGCGCTGCTCACCGCCAAGTAGCGGCCACCCTCACGGCAGCCCCTTCACGTTCGGCACCGGCGGCGCTTCCTTGAGCAGCGTCACGGTCACCCGGCGGTTGGCCGGCATGTAGGGGTTGTCGGGGAACATCGGCTCCGTGTCGGCCTTGCCGGCCACCGAGGCGAACCGGTCGTCCGGCACGCCTGAGCCGGCCAGGATCTCCCGGACGCTGACGGCGCGTCCGGCCGACAGCTCCCAGGGGGGCGCCGCCGGGCGCTGGCCGGGCCGGTCCGTGGCGGTGAAGCCCGTGATGGCGATCCGGTTCGGCATCTGGCGGAGCGCCGGACCGAGCTTCTCCAAGAGGCGCCGGGTGCGCTCGTTGGGGCGGGTCGATCCCTCAGGGAACATCGAGCGCCCATCCTGGTCGACGATCGATACGTCGAGGCCCTGCTCGGTCCGGGCGATCACGACGTTCTTCGACAGCTCGGCGAAGTCCGGCAGGCTCTGCAGGGCCTGCCGCAGGGAGGCGGCCGCGAGGCCAAAATTCTCCGGCTCGCCGGTATCGGTCAGGCCGAACTCGCTGCTCTTGTTGAGCCGCGGCGGCGTGGTCCGGTCGGTGGCCTGATCGGGGGGGATGTCCCGCAGGTACTTCACGTGGTCGGCCGCCGGCAGGCCCTCGGTCTCGATGATGCCGGCGAATTTCGACTCCTTGTTGACGCCGAAGGCGTCGCGCATGGAGCCAGCCACCATCTGCATCTTCTTCTGGTCCTGCGTCGAGTACGCCGCGACCATCACGAAGAAGCTCATCAAGAGCGCCATCAGGTCGGCGAAGGTGACGAACCAGCCGTGGCCGCCATGCGCGCCGCCGCGCTTCTTCTTCGCCATATCGGAGCCCCTCACGAAACTCCCGCGGCACCGCCGCGCCGCGGGAGAGAACGGTTGCTGGTCGGGAGTCTCGTGAGCAGCTCTAGGCTGCCTGCTCCAGCAGCGCCTCGCGGTGGTTGTGGGGCAGATAGGCGACCAGCATCTCGCGCACGAGGGTCGGGCTCTTCTGGTCGCGGATCATCAGGATGCCGTCGATGATCAGCGAGCGCGACACGTCCTCCTCCTCGAGCTTCACGTGCAGCTTATCGGCGAGCGGCAGGGTGATCAGGTTGGCGATCACGGCGCCGTAGAGGGTGGCGAGCAGCGCGGTGGCCATGGCGGGGCCGAGCTTCGAGGGGTCGGACATGTTGGCGAACATCGCCACCATGCCGAGGATCGTGCCGACCATGCCCCAGGCGGGGGCGCAGTCGCCGTAGGCGCGATAGACCTTCGAGCCCTCGTCGAGATGCATCAGGAAGTTGTCGCGGTCGCGCTCCATCGTGTCGCGGATGAACTCGCGGTCGTAGCCGTCGGCGATGTAGCGGGCGCCTTGCGCCAGGAACGGGTCGGAGATCTCCATGTTCTCCAGCGCCATCGGGCCCGACTTGCGCACCACGTCGGCGATCTTGGTGATCTCCTCGATCAGCTCCTGCGGCTTCACCGAGCGCATCATGAAGGCGAAGCGCAGGCCCATGGGCAGGCCGTGCAGGATCACCGAGAACGGGAAGCGGATCATCGTGGCCGCGGTGGCGCCGCCGAACACCACCACCACCGCGTGCTCCGACGCGTAAGCGCCGAAATGGCCGCCATCGAGCATGATCAGCCCGACCACGACGCCGAGGCCCGAGAGCAGGCCGAGTGCGGTTGCGAGATCCATGAGGCGGGTGCCCGATGCCGAATCGTTGAAAAAACGGAACCCGGGGCCGAAATCGGCCGGGCTGCCCCCAGCGGTAGGAAATCTTGCTGAACGAACAGTAAAGGCAGCCGGTTTGACCCTGTATCGGTCTGTCATCGGCCGTTCAGGCGCGGCCTGGCATACCCGTGTCGTACGAGGGGTTTGACCCGGACACGGCGCTGATGCCGGCGGCGCGAACCTCCTCGGTGAAGGCGTGAGACCCGGGTCACACGGGCCGCGTCAGGGGTGGCGGAGTGGTACGATGGTTCGTCTGTACGGGCGGGTCCTGGGGTTCCTGAGGGCGGAGCGGCGGCTGGCCATAGGCCTGGCCGTCACCAACGTGGTCCTGGCGATCGCGGCCTTCGCCGAGCCACTGCTGATGGGCCGGATCATCGACCAGCTGACCCATCTCAAGCGCGGCGGCGACGCGATGGGCACCATGCTGCCGCTGCTGGCCGCCTGGGTGGCGTTCGGCTTCTTCACCATCGCGGCGGGCGTGTTCATCGCGCTCCACGCCGACCGGCTCGCCCACCGCAACCGCCTGTCGTCGATGGCGAGCTACTTCGAGCACGTCCTCGACCTGCCGCTCGCCTTCCACTCGGCCAACCATTCCGGCCGCGTCCTGAAGGCGATGCTGGAGGGCACCAACGGCATGGCCTGGCTGTGGCTCGGCTTCTTCCGCGACCATCTGGTCGCCCTGGTCTCGCTCGGCGTGCTCCTGCCGATGACGCTGTTCATCAACTGGCAGCTCGGCTCGATCCTGGTGGTGCTGGTGCTCGCCTTCACGGCGCTCACCACCTTCGTGATGCGCCGGACCGAGACGCTGCAGGGGCAGGTCGAGGCATTCAATTCGGGGCTGGCCGCCCACGCTTCCGACGCGCTCGGCAACGTCGCGGTGATCCAGTCCTTCACCCGCGCCAAGGCCGAGAAGGAGGCGATGCGCGGCATCATCACCAACCTGCTCGCCGCGCAGATCCCGGTCCTGTCCTGGTGGGCGCTCGCCAACGTGGCGACCCGGGCCTCGGCGACCATCACGATGACGGCGATCTTCGTCACCGGCATCTGGCTCTACCAGGCGGGCACCACCACGGTGGGCGAGGTCGTGGCCTTCATGAGCCTCGCCACCGCCTTCGTGGCGCGGCTCGACCACGTGGTCGGCTTCGTGAACGGCCTGTTCCAGCAGGCGCCGAAGATCGCCGAGTTCTTCGAGATCTACGACACCGTGCCGGCGGTGGCCGACCGGCCGCATGCCCGGCAGGTGGCGCGCTTTGCCGGCGAGGTCACCTTCGAGGACGTCGCCTTCTCGTACGACGGTCGGCGCCAGGCGCTCGACGGTGTCTCGTTCTCGGCCCGTCCGGGCGAGACGATCGCGCTCGTGGGCACCACCGGCTCGGGCAAGTCGACGACGCTCGGCCTCCTGCACCGCAGCTTCGACCCGGCCTCCGGCTCGATCCGCATCGACGGGATGGATGTCCGCGACGTCGGCCTCGCGTCCTTGCGCCACAACATCGGTGTGGTGTTCCAGGAGCCGATGCTGTTCGCCCGCTCGATCCGCGAGAACCTCCAGGTCGGCCGCCCCGACGCCACCGATGCCGAGATGCTCGACGCCCTGGAGCGGGCCCAGGCCGGCGCCTTCATGGCGCGCCAGCCCGACGGGCTCGACACGGTGATCGGCGAGCGCGGCCGCTCCCTGTCGGGCGGCGAGCGCCAGCGGCTCTCGATCGCCCGGGCGCTCCTGAAGAACCCGCCGATCCTGATCCTCGACGAGGCCACCTCGGCCCTCGACGCGGCCACCGAGCGCAAGCTCCAGGGCGCGCTGGAGACTGTGATGGAGGGGCGTACGACCTTCGTGATCGCCCACCGCCTCGCCACGATCCGCAACGCCGACCGCATCCTGGTCTTCCACGAGGGCCGGATCGTTGAGGCCGGTACCTTCGACGAGCTGGTGGCGCAGGATGGCCGCTTCGCTGAACTCGCCCGGGCGCAATTCATGGCGGCCCAGGCGGAGGAAGAGGAGGATCGGCTGGCGCTGGCGGCGTGAGGATGGGCTGCCGCTGCCGAGCGGGTGTTCTCCCCCTTGCGGGGAGGAGCTGGGGGTGGCGCAAGCGGCACCGGAATGCCTGATCCTGAACAACCCCTCCCCCTAGCCAATGCTGGCAAGGGGGAGGGAACTGTTCCTCACACCCACCCGATCCGCGCGAAGAACCCTGCGATCTCCTCCGCCGCGCGCTCCGGATCCTCCCGGTGGGGGAAGTGCCCGACGCCGGGAAACAGCGCGCAGTCGAGATCCGAGAAGGTCTCGCCCAGGCGGTCGGTCCAGGCGAAGGGGAAGATCGGGTCGTGCTCGGCCCAGCGCACGCAGGTCGGCACCGGGATCGGCGGCAGGGGCGGGGCCTCGCCCTCGAGCATCGCGATTCGCCCGGTATGGGCGGCCCGGTAATGCGCGAAGCCGCCCGCGAGGTTTCCGGGCTTCAGGAAGGTGTCCACGAAGGCGTCGAGCACGCGATCGAACGCGTCCTTGCGGTGGGACCAGTGCCGCAGGAAGTGCCCGATATAGGCGCCGCAGCTCGCCCGGCTGGCGCCGACCAGCTGCACCGCCAGGTCCATCTGGTTGAAGGACTGGTACCAGATCTCGTTGAGGCGGTCCGGCGCCCCGAGGCGGGCGCCGATCCCCGGATAGACGAAATCGAACAGGAACAGGCCGGCGCAGCGCTCCGGGTGAGACCGGGCGAGCGCCTGGATCACCGCCCCGCCAACGTCGTGGCCGACGATGCCCGCACGGTCGATCCCGAGGACATCCAGCAGGGCCGCCATATCGACGGCCTGATCCGCCGGACCGAAGGCCCCCTCGGGCTTGTCGCTGTCGCCGAAGCCGCGCAGGTCCGGGGCGATCAGGGTGTGGCGCGTGGCCAGCCGCGCCATCACGGGCTCCCAGGTCAGCCAGAATTCCGGCCAGCCATGGAGCAGCAACAGCGGCGCCCCCGCGCCGCAGCGCACCACGTGCAGATCCGCGCCGTTCACGCCGATCCTCAGGTGCTCGATTCCGTCCATCGTCCTTCCATCTCGGCCCGGCGCGCCAGCATCTTCGCCTGCAGGCGGCTGCGGCGGGCGGCGATCACCGTGCCGTTGATCTCGCCGCCGAACAGGAACATGGCAGCGAGCCAGTAGAGGAACACCAGGAACACCATCGCGGTGGCCAAACCCCCGTAGGTCGACGCGTAGGCGTTCGAGAACCGGTCGAGGTAGTACCCGAAGCCGAGACCGGCGAAGAACCACAGGACCAGCGTCACGCCGATCCCCGGCAGCACCGACAGGATCGAGCGCCGCCCGGCCGCGACGAACTTGTGGGCAATGACGAGGACGAGGGCGAGCAGCAGGGCGGTGACCGCGATCCGCCCGATCGCCACCGTGAGGCTCAGGGGTTCCAGCCCGGGCGCCACCAGCACGATGTTGCGCCAGATCAGCGGCCCCAGCACGACGAGCAGCGCGAAGGCCAGCATGGCGAAGGCGCCGCAGATCACGTAGCCGATCGATTCGAGCCGCGTCAGCCACCAGGGCCGGCTCTCCCGCAGGCCGTAGGCCCGGTTCAGGCCGACCCGCAGGCTCTCCACGCCCGAGGAGGAGAAGTACAGGGCCAGCAGCGCGCCCAGCGTCAGCACCCCCCGGCGCTGCTCGGTGAGCACCCGGTGCACCTCGCCGACGATCGGCTTGGCGATCTCCCGCGGCCATGCATCGAAGATCAGGATCCCGGCCTCATCGGCGAGCGACTGCGTGCCGAACAGGCCGGCCAGCGCCGCCAGCAGGATCAGGAACGGGAACAGCGACGTCAGGGTCGAGAGCGCGATGTGGCTCGCGATCGCCCAGCCGTCATGGGAGACGAAGCGCTGCGCGGCGACGCCCATGACCTGTAATCCGCTGCGGAGAGATTTCACGGGTGTCCAACGATCCTCGTGGCGGCGCGGCCCGCCGATGAACGGCCCGCCGGCGGTCCCGTCAACGCCGCCGCGCCGTCCCGGCGGCGTTCGCTGCCCGGTGAAGCGCCCAGGCCACGGAGGATGCCCGTCGACGCGTGCCGCGGTCCAGCCGACCGAATCGCCGTTGCGGTCCGTCGGCTGGAGGCGCCTTAGATACGGCCATGCTTGCCTCTGTACGACCGTCGAGCCTCGCGACCAGCGCCCTCCCGGCCCTGTTCGTGCCGATCTGGGCGACCGGCTTCATCTCGGCCCGGGCCGTGGTGCCGCACGCAGACCCGCTGGCCTTCACCGCCGTCCGCTTTACGGCCGTCGCCCTGGTCCTCGCCGGGATCGCTGCAATCTCCCGGGTGCGCTGGCCGGGAGACCGGGCGGGCTGGCGCGATTCCGTGATTGCGGGTTTCCTGATGCAGGGCGTCTATCTGTCGGGGGTGTTCTGGGCGGTGAGTCACGGGCTGCCGGCCGGCATCGCGGCGCTCGTGGGCAGCCTCCAGCCGCTCCTGACCGCTCTCCTGGCGCGGCCGCTGCTCGGCGAACGCGTCAGCGGGCGGCGGGCGCTCGGCATCCTCATGGGCTTTGCCGGCACGGCCCTCGTGCTCGCACCGAAGCTCGGCGCCACGGACCCGTCCGGGATCCCACCGCGGGCCCTCGCCATCAGCCTCCTGGCGGTCCTGGCGCTGACGTTCGGCACCCTCTGGCAGAAGCGCACCGGCGGCCGGGTCGACCTCCTCGCCGGCGCGACGCTCCAGTTCGTCGGCGGCATGGCCTGCGCCATCCCGCTGGCGCTCGCCTTCGGCAGCGCGGCGATCGACCCGGCCCCGCCCCTGTGGCTCGGGCTCGCCTGGGCGGTTCTCGTCAACTCGGTGGCCGGGATCCTGCTCCTGCTGGCGCTGATCCGGCGCGGCGCGGTGGCGGGCGTCGCCGCCCTGTTCTTCCTGGTCCCGCCGGTCGCGGCCGTCCTGGGCTACCTGCTGTTCGGCGAGGTGCTGACCCCCGTGCAGGGCGCCGGCATGGCGCTGGCCGCCCTCGGCGTCGCGGTGGCGAGCCGGGGCTGAGCGGCCGCGCCTGCGACCGCACGGCCCGGAAACCCTGGGCCGCCTCGCGACTTGATGCGCGCGGGCCCGATACGGTCCGAGGCCGGCACCGAGCGAGGCGACGATGGACCAGCACAAGCCCCGCGAGATCCGGCTCGCCCTCGACGCGATCCCGCTGGGCGGCAAGGCCGAGGGCAAGGCGGGCGAGGATGCGGTCCTGTTCGTGCGCGACGCGGACGGCGTGCGCGCCTTCCAGGCCAAGTGCCCGCATTTCGGGGCGCCGCTCGCCAAGGGCGAGATCTGCGGCGGTCGGCTCTACTGCCCGTGGCACAAGGCGGCCTTCGCGCTCGCCGACGGCAGCCTGGAGGAGCCGCCGGCCCTTGAACCGCTCACCCGCTATCCCGTCCGGATCGAGGGCGGCGAGGCGGTGGCGACCCTGGCCCCCGAGCCCGCCCCGGCCCGGCGCGCCGAGACGCCCGTGGCGCATGTCCTGATCGTCGGCACCGGCGCGGCTTCGGTTGCCTGCGTGACGACCCTGCGCCGGGAGGGCTTCTCCGGCACGATCACGATGGTCGGCCGGGAGGCGCATCCGCCCTACGACCGGACCAAGCTGTCCAAGCAGTTCCTGGCGAAACCGACCCCGGCGGAGAAGACCCTGCTCGAACCGGATTTCGCCGCCACGCACCAAGTCGCGCGGATCGAGGCCGAGGCCACCCGGATCGATCCATCGACCCGCAGCGTCACCCTGGCGGACGGGCGGGTGCTCAGCGCCGACGCGCTGCTGATCGCCACCGGGAGCCGCGCCGCCATGCCGGATTTCGAAGGCCGCGACCGCGCGGGCGTGACGGTGCTCCGCAGCCTCGACGATGCGGTGCGGCTCAGCGCCGCTGCGGAGCGGGCCAAGCGCGTGGTGGTGATCGGGGCGGGCTTCATCGGCCTGGAGGCGGCGGCCTTCCTGACCAAGCGCGGCCTCGCCGTAACGGTCCTGTCGCGGGAGGAGATCCCCTTCGCCAAGCGCTTCGGTGAGGCCGTGGGCGCGGCGCTGAAGCGCTTTCACGCCGGCAACGGCGTGACCTTCGTGACCGGAAGCGTCGCGCGGATTGCCGGAGACGGATCCGTCGAGGCGGTGGAGATCGAGGACGGCACGCGGCTGCAGGCCGACATCGTGCTGATCGGCGCCGGCGCCGCCCCGGAGACCGGGGTGATCGCGGGAGTCGAGCCGGATGAGAAGGGCGGTATCCCGGTCGGCGCCGACCTGAAGCTCGCCGACGGCGTCTGGGTAGCGGGTGACATCGCGGCCTTCCCGGAGCACGGCAGCGGTCTCACTGCCCGGATCGAGCACTGGCGGCTCGCGCAGCAGCACGGGACGCACGTGGCCAAAGCGATCCTGGGAGCCGGCGGCGGATTCTCGGGCGCTCCGTTCTTCTGGAGCAACCAGGGCGACAAGCGCCTCGATTACGGCGGCTATGCGCCGGATTTCGAGCGGATCATCCTGCAGGGCGACCCCGCGGCGCTCGACTTCATCGCCTATTACGTCCGGAAGGGCCGCGTCACCGCCGCCTGCAGCATCGGCCGCAATCCAGCCTTCACGGCGTTCCTGCACCTGCTGGGCGAGGGCCGGGTGCCGAGCCCCGAGGCGATCGAAGGCGGCGCGGATCTCGCCGCCTACGTCTGAGGGAACCGCGGTCCGCGCCCGCGCCTTTCGCCTGTTACCGCCCGTCGCCGGAGAGCCGGGCCCGACCCACGGGAGGCCCCATGAGCCAGATCATCGTCGTCGCCCTCATCTGCGCCGCCTCCGTGCAGGCCCCGGACTGCTCGCGCGACACCGCCATCGACGTGGTGACCGGCCCGGCCCACACGCTGCAGGAATGCCTGATCCAGGGTCCGGTGCTCGCGGCCAATGCCGGTTTCAAGGGCGAGGACGGTGCCTACGTGAAGACGCGCTGCGAGCAGAAGCACTGAGCCGCACGCCTTTTGGTCGGAACGCGACAGCCCTGATCAATCTCCGATCCACCCTGCGTCGTCATGATCCGTGCGTGTCGACTTCGATGGATCGCGCTCTGTGCCGCGGGGCGGCGTATTCAACTTGAGTTCAAGGCGCCGCAAACGAAATCTGCTTCGGCTCGAGGCCCGGACGGGTTAGAAGACGCGATCCAATAAGACGCCACGCGAGCCAAAAACCATGTCCGCATTCCCCGCCATCGCGACAGAGCCGCAGGATATCGTGGCCCTCACCAAGGCAGCCGGCGAGAGCGCCAAGGCCCTCGTGGCAGAGGCCACGCGCCGGGTCCGGACGCGGATCCTCGGCACGGACGGGCGGATCGATGCGGCCAAGCTCGAGGGACAGCAGCACGCGGCCCACGGGCTCGCCTGGATCGCCACCTACGCGGAGGCGATCAGCGAACTCGGCGGCTACGCCGAGCGCCTCCAGGCCGAGGGCCGGTTCGGCGAGACCGAGTCGCTCCTCGTCCGGATCGGCGCCGGCGAGTATCTCGACCAGCTCTTCTCCGGCATCCCCATGAGCCAGGGCGAGATGGTCCGCCCAACCGGCTCGCTGGGTCTCTCTGCCAAGGAGGTGGCGCAGTTCCGCACCGAGGCGGTCGAGACGCTGATCGCCGAGGGCAACACCCCTGAGAACCGCGCCGCCCTGGTGGCGCAGATGCGCGACGGCGGCGGCTCGGCCACGGTGGGCGCCTCGGGCCTCGACGAGGACATGGAGGCGATCCGCTCCGAGATGCGCCGCTTCGGCAAGGCCGAGGTGGTGGAGCAGGCGCATGCGTGGCACCTGAAGAACGCCTACATCCCCATGGAGATCATCCAGAAGATGGCCGAGCTCGGCGTCTTCGGGCTGACGATCCCCGAGGAATATGGCGGCATGGGCCTGCCCAAGACGGCCATGTGCGTGGTCTCCGAGGAGCTGTCCCGGGCCTATATCGGCGTCGGCTCGCTCGGCACCCGCTCGGAGATCGCCGCGGAGCTGATCCTGTGCGGCGGCACCGAGGAGCAGAAGAACCGCTTCCTCCCGAGGATCGCGAGCGGCGAGATCCTGCCGACCGCCGTCTTCACCGAGCCGAACACCGGCTCCGACCTCGCGAGCCTGCGCACCCGCGCGGTCAAGGAGGGCGACGTCTGGAAGATCACCGGCAACAAGACCTGGATCACCCACCCGGTCCGCGCCGACATCATGACGGTCCTGGTGCGCACCAAGCCCGAGGAGAAGGGCCACAAGGGTCTCTCCATGCTGATCGCCGAGAAGCCGCGCGGCACCGACGCGGATCCCTTCCCGGTCCAGGGCCTGTCGGGCGGCGAGATCGAGGTGCTCGGCTACCGTGGAATGAAGGAGTACGAGCTCGCCTTCGAGGGGCTGGAGGTCCCCGCCGCCAACCTGCTCGGCGAGGTCGAGGGCAAGGGCTTCGCCCAGCTCATGCAGACTTTCGAGTCCGCCCGCATCCAGACCGCGGCGCGCGCCATCGGCGTCGCCCAGTCGGCCCTCGACGTCGGCCTGCGCTACGCCGAGGAGCGGGTCCAGTTCGGCAAGGCGCTGGTCAACTTCCCGCGGGTGGCCGACAAGCTCGCCATGATGGCGGTGGAGATCAACATCGCCCGCCAGCTCACCTACTTCTCGGCCCGCGAGAAGGATGCCGGCAAGCGTTGCGACCTGGAGGCCGGGATGGCCAAGCTGCTCGGCGCCCGCGTCGCCTGGGCGGCGGCCGACAACGCCCTGCAGATCCACGGCGGCAACGGCTTCGCGCTGGAATACCCGGTGAGCCGCATCCTGTGCGACGCGCGCATCCTCTCGATCTTCGAGGGCGCTGCGGAGATCCAGGCCCAGGTGATCGCCCGGCGCCTGCTCGAAGCCGCCTGAGCCCTGCGGGATCGGCCGGGCGGCCTGACGCCGCCCGGCGAGCCGTCCCTACTTGGTGACCTTCACCGAAACCGGGTCGCTCGAGGGGAACGTCTCCTCCAGGGCCTCGTCGAGGCGCTCGCTGAGCTTCTCCTGCTTGTTGTCGGGGTGCTTCGCGTCGCCCGGCTTGGCGCTGCCCTGCTGGAAGCCCGGCTTGGTCTCGTTCTGACGCTTCTGATCCTCGGCCATCTCTCTCGCTCGTCCGTGACGGGGGCACGCGAAGGTGCCGGTGCGCGTCAACGCGAAGGAGGGCGGGTGTTTCCGATCTTTCCGGGCCGCCGCGTCAATCGCGCCATCCGGTCCGGTTCAGGCCGTCGCCAGGGGGCGGGCGGTGGCCGGCCCGGCGGCCCGCCCACCGGCGGCCTCGCGCATCACGGACCCGTAGACGCCCTCGAGCCGGTCGAGATGGGTGTCGAGGCTCAGGGGCGCGGCCCAGTAGCGGCCGTGCGCCGCCCGGCCCATCCGGGCGGCGAGCCCGTCGTCGGACAGGCGCCTCAGATGGGCGGCCAGCGCGTCCGGGTCATCCGAGCGGAACCAGAATCCGGTCTCGCCGTCGACCACGGCTTCGCGGCCCGCGCAGGCATCGCTGACGATCACCGGCGTGCCGCAGGCCAGGGCCTCGTAGACGGTGAGCGGCTGGCCTTCGTACCAGACGCTCGGGAAGACCAGTGCCCGGGCCCGCCGCATCAGCGCCTGCACGGCGGCGGCGTCGCGCCAGCCGAGCATCACGGCTTCGGGGTAGCGCGCGGCGAGGTCGGCCCGCTCCGAGCCGTCGCCCACGAAGACCGCCCGCACCCCGGCCCGGCGGGCCGCCTCGGCGAAGATCGGGGCCCCCTTCTCGGTGGAGATCCGCCCGACGAACAGGAAGTCCCCCGGAGGGCCGTCGTGCACCGGCGCCTGCGCCACCGCGATCGGGTTGTCGACCCGATGGAACACGGTGCCACGGGGCATCAGCGGCCGCACCACGCTCTCCTGGAGGTCGCTGATCGTGACGATGTGGGCGAACAGCTCCGGCAGCTTGGCCACATGGGCGAGCCCGGCATGGCGGATCATCCGGGCGACCTTGCGCGGGTAGCTGCGCGCGTCGCAATTGGCCACCATGCAGGAGGGCGACATGGGCGTGCGGTGGCAGATCCGCTGCTCCGGATAGGCGTAGAAGCCGCCGGTGGGGCAGACCAGGAAGAACTCGTGCATCGTGTAGAGGCAGGGCAGGCCGGAGGCCCGCAGAGCCGTACCGATCGACGGCGAGAGCGCCTTGGCGAAGGCATGGACGTGCACCAGGGTGTCCCGGTGGTCGCAGGCGGCGAGTTCCGCCGCCAGGGCGCGGCTCGCCGCGCCGTTCCAGATCGCCTGGGCCGCGAAGGCCAGCTTGCTGCGCGCCGTGGTGACGTCGTCCTGCTCCAGGCAGACGACCCGGATGCCGGCGGGCTCCAGCCGCGGATCCACCGGGCCGACGGCCGCGAACAGGCTCACGCGGACGCCGCGGGCGGCGAGCCCCAGGGCGGACTCGATGGCGACCTTGGCTTGGCCGCCGTTGATCGCGGCGTGGTCTGCGACGAGGACGACGTGCACGTCAGGATTTCCGCCGCTCTGATCCGGGATCGAAGTCTGTAACCGCCGGCGGTTGATCCCGCGTAAACCCATCTTCCCCATCCTCCCGGCCTCTGAGGCCGAGACGAGTCCCATGCATGTCGTGATCCTGGCCGAGTTCGCCGCCGCCAGCGGCGGGGCCGAGAAGGTCGCGCTGGAATCGGCCCGCGGGCTCGCCGAGGCCGGCCTCGCCGTGACCTACATCCAGGCGATCGCCGGCGAGGCCGACCGGATGCTCGACCACGGCAACATCCGGCGGATCGTGCTCGGCCTGCCCGACATCTGGTCCCTGGGCGGGGTCCGGGCGGCGGCGGCCGGGATCTGGCACGGGGCGGCGGCGCGCAGCCTCGCGGCGGCGCTCGACGGGCTCCCGGCGCGGCCGGACTGCATCCACCTGCACCAGTGGACCCGCGCGCTGTCGCCGGCCATCTTCCCGGTCCTGTTCCGGCTCGACGTGCCGCTGGTCGTCACCCTGCACGACTATTTCCTGGTCTGCCCGAACGGCGTCCATTACCGCTTCGACCGGGCCGAGCCCTGCGGGCTCGCGCCCCTCTCGGCCGCCTGCATCGCGGCGCCCTGCGACGCCCGCAGCCGCGCGCACAAGCTCGTGCGCGTCGCCCGCACCGCGGCCCTGCGGCAGGTCCTCAAGGGGCGTCCGCTCCACGTGGTCCATGTCTGCGACGCCAGCCGGCGGCGGCTGGGGGACCTGCTCGACGGCTGCGCCGTCACGCACCATCGCATCGACAACCCGGTCCGGCTCCCGGAGGGGCCGCCGGCCGCGCCCGCCCGCGGCGACGCCATCGCGTATGTCGGGCGCCTGACCCGGGAGAAGGGGGCCGACCTCGTGGCCGAGGCCGCCCGGGCCGCCGGGCTCCCGGCCCTGTTCATCGGCGCCGGCCCCCTGGAGGCCGAGCTGCGCGCGCGGCCCGGTGTCGAGGTCATCGGCTGGCAGCCGCCCGAGGCTGTCTGGGAGATCTTGCGGTCCCGCGCCCGGGCGCTGGCCGCGCCGTCGCGCTGGTACGAGACCGGCCCGCTCACCGTCTACGAGGCCCTGGCGGCGGGCCTGCCGGTCGTGGCGTCCGAGCGGTCGGGGGCTTCCGAGAAGGTTCGGCACGGGCAGACCGGCTTCGTGGTCGCCCCCGCGGTCGGGTCGCTGGCGGCAGCCTTCGCGGCCCTGCGCGACGACGCCTGCGCCGGCGCCCTCGGGGCGGAGGCCCGCGCCCGGTTCCGCGCAAAGCCGATGACGCTGGCGACGCACGCCGCCGCGCTCCAAGCGGTCTATGCCGGGTTCCGCGGGGCTGCCACTGGTGCGGTGCAGCATTCGGGAGCGCTGCTCGGACTGCGTTGATCGTGGATCACCGCGGCCTGATGGGTCATGACAAGAATTACCGGTCTGTTCGTGATCCTATGGACAACGGGATAGATTTTTGTAAACCCGACTGGAGCCGTGGTGACCAATTCTGCCGGCTCTGATAAACGGCAGAGCTTGGTCGCAAGCCGCCAAAGAGGCGGCCGAGAGACCCGAGGACTTTGCGAGATCCTGGGTTCGGCATTTTATCGAGCCCTCAGGGTTCGGTTCGGCACCGGAATATGCACTTGACTTCCTGTTGCAGTGCAACATATAGAGGCGCGTCAACGCGGACGCAGCCGGCGTCCCGCTCCAAGGATCATGCTGGAGACACCGATGCAGACCCCGAACTTCGAGATTCCGACCGAGATGCGCGACTTCGCTGAGAAGAGCGTCGACCAGGCCCGGAACGCTGTCGGCACCATGATGGCCAACGCCGTCAAGGCCGCCGAGCAGGTCCAGGCCTCGGGTCAGACCTTCCAGTCGACCCTCAGCGCTGCGGTCGCGAAGGGGTTCGATCACGCCCAGGCCAACGCCAACGCGACCTTCGATTTCGCTCAGAAGCTCGTGCGCACGAAGGACCTTCGCGAGGCGTTCGAGCTGCAGTCCGAGTTCGTCCGCAGCCAGTTCGCCGCCTTCCAGGCCCAGGCCAAGGATTACGGCACCCTCGCCCAGAACGCCGCCCGCTAAGGGCCGGTCGAGCGCTGGCCGGTCCCCGCGGATCGGACAGTGCACTCTCAGGGTTCGGTCAGCCGGCTCCCGGCTGCCGGACCTTCCGACCTGACGCCCGGGCGTCGCAGGCGCGGTGCCGAGGGAGCCGCAGGGTGGGTACTGCGCAGCCTTCCGGCCCCCGCTCCGTTAGGTCGGCGTGAAGCGGACAGGAGGACATCGCGCGATGGGAAAGCCGCGTCGACCGAGAGGACCCCGCTCCACCTGGAAGCCGGAACCGCCCCTGGATGCGGACGTGTCCGCGGTGGCCGACACGCCTGCCGATCCGGTGCTCGCCGCGGTGCCGGTCGAAGTTCCGGATGACGGGCTGGCTCCCGAGGCCGAGGCTTCCGGGTCGGCCGAAACGCCCGCCCAAGCGGTCGAGCCGGTTGCCCAAGACGCTGCGGCCGACACCCACGACGACATAGCGTCGGACCTGCCTGTGGCGGTCGCGCCGTCCATCGCCGTCCTTTCGGCGCAGAACCGGATCGTGTTCGCGCCCGAACGCCTCGACATCATCGAGATCGGCTCCACCATTGCCCGCTACGTCCGGAGCGAGGGCGAGGCAGCCTTTGCCCATCTGCGAGCCCTCTCGGGTGCCCGCTCGCCGGCCGACGTGATCCGCCTGCAGGTGAGCGAGGTCCAGCGCGCCGCCGACGCCTCCCTGTCCTGCTGGGTGACGGTGGTCAGCAAGGCGAGCCGCGTCGTCGCCTTTCTCTGACGCGGCACGACCGGGGTTGTCGCATCGCGGCAACAACAGCGGCCGGATCGAAACCAGCGGCGGCAACCGATCGTTAACCAAGCCGGTCCCATGCCTTAACGGAGGGCACGGGAAACGACACCGGACCGATGCCGAGCTGCACGCGCCTGATCCGTTCCGCCTGTCTCTGCCTCGCTCTGGCGCTGGCGGGAGCGCCGGTGGCCGCGCAGAACGGTGAGAAGCCCGCGGTCGCAATCGGGGCGGATCTCGCGAGCCAGGCGGGGACCACCCGCCTCACCCTGACCCTGTCCCGGGCCGTGGAGGCCCGCGGCTTCGTGATGGAGCGGCCGGACCGGGCGGTGATCGACCTGCCGGAGGTCAATTTCCAGCTCGACTCCGGGACCGGCAGCCGGCGCGACGGCCTCGTGCAATCCTTCCGCTACGGCCTGTTCGCCCCCGGGCGCTCCCGGATCGTCATCGACCTCGCCGCGCCCGCCACGGTCGGCAAGGTCGAGACGGTGACGCGGCCGCGGGACGGGGCCGTGCTGCTCACGATCCCGCTCCAGCGTGCCGATCGCGAGGCGTTCCGCAAGGCGGCCGCTGCCGCCGATCCCGCCCCCGCCCAGGCCCGCAGCGCCCCGCCCGAGCCCACGGACCAGCGCCCCCTGATCATGGTCGATGCCGGCCATGGCGGCACCGATCCCGGTGCGATCGCGGTGGGCGGCGTGTTCGAGAAGGATATCGTGTTCGGCTTCGCGCAGTCGCTGGTCGAGAAGCTGGAGGCAAGCGGCCGCTACCGGGTCCGGATGACCCGCGACCGGGACGTGTTCGTGCCGCTCGCCGAGCGGGTTCGCCTCGCCCGCGAGGCCAAGGCCGACCTGTTCGTCTCGATCCACGCGGACTCGATCTCGGCGGCCCCCCAGGTGCGCGGCGCCACGATCTACACCAACGCCGAGAAGGCCACGGACGCCGAATCCGCCAAGCTCGCCGAGCGCGAGAACCGGGCCGACGCCGCCGCCGGCGCCGACGCCGCCGAGGCGCCCCCGGACATCGCCGACATCCTGCAGGAGCTGACCCTGCGGGAGACCCGCGGCTTCTCCTCGGGTTTCGCCCGCACCCTGATGGGCCAGCTCGCCCCCGTGATGGAGATGAGTTCCAAGCCCCACCGCGAGGCGCGCTTCGTGGTCCTGCGCTCTCCCGACGTGCCAAGCGTGCTGGTGGAACTCGGCTATCTGTCGAGCAAGCGCGACCTGGAGATGCTGCAATCGCCGGACTGGCGGGCCGGCGTCACCGGCTCCATGGCCAAGGCGATCGACCTGTTCTTCACCAATCGCGCCACCCTGGGCCGACCGACCGTCACGCGCCGCTCGGCAGCCGTCGCCCCAGTTTCACCATAGATAGAGTGTCGATACGGGACGTCCGAACGCCCCGTCGCACCGCCGTCGAAACCGGCATTCCGAGGGGGCCTGACAGGACTATCCGGGGGCCAACCGCATCGAGAGCGGGTGCACGCGCCGGATGAGCCGATTCCGGCATGCGGCCGGGCCAGCGACGAGCGGAACACCGGATGCGTCTGATCCTTCGTTTCTTCGGGATCCTGTTCAGCGCTGGCGCGGTGCTGTTCATGGTGGGCGCGGTGGTGGCTGGCTACTTCTACTGGAAGTACAGCCAGGACCTGCCGGACCACGCGGCGCTCGCCAATTACGAGCCGCCGGTGATGACCCGCGTCCACGCGGCCGACGGCTCGCTGCTCGCCGAGTACGCCCGCGAGCGCCGGCTGTACCTGCCGATCCAGGCGATGCCGAAGATCGTCGTGGCGGCCTTCCTGTCGGCCGAGGACAAGAACTTCTACAAGCATGGCGGCATTGATCCCGAGGGGATCGTGCGCGCCTTCCTGACCAACGCCAAGTCGGGCAAGCGCCAGGGCGCCTCGACCATCACCCAGCAGGTCGCCAAGAATTTCCTGCTGTCCTCCGAGCAGACCTACGACCGCAAGATCAAGGAGGCGCTGCTGGCGCTTCGCATCGAGGCGGCCTACTCGAAGGACAAGATCCTCGAGCTCTACCTCAACGAGATCTTCCTCGGCACCATCGTGCCAGGCCGCAACCTGCACGGCGTGGCGGCGGCCGCGCTCGACTATTTCGGCAAGTCGGTCCACGAACTGACCATCAACGAGGCGGCCTACCTGGCCGCCCTGCCGAAGGGGCCGAACAACTACCACCCCTATCGCAAGACCCAGGCGGCGCTCGACCGCCGCAACGAGATCATCCGCCTGATGGCGGAGAACGGCTACATCACGAAGGAAGAGGCGGATTCCGCCAAGAAGATGCCGCTCGGGGTCAATCCGCGCGTCGCCTTCCCGAACGCCGCCAACGCCAACTACTTCACCGAGGAGGTCCGCCGCGAGATCTCCGAGCGCTACGGCGAGAAGAAGCTCTACGAGGGCGGCCTCTCGGTGCGCGCCACCCTCGACCCGAAGATGCAGGCCTGGGCCCGCAAGGCGCTGGTCGACGGCCTCGTGCGCTACGACCAGGCTCATGGCTGGCGCGGCCCTGTCACCAAGGTGGATCTGACCGGGCGCGACTGGGGCATGGCGGCGGCCGAGGTCCCGGCGCTGGGCGACGTGGCGCCCTGGCGGCTCGCCGTGGTGCTGGGCAACGGCGGCGGTGGCGTGCAGGTGGGCCTCCAGCCCCGGCGCGAGGCCTCCGGCCAGGTGGCCAAGGACCGCGAGACCGGCGTGATCACGCCCGAGGGCATGCGCTGGGCCGGCCGCGCCAACCTGCAGCCCGGCGACATGGTCTACGTGGAGGCGATGGAGGGCGGCCGCGGCCAGTTCAGGCTGCGCCAGAAGCCCGAGGTCTCCGGCGCCATCGTGGCCATGGACCCGAATACCGGCCGCGTCCACGCCATGGTCGGAGGCTTCTCGTACGACGAATCCGAGTTCAACCGCGCCACCCAGGCGATGCGCCAGCCCGGCTCCTCGTTCAAGCCGATCGTCTACTCGGCGGCGCTCGACAACGGCTACACGCCGGCCTCGATCGTGCAGGATTCGCCGATCACCATCGAGGCCGGCCCGGGCCAGGAGGCGTGGACGCCCTCGAACTACGACGGCAAGTCCGGCGGCCCGCACACCCTGCGCTACGGCATCGAGCACTCGAAGAACCTGATGACGGTGCGGCTCGCCAAGGACGTCGGCATGCCGCTCATCGCCGAGTATGCCCGCCGCTTCGGCGTCTACGACGACCTGCTGCCGGTTCTGCCGATGTCGCTCGGCGCGGGCGAGACCACGGTGATGCGCATGGTCACCGCCTACTCGATGCTGGCCAATGGCGGCCGGCGCATCCGGCCGACCCTGATCGACCGGATCCAGGACCGGACCGGCGAGACGATCTACCGGCACGACAACCGCAAGTGCATCGGCTGCGATGCCGAGAAGTGGTCGGGCCAGGACGAGCCGAAGCTGGTGGACGATTCCGAGCAGGTGCTCGACCCGCTCACCGCCTACCAGATGGTCTCGATCATGGAGGGGGTGGTGCAGCGCGGCACCGCCACCATCCTGAAGCAGATCGGCAAGCCGCTGGCCGGCAAGACTGGCACGACCAACGACGCCAAGGACGCGTGGTTCGTGGGCTTCTCGCCGGACCTCGCGGTCGGGATCTATATCGGCTTCGACAAGCCCCGCTCGCTGGGTGATCGCGCCACCGGCGGCGGGCTGGCGGCGCCGATCGCCCTCGAGTTCCTGAAGACCGCCCTCAAGGACAAGCCACCGACGCCGTTCCGCGTGCCCCCGGGGATCAAGCTGATCCGCATCAATCTCGGCAGCGGCACCCGGGCCGGCTCGGGCGAGGGTGCGGGGACCATCCTGGAGGCGTTCAAGCCCGGCACCGCGCCGCCCGACTCCTACGTGGCGCCATCCTCGGGCGGACAGGGCGCGGCGCCCGCGGCTGCGGCGGTGCCGCCCGACGCCGACCGGGCCGCGCAGGCTGGAGGCCTGTACTGAGGCAACGCCCGTCGGTCCCGGACTTGTCCGGGACCGACCGTTCCCGGAAGCGGATCCCCGGGGCGCAGGCTCCCCGTCCGCCGCGGCTGCGGGCTGCAGAGATTCGAGCCTGGACGGCTTCGTTCGCGAAGGACGGGGCGCGGGGCCCTCTCCTGACGGGAGAGGGAGTGCGTCGCGCTCTGTGACCGGCGCAACGACCCGAGTGCGTAGCCCGCGACCTTACAGGCGGGAGTTCGAAGATCTCGGACGGAGATGGCACAGGATCGAGCGCTGTGAGCGTCCGCACTGACCCCAATCCCTGGCTTCCAGCCGCAAGCTTGAGCGATTCCAGCCGAAACCGGGATCGCCAGGGGACGGGAGCCGCGCTGGTGTTCCCGGCCGTTGGCGTCCGAGGGAGAGGGACGCGTCTGGTCGCCCTTTGAGGCGGAGCGCGCGTCGGGTCCGAGGAGAGCGCCGCAGGCCTCCCAACCCCGATCGAGGCACAGAAAAAAGCCGCCCCGATCGGAGCGGCTTCGAGGAGTCATCAGGGAGGCATCAAACAGAGCGGACGAAAATATCCGACTCGACATCCAGATCTCTGGATGCCTCTTTATGTCTCAAAAACCTTAATGGCCCGTTAATGGCAATCTTCGCGCTTGGCTCTCACGCGGCGAGACTGTCGAACAGGCCGCGTCCGTCGGTCCCGCCGATCAGGCCTTCGACGAAGTTTTCGGGATGCGGCATCATCCCGAGCACGTTGCAGTTCTCCGAGAAGACCCCCGCGATCGCGTTGAGGGATCCGTTGCGGTTGGCCTCCACGGTGATGTTGCCGTTCGCATCGCAGTACCGGAAGGCGATGCGGCCCTCGCCCTCAATCCGCGCCAGGGTGTCCGGATCGGCGAAGTAGTTGCCTTCGCCATGGGCGACGCAGACGTCGATCACCTGACCGGCCGTGTAGGCGCTGGTGAAGCGGGTATCCGCACGCTCGACCCGCAGCGTCTGCCGGTGGCAGATGAAGCGCCGATTGACATTGCGCATCAGCACGCCGGGCAGCAGCCCGGATTCGCACAGGATCTGGAAACCGTTGCAGATGCCGAGCACGAGTCCGCCGCGGGCGGCGTGCGCCCGCACGGCATCCATGGCGGCCGCGCGCCCGGCGATCGCGCCGCAGCGCAGGTAGTCGCCGTACGAGAAGCCGCCCGGCAGGACGGCAAGGTCGGTGCCAGCCGGCAGCTCGTGGTCCGCGTGCCAGACGAGGCTCACCTGCGCGCCCGAGCGGCGCAGCGCCCGGACGACGTCCGACTCGCGGTTCGAACCCGGAAAAACGACGACCGCGGCGCGCATCAGAGGATCTCGATCGCGTAATTCTCGACGACGGTATTGGCCAGGAGCTTCTCGCAGGCCGTCCGCAGCGTCGCTTCGGCGGCGGCCCCGTCGGTCGCCGAGACCTCGATATCGAAGACCTTGCCCTGCCGCACGCCGTCGATGCCCTCGATGCCGAGGGACTTGAGCGCGGCCTCGATCGCCTTGCCCTGCGGGTCCAGCACGCCGGTCTTCAGGGTGACGATAATACGGGCTTTCATGGATTCTCGGGTCTCACGCGTGGCCGGAACGGAAATAGGACCTGCGGCATCATTACACAGGCTGCCGGAGACCGTTTCTAACAGGAAGGCCGGCGGCCTGTCGAACACTCGGCACGCACAGCACCGATCGACCCGTCAAAGACAACCCGCAGCGCGCAGGCCACCGCTTCACCGTGCCTATCGGCCCGGGGAGGCTGCATGCGTCCGCAGCGGTTCGATGCTGGTCGCCCGCCGCCAGAGTTGAAGCATGATCCAAGCTGCGAACAGGCTGAAGAGGCCCATCAGTACGTGGCCGACCCGCTCCCCGAGATCGAACAGGCCGGCGATCGCCCATCCGGCCGCGATGGCGACAGCGAACACCTCGGTGCCGACAAGGACCATCATGCTCACGATGGTGATGGCGTTGCGCCCGTTCACGAGATCAACCCTCGAAAAACTCCGGGTCCCGGATGGAACCATCCGGGACCCGTGCAGCTAGCCCACCGAGGTGGGGCGATGCAACCGACCGCCCGGGCGACCTCTCAGCGCGGGGCGCGCTTGGCCAGAATCCGCTGCAGCGTCCGCCGGTGCATATTCAGGCGCCGGGCCGTCTCGCTGACATTGCGACTGCAGAGCTCGTAAACGCGCTGGATGTGCTCCCAGCGCACCCGGTCCGCCGACATCGGGTTCTCGGGCGGGTCGGCCCGCTCTCCGGGCTGCGCCATCAGCGTGCCGTGGATCTCGTCGGCATCGGCGGGCTTGGCGAGATAGTCGAAGGCGCCGAGCTTAACCGCCGTCACGGCAGTGGCGATGTTGCCGTAGCCGGTCAGGATCACGCCGCGCGCCTCCGGCCGACGCTCCTTCAGACGCGCGATCACGTCGAGCCCGTTGCCGTCGCCGAGGCGCATGTCGATCACCGCGAAGGCGGGGGCCCGCGCCTCAACGGCCGAGACGCCGTCCGCGACGCTGTCGGCGACCTGAACGTGGTAGCCGCGGCTCTCCATGGCGCGGGCGAGGCGCGTCGAGAAGGGCTTGTCGTCGTCGACGATCAACAGGCTACGGTCGGAGAAGGCGGCCAGCGGATCGGCATCATTGATCACGGCAGCGTCTGCCGCTGCCGAGGTCCCGGGCTGCGTGAGCATCCGGCGCTCCTTTCGGGTTTTCGTGGTCGAGTTCTTGGTCTGTCCCTCATATAGGGACGACATCGCGCGGGGGCAGGGGGGGGCGGATATTGAGTTCAGGAGAATGTCGCGGGACCGCGCCGCGCTCGAAGATGTGGCGGGCCCAGGAGACGCGCACGATCGCCCCGTGTGCATCCGGTGCCGCGACGTTCATCAGGGCGAGCTGGGCGCCCGAGCGCTCGATCAGGGTCTTGGCGATGAACAGCCCGAGACCGAGCCCGGCTCCCACGGTCTCGCCGGATTGCGGTCGGTCGTGGCCGCGGGTGGTCACGTAGGGCTCGCCCGCCCGCAGCAGCACCTCGCTGGAGAAGCCCGGACCGTCGTCGCGGATCTCGATCCAGACCCGGTCCGGCGTCCAGCGCCCCTCCACGGAGACCCGCGCCTCGGCGAAGTCGACGGCGTTGTCGAGGATGTTGGCGAGCCCGAACATCACCCCCGGGTTGCGGCGGCAGGCCGGCTCCGGCCCGTCCCCGGCGCTCGTGACGTCGAGGGCGGCGCCGAGTGCCCGCTGGGGCGCCACCAGCTCCTCCACGAGGTGGCTGAACGTGACCGTCTCCAGGAAGCCCGCGCCGTCGCCGTCGAGGGAGGTGAGCTTGCCGAGGATGCCGCGGCAGCGGTCGACCTGCTCGCGCAGCAGGTTGAGATCCTCCGCCACCGCGGGCGACGCCGTGGGCCCGAGCTGGCGGATCAGCTCCTTGGTCACCACCATGATGGTGCCGAGCGGGGTGCCCAGCTCGTGGGCAGCCGCGGCCGCCAGCCCGTCGAGTTGCGACAGGTGCTGCTCGCGGGCCAGCACCAGTTCGGTGGCGGCCAGCGCCTGCGCGAGGAGCCGCGTCTCCTCCGCCACCCGCCACGCGTAGACGCCCGTGAAGGCCGTGCCCAGCAAGATCGCGGTCCAGACCCCCGAGACGTACAGGAAGGGCAGCTCGATCCGGCCGTCCGCGAACCAGGGCAGCGGCCGGTGCACCAGGGCGAGCAGGGTGGCGAGGCCCACCGCCAGCAGGCCGAGCGCCAGCGTCCGCTCCGGCGGCAAGGCGGTCGCGGAGATCAGCACGGGTGCGAGGAACAGCAGTGAGAACGGGTTCTGCAGGCCACCCGTGAGGAACAGGAGGGCGGCGAGCTGCACGATATCGAAGGCGAGCAGCAAAGCCGCGGAATCGTCGCTGAGCCGGTAACTCGCCGGGAAGCGGATCCGCAGGGCGAGGTTCAGCCAGGACGAGGTGGCGATCACCAGGAAGCACCAGCCGAAGGGCAGGGGCAGGCCGAGGCCGAACTGCGCCCCGACGACCGCCGCGCTCTGGCCGGTGATGGCGAGCCAACGCAGGCGGACGAAAGTGTCGAGCCGCAAGTGGCGGGCGTCGCGGCCGAGGCCGCTGAGATCGGTATCGGGCATGCGCTGCTTCGGTGCGGCTTCCTCGCGGATCCCTACCGCATGGCGCAGAGGCGGGGAGCCCGGCAATCCGTCCCACCGCCTCGTCGCGGCCGAATTGTCGCGGGCTCGTGTCGCTACGGGCAAGTCTACCCGTCGCCAAGATGTTCCATAATCGTTCAGTCTGGAACATTATCCTTTTGATTCGGGTTGCCGCGGTCCGAGCCGCGCGGCTGGACGCCGGCGGCCGGACCGAGACCGCGAGGTGACGATGCTCCTGGCCTACTCGATGTACGAGGGTGCGCGTGCCCTGATGGCGCCCGCCCGGGTCGCGGCGGATCTCACGCGCTATGGGCTCCAGATGCCCGGCAACCCCCTCGCCTACGGTCCCTACGCGCGCTCCGTCAGCGCCGGCTGCGAGATGTTCGAGCGTGTCACCCGCCGCTACGGCAAGCCTGCCTTCGGGCTGACCGAGACCGTGGTCGACGGCACCGCCGTTCCGGTCACGGAGCGCGTCGTCTGGGAGCGGCCCTTCTGCCGGCTGATTGCCTTCGACCGCGCGTTCGGCACCCCTCCCGCCGAGGCGCAGCCGAAGCTGCTGATCGTCGCGCCCATGTCGGGGCACTACGCCACGCTGCTCCGCGGCACCGTGGAGGCCATGCTGCCGAACCACCGGGTGTTCATCACCGACTGGACCGACGCCCGGATGGTGCCGCTGCTCGCCGGGCGATTCGATCTCGACGACTACGTCGATTACCTGCAGGAGATGTTCGCCGTCCTCGGGCCGGACCTGCACGTCATGGCGGTGTGCCAGCCGGCGGTACCGGTGATCGCCGCGGTGGCGCTGATGGAAGCGGCCGACGAGCCGGCGGTGCCGACCTCCATGACCCTGATGGGTGGCCCGATCGATACGCGCCGCTCGCCCACCGCGGTGAACTGCCTGGCGCAGGAGCGGGGCCAAGCCTGGTTCGAGCGCCACACGATCAGCCTCGTGCCGCCGATCTATCCGGGCGCGTGGCGCCAAGTCTATCCGGGCTTCCTGCAATTGTCGGGCTTCATGGCGATGAACCTCGATCGCCACGTCACCGCGCATTCGGACATGTTCGACCATCTGGTGAGGGGCGACGGCGACTCGGCCGAGAAGCACCGGGAGTTCTACGACGAGTATCTCGCGGTGATGGACCTCACCGCGGAGTACTATCTCCAGACCGTGCAGACCGTGTTCGTCGACCACGATCTGCCGAAGGGCCGGATGCGGCACCGGGGCACGCCGGTCGATCTCGGCGCGATCCGCCGCTGCGCGATCCTCGCGGTCGAGGGCGAGAACGACGACATCTCCGGCGTCGGGCAGACCAAGGCGGCCCTCGACCTGACGCCGAACCTGCCGGAAACCCGCAAGGCCTACCACCTCCAGGCGGGCGTGGGGCATTACGGCGTGTTCAACGGCTCGCGTTACCGCGCGGTGATCGCGCCCCGCATCGCCGCCTTCATCCGCACCATGCAGGCGGCCCCCGGCGTGCGCGGCGCGCATCTGCGCCAAGTGGGTTGAGCGCGGAGCCGACCCGGACCCCGCACACGCCCTCTCTCCCGTGTGGGAGAGGGTCAGGGTGAGGGGCGAGAACGGTCACGACTGAGCGCGCCCCCGCCGCACGTTCGGCGCGAGCCCCTCCCGCAAGCCGCACACCCCTCATCGTGTCCCACTTCCTCCAGGAGAGGGGGACCCGCGCTCGGTCTCGAGCGGGACGGGCCGGATCGGTCTGCACATTCAGCAACTCGCCGGAACGGGGCCCCGGCGCGCCTCCTCATTCCTGAATACATAACGCACTTCCTGCCGGGCTGGCGCGGAGCTTGCGTGATGTCGGGCGTGAGTTCGATCAGCGCCGGCCCCGTCAGCATCCGCCCTGTTTCCGTCCCCCGGTCTGTGGCCGGGCCGGCGCTCGCTCGAGCTCCGTTGTCACGCCGGGCCATTGCGCCCCTGCATCAGAACCGTTCAAACTCGCCCACAAGGTGTGGGCCGGCGATCAGTGCTTGAGACCCGCACCGCCAGGGAGATCACGATGGACCGCAGGACGTTCCTGAAGGGCTCGGCCGCGCTCGGGCTGGCCGCACCGCAGATCGCGCGGCCGGCTCTGGCCCAGGGGGCCAAGGTGCTGCGCTTCGTCCCCCAGGCGAACCTCGCCAACTTCGATCCGATCT
The DNA here is from genome assembly GCF_054611515.1 of Methylobacterium sp. CM6257. Taxonomy (NCBI): domain Bacteria; kingdom Pseudomonadati; phylum Pseudomonadota; class Alphaproteobacteria; order Hyphomicrobiales; family Methylobacteriaceae; genus Methylobacterium; species Methylobacterium sp. CM6257. The sequence continues at coordinate 6,585,584 of NZ_CM137735.1, forward strand.
GGGGAACCCAGTACGTGGTGCGCAACGCCGGCACCCTCGTCTGGGACATGCTGTACGGCGTCGACGCGCAGCTGAATCCGCAGCGCCAGATGGTCGAGTCCGAGGAGGTCTCGGGCGACAAGCTGACCTGGACCTTCCGGCTGCGCCCCGGCCTCAAGTGGCATGACGGCGAGCCGGTGCTGGCCAAGGACGTGGTGGCGAGCCTCAACCGCTGGATGGCCCGCGACCCGATCGGCCTGATGATCCGCGGCGTCCAGGACGAGCTGGCGGCCACCGACGACAAGACCTTCCGCTGGCGCCTGAAGAAGCCGTTCCCGAAGCTCCTCTACGCGCTCGGCAAGACCAACGCCCCGATGGCGCTGATGATGCCGGAGCGGATCGCCAAGACCGACCCGTTCACGCAGATCTCCGAGTATATCGGCTCCGGCCCGATGAAGTTCGTCCGCAACGAGTGGGTGCCGGGCGCCCGGGCGGTGTTCGAGACCTTCGCCGACTACAAGCCCCGCGACGAGCCGAATTCCTGGCTGGCGGGCGGGAAGCGCATGCTGGTCGACCGGGTCGAGTGGGTGATCATGCCGGACGCGGCCACCGCCTCGGCCGCGCTGCAGAACGGCGAGGTCGACTGGTGGGAGAACCCGATCTCGGACCTCGTGCCGCTCCTGCGCAAGAACAGCAGCATCAACGTCGATATCGCCGATCCGCTGGGCAATATCGGGTCGTTCCGGATGAACCACCTGCACCCGCCCTTCGACAACCCGAAGATCCGCCAGGCCGTCATGGTCGCGATGAGCCAGGAGGATTACATGCGGGCGATCGTCGGCGACGACGATAACCTGTGGAAGACGCTCCCGGGCTTCTTCACCCCGGGCACACCGCTCTACAGCGAGGCCGGCGGCGCCCAGGTCGGCAAGGGCGACATCAAGCTCGGCCAGAAGCTGCTCAAGGAAGCCGGCTACAAGGGTGAGCCCGTCATCTGCATCGTGGCGCAGGACCAGCCGATCACCAAGGCGCAGGGCGACATCACCGCCGACCTGCTGAAGCAGATGGGCTTCAACGTCGATTTCGTCGCCACCGACTGGGGGACCACCGGCACCCGCCGGGCTTCCAAGGCACCGCCGTCGCAGGGCGGCTGGAACATGTTCCACACGTGGCATGCGGGTGCCGACACCATCAACCCGGCAGGCTACCCGGCGGTGCGCGCCAACGGCGACAAGGCATGGTTCGGCTGGCCGGACATCCCACCCGTGGAGGCGGCCATCGCCGAGTGGTTCGACGCCGCCGATCCGGCCGCCGAGAAGGCCGCCATCGACAAATGCAACGCCGCCGCCTGCGAGGGCGTGGTCTACGTCCCGACCGGGTTCTTCCTGGGCTACCAGGCGTGGCGCAAGAACGTCTCGGGCATCGTGAAGGGGCCGATCCCCTTCACCTGGGGGGTTTCGAAGGCGTGATGGGTCGCGCTCTGACCCGCGCCGGCAGCGCGACGCGCGCCCTCTCCCGTGCGGGAGAGGGCTGGGGTGCGGGGTGCGACCTCTCCGGCACGGTCTCAACCCTCACCCTGTCCCTCTCCCGAACGGGAGAGGGGACCCGCGCCTCGGCCGGAGACGGTTCGGGGTCCTGCAAGCCGGCACGATAGCGGGGACCCATGCTCGGCTATATTGGCAGGCGCATCCTGGCCACCATCCCCGTCATGGCGGTGGTCGGGCTGTTCGTCTTCAGCCTTCTCTACTTCGCCCCGGGCGATCCGGCGGCGATCATCGCGGGCGATCAGGCGACGCCTGACGACGTCGCCCGCATCCGCGCCTCGCTGGGCCTCGACCAGCCCTTCCTGGTGCGGTTCGGCGAGTGGTCCTGGCAGATCCTCCACGGGGACCTCGGGACCTCGATCTTCACCAATCTGCCGGTCTCCACCATGATCGGCCAGCGGGTGCAGCCCACCGTCTCGCTGATGCTCGTCACCCTGGTCTTCGCCATCGTGGTGGCGGTGCCGCTCGGCGTCGTGGCGGCCTGGAAGGCCGGCAGCCTGATCGACCGCCTCGTCATGGGGCTCGCCGTGACGGGCTTCTCGGTGCCGGTCTTCGTGGTCGGCTACGTGCTGGCCTACGTCTTCGCCCTCCAGCTCGGCTGGCTGCCCGTGCAGGGCTACACGCCGATCGAGCAGGGCCTGTGGCCCTGGCTGTCCAACCTGATCCTGCCGGCGGTGACGCTCGGCCTCGTCTACATCGCGCTGATCGCGCGGGTGACCCGGGCGACCATGCTCGACGTGCTCCAGCAGGATTACGTGCGCACCGCCCGGGCGAAGGGGCTGGCGCAGGGGCCGGTCCTGTTCGTCCACGCCCTCAAGAACGCCGCGGTGCCGATCGTCACCGTCATCGGCATCGGCATCGCCCTGCTGATCGGCGGCGCGGTGGTGACCGAGACGGTCTTCGCGATTCCCGGCCTCGGGCGCCTCACGGTCGATGCGATCCTGCGGCGCGACTACCCGGTCATCCAGGGCGTCGTGCTGCTGTTCAGCTTCGTCTACGTGCTCGTGAACCTGGCCATCGACCTGTTCTACACCGTGCTCGACCCGAGGATCCGCTATTGACCGCGACCGTCGCGCCCGTCCCCGATCGCGCCCGTCCCGCGGGTATCCCGCCCGAAGGGACGTTCCCCAAGGCGCCGCCTCCACCAGGCCTCGCCGTCGCGGCGCCGCTGCCGGACGTGATCCCGGTGCGCCGGCGCCGGGGGCGGGTCTGGTCCTACGTGCGCCGCAACCCGACCATCGTGGTCGGCGGCGTCCTGCTCCTCATCGTGTTCCTGATGGCGGTGCTGGCTCCCTACCTCGGTACCGTCGATCCGACCGCCCTGGCGCCGGCCAAGCGCACCCGGGTGCCCTCCGCCCAGTACTGGTTCGGCACCGACATGCTCGGCCGCGACGTCTATTCGCGGGTGGTCTACGGCGCCCGGGTCTCGCTGCTCGTCGGATTCTCGGTGGCGTTCCTCGCCTCGATCGCCGGGCTGGCGATCGGCCTCGTCTCCGGCATGGTGCGCTGGCTCGACGGCGTGATCATGCGGATCGTGGACGGCATGATGTCGATCCCGCCGATCCTGCTCGCCATCGCGCTGATGGCGCTCACCCGGGGCTCCATCCAGAACGTCATCGTGGCGATCACCATCGCGGAGATCCCGCGTGTGGCCCGCCTCGTGCGTGGCGTGGTCCTGTCGCTGCGCGAGCAGCCCTATGTCGAGGCGGCGGTGACCACGGGCACGCGGATGCCGGCGATCATCTGGCGCCACATCCTGCCCAACACGCTCGCGCCCATGACCGTGCAGGCAACCTATATCTGCGCCTCCGCGATGATCACCGAGGCGATCCTGTCGTTCATCGGCGCAGGCGTGCCGCCGGCCACGCCCTCCTGGGGCAACATCATGGCCGAGGGAAGGGCGCTCTGGCAGGTGAAATTCTACATCATCCTGTTCCCGGCGATCTTCCTCTCGCTCACCGTTCTGGCGGTGAACCTCGTCGGCGACGGCCTGCGCGACGCCCTCGATCCCCGCATGGCGAAGGACGTGTGATGAGCACAGGCGTGAGCGGCGCACCCCTCCTGTCGATCGAGAACCTGCAGGTCCATTTCCGCACCCCCGACGGGGTGAACCGGGCGGTGGACGGGGTCTCCTTCGCGATCCAGTCGGGCGAGACCCTGGCGATCGTCGGCGAGTCCGGCTGCGGCAAGTCGGTGACCTCGATGTCGATCCTGCGACTCCTGCCCGAGCCGCCGGCCCGCATCGCCGGTGCCATCAGGTTCGAGGGGACCAACCTCCTCGATCTGCCGAACAGCGCCATGCGCAAGATCCGCGGCAACGACATCAGCGTGATCTTCCAAGAGCCGATGACCTCGCTGAACCCGGTGCTGACGGTGGGCCGCCAGATCGGCGAGACGCTGCGTCTCCACCAGGGTTTGGGCCGGCGCGCGGCCGAGGAACGGGCGGTGGAGATGCTGACGCTGGTTGGCATCCCCGAGCCGCGGCGACGGGTGCGGGAATACCCGCACCAGCTCTCCGGCGGCATGCGCCAGCGGGTGATGATCGCCATCGCGCTCGCCTGCTCGCCGAAGCTCCTCATCGCCGATGAGCCCACCACGGCCCTCGACGTGACCATCCAGGCCCAGATCCTCGACCTGATGCGCGACCTGAAGGCTCGCGTCGGCGCAGCGATCATGCTGATTACCCACGATCTCGGTGTGGTGGCCGAGGTCGCCGACCGGGTGGTGGTGATGTATGCCGGCCGCAAGGTCGAGGAGGCGCCGGTCCGGGACCTGTTCCGCGCACCCCGCCATCCCTACACCCGCGGCCTGCTCGGCGCCGTGCCGAAGCTCGGGGCCGTGGAGCATGGCGGCGACGAACGGCTCGCCGAGATCCCCGGGATGGTCCCGAGCCTCAAGGACCGGATCGAGGGCTGCGTCTTCGCCGGGCGCTGCCCGGACGTCACCGACCTGTGCCGCGCCTACGCTCCGGCCCTGGAGCCGAAGGCCCCCGGCCACCTCGCCGCCTGTCATTACGCGCCCAAGGACGCGCTCGCGGCATGAGCCTCTCCCCTGCACTCGCCTCCCGCACCCTGCTGGAGGTCAACGATCTCAAGAAGCATTTCGCCCTCGGCGGCGGCCTGCTCGGCCGGCAGACCCGCGTGCTCAAGGCGGTGGATGGCCTGTCCTTCACGGTGGCCCGCGGTGAGACCCTGTCGCTCGTCGGTGAATCCGGCTGCGGCAAGTCCACCGTCGCGAAGGCGCTGATGCGCCTCTACGAGCCCACCGGCGGCCAGGTGGTGCTCAATGGCCGGCGCATCGACGACCTCTCGGCAGGCGCACTCCGTCCCCTGCGGCGCCACATCCAGATGGTGTTCCAGGACCCGTTCTCCTCGCTCAACCCGCGGATGCGGGTGCGGGCGATCCTGGCCGAGCCGATCCGCAATTTCGGCCTTGCCCGCAACGCCGCCGACCTGGAGAGCCGGCTGGCCAGCCTGATGGAGCGGGTCGGCCTGCCGCGCGAGGCGCTCGGGCGCTTCCCGCACGAGTTCTCGGGCGGGCAGCGCCAGCGCATCGGCATCGCCCGGGCGCTCGCCGCCGAGCCGGACCTGATCATCTGCGACGAGGCGGTCTCGGCGCTCGACGTCTCGGTGAAGGCGCAGATCGTCAACCTGCTGCGCGACCTGCAGCGCGAGCTCGACCTCGCGATGCTGTTCATCTCGCACGACCTCGCCATCGTCGAGCACATGACCCACCGGGTGGCGGTGATGTATCTCGGCAAGATCGTCGAGATTGGGCCGCGCCGCGATCTCTTTCTCGCGCCCAAGCACCCCTACACCCAGGCGCTGCTGTCCGCGGTGCCGATCCCCGAGCCCGGGGCCGGGCGCACCCGGATCGTGCTCAAGGGCGACGTGCCGAGCCCGATCAACCCGCCCGCCGGATGCCGCTTCCACACCCGCTGCCCGCACGCCTTCGACCGCTGCCGGACCGAGGTGCCGGGCCTCGACGCGGTGGGCGCCGGCCACTTCGCCGCCTGCCACCTCAACGACACTGCCGCCCCCGCCCGAGCGGCCTGACACGGCTTCCGGAGACAGACGTGCAGCACGACCTCATCCTGAAAGGCGCGCGGGTCATCGACCCGTCGCAGAACCACGACGGGATCTGCGACGTCGCCTTCGCGGACGGCCGCGTCTCGGGCTTCGGCCGCGACCTGCCGGCCGGCCCGGGCACGCAGGTGCGGGAGATGGGCGGCGCGATCGTCACGCCGGGCCTGATCGACCTGCACACCCACGTCTACTGGGGCGGCACCTCGCTCGGCATCGACGCCGACGCGTTCTGCCGAACCTCCGGGGTGACCACCTCGGTCGATACCGGCAGCGCCGGGCCCGGCAATTTCGCGGGCTTCCGCAGCCACGTGATCGAGCGCGCGCAGGCGCGGATCCTCGCCTACCTGCACGTGTCGTTTGCCGGCATCTTCGGCTTCTCGAAGACCGTCATGGTCGGCGAGAGCGAGGACCCGCGGCTCATGGCGCCCCGGGAAGCCGTCGAGGTTGCCGAGGCCAACCGGGACGTGATCGTCGGCATCAAGGTCCGGGTCGGGCGCCACGCCTCGGGCGACCAGGGCACCGCGCCCCTCGACATCGCCCTGCAAGTCGCCGAGGAGACCGGCCTGCCGCTGATGGTCCATATCGACGAGCCGCCGCCGAGCTACGAGCAGGTTCTCGCCTTGCTGCGCCCCGGCGACGTGCTGACCCATGCCTTCCGGCCCTTCCCGAACTCACCGGTGACCGCGCAGGGGGCCGTGAAGCCGGCTTTGCGCGAGGCCCGGGCGCGGGGCGTGCTGTTCGACATCGGCCACGGCAAGGGCTCGTTCGCCTTCAAGACCGCCCGGGCGATGCTGGCCGGCGGCTTCCTGCCGGACACGATCTCTTCCGACGTGCACCAGCTCTGCATCGACGGGCCGGCCTTCGACCAGGTCACCACGATGTCGAAGTTGCTCTGCCTCGGCATGAGCCTGAACGACGTCATCGCCGCCTCCACGGTGAACGCAGCGGTGGCGTTGAAGCGCATGGAATACGGGACCCTGAAGGTCGGGGCGCTCGGCGACGCCACCGTGCTGGCGGTGAGGGACGGGGCATTCGGCTACGTCGACACCCGCGGCGAGCACATGACGGGAGACCGGCGCATCACCGCCGAGGGGGTGGTGCTGCGCGGGGCGTGGTGGCACCCGGCCTGAACCGGGGCCCCCGGCCCGGAGACCCGCAGGTCCGGGCCGGGACCGCCGGCCTACGCGGCCCGGACGTTGGCGAGGAAGCGTCCAACCTCGGCTGTGAGAGGCTCGGATTGGCGCGACAGCTCGGAGGCTGCGCCCGGAACCTGGCTCGCCGCCGTCTCAAACCTCCTGACAGCTGCAGCATCCGGAACGACTGGCTGGGTGTCCCCGGCTTTACACTCTCCGATCGAGGCCGATACACTTTCCCGTGAGGGCCGGACCATCTCCGGCCGTCAGCGAAACGCGGCCTGATCCGCGGCGCCAGGGAGGATGGATGGACACGGGTCAGCCTCTGCTGGAGGTGGACGGCGTCACGCTTCGCTACAAGACGCCCGAGCACCTCGTCACGGCCACCTATCGGGTGAGCTTCCGGGTCTGGCCCGGGGACCGGTTCGTCCTGCTCGGCCCGTCGGGCTGCGGGAAGTCGACCCTGCTCAAGGCGGTGGGCGGCTACATGGCCGCCACCGAGGGCGAGATCCGGCTGAAAGGCCGGCCGGTCACCGAGCCCGGCCCCGACCGGATGATGGTGTTCCAGGAATTCGACCAGCTTTTGCCGTGGAAGACCGTCCGGCAGAACGTGGTCTTCGCCCTGGAAGCCTCGGGCCGGCTCAGGGGCCGGGAGGCGCTGGACCGGGCCAACCTGTACATCGACAAGGTCAACCTGACGAAGTTCGCCGACAGCTACCCGCACACCCTGTCGGGCGGGATGAAGCAGCGCGTGGCCATCGCCCGCGGCATGGCGATGGAGCCCGACATCCTGCTGATGGACGAGCCCTTCGCGGCGCTCGACGCGCTCACGCGCCGGCGCATGCAGGACGAGCTGCTGGCGCTGTGGGAGGGCACGCGCTTCACCGTGCTGTTTGTCACCCACTCGATCCCCGAGGCGATCAAGGTCGGCTCGCGCATCCTGCTGCTCTCGCCCCATCCCGGCGAGGTCAAGGCCGAACTCAACAGCGCCGAGACGCCCGAGGCGGCGCTGCGGCTGGAGAGCCGCATCCAGCAGATGCTGTTCTCGGAAGAGATCCAGGAGGCCGAGAATGTCTAGCGCCCAGGCCCTGACCGGTACGCCTCTGACCGGCACCCCGCCCCTGACCGGCCTCGCCCCGCCGCGCCCGGCCGCCGCGGCAGCGGCGCGCCCCGAGATCGTGCGCGACACGGGTCAGGCCCACGCCGCCCCGGTGGTTGAGAAGCCGCTCTCGGTCGCCGAGCGGCTCTACAACCAGGCCTGGCTGCGCAAGGCCGTGATCCTGCTCGTGCTGGCGGCGGTCTGGGAGGCCTACGGGCGCTACCTCGACAACGACCTGCTGTTCCCGACCTTCTCGGCCACCGTGACGGCGTTCGTGCACGGCCTGGCGGACGGCACGCTGCCGGCGCGCGCCTGGTCCTCGCTGAAGGTGCTGCTGATGGGCTACGCCGCCGGCGTGGCGCTGGCAGCCCTGCTCACCGGCATCGCGATCGCGTCGCGGATCGGCACCGACTTCCTCGAGACGCTGACCTCGATGTTCAACCCGCTGCCGGCGATCGCGCTGCTGCCGCTGGCGCTGATCTGGTTCGGCCTGGGCAACGGCAGCCTGATCTTCGTGCTGGTGCACTCGGTGACCTGGGCGATCGCGCTCAACACCCATTCGGGCTTCCTGTCGGTGAGCCGGACGCTGAAGATGGTCGGGCGCAATTACGGGCTGTCCGGGCCCGGGCTGATCGGCCGGATCCTGATCCCGGCGGCGTTTCCCGCGATCCTGACGGGCCTGAAGGTCGGCTGGGCGTTTGCGTGGCGCACCCTGATCGCGGCCGAGCTGGTCTTCGGCGTCTCCTCGGGCTCGGGCGGGCTGGGCTGGTTCATCTTCGAGAACAAGAACATGCTCGACATCCCGAACGTGTTCGCCGGCCTGCTCACCGTCATCCTGATCGGCCTCGTCGTCGAGAACCTGATCTTCCAGACCATCGAACGCCGCACCATCCGGCGCTGGGGCATGCAAACCTGACCCTCCCGTCGGCCCCATCGGGCGCCCCGTAGGGGCGCATTTTCTCGCACGGTTCACGGAAGGAGAGCATTCTTCTCCCTTGCATCCGTGCGACGAACGTTTTCTTCCTACGCGCTCCGACGATTGCCCCGGAGCCCGCCCCGTGAGCCCTGAAGCCTCTTCCAAGACGACCCCGGAGGCCGCCCCTCGGCAGGACGTCCGGTCGGCTTCGGCCATCTCCGTGCTGCCTGGGATCGGCCTGTGCGGAGCGATCACGGCCGTCGCCATGGCCGCGCAGGCCCTTGAGGAGCGGGTGGCCGGCCATCCCTATGTCGAGGCGCTGGTCCTGGCGATCCTGATCGGCATCGCGGTGCGCACCGCCTGGGCCCCCGACACCCGGTTTCGGACCGGCATCGCGTTCTCGGCCAAGCAGCTGCTCGAAGTCGCGGTCGTCCTGCTCGGCGCCTCGCTCAGCCTGGGGGCGATCCTCGCCTCCGGTCCGGCCCTGCTCGCCGGGATCGTCGGCACGGTCGTGCTCGGCATTGGTGCCAGCTATCTGATCTGCCGGGTGCTGGGCCTGCCGGCCCGGATGGCGATCCTGGTGGCCTGTGGCAATGCCATCTGCGGCAACTCGGCCATCGCCGCGGTGGCGCCGGTGATCGGGGCCGAGGCCAAGGACATCGCCGCGGCGATCGCCTTCACGGCGGTGCTGGGCGTTCTGATGGTGCTGGGCCTGCCGCTGTTCGTGCCGCTCGCCGGGATGAGCGACACCCAGTACGGGGTGCTGGCGGGGCTCACCGTCTACGCGGTGCCGCAGGTCCTGGCCGCGACCGTGCCGGTGGGCCTGCTGTCGACCCAGGTCGGCACGCTGGTCAAGCTGGTGCGTGTGCTGATGCTCGGCCCCGTCGTGGTGGCGTTCTCGCTGATCGCCCCTCGGCTGCCGCAGGCGGCGGGGATGCAGGCCGCACCCGCACGCCCGGGCCTGACCAAGCTGGTGCCCTGGTTCATCCTCGGCTTCCTGGCGCTCGCCACCCTGCGCTCGCTCGGCGTGATCCCGGACGTGGCGGTGAGACCGCTGACGCAACTCGCGGGCGTGCTCACGGTCCTGTCCATGGCTGCCCTGGGCCTCGGCGTCGACGTGCGCGTGCTGGCCCGGGTGGGCGGTCGCGTCACGCTCGCCGTCACCGCGTCGCTCGCCGTGCTCGTCGCCCTGAGTCTCGTCCTGATCCGTGCCCTCGGGATCGGCTGAGGCGGCTAACGACTTGGACCATACCTTAGGCAAGTCAATCATATTGCGGTGCGGTGTTGTTCGCGCGGCGGGGGCGCTGCGCCGATGTAACCCCCGCCGTCCCCGGGCACGTCCGCAGATGACCGGTTCTGTTCGGAATACGGCTTCCCTCATCCGGTATCAAAATGCGCTTTCCGCAGCCGATCGGCGATCAAGCGTATCTTGACACTTGCCCGGTTTTTGCTTTTGGAACCTCTGCCGTCATTCTCGAAAGCTTTGAGTGGACTCGCGCAGTGCCTGAAAAAAATGCAGAGAGCACCGTCAAGCTCGTCGCGCTGGTCGGCGAGATCGTCGCGGCCTACGTGGCGAACAATTCCGTCCCGCCGGCCGCGCTGCCGGAACTGATGGCGAGCGTCCACAAGGCCCTGGCGAGCCTCGACGGCAAGCCGGCCGCCGAGGTCGCGCCCGCGGTCGAACAGCCGACCCCGGCCCAGATCCGCAAGTCGGTCCAGCAGGACGGCATCATCAGCTTCATCGACGGCCGGTTCTACAAGACGCTGAAGCGCCACCTCACCGCGCACGGCCTCACGCCGGAGCGGTATCGCGAGCGCTACGGGCTACCGGCCGATTACCCGATGACCGCGCCCGGCTACGCGGCGCAGCGCTCGGCACTCGCGAAGGCGATCGGCCTGGGTGTGCCCGGCGCGCGCGCCAATCAGCGCAAGACCGGCACCGGCGGCTGACCGGCGTCGCGGCGCTGCGCCGGCCGTTTGGTGTCGCCGGTCGAGCGAGCCTGGAAGGGCAGAACCTGCGCGGAGATCGGAGCGGAGCGGCCGAGACCCGCAGGGGCGGGGCGCACCGGCCGGCCGTACGTATCGGCCCAGCTCAACCGGATGACGCTGGCTTCCGGCGCTGCGGATGGGGTGGCCTCGACAGACGGCGACGGGCGCCGTTGGGCCGCCCCGATCCAGCGCACGATCCGGTGCTTGCGCCCGCGACGCAGCACCGGCGGCACCTCCGGCTCGGACTCTCTGCGACCGGGGCGGATGCCGTCGGACTTATCTGAGATCGACACGCTGAAGAATCCCCGTCCGCATGCGAGGCGTGAGCAGGGACGGATAGCGGGTTCGGCCGTGGATCCGCCGAGGCGCTCGACCCTCGACAAGACCGGCATCGTACCGGATCGTGCGCAACCGAATAGGGCGGTGGCGTCCAAAAAACTTGTCTCTGCGTCCCAAATGGGCGGCCGTCGCGGCCGGACAGCGCGTTCAGGAGGCCCGGGCGCCCGGCACGGCTGCCAGCAGGCTGCGTGTGTAGGCGTGCTCCGGGGCGGCGAACAGGTCGGCGGTCCCGCGCATCTCCACGATGGCGCCCCGGTGCATCACGGCGATCCGGTCGCAGATCGTGGCCGCCACCCGCAGGTCGTGGGTGATGAACAGCATCGCCAGGGACAGGCGCTGCTTCAGGTCCTCCAGGAGATTCAGCACTTGCCGCTGGACCGAGACGTCGAGCGCCGAGACCGCCTCGTCGGCCACCAGCACGTCCGGCTCCATGGCGAGCGCCCGGGCGATGCCGATGCGCTGGCGCTGGCCCCCCGAGAAGGCGTTCGGGTAGCGGGCGGCCGCCTTCGGATCGAGGCCGACGAGGTCGAGGAGGGTCCGGGCCCGGTCCCGCGCCTCCGCGGCCGGAACCCCATGGGCGATGGGACCCGCCGTGATGATCTGCTCGACGGTGCGTCGCGGGTTCAAGGACGCGAACGGGTCCTGGAAGATCATCTGGATGCGGCTGCGCTTGTCCCGCAGCGCGGCCCGTCCGAGCGCCGTATAGTCGAGGTCGCCCAGGTGAACCGCGCCGCCGTCGGGCTCGATCAGCCGGATCGCCAGCCGCGCGGTCGTCGACTTGCCCGAGCCCGATTCGCCCACCAGTCCCAGTGTCTCGCCGCGCCGCACGTCGAAGGTGACCTGCTTCACCGCTGCCACCACCCGCGGCTTGCCGAACAGGCCCCCCTTCGTCGCATAGCTCTTGGACAGCCCCGCGACCGACAGGGCGACCGGGGCCGCCTCCAGCGACGGCCGCGGCGGCGGGGTGAGGCTCGGGACGGCGGCGAGCAGCGCCCGCGTGTAGGGCGCCTGCGGGTCGCGCAGCACGGACTCGGCGGGGCCGGATTCCACGAGCCGCCCGCGCTGGAGCACCGCCACGTGGTCGGCGATCTCCGCCACGACGCCGAAATCGTGGGTGATGAACAGGACGCTCATCCCGCGCTTCCGCTGCAGGTCGCGGATCAGCCGGAGGATCTGGGCCTGGGTGGTGACGTCGAGCGCCGTGGTCGGCTCGTCGGCGACCAGGACGGAGGGCTCCAGCGCCAGCGCCATGGCGATCATCGCCCGCTGCCGCTGGCCGCCGGAGAGCTGGTGCGGATAGGCCCGCACCGCCTCCTCAGGATTCGGCAGCCCGACCTCGGCCGCCAGCGCCACCGCCCGGGCCCACCGCTCTCTCCGGGTGAGCAGGTTGTGCGCCTCGAACATCTCGGCGATCTGGTCGCCGACCCGCATCACCGGGTTCAGCGCCGTCATCGGCTCTTGGAACACCATGGCGATGCGCCGGCCCCGCAGGACCCGCCACGCGGGCTCGTCGAGGGTCAGGAGATCTTGGCCCTCGAACAGGATCGAACCGGCCGTCGGCTTCAGCGCCCGGGGCAGGAGGCCGGTGAGCGCGTAGGCGCTCATCGACTTGCCCGAGCCCGATTCCCCGACCACGCAGAGGATCTTCCCGGCCTCGAGGTCGAGGGTGAGGCCCTCCACCGCGTGCGGGCGGTCGGCGCCCTTGGGGAGCGCGATCGTCAGATCGCGGATGCGGACGACCGGCTCACCCATGATTTCAGGCCCTCGCGACGCGGCGCAGGATGTCGGGTCCGGCCTCGCCGAGATCCCAGAACAGGCCGGCCATGATCGCCAGGCCTTCCCGGGTGCCCGAGGCGAGCATGTGCTCGTCGGGCCCGTGCTGGCGGCAGGCCGGGTAGGAATGCGGCACCCAGAGGGTCGGCAGTCCTAGGATTTCCGAGAAGGCATCGTTCGGCAGCGAGCCGCCGAGATTGGGCAGCAGCGCCGGCTTCTTGCCCGTGCTCGCCTCGATCGACTGGAGCGCCCAATCCACCCAGGGATCCTCCACGGGCAGCCGTGTCGCCTGGAAGACCTCCGCGGCGCGGGCCGGCTTGACGTCGATCATCGGGAAGCCGTGGGCGTCGAGATGGGCGCGCACGTTCTCAATCAGGTTCTGCCAGTCGGTGCCGACGACGAAGCGCAGCTGCAGGGTCGCCTTGGCGTGGGGCGGCACGGCGTTGAGCGGTCCGTCCGGGTCGCCGGTCTTGAAGGCGAGAACCTCAAGGGTGTTCCAGGCGAAGACCCGCTCGGCGGGTGTCAGGCCGGGCTCGCCCCAGTCGGGATCGATCTTCGGCGCGGTCGGGTCCTCGCCGACGCGGATGTCGGCGAGCGCCGCGCGCACGCCTTCGGGGATCGGCGGCGGCCGCAGGGCCTCGATCAGGATGCTGCCGCGGGCATCCACCATCGACGCGATGGCCGAGGCCAGCACCGTGCCGGGATTGCGCAGCAGGCCGCCCCAGTTGCCGGAATGGTGCGGGCCCTCCCGCAGGTTCAGGCTGAGCTCGAAATTGTAGGCGCCCCGGGAACCCAGGAAGAGGGTCGGGCGCTCGGCGTTGAGCCGGGGGCCGTCCGAGGCGATCAGCACGTCGGCCCGGAGCCCCTGGGCCTGCTCCCGGCAGAACGGCCGCAGGCCCGGCGAGCCGGATTCCTCGCCCATCTCGATCAGGAGCTTCACGTTGAAGCCCAGGCGCCCGTCGCGGGCCGCGACCACCTGCTCCAGGGCGGCGAGATTGAGGACGTGCTGGCCCTTGTTGTCGGCTGTGCCGCGGCCGTACCAGCGGTCGCCCTCGACCACGATCTCCCAGGGCCCGAGGCCCTCGCGCCACTGCTCGGGGTAGCCCCGCACCGTGTCGCCGTGGCCATAGATCAGCACAGTCGGCAGGTCCGGGCCCTCGTGGCGCTCGGCGATCAGGAACGGGCCGTGCACGCCGTCGGGGTTGGGGAAGATCTTCGGGGCCGCAAAGCCGAGGCGGGTCACCAGCGGCGTGATGAAGGCGTCGAGATAGGCGCGCAGGGCCGCCTCCTGGCCCGGGGCTTGGCTCTCGGTGGGCATCGCCACCGCCTCCCGCAGGAGCGCGAGGAACGCGCCCGAGTCGAAAGCTTGGGTGGCGCGCGCGATGGCGTCGTCTCGCGTCATGGTCTGATCTCGGAGGAAGTAGAGAGGGTTTCGATCGCTCGGCCTACCCACGTCGCCATCGCGAGCGCAGCGAAGCGACCCAGGGCAGCGCGACATCGGTGAACGGGGCGCCGCTGGTTTGCGCCGCTGCGCTCGCCAGGACGGCGGCGTGCGCAGGCCATCAGTTGCGCGCCTCGGGCGCGGTGATATCCCGCAGGCCGTCGCCCAGGAGGTTGATCGCCAGCACGAGGAGGAGGAGCGCCACGCCCGGGATGGTGATCACCCAGGGCTGGAAGAACATGTACTGCTTGCCCTCGGCGATCATCAGGCCCCAGGAGGGCAGGGGCGGCTGCACGCCGAGACCCAGGAAGGAGAGGGCAGCCTCCAGCAGGATCGCGTGGGCCATTTCAAGCGTCGCCACGACGATCAGCGCGTTCATGATGTTGGGCAGGATCTCCTGGCCGATGATGCGCAGGTCCGTCAGTCCGGCGGCGCGGGCTGCCGAGACGAAGTCCTGGTTGCGGATCTGCTGCGTGGCCGCCCGGGTCACCACGGCGAAGCGGTCCCAGAGCAGGAAGCCCAGCACCAACACCACCACCTTCAGGGAGCCGCCGACCAGCGCCGCCATGGCGAGTGCCACCAGCACCACCGGCATGGCCAGCCGCGTGGTGACGACGTAGCTCACCACGGAGTCGACCCAGCCGCCGAAATAGCCGGCGCACAATCCGAGGGTCGTGCCGATCAGCCCGGAGATCAGCGCCGCCGAGACCCCGATCAGCAGGGAGATCTGGCCGCCGTAGAGCAGGCGGCTGAGATAATCGCGCCCGAGCTTGTCGGTGCCGAGCACGTGGTCCCAGGAGCCCTTGGCCTGCCAGACCGGCGGGATCAGGCGGCGCGACACGTCCTGCGCGTAGGGATCGTGCGGGGCGATGAGCGGCGCGGCGAGCGCCGCCAGCACGATCAGCCCAAAGATCCCGGCGCCGATCAGGAAGCCCGTGTGGCGCAGCCCCCGCCGCAGGATGAGGCCGGTGGGGGAGGGGACCGCCGCGGCGACCGGGACCTCGGCCTCGGGCGGCAGGGCGGGCGCGGTCAACGCCGCCGTGTCGGGGGGCAGGCTCATGAGCGGCTCCTCCTCATGACGGACGCCTCACGATGCACGCTCATGCCCGGCGCAGGCGCGGATCGAGGAAGGCGTTCAGCAGGTCCGCCGCCAGGGTCAGGCCGATGTAGATCATGGCGAGCACCAGCACGATCGCCTGGACGACGGGGAAATCGTTGCGGGCGATGGATTCCCAGGCGAGCTGGCCGAGGCCCTGGAGCGAGAACACCGCCTCGATCACGATCGAGCCGCCGAGCATGAAGCCGAACTGCACCGCCGACAGGGCGATCACCGGGATCACGGCGTTGCGCAGGGCGTGGCGCACCAGGATCTTGCGCGGCGGCAGCCCCTTGGCGCGGGCGGTGCGGACGTAGTCGGAGGCCAGCACCTCCAGCATGCCGTTGCGGGTGAGCCGCATCACCGCCGGCATCGCGTAGTAGCCGAGCGCCACTGCGGGCAGGACGAAGTTCTTCCAGCTGGCGTTCCCTGAGACCGGCAGCCAGCGCAGCTGCACGGAGAAGATCAGAATCAGCGTCAGGCCGAACCAGAAGCTCGGCATCGCCTGGCCCAGAACCGAGACCGCGAGCGCCAGCCGGTCGATCCAGGTGTCGCGCTTCACCGCGGCGATGACGCCGAGCGGGATCGCCACGAACAGCGCGACGGCCAGCGCGATGATGCCGAGATAGAGGGTGATCGGCAGGCGGGCGGCCAGCAGGTCGATCACCCGCTCGCGGAAGTAGAAGGAATTGCCGAAATCGAGGTGCAGCGCCCGCCAGCCCCAGGTGAGGAACTGGGTGAGCAGCGGCTGATCCAGGCCGTAATCCTGGCGGATCTGCGCGATCTGCGGCCCGGTGGCCTCCGGTCCGGCAATCGCCGTGGCGAGGTCGCCCGACAGGTGGAGCAGCAGGAAGCTCGCCACCGAGACCGTGAAGGCCACCGCCAGGGCGACCAGGATGCGCCGGAACGTGAAAGCCAGCATGGCTCAGGCTCCTTCGGGCCGATGCGGATCGCGCGCGCCCCCTCCCCCCTCTGCGGGGGAGGGGGCGCGTCGCGCAGCGGCGGCCATCGCCGTCACTTCCACGATGCCGCGTAGAAGCGCGGCACCTCGTCGGGCTGGGCGGTGAAGTTCAGGTCCGACGTGAAGGCGTAGTTGGTCGAGTAGGAGAACATCGGCAGGGCGTAGGCCTGCGCGGCGATCCGCTGGAGCGCCTTGGCGTAGGCGGCCTTGCGCTTCTCCGGGTCGGTGGAGCTGTCGCCCTCCTGCAGGTCGGCGATCACCTGCGGATCCTTGGTCAGGTCCTCCTCGCCGCCGCGGAAATACACCCCATCGAAGGCCGAGACGTCCAGGACCGAGAACGACCCCCAGGTCTGATAGCCGATCGAGGTCTTGCCGGCCCGCAGCGAATCGCGGAACGCCGCGTAGCGCAGGTAGTTGAGCCGCGCCTTGATGCCGACGGCGCCCAGATACCCGATCACCGCCTCGGCGTAATCCCGCTCGCGATAGGCGCCGAGGTCGATCTCGAACCCGTCGGGATAACCGGCTTCCTTGAGCAGCGCCTTGGCTTTGGCCGGATCGTAGGGGTAGCGCGGCACGCCCTGGTCGGTGCAGCCGAACTGGTCGACGAAGCAGAGGGCGTTCATCACCCGCGAGGCGCCGCGCACGAGGTTGTCGACCATCGCCTTGCGATCGATGGCGTAGCTGATCGCCTGCCGGACCCGCACGTCCTTGAGCGGCGAATTCTCCTTCGCCCGGCCCAGCGTGTCGAACTGCAGGAAGCCGACCCGCATCGTCTCGGCGTTGAGAACGGTGATGTTGGGCGCGGCGCGCAGCTGCTCGGCCTGGTCGCTCGGGACCCGCCAGATCCAGTCGACGCCGCCGGTCATCAGCTCGGCCATCCGGCTCTCGCCATCCGGGATGACGCGGAACTGCAGCTTCCCGATCTTCGGCTTCCCCAGCGGGCTGCCCGCCCAATACTTGTCGAAGCGCTCCATGGTGACGCCGCGGCCGCTGTCGACCTTGGTGATCCGGTAGGGACCGCTGCCGACGGGCGCCTTGGCGAAGCCGTCGAGCCCGACCTTCTTGAAGTAGGTGGCCGGGAAGATCGGCGTCGGGCCGGCGAGGTATTCAAGCGCCGCCGGAAACGGCGCCTTGAGGTGGATGCGCACGCTGTGCGGGCCGGTGACCTCCACCGACTTCATCCAGTCGACGTTCTGGCGGGTGACCGTGCGCGCCTCGGGCGTCAGCACGTAATTAAACGTGAAGGCCACGTCCTCCGGCCCGAGCGGGTCGCCGTTGTGGAAGACCACGCCCTCTCGGATCGTGAGATCCAGGGTCGTGTCGTCCTTCCAGGTCCAGGCGGTGGCCAGCATCGGCTTGTAGGTGCCGTCCTTGGGATCGCGCCACAGCAGCGTGTCCCAGCAGTTCCGGGCCAGGATCACGCCCTCACGGGCGCTGTTGTGATACGGGCTGACGTTCTCCGGCTCGCTGTCCGAGGCGTAGACCAGAGTGTCGTCCGCCTTGCCGGCGAGTGCTGGGCTCGCGACCGTCAGGACGGCGAGGGAAGCAGCCAGGGTGAGTGTCCGGATCGACATGGGAACTCCGTCTCCGACGGCCCGGCGAACAGGCCGAGCGGGACGAATCCGCGGCTGCCGCCTTTTTCACCCTGCGATGATGTTGTGCATCTGAGATCGCAACAAGTAGAATTTGGCGAGTGCTGCCTTGCCATCTCGGCAACGGATATGGCGAGACAGTCGCTTCGAGGCAGAATAATGCAAACAACCGGGCTACGCTACTTCCTGGCCGTAGCCCGCACCGGCTCGATCGCCGCGGCCTCGGATCAGCTCAACGTGGCGGCGTCGGCGATCAGCCGGCAGATCGCCAATCTGGAGGCCGAGCTCGACTGCGTGCTGTTCGAGCGGCGCCCCCGCGGCATGGTGCCGAGCCCGGCCGGCGAGCTGCTGGCGCAGCATGCCCACCAGGTGTTGATTCGCTCCGAGCAGGTGGTCACGGAGATCCGGGAGCTGGAAGGGCTCGCCCGGGGGCTGATCCGGGTGGCGAGTTCCGAGGGTTTTTCCCTCGACATCGTGCCGAACGCCATCGCGGCCTTCCACGCGGTCCATCCCGGCATACGCTTCGAGGTGACGGTGCAGCCGCCCGCGCAGGTGACCCAGACGGTGGCGGTGGGCGAAGCCGATCTCGGCATCACCTTCGCGCTCACCCCCACCACGCAGGTCGAGGTGCTCTACGATGGGCAGGTGGACATGCTGGCGCTCGCCGCGCCCGATCATCCCCTCGCGCGGGTACCGGCCCTGCGCCTCGCCGACCTGTCGACCTATCCGGTCGCCTTGCCCACCCGGGACACGACCCTGCGGCAGGTGTTCGATGCCGCCTGCGCGCTCGAGGGCATCGTGATCGAGCCGGTCTTGACCGCCAACAAGCTCTCGGCGCTGCTGCCCTTCGTGCGGCGCTCCCGCGGGCTCGCGCTGATGTCGGCGCTGTCGGTGACGACGCCCCTGCGCCTGAACGAGCTGGTCAGCCTGCCGATCCGGTCCCGGGCGAGCCTCGCCCGCGGCATCCAGGTCCAGGCCATGCGTGACCGGCGGCTCCCGAAGGCGGTGCGGGCGTTCCTGCGCCAGCTCATCGACGCGCTGCCGCCGCCGGTGGGGGCCGGATAGGGCGCTCGGGCCCGCTCAGGCACCTCCGCGGCCGGAGGCGACGGCGCAGCTGTGGTCCATGACATCCTCGGCGCTGGCGTTGGGCGCCCGGTAGGCCAAGAGGATGAAGCCCGGCTCGGGATCGCCCGATGGCGTGGTGAGCGCCGCAAAGCTCGTCCGGTGCAGGTCCGGCCGGGCGCCAGGCAGGGTGTGGAGGGCCGCGAACGGGTTGAAGCGCTCGGCCTCCGCGTTCGGGACGCGCAACGCGAAGAAGCGGTCGCCGGCCAGCGGTACCGGAAAGCGGCTCCAAGTCCTGCGGATCTGGTGGCCGTGCGCCTTGAGGGCCGCCAGCACGCCGGGCTTCATGCAGTCGAGGTGGATATGGAGCTGGTCCTGGCTGCGGCCCCGGGCCGAGTTGACCGCCAGCCCGACCTCCCCGGGTGACAGCCGTCCCTTCAGCACGTCGGACACGAAGGGGCGCGCGGCGAGCGCCGCCCGCCAGTAGGCCGCGCCGGCCGGGCCGCGCAGGACGGGGGCTTCGAGCCCGGCCACGGTGGCGGTGGGCATGACCACGCTATGGGTCGGCTCGCCGGGGGCGCGCAGGACGGCCGAGCCGGGCCGGTCCTTGTCGCCCAAGTCGACCGAGAGGCAGGGGAAGGTCCGGTTGGCGACCCGCTTGGCGAGCACGCAGGTCTTCAGCGCCGCCCACAGGACGTCCCGGCTGGGATCCGGGCCGGCCTGCGCCGGCATCGCGAGCGCGACGAGGAGGGCGGCGAGCATCGCGCGGCGCATGGGGGCTCCCGGTGAGGCCGGCATCCCGGCTCGGCTGGCGGATCCGCGATAGCCGATCCTGGACCATCGCGGCAAAGCGTCCGGATGTCCTGACGGTTTGCCGAAAACCCGCTATGCCGGCCCGTCCCGAATCCGGAGCCCCGCGATGACGACCGCGCTCACCCCGGAGATCGGCGCCCGCTTCGCGGCGGTGGCGCTCGGCCACGTCACCCGCGAATACCCGAACAAGCCGGGTCACGTCCTGGCGGGACCGGAGGACGCCCGTACCCCCGCCGACCTCCACCCGGTCTTCCACGGCAGCTACGATTGGCATTCCTGCGTCCACGGCTACTGGCTGCTGGCGCGGGTGCTGCGGCTGTTTCCGGAGGGGGCCCAGGCCGGGGCGATCCGCGCCCGGTTCGACGCGCAGCTGACCCCCGCCGCGGTGGCGGGGGAATGCGCCTACTTCGCCGCGCCGACCGCGCGCGGCTTCGAGCGGCCCTACGGCTGGGCGTGGCTCCTGAAACTCGCCGACGAACTCGCCCGCCTGCCCGAGCCCCGCTGGTCTGAGGCCCTCGCACCGCTGACCGGCCTCATCGTCCAGCGGTTCCGGGACTTCCTGCCGATTGCCTCTTATCCGGTGCGGGTGGGGACCCACTTCAACAGCGCATTCGCGCTTCGCCTCGCGGCCGATTACGCCGAGGGCGCGCGGCATGCCGAATTCGGCGCCCTGCTGCTGCGGACCGCCGAGGGCTGGTACGGGGCGGATGCAGATTGTCCCGCCTGGGGCGAGCCGGGCGGGGACGATTTCCTGTCCTCCGCGCTGATCGAGGCCGAGTGCATGCGCCGCCTCCTGCCTCCGGCGCGGTTCCGGCCCTGGTTCGACCGGTTCCTGCCCGATCTCGCGGCGGGCCGACCGGCAACCCTGTTCCGACCAGCCGCCGCGACCGACCGCAGTGACGGGAAGATCGCGCATCTCGACGGACTCAACCTCAGCCGCGCTTGGTGCTTCCGGGCGCTGGCCGCTGCCCTCAAGACCGACGATCCCCGCCGCCCGCCGCTCTCCGCGGCGGCGGAGGCGCACCTCGCGGCAGGGCTCCCGCACGTGGCCGGCGACTACATGGGCGAGCACTGGCTCGCGAGCTTCGCCCTGCTGGCTCTGAGGCCCGAAGGGCCTGCCAATGGAATCCCGCGCATGAGCGGCGGATTCTAAGGATTTTGTGAGAACCATTTGTCGCAGGCCGCGTTGGTCTGCATTGGCCAAAAAAAAGGACCGTCCTCAGTGGAGCGGTCCGAAGTCTAGGGAGGAAACGCCCACGAGGGGCAGCAGCACAGCGACGCCATCGCGGTGCTGCACTGCGTCAACCCGAGAGGGGCGGCCTTGTTCCTGGGGTGGATGTCCCGCGTTTCCAGGCGGGATCGCCCGTGCCCAGCGGCGGCGTCGCGGCCGGAAGGCCGGAGGGGCGGCGCGCATCCCCGCTTCCGAACTCGGCCCGGTAGGTCCGCTCCAGTGTCATGAGCGTCCGCAGGGGTGTCTCTGCGAGATCGAGCAGCTTCGCATCGCGCCAGCGCAGCTTGTTGCCCAGGCGGCGGCGAAACCAGCGCTCGCGCTCCTCCTCGACAAGCAGGATCAGCCTGCCGGTCCAGGTCCGGCGGAACCAGAAACGTCCGGTGAGGGTCATGGCAGTCCCGCGCGTCGGTATTCGAAACGCGCATACTACAACCGGCCGCTAAGGACGGGAACAGTCTAGGTTAGAGTGTCGAGCCTTTGGCGGAAGACTGTTAATCCCGCGTGGATCCTTCCGCCGCGGAGCGGGCCGCCATCGGCCTCGCCGGGCTCCGCCGCTTCGTCGCCTCGTAGAGGACCTGAGCGAGCTGCTCGGCGGAGTAGGGTTTGCGCACGAGCGCGAAACCGTGCGCGTCGTCCTTGGCCAGCACGTGGCTGTAGCCCGAGGTCAGCACCACGGGCAGGTCCGGGCGGCTGACCTCCAGCTGGCGGGCGAGGGCGAAGCCGCCCATGCCCGGCATCACCACGTCGGAGAAGACCACGTCGAAGCGGTTCGGCGTCCTGCCGAGTTCGACCAGCGCCTCCTCGGCGGATTTCGTCCAGACCGGGGCGTGGCCGAGATCCTCCAGGATCTGGGTGCAGAAGCGCCCGACGCCGAGATTGTCCTCCACCACGAGGATGCACAGGCCCCGCTGCAGCTCCGTCTCCCGCCGGTCGTCGCGGCCGGCATCGGCCGCCTCGGACGGCGCCTCGACCTGCGGCAGGTAGAGGGTGAAGGTGGTGCCGCCGCCGACCACGCTCGCCACGTCGATGTCGCCGCCCGATTGCTTGGCGAAGCCGATGACCTGACTCAGGCCCAGCCCGGTCCCCTTGCCGATCTCCTTGGTGGTGAAGAACGGCTCGAAGATCCGCCCCAGATCCGGGGCCGGGATGCCGGCGCCCGTATCGCAGACCCGCACCGCCACGAACGGTCCCGGTGCGCCGGCATGCCCGCGAATCGGGGGCATCGGGCGGTCACCCTCGAGGCGCAGGGTCAGGCTGCCTTCCCCGTCCATGGCGTCGCGGGCGTTGACCGCCATGTTGATCAGCGCCGTCTCGAACTGGCTCTCGTCCGCACGGACGAAGCGGGGCGCCTCCGGCAGGTCGATGAGGACGCGAATGCGCGCGCCGGTCACCGAATCGAGCATGTCGGCGATGCTGCGCAGGCGCGCGCAGATGTCGAAAACATGGGGCTTGAGCGCCTGCCGCCGGGCGAAGGCGAGGAGCTGGCCGGTGAGCTTGGCGGCGCGATCGACGGTGTCGGAGACCGCGTCGAGGTAGCGCCGCCTGCGCTCCTCGGCGAGGTCGGACCGGCGCAGGAACTCGACGGAGGATCGGATGATGGTCAGCAGGTTGTTGAAATCGTGCGCCACGCCGCCGGTGAGCTGGCCGATGGCCTCGAGCTTCTGCGATTGCCGCAGCGCCTCCTCGGCCTGGCGCTGCTCGGTGATGTCCCGCCCGAAGCCGTAGAACAGCCCATCCTCCGGGACGACTGTCCAGAGCACGCGCCGCCGATCGCCGGCGCGAGTCACGCAGGAGAGCTCGACATCCTCGACCCGGCGGTCCTCGCAGAGCGGCTGCAGCGCCGCTTTCGCCGCCTCGCGCTCGGAGGCCACTACGAAGTCCAGGGCGGTCCGGCCCAGCGTCTCCTCCTCGGACCAGCCGAGCGCCCGGCTCCAAGACGGATTCACCGATTGGACCTGTCCGGTCCGGTTCGAGACGAGCTTCAGCACCGGCGACAGCGTCCAGACGCGGTCGCGGTCGCGGGTCTGCGCGGCGACCTGCGCCTCCAGGCTCTCTGCCCGCGACTGGAGCAGGTCCTCGAAGCGCTTCCGCTCGGAGACGTCGTGCGCGAAGACATAGAACCCGTCGACCCGTCCGTCCGCCCCGCGGCGCGGGAGATAGCGCGTATCGGCGACCCGGATCTCGCGATTCGGGAAGGTCCAAATCCATTCGTGCCGGACCTCGTGCCCGGCCAGGGCCTGCTCGATGGCGGGGCGCCGGGCCTCGAAGGCCTCGGCGCCGAGAAGCTCGCACACGGTCCGCCCGACGACCTCGGCGGCCGGCTGGCCCGTCCAGGTCTCGTAGGCCGCGTTGGCGAACTGGTAGGTCAGCGTGCTGTCGATGAAGGCGATCAGCACCGGCATGGCGTCCGCCACCAGCCGAAGCTCCGCCTCCCGAGCCCGGAGCTCCAGCTCGCCCCGGCGGCGCTCCGTGATGTCGTTGAGCAGGATTGCCACGTGGTTCCGGGCCGGCCCGTCGACGCGGTAGGCGTGGACGTCGTACCAGCGGCCGAGGGCCTCGGCCGGACGCTCGAAACGGACCGGCTCCCCGGTCAGCGCGACCCGGCCGAACAGGTCGAACCAGTGCTGCTCGTGGTCGGGCGCGAGGTCCCGCATCCATCGACCCACCACGTCCTTCAGGCCGGTCTGCCGCTCGAAGGCCGGATTGACCTCCAGGAAGCGGTAGTCGACCGCACGGTCGCCTTCCCCGAACTGCACCTCGACGAGGCAGAAGCCGGCATCGATGAACTCGAACAGTGAGCGGTACCGCTCCTCGTGCCGGCGCAGGGCGGCTTCGGCGCAGCGGGTCTCCAACTGCGTCATCACCGTCCGGGCCAGAGCCTTGAGGATGAAGAGCTGCTGGTCGGTGAGCGTGCGCGGCTCGCGGTCGAGGACGCACAGGGTCCCGATGGCCCAGCCGTCGGGCGTCACCAGCGGCACGCCCGCGTAGAAGCGCAGATGCGGCTCGCCGGTGACGAGCGCGTTGGCGGCGCAGTCCGGAACCGCCATCAGATCCGGAAGCACGAGGACGCCGTCCTCGCGCATGGCCTCGGTGCAGAATCCGAGATGGAGCGGCATCTCCCGCGCCGCGTGCCCCACCGCGGCCTTGATCCACTGCCGGTCGGCGTCGATGAAGTTGATATGGGCCATCGGCGTGCCGCAGGCCTGGGCGGCTATCTCGGCGATCTCGTCGAACTCGCGCTCCGGTGGTGTATCGAGGATGGAATAGGCGCGCAGAGCGGCCAACCGCTGAGGGTTGTGGGGCTCGAAACCCGACGGGCAGGACATGGTCTCGTTCCGCGACACCGGAGCGTCATATCCCACCCCTCTGACCCTCCCAAGTGAGTCCATGCAACGCAGCTCTGGCCGCGTGGCGAACCGGCGGTTCCCGGGACGGTAAGCTCTTGAACGACCGGGCCGGATTCCGCGGCGGCCGGATCTTTCAGAGGACCGATAGGTTGCCGCGACTATCACTGTACCCACACAATACAATTCCAAATTGTACTATTGGCGCGACGCTGGGGACGCAGCGACACGGGACGACCGAGGGGCGCGCGAGCCCGATAACGATTTCGTGTCCAGCGACGGACGCGATCCGAGAGCCCGGCCGGCGAAGCCCGCGCGTGCTGTGGATCGGATCGCCGCGGACGGGAGCCCTGCGGGCGCATGCCGCGTTTGCGGCACAGGGAAGACGGGTTCGGATCAGGCATGGCCAAGCGCAGGACGAAGGCGGGCGCGCAACAGGGACTTGAGGACGCGCCGCTGATGCCCACGGGGGCCCTGGCCGTGGCCCTCCTCGATCTGGCGGCGGGCCCCGCGCCCCTCATCCACGTCGCCCGGGACGCCCGCCGCCTGGAGGACCTCGCCGCGACCCTGCGGGCGCTCGATCCCGAGACCCGCGTGGCGATCTATCCGGAATGGGATTGCCTGCCCTTCGACCACGCTTCGCCGTCGCGGGCCACGATGGGCGCCCGGGCCGCCGTGATGCGCTGGCTGACCGACCGGGACGCGCTGCCGGACTTCGTGCTGACCACGGCCCCGGCCCTCGTCCAGCGCGTGCCGCCGCCCGAGACCTGGGCCACCGCCCGCGTGACCCTCCGGGTCGGGGACCCGCTCGACGTCGCGGCGGCGACGGCCGACCTCAAGCGCCTCGGCTACATCCTCGATGAGCGGGTCGACGAGCCCGGCGAGATCGCCGTCCGCGGGCGCACCGTGGAGGTGTTTCCCGCCGCGGCGCCGCGCCCCTGCCGGATCGAGCACGCGGAGGGCCGCGTCACGGCGATCCGCTCCTACGACCCGATCTCGCAGCGCTCGGTGGCGGAGGCGGATGAGCTGCTGATCGACCCGGCCACCGAGATCGTCCTGGAGCCCGGATCCGGCCAGACCATCGAGCCCTTCACGGGCCAGGAGCATCGTCTCGATCGCTACTACCCGCGCCTCGTCACCCTCCTCGACTACGTGCCCGGAGCGCGCCTCGTGGTCGAGGACGGCACGCAGACCCGGATCGACGCCTTCTTCGAGCAGATGGACGAGGCCCGGGCGCGGCTCGATGCCCGCGACGGGCGCAGGAAGGCCGGCGCGGGCCTCTATCTGACGCCCAAGGCTTGGCGGGACCTCGTGGCGGCGCATGGCCGGATCACCGCCACGGAGGCGGCCGGGGAATCGCTCGCGCTTCCGGCCTTCGCCCGGGAGCGCCGGCCGGGCACGGCGTTCGCCAAGACGATGCGCGAGCGGCTGAAGGCCGGCGACATCGTCGTCCTCGCGGGCACGCGCCGGCCGCTCGGGCGCCTCGTGCGCCAGGCTGGCAAAATCGCCGACCGTCCGATCCGGCTCATCGACGCATGGTCCGACGTGGCCGCGGCGGCGCCGGGCGACGTCCTCGCCCTGGAGGCGCCCCTCGGGGCCGGCTTCCGGGTGCCCGCCCAGGGCGCCACCGTGATCGCCGCTGCGGACCTGTTCGGGCCGGACGCCGCGGTCACGGGCGGCGTGCGGGCGATCCTGCCGATGGGCGAGGTCGACCTGCGCCCCGGCGACGTCGCCGTCGACCGCGATCACGGCCTGTGCGTGTTCGAGGGGCTGGAGCCCGTCGCCACTCAGGGTGGCGAGTCCTCCGAGGCCCTGCGCCTGCGCTTTGCCAGCGACGCGATCCTGATGGTGCCGGTGGCCCAGGCGGACCGGATCTGGCGCTACGGCCCGGAGCCGGACGCCGTCACCCTGGACAAGCTCGACGGCGGCACCTGGCCCCGGCGCCGCCTGGAGGCCGAGGCGACCATGGCGCGGACCGCCCGGCTCATGCTGGAGGCCGCCCGCGCCCGCCGGGAGACCGAGGCACCGGTCCTGGACCCTCCCGGCCGCGACATGGAGCGGTTCGCCGCCGGCTTCGGCTTCGCGCCGACCCCCGATCAGGCCGCCGCGGTCGACGCGCTGATGGCCGATCTCGCCTCAGGCCGGCCGATGGACCGGCTCGTCTGCGGCGACGTCGGATTCGGCAAGACCGAGGTGGCTCTGCACGCTCTGGCGGCCGCGATCCTCTCAGGGAAACAGGCGGCGCTGATCGCCCCGACCACCGTCCTGGCGCGCCAGCACGCCGAGACCCTGCGCCGCCGCTTCGGCCGTTTCGGCATCGAGGTCGCGCAGCTCTCGCGTCTCGTGGCGCCGGCCGAGGCCAAGCGCGTCAAGGCAGGGCTGGCCGACGGCTCGATCCGGCTGGTGGTCGGCACCCACGCCCTCGCCGGCAGCGGCGTGCGCTTTTCCGATCTCGCCCTGACGGTGATCGACGAGGAGCAGCGCTTCGGCGCCAAGATGAAGGCGGATCTGCGCCGCCTCGCCGGGGCCGGGCATGTGCTGACGCTCACCGCGACGCCGATCCCCCGCACGCTCCAGGCGGCGCTCGTCGGCCTCCAGAGCCTCAGCGTGCTCGCCACGCCCCCGGCGCTCCGCCAGCCCGTCCGGACCGTGGTGGCGCCCTTCGACGCCGAGGCGGTCCGCGAGGCGCTGATCCGCGAGCACCGCCGCGGCGGCCAGAGCTTCGTCGTCTGCCCGCGCATCGAGGATATCGCCCCGATGGCCGAGCGCCTGCGCGCCCTGGTGCCGGGCCTCTCGATCCTGGTGGCGCACGGGGATCTGAGGCCCTCCGCCATGGACGAGATCATGGTCCGCTTCGCGGAGGGCGACGGCGACATCCTGCTCGCCACCGCCATCGTCGAGAGCGGGCTCGACGTGCCCCGGGCCAACACCATGCTGGTCTGGGACGCCGCCCGGTTCGGGCTGGCGCAGCTCCATCAGCTGCGCGGGCGGGTCGGCCGCGGTCAGCGCCGCGGCACCGTCCACCTGCTCGGTGACCCGGCCGCGCCGCCGCCCGCGGCAGCCCTGCAGCGCCTGCGCGCCCTGGAGGCCCTCGACCGTCTCGGCGCCGGCTTCGCGGTGAGCGCCCGCGACCTCGACCTGCGCGGCGCCGGCGATCTGGTCGGCGAGGACCAAGCCGGCCACGCCAAGCTCGTCGGGCTCGGCCTCTACCAGCACCTGCTGCAGCTGGCGCTCACCGCCGCCAAGGGGGAGCTGGCCGAGGATTGGAGCCCGGAGATCGAGCTCGGCCTGCCGAGCCGGATCCCCGAGGATTACGTCCCGGAGCCCGAGATCCGCCTGAGCCTGTACACGCGGCTGCTGCGCCTGCGCGAGGCCGAGGCGATCGAGGCGCTGGCCGGCGAGGTAGAGGATCGGTTCGGCGCGGCGCCGGACCCGGTGCTCGCCCTGTTCGACCTCGCGCGGCTGCGCGCCGCCTGCTGCGAGCTGAGCGTGGCGCGGCTCCGGGGCGGTCCGCAGGGCGTGGCGGCCGACCTCAGGCCCGACCGGCCGCTCCCCGCCATGGCCGTGGAGGGCGGGCTCGTCCTGCGCGAGGACCGCGTGGTCTGGAAGCGGCCCTGTCCCGACGCGGCTGCCTGCGCGGCCCTGGCGGCCGATCTCCTCGAGCGGATCCGCGCCGCCCGAGAGCAGGCCCCCTGACCCTTTACCGGAACCGTCCGCGCGTCTTACGCTTTTCCGGCCAACACGAGTCAGGGGAGTATCATGCACGTCACGATCGAGCAGGCCGAGAAGGCGATCGCCGCGGCCCGGGCGAAGGCGACTGAGCTCGGCACCCAGATGTGCATTGCGGTGGTCGATTCCGGCGGCAATCTCAAGGCCTTCCACCGCATGGACGATGCCTGGGTCGGGTCCATCGACATCGCCCAGAAGAAGGCCAAGACGTCGGTGTTCTTCGGGATGATGACCGGCCAGATCGGCCAACTGTCCCAGCCCGGCGGCCCCCTCTACGGGATCGAGCACTCGAATGACGGTCTGATCACCTTTCCGGGCGGGATCCCGATCGTCGATGCCGACGGCGTGATGTCCGGGGCGATCGGCGTCAGCGGCTCGACGGTCGAGAACGACCACGCCGTCGCGGAGGCCGGCGCCAAGGCCATCGGCCGCACGGAGCTGCCCGCCCATCCCTGGCGGACCTGACCCGGCCGGCCGCTCTCAGGGGGCGCGCCGGGCAAGTGCGCGGCCGACCCCGAGAAGCAGCATGCCGGAGACCATCCGCAGATGCGTGTCGCCGTGGCGCTCGAGGGCCCCATGGGCCGCGATGCAATAGTCGGCCGCGGCATCCAGAGGATCCGCCTGCGCGGCGGCGCCGTTCGGGAGTGCCGCCGGGCGGGTGTGGAGATCGGTGATGTCGATATAGACGCCGCGCCCGCGCAGCCGGCCCAGTGCGTCGGGCATCAGGCAGCCGCGATTCAGGATCCACCGGGTTTCTCCCGTCCCGGTCACGATGCGGAATTCCATCGAGACCCGGCCGCCCGTCTGCCGGATGCGTCGGATCTTTCCGAACACCCAGTCCCGATCCTCCGGATGGACACCCCCCAGGGCGTCGTCGAGGGCGAGGGGCGTGCCGGCAAGGCGCGGATTTCCCGCGAGCAGGGACGCCGCACCCGCGTCGAGGACGGATCGGCCGGCGGGCACATCCGTATCCCAGGTGCCGACGAAGCCCGCGGCCTGCAAGGCCGCGGATGCCGTGGTAACCAGATTCATCGACCCCCCTAAACGGCCGCAACGGATGATTGTACGGTGACGGACGAATGATCCGGAGAGAGGCAGCCCGCGCGGCCAATGTCCAGATGTCAGCCGCGCGGCGGCTTCCCCGAGGTCTCTGACATGTTGTCGCGGGCTCGGGCAGATCAGTTCGCGATCTGGAAAGTTCAGGGAGAGCCTCTTTCGAGATGCGGGCGGTTCCCGAATGCTGCCGTGTCGCCGGATAGAGGGATGTACTCGGCGGATGGACGAGAAGACGCCCGCTCGATGACGTCCGCAGAGCCGGATATTCCAGTGCCTTGGAGTAACTCAGCGGCCGGATCGCGCCTGCGCCGCGGTGGCCGGATGGAGGGCGTGGGTGCATTCCCGAGCGGGGAATCGGATCGCGTCCCGAAGCGGGGTGCATTTTCACGGAGGCTGCAGCGCGCTCTAGGTCTTTGTTATTACATGATGTTTTCGGAAGGCCGGATTTCACTTCTCCACATCATGCTCTAACCTCGCCGCTTCCGGTACGCAGGCGGCAAAGGCTTCCATGGATCGCATCAACCTCCCGCTCTCGCAGGATCGGCTCTGGGACAGCCTGACGGCGCTCGCCCGAATCGGGGCGCTCCCCAACGGCGGCAACGATCGTCAGACCCTGACCGACCGCGACGCCGAGGGGCGTGCCCTGTTCCGGCACTGGGGCGAGGCGGTGGGGCTCACCCTCACCGTGGATCGGATCGGCAACATGATCTTTCGCCGCCCGGGGCGCGATCCGAGCCTGAAGCCGGTGGCCATCGGCAGTCACCTGGACACCCAGCCTACGGGGGGCAAGTTCGACGGGCCGCTGGGCGTGCTCGCCGGGCTCGAGATCATGCGTGCCCTGCACGAGTCGGGGATCGAGACCGAGGCGCCCCTCCTGCTGATCAACTGGTGCAACGAGGAGGGCGCGCGCTTCGCGCCGCCGATGAGTGGCAGCGGCGTCGCCATGGGGATCGTCCCCGAGGCCGACGTGATGGCCACCCGGGATCTCTCGGGCCACGTCTTCGGCGACGAGCTGCGGCGCATCGGCTGGCAGGGCGAGGCGAATCCGGCCGCCCTGCGCGGGATCGGCGCCTATTTCGAGCTGCATATCGAGCAGGGCAAGCGCCTGGAGGATGCGGGCCTCACCATCGGGGTGGTCGACCGGGCGCTGGCGCAGATCTGGTACGAGATCACCGTGCTGGGCGAGGAGGCCCATGCCGGCAGTCCCATGGCCGGCCGGCGCGACGCTATGATGGCGGCCGCGGCGCTGATCGCGTCGCTCGAGGGGATTGCCGAGGACGCGGTCGGCGCCGGCGGCGAGCGTGGCCGCGCCACCGTGGGCGTGCTGAACGCCGAGCCCGCGAGCCGCAACATCACCCCGGGCCGGGTGTGGTTCAGCCTCGACACGCGCCACGGCGACACGGAGCAGCTGGAAGTCATGCGGGCGCGAATTCGGGCCCGGGCCGAAGCGCTGGCCGCGGAGCGGGGCGTCACGATCCGGGTCGATGACTTCTGGCGCGCGCCGCCGACGCCGTTCGACCCGGTCCTGGTGGACCGGGTCCAGGCGGCCGCCGAGGCGCGGGGCCATGCCTGGGCGCGCATGCCGACGGCGATCTATCACGACGCCGTCTACTGCGCCCGCGTGGTGCCGGCGGCCCTGATCTTCTGCCCGTGCCACGGCGGTATCAGCCACAACGAGGCCGAGAGCATCACGCCGGATTGGGCGCGGGCCGGCATGGAGGTTCTGGCCGATGCGGTGCTGGCCACCGCCCGGATCGCCCGGGACTGAGCGCCGTCCGCACCGGCGCCGCACGCGAACGGAGACCGGGTCACGCATGTCCGACGACAACATCATCCGCCCCGTCTTCGGCGTGCCCCGTCCCTCCGCGCCGTCCTCGGAGCCGGTCCTTGCGCCCGATCCAGCCCAGGCGCCGCTGCGCGTCTTCGGCGCGGCCGCCGGCCATCGGGTCGGCCTGATCCGGGACCCCTCGGCGCAGGAGGGCGATGTGGTCCGGGTCGTCATCGGACCGGCGGACGAGCGGGTTGTCGAGACCGTGGCGCTGCTGCCCGCCACCGCCGACGCGGAGGCCGAAGCCGAGCGGATCGGCTTCGCGATCCTCCGGGCGCTCGAGGTGGTCGAGGGTGCGATCTGAACCGTACCACCCGCAACCTGCGTTCTCCGGGGGCGCGTCGCGGGCCCGAACGGGTCCGGGCCCGCCGGGAGGGGACACATGACGTTCAACAGGATCAGCAGCACTGAAATCCCGATCCCGGCGCGGGCCGGGACGGTCTGGTCCGTGCTGACGGACCTCGAATCCTACCCCGCCTGGAACCCCTTCATCCGCAAGGCGGAGGGCCAGCGGCGCGAGGGCGCGCGCTGGCGCCTGGAGCTGACCCTGAACGGCCGCTCGTTCCTGACGGTCCGGGTGCAGGTGACGTGCTGGGAACCGGGCCGGCGGCTGACTTGGCATGGCGGCATCCCGATGCCGCACCTCATCACCGGCGCCCACGATTTCCGGATCACCGAAACGCGGACCGGCGTCAGCCTCGTCCAGGCGGAGACCTTCTCGGGCCTGCTCGCACCCGGCCTCTTCCCATGGCTGCGGGCCCGCACGCAGGCCCGCTTTACCGAGATGAACGAGGCGGTGCGGGACGAGGTCGCCCGCCGGCTGGCTGAGACGGCCTGACCGGCCCGGCCGCGGCCGGTCAGGCGACCGGCTTCGGCTTGACGATGGGCGAGCGCGTCAGGCTCTGGATCTCGCGGCCCGGCCGCCCGGCCTTGCGGGCGATTTCGTCCTCTTGCTCGGCGATGAGCTGCCGGGCCGGTTCGTCGCCGTCGAGGCCGCCGAGGATCTCGACCGGCACGCGCCGGTTCGAGGCCCGGGAGCCGTCCGCGAAGACGATATCGAACAGGACGAAGCCCCGCTCCTGCGGTCTGGACTTGATGCGCTTGGCCATAGGTGCTGATACGCCGCCGTTATCGGTCGCGGCAAGGCGCGGCGTCGGGCGGGGGGTTTGCGCGGCGCGCACTGCCGGGCCCGTGCGCCGCCCCGCTCTCGCCGCGATCCTCCGCGTCGCCAATCCCGGCCGGGCGCCACACCGCCAACCGAGGAGCTTCCGTGATACCCTGGGTTCATCTCGACACCGGATCCGTGCCCGGTGGCGGCACCGACCTGCGCCTGATGCGGCGCGGCGACGAATTCGCGATCCTGGCCGACACGATCGAGCTGATGAACAACCGCCGCAGCGGCTCGGAGGTGGCGCTCGCGGCGCTGACCTGCGCGCGGCTCAAGGACCGGCCCCGGGCCCGGATCCTGATCGGCGGCCTCGGCATGGGCTTCACCTTGCGGGCGGCCCTTGAGAACCTCGGCCCCGAGGCGCGGGTGGTGGTGGCGGAGCTGGTGCCCTCCGTGATCGCCTGGGCCCGGGGCCCGCTCGCGCACGTCTTCGCGGGCTGCCTGGACGATCCCCGGGTGGACCTGCAGGCGGCCGACGTGAACCGCCTGATCCAGGCGGGGCCGGACCGGTACGACGCGATCCTGCTCGACGTGGATAACGGACCGGAAGGGCTGATGCGCCGGGCGAACGACCGGCTCTACGACAATTGGGGTCTCAAGCGAGCCCGGTGGGCGCTCCGGCCGGAGGGCATCCTGGGCGTCTGGTCGGGGGCGCCGGACCGGAAGTTCAAGAGCCGTCTGCAGCGCTCCGGCTTCACGGTCGACGAACTGCGCGTCCATGCCAGCGGCCGGGGCAGCGGTCCCAAGCACGTGGTCTGGCTCGCCACTCGCACCGAGGCTCCGGCGGCGCAGGCCGGGCTCGGAGCCGGCCGCTCACGGCCAACCCGGTAGCCGCTGCCGCTCACGGTCGCACCCCCTATGCCGGCACGAGGATGTCCCGCACATTCTGTCCATGGGTGCGAATGGCGGGCATCTCTACACGGTCGAGGTCAGGCCCAGCCGGCATGACCCGGGCCGCTTCACCTGGGCGATCCGCGACCGCGGCAAGCTGGTCCGGGGATCGTACCGCCCGTACGCGTCCGAGCATGCCGCGCGCGCCGTGGCGATGGCCGAGGTCGAGCGACTGATTGGGCACGATGGCCCGTCAGGCGGAGCCTGAAGCTTATGGTCATGATGTGGACGCATGCGGCCCCGGTCTGAGCACACCACTTATGCATGCCTCCGGAGCTGTCCGCCTGTTGCATGCCGCAGTGCGGCAGCCTATCTGTGCAGTGCGGGATGGCGATGGCGTCGCGATCCCGCTGCCCTTCTTGGGCGTTTCCTCCCTAGACTTCGGGCCGCTCCTTCGGGAGTGGCCTTTTTTCTTTTCGGCCTCCGGCAGCACGGAGGCGCCTCCGATGTTCCGGTCAAGCGGAACCAGGAGCTTGGCGGTCCGTTTTTCCCGCCATGGAACACTATCGGTCCACCCTCGCCACCAGTGCTTTTGCCGTATTCGGCTTGGTTGCGGCCGCGCATATGCTGCATCCGGGCAATTACGAGATGCAGACGCGCAGCCCGCGGCCAGCCGCAGCTGCCGCAATACAGGTCGCACCCGTGACCTGGACCGACCCGCCGGCCCGGAGCGGCGCTCCCGAGACGACGGGCGCGATCCCGACGGGCGCGCGGACCAGCGGCCTCGGGAACGCGGTCCCGTCTGCGATTCCGGCCCCGCGACAGGCTGCCGTGGTCCCGCCCGGCGCAACTCCGGCCCTGCGGCTTCCGGACGAGATGGCGGGCCCGACCGAAACGCCCCGGAAGGCCGTCGCGGCGCATCGACCGAGGGGATCCGGGCGCAGCCTGCGCCGGATCGCCCGGCTGCGGCACGCCCCGCTCGCACGCACCGCGCAGGCCGATCGCACGGTGGTCTCCGCGTCGGTCCCTCAGCCCGCACCGGCTCGTCCGGAGGCGTCCTCGAAGATCGATCCGATCGGCGACATCATCCGCGGCCTGGGCTTCGGTCGCGACGGCTGACACCCGGCCCGGCCTGACCCGCGTCCTACTGGACGTGGATGGTCAGCTTCATCTTCGGATGAATGCCGCACTGGATCACGAAGTCGCCCGGCTCGGCCAGGGTCAGGCGCGTCTCGGTGCCGGGCTCCTGATCGCCAGCATCGAAAGAGAACCGGTCCGCCTCGATGAAAGCGTGATGGCTGAGGATCTCGTCGCCGTTGCGCAGCGTGATCGTGTCACCACGGCGGAGGTACAGGTCGGTCGGCATGTAGTGGCGGCCCTTCTGCAGCACGATCCGGGTCGTGCTCGACAGCGTCGCCCAGGCACTCCCGAACGCCATGCAGGAGCCGGTCAGCGCGAGCGGCCCGAGGACGAGAAGGCAACGCAAGCACCTGCTGCGAAGGGGCATGTCTGGCGTCCGCGCAAGATCTGATGCGTCCCGGGGCAGGTGGATCAGTCACCGAGCGGTCCGGGATGCCGCTGTCCCATATCGTGCTCGGAGCCTCTCAATACGGCCATACGACCAACGATAAAATTTTATCGGACCGGGCTTATATATGCGCCAGATATTTCTAGCGTGTTCGAGTTTTACTGTAATCGTAGATACAAGGCTCGGGCTCGGGCTTTAATTCTATCGGTGCCAAAGCTTGCGCCTCGACTGCGGCCCGGCAGGCTCGATCAGGATCGCCCGGTGCGACGGGCAGCGCGGCGGGTGAAAACTGCCGCACGGCGCGGGCGCCGATTCTGTTTTCATGATCACGTTTTGTTGAAACCCATGATTCCAGCGATGCCCGCATTCTAACCTGGGTTGATTTTTGGCATCCGCCAATGCTGTTGGGCAACAGCCTTACATCGAAATAGCAATCGCAACTATAGGTACCAAAAACGTGACGCAAGTGGCGGTAGGTGGCATATCTGACGTTGTCAAACTGGCCGGGGAAATCGTCATCGCCTACATCGGGAGCAATCCTGTTCCTAAATCCGAAGTGTCTGATTTCATACAAGAGGTTTATGCGACCGTGTCCCGCATCGCCGGCGGCCAGACAAACGGGGCTCTCGGTGCCGTTCCAGTCTTCGTTTCCGAGCAACCCAGCCCGGATCAGATCCGTGCTTCCATTCAGGACGATGGTCTCGTCAGCTTTATCGACGGTAAGCGCTACAAGAGCCTCAAACGGCACCTGGCGGCCAAAGGTCTCGACGCGCGCGCCTACCGCGAGCGCTTCGGGCTGGGCGCCGATTATCCGATGGTTGCTCCAAGCTATGCCGCGGAGCGCGCCGCCATCGCGAGGCGAATCGGCCTCGGGCAGCCGGGCGCCATGGCTGGAACCCTCGCGAAGGTTGCCGAAGCACCGGCGAGAGCACCCAACAGGAAGGCGCCGGAGCACGGCAGCGAGGAATTTCACGCTGTGACGGCAACGAGGGGGGTGGGCATGCGTGAGGTGCCGGCACGACGCCAAGGACGTCGTGTCCGGGTGGATGCGCGATGATCGTATTGGTGTTTGCCGCCTTGATCGGTGGCGTCATCAGCCTCGTGAGCGCATGGCCCTGGCTCGGCCTGTATTCGGTCCTCGCCGCTCCATTCGGAGCGGGGAGCGCGGCCCTGTGCGCAGCGCTCGTTCTCGCCTCTCGGCGGAGCGAGAACGCCTCCCCCGGGAACCAGCAGGTGATGGCGCCGCAGGCCGCAGATCACCGCTCTGGGTTGAAGGCGGACGTGCGGAACCAGCGCCGGAGCGCCTGACGCGTCAGGTCAGCGACTTCGTCCGGCCCGTCGTGTGCGGTGCTGCTTCGAGGCCATTCCCGAAGGGTTGGCGTTCCTGACGTCTCGACGAAGCCGGCTTCGGGCACCCCGCCCGAGCCTCGATCGCCGCGCGTTCTCCCCCGTCCGAGGCGCAGACGAGGCGTCAGCGGCTCCTGCGCCCGGCTTCAGGTCACGATCCGGAGGCACAGTCACGGCCCCGGCAGGACGTCGACCCGGGTCGGATCCTCGGGATCACGGTCGCGGGCCGCGAGCGCCTGGCGCACATGCTCCCGGAAGACCTTGACCCGCGCCGGCAGTTCGCGCCCAGCCAAGGTCACGGCGCGCAGGGCGGCGCCCCGGCTGGCCCAGGGGGCGAGCACACGCAGGAGCTGGCCCGCCGCGACCGCCTGGGCGGCGACGAGACTCGGGAGATGGCCGATCCCGGCGCCCGCCAGCGTCAGCCGGTGCGCGGTGGCGAAGTCGCTGACCCGGATCGCGGGGCTCAAGGCCAGCGGCTCCGCGCGGCCGTGCCCGTCGGTGAGGGAGAGGGTCGCCGCGCCGAACCGCTCGCGGGCGAGGATCAGGTCGTGGTCGGCGAGCTCCACCAGGCTCGTCGGCGCCGGCCGGCGCAGCAGGTAGGCCGGCGCGGCGTAGAGGCCGACCGTCAGGGTCGCCAGGACGGGCGCGCGGTAGCCGGTCTCCTCCGCGCCGCCGAGCCGCAGGGCGAGGTCGATCCGGTTGGCCGCAAGGTCGAGGCGTGCATCCGTGTTCAGCATCTCGACGGTGATCTGCGGATAGGCGGCGCGGAAGCTTGCGACGATCTCGGGCATCACCTCAATCCCGAAATCGATGGAGGTCGTGATCCGCAGGTGCCCGGCCGGCACCGTGCGGGCGTCTCGGGCGGTCTCGGCCGCCTCGTCGAGGAGCGTCAGGCTCTCCTGCGCCTTGGCGTAGAAGGCGAGCCCCTCGGCGGTTGGCGAGACCGCCCGGGAGGTCCGCGCCATCAATCGGGCGCCGAGCGCCCGCTCCAGCCGGGAGATCCGCCGGCTGACGCTCCCCTTGGTCTCCCGCAGGCTCGCGGCGGCGGCCGTCACCGTGCCGAGATCGACTACGGTGCAGAAGGCGCGCACGTCGTCGAGTCCGCCCCGGAAGGTTTCCGATCTCGCAACCATGCGGTTCCGGATAGCAGGCTCAACCATGGCCGTGAACGGGGCTACAGGGCTGCCGGGGCGCACCGAATCGCGCTCGCCCGTCTGCTGTGTGGGAGACATCCTTGAAGTCGATTCTCGCCTCGAGCCTTCTGGCCCTGCTCGTCGCCACCCCGGCTCTGGCCCAGACACCGCCGACCCGCGATCCGGCGCAGATCCAGGCCGGCACCTACGCGGTCGATCCCAACCACACCCAGGTCGGCTGGCGGGTCTCCCATATGGGCTTCTCGAACTATGCCGGCGGCTTCTCGGACGTGTCGGGCACGCTGGAGCTTCAGCCGAAGAACCCGGCCTCCTCCAAGCTGTCGGTGAAGATCCCGGTGGCCTCGGTTGCGACCACCAGCGCCAAGCTCACCGACGAGCTCAAGAGTGACCAGTGGCTCGACGCGGCGAAGTTCCCCGACATGACCTTCGTGTCCACCAAGGTCGCGCCCGAAGGCAAGGACCGCGCGAAGGTGACGGGCGACCTCACGCTTCACGGCGTGACCAAGCCGGTGACGCTCGACGTCACCCTGGTGGGCGCCGGCGTGAACCCGCTGAGCAAGAGGGTCACGGTCGGCTTTGAGGCCACCGGCACGCTCAAGCGCTCGGAATTCGGCGTGAAGACCTACGTGCCGCTGATCGGCGACGACCTATACCTCACCATCGCGGGCGCCTTTGAACGGCAGGAGTAGGGGCAAACGCCGTCGTAGCGGGCGCAACGAAGCGACCGAGGGCGGCGCGACCGCAGTGAGCGTGGCACGTCCCGGACTGCTTCGCTCCGCTCGCGGGGATGGCGGCGTACCTGAGCCTTCCGATTGACTGCCGTGCGCCGCGTTCTACCCCGGGCGGTCCTCCGACCCGGTGCCCAGCGCCCGCTGGACCATCACGCTGTCCGCCCAGTGGCCGTACTTGAACGCCACCGCCCGCAAGTAGCCGACCCGCTCGAACCCGCAGGCCTCGTGGAGGCGCAGGGACGCCGCGTTCTCGGCGTCGATGTAGCCGATCATCTGGCGGTAGCCGCCCGCCG
Organism: Methylobacterium sp. CM6257; assembly: GCF_054611515.1. Taxonomy (NCBI): domain Bacteria; kingdom Pseudomonadati; phylum Pseudomonadota; class Alphaproteobacteria; order Hyphomicrobiales; family Methylobacteriaceae; genus Methylobacterium; species Methylobacterium sp. CM6257. Next base: position 6,623,646 of record NZ_CM137735.1, read on the forward strand.
CGCAGGCCTCGATCAGGGCCGGCAGCAGCCGCCGGCCGATCCCCGCGTGCAGGTGGTCGGGATGCACGTAGATCGAGTGCTTGAGCGTGTAGCGGTAGGCCGGGCGCTTCCGGAACGGCACCGCGTAGGCGTAGCCCGCCACCGCGCCGTCCCGGTCGGCCACGAGGTGCGGCAGGCGCTTCTTGCGCATGGTCTTGCGCCGCCGCTTCAGGTCGTCGGGGAGCAGCCGGTCCTCCTCGGCGACACCGACGTCGCTGACGCCCCGGCTGATGTGGTGCTCGTAGATCGCCACCATGGCCTCGACATCGGCGTCCGAGGACGGGCGGATGACGATGTCGGGGCAGGACCGGGCCGGGACCGGGCCGGGCGTCTCGACCTCGATCTCCATCAGGCCCCCTCCCGCGCCACGTAGGTGTGGAAGCGGATCCGCCCGTCCGGGTCGACCTCGCGGTAGACGCCCTGGATCTCGGCCTCGAAGCCCGGGAACAGGTTGGCCGAGGCCTCGAACATCTTGAAGTAGTCGAGCATGGGCTTGGCCCGGTCGTCCAGGCGCTCGCCCGGCAGCACCGTGCCGATGCCCGGGGGGTAGACCAGCATCAGCGTGGTGGCGATCCGCCCCTCGGCCTCGGCGATCGGCACGTAGTCGACCTTGTTGCGGGTCAGCAGCTGGGCGGCCTTCTTGGGCGGCATCACCATCTCGGGCAGGTGCTCGGGGGCGAATTGCCGCCGCTGCAGCGTCGAGGTGCCGGCCTCCCGGTGGAAGGCGTGGAACTCGCCGCAGAGGTCGCGCAGGCGCACGCCCCGGTAGCGGTTCGGCCGGCGGTTGACGAATTCCGGCATGGCCTCCTCCAGCGGGACGTTGTCGTCGTGGAACCGCTTGAAGGCGACGAGGCCCGAGATCAGCGTGCCGGCCTTGGAGGATTCCACCCCCGGGGTCAGCAGGAAGAGCAGCGAGTTCAGGTCGTTCTTCTCGGCGACGATCCGGTTCTCACGCAGGTATTGCGCCACGATCGGCGCCGACACGCCGTGCTGGGCGTAGGCCCCCGTGTGCCGGTCGAAGCCCGGAGTCAGCACGGTGAGCTTGTTCGGGTCGGTGATGGCGTAGCCCGGCGCCACGTGGGTGAAGCCGTGCCAGCGCGCGCCCGGCTTCAGCTCCCAGTGGCGCGGCGTGGCGGCGAGCTCGTCGGTCGGCACGCTCTCCCACGGCACCTCGGCGCCGTCGGCGTTCACCGTCACGTCCGGTACGAAGGGGTCGAAGAACCAGCGCCGCGCCGGGTCGCGCTCGTTCTCCTCGAACTCGCGCCGGATCGCCCGGACCTTCTTGCGCCACTCGATCCCGAGCCGGATCGTGTCGTCCCACAGGATCATGCCGGAGCGCCCCTTCATCATCTGGGCGCCGACGTCGAGGGAGGCGAACAGGGGATAGAAGGGTGACGTGGAGGCGTGGACGAGGAAGCTCTCGTTGAGCCGCTTGTGCTCGACCCGCCGGGTCTGGCCGCGGATGTGGCCGTCCCGGGTGTGGATCTGCGAGGCCTGGGAGAAGCTCGCGAGCTGCTTGTGGGTCGACTGCGTGGCGACGATGCCGGGCGAGGTCTCGTCGAGGCCGGTCAGCCCCATGGCGAAGCGGCGGGCGTAGAGCGGGTGGAACTTCATGAAGCCCGCCCAGGCCTCGTCGAACAGGATGTAGTCGCAGAGGTGGCCGATCTTCTCCAGGATCTCCTGGGCGTCGTAGATCGTGCCGTCGTAGGTGCACTGCTCGATCACCGCCACGCGGAACGGCCGCTCCCGGCGCCACGCTTTCGGATCGGTCACCAGCGGGTTCCGGCGGATCTTCTCCCGGATCCGCGTCTCGTCCAGGGCTTCGTGGAAGATCGGGCCGATCAGACCGTAGGCGTTGCGGTCCGTTTCCAGGAAGATCGGGATGCCGCCGCCCAGGAACAGGGCGCCGTGGTGGGCCGCCTTGTGGTTGTTGCGGTCGAACAGGACGAGGTCGTCCTCCGCCACCAGGGAGGACAGGACGATCTTGTTGGAGGCCGAGGTGCCGTTGAGGACGAAGTAGGTCTTCTCCGCCCCGAAGATCTTGGCGGCCTCCTTCTGGGCCTTCAGCGCCGGGCCCTCGTGGGTCAGCAGGTCGCCGAGGTCGAGGACCGAGTTGTCGAGGTCGTCGCGGAAGATCGCCTCGCCGAGGTGCTCCACGAAGATCCGGCCGATCGGCGAGCGGTTGTAGAAGATGCCGCCGTTGTGCCCCGGGCAGGTCCAGAGCTGGTTGCCCTTCTCGGCGTAGTCGACCAGCGCGCCGAAGAACGGCGTCTTGAGCGTCTCGGCGTACTGCGTGACCCGGCTGACGAGGCCGCGGGCGATGAATTCCGGCGTCTCCTCGGCGAGGAAGATGTAGCCGTCGATGAAGTCGAGGAGCTCGACCGGGATGTCCTCCAGCCGCTTGCGGCGGACCATGATGACGATCGGCATCTCCAGGCCGCGCCGGCGCATCATGTCGATGAGGGCGGCGGCCTTGCCGTCGAGGCCGCGCTTGCCCCAGTCGACCACGAGGCAGCCCACCGCGGCGTCGGTCTGGACGGCGATCGCCGCGTCCTCGACGCGCCGGGCGCGCACCACCTCGAAGCCGCGCTGCTCCACGGCCGCCACGATCTGGTTGACGCGCGCGCCCTCGAGATCGTCCGGATCGAAGGCCGGGGCGCACATCAGGACCGTGAAGCGGCGGTGGAAGTCCATGGAGCCCTCTCTGCCGGGAATGCAGCGCGTGGCTTTCCGGGCCGTCTGCGACGATTGCATGACAAGGCGCGCGGCGGGCGGTCGCGGTCCGGACGAAAGGGCGTGATCCGGCGGGGTCGGGGGCATCGGAGCGCGGCCCTCCCACCCGCGCCCTCATCCTGAGGTGCTGGAGCGAAGCGGAAGCCGCCCTTCGAGGCCCGCTGACGCGGGCACCTCAGGATGAGTCGGTCGGAGGCTCGTCGCACGGCCCGTGGCGGCAACCGGTCTCAGGGCGTCACGGCGCGCGGCGCCGCTCCCAGACGGCCGGGTTGACCAGCCCGCCCGGCCGCCGGCCGGCGAGGACGTCGACCACGCGGGTCGCGGCGGTCTCGGCGGTGCGGATCAGGGCGGCCTCGGTGGAGCCGCCGACATGAGGCGTCAGGATCGCCCGCTCCTGGCGAGCGAGGGGGTGGTCGGGCGGCAACGGCTCCTGGGCGAAGACGTCAAGTCCGGCGCCCGCGATCGTGCCGGCCTCCAGCGCCTCGACCAGGGCCGCCTCGTCGATCAGGCCGCCGCGGCTGGTGTTGATCAGGAAGGCGTCGCGCTTCATCCGGGCGAGCTGGTCCCGGCCGATCAGGCCGCGGGTGGTGCGGGTCAGCGGCACGTGCAGGGAGACGATGTCGGCCTCGGTCAGGAGCGCGTCGACCGAGGCGGCCCGCAGGGCGCCGGCATTGGCGAAATCGGCGTCCGGGCGGCTCGGGCCGTAGGCCAGCACCCGCAGGCCCAGGGCGGCCCCGAGCCTGGCGGTCGCCTGCCCGATCGCCCCGAAGCCGACGAGGCCCAGCGTCAGGCCGGCGAGCTCGATCAGCCGGGCGGTGAACTTGAAGCTGTCGTCGCCGGCCCGGACGGAGCGGTCGGCCTCCGGCAGGGCCTTGGCCAGGGCGAAGATCAGCGCCAGCGTCTGCTCGGCCACCGAGACGGCGTTGGCGCCGGGCGTGTTGACCACCACGATTCCCGCGTCGGTCGCCTCGGCGGTGGCCACGTGGTCGGTGCCAGTCCCGTGCACGCCGATCACCCGCAGATTCGCCGCCTCCGCGATGGCGCGGGCCGGGAAGCCGGTGTTGCGGGTGATCACGGCCACGCAGCCGGCCACCTCGCGGGCCAGGGTGGCGGCATCGGTGCCGCTGGCCCGGCGCGGCTCCAACCCTGCCGCGCGCAGCCGATCGAGGCCCGCCGCGTGGATCGGCTGGACGATGAGGCACGGACCGGTGATCACGGAAGCGGCATCCTCTGCCGAAGAGGGGGGAGTGAGCACAAGTATTGCGCTGGCCTCGTCTAGGCGGAGCGCGCAATCCTGGCAACAGGCCGCCCGGTCACTCCAACCCGGCGCCCGGATCGGGCAAGTCGATCTTCGGTCAGTACGGAGGCAGGTGAAACTTCATCTGCCGGGATCGGGCCGGATGCGGCACGGCGCGCCGGACCCGCCGCTCAGCACGGTGCAGCGGCCCGGTCCGCGCCCGCGATTAGCCGGGCGTATTCCGCTTCCGCGGTCCCGTAGCTCGCATCGGCCACCAGCCTGAGCTGCCGGACCGGCTGGTGGCGGCGGATCAGCGGCTCCCCGGCCGGCAGTTCCACAGGGCGCAGATGCGGCTGCAGGGCTTCGAAATCCTTCTCCTGCATCGCTCGCAGGAGCTGGTTGCGCGACGGGCATGCGCCAGATCACGGCCTATCTGGTCCCGGGCGACATCTGCGATCTTGAGGCGACATCACTGTCGTGGGTGGATCACGCCATCGGCACGCTCTCGCCCCGCCGGGTGGCGCGGATCGGGCCGCTTCTGGAGCGCCCCACGATCGCCGCCGCCCTGCGGAAGAGCCGTCTGGTCGAAGCGGCGATCGCCCGCGCGTGGCTGGTGAATATCGGCCGCCGCTCGGCCTTGGAGCGGCTGGCGCACCTGTTCTGCGAGCTGCTCGTGCGCCTGCAGGCGGTCGGTCTCGTCAGCGACGACGGCTACGCCATGTCGGTGACCCAGACCGATCTGGCCGACACGACGGGCCTGGCCAGCGTCCACGTGAACCGTCCGCTCCGGGATGTGCGGAGAAAGGGGCTGATCGAGCTGTGCAAGTGCCGCCTGCGGATCCTCGACCTGCCGCGCCTGCAAACGCTCGCGGAGTTCGATCCCGCCTACCTGCGCTTGGCGCCGCGGAATGCCGCGTAGGGGGACGCTCCCGTCCCCCGGATGCTCCGGCTCAGACGATCCGGGGCGGTGCGTCGGCCGTGAGCGGGCCGACCGGACGCCAGACATTGCGGCGCAGGCCGAGCTGCTCCAGCCGGTCGAGCAACCACCACTCGATCCGGGTGCGCCAGCGCGCGAGACCGGTGAGCGACCAGAGATCGAAGCCGGCCAGCGGCAGGAACGGGTTGTGGCGGTCGTAGGCCCAGACCTCGATGCGCACCGCCGGTCGCAGGGACGGGCCGCGGGCGTGGAAGCCCACCGTGTCGCCCACCACCAGCGTGTTGCCCGGGACCGCGAAGGCCACCGGGTTGGCGTAGCCCATCCGCTTCAGCTCCGCCGTGCTGGCCCGGAACGAGCCGCGGCCGCTGAGGCGGTCGAGACCGCGCGCCGCGTTGACGGCGGTGCGTCGCTCCCAGGCCAGGCGCCGCTTGGTGAGGCGGTGCGAGCCCGGCACATAGGTGAACGGCCCCTCGTCGGCGGCGACGTCGGTGAGGAACAGCCACGCCTTCATGGTCGGGTGGAAAGTGTCGATGTGGAAGTTGGTCTGCGGATCCGGGGGCGCGTCAGTGACGTGCGACAGGATCGTCTGCACGGTCAGGATTGGCTCGCAGTTGAAGCTCGCCACGTAGCGCAGCAGGTTTTTCCACTCCGGCATGGCGAGGAGCTGGCGCATGGCCGGCATCCGCTTGAGGGTCTCGGGATCGAGCGGGATGCGGCGGGTGACGGTGTCGCCCTGAACCTGCTCGCGACCCTCGGCGGCGACGCTCGTGACCTCGGCGTAGACCGCCCTGTGCAGGTCGGCCGGCATGAAATCGGCACGCTTGATGAAGCCGTCCCGGGCGAAGTCGGTCCGGTCCTGGGTGCTGACGAGGTGGGCGAGCTGGCGGCGGCGCAGGCCCGCCATGGCGTGGGCCAGACGCACCCGCACCGTGTGCAGCCCGGCCCGGTTGAGCCGCTCCGAGCCGAGGATCGGGTTGTCGACGAAGGATTTGGCTCCAGTCAGAAGCTGGGCGACCCAGAGCGGCGCTGCTGCCACCCGCGCGATGGACTTCATGCAGGTTCCCTCAAGGCTTCGTCGGCCGGCGGGCCGCTCGTAACTGGGATAAAAAATGTTAATCTCAGAGATGCTGCATTCGAAGATTGGTGACTGAATAAGGCGGATTTTGGTAGAGGCGATACTTGAAAAACGAATCTTTGTTGCGATCCGGCAACGTCCTGTCCATGGCGGAGCTGGCTGCGTCGGATCGGTCTCGCCTTCGTGATTGTGCGATGCGGGATCGGCAGGGAGTCCGACGTGTTGATGTTGCTCGACGTAACATCGCCGCCGTGAGGTTCCGTATGGCCGACCCCCTCGAGATCCTGGAAGAGCAGGTCGTGGACTTCGCCCAGGCCGCGCGGGCGGCCATCGAGGTGCGATTGCAGCAGATCCCCGAAGGCGAGCGCTGCGATTTCTGGGCGCTTGTGGCGAAGCTCTACGCCCGTGCGGCTCCCGGCGACGCGACGCGCGACCCGGCCGCCGGATAGGCCGAATGTTTCACGGGAAACACAGGCCCGGCGCTACTCGGCCGGCCTGAGGGCCGCGGGAGCCCGTGCGGCGGGGGCACCGAGCGACAGCCGCGCTTCCGCAGCCGCCGTATCGGCACCTGCCAAGAGCGTCATGGCGGCGCGATAGCCGTCCAGCGTGCCGACATCGACATAGGCCGACCCCGCCCGCACGCCGACGGCGCGACCACCCCCTGCCAGATAGGCGTTGACGAGGGTCCCAATATATTCGTCGGCGCAGAGCCTAGCGAGCCAGAGGGCGTGCAGCTCCATCAGCACCCGTCCGGGCATCTTGAAGGCGCCCCAGATCCAGTTCGAGGCGGCGCCCGGCTGCTTGACCTGGATCTCGCGCACCGCGCCGTCCCGATCCACCACCACCGCGTCGAAATTCTCCGGCCGCTCGACGGGGAAGAGCAGGAAGGAGAGGACGTCGTCGGGCAGCTGGATCAGGGCGTCCTGCGGCAGCCAGACCGTGTCGGGCAGGCCGACGATCACCGGCTCGTCCGGAGCGATCAGCGGCAGCGCGGAGAAGACGGCGTCGCACAGGCCGCTCGGCCGTGGCTGCACTACGTAGGCGATCGGGGTCTCGCCGTAGCCGGCGCCGAAATACTCCACGATGTCCGATTTGCCGGGGGAGATCACGAAACAGATCTTGCGGGCGCCGCCGCGGATCATGCGCTCCACCAGATGCTCGCTCACCGCGCAGGGACGCTCCATCCCGTCGCGCAGGCGGCTGCCCACCGGAAGCAGTTCCTTCGAGAAGGCGAGGGGCTGGATCCGGCTGCCCCGCCCGGCTGCAGGCACAATCCCCCACATCTCAGACAGACTCCGCTGGTTCGGGAACGCCGCGTTCGGAGAGCGCGCGTTCGAGATCGTCGAGGCGGCGCTCGGAGGTGTGGTCCGCCAGCGTGCGGGCCCGGCCCGCCTCGGCGATGCGGCGGATCTCGGCCTCGCTCCTGTCGAGGGCTGCCAGGACGTCGGTGCCGTCGCGGGCGATCAGGATCTCCTCGCCCGGCCGGAAAAAGGCGTCGAGCCCCTCCCAGGCATCGCTGATCACGGCCGTTCCACAGGCGGTGGCCTCGAACAGGCGGCCGGAGGGACACCAGCCCATGGCGGCCATCGCGGCCCGGGTGACGTTGAGTGTCAGGCGCGAGGCGGAGAAGAAGGCCGGGTGCTCTGCCGGCGGCAGATGGCGGACGAAGTGGATGTTCTCGGTCCAGGGGAAATTCGCCGGATATTGCGCGCCCCCGATGAGGAAGCGCTGCGCCGGCCGCTGCCGGGCGGGCTCCACGAAGAGCGCCGCCAGCGCGGCTTGCCGGTCCGCCGCGTAGGTCCCGAGATAGGAGAGATCGGCGCGGTACTGCGGCTGCGGCTCGGCCGGACAATGGACCTCCGGGTCGACATGCCCGTAGAGCGGCCGGGCGTGTCGTGCGCCGAGATCCCGGCGCAGGGCGTCCAGCGCCTCCCCGCCCGTGTAGCTCAGGACGAGATCGAACCCGCCGAGGCCCCCGGGGCCGATATAGCCGACATCCTCGCCGGCGCGCAGGCGCGCCAGGGTGACGGGGGTGTCGAGATCGTAGAAGACCCGTCGCGCCCGGGGCGCCGCCAGCACGATCTCGGTGGCGGGAAGCGCGTCCGGGCAGTACGAGGTGACGATCGCCGCGTCGGCCTCGGCCACCGCCCGCACCGCGCCGGCGCGGATCTCTGAAAACGCGCCGTACAGCACGAGCTCGCCGCCCGGCAGTTCCGCCAAGTCGCGATGGGCCCGGTAATAGGGGACGTCGCGCTCGAAGAACACGACTTGGTGGCCGCGCCGGGCCATGGCCCGGCACAGCCCCCGCCAGAGGGTGGCGTGACCGTTGCCCCAGGACGAGCTGACGGTCAGACCGAAGACGACGATCCTCACCCGCGCTCCCGTTCGGTCCGGCCCGGCTGCGGGGCGGACATGAATCCCGAAGGGAGAACCTCGCGAAACCGCTCTGGTTCGCTCGCGCTACGAGGCGGTGGCCCTGTGGCCCCGGCGTCGTCGCCTTCCTGGCTGCCGCAGGGTAGCAGCAACCTCAGCATGACGACATCGCGCTGGCGCACCCTTCGCAACGATCACGCCCGGGCGCGGCTGGAACGAGCGCTGCCGCCGCTCTTCCCCATCCCGGTCCTGCAGCACGCCCTGACGCGCCCCCTGATCCCGCCGACGCCCCGGCTCGCCGTCGAGAGCTACTGGCGCACCCACATCCTCCGGGCCGACCGGCTGGCGCGCGCCCTTGCGGCCTGCTCGGGCCAGCCGGAGGGCTGGACGTGGCAACTGGGGACGGAATGTCGAGCTGGGAGCTTCCGGATTCCGCCCGCCCCGTACCGCGACCCGGCTTTCGCGCGCGGCCGCGGTGCCTGCTGCATCTGCGGCCAGCCGGTCTTCAAGTTCGGGTGGCACCGGGATCTGTGGAAGCGCGGTGTGCCGAACGGCAATGCGGCTTGGCACGCGGCCTGTGTCGCGGCGTGGAAGTTCTGGATTGCCCCGCACGCGCAGATGCGGGCGCTGAAGCTCCGCCAGCACCATCGCTGCGCGACCTCCGGCAAGCGGCTCTTGCGTACCGCCGAGGTCGATCATGCGCTGCCGCTTTACCGGGTCTGGCGCGAGCATCGCGGCCTTCCCTGGCCGGACCTGCTCGCCTTCTGGGGGGCTCCGAACTTGCAGGTCGTCAACCGGGCCGTGCACGTCGACAAATGCCGAGACGAGGCCGCCGAGCGTTCCCGGACCCTGCGGCTCTCCAAGTTCCGGGTGGTCGAGGAGGAGGCCGGGTTCCAGGTGATCGAGGAGGAGTGAGCAGCCGGCTCAGCCGCCGACCGCCTCCAATGCCCGGGACAGGTCGGCCAGGAGATCGGCCTCGGCCTCGAGCCCCACCGACAGGCGCAGCAGCCCGTCGGTGATGCCCGCGATGGCGCGCGCCTCCGGGTCCATCGCCGCGTGCGTCATGGTCGGCGGATGGGCGACCAAGCTCTCGACGCCACCCAGCGACTCGGCCAGCGTGAAGACCCGCAGCGCCTCGACGAAGGTCCGCACCGCATCGCGTCCGCCGGCCAGCTCGAAGCTCAGCATGGCACCGAAGCCGGCCTGCTGCGCCTTGGCAAGGGCGTGGCCCGGATGCGCGGGCAAGCCCGGATAGTGGACGCGGCTCACGGCCGGGTGCGCGTCGAGGAAGGCGGCCAGGGCTGCCGCGTTCCGCTGCTGCTGCTCCACGCGCACGAACAGGGTGCGCAGGCCCCGCAGCGTCAGATAGGCGTCCAGGGGCGAACCCGTCACGCCGATCGTGTTGGCCCAGGCGGCGAGTTCCTCGCCGACCGCCTTGTCGGCGGCGATCACGGTGCCGCCGATCACGTCGGAATGGCCGTTCAGGAACTTGGTCGTGGAATGGACGACCAGATCGGCCCCGAGGGTGATCGGCTGCTGCAGGGCAGGCGACAGGAAGGTATTGTCGACCACCGCGAGTGCGCCGACGGCCTTCGCGGCGGCCGTGACGCGACGGACGTCCACCACCCGCATCAGCGGGTTGCTCGGCGTCTCGACGAGCACGACCTTCGGCTTCTCGGCCAGGGCCGCCGTCAGTGCGTCCGGGTCGGTCTGGTCGATGAAGGCGACGCGGTAATGGCCCCGGGCGCTGCGGAAGCTGAGCAGGCGGTGCGTCCCGCCGTAGCAGTCGTGCGGGGCGACCAGGAGATCGCCCGGCCGCAGGCTGGACAGGGCGAGATCGAGGGCGGCCATGCCGCTCGCGACCATGACGGCCCGGGCGCCACCCTCCAGCTTGGCGATCGTGTCGGCCAGGGCATCGCGGGTCGGGTTGCCCAGACGCGAGTAATCGTAGGGACCGGGCTGCTCGAAAGCGGGGAACTTGAAGGTGGTCGACAGGTGGATCGGCGCGATCACCGCGCCGAAGGCCGCGTCCTGAGCGACGCCGTTGGCTGCCGCGATGGTGCGGGCCGCTAATCCCTCTGACATCGATTCTCTCCGCGCCGAACCACGCCGCCCGCCGACGAGCGAGCGGCGCGCGTTCTTTATGACGAACGCATCCGGCTATCAAGAGAACGGTGCTCGGTGTTCCCGGCCGGCGGGATAGCGGTCAGGCCGCCCGGACGTCGGGGAGTTCCTCCCGGCCGGTGTCGTCGCGCGGCCGGCTCTGCCCGGCCTGCTGGATGTCATCGGCTTCCTGGGCCATAGCCCGCGCGAGGAGCTGCGCACGCCCGGCCCAGAGGTCCCGCTCGCCGCGCATGATATCGAACCGGTGCTCCGCCGAGGCCAGCGCCACCTGAAGGGCGTCGATCTCCGCCCGCAATTCGGTCGTGCGCTGACGCTCGCTCGTCAGCGCCGCCTTGAGCACGCAGAGGGCCGCATCGGTCGCCCCCCGCGCCACGGCGGGCCTGCCCTTGCCGGCCTGGGCGTCCGGCGGCCGGACCGCGGCCGGCGCAGCCGGGGGGAGAGCTGCGGCGGGCGCCGCGGCCTCCGGACGAAGCTGCGCGATCTCGGCACGCACCTGCGCCACGTCGAGACCGGCCGCGCCGCGGCCCTGCGCGGCATCTTGGGGAGGCACCGCGGCGGCCGGGACGCCCTCTTCTTCCAACACCAGCCCTTGCAGCATGGAGAAGACGCGGTCGCCGTCGAGGCGCGAGAGATCGAAGCCGCTCTCGGCCGCGATGCTGCTGAAGCGGGCCTGCCCCTGGGCCGACTGACCCACGAAGGCCATGGACCAGTTTGCGAAGCCGCGGCCTTCCGTCGGCCCGCATTGCAGGACCGTGACGTCGCTGTGGCGGAGATCGCGCTGGATCCGCTCGAAGGTCGCCTCGACGCCCTGGCGCGGACCCTCGAGGACCTGCGCGAAGGCACCCGCATTGAACATCAGCGCGCCGGTCACGCCGACCGCCCTGTTGTTCCGCTGCGAGGCGTCCAGGATCTGCCGGACGGCCGCCGTGACCTCGGCCTCCGGTCCCTGGAGCAGGTTCTTGCTGGCGTAGACGAGGCGGTAGAGGTCGCTCATAACGGTGCGTCCGAGAGGGGAGGGGATCAGGCCTGCGGGTAGCTGGCGAAAACCTGGACCAGATCCTCGATGGGAACCGGCTTGCTGATGAGATAGCCCTGGACGTCGGTGCAGCCCTCCAGCCGGATGCGCTGCATCTGCTCCGGGGTCTCGACACCCTCCGCCACCGTGGTCATGCCGAGGCTCTTGCCGAGCCCCGCGATGGCCCGGATGATCGCCTCGCCGTCGGGCTTGGTCGCCAAATCCTTCACGAAGGACCGGTCGATCTTGATCTTGTCGAACGGGAAGCTGCGCAGGTAGCTGAGCGACGAGTAGCCGGTGCCGAAATCGTCCATCGAGACGCGCACGCCGAGTTCCCGAAGCCGGTGCAGGGTCTGGAGCGTATTCTCGTTCTCCTGCAGCAGGACGCCCTCGGTGATCTCAACCTCCAGCCGCTGGGCGGGCAGCCCCGAGGTCGCCAGGGCCGAGATGATCGTCTCCACGAGCCGGTCGCTCTTGAACTGCGCGGGTGAGACGTTCACCGCCACCGACATGGGGGCCGGCCAGGTCATGGCGTCGCGGCAGGCCTGGCGGATGACCCATTCCCCGATGGGCACGATCAGGCCGATCTCCTCGGCCAGCGGGATGAAATCCAGGGGCGAGACCAGGCCCCGTTCGGGATGCCGCCAGCGGATCAGGGCCTCGCAGCCGATCAGCTTGCCGCTCTCAAGCTGCAGTTGCGGCTGGTAGTGCAGCTGGAACTCGCGGCGCGCCAGGGCTTGGCGCATGTCGAGTTCGAGCTTGCGCCGCGCCTGCATGCGCGCGTCCATCTCTGGCTCGAAGAACCGGTAGGTCCCGCGCCCGTCGAGCTTGGCCCGATACAGGGCGAGATCGGCGTTCTTCAGGAGCTTGTCGGCGTCGACCCCGTCTTCCGGGGCGAGCGCCACGCCGACGCTGGCGCCAATCGTCAGGAGGTGTCCCTCCACCATGTAGGTCCGGCCGATCAGGTCGACGATGCGGCGGGCCAGCACCTGCGTCCCGGCGGCGTCGCGGATTCCGGCTTGCAGGATGACGAACTCGTCGCCGCCGATCCGCGCCACCGTGTCGGTGGGGCGCACCGTCGAGCGGAGGCGGTCGGCGACCTTCTCCAGCAGGGCGTCCCCGATCGGGTGGCCGAGCGTGTCGTTGACCGGCTTGAACCGGTCGAGGTCGATCAGAAGGAGGGCGCAGGCCTCGCCGCTGCGCGCCAGGCGCGCGAGGGCCTCGGCGAGGCGCTCGCGCAGGAGCAGGCGGTTCGGGAGGCCCGTGAGCGGATCGAGGCGGGCCATCTCGTCGGCGCGGGCCTCGGTCGCCTTGCGGGTGCTGACATCTTCCAGCGTCACGACCCAGCGCCCGCCCGCGGTCGGGTGAAGCTCTGCCTGGACCGTGTGGTCCCGGCCCCGCAGCTCGAACACGACCGGCTGCCGGCGCTGGAGCGCGTGGCGCAGGGCGCTCATCGCCGTGCGACGCTCCTGCGCCGTCCCGCCCCGGAGGGCCCGCAGGAGCGGCAGTGCGGACGCGTTCTCCCGCACCGTCACGTTCAGGCTGGACAGGAGATGCTGCGCGGGGCTGCTCGCGACGACGATCGTCCCCACGCCGTCGATCATCAGCAAGCCCTGCCGGACCGCGTCGAGGTAGCCGATCAGGGTGTCGCGGGTCACCATATCCAGGTCCGGCCGGATCGGACGCGCCGCCCTCCGGCTCACCACGGCGACAGGCTGGAGATCAGCGCTCATGCACGGGGCCTTGGAAAGGGTCTGCCCGGCACAGCCCGCGGCAGGTAAACCCTGCCCTTCTAGGAGAGGAGATGCTAACTTCTGGTTTAACGCTCACCGAGGCGCGAATTTAACTTGCGTGATCGGGACTTGGTTTGGCCGTGTTCAGAACCGCGTGCGGCATCGCCGCTCCCGGCGCGAGGCCGGAGCTCGCCAACACACAGCGCCGAAATCGGTTTTCGGGATCGGCATGGAGCGCCCTTGTCGCCGTGGACCGTCTGGATGATCCGCAGATTGCCGGTCAGTTCGGTCGCCGGCGTCCTGCACACGGCTGTAGGGTGGGGGCCCCGTGTGGGCCGGTGGGCGCAGCTCACCGGCGCGCTCGCACCTCGCGCTGCAACGGCCTCGATGGTGGTTTGTGCAGGCCCATCCGACGGCTGCCGCCTGCTGGCAGCGCGGGGCGCCGGCACCTCGTGCAGGCCCTTGACGGCGGGGCGGTGATCCTTACATCAGCGCTGTCGGCAGCGACGTCACGCTGTCTGTCGAACTCCCCCACAGATCTGCCGCGCGAGCTCGATCCGATCGGGTCGGGTTGCTGTCGGGCCTGAGC
>NZ_CM137735.1:6645000-7320875 GCF_054611515.1 Methylobacterium sp. CM6257
CGTCGAGCCGAGCATCACGAGGACTTCACCCCGGCCGATGGCGCCGGTGAACACCGTCTCCACGCTGATGCAGAGGACGACCCCCGCTAAGGACAGTGCGAGACCCGCCCACCCCTGCCGGCGCACGGGCTCATCGAGCAGGACGCCCGCCAGGAGCGCGACCAGCAGCGGATTGCTGGCCATCAGGATGGCCGCCATCGGCGCCGTGCTGGAGGTGAGTCCGATATTGAGAAACGCCATGACGCCCGTCGTCTGGAGCAGGCCGATCAGGGCAAGGTGCGGCCAAGGCATGCGCGATCCCGACCGACGGTCCCGGCGCAGGAGGCGGGGGAGCAGGACCGGCACCAGCGAGAGCGCAGCGACGAAGAAGCGGAGCGTCGCCAGCTACAGCGGCTGAACGTCACGAAGAACGGCCTTCGTGGCCACGAAGGACGATCCCTGAAGGAAGGTCGACAGCAGCACCAGGCACAGGAAGGTATTCGGCGGCTTGTCGCGCGGCATGAACGCAGACTAGGTGGAACCGCACCGGCCTGCGTCGCGGTTCCAGCCACTTGCTAGGCCGGATCGGACAAGGTCAGACCCGCGTCGCCGGTCGATCCGGAACGGTCTCGATCACCGTAGCGGCTCGGCCGCGCGCCCATCATCTGCCGGAACATCGCCGCGAAGGCGCCGGGTGTCTCGTAGCCCAGATCCGCCGAGACGATGCCGACCGGCTCGCCGGCCGCCAGACGGGGCACGGCCGACAGGGCGCGCACCTGCTTCCGCCAGATCAGGAAGGTGCTCCCGAATTCGCGCCTGAACAGGCGCGCGAGCGTCCGCGACGAGGCGCCGACTTCCGCCGCCCATGCTTCCAGGTCGCGCCCGTCCCCGGGATCATCGATCAGGCTGCGGCAGATCCGGGCCAGGCGCCTGTCCTTCGGGATGGGGAGGTGGAGGAGCCCGCCGGGCTCCCAGGCGATCTCGTAGGGAAGAAGAGCGACGATGCGCCTCTCGTGCTCGGTCGGCTCCCGGTCCAGCGGCATCCGGGCGACCCGGAGGATGAGTTCGCGCAGCAGGGCCGAGACCCGGACCGGGCGCGGTGCATTCGGAAATGCGGGGTGACACGCGTCCGGAGCGACGTAGAGAGTCCTCAGGGAGACGTGGCAGCGCGCGACCATCGCGTGGGCGATACCGGCCGGCATCCAGAGGGCCCGCTGCGGTGGGAGCAGCCAGAGGCCGTCCGCCGTCGTGACCGCCATGACGCCGGAGATCGCGTAGATCAGCTGCGCGCGTCCATGGACATGCGAAGGGACGCGGGAGCCGGCTGGAAACTCCTTCGGCATCGCCGCGATACCGTGCGGCGATGCTTCATAGTCTCGCGGGTCGGTGCTCTTGAGGTCCATGGTTCGGTTCTCTCCGCGCTAGGAGCGGCTGGAAGAGGACCTTCCATTCCGAGATCCCTGCGCGTCGATCTTTCACAGACGGAGAATCGCGCGGGCCTCGGCCGGGCTCGCAATGTCGCGCCCTACGATCCTGGAGATGTTTACCACACGCTCGACAAGTTGTTCGTTGCTCGCCGCCAGCTCCCCGCGTGCGTAGTAGACATTGTCCTCCAGGCCCGTCCTGACATGGCCGCCGAGAAGCAGGGTGTGCAGGTTAATCGGAAGCTGGGATCGTCCTATTGCCAAGGCGGACCAAGCGCTGTCCCTCGGAATGCTCTCGGCGAAATGAAGCAGAGTGGCAGCTGTAATGATAAGCTTGTCCACGCGACCTCCAGAAGCCGACGGCGGGATCACGCGTGGGGGTGAGAAGCCTGACGACGATCAACCGCGATCATAGAAGCCGCGCTAGGATAACGATCCTCCCTCTGTCTGAGGTCATGGTGTCGGACATCTTCGGCTTCAGAACGGACAAGCCGGGGCAAAGTCTTTGCCGTGACACGGGGCCCTTGTGCACTGGCAGTCGACGTCGGAATTCTAAGCCGGCCGCTCGTTGAGCCCGCTTCGCCGACACGTCTGTCGTGTCTCGGGAAATGCGACGAAAAGCAAATTCAGCTATGCGGATGCGCGGAATGTCAGAACAGCGCGCATTCTGGCGGCCGAATGTTGTGATTAAAACTGATCCGTCTTGTGAACCGGGCTTTTCAGGTTCAACTGCCGGGATTCCGGACTCACCGCGCCCCGATGGTGCGCCGGCTCCGCCGCTCGGCCTTGCGCGTCGCGGTCTCACGCAGGTGCTGCTCGATGGCGTCGTTGGCGCGGCCGCGCATGTGGCGGATCGCCTCCACGTCGTCGAAGGTGTCGGGGAAGCGCCGGGACAGCCACAGATAGGCGCTCGCGAGCTTCACGGTCCGCTCCTGGTAGTCGAGCTCGCCCGCGAGGTTGCCGCGGAGCGCCGGTACCGTGAGGCCGGCGGCCCGGGCCTGGCACCAGCGCTCCAGGAGGCCCATGGCGATCTCGTCACGCCGGTCGATGGGGCAGACCGAGAAGGCGAATTTCTCCTCGATCGGCAGCCGGGCCCGGTCGACGGTTCGGGCGACCTCCAGTACCTCCTCCAGGGCCGAGGGCTGGAACGGGGAGCCCGCATAGAAGGTCGCGCGGGCGAAGTGGGTCAGCACCTCGTACAGGCTGTGCGTGCGCATCTCCTCCGCCACCGAGCGGATCGCCCCGAGATCCGGGCGGACGTAGAAGCGCGTGTCGGCCGCGGGCGCCGTCGGAGCGCCCGAGAGGGCGGTCCGGATCGGCTCGATGGCGAACGGGTCGGTCGCCGCCACGTAGCCGACATCCTGGTGCCCGTAGCGGCCCGCCCGGCCGGCGATCTGCCGGATCTCGGAATGGGTGAGCGCCCGCTCAGCGGTCCCGTCCCACTTGCGCACCGCCGAGAACACGATCCGCCTGAGCGGCCCGAGGTTGAGGCCCATGCCGATCGCGTCGGTGGTCACCAGCACGTTGGCCTCGCCGGAGCGGAAGCGGGCGGCCTCGGCCCGGCGGACCTCCGGCGACAGGGCGCCGTAGATGGTGGCCACCCGGTGGCCCCTCGCCACCAGGATCTCGCGGTTCTCGTGAACGGCCCGGCGGGAGAAAGCGACGACCGCGTCGCCGGCCTCGACCTTCTCCAGGGGCACCGGCTCTTCCAGCAGCAGGAGCGGCGACTTGCGGGTGAAGGGAATCACCTCCAGCGACTCGTTGGCGGCTTCCGCGGCGCGGCGGACATACGAAAGGGCGTCGTCGGAGCCGCACACGATCACGGTCCGCGCCGGCACGCCGAACAGGGCGTTGGTCCAAGCCCAGCCGCGATCGGGATCCGACAGCATCTGGATCTCGTCGATGACCGCGACGTCGATGGGCCGGGTCAGGTCGGCGGTCTCGATGGTGCGGGCGGTGTGGGTCGGGTCCGGCTCGCCCAGCACCTCTTCGCCGGTGACCATGCCGGCGCGAAGCCCGCGCTCGCGCAGGGTCTCGTAGTTCTCCAGCGCCAGGAGCCGGAGCGGGGCGAGGTAGGCGCCGGTGGCGGCTGCCGTCAGGTGCTGGAGCGCCGCGTAGGTCTTGCCGGAATTGGTCGGCCCCATGTGGAACAGGATCCGCCGGTTGAGGCGCCGGGCGGCGGTGAACCGCTCGATATAGGCGCCGAACCCGACTTGATCGCGCAGGCGACGCAGGCGCGAGCCCTCGCGGGCCACCGCCTTGGCGTGTCGGCGGACCGGGGTGAGCGCGTCGTTGAGCCCGCGAGCGAGCTTCGGGCCGAAGGTGAAGACCCGGGAGCGCAGGGAGCGATCCATATGGGCGATGTAGGCGGCGGCGTCCGCCCCGACCTCGCGCAGGTCGACGAGGAGCTGCGCCCGCAGCCGGTCGACGGGCTTGTGCAGGGCGCGGGTGGCCTGGAGCGCGGTGCGCGCCACGGCCTCGCGCAGGGCCTCCAGGCGGTGGGCCGGGTCGTTCCGGGCGGCCATGCGGGCGAGGATCTCGGCCGCGTCAGGATCGGGCGCGATGTCGAGCCGCAGGTCCAACCGGCCGTCGTCGAGGAGCGGGATCTCGGTCCGGATGAGCCAAGTGACCCTGTGGTCCTTCGTCACCACGGCCCTGAGGGCCGGCACGGCCTTCTTGACGGCCGGGATCCCGGTCTCCGCGAAGGCCCGGACCGCCTGCATCTCGCGCAAGGCGCGGGCGACGCGGTCGTCCTCCACCTCGGCGCCGTACTCGGGCAGGTCGAGATGGGCGAGCAGCCGGTCGAGATCGACCGCGTCCGGGGACAGGCCGAGCCGGCCTACGGATTCGATCAGGCTCTCGATTGTCGGGCGGAGACGCTTGCGCGCCATGCGGTCACCTTCGGCAGAAGCGCCTCACGCCAACCCCGATGCGGTCTGGGACGTTCCGGACGGTTTCCATGCGCCGGGACACACCTGCGCACCACGCCGGCACCAGCGCAAGGCTTTCGGCTGGAGCGGCGAAGACCTGCGTCCGTCTCGGCGAGCGCAGCGAAGCACTCCAGCGGTGCTGGGCTTCCCGCTGTCGCGCAGCCCCGGGTCGCTTCGCGGCGCCCGCGATGACCGATCCGGTGAACAGCGCCTCACGGCCGGCGCGCCGCCTCGGCCAGCCAGCCGCAGAACGCCCGCACCGCCGGGTCCTCCACCCGGGGCTCCGGGACATAGGTGTAGTAGCTCCGCGCCGGCAGGGATGGGCCGGCGAAGGGCAGGGTCAGGCGGCCGGCCGCCACGTCGCCGGCGATCAGCCGCTCGGGTCCCATGGCGACGCCCAGCCCGTCGAGAGCGGCCTGGAGCGTCAGGTAGAAGTGCTCCAGCGTCACCGAGGCCTGCGGCTCTAGGTCCGGCACGCCCGCTGCGCGCAGCCAGTCCGGCCAGACCCGCGGGAGCGTCGCCGCGTGCAGCAGCGTGTGCTGCCGGAGATCCTCCGGCTCCCGGAGCGGCAGGCGCTGCAGCAGCGCCGGGCTGCAGACCGGGATGCGCCGCTCGGACAGGAAGGGCTCCGCGCGGTGGCCCGGCCGGCTGTCCGGCCCACCCCGGATCGCCACGTCGAACGGCTCCGCCAGGCGTGCCAGGGGCACGTTCGAGGTCGTCAGCCGGACCTCAATCGACGGGTTGGCCAGCTGGAAGCCGGATAGGCGCGGAATCAGCCAGCGCAGGGTGAAGGTCGCCAGCGCGTTCACGTGCAGAAGGCGCGACCGCCCCCGCTCGGCCTGGCGCGCGGTGGCCAAGGCGATCCGGTCCAGCGCGGCGCCGATCTCGATCGCATAGGCTCCACCCGCCTCGGTGAGGACCACGCGGCGGTTGTGGCGCTCGAAGAGCAGAACCCCGAGCCAGCCCTCCAGCATCTGCACGTGCCGGCTGACCGCGCCGTGGGTGACCCGCAGCTCGTCCGCGGCCCGGGTGAAGCTCCCGAGCCGCGCCGCCGCCTCGAAGGCTTTCACGGCATTCAGCGGCGGCAGGCGGCGATGCACGGGTCAGATTTTCTCACGCGAGCGTCAGCATAAGTCGTTTGTCAGCTCCGGGCCAGGCCGCCATCCTGCGCCGACACCGCCAAAGAGGGCTGGATGTCCGCCACGTCCGTTCCGACCGCCTCTTCCGATCCCGCTCCCTTGGCCGCTTCGCCAACGGAAGCACGCCGAACTCTCGCGGCGACCGGGCTCAACCACGCCCTGCACGACGGCTACACGGACGTGATCTACGTGCTGCTGCCGGTCTGGCAGGCGGAGTTCGGTCTCGACTACGTCGCCCTCGCGTTTCTACGCTCGCTCTACAACGGCGCGCTGGCGGCGCTGCAGATGCCGGCGAGCCGACTCGCCCAGGCGCTGGGCGCCCGGGCCGTGCTGGTGCTCGGCACGCTGCTCAGCGCGGCCGGCTACGCGATCGCGGGCGCCTCGGGCGGCCTCGTCGGACTCGGCGTCGGCCTCCTGCTCGGCGGCGCCGGCAGCAGCACGCAGCATCCCCTGGCCTCCGCGGTGATCGCCCGGACCTACGGTCCCGGGGCTCGGGGGCCGCTCGGCACCTACAACTTCACCGGCGACCTCGGGAAGGCGGCGGTCCCGCCCCTGGTCGGGTTCCTGCTGACCCTGTCGGGCTGGCGGCACGCGCTCTGGGTGATCGCAGGCGCGGGCCTCGTCGTCGCCCTGGCGATCGCCCGCCTGCTGCCGCGTGAGCCGGCGTCACGCTGCAGCCCGGAAGCGGCCGGCCGGACGACCCGTCGCGCCGCCGGCGGGCCGGGCCGCGGCGCCGGCTTCCGGCTGCTCGTCGCCATCGGCATGCTCGACAACGCCGCCCGGCCGGCCTTCCTGCTCTTCCTGCCGTTCCTTCTGCAGGAGAAGGGCGCCGCGCTGACCACGGTGGGCCTCGCGCTCTCGATGGTCTTCGTCGGCGGCGCGCTCGGCAAGGCCGTCTGCGGGCGCCTCGGCGAGCATCTCGGGGTGACCCGGACCGTGATCCTCACCGAGACCGGGACCGCCCTGGCGATCCTGGCGGTGACCGTGCTGCCGCTCGCCCCGGGGCTGACCCTCCTGCCGCTGCTCGGGGTGATGCTGAACGGCACCTCCTCGGTCCTCTACGGGACAGTGCCGGAACTGGCCCCGGGCGGCCGCGTCGAGCGGGCCTTCGCGGTGTTCTACACCTTCACGCTCGGCGGCAGCGCGCTCGCCGCGCCGCTGCTCTACGGGCGGCTGGGCGATGCGGCCGGCCCGCACTGGGCGGCGGTGGCGGCGGCCGGGACGGCACTCGCCGTCGTGCCGCTCATGCTGGTGCTGGCGCCGTCGCTGGGGACGGAGCACCGGCAGCGGGCCTGAGGCACGCCGCACGCCGTGCCGTCTCCTCGCGGATCACCCGTCATCGCGAGCGAAGCGAAGCGACCCAGGGCAACGCGACATGGGCCGGCGTGGCGTCGCTAGGTTGCTTCGCTGCGCCAGCAAAGACGGCGTTCGGACGCCCCAGCCGAATGCCGCGTCAGGCGCCTCCAAGGGTGCTGACGCGGACGGTCTCGGACCGCCCGTCCACCGTGACGTCCCGGATCGCCGCCGGCGCGACGCGGGCGGCCCGGTAGACGGCCTCCGACACCACCGCAACGCAGCCGAGGCTCTTGGTCAGCCCCTGAAGGCGCGCGGCGACGTTGACCGTGTCGCCGAGCGCGGTGAAGCGGGCATCGGTGGCGTCGCCCATCTCGCCGACGATCGCCGGACCGGCATGCACGCCGATTCCGTAGCGGAGAATGTGCTCCAGGTCGGCCGCCAGAAGCCTGTTCAGGGTCGCGACCGCCTCGGCGATGCCGTCGACCGCCCGCAGGGCGTCACGGGCGGCCTGCTCGGATTCCGACTCCAGCCCGAACAGGGCCAGCAGGCCGTCGCCGAGGAACTGGTTCGTGGATCCGCCCGACTCCCGCACGGCATCCCCGACGGCGCTGAGGAAGCGGTTGATGATGAACACCGTGTCGTAAGGCAGGCGCTCCTCGGCCAGCCGGGTCGAGCCGCGCAGGTCGACGAACATCGCCACGATGAAGCGCTCCTCGCCGGATTCCGCCCGGTCGACCAGGTCCGCCTGGCGCACGCGCGGCTGCGGCGGCAGCAGGGGCACCACGGCGAGGTCGGTCTCGGGCCGGAACTGACAGGCGAGGCGCACCCCCGGGCCGGCGGCGATGCGCTCCAGGACGGCCCGTTCGGCCCGGCCGGGGGGCGGCGTGCCGTCGCTGCCGTCCGTCACCCGGATCCGGCAGGTCGAGCAGCGGCCGCGGCCGCCGCACACGCTGGCATGTGGGATCCGGTTGCGCCGGCTCGCCTCCAGCACGCTCGTGCCCCGCGGCACCCGCACCACCCGTCCGTCCGGATAGCTGAGCCGGATCGTACCCCGCTTGATCTCCGTCAGGGCCCGGGCCCCCCGCGCCGTCAGGACGGCGGCGACCAGTCCCGCGTAGGTCAACAGCATCCCGTCCCGGATGCGGGCGAGCCGCGCCGCCTGATCGGGGAGCCCGACATGGACGGGCTGGAGGGCCTCCGCGCGCCAGGCCGGATCCTGCGCCAGCGCCAGGATCGCCCGGCCGCCCTGCGCGAAGCCGAGGAGCGCCAGGACCGGCATCAGGACCGCCAGCGCCAGAAGCCAGGGCGCTGCGCGCCAGAAGGCGGGCTTCAGACGGAGCCAGAAATGCAGGCCGAGGCAGCCGTGGATCCAGGCGACGACCAGCACCGCCGCCTGCATCAGGCCGAGAACCGGGGATGCGATCCAGAAGGCGTAGAGTTCCTGCGCATAGCCCTTCTCGAGCCCTTCGGTGACGAAGGAGATCCGGGTCCCGACGATGTGGCTGACGAGCAGCGGCGGGATCAGGAGGCCGGAGACGAGCTGCACGGCCTCGGACGGCCGCCAGCGGAAGAAGCGGGCCGCGTAGAGGGCCTGGAGCCCGAGCAGGAGATGAACCACGAGCGCACCGTAGAGGAGCGTCAGGCCGAGCGGGTTGAGCCAGAGGGAAGAGGCGACGTCGAGGCCGTCCTCCATGGCGGCGAGGGAGACGTTGCCCAGCGCGTGGTTGATCAGGTGGGTCAGCACGTAGCCGAACAGCACCAATCCGCTCGCCAGCCGGAGCCGGCGCAGGGTCAGAAGCTGCCGCACCGGAGAGGCTGGCGCGGCGGGCCGCGTCTGCACGCCTCCGGCGGGTTGCAGCGGCGCGATCGGGGCTGTGCGCATCATGCTGGGAGATCCGGTCGGTCGGCCGCGGGCCCGCACTTCGCCGACCCTCGTACCAGCAAGACTTTCGCCACGTCCGCTTTATTGCGCCCCGATACCGATCTGAAGAGGCGAAGCAGGTCGGCGGCGATCGGAAGCCTCGGACTCCCGTCCCCGCGTCGCACCCGTCACGGCTGCAGGGGCGGGTGCGCCTCGCCCGTCCCCCGAGCCGCACCCGCGAAGGCGGCCCGGAATTCCGCCGCCAGGGCGCCGGGATCGTCCGTGTAGCGGGCCGAGTGGTGGAACGGCACGGCCCGCCGCACCCCTGCTGCCCGGGCCAGCGTCCCGGCGCGGGCGGCGGTGAGATGGCGGGTGCGGGTCGCCGCCGTGCGGTCGGCCTCCAGGAACACCGCCTCGATGAACAAGTCGTCCGCGCCGGCCGCCAGTGCGAGAATGCGGGCGGCGTTGTCCGGCGTGTCGGCAGTGTCGGTGACATAGGCGACCTTCTGGCCCGGGCCGATCCGGAACACGCCCTCGGCGAGGTCGCCGAGGCACAGGATGCGGTCCTCTCCCAGCGGCACGGGCGTCTCGGGCGGCAGGCCCCGGCGCGCGGCGCGCTTGGCTTCGCCGAGCCAGGGGCCCGGCGCGAGGCCGAGCCGTTCCAGCGCCCCCTGCCAGACATTCACCCGCACCGGCTCCACCAGCGCGAAGGCCAGGACCGGCAAGCCGTGGTCGAGCACCGTCGCGTCGATCCGGAAATCCTCCCCGGCGAGCACCCGGCCAGGTCCGGGATCCGACGGCGGCATCGGCCATTCCGCGAACTGCGCCTGCGCGTGGAACTCCGCCCCGCGCATGAGGCGCCCGTCGGCGAACTCCTCGACCCGGATGCGGAAGTCCGGCGAATGGGTCCCGAGCAGGTTCCAGGTATAGGCGTGCAGCCGGTGGGCGACTCGGGCGATGAAGCCTTCCGGGCCGACGAGGCGCAGGGGCTGCGGTCGGTGCAGGCAGATCCGCAGCAGACGGTCGAACCCAGCGAAGTGGTCCATGTGGGTGTGCGACACGAAGACGTCGCTCACCCGCATCAGCTCCCGGGCGGAGAGCGCGGCGACGTCGCCGAGGTCGAACAGCAGAGCCCGGCGCGCGTGTCGGAAGTCGAGATAGAGGCCGGGATCCGAGAACGGGTCGTTGACGAGGCGGGGTTGGACGAGGCGGCTCACGCTCGTCAACGCGTCGATCGGCGGGGCCGTTCGGGTCGTCCTTAGCGGGCCGGTTCGA
Organism: Methylobacterium sp. CM6257; assembly: GCF_054611515.1. Classification (NCBI taxonomy): domain Bacteria; kingdom Pseudomonadati; phylum Pseudomonadota; class Alphaproteobacteria; order Hyphomicrobiales; family Methylobacteriaceae; genus Methylobacterium; species Methylobacterium sp. CM6257. Next base: position 6,654,905 of record NZ_CM137735.1, read on the forward strand.
GGGCCGCCAGAACCTCGTCCGCAGCCCGGAGACCGGATTCGTAGGCGCCGCGCACAGTGGTGAAGGCGTCCGGGGACGTCGCCTCCCCGGCGAAGTACAGCCGCTCGTCCACGGGCGCCGCCAGAAGCGCGCGCCGGTCCGTGGCGCCTGGCCGGGCATAGGCATAGGAGCCGCGCACGCAGGCATTCCGGCCCCAGCGCGTCGCGGTGAGCAGCGAGGCCCGCCGGCGGAAGTCTGCGCCGAGCAGCCCCGCGAGCTCGTCGAGCGCGAAGGCAGCGGCGGCTTCGTCGCCGCCGCGCTCCAGATCCCGGGCGAGCGACCCGCCGAGATAGCCCTCGATGACCGGCCGGCCGAAGGGGCGCAGGTGGTAGGCGCCCGTCCGGGCGCTGCGCGGGTTGCCGATCAGGTGCCCGTCCGCCGGCAGCTCCTCCGGCGTGGCGAGCCGGAGAAAGACCTTGTTGGCGAGCCCGAGCGGCAGGTCCCGCGCGGCCGCGGCCTTGTCGGGCAGGGGTGGGACGAAGCGGATTGTCGCCTCGGCCAGGATGGCGGTGGAGACCGTCACGACGACGGCGCGGGCCTGCAGCGTCCCGCGCGGGGTTTCCAGGCGGACCGGGCCGATCCCGCCATGGTCGATCCGCGTCACCGGCATGCCCAGAGCCACCGGCAGGCCGTCGCCGAACTGCACGACGAGGCGGCCGTAGCCCTCCGCCACGCGCCAATCGGATCCGTGGACCTGATAGCGCGCGGCGTCGTGGGTCGAGAGGTCCGCGAGCTCGGCGCCGCTCACGTAGCTGCTCACCGCGTTCAGAAGCCCGTTCCACGGATCGTCCGGGTCGAGGAGCGCGCCGAGGGGGCGGTCCACCGGATCCCGCTGCGCCGCCTCCTGCCGCGCCTGGAAGGCTTCGGCCGCCGCCGCGTAGGCGAGCTGGTCCTCCGGGGGGAAGCCAAGATCCCGGTACTGCACGTCCCAGGGTGCGGGGGTGCGGTCGACATGGAAGCCGAGCGCCTCGGCGATGGCGAGCCACGGATTGCGCTCGGCGCCGTGCAGCCAGCCGCAGCCGAGGTCGAGGGGCGCGCCGATCGCGGCTGGCACGATCGTGTGCGCCCGGCCGCCGGTGCGGTCCTGCGCCTCCAGAACCTGGATCCGCAGATCCGGCCGCCGCTCGGACAGGCGCCGGCCCGCGGCGAGGCCCGCAGCGCCCGCGCCGACGATGGCGACATCCACCGCACCGGAGATGCTCAGGCTTCCGACGCCTCCTCAGCGTGCTCGACGCCAACCCTGTGATGGGTCAACCGGTTGGTCCGCCGTGGGTTGCCCCTGCCGGACGGCGCCCCTCGAACCCGGAGACCCGATGCTGGAGCCTTTCTTCGCCCGGAGCGCCGCCGCGGTGGCGGCCGACCTGATCGGCGCCCGCCTGTTCGTCGGCGAAGCGGGCGGGATCATCGTCGAGACCGAGGCCTATGACCGCACCGACCCGGCCTCCCACAGCTTCGCCGGTCCGACGCGGCGCAACGCCAGCATGTTCGGTCCGCCCGCCCACGCCTACGTCTACCGCTCCTACGGCATGCACTGGTGCCTGAACCTCGTCTGCGAGCCCGGCAGCGCGGTGCTGATCCGGGCGCTCGAGCCAACGGAGGGTCTCGCCGCCATGGCGGCGCGCCGGGGTACGGACGCGCCGCGGCTGCTCTGTGCCGGCCCCGGCCGTCTCTGCCAGGCACTTGGCGTCACCGGCGCACTGGACGGGTTGCCGGTCGCGGGCGCCCCGTTCCGGTTCCAACCGCGCGTTCGGCCGGTCGAGGTGGTGAGCGACCGGCGCATCGGGATCACCCGCGGCGCCGAGACGCCCTGGCGCTTCCTCCTCGCCAGCTCTCGGTTCGTCAGCCGGCCGGCGCGACGGGGCGGCCCGGGGATGGCCGCCCCGTGAGCGGCCTCAATTCGCCCGCGAGACCTCGACGAGATTGTCGGAGAACGAGGGCGCGTGGCCCATATCGGTGAAGGCGGATGACGAGATGCTGTTCACCGTGCCCTCGTTGAGCTGCCGCCAGTAGCCGAGCGTCGCCACCACGACGCCGGAGGTCACGTCGTCGGTGACCCGCGCCACGCCCTTGAAGGCGCCCCGCCCGTTGGCGACCTGGACGCGGTCGCCGTCGAGGATCCCGCGGGCCTCGGCATCCTGCGGACTGATCATCACGAACTGCTCGCCCTGGCCCTTCTGCTTGTCCTCCATGTTGGCGTAGCAGGAGTTCAGGAAGTAGTGGCTCTTGGGCGAGACGATGTTGAGCGGGTAGCGCTTGGCCAGCTCCGGGTCGTTCGTGTGGGACTCGCGGGCGCCGACATAGTCGGGCAGCGGGTCGAGCGGCTCGCCGGGCTGGAAGCCCTCGTACATCTGCCGGAACGGCGGCGCCACGAAGTTGGTGGCGCCCTCGATCTTGAGCATGCACTTGCCCGTGTCGGTGGGGAAGTTGCCGTCCCGGTGCGGAGCGCGGTCGTCGGGCGTGCCGACCTTCAGCCGGGCGAAGCCGTGCGCGCGCATATACTGGAGGTCATAGCCCTCGCAGGCCGGCGCGCTCCAGTCGACGTAGTGCTCCAGGCACTCCGCGTCGGTCCATTTAAAGTTCTCCTCCTCGAAGCCGAGCCGGGCGGCGAGGCGCCGGAAGATCTCGTTGTTGGGGATGGCCTCGCCGGGCGCCTCGGCGCATTTGGTGTTGTAGGTCAGGTAGAGGTGGCCCCAGGACAAAATCATGTCCTCCATCTCGGCGCCCATCGCGGCCGGCAGCAGGATGTCGGCGTAGGCGGCGGTGTCCGAGATGAAGTGCTCGGCCGAGACCAGGAACAGGTCCTCGCGCATCAGCCCCTCGACGATCTTGTCGGTCTCGGGCGCCTGCGTCACCGGGTTCGAGTTCCAGCACATCATCGACAGGATCGGCGGGTCGAGCCTCATCTCGCCGGTGAGCGCGCGGCCGATCTGCAGGTTCGAGACGACGCGGGTGCCCTCCGGGATCAGGTCCGGCCGGCACATCACGTCGAACTTGTAGGGATGCTCCCAGACGGGGAACTGCGTGACGCCGCCGCCGACATGGCGCCACGCGCCGGTGAGCGCCGGGATGCAGGTCACCGCCCGGATCGTCTGGCCGCCGCCGTAGTGCCGCTCCAGCGCCACGCCCATGCGGATGCCCACCGGCTGGGCGGTCGCCATCTCGTAGGCCAGCGTGCGGATGTCGGCCGCCGGCACGCCCGTGATGGCCTCCGCCCATTCGGGCGTGCGCGCCGCCGCCCGCTCCTTCAGCTCCTCGAAGCCGATCGTGTGTTTGTCGACGTAGTCCTGGTCGACGAGGCCCTGCGCGATGATCGAGTTGATCAGCGCCATGGCCAGCGCGCCATCCGTGCCGGGCTTCGGGCGGATGTGCCAGTCGGCGCCCTTGGCGGTGCGCGACGCGTAGGCGTCGATGACCACGACCTTGGCGCCGCTCTTCTGGGCGTCCTTCACGATGGCCCAGTGGTGCAGGTTCGTGCTGACGCTGTTGCAGGCCCAGATCACGATGTACTTGGAGTGAATGTAGCTCTCGGGGTCGAGGCCCGCGGTCGGCCCGACGGTGAGGAGCCAGGCGGTGCAGGACCCCTCGCCGCAGAAGGTGCGCTCGCAGACCGTGGCGCCGAGCCGGTTGAAGAAGGCGTCGCCCCCGTTCAGCCCGTGAACCAGCCCCTGGTTGCCGAGGTAGCTGTAGGGGATGATCGCCTGCGGGCCGTGGCTCGCGATGATCGCCTTCCAGCGCGTGACGATCGTGTCGAGCGCCTCGTCCCAGGTGATCCGCTCGAACTGCTTCGAGCCCTTCGGTCCGACGCGGCGCATCGGGTAGAGAAGCCGGTCGGGGTGGTAGTGGCGCTTCTCGTAGTCCTTGAGCTTCACGCAGAGACCGCCGCGGGTCATCGGGTGGTCGGGATTGCCGCGGACGCTGAGCAGCTCGCCGTCCTTCACCTCGAACAGCATCGAGCAGGTGTCGGGGCAGTCGTGTGGACAGGCGCCGAAAAAGACTTCGGAGAAGGCCTCGGGCTTGACGATCTCGGTCATGTTTCCTCCGCGGCCGGGCGTGAAGCCTCTTTGTGCGGTGGGCTTCGATCGCTGCCGCGTCTTGGGTACAGCAGGAGGAAGAAAAATACCAACCACGCGGCGTCGAGACCGCGCAGCCCGGGACGTTCGCGGCGTTAACCTGGATTATAATTCAATATTCTGGTGTTCTTCGTGCCCGCGCGGTCGGGCGTCGCGGTGGGCGGTCGGGTGTTACCGCGGCGCCTGTCCCAGCCAGTCCCGAAGCTTCGTCCAGCGGGGCTTCATGGTGCCGCCGCGGACCGCGACGGCCACCGCCTTGCGCTGCCCGAGCAGCACCACCAGCCGCTTGCCGCGGGTCACGCCCGTGTAGAGGAGGTTGCGCGCCAGCATGGTCCAGTGCTGCATCGCGAGCGGGATCACCACCGCCGGATACTCCGAACCCTGCGACTTGTGGATGGTGGTGGCGTAGGCCGGCACCAGCGTGTCGAGTTCGCCGTAGGGATAGACCACCTCCCGGCCCTCGAAGTCGACGATCACCGCGCCCTCGACCTCATCGATGCGCGCCACGGTGCCGAGGTCGCCGTTGAACACCTCCCGGTCATAATCGTTCTGGCTCTCCATCACCCGGTCGCCGGGTGAGAAGCGCCAGCCGAACCGCTCCACCGAGACCGCGGGGTTCGGGTTCAGCACCGCCTGGAGTTCGTGGTTGAGGTTGCGCGCGCCGAGAACCCCGCGCTGCATCGGGGTGAGCACCTGTACGTCGCGCACCGGATCGAGGCCGAACCGGGCCGGGATGCGCCGCGTCACCACCTCGATCAGCGTCTGGACGGCGGGTTCGGGCGCGTCGATCTCGATCCAGTGGAAGTCGCTGCCGACGCCGCGCGGCGCGGGCTCGGGCATCCGGCCCGCGTTGATCCGGTGGGCGTTCACCACGATCCGGCTCTCCGCCGCCTGCCGGAACACCTCCGTGAGCCGCGCCACCGGCACCGCACCGGAGGCGATCACGTCGGCGAGCACCTGCCCCGGCCCGACCGAGGGCAGCTGGTCGACGTCGCCGACGAGGAGCAGGGCCGCGTGGTTGGGCACCGCCTTGGTCAGGGCATTCATCAGCGGCACGTCGACCATCGAGGTCTCGTCGACGACGAGCAGGTCGCAGGGGAGGGGGCTCTCCTCGTTGCGGGAAAAGCCGCCGTGCTTGGGGTCGATCTCCAGCAGGCGATGGAGGGTCTTGGCCTCCAACCCGGTCTGCTCACTCATCCGCTTGGCGGCCCGGCCGGTGGGGGCCGCGAGCAGCACCTGAACTCCCTTGGCCCGCAGGATGCGCAGGATCGTGTCGAGGGTCGAGGTCTTGCCCACCCCCGGTCCGCCGGTGATCACCGCGAGCTTGGCGCCGAGCACGAGCCGCACGGCCTCGCCTTGCGAGGGCGAGAGCGTCTTGCCGGTCTTCTCTGTCACCCAGGGCAGCGCCCGGGTGAGGTCGATCTCCGGCCAGGGTGGCGTGTCCTTCGCGCGGCGCAGCAGCCGCTCGGCGATGGCGCGCTCGGCGGCGTGCAGGCCGGCCAGGAAGATGCAGGCTTTGTCGCCGACGATGTCCTGCACCACCTCGCCGGTCTCGAGCACGTCGAGCAAGGCCGCGCGGATCAGCGGGACTTCGACGCCGAGGAGCTCGCCCGCGAGCGCCACGAGTTCCGCCACCGGCAGGGCGCAGTGCCCCTCGTCGGTGGCGGTCTGCAACGCGAAGGAGATCCCGGCCCGCAGGCGCTGAGGCGCCTCCTGGGTCAGTCCGAGCTTCATCGCGATGGCATCGGCGGTCTTGAAGCCGATGCCGCAGATGTCTCGGGCCAGCCGGTAGGGATCCTCAGTCATGACCGCGATGGATCCGTGGCCGTAGGTCTTGAAGATCCGCACCGCCCGGGCCGTGCCGACGCCGTGTGCGTGCAGGAACAGCATGATCTCGCGCACGGCCTTCTGCTCGGCCCAACCGGCGACGATGCGGGCGGCGCGCTTCGGGCCGATGCCCTCCACCTCGGTGAGGCGGCCGGGCTCGGCCTCGATGATCTCGAAGGTGCCCTCGCCGAAGGCCGCCACGATGCGCTTGGCCATGGCGGGGCCGATGCCGCGCATGTGTCCGGAGGCGAGGTACTTCTCGATGCCTTCGACCCCTGTGGGCGGGGTGACCTTCAGGGTATCGGCCTTGAACTGGAGGCCGTGCTGGCGGTCCGTGTGCCAGATGCCGGTGGCGGTGATCCACTCGCCCGCCCCGATGGCGGGGGCATGGCCGATCACCGGCACGAGGTCGCGCTTGCCCCGCGCCTGGACCTTGAGCACGCAGAAACCGGTCTCGGGGCTGTGAAAGGTGACACGCTCGATCGTGCCGGCCAGCGCCTCGACGGGCTGGCCGCGCTCGAACTCTTTCGCCGTCGCTCGCTGGTTCATGCCCGGGCCGGACCTGCTGCGCCCGAGACGACGCACCCTCCGGTTGAAGATCGGTGTTGGCAGGCGCTGCGGCAACGGCGGCGCGGGCATCGGGCCGGGGATGCCGCCGCGGCGCGTCGTCACGCGCGTGCGGGCGATCCCGGCGGCGCGGACATCGGCTTTCGCCACGCGGTGTCCGTCAGGTAGGAGAGGACCATGCGCCGCCGGCCGACCGGGCTCCGACGCGCGGGGAGGGGCTATGGCGGGCAAGGATGAAGCGACGTGGCGGGTCGGCGTCCTGTTCTCCCGCAGCGGGGTGAGCGGCGTCACCGAGACCGAGCACTTCCTCGGCACCGCGCTCGCCATCGAGGAGATCAACGAGGCCGGCGGCGTGCTCGGGCGCCCGATCGAGCCGATCTGCTACGATCCCGCCGGCAACAACGACGCCTACCGAACCCTGGCCCGGCGGATGCTTTCCGAGGACGGGGTCGAGGTGGTGTTCGGATGCTCCCTCTCGGCCAGCCGGAAGTCGGTTCTGTCGACGGTGGAGCGGCACAACGGCCTGCTCTGGTACCCGTCGATCTACGAGGGCTTCGAGTACTCGGAGAACATCATCTACACCGGCGCGACTCTCAACCAGAACGTCTTCGCGCTGGCCGACTACCTCCTGCAGGAGCACGGCTCGCGGATCTTCCTGATCGGGTCGGACTACATCTACCCGCGCGAATCGAACCGCGTCATGCGCGACCTGATCGAGGCGAAGGGCGGGACGATCGTCGGCGAGCAGTATGCGCCCCTCGACGCGGACGATGCGGCCCACAGGGCGATGATCACCGAGATCCGGCACGCCGCGCCGGACGCTGTATTCTCGACGGTGGTCGGGCGCGGGGCCGAGCGGCTCTACCGCGCCTACGCGGAATCCGGCATCGACCGGGCGCGCTGCCCGATCGCCAGCCTGACCCTGGCGGAGGGGCAGATCCGCGCCATCGGCCCCGAGCACTGCACCGGCCACGTCCTGGCGGCCCCGTATTTCGGGGCGCTGGCGAGCGAGGAGAACCGGCGCTTCGTCGCCGCCTTCCAGGCGCGGTTCGGGGCTGCGCGCCCCACCAGCATGTGGTCGGAGACCGCCTACGCGCAGGTGCATCTCTTCGCCCGGGCGCTCACGGAGGCCGGCACCCTCGATGCCGAGCGCCTCGGTGCGGCGGCCCTGCGTCAGCGCATCGTGGCGCCGGAGGGCGACCTCGCCTTCGACGGCGAGACGCGGCATATCTGGCTCACGCCCGGCATCGGCGTGGCCCGGGCCGACGGGCAGTTCGACATCGTCTGGCGGGCGCGCCGGCCGGTGCGGCCCGATCCCTATCTGGCGTGGTCCCGGTTCGAGACGAACTGGCTGGAGGAGGGTCTCGCCGCGTGACCGCCCCCGCCCGCAAGATCCTGGACGACCTGAGGCGCGCCCGCGCCCTCGTCATCCATCCCCGGGACGAGGAGGGCGCCGCGCTCCTGGAGCAGCTCCGTCGCCTCGGCTGCGCGGTCTCGCTCGCCTGGCCGCCGCCCGCCGCGCTGCCGCCCGACATCGACACGCTGTTCATCCAGCTCGACGACGCGCAGGTGATGCACCTCCTGCCCGCGATCGAGGCGACCGAACCCGCCGTCATCGCCATCGTGGCCTACGAGAGCCCGACCTCCCTGAAGGCGATCGCCGACGTCAACGCTCACGGCGTGCTGAACAAACCGCTCCACCCGCGGGGCGTGCTCACCCAGTTCGCCCTGGCCCGGTACCGGCGCGGCTACGAGGGCCGGCTGATCAGCAAGATCAACCGGCTGGAGGAGACCATGAAGGGCCGCCGCACCGTGGAGAAGGCGGTTCGGCTGCTCGTAGACCTGAACCGGATCGACGAGGACGCCGCCTACAAGATGCTCCGGGATCGCGCCACCGCGTCCCGCGTGCCGATGGCGAGCGTCGCCGAGAGCGTGGTGTCGGCCCACGAGGCGATGAGCGGTCTCGGGTTGCGCATCGCGTTGGCGGAAAAGACCTGATCGCAGCAGCTGCTGCATTTATGGTCTTGCGGTCCGTATCTCAGCGCGTATCGTAGTCTTATCGGGCAAGGTTGCCCCGCAGCAGGATTGCTGCATTACATCTCGGCTTTGGAGCCTCTGGCCCGCGGATGACACGTCCGTGCCCAGGGGCTTTTTGCGTTTTGGAGCTCTTATGATCCAAGCGAACGATCCTGCGCGCCCGCCAATACGGGTCTCCTGCATCCAGTTCGAGCCGCAAATCGGCGCGGTCGCGGCGAATATTGCTCGCGCGTCGGACCTCGTCCGTACCGCCGCCGCCGAGGGCAGCCGGCTGATCGTGCTGCCGGAGCTCGCCAGCACCGGCTACGTGTTCGAATCCGCCGCGGAGGCCGCCTCCCTCGCCGAGCCGGTGCCGGACGGCCCGACGACCCGGGCCTGGGCGGCGCTCGCCGCGGAGCTGGGCGTGCACATCGTGGCGGGGATCGCCGAATCCGCCGGTGACGTCCTCTACAACGCCGCCGTCATCGTCGGGCCGGAGGGCTACATCGGCACCTACCGCAAGGCGCATCTCTGGGACCAGGAGAACGTGTTTTTCGCCAAGGGCGATCTCGGCTTCCCGGTCTTCGACACCGCGCTCGGCAAGGTCGGCGTCGCGATCTGCTACGACGGCTGGTTCCCCGAGACCTTCCGGCGGCTCGCCCTCGGCGGCGCCGAGATCGTCTGCATCCCTACCAACTGGGTGCCGATGCCCGACCAGCCCGCGGGCGAGGCCGCCATGGCCAATACCCTGCACCGGGCCGCCGCCCACTCGAATGGGATCTTCATCGCCTGCGCCGACCGGGTCGGCGTCGAGCGCGGCCAGCCCTTCGAGGGGCAGAGCCTGATCATCGGGCCCAAGGGCTGGCCGCTCGCCGGTCCGGCGAGCCGCGACCGGACCGAGACCCTTTCGGCGCTCGTCGATCTCGACGAGGCTGGCCGCAAGGACCTGAACGCGTTCAATTCCCTCCTGCGCGACCGCCGCACCGACATCTACGGCTGAGTCGAGATCCGTAACCGCCCCTGCCCGTCCCAAGGAGTTCGTTCATGGTGAAATGGTCTCTCATCGGCACCGCCGCCATGCTGGCACTCGCCGCCTCGGCCGCGCAGGCCGCCGACGGCAAGCCGATCGTCATCGGCATCCCGATCGGCCTGTCGGGGGCCAACAGCGTCGTGGCCCCCTCGGTGGTGCAGTCGGCGGAACTCGCGGTGGAGGAGATCAACGCCAAGGGCGGCGTGCTCGGCCGCAAGCTCGCCCTGGAAGTGGCCGACGACGCCTCCGGGGCCGCCGGTGCCCAGAAGGCCTTCGACAGCCTGATCTATCAGAAGAAGGTCGATGTCCTGATCTCCATGGAGACCAGTGCGGCCCGCAACGCCGGCCTGCCCGCCATCACCAAGGGCCGGGTGCCGTACATCTACACCTCGTTCTACGAGGGGCATTCCTGCAACAAGAACCTGTTCGTGGATGCCTGGGTGCCGGAGCAGCAGGTGCCGCCGGTGGTGGACGCCTTCAAGGCCAAGGGCGCCAAGACCTACTTCCTCATCGGCAGCGACTACGCCTTCGGCCGCGGCATGCTGGGTTTCGCCAGGAGCTACGTCGAGAAGACCGGCGGCAAGGTGGTCGGCGAGGAATACCTGCCGATGGACGGCAGCGACTGGACCGCGATCATCTCCAAGATGAAGGAGGCCAAGCCCGACGCGCTGATCACCTCCACGGCTGGCGGCGCGCCGAACGTCACGCTGACGAAGCAATTGCGCGGCGCGGGCGTGTCGCTGCCCTTCGCGAACCTCGCCCTCGACGAGGGGACGGCGAAGAGCATGGGCGCCGACGCCGAGGGCGTCTACCTCTCGGCCTCCTACGTCACCGGGATCGACAGCCCGGAGAACAAGACCTTCCTGGCCGCCATGCAGAAGAAGTTCGGCGCGGAACTGCGCACGCCGAACGACCTCTCGGTGCCGGAATATGAGGCGATCTACCTGTACAAGGCCGCCGTCGAGAAGGCGGGCGGCACGGAGACCGCCAAGGTCTTGGAGGCGCTGCCGACCGTGAGCGTGACCGGGCCGCGCGGCACGATCCGCATGAGCAAGCAGCACCACGCGCCGCTGACCATGTATCTCGGCCAGATCCAGGCGGACGGCTCGGTGAAGGTCGCCGGGACCTTCAAGGACGTCGATCCCGGCGAGCAATGTCCGAAGCTGCAGTGAAGGAAGGGGGCTGAGGGAGCCGCGCATCGCCCTCCTCCCTCTGCGGGGGAGGGTGGCCCCCGAAGGGGGCTGGGAGAGGGAAGCGACGGTGCAGGATGGGGCTCTGCCCGCCAAGCAAGTCGCGTCTCTTCCGGAAACGTTGCTCCCCTCTCCCGACCCCTGCTGACGCAGGGGCCACCCTCCCTCGCAGAGGGGGGAGGGGGCGAAGCGGCGACCGCCGTGCCTTCCCGTTCCCGCGCACCCGGAACTCCCCGATGCTGCTCACCCTCGACATCCTGACCACGGCGGCGATCCTGTTCATCGTCTCGATCGGCCTGCTGGCGATCTTCGGCGTGCTGAAGATCATCAACTTCGCCCATGGGGCGTGGCTGACGGTCGGTGCCTACTGCGCCGTGGTGACCGCGAAACTCGGGCTCAATCCTTGGGCCGCGCTGCCGCTCGCCTTCGTCGTCGGCGCGGTTCTGGGCGGTCTCGCGGAGCACTTCATCATCCGCCCGCTCTACCGCAGGCCGCTGGACGCGATCCTCGCCACCTGGGGGCTCGGCATCGTGGTCGGGCAGCTCATCACCCTGGCCTTCGGTCGCGACGTCCAGCTCACCCCGAACCTGTTCTCGGGCACCGTCGAAATCCTCGGGGTCGACTACTCCGCCTACCGGCTCCTGGCGCTGGGCATCGCCCTCGTCATCGGCACGCTGTTCGCGCTGACCATTGAGCGGACGCGGCTCGGCCTCTCGGCCAGGGCGGTGATCATGAACGAGACGCTGGCGCGCAGCCTCGGCATCGACACGGGCCGCGTGCGCCTCGTGGTCTTCATGATCGGCGCCGGCCTGGCGGCTCTGGCGGGCGTCCTCCTGACGCCGCTCACCAGCGTCGATCCGAACATGGGCGTCTCCTGGCTGATCGGCGCCTTCATGCTGGTGATGGTCGCCGACGCGTCTTTCCTGGCGCTCGCCGCGGCTTGCCTCGTCTTCGGGGCCGCGCAGGTCCTGATCAGCACCTTCGTGAGCCCGATCCTGGGCAGCATCGCCATCGCGGTGCTCGCCGCCCTCGTGCTGCGGATCAGCCCGAAAGGTTTCTCCCGTGCTTGAGACCCTCTCCGCCGCCGAGCGCGTCGCCGCCGCCCCTCGGCGCCGCCCCCGCCTTGCCCGCACGGCGCCCTTCGTGGTCGCCGGACTCGCGGCCGTGGCGCTCTGGATCGCGCCGCTCTTCCTCGACACCTTCGCGGTCAACGTCCTGACCCGCTCGATGGTCTACGCGGTGCTGGCCGTCACGGTGGATCTGCTCTGGGGCTTCGCCGGCATCCTCACCTTCGGGCAGGCCGCCTTCTTCGGCGTCGGCGCCTACGCCACCGCGATGATTCTGGGCGCCTATGGGGCCACCCCGCTCGGGATCGCGGCCGCCGTCGCGGCGGCGCTGGCCGCGCCTGCCCTGCTCGGCCTCGCGGTGGGGTGGCTGTCCTTCTATCACCGCTCGACACCGCTCTACGCCTCGGTGATCTCGCTGGTCGTCCCGATCGTGGTGACGCAGCTGATCTATTCCGGCGGCGAGTGGACCGGCTCCAGCAGCGGTCTCGTCGGCTTCGACGTGCTGCCCTTCGAGATCGAGGGCTATTTCCGCCTCGCGGCCCTGTTCCTGATCGTCGTCACGCTGGCGGCCTGGATCCTGGTGCGGTCGGATGCCGGACGCGCCCTGGTCGCGCTGCGGGACAACGAGGCGCGCTGCGCCTATCTCGGCCTCAATCCCCGCCGCCTGCAGATCCTGCTGACCACGGCGCTCGCCGCGGTCGCCGGGCTCGCGGGCTTCCTGTTCGCCAACGCGTCGGGCGTCGTCGCCCCGGAGAATGCCGGCTTCCTGTTCGGGACCGAGCTGGTGATCTGGGTGGCGCTGGGCGGCCGCGGCACGCTGCTCGGCCCGGTGCTGGGCACGATCGCCATCGACTACCTCGCGGCGAACCTCTCGGGCGATCTGCCGTTCCTCTGGCAGCTCCTGCTGGGTACGGCCTTCGTGGTCATCATCATCCTTCTGCCGGGCGGATTGGCCGACTTGGTCGGCCGCCTGTGGCGGGCGCTGCCGGTCGGCCGGTCGGGGCGCGTCGCCCCCGCCCTGGTGGCGCGGGAGGCCGGCCCCGCCGCGGCGGCGACGGACGCGCCCATCCTCAAGGTCGAGGGCCTCGCCAAGGCCTATGGCAGCCTCACGGTGCTGGAGAACATCGACTTGGAGATCCGGGCAGGCGAACTCGTCAGCCTGGTCGGGCCTAACGGCGCCGGCAAGACCACGCTGATGCGCTGCCTCAGCGACGGCACCGAGCCCTTCACGGGGGCGATCGCCATCGGCGGCACCCCGATCACCGGGCTGACGCCGAACCGGATCGTCGGCCTCGGGGTCGGGCGCAAGTTCCAGGTGGCGAGCGTGTTCGAGAGCCTGTCGGTGGCCGATTGCCTCCGTCTCGCCCGGGCGCCGCATGACGGGCTGAACCCGGTCGGCGAGGCCCCGACGCTGGGCCTGCCGCAGGCCGCCCTCGACGTGCTGCGGATGACCGGCCTCGACCGCCTGCTGACTCAGCCGACGCGCCTCTTGTCCCACGGCCAGAAGCAGGCGCTGGAACTCGCCATGGTGGTGGCGCTGGAGCCGCGGCTGATCCTGCTCGACGAGCCCACCGCGGGCCTGACCAAGGGCGAGCGCACCACCATCGGGACCGTGCTCAAGGCGCTCACCGCCGAACGCGGGATCGCCGCCGTGCTGGTCGAGCACGACCTCGATTTCGTGCGGGAGATCTCCTCGCGCATCGTGGTGCTGCACCAGGGCCGCCTGGTCCTGGACGGCACGGTCGAGGACGTCGTCGGCTCCGAGCTGGTCCGGACCATCTATTCGGGAGGCGCCCATGGCTGAGGCAGCGCGGCGGAGCGAGCCTGCGGGGGGCGCCCTTGCCCTCGACCGGGTGTCGAGCGGCTACGGGGCGGTCTCGATCGTGAAGGACGTGTCCCTGTCGGTGCGGCCGGGCGAGATCGTCGCCCTGCTGGGCAAGAACGGCATGGGCAAGACCACCCTGCTCAAGACCATCCTGGGGATGGTGGCCCTGCGGGGCGGCAGGATCACGATCGGCGGCCAGGCGCTCGCGGGCCTCTCGCCCGCCAAGCTCGTGGCGCTGGGCGTCGGCTACGCCCCTCAGGAGCAGCCCCTGTTCCAAGACCTGTCGATCCGCGACAACCTGCGCCTCGCGCTGCCGTCGGACCGGCACCTGCCTGAGGCGCTGGAGCGGCTGTTCGGCCACTTCCCGTTCCTGAAGGACCGGCTCGCGCAGCGCGCCGGCACGCTCTCGGGGGGCGAGCAGAAGATGCTGATCCTCGGGCGCGCCCTGATGCTGCGCCCGCGCCTCCTCCTGATCGATGAGATCTCCGAAGGCGTGCAGCCCTCGATGGTCGAGCGCCTGCGCAGCGTGCTCCTCGCCGAACGGGAATCGGGCCTGTCCATGCTGGTGGTGGAGCAGCACGTCGCCTTCGCGCTGGGGCTGGCCGATCGCTACGCGGTGCTCAAGCTCGGCGAGATCGTCGACAGCGGCTCCGCCAAGGCGCCGGACGCGCAGGGTCGCGTCATCGACCACTTGGCGGTTTGAGATCGGCGGTGTGAACCATGGCGGAACTCAACACCTTCTCGATCGCTGCCCGCTGCCCCCGCACCGGGCAGCTCGGCGTCGCGGTCGCGAGCGCCGTTCCGGCGGTGGGCGGCCTCTGCCCCTACCTCAAGGCCGGGATCGGAGCCGTCACCACCCAGTCCTGGGTGAATCCCTACCTCGCCGCCCGCATCCTCGACGGGCTCGCCGGGGGACAAGTCCCCGACGCAGCCCTCGCGGCGGCACTCGCCACCGACGACCGGCCGGACCTGCGCCAGCTCGGCCTCGTCGACGCGCACGGGACCGGCGCGGCCTGGACCGGGGCAGGCTGCACGGCGGAGGCCGGTCACCGCACCGGGGCGGGCTACACCGTACAGGGCAACATGCTGGCCTCGTCCGGCGTGATCGACGCCATGGCGCTGGCCTTCGAGGACAGCGCCGGATGCGATCTCGACGAGCGCCTGATGCGGGCCCTGGAAGCCGGCGATGCGGCGGGTGGCGACAAACGCGGCAAGCAGTCGGCGGCGCTCCGGATCGTCGCCGGGGAGGATTATCCGCTGCTCGACCTGCGCGTCGACGAGCATGCGGCACCGGTGGCGGAGCTGCGCCGCGTGCTCGGCGTGGCCCGCCGGCAGCTCGTGCCCTTCGTGGCCGGCATGCCGCGCAAGACCGGTCCGGCCGGCGCGCTGCCGGACGAGGTGGTCGCGATGCTGCTCGAACCGCCGGGGAAGCGGCCGGGCGCGGACTCGGCGGGCACCCCCGACCCGATCCGGGATGTCATCGGCCTGCGGCAGGAGGCCGGGCGGATCGTGCACCTTCTGGCGCAGTTCGCGCCGGTGCTCGCCGAGATCGAGACGCTGCGCACCCTCGATCTCGCGCACATCCATCCGCCTCTCGTCTTCGACCCGAGCCTGCCCTATCCCCCGGTACCCCATGACTGACGCCATCTGGCAATCGCCGATCACGGAGTTGGCGCGGCGGATCGCGGCGCGGCAGCTGTCGAGCACGGAACTCGTCGGCGCCTATCTGGACCGGATCGCGCGGCTGGACGGCGATCTGAACAGCTTCGTGCACCTGTCACCCATGGCCCTCGATGCGGCGCGTGCGGCGGATTCCGAGATCGCCCGGACGGGTCCGCGCGGCCCGCTGCACGGGATCCCGGTCGCCATCAAGGACAACTACACGACGGCCGACCTGCCGACCCGGGCCGGCACCGCCGTGGAGGCCCTGACCTTCCCGATGGAGGACAGCCACTGCGTGGCGAGGCTGCGCGCGGCCGGCGCGGTGATCCTCGGCAAGCTCAGCATGCACGAATTCGCCTGGGGCACCGTCACGCCGCGGTCCCGCAACCCCTGGGATCCTGGGCGGGTGCCCGGCGGCTCCAGCGGCGGCTCGGGGGCTGCGGTGGCCGCCCGGCTCTGTCCCGCCGCCCTCGGCTCGGATACGGGCGGTTCCATCCGTATTCCGGCCGCCCTGTGCGGCGTGGTCGGCCTCAAGCCGACCTTCGGGCGGATCGGCCGGTCGGGGATCGTGCCGCATTCCTGGTCCCTCGACCATGCCGGGCCGCTGACCCTGACGGTGGCCGATGCGGCCCTGATGCTTCAGATTCTCGCCGGTCCCGACGCCGCCGACCCGGCGGCGCGCGCAGCGCCCGTCCCCGATTACGCGGCCGGGCTGGATCAGCCGATCCGGGGTCTGCGGGTTGCGGTGATCCGCAACCACTTCTTCGATGCGGTCGACGACGAGGTCGCCGGTGCCGTCGAGGGCGCGATCCGGTTCTTCGCCGAACAGGGCTGCACGGTCCGGGACGTCACGGTGCCGTCCCTCCGCTACGGGCTCGGCGCCATCTACGCCATCGAGCTCGCCTCCTCGACGGCCTATCACGACCGCAGCATCGCGCAGGGCCACGTGGCGGGCTTCGCCGACGACGTCCGCGATCTCGTGGAGATGGGCCGGCTGGTGACGGGGCCGGACTACCTGCGGGCCGAGCAGGTGCGGGCGCTGATCATGGCCGAGATGGCCGCGATCCTGTCCGAGGCGGACGTGATCCTCGGCCCGGCCACCCCGCTCACGGCCTGGCGGACGGACGAGACCGGCGTGGTGCTCGGAGGCCGGGCGGAGAGCGTGCTGGCGGCCTCCTGGCGCCTGACCCACCCGTTCAATCTCACGGGCCTGCCCGCGCTCGCGCTGCCCTGCGGCTTCGACCGGCGCGGGCTGCCGGTCAGCCTCCAGATCGCGGCCCGACCCTTCGCCGAGGCCGTGATGCTGCGCATGGCCCATCAGTATGAGCGGGCCCACGCATGGTGGTGCCGCGTACCGCCCCTGGCCTGCTGAAGCGATCGGTGCGTCCCCTTCAGCTGTGTGGCGATGCCCCGTTCAATTGTACGCAATCAGTACCGACCCTCATCCGCATCGCCTTCCGCATTGTACGGGTGAGATTTCACGGAACTCTTCTTCGGGCATGCCGTTACTGCCTTCGATTGAAGTCAGGAGGCTAACAATGCGCAACGTTATTCTCTCGGGTGCCCTGTTCGCGGCTCTGTGTGGTGCTGCGATGCCGGCGAGCGCCGAGGAGACCACGGTCGTTCATCGGGACAGCGGACCGAGCGTGGCGGTGGAGCACCGTGAGGGCGTGGTCGAGCATCGCGACGTGACCACCGGCAGCGTCGATTGCGGGTCGAAGACCGTCCACAAGGAGGACGGCATGGGCAACTCCAAGACCGTCCACAAGGAAGGCTGCAACTGAGGCGCCGCCCATCCTCTGACGCTCCAGGAGACACCATCATGACCAACAAGTTCCTTCTCGCGCTGGCCACCGCCGGCGTGCTGGCCCTCCCGATGGCCGCCCAGGCGCAGGGCACCCTGCGCGGCGCGGCCGAGGGCGCGGCGGTCGGCGCCGATGCGGCGGGTCCGGTTGGCGGCATCGTCGGCGGCGCGGTCGGGGCGGCCACCGGCACGGTGGGCGGCATCCTGGGCGTCGACGACCGTCCCCGCTTCCGCAGCTACGTCCGCGAGCGTGGCGTGCGCTCGTACAGCTGGGGCGGACCGGTCCGGGTCGGCACCGTCCTGCCGGAGGACAGCGTGACCTATTACGATGTGCCCACCGAGTACCGGGTGCGTCCGGGCTACCGCTACACCATCGTGAACGACCAGCCGGTGCTGGTGGACCGCAGTCACCGCATCGTCGAGGTCGTCGACTGAGGCACCGGGCGCCGGACCTCCGGCGCCCCACCACCGCGACGGCCCGCCCGGCTCACGCCGCGGCGGGCCGTCGTGTTCTCGCTTCCCGGCCGCGGCTGCCCGACAGAGCCCTCAGCCTCGGGTGAGCACCGATTCCGGCAGGTGCAGCGTGATCCGGTAGACTGACGCGTCGTGGCTGCGCGTCACGGTCGCTTCGAGCTGGCGCAGGGACATCTCGACGAGCAGCGTGCCGAAACCCCGGCCGGGCCGGGGCTCGGCAACCCGGGCCATGCGCTCGCTCCACTCCAGGGCGAGGCCATCCGGCCTCCGGTTCCACGTCACCGACAGCGATCCCGCGTCGGATCCGAGCGCCCCGTACTTCACCGAGTTCGTCGCCCATTCGTGCAGGATCATCGCCAGTGACGACACGTGCCGCCAGTTGATCGCCACCAGCGGTCCCTCAATCACGGTCGGGACATGGTCGCGGTAGGGCCGCAAAGTCGCGCCGATGAGGCCCGCGAGATCGCTCATGCCCTGGCCGTCCGTGGGATCAGCCAGGGAATGCGCCCGCCCGAGGGCCGAGATGCGGTCGCGCATGTCGGTGGCGAAGACGCCGATCTCCCGGTGCGTGCGAGCGCCCGCCGAGATCATGCCGCCGATGATCGCGAACAGGTTCTTCACCCGGTGGTTCATCTCCCGCAGCATCAGGTCGCGGGTTTCGGCGAGCGCGTATTCGGGGGAGACGTCGATGCAGACCCCGACGATCCGCTTCCGGTCACCTCCCCGCGGCAGACGGCCGTAGCTCCGGATGTACCGGAGCCCGTGGCCCGCCGCGCGGACGCGGATGCGGGCCTCGAACTCGTCCAGCCCGTGCGCGGCCTCGGCGAGCGAGGCCTCCAGGCCGGGACGGTCCTCCGGCACCACGCAGGCGATCAGGACCGACGTGTCGTGCGGCGTGTCGGGGGCGAGGCCGAACATCGTGCCGGCGGTGCTGTCGACCACGATGGTCGCGGCATCGGGGCTGTACTCCCAGACGCCGATCCCGCCGGCCTTGACGGCCAGCTCCAGCCGCTCCCGCTCCGCCGCGAGCTGGCGCTCCAGCGACAGGGCCTCGGTGATGTCGGTCAGCACCAGGGTGGCGCCGTCGATGCTGCCGTTCTGCAGGCGGTAGGGCAGCACCCGCAGGGAGAGGGTCCGGCGCCCGTCCCGGGTGCCGATGCGCCGCTGGACCACGGAGCCGCCGGCGCAGACCTCCTGGGCGTCGTGCAGGTATTCCTGGCCCGCCAGTCGGCTCGCGACGTCGGCCAGCGGCCGGCCGCGATCGCCCGGCTGGAGCGGGAAGATCGCCGTGGCCGAGGTGGTGAAGCTGCGCACCTTCAGCTCGCGGTCCAGCACGACGACGGCGAGATCGGTCGATTCGAAGAAATTGCGCAGGTCGGCATTCGCGATGGTGAGCTGCTCGACCTTCGTCTTCAGCTCGTCGTTGACCGTCGAGAGCTCCTCGTTCGTCGATTGGAGCTCCTCGTTCATCGACATCATTTCTTCGTTGGAACTCTTCAGCTCCTCGTTCGTCGTCTCCAGCTCCTCCACGGCCGAGCGGAGTTTGTAGCGCGTGCGCAGCAGCTCCTCCTCCAGTGCCTCGACATGGTCACCGCCGGCGTCCAGCTCGACGAGGTCGAGGTCGCTCGACGGCTGGAAGGCACCGGTGTCGCGCAGGACGAGAAGCATCGCGCCGTCCGGGAGCGGATCGCAGACCAGCTCGACCGTCTGCACCCCGTATTCGGAGCGGACATGCACGTCCCGGACGACCACGCGCTTGCGCGCATCCCGGGTCTGGCGCAGCAGGGGGCCGATCACGTCGCGCAGGCCCGGCCGCGCCAGGGTGATCGCGCTCGTGCCGCCCGCTCGCGTGACCGGGAAGTCGAAGTAGCGGCTCAGGCGCCCGTAGGCGGCGATGATGCCGCCATCCTCGTTCAGCACCATGCTGGGCGGGGCGTAGCGCTCCACCACGCGCCGCACCGCCACGGTCTCGTCGGCGATCGCCGGGTCGCCGCGGCGCTCCTCGCGCCCGCCGCGCCGGACCTCGCCGCGCCGGGCGCTCCCCGGCAGGTCGATCGGGTATTTCGGCGCGCCCGGTGACCGCTCGAACAGGCGGGCATGCTGGTCGATGGCCGGGAAGAGCGGCTCGAAGCGGCTCACGCTCTCGGACGGGCCGAGGAACAGGTAGCCGCCCGGCCGTACCGCGTAATGGAACAGCGGCACCACCGATTGCTGCAGGCGCTCGTCGAAATAGATGAGCAGGTTGCGGCAGGAGAGGAGATCGACCCGGGAAAAGGGCGGGTCCTTGACCAGGCTGTGGCTGGAGAAGCGGATCAGGTCGCGGATCTCGGCCGCGATGGTGAAGCGCTCGGCGTGGGGCACGACGTAGCGCTCGCGCAGTTGCGCCGGGATGTCGGCCAGGGCCGCCGCCGGATAGGTGGCCTCCCGGGCGATCTGCAGCATGCGCTCGTCGATGTCGGTGGCGAAGATCTGGACGGCCGCCGGCATGTTGAGGCGCCGGGCCGCCTCCGCGAACAGCATGGCGATGCTGTAGGCTTCCTCGCCGCTGGAGCAGCCCGGGATCCAGACCCGGATGTCCTCGTCCGGGTCGCGGGCGCGCAGCAGGGGCTCGATCGCCCGCTCGCGGAGGATCTCGAACAGCTCGGCGTCGCGGAAGAAGCGGGTGACGTTGATGAGGAGGTCGCGGAACAGCGCCTCGCACTCGGCCTTGTCGGCGCGGACGCGGGCGAGGTAGGCCCGGCCGGATTCCAGGCCGAGGACGTGCATGCGCCGCTCGACGCGGCGTATCAGGGTGGTCCGCTTGTAGCCGGCGAAGTCGTGGCCCACCGCGGTGCGGATCACCCGGCAGAGGTCGTCCACGTGGTCGGCGACCAGCTCCGCCTCGCCGCCGCCGGCGTCGCTGCCGCGGCGTTGGTAGAAGGCTGTGAGGCAGTCCACGATCTCGCCCGGCGGCTGCACGAAGTCGACGAGGCCGGTGCCCACAGCGGAGAGCGGCATGCCGTCGTAACGGGCCGTGTCCGGCTGCTGCACCACGCAGACGCCGCCATGTTCCTTGACGGCCCGCAGGCCCGTCGTGCCGTCCGCGCCCGTGCCCGACAGGATCACGCAGGCGGCGTTGGCCTGCTGGTCGACGGCCAGCGACAGGAAGAAATCGTCGATGGGCCGCCGCAGCCCCCGCGGCTGCACGAACTGCGTGAGTTCGAGAACGCCGTTCTGGATGGCGAGCCCCCGGCCCGGCGGGATGATGTAGACCGTGTCGCCCGCGATCCGCTCACCGCCTTCGCACTGGAGCACCTGCAGCGCGGTGTGCCGGTCCAGGAGCTGCGCCAGCATGCTCTCGTGGTTGGGATCGAGGTGCTGGACGATGACGAAGGCCATGCCGGTGGGCGGATGGGCGCGTGCCAGCATCTCGCGCAGGGCTTCGAGGCCTCCCGCCGAGGCGCCGATTCCCACCACCGGTCCGGCGAAGGGCGGGGGCACGGTCTGCCCGGTGCCGTCCAGGACCTCGGAGGTGGCGCCTCCGGGCTGGCTAAGGAAATCCTGGTGCATCGAGATCCGCGAGGGTGAGCTTGGCCTGCGCGACGGTGGCGACGGTGTTGGCGATCGTCATCAGGGATCCCTCGATGACCATGCCACTCTCGGCAAGCGTCGGACTCAGCCGGGACAAGGTCCGGCCCAGCTCCCCATCGTAGGCGGAAAGCAACTCGGGTTGCGAGCGGCTGACGTCGAATTGAGATGCGAAAAGAAAGCGCACCTCGCCCGACAGGGCCTTCAGTTTGGACATGTACAGCAGATTGACGAACGGCCTGCCGTCCTTGCGGAAATTCAGGATCGGCGTGCGCACGGAGTCTACCCGGTCGTTTTCCAGGAAGGTGTGAATCTTGGCCCGCGCCGCCCGATTCTCGGCGTCGCGCTGCAGGAGGCGGCAGTTGCGACCGACGACCTCGGCGCTCTCGTACCCGGTCAGCTGGTGGAACGGCCCATTGACCAGCAGTAAGGGATTGTCGTCGCCGGCGGCGGCCAGGGCGAGGGCGATATGCGAGCTCTCGAAATAGGCTTTGAGCTCGGTCGGGATGGTCTGCGTGTGCACGGCAGGTCCTCTGTCGCCTCCACTCGGTCCGACATCGCGCGTCCGCGCCGCGTCCGGGGACGCAGCCTCTGCGCTGGTCCGCCACCACGACACGCGCCGTCGGCATCGGTTCCGGGGCCGGCACCGGGGCGACGCCGCCCTCATGGGGGCATCGGCTCTGTATGGCAATGACCCAAGCGGTCCGATCTGCCGTCCCGCGCCGGCGCCGAACGGCGCCGCTCCGGAGCGGGACCTGCCCGGCCCGACCCGATCCAGGCCGGCCGGGATGCGACGGCCTGCCGCCGAGCCTCGGACCCGCGCGTCAGGCCTCGCCCGCGATGATGCCGCGGATGCGGGCGGCCAGCGTCTCCAGGGTGAAGGGCTTGGTCATCACCTGCATGCCGGGCCCGAGACGGCCGTGATTGAGCGCGGCGTTCTCGGCGTAGCCGGTGATGAACAGCACCCGCAGGTCCGGGCGGTGCCATGCCCCCCGACGAGGCGGTTCACATTCGTCGGCTTGGGGTCGAGCGTCTGGCGGCGCGAGAAGGCCCGCAGGCGGCGTTGATGCAGCGGTCGAGGTCGCCCACCCGGCCCTGTCCCGGGATCTCCGATCCCGGAGCCGACGCCACGCGGTGCAGCGACGGGCGTGGCGACGCGCGGTCCGGCTCCGCCCAGCCTACCGGGTCTGCCGCCATCTCAGATACGCTTGGTAGACCTCCTCCTTTCCGGCCAGCCGGTCGGGCTGGGACTGGAAGAAGCGGTCGAGATCCGCCGGGGCGGCGACCTCCTGCTCGCGGTGGCGGTCGAGCCAGTCCTGGGCGGGGCGGAAGCGGGTCCAGCCGCTCACGGCGGCCGCAAGATTGACCTCGCGCCATTTCGGATGGCGCTGTGGGGCCAGGAACTTGTCGAACTGGCCGAAGAACGCGTCGACGAAGCGGACGAGCTTCTCGTAGCGCGGCGATCCCTTCGGACTGTTGTAGACCCCGAGGATCGTCCCGACCGCGACGGTCTCGACCGCCTCCCCGCCCACAAGCTTCGGGTAGTCGGCCTGCGTGAGGGTGGCGGGGACGTAGGCCGGGTTGATCGTGTCCGGATAGGGGGCCTTCACGAAGTGGAAGCGATCCTCCGGATCGAAGCCCGCGATGACGGCCACGGGCTTGGCCGCCACGGAGACGACCGCCTCGATCTCGCCCTTGCGCAGCATCTCGAGGGCGGTGGGCTGGTCGACATTGATCGCCTCGACGGTGACGCCGAGTTCGCGGAACATCGCGCGTCCGCTGTAGTCGGTGCCGCTGCCCTTGACGTCGAAGCTGACCCGCTTGCCGGACAGGTCGCTGATCGTCTTGATCGCGTTCGGCGCGAGGATGTGCATCTCGTCGTTGAACAGCTTGGCGATGTACTGGATGTGTCGCTCGATGTTCTTCAGGCGCTTGTCCTGCCGCAGCTGTTCCAGCGTGTCGGTGCGGACGAAGCCCAGATCGACGCCCTTCAGGAAGCGGATGTCGTAGGCATTCTCGCCCGCGCCCTTGCCCAGGATCGGCAGGATCCGCAGCTTGTCGCCGTCATCCAGCACGAAGGCGAGGTCGGCGCCGACGCGGAAATATGTCCCGCCGGGAGTACCCGTCACCACCGTGACGGTGTTGGCGTTCATGCGCTCGCCGAGGGCGGCCTCCGTCATGGACTCGGCATGGGCGGAGGCCGAATCCGCGGCTCTCGCGGCCGGGCTGGCCACCAGGGCGGCGAGCCCGAGAAGGGCGGCGAAACGGGCTAGCCTCGGCATGTACACGTCCCTCGATGGTCGTCCGGCTGTCCTCAGTGATCCGTCTCGGCGCGTTGCCGGCCATCCGGCCGGTCCTGGGCCGCCGCCTTCGCGTAGAGGCTCCGGGCGAGGTCCGGATCCGCGCGCAGGCCGCGCACCTTCCAGGCCCGCAGCATCGCGGGGTCCCAGGTCTGCGCCAGCAGGAAAGTCGCATTCGGCGCGTTGCGCGCCTGGGCGCGCTCCAGCAGGAGCCGGGCGCCGCTGATGTCGCCGAGGCGGATCAGGCCCTTGGCCCGCTCCACGAGCGGGTCGGAAGCCGGCGAGGGCGTGGCCGGCGCCGGGTCGGGCAGACGCGCCATCTCGGCGCCGGCCTTCCCGTCGGGGAGAGCCGGAGGGGCCGGCGGATCAGTCGCCGTGATGGTGTCGCGGGGGGCGATAGGGGGCGCCTCGGGCACGCGGATGTCGGAGGCCAGCGCATCGAGGCTGGCGATGGTGGCCACGGCCTGAGGTGGCGCAGCCGCCTCGCGGATCTGATCGGCGTTCCGTTCGGGGCGGTCGCGTCCGTCGCCGCTCGCGGCCCTGTCGCGACCACGGCCGTCCGGTAAGAAATGGACGTTGAGGCGGCTCGATGTGACATCGATGTGGCCGCCGGATTCCGGAGTCCAGATGGCCGCGACGGCGAGCGAGAAGCTGCTCTCGCGCTCATCGCTCTGCGTGATCCGGATCTTCGAGAGATCCCACCCGCTGACGTCGACGTCGTTGTTGTCGCTCGACGACGAGAACATGTTGTTGGAGTCGCTGATCGTCACGCCCCGGGGAAGTCCGAGCAACTTGACCGCCTCGATGTAGACGTTCCGCACGCGGATAAGCTTGATCTCCAGCGGGAGGGGCGCGCCGGGCTTTCCGGTGACGTCGTGGGTCGCGATCACCAAATCCGATGTTCTGCTCCGCGCAGACTCCGTATCGCTTCTGTTGCTGGCCGCGGCTGGTTCGGGGAGAAGGCTAGTGTCGGCGATCTGCGCCGAGACGGGCGGGGACAGCGAGAATATCAGAGCCAGCGTTAGCCCCGTCGCGGCGCGTCCCGATCCTGTGCGGCAAGGCCTGTCCATCGGATGCACTCCATGCCGGACGCATTCCCGCTAAAATCTCGCATCGAATACAGTAATGATTCATCGGCGTCAATGAACACAGATGATCATTGGTCGTTCATGCTCAAAAAATGGCGGCAAGAACGGTCATCTTGAAGGCGGTTACGGTCCGGATATTGATCTGACCGGACGAGGCCGCGGCTCGGATCCGCGCTCGCCTCGCCGCCCTGCGGCCGCTCCCTGTGCGCGCCGACGACCTCCGCACGCGCCCGGTGCGCGAGGGGCATCCTGGAGAGATCCTAGGCCCGTGGCGCGCGTCGTCCGCCGTTGCCGTGCCCGTTTCCGGTGCCGAAATTCCCGTTGCCGTTCGTCCGGTTGCCGTTGCCGTTGTTTGACCCGACGTTGCCGTTGCCGTTGCCGTTGCCGGCGCCGACCGACTGGATCGGCAGGCCGGTTCCCTCGGGCCGGACGATGGCGGCCGCGGCCTCGGGAGCGGCACGGGCCGCGGTGGGGCCGAGCAGGCTGGGCGCGAGGAGCGCGAGGATTCGGGGGAGGGGCTGCTTCATCGGATGCTCAATCGGACGCGCTGCCCGCGGGGCTTCGTGCGGCGAGCACGCTAGCGGCGGAAGAAGGACGGTAGGGTCGCGTTCCCGTTGAGGTTTCCGTTCCCGGCCCCGATGTTGCCGTTGCCGTTGCTGCTGCCGCCGTTGAGGTTGCCGTTCCCGGCGCCGACGTTGCCGTTACCGTTGGACGAGCCGGAATTGTAGTTGCCGTTATAGGCCCCGATATTCCCGTTGCCGTTGTTCGCGCCGGTATTTCCGACCCCGTTGAATGCGCCCACATTGCCCGTCCCGCCATTGAAGGCACCGACGTTGTTCGAGCCGCTGTTGAAGGCCCCCATATTGCCATTCACCATGGGCGTTCCGGTGCCGTTACCGTTGCCGGTGCCGTTGCCGGACCCGGAGTTCCAGTTGCCGTTGTTGTTGCCGTTCAGGGATCCGATGTTGCCGTTGCCGTTGCCGACCCCGTTGCCGATGGCAAAGATCTGAGCCTGCGCCGGTAGAACGGTCGTTCCTGCCAGCCCGAAGAGGGCCAGGGGGAGAAGTAGAGACCTCATCACGTTGCTCCCTGCTCCGCGCCGGAAGGATCCTGCCGCGCCTCCACCGACGGCCGTCCGTCGCGACGGCCGTCACCTTACCTTGGTCTCGGGGCGTCCTGTCCTCGGACCGGACGCCCGGGCGCGCCGGCTCAGGGGGTATTCCGGTTGCCGTTGAGGTTGCCGTTGAAGCTCCCGAAGTTGGCGTTGCCGTTCAGGTTGCCGTTAGCGACGCCGAAGATGTTGCGGTTGCCGTTTAGATTGCCGTTGGCATTGCCGGTGTTGAGATTGCCGTTGGCATTGCCGTTGCCGATGCCGAAGATGTTGTGGTTGCCGTTCAGGTTGCCGTTGCCGGATCCTGTGTTGCCATTGCCGTTGGCGTTGCCGTTCAGGAAGCCGACGTTGAAGTTGCCGTTGCCGTTGCCGTTCAGCGAACCGTCGTTGGCGTTGCCGTTGCCGTTGCCGTTGCCCGAGCCGATGTTGCCGTTGCCGTTGCCGTTGCCGTTGCCGCCGGCCAGCGCCAGCGAGGGCGCGCCAGCGAGGGCAAGGGCAGCGACAGCCGAGAGCAGGATGGTCTTCATCGCGCATTCCTCCTGTGCGATGCATGCCCGGTCCTGTCCGCAGGTTGGGCTATGCGATCCGTTGCTCGATATTGAGCAGCGCAGTCAGGTTGCTGCGCTGGACTGGCTATGAACAGCCGTAAATCCGAGCTAGCCTGTGTTGGCTACGCCTTTTGGATGATGTAAGCTCGGAAGTATAGGAAGACCATTCCACGATTGTTGGTGCAATGCAATGCATCTGTAAGGCATTGGCGCATATAGGTTTGTTCCTCAGATTTAAAATCCTGATACACGAGAGGTGTGTTGAAATTGGCTGGGTGAATACGGTGCTATGAGTGGCGTTCGATGAGGTATGTTGATTAAACCGCGGACCTGTTCCGCTAATCTGATGCGGTCCGCAGCGACAGAGGGGAGGCGCGGCGGTGCAGAGATTGGAACGCACGCTATCCGGCCGGGGACCTGGATTGCACCAGGAGCTTTCGGCGCGCGATCTGCGCGAGACGCTCGACGAGGTCGGCATTTGCACGTGGTCGCTCGATCCCGCGACCGGCCGCGTCACCGTTTCCGAAAACTGCCGCCACGTCCTCGGGGTCTCGGCGCGGCGGCTGTCCGACCACGACGCCTTCCAGGCCGTGGTGCATCCCGAAGACCGCGCCGCCCGAGCGGCGGCGGTCCGGGGGGCGCTGGAGCGGGGTGGCCGCTACAGCATCGAGTACCGCGTCCGGCAAGCCGACGGCGAGATCCGCTGGGTGCGCTCCCACGGACGGGCCGAACTCGGGCGCGGCGCCCGCCCGATCCGATTCCGCGGGGTCATCTACTGCATCGATGAGCACCGTCAGGCGGAGGCCCGCCTGCAGCGGCTCCAGGCCGACCTGATCCACGTCTCGCGGCTCTCCGCCATGGGCGAGATGGCCTCGGCGCTGGCCCACGAGCTCAACCAGCCGCTCGGAGCGGTCAGCAACTACGCGGCCGCCTGCGACCAGCTGCTCGCGGAGCCGGGGCATGTCCAGATCGAGGCAGCCCGGAGCGCGCTCGCTGCCGCGGCCGGGCAGGCCCAGCGGGCGGGGGCGATCATCCGGCGCCTGAGGGACTTCGTGACCCGGGGCGAGACGGATCGGCGGATGGAGCGCGTCGCGGATCTCATCGGCGACGCCTGCGACCTCGCCCTCGTCGGAACCCGCGAGCTGGGTATCGAGACGCGGATCGATCCCGGCCCGCTTGGCCTCCACGTCCTCGTCGACCGGGTGCAGATCCAGCAGGTCCTGGTCAACCTGATCCGGAATGCCTGCGAGGCGATGCGCGACAGCGCCCGCCGGGACTTGGCGATCACCGTGGCGGCTCCGCGCAGCGGCCACGTCCGCATCAGCGTCTCGGATACCGGTCCGGGCGTCGCCGAGGCGGTCGCCGGGACGCTCTTCCAGCCCTTCGTCACCACGAAGCCCACCGGGATGGGCGTCGGATTGTCGGTGAGCCGATCGATCGTGAACGCCCACGGTGGCACCTTCTGGGTGGACAGTACCGCCACGGGCGGCGCCACCTTCCATTTCACCCTGCCCACGGCCGAGGACTGACATGAGGACGGGCCCCATTTCGACGATCCATGTCGTGGACGACGACGCGGCGATGCGCCACTCGCTGACGCTCCTCCTCGGCGTGTTCGGACATCGCGTGGTGGAGCATGCCGGCGCGGCGACGGTGCTCGAAGAGCCGGGTCGCCTGAAGGGCTGCGTCGTGGCCGATCTGCGCATGCCGCACATCGACGGGCTGACGATGCTGACCCGCCTCCGGACCGCCGGCTCGATGGTGCCGGTGGTGATGATGACCGGCCACGGGGACATCCCCACCGCGGTGCGGGCCATGAAGCTTGGGGCCTGCGACTTCCTGGAGAAGCCCTTCACGGCGCCGCTCCTGCTCGACGCGGTCCGCGCGGCCCTCGCGGTCGGGGGTGGCGGGCCGCCGGCCAACGACGACGATGTGGCCTTCGCCCAGCGGGTGAACAGCCTGACCGGGCGCGAGCGGGATGTGCTGCACCTCGTCCTGCTCGGGCACACCAACAAGGAGATCGGGCAGGCGCTCGAGATCAGTCACCGCACCGTGGAGATCCACCGCGCCAAGGTGATGACCAAGACCGGCTGCGAGTGCGTGCAGACCCTGGTGCGCAGGGCCGCCCGGACGGCCATGCTCTGAGCAGCGCCATACGTGGTAATCCTTACGGGTTCGCCGTGAATTCCCAATCGCGGCAATCTCTGTAACCAAATGGAGAAAGGCCCGGGTCGGAACCCGTGGCCGCCGCTTCGGGGCCCGGATTTCATCGGGGCCGCGGCGCGGACAGGCGGGAGGTCTCGCACGTGGCGCGATGGTTGCCCGACAACCTGATGACGCTCGGCGTCGCGGCCGCCGCCGCCTTCGCCCTGCTCGCTTACGCGAATCCCGATCTCGGCGGCTTCGGTGCCGCGCAGCGCGGGTCGCCGGCCGCCGCCGCGGCGGTGGTCAAGGAGCTGGCTGTTCCGGCGCCCGAGGCGGGCCACTTCATCACGGCTCCGATCCAGCGCGGCTCGCTGGAGCAGCTCATCACCGCCACCGGCACCGTGCAGCCGGTCGACACGGTCGAGGTCGGCTCGCAGCTGGCGGGACAGATCGCCAAGCTGCACGTCGACTTCAACGACCGGGTCCATCTCGGCGACCCGCTCGCCGAACTCGATCCGCGCAGCTTCATCGCCAAGGTCGAGGAGAACCGCGCCGCCCTCGACATGGCGGTGGCCAACGTCAAGGTCCAGCAGGCCCGGCTCGACCGGGCCCGGACCGACCTCGACAACGCCCGCGGCACCAAGGCGGTGCTCCAGGCCAAGCTCGAGAGCGCGCAGGCCCAGCAGCTCGCCGCCGAGCGCACCCTCGAGCGCAAGGTCGCCCTGCGCACCCGCGAGGTCGCCTCGCCCGCCGCCCTCGAGGAGGCGCAGACCGACCTCGCCTCCCGCAAGGCCCTGACCCGCGAGGCGAGTGCGGTGCTCGAGCTCAACGGCTTCGCGGTGGACGCCGCCGTCGCGGAGGTCCGCCGCCTGGAGGCGGAGCTGGCCCAGGCCCGCGCCGCCGTGCCCCAGCGGCAGGCGAGCCTGCGCGGCGCCGAGATCGACCTCGACCGGACGGTGATCCGCTCGCCCACCGACGGCGTCGTGGTCGGCCGCCTCGTCAACCAGGGGCAGACGCTCGCGGCGGGCCTGGAGGTCCGGACCGCCTTCACCATCGCCAAGAACCTCGCCGAGATGGAGGTCCATGCCCGCGTGGACGAGACCGACATCGGCCGGATCGCGGCCGGGCAGCGCGCCACCTTCGGGGTGGACGCCTATCCGGGCCGCCGCTTCCAGGCGGTGGTCCGGCAGGTCCGCAAGGCGCCGCTCGTGACGCAGAACGTGGTCACCTACACGGTGGTGTTGAAGACCGACAACCGCGACGGCCTGCTGCTGCCCGGGATGACCGCGCTGGTGAAGCTGACGATCCACAAGGAGGAGAACGTCCTCAAGGTGCCGCTGGCGGCCCTGCGGTTCCGCCCGGAGGGCAGCGCGCCGCGCGATCCGGCCGCGCCCGCGGTCTGGGTGCGGGCGGCCGACGGCAGCCTGGAGGCGGTCCGGGTGGAGACCGGCGCGATGAGTGCCGACCTGGTCGCGCTCCGGGCGGCGGGGAGCCTCGCCGAGGGCAGCGAGGTGGTGGTCGGCCAGGCCGAGGCGCCGACGGGCCGCCGCCTGTTCGGCGTGCGGCTGGGGTTCTGACAATGCCGCTCCTCGCGCTCGAATCCGTCCACCGGACGTTCCGGGTCGGGACCATGTCGGTTCCGGTGGTCCGCGACGTCTCGCTTGGCGTCGAGGCAGGGGAGTGCGTCGCCATCATGGGCCCGTCGGGATCGGGCAAGAGCACCCTGATGAACATGGTCGGGCTCCTCGACCGCCCCACCTCCGGCTCGATCCGCCTCGACGGCGAGGATACGGCGCGCCTATCCGACGACGCCCGGGCCCGGATGCGCCGGGACTGGATCGGCTTCGTGTTCCAGTCCTACAACTTGCTCCCGCGCAGCACCGCGGTGGAGAATGTCGAGCTGCCGCTCATCTATGCCGGCGTGGTGCCGCGCCTGCGGCGGCTGCGCGCCCGCGCCGCCCTGGAAGCGGTGGGCATGTCGGTCCGGGAGCGGCATTTCCCCTCGCAGCTCTCCGGCGGCGAGCAGCAGCGGGTGGCGATCGCCCGCGCCCTGGTGGGCGATCCGGCGGTTCTTCTCGCGGACGAGCCGACCGGAGCGCTCGACAGCCGGACCGGTGCTGAGATCCTCGATCTGTTCCGCCAGCTCAACCGGCACGGTCAGACCGTCGTGATGATCACCCACGACGCCGCCGTTGCGGCCCGGTGCGCGCGCACGATCCACCTGCGCGACGGCCGGGTCATCGACGACGTGCGCCAGGGCTTCGGGCGGGCGGAGGCCGCATGAACCTGTCCCAGTCCCTCCTCGTCGCCCTGCGTTCCCTGCGTCTGAACCCGATGCGCAGCTTTCTGACGATGCTGGGCATTGTCATCGGCGTGGCCTCGGTGGTGACGGTCCTGGCCATCGGCAGCGGCGCGCAGGGGCGGGTCGCCGACCAGATCCGCGCGGTCGGCGCCAACGTCCTGATGATCAATCCCGGCACCGCCCGGAAGGACGGCGTCCGGCTCAAGGCGGGGACCCGGCTGACGCTCACCGAGGGCGATGTCGAGGCCATCCTCGCGCAGGTGCCGCAGGTGCGCGCCGCGGCCGGATCGCTGTCGGGCACGGCCCAGATCGTGCGCGAGAACCGGAACTGGAACACCACCGTCAACGGCACCACCAACGGGCACTTCCTCGTGCGCGACTGGCTGCTGGCGCGCGGCCGCAGCTTCAACGGCACCGAGCAGACCACCGCCGCCAAGGTCGCCATCCTCGGCAGCGTCGTGGCCAAGGAGCTGTTCGGGCGCGACAACCCGGTCGGGGCGGAGGTGCGGATCATGAGCGTGCCCTTCGAGGTGGTGGGCGTGCTCGATCCCAAGGGGCCGGACCAGGACGACGTCGTGTTCGTGCCGCTGGAGACGGCCAAGCTGCGCTTCCTGGGCAGCGCCAGCGGGGTCAACCGCGACGCCGTCGCCTACATCATCGCCAAAGCCGTCTCCGACGAGGCGATGGGCCGGGCGCGCACGGAGATCGAAGGGCTCCTGCGCCAGCGCCACCGCATCGCCGAGGGCCAGGAGGACGACTTCAAGGTCTCCGATCCCGCCGCCGCCATGGATGCCCAGCGCGGCGCCACCCGCACCATCGCGCTGCTGCTCACCTCGGTGGCCGGCGTCTCACTGCTGGTGGGCGGCATCAGCATCATGAACATCATGACCGTCACCGTCACCGAGCGAACCCGCGAGATCGGCATCCGGCGCGCGGTCGGCGCGCGAGGCCGGGACATCCGCCTGCAGTTCCTGGCCGAAGCCCTGGTGCTCTGCCTGCTGGGCGGCCTCATCGGCGTCCTCGTCGGCACCGCCGTCTCGCTGACCGTCGCCCGGTCGGCGGGCTGGGCGACGATCATCGACGCGCAGGCGATCTTCCTGTCAGTGGGGTTCTCGGCGCTCG
The DNA here is from genome assembly GCF_054611515.1 of Methylobacterium sp. CM6257. Lineage (NCBI taxonomy): Bacteria > Pseudomonadati > Pseudomonadota > Alphaproteobacteria > Hyphomicrobiales > Methylobacteriaceae > Methylobacterium > Methylobacterium sp. CM6257. The sequence continues at coordinate 6,686,659 of NZ_CM137735.1, forward strand.
TCGGCCTGTTCTTCGGTTACTACCCGGCCCACAGAGCCTCCCGGCTCGATCCGGTCGAAGCCCTCAAGATGGAATGATTGGTCCCGTCGGGCATGCTCCGGCGCAGAAGGAGGTAACGATGGTCCAGACGTGCGCGCGACTTGCTCTCGCCGACACCCGCGTCACCCTGACCGCGCGGGAGCAGGAGATCATCCTGCACATCGCGCAGGGCGCGCAGAACGACAGCATCGCCTACGAGATGGGCATCTCGACCAATACGGTGAAGACGCATATCGGCAACATCATGCGCAAGTTCGGGCTCCACAACAGGACCCAGATCGCGATGCTGCTCACGCCCCGCCTGGCGACGCCGGTCCCTGCACGGCCCCCGCGCGCCCTGACGTCCCGGCCCGCGCGGTAGCGGCCGGAGCCGGCCGGCGGCCGCTCTCCGCATGGGGGCGCCGGCGCCGCTTCGCTGGAACGGCGCGGGGCAGGAGATCGACGGGCTCGGACCGGAGGTCAGGTTCGCTCTCCGCCGCCGTCGCGTAGCCCTCGGTCGGGGAAAACCCCACGGCCCGCTGCGTCTCGGCCCCAGGACCAGCGAGGCAGCGCACCCCCTCGACGGCGAGCGCCAGGGCGACGTCGGGATCGTTGCACAGGATCTGCGTGGCCGCGACCCTGTGGCCGAGGCTGTACAGGGTCCGGGCATAGAGGCGCAGGTTGCAGCCCTTGTCGGTCAGGGTGCCGCCGATGGTGACGCCGATGCCCGGACCGGCCCCGCCGACGCTCGCGCTGCCGAGGCAGCTCTCGATGCCCGCCGCCGCGAGCCCCGGCGCCCACACGCCCGGCGTGTTCCGGCCGCTGCCGCTGCCCCCGATGCTCACCGAACTCGACGAGCCGGCCGCGGCGGCGGCGGCGAGCGTGTTGTTGCTACCGTTGCCGTTGCCGTTGCCGTTGCCGGCTCCGGAATTACCGATCCCATTGCCGGCGCCGACCTGGGCCTGGGCGGCCGTCGCGGCGAGGAGGGCGAGCGTGACGAGGAGCGAACGAATCACGGGCAATCCCCACCTCGGCAACGCCAGCACAGGCCACACGGGGTCACCACCATCGTTCGAGAGCGGCGCCGGCTGGTCAATGCCCGCGGCCGGCCGGAGGAGTGCTTACGGCGTGGATACTTGTTGTCAGCTCGCGATTTCTGGGGCGTGCGGCAAAAATGGCGCTTTCGATGCGGCTCCGGTGCCGGTTGCCCCGACACGCGCGCGGGCTTTGGATGGACGATCTCCGCGGCAGGAACGGCTAATGTGATTCGGCGAGCCGGCAGGCCGCGCCGGTCGCTCTGGGCCAGCCGTAATAGATCGCCTCGGCGTGGGCGTCGGCTCCGCCCGCGATGGTCGCCACCGTGACCGTCTGCGTGTCGAGGACCGAACCGCCGGCGCCCGTGAAGGTGCAGTGGACGGTCACGTTCGCCGCCGGAGCCGGCCCGGTGTTCCGCAACTCCACCTGGGCTCTCTGCGGCTCGTGCGAATCCGGCGGATTGTGGAGCTGGGTCTGGGCCACGACGAGGGCACCCTCGGCCCGAGCCGCGGGAGCGGCCCCCGCGAGCGCGCCGGCTGTCAGGAGGGCGACACCGAAACCAAGCGAGCGTTCCATCGTCCGTCTCTCATCCTCAGCGCGTCGCACGGCACCCGCCGCGACACGCGGCAATCAATCCGGAAGCCCCGTCCGGGGTTTCCGGGAGCGCGGCCGCCCTCATCGAGGAGGCGGCGTGACGGCGGCACGGGCTGCGACGCTTCGCCGGGGCTGGATCCCCCGAAAAACAGAACATATAGTGAACAGAGGTGAGCGCCGCACCGAGCGGCGAAAGGAGGAATGGCGGATGGCACGCTACCGGTTCCACTGCACCAACGGTCTCGAATGCGTGTTCGACGCGCGCGGCACGGAGGTTCGCGCGACGTCGCGCCTGATCGCGCGGGCGCGTCAGGTTGCGGCCGACGTGCGGCTCTCGCTGGCGAACCGGTCCGACTGGTCCGAGTGGCGCGTCAGCGTGCACGACCTGACCGGGCGGCGCGTCCTCGTGCAGCCCTTCGAGCCGGCGATGGACCGGGTGAAGGCGGCGGCCTGAGGGAGGCGCAGATGAAGTCGCTCCGGCAGCTGCCCTTAGCTCCGTCGAAGGCCGACGCGGGCGCCGAGGACGTGGATCAGACGATCCGTCCGCTGAGCCTGTCCGAGTTTATCGGGCAGCGTGCGGCGCGGGCCAACATGCAGATCTTCATCGAGGCGGCGAAGAAGACCGGGCAGGCGCTGGACCACGTGCTGTTTGTCGGCCCGCCGGGTCTGGGCAAGACCACGCTCGCCCAGATTGTGGCGCGCGAGCTTGGGGTGAACTTCCGCTCGACCTCCGGGCCGGTGATTGCCAAGGCCGGGGATCTGGCCGCGCAGCTCACCAACCTGGAAGAGCGCGACGTGCTGTTCATCGACGAGATCCACCGGCTCAACCCGGCGGTCGAGGAGATCCTCTACCCGGCCATGGAGGATTACCAGCTCGACCTGATCATCGGCGAAGGGCCGGCGGCGCGCTCGGTCAAGATCGAGCTGCCCAAGTTCACGCTGGTGGGCGCCACCACCCGGGCGGGGCTGCTGACCACGCCGTTGCGCGACCGGTTCGGCATTCCGATCCGGCTGGAATTCTACGAGATCGACGAGCTGGAGCAGATCGTGGCGCGCGGGGCGCGGGTGCTGGGCCTGGGCATGTCGGCGGAGGGCGCCAACGAGATCGCCCGGCGCGCGCGCGGCACGCCGCGGATCGCCGGGCGTCTGCTGCGGCGGGTGCGGGACTTTGCCGTGGTGGCCGAGGCCGAGACGGTGACGCGGGCGATCGCCGACCGGGCGCTGCAGCTGCTCGACGTGGACGGGGCGGGTCTGGACGTGATGGACCGCAAGTACCTGAGCCTGATCGCGACCGCGTTCGGGGGCGGACCGGTGGGGATCGAGACGATCGGGGCGGCCTTGTCGGAGCCGCGGGATGCGATCGAGGACATCATCGAGCCCTATCTCATCCAGCGCGGCTTCGTGCAGCGCACCCCCCGCGGCCGCGTCCTCACCCGCCACGCCTACCGCCACATGCGCTTGCCCGAGCCTAAGCAGGACGCGGCCCCGGTCGCCGCCTAGAACGCTCTCCGCCGAAATCTGTGCTTGCACCCGGAGGCCCGCGGATTGTTGCAGCGCGCCAACGCGGGTAGAGTGTCGGTTCCGCGGGGCTTGCCGTCCCATGCTCACGCTCGACCAAGAACAGGCGCTCCTCGTCAAGGCCGAGCAGGACATCGCCGCCGGCCAGCAGCGGGTCAGCGCGCAGGAGCTGCGGATCCACGCGATGCGGCTCAAGGGCCGCGACACGCGCCGCGCCGAGGACCTCCTCGCCACCCTGCAGGCGACGCTCGCGCAGTGGCATGCGCACCGTCAGGAGATCCTGCGCGCCATCCGCCGGCTGAAATCGGCCTAGGACGCCCGCCGAAGCGGCTTCCGCATCGGCATTGGACTTTCCTGTCAGCGAGGCGCATGCTGTCGATACTACCGGCCGTTGCATGTCTGGGCGTTGGTAGCTGAGAGAGACGCGTGCTCCCGCCTGCCGTGCGAGGAGTGCCGCCGTGACAGATCTTTCCTCCAGAAGCCGGCCGCCGGCCGGCTACGATCGATGGCTCATCGAGACGTCCCGGGAGGCTCTCCAGCGCTCGCGCGAGCTGTTGGAACAGACCAAGCCCCTGGTCCGCGCTCCAGCGGCGCAGACGCGGCCGTCCGGCAAATCCGAGACCCGCTAAGCCCGGTTCCGAGATCCAAGGTGCCTGTTGCGGCGTTCCACCTGGGGGCGGAGAGCGACGCAGCATGACCAATCGCGACATCATCGTCATCGGCGGATCCTCCGGCTCAACAGCGCCCCTCAAGACGATCCTGAACGCCCTGCCGAAGGATCTGCCCGCGGCGGTGTTCGTCGTGGTCCACATCCCGGCCCGCAGCCTGGGCCTGCTCGCGACCGTGACGTCCGCGGCAGCCCACCTGCCGGTCCACCCGGCGGCGGACGGCATGACGGTCAGCCCGGGCAACATCTACCTGGGCGTGCCGGATTCGCATCTCATCCTGGCGGACGGGCGGATCAAGCTCGGTCATGGTCCCCGCGAGAACATGGCCCGGCCCTCCATCGACCCGCTGTTCCGCTCGGCGGCCGTGGCCTACGGTCCCCGGGTGATCGGCGTGCTCCTGAGCGGCCTCCTCAACGACGGGACCGCCGGCCTAGAGGCGATCAAGCGCTGCGGCGGCCTCGCCCTCGTGCAGGACCCGGTGGACGCGATCGCCGACGAGATGCCGCGCAGCGCGCTCTCGGCGCTGGAGGTGGACCTCACCCTGTCGGCCACCCGCATCGGGGACGTGCTCTCGGACCTCGTGCGCGATCCCGCGGGGCCGCCGAGGCCGGTGCCGCCGGAGATCCGCCTGGAGGTCGACATTGCGGCGGGGGCGCGGGTCGGCAGCGACGTGATCCGCCGCATCGGCACTCCCGTTGCACTGTCCTGCCCGCAATGCGGCGGCGTCCTCTCGACGATGCAGGGCACCAGCTCGCTCCGCTTCCGCTGCCAGGTCGGCCACGCCTTCACGGCCGAGGTGGTGGCCAAGGAGCAGGAGAACGCAGTGGACGAGGCCCTGCGGGTCGCGCTCCGCATCGTCGAGGAGCGGGCCGAGCTCGTCCGGCGCATGGCCGAGGACGGGCGCAAGGCCGGGCGGCCCGCCCTGGCGGATATGTACGAGATGCGTGCGGCCGAGTACCGCGCACATGCCGAAACGATCCGGAAAGCCGTCCTTCTCTCCCTGCCCCCGTCGGAGCTCTCGGGTAATGAGGGTGCGCAGGAGGCGTGACGTAAGGACCGCCCCGCTCTTCCGGCATGGGAGCCGGCCGCGTTCATGAGCCCGGGAAAGACGCAGAGATGGTGAGGTCCTCGACCGATGCGGCATCACACGACGGCAGGGCCGCCGTGGTCGCCCTCTGCGCGTCGGCCGCGAGCCCGCAGGCGCTCCTGAACCTTCTGCGGCAGATCACGCCGCAACCCGACACGGCGCTGGTCATCGTGCTGCAGCACCGCGAGGCGCTGGACACGGAGGCGTTCCTGCGGGCCCTGCGCGAAGCCGGACACGAGCCGGGCGCCGTCGCGCATGACGCTCCGCTGACGGCTGGGAAGATCTACCTGCCCGATCCCGACGTGATCGTGAGCCTGGAGCACGGGCGGTTCCGGATCCAGCCCGCGGAGCAGCGGCCCGGCGCCCGCGGCACCATCGACAGCTTCCTCGTGGCGCTGGCCGGTGACGAGGACGGCCACAGCATCGCGGTGATCCTGGGGGGACGGGCGCCGACGGGACCCTGGGCGTCAAGGCGGTGAAGGAGGCGGGCGGGCTCGCCTTCGCGGAGGAGACCGAGGAGACCGGCTCCGGCGAGCTCTCATACGGCAACCATCCCGCCGCGCTGGCCGACGCCGTGCTGCCCATCGACCGGCTCGCGGAGCGGATCCGGGACGGGGTCCGCCAGATCCTGTCCGCCGGCCCGCCCCGTCCCGATGCCGCCGACACCGCGGCGACACTGGCGAGCATCGCGGCGGTGCTGCGCAAGCGGACCGGCCACGACTTCCACGGCTACAAGCCCGGCACGTTCCTGCGCCGGATCCAGCGGCGCATGCAGGTCGTCCAGGCGAACACCATGGCCGCCTACCTGGACCTGCTGCGCGAGCGGCCCGAGGAGGCGCAGGACCTCTTCAACGACCTCCTGATCGGCGTCACCCAGTTCTTCCGCGACCCGCGCGAGTTCGAGCTGCTCGCCCGCGAGGTGATCCCCGAGCTGTTCGCGGGCCGGAGCCGGAATGACCGGATCCGCGTCTGGGTGATCGGCTGCTCCACCGGCGAGGAAGCCTACTCACTGGGCATTCTGATGCGCGAGCACATGGCCACCCTCGACGAGGTGCCGATGGTGCAGATCTTCGCCACCGACCTCGACGGCCGGGCGCTCGCGTCCGCGCGCGCCGCACGCTACGCCGCCACCATCGCGGGCGACATGGCGCCCGAGCGGCTGGCGCGCTGGTTCGTGAAGGAGGGCAACACCTATTGCGTGGTCAAGGAGTTGCGGGAGATGTGCATCTTCTCGCAGCACAGCATCATCAAGGACGCCCCGTTCTCGCGCCTCGACCTCGTCTCCTGCCGCAACCTGCTGATCTATCTCGACGCCGAGCTGCAGAACCAGGTGATCCCGCTGTTCCACTTCTCTCTGAGGCCGGGCGGCGTGCTGTTTCTGGGCAATTCCGAGAACGTCTCCCGCCACACGAACCTGTTCGCGCCGGTTGAAGCCCGCTCGCGGGTGTTCCGCCGCCTGGATTCACCCGGCCGGGCACTGCCCAACTTCCCGTTCACGGTGGCCTCCCCGGTCGAGAAGCCGCCGGTTCCCAGCGCGCCGCAGATCGGCACGATCGAGCCGTCCCTGGCTCAGCGCGCCGAGCGCTTCGCGGAGCGCTACGCGCCGGCCTACGTCATCGTCGACGACGGGTACAACGTCCTGCATTTCTCCGCCCGGACGGGCCGCTACCTCGATCCGGTGGGCGGGGCGGCGACGCTGAACCTGCTGCAGCTCATCCATCCCGACCTGCGCCTCGACGTGCGCGAGGCCCTGACGCGCGCGGACGAGAGCGGCGAGACCGTCGAGCTCGACGACAGGCGCATCGGGCAGGACGGACAGAACCTCGTCGTCGACCTCGTCGTCGAACCCGTCGGGACGGCGTCCGGGACCGTCCGGAACTACGTCGTTCTGTTCAAGGATGGCCGCGCGGCGCCGGAACGGGGGCAGATCGCCGCCAGGACCATATCCTCCGACCAGCAGGCCTACATCCAGCAGATCGAGGCGGAGCTGCGCGACACCCGGGAGCGGCTCCAGGCGACCGCCGAGGAGGCGGAGGCCACCGGCGAGGAGCTGAAGGCCTCCAACGAGGAGTACCAGTCCCTCAATGAGGAGCTGCAATCCGCCAACGAGGAGCTTCAGACCTCCAAGGAGGAGCTGCAGTCGCTCAACGAGGAGCTGACCACCGTCAACGGCGAGCTCAGCCTGCGGGTGCAGGAACTCGGGCGGACCAACAGCGACCTGAAGAACTTCCTCGAGAGCACGCAGATCGCCACGGTCTTCCTCGACAACGAGCTGCGGGTGACGAACTTCACCCCGGCGGTCACCGAGATCTTCCATCTCGTCGAGACCGATGTCGGCCGGCCGATCGGCCACATCAAGTCGCGCATCGCCTACGAGGATCTTCAGGCCGATGCCCGGCGGGTGCTGCGGACCCTGGCGGCCGCCGAGCGGGAGATCGAGAGCGCCGCCGACGCGCACTACCTCGTGCGGGTCCTGCCCTACCGCAGCGTCGACAACTTCATCGCCGGAGTGGTCATCACCTTCGTCGACATCACCGCGCGCAAGCGGACCGAGACGGACCTGCGGGAGAGCCAGGAGCGGTTCCGGCTCGTCGTCGAGAACGCCCGGGACCACGCGATCTTCACCCTCGATCCCGAGAACCGGATCACCGATTGGTATCCCAGCGCGGAGGCCGTGTTCGGCTGGACCGCCGACGAGGTGATCGGGCAGCCGGGCAGCATCCTGTACACGCCGGAGGACCAGAGGAGCCGCGAGGACGAGAAGGAGCTGGAGGAGGCCCGCCGAAGCGGCTCGGCGCCGAACGTGCGCTGGCATATGCGCAAGGACGGCTCGCGGGTGTTCATCGAGGGCACCACCCGGGCCCTGCACCACGCCGACGGGTCCCTGCGCGGGTTCCTGAAGATCGGCCAGAACACAACGAACCGACGGAGGGCCGACGAGGCCCTGCGGGTGAGCGAGACGCGCCAGAGGGCGCTGATCGAGGGCATCCCGCAGCTCGTCTGGCGTTCGGCCGACGGGGGGCGATGGGCGTGGGGAAGCCCGCAATGGCTGTCCTACACCGGCCAGACCCAGCAGGAGTGCACCGGACTGGGCTGGCTCGACGCTGTCCACCCGGAGGATCGCGAGGCGGCGACGCAAGCCTGGGAGCGGGCGGGGCTCGATGGCATCCTCAACGTCGAGTACCGGGTGCGGCGCGCCTCGGACGGGGCTTGGCTCTGGCATCACAGCCGGTCGCTGCCGGTGCGGGATGCTTCGGGCCGGACCGTGGAGTGGCTCGGCACCTCCACCGACATCGACGCGATCCGCCAGCTCCAGGCCCGGCAGGAGGTTCTGGTCAACGAGTTGCAGCACCGGGCGCGCAACCTGCTCGGCGTCGTCTCCGCGGTGGCGGACCGGACGGTGAAGCGGGGCGGATCGGTCGAGGCTTTCGAGGAGCGGTTGCAGGCGCTCAGCCGGGCGCAGGGGCTGCTCAGCCAGGGCAACAACGACACCGTCGAGGTCGGGACCCTGGTGCGGGCCGAACTCGCCGCCTACGCGGACGACACGACGTCCCGCATTACGATCGCGGGGCCGGCAACGGATCTCAGGGCGCGGCAGGTGCAGAACTTCGCGCTGGCCCTGCACGAGCTGACCACCAACGCGGTGAAGTACGGGGCGCTCAACGGCGATTCCGGCCGGCTGGCCATCACCTGGGAGGTGCTGCTCGACCGGCGCGGGCACCGCCGGCTCGCCCTGGACTGGATCGAGAGCGGCGTCGACCTGCGCGTCGCCGAGACGCCGCGGCGCGGCTACGGCACCGAGCTGATCCAGGAAGCCCTGGCCTACGCGCTGCGGGCCGAGGTCGAGTACACGCTGGGCGAGGACGGCGTGCGCTGCCGGATCGAGATGCCGGTCTCCTGACCTGGTTGAACGCGGAGCCGCGTGGCCCGGTTAACATGCCGTATCCTGGTCGATGACGTCCGGAGGGCCGATGTCCCGCGCTGATGCTCCTCTCACCGGCCGCCGGATCCTGGTTGTCGAGGACGAGTACCTGATCGCCAGCGAGGTGAAGCGCTGGCTGCTGGCGGCCGGCTCCGAGGTGCTCGGCCCGGTGCCGAGCGCTGATCAGGCCCTCGACCTGATCGAGGCGCTCCGCCCCGACGCGGCGGTGCTCGACGTCAATCTGGGCGAGGGCGATGACGCCTACCCGGTAGCCGACAAGCTCGGCGTGCTGGGCGTGCCGTACCTGTTCGCCACGGGCGACGTGAAGCTCGCCGACACCTCGATCTACCGGAACCGGCCGCGGCTGGAGAAGATCCCATGAGGAGGTGGCGATCAGGCGGCGCTTCAGCAGGATGGACGGCCTGACGCTCTTCATGGAGGTGAACGTGAGCCTTTCTCCTGATGTTGGCGGTGCGCCCGAGCCTATCCGGGTCGATCTCGCGGCGATCTTCGTCTCGCTCGAACTCAGCCGCGCAACGTGGTTGGTGACGTCGCTCTCTCCTGGAGCCGGCCAGAAGATGTCCCGGCACGTGGTGCGCGGTGGTGATGCCGCGGGCCTGCTCAGCCGACTGGCTGACCTACGGGCGCGAGCTCGGGCGCGCACCGGCAAGCTGTTCCCCGTCGTGGTGATCCAGGAGGCCGGGCTCGACGGCTTCTGGCTGCACCGCGTGCTCGAGGGCAAGGGCATCGAGAGCCACGTTGTTGACGCCGCCTCCGTCGCCACCTCAAGGCGCAGGCGACGGGCCAAGACCGACCGGATCGATGGCGAAGCCCTGGTCCGTACGCTGCTGGCCTACAAGCGCGGAGAGCCGCGCGTGTGCGCGATGGTCCGGGCGCCCACGCCTGAGGAGGAGGATCGCCGCCGGCTGTGCCGCGAACTTCGAACGCTCATCAGCGAGCGTGTCCGGCACGTCAACCGGCTCCGAGGCGTGCTGTTTGCGCAGGGTATCACCGACTACGATCCCCGTCGGTCGGACAGGCGCGAACGGCTTGAGGCGTTGCGGACCGGCGATGGCCGGCCGCTCCCGCGGTACCTCAAGGCGATGATCGAACGCGAACTCGGTCTTATCGAGCTGCTGATCGAGCAGATCGATGACGTGCGCGCCGCGCGCGACGCACTCGTGGCGGCCGAGCGTGCGGCCACACCACAGCGTGCGGCAGCGGCCATGCTTCTCGACTTGAAAGGTGTCGGTCCCGGCTTTGCCGGTGTGCTCTGGTCTGAAGGGTTGTTCCGGCGCTTTGAGAATCGTCGCCAGCTTGCCGCCTACGCGGGCTTGGCGCCAACGCCTTGGCAGAGTGGCTCGATTGATCACGAGCAAGGCGTGTCGAAGGCCGGCAATCCACGCCTGCGCGCGACACTTGTCGAACTGGCCTGGCTCTGGCTCCGCCATCAGCCAGGTTCGGCCCTGTCGCGCTGGTACCACGACCGGGTCAAGCGCACCGGCGGGCGCATGAAAAAGATCGCCATCGTGGCTCTCGCCCGCAAGCTTCTCGTCGCGCTCTGGAAGTATGTGACGGCAGGTGTGGTCATCGAGGGCGCTGCGATGAAGAGCGTCTGACCGAGAGCGACTGCAATCCCTCTCAATCCACCGAGGCACGAGAAGCCTTGGCGGATCCAGGTGGACGAACCGACGAACGGTATGGCCTCAGCCGCCGCAGTTAAGAATGGTCTCGTCCTCCTGAGCTCGGCCCGCCGGATGCGGGATCATGGTGCAGCCGAGATCGATCGGCGACCGCATGTGAGCTTGAGCGCGTCCGCTGCGGCCGCTTCACCCATCGGGCTCGGACCTGCGATCTGGAACACGCCAGGAGATCACTCATGACCGGATGAGATCCCTTGCACATCGACTCCTCATGTGAGCCGTTCGTGGCGCGGGAACTGGTGCTCGCCCTGACCGAGATCCTCGGCTGACCACGCCGGCTGCCCGTCTGCCAGCGAACGGTTCCGACTCCACCGGGTCGGCGCGCAAGCGGCGGAGTCGAGCGATACTACACCTTCACACGCATCGGATCCCTGCCGCTGATCCTGAACGTGGCCCTGTCCACCACGGAGGTGGAACGGGAGTGGCGCGCCAAGGCCCGCGTCATCGGCGCCGTCGTGCTGGTGCTCTACGGTCTCACGATCGCGCTGTCGCTGCTGTTCGACGGGAACTGCGCCGCCGCGAGGCGGTGCAGGCCGAACCCGCCGCGCTGTCGCGGACGGACGTCCTGACCGGCCTGCCGAACCGGCGCTGCTTCGAGGACAGGTTCGGGGTTGCCCTGGAGGCGGCGCAAGGCCCATCCGCCGGCGCTCCTCATCGTCGATGCGGACCATTTCAAGCGCTACAACGACCGCTACGGGAACCTCGTGGGCGACGAGGTCCTGAAGGGGCTGGCGCGCCGCCTCTGCGCGAGCGTGCACCGTCCCGAGGATCTCGTCAGCCGCATCGGCAGCGAGGAATTCGCCATCCTCCTCCCCGATACCGACGAAGCCGGCGCCCTGCGCATCGCCGAGCGGGTCCACGCCGAGGTCTCGATGCTGGCGACCGGATCGGCGGGGATCGAGGCGGGCGCCGTCACGGTGAGCATCGGGCTCGCCTGCGCGGTGCCGGGCGGGCGGCGGGCCGGCCCTCAGCCGGACCTGTATCGCCTGGCCGACGACGCCCTCTACGCGGCCAAGAACGGCGGCCGCAATCAGACCCGCAGCGCCAACCCGCAGACCGGGCCGGCGCTGGTGCAGAAGGGCGCGCTGCACCTGGTCCGGGCCTCCTGATCGGCGGGCCGCCTTCCGGCGCCCGGAGGCTAGAGCCGTAAGGCGGCCCGCCGGCGAAGGGCGGCGCTCTGCGGAACCTGTCGGCCGTCGGCGGATGATCGGCGAAGCGCGCACCGGGAAGCGGGCCGCCTCTCTCGCGCGCATCAATTGGTGATGCGCACCGAGGCGAGCGCCGCGCTGAACAACTGCTGCATCGCTTGATTGATGTCGCCATCGGTCGACACGGGGAAGTAGAGGCCGTCCGTCGCGCAGCTCTTCAGCAGCGGGCCGATGTTGTTTTCGAAAGGTTTTACATAGGAGTTATAGAAACTGTTGCTATACAATGGCAGATATTGCGTGTAGATGATGCCGATCCTGATATTGTTGTCCTTCATCGCCTGGCAGGTCGAGGGGCTGATGGGGCTGATGAACCGGTTGCTGTTGATCTTGAAGCCGGAGCTCTGATTGCTCATCTTGCCGTCGATGGGCGTGTCTTGGACGCCGTCGGTGACGAAGAACAGGAATCGGATCGGGGCGGTGGCGGTCACGCCGTTGCCGCTGGCCGGGATCGTGCTGGTCATCTTCGCCATGGCCCGCTCGTAGGCGGTCTGGTTGTCGCGCTGATCCTGATAGGAATACGCTAGGTCGATCTTGCTCGCCGCGGAACTGACCTGATCGAGCGACGGCGTCAACTGTATCAGCCTCGTTTGTATGTCGCTGAACGTCCACATCTCCATTCGGAACTGCTGCGTCAGGCTCATGCTCGCCTTGGCGGATGAGACCAGGTTCGTTACGGCGTCGCGCAGGACCTGGATCCGGAGCTTGATGTTGTTGCGCTTGGCGATGTTGTAGTTGTCGTTGATGTTCTCGGTGCCGTTGCTGTTCAGGAGATGGCAGGCGAAGGCGCAGGCCGGCGATGTGACGCGCTGCATGTTGGAGATGTCGGCGGCGGTGGCGGCGAGCCCCATCGACGGCGAGTTGTCCAGGAGCAGGTAGAAGTCGATGTACTGCGCGACGTTGCGGACGCTGCCCGACTGGCCGGCGATGTTCATCGTCACGACGTTCATCATGCCGCTCAGCGTCGTCTGCACGGTGGCGGTGTAGCTGGCGGTGAGGCCGACCTGCGTGACGCCCGGCGCCGGGATCAGTTTGAACGAGGTGATCGTGACCCCCGGAACCTTCGCCGCGTCCGCCCTGAACTGCGCATCCGCGCGGGCGAGCATGTCGTCGGTGATCGTGTTGGTCTTCTGGGTGATCACGCCCAGGAGCGCGGCGTCGACCGCCACATCGAGCTGCGCCTTGGCGGCGTTGCGCCGACCGTAATCGATGGCCGCCCCGGCGGCGAACAGCATCGGGACGGCCAGGAGCGCGAAGAGGATCGCCACCTGGCCGCGCCGCGCGCGCGCGAAGCGGGCGAGGGGACCGGTTGCCTCCGGCCGCGCGCCCGTGCCGAGCCAAGTTCGCAGGCGGATCAGAACGTCGGGCACTTCGAGCCTCCCGGCATGACCACCTCGCCCTTGTCGAGGCGCTGCGCCCAGGACACCTGCCGGCTGAACACCAGCCCCCTCGTGCCGAAGATGGATTGGAAGAGCGCCGGGCCGATGATCGGCGCGTAGGAGAGCGAGACCTCGACCAGGATGTAGCGGGCGCCGTCGTACTGGAAGGTCGCGGGTGTCGGCGGGAGGCCGCTGTTGCCGTTGAGGGTCAGGACAGGGCGGGCGTTCTGCGGATAACTGGAACAGACGCCGCCGACGAGGGACCCGGAGACGCTCTCGATGCCCATGGCATGCACGGCGACCTGGAGGTTCGTCGTCGGGTACGGCCGCAGGATCGCGCCGGCCGCGCTGAGGATGGCGGCCATGTCGTCCGCCGTCGGGCTGCCATTGGTGGCGCGTCCCGAGAGGTCGGCGATCGTGCGCGCATAGATTGTCGTCTTGCGGCTGGTGTCGACGGCGCGCACGAGCTCCGTCAGCCCGAAATAGAGCGCGATCAGCAGGGGCAGGACCATCGCGAACTCGATGGCTGCTAGCCCGTGCGCGTCGCTCCGGAAGCGCGCCCAGAGCCCGGCGGGGTATGGCACGGCGGACCCGCTCACGAGCCGGACGGGCAAACGGCGGTCGAGTTGAACGGCTCGACCTGGAAGACGGTGGCCGCCTGGATGACGCGCCGTCGATTGGGCAGCGTGGCGTAGGCGGCACCGAGCAGGGGGAAATAGACCGGCAGATCGACCGCGGCTTGAACGACCATCACGTCGCTCGCGCGCGCGCACGCGTACGATCCAAAGCCCGCGTTCCAGTCCGAGACCCCGGTCTTCGGGTTCGTCGCTGTCGCCTGCACCGGTGTGGCGGAGCCGAAGCTCGCCGCCTTCGTGATGCTGACCCGGACGCTGGCGCAGGGGAAGACCGTGATACGCGCCTTGCCACCGGGGTAGCACATGGCGGTGCGGAAATTGTTGAGCAGCGTCGCGGTGTCGGTGACGCTGGCATTGGCCGCCTGGAACTGGCCCGTGTAGATCTGGCGGCCCGCATCCGTCACCGCCTGCTGAAGGATCTCTTGCGCGAAATAGGTGACGCCGGCCTCAAGGGTGGCGCCGACGAGGGCCAGGAAAGGCATCGCCACCAGGGCGAATTCGACCGCTGCGGCGCCGCTGCGGCTGCAGGAAAAGGCTCGCGGTCCGCAGAGCCTCCGAAGGGGGGCGCTGCCGGATGGTCCCGCAAGCATTGCGCGGCTCATCTCCCCCATGGTTTCAAGGCCGGTCCACTTCGTCCGTGTGCAGCGTGGCTGCCGGAGGATCTAGACGACCAGACCTTGCGAATCCGTTGCGGTGATCGGCGCGTCTATCCGCCCACCATGGTCGTCCGAGGTGTAGATATCGTACGAGCCCACAAGGACAGATTTGTACACATGTGCAAAAGGCCGCCGTGCAGAGACGGCGCGCCGGACCTGCGGCGCTGCGGGTTGATGCATCGCCGGGTCAGAGCGCTGTGCGGGAGCAGGCCGAGAACTGTCCGGAGAGGACACAGCCCTCAATGTGTCCCTCCGGGAGAGGGGACCCGCGCCACAGCCTGCGGCAGCGCCTCCGCTGCCGTCCGGTCGGTCCCCAAGGGGACCGGGAATGGCCCTAGGCCGCTGTCCTCCGGACCTGGGTCCGCGCTTCGAGCCCCCGCATCGTCGCACCGAGCAGAGTCTCCAGGGCGTCGCATTCGGCCGGCGATCCGGCATAGGCCGTGTTCCGGGCCTCCTGCTCGATGGTTCCCAGCCGTTCGGCCAGCGCCCGCGCGCCGATATTGGCGCTCATAGATTTGAGGCTGTGCGCGGCCTTGGCGATGCCCGGCTGATCCGAGGCCGCCAGGGCCGACCGCAGGGCGGACAGCGCCAGAGGAGCCTGTCGGCGGTAGAGGTCGAGGATGCGGTCCAGGAAGGCGCCGTCTCCGAGACCGAGCAGCCCGTCCAGCACCTCCCCATCGAGCAGAGCGCCGTGGTCTGGCGCCTCCACCTCGGGCCGGTCCTGCCCCGCCGGTTCGACCGGCGCCGGGGCCGCCTCCCGGTGCGCGGGGGTGTGACGCTCCAAGAGGGCGGCAAGCTGCTTCAGCGTGAAGGGCTTCAGGAGCATCCCGTCCATGCCGGCCGCTTCCGCGGTCTCCGCGGCCTCGCCGAGGACATGGGCGGTCAGGGCGATGATCGGGGTCCGCGGGCGGCCGGTGGCGGCCTCGCGCTCCCGGATGGCCCGGGCCGCGGCGAAGCCGTCGAGGACCGGCATGCTGCCGTCCATCAGGACCAGGTCGAAACGCTGCGCGGCCGCTTCCGCCACCGCCGCGGCCCCGTCCTCGACCGCCACGACCTCCGTGACCCCGCAGCGCGCCAGGGCCTCGCGGGCGACCTCGCGGTTGACCGCGCTGTCGTCCGCCACGAGCACGCGCGCTTGCGGGAAGCGCGGCAGCAGCTCGGCCGGATCCGCGCGCCCGGCGGGCGGCGCGAAGGTCCGGCCCGCCGCGAGGGCGGCGAGGACGGGCTGCCAATCCGCCTGGATCACCGGCCAGCGCAGAACCTCGTCCGCGAGCCCGGCCCGCTGCGCCCGCTCGGCGGACCCGTCGCCCGGCGCGCCGAGGGCGAGCACGCGCGCCGCCCCCTCCGGCCGACGGCCCAGCGCCACCAGGGACGCGGCGTCGAGGATCCAATGGGCGCCGGCCCCGTCCGCCGCCTCGGCCGGTTCGAACCCGGCCGCCCGCAGGTCCGAGGCGAGGGCCGCCCGAGTCGCCGGGCCGGCCGCGCGCAGGACCACCCTGGCCGGCACCTCGGCCAGGCGCGCCACCGGGCGGGCGGGTTCGACCGCCTCCACGGGGATGCGCGCCGAGAACGTCGAACCTTCGCCGACGCGGCTCGCGACGGCCACGCTGCCGCCCATCGCCTCGATCAGGCGCTGGGCGATCGAGAGCCCGAGGCCGGTGCCGCCGAAGCGTCGGGTCGTGGATTGGTCGGCCTGCGAGAAGGCCGAGAAGATCGTGGCCAGCTTGTCCTGCGCAATGCCGATCCCGGTATCGGTGACGGCGATGACCAGGAATCCATCCGTGGGATCGATCGTCATCCGGACGGAGACGTGTCCGGTCTCGGTGAACTTCAGCGCGTTCGACACGAAGTTGCTCACCACCTGCCCGAGGCGGACCGGGTCGCCGACGATGGCCCGCGGGACCTCGGGGGCGACGGAGACCGCGAGGTCGAGGCCCACCCCCCGGGCGCGCTCGGCGAACAGCGTGACCACGGTATCGGCGATGTCGGCCGGGTTCACGGCCACGCGCTCAAGGTCGAGCTTGCCGGCCTCGACCTTGGCGAAGTCGAGGATGTCGTTCAGGATCGCCAACAGCGACTGGCCGGAGCGGGCGATCACGTCGGCATAGCGCCGCTGGCGCGGCGGCAGGTCCGAGCCCGCCAGCAATTCCGCCATCACGAGGACGCCGTTCATCGGCGTCCGGATCTCGTGGCTCATCGTGGCCAGGAAGGTCGACTTGGCCGCGTTGGCCGTCTCGGCGGCCTGCTTGGCCTCGCTCAGATCCGCCGTCCGGGCGCGGACCTCCGCTTCGAGGTGGGCGCTGTGGGCGGCGAGGCGATGATCGCGCTCGTTGACGGCCGAGAGGAGGTCGTTGAACGTGCGCGCCAGCGCGCCGACCTCATCGTCGCTCGTCACCGGAGCGCGTTGCGCGTAGTCGTGGCGGAGGCGCACCGCGTCCATCGTGCGGGCCAGCGCGGCCAGCGGGCGCGTCACGCTCCGCTGCAGGTACAGGGACACGCCGATCCCGATGGCGACGGCCAGCAGCGCCGCCAGCGCCCCGTTCTGCCCGGCCGTCCAGATATGCGTGAGGAGCCCCTCGGTCTCGCCGATCAGGACGACGCGGCCGATCACGCGTCCGTTGTCCTTGATCGGCGCCTCCGCCTGCAGGGTGCGGGTGGCGAGCATGCGCAGGAGGGACAGATCCTCGCCGTCGAGGGCGGCGTCCCGGGTCAGGCGCAGGCCGATACCCTGCTCGGCGAGGACGGATCCGTCGAGCCGCTCGATCGCTCCGTAGACGATGGACAACCGCACCTGGCCGATGGCCCGAAGCGATGCGGCCGCCGCCGTCTCGTCGTTCTCCGCGGTCGCCCGGGCCCCACCCTCGGCGAAGACCTCGGCGACGGCTTCGAGCGCATCGTGCTTGTCGGCCGCGTAGCGGGCGACCTCGCGCCAGACCGACAGGGCCGCCGCCAGGATGAGCGCCGCCGTGACGGCGCCGGTGACGGCCAGGGCGAGCCGGCCGGCCAGGGAGCGTCTCGGCTTGAGCCAGGCGAGCTGCACGGTGCGCTCCTGTGTGGGATGGGGTCGGGAGGTGATCGGGGCGGTGTCGGTGCGGGCCGGACCCGGATCAGGCGGCGGACCGGATCCAGGTCTGCGCCACCGCGTCCCAGCCGCTGAGGAAGGCGTCGATGCAGCGCGGGTCGAAATGAAGGCCCGCCTGGTCCGCCATGTGGGCCCGCGCGCGCTCGAGCGGCCACGCCGCCTTGTAGGGGCGCTCTGTCACCAGGGCGTCGAAGACATCGGCCACCGCGACGATCCGGCCGGAGAGCGGGATCGCTTCGCCGCGCAAGCCCTTGGGGTAGCCCGTCCCGTCCCAGCGCTCGTGGTGGCTCTCGGCGATCTCGGCGGCGAGCCGCACGACGTCCGAGGTGCTGCCTTCGAGGATCCGCCGCCCGCGCTCGGCGTGCTTCTCCATCTCGGCGCGCTCGTCGGGGGAGAGCGGTCCCCGCTTGAGCAGGATCGAGTCCGGGACGCCGATCTTGCCCACGTCGTGCATCGTGGAGGCGAGCGTCAGGGCCTGGATGTACGGCGGGTCGAAGCCGAGGTTCCGGGCGATGACCCCGACATAGCCCGCCACCCGGGCGATGTGGTCGCCGGTATCGGTGTCGCGCTGCTCGGCGGCGCGCATCAGCAGGGTGATGATCTCGCGCTCCCGCGCCTCGATCACCGAGACTGCCGCCGCGACCTCGCGCGCCAGCCATGCGGCCCGGTCCTGATCCTGCCGGTGCGCCGCGCTGATCTTCATGAGGTTGCTGACACGCGCCTGGATCTCGACGGGATCGCAAGGCTTGCCGAGGAAGTCCGTCGCTCCGGCGCGCAGGGCCTGGTGGCGCAGGCTGCGCTGGTCCAGGCTCGTGACCATGACGATCGGCACGTGGGCGAAGCCCGGAACGGCCCGCGCGGCCGCGATCACGTCGAGGCCCGTCAGGCCCGGCATGTCGTAGTCGGTGACGACGATCCCGATCCGGTCGACGTTCGCCCGCAGGAAGGCGAGGGCCTCCACGGGGCAGGTGAAGGCCACGGGCTCGCAATCGGCCACCGGCTTGAGCGCCTGCACGACCAGCAGGTTGTTCATCTCGGAATCGTCGAGGATCAGCGCGAGCACCGTGTCACTCCCAGGCGACGGGCCATCGGCAGAGGTTCGGCATCACTGCCCCGCCTGTTGCGAGAGGAGCTTGCCCGACAGCGGCCCGATGCCCTTCGGCACTGGCACGCTCGTCGCATCGTAGTTTGCGTTCAGATAGAGGTTCGGCCCCTGGTAGAGGTTCACCTGCTTGCCGACCATGCCCTGCGGATTCGTCGAGTTCCCGTAGAGCGAGCAATCCTGTGCGGTCGACTCGGCGTTCTTCTCCAGCTGGAAGGCGCCCGGTGCGGCGGGTCCGAGGGTCAGCAGGCACAGGCGCATCTTGCCGACGATGCCGCCGAAGACGCGCCTGACGGTCTCGTCAACCGTGACGGCAACGCTCGTCTTGTCGGGCGCGACATCAGCCTGAAGGGCGTAGGGGATCTCGGGGCGGGGGGCGGCCTGCGAGCGGACAGTGTCCTCGACGATGCCCTTGGCGGCCGCCGAGGTGGAGACGGCCAGCTTGAGGTAATTGCCCGCCGCCAGGGCACCGGCGTCGGCCGCGTTCTGGAGCTGGCTACGCCGCGACGAGAGGCGCGCGTGATCGATGCCGCCGGTGAGGCCGAGCAGGACCATCGCGCTGAGCCCGAAGGTCACCGCTACGGTCCCGGACCGATCTGACAGGGCGCGCGAGGCGTCCCGGAACGTGCGCCACAGGTGACGAATGGTGCCATCCTCCCGGCCGGGCTGTCGCCGCAGCGGACGTCCCAGCGGGCCGCCGGTCTCGATGAATATGCCGGGCTCTTAAAGAATTCGTCGCCTCGCGCATGTCGCGGCCGCTTGGCCGGCCCTCGGGTTCCATCGCGCCGTGATGGATCGATGAATCTTCGTAAACAGTAGATTACTTGTGCTTGCCGGTATCGAAAACTGGTCCGGGTTATTCGGGCAGCGGCCCGTGCTGCGGGGCAAAAAGCCGCTCTGTGGGGCGGCGGGTCCGGATTTGCTGGTGCGCTTCCTGAAAACACTTCGCGTCTTGTTCGTCCGGAACCTTTTCTAAACGAGCGGCGGGTATCGTCGGGGCAGATCGGGCTCCCGCGAAGAGACGGCGCAGGGGCGCGACCTGCAGAGTTCAATCGTCATGACAGGCATCCTGAGGCGTCTCGTGACTTCCGGTCCGCGGCACCCGCCCATCGCGGCGGCTGCCGGCGCCGACGAGCGGGAGGCGTGTTCGGAGGCGGCGACCCCAGGGGGGGCGGCGGCTTGGCCGGGTGCATCCATCCGGATCGGCCTGCCCATCCCCGCGCTGAGACGTGCGGCCGCTCTGTGCGAGACGCGCGTGCGGCGCTTCGCGCGTCACCGGGCCGGCGCGTCCGCGGTGGAGTTCGCGCTTCTCGCGGGCCCCTTCCTGGCCTTGCTCGTCGTCGTGGCGGAATCCGGTCTCGTCGCGCTGGAGCAGCAGACGCTGGACATCGCTGTCGACCGCGGGGTCCGCCAATTGCGGACCGGGATCTTCCAGGATGGCGCCGATGGAAGCGACCCCAGCCAGCGCTTCCGAAGGATCGTCTGCAGCGGCCCATCGATTCTGTTTCCATGCACGGACTTGCGCCTCGACGTCTCGCGGGCGACCTCCTTCTCGACCTCGAAACCGGCTGAGCCGTTCGACCGGACCACGAAGACCTGGGCGGTCGGCTTCGGCACGCGCTTCGACTGTCCCCAGGGTGGCGACACGGTCACGGTGCGCGTCGCGGTTCCGGTGATGCGCCTGTTCCAGATGCTGGATTTCACCGGCCGGATCATGTCCGACAAGTCGCAGATGCTGGTGGCCACCGAGATATTCCGGGCCGAGGACTACGAGCCGAAGCCGTGCTGAACGGGAGTATCCGCACCGGCCTGATCGGCTTCGCGGGCAGCAGGGATGGGGTCAGCGCTGTCGAGTTCAGCCTGATCGCGCCGATCCTGCTCTTGATATTCATGGCGTCGATCGAGCTGCCCCGCGCCTATATGATCGGGAAGCGGCTCGACAATGCTGCGGCCACGATGGCGGATCTCATCTCCCGCGGAAGCTACACGGACCTCTCCCCGGTCTTCTCGGTCGCGGGCGTGATCTCCAACCCGTACGATGTGACCAGCGCGAGCATCGTGCTTACCGTGGGCGGCACCTATCAGAACGGCACCGTCGCGACGACCCAGGTCTGTTCAAGCGCGCAATCCAACGGGCAGGCTCGCGCGGCCGGCTCCTCCCTCGGGCCCCCGCCCGCCGGCATGGACAGGAAGGGTGATCGCTTCGTGATGTCGGAGGTGACGATGACGTATCGCCCCGTCTTCCCGCTCTTCTCGTCAATGGCCCGGTGGACTTTCCGGTATAAGAAGATCTGGCCGGTCCGCGGAGGTGAAGTCTACAACGGCCAGAACGAAATCGTGCTTCCAGGCGGAAAACCCTGCCCGATGTGAATTCATGGACGTCTCGTCATAAGTTCGTATCGCGTTTGAGTGAAGACTTGCGGGGGCGGTCTTCCTGCATCGGTGTTGAGAGGCGCAAAGCCTTTCGGCGCATCGCTGTGCCGGAAGCGATCGGGCACCGTCCCGATCCTGGCAGATGATACGGTCACGGAAAGCCTGAACGTCCGAATGGCTCAATCGCGTGCGGGATCCGATGGGGTTCGACCTGCGAGCCGAGGGTGACGAGGATGGACGACAGACGTGCGGCTCCCCGCAGACGAACGCTGCTCCGGGGGCATATCGAGCTTCTCGGCGGCGGTGCGATCGACTGCACGGTCCGCAACATGTCGGACGCGGGCGCGCGCCTGCGCGTCGTCAGCGTGATCGGCGTGCCCGACGAATTCGCGTTGTCGTACGGACCTCAAGCCCAGCGCCTGCCGGCGCGGGTCGCATGGCGCAGCGAGACCGAACTCGGCGTCGTCTTCAGCGACGCGTGATCGCCAGGGCGGGCACCGGCACCGGCCTGCGGCGAACCGACAGGCCGGTGCGTCTCATCTGTTCGTGAACTCGTAGGCACGCTCGCCGTGGCTCGCCAGATCGAGGCCGTCATGCTCGGCCTCCTGATCGACCCGCAGTGGCGTGACGAGGCCGAGGAGCCGCGCCAAGCCGCAGGTGAGGAGGCCTGACCAGAGCGCCGCCACCGCGATGGCCAGGGCCTGGACCGCGAGCTGGCCCAGGACCGTGCGGCCCTCGCTCAGGCCGATTCCTCCGAGTTCGGGCAGCAGAAAGAGTGCGAGCAGGAGCGAGCCCAGGATGCCGCCGACGCCATGAACGGCGAAGACATCGAGGGAATCGTCGATGACGAGGTGGTGCTTCACGTAGAGGGTCACGAAGAAGCAGACGAGACCGCCGGCCGTGCCGATCAGAAGCGAAGCGGCCGGCGAGACGAAGCCCGCCGCCGGCGTGATCGTGGCGAGACCCGCCACGCAGCCCGTCACGATGCCGATCGAGGTGGGCTTGCGGATCTTCACCCATTCGGCCGCCGTCCAGGCCATGGCGCCCGCCGAGGCCGACAGGTGCGTGACCAGGATGGCGTTCGCAGCGCTCGCATCCGCCGCCAGCGCACTGCCGCCGTTGAAGCCGAACCAGCCCACCCAGAGCATGCCGGCGCCCATCATGGTCATGCCGGGGTTGTGCGGCGGGGTCAGCGTCGTGGGAAATCCGCGCCGACGCCCCACCAGGATGGCGAGAAGCAAGGCCGAGATGCCCGCCGTGGTGTGCACCACGATGCCGCCGGCGAAATCCAGGGTCCCGAGCCCCGCGAGCCAGCCGCCGCCCCAGATCCAGTGCGCCACCGGAACATAGACGAGAAGCAGCCACAGGGCCGAGAACAGGGCCACGAAGGGAAAGGCCACACGCTCCGGGATGGCCCCGATGATCAGGGCCGGCGTGATCACCGCGAACGTCATCTGGTAGAGCGCGAACACGGCTTCCGGGAGCGGCGTCGCCGGGCGCAAAGGCTCCAGATGAGCCAGAAAGGCCTTGTGAAGCGTGCCGATGAGGGCGCCGTCGCCGTCGAAGACCAGGCTGTACCCGAACAGGGCCCAGAGCACGGAGGCGATGCAGCAGATGGCGAAGCACTGCATCAGGACGGACAGGACGTTCCGGGCGTGGACCAGGCCGCCGTAGAAGAGGGCGAGGCCGGGCAGCGTCATGAACAGAACCAGAGCGGAGGCGGTCAGGATCCAGGCCGTGCTGCCGGTATCGGGCGCGGCGGCGGCCGCGAGACTGGGGGAGGTGAACAGGATCAGGAGCGCGAGGCCGGACAGGCCTCGTGCGGCGGACGACAACATGAGGGGCACCCTTCAGGAAACTGCCGCGCTCTCAAGCAGACTGCCTTCCGGCGAGGCAAGCGCGCACCTGCTCGTGAGGGCGAAGCGGCGAACAAGATATCGTGTGCCCTCGGGGGCCGGCGCCCTGCAGGAGCCGTCGTCGAACGCGTGGACGGCCGGCTTTCGGGGGGAGGAGGCGATCCGGCAGCCGGCACGCCGGCACGTCAACGAGGGAGTTCGCTCACCGCACTTCGGCGCGCGTCGCGTTCGTGGCTCGACGGGGCAGCGGCCCTGATCGAGGGTGGTGCGCTGTCCGTGATCGTGGCCTTCAGATGAAGGGAGTTGCCGCCCCGTCAGCCCGAAACTTCCTCAGGGCGAATCCACAGAGCAGCGCGGCCATCCGGATGAATGCAACGGCCGCGTAGGCACAGCTGGCGAGAACGAGGGTGACCCCCGCGATAGTGTTGCCCTTATCGTCATATTTTAACGACTCATCCAGCGGCATGAACATGACATACGAGTGCGAAAATCCGATCAGGCCAAACAATGACCAGCAAGTTATGATTGTGAACGCGAGAACGATCCAAAATTCCAACTCACGCACGCTGATCCTCCTCCAGTTGTCGATTTCATAGGCATAAGGATTTTTCAAGTCCAGTGGATCTGCAGGTTGCAAATTAAAATCGGCCAATATATGCAAATACATTTCATTATCCGGCGCTTTGTTTAAAAATTAGTGCCAGAATTTTGGGAACACCGGCCGGAGAAGCAGATTGTGAGCGGGGGGATGCATTCCTGATTGTAGGAAAAGCCCTGGTGAGACGCACCCTGACGACTGTGCTTGCGGTGTTCGCAGCAAGCCCTGTCCTGGCTCAAGGAGCCGCTGCCCCCGGTCGGCTCAATCCGGAGCGGCCGACCGGAGAGCGGCAGCCTAACACCGCCGGAAACCGCCGGAACGTCGTCGTTGCACCGGGTCGGACGGGAGCCGGCACCGTCACCACGGATTCGGCAGCGGGCGCCAATGCAAGCCACCCGGAGCGACCGGCTCCGAACGGGAGTGCGGACGGCGGCAGCGGCAGTCACTGAGCCGACCGCGCGCCTCACGCTCGAGCGCGGTCTGCGCGCGACCTTCGACATCCTCGCCCGCAAGGCACCGAGGCCCCCGCCGGCCTCGTTGCCCTGAGACATAGCCGAGTTCCGAGGGTCGGCCTTGATTCTCTAATTTCAAATATAAAGCCGATTTTATGAACTTAACGTCCGTTGATAAAAGAAAACGTATTTTATTTGTAAAATGAACCTTGCGCCGATACGGTCAAGATGCCGATCGAATGGCCGGCCAAATCTCTAAAACGCTGCGAGGCGGGGCTTTGTTCATCGCAGAGCCGACGACTGAACGCAGAGATCTGGATTGACGCTTGCGCTTGATGCAGGTGGCGTCGGATGCGGGGACATGATGACTAAAATCAAGACGCTTCTGTTGTGCTCTTCGGCTATAATGCTCTCGGGGATCGGCGCAAAAGCCGCCGATCTTCCAACAACGAAGGCGGCGCCAGTCGAGTATGTCCGCGTCTGCAACGCCTACGGGGCCGGATTCTTCTATATCCCCGGAAGCGACACCTGCATCCGCCTCTCGGGCCGAGCCCGTTACGACTTCCTCTCTCAGTCCACCAAGGTTCGCAGCGGGACCGGCGGCGACGTGACCGGCTATCTCGGCCTGCTCCGCTTGAACCTCGATGCGCGGACCCAGACCGACTACGGCACCCTGCGCGCCTTCCTGCGGCTCGACGTGGCCGATCGCAGCGGCCCGTTCCTGACTTCCGCATCCCGCCAGCGCGAGGGCCTGGCGTTTCCCGGACTGGGAGCCGACGCCTTCAGTCGCACGCAGACCTATATCAACGCCGACAAGGCGTTCATCCAGTTCGCCGGGCTGACCGCGGGCCGTGCGGCCTCGTTCTTCGACTTCTACGCCCACGATTTCGAGCTGATCGGCGGCACGGCCGGGTCCGATACCTACAGCACGAATCTGCTCGCCTACTCGGCGACCTTCGGAAACGGCTTCACCTTGACCGCCTCCATGGAGGATCCGGTCTACCGGCGCTTCCCGGTCTTCGGCAGCGGCTCCGCGGTCGGCGCCTTCACGGCGGCCGGCGGCTTCGCGGGCTACAGCAACGCCTTCAACCCGTTCACGCCCGCCACCTATCTCGCTCCGATCGTCGTCGGACCCGGCAACGTCGCCTTCGTGGACGTCACGCAGAAGTCCCGCCTGCCGGACTTCGTCGGCGTCGCGCGGATCGATCAGGCCTGGGGCTCCGCCCAGCTCTCCGCCGCCGTCCACGAGATCAACGTCGGCGATGCCTCTAGCACCGTGGCGGGGGTGTCGACGGCAACACCCGGGCTCGGCATCTCGCCCACCGGGCGGGCCTCGAGTGCCTACGGTTGGGCGGTCCAGGGGGGCGTGAAGGTCAATCTGCCCTTCATCGCGACCGGCGACACCCTCTATCTCCAAGGTGCGTACGGCCAGGGTGCGCTCACCTACACCGGCATCTCGAACTACACGGCACCGTATGATGCGCTCGCCGCCGCTCCGGTAGGCGGTGGATCCTTCCAGCAATACTACGCCGATGCGGTGCTGAACCCGGCCACCGGACGTCTTGAGCTGTCGACGACCTTCTCGGCCGTCGCGTCGCTGCTCCATTACTGGGCGCCGGCCTGGCGATCCGCCTTCTTCGGGAGCTATGCGGAAATCGACTACAATGCGAAGGGCCGAAACGCTCTCGGCCTTCTGGGCTTCGGCTTCGCGCCTGCCGGCGCGAGCGCCGCGAACACTCTGGCCTTCGCTACCAGCCCCATCCTGCGCGGCAACAACCAGATCATCACCGGAGCGAGCCTGATCTGGACGCCCGTCAAGGACCTCGATATCGGCGTGGAGGGCGAGTACATCCGCACGGCGCTCAACAGCGGCGTGACGCCCGATATCTCCAAGAATTCGCTGCGGTACATCAACTCCCAGGATGCGGCACAGGTCCGCTTCCGTGTGCAGCGGGATTTCTAGGCCTGCGCTTTCGCCACTATAGGAAATGGATCCTGTAAGGAGCCCGGCCGCGCGGCCGGGCTTTCGTGCGTGCGCGTGCTGGCGCGGTATTCGAACGTAAAACGGCCGAGTTCAGTAAATAAAACAACTTTTCATTGCGCCCGTGCAGGGAGCGATTACAAGAGAGACAGCTCTTCGGCGGCTTGCTTCGCTGCTGACTGAGCGGATGCTTAGGCTTCAGATCCAGCGGGCCCGGGTACCAGGGCAGGGCGGATCCGATCCAAAGCTTCAGACCCATACGACTTCGCCGACCGGGAGACCGGTCGGCTTTTTCGTTTCCGGAACGCCGCCGCATCTGCCCCCGGCGCGAGCTCAAGGCTCGCCTTGGCTCTGTTGCCCAGGGCCACCCCGTCCGGATCCGGTGATGGCCGACGCTCCGGATTGCGGCAGGCCTGGACGGAGCCCGGGGCACCGCGAGCCGCATTCTCAAGTCGGCCGAAGCGCTGCAGGCACATCGCCCCGTCGAAAAGATATTTTAGAATTTTAAGACCGGTCGCAACTCGAAAACATTATTGCTCAATAAAACATTGTATTTAAAAAGACATAACAGCATCGTCTTATCCCGTCGCCGATGCGCGACAGCACGAAGACGAGATCTTGCCATGAAGAGCTTTGTCCTGGCCTGCACTCTGGGCGGCCTCCTGATCTCCGGCACCGCGTCCGCTCAGGATGGGGATGCCACGATCGATCCCAGCCTCATCATCCGCACCCATGGCAGCGGCCTGGATGCCGATTCATACGCGCAGGGCAACGACCATTCCGGCGGCATGTGGGAAGGTGCAACGGGCTACAGCTCCTCGGCGGCGCAGCCTGCCTATGTCCAGACCGTTCCGGCCGATCCCCAGTGGAGCCGGCTGAACACCCGTGCGCGCCGCCGCCACCCGGCCTCCTACTGAGCCTCACGCCGGCCCGGTGCCCCGCCCCGACGGGGCGGGCGCCGGGCCAGGGGCGGCCCCCCCTCATCGGGCGCGGAAAAGGCCTCAGGCCTCGGCGGCCGCAACGCGCTCCGGATGTTTGGCCGCCGCGGCGTGGCGCCAGAGCAGCGTGGCGCAGCAGCCGGTCCCAGGGCTCGCAACGTCGAACTCGGCGCTGTGCAGCCGCGCGATGGAATCGACCAGGCTGAGCCCGATCCCGAAGCCGCTCTTGTCGGTCTTCAGCGCCCCACGGCGATACCGGGCCCGGACGGCACCCAGTTCCTCCGCGGGGATCCCGCAGCCGGTATCGGCCACGCGGATGCCCGGGGGGGTGCGCAGGAGCGTGACCTCGACCTGTCCGCCAGCAGGCGTGAACTTCAGGGCGTTGTCGATCAGGTTGCTCACGGCCTCGAAGATCAGGCTTCGGTCGCCCTCCACCGCGCAGGCCACGTCCGGCCGCTCCCAGCGAAGCGCGATGCCGCGCTCGGCGGCCAGAGGCTCGTAATACTCCACCGCGTCCTCAAGGAGCCGACCGAGGTCGACGTCCGTGAAGCCGGACCGGCGCAGGCGATCCTCCATTTCCGAGATCCGCAGCAGGGCCGAGAACCGGATGACGATGGACTTGACCTCGGCGAGCACATCCTCGTTGCAGGCGCGGAAGGCCTCGACGGTATCGACCTTGCGCAGGGACCGCTCCAGGGTGCCGATCACCCGGGTGAGCGGCGTGCGCAGGTCGTGGGCGATGTTCTCGTTGACACCCTTGATCTCGAGCATCAGCCGTTGAAGCTGGTCGAGCATGTCGTTCACCACGCGGGTGAGGTGCGCGAGGTCGGCCGAGACGCCCCGCGTCGGCAGCCGTTCGCTGAGATCGCCGCGC
This sequence comes from Methylobacterium sp. CM6257, assembly GCF_054611515.1. Taxonomy (NCBI): domain Bacteria; kingdom Pseudomonadati; phylum Pseudomonadota; class Alphaproteobacteria; order Hyphomicrobiales; family Methylobacteriaceae; genus Methylobacterium; species Methylobacterium sp. CM6257. The sequence goes on from NZ_CM137735.1 coordinate 6,714,335, forward strand.
ATGATGCGAACCACCGCCGAGGTGATTGCGTCGTTCTGACGGAGTGATCCGACGCCGAAGATCACGGCGCCGATCAGGCCGATGACGATGGTGGCCGCCATTCCCCAGGAGAATGTCTCGACCAAGGCGTTCTCGAGGGACTGAAGATCCTTGGCCGAGCGGCTGACCAGGACGTACTCGCCGCTCGGGAGCTGCGTGAGCTGGCTGAACAGCGTGCGCGTCCCGTGCTCCATCGGCTGCGTCAGGACGAACGGGTGTCCGACCGGTGCCGTCGCCGGGTAGGAGATTGGCGCACCGGCCCTACGCACGTGGTCCGGCCCGAACAGCACGAGGGGGCGGCCGCCCTCCGCGAAATCCTCCGAGGCGTCGATGCGCTCGCGCAGGGCCCGCGGCGGGAGGTTCAGGAGGTGCTTCGACTCCCACTCCACCCACTCGAAGGCGGCTTTGCGGCCGTAGCTGCGCGTATCGACGTACAGGAAGCCGCACAGGGCGAGCGATGCGCCCCCGAAGGTCGCGAAGAACAGGCTCGCGACCCGGAAGCCGCTCGTGCGCCGGACCTCAAGAAGTCGCACGGAGGATGAAGCCCGTGTTGCGCACCGTGTGGATGCGCGGGTTCAGCCCGTCGGGATCGAGCTTCTTGCGGATCTTCCCGATATGCACGTCGATGACGCTCGACTGGTGGTTAAAGCTGTAGCCCCACACCGACTCGAAGATCATCTTCCGGCTCACCAGGACGCCGGCGTTCTGCATCAGGAACTCGATGATGGCGAATTCCTTGGGCAGCAGCTCGACGGGGCGGCCGGCGCAGTAGAGCACGCGCTCGATCAGGTCGAGGCGCAGGTCGCCGACCTGAAGCTCGTTGACCGCCTCGGCGGCCAGTTTGCGCCGGGCCAGCGCGTCGACGCGGGCGGTCAGTTCGATGAACTCGAAGGGCTTGGCCAGGTAATCGTCGCCGCCGGCCCGCAGGCCGTCGACGCGCTCGTTGACGGCCGACAGGGCGCTGAGGATCAGGACCGGCGTCGAGACCTTCGCGGCGCGCAGCTTCGTGAGCAGGGACAGGCCGTCGATCTCGGGCAGCATGCGATCCAGGATGATCACATCGAAGTTGCCTTCCATCGCCTTGCGTAGTCCGGTCGTCCCGCTCGGAGCCTCGTCGACCTGAAACCCGTATTCCGTGAGCGCCGATCCGATCTCGGCGGCAACGCGCCGATCGTCCTCGACGACCAATACGTTGGCCATCCTTTTCTCCTTTTTATTTTGTATGCGCCCGCTTGGCCTGGCCCCCAGCGGTTCGGCGGGGGCGCCGGAATTATCCCCTCCGGGCCCGCTGTCAAATGGCGGTCGATCGTTGCTGGCGGCATGCGTCATTTGGTCGGCGAAGCTTACAGGAAGGTGAGGGGCCTGAACCATGCGCATCACTCCGCACTCGCCTGCTCGGAGAGCTTGGCTACCGAAGGCTGTGAGGCGGTATTGCCTCTTGGTACGACCCGGCTGCCGTCCCGCAGGTCCGCGGGCGGGTTGAGGACGACGGTCTCACCGCTCTTGAGCCCGGTGCGCAGCTCGAGCCGAGTGCCGAGATCGCGCGCAATCGTGATCGGGCGCAGCCGGACCGTGTCGTCGGGCTCGACGACGGCGACGTGCGTGCCCGCCGCGTCGAAAATCAGCGCCTCGGCGGGCACGGTCACGCGCGGATGCGTGCGCGGCACCGCGAAGGTCACGGCGACGTAGAGGCCGGGCCGCAGGACCCGGTCCGGGTTCTTGACGTCGACCTCGGTGTCGAGGGTGCGCACGGAGGAACGCAGCGCCACGGAGCTGCGCGACACCGTTCCCCCGAACACCCGGTCCGGCATCTGCGCGACGGTCACCCGCGCCCGGACGCCGTCGTGGATGCCCACCGCCGCCGATTGCGGCACCTGCACGGAGACGCGCAGGACATCCGAGCTGTCGATGGAGAAGAGCGGCGTGCCGCTGCCGGAATCGGCGTGGACGAGATCGCCGACATCGACCATGCGGGCGGTCACGACGCCGTCGAACGGCGCCACCACGTTCTCGAACGTGGTCAGCGTCCGCAGCCGGTCGACGGTGGCCTGCTGGGCCGTGATGTTCGCCTCGGCGACCTTCACCTTCGCCTCCGCGGCAGCCAGGGCCGCGGTGGCCGTCAGCATCCCGGCCCGGCTCTGGTCGGCGTTCTGCTTCGAGGCCCAGCCCTGGCCGGCCAGCGTCGAGGTTCGGGCATCGGTGGCGTTGGCCAGCGTGACGTTGGCCTTCGCCTGCTCGACATCCGCGCGGGCGACGGCGAGCTGGGCCCGGAGCTGGCCGAGCTGGGCCTCGGCCTGGCGCGCCTGCTGATCCAGATCCGGTGCGGCGATGCGCACGAGAAGGTCGCCCTTCTTCACCCGTGCGCCGATATCCACCCGGCGCTCGGCGATGTAGCCAGTGGCGCGCGCGAAGATGTCGGCGTGGTCGAAGGCCTCGGTCTGGCCCGGAAGGGTCAGGGTCATCGGTTCGCCGTCCTCGGTGGCCGAGAGCGTGCGCACCGCCGGGACGAAGTTGACCGCCTCGGCCTGCGTCTCCAGCGAGGCCTGGTAGGTCTGCCAATGTCGCCAGCCCCCGAGGCCGAGGGCGCTGCCCAACGCCAGGAACGCCACCAAGAAGGGCCGCTTGCGCGGCGGCGGCAGCGCGGCATGCACCAGGGCCTCCCCGGCCCCGTCCTGCCGCAGGGGATCGATCTCGACCGCGTGGCGATGCGCCCGCTCGGCGGCGTCGAGGGTGCCAGATTCGTGGGCGTCGGACGGTGCGCGCATCAATAATCCTCGAGGGGCTTGATCGGGTTGCGCCGAAGCAGGGTGTAGAGGAGCGGGACGAAGAGCAGCGTCGAGAGCGTGCCCATGCCGATCCCGCCCATCACCGCGCGGGCGAGGGCGGCGTTCTGCTCGGCGCCTTCGCCGGAGCCGATCGCCATCGGGATCAGGCCGAGGAACATGGCCGAGGCGGTCATCAGAACCGGGCGCAGCCGGGTATGGCCGGCCATCAGCGCGGCCTCGCGCGCCGAGCAGCCGGTGGCCTCGCGGTGCTCCTTGGCGAAGGTGACGAGCAGGATCGAGTTCGCGCTCGCCACGCCGACCGACATGATCGCGCCGAACAGCGCCGGGATCGAGAACGCCGTGCCGGTGATGAACAGGCTCATCACGATGCCGCAGAACGCGAGCGGCAGCGCGGCGATGACCACGAAGGGGTCAGCCCAGGTCTGGTAGTTCAGGACGAGCAGCAGGTAGACGGCCACCAGCGCGATCCCGAGCCCGAGCTCGATATGCGAGAAGGCGCTCTCCATGCTCTCGATCTGGCCGCGGACCAGGATCTTGTCCGGGGCCGGCAGCTGCGCCCGTGCGTCGGCGACGATCCTGTCCACGGCGTTGCGCACGGTGCCGAGATCGGCGTTCTGGACGTTGGCGAGGATGTCGAAGGTCGGCTGCTGGTTGACGTGGTTGATCACCGTCTGCTCCGGCTGCCGCTGCATCGTGGCGATGTTCGACAGCAGGATCGGAATGCCGGGCCTGTCATGCGCGGTCGCATGCACGGAGACCGGCGTATTCATCAGCTGGTCGATGTCGGCGTTGCGCCATTCCGGCGTCTGGACCCAGAGCTGGTAGGGCATCCCGGACTTCGGATCGGCCCAGAAGTTCGGGCTCACCTGAAAGGAGCCGGAGAGCGAGACGTTCAGGTTCTGCGCGATGGACTGTTCGCTGACGTCCATCTCCGAGGCGAGCCTGCGGTCGACGTTGACGTACATCTGCGGCGCGTCGACGATCTGGTGGAGGTGGACGTCGACGGCGCCCCTCACGGCCGAGATGCGGCGGACGAGGTCGCGCGCCACGGCGAGGTCCTCGGCGTCGTGGCGTCCGGAGACCTGCACGTCGATCTGCGTGACCGTGCCGAAGTTCAGGATCTGCGTGATGATGTCGGAGGGCTGAAAATAGAAAACGTCGTTCGGGAAGGCATCGCGCAGGACCTTGCGCAGGCGTTTCTCGTAGACCGAGATCGGCTTGTGCTCGCCCTTCAGATTGATCAGCATCTGGCCGTCATTGTAGGCGACGAACGACGCATCCATGAAGGCGAAGTTGTAGTTCGATGCCGGCAGGCCGATATTGTCGAGGATGAGACCGAGTTCGTCCTTCGGGACGACCTGCCGGACGACGTCCTCGACCTGCGCGAAGGTCTTCTCCGCCTGCTCGATCCGCTCACCCGGGCGGGTGCGGATATGCAGCGTCATCTGGCTGGATTCGATCTGCGGGAAGTAGTCCTGCCCGACGAAAGGAAAGATCGCCGCGGTCACCGTGAGGACGGTGAGTACGCCGAACAGGGTGCGGGCCGGATGGCGGAGCACGGCGGAGAGGAGCCCGACATAGCCGGCGTGGAACCGCGCGAAGCTCCGCTCGAAGGCGGCCCGGAAGGCGAGGGCGCCGCGCACCGGATACCGGAGCCCCCAGAGGAGCGGGCGCGCCGCGAAGCCGAGCAGCCGGCCGCGGATCGAGCGGCGTCGTGGTGCCGCCAACCTGTCGGTCGCAGGGTCTGAACCGCCGTGATGCCGGGCGTATTCCGGGGCGACGAGGACATCGATCAGGATCGCCACCAGCGTCCGCGACAGCAGGTAGGAGGTCAGCATCGCGAACACCACCGCCTCGGCCTGCGGGACGAACAGGTAGCGGGGCGCGTCGGTGAGGAAGAAGACCGCCGAGAAGGCCGAGCAGATCGCCAGCGTGGAGATCAGCGCCGGCTTGGCGATCCCGGCCACGCCCTCGATCACCGAGCGGCGGAACGGGAAGCCCTCCTCGAACATCCGATAGGTGTTCTCGATGGCCACCGTGGCGTCGTCCACCAGGATGCCCACCGCCAGGGCGAGGCCGCCCAAGGTCATCACGTTGATGGTCTGGCCGAGGGCGACCAGGATCGACAGGGAGGTCAGGATGCAGAGCGGGATCGAGACGAGCACCACGAGGGTCGAGCGCCAGGAGCCCAGGAACAGCAGGATCGCGAGACCGGTGAGGCCGGCTGCGATCACCGCCTCGCGCACCACGTCGGTGATGGCGTCCGAGACGAAGACCGACTGATCGAACAGCGGCGTGATCGTCATGCCCTTCGGTGCGGCGGCGTGGATGTCGGGCAGGGCGGCCTTGACGGCGTTCACGACGTCCAGGGTTGAGGCCGCGCCGTTCTTCAGGACCTGCAGGAGGACGGAGTGGTGACCGTCGGCGCGGACGATGTTGATCTGCGGCGGCGAACCGTCCCGCACATGGGCGACATCCCGCAGCAGGACCGGCTGGTTGTTCTCGACCTTGATCGGAATGCGATTGAGCTGATCGACGAGCTGCGGGCTCGAATTCAGCCGCACCGTGTACTGTTGTGTCCCGATCTTCGCGAGACCGGAGGGCACCACGAGGTTCTGCTTGAGGACCGCGTTCAGGACGTCCAGAGGCGTCATGCCGATCGCGCGCAGCTTGGCGGGGTCGAGATCGACCATCACCTGACGCGGCGCCCCGCCGTAGGGTGACGGCAGGGTCGAACCCGGCACCTCGGCGAGCCGCCGGCGGGTCCGGTACTGCGCGTAATCGAAGACTTTGGTGAGCGGCAGCTTGGACGACGACAAAGCCATCTGGATGACGGGCACCGACGAGGCGGAGAGCCGCATGATCACGGGCGGCTGCACGCCGGGCGGCATGCGGGAGCGGATCGCGTTCATCGCCGAATCGACCTGCGTCATCGCGAGATCGATGCTGACCGCGGAATCGAAGTAGATCCGCTCGGTCACGGTGCCCTGGATCGAAGTGGATTCGATCCGCCGGATATTGTTCACGTTGCTCGACAGCGAGAACTCGCTGTAGTTCGTGATGCGCTGAACCATGTCGGTGGCGTCGAGGCCGTTATAGGTCCAGACCACCACGACAACCGGAATGTCGACGGACGGCAGCACGTCCTTCGGTGCCACCGCGATCGAGCCGATGCCCGCCAGGAACATCAGGACGGCAAGAACATAGAAGCTCTTGCGAAACTTCAGGGCGAACCGAACGAGATCCATCTGCTCCAAGCGTCCTGCCTCGGTCCCGCGAGCACGCCGCGCGGATGACGAACGCGTGTGTCGGTCGGACGAGGTGCCATGTGCGGAAGAAGCGCCAGGTGGAAACCGAGCGCCGCCGGAATGTAGGTTGCGCCTCGCGGATCATCGAATGAATTCGCGCTCACATTCCAAAAGTTTTTTTACTTTGGGAGAATTCTTGCGGATCTCTGAAAGACGGATCCCACAGGCACTGGTCCTGCCTGGGGTGCTGGCCGTCAGGCTTTCGGCTCCGGTTTAGAGTTTTAAGAATCTTTCAGAAAAATAATTGGTTTCAGAATCGCAAGCGCTATTCATTTGCGGGCGGGCCGAAAGAATTCTAATTCCGGCTGACGGAACTTGAGCATCCAGTCGATCCGGGGACGTGCCGCGAACAGATCGCCCTTGAGGAGGTCTGTGGTGAGGCTCCTCGGTCTCGTCACGACGTAGCGTCGTGGGCCGGGGGCCCGCCCGACCGCGCGCCCGGCCACCAATCCGGACTTCCATCGGACTGCCGCCCCGGTTTCGGCGCTCTGGACGCGCGCGGGCCAGCGGCAGGCCTCACGATCATTCAAGGTCAGGGTCATCCCCACCATGGTCACCAAGCGCGCGCGTATTCTGACGATTGCCGCTCTTCTGTTTCGTCTCACCGGGCCTGCCTTCTCCGAGAGCGAGATGCCCGCGGGCGGCGCGTTCATGAACAGCTACACGGCGGACCCTTACTTCGATCCGAAGTCGCAGTATTCGCAGGCTCATTCCCTCGGGGATGTCGGCGGCCAGCCGATGCTGACGGAGCCCCTCGGTGGGCGGGCACCCTGCGCGCTGTTCGACAAGGCTTGCGCCGACCGGTTCGAGCGCACGCGGCGGCATGCCTACCCCTAGCCCCCCGGATCGGGAGGGCGCCCGGCCCGCCGGCTGCCCTCGGGAGCGGTGGCCGGTCCGGTGCCCTTCCGGAGCCGTTTGCGGCGATCGAACCCGCGCGCGTCCAGCGCAGGACCACTGGTCAGCCGCGGCCGATTCGGCCAAGCCGCGCCGGAAGAGGGGACGTCATGAGACGCTTTTCGCGCGCCGCCGCCTTGCTCGTCGTCGCGATGAGCGGAGGCGCCGCGTACGCCAAGGTCACGCGGCTTGAGATCACGAGCCGGCAGGCCTACGGCTCGTTCAGGGCCGGCGATTACGTCCGTCTCGACGGGCGCGTCGCCGGGGAGCTCGCGCCCGACGAGGGCGGCATTCCCGACCTCGACAAGGCGACGCGCAATGCCGCCGGCAGAGTCGCCTACGGGGCCCGCGTCATCCTTTTCGTCCCGGCCGATCCCGGTTCGGGCAACGGCGCGCTCCTGGTCGACGTCCCCAATCGCGGCAATGCCTACGCGAATGCGCTCTACAACAGCCCACGTGCCCGCCCGATGCCCTCCGGCAACCTCGACGCCGGCACTGGTTTCCTGGAGGATCGCGGCTACGCGGTCGCCGAGGTCTACTGGGAACCCGGCCGAGGGGCGGACCTGCCTGCCTTTTCGGACGCGGACGGGCGGCGTTTCGTCGAGAGTGCCGGCTTCGCCATCGTGCGCGATACGGCCGACTTTCTCGTGCATGCGGCAGCCGACGCCTCCGGGACGCCGATGCGCGCCTCCTTGGGGCGAACCGGCGCGCGCGGCACTGCCGACCTGCCCCTGCCGCCGAATGTGCGGATGTACGACGTCGCCGGTGCGTCGCACGTCACGGTGCTCAAGGCGGAGAGCTGCCGCCTGTCGCCGGGCCGGCTCGACTGGGCTCCGGTCGCCCGCGCCACGCTGCGGAGGCTGGGTGGCGCGCAACGCGCCGCCGCCCGCCACGCAGCTGATGCCGCTCCAGCGTGCCACGGACGATCCCGACGTGCTCCAGGCCCTGGAGGCTCTGCCGGACGCCGTCATCCAAGTGCCGCAGCGCGATGCCGACGGGATCCCGGTTGGCGGCGTGCGCCTGCCGGACGTCGCCGTGCCGCTCGGCGTGCATGGTGGCCAGAATGCGTCGCTGACGACCTTCACCTGCTCGCTCGTCGGAGCTTACCGACCCTTCGCGCGGACGCAGGCTGAAGCCGATGGCGGCCCTCCATCGCTGGCCGAGCGGTACAAGGGCCAAGCCGACTACGAGGACCGCGTCTGCGTGGCAGCGCGGGCAGCGGAGGCGCAGGGTTTTCTGCTGCCGGACGACGTGGCCGTCATCGTCAATGCGGCGGCCGAGAGCCCGATATTCGAGCCGACTGCGCCAGGCAGCTCACCGCGCTGAGGAGCAATGCCCGCGACCGGGCCGAAGGTGCAGGAAGAGGGGCCGTCGGGACGGCGGGCGCCTCGATCGACCGCCGCCAAATCCCCGGCTCCGACAGCGCTCCGGCCGTCCGACGTCAAGCGTCCATTATCACCAGGAAAGCCTGGTGGAGCTGAGGGGATTCGAACCCCTGACCTCCGCAGTGCGATTGCGGCGCTCTCCCATCTGAGCTACAGCCCCGTCGAGGCGACGGCCTTGTAGGCGGAACCCAATAAACCTTTTCTGATCAATCTGTTACAGCTTCCTGTTAGACGGCTCGGCGCGAGAATGCAAGGCGCTTGGGCGGGGCCGCAGAGGCGCCTTCAGCCATCCTGCTGTGACAGGATTGTGACAAGCTAGAGCATCCCTGGACGCTCCCCGGAGGGCCGAATTCCCTCTGGTCGGGTGCCAGATCCCCGTCCGACGGCACAGTCCAGATTGGTTTAGCTTCCGGCCGACAATCCTGAGGGGCGTGGAACACTGCCGATCTGGGCAGCCGCAAGGTTTGGGATAGAGGCCGCCTGAGCCTGCGAGGCTCGGCAGTTCGCACCCTGATTGCTCCGGCTCCCGTCAGCCTGCCATCTTCGCAAGCGCGCGAAAAAAGCGTATCTTTATGCGCGCCGATGTCTCAACGGGTTCAGCAGCTTACATGCTGACCGATAAGGGAGGGCCATCGCATGACCGCTGCTGCGACATCCCCTTCATCGGACGCGAGCGGCGCGCCCCATTATCGGGTGCAATTCATCGACCTCGAAGGCAACGTCGTTCGAACGGAGCGTTTGCTCGCGGCCACCGATGACGAGGCGCTGGCACTCGCGTCCACAATGACGAATGGTCACGCTGTCGAACTCTGGGACGGTCTCAGGTTCCTCGAGCATTTCGACGCGACGTCTCCGCACTTCTGAACAGACGAGCAGCGGGAACGAACTCGGTTCCGAGCGTTGATTTATGTTGGTGTCGGCTGGCGGTCGGCCGGTCCGCCGCGCAACGAGCGGTTCGGGATCGTCTTTGTCTTGGCGACCTACCTCTTCGACCTGCACAGTGACAGCCTGTCGTCGTGGGACGACGACGGGCGAGAATGTGCCAACCCTGAGGAGATCGTTCAGCATGCCGCCGAGATGCTGGCCGAGGCTCTGGACGGCACGAGGGACGATCATGCGGTGGTGTCAGTGCGTGATGCGGACGGCACGTTGATCCTGACGGTGACGCTCAACCGGCGGACGGGGCTTCGCAGCGAGTGGGCCGTCTGGCCTCGACCTGGAACTGATTTCGGCAACGCTCCGACGGAGTCCTGAAAAGGAACTCCGGTTTTTGTGGCTGATTTATTTTCCTCGATTGTACCGGAGGTAAAATCCGTACAGGCCGGCGGCACGACATCACGCACTATCTTGAGGGATGAAGTCCCATACCTCCACCACCCTCGAGGAATAGGAACGGCCCGCTCCTGTCCGACGTTCCTATGTCCTCAAAGTCGGGAGGTAGTTATGCGCGTCAGCCGCATCATCATCTCACTGGCCGTCGCACTCGGGTTCGGATCGACGGTTCAGGCCAGACCTCAGGCACCCATCGAGCATCAGGTTACGCAGCCTGCGCCGCTCACCACTTGGACGGGGTGGGGGCACCACGGTTATGGCCGGCACCTTGGCTGGTACCGGCACGACGGATTTGGGTTCCGGACCGTGCACTACGGCTACCGACCGGTCTACTATGGCTACCGCCGCTACGGTTGGCATCATCGCCACTACTGGCGTCATTACGGCTGGTACCGGCCTCACCACCGTTGGCACCGTTACGGTTGGTACCACCGGCCGTACTACTGGCGGCACTATGGATGGCGCCGTCACCACTGGCACCATTATGGATGGCGCCACAACCACTTCCACCATGCTCGGTTCTGGTACTGAGGCGTGAAGCGTTAAGATAGTCTCTGCATGTGCCGCCCCGTGCCGTAATGGGCATCCTGTCGGCATCAGGGCGGCTGTTCAGCGGGCTGGGATGTCTGTCACATAGAAGATTGCTCTACGATTTCAGAATGTACGCTCCGAGCCAGATCTCATCAGACTACTCTGGCTTCTCCTGGGGTACATGCACCCGAACCATTCGGCTCTCGTCGAGTGTGCCGGCCCGAGAGGAGCGGGGCCAAGGAGCGTAGACCGAAACTCCTCTCGATCGTGGATGCCGCAGGCATCGAGAGCCGCAGCAATGCCGGTGCCCGTCTTGGTGCCCTATGCAGCCTGACCTCACGGCTGCCCGGAGCCGGTAGCTCAGCCATATTTATGGACGGCCAAACAGTCCAACGGCTGTGCCACAGCCCTGCACTCCTTCAATGACGAAAGCACTGCGCTGTCCAATCGCCCACGGAGAAACAGAATTAGGTCGACCGGATCAAACCATCTTGGATCGTTGTTGTCGTAACAAAATGCTGCAGGAACGCCGGCGGCTGCCGCACGCCACAAATCAGCACGGCGCCGCAGCGACAGGCAAGACTTCAGGAGGAAGCCCATGGCTGGTCAGGGCATCGGCATAGGTAGGACGCAACCGAGTCTTGAAGACAAGGCACAAATAACTGAGAGCTCTGGTGGCAGCGTCGGTGCAAAGCTGAACAGTCCAGGCGAGCTATTGAGCTTCTGGACTGCTTGGATGGAACAAATCTCCGTTCCGCCCCAAGCTGGACCGGACCTTGTCTGGCCGCAATGGCAGGGCGCACCCGCCACGTTCGGGCTTCCGGTTCTTCCTGGCAGCCCCGAACAGCTCAACAAGAGCCTGACCGACGATCCGCTTCTCCGCTCCATCGACCAGATCTGGAATGCAAATCCGCTGCGCGAGGTGGTGCCTATCGATTGGGCCGAGATCGCCTGGGCCCTGCGCACAGTCTGGCTTCGTTCGGCCGGAAAGCCGAAGGCTGCCCTGTCGCTCATCGACTTCAACCAGGCGCTCTGGCGCTCGTTCCTCGATGTCTGGCAGGAAGCGGGACAGCGCTGGCTCGGCCTGTTTGGCATGGCGAAGGATGAAGAACCGGGTGCGCCTACGGGTGACAGGCGGTTCGCTGCGCCCGAGTGGCGCACGAACCCAGCCTACCTTGCCCTGAAGGAGCTGTACCTCCTCGCCTCCGATTGGCTGCTGGAGCAGAGCGAGGCGGCTGACATGGACGAGAGTGAGCGGCAGCGCGTCAACTTTCACCTGCGCCAGTTCGTGGACGCGATGAGCCCCGCCCTGATGCTGATGTCCAATCCCGTTGCCTTGCGCAAGGCCGTCGAGACGGGTGGCGCCAGCTTGGCTGACGGTACGCGAAACCTGCTCGCCGACATCGCCGCAGGCCGGCTCAGCATGGTCGATGCGGATGCATTCGCACCTGGGCGCAACCTAGCTCTCACGCCGGGCAAGATCGTGCGCCGCAACGCTTTAATGGAGTTAATCCAGTACGCGCCAGCGACAGAACAGGTCCGCCGCGTGCCGTTGCTGATTCTGCCGCCGTGGATCAACAAATACTACATCCTCGACCTGCGGCCGAAGAACAGCATGATCCGCTACTTGGTCGAGCAGGGGTTCACGGTGTTCGTCGTCTCTTGGAAGAACCCCGACGCGGCGATGGATGCGATCAGCATCGAGGACTACATCGACCTCGGACCCCTTGAGGCCAGCGATGTGGCTCGCGAGATCACCGGTAGCGCAACCGTGAACGTGATGGGCTACTGCATCGGAGGTGTCCTCCTGACGCTGACCCTGGCCGTCCTTGCAGCCAAGAGGGACGAGCGGTTCGGTGCGACCAGCTTCATGGTCTCCCCGCAAGATTTCTCCCGGATCGGCGACACGGCCGTCTTCATGGATGAATCGACGCTCGATCTCGTCGAGCAGCAGATGATGGAACGGGGTTACTTGGATAGCCGCGCGATGAGCAACATGTTCAATCTGCTGCGGTCCAATGACCTGATCTGGACGAACGTGGTCAACAATTATCTACTTGGCAACAGGCCCCCCGCTTTTGACCTTCTGTATTGGAACAGCGACGGCACGCGCATGACCCGGGCTGCGCATAGTTGGTACCTGCGCAATACCTACGTCGAGAACAATCTGGTCAAGCCCGGCAAGATCCAGCTGAAGGGTGAAGCGATCGATTTGGGCCGCATCCGCCAGGATACCTATGCGGTCGGCTGTGAGAAGGACCACATCGTGCCTTGGGATTCGGCGTGGCGCATCACCCAGCTGTTTGGCGGGACCGTGCGTTACGTCCTCGCCTCCAGCGGGCACGTCGCCGGCATCATCAACCCTCCGGGCGGCAAGGGAGGCTACCGCACGCATGAGGACGGCACTGCTGCTGCCAGCAGCCCGGAGGAGTGGCTGCAAGGCGCCGCTCGCCACAAGGGAAGCTGGTGGCCAGACTGGGTATCATGGCTCTCTGCCCGGTCCGGCGAGACAGTTGCGCCGCCGCCTTTGGGCAGTACGCAGCACCCGCCTCTGGGAGATGCACCGGGAACCTACGTCCTTGAGAGATAGGACACGGGCGCCAAGGCTGGGTACCGCACCTGTCGATGCCGACTGGCTCACGTACGGCATCCGAGGATTGGTGTGGCCCGCAGGTGGAAGCAAACCAAGACAACTGCGAGTCCGGCTCCAACCGGCTGCACGTCGTTCGGTTCGTCGCAGTCCTGACAGGCGCAGGTATATTGGCTTAGCCGGTAGTCCCGCACAGAACGGTGGCTGCTGCGTCAGGTTCGAGCGCACGGGTGAGGCTATCGGGCGTCGTAAGTTTAGATGTTTGATCCCGCGGTGTGGTGGTACGGTTGACCACTATGCTGCGAGGGATGCGCTATGGGCCAAGTTCTCCACGGCAGCGCCCGCACGACAGAGCGGCTGTGTTGAAGGTCAAGACGTGAGTGGCCGCCATGGCGTGCGGTCGCGGACGATAGCGTTGAGCGTTACCAGGAGCTTTCGCATCACCGCCACCAAAGCGACCTTCCTCGGGCGGCCCCGCTGGGTGAGGCGCTCGTAGAAAGGTCGGAAGGGAGAGCCTCGCCGGATCGCGGTGAGCGCAGCCATGTACTGCACGCCCCGCACAGATGTTCGCCCGCCCGCGATGGACCGCCGGCCTCGCATCAGACCAGAGTCGCGGTTGATCGGGGCGATGCCGACGAGGGCGGCAAGCTGGTGGCGGCGGATGGTGCCGAGCTCAGGCAGCTGAGCCAGAAGCGTGCGCGCGGTGACATCGCCGATCCCAGGCAGGGACTTGAGCAGCGCCTCGGTCTCGCACCAGACCGGAGAGGCGTTGATGGCTTGGCCGATGTCGCCGTCGAGCTCCTCGAGTTCCTTCTCCAGAAAGGCAATGTGACGGTTGAGCCTCCGGATCAGCTGCTTGTCCACGGCTTGGTCGCGGCGGTTGGTCCTAAGTTGATCATCCCGATGATCTGCCGTCGCCCGCTCACGAGCGCGGCGAAGTGGCTTCTCTCCGGTTTCGGCAGGGGCTTGGCCGGCGGTCTGATGCGTTCGGCGAAGAGGGCAATCACCTCAGCGTCGAGCGTGTCGGTCTTGGCCAGCCGGCCCATGGCTCGGGCGAAGTCGCGGATCTGGCGCGGGTTGACGATGCAGAGCGGCAGTCCGGCCGCTGTGAGCGCTGCAGCGACGCTCGCCTCGAAGCCGCCCGTGGCTTCCAGGACAGCGAGGGCAACCGGGAGGCTGCTGAAGCGGCACGCGAGGGTCTCCAGTCCCTTCGCGTTCCGCGGGACATGGAAGGCCTCGCCCGTCGGCCTGAGATGAACGTCGAGGCGGTCCTTGGACACGTCGATGCCGACGAAGCTTCGCGCCAGCGGGCAACTCCAAGATACAAGGCGATCCGTATGGAGGGGCGGTTCGCTGGTTGCGGAGAGGCCCCTTCCCTCACCGTGAAGTGCAGTTCGGTAGCGTTCCGCGGCGCGGAGTACAGCACGCGAACGAGCGCAGATGGATCCTCCGTGCGCTCGATGGTCGTGGAGCCTGCCTTGTTGGCAATCGTTTTGCCCTCGGACTTCGACCGATACCGAAAGGGGAATTGGACGCACATCGTCTGCTCCCAGATCCCTGGCGGGGAAGCCGAACTTCGGGGTGTCTTCCCGCTTGACGGCGATGGCGCACGCTTCACCGTTCGGCTTTCCGGTTGAGCAACCGGTATGATCCGTTGCCGGCGCCTCAGGCCATGAAGGTCGCTTTGATTGCTCCCGATCAGACCGGCGCAGGCCGGTCTGATCGAAGACACAGAGTTGCAAGTAGCCGATGGATGACCCTGCGCCTTCGGTGCGTCCTCCGAGCCTGCGGCCCGTAAGATATTCTGCTTTGTGTCGCCCCCCTGGGTAACGGCACTCGCCAATATACCATGTTGGTGATGCTGCTAAACAGGAGGGGGGAGGGCATCTGGCACGTGCCGCGCCGAGTCTCTCAGACAACTGGCGCTCTGGCGTCGGCGGCTGCGACGAGGCACGTTCACCGGTGTCGTTGACCTACAGGCGGCGATAAACGCTGTAGCCCCGAGCACAACGAACGGTCTAGGTCCTTCATCTGGACCAAACTTGCAGCAGCCATGCTCAACAACCAGGCTGCACCATCCGTCCGAGGCCGTGCACTAGAGCGGAACCTTGGGCGTACGCCCGCGTAATTTCTTGAGGCTTCGCTGTTCTGGCCCTGAGGGGTTCCCATGCGCTCCCGTTTTCTCGCTGCCTCGTCGAGCTTGTTGCTGACGGCGGTGTTCTCCGTTCAGGCCGAGGCGGACGTCCGCATAAGGATCGACCAAACAAGCCAACGGATGTCTGTCTCTGTTGACGGGCAGCCGCTCTATCGCTGGCCCGTGTCAACCGGACTGCCCGGACACAGAACCCCGAATGGTTCATTCAGAGCCTTGCGGCTGGAGAGGGTCTACTTTTCTCGCAAATACGACAATGCACCGATGCCTCACGCCGTCTTCTTCACATCGGCCGGTCATGCGATTCACGGCACTCGGCACGTCAGACGGCTCGGCCGGGCGGCATCGCATGGATGCGTTCGTCTATCACCCTCGAACGCTGCAGCACTGTTCGGCATCATTGAAGCTGAGGGCTTAGGAAGCACACGGATTACGATAGTAGGAAGCGAGCCACTGGTTGCCAGCAATAGAGAACGTGGCTTCAGGGCGGTGTCGCATAGGCGGCGTTATGATTATGGCACTGTACCTGCAGGGTTGCAGATGCAGATGGAACCCGTTCACGGCTATTACACGCGTGTGCCCGTAAGGCCATCGTACCAACAGCCAGTATATGCGCCCTATGGGTCCGACCCGGTCGATGACAATTTCGAGTAGCGGTCTGCTACCCGTACCCAGCTTCGGCTTTTGCCCTGCGAAGGCCTCGATCGTCGCCTTTCCGACCAGCCGGCGCAGTGTGATTGGTGGGAGACCCTGGGCCTTCGGCCCGTCCTGCGGGCCTGCGGCCCAGAGGACATTTTGATGTTTGTCCCCTAACCTGACCGGTATTTTGGACCGAGCCAATTGCGAGGCTACGGCGTGGTGGCGGGCATGGGTAGCCGGAAGGCCGGATCCGGGAACGTGACGGGCGGCCGGTAGCCGCACAGGGCCGATGAGGTCAGCTTGACCAACTGCAGGGCCGAAATGCCGGGGCTGCGAAGCACGCGGCGCTTGTAGTCCTCTCGATCAGCCCCACGCTTCCTGATCGTAACCTCGGACTCATACCGGGCCAGCAGGTCAGCCACGGTGACCCCCTGAGGGTCTTTGATGTTGGGAGGGCGTTCAGCCCGGCCGATGGATCATTCCAGATCCCGGGCCCACAGGGCCGCGCCGGCCTTGGTCGCGAAGCTCTCCGAGATCGGCGTGGAGCCCTGCCGGCGACCCCTCTGCCTGCCAAGCCAAGTCCCGTCTGCGGATCGCGGCCATTCCTCGTCCCCGTTATCCGGTGTAACGGGCCGATCTTCAGGCTGCCGAATGTGGACCAGAAATGGCCCTAAGCCATTCACCAAGCTCACGAAAAGCCTGGTGGAGCTGAGGGGATTCGAACCCCTGACCTCCGCAGTGCGATTGCGGCGCTCTCCCATCTGAGCTACAGCCCCGTCGAGGCGCCGGCCTTGTAGGCGCGGGCGGCTCAGCCTGTCAATTCCTGTTTCACCGCCGCCCGCCGCGCGCCGATCCGGCGCCGAGGTGCGGGCGCCCCGAGGACAACGCGCGGACCCGCATGAACGCCCTGATCTGGCTCTTCGACACGGTCGTCCAGCTCTTCATCTACGTCCTCATCGCCAGCGCGGTCCTGAGCTGGCTCGTGGCGTTCAACGTCGTGAACGTGCGCAATCCGATCGTCGCGCAGATCGGCGAGGTGCTCTACCGGCTCACCGAGCCGGTGCTGCGGCCGATTCGCAACCTGCTGCCCAATCTCGGCGGCGTCGACATCTCGCCGATCATCCTGATCTTGCTGCTGCTGTTCATCAGCCGCCTGCTGCACGAGTATGCCGTCCCCCAGACCTACATCTACGCGCAGTAGGATCGCCTGACCGTGAAGACGAATCCCGGCCGCTTCTTCGAGGATTTCCGCCTCGGCGAGACCATTCGCCACGCCACGCCCCGCACGGTGACGGTGGGCGATGTGGCGCTCTACACCGGCCTCTACGGCCCGCGCTTCGCCGTGCAGTCCTCGGACGCCTTCGCCCGGGCCTTCGGCTATCCGAAGAGCCCGCTGGATGATCTGCTCACCTTCCACATGGTCTTCGGCAAGACCGTGCCGGACGTCTCCCTGAATGCGCTCGCCAATCTCGGCTATGCGGAGGGTGGGTTCCGGCGTCCGGTCTATCCGGGCGAGACCCTCTCCACCGTCTCGGAGGTGATCGGCCTCAAGGAGAGCTCGAACCGCCAGACCGGCGTGGTCTACGTGCGCTCGGTGGGGTCCGACGAGCACGGCGAGACCGTGCTGAGCTATTGCCGCTGGGTGCTGGTGCGCAAGCGCGACCCCGAGGCGGCGGTCGCCGAGGAGCACGTGCCCACCCTCGCCAAGGTGGTCGATCCGCAGGATCTCGCGGGCGCCCTGCCGAAGCTCTCGGCCGCCGCCTACGACTCGGAGCTGGCCGGCAGCCCGCATCGCTTCGCGGATTACGCGGTGGGCGAGAAGATCGACCACGTCGACGGCATGACCGTCGAGGAGGCCGAGCACCAGATCGCCACGCGCCTGTTCCAGAACACCGCCAAGGTGCATTTCGACGGGCTGGCCGCCAAGGATACCCGCTTCGGCCGGCGCCTGATCTACGGCGGGCATGTGATCTCGCTCGCCCGGGCGCTCAGCTTCAACGGGCTGGCCAACGTGTTCGCCATCGCCGGCATCAATGCCGGGCGCCACGTTGCGCCGCTCTTTGCCGGTGATACGGTCTATGCTTGGAGCGAGGTCCTGGCGACCGCCGACGTCGGCCGCGACGATGTCGGGCTCCTGCGCCTGCGCACGGTCGCCACCAAGAACCAGCCCTGTGGCGCCTTCCCGGCCCGCGTGGGCGAGGGCTACGACCCGGCCGTGATCCTCGACCTCGACTATTGGGCCTTCGTGCCGAAGTAGTCTGGGCGCGCACGGCCTGGCGGCCGATCCGGCGCCCATGGCCGCGCTCAAGCTCCCCAAGACGGCCGCCGTGACCGTGCGGCGCGCGCGGCCGGACGATGCGTCCGCGATCGCGGCGATTCACGTCAGAGCCTGGCACGAAACCTATACTGGCCTCCTGCCCGCCGAGATGATCGCCGCGCTCACGCTCGAGGTGCGGCTCGCTTGGTGGGCGCGGATCCTCAGCGCTCCGGCACCCAGCCCCGGCGGGGCCGCCTATCTGGCCGAGGTGAAGGGAACGGCCATCGGCTTCGGCACCTGCAATGCCCAGCGCTCGGACGCGCTGGCGGCGGCGGGTTTCGGCGGGGAGATCAGCGGTCTCTACGTCCTGCGTGCCGCCCAGGGACGGGGGGCGGGCCGTGCCCTGATGGCGGCCATGGCGGCGAGGCTCCGGAAGGCCGGGCATGGCGCCGCCGGATTGTGGGCGCTGCAGGCGAA
The DNA here is from genome assembly GCF_054611515.1 of Methylobacterium sp. CM6257. Lineage (NCBI taxonomy): Bacteria > Pseudomonadati > Pseudomonadota > Alphaproteobacteria > Hyphomicrobiales > Methylobacteriaceae > Methylobacterium > Methylobacterium sp. CM6257. The sequence goes on from NZ_CM137735.1 coordinate 6,732,725, forward strand.
CGCGCTCGGCCGGCGGTTCTGCGAAGGCCTCGGCGGGACCGTCATCGACACGGCGGTCCGGGGGCATGGCCGTCTCGCGGAGGTCGCCTACGGCTGGCGCGATCTCGCCCTGCTCGCGGCGGCCGGGGAGAAGCCCGGGACCGGCCCGCCGGAGCCGGGCGGCCGCGCGACGGTCCCGAAGTCCTCGAATGGCGGGCGCGACGCGTGACCGGCCGCCCGGCGCCTCAGCGGATGCCAGCCCCCGCGACGCCTGCTTCGACCGCCAGCGAGAGGCGGTCCGTAACGGCCCATTCGACGCCGACGCCCGCAATCGGCCGAACAGCGATGTCCTGGCGGGTGATCGGCAGCGTGGAGGGCGTCGGCCCGACGCGCAGGGTCTCGTGGAGGGCCACGGCCCCGCCCCTGGCGTAGAGCAGCACGTCCGGCGCGAGCAGCGTCCCGACCTTCACCTCCAGGGCGCCGGCGAAGTCGCGGGAATAGGCGAGCCGCCCGTAGCCGGGCGTCAGGTTGCCGTCGAGCCCGGCGATGTAATCGAAGCCGCCGCTGATGCCGTAGAGGATCGGACCCTCCTGCCACATCCGGCCCGCCTCGAACCCGACGGTGGGGCCCGCATAGCTGCCGAAGTGCCGGGAGGAGGTCACCGCGTATCCGGTCGACAGGCGCGCGTAGGAGCCGGTCCAGCGGCCGTATTCGTCCTCGACCGGCTGGGGCCAGGCGAAGGAGGGCAGCGGCGCGAAGCCGATGGAGGGCCACAGGACCGCCTGGGCTGCGGCCGGCGACGCCTGAAGAAGGCCTATGCCGAGACCGAGGCTGGCGGCACGGCGGAACGGACGCGAAGCGGCACGTCGAGTCATGCCGCCATGTTAGCCGAGCGCGCCGGGCGGCAACAGGTCATCCTGGAGCGAGGCCGTCGCCCGGCAGCCCGGGCCGGAACATAAGGGCCGCCGCCGTTTTGCAACCTGCGTGGGTCGGCGAAGGGCGAGAGGCGGGGGGCGATGCAGGGATACGGACCCGCCTTCGGTCTTGGGCTCGTGGCCGGCATGCGCAGCATGTCGGCCTGTGCCGCCCTGACGTGGGCCGCCTCGGGCGGCCGGACGCGCGATGCCTTCATCCCGGCCGGTGCCGGCGCGCGGGTGCTCGCCACGACGGCGGCCCTCGCCGAGATGGCGGGCGACAAGATGCCGTTCGCGCCCGACCGGCGCATCCCGCCCTCCTTCGCGGTCCGGCTGGCCATCGGCGCGGCGGGCGGCTGGGCTCTGGCCGGGCCGCACGCGCGCCCCGCCTATGGAGTCCTGGCCGGTCTTGCGGGCGCGGTTGCCGGGACGCTGCTCGGTCGCGCGGCACGGGGCCCTGATTCGCGGACGGGGCCGGGCCGGGCGAGGGGGCTGGCCGAAGATGCGATCGCCGCCGGTCTGGCCGCGGCGGTCGTGGTCTCAGCCGAGCGCCGGAGGCAGATCTAGCGTTCTTCCCCGGTTGCGACAGGCAGGCCGAGGCGGCAGCCGGCAGACGGCGGCGGACGGCCCCATCCGGCTCCTTCTCCGCATCCTGAGGTGCGACCGCTGCGCAGCACCTCAGGATGCGGGATGGTGGGAGGATCGAACGCGCGGCGTGGACCACCCGCCCGCCATCGCCGTGTCATCGCCGCGCGTTCCCTGAGACGCTCCGAGCCTGCCCGGCTCGCGCCCCCGCCGGCAGCCTTCCGGCGCCGGTCCGATCCGTCCCGGATCAGTCGCGCACGATCACCTTGGTGCCGACCCGGACCCGGTCGTAGAGATCGACCACGTCCTTGTTGGTCATGCGGATGCAGCCCGACGAGACCGCCGCCCCCATCGTCTCGGGCTCGTTCGAGCCGTGGATGCGATAGAGCGAGGAGCCGAGATAGAGGGCGCGGGCGCCCAGCGGGTTGTCCTGGCCGCCGGCCATGTAGCGCGGCAGGTCCGGGCGGCGGGCCAGCATCTGCTGCGGCGGGCGCCAATCCGGCCATTCCTTCTTCATGGTGACGGTCTTGGTGCCGGACCACGAGAAGCCCTGCCGCCCGACGCCGACGCCGTAGCGGATCGCCGCACCGCCGCCCAGCACATAGTAGAGCCGACGCTGGCGCGTGGAGACCACGATGGTGCCGGGCTTCTCCTTGCCGGTCCAGGCCACCGTCTCGCGGGGAATTGCCTGGCTGCGGAAGATGTTAAGGAAGTCCGCGATCGGACCCCTGTCCAGCGGGTTGGCCAGCGCAGGGGCGCTCCCGAGCAGCAGCCCCGCGAGCCCGAGCATCGCGATCCGTCTCGACATGGTCTTCATCCTCTGTTGATCGTGGCGCAGGCCCTCGGCGGCCGCGCGCATCGGGCGAGCCGGCCCGGACTTCGCGGCAAGGTTGAGGCCGCCCCGCCGGGGAGGTCACTTCCGGACATGACTGTGTGGTGCGCGCAACACCGTGCGGATGGCGCGACGCCGTGGGTGATTGCACCCGGCGACAGCCATGCTTATCTCGCAGCCGTGATCCGATCCGTCGCCTTCCTGGCCCGCTGCGTCGCGGCCTCGCCGGACCGCCTCGCCCGGGGCCTTGCCGTGCTGGCGCTGCTCGTCCTCGCGACGGCGGCGATCGTCACCGCGCCTGCGCCGGCCCAGACCGCGGTGGCCGACGGCCCGGCCTGCGCCCTGGTGAGCCCGCGCTTGGCGATGCTGTCGGGCGCGCCGGATTCACAGCCCGAGGCCGAGCGGTCGGCCTTCGGCGGCACGGATCTCCGCGCCGCCGACATCGAGATCCTCACCGAATTGGGTCTGCCGCGGCCGCCGGTCGAGGCACCGCAGCCCCGTCCCGCTGTCAGCGCGGCGTTCGCGCACAGGTCCGACACCCGGCCGCCCTCCGAGCCGGACGGCTCGCCCGACCGGCCTCCGCGGACGGCCTGAAGCGCGCCCCGGCCCTGACGGCCGGCGAGAACGCGCCTGCTCTGATCTCCACGCGCCCGTCCCGAGGATTGGGCCCGAGATCCGTTTCGACGAAGCGCGGCCCTGTCCGCGCGAGCCTCAGCAGACGCATGCTTTCAGGAGCGTCGGTAACCGTGACCCGCACTCTGTCCGCCCGAACCCCGTCCTCTCCCCGCCGCCTGGCCCGCGCGAAGGTCGCCTGGCCCGCTTCCCTGCTCCTGCTCGGCCTCGCCGCCTGTAACCCGAAGCAGGCCGCCGCGCCGACGCCCCCGGTGCCGGAGGTCGGCTTCGTCACCGTGGAGCCCCAGGCGATCCCGTATCTCCGCGACCTGCCGGGCCGCGTCGCCCCGATGCGCATCGCCGAGGTCCGCTCCCGGGTCTCCGGACTCGTGGTCAAGCGGCTGTTCGAGCAGGGCAGTCAGGTCAAGGAAGGCGACATCCTCTACAAGATCGACCCCGCGCCCTACGAGGTCGAGCTCGCCAGCGCCGAGGCGGCGCTCGCCCGCCAGGAGGCCGCCCTCGTGCTCGCTCGCCAGCAGGCCGACCGGCTCGAGCAGCTGCTCAGCCGCGCCACCGCCAGCCAGGCGCAGTACGACGCGGCCTTCGCGGCCAAGAAGCAGGCCGAGGCGGAGGTCGCCGGCGCCAAGGCGACCCGCGACCGGGCGCAGCTCAACCTCGGCTGGACCGACGTGCGCGCGCCGATCACCGGCCGCATCGGCCGGGCGCTGCTCACCGAGGGCACCCTGATCGAGCCCGGCTCCACAGGGGCGCTCGCCACGATCCAGCAGCTCGACCCGATCTATGTCGACATCACGCAGTCGGTCGGCGAATTGAACCGCCTGCGCCGGGACCTCGCCAGCGGCGAGCTGGCGCGGCTGGAGGACAACACCGCCAACGTCCACCTGATCATGGATGACGGCTCGCTCTATCCGCTGGCCGGCCGGCTGCTGTTCTCCGACGTCACCGCCGATCCGAGCACCGGCCAGGTGACGCTGCGCGTGCAGTTCCCCAACCCGCACGACGAGCTGTTCCCCGGCATGTACGTCCGGGCGCGGATCAAGCAGGGCATCGATTCCGACGCCATCGCGGTGCCGCAGCAGGCGATCCAGCGCACTGATGACGGCCGCGCCGAGGTCTGGGTGGTGCGCGCCGACGAGACCGTGATGCGCCAGCCCGTCGAGGTCGGGCCGGTGGTCGGGCAGAACTGGCTGATCCGCTCCGGCCTCAAGGCCGGCGAGCGGGTCGTGGTCGACGGTTTCCAGAAGATCACCGTGGGCGCGAAGGTGAAGCCCCTCGATCAGACTCCGGTCCATGGCGAGGCCGGTCCGAAGCACGATGCCGACGAGGCCCCGGACGCGCCGGGCACCAAGAATCCGGGCGACACGGCGGACGCGGCGCAGCGGGCCGCCGTCCGGCAGCGCCACTGAGCCCGGGAGAGCCCGATCATGGCACGCTTCTTCATCGACCGGCCGGTCTTCGCCTGGGTGGTGGCCCTGTTTATCTGCCTGGGCGGTGCCCTCGCCGTCCCGAACCTGCCGGTGGCGCAGTATCCGGTGATCGCGCCGCCGCAGATCGCCCTGTCCACGGCCTATCCGGGCGCCTCGGTGGAGAGCCTCTACATCGGCACGACCCGGCTCATCGAGGATGAGCTGAACGGGGCCGCCAACATCATGAACTTCGAGTCGACCACCGACTCGTTCGGCTCGGTCAACATCACCGCCACCTTCGAACCGGGCACCGACCCGTCGCTCGCCTCCGTGGAGGTGCAGAACCGGCTGAAGCGCGTCGAGGCACGCCTTCCGGCCGAGGTGCGCCAGCAGGGCATCCTCGTGGAGGAGGCCTCGGCCGCGACCCTCAACATCATCACGCTGGTCTCCAAAGACGGCTCGATGGACGAGGTGGGCCTCGGTGACTTCCTGATCCGCAACGTCATTAACGAGATCCGCCGCATCCCCGGGGTCGGGCGCGCGACGCTCTACTCCACCGAGCGCTCGCTCCGGGTCTGGGTCGATCCCGACAAGCTGCGCGGCCTCTCGCTCAGCGCCTCGGACGTGACCGACGCGATCCGCAACCAGAACGTCCAGGTCGCCTCCGGGGCGGTCGGCGCGCAGCCGAGCCCGACCCGGCAGTCGCTGACCATGCCGATCATCGTGAAGGGCCAGCTCGGCACGATCGAGGAGTTCGGCGCCATCGTGCTGCGGGCCAATCCCGACGGCTCGAACGTGCGCCTGCGCGACGTGGCGCGGATCGAGCTCGGCGGCGACGCCTACCAGTTCTCCACCCGGCTGAACGGCGGCCCGGCGGCCGGCATCTCGGTGACGCTGGCCCCCGACGGCAACGCGCTCGAGACCGCCAAGGCGATCCGCGCCAAGATGGTGGAGCTGTCCCAGTTCTTCCCGCCGGACCTGAAGTGGGACATCCCCTACGACATCACTCCGGCGGTCGAGGCCTCGATCGAGAAGGTGCTGCACACGCTCGTCGAGGCGGTCGTGCTGGTCTTCCTCGTGATGTTCCTGTTCCTGCAGAACATCCGCTATACCCTGATCCCCACCATCGTGGTGCCGATCGCCCTGATGGGCACGGTCACGGTGATGTGGCTTTCGGGCTTCTCGGTGAACGTCCTCACCATGTTCGGCATGGTGCTGGCCATCGGCATCCTGGTCGACGACGCCATCGTGGTGGTGGAGAACGTCGAGCGCATCATGAACGAGGAGGGGCTGCCCCCCAAGGAGGCCACCAAGAAGGCCATGGGGCAGATCACCGGGGCGATCATCGGCATCACCCTGGTGCTGATGGCCGTCTTCGTCCCGATGGCGTTCTTCCCCGGCTCGGTGGGCATCATCTACCGGCAGTTCTCGATCGCGATGGTGACCTCCATCGCGTTCTCGGCGCTGCTCGCCCTGTCGCTGACGCCCGCGCTCTGCGCGACCTTCCTGAAGCCGGTCGCCAAGGGGCACGGTCACGCCAAGGGCGGTGTGTTCGGGATGTTCAACCGGTTCGTCGACCGGGAGACCGCCCGCTACGGCCGCGGCACCGCGTGGTTCATCCGCAAGTCCGGCCGGGTGATGCTGGTCTACGTCGCGCTGGTGGCGGGCACGGCCTACGCCTTCGTCAACCTGCCGGAGGGCTTCCTGCCGGTGGAGGACCAGGGCTTCTTCACGGTGGATATCCAGACCCCGCCGGGCGCCTCCTACAACCGCACCCAGGAGGCGGTCCGCAAGGTCGAGGAGCACCTGCTGGCCCAGCCCGGCGTCGCCACCGTGACGATGCTCAACGGCTTCTCGTTCTCGGGTCAGGCCCCCAGCACCAGCCAGGCCTTCGTCACCCTGAAGCCCTGGGCCGAGCGCGACGCCAAGAACTCGGCCGCCGCCCTCGTCGCCGGCACCAACGCGGCGCTCGCCACTTACCGCGACGCCACGGTGGACGCCCAGGAACCGCCGCCGGTGGACAATCTCGGCAACGCGGCGGGGTTCTCGTTCCGCCTCCAGGACCGGGCGAACCGCGGCTACGCAGCCCTGCTCTCGGCCCAGGAGCAGCTCCTGAAGCTCGCATCGGCCAGCCCGGTTCTCCAGAAGGTGAAGATCGAGGGCCTGCCGCCGACCCCGCAGGCAGAGCTGGTCATCGACCGCGAGAAGGCGGCGGCGCTCGGCGTGAAGTTCGAGGACATCAACGCCACGATCCAGCTCAACCTCGGCTCGGTCTACCCCAACGACTTCCCGAACCGCGGCAAGATGCAGCGCGTCTACGTCCAGGCCGAGCAGCTCCAGCGCATGAACGCGTCGGACATCCTCAACTACGCGGTGAAGAACGCCAGCGGCACGATGGTGCCGATGTCCTCCTTCGCGGAGCTGAAATGGGGGATGGGGCCAAGCCAGATCGTCGGCTTCAACGGCTACCAGTCGGTGCGCTTCACCGGCGAGCCGAATCCTGGCTACACGTCGGGCGACGCGATCGCCGAGATGGAGCGGCTGATGCTCCAGCTGCCCAAGGGCTTCGGCTACGCCTGGACGGGTCAGTCCTACCAGGAGAAGCAGGCGGGCAGCCAGGCGACGCTGCTGCTCGGCCTCTCGGTGCTGATCGTGTTCCTGTGCCTCGCGGCGCTCTACGAGAGCTGGGCGATCCCCGTCTCGGTGATGCTGGTGATCCCGCTCGGCGTGATCGGCGCCGTGGCGGCCGTGCACCTGCGCGGCATGCCCAACGACGTCTACTTCAAGATCGGGCTGATCACGATCATCGGGCTCTCGGCCAAGAACGCGATCCTGATCGTGGAATTCGCCAAGGACCTGTGGAAGCCCGGGACCTCGGTGGTGCGGGCCGCGGTCGAAGCGGCCACGCTCCGGTTCCGGCCGATCGTGATGACCTCGCTCGCCTTCATCTTCGGCGTGGTGCCGCTGGCCATCGCCACCGGCGCCGCCTCGAAGAGCCAGCAGGCGATCGGCACCGGCGTGATGGGCGGCATGATCACCGCCACCGTGCTGGCGGTGTTCTTCGTGCCGGTCTTCTTCGTCGTCGTCATGCGCCTGTTCCGGCGCAAGGCGGTGGCGGAGGGCGAGCGGGCGGAGGCCGGTGCACGGCACGAGCCGGCGCGGGTGGCGGCCGAGTGAGCCGAGGCGTTCGCGCCCTGGTTCCCGCAAGGCGCGACGCACCCCCTCTCCCGCTCGGGAGAGGGAACCCGCGCCTCACTGTGCGAAGGCAGCATCGCACGCGCCTATCGCGGGGCGTCGGCATCAAAGTCATCAACCAGAGACGGCATCAGGCGGGGAAAACCCGCTATGGCGGCCGGGGAATGTCACTCGACCGCGACAGGCTCGCCCGTCGTCTTGTATACAGATGGTCCGAAGCTTGCTGGCGCCGCGGTGGACACCGCGGGCCGCCTGCCGGTGTCGCATTCACGGTTCCGGAGATCCGCTTGCCCCGTTCAGCCCTGAAGACCCTCGTCCGCGGCGTGGCCACGGGCGCGGTCGCGACGTTCGCCTTCGCGGCGTTGCCCGCGCAGGCCGCCAACGTCTTCCGCTTCGCCTTCCAGGGTGATCTGAAATCCCTCGATCCGTACTCCCTCAAGGAGAGCTTCACGGAGGGCATGCAGCAGGCGGCCTACGAGCCTCTCGTCAACCTCGACAAGAACCTGAAATTCGCGCCGGGCCTCGCCGAATCCTGGGAGACGCCGGAGCCGACCCGCTGGCGCTTCCACCTGCGCAAGAACGTCAAGTTCCACGACGGCTCGCCCTTCACGGCCGACGACGTGATCTTCTCCGCCCAGCGCGTCCGGGCCCCGGGCTCGAACTTCACCACCAACGTCCCGGCCGACGCCGAATTCGTGAAGGTCGACGACTACACCGTCGACATGAAGCTCTCGAAGCCGAATCCCATCGCCATCGCCCAGTTCCCGACCTGGGTGATCATGTCGAAGGCGTGGGCCGAGAAGAACGGCGTCGTGCAGCCGACGCCGCCCAACGCCACCAGCCCGAGCTACGCCACCCTGCACGAGAACGGCACCGGCCCGTTCGTGATCACCGAGCACCAGCCCGGCGTGAAGACCGTCTTCAAGAAGTTCGACGGCTACTGGGGCAAGGTCGAGTCGAACCTCGACGAGGCGATTCTCACCACCATCGCCAACCCGGCGACCCGCGTCGCCGCGCTGCTCTCGGGCGAGGTCGACTGGATCGATCCCGTACCGCTGCAGGACCAGCAGCGGGTGAACGCCAGCGGCACTGCCACGGTGATGGCCGGGCCCGAACTGCGCACGATCTTCCTCGGGATGGACCAGGACCGGGACGAGCTGAAGGATTCGAGCGTCAAGGGCAAGAACCCGTTCAAGGACATCAAGGTGCGCGAGGCCTTCTACCTCGCCATCGACGAGGACACGATCGCCAAGCGGGTCATGCGCGGGCAGGCGGTGCCCTCGGCCCTGATGATCGCTCCGAGCCTGTTCGACCGCGGGGCCGAGTTCAAGCGTCCGGCCACCGACCTCAAGAAGGCCAAGGAGCTGATGGCCCAGGCGGGCTACCCGGATGGGTTCTCGCTCACCATGGATTGCCCCAATGACCGCTACGTCAACGACGAGGCGATCTGCCAGGCGGTGGTCTCGATGCTGGCCCGCATCAACGTCAAGGTGAACCTCAACGCGCAGCCGAAGGCCAAGTACTTCGCCAAGGTGCTGGCGCCGAATTACGACACCTCGTTCTACCTGCTCGGCTGGACCCCGTCCTCGCTCGACAGCCACAACATCCTCTACGAGATCGTCGGCTGCCGGAAGCCTGGCGACAAGTCCGGCCGCGGCGGCTGGAACCTCGCGGGCTATTGCGACCCGAAGATCGACGCGATTGCCGACAAGGTCGAATCCGAGACCGACAAGGCCAAGCGGGACGCCCTGATCAAGGAGGGCTTCGACGTCCTGAACGCCGATTGGGGCTACATCCCGCTGCACCAGCAGGCGCTGGCCTGGGGCGTCTCCAAGAAGGTCCACCTGACCCAGCGCGCCGACAACCTGCTCCTGCTCTACTGGGTGTCGAAGGACCCGTCGTAGGAGCCTGAGGCGTGCTCGCCTTCCTGCTGCGCCGGGTGATCCAGGCGGCCGCGGTCCTCGCGGTCGTCGGGCTCATCGCCTTCGCGATGTTCCGGTTCGCGGGCGATCCCGTGAACCAGATCGTGGGACCCGACACCACCGTGGCCGAGCGGGCTCAGATCCGTAAGGATCTGGGCCTCGACGATCCCGTGCTGGTCCAGTTCGCCCGCTACGCCGGCAGCGTGGTGCGGGGCCAGTTCGGCATCTCGTACCAGTTCCGGCAGCCGGTCTCGCAGCTGCTCGCCGAGCGCATGCCGGCGACGCTGGAGCTCGCCTTCTGCGCCACGATCTTCGCCCTGGTGGTGGGGATCCTGATGGGCGTCTACTGCGCGCTGCGCCGAGAATCCTGGCTCGCCGGGCTGTTCCAGGCGGTCTCGCTGATCGGGATCAGCCTGCCGACCTTCCTGATCGGCATCCTGCTGATCTACCTGTTCTCGGTGACGCTGGGCTGGCTGCCCTCCTACGGGCGCGGCGACACGGTGCGGCTCGGCTGGTGGACCACGGGCTTCCTGACCGCCTCCGGGCTCAAGGCGCTGATCCTGCCCTCCATCACCCTCGGCCTGTTCCAGATGACGCTGATCATGCGGCTGGTACGCGCCGAGATGCTGGAGGTCTTACGCACCGACTACATCCGCTTCGCCCGGGCGCGGGGGCTCACCACCCGCGCCGTCCACCTGCGGCACGCGCTCAAGAACACCCTCGTGCCGGTGATCACCATCGCGGGGCTGCAGCTCGGCTCGGTGATCGCCTTCTCGATCATCACCGAGACGGTGTTCCAGTGGCCCGGCATGGGCCTGCTCTTCGTCCAGGCCGTGCAGAACGTCGATATCCCGATCATGTCCGCGTACCTGCTGCTCGTCGCGCTGATCTTCGTGACCATCAACCTCGTGGTCGACATCCTCTACACGGTGGTGGATCCGCGCCTGCGGCTGCCCGCCGGGCGGACGGCGTGAGGGCACACGCATGAGCGGATACGACCTCGACGCGGGCGACGCCCCGCCGGTCCCCTTGCCGGAGGCGGCGCCGTCTCGGTTCGCGCGCTGGCGGGACTCCGACCTGCTGGCGAACTTCCTGCGCTCGAAGACCGCGGTGGCGGCGCTCATCGCCACGTTGCTGATGGTCGGGCTCGCCTTCGCGGCGCCGTGGATCGCCCCGCAGAATCCCTACGATCCGGCCCAGCTCGACCTGATCAACTCCAACCTGCCACCGATCTGGCAGGCGGATGGGCAGGCGCCCTACTATCTCGGCACCGACGACCAAGGCCGGGACGTGCTCTCGGCGGTGCTCTACGGCCTGCGCCTGTCGCTGATCGTGGGCGTGCTCGGGGTGCTGACCTCCGGCGTGCTGGGGATCGCGCTCGGCCTGATCGCCGGCTACGCGGGGGGCTTCCTCGACACACTGATCATGCGGGTCGCCGACGTGCAGCTCACCTTCCCGGCGATCCTGATCGCCCTGGTGGTGGACGGCGTCGCCAAGGCGAGTTTCGGCAGCGCCCTCGATGTCGGCCCGCTGATCGGGCTGATCGTCGTCTCGATCGGCCTGTCCTTCTGGGTACAGTACGCTCGCACCGTGCGCTCCTCCGTGATGGTCGAGAAGGGCAAGGACTACGTCCAGGCGGCGCGCCTGATCGGCCTGTCGCCCCCGGTGATCATGGTCCGCCACGTGCTGCCGAACGTCACCGGCCCGGTCTTCGTCATCGCGACGATCAACCTCGCGCTCGCCATCATCACCGAGGCGACCCTGTCGTTCCTCGGCACCGGCCTGCCCGAGACCATGCCGTCGCTCGGCACGCTGATCCGCACCGGCAACCGCTTCCTGTTCTCCGGTGAGTGGTGGATCGTCGCCTTCCCGGGAGTCGCGCTGGCCGGCCTCGTCATCGCCATCAACCTCCTGGGGGATTGGCTGCGCGACGCGCTCAATCCGAAGCTGCAATGATGGATTTGGCCTCCCACAATCCCCGGCTGGATCTTATCCACGCCCCCATCCTGAGGTGCCGCGTCAGCGGCTGCGAAGGTGGGCTCCAGGGATGGCGCGGCTGGCTGGAGTGCTCCTTCGAGGCCTCCGCCGCGCTTCGGCACCTCAGGATCAGGGCGCGGGTGGGAGAAAGCTCCGCCGTGGGAGCCCGCACGCCATGACCGAAACCATCCTCTCCGTGCGCGACCTGACGGTCGCCTTCGACACCCGCCGCGGGCCGCTCACCGCCATCGACCGGGTCTCCTTCGACATCGGCCGCGGCGAGATCCTGGGCGTCGTCGGCGAGTCCGGGGCGGGCAAGTCGGTGACCGGCTCGGCCGTGATCGGCCTGATCGACCGCCCCGGCCGGATCGCCGGCGGCGAGATCCGCCTGCGCGGCGAGCGCATCGACAATCTTTCCCCGGAGGCGATGCGGCGGGTGCGGGGCAAGCGCATCGGCATGATCTTCCAGGATCCGCTGACCTCGCTGGACCCGCTGTTCCGGGTGGGCGACCAGATCGTCGAGACCCTGCGCACCCACACCGACCTGTCGGCCAGGGCCGCCCGCAGCCGCGCCATCGATCTCCTCGCCGAGGTCGGCATCCCGGCGCCCGAGCGGCGCATCGACGGCTACCCGCACGAGTTCTCCGGCGGCATGCGCCAGCGGGTGGTGATCGCGCTCGCGCTCGCCGCCGAGCCGGAGCTGATCATCGCCGACGAGCCGACCACGGCGCTCGATGTCTCGGTCCAGGCCCAGATCATCACCCTGCTGAAGCGCCTCTGCCGCGAGCACGGCACCGCCGTGATGCTGGTGACCCATGACATGGGCGTCATCGCCGAGGCCGCCGACCGGGTGGCGGTGATGTATGCCGGGCGGGTTGCCGAGATCGGCCCGGTCGCCTCGGTGATCGCCAAGCCCCACCACCCCTACGCGGTCGGCCTGATGGGGGCGATCCCGACCCTGTCGCAGGAGGCCGACCGGCTCAGCCAGATCCCCGGATCGATGCCGCGGCTCACCGCCATCCCCAAGGGCTGCGCCTTCAACCCGCGCTGCCCGAAGGTCTTCGCCCGCTGCCGGGTCGAGCGGCCGGAGCCGCAGGCGGTGGAGGCGAGCCGGGTGGCCTGTCACCTGTACGATGCAGCGGAGCGCGCAGCGTGAGCGCCTACGTCGAAGTCACCGATCTCCGCCGCCAGTTCGACGTCTCCAAGCCCTGGCTCAACCGGGTGATCGAGCGCGAGCCGCGCCGGCTCCTCACGGCGGTGGACCGGGTCGGCTTCGCGATCCAGAAGGGCGAGACCTTCGCGATCGTGGGTGAATCCGGCTCCGGCAAGTCGACGGTGGCGCGGATGGTGGTCGGCCTGCTGCCGCCCACGGCGGGCGAGGTACGGATCACCGGCGTCTCGATGACCGATCCGCGCCAGGCCGCCGCGCGGCGCCGCCTGCGCGCGCGCATCCAGATGATCTTCCAGGACCCCTACGCGTCCATGAACCCGCGCTGGCGGGTGGGAAAGATCATCGCGGAGCCGATCCGCGCCTTCGACCTGATCCAGGGGGAGGCGGCGATCCGCGCTCGGGTCGGCGAGCTGCTCGGCCTCGTCGGGCTCCACGCCGATGACGCCCGCAAGTACCCGCACGAATTCTCCGGCGGCCAGCGCCAGCGGGTGGCCATCGCCCGGGCGCTCGCGAGCCAGGCCGAGTTCCTGGTGGGCGACGAGCCGACCTCGGCGCTGGACGTGTCGGTGCAGGCCCAGATCCTCAACCTGATGCGCGACCTGCAGGACCGGCTGGGGCTCACCTACCTGTTCATCTCCCACAACCTCGCCGTGGTCCGCCACATGGCGACCCGCGTGGGCGTGATGTATCTCGGTCGGCTCGTGGAGGTCGCGGCCGCCAAGGACCTGTTCGCCGCGCCGCGCCACCCCTACACGCGGATGCTGCTCGACGCGGTGCCCGACCTCGCCCATGTCGGCCGCGCGCGGGTCCCGGTCTCCGGCGAGATCCCGAACCCGATCGACCCGCCGCCCGGCTGCACCTTCAACCCGCGCTGCCCGCTGGCGAACGACCGCTGCCGCGCCGAGGTGCCGGCGCTGCTCGACGGCGTCGCCTGCCACGCCGTGCAGGAGGGGCGGGCCTGAGGAGCTCGGGCCGGCCGGATCCGGGCTGCCGCGCCGGCCGGCCCCGTCAATCGGCCGTGGCAAGCAGGATCTGGCGTGTGGGCCAAGTCCGGCGCTCCGTACCGCCCGCGAAAGCAGGATGCGGAAAGGCGGAACCCGGCGCCACGACCATCACGGCCCGGCTCCAAAGACGGTGGCCATTCGGATCTTCGCTCGCCCTCCAGAACCGGATGATTGGGGCGAGACCGATCAGCATGAGCGGGATCGTCGCCGGGGGACGACGGTCTCGGGGGAGGACGGTCTGCGTCGCCGTGATGCCCGCCATCAGGGGAGCATCCCCGCCGAGCTGCCGCGCCATGATGTGGGTCTAGGGTTCGACACGCCCTATGCGGCGTTCGCGATCGAGACACGGGAGAGGAAGTGGCGGCCGCCCTGCGGGAGCTCCGCTCCCGTCAGGCGTCGCGCCAGTCCGAAAACGTCGCCGCCTGACCCACCGTCACGCCATCGCGGTCGAGTTGCCAGACCACCGCCCGCTCGATCCAGAAGCGACGCCCGTCCTTGGCGATCCGCAGCCCGCGATAACCCCGGCTGAACCCGTCCCGGGCGACCGCGTCGAGGAGCCGCTGCCGCTCGGCGCGCTCGGGCGCCTCGGCCGAGAGGCGCGACGGCAGGCCGACGAGTTCCTCCCGCGTATAGCCGAAACAGGCCTGCGCGGCCTTGTTGGCGTAGACGAAGCGCGGATCCCCGCCACCGTCATGGGCGAGGACCGCGAAGGGGGCCGACCCGTAGAGCCACGCCGCATCCGCGCCGTCCGGCACCAGCGTCTCGCCGAGGCGTCGCGCGTAGCTGCCGGTGAGCACGGCGAAGAAGTCGGGATCGTGCGACAGGTCATGCATGCCGGCCTCCCTGACTGGATCCGCATCGATTCGCGGGCGCGGGATCTCGTAGGGGTGACGGCCGCCGCCGTCCATCTCCGATCGGCGCGGCACCGGCAATGCGGCGCATGCCGAGGACGAGAGTTCCACTCGCTGCAGGCGCCGCGCTCGGCGGGCGAGATGGAGCGCTCCGGCGCGCTGCTGTCCCGGGCGGAAGCCTCCGGGCCTATCGAAGAGGGTGCTGTATTCCTCGGTTTGACTACCACGCTATAACGGCAAACGAGAATTCATGAATCGATCTCGGCGGGCGGAGTTGCAGGTACAGCTTGTTCTTTGATCTGAAAATCGATGCAATAAAGAGAAGGCGTTTGCTATTTGGTCGGACGACTTGACGGGCATGAACGGCGCACGTTAAGAGCCGAAAAATATCAGCGGCATGCCGAATTGATTTAAGGAGCGGCGTGCGCGTCGGATTTGGCTTCATGTCCAGACCATGGAGGATGCAAGTTCGATTTTAACCGGTGGCGAACTTGGCGATTCTCAAGAGCAAGGACGATCGGGCCCTGTGTTCGGGGCTCGATCGTCATGTTACCTGGCCCACGATTGCCGTAACGGAGAGCCCCGACGGGCGATTCACGGGTACGGGCCTGCGGCACCGGGGCCGGCGCGCGGTTCCGTGCGCAGCACGGGAGCAGATGGCCGTTTTCCGGTGCCGCGACGGGCACGGGACCGGGCTCGAGAGCGATGGGTAGGAGGCGCATGGATCCCCAAGGATCCGAACGAGAGCCCGAGGCTCCGGCTCGACAGGAGGCCCGGCCTCTGAGGATCCTCGCGGTCGCGGTTCAGAAGGGCGGCACGGGCAAGACCACGCTGGCGGCCTCCCTGGCCGTCGCCGCGGCGGAAAGCGGTGAGCATGTCACCGCGCTGGACCTCGACCCGCAGGGCTCGCTCGCCGGCTGGGGGACCCTCCGCAAGGATGGCGGCGTGGCGGTCGACCGCATCCAGCCCTGGGAAATCGGTCAGCTTTCGGAGATTCTGGGCATCCTTGCGGAGCAGGGCACGACCCTCGCCGTCCTCGACACCGCCGGCAGCTCGGCCGGGCTCGCGCCCGCCCTGAGAGACGCCGATTTCGTCCTGATGCCGGTGCGGCCCTCCCGGCTCGATATCGTGGCGGCCCGCCCCACGCTCCAGGCGCTGGTCGGCCTCGGGCTGCGGGACCGGCTGGCTCTGGTGCTGAACCAGTGCCCGCCGCCGCCGTCGCCGCGCACCAGCGCCTACGCCGCGCAATTGCGGACACTGGGGGTGCTGGCCGAGCCGGGCATCATCCATCGGGTCGATCATCAGGACGCCCTGGCGACGGGCCTCGGCGTCACCGAATACGCCCCCGGCAGCCAGGCCGCGGAGGAGATCCGGGCCCTCTGGGCCTGGATCGACGGGAAGATGCAGGCGGCGGCCGGCTGAGATCAGCCCTGCCCGAGGGCCGCCAGGATCCGCGCCCAGGAGCGCGTGCCCTTGTGGAAGCTCGTCAGGTCGTACTTCTCGTTGGGCGAGTGGATGCGGTCGTCGTCGAGCCCGAAACCGATCAGCAGGGTGTCGCGCCCGAGGATCCGCTTGAAGTCGCCGACGATCGGGATCGAGCCGCCCGCGCCCACGGTCACCGCCGGCACGCCCCACTCGTCCTGCAGCGCCGCCTTGGCGGCTTCGAGCTGTGGCATATCGAAGGGCAGGCTGATCGCCCGCGAGCCCTTGTAGGTGATGACCTCGACCTTGCAGTCGGACGGAACCCGCGCGCGCACGAAGGCCTCGAACGCTTCGGCCAGCCGCTTCGGATCCTGGTCGTCCACGAGGCGGAACGAGACCTTGGCCGAGGCGGTGGAGGCGATCACCGTCTTGGTGCCCTCGCCGGTATAACCGCCAATGATGCCGTTGGCGTCGCAGGAGGGGCGGGACTGCACCAGCTCGATCGGCATGCGCCCGCGTTCGCCGGCGGGCTCCTTGAGGCCGATCGGCCCCAGCAGCGTCTCGGGCGTCAGGCCGAGGCCGCGCCACTGCTCCAGCACTTCCGGCGGGCGCTCGTGCACGCCCTCGTAGAAGCCCGGGATCGTCACCCGCCCGTCCGCGTCGTGCAGATCGGCGATGATCTTGGCGAGCACATGGATCGGGTTGCGCGCCGCGCCGCCGAAGAAGCCGGAATGCAGGTCGCGGTCGGCGCAGGTGACCTTCACCTCGAAATAGGCGAGCCCGCGCAGCGACGAGGTGATGGCCGGCGTGTTCCGGTCCCACATGCCGGTATCGCAGACCAGCACAACGTCGCAGCCGAGGCGGTCGCGGTTCGCCGCGACCCATTCCGGCAGCCCCTGCGAGCCGCTCTCCTCGGCGCCCTCCACCAGGATCGTGACGCCGCAGGGCAGCTCGCCACTCATGGCGATGTGGGCCCGGCAGGCCTCCACGAAGGTCATCACCTGACCCTTGTCGTCGGAGGCGCCGCGCCCGACGATCTTCTTGCCGCCCTGGCCGTCGTTGGCGATGTGCGGCTCGAAGGGCGGCGTCTTCCACAGGTCGAGCGGGTCGACCGGCTGCACGTCGTAATGGCCGTAGAACAGGACGTGCGGCGCTCCCGGCTTCGGCCTGTGGGCCAGCACCACCGGATGGAGCGAGGTCTCCTCCACGGAGGTCTCGAAGCCGAGCGCGGTCAGGTCCTGGGCGAGCCAGGCGGCGGCCTCGCGGCACGGGCCGGCATAGGCCGGATCGGTGGAGATCGACGGGATCCGCAGGAAGGCGAAGAGCCGCTCCAGGGCGTTCTCCAGATCCGTGTCGATGTCGTTGAGGATCGCGTCGAGCGCGGCCATCGGGGGCCTCCGGGGTGCGGCGTGAACTCTGCGGGGACGAGGGTTACCCGAGGCGGAGCGGGCGCGGCAATCTCCGATCTTTGACGCCGGGGCCGCCGGGGAGCTGCGACGCGCATCAAGCGGAACAGGGACAGATTGGAATGGTTATCGACCGAATGGCCGGCCGGCACCCGCGCGCCGTCCCCGTCGCCGCTCTCTCTGCTCCTCGTCCGGCCCCGGCCGGCTCAGACCGTGGACGACACCATGCGCCTCGAGAATCAGCCACCCGTGTCGGCCGACACGCCCATCGGCATCACGCTCACGATCAACGGGCAGCGGCGCGAGCTCCAGGTCGCGCCCTGGACGACGCTCCTCGATCTGCTGCGCGAGCGGCTCGATCTCACCGGCACCAAGAAGGGCTGCGACCACGGCCAGTGCGGGGCCTGCACGGTCCTGGTGAACGGGACCCGGGTGAATTCCTGCCTGACACTCGCGGTGATGAGGGACGGCGCCGAGATCACGACCGTCGAGGGCCTCGCCCGCCTCGGCGACCGGGCGGGCAGCAACGCCCTCCACCCGATCCAGGAGGCGTTCATCGAGCACGACGCCTTCCAGTGCGGCTACTGCACGCCGGGCCAGCTCTGCTCGTCGGTCGGCCTGATGAACGAGGGCCACGCCCACACCCGCGACGAGATCCGCGAGGCGATGAGCGGCAACATCTGCCGCTGCGGCGCCTACACCAACATCGTCGACGCCATCGAGGACGTCATGCAGGGAGGCGCCCGATGAACCGCTTCGACTACGTCCGCGCCGGCACCGTGGCGGAGGCGGTGCAGGCCTTCGGAGCTGGGGCCCGCTTCATCGCCGGCGGCACCAACCTGATCGACCTGATGAAGTACGAGGTCGAGAAGCCGGGCCGGCTGATCGACATCACCCGTCTGCCTCTCGACCGGATCGAGGATCACGGGGGCGGCCTCCGGATCGGCGCACTCGCCACCAACGCCAAGGTCGCGTACGACGACCGGGTCGCGGCGGGCTATCCGCTGCTGCGCAACGCCATCCTGGCCGGCGCCTCGGCGCAACTGCGCAACGCCGCCTCCACGGGCGGCAACCTGCTCCAGCGGACCCGCTGCTACTACTTCTACGACGTAGCCACGCCCTGCAACAAACGCGCGCCCGGCTCCGGCTGTCCGGCGATCGGCGGGATGAACCGCATTCACGCGATCTTCGGGACGAGCGAGCACTGCATCGCCACCCACCCCTCCGACATGTGCATCGCGCTGGCGGCCCTGGAGGCCACCGTGCAGGTGAGCGGGCCGCAGGGTGACCGGTCGATCCCGTTCTCCGAGTTCCACCGCCTGCCGGGCGAATCTCCCGAGAAGGACACGAACCTCGCCCCCGGCGAGATCATCGTCTCGGTGGACCTGCCGGAGAGCCGCTTCCCGCAGCACTACACCTACCTGAAGCTGCGCGACCGCCTGTCCTACGCCTTCGCCCTGGTCTCGGTGGCGGCAGGCCTGGAACTCGACGGCGACACGGTGAAGACCGCCCGGCTGGCGCTCGGCGGCGTCGCCCACAAGCCCTGGCGCAACCGCGAGGCCGAGGCCCTGCTGGAGGGCAAGCCTGCCATCCGGGAGAGCTTCCAGGCGGCGGCCGACCTCATCGTCGCGGAGGCCAAGCCGCAATCGACCAACGGCTTCAAGATCGATCTCGCCCGGCGGGCCATCGTGCGCGGCCTCGAACAGGCCGCCGCCGGCACGCCCCAGTCGCTCAGCGACAAGCGCATCCAGTAGGCCCCGCTATGACCCAGACCTTCAGCTCCACCGGCCGCGACACCTTCGTCGGCAGCCCGCGCAGCCGCATCGACGGGCCCGCCAAGGTCACCGGCCTCGCCAAATACGCCGGCGAGTTCGCCGCCCCGGATCTCGCCTACGGCTATGTCGTGTCGAGCGCCATCGCCAAGGGCCGGATCACCGCCATCGACGCCGCCGAGGCCGAGGCGGTGCCGGGCGTCCTCAAGGTGCTCACCCATGAGAACCGGCCGCGCACCGCGTGGCGGGACAAGAACTTCCAGGACGCGGTGGCGCCCCCCGGCTCGCCGTTCCGCGCCCTCTACGACGACCTCATCGTGTTCAGCGGCCAGCCGGTCGCCCTGGTGGTGGCGGAGGATTTCGAGACGGCGCGCTACGCCGCATCGCTCGTCCGCGTCAGCTACGAGATGCAGGAGCCCGGGACCGACTTGGAGGCCCTGCGCGGCACCGCCTACGAGCCTCCCTACAAGCGCATGGGCATCAAGCCGCCGCCGGAACCGTGGGGCGACGCCGACAAGGCCTTCGGCTGCGCGCCGGTCCGCGTGCAGGGCGCCTACAGCCTCGCCGACGAGCACCACAACCCGATGGAGCCGCACGCCTCCACCGTGGTGGTGGAGCAGGACGGCACCTACACGGTCTACGACAAGATCCAGGGCGTCTCGAACAGCCACCAGTACCTCGCCAACGTGTTCGGCCTGAAGCCCGATCAGGTGCGGGTGCTCAACCCTTATCTCGGCGGCGGCTTCGGCTCGGGCCTGCGCCCGCAGTATCAGCTGTTCCTGGCGATGCTGGCCGCGCAGGAACTGAAGCGCTCGGTGCGGGTGACCCTGACCCGCGACCAGATGTGGAGCTTCACCTACCGGTCCGAGGCCCTGCAGACGATCGCGCTCGGTGCCGAGCCGGACGGAAAGCTGACGGCTTTGCGGCACGACGCCGTTCAGGGCACCTCGCACTTCGAGGATTATCAGGAGGTCGTCGTCAACTGGTCGGGCGTCCTCTACAAGTGTGACAACGTCGCCCTGGGTTACCGGCTGGTGAAGCTCGACACGCCGACGCCGGGCGACATGCGCGCGCCGGGCGCCGTCACCGGCGTCTTCGCCATCGAGACCGCCATGGACGAGCTCGCCTACGCGACCGGGCTCGACCCGATCGACCTGCGGCTCCGGAACTACGCCGAATCCGATGCCACCGCCGAGGGCAAGCCCTTCGGCTCGAAGGAGCTGCGGCGCTGCTTCGAGCTCGGCGCCGAGCGGTTCGGCTGGTCGAAGCGCAATCCCGAGCCGCGCTCCACCCGTGAAGGGCGGGAGCTGGTCGGCTGGGGCGTGGCCACCGGCATCTGGGAATCGATGATGATGCAGTCGAGCGCCATCGCGACCCTGACGCCGGACGGCCGCCTCACGGTGGGCAACTCCACCGGCGACCTCGGAACCGGCACCTACACGATCCTGACGCAGATCGCGGCCGACACCCTCGGCCTGCCGATGGACGCGGTGACGGCCAAGCTCGGCGACACCCGCCTGCCCGAGGCCCCGGTCGCGGGCGGATCCTGGACCGCCGCCTCCTCCGGCACCGCCGTGATGAAGGCCTGCCGCAACGTCGCCGCGCAGGTGTTCAAGCTGGCCCGCGCCATGGAGAACTCGCCGCTGGCCAATGTCGACTTCGAGCGGGCGGTGTTCTCGGACGGTCGCATTTCCGTGGCGGGCGATCCGAGCCGCAGCGTCTCGCTGGTCGAGGTGATGCAGGCCGCGGGCGTCGACAAGGTCGAGGCCATCGAGCAGGCCGGACCCGACCAGGACTTCAACCAAAAATACGAGGCTTACACGCACTCGGCGATATTCGCGGAGGTGAAGGTCGACGAGGAGCTGGGTCAGGTCCGGGTGACCCGTGTCGTCTCGGCCATCGCGGCCGGCAAGGTGCTGAACCCGAAGACCGCACGCAGCCAGATCCTGGGCGGTGTGGTGATGGGGATCGGCTCCGCGCTGGAGGAGGAGTCGATGCTCGACCACCGCATCGGCCGGTTCATGAACCACAATCTCGGCGAGTACCACGTGCCGGTAAACGCCGACATCTACGACATCGACGTGATCTTCGTGGACGAGGAGGACAAGGCGAACCCGCTTGGCGTGAAGGGGCTCGGCGAGATCGGCATCGTCGGTGTCGCGGCGGCGATCACCAATGCCGTCTTCCACGCCACCGGGAAGCGGGTGCGCCATCTGCCGATCACCGTCGACAAACTGCTGTAAGGCACCGCTGTTTCACGGGACACGATTGCGGTCCCGCACCCGGCGACCTGCTACAGGAGAGCCGTCGTGCCCACCGCACGGCGGCTTCTCAGCATGAGATCCGCGTGAGTCATCTGCTGCAATCCTGGCGCTTCTGGGCGCTCGCCGCCGCGGTATTCGCGGCGCTCACCGCGATCCTCGCCAAGGTCGGCGTCTCGGGCGTGCAGTCGGATGCCGCGACCTTCGTGCGCACGGTCGTCATCCTGGCCTTCGCCGGGGCGATCGTCCTCGGTACCGGGCAGGCGAGCAGTCTCGCGCAGATTTCCGGACGCAGCTTCGTCTTCCTGATCCTGTCGGGGCTCGCCACCGGGGCGTCCTGGCTCTGCTACTTCCGGGCGCTGTCCCTGGGGGACGCCGCCCGGGTCGCGCCGATCGACAAGCTGAGCGTCGTGCTGGTGGCGCTCTTCGGCGCGAGCCTGCTCGGCGAGAGCCTGAGCCTCGCCGCCTGGACGGGCGTCGCGCTGATCGCCGCCGGGGCGGCCCTCGTCGCCTCCGGCTGGTGAGTAAGGACGCGCACCGATCCGTTAACCCGGGCGGCGCATCCTGAAGGTCCTTCGCGAAAGGGGACCGCCATGGATTGGGTCTATCGCGGCTTCGAGACCTCGCTGCTCGGTCTCGCCTTGTGTCTCGGCCTCGCAGCCTGCCTGACGCTCGGCACCGCGCGGGCACCGGACGGCACGCTCGCTGTGACCTTGCCGATGCTCACGGTGACCGCCCCCGCACCCTGAGGCGAGGGCGGCCGGATCTCGGGGGCGCCGTCAGGCGGCGCTCTGCGTGGCGCGGAACATGAAGCCGCGGGCCTCGGCATCCATCTCGGCCTTGAAGGCGTGGCGACCCTTCAGGGCCTCGGCGGCCTGGGCGGCGGGGCGCGCGTTGATCGCGTCGAGATGGCGCTTCACGTTCGGCAGATCCGCGAAGGCGGTCTCGCCGAGCACGAACTGCACCATCCGGGCCCAGCCCCACACTGCCATGTCGACGATCGTGTATTCCTCGCCCAGCACGTAGGGACGGCCCGCGAGGCGCTGGTCGAGGATGCCCCAGTGGCGGCGCGCCTCGAACGCGTAGCGCTCGGTGGCGTAGGCGCCCCCATCCTGCGCGAAGTGGCGGAAGTGCACGCACTGGCCGGAGAACGGCCCGAGGCCGGTGGCCACGAACATCAGCCAGGACAGCATCTCGCCCCGCACCGGCTCACCCTCGGGCAGGAACCGGCCGGTCTTGCCCGCGAGGTAGAGCAGGATCGCGTTCGAATCGAACACCGTCACGTCGCCGTCGACGATCGCCGGCACCTTGGCGTTCGGATTGATCGCCGTGTAGGCGGGGTCGAACTGCTCGCCCTTGCGCGGATCCACCGGCACCGGCTCGTAGGGCAGGCCCATCTCCTCCAGGCAGAGGGCGACCTTCATGGGGTTGGGGCTGAGATTGTAGAAGAATCGAATCACGGCTCTCTCCCTGAACGACGGCGGAAGGATCCCCGTGGCCCGGTCCCGCACAAGCCGCGGCCGTGCAGGGCGGCTATTCCGCCACGATCTTGTAGCCGCGGCCCGGGACGAGCTGGGCGCCCCGCTCCAGCCCGTTGAGGACGAGGAACCGGTCGAGCGCCCGATCCGGGACCGCCATGCGGCGGGCAAGCTCCTCGGAGCTGGTCGAGGTCGCCTGGACCACCTGCAGCCGCAGGGGGCGCAGCACCACCTCATCGGGCGACATTGCAACGAGGGTCGCGGTCCAGCGGCGGAAGGCCGGATCGGGATCGGTCGCGCCCTTGGCCGCCATGATCATCCGGTAGGTCGAATCGCCGATTCGGATCGCCGCCAAGCGGAAGGTCCAGTCCTTCCCCCGCGAGAGCGCGAAGGCCGCCGGATGGCCGGACACCTCTCGGGATTCGGAGCCGGCCGGGTCCAGAGCGTCGTTCCAGCTCGCCTTCAGCACCGCGTCGAGGGGCTGGCCCTCCTTGGCCTCGATCTGGTCGAACAGCAGGCGCCGGTTGCCGTCCTGGGTCGTGCCGAGCACGGCCGAGCGGGTGTTCTCCAGGGCGAAGCCGTCGGGCACCTCGAAGGCGATGCCGAGGCCGGGATGGATGAAGCGGCGGCCCCGCACCGCGCCGTCGCGCGGGTTGTCACCGTAGGCAAGCCCGTCCACCGCCGAGAGATAGGTCGCGCGGTCGTCGATACCGATTCCCGGTGCGCCGATGCGGCGCGCCGCCCGGGTGACCTGGGTGATGCGCTCGGCCGTGCCCGGATGGGTCGCCAGCATGTCGGGTGCGGTCGCGCCCCCCGCCTTCAGCGCGGTGGAGCGGTTGAGGGCGGTGAGGAACCGGCCGGCCGCGAACGGGTCGTAGCCGGCCTTGGCGAGAGTGCGCACGCCGGTGGCGTCCGCCTCCAGCTCCTGCTCGCGGGAGAAGCGGGCCAGCGCGAAGCGCGACTGGTGCTGCAGCTGCGCGCCGGTATCGGGATCGTTCAGCACATCCGCCACGACCCGGCTGACCAGCGCCGAGCGCAGCTCCAGCTCGCTCCGGGCCGTGGCGTGGTTGAGGGTCACGTGGGCCATCTCGTGCGCCAGCACGGCGGCCACCTCGGAGGTGTCGCTCGCCAGCGCCACCAGACCGCGGGTGACGTAAAGGCGTCCATTCGGCAGCGCGAAGGCGTTGACCACGGGCGAGTCGAGGAGCGTCACCGCGTAGGCTTGGTCCGGCCGGTCGCTCGCCTTCACGAGACGGTCGGTCACCTCCGTGAGCATCCGAGTCACGGCAGGCGCGCGCGCCTCGCCCCCGAAGGAGGCCACGAGCTTGAGGTGGTCGCCATCGGCCACGCGCTCGCGGCCGGTGGTCCGTGGCGCCTCCGCCGGCACCCGCACGACGGCCGGCCGGACGGTCGCCGCGGTCTGGTCGGCCACGCAGGCGCCAAGCAGGCCGGCCAGGACACAGAGTGCCACCATGCCGCTCAGGAGAGACCCTGCCGACCGAAATTGCCCCGTGATCCCGCCCATCGCGATCAGCGCCGCAGCTCCTGTTCCTTCTCCGGCCCGGCCTCCGGCCGCTCCGACTCGCTGAGGACCTCGATGGCGTCGGCGCCGGCCTCCAGGGTCGGGCCGCGCCAGACCTCCAGGATGCCGCGCACGCGCACGCGCCGGCCGTCGAGCGAGGCCGCACTCAAACCACGTGCGCGCACCATTCGCCAAGTGCGTTTCGATACCGTGACCGTGAGCGCGTCCGCGCCGCGGATCCCGAAATCGAGATAGGTTCGGGCGCCGCGCTCGCCGACATGACGCACGCGGCCCTCCACGACGGCGAAGCGCCCAGCCAACGCCCGGAGGGCCGGCCCGTCGGCGGCCGACGGGAGCGGCGCACCCCACAGGCCGCGCCGGTTCGCGCGCGCGGCCTCCTCGACCATACGCAGGGCCGGGCGGCAGAGCGAATCGGCCTCGGTCGCGTCGGCAAAGGCGAGACCCGCCCCGATCAGGCCCCCCGCGAGATCGTCGCCGCCCCCGGCGGCCTGGATGTCGGCCCGCTCCCGCCCCCAGCGGTCGGGTTGCCCGCGCGGCGTCACCGTGAGGCTGTTGCCGCGCCGCACATCGAGCCAGGCCCGTGCCGCCGCAGCGGCCTCCGGCGCGTCCGGCCACCGCAGGGAATCGAGCACGGTGCGGGCTCCGGACACCAGGCGGATCTCCCCTCGCGGCCCGATCCCCTCCAGGACATCGATTCGCGCCGGTCCCGTCAGGCACTCCGCCGCGCCCGCCCGCGGGGCCGCCCGGACCGGCATGGCATAGCCGCAGGCCGCGAGCACGAGTGCGATCGTCAGGGCTGCCGCGGGACCCACCCGGTGCCGCGCTCCTGCCGGTCCCGCCTTCCTGATCATCGAACGCCCCCGGCGCATCATGCTGCCGGAGCCCGCTCTGTCCATCGGGTGCGGTTGGCCTCGGACGGGGAGAATGCTATGGAGCGCACGGTCGTCTCCGTAGCTCAGCTGGACAGAGCACAGGTTTCCTAAACAGGTTCAATTGGGCGTCGCGCCGGGAAACCGCGCGGCGGATCCGCTCAAAGTCGGGGAAAGCTCCCGGCACCGGCGCCTCGTCGTCCGGAGCCCTGCCGATCCCGAGCCAAGCCTGCGCGACGTGTCCGCGTCCCGCAGGAAGGTGTAGAGACTAGACGGGCGGCACCTAACGGTGGGGCGCGAGCCCCGCCCAAGGTGAAGGGATAGTCCAGGCCACGAACGCGGCCCCTGGGGACGCGGCGGTGAAAGCCGAAGTGGTATGAAACCTGGGGTCGCAGGTTCGAGCCCTGCCGGGGACACCAGCATTCCAACTCCGCGGTCGCCGCCGATCCGGCGGCGCATCAGATCGTTTCCCGCTTCACCCCCGTCCCGGTGACAAGATCCGAGGGCCGCGCTAAGCTTCGCTGCCGGGAATCAGGGCAGGGGGTGAACGAGCTCTTCATGGCGGGTCAGAAAACCGATCAGCGCGACGTCTATGTCGGGCAGCGCATCGCCGAGCAGCGCCGAAAGGCGTCTCTCACGCAACGCCGCGTTGCGCAGAGCTTCGGCATGTCTGCCGCCCAGCTTCAGAAGTACGAGAAGGGCACGAACCGAATCAGCGCCGTTCACCTGGACATCTTTTCCCGGATGACCGGAGTGCCGATGGATTACTTCTTCAAAGGCATGCCGCGCAGCGACGACTTTATCGCTCCGGGCTTCAGCGAGCCGGAGCAGTCCATCCTGGCCGAGGGCGGCCTTAAGGGTCTGGCAGAGGCCGTGGGGCGCCACATCACCGAGAACTTCTCCGAGGAGGCGCGCCGCGACGTGGCCGACGCGATCCGCGCCCTTGAGAGCAAGCTCGGCGGCTGAGAGAGGACGGCGGCTCAGCCGCGGGCGGACCTTTTTTTCATCCATATCGTCCGTTATAGCGGATTCGTTCGGTGATCCGCCTTGACCGTGGTCCGAGCGGGTGCCAGAACCCCGGCCCCATAAGGGTCAAACGCCGCGATCGCGACGGCGTACCTCTTGAATCGAGGCCGTCCGATGCCGCGCTCCAACTACCTCTTCACCAGCGAGTCCGTGTCCGAAGGCCATCCGGACAAGGTCTGCGACCGGATCTCGGACACCGTGGTCGACGCGTACCTGTCGGTGATGCCGGAGGCGCGGCTCGGGGTCGAGACGCTCGCCACCACCAACCGCATCGTCATCGCCGGCGAGGTGCGCGGGCCTGACTCGGTCACCTTCAAGGATCTCGAGGCCCTGACCCGCGAGGCCGTGAAGGACATCGGCTACGAGCAGTCGGGCTTCCACTGGAAGAACAACGACGTCGCCATCCATCTGCATGCGCAGTCGGCCGATATCGCCCAGGGCGTGGACGCGGCCGGCAACAAGGACGAGGGCGCGGGCGACCAGGGGATCATGTTCGGCTACGCCGCCGACGAGACGCCCGAGCTGATGCCGGCGCCGATCTTCTACGCGCACAAGATCCTCAAGGACCTCGCCGATGCCCGCAAGGCCAAGCAGGGCGAGGCTGCCAAGCTCGGCCCGGACGCGAAGAGCCAGGTGACGGTCCGCTACGAGAACGGCCGCCCGGTCGAGGTCACGCAGATCGTGCTCTCGACCCAGCACCTCGACGAGTCCCTCGATTCGGCCGACGTGCGCGCCATCGTCGAGCCCTACATCCGCAGGGCCCTCCCGGAGGGCTGGGTGAACGAGGGCACCGCCTGGCACGTGAACCCGACCGGCAAGTTCGTGATCGGCGGCCCGGACGGCGATGCCGGCCTGACCGGCCGCAAGATCATCGTGGATACCTACGGCGGCGCGGCGCCGCATGGCGGTGGTGCCTTCTCGGGCAAGGATCCGACCAAGGTCGACCGCTCGGCGGCCTATGCGGCCCGCTACCTGGCCAAGAACGTCGTCGCCGCGGGCCTTGCCCGCCGGGCGACGATCCAGCTCGCCTACGCGATCGGCGTGTCGAAGCCCCTCTCGATCTACGTGGACCTGCACGGCACCGGGAACGTGGACGAGGCCAAGCTCGAGGCCGTCCTGATGGATGCCATGGACCTCTCGCCCCGCGGCATCCGCACGGCGCTCGGCCTCAACAAGCCGATCTACGCGCGGACCTCGGCTTACGGCCATTTCGGCCGCGCCCCGGAGGCCGATGGCGGCTTCTCCTGGGAGCGCACCGACCTCGCCGACAAGCTGAAGTCGGCCCTCGCCTGAGGGCGCGTCAGCGCCGCGTCATCCCGGACCCGCGCGGCGGGTCCGGGCCTTCGGAACACAGGTCGTCCACCCGCCCGCTTCATCCCCGAACGGCGGGCCGGTGGCCGACAGCGCACCGTGCTCATGTCTGATACCAGCGGATGCTCCGCTCACCCGGCCGATGAGCCGGAGCGCGCCTTCTTCGGGCGCCGCAAGGGCAAGCGCCTGCGCGGCCAGCAGGAGCGGCGGCTGGCCGAGATGCTGCCCGCCCTGCGGGTCGCCCTGCCGCCGGATGGCCAGCCCCTCGATCCGCGCACGCTCTTCCCGGCCATGCCGGGGCCGCCGGACGCCGTCTGGATGGAGATCGGCTTCGGGGGCGGGGAGCACCTCGCGGCGCAGGCCGCGGCGCATCCCGGTATCGGCTTCATCGGCGCTGAGCCCTTCGTCAACGGCGTGGTGAAGCTGCTCGCCGCGATCGAGGAGCGGGGCCTGCGCAACATCCGCATCCGCGACGAGGACGTGACCGCGCTGCTGGCGCGGCTGCCGGATGCCTGCCTGGACCGCGTCTACCTGCTTTATCCCGATCCCTGGCCCAAGCGGCGCCAGCGGAAGCGCCGTTTCGTGTCGGACGCCTCGCTCGCCGAGATCGGCCGGGTCCTGAAGGATGGCGGCCTGTTCCGGTTCGCCAGCGATATCGACGATTACGCGGGCTGGACGTTGGCGCGGGCTGCCCGCTGCCCGACCTTGGAATGGACGGCCCGGACCGCGCAGGATTGGATCCAGCCCTTCGCGGGTTGGCCCGGCACACGCTACGAGGCCAAGGCGCTGGAAGCGGGCCGGCGGCCGACCTATCTGGAATTCGCACGGCTGCCGCGCTAAGCTCTTGTTTTGAGGCGCTCTCTGGCGTCGGGCCGGCTGTCGTCCCGGCGAGGCGGGCTCCCGGCGCCGAGGAGCGGGTCGCCGCAGCCTTCGGGGAACGCCTTGCAACAGTCACGCTCGGGCGCCATCGTAAACGTCCGTCGCGATTGCCGATCGCGCCGGGGAGGGGGTCTATCTCCGGCGGGAGCGCGCCACGGCGCGTTCGAGGATTCGTTCGAGTGCACGAGAGGGTGGGGCAGGACCCGGCGGCGGGTGACCCGTTTCGCACCGGCTTCGACGAGGCCGCGATCGGCCTCGTCGTGCTGTCGGCGGACGAGAGCGAGATCGTCGCCGCCAACCGCTTCCTGCACGATCTCGTCGGCTGGGAGCCGGGCGCGCTGCCCGGCCGCGCGATCGCCGAGCTTCTGAACGAAGGACCGGAGGGCCTCC
The DNA here is from genome assembly GCF_054611515.1 of Methylobacterium sp. CM6257. Taxonomy (NCBI): domain Bacteria; kingdom Pseudomonadati; phylum Pseudomonadota; class Alphaproteobacteria; order Hyphomicrobiales; family Methylobacteriaceae; genus Methylobacterium; species Methylobacterium sp. CM6257. The sequence goes on from NZ_CM137735.1 coordinate 6,761,551, forward strand.
GGGACGGCCTCCAGTTCTGGCGCCGGGCGGACGGGAACGCCCTCGACGTGCGGGTCCGGCGCGCCGGCCGGACCCTGGTGGTCGAACCCGTGGACGTCGACACGGCGGCCCATTCCGAGGCGAACCGCGAGGCGCTCGCGGCCGCCGGCCTCGGGGAGTGGCGCTGGGACCGGGCAACGGGTCTCCTCACCCTGTCGCGGCGCGCCGCGCGGATCCTGGGCCGGCCGCCGGGCCGCTCCGTGTCGTGGGAGGAACTCAAGACCGGCCTGTCGCAGGTGGAACTCGCGCGTCTGAGCGCGATCATCGCCGAGGCGGCCGAAGCCGGCGAACCCTATCAGTTCGACACGCCCACGATGGTGGCGGGGCGCACCGTGATCCTGCGGGTGCGGGGTCAGGCCGTTCCGGGTCCCGACGGCGGGCCCGCCAGCATGGTCGGCGTCATCCAGGACATCACCACCCGGGTGGAGGCGCGGGACGAGATCCTGGCCCGCGACCAGCGCCTGCGGGTCGCGACCACGATCGCCAAGCTCGGCATCTTCGAGTGGCACATGCTCGAGGACCACGCGATCTGGGAGAACGAGTACATGTATGAGATCTTCGGGCACGCGCCCGAAGACGGCACCATCGGCAAGGACGAGTTCCTCAACGACATCCTTCATCCGGATGACCGCGCCGCGGTCCGCCAGGCGATCTCGAAGGCGTTGCGGGAGGACTGGATCCTGCACGTCAGCGGCCGCATCCGGCGCAAGTCGGACGGGGCCTGGCGCACGATCGACATGGCCGGCCGGTTCGAGCGGGACGCGCCCGGCCGCCTGCCCCGCCGGCTGATCGGCGTGGTGGCGGACGTGACCGACCGGCGCTTGGCGGAGGAGCGCCAGAGTCTGCTGATCCGCGAGTTGCACCACCGGGTGAAGAACACGCTGGCCACCGTCCAGGCCATCGTGGGCTCCACGGCGCGGACGGCATCGAGCATCGAGAGCTTCTACGAGGCCTTCGTCGGGCGGATCAAATCCCTGGCCCACACCCATTCGGTGCTCACAGAGGACACGTGGCAGACGGCCTCGCTGGCGAACCTCCTGCTCAACGAGCTGAGGCCCTACGCCGAAGTCACCGTGGAGGGCGGCGCCGAGGGCCGCATCAGCCTGGAGGGGCCGGCGATCGACCTCCCGTCCGAGATCGCGGTGCCGATCGGCATGGCGATCCACGAACTCACCACCAACGCCGCCAAGTACGGGGCGCTCTCGAACCGCACCGGGCGGGTGGCGGTGGAATGGTCCCTGGAGCCCGGCGGACCGGCCGGGCTCCTGCGCTTTTCCTGGCGCGAGACCGGTGGCCCGCCGGTCCAGCCGCCGAACCGCCAGGGTTTCGGCTCGCGCCTGCTGCAGCGTGTCCTGATCACCCAGGTCCAGGCTGAGGTGACGACCGACTACGCGCCCGGAGGCTTCTCCCTGACCATGCGGGCCCCGATCCCGCCGCGCAATGACAGCCTCAACCCGCTCCTATGATCCGCGGGCCGGCGGCCGTCAGGCCGCGCCGCGGGTCCCGGATTCGCCGCCGCCGTCCACGAAGGCCTTCAGCTCGTCGAGCGAGGCAAAGGTGAAGCGACCCTGCGGCGTCTCCGCCTCGATCGAGCCGTCCTCGAACATCACGTAGGTGTTGCCGCCCGAGGCGTAGCGCCCGACCACGTTGCGCGCGGCCGGCTCCGGGGCGGGCTCGGGCTCGGGCGCCGTGTCGAGGCTCGGACGCAGTGGCGGCGCCTCCTCCTTCGGCTCCGAAGCCGCCTCGGGGGCGGCGAACAGATCGTCCTCGGGAGAGATCCCGCCTGCGGGCTGCGGCGCTTCCGGCTCGGGCTGGACGCTCGGCTCCTGCGCCACGGCGGGCGGCGCCGGGACCGTCAGGTCCGGCTCGGTCCGGATTGGCTTCGGCGCCTCGGTTCCCGTCGGCTCCGCGGCCGGGATCGAGGCCGTCTCCGTCCGGAGCCCCAGGCTCGGCTCGATCCGGGGCCGCTCGGGATCGAAGGGCGGCTCGACCACAGGCGGTACGATGAAGGCAGGGGCGGCGGGCAGGACCGGCGGCAAGCGGGTCCGGCTCTCGTCGGCCGGTGCCGGTGCCGGCGCGGCTGAGACGGCGGTGTCCCGCGAGGCGGGCGCCGGGATCTGCTCGATCGCCCGCTCGACCCGCCGGACGACGAGCGCCAGCACGCCGAGCCCGGCCAGGACCGCGCCCGACGAGGCCGCCACCGCACCCGCGATCACCATCGCGAGCCCGCTCTCCAGACGCACATACGGGAAGCCCTGGATCACGGCGGCGCAGCCCCCGATGATCATGGCGGCGGCGAGCGCGAACAGCGCAGCGATCATGTTTCTCTCTGGCACGAGCCGGCTCATCGCCGGCGCTCACAAGGCGTCGCGCACAGTAAGGCCTTGCCGTCATATTGCAAAACCATGCAGCGAGATTGTTCGGGATACCGGGTTATTTCGATTGTCGGCACGCGGCTCACGCCGGCCCGGCCGCGCCGCCCCGGGACCGATATCCCCCGAACTTCGCGCGCAGCCGGCCCGGAACGGCGTTGCCGTCCCGCGGCCACCGACTTACCTAGCGGGCTCTCGACTCGGGAGCCCCCGCCGGGGACGAGGCCGCCCCCTGCTTAAGCGGAGACAGACGCGATGACCTTCACCCTGCCGGAACTGCCCTACGCCTACGACGCGCTCGGGCCGTACATGTCGAAGGAAACCCTCGAGTTCCACCACGACAAGCACCACAAGGCCTATGTCGATACGGGCAACAAGCTGCTCGAGGGTACGGATCTCCAGGGCAAGAGCGTCGAGGAGATCGTCAAGGCCGCCTACAACACGAATCAGCCGCTCTTCAACAATGCCGGCCAGCACTACAATCACATCCACTTCTGGCAGTGGATGAAGCCGAACGGCGGCGGCGCCATCCCCGGCGCGCTGGCCAAGAAGATCGACGAGGATCTCGGCGGCTCCGAGAAGTTCAAGGCGGACTTCATCCAGGCGGGCGTCGGCCAGTTCGGTTCGGGCTGGGCGTGGCTGGCCGTCAAGGACGGCAAGCTCGTGATCATGAAGACCCCGAACGGCGAGAACCCGCTGGTCCACGGCGCCAAGCCGATCCTCGGCGTCGACGTGTGGGAGCACTCCTATTACATCGACTACCGTAACCGCCGGCCCGACTACCTCAAGGCGTTCATCGAGAACCTCGTGAATTGGGAGCACGTGGAGAAGATGTACGCCGAGGCGATCCGCTGAGGCATCTCCGCCGGTGCCGCGGGCCCTGTGTCCGCGGCACCCTTGAGGTGGCCGCTGAAACCGGCTCTTGATGTGCCCGTCGCCGGATGACCCGGTGCAAAAGGGTCCGGCCATTTCCCGTCGATCGACACCCGCACCGTTTCCACGACGCGCCCTGCCTTCCCTGCGGAGTGGGCTGGGCTCCTCCGGGCGGCGTGCAATCCCATGATCCGCTCCATCCTGTCCGTCGGCGGCTGGACGCTGGTCTCGCGCGTCACCGGCTTCGCCCGCGACGTGGTGATGGCCGCCGTGATGGGCGCCGGGCCGGTGGCTGACGCGTTCGTGGTCGCCTTCCGGCTGCCGAACCATTTCCGCGCGATCTTCGGCGAGGGCGCGTTCAACACCGCCTTCGTGCCGGCCTATGCGGGGCTCGCCGAGGCGGGCGCGCCCGGAGAGGCGCACCGCTTCGCCGACCGCGTCTTCACCCTGATGCTGATCGTGCAGCTCGTGCTGCTGAACCTTGCCCTGCCGGCGATGCCCTGGGTGGTTCACGCGCTCGCGCCCGGCTTTGCCGAGGATGGCGAGCGCTTCCGGCTCGCGGTGGCGCTGACCCGCATCACCTTTCCGTACCTGCTGTTCATGACGCTGGTGACGCTGCTGTCGGGCATCCTCAACGCCCACCGGCATTTCGCGGTAGCCGCCGGGGCGCCGGTGCTGCTCAACCTCGCCATGCTGGCCGCCCTGGGCCTGAGCTTCCTGTTCCCGAACGCCGCCTACGCGGCCGCCTGGGGCGTCGCCGTCTCGGGCGTGCTCCAGTTCGGATTGCTGTGGTGGGGATGCCGCCGGGCCCGCGTGATGCCGGGTCTCGCCGTGCCGCGTGCGGACCCGGCCCTCAAGCGGTTCTTCGCGGTGCTCGGCCCGGCGGTGATCGGCTCCGCGGGGTTCCAGATCGCGGCCTTCGCCGACACGATCATCGCGAGCTGGCTGCCCACCGGGGCGGTCTCGGCGCTCTACTACGCCGACCGGCTCTACCAGCTGCCCTTCGGCGTCATCGCCATCGCGGCCGGCACCGTGCTGCTGCCCGAGATGAGCCGGCGGATCGCCGCCGGGGATGTCGCCGGCGCGCACGCGGCGCAGAACCGGGCGGCCGGCTTCTCACTCGCGCTGTCGGCGCCGTTCACCGTGGCGTTCCTGACCATCCCGAGCCTGATTATGGCGGCGCTGTTCCAGCGTGGCGCCTTCAGCGCGGAGGATTCGGCCCGGGCCGCCGCAGTGCTGGCGGCTTACGGCTTCGCGCTCCCGGCCGTGGTGCTGGTGCGCAGTGCCGTGGCGAGCTTCTACGCCCGCCAGGACACCAAGACCCCGCTCTGGGCTTCGCTCACCGCGATCCTAGTCAACGTCGCCCTGAAGCTCTGGCTCACCGGCCCCTATGGCGTCACCGGATTGGCCCTCGCCACCGCGGTGAGCCAGTGGGTCAACCTGCTGCTGCTGCTCGTCCTGGCCAAGCGCCGGAACTGGACGGCGCCGGGACGCACCCTGGGCCTCACCGTCGCGGGCGTCCTGCTCGCCTGCCTGGGGCTCGCCGGCGTCGCCGTCTACGGCCAGGATCTCGCCCAGGCGCTGGTGCCGGCCCTGCCGCACGGGCGCGAACTCGTCGTCCTGGCGCTTCTCGGGGTGGCTGGGGCCGTGGTCTACGGTGGCCTGCTGGTGGGCCTGCTGCACCTGTTCGGCCTGCGCCTGCGCCGGGCTTGAGGAGAACGGGCCGGACTCGCCGCGGCGCGTCTCGGCCCCAGATCGGACGAGAGCACCCAGTGAGGAGCGCCATGACCGACGCAAGGGGACCACTGGCGGGCGTGAAGGCCGCGGTGTTCGACGCCTACGGCACGCTGTTCGATGTGAACGCCGCAGTCCAGCGCTACGCCGAGACGGTCGGACCGGACGCGGCCCATCTCTCCGAGGTCTGGCGCAACAAGCAGCTGGAATACAGCTGGACCCTGTCGCTGATGGGCCGCTACGCCGCCTTCTGGGATCTCACCGTCCGGGCCCTCGATTACGCGCTGGCCGTCCATCCGCAAGTCGATCCCGGGCTGCGCGAGCGGCTCCTCGACGCCTACCGCGACCTCGACGCCTATCCGGAGGTCCCGGGCGTGCTGGCGGCCCTGCGCAAGCGCGGGATCCGCACCGCGATCCTCACCAACGGCAACGCCGCCATGGTCGACCGGGCCGTGGCCTCCGCGGGCCTCGCCGACCACCTCGATGCGGTCCTCTCGGTGGACGACGCGCAGGTGTTCAAGACGCATCCCGACGCCTACCGGATCGCCCTGACCCGGCTGGCCGTCGGGGAGGGGGACGTGCTGTTCTGCTCCTCGAACCGCTGGGACGTGGCGGGGGCAGGGGCCTTCGGGTTCCGGACCGCCTGGGTCAACCGCAAGGGGCTGCCGGACGAGTATCCCGACCTCCCACCCTCCGTGGTTGTCGAGAGCCTCGACGGGCTGCTCTGACACGCGGCCAAGCTTGGAGCAAAGTCGATTTGGACTAAAGTCCATCTTGCAACCTGCAATTGCCACGCTTGGTTTGGCCCTGACTCGTACGCCGCGAATCGAGCGTCGAGCGCTAGGGAGCGTCTGATGAAGCGTGTGCTGTTGGCGGCCGCCGCAATCTGCGTCGGGGCGATCGGGCCGGCCTGGGCCCTCGAAGTGACCAAATCGGTCGATGTCGCCGCCTCACCCGAAACCGTGTGGAAGACCATCGGCGGGTTCTGCGGGATTGGCGACTGGCATCCGGTGATCGAGAAATGCGTCCTGTCCAAGAAGGGCGGCAAGGAGATCCGCACGCTCACCCTGAAGGGCGGCGGGACGATCGTCGAGGAGGAAGAGTCCCGCGACGACAAGACGATGGGCTACACCTACACGATCCTGGAAGGCCCGCTGCCCGTCACGGATTATCACTCGACGATCATGGTCGCGAAGGCTGGCAACGGCTCCAAGGTGACGTGGAAGGGCACGTTCAAGGCCAAGGGCGCCCCCGATGCGAAGGCGGAAGAGGCCATCGCGGGCGTCTATGAGGCTGGCCTGAAGGGCATCGCCGACAAGGCGAAATAGCCGTTCGGCGGAGGCGGGCCATGCACGCCTCCGCTCGCGGGCTCCGGACGTCGTGAGGGCGCACGGTCCACGACACGATGGCGATGCCGGGCTTTGACGCGGGAGTACGGCCGTTCCACCCTCGCCCTCATCCTGAGGTGCTGCGCAGCAGCCTCAAAGGAGTCCTCCGGACGGCGCGTGATCCCTGGAGGCCTCCTTCGAGGCCTCCGCTGCGCTCCAGCACCTCAGGATGAGGTCGGGGGTGGGATGATGGGTGGGACGACCCGAGCACCCGGGGGTGCAGGATCCTGTCGTGGACCATCGTGAGGCCGTATCCGGCACGCCATGACGGTGCGCCGCTTCGGGGATTTTTAATCCTCCCGGTGTTGGATCATCCCCAACACGAACGGGAGATGTTTCGCGTGTCCTTGAACGGTTCCTTCACGATGATCCGCGCCGGGGCCGCCGCCCTCGCCGCGACCCTGGTGCTCGGGGCCGTCGCCCCGGCCACCGCCCGCGACCAGACGGGGGCTATCGTCGGCGGCTTGGCGGCCGGCGTCGTCGGCGGCGTGGTGGGCAGCGCCCTGGTCAACGGCGCCAACCCGCCCCCGCCTCCGCCGCCGGAGTACCGCCCGCGCCGCGTGGTGGTCGAGGAGCCCGAGACCGTGGTGGTGCGCGAGCGCCGCGGCCCGATCTGCCACTACGAGCGCCGCAAGGAATGGCTCGGCGGCGGCGAGTTCACCTACCGCCGCGTCGAGGTCTGCGAGTAATCCGTCGCGGAGCTTGCGAGATCGGCGCCGTGTCCCTCCGGGGCGCGGCGCTTGTCATTTCACCACCAGCCAATCCTCGACCACGAGGGCATCGAGGCCTGTGGTGTAGAACATCAGGATCGCGTCCTCCGCGCCGTGGAGGATCGGCTTGCCCATCACGTTGAAGCTGGTGTTGAGCAGGATCGGAACGCCGGTGATCTCCGCGAAGGCGCCGAGCAGGGCCGCGTAGGCCGGATTTCGCTCCGCCGTGACGCTCTGGAGCCGGCCGGTACCGTCCGCGTGGACCACGGCCGGCACGCGGGCACGGACCGCCGCGCGCCAGACCAGGGTGCGCTCCATGTAGGGGCTGTCGGCGTAGTCCTCGAACCAGTCCGGCCCGGCCTCCGCCAGGATCGAGGGCGCGAAGGGCCGGAACGCCTCCCGATACTTCACCTTGGCGTTGAGCGCGTCCTTGGCGCCCTCGGGGCGGGGATCGGCCAGGATCGAGCGGTTGCCGAGCGCCCGCGGGCCGAACTCGGCCCGGCCCTGCACCCAGCCGACGAGGCCGCCCTCGGCCAGGATCCGCGCTGCCGCGCGGGTCACCTCCGCGTGGCCGAGACGCCGCGCGCGGGGCTCCTGCTCGGCCAAGCGCTCCATCGGGAGCGTCGAGACCCGGGAGCCGAGATAGGGCGTGAGCGGGCATCGCGCCGGAGGCGGCCCCGCCCAGTCCGGATGGTCCTCCGCGTAGGCGAGCCAGGCGGCGCCCACGGCGTTGCCGTCGTCGGCCGGGGCCGAGGGCACGTGCAGCCGCGTGAACCCGGAGCGGCCGAGCACCCGGCCGTTGTAGGAGGAATTCAGCCCGCAGCCGCCGCAAAGCACGAGGTTTTCGGAGGGGCCGAGCGCCGCGGCCTCCGACACCAGCACGTCCATCAGCCCGCAAAACAAGTCCTGGCCGCAGCGGGCGAGGTCGGCCCAGCCGTTCTCCAGGGCGTCCGCGGGGCGGCATGCGCGGATCTCTGCGGCCACCGCCCGGACCGTCTCCGCGTCGGCGTAGTGCAGGCGCCCACCCTCGACCGTGCAGAGCCGGCCGAGCAGCGCGGCGAGGTCCGGGTCGGGGCGGCCGTAGGGGGCGAGCCCCATGATCTTCCACTCCTCGCCCTTCACCTGGTCGAAGCCGGCGAGGTCGGTGATCAGCCCGTACAGGAACCCCAGCGACCCGCGCCCGCGATGGCGGCGCAGCTCCGTGATCCGGCCGCCCGCCAGCCGGTAGATCGCCGCCGCGCCGGTCTCGCCCATCCCGTCGACCACCAGGGCGGTGGCCTCGTCGAACGGGCTGCCCCAGAGGCCGTAGGCCGCGTGGCAGAGATGGTGCGGGTAGCGCCGCTGCCCGGCGATGGTCGCGCGCGGCGCTTCGCCGGTAATCCGCGCCTCCTGGTTGAGGGCGAGCAGCGTTCCATGGCCGACCCGCTCCTGCGCGCCGTGGAGGTCGGCGATGAACACCCGTTCCGCCTGCTCGGGCACGAAGGAGCGGTTGAGCGCGGTGGTATGGGCAGAAAGCGCCATCAGGTCGAAGGCCCCGGTCCCAGCCTGGCCGCGCAGGAAGTCGGTGAACTGCGGCCCCCAGGTGGAGGCGACGACGAGCTCGGAGCCCGGCGGGACATAGTCCCTCAGCAGCGTGGCCATCCGGGCCGGGGCGTCCGGCTCGCAGTTCGGCGCCCGCTTGTACTGGAGGAAGCGCTCGGCGGCCTCGGCGAAGAGCAGGGTGCCGTCGGGGCCGACCAGGGCGAGGGCCGGGTCGTGGAAGGTGGTGGCGAGGCCGAGATAGAAGCGCATGCGGAAGCGGGGTAGCGCATTTTCGCGCGCAGCGGATACCGGGACGTGCGAGACGGGGCCGTCTCGCGCGCCGCAGACGGCGGTTCTCCCAGTCTCACCCTCATCCTGAGGCACCGCAGCGCAGGGGAGGCCTCGAAGGAGGGCTCCAGCCGCGCGATCTCTGGACGGCTCCTCCGAGGCTGCCGCGCGGCACCTCAGGATGAAGGCGAGGGTCGGGAAGCCGGGGTCAAACAGGCTCTAGGCTGCGGCGCCGCGAGGTTTGGCGAGGAGGAGGATCGCCGCGCCGGCGAGCCCAGACAGGGCCGAGCCCGCGAGCACCCCGAGCTTGACGGCGGTCTCGTGCTCCGGATCCGCGAAGGCGAGGCCGCCGATGAACAGACTCATGGTGAAGCCGATGCCGCAGAGCACCGCGACGCCGTAGACCTGCCCCCAGCCGGCCCCGGCCGGGCGCTTGGCCCACCCGAGCGCGATGGCCAGCCGCAGGCTCGCGAACACCCCGGCCTGCTTGCCGAGGAACAGGCCCGCCGCGATGCCGAGCGTCACCGGCTGGAGCAGGGCTCCGGGCGTCAGGCCGGAGAGGTCCACGCCGGCATTGGCGAAGCCGAAGACCGGCACCACCCCGTAGGTGATCCAGGGCGCGAGGGCGTGCTCCAGCCGGTGGAGCGGCGAGTGCGCGTCCTCCGGTCGGCCGGGGCTGACGCGGATCGGGATCGTGAGCGCCAGCAGCACGCCCGCGATCGTGGCGTGGATCCCGGAGCGCAGCACGAGGACCCAGAGCACGAGGCCGAGCAGCCCATAAGCCGGAAGCCACGCGATGCCCGTTCGGTTCAGGCCGTAGAGGGCGGCGAGCACCAGGGCGGCGAGGCCCAGCATCGTGGCGTCGAGCCCGGAGCTGTAGAACAGGGCGATCACCACCACAGCGCCGAGGTCGTCGACGATGGCCACCGCGCTGAGGAAGATCTTTAGGGAGACCGGCACGCGGGATCCGAGGAGCGCCAGGACCCCCAGCGCGAAGGCGATGTCGGTGGCCGCCGGGATCGCCCAGCCCCGCAGGGTCGGGGCGCCGAGATTGGCGAGCGCGTAGACCCCGGCCGGCACCGCCATGCCGCCGAGGGCGGCGAAGCCCGGCAGCACCCGGTCGGGCCAGGTGCGCAGCCGCCCGTCGAGCGCCTCGCGCTTGATCTCCAGCCCGACCAGCAGGAAGAACCCGGCCATCAGGCCGTCGTTGATCCAATGCTGCAGGCTCATCGGCCCGAGTTCGGCGTGGAGAGCGTGCGCGTAGGCTTCGGCGAAGGGCCCGTTGGCCACCACGAGCGCCAGAGCCGCCGCGCCCATCAGGATCAGCCCGCCCGCCGCCTCGCTGGCGAGCATGGTCCGGATGACCGAGACGGGACGCCGGACCCGAATCGGCAGTGCGCGGTCGGAAGGCTGGGGTGACGTCATCGGCGGGGGCTTGCCCCGCATCGTGAGCTGGAGCAAGCGGCCGGGGCCGAAACCCTTACGACGTCCGCCCCAGCGCCGCGCGGATCAGCGCCAGCCCGTCCGGGCTTGACCAGGCGGCCGGCCCCTTCATCACTCCGATGGTGCAGCCCTGCGCGTCGACCAGCATCGTGGTCGGCAGGCCCGGCGACTGGGTGTCCCGCTGGACCACCGGGAGGACCCGCCCGCCGGGATCGGAATAGAAGGCGAGATCGTGGATGCCGGCCTGTTTCAGCCATTCCGGCGGCTTCTCGAGGTTGCGGGTATCGACGTTGATCGCCACCACGGCGAAATCAGACCCGCCGAGCTGTGCCTGGAGCCGATCGAGCGCCGGCATCTCGGCCTTGCAGGGGGCGCACCATGTCGCCCAGAGATTGACCAGCAGCAGCCGGCCCTTGAGATCGGCGAGGCCGGTCTCGGCACCGTCCGGCCCCTTGAACCGGATGTCGGGCGCGGGCCGCGCCTGCGACGGCGCCTGCATGGCGGCGACCTCGCCCTTCGCGGCCGCGTCGACCCGGGCCAGCGCCGGCTTGGAGCCGGCGCAGGGCCCGAGCGTGCCACCCGTGTTGCCGGGCAGGAGACCGCTCCCGTATAGGGCGAGGCCGAGGACGGCGAGCGCGGCGACGCCAGCGCCGGCCAGGATGGGTGTGCGGCCGGGCATCAGGCACGAGCCTCGGAACGGTCAGGGCGCGGAAGGATCGACATGAGCAACCGGATGTGGGGCGGCCGCTTCGCGAGCGGCCCGGCGGAGATCATGGAGGAGATCAACGCCTCCATCGGGTTCGACAAGCGGCTTGCGCCCCAGGACATCCGCGGCTCGCTGGCGCATGTGGCGATGCTCGGCCAGGCCGGCATCCTGCCGGCGGAGGATGTGGCCGCAATCGAGGCCGGGCTCAAGTCCGTGCGCGACGAGATCGAGGCCGGCAGCTTCGTGTTCAAGCGCGAGCTCGAGGACATCCACATGTCGGTGGAGAGCCGGCTGACCGAGATCGTCGGCCCGGCCGCCGGCCGCCTGCACACGGCGCGCTCGCGCAACGATCAGGTCGCCACCGACATGAAGCTCTGGGTGCGCGACACCCTCGACTCCCTGGACCAGCAGGCCGCCGACCTGCAGCGGGCGCTGGCCGACAAGGCGCTCCAGCATGCCGGCACCGTGATGCCGGGCTTCACCCACCTCCAGTCGGCCCAGCCGGTGACCTTCGGCCACCATTGCCTCGCCTATGTCGAGATGCTGGCCCGCGACCGGAGCCGTTTCCGCGACGCGCGGGCGCGGCTCAACGAGTGCCCGCTGGGTGCCGCGGCGCTCGCCGGAACCTCCTTCCCAATCGACCGGCACGCCACCGCGGCGGCGCTCGGCTTCGACCGGCCGACCGCCAACTCCCTGGATTCGGTGGCCGACCGCGACTTCGCCCTGGAGGCGCTCGCGGCGGCCTCGATCTGCGCCGTGCACCTGTCGCGCTTCGCCGAGGAGCTGGTGGTCTGGACCTCGGCCCAGTTCAACTTCGTCCGCCTGTCGGACGGGTTCACCACCGGCTCGTCGATCATGCCGCAGAAGCGCAACCCTGACGCCGCCGAGCTGGTGCGGGCCAAATCCGGCCGGATCATCGGCGCGCTCACCGGCCTGCTGATCGTGATGAAGGGGCTGCCGCTCGCCTATTCGAAGGACATGCAGGAGGACAAGGAGGGCACGTTCGACGCCCTTCAGGCGCTCTCCCTGTGCCTCGCCGCCATGACCGGCATGGTGAGGGACTTGGAGCCCAACGCCGAGGTGCTGGCCCGGGCCGCCGGCTCCGGCTACGCCACCGCCACCGACCTCGCCGACTGGCTGGTGCGCGAGCTCGGCCTGCCGTTCCGGCAGGCGCACCACGTCACGGGCCGACTCGTGGGCGTCGCCTCCGCCAAGGGGGTGGGGCTGGAGGAGCTGTCGCTGCCCGAGATGCAGGAGGCCGAGCCGCGCATCACGGACGCGGTCTACGCGGTGCTGGGCGTCGAGAACTCGGTGGCGAGCCGCACCAGCTACGGCGGTACCGCGCCCGACAGGGTCCGGGCCCAGGCGCAGGCTTGGATCGAGCGGCTCGCCTGATCGGCATCGCGGCCGTTATCCACAGTTTGGCCCCGCCCGACGGGGCCGGGTGCCAACGTGGCCGCAGGCTTGGCCACAGAATTGTGCGTTGCAACCATCCATCGGCCGGTGCGTTCACCCCCTGGCTAAGTCCGGCCCGTTAGAAGCTCGGCTGTGTGGATCGGAGTTCCCATGATGCCTGTCGAGAGTTGGCTGAAGCCGGAGGAGGTGTCCGAGCTCGCGGCTCGGGCCACGGCGATGATCGACGCCGCTTTGACCGGTTCGGGCCTGACGCGGGATTCGTACTGGGCCGCCGTCCGCAAGGGCTACAACACGCCCTATAACGACCCGCCCCGCAAGCGCGCCGCGCCGTCCCAGCCGAACGCCGTCGCGGCCCCGGTCGCCCTTCAGACGGCCGTGTCGGAGCCCGTCTCCGTCCCGGCTGCGGTGATCGCGACTCTGGCGACGGAAGCACGGGCCGTCTGAACGGACCGGCGTGGATTCGGCCTGGGGCCGCGCCGCCATCTTGCCGACGCTTTACGCAAGCTTCACTAATCCCGAACCCCGGTCCGGCTCCTGACGGAGCCGCCCGTCGTCAGGAAGTGAAGATGGTCCGCGTCTCCCGCCTGCTCCCTGTCGGAGCCCTCGCCCTGTTCGCATCCGGGTTCGCCACGGCTCTCCTCGGGGGGCTGGTCGGCGGACCCTGCCTGTTTGCGACGGCCGCCCAGGCGCAGGAGGCGGCGCCCGATGCGGGTGTCAGCGATGCGACTCCGGCCAGGCGCGGGCGCCGGCACGGGCGCGAGCGGGCGAAGCACGCCGAGAAGAAGTCGGCCACGCCGCCCGGGATGCAGCAGGCCACGCCGGTGGCGATCTTCGGCGACTGGAACGTGTTCGTGAACGGCGATGGCCGCAACAAGCTCTGCTACGCCATCGCCCAGCCGCAGACGCGCTCGCCCAAGACTCTGAAGCGCGACACCGCCTACCTGTTCGTGAGCGTCCGCAAAGGCGAGAACGTCCAGAACGAGGTGGCGGTGATGCTGGGCTTCCCGTCGAAGCCCGCAGCGTCCCAGATCAAGCCCGGCTCGGCGGCCGCGCCCACCGATCCGAGCCTCAATCTCGGTACGAGCCGCTACGGCCTGGTGGTCAAGGACGGGAACGCGTGGCTGCAGAATCCGGCCGAGGAGGCCCGGGTCGTCTCGGAGATGAGTGCCCGCAACCCGAAGCTTGTGATCAAGACCACATCGCTGCGCGGACACCCGACGAGCGACGAGTACGCGCTCGGCGGGTTTGCGGAGGCGATGAAGCGAACCCGCGAGGAGTGCAGCAAGTAGCGCCCGGTTCAGGCGCGGCGGCGACGCGGCTGCGGCCGGGACGCGGCCGACCGGGCCCGGGCGCGGACACGCTCGCGGGCGGCGCGGGCCGCCTGCTCGGCCGTGCGAAACACCGCGCCGTCGAGGCCATCGAAATCGCGTGCCGAGGAGAAGAACCGGACGCCGCGCCCCTCCGGCACGGCGATCCCGGCGGTGACCTCGCCGATCTCGATCACCCGCGCCGGCTCCGCGCGGACCACCGACGGGACGGAGCCCGGCAGCGGGTCAGAGGCGATCGGGATGGATTCCAGACGGTCTTCGGGCGTGCGTTCTGCGTGGAGACGGTGCATGGGACTTTGGACTCCCTTGGCCGGCGTGAAGCCGGGCCGGATCGCGATGACGGCTGCGGAGATCGACGGGCTAGCGTCGACAGCGCCAACGTTGGGCTTGGGAGCCGTTCGCGTTCAGGAGCAGATGTCGAAAGGGTCTTGGTCGACTCGACATTGACGTCCTCCAGACTGAAGGACCGCGCGGCGCGATGGCCGTCGCAGTGCTTTAGCGTTTGATGACGCGGCGCAAGCTACGCTTCTCAAATCACCGCGGCCGTAGCGGGGGGGGCACTCGGGTCGCCTGCCGCACCGGCACCCACAAAGATGGACGCGGGGCCCCGGCCCGTCAACGGAACGGGCTTCCGAATTTCAAGCCCCGCTTGGCAGGAAGCCGATCCCGTTCGCGTCCCGGAGAGGCGGGATCGTTCAGGCGCCGACGATCACCGCGGCGAGGTCGGAGAAGTCCGAGAAGATCCGGGCGGCGCCCGCCTGCACGAGGTCGGCGCCCGCGGGGTCGTGGCCCCAATGGCCGCCGCCGGTGAAGCCCGCGACCCGCATGCCGGCATTCCGGGCGGCCGTGACCCCGGGCACGCTGTCCTCGATCACCAGGCACGCGGCGGGCGCCGCGCCCATGCGCTCGGCGGCGAACAGGAACAGGTCGGGGAAGGGCTTACCCCGCTCCACCTGCGTCGCGGAGAAGACGTGGCCGCCGAACAGAGGCAGCAGCCCGGTCAGGCCCAGGGAATGGCGCAGCCGCACCGGGTCGCTGCTCGACGCGACGCAGATCGGCAGATCCAGGGCGGCGACCGCCTCGGCGACGCCGCGCATCGCTCTCAGCTCCGCGTCGAACAGCGCTAGGGTCTCCGCCTTGACCGCCTCGACGAAGCCCGCGGGGGGCGTGATGCCGTAGTCGCGGGCGATATGCGCCATGATCGACACCATGGAGGTGCCGGTGAAGCGCGTCCGCACGGTCGCGAGGTCGATATCCACGCCGATCCGGTTGAGCCCGGCCGTGAGGCAGGCGAGGCTCAGTGGTTCGCTGTCGACCAGGACGCCGTCGCAATCGAAGATCACGAGGCCGAGGTTCTCCGCGCGCGCGTGCAAGACTGACCGTCCCCCGACGGCCTGCCGCCGCCGGGCGACCCTGTGGCACGGGCTCCCCGGCTCGGCAACGGGGCGGTGCGGGCGCTTGCACCGGGCGGCCCGGACCCATACTCCCGTGGCGGGCGCCCTCAAGGGGCGCGCAGGCATGGCTCAGAAGATCCCGCGATGTTCCGCTTCCTGGCCCGCGTCCTGGGCTTTCTGCTGATGGCCGGCGGTTTCGTCGCGCTGGTCTATGACGGCGCCCGCTCGATCGCCAATAACGGCCTGCGGATGACGCCGCTCTCCGACGTGATCGCCACCCTGTTCAAGGACAAGGCCGGCGCCCTGCAGGGCAGCGTGGAGGGGGCGGCGCCCTGGCTCTGGCACATCCTGGGCCTGCCGCTCACCCTGGCGCCGGCTTCGCTGATCGGGCTCGGTCTCGGCGCGGTCCTGCTCTGGCTCGGCCAGCCGGGCCGGGAGCCGATCGGCTTCCTGACGAAACCCTGAGCGCGGGCCGGCGCGCGGCGTCGGATTCTAGCGGCCGGCGAGCTTGGCTCTCACGTCGGCGAGTTCGCCCTTCAGCCGATCAATCTCGGTCGTGAGCGCGTAGTGCTCGCTCACGTCGAGCTGGGAGGCGAAGAAGTAGACCACCTTGCCCTTGGCATCCCGCACCGGCCCGACATAGAGGGCGTTGTGAAAGGTCGAGCCGTCCCTGCGGTAGTTGAGCAGGTCGACCCGGACATCGACTTCCTGGCGGATCGCGTCGCGGATCCGGTCCACGGCCGCCGGATCGGTGTCCGGCCCCTGCAGGAAGCGGCAGTTGCGCCCGGTCACCTCCAGCCGCGTGTAGCCGGTGAGCTTCAGGAAGCTGTCGTTGGCGAAGACGATGGGGTTGTCGAACTGGCGCGGGTCCGTGATGATCATCGGCATTCGCGTCGCCCGCACCGCGGCGGCGAACGGATCGCCCGGGTGGGACTCCGCCTTCAGGTTGTCCAGCACGTGGCTCGTGGTGGTCCAGCCCGTCTCCATACGGCTCAGCCCTCACACCGCGACACGCGGGCCGCATTCTCGTGCCGTACAAGCCGGAAATCACGCGCGAGGTCCAGTCCCGCTCCGCGGTTTCGTGCGGTCGGAGCAGCCCGAGCGGCGCCGGCCGCTTTCTAGGCGGCGGCGCCGACCCCATATTCGGGACGAGCCCCGAGACCGGAAGGCAAGCCGATGTTTTCGTTCCGCAAGCGCCCCGAGATGCCGACCCCTGCCGAGGCCCTCCCGGGGCGCCCGACGCCGATCCCGACGGCCGAGACGCACTTCGTCAACGGCAACCCGCTCAAGGGTCCCTATCCGCCAGGCACCGAGACGATCGTGCTCGGGCTGGGCTGCTTCTGGGGCGCCGAGCGCCGATTCTGGCAATTGCCGCAGGGCGTGTACGTCACGGCGGTGGGCTATGCCGGCGGCTACACGCCCAACCCGACCTACGAGGAAGTCTGCACCGGCCAGACCGGCCACAACGAGGTGGTGCTGGTGGCCTTGGATCCCGCGGTTCTGCCGCTCGAAACGGTGCTGCGGACCTTCTTCGAGAGCCACGACCCAACCCAGGGCATGCGCCAGGGCAACGATGTCGGTACGCAGTACCGCTCAGGAATCTACACGAACGGCCCCGATCAGGAGGCCACCGCCCGGGCGGTGCGCGCGGCCTATGCCGAGGCGCTGCGCGCGCGCGGCTTTCCGGACATCACCACGGAGATCAAGCCGCTGGAGCACTTCTACTTCGCGGAAGCCTACCATCAGCAGTACCTCGCCAAGAATCCGGCCGGCTATTGCGGCCTGGGCGGCACTGGCGTCAGCTGCCCGGTGGGGACCGGCGTCGCCGCCTGACGGTTACGGATTGCCGCCGGGCCGCTTCTGCGCGCCCGGCGCCGCGGGGGTGAGGGCGTTGCCCCCCAGGGACGGGGTCCTGTTCGGGCTGCGGAGCACGATGAGCACGCTGCCCAGCACCGAGAGGGCGAGGGCTGTGGCGAGGAGGAGGAAGAGCCAGCGGGGCATCCCGGGGCGTTAACACTCCGCCGGCCCGCCGAACAGCGCCCGCCGGGATGATCAGGGTGCCTTCAGCACCGCCCGGCAGGCGGCCGGCAGCGCCGCCATGGTCATGGCGGGCTTCGGCTTCGGCGGCACCTTCGGGGGCTTCGGGTGGAGCACCCTGTCCGAGAACCAGTAACCGAGATCGTCGCAGCCATCCCCGGGGGGAGGCGGGGCCTGGGACTGACACTCCTCCTGGCCGGCCGGGCAGGCCAGCCGGATATGGTAGTGGTAGTTGTGTCCGTACATCGGCCGGACCTTGGTCAGCCAGTGGTTGCCTCCGGCCTCGCGGCAGAGCGCCTTCTTGATTGCCGCGTTCACGAAGATGCGCTCCACCTCCGGCTGCTCGGCCGTGAGCTTGATCAGCTGCAGGTGCGCGGGCGTCCAGACGTCGGGGTCGATGTCGAGGCGGTCGGGGCGGACCATGTCGGTGGCCGAGGTCTCCTCCCGCTCCGCCCGGCTCATGCGGTGATCGGGCATCGGCGTCAGCCAGACGTCGGCGTCGATTCCGATCTGGTGTGAGGCGTGGCCGGTGATCATCGGGCCGCCCCGGGGCTGGGCCATGTCCCCCACGAGCAGGCCCGACCAGCCGACCCGGGTGGCCTTCTGCGACAACCGCTCCAGGAAGTGGACGAGATAGGGCGTGCCCCACATCCGGTTGCGGGACGGGCGCATGACCTGCCAGTTCGGCCCGTCCAGCGGCAGCGCCTCGCCCCCGGAAAAGCAGCCCTTGGCGTAGAAGCCGTAGATGCGGGCCGGACCCGCGGCCGCGCGGGTAACGCGCCCGAACAGCGCCTTGGCGGGTGTCGAGGGCGCGTCCGGATGCTCCAGCGGCGGCAGGGGCTTCGGATTCAGGCTGCCGCGATCCTGGGCGTGCGCGGCGGCGGGCAGGATCAGGGCGGCGAGCGCGAGGCTCTGGGCAAGGCGCGGCATCGGCATGCGGGGAGCTGTTCGTCCGGCAGGGAAAGGGCAGGCAGGCCCGGCCCGGAACGTCGCCCAGCGCCGGGGCGTTTTTCAGGCAGATAGCCCAAGATGGCCCGGGAGGCGACGATGACGGCGACCGGTCAGCCCGCCGTGGAACAATCCGCAGCCAGGCAGCCCCGCCGCCTGATCGCCAGCGACCGGGTCATCGGGACGGATGTGCGCCGGCCGGACGGGACCCGCGTCGGCCGGATCGAGCGGCTGATGCTCGACAAGGCCTCCGGCCGCGTCGCCTACGCGGTGATGAGCTTCGGCGGTTTCCTGGGGCTCGGCGAGGATTTCTACACGCTTCCCTGGTCGGTGCTCCGCTTCGAGCCGCAGCAGGACGCCTACGTGGTCGACATCACGGAGGCGCAGCTGCGCGCCGCGCCCGCCCGCACCCCAGAGGGCACCGATCCCACCGCCGACGGAGCCTGGGAGGAGCAGATCCACCGCTACTACGACGCGGCGCCCTACTGGGGGATCTGACTCAGCGCGTCACCGGCCCGCACCAGCCGGGCAGGTACTCGGCGTCCTTGGACTTGGCGAGCGCCATGGCCTTCTCCAGGGCGGCGGAGAAGTCGGTCTCGATGCGCTTCTCCTTGATGTTCCGCCGCAGGAAATCGGCCCACAGGAACTCGCTGAAGGGCGTCGTGTCCTTGGCGAAGCCGCCGGCCCGGCGCAACTCGCCGGCGAGGCTGCGATAGGGGTCGTCCACCAGGGCATCGACCGATTTCGGGATGCCCTTGAAGTTCTGGCGCACGCCCTCGGCGTCGTAGGGATGCACCCAGGACTTGTGATCGCAGACCGTCCAGAACGCTTCCTTGTCCAGATAATGAAGGTCGGCCACCACGGTGACGAGAACGCTCTCGACCCCCTCCTCGTGCAGGGCGCGGGACAGGTGGTGGTGATCGATGATGTAGTGGTGCTTCTTCGGCCCGAGCAGCGTCGGGATCATGTGGGCGCCGAGGAAGGCCTTCTTCTTCTCGCCGTCGTATTCCCGCCAGCGCCGCCGCTTCTCCGCCACCTCCCGGTAGCCCACCGTCATCTGCGTCGGGCGCAGCTCGGCGATCGGGACGGGTCTGAGCAGCGGTTCGCGATTGGCCATGAGCGACTCTTCCTGCGTGGTTTTGTCACGCGACCGTCACAACCTATGCAGAAGCGGGGGAGCGGACAGGCCGGACGCGCTCACGTTTCCGGGATCGCGCGCACCGCACCCAGGACGAACACGCGGATCGCCGAGGACAGGTTCTGCCCGCCGCGCCCGGCATCGATCGCGCCGACAAGCGCCTGGACCGACTGACCCCGCGCCTCCGCGATCTCCCGCAGCGCCGCCCAGAACGGATCTTCCAAGGAGACGCTGGTGCGGTGGCCGGCGATCATCACGGAGCGTTTGGTGATGCCCGCGCTCATGCGGAAGCGGTCATGCGTTCGGATCGGGATCCGGTTCGCGCCGCTCGAGGCGGTGGCCCTCGTGGCGCTCGGCTTCCAGGGCCTTGCGGCGCTGCTGGAGCGTTTTGGCCTTCTTCGGCTGTCCGAAGGCGATCCGGTTGGTTTCGGCCTTCGCGTCGGCCTCGGCCCGCGCCTTCGCCTTGCGGACCTGGCGCAGGTTGATGATCTCGGCCATGGATCGCCTCCCGGCAGCGACGGCCGGCGCAGGTCTCGCGCGCCGGTCGAGTTGCGAAAGAATCAAGCGGACGGCGCCAGCATCGTCTCCGGACGGACTACGCGCTCGAACTCCTCCGCGGTGACGTAGCCGAGGCGCAGGGCCTCCTCCTTGAGGGTCGTGCCGTTCTTGTGCGCCGTCTTGGCGATCTCGGCGGCCTTGTCGTAGCCGATGGAGGGGGCGAGCGCGGTCACCAGCATGAGCGAGCGGCTCATCAGGTCGGCGATCTTGTCCTCGTTGGCCTTGATGCCGACGACGCAATTGTCGGTGAAGCTCACCGCCGCGTCAGCCAGCAGCCGGACCGACTGCAGCACCGCATTGGCGATCACCGGCTTGAAGACGTTGAGCTCGAAATTGCCCTGAGAGCCGGCGAAGCTCACCGTGGTGCCGTTTCCGATCACCTGGGCGCAGACCATCGTCAGGGCCTCGCACTGGGTCGGATTGACCTTGCCGGGCATGATCGAGGAGCCGGGCTCGTTCTCGGGGAGCGACAGCTCGCCGAGGCCGGAGCGCGGGCCCGAGCCGAGGAAGCGGATGTCCTGGGCGATCTTGAACAGGCCGGCGGCGAGCGCCGCGAGCGCGCCCTGCGTGAATACCAGCGCGTCGTGGGTCGCGAGCGCCTCGAACTTGTTCTCGGCGGAGGTGAAGGGGAGGCCCGTCAGCTCGGCGACCTTGGCGGCGAAGCGCTCGGCGAATTCCGGATGGGCGTTGAGGCCGGTGCCGACCGCGGTGCCGCCCTGGGCGAGAGCCAGCACGCCCGGCAGGGTCGCGGCGACGCGCGATCCGCCGAGCGCAACCTGCGCGGCGTAGCCGGAGAATTCCTGGCCCAGCGAGACTGGCGTCGCGTCCTGCAGGTGGGTGCGGCCGATCTTCACGATCGAGTCGAACGCCTTGGCCTTGGCGTCCAGCGCCGCGTGCAGATGGCTCAGCGCCGGCAGCAGGCGTCCCTGGATCTCCCGCGCCACCGCGATGTGCATGGCGGTGGGGAAGGTGTCGTTGGAGGATTGGCCGCGGTTGCAATGGTCGTTCGGGTGGACCGGCGACTTGCCGCCGCGCTGGCCGCCCAGCCGCTCGTTGGCGAGGCTCGCGATGACCTCGTTGGCGTTCATGTTCGACTGGGTACCCGAGCCGGTCTGGTAGATGACCAGGGGGAACTCGTCATCGTAGCGGCCCTCGACGACCTCGGCGGCCGAGGCCGCGATGGCGTCCGCGAGCTTCGGATCGAGGGCGCCGAGATCCTTGTTCACCAGGGCGGCGGCCTGCTTCACGACGCCCAGCGCGTGCACCAGCGGCGCCGGCATCCGGTCGGTGCCGATCTTGAAGTTCTGGATCGAGCGCTGGGTCTGCGCACCCCAGTAGCGATGCGCCGGGACCTCGATCGGCCCGAATGTGTCGGACTCGGTGCGGGTGGCGGTTCCGGTCTCGGTGGGCGACATCGTGGCCTCTACGTCTGGTGCAGTGCGGTGCCTACTTAAATGAGGCGCGGGTGAATCGCGATGCCGGTTTTCCCCGGCGCACCGACAAGGGCGGGGCTCTGTTCCCGCCGGAAGGAGCCGATGAGCGCCACGATCGACCTGACCGAGCCAGCCACCCGGTTCCGCCCGCCCGTGCCGCCGCCGCTGCATGAGCCGCTGGGCCTGTTCGCGTTCCTGCGCGCGGCCCGGAAGAACCCGATCACCACCTGGATGGACGCGCATTTCAAGCTGCCGGTCGTGGCGGCCGAAGGCGCGATGGGCCGGATCACCGTGGTGAGCGACCCGGCGCTGATCCGCTACCTGCTCATCGAGAACGCCGAAGGCTACCGCAAAGACGACCTCCAGCGCCGTGTCCTGGCGCCGGGACTGGGCAACGGCCTGCTCAGCGCCGAAGGGGACGAGTGGCGGCTCCAGCGCCGGACGCTGGCGCCGATCTTCAGCGCGCGCAATGTCCAGGGCTTCGCGGCGGCCATGAACGCCGCCGGCGCCCGCCTGGGGCGGCGACTCCTCCGCCGGGACGGCAAGCAGGTCGACGTGGCGCTGGAGATGACCCGCGTCACCCTGGACGTGCTGGAGCGGACGATCTTCACGCAAGGTTTGCCGAGCGACCCCGATGCGCTGGGCCGCGCCATCACCCGCTTCCTGGAGGCGGTGGGTCCGATCGATCCGCTCGACGTGTTCGGCGTGCCCGATTTCGTGCCGCGGATCGGGCGCCTCCGGGCGCGGCCGGCGGGGCGGTTCTTCGCCGAGGTGGTCGACGAACTGATCGCCCGGCGCAAGGCGCTGATGGAACAGGGCGAGGCGCCGCGCGACCTGCTCACGCTGCTCCTGGCCGCGCAGGATCCCGAGACGGGCAACGGCCTCTCGGACCTCGCCGTGAAGGCCAATATCGTGACCTTCATCGCCGCCGGCCACGAGACGACCGCCAATTCGCTGACCTGGACGCTCTACTGCCTGTCGCAGGATCCCGCCGCGCGGGCCCGGGTCGAGGCCGAGGTCGACGCCGCCGGGCCGGGGGATTTCTCCCTGGAACGCCTGCCCTTCACCCGGGCGGCGATCGAGGAGGCGATGCGGCTGTTCCCGCCGGTCCCGTTCCTCAGCCGGCAGGCGGTCCGGGACGACCGGTTCGGCCGGATTAAGGTGCCGCGGGGCTCGCTGGTGATGGTGGCACCCTGGGTGCTGCACCGGCACCATCTGCTCTGGGAGGATCCGGAGGCCTTCGTGCCCGAGCGATTCCTGCCCGAGCACCGGGACGCGATCCCGCGTTTCGCCTACCTGCCGTTCGGGGCGGGGCCGCGGGTCTGCATTGGTCACAGCTTCTCGATTCAGGAAGCGGTGATCGTGCTGGCGCAGATCGTCCGGGCGGTGCGATTCCGGCTGCCGGACGATCACCCGCCGGTCACGCCGCTCCACCGCGTGACCCTGCGGCCGGAGCACGGCCTGCGCATGGAGGTCGAGGTGCGGGGCTGACGGCCCCGCCCTGTCAGCTCTTCTTCCGGAAGGCGTCCAGGCTCACGACCTCGGCGCTCCCCTCCTCGCCCTCCTTCTTGGCGGCGGGGCGGGGCGCCTTCTCGTCCGGCTTGCCGCCGGACTTCTCACCTTGGGCCGCCGGTGCCGGCAGCACCTTCGGGGTGCCCGAGCCGATCGCGGCGAGTCCGGAGCCCTTCGGCCGGACCTCCCCGGGCTCGGATCCCGCTCCGCGCGGGCCGGGCTTGGCCGGGGCGGCGTTCGCCTCCTCGGGAGCCTCGCCGGCCTCGCTGAGATCGAATTTCAGGCCGAACTGCACGGACGGGTCGAAAAAGCCGGAGAGTGCATCGAACGGCACCAGCAGCCGCTCCGGCACGCCCGAGAAGGACAGACCGACCTCGAAAGCGTGCTCGGTGACGTTAAGATCCCAGAACTGGTGCTGCAGGACGATGGTCATGTCCTGCGGGTACTTCTCGCGCAGGGCCTGCGACATCCTGACCCCCGGCGCCTCCGTCCGGAACGAGACGTAGAAATGATGCTCGCCCATCAGCCCTTCTCGGGCCGCGTCGGTCAGCACCTTGCGCACCACGCCGCGCAGGGCGTCCTGTACCAGGAGGTCGTAGCGGATCAGGTCGTCTGCCATCTGCGGTCGCGCTCTAGCCCGGTCTGCCCGGCGCCCCGCCGCGGATGGCCGGACCGAGGAATTGAAGTGGAGGCTTCTGTTGCCAGGTGCCTCCGAACCCCGCCTATGCGGTGCTACCCGCTAGGACTTTAGGTCGGTATTGGGGACCGCTTACGCGGCCACCGCCACCGGAGCAAAGTTGTCGTTGGCAACTATTGCAATGGCCCGATAACGGCGGAACCATGCCGAGCGAAAGCTCAACCTTTACGCCCTCGTCGATCCTATTTCGCCCCCGCCAAAGCCCAGGTTCCGATCATGCACCTTGCGGCAGCATGTCCTGGGCTCGGGTGGAGGCGCCGGGTACCGCCCCCGGGTCCGATAGGTTTATTGCGAAGAACGTTTATCGCCATAGCCGGCCTCGCGACCGGCTCCCGAGATATAGAGGGGATCGGTCCGGTTTTGAAGCCCGATCGTATCGCGCGGCTGCCGCACGGCGAGTCTCCGGTCCAGGCTGTTGCCGGAAGCGCGCAGTCGCGCGCCATCGCGCCCGACGGGGCGCCCCTTCTCGACGGGACTCTCCTCGACCGGAGCCTTGCCGATCGGATCGGGTCGGTGATCTGGCGGCTGGGCGCCCTGGTCGGCCTCGTCGTCCTCTACCTGGGCGCCGCGAGCCTGCTCTCCCTCGTGGTCGTGCGCGTCGGCTTCGACCTGTGGGACGGCATCGACCCGTTCCTGGCGCCCGAGCGGCGGCCGTTCCTCGGCCCGGTGGAACTCGCCCACCGGACCTTCGCGGTCGATGCCCTGCGCCAGGTCTTCCTCGCCCTTCTCGTGCTCGGCGGCGCGTGGTGGCGCGACCGGTCCGGGTGGCGCCGCCGCCTCGCCCTCGACCGTGAGCGCCCGAACGGGATGCGGCCGGTCGCGCTCCTGGCGATTCTCCTGGTCTGGCCGGTGCTGCACATCACCTGGGTCACCGGGACGGCGGAGATGTTCGGGGCGAGCTTCGGTCAGCATGTGCGGCTGTCCCCGTTCATGAGCCAAGCCGCGGTCGCGGCATGGCTCGCCTATCTGGCGATCCTGGCACCCGTGGCCGAGGAACTGCTGCTGCGCGGCGAGGCCTTCGCCCGCGCCCACGCGGCGCTGGGACCCGCGGGGGCGATCCTGGTCACCGCGATCATCTTCGCGGCCGCCCATGTCTCGTCCTGGGGGCTCGCCAGGCCAGTCTCGCTCCTGCCGCTGGCCGTCGCGCTCGGCTGGCTGCGCTGGCGCACCGGCCGGCTGTGGCCCGGCATCGCGCTTCACGGCTGGTCGAACCTCGCCCTCGTGACCTATCTGCTCTGGCCGGCCTGAGCCACGCGCCCGTCCCGCATCGAGACGCGAGCCCGCGGGGGCCATATACCGGCTGCGAACTTGCCGGCCGCCACTCTGGGGCGCAGGAGTGCCCGATGGACGCCTATCACGACCTGCTCCGGCGCATCCTCGACGAGGGTGCCGCCAAGGATGACCGCACCGGCACCGGGACGCTCTCGGTGTTCGGCCACCAGATGCGCTTCGACCTGTCGGCCGGCTTCCCGCTGGTCACCACGAAGCGGCTGCACCTGCGCTCGATCATCCACGAGCTGCTCTGGTTCCTGGCGGGCGACACCAACGTGGCCGCCCTGCGGGCGAACGGCGTGACAATCTGGGACGAATGGGCCGACGAACACGGCGATCTCGGCCCGGTCTACGGCAAGCAATGGCGCTCCTGGGCGAAGCCCGGGGGCGGCGCCGTCGACCAGATCGCCTGGGTGCTGGACGAGATCCGGCGCAACCCCGATTCCCGCAGGCTGATCGTCTCAGCCTGGAATCCGGCGGACCTCGACCGGATGGCGCTCGCCCCCTGCCACTGCCTGTTCCAGTTCTACGTGAGCGAGGGGCGCCTCTCCTGCCAGCTCTACCAGCGCTCGGCGGACGCCTTCCTCGGCGTGCCCTTCAACATCGCGAGCTACGCCCTCCTGACCCACATGATCGCCCAGGTGACCGGCCTCGGGGTCGGCGATTTCGTCCACACCTTCGGCGACGCGCATCTCTACCGGAACCACCTGGAGCAGACGCGCGCCCTGCTGGCCCGCGCCCCGCGCCCGCTGCCGCGGCTGCGGCTGAACCCCGCGGTGCGCGACCTCTTCGCCTTCCGGTACGAGGACGTCTCCGTCGAGGGTTACGACCCGCACCCGGCCATCGCGGCCCCGGTGGCGGTATGAGCCCGACCGTCTCACTGGTCGCCGCAGTCGCCCGCAACGGCGTGATCGGCCGCGACAACGGGCTGGCCTGGCATCTCTCGAGCGATCTCAAGCGCTTCAAGGCCCTGACCATGGGCAAGCCGATGCTGATGGGCCGGCGGACCTGGGACTCGATCGGCCGGCCCTTGCCGGGGCGTCGCACCCTGGTGCTCACCCGGGACCGCGGCTTCCGGGCGGAGGGCGCCGAGACCGTCCACGACTGGGACGCCGCGCTGGCGGCGGCCGGGACGGAGCTGATGGTGGTGGGCGGCGCCGAGATCTACGCACTCGCACTTCCGCAGGCCGACCGGCTCCACCTGACGGAGGTCGAGGCGGAGCCGGAGGGCGACGTGCGGTTCCCGGCTTTTGATCGTGCGCGCTTCCGGGAGACGTTCCGCGAGCCGCATCCGGCCGGTCCGCGCGACGAGCACGCCTTCGCGTTCGTCGATTGGGAGCGCGTCCGCTGAGGCGCGCCGCCGCATTTGCCTTCCGCGCCGCGCGTGCCCACCTGCCAGCCTTGACAGCATGGGGCACACGCCCGCAGGTGCCTGTAAGGTGCGCATCCCCACGGCGGGCGCCCGCATCCTGCGGGAAGATGCGTGCGGGCAGGCGCTTAGCCCGTCAACCGGACTGTGTCGCAGGGCGGCCGTTCCGGACGGACGGGACTAGGGGGCCGAGCGTGGCCGTTCAGGCAGGGAGCGCCGGCCGGGGTGTGGGTCGGGCGCGGACAGGCAGGAGACGACGGCTAGGATGCCTTGGAGCAATCAGAGCGGCGGCGGGGGGCCCTGGGGCCGGCCCGGCGGCAACGGTGGCGGCCCCTGGGGCAACGGCGGCAAGACCCCGCCGAACCTTGAGGACTTGCTCCGGCGCGGGCAGGACCGCCTGCGCGGCCTGATCCCGGGCGGCGGGGGCTCCGGCGGCTACGGCGGCGGCGGCTCGACGGGCGTCGGCGGCGGCCGCAGCGCCGCGGTGATCGCGGCGCTCGCCGTCGCGGTCTGGCTCGCCACCGGATTCTACACCGTCTACCCCCGTCAGGTCGGCATCGAGACGATCTTCGGCCGCTATGTCGGCACCAAGGGCGAGGGCCTGCGCTACAACTTCCCCTATCCGATCGGCGGCGTCGTCAAGCCGGATGTCGGCTCCCAGAACTCGATCCAGATCGGTTTCCGCGCCGGCCCCGGCGGCCAGGGCCGCAACCGCGACGTGCCGGACGAGAGCCTGATGCTCACCGGCGACGAGAATATCGTGGATCTCGACTTCGAGGTGCAGTGGCGGGTCAACCCGCTGAAGGCCTCCGACTTCGTGTTCAACCTCCAGAACCCGGAGGGCACCATCAAGGCGATCTCCGAGAGCGCGATGCGTGAGGTGATCGGCCGCCGCAACATCCAGGCGATCCTCACCAACGAGCAGTCGAGCATCGCCCAGGAGGTGAAGGAGATGGTCCAGAAGGCGCTCGACGAGTACGGCGCCGGCGTGCGCATCGAGGTGGTGCAGCTCGTCTCGGTCAACCCGCCGCCGGAGGTGCGCCCCGCCTTCATCGACGTGAACGCCGCCCAGCAGGACGCCGACACGGCGCAGAACGAGGCCAAGACCTACGCCAGTCGCGAGGTGCCGCAGGCGCGGGGCAAGGCGTCCCAGATCGTCCAGGCAGCCGAGGCCTACCGGACCAAGGCGACCGCCGACGCCACCGGCCAGGCGGCGCGCTTCAGCGAGGTCTACGCCTCCTACAAGGCCGCCCCCGCCGTCAGCCGCGAGCGGATCTTCCTGGAGACGATGGAGAAGGTTCTGGGCTCCGTGAACAAGGTGATCATCGATCAGAACGGGACGCAGCCCGGTTCGGCCGCGGCGGCCGGCGTGCTGCCGGTCCTGCCGCTCTCCGAGTTCGGCGCCCGCGCCCAGAACCAGACGGGAGCCGGCCGATGAAACAGGCGCTCCGCACCGGCCTGATCGTGATCGCGGCGATCGTCGCGATCGGGCTCTACGCCTCCATCTTCACCGTCGGCCAGATGCAGCAGGCGCTGGTGCTGCAGTTTGGCCGCGTGCGCGCCGTGCTCAACGCCACCGGCGAGGACAAGCCCGGCCTCTACTTCAAGATCCCGTTCGCCGAGAACGTCGTGATCTTCGACAAGCGCGTGCTCGACCTCGACCTGCCGGTGCAGACGGTGCTCACCGCCGACCGGCAGAACCTGGAGGTGGACGCGTTCGCCCGCTACCGGATCCTCGATCCGCTGCGCTTCTACCAGGCGGTGGGCAATATCGGGCTGGCCAACCAAAGGCTCGCGAGCTTCACCAATTCCAGCCTGCGCAACGTGCTTGCCCGCTCGACCCGCGACGCCATCGTGAAGACCGAGCGCGGCCAGCTGATGCACCAGATCCAGGAGGACGTGAACCGGCAGGCCAAGGCGCTTGGCATCGAGATCGTCGACCTGCGCATGACCCGCGTCGACCTTCCCGCGCAGAACTCGGCTGCGGTCTACCGGCGGATGAAGACCGAGCGCGAGCGCGAGGCAGCCGATATCCGCGCCAACGGCGACCAGATCGCTGCCACGATCCGCGCCAAGGCCGATCGCGAGGTGACGGTGATTCTCGCCGAGGCGACCCAGAAATCCGAGCAGCTGCGCGGCCAGGGCGACGCCGACAAGAACCGGATTCTCGCCGACGCGTTCGGCAAGGATGCGGACTTCTTCAGCTTCTACCGCTCCATGCAGGCCTACGAGGCTGGGCTGAAGGGCTCCGACACGCGGCTGGTGATCAGCCCCAGCTCGGACTTCTTCCGCTACTTCAGCGATCCGCAGGGCAAGGCGGCCGCCTCGGCGCCGCGTGCACCCCGCGGGCCCGCCGATCCGAGCGCCACCACCGGGTCCACGGCCGGGGCGGCGCCCTGACCGGGCGCGTGTTGGCGCCCCGGCGCCCGGGGACTACCTTGCGAGAAAACCTGCGGGCTGCCGATCCCCGGTCGGCGGCCTGCGGGGCCGGAAACGCGTTCTGAAGAGGTCGATCATGTACCCCGTCGCGAGCGCCCCAGCGGCGCCCATCGGCCGCGCCACGGCGCAGCCACGCTCCCGCGCCCGTGCGTTCATGGCGGCGATCCTCGTCGGCGCCTCCGTGGCGACCGCGACCCTGCCGGTTCCGGCCTTCGCCAAGGGGCCGGCCTCTCTCGCCGACCTCGCCGAGCAGGTCACTGACGCGGTGGTGAACATCTCCGCCTCGACGACGGTCGAGGCCCGCGGCAGCCGCACCATGCCGCAGGTGCCGCCGGGCACGCCGTTCGAAGACCTGTTCGAGGAGTTCTTCAACCGTCGCGGCGGCAAGGGTGGCGACAACGACATGCCGCGCCAGCAGCGCAAGTCGAACTCCCTGGGCTCCGGCTTCATCATCGACGCCTCGGGCATCGTGGTGACCAACAACCACGTCATCGGCGACGCCAACGACATCCAGGTCATCCTGCACGACGGCACCAAGTTGAAGGCCGAGATCGTCGGCAAGGATTCGAAGATCGACCTCGCCGTGCTGCGGGTGAAGCCGACGGCCGATCACCCGCTCAAGGCGGTGCCGTTCGGCGATTCCGACAAGATGCGGCCCGGCGACTGGGTCATCGCCATCGGCAACCCGTTCGGGCTCGGCGGCTCGGTCTCGGCCGGCATCGTCTCGGCCCGGGGCCGGAACATCGAGTCGGGACCCTACGACAACTACATCCAGACCGACGCGGCCATCAACAAGGGCAACTCGGGCGGTCCGCTGTTCAACATGGACGGCGAGGTGATCGGCATCAACACCGCGATCCTGTCGCCCACCGGCGGCTCCGTGGGCATCGGCTTCGCGGTTCCTTCGGGCACGGCGAAGCCCGTGATCGACCAGCTCCGCGATTACGGCGAGGTCCGGCGCGGCTGGCTCGGCGTCCGCATCCAGAACGTCGACGACGCCACCGCCGAGGCGCTCAACCTGAAGGGCGGGGCGCGGGGCGCCCTGGTGGCCGGCGTCGACGAGAAGGGGCCGGCCAGGACTGCGGGAATCGAGGTCGGCGACGTCATCGTCAAGTTCAACGGCGCCCCCGTGAAGGCCTCCGGCGACCTGCCGCGGATCGTGGCCTCGACGCCCGTGGGCCAGAAGGTCGACGTGGTGGTCGTCCGCAAGGGCGAGGAGGTGACGAAGCCCGTCACCCTCGGCCGCCTGGAGGACAGCGACAAGCCGCAGTTCGCCAATCTGCGCCAGCCCGAGCCCGAGAGCGCGACCCGCCAGGCGCTCGGTCTCAACCTCTCCGGCATGACCGAC
The DNA here is from genome assembly GCF_054611515.1 of Methylobacterium sp. CM6257. Classification (NCBI taxonomy): domain Bacteria; kingdom Pseudomonadati; phylum Pseudomonadota; class Alphaproteobacteria; order Hyphomicrobiales; family Methylobacteriaceae; genus Methylobacterium; species Methylobacterium sp. CM6257. Next base: position 6,791,514 of record NZ_CM137735.1, read on the forward strand.
GAGCTGCGCCGGAAATACTCCATCAAGGACACGGTGAAGGGCGTGGTCGTCACCCGGGTCGATCCGAACTCGACCGCCGCCGACAAGCGGATCCAGCCGGGCGAGGTGATCGTCGAGGTCGGCCAGGAGGCGGTGAGCACCCCGGCCGACGTCACCAAGCGCGTCGACGCCCTGAAGAAGGAGGGGCGCAAGTCGGTGCTGCTGCTGGTCGCGGGCGCCACGGGCGACGTGCGCTTCGTGGCGATCGGGCTGGACTGAGACGCGTCACCCGCGAGATCGACGGCCGTCGCTCCACGCGGAGCGGCGGTCTTCGCGCAGTCAGAGCGAGCGCCGCGGGCCGACACATTGGTGCCGCGAGGCGGTGCGGCTCTCGGCTTCCAGACGCTGGCCGTTCTCGGAGCGGTCATCGTCCTGACCCGCATCCTGCACTGAAGGCCGTCGTTCACCCCACGAACTCCGCCGCTGCGTAGCCCTGCAGGTACAGGAGCGCGGTGAGGTCCCCGTGCTCGATCCGGACATGGGCGGCAGCGGCCACCGCGGGCTTCGCCCGGAACGCCACGCCGAGACCGGCCTCGGTCAGCATGTCGAGGTCGTTCGCGCCGTCGCCGACCGCCAGCGTGTCCACGTGGCCGAGGCCAAGCGTTTCCCGCAGCTCGATCAGCGTCGCGCGCTTTTCGGCCTTGCCGACGATCGGATCCGCCACGGTGCCGGTGAGGCGCTCTCCCACGATGTCCAGCACGTTGGATCGATGCTCATGGAAGCCGATCTTTCCGGCGATCGGGCCAGTGAACAGGGTGAATCCCCCCGAGACCAGGCAGGTATGGGCGCCGTGCGCCCGCATCGTCCGCACCAGCGTGGGACCACCCGGCGTGAGGCTGAGGCGCTCGGCGATCAGACCATCGACCGCCCCGACTGGGATGTCCTTCAGGAGCGCCACGCGCTCGCGCAGAGCCGGCTCGAAGGCGATCTCGCCGCGCATCGCCCGCTCGGTGATCGCCGCGACGTGATCCTTGAGGCCGAGCGTCCCGGCGAGCTCGTCGATGCATTCCTGCTCGATCATGGTCGAGTCCATGTCGGCCAGGAACAGGCGCTTGCGCCGGTGCGCGCCGGCGGGCAGCACGGCGAGGTCGATCGGCTCGCCTGCGAGCGCTGCGCGCAGCTTCTCCGTGAGAGAGGCCGCGGCCGCGGGCTCGCCCGATACCAGAAGCTCCGCCGCGACCTCCCCGTGCAGGATCCGCGGCTGGTGCGCCGTCCGCAGCACGGCGCGCGTCTCGGCCAGCACCGCGTCGGTGATGGACGGCCGATCCGGGTTTGCTATCAGGACCGCGACCAGCATCGTGGAGTTACGCCTTGCCGCCAGACCGGGAGGAAGCCGGGGGGCGCCCGGCGGCGATCCTCATCGCAGGGCCCACCGCCTCGGGCAAGTCGGCGCTCGCCACCCGGCTGGCGCTGCGCCACGACGGCGTGGTGATCAACACCGATTCCATGCAGATCTACGCGGATCTGCGGCGCCTCACCGCCCGGCCCGACCCGGAGGAGGAGGCGCGGGTGCCCCACCGGCTCTACGGCCATGTCGACGGCGCCGTGAACTACTCCGTCGGGCAGTTCGCGCGCGATGCCGCGACGCTGCTGGGGACGCTCGACGGGCGGCTGCCGGTCTTCGTCGGCGGCACCGGCCTGTATTTCCGGGCGCTGGAGCAGGGCTTTTCGGAGCTGCCACCGGTGCCGGAGGCGGTGCGCGCGCAGGTCCGTGCCGAGGCCGAGGGGCGCCCGACCGAGGCGCTGCACGCCGACCTCGCCCGCTGCGACCCGGAGGGGGCGACCCGCCTGCGCCCGAGCGACCGGATGCGGGTGATGCGCGCCCTGGAGATTTTTCGCGCGACGGGGCGGCCGATCGCCAGCTTCTACGGCGATCCCGTTCCCGGCCCGCTGGCGGGCTGGGCCCTCAAGAAAATCTTCCTCGCGCCCGACCGCGCGGTGCTGCGCGCCCGCATCGACGCCCGCTTCCGGGCCATGATCGCGGAGGGCGCGCTGGATGAGGTCGCCCGCCTGCGCGCGCGAAGACTCGACCCGATGCTGCCGGTGATGCGCGCCCACGGCGTGCCGGGCCTGATCGCCTATCTCGACGGTGCGATCGACCTGGAGGCGGCCATCGCCCGGGGACAGGCGGATACCCGGGCCTATGCCAAGCGCCAGTTCACGTGGTTCCGCCACCAGATGGGGATGGAGTGGCGCTGGCTCGATCCAGAGGCCGCGGAGGGCGCCGCCCTGCCTTGATGGGATTGCCCGATCCGTCGGGCGGATCAGGCTCACTTGTTGCCGCGACTGGCGCGGGTTCCCTCTCCCGCACGGGAGAGGGGCAGGTCGTGTCTCGGAAGCCCTTGCCTCTCAGCGTTCCAGCCGCGCCACGAGGCTGGACGTGTCCCAGCGGCCGCCGCCCATGGCCTGCACCTCGGCGTAGAACTGGTCCACGAGCGCCGAGACCGGGAGCTTGGCGCCGTTGCGGCGGGCCTCGTCCAGCAGGATGCCCAGATCCTTGCGCATCCAGTCGACCGCGAAGCCGAAGTCGAACTTGCCCTGGTTCATGGTCTTGCCGCGGTTCTCCATCTGCCAGGAGCCGGCGGCGCCCTTGGAGATCACGTCGAGCACCGCCTCCACGTCGAGCCCGGCGCGCTTGGCAAAGTGGACGCCTTCCGACAGGCCCTGGACCAGGCCGGCTATGCAGATCTGGTTGACCATCTTGGTGAGCTGGCCGGAGCCTGCCGGGCCCATGAGGCGGCAGGCGCGGGCGAAGGACCCGATCGCACCCTCGACCTTGGCGTAGGTCGCCGGATCGCCGCCGCACATCACGGTGAGCACGCCGTTCTCGGCGCCGGCCTGGCCGCCGGAGACCGGGGCGTCGATGAAGCCGAGCCCCTTGGCCTCGGCCGCTGCGGCCAGCTCCCGGGCGACCTCGGCCGACGCCGTGGTGTGGTCCACGAACACCGCGCCGGGCTTCATGCCGGCCAGCGCCCCGTCGTCGCCCAGCACGACGCTGCGCAGGTCGTCGTCGTTGCCCACGCAGGCGAACACGATCTCGGCGCCCTCGGCGGCCTGCCGGGGCGTGGGCGCATGGGCGCCGCCATAGGTCTTCACCCAGGCCTCGGCCTTGGGGGTGGTGCGGTTGTAGACGGTGACGTCGTGGCCACCCTTCTTGGCGAGGTGGCCGGCCATCGGGCCGCCCATCACGCCGAGACCCAGGAATGCGACCTTCGCCATTGTGCTCTCCTCACGCGCGCCGGATCGCTCCGGCGCAATCCCAAACCGTGGCTCAGCGGCCGGCCGCGGTCGCCGGGGCCGGGCGGCCGAGGGCCAGCGCCGCGTTCACGACCACGGCCACGACGATGTTCACCGCGAGGGCCAGGAGGCCCGTATAGAGCGTGAGCTTCGTGTCGCCGAAGGCGAGGGTGTGCAGGGGCTTCAGGCCGTCCGACCACGCAATGATGCTGCCGGCGATGAAGCCTACCCCCCAGCCGGCCAGCAGCGCCGGCGCGCGGAACCACGAGACGTAGAGCCCGAAGATCAGGGCCGGCAGAGTCTGCAGGATCCACAGGCCGCCGAGCAGCTGCAGGTCGAGGGCGAACTGCGTCGGCAGGACCAGGATGGCCACCAGCGCGCCGATCTTGACCAGCATCGAGGTGATCTTGGCGACCTGCGCCTCGCCGGACGGGGTCACGTTCGGGTTGACGTAGGCCTTCCAGACGTTGCGCGAGAACAGGTTGGCCGCGCCGATCGACATCACCGCGGCCGGCACCAGGGCGCCGATGGCGATCGCCGCGAAGGCGAAGCCCGCGAACCAGCTCGGGAACAGGGTCTTGAACAGGGCCGGGACGACATCGTTGTTGCTCGTCACCTTGAGGCCCGCGGCGTGGCCCATGTAGCCGAGCAGTGCCAGGAGCCCGAGCAGCAGCGTGTAGGCCGGCAGCAGCACCGCGTTCTTGCGGATCGTGTTGCCGCCCGACGAGGCGAAGATCCCGGTCAGGGTGTGCGGGTACATGAAGGCCGCGAGCGCCGAGCCCAGCGCGAGCGACGCGTAGGGCAGGATCTGGGCCGGGCTGAGCAGGATGCCGCCTGAGCCCTTCGCCTTGAAGGCGGCGTCGGCCGCGTCGAACACCGCGCCGTAGCCGCCGAGCTTCGACGGCACGATCGCCACCGCCACCAGCACCACGACGTAGATCATGATGTCCTTGACGAAGGCGATGAGCGCCGGTGCCCGCAGGCCCGACGAGTAGGTGTAAAAGGCCAGCACCAGGAAGGCGATGATCAGCGGGATCTCGCCGTGCAGCCCCAACGCCTTGATCGCCACCTCCATGCCGATGAGCTGGAGCGCGATGTAGGGCATGGTGGCGATCACGCCGGTCAGCGCAACGGCGAGCTCCAGGCTCCGCGAGCCGTAGGTGCCGTACACGACGTCGCCGGCCGTGACGTAGCCCTTGTCCTTGGCGGCCTGCCACAGGACCGGCATCACCGCGAAGACGAACGGGTAGACGATGATCGTGTAGGGCAGGGCAAAGAACCCGTAGGCGCCCACCGCGTAGACCAGCGCCGGCACGGCGATGACCGTATAGGCGGTGTAGAAGTCGCCGCCGATCAGGAACCACGTGATCCAAGTGCCGAACTTGCGGCCGCCCAGGCCCCACTCGTCGAGATGGGCGAGCGTCTCGGGCCGGCGCCAGCGGGCGGCGACAAAGCCCATCACGGTCACGAGCAGGAAGAAGAAGACGAAGACCGACAGGGCCGGGATATCGAGATCAGCGGTCATCGCGCACGGCCCGGTAGACGACGTAGAGGATCAGCGAGGTCAGCGGCACCCAGGCCAGCTGGTACCAGTAGAAGAACGGGAACCCGAACAGCATCGGATCGTGCTGGTTGTAGAATGGAACCCACAGGAGCCCCAGGAAGGGCAGCAGCAGGAGCCACATCAGCGGCGAGCGGCGTCGGGTTTCCATGGTCCGGCCCGGCAAAGAGAACAGGTCCGTGACGAATGTCCGCTGTTACACGCTGCGGTCATCGTGCGGTCCGGAGCGCTGCATCACAGCTCAGATCGCTTGCGTCAACGGGAGGCCGATAGGATAAACTGGACCTGTCGCATGGGATCCACGAATTCCGGCCGGCGGCTGAAGAGCCGCCCGAGCCAGAGGCGGCGTTCTGGGAGGAGAACATGGGTACGGCGATCGGCAGGCATGGGCCCTGGGCCCTCGTGGGGGCGCTCGGCGCCGCGGCGCTGGCGATCGTGGCGAGCCAGCGGGGCGAGACCATCAACGCCCTCTGGATCGTGGTCGCCTCCGTCTGCGTCTACCTCATCGCCTATCGCTACTATGCAAAGTTCATCGCCGACAAAGTGATGCGGCTCGACCCGCGGCGTGTGACGCCGGCGGTGCGTCACAATGACGGGCTCGACTACGTGCCGACCAATCGCGGCGTCCTGTTCGGCCACCATTTCGCGGCGATCGCGGGCGCGGGCCCGCTGGTCGGCCCGGTGCTTGCCGCCCAGATGGGCTACCTGCCCGGCATGCTCTGGATCCTGGCCGGCGTGGTGCTGGCCGGCGCGGTCCAGGACTTCATGGTCCTGTTCGTGTCGATGCGCCGGGACGGCCGGTCGCTCGGCGAGCTGATCCGGGCCGAGCTCGGCACCGTGCCGGGCATCATCGCCCTGTTCGGCACCTTCCTGATCATGGTGATCCTGCTCGCCGTGCTGGCGCTCATCGTCGTCAAGGCGCTCGCCGAGAGCCCCTGGGGCACCTTCACGGTGATGTCGACGATCCCGATCGCCATGCTGATGGGCGTCTATTCCCGCTACATCCGGCCGGGCAAGATCGGTGAGGTCTCGATCCTCGGCTTCGTCCTGCTGATGCTGGCCATCGTCGCCGGCGGCTCGGTGGCGGCGAGCCCGGTCTGGGGACCGGCCTTCACCTTCACGGGCCCGCAGCTCTGCTGGATGCTGATCGGCTACGGCTTCGTCGCCTCGATCCTGCCGGTCTGGCTGCTGCTCGCCCCGCGCGACTACCTGTCGACCTTCCTCAAGATCGGCACCATCGTCGGGCTGGCGCTCGGCATCGCCTTCGTGGCGCCGCACATGCAGATGCCGGCGATCACCAAGTTCGTCGACGGCACCGGCCCGGTCTGGGCGGGCAGCCTGTTCCCGTTCCTGTTCATCACCATCGCGTGCGGCTCGGTCTCGGGCTTCCATGCCCTGATCTCGTCGGGCACCACCCCGAAGCTCATCGCCAGCGAGGCGGATGCCCGCTTCATCGGCTACGGCGGCATGCTGATGGAATCCTTCGTGGCGATCATGGCGCTGGTCTCGGCCTGCGTGATCGACCCGGGCGTCTACTTCACCATGAACTCGCCCGCCGCCCTGGTCGGCACGACGCCGGAGACCGCGGCCGCCGCGGTGACCAAGCTCGGCTTCACCACGACGCCCGAAATCATCACCCAGACCGCCGCCGACGTCGGCGAGCACACGATCATCTCCCGCGCGGGCGGCGCCCCGACGCTGGCGGTCGGCATGGCCCACATCATCTCCTCGGCCGTGGGCGGCAAGGCGATGATGGCCTTCTGGTACCACTTCGCGATCCTGTTCGAGGCCCTGTTCATCCTCACGGCGGTGGACGCGGGCACCCGCGCCTGCCGGTTCATGGTGCAGGATCTCGTCGGGCTGGCGGTGCCGGCGTTCAAGCACACGACGGCCTGGGGGCCGAGCATCGCGGCGACCGCCATCTCGGTGGGCGCCTGGGGCTACTTCCTCTACCAGGGCGTGACCGACCCGCTCGGCGGCATCAACACCCTGTGGCCGCTCTTCGGCATCTCGAACCAGATGCTGGCCGCGGTGGCCCTGACGCTCTGCACGGTGGTGATCTTCAAGATGAAGCGCGAGCGCTACGCGTTCGTGACCATCATCCCCACCGCGTGGCTGTGCATCTGCACCCTCACGGCCGGCTGGCAGAAGATCTTCTCCGCCGATCCGAAGATCGGGTTTCTGGCCCATGCCCAGCGCTACGCGGCCGCCGCTGCGGAGGGGAAGGTGCTGGCGCCGGCCAAGAACGCCGACCAGATGGGGCAGATCATCCTCAACGACCGGATCGATGCGGCGCTGGCGGCTTTGTTCATCGGCCTCGTCGTCGCCATCGCGGGCTTCGGCATCGCCGCCTGCCTGAAGGCGTGGCGCGCGGATCGCTGGACCGCCCTGGAGACGGAGCCGCGCATGGTCGCGGCGGAGTAGGAGGTCCCATGCTGCAGTCGTCGAACCTGCGGGACCGGATCCGGACCCTGTCCAAATGCGTCTGCGACGGCGCCCGGCTTATGGTGGGGCAGGGGGATTACGCGGCCTATGCCGAGCATGTCCGCCGCACCCATCCCGACCGGGCGCCGATGACCGAGGTCGAGTTCTTCCGCAACCGGGAGAACGCCCGCTTCGGGGTCGGCAACACCTCGGGGTTCCGCTGCTGCTGAAGGGCGCCGCGAAGGCGGCTACGCGGAGACTGAACGCGGACCCGATCCGGCCCGGCCGGCGTTCTCCACGCCGGAGGGCCGGCCGGCCCTGGTGAGACGCGGAGGGCCTATGACAGACGAGAGCCTGCAGGATCCGATCGAACCCAGGGCCGTGAACGTCGCCCATGCCTGGGAGCGGGCCTACTGGGCGCGCCGGTTCATGGTCCCGGTGGAGCAGGTCGAGGCCGCCGTGAAGGCGGTCGGCGACGATCCGGCCCGCGTGGCGGCCCATCTCGGGCGGGACTGGCCGGGCCACGAGCCTGCCACTTGAGACCGGCATCCCCGAGCCAAGCTCGGCCGCATCTTGACTCGGCGGCCACAATGTCTGCCATTTCCGACCCGACGGGAGGTCGGCATGAGCATTTTCCAGGACGCCATCCTTCGGTTCGGCCGCACGATCATGTCGTATGCGGGCGACGCGGTCTTCCTGCAGGCGGCAGTCTCGTCGGCGGCCAACGTCATCGTGGCCGACGGTGACGTGGCCGAGGAGGAGATCGAATCGGCGATCACCGGCATCCGCGCCAACCCGATCCTCGAGAAATCTTACGACACCCTCCGGGTCGAACAGGAGCTCTACGAGGCCATCGCCCGGGCCAAGACCCGGGCCGGGCGCCTGGAGAACCTGCGCCTCGTCGGCGCCATCGCGGAGCGGCCGATCGAGCAGCGCCAGGACGTCTTCCTGATCGGCGCCGACGTGGCCGATTTCGACGGCATCAGCGCGGTCGAACACAAGGCGCTCGACGAGATCGCGGCGGCGCTGCAGGTCGACAAGTGCGCGCTGCTGCGGTGACAGGCCGGGGCCGCGCCGCTCCGGCGGGCGCGGCAACACCGCGCCGGCTTTTCCGACCCGCGCCCTCATCCTGAGGTGCGGGCGCGCAGCGGCCGCCTCGAAGGAGCCGTCCAGCCAGCTGCGCGCTCCCTGGAACCCTCCTTCGCGACCCGCTGGCGCGGGCACCTCAGGATGAGGACGCGGGTGGGAACACCCCGAGTGCCTGATGAAGCGCACACGCCCGGCCGCGCCGACCGCCCGATGGACGCCTGTCCCGTTCCCGACCTCATCCTGAGGTCCCGGTGGGGTTGATGGACCCGTGCGCGACAAAGCCCCCGCCCTGCGGCGTCGCGGCCCGCCCCTTGCCTGACCGGACGTGATAGCGAAACAGTCCGGGTTTAGCCGGTGAACCGGTACACAACGCGGAGTTGCCGGCCCGTGGCCGGCCGGCGGAGACCGCATGGGCCTCGTCCTCTACGCGCTCAAGTTCCGGATCACGACCTACGTGCTCGCGGTGCTGATGATGCTCGGCGGCGTCGGCGCCATCCTCGTCACGCCCAAGGACGTGCTGCCGGTCGTCGACATCCCGGTCGTCGTCGTGGTCTGGACCTATACCGGCCTCTCGGCGCCGGAGATGGAACAGCGCATCACGACCTACGCCGAGTACGGCATCTCCAACAACGTCAACAACATCCGCCGCATGGAGTCGACGACGCTCCAGGGCACGGCGGTGCAGCGGATCTACTTCGAGCCCACCGTCAGCCTCGATCTCGCCATCGCCCAGGTGGTCTCCTCGACCAACTCGATCCGCGCCGTGATGCCTCCCGGCACGCAGCCGCCGGTGATCGTGCGCTACTCCGCCTCCTCGGTGCCGGTGATCCAGCTCGCCCTGACCTCGGCCAAGCAGAGCCTCAACGAGGTCTACGACTACGCCCAGTACCGGATCCGCCAGACGCTCGCGCAGGTGCCCGGCTCGACCCTGCCGTCGCCCTTCGGTGGCGCGCCCCGGCAGATCATGGTCGACCTCGACCTCAACGCCCTCCAGGCGCTCGGCCTGACGCCGCTCGACGTCACCAACGCCATGACGGCCCAGAACCTGACCGTGCCGTCCGGGCTCGCCAAGATCGGCGAGCAGCAATACCCGGTCCAGCTCAACGCCACCCCGCCGTCGATCGAGACCCTGAACCTCGCGCCGATCAAGGTGGTGGCCGGCCAGCCCGTGCTGGTGCGCGACGTCGCCTATGTCCGCGACGGCGGCCCGCCGCAGGTCAACGTGGTCAGCGCCGACGGCCAGCAGGCCGTGCTGATGCAGATCATCAAGAACGGCAACGCCTCGACCCTCAACGTGGTCAACAACGTCAAGGCGGCGATGCCGACGATCCGCGCCGCCGCGCCCGAGGGGCTGTCGATCAAGCCGCTGTTCGACCAGTCGGTCTTCGTCTCGAACGCCATCGAGGGCGTGCTGCACGAGGCGCTGACCGCGGCGGCCCTGACGGGCCTCGCCATCCTGCTGTTCCTCGGCTCCTGGCGCTCGACGATCATCGTGCTGATCTCGATCCCGCTCTGCGTCATGACCTCGCTCGCCGTGCTGGCGGCGCTCGGCGAGACCATCAACGTGATGACGCTGGGCGGCCTCGCGCTCGCGGTCGGCATCCTGGTGGACGACGCCACGGTGGCGATCGAGAACACCTACCGGCTGTTCGAGGAGGGCGAGGAATTCCGCGAGAGCGTGGTCCACGGCGCCGCCGGCATCGCCAAGCCGGCGCTGATCTCGACGCTGGCGATCTGCGCGGCGTTCACCGCGGTGTTCGCGCTCACCGACACGCCGAAATACCTGTTCACCCCGCAGGCGCTCGCGGTGGTGTTCGCGATGCTGACCTCCTACCTGCTGTCGCGGACCCTGGTGCCGCTCATGATCGACGTGATCGTGGCGCCGGAATACCGGCAGAAGCACGCCAAGGACCGGGACGCGCACCGGGCGCAGCACGAGGCCCCCCGGCGGGGCCGGATCGCCAGGGCCGTTGGCCTCGTCGGCGCCCCCGCGCTGCGGCTTGCCGGCCGGATCCACGGCGCCTTCGAGCGCGGCTTCGCGCGGTTCCACCGCGGCTATGTCGGCCTGCTCCACGCGGTGCTGCGCCACCGCATCGTCACCCTGGGCGCCGTCGGCGGCGTGCTCGGCATGACCGGCGTGCTGTTCGTCTTCGTCGGCCAGGACTACTTCCCGCAGATCGAGGCGAGCCAGATGACCATGCATCTGCGCACGCGCACCGGCATGCGCATCGAGACCGCCCGGCAGGTCTTCGCCGAGGTCGAGGACACCGTCCGCGAGGTGATCCCGGCATGTGAGGTCGACCAGATCCTCCAGAACATCGGCCTGCCGTCCAGCAACTACAACTTCGCGTTCTCGGACGGCTCGTTCGTCTCCTACAATGACGGGCAGATGCTCATCAGCCTGAAGGAGGGGCACGGCTCGGTGGCGGGCTACACGAAGCGCCTGCGCGCCGTGCTGATGAAGCGCTTCCCCGACGTGACCGTGTATTTCCAGCCCGCCGACATGATCACCCAGATCCTGAACTTCGGCGTCATCACGCCGATCGACGTGCAGGTCTCCGGCCGGCACAAGGAGAAAGACCTCGAGGTCGCCCAGCGCATCGTCCAGCGGCTGAAGCACACGAAGGGCCTCGTCGACGTGCACCTGCAGCAGATCGTCAACGCGCCGCAATTCTACGTCGACGTCGACCGGCGCCTCGCCTCCGAACTCGGGCTCACCGAGCAGCAGGTGGCGCAGAACATGAACATCTCGCTGTCCGGCAGCTACCAGGTCACGCCGAACTTCTGGCCCGATCCGAAGACCGGCATTCCCTACCAGCTCTGGGTGCAGACGCCCGAATACCGCAACAGCTCGCTCACCGACCTGCGCAACACGCCGATGTTCGTGCGCGCCGCCGCGACCTCCGGCTCCGGCCCCGGCGTGCTGACCCTGCTCTCCAGCCTCGCGGACCTGCGGCGCGTGCCGACGCAGACCATGATCAGCCACGTCAACATCCAGCCGACCTTCGACATCTACGCCTCGGTGCAGGACCGGGACCTGGGCTCGGTCGCCCGCGAGATCGACGCGATCGTCCAGGACGAGCAGAAGAACCTGGAGGCGCCCGACAAGATCACGGTCCGCGGGCAGATCGAGAACATGCGCTCGGCCTTCTTCCGCCTGGAGATCGGCCTCGGCATCGCGCTGATCGCCGTCTACCTGCTGATGGCGGTGAACTATCAGAGCTGGGGCGACCCGTTCGTGGTGATCGCCGCCCTGCCGATGGCGTTCTGCGGCATCACCTTCGCGCTGTTCGTCACCGGCACGACCTTCTCGATCCCGTCGATCTTCGGGGCGATCATGTCGGTGGGCATCGCCTCGGCGAATTCGATCCTGCTCGTCACCTTCGCCAAGGAGCACCGGGAGGCGACGGGCTGCGGCGCTCTGGAGGCCGCGATCACGGCGGGCGAGACGCGGCTGCGGCCGGTGCTGATGACCGCCTCGGCGATGTTCTTAGGGTTGGTCCCGATGGCGCTCGGCACCGGCGAGGGCGGCGAGCAGAACGCCGCGCTCGCCCGCGCCGTGATGGGCGGCATCGCCTTCGCGACGCCCGCGACCCTGCTGCTGGTGCCGTTCCTTTACGTGCTGATGCGCGGCGGCCCGGCGCAGCCGGTGCAGGATTACCTGGAGCCGGAGGGCCGGCCGGCGACGGCCTGAAACGGGATCCGGTCGCAACGCGTGGATTGCGGCCCGGCGCGGCCGCTTCTCCGGGACGGATCGGCCTGCGGCCTGTCCGGTCCACGCCCTCATCCTGAGGTGGCGAAGCGGAGCGAAGCCCTCGAAGGAGCCCTCCAGGGATCGCGCGCCTTCCGGAGGGCTCCTTCGAGGCCGGGCGATCTCCGATCGCCCGTCGTCTCAGGTTGAGAGTGCGTTCCGGAGTGTCGGGCCCTCTTCGACGCTCACCCCTCCTTGAGGCCGTATTCCGGGGTGTCGTCGTCGTTGCCGTAGTACTTGTAGGGCAGGAACTTGCCCGACATGGTCAGCCGCACGCGGTCGCCCTTGTTGTTGGCCTCGCGAGCCATGTCCATGTTGAAGTCGATCGCCGACATGATGCCGTCGCCGAACTCCTCCTGGATCAGCTCCTTGAAGGTCGTGCCGTAGACCATCACCAGCTCGTAGAACCGGTAGATCAGCGGGTCGGTGGGCGGCATCGACGGGATCGAGCCGCGGTAGGGCGGCTCGTTGAGCATCCGCTCCTCCGCGGCGGTGAGGCCGAAGAGCTCGGCCGCCCGCTTGGCCTGGGCCTTCGGCAGCTTCATCTGGCCCAGGCAGGCCGCGGTGATCAGGAACGGCGACAGGCCACCGATCGCCTCGTGGATGTGCTTCCAGCTCCAGCCCTTCTCGCGCTTGATGTCGAGCAGCTTCTCGGTGAGGTCTTCGCGCTTCATCGTCGGCTCCCGGAGTTCGATCTGCGATGGGCCCGGTGAGGCCGCGCGCTCCGCGGCCCCACCCACCCGATGCGAGGTGCGCGTCCGGATCGCGACCGGTGAGGGGGGGACGGTCGCGTCCGGACGCGGACATCCGCCGGGCATCGTCGCGGCGTGCCTTCGGGAGCGGCGCCGGCCGACAGGCGGACAGTCTATCTCGGCAAGGGGTATGCCAGCCGGGGTCCCGGATAAATCGCGCGACTGGGCAATAGGTTGGCGCCACCCGCGGCGCTCACGACATTTCGCCGGAAACGAGATATCGTGAGCGGATGATGACATTTCGTGAGCCTGGGGCGGCCGGCACGTTCGGGCCGGTCTTCGAGGCGAGCCCCGATCCCATGCTGGTCCTGGCGCCCGAGGAGGACCGCGTCGCGGACGCCAATCCGGCGGCGGTGCGTCTCCTCGGCTACGGGCGCCCGGCGCTGCGCGGCGCGCGGGCGAGCGCGCTGTTCCCGGGCCAGCTCCCGGCGCTCACGGTCTTCACCGAGGCCGCTCTGGCCAGGGGGCATTGGTGGACGCGGACGCTGTCGCCGCGCGACGCGGCCGGCCGCGACCTGCGGGTCGAGGTCGCGGCCTTCCCGCTCCCGGGCGACGCGATGCGCCTCCTCGTGACCCTGGCGGACCCGGACACGCTCCACCGCCGCCAGGTCGACGGCGAGGCTGAGGCCCACATGCGCGCGGGCCTCTCCGAGTGGCAGCGCGTGGAGCGCATCTTCCGCGACATCGAGCGGGGCAACCAGCTGATCCTGCGCGCGGCCGGGGAGGGGATCTACGGCGTCAACGCGGAGGGCGTGACCACCTTCGTCAACCCGGCCGCCGCGCGCATGCTCGGCTGCGAGGCCGCCGACCTCGTCGGCCGGGACATGCACGCCGCCGTGCACCACACCCGCCCGGACGGCAGCCGCTACCCCCATCGCGACTGCCCGATCTACGCGGCGTTCCGGGACGGGACCGTGCACCAGGTCGATCACGAGGTCTTCTGGCGCGCCGACGGGACCTCCTTCCCGGTCGAGTACACCTCGACGCCGATCCGCGACCGGGGGCGCCTGCTCGGCGCCGTCATCGTGTTCCGCGACATCAGCCAGCGCCGGGAGGCCGAGGCCCGCCTGACGAGCGCGCTTGCGGAGGTCGATTCCCTCCGGGAGCGCCTCGAGCTGGAGAATGCGTACCTGAAGGAGGAAATCCGGGCCGAGCGCCAGCACCAGGGCATCATCGGCCGCTCGCCGGCCATCGCGGCGACCCTTCGGCAGGTCGAGCTCGTGGCCGGGACGGACGCCACCGTGCTGATCACCGGCGAATCCGGCACCGGCAAGGAGCTGATCGCCCGGGCGATCCACGAGTCGAGCCGGCGTAGCGCTCGCCCGATGATCCGGGTGAACTGTGCGGCGATCCCGCGCGAGCTGTTCGAGAGCGAGTTCTTCGGCCACGCCAAGGGCAGTTTCACCGGGGCGCTCCGCGACCGGGTTGGCCGATTCGAACTCGCCGACGGTGGCACGCTGTTCCTCGACGAGGTCGGCGAGATCCCCCTCGATCTCCAGGGCAAGCTCCTGCGCGTGCTGCAGGAGCGCTCCTTCGAGCGGGTCGGCGAGGCGCGCACCCGCGCAGTCGACGTGCGGGTGGTGGCGGCCACCAACCGGGACCTGCGCGCGGAGGTCCGTGGCGGGCGCTTCCGCGAGGATCTCTATTTCCGCCTCAACGTCTTCCCGATCCAGGCGCGGCCTCTGCGCGAGCGTGCCGAGGACATCCCGCCCATCGCTCAGCACCTTCTGAAGGTGGCCGCGCGCCGCCTCAACGTCCCGGAGCCGCGCCTGTCGGAGGGCGATGTCCGCCGCCTCTGCCGCTATGGCTGGCCCGGCAACGTCCGCGAGCTGGAGAACGTGATCGAGCGGGCCGTGATCCTCAGCGCCCGGGGGCGGCTGCGCCTCGATCTGCCGGACGGGGAGCCGGTCCCGGGTGCCGACCCGGTTGCCACAGCTGTCGATCCCGGCGGTCGCCCGCCCACGGAGGCCGAGCGCCGTGCCCGCGACCGCGCCGAGATCGTCTCGGCCCTGGCGCTGGCAGGCGGCCGGATCTCCGGGCCCGGAGGCGCGGCCGAGATGCTCGGCGTGCGCCCGACGACGCTCGCCTCGCGCATCAAGGCGCACGGGATTCCGCGCGGCTGAGCCGGTTCGAACGCCGCCGCGCTCCGGAGGCCGCGAAGTCGCTGATGACGGGTGCCGCGCGCCGCCACTGCAGCGGCGATCTCGGAGGCTCCTCAAGACCGGCGCGCCGAGGCGCAAGCCCTGGCCGCGATGATTGCGCCTTCGGCCGGGGCCATCAGCATGCCGGCCGTCCGATGGCGCGGCCGGAGGTCCTTGCCCGGGCCGCCTGGGATGCCTGGGCGTGGTGCTGCGCGCCGCCGGTCTTCGCCACCGTCGCCTCGGCCTGAGCCTCCCGGGCGACGGCTGAAGGGCTCCGCGAGCGTGGTTTCGGTGCACCGGACGGCCGGGAAGCGCACAACCGCGGCTGGAAACGCTTGCATCCGTGGCGTGTTTCCGGACCATGCGCCCTCTGGTCTCGGAGGCGGGCTTTGGGCGGGGACGATCGGGACGAGCAGAAGGCCAGCGGGGGGGCGGGCGCATCCGCGCTGCCGGGCCCCTGGGAATTCGTGCTTCCGGAGGAGACGGCCACCGAGGATCTCGGCCTGTTCCTGTCCGAGTTCTTGCTCCCGGGCGACGTCGTGGCGTTGTCGGGGGGGCTCGGCGGCGGCAAGACGACGCTCGCCCGGGCGATCATCCGGGAACTGGCAGGCGACCCGGTTCTGGAGGTGCCGAGCCCGACCTTCACGCTGATCCAGCCTTACACGGCCCGCGACGGTCGCGCGATCGTCCACGCCGACCTCTACCGGCTGCGCGATCCCGACGAATTGGTGGAACTCGGCTTCGACGAGATGGCCGAGGGGGCGATCACGCTGGTGGAATGGCCCGACCGGATGCCGCCCCGCGACGGCCCGGTGCTCACCATCGACCTGTCTCTGCGGGCGGAATTCGGCCCCGGTGCGCGGCTTGCCCGGATCGACGGCACTGGCGGCATGCGCGCCCGCCTTGATCGGGCCCGGGCGGTGCGCCGGCTCCTCGACCGCAGCGGCTGGGATCTCGCCGAGCGCACGCTGATGCAGGGGGATGCCTCGTCCCGCGCCTACGAGCGCCTGACGAAGCCCGACGGCACCAGCGCCGTGCTGATGATCGCGCCGCCCCGGCCCGACGGGCCGCCGGTGCGCGACGGCAAACCCTACAGTGCGATCGTGCATCTGGCTGAGAGCGTCCACGCCTTCGTGGCCCTCGACCGGGGGCTGCGGGCGCTGGGCTTCTCGGCGCCGAAGATTTACGGCGAGGATCTCTCCGAGGGCCTGCTGATCCTGGAGGATCTCGGCAGCGAGCCGGTGGTCGAGGCCGGCGCTCCGCGACCTGAGCGCTATTCTGAGGCCGTGCGCCTGCTCGCCAAGCTCCACGCCACGCCGTTGCCCTCGGTCTTGCCGGTAGCGGACGGGATCGAGCATGTCCTGCCCGCCTACGACATGGAGGCGCTGCTGTTCGAGGCGGAGCTGATGCCCGAATGGTACGCCCCCGCGATCCGAAATGTCACGCTGTCCGATGCGGCGCGGGCGGAGTTCGTGGATCTGTGGCGGGCAGCTCTGCAGGGAGCGGTGCCGGACCGGCCCACTTGGACCCTGCGCGACTACCACTCGCCCAACCTGATCTGGTTGCCCGAGCGCGACGGGCTGGAGCGGGTCGGTCTGATCGACTTTCAGGATGCCGTGATGGGCCACCCGGCCTACGACGTCGCCTCCCTGCTGCAGGATGCGCGGGTCGATGCCAGCGCCGAGTTCGAGTTGCGGCTGCTCGGCCTCTACGCCCGCGAGCGCCGGGGCCGGGACCCGGCCTTCGATGTCGGCGCCTTCGCCACCGCCTACGCGCTGCTCGCCGCCCAGCGCGCCACCAAGATCCTCGGTATCTTCGCCCGACTCGACCGGCGCGACGGCAAGCCCGGCTATCTGGCCCATCTGCCGCGGATCGAGGGCTATCTCACCCGCAATCTCGCCCATCCGGCGCTGGCCGGTCTGCGCGCCTGGCACGCGGAACACCTGCCTGGCCTCGTCGCCCCCGCTCCCGAACCCTGACCACGGATCCCTGACCGCATGAGCGAGCCTGCCCCCGCCGTGAGCCGCGCCTTCGTTCTGGCTGCGGGCCTGGGCAAGCGCATGCGGCCGGTGACCGCCACGGTGCCCAAACCCCTTGTGGAGGTGGCCGGCAAAGCCCTCCTCGACCACGCCCTCGACCGGGCCGCCGAGGCGGGGGTCGGCACGGCTGTGGTCAACGTCCACTATCTCGCCGACCTGATCGAGGGGCATCTCGCCCGCAGGACAGGCGGGCCGGCGATTGTCCTCTCCGACGAGCGCGCGGCGCTGCTGGAGACGGGCGGGGGCATCCGCAAGGCGCTGCCCTTGCTGGGCGACCAAGCCTTCGTGGTGCTGAACTCGGACTCGTTCTGGCTCGAAGGGCCGGCCTCCAACCTGCGCCGGCTGATCGACACCTGGGACGAGAGCCGGATGGATTGCCTGCTGCTGGTGGCGCCGACCGCCACCAGCCTCGGCTACGACGGTGCGGGCGACTTCGTGATGGACCCCGACGGACGCCTGGAACGCCGGGGCGAGCGCGAAGTCGCGCCCTTCATCTACGCGGGTGTGGCGATCCTGACCCCGGCCCTGTTCGCCGACACGCCGGAGGGCGCCTTCTCGCTCAATCTCCTGTTCGACCGGGCGATTGCGGCGGGCCGGCTGTTCGGCATGCGCCTCGACGGCCAGTGGCTCCACGTGGGCACCCCGGACGCGATCCGGGCCGCGGAAGAGCGCGTCCAGGCGAGCGCGCAGACACGGTAGCCGCTCCGTCTCTGGCTCTCCGCGCGGATTGATGAAGTCGTTGCCGGGGGTGTCTTGCCAAGCCCGATCCGAGCCTCTAGAAGCCCCTTCACACCGGCGGGCCAAGACCCCGCCGACGTGTCAGGCGCCCGTAGCTCAGCTGGATAGAGCACCAGACTACGAATCTGGGGGTCAGAGGTTCGAATCCTTTCGGGCGCGCCATTCCCGTATAGAACCACGAACGCCGAGCGCGGCTGATGGGCTTGCGCCAGTGACGGCAGCCTTCGGGCTCGCCTTGTCTCCGACGATTCGGATGATGTCGGTCCCAACCGAAGCCCAACCCTGCATTGCTGCCATGCGGCCTCGGCCATTTCACCCCCAGGCGTGTAAACTTAGAATAGTTGATGGCGCGCGGTGGGGCAGGCGCCACACCGCCGGTTGCCGCGTCTCACCATTCGCGCTCAGTTGATGGCCTCCGGCACGGAGCCATCGCTCAGGGCGGGGTGACCAATCCGGATTATGACACAAGCCCAACCCATGTCTGTTCCACCGCGGCGGAACGCATGCCAGCGCGCAGCTGCACTCGACCGGCTGCAGATCATGGATACGCCGCCTGAGCCGGCCTTTGACCGCATCGTGCGCGCGGCCCAGAAGCTCTTCAACGCGCCGATCGCCCTGATCTCCCTGCTCGATGACGAGCGGCAGTGGTTCAAGGCCAAGTGCGGCTTGGACGCACAGAGCACGCCACGCGAACTGGCGTTCTGCAACTACACGGTTCTGCACGACAGCGTGTTTGTTGTGCCCGACGCACAGGCTGAGGCCGCATTCGCATCCAACCCCCTCGTCACGGGACACCCGTTCATCCGCTTCTATGCGGGCGCGCCGCTCACCCTGCTGCCGGGAGTAAGGCTCGGCTCCCTGTGCATCATCGACACGAAGCCACGCACGTTCAGCACAAAGGAAGCGCAGCTTCTCGCGCGATTGGCGCAGGTTGTGGTCGACGAGTTCTGGTTGCGGGACCTTGTCACGACTCCAGGGAAGGCTTCGGTGAGCGCAGAAGCGGCCAAGGGTGATCTCGCGCCACCGCCCCTGATCACGGGAATCCAGGTGCGCGCTGCGCGAGCCTTGTTGGGCTGGTCGGTCAGCAGGCTTGCCGTGGAGGCGGCGCTCTCGCCGAACACAATCAAGCGATTTGAGGCGGAAGATTGTCGGCTTCCTAGCAGCGACGCCACCATATCGGCGCTAAAATCTGCTCTTGAGGCGAATGATATAGTATTTATTGGCCACGATACTGCCGCTCCCGGGGTGCAGCTGCTACGAAAATAAAACAACATATATTGTCGGTCGATGGCATTAGAGGAATTTTAAGAGCTGGTTGGCCATTTTGCGCAACAGCAGACCGCCAAGCGGCAGCGCGGCTCTCCGGTCCCGGCGACCAGACGGGACGTGGTATCAATGGCAACGCCGCTCTTGGGATGATGAATGTCGTTGTTCTCTCGCGGCGATCGCGCCGTGCGCGATGCCATGGCCCGCGCGCAGGGGGTCGCGGAGCTGACCCTCGCCGGTACCATTCTGAGCGCGAACGCCCGCTATCTCGATCTGCTCAGCTATACGTTGGAAGAGCTGAGAGGGCTTCCAGCTGGCGGGGTCCTGCCTCCTGGGGACCGGGACAGCCGAGAGTACCGTGAGCTCTGGGATGCCGTGACGCGCGGCGAAGATCGGGAAGCCTGCGCCCGCCATCTGACCAAACAGGGCGCCACAATCTGGCTACAGGTCAGTTACTGCCCGGTGCGCGACCGCGCTGGTCGTGTCACCAAGGTCGTCCAGCTCGCGACCGACGTGACCGCGCATCAGCAGCGCAGCGTCGAACAGGACGCGATACTCAGTGCCATCGAGCGCTCGCGGGCCTCCATCGAGTTTGCCGTCGATGGCACAATCCTCGCTGCAAACACAAATTTCCTCAGTGTGGTGGGCTACACCCTTGAGGAGATCCGAGGCCGCCATCACAGCCTTTTTGTCGATCCCGCGGAGCGCGAGAGCCAAGCCTACCGCGACTTCTGGGCCGGCCTGGCGCGTGGCGAGTTCCAAGGCGCCGAGTACAAGCGCATCGCCAAGGGCGGTCGGGAGATCTGGCTGCAGGCCATCTACAACCCGATCTGCGATGACCAGGGCAAGGCCTGTAAGGTTGTGAAGTTCGCCACCGATATCACGCACGAGAAGCTGCGTCGCGCTGACGTGGCGGGACAGATCGCGGCCATCAACCGCTCGCAGGGCGTTATCCACTTCGGGCTCGACGGCACCGTGCTGGACGCCAACGAGAACTTTCTGAGCGTGATTGGCTACCGCTTCGACGAGATCCGCGGCAAACACCATCGGACCTTCGTCGAGCCGGATCATGCGGCCTCGTCCGAATACCAGCAGCTCTGGCAGGCGCTGCGGCGCGGCGAGTTTCAGGCAGGCGTGTTCAAGCGGATCGGCAAGGGTGGTCGACCCATCTGGATCCAGGCCAGTTACAACCCGATCCTCGATGCGGATGGCAGGCCGTTCAAGGTCGTAAAATACGCCACCGACATCACCGCCAAGACGGCCGCGCAGCGGGCCGCGGCGGATGCCTCGGGTCGCACCCTGATGAACGTGCAGACCGTGGCGTCGGCCGCCGAGGAGCTGAGCGCGTCCATCGGTGAGATAGCGCAGAGCCTGGCTCGCTCCCGGTCGGACGCCGACGCCATTCACGATCAGGCCACCCACGCAGACGGCCTGACCGCGAAGCTCCACGATGCGGCGCGTTCGATGAGCGGGGTCGTGCAGCTCATTCAAAGCGTCGGTCAGCAGATCAACCTGCTCGCGCTCAACGCCACGATCGAGGCAGCCCGGGCGGGAGAAGCCGGACGCGGCTTCGCTGTCGTGGCAGGCGAGGTGAAGAACCTGTCCACCCAGGTGACGCAAGCGACCGGGCGGATCGCTCAGGACATCCTGGGGATGCAGGGGATTTCAGACGAGGTCGTGGGTGCCCTGACGTCGATCGTGCAGGCGATCGGCTCGGTTCGCGAGATGGTCACGGCGACCGCCTCGGCTGTCGAAGAGCAGAGCGCCGTCACACAGGAGATCTCGTCCAGCATGATCGTCGCCGCGCAGGAGGTTGGTGAGATCGACACGAGTCTGCAGGCGCTCACAGGGTGAGGCGCGCACATCGGCCGGTCGGGTCGCCCCTGATTCCAGGCCACGTTCCGGCGGCCCACCTGCTCGGAGGCTTCGCAATCATCTCGGGTCCGTAGCGCATCAGGAGGGTGGCTTGGCGGTCCTCTGACTGCGCGCCATGCCCTGCTGAGCCCAGCGCGCTGGAATGCGAGACGCTCAGCGGCGGCTTGCCCCGGCCTCGATGATCCGGTCGCGTTTGCAAGCGGCCCGCCAGCCGAGGCGAGGTATTGATGACCGGCGCCAGACATTCGCGCGTCCAGTCACCGAGCTTGCCGCGGCGTCGCAGGCCTTGATGGTCGTACAGTAAATACTTATTATGGACTCGCTGTATGGCCCCAGCTGGCTAGATCGGGATCGAGCACCGCATGCCGTTCCGTCCGGGTACTCGGTCGCCACGGGGCGATGATGGGATTTCAACGTCGCGCTCCATCAGGGCCGACAACCGCCCGCCCCTTCCGCGCGCACTCCACGGCACCATCGGTGCCTGCCTGCGCAGCCTGTACGCGCCGAGCCTTCGCGCGCAGCTGCCGAGACGACTCCTGACGCTCGTATCCCAGCTTGAGGCGTCTTCGGACCGGCCGCAGGTGCTGAGTCCGGACAGGTTCCGCGACGACCTCCTGCGCCTGCTTCCCGACCTGAGACGGTTTGCACATTCGATCACCCAGAGGGCGGACCAGGCAGACGATCTCGTCCAAGAGACGTTTCTCAGGGCTTGGCAGAGCCAGGATCACTATCGTGCGGGCACCAACCTGAAGGCGTGGACCTTCACGATTATGCGGAACAGCTTCTACTCTGAGAAGCGCAAGTTGAGACGTGAGGTTTCCGATGTCGACGGGGCCGCTGCGGGGCGCTTGGTCGAACCTGCCGATCAGGTTCACAAGGTCGCCTTGCAGGAGGTCTGGTCGCGCATGCGGACCTTGCCCGAGACGCAGCAAGAGGCACTGATGCTCGTCGCTGCGCAGGGCATGACGTATGAGGAGGCCTCGACAATCCTGGGATGCCAAGTCGGTACGGTGAAGAGCCGGGTCAGCCGAGCGCGGAAACGTTTTCCTGATTCCGCTGGCCTGCCCTGACGTTCTCGTAGCCGCCGCGCATTCTGACCGCGTCGTCAGGAGTGTAGATCGAAGTGGTGCGCGTTGGCGCCGTGATCCGAGACCCCGATCAGCCCGACGTCGCCGTGCGTCCCGCCCTCGGCCGGTGGGTGGCTTGGCACTGCCGCCTGCCCGTGCTGGCCATCGGCCGCGAACACGAGGTTCCCGGCCGGATCGACGCGCGCTGCCGGTGACTGCGCCTGGCTTTGCCCGCTGGCATGGGACGTCTGACTGGTCGACGCCGGTTGTTCACCGCTCACCGCGGCCGGCGTTTCTGATCCTGCGGGATCCGTCGGCTGGTTTGAGCCCGCGTGAGGTCGGAGATTTCCGGTCTCCTTGAGCTGAACCGGCGCCTCGGCGCTCTGGCCGGACGACCCGCCAGCCTGGGCATGGCCCGGATCCGCCCCGGCCTGCGACGCGCCCGTCGGGGTGGCAGCGTTCGCGCCGTTGGCCGCGCCGTGACCGTCGGCGCCGTGCGGGTCCGATCCGCTGTTCTTGAGCTGACCGGGCGCCTCGGCGCTCTGGCCGGACGACCCGCCGGCTGGGGCATGGCCCGGATCCGCCCCGGCCTGCGACGCGCCCGTCGGGGTGGCAGCGTTCGCGCCGTTGGCCGCGCCGTGACCGTCGGCGCCGTGCGGGTCCGATCCGCTGTTCTTGAGCTGACCGGGCGCCTCGGCGCTCTGGCCGGACGACCCGCCGGCTGGGGCATGGCCCGGATCCGCCTCGGCCTGCGACGCGCCCGACGGCGTGGCAGCGTTCGCGCCGTTGGCCGCGCCGTGACCGTCGGCGCCGTGGTGCTCCTGATCGGACCCGCCCTCGCTTGTGCCTGAGTGACCCGCATCAGCGACCGTGCTCGCGGCGTGCAATCCCCCTGTGTCCGAGAAGGAGCCGGTTCTCGCGGCGTGGTCCGGTCTTCCTGAACCATCCTCCCCACGTGTAGAGGTCAAATGATTCAGCTCGGGCTGTGTCGTCGCGTTGATCCCGTTGATCTGGGCTGGTGACGCCTCGGAAGCCGAATGCCCGGCAGCCTGGGGCGCACTCTGAGTCTGAGACGCAGCCTCACCCGTTGTGCTCGGCGATGGGGCCGCCTGTCCTGCGGCTTCGGCGTCCCCCGATGCCGCCGCGCCGGCGTCCGATCCGGCTTCCGGAGTAGACGATGAACCTGCGGCACGGGACGTGCTCGCCTCCGCAGCACGCGTCGAAATGTGATACGCGGGCTCCAGGCTTGTCCGTGCAGGGCCGTGCACGAGCGTCGGAAGTCCGAGGCCTATGGCTCCAAAGTCGGCGTTGCCCGATTGGGAAGGGACGGCCGACGTCGGCTCGGCCGTTATGAAACCGGATGCGCCGCTCGCTGCGTGGTCGCCTGAGCCGGAGGTGAGTGGTGCACCCGAATTCGCGGAGTGTACTGCGCCGCCCGTGGGCACCGAGACGCTGCCCTGTTCCCACGAGGCGGCGCTGTTGCTCCCCTGCGAGCCGAAGTACAGCCCCGACTCCGTCCCCTGCTCGACATGGTCGGCGGCCAAGGCATCCGCGGCGAAGACCATCGCCGAGAACACGATGACCCCGAACTGCTTACGATGGCTGTCGCGCTCATCGGCATCGCCGGAGTCGCCGGCGCCGGCCGGTCCATGCTGAAGCGTCTGGCCCGCCTGACTGGCCGGGAACGGGTTTTCAGCCGAATGGTCTTGGTCGTCCGCGCGTGCGTCATGGGGCGACAGGCTGAGAGCCGCAGCCGCGACGAGAGCCGCGAGCAGGGCGGCCGGATGGACCGAGAGCTTCGTTCCGTCGGCGCCTTGCGGGATCGGAAGAAGTTCGGGGTAGCGTTGGGCGACTTGGTTGATAAGTGCGCGGAAATCGCTTCCCCGCACCGGGCCATCCAAGACCTCGGAGGCAATGACGTAGCTGCCGTCGATCCTGGCAAAATGCATGATCGCGTCGCCGTCCGGCCGGCAGAAGACGAACCAGGGCTCCGCCTCGTCGCTCAGGCCCTGTTCGCTGCCGATCTGCAGGCCGGCCCGGATCAGCGCGGCCTCGACGCGGTAGAATTCCGCGAGTTCCTGCTGCGACCAGCCGCCCTGGCTCGTCGATGCGGGCCGGAAGAATGAGATGACCGCACCCATCGGAACCTCACTTCCGCAACTGGACTGACGAACAGGCTCTATCGTTCATGGAAACCGTGTCCGAGGGCATCGAAGAAGGGCGCAATCAGATAGTCGAGTGCTGTGCGCTCACCGGCCGACACGACGATTTCGGCGGGCAGGCCTGCCACGAGACGCGGTCGGACGTCGTCAGGCAACTGGTGATCGTCGATCTCGACCGTCCCGGCGAAATAAGCCTGCTTCGTCCCGTCATCGATCAGGCGATCGCGGGAGACCATCGTCAGCGTCCCGAAGATAGCGGGCGTGCGGCGCGTCTGGAAGGCTGGGAACTTGACCTCGGCCCGCATGCCGGGATGGACGGCTTCCAGATCGTTCGGTGCAAACTGAACGCTGATCACCAGCCGATCGTTCGTCGGGACGATCTCCATCAGCGGCTCGCCAGAGCGGATCACCTGTCCGATCGTGTAGACTTTCAATCCCTGGATGACACCCTGGTGCGAGGCCCGGACCTCGTGCCGCCGGAGAACATCCTGGGCAACGATGAGCTTCTCGCGCAGTTCGGCGATCTTCTGGCGGGTGTCTAGAAGCTGTGATGTGAGTGCTTCCTGAAGCTTCTGCTTGAGCTGCGCAGCCTGCATCCCAGCCTCGTTGATGCCGTTCTGCGCCTTGGCGGTCTCTGCCACGGAACGCCCGATGACACCCTCGAGGCGCGCGTGCTCGCGTTCCATCATCAAGACACGGGAGAGCGGGATGAGGTTCTTCTCGCGCAGGCCGCGCAGGCCCTCCAGCTCCTGCTGGATCAGGGCGACCTGTTGCTCGACCGACGCCTTCTCGACCGCGAGCCCGGAAATCTCGGTCTTCAGTTGCGTGACGCGCGCTTGGATCAGCGCAAGCTGTGCCTGGAAGGACGCGCGCCGCTCCGCCAGCTGACTGGCTTGATCGTCGATCATGCGGGCGACGGCCCGGTCATCCCGCCGCGCCGTGATCTCCGGCGGCAGGACCAGATCCGAGCCCTGATCCTGCTCGGCGCGCAACCGTGCCTCGAGGATCAGGGCCGCATCGAGCTGACCGCGAAGCAGGTCGTTGCTGGCACGCGATTGCACCGGATCGATGCGGAGCAAGACGTCGCCGGCGCGGACGGTCTGCCCGTCCCGCACCAGTACCTCCTGCACGATGCCGCCCTCGAGATGCTGCACTACCTTGCGGCTGCCTTCCGCGACGATCAGGCCGGGACTGATGACCGCCCGGTCGAGGCGCGCATGGGCGGCCCATGTCCCGACGACCCCGAACGTCGCGAAGATGACCGCATAGCCAGCGACGGCGTATAAGCGCCAGTTCGTCAGACCGCCGGGACCGGTCCGCTCCCCATCGGGCGTTCGCCGCAGCGGCGACAGGCTCAGTATTGCGGCTCGAGAGACGGTCATCGCTTATCCCGCGCTCCGCTGCGCCTCGGCGTCTCGGCGGATTTGGGACGCCGTGGGACCGACGGACGGCACCAAGGTCGGGACCGGACGCGGACCGGTGATCTGTGAGAGAACCTGCTCCGCCGTGCCGGAGATCTGCAACCTGCCCTCGTTCATGAGCAGAACACGGTCGGCCTCGGCGAGCAGGCTGACTTTGTGGGTCACGATCACCACTGTTGTCCCCGAGCGCTTCAGGTCCGCCACGGCCCGCATCAGCGCCGTCTCGCCGAGCTGGTCGAGACTCGCATTCGGCTCGTCGAGCACAACCAAGCTCGGTTCGCCGTAGAGGGCGCGGGCCAACGCGATGCGCTGACGCTGGCCGCCGGACAACCCGTGTCCTCCCCGCCCGACCACCGTATTGTAGCCCTCAGGGAGGGACTGGATCAGCTCGTGACAGCCAGCCCTTCGGGCCACCTCGATGACGCTCGCGTCGTCCTCGGCAGCGAACCGTGAGATGTTCTGCGCCACTGTGCCGTCGAACAGTTCCACATCCTGAGGCAGGTACCCGACGTGCTGCCCGAGCGCCTGCTTGTCCCAGTGGCGCAGGTCGGAGCCGTCGATGCGCACGGTGCCCTCGAGCAAGGGCCAGATCCCCGTGAGGGCGCGCACAAGCGTCGATTTGCCGGCAGCGCTCGGACCGATAATCCCCACGATGCTGCCAGGCTCGAGCCGGAAGCTGACCTCGTTGAGGATTGGCCGCGTGGACCCGGGCGCCGCGACGGAAATCGTCTCGGCCTGGATCAAGCCTCGCGGGCGCGGCAGCATCAGGCGGCGGGTTTCCGGCTGGGCGACGTCGATGAGATCCGTCAGCCGCCGATAACTGGCGCGGGCGGCCGTGAAGCTTTTCCAGTTGCCCACGACGGCCTCGATGGGCGCGAGCGTGCGGCCGATGATGATCGACGCGGCGATCATCGAACCGGCGGAGATCTCGCGGTGAATGGCCAAGTACGCGCCTGCACCCAGAACCAGCGTCTGCAGGAGCATCCGGACGAACTTCGTCGCGGCGACGATCAGGCCGGCGCGATCGCTTGCACGAGCCTGAAGGACCAGGACATCGTCGTGGCGACGACGCCAGAGGCCCCGCAGGGACGCCAGCATGCCCATGGCCTGCAACACTTCCCCGTTCCGGAAGACCGCGGCGGCCTGCTGCCCCGCCTCCCGCGAGGCCTGACTGGCGGCCTCGAGTGCCCAGCGCGTGGCGATCTCGTTGAGCAACGTCAGACCCAGGATCATGCCTCCGCCGACAAGCGCCATCCACCCGAACCAGGGATGCAGCACGAAACAGGCAAGGAGAAAGATCGGAATCCAGGGCAGGTCGCAGAACGCCAGCATGCCGCTGCCCGTCAGGAATTCGCGCAGGACATCCACGTCGCGCAGTGCCGTTTCGTACCGTGCTCCAGGCCGGACCAGCATGCCGCGATGGGCGGCATCGAAGATCGGGTTGGCGATCTTCTGGTCGAAAATCACACCCCCGCGCACCAGGAGGCGGGACCGCAACATTTCCAGGGTCGCGTAGACGGCGAGACCGAAGGCTGCGATCAATGTGATCCCGATGAGGGTCGTTTCACTTCTGCTTGGGATCACGCGGTCGTATATCTGAAGCATATATAGAGGGCTGATAAACAGCAGAAGATTGATGAACAATCCAAAAATCACAGCCGTGGCTAGTACCGGCCGGAGTGCGCGCAAGCCGATGGCCAATGCCGACTGCAGCGAGTGGTCGCTCATACTGCCCTCTTCCTGCAATCGTCTGGCGCCTTCACCGATTTTCAAAGACTGACCTTGAGAAAGCCTCGCATGGAAAACCCGCGTGCGCCAAGGATCGCGCTCGCGCACGCAGCGGATGGGCGTAGACATGTCCGGGCGCCCGCCCAGGAACACGATACGGCGGGACAGCCATCGGCGCCCTCCTTCATGTTAGTCTCTGAGACGTGATGATAGGGCCGTTCAGATACGTGCCAAGCATCGCAACGCCCGCGGCGACGAAGTCCGCCCGCGTGTGTCTGGACAGTGCACCGCCATTCCAGCTATATGGTTTTTACTGTATAGGCAAAGCGTGCAGCGCCGCTCGCACGCAGGAAGGCGAAACCCCGTGTATGCGCATCACCAACGCCTGGACTCGGAGGAGGTGCTGGAGCTGCGTCGGGAAGGTGGTCGGTATCTGAAGGAATTAAGGGAGGCACGCGGCCTGTCACAACGGCAGCTCGCCGCCCTCGTCGGCGCGGAATACTATACGTTCATCTCGCAGCTTGAGACCGGGCGCGGCCGCATTCCTCCAGATCGATACCGACCGTGGGCGGAGGCGCTCGGAATGGAGCCGAGGGAGTTCGTCCGGAACGTGATGCGCTTCTACGATCCGATGACTTACGAGATCCTGTTCGGAGATCTCCCCACCCGGACCGAAGACGACGAAGCCTAGCCGTTTTCCACCTGTGGAGGCCCGCGTTCGCTCGTCGGTCGGCGCGCTCACTTGCGGATAGGCGCACGGCACGGAAACGACCATCTATCCGCGCTCAAGAAGCGGATTGATCGGCGTCGTGGGTTTTCTGCGATCCGAGGCACGAGTCATCCGATGAGGCCTCGTCGGCAGGGAATAGCGGCGCACCGACCGCAGCCATCAGCACCCGCAAACCCTCAATCCAAGCATCGACCTCGGCGCGCGAGATGCATCCGGCGCGCCGAAATACCTTGCCGGACGCGAGCGTCACCACAACGTCGAACCGGCCATCCGACCTGTCGTCGATCCGATACACGACATTGCGTGCCATCGTCGCTGCCCAATGGATCCTGACCGAGCGGGCAACAGGAGCCCCACGCACCCGGTTCATGGCCTCGCCCCGGTCAAGCGTCTTTCCCGAGCTATCCTTGCGTCTGGCACGGTCCCGTGGCGGCGGCTCGGGTGCAGCAGCACCGAGACCCGGGCATCCCTGCACGCGATGATCCTCGCGATCCCCGCTCGCCTCATCAACTCTGCTGTCGCGCCGAGTGGCGCCGCAGCCAACGCATGGGCCGCAAAGAACGATCCCCCGGCTGGGGAGTTAGATGTTCACTGTACGGTCAGGTGGCCGGGCCTATCAAAAGGGGTGAACGCTTGAAGACGCGCATTTCCGAGCAGCCCTCGCTGTGTGGCCCGCTGCGGCTCGCCGGTACGACAGGCGGGGCGCATGGCGGCCCGGAGTTCGGCGGTGCAGCGGGTGCTTTGAAAGGACGTGACTTGACGGACACGTTGATTGCCAAAGGGTTGGCGTTTCATCGGCCGAGCCGACACGCTTCCCCGGAAATGGCCTCTCTGCCCCGTGGCGTCCGGGATCACCTCGGCGCTCAGCTGCGCGCCGCCTACGAGGCGCTGACGAGGACGCAAACACCGCAGCGCCTGCTCGATCTCGTCGCACAGCTTGACACCGCGCTGGAGGGGCAAAGCCGTGAGCGCGCGTCGGATTTTCGCGCAGGGCTCACCGCAGCGCTTCCTGGGCTGCGCGCCTTCGCCTTATCGCTGGTCGCAGACGCCTCGCGCGCCGACGACCTGGTCCAGGAGACCGTGCTGCGGGCCTGGGCTCGCCAGGATCTGTTCGCAACAGGCACGAACCTGAAGGCGTGGCTCTGCACCATCCTGCGCAATCAGTTCTATACCGAGTGCCGAAAGCGTAAGCGCGAGATCGAGGATGTGGACGGCGCTGCTGCGGCTCAACTCACCGCCCCCGCTCCCCAAGAGCACGGTTCTGATCTGCAGACAGTCTGGTCGCATATTGGCAAGCTGCCCGAGCTGCAGCGCGAGGCATTGCTGCTCGTGGGTGCACAAGGCCTGACCTATGAGGCAGCCGCCGAGGTGATGGGCTGTCAGACCGGAACGGTGAAGAGTCGGGTGAGCCGCGCCCGGGCTTTGCTCGTCGCCAACCTTGCCTGAGAGAGGCTCCGCAACTCTCACGGGCAAGCTCGAGCGCAGGTTGCCGTTACGGTCCGGTTCGATCCAGGAGGCCGCCCAGATCAGAGCCGGGACGCTGCTGAACACCGTCCTCCGTCACGATGGCATCCATCGGGATGTCATGCGGCTGCGGGTGGATCGTCGCGAGTCGCGCCAGGGCGAAGCCGACACCGATGGTCAGCGGCTTCGTCGGTTGGGCCGCGATCGTCCGGTCGTAGTAACCGCCCCCGTAGCCGAGCCGGTATCCGGCCGGATCATAGCCGACCAAGGGCGCGATCAGGATGTCGGGGCGCACGGCCTCGCCGTCTGCCGGGATTGGGATGCCCCACACGCCACGGATCAGCTGCGTGTCGGCCGTCCAGGCCCGGAAGGCGAGGGGCTGCCCCTTCTCGACCACGACGGGCAGCGCCAGACGGGCTCCGCGGTCGCGCAGACTGGTCAGAATCGGTCTCGCGTCGAACTCGCCCCTGAACGGCCAGTAGCAGCCGATCAGCGCGCCGGACGAGGCCGCCAGGAGCGTTTCCAGCGCCGCGCCGAGATGTGTGCTCCACGCAGCGCGGTGCTGGGATGAGATGCGGAGCCGTCGATCGATGAGCTGCGCGCGCATCTCCTTGCGCCACTGCCGGATGGTCGGCCAATCCGTCTCGGCTCCTTGGGGGAGGTCTGAGGCGGCGGGGTCACGATCGGCCGCCAAGCCCAGGAAGCTCGGATCGAGCTCGTGCATGAAGCAGGGTGGCGAGCTGTACGCGCCGTACTCCGTACCACAGCGTTCCGAGGCATCGGATGGCGGCTCTGGCGGCTCCGTCGCGTGTGGGCCCATGGCGCTTCCCCAACGATCGCGTAGCTGCGCGCTTCCGTTCGGCCTTGACCGAACGCGCTCGGCCTAGGACTCGGCCGCTTCCGGCTGTTCCGCGAAGGTGAAGACCACCTCCCCGGTTCGCTCGCAGGACACGCTGACGGAGGTCGCCCCGTTTTGCGCGTGCTGGACTGGAAGTTGGGCCTTCGCGTGAGCGATTGCGGCCTCGAGATCGCACGGCCAGAGCTTTGCGGAACTTGTCCGCTTTCCCTTCCGGAAAGTAATCTTGTACGCCATCGTTCCCTCCGTTTTTTATGGAGGATACACCTTCCCATCGTGGAGGCACGTCTGCCCGGGACATGGCAACGATGCATGACGGGCAGGGGGCTTGATCGCGGCATCGGGCCGTCGCGAACCCTTATGAGCCCGTGCGGCCGTGAATGGTAATTTCGATTTCGCCACGCAGTGCAAATGCGGCGGGGACCGAGCTTCGCGTTGGACCGACCGCGGAGCGCCCAGGGAGAACGCCTTATGTCCTTGTTCGCCAAGCTGCAGCGGCGCGCGCAGGAGGGCCGACCCGTCCGGGTCGGCCTGATCGGCGCCGGCAAGTTCGGCTCGATGTACCTGTCGCAGGCGCCCCGCACCCCCGGGACCCACCTGATCGCGGTGGCCGACCTGTCGCCCGACCGGGCGCGGCAGTCCCTGCGGCGCGTGGGTTGGGACGAGGCCCGCTTCGCGGCGCGCGGGATGGAGGAGGCCGCGCAGGCCGGCACGACCGTCGTCACCGAGGATGCCGACGCGATGATCGCCAGCCCCTTCGTGGACATCGTCATCGACGCCACCGGCAGCCCGGCCGCCGGCATCCGCCACGCCCTCCGGGCCTTCGCGCACGGCAAGCACATCGTGATGGTCAACGTCGAGGCCGACGTGCTCGCCGGGCCGCTGCTGGCCCGCCGGGCCGCGGAGGCGGGGGTGATCTACTCCATGGCCTCGGGCGACCAGCCGGCGCTCATCGCCGAACTGGTCGACTGGGCGCGGACCATCGGGCTGGAGGTGATCTGTGCGGGTAAGGGCACCAAGTACCTGCCGGCCTACCATGCCTCCACGCCCGACACGGTCTGGGGCCATTACGGCTTCACCGACGCGCAGGTCGCGGG
This sequence comes from Methylobacterium sp. CM6257, assembly GCF_054611515.1. Classification (NCBI taxonomy): domain Bacteria; kingdom Pseudomonadati; phylum Pseudomonadota; class Alphaproteobacteria; order Hyphomicrobiales; family Methylobacteriaceae; genus Methylobacterium; species Methylobacterium sp. CM6257. Next base: position 6,822,951 of record NZ_CM137735.1, read on the forward strand.
CGGCGATTTCAACCCGCAGATGTTTAACTCCTTCCTCGACGGCACCAAGTCGGCGCTGGAGATGGCCGCGGTGGCCAATGCCTGCGGGCTGACCCCCCCGCGCGACGGCCTCGCCTTCCCGCCCTGCGGGGTGGACGACCTGCCGAGCGTCCTGCGGCCTGTCGCGGACGGCGGCATCCTGGCGGAGCGGGGCACCGTCGAGGTGGTCTCGTCGCTGGAGCGGGACGGCCGGCCGGTGTTCCGGGACCTGCGCTGGGGCGTCTACGCGGTGTTCGAGGCGCCGAGCCCCTACGTGCGCGACTGTTTTGCCCAGTACGGGCTCAGGACCGACGACAGCGGCCGCTTCGCCGCCACCTACAAGCCCTACCACCTGATCGGCCTGGAGCTCGGGATCTCGGTGGCCTCCATCGCGGTGCGCGGTGAGGCCACCGGTGCCACCGGCGACTGGCGCGGCGACGTGGCGGCGACCACCAAGCGGCCGCTCAAGGCCGGCGAGCGGCTCGACGGCGAGGGCGGGTTCACCGTCTACGGCAAGCTGATGCCGACGGCGGACTCGCTCGCGCAGGACGCCCTGCCGATCGGGCTCGCCCACAACATGGTGCTCAAGAACGACGTGCCCGCCGGCCGGGCCGTGCGCTGGAGCGACGTCGCGTTCGACGCCGGCCAGGAAGCGATCCGCGTCCGGCGCGCGATGGAAACCCTGTTCCGGCAGGAGCTGGGCCTGGACCGGGGGAGCGGGATCGGCACGGAATCGCCAAGTTAGCGGCGAGGGCGGTTCCTTAACGGTGCGGCCCCATCCTCGGCGGCACCATGATACTGCGCGTCCGGACCGGGCGCCGGGAGCCCCGCCATGACCATCCTGAGTGTGATCTGCCTGGTCTCGGGAGGGGTGCTCGCCGGCATGGCGCCCCGGCGCTCGGTTCAGCAGGCGGCGCTGGAAAGCGCGGGGGGCAGTCTGATCGTGCTCGGCCTCGTCATCATCGGCGCGGGCCTGCCCCTGTTCCGGTAGCCGGCCGTCGCGCTACCGGTACCGCGACGGATGGTATTCGCGGTAGCTCAGCCCGAATACCGCCGCGATCAGGCCGGCACCCCGGCAGAGCGTGTAGGCCCCGCTGATCAGGTTGGCCGGCTTGAGGGACAGGCCCGCGATGCCGAGGCGCAGCAGACCCCCTGCGAGGCGGGCGAGGCCCCGGCCCGCATTGGCGAGGCGGCCGCTCACCGTCTCCGGCCGGTGCCGGCCGAGATAGGCCTCGACGCTGCCGCTGCGGTACCAGCGGGCCAGCAGCCAGCGGACGCGCATCCGGTGCGTCGGGATGCTGTCGTAGACCAGCGCCGACTCCGCCCAGGCGATGCGGTGCCCGGCGCGCAGCAGGGCGTGAAAGAAATACGTGTCCTCGCCGCCCATGGTGTTGAAGCGCATGTCGAAGGACAGGCCGAGCGCCCGGATCACCCGCAGGTCCAGGAGCGCGTTGCAGGTGTGGCCATCGGCCACGAAGCCGTCGCGGACGTCCAGGCGCTTGGCGAAGAAGCCCCCCGCCACCGCCCAGGCCGGCGGCACCCGGTCGAAGAACGGCACCACCGGACCGACGCAGGCGGCAACCCCCGACCTGAGCGCCGTCCCGAGCAGGTTGCGGAGCCAGTCCCGGTCCGGGAACTCGTCGTCGTCGATGAGCGCGATCCAATCCGCACCGACTGCCGCCGCGGCCTCCAAGCTCCTGTTGCGGACGGCGGCGAGACCGCGGGTCTCCTCCCGGGTGTAGGTGACCGGGAAGCGGCCGGTCGCCCGATAGGCCTCTACCACCGGGACGGCGGCACGGCTGCGCCCGTTGTCGACGATCAGGATCCGCAGGGCGGTCTCGGCGAGATCGCCGAGTCGCTGCTGATCCAGCGCCTTGAGCAGGCGCGCGAGCCCCGCCGGTCGCTCGCAGGTGCAGATGCAGATGCACATACGCATGCGTCTTACCTCTGTACGAGGGGGAGGGGGGGCGGCATCGCCGGCCGCAGGCGCTTGCCGGCGGCCGACAGCACGGAGGCGGCCAGGAAGCGCCAGGCCTGGGGCGTCCGGAGCGCCAGGGCGGCGGCCCGGCCCCACCGGCCCACCTGCGCTGCGTCGATGACCCGGGCGATGGCCTGCGCGGTCGCGAGGCTGTCGCGGTAGGCGCGGCTACCGTTGCGGATCTCTGCCGACCGCGTCTGGGCCGCGGCGAGAGCTCCGTGTGCCGCAAGGACCGAAAACGCCGCGTCGAGGCGCTCGATATCGACCAGGCGCAGCCGGTAGGAGAGCGAGGCGGGCCCGCGGCGGTAGCCGTAGGCGGCGTAGGAGGTGACCACGAACCGCGCGCCCGCCGCGAGGGCTGCGAGACACAGCAGGAAATCCTCGCCGATCCGGACGTCCTCGTCGTACCGGAGGCCGTGCCGGCGCAGCACGTCGGCCCGGATCATCGGCTTGAGATAGCCGAGCTTCACGCCCGGGGTGAGCATCCGGTTGCAGGCGAGATATCGGACGAGATCGACCTCGAACAGGTAGGGCTCCCGGCCTCCGTCCAGCATGCCCGGCCCCTGCGGATTGAACGCCTCCGCGAAGGGGATCGGATTGTCGGCGATGATGTCGGCATCCGCCGCCTCCGCGAGATCGATGAGCGTCCGGGAGCGATCGGGAAGGATCAGGTCGTCCGCGTCGAGGACCGCGATCCAGCGGCCTCGGGCGACCTTCAGGCCGGCATTCCGGGCCCGCGACGGGCCGCGGGGCGATTCCGAACCGTCGAGCGCGACGAGGCGGACGCGCGGGTCGGAGGCCGCCAATCGCGCCAGCACGCCGCCGGTGCCGTCGATCGAGCCGTCGTCGATGACGAGGATCTCGACCGCGACGGCGGTCTGGTCGAGGGCGGAACGGATCGCCCTCTCGATCCAGGGCGCCGCGTTGTACGCGGCCATGACGAACGAGACGTCCACGGACGTGTTCCGGCCATCGGACAAGAGTTGATCCGCCATCGCTCTTCCTGAGTCGCCGTCCGCGGTCGACCCGCGGGGCGGCCTTCTCGGTCGAGAATGCCGGGAAGCGGGCGCCGCGCACGGTGCTCAAAGGGCGTAGGGAGGGTGTCACGCCTTCCCATTGCGGGGGATGGCCGGGCTGCCGTTCGCGCGGGTCCGGCGGCCTCGGAGGAGGCGGCCACCAGAACCGAATCGCGCGAGGTCACCGCGCCGCGCTCAACGGCCGCCGCCATCCCCGTGCCCGGCCGGGCCGCCCGAAATTCGGATTGTCTTGATATTCGATAAAACCACTCGGATATGTGCACGCAATTTTTGTTTTTCATCCGCAACAGATGCGGGTTTATTCTTGAGGTCCGGATCGTCGGCGGCCGACATGTCGAATGCCCCTGAACAGGCACATCACCGCTTGTCCCCGACCGATGCGGCCGGAAGGGTGATCGTCGATACCCATAATGGATTATTCGGCGCAAATCCTGACATTATTGCAACGCACATGACAAAATCAGCTTTGACGTTTGTTAAGGTTTATATCTCCAGATGAGCATTGTCGGGCGTGAGCGAACTACGTAGGCAGTATCCAAGGGCCCTCCCGAGGGCAGCAATCAGGGAGGATTTGAGTGCCCATCCGCTTCTATTTCGACATCGAGAACGGCAAGGAGACGATCCGCGACGAGCAGGGCGTGGAAGCCGAGAGCTTGGCCGAGGCGCTGGATGAGGCCCGCAGCGTGATCGAAGAGATGGCCAGCGATCTGGCCGCGAGCGAACTGAGCGGCGCATGGACGCTCGTCGTGCGGGACGCGACCGGCACGCTGGTCGGACGGCTGCCGATCCGGCGATAGGGATGGGCCGCTTGCGGATCCGGGACATGTCTCGTCACGAGGATCAGGCTGAAGCCGCTTGAAATGGGCCCTGCGGTCACCCGTCATCCGCGGGTATCATCCCGCGCCGTCAGGTTCCGCGTATTGGGCTCCCCGTCCAAATCCCACCGCTGGCAGGCTGAGACCTGCGTCTCCGCCCACGATGCGGAGAGGCCTAGGGGCTGATCGGGACGGCAGCGCGCATCCTTCGGTGCGACGCCCGCAAGACGCGGCGCGCGGGTGATTCGAGCAGCCGCCACGAGGCCTCCGCCAGCAGCAGGGTCAGGAGCAGGTCCAGGACCATCGAGACCGAGCGTGGTCCCCCGACCGTCACGCCCGCCACGGCCAGCATCCGCTCCGCATGGAGCGGCACATGGAACAGGTAGGCCGCGTAGCTGATCACGCCGATCCGGCGCAGCCAGGGCATGTCCAGCAGGGCCACCGCGCGGCCCGTCGGGGCCTGGGCGATCTGCAGCAGCAGCAGCGCCGCCAGGATGCCGCTGAGGCGCCCGACGATCAGCCACCAGCCGGTCTGGGCCACCGCGAGCGGCAGGGCCACGAAGAGGATCAGCACGCCGGCCAAGGCGGCGTCACGCGCGAGCCAGTCCGGCAGGGGCTTCGCGCGCAGGCCGGCCAGTCCCCCGAGCGCGATCAACCCGAGATTGGCGAGCGTGTCGACATCGAAGCTCGTCGGCCAAGCGCCGGCCAGCCACAGGGCGCCATGCATGAGCACACTGGCGGCGACGAGTCCCCAGCAGAGGGGAGCGAGGCAGCGCAGCGGCAGGAACAGGGCCGCCGGCGCGAACAGCAGGTAGAATTGCTGCTCGACGGCGAGGCTCCACAGGTGGCCCAGCTCCGTCCCCCAGCCGTTCCGCTCGATATAGAAGTTCGTGAGATAGAACCACGTCGAGAGCTTGAATCCTTCGCTGCCGAGACTTTCTGGGCTGCCGAACCGGCACGCGTACATCACGAACAGGAAGGCATAGTAGACCGGCACGATGCGGGCGATCCGGTGCCGGTAGAACAGCCCGAGGCTGCCCATCGGCGTCGCAGACCCGGCTTCCACGCGCAGGCGAGAGGCGGCGAGGATGCGGATGATCAGGAAGCCGCTGAGGACGAAGAACAGCCAGACGCCCGCGGTGCCCAGGGCCTCGGTCCGCGGACTCGGCGCCTTGTGGCTGAGGAAGACCATCAGGAAGGCCACGGCCCGCAGGCCGTCGAACCCGATGATGCGGCGCTCTGGAGGGGCCACGGCTCGCCTCGCTCGGTGACGCTGCGCGCGGCCGGCCGGGCGCGGATCCGGGCCGGGACGAACGGGGCAGCCTGAAACGCCGCTATAATCCGGTCCTCGGACCAGGCCGCCGTACCTCGATGGGCTGACCGGGCCCGCCCAAAGAGTGAGCGTGCCATCGCGGCCGGTGAGGGGGATGTCGGATCCGGGCGGGTCCTCGATCGAGGGCCGGCCTGCTCGCGTCCGGGTGGATGGGCGACGGGGATAGTCAGGACTCGGGCGCTTGCGCGCGCCCCGGACGCCGATGCCGGACCGCCACCCGTCGCGGGGCCGCTCAGCGGCGCATGCCGAATAGGACGACGATGCCTACGAAGACCGATGCGCCGGCCTGGGCGGCGAGCAGCGCGCTCAGCCAGCCATGCGGCAGGGCCAGCGCGAAGCCGATCGCTCCTCCTATCAGAGCAGCGAAGACCAGCAGGACCAGCAACGACTTACCTCCATTGATGGACGGGCGGCCGTCTTGTCGAAGACACCGCCCGGATCCAGGATTTACCGAAAGGGTCTCGCATTCGATCGACGAACCCTCGCCTTGGCTGAACGCCGCCCAATCGGGCTGCGTCGCCGCCGCCCGGTCAGACCGGTCGGCGACAGCATCTCGCACGTTCTCCATCCCCCCTCCCGACCCGAGTGAGGAGCCGACATGTTGCGCCCGGCTGGGACCCCGACGCCGATCGAATCTTCGAGTCCGCAGCAAATGGTCGAGACGATCAACGAGGCGCTGGTCAAGGGCTTGCCGGCCACGGCGCACAGCTGTCCGGGGCTGCGGCTCAGTTGGGCGACGAAGCGCGTTCTCGATGCAACCATCGCGCTGACGGCCCTGTGCCTGCTGCTGCCGCTCCTCCTGTTCATCGCCCTGCTGATCTGGGGGAGCGATGGCCGGTCGCCGATCTTCCGTCACACCCGCCTGGGCCGCTACGGGCGTCCCTTCGGCTGCCTGAAGTTCCGGTCCATGGTCCCGAACGGCGACGCGGTCCTGGCGCAGCATCTCGCCGCGAACGCGCAGGCCCGGGCCGAGTGGGAGGCAACCTACAAGCTCACCCATGATCCCCGCGTGACGGCCCTGGGCCATGTGCTGCGCAGGACCTCGCTCGATGAGCTGCCGCAGCTCTGGAACGTGCTGCGCGGCGAGATGAGCCTCGTCGGGCCGCGGCCGATCGTGCAGGCGGAGGTCGTCCGCTACGGAGCGGATTTCGCGACCTGCTTTTCCGTTCCCCCGGGACTGACCGGGCTGTGGCAGGTCTCCGGCCGCAGTGACACGGGCTACGCGGAGCGCGTCGCCCTGGATTGCGCCTACGCCAGCCGGTGGACGCTCTCCCGGGACCTCGTCATCCTGCTCAAGACGGTACCGGCCGTGCTGAGCCAGCGCGGCAGCCGGTGACGTTATGACCGACCGCCCCGCACGCTCGCATGGCTGCGGGCCGGTGACGCCGCGCGCGCGTCCACCGCGGACCGGCCTCCGGCCCGCCGGCGCCACGTCCCGGGGCCGTCCAGGCCGCCAGCCCCGCATCGGCCGCGGATCGCCCCGATGAAGGGCATGATGCTCAACGCGCTGCTCGGCTTGACGCTGGGGCGCTTCGGTTCGGTCTGGCTCCTTCTGGTTTTCGTCCCGATCGTGGCGGCCGAGGTCGCCTACGGCCTGTTGATCTATCACCTCAGCGCCGGGGCATGCCTGCGGCGGGGCATGGCGTTGCTGATCTGCGGCCAGCTGGCGTTCCTTCTCGGTGCGCTGATGCGGCCGATGAACGACGAGCGGTGATGCGCTCGCCTGCGGCGGGGCTCGGTTCCGTCGTCAGGGCGTCGATCCGAAGCGACGGCCCGCCCGGTGCAGCGCGTTCGGCCGCCGGCCCTCGGCGCTTCAGGCCGGGCTTTCCTCGGCGATGGGCGCTTCGACGCACAGACGCCAGAATTCCACGAAGCCCGCAGCATAAGCCGCGATGAGCAGGACCGACCAATGCATCGCGTGGCTCCGCGGCGAACTCGGAAGCCACTCTGACGCCAAAGATGTTAAAATTCAGCCCGCCGCAGCAGCTATTCGAGACCTGTCTGAACGATCTCGCCGCGCGGCATGGTCAACACTGGGACCCAAGAGGTCTCCGTCACCGGCAGACGATCGATTCCTTGAACGCGCAAGGGTCGCCCATCCGGGTGAACGCGACCCGCTCGTAGAGCGCGGTTATCGGCCGCCCCGGATAGGCGGCCGGTCCGAGCCAGGATTCGAAGTCATGACCCTGGCCCGTCCAGATACTGAGCATGATCTTGCTGGGATGCGACGGGATCGGCCGATCAGCCGAAGCGCGCACCTCGCGCAGCAGGCGGCCGTTGACGTACCAGCGAAGGCGGTCGGGCAGCCATTCGAGGGCATAGTCGGCCGTCGTGGTGGAGGCATCGAAGCCGAGCTTCTCGAAGCTCTCGTGGCCGCCCGTGCCGGACGTGAAGTAGTTGAGCTGGACCCCGCGCGTGTCCTTGCCCAGGAACTCGAAATCGATCTCGTCGTTCGTGCGGCGGTCGCCGTCCTCCGGCCCGTTATAGGTGAAGAACGCCGAGACCAAGCCGGAGGCGGCCCCCGCCCGCATTCGGACCTCATAGGTGCCGTAGCCATAGCGCTCCCGGGTCTGAATCTCGGCGCAGCTGAAGGCGCGGTCCTTGTAGGCGGCGTCCGACACGACCAGCGTGAGTTCCCCGGGCTTGGCGATCTGGACGCGCTGGCGTGACCACGTGCATTTCTGGCCGTCGCCGTTGACCCAGCCGTCCGACACGTACCAGCGGCGGTCGCTCAGCATGTTGAATGTCTCGACGAACGAGCCGCCGCCGCGCGCGGCGGGAGCGGTCGCCGGCTGAGGAGCGGTCTCGCCGGCCTTCAGCGGGGCGGCCTGGAAGAGAAGCGCCGCCGCGCAGAGGCCGCCGCAGATCGGGCCGGACCGTATCGTCATGCACACATCCTCGCTGTCGCCGCTCCGCGGCTCCGATAGCCGGCCTCCGGGCGTTCCCGGCCGGGGCGCACCGTAGCGGCGGACGCGCGACCGGGCGGTGATCTTTCGGACGAGCGGGGCCGGCGCACGACCCCTCCTTTCGGACGATATCGCGTCCCGCGCGGGAGCCACCTACCGTCCGGCAAGAGCGGCCGGACGGCCGAGCGAAGGTTCGGAGACGCCCGTTGCGAAGCCTACAGGCCCAGCCCGCCGCCCCGGAGGTCTGCGTCATCATCGCGGCCCGGAATGCCGAGAACACCATCGCCGCCGCGATCACGTCGGCGCTCCGGCAGCCGGAGGTCGCCGAGGTCATCGTCGTGGACGACGCCTCGGACGATCGGACCGGTGTGGTCGCCGAAGCGGCCGGCGACGGTTCGGGTCGCCTGAAGCTTCTCCGACTCGCGCGCAATCTCGGGCCCGCGGCCGCCCGCAACAGGGCCCTGGCGGTCGCCACGGCGCCCCTCATCTGCATCCTCGACGCCGACGACTACTTTCTCGACGGTCGCCTGGAGCGCCTCCTGTCGGCGCCGCGCAGCTGGGACCTGATCGCCGACGACATCGTGATGGTCGGCGGGAGCGGCTCGGCGGCGGTCGCTGCTCTCGTGACCGGTCCCGGGCGGCCGCACCGGCTCTCGCTCGAAGCCTTCGTGACTGGCAACATCGGACGCCGAGGCGAGCGCCGGCGGGAACTCGGATTTCTCAAGCCGATCATGCGGCGGGCCTTCCTGGACGGCCGGGGTCTCCGCTACGACGAGCGCCTGCGGCTGGGCGAGGATTACGCCCTCTACGTCGAGGCCCTGGCGGCGGGAGCCGTCTTCACCGTGACGGCACCCTGCGGCTACGTGGCGGTCGAGCGGTCGAACTCGCTGAGCGCGCAGCACCGGACCGACGATCTCGCGGCGATCCTGGCCTTCGACGACGCGATGCTGGCGCGACCCGCCCTCGACCCGCGCACCCGCGCGGCGCTCCGGGCCCACCGCGACGCCACGATGCGGAGGTGGCAGCACCGGCGCGTCCTCGACCGGCGGCGCGCGCAGGGGTACGCCGCGGCCCTGCGGGAGCTTCTCGGTGCCCCCCGGGCGTGGTGGCACATCCTGACCGTGACCCTGGCGGCCAAGGCGGCGCGCCTCCTGCCGGCCGCCGCCCCGGACCCGCAGGCCGGCCCCCGCCTCCTGCTCGGCTGGGAGCACCGCTTGGAGCCGGCACGCTGAGATGGCCCGCAGGGCCGGGCGCCCCGTAAACGGGGTCAGCGGCCGCGCTCGTCCTTGCGCATGCGAACGGCCGCCACGTCGGACCGGACCTCGTCCAGCACGCAGCGAACACGCTCCAAGGCGCTTGAGAACATCTCGGCCGTGTCCGGATCGTCGGCGGCCCGCGCCTCACCGTGGAGGAAACTGTCCAACAGGTAGGGCATCATCTTGCCGTGGAGCGCCGCATAGGCGCCGGGGCTGGACAGTTCGTAGACGACCGCGAGAGCGTGATAGGCCCGGACCAGAACCTCAAGCGCGACATCCGCGCTATGCGCGACCCTGTCCCCATCATCGCTGCCCATCATCACGCTTGTAGAATGATTGCTGCCCACGTGCCGGGTAACATGCCTTGTTAAGACTGTCGACGTTTGTAGCCACTGCAATTATGGCAATTGGAGAGAGCGGGACCGTTTGTCGGCCGTCCATGGCTCTACTGCAACACTCAGCGTAAATCGCCGGCCAATTTCAGTAAAAACACTAGACCCGCATGTGACGCGTCGGCCGGATCATCGTGGCGATCTTGTTCTCGACCTCGACGAGAACGCCGTTCACAAGTTGAGTGGCGCCTTCGATGGTCCCGGCAGCGAGGGCGCCGTTCCCGCTCGTCTCCTGGATGATCTTGAAATTGTCCTCGACGAACGCGCGAATCTTCTGCTGGATGTCGCTGAACTCACCGGGATGGGCCGTTTCGTACAGGAGCGCCAGGGCCAGATAGGCGCGGCCGACCATGTCGAGGGCCAAGTTCGCGCTGACTTCGGTGTTCCCGGCTTCTGTCGGCGACACGGCTGGTGAATCCCTGTCAAGCACAATTCTGAAATGCTAGCACGATCTGTATTGGTCGCCAATCGACGGGCTTCTCATTTGATAACTTTATTCATTGGTTTCCGCTCGTTAAAGCCAAGTTCGGTCCCGATAGGTTCACCGCTGCCGACAAGTGCCTCTCACGGAAGGTCCGTGAGACCCCGCGGATTGAGACCGGTCCAGCGTGCGCGATCCTGATCGGCTTGGCTGGCGCGGGGCTGGTCGCGGCTCCGGGCGGCAAATCAGCGAGGGCCCTCCGTCTGTTCGTACGCGAGAGTCGGTTTTCCGAAGGCGGTTGAACGCTCAGGGAGAATGAACACCGACCCGCGATGGCAGGGATTTGGTCAGCGGTAAGACCAGCCCGCGGCACAACACAGGCGCGCGCGTGACGCGCCGGACATCCAGTGCGCTCAGAATCGCCGATGCGGGCCATCATGCTGATGGCCCGCGACTCCTCGGCAATGACAGTCTGAGCGATCGCCAAAACAGTACGACGTCGCTGGCAGGACGGTATGGAGGCTGCGCAGGCGAGTGACGGATGCTGACGCGCGAAGCGATCCTAACGCCGCGCCAGGGCGGGGCTCAGCGTCTGCGCGAGGTCCTGTTCGGCCCGCAGCCTGAGCGCCACGATCCGGTTGTGCCGCGCCAGTTCGAGGATCGACGCGGCGGCCTCCAGATCGCCGCGACCCTTCAGGGCATGGGCGGCTCGCGCCATCTCGGTCGCCATGGCCTCCGCCAGCGAGGCGGCGCGCGAGTTGTTCACGGGCGAGGAGGTTGTTCTGGCCATGGCTGCCACACGGTGAGGGCAGGGACGATCCTCCAAACCACTGGTTAACAGTGCGTTAACGATTCAACGGCCGGTCGCGACAGCGGGTCATTTCCGGATGGGAAGACGTCCGACCAGCCAGCCGGCCTCGTCCCGAACCAGCAATGTCCAGGGCGGCCCCCGGTGGCCTGCGGTAATCTCCTCGGCCATCTCGGCGATGACGCTGCGCGCTTCGAACAGAGCTTCCTCAAGGTCAGTCGCCTCGACGCCTTCCAAGTCGCGGATCGTCTCCTCGACATTTGTGATCTCGAAGTAGAAGCGCGCGGCCAACAGGGCTCTCCCCGATCGAAATCCTTGCCCGAACCTGGGTTATCATCTCGGCCGTTCGATTTCTCGGACAAAGGAAATCGATCGGTCCGAGCGGACTTAGCAATTAGGGTGAGCAGAATAAGAAAATTCACGTGGTCCACGTATAAACAGCACCGTGTAAGCATTATGAGGTATTTCATCGGACTGCCCCGCCACCTGAACGACGGGGCAGGCGCGGAGCCGGGGGCAGGTCCGGCCTCGATCCGGCCGGCGGCCGAATCGAGGTAAGCCGGAAGGGGCGCGACGGCCGAGCGAGTCCGCATTGCTGCCGCTACTCCGTCTCGGCAGAGGCGGATACGCCTTAGATATGACGTGGAGCCGTGAAGAGATCGGCATACAGCAGCGCGTCGAGATTCCCGTGGCGACGAGGCATCCATGAACATCACGATGGTCGGGTCGGGCTATGTCGGACTGGTCTCCGGCGCCTGCTTTGCCGATTTCGGCCATACGGTCGTGTGCGTCGACAGCAATCGCAGCCGGATCGACGCGTTGAATGCCGGCGAGATCCCGATTTTCGAGCCGGAACTCGCCACGCTCGTCGCGGAAAACGTCCGGCAAGATCGCTTGTCTTTCACCACCGACTTGGAGGCGGGCGTCGCGCAGGCGGATGCCGTGTTCATCGCGGTGGGCACACCGTCGCGCCGCGGCGACGGGTTCGCCGATCTGTCCTATGTCTATGAGGCCGCCCGGAGCATCGCGCGCGCGCTCACCCGTTTCACCGTGGTGGTGACCAAGTCCACCGTCCCGGTGGGCACCGGCGACGAGGTCGAGCGGATCATCCGGGAGATGCGGCCCGATGCGGACTTCGCCGTCGTGTCGAATCCGGAGTTCCTGCGCGAGGGCGCGGCGATCGCCGACTTCAAGCGGCCCGACCGCATCGTGGTCGGCGCCGAGGAGGCGCGCGCCGAGGCGGTGATGCGCGAGGTCTACCGGCCGCTCTACCTCAACGCCGCGCCGATCCTGGTCACGAGCCGCCGCACCGCCGAGCTGACCAAGTACGCCGCCAACGCGTTCCTGGCCGCCAAGATCACCTTCATCAACGAGATGGCCGACCTGTGCGAGGAAGTCGGGGCCGATGTGCAGGCGGTGGCCCGGGGCATCGGGCTCGACAACCGGATCGGCCCGAAGTTCCTGCATGCCGGGCCGGGCTATGGCGGCTCGTGCTTTCCCAAGGACACGCTGGCGCTGGTCAAGACCGCCCAGGATGCCGGCACGCCCCTGCGGCTGGTCGAGACCGTGGTGGCGGTCAACGACCAGAGGAAGCGCGCCATGGCGCGCAAGGTGATCAAGGCCTGCGGCGGCACCGTGCGCGGCAAGACCGTCGCGCTGCTCGGCCTGACCTTCAAGCCCGACACCGACGACATGCGCGACGCGCCGTCGCTGGCGATCATCGCCGGCCTGCAGGATGCGGGCGCGACGGTGCGGGCCTACGATCCCGAGGGGATGGAGCACGCGCGGGCGCTGATGCCAGCTGTGGACTACGCCGAGGATCCCTATGCCTGCGCGGAGGGGGCCGACGCCCTGGTGATCGTGACCGAGTGGAACGCGTTCCGGGCGCTCGACCTCGCGCGGCTGCGCGCCATCATGCGCCGGCCGGTCCTCGTGGATCTGCGCAATGTCTACCGGCCGGACGAGGTCAGATCTCACGGCTTCGCCTACAGCAGCATCGGCCGCGCCGCGGAGCGCCACGCTGCCGCCGAGCCGCTGCAGACCCCCGGTGCCGCCGTCCTGCGTGAGACGGCCGAGACAGTATCGGCCAGGTGAAGGGCCCGGCGCCGCCCATGGAAAACGGGCCTCCTCCCGAGGCGCCTGGTCTGGCGATCCGGGAGGAGGCCCTGATTTTTCGGCCGACCGCTCTGGGACAGCCGACTCTTCCTTATGTCCGCGCGCCGGCACTCCGGCGGCGGCCCGCGATCAGGCCGCGGGAGCCTTCATGTTCGCCAAGCTCGAATCTTCTCGAAGGAAGTACTTGTTCGTCAGGTAGGCGACCTCGGTGCGGTTCTTAGCCTTGAGTTTCTTCATGATATTGCGGACATGAACCTTCACCGTGCTTTCGCACATGTTCAGTTCATACGCGATAATCTTGTTCGGGGTGCCCTTCCGGAGCGCCCGCGCGACGCAGAGCTGGCGCGGCGAGAAGATCTCGTCGTCGCTGGTCTCGACCGGCTCGTCCACCTTTACGTTGGCCAGAAGCGGCAGCAGGCACTCCGCCGGGATGTAGACACCCCCGGCCTGCACGAGCTGGAGGGCTTGCAGAGCGATGTCGACGGACGTCGTCGTCGGGATGTAGCCTTTCACCCCGAGCTTGATGATGCGCACGATCTGGTCGAGGTTCTCGCCGTCCGAGATGACGGCCACCGGCGGCGTACCCGCGTCGCCTTGCAGCAGCGTCAGCTCCCGGGTGATCTCGGCCCACTCGGTCTCCGACAGGTTGCCGTCCGGCCGGCAGAGGACGACCACGCTGGCCGCCGTGAAGGGCGTTTGGCGCTTCCACGATTCGATGTCCGCGAAGACGTCGAACGAGGTGTTCTTGTCGGCCTCCCTGAGGGAGGCCGCGAGGCATCGACCGACGAGTTGCCTCCGATCGATGATCACGATGCGGCTTGTGCGGGCCCGGGACTGGTCCCGTTGCTCGATGACGGCCGGGCTGTCACCGACTTGCGCTCCCGAAAAGCCGCCGCGGCTCTCGGCCGTGTCCCGCTCAACGATGATGAGCTCGTCTCGAGTACCAAGACTGGCCATAGGAAACTACCTCCTTTCGCAGGAAGCCCACTGTCCGCGATGACGTGAGAACCCAATGAACCCGCCAACGGCGCGACACTGGTATACACGGTCCGGTCGGGCGCTTTGTGGCGCTCTTCGATGACCACAGATATAATACTAACTTTCGTAAAATCGTCTGTAAATACCCTATCTGCCACTAGCGAGCTCAATCTCAGGCTAAAATATAGCAGTCGTCGACTACGTACGTAGCCGGTAATTCGGTTGTTGCCGTCGCCAGTTTGGGCGCGCGCCTCGCATTTCTGAAGTCATTTGCTGCGGGCTTCCACTCTTCACCGGTCCAGCGACGTATCGACCGAAAAGGTTTGAAGTCGAAAAACAAGAAAACCGGTGATTTCTCCACCGAAGCAAATTGCCAAGCCGATCGGGCGCGCCTCGCAGGGCGAATCGCCGCCTCGGATACGACTTCCGTATTCGCGCAAGAGGTATTCGGGTGGGCTGCGGCTGTGCCCAGTGCAGGCGCCTAAACCGCCACATAGGTTAGGGGCGAAATCAGATGACAGGTCCTGACTACTGTTTTGCCGGTACGCTGTCGGACCAAGCCGGTACATGCAGGGGCAGTTTGCCGCGCTCCGGCACGGACTACCCGGCGGCAGGCCGAATCACGCACGCATGGATGGCGGGAAGCGCCCTTCCAGGGAATGGCGCGCCGATGAGCAGGGCGGCCGGCTCGTGGGTGCAGAGTACTGAAGGCTGAGGATCAGGCGACCCGGCCCAGCAGGTCACGCATGCCGCCGACATCGACGAACTTGGAGATCTCGCAAGTGAGCAGGCGGCCCTGCATCTGTACGTAGTCTGCCGGCGTGATGTCTCGCAGAAAGCCGGACACCGAATCCGCGAGCGGTTCGGGGAAGGCCCGGCCCAGCCCTTCGGCGAGCGCGTAGCGGCCGGTCGCGGTCTCGGCGCGCGCGAGCGTCAGCGCGCCGCACAGGCCGCCCTCGTAGAGCCGGTTCGGCAGCAGCCAGTCGGAATTCAGACCGTCATCGAGGTAATCGACGGCCCAGATGAAATGGACGCCGCGATAGATCTCGGGGAGGTCGCGCGGATTGGCGTAGGGACCCCGGAACGACATGTTCGGGTGGCGGCTCAGCGTCCGCGACAGGTCGCGGGGGTCGATGTCCTCCTCCGAAAGGCGGCCCGCGATGACGATCCGCACCGAGTCGCCGAGAGCCTCCGCGATGGCGGCGAGGATCGTGAGACTCCTGCGGCAACGCAGCGTGCCGAACCAGCCGATCACCCAGGGGGGACCCGGCGCACGGGTGCGGTCGAGCCGGTCGGCCACCTCGCCGAGGCGATGGCCCATGACCTTGTTCTCCAAGAGGTGCCAGGCGCCGGAGAAGCCCTGGACAGGCTGGAAGTAGCGAGTGACGAAATCCGGGGCGCTCACGACGAGGAGCGCGCTGCGCCCGAGGATCCAGCGCTCGACCGCGCGGGCCAGCCGTCCCGGCCAGTCGGGCCGCACCATCAGTCGCTGGATGTCGAGCACCTCGTAGACGAGAGGGGCGCGGCTCCCGGCGAGGCGGGCCGAGGCCCAGGCCACCAGGGCCATGTCGAGATTGCGCACGTAGATCACGTCC
Source organism: Methylobacterium sp. CM6257 (assembly GCF_054611515.1). Lineage (NCBI taxonomy): Bacteria > Pseudomonadati > Pseudomonadota > Alphaproteobacteria > Hyphomicrobiales > Methylobacteriaceae > Methylobacterium > Methylobacterium sp. CM6257. Next base: position 6,838,603 of record NZ_CM137735.1, read on the forward strand.
GCGGCACGCAGATCGCGCCAGCGCCGCAGCGCGCGGGCGACGCCGAGCGCGAGCAGCGGCAGGCGGTGTGCATAGTTCCGGTCGACGGTCTGCCCGAGCGGCACGGTATTCTTCGCCACCGGCGCGACGGCGACGCCGGGGCGGACCCGCACGAACACGTACTCGACCACGGCCCAGCCGGCATCCTGGATGGCGTCGATCCGCTTCCGCACCGTGGGCTCGGCCCGGTCGTGGCCGAAGAAGGCGACGCGGCCCGGCGCGGTGGCCCTGGCCGAGGCGGCCGCCACCGGTCCGTCCCGGCGGGCCGCACGCGGGCGGTCCTGCCGGGGCGCGGATCCATCGAAGGCGGCCGTGGCCGGGGCTGCGCAGGGGACGCCCCGATCGAGCGGGCTCATGACTGGGTGGCCTGGGTCGCGTCGGCGGCGGCCGCCGCCGGCCCCACCGCCGATTTTCTACGCAGCAGGGCGCTCAGGAAACTGCCGCGCCGGACCGAGGTCCCGTCGTTTGTCCTATTGAGGACGACGCCCAGGACCGTACCGCCGCCGGATTCGATGTCGTGCACGGCGGCCGCGACGTCGTCGATGCTCGTCTTGCCGGCTTCGACGACGATGATCAGCCCATCCAGGACGTCGAGCAGCGGCCGCAGCGTGGGGAGCTCGTCCATCGGGGGCAGGTCGACGATCATGCGGTCGAGGGTCGAGCGTCCGTCCTGAACCAGGGAGGCGACGCCGTCCGGCGTCATCAGGTCGCTGAAATGCGGGTCGTTGAGGTGGCGGTGGCCGCAGGCGAGCAGGCGCACGTCCCCAAGCTGGACCCGGACCGCCTCCTCGGTGCAGCAGCGGCCGGCGAGGACGTCGAGCAGCCCCCGCTGGTCGGCGGCCTGGCTGAGGCGCGACAGGGTGGCTTGGCGCACATCCGCGTCGACCAGCAGCACCCGGCTGGAGGCCAGGCGGGCGCGGGCGAGGAGCTGCCCGAAATTGCTGGCGAACATCGTCTTGCCGGTGCCCGCCTCGACCGACGTGACACCGATCGCGAAGACCGGCCCGCGGCGGTCGTTGCCCAGGACATGCATCTTCAGGCTGTGCAGGCGCTCGACGAATACCGATTGCGGCATGAACCGCACGGCGCTCGCCTTGAACGCCTCGACGCTGGCCGGGCGCTGCGCCTCGCTGGCATGCGACTGCGCCAGCGCCAGGGCCGCGCGGAAGCCCGGCTCGCGCCGCAGCTCGGGGAGGGCGGCGAGGCAGGTCAGGCCGTGCCCCGTCAGCTGCCCGGGCGAGCGGATGGTCCGATCGAACCAATGCCGCGCGAACGCGCTGCTCACCCCGATCCCGGTGCCGACCAGGAGGCCGAGCAGCATGATGAGGCTGCCGCGGGGGGCGCTCGGGTATTCGGGAACGACCGCCGGCGTGATCACGTGCGCGGACGGCTGCGGATAGGATTGCTGGTTGACGGCGTCGATGTAGCGTTGGAGCAGGTTCGTGTAGATCTGGTCGTAGGTTTCGGCCGTGCGGTCGAGTTCCTTCGCCTTGACCCGGGCGTTGCTCATGACGAGGGTCTTGGAGATCAGGTCGTTGAAGGCGGCGGTCATGTTGTCTTCGCGCACCTTGGCGACCTCGTAATCGTGGTCCAGCGAGCCGGCGAGGCGCTCGAGTTCGGTGCGCAGGGACAGCTTGGCCGCTTGGACGTCCCGCTGGATCGCCTGCACCGCCTCGTGGTCAGGGCCGAGCCGGCGCTTCAGGTCGTCGGCACGCTGCGCCAGCTCGACGTATTGCCGGCGGAGCTGAATGATCACCGTGTCCTTGAAGGCTTCCGTGATGCCCGGATCCGCGATGTCGGAATCGAGCAGGCCGCGGATCTGGTCGCGCACCGCGCGGGCATCGACGGTCTTGGAATGGGCGGCCGCGACGGCGGTGTTGAGTTCCTCCAGCTGCTGCTCGCCGACGAGGCCGCGCTTGCCGAGATCGATGATCGCGTGCTCGGCCTTGTAGGTCTGGGCCTCGCGGGAGGCCTGGCTCGCGCGCTGCTGCATCTCCTTCAGCCGCGGCAGCATCCACTCGCCGGCGACCTTCCAGAGCTGGGTCCGGTTCTCCAGTTCGGTGCTGACATAGGCCTCGGCCACCGCGTTCGCGACGGCGGCCGCCGTGGTGGGGGTGTCGGCGCTGTAGCCGACTTCGATGACGTAGGCCGCGCCGACGCGGTTGGTCTCCACGTTCTCGCGGATCTCCCGCGCCTGCCGCAGCTCCGGGCTGACCGCGACGTGCTCCTTGCTCGGCGGCTGGGCACCGAGCAGGCGGAGCGGGAGGTTCTTGACCGCGTTCACCACCTCGCGAAGCTCCGACACCAGCGGGTGCGGCGGGACGGCCAGCTTCTGCGAGGGCGGCAGATCGAGCTTGCGGACGGCGGCCACCGCGATCTTCTCCGAGCGGATGTACTCGACCTGGCTCTCCACCTCGGGAATTTCGAGCGGCGTCGCCGCGTTCGGCATGTCGCGGGCGGTCACGGGGCTCGTGCGGCTCTCGATGTAGACGCGGGCCCGGGCCGTGTAGATGGACGGTGCGGTCGCCACGTAGACCACGGCGCAGACCAGCCCGACTACGGCGAATACCAGGATCGATCGCCAGTTCTGCCGGGCTATCGTCAGGATGGAGACCTGGGCCTCGGTCTCGGCCGGCATCGGCGCGGCGGGCCACGGCCGCGCCCCGCTGGGGCCGGTCGCATCGACCCGGAGGAAGGACGCGCTGGTCGAGTGTCGGTTCATGGCTCTCTCCTCACCGCGGCGGGACCGCGCTTGTGCGCAGCGTCAGTTCTGACCGGTCCCGTCGCCGATCCCCCGCAGGGCGGGATCCGGCTTGAGCACGACCTCCACGACATCACCGGGCTGAAGCTCCATGTCCTCGGCCGCGTCGATTTGGATCTGGGATGAGCTGCCCTGGCGGAAGACCGAGACCGACGCGTGCGCGCGGCTTCCGGACAGGAGCTGGGCCCGGAGCGCGCCGGTGTAGACCAGCTTGTCGTTGATGCTGTTCAGTTTCGAGCGGAGCGTGGCCAGGTTGTTCTCCGAGACCTGAAGCTTCTCCAGGGCATCCATGGCCTGCTGGTCGTCCACCCGTTCGAGCTTGCGGGCGAGGTCGCTCTTGTCGCGCTCCAGCTGCGTCACCTGGACGGTGGTCTGCAGGGCCCGGGTCGAGGACAGCAGGACGGCGCGCCGTGCGTCGGTCAGGCGCGTCGTGACGACGGCGCCGCGCTGGAACAGGGCGCGCACCGAATCGTATTCGTCGGCATCGGCGGTCACGCCCTCCTTCTCCTTGCTCTGCTGCTCGGTGAGGCTGGCGAGCTGGGTCTGGGCCCGGGCGAGGGAGCGCTGCAGGTGCTCCTTCTCCTTGGCGAGGTCCGTCAGCTGGACCTTGAGCTGCTGCTCCGCGAGCCTCTGGGCCGGGGTCATGCGCGGGGACGCGGTGCCGGGCAGCGCGTCCGGGGCGGCCGGGGCCTTCTCGGCGCGCGCCGCCGCGATGACGGCCTTCAGGCGCCAGATCGTGGCGTTCTCCCGCGCGATGCTCGCCCACACGCTGTCGTACTCGGCCCGCAGGTTGGCGGACTCGATGACCGGGTTCTCCATCTTGAAGCGCAGGAGGTTGTAGCCGCCCGCGAGGGCGACCGCCTGCCGGACAGTCATGCCCGGATGGAACGGGTGCTCGCCCTGCTTGGTCACGTCGCCGCTGAGATAGACCGGCCGATACTTCGAGATCCGCACACCGATCTCGTCGGCCTCGATCACGGCGATCGATTCCTTGCCCTCCGAGTTGCGCTGCCGCACGGCTTTGGCGGGCAGCGCCTTCTGCAGGTTCTGGCGCAGCTCCGTCAGAGTCAGTCCCGAAGCCGGCACGTCCCCGAGCAGCGGGACCGTGATCGTGCCGTCCGTCCCGACCGTCGCCTCCTGTTTGAAGCTCGGGATGCTCAGGGCGCTCACCTCGATCGTGTCGCCGGGGGAGATCCGGTACTCCGCCGAGGCCGGCCGGGCGCCCAGGGTGACGAGGCAGATCGCGAGCACGGCGAGGGATCCGCGTCCCGGGCCGCGCCGGCCGGCAGCCGCGGCAGGACGCGGATCGGCGGGATCAGGCCAGGTCTTCGGCGAAGTCTTCACGCATCGTCCCCTCATGCTCGGGCGCGGCCATTGAGCGGTCGAACCGCGCGCTGGCCTCACGGGCTCATGGATGGCTGAGGCGGCATGATGCGTCCCGGCACAGCCCGCCGGGACTCCTCCAAAAGGAGGGCGTGCACATCCATGCCGGGGCGGGGGCTCGCCTTTCGGCGTAGCCTCGGCAGGCCGATCGGTGAAGGTTCGCCGGGCCGGTCGGATCCGCGATGGGCCTGTTCGCCTTTCGACGGACGAACGGCATCGAAAGCCTGGGTTCCCGACCGTCCGCAGCTCTGTGCAGTTTTGCCACACAGAAGTTCGGCGGAAGGAGCGGCGATCATGCCGATAACCGATGCGGATATTGAAAGTGATGTCGGGATATTCTACCCAGACTTAGTCAATATTTATGGCTGTAAAATCGAATCCGGGTCGCGCATCGGCCCGTTCGTCGAGATCCAGCGAGGCAGCCGCATCGGTCCGCGCTGCAAGATATCCTCGCACACCTTCATCTGCGCGGGCGTCCTGATCGGCGCGGAAGTCTTCGTGGGACACGGCGTGGTCTTCACGAACGAGCTCTATCCCGAGGCTACGAACGAGGACGGAAGCCTGAAGCGGGACGGCGAGTGGGATCTCGTCGAGACCGTGGTCGAGGCCCGCGCCTCCATCGGCTCCAACGCGACGATCGTGGCGGGAATCACCATCGGGGAGGGTGCCCTCGTGGGCGCCGGCGCGGTCGTGACTCGCGACGTCCCGCCCTACGCCATCGTCGCCGGCTGCCCCGCCCGGGTCATCGGCGACACGCGCGAGAAGCGCGCCCGATCCGCCCGGTCGCCGCTTCCGGCGGCCGAGCCTCTGCAGGTTGCTTGAGGGGACCCACGCACATGATCGCCATCGGAATCGTCGGGTACGGCTACTGGGGGCCGAATCTCGCCCGCTGCACCTCGGAGACGGAGCGCTGCCGGCTCGCGGCCATCGCCGACCAGTCGCCCGCGGCCCTGGCCCGGGCCGGCAAGCGGCACCCTTCCGTCCGTCTCCATCAGGACTGGCGCGACCTCGTGGCCGATCCGGAGATCGACGCCATCATGGTGGCGACCCCGGTGAGCTCGCATTTCGAGATCGCCATCAACGCGCTCCGGGCCGGCAAGCACGTCTTCATCGAGAAGCCGATCACGCCCTCGGCCTTCGAGGCCCGGCTGCTCATCGAGGAGGCGGCCAAGCGCAACCTGACCCTGATGGTCGACCACACCTTCGTCTACACGGGCGCGGTCGAGAAGATCCATGAACTCGTCACGAGCGACGCCATCGGCGACGTGTTCTACTACGATTCGACCCGGGTGAATCTCGGCCTGTTCCAGCGCGACGTGAACGTGATCTGGGATCTGGCGGTCCACGACCTCGCCATCCTCGATCACATCCTGGATCTCGCGCCCATGGCGATCTCGGCGAGCGGCACCGGCCATTTCAGCGGCCGACCGGAGAACATGGCCCACCTGACCGTCTTCTACCCGCGCGGCGTCGTCGCGCAGATCAACGTCAACTGGCTGGCGCCCGTGAAGGTGCGGCAGACGCTGATCGGCGGCAGCAAGAAGATGATCGTCTACAACGACCTCGACCCGATCGAGAAGGTCAAGGTCTACGACCGCGGTGTCACCGTCAACGGCGGTTCCGACGACATCACCGAACTGATGGTCTCGTACCGGACCGGGGACATGTGGTCGCCGCATCTCTCCTTCCGCGAGGCGCTGATCGTCGAGATCGAGCACTTCGTCACCTCGATCGAGAACGGCACGGCGCCCATGACCGACGGCCACAGCGGCCTGCGCGTCGTCGAGATGCTCGAAGCCGCCATGCGCTCCCTGCGCCAGAACGGCCACCCCATCGACCTCATGCCACTTGCGAGGGCCTCGTGATCCCTTTCCTCGACCTCAAGGCTCAGTACGCGGCGATCGGCGGCGACGTCGAGACCGCGGTCCTCAATGTCCTGCGCAGCGGCGACTACGTCCTCGGACCGGCCGTCACGGCGTTCGAGAAGGCCTTCGCTGAGGCCTGCGGCGCCCGGCACGCGGTCGCCGTGAGCAGCGGCACCGCGGCCCTGCATCTCGCCCTGCTCGCCCTCGACATCGGTCCGGGCGACGAGGTGATCACGGTCTCGTCGACCTTCGTGGCGACGGTGGCCGCGGTGCTCTACGCCGGCGCGACCCCGGTGCTGGTCGATATCGACCCGGTGAACTGGACCATGGATCCGACCCTGGTCGAGGCGGCGATCACGCCCCGCACCAAGGCGATCCTGCCGGTGCACCTCCACGGCCGGATGGCGGATCTCGACGCGCTGGGCGCCATCGCCCGACGCCACGGGATCGCCCTCGTCGAGGACGCCGCCCAGGCGCACCTCGCCGAGCGCGGCGGCCGCAAGGCCGGCACGATCGGGGATATCGGCTGCTTCAGCTTCTATCCCGGCAAGAATCTCGGGGCCTACGGCGAGGGCGGCGCCATCGTCACGGACCGGGACGACATCGCCGAGGCCGCACGCTGCCTGCGCGACTGGGGGCAGCAGGGCAAGTACAATCACGTCCGGCACGGCTTCAACCTGCGCATGGACGGGGTTCAGGGCGCGGTGCTCGGGACCAAGCTTCCCTATCTGGAGGCCTGGACCCGCGCCCGGCAGGCGGTTGCGGCCGAGTACAGCACGCAGCTCGCGGGGCTCGGCCTTGAACTGCCGGGTCCGGCAGGACGCGACCACGCCTTCCACGTCTACGCCGTCTCGGCGCCCGACCGCGAGGGGTTGCGGCGCGCCCTCAACGAGGCCGGGATCGCCACCGGCATCCACTATCCCGTCCCCGTCCACCGGCAGCCCGCCTACCGCCACCTCGACGACGGCGCCGGCCGCCTGCCGGTCACCGAGCGGCTGGCCGCCCGGACCCTGTCCCTGCCGATGTTCCCGGAAATGACCGCCGGCCAGATCGATACCGTCTGCCGCGCCGTCGCGAGCTACTGCGAGGTCACCGATGCCCAAGCTGCGTGAGGTCACCAAGGGAAGCCGCTTCAGTGGCGACCTGCGTGGAACCCGGATCCTGGTAACCGGCGGATCCGGCTTCATCGGCTCCCACATCATCGACCTGCTGGTCGAGGCCGGCTGCGACGAGATCGTGGCCATCGACAACATGGTCCGCGGCCGCCCCGAGAACCTCGGCGACGCCCTCGGCTCCGGCCGGGTCCGACTCGTCCAGGGCGACATCCGCGACCGGGCCCTGATGGACACCCTGATCAAGGACATCGACGTGGTGTTCCATCAGGCGGCCCTGCGGATCACGCAATGCGCCTCGGAGCCGCGCCACGCCTTCGAGGTGATGGCCACCGCGACCTTCAACCTGCTGGAGAGCTGCGTCGAGGCCGGGGTCGCCAAGGTGGTGATGGCCTCCTCGGCCTCGGTCTACGGGATGGCGGAAGTCTTCCCGACGACCGAGAAGCACCACCCCTACGACAACCGGACCCTGTACGGCGCCGCCAAGTCCTTCGGCGAAGGTCTGCTGCGCTCGTTCAACGACATGTACGGGCTGGACTACGTCGCGCTCCGGTACTTCAACGCCTACGGCCCGCGGATGGACCTGACCGGCCGCTACACCGAGGTCATGGTCCGCTGGATGCAGCGCCTGGCCGAGGGCCAGTCGCCGATCGTGTTCGGCGACGGCCTGCAGACCATGGACCTCGTCCACGTCCGCGACATCGCCCGGGCCAACATCCTGTCGGCGACGTCGCCAGCCACCGACGTGGTGCTCAACGTCGGCACCGGCGTCGAGACCTCGCTGGTGGACCTCGCCGGCCATCTCACCCGGATCATGGGCCGGGACGGCACGCCGCTGATCCACGAGGCCGAGCGGGCCGTGAACCCGGTGCCGCGGCGCCTCTGCGACACGAGCCTCGCCAAGGAGTTGATCGGCTTCGAGGCGAAGATCGGGGCCGCCGAGGGCCTCGCCGACCTCGTCGCCTGGTGGCAGGACGAGTCCCGCTCGGAACACCTGCGGCGGGCGCTGGCATGATCCCGATCGCCAAACCCGAGGTCGGCGCCCCCGAGGCCGAGGCCGCCGCCGCCGTCGTCCGCTCTGGATGGCTGACCCAGGGGCCGCAGGTCGCGGCCTTCGAGGCTGAGTTCGCCGCGATCGTCGGCGCCCCCCATGCCTGCGCGGTCTCGAACTGCACGACCGCCCTGCATCTCGCGCTCCTCGCCGCCGGGGTCGGCCCCGGCGACGAGGTGGTGACGGTGAGCCACAGCTTCATCGCCACCGCCAACGCCATCGCCCAGTGTGGCGCGACGCCGATCTTCGTCGACATCGACCCGGCGACCTTCAACATGGCGCCGGAGGCCGCCGCGGCGGCGATCACCGCGCGGACGAAGGCCATCGTCTGCGTCCACCAGATGGGTATGCCCTGCGATCTCGAGGCCATCGTGGCCATCGGCCGCCGGTCCGGAATCCCGGTGATCGAGGATGCGGCCTGCGCCATCGGCTCCGAGCGGCTGCAGGGCGATGTCTGGCGGCCGGTCGGCGGCCCGGCCGGAGACGTCGCCTGCTTCTCCTTCCATCCGCGCAAGGTGCTGACCACCGGCGACGGCGGCATGATCACCACCGCGCATGCCGAATGGGACCACAAGTTCAGGCTGTGGCGCCAGCACGGGATGAGCGTCTCCGACGTCGCCCGCCACGGCAGCGCCCGGGTGGTCACCGAGGAATACTCCGTCGCGGGATACAATTACCGGATGACGGACGTTCAGGCCGCCATCGGCCGGGAGCAGCTCAAGCGGCTGCCCGACCTGGTGGCACGCCGCCGCCGCCTCGCGGACGGCTACCGCGCCCGGCTCGCCGATCTGCCGGAGGTGACGCTGCCCCCCGAGCCCATGGGCCTGCGCAGCAACTGGCAGAGCTTCTGCGTCCGTCTCCCGGAGGCGGCCGACCAGGGCACCGTGATGCAGGCGATGCTCGACCGGGGCATCGCCACCCGCCGGGGCATCATGTGCGCGCATCTCGAGCCGCCCTACGCCGAGGCGCCCCGGCGGTTCGCGCTGCCCGAATCCGAGCGGGCGCGCGACCACGCGATCCTGCTGCCGCTCTATGCCGGCATGACCGAGGCGGATCAGGACGCAGTCGTCGACGGCCTGCGCGACGCCCTGCGATGATCCCCGCACCGGTCAAGAGCCTCGCCCGGACGGTCGGCCTGACGCGTCCGCGCGTCGCCGCCGCCCGGATGGCCTGCGAGCGCACGACCCTCGCCCTCGCCCGGATCCGGCGGCCGGCGCCGGGCGGCCGCATCCTCTGCTACCATTCGGTGGGCCAGTCGGAATGCGGCGTCAACGACGTCAGTCCCGCGCGCTTCCGCCACCAGCTCGAGCGCGCGCTCAGTCTCGGCTACCGCTTCGTGCCGGCGGCCACGATCGCGGAGGGGCGCGGCGGCGCCCGGGACCTCGCCATCACCTTCGACGACGGCTGGCACAGCGTGCTGAGCGCGGCGGCGCCGATCCTGCGCGACCATGGGATCCCGTGGACCCTGTTCATCGTCTCGGGCTGGCTCGACCGGCCCGAGAGCGCACCGCCGGGCATCCTGGGCTGGCGCGCCATCGAGGCGCTCGCGGCGAACGGGGTCGAGATCGGCAGCCATTCCGTGACCCACCCGGATTTCGGGCGTCTCAGCGCCGAAGAGGCGGCCGAGGAACTGGAGGAATCCCGGCGCGCCATCGGGGCCCGCCTCGGCGTGCGGCCGGACAGCTTCGCGATCCCCCTCGGGCAATCGGCGAACTGGACTCAGGCGGCCGCCCGCGCCGCCCGGCAGGCGGGCTACCGGATCGTCTACGCGCAGGCGGTGGAGACCCGCCCGGCCGGGACGGTGGCGCGCAGCTTCGTCACGCAGTTCGACAACGATCTCGTGTTCGGTGCCCTGCTGCGGGGCGCCTACGACGCCTGGGAGGAGTGGGTATGAGCGAGCCCGCACGGCGCCGCGTCTCCGTCGTGGTGCCCACCTGCAACCGGCCCGCCCTCCTGCGCGAGGCCCTGGCGAGCATCCGTGCCCTGGAGGGGCCCGATCTCGCCTTCGAGATCATCGTTGGTGACAACGGCGAGGCGGGGCCGGCCGCCGAGGTCGCCGCCGCATTCGGCGCGATCCACGTCCCGGTCGACCGTCCCGGTGCCGGTGCGGCCCGCAATGCCGGCCTGACCCGGGCGGGCGCGCCCTACGTGGCGTTCCTCGACGACGACGACGTCTGGCAGCCGGGACATATCCGGGAGCATCTCCGCCTCTTCGAGGCCGATCCGGAACTCGGGATCGTTCTCGGGCAGATCGTCACCACCGATCATGACCTCGTGCCGACCTACGGTCCCTGGCCGGCGGAGCTTCCCTCCGACAAGGGCGCGCTGCTGCGCCGGATGATGAGCGGCTACTTCCCGCAGATCGGCGCCACGATGGTGCGCCGGCGCGTGGTGGACGAGATCGGGCTGTTCGACGAGGCCCTGCTCGGCGACCAGGACTGGGACTGGCAGCTGCGCGCGGTCCGCGCTCACCGGGTCGGCTTCGTCGCCGTCCCCTGCGTGCATTTCCGGCAGCGGCCGGCCGGGACCTTCGACCGGCTGATCGCCCGCCGGATCCACTTCACCCGCTTGGTCTTCCGCCGCCACGCGCCTGCGCTCGGGGTCTCGCGTCTCGCGGCCCTCCGGCTCTACTTCGGAACCGTGCAGGGGTACTACGATGCCCTGCTGGACGCCGCCGAGGCTCATGCGGCCCGCGGCGACCGGCGCGCCGCCACGGGCGCGCTCCTCATGGCGTTCCGGCTGATGCCGCACCGGGCCATCCGACAGGTCTTCCGGCCGACGCATCTGCGCGCGGCCGTGCTGGCGGTGGCCGCCGCGCAGGCAGCCCGGCCGCTGGCCGCCGAGAAGGCGGGCTGAGCCGGGCGTTCGAGATCACCTGTCCTGAAGATCCGGGCCTCGCGCGGGACGTGCCCCCCTCCTTCCCCGCAGAGGGGGTGGGGGGCACGTCCCGTTCGGCCGTGTGATGATGTGGAGGGCCGTCGACGAGCAGGGCGACCGGCGCGGCAGCCGGTCTCCGGTGCTCCGGGATCAGGCTCCCCGGACGCGCAGCGTGCCGAATCGGTCCTTGACGTTGCGCACCAGCCATTCCGGCAGGAGCAGGCGGACGCGTTCCCAGGGGCCCGAGAAATCGCCCGCCCGGCCCAGGGCCGCCCAGGAGGCGACGCGCTGACGCAGGGGCAGCATGCCGATGTAGTTCTTGGTCATCTCCGCCACGGGGAAGGTCGAGCCGAACATGTCCTGGTGGCGCAGGTCCGGTTCGCCGAGATGGGGTGCCTCGGCCGGGACGGGATCGCCGGAATCCGGCATCAGCCGGGGTAGCGCCCGCGCCTGCGCGTAGACCGCGTCGAGCCCCGCCAGCCACGCCGACGGCGCGTAGAGGCGCGCGATGGCCGCGCTGGTCTCGGCCCCGGCCGCCGCGCGCGCCGACGGGTCGGTGATGAGCGCGGTCAGCTGGGCCTCATAGGCCGCCTGATCGTGCGCCACCCGCGCCGTGACATCGAGCCCCGGATGATTGATCGCCACGATCTCCGCGGCTTCCGGCGCCTCGAAGCGCGTCACCAGCGGCAGCCCGTAGGCCGCGGCTTCCAGCATCGAGGTCGACGAGACGAAGGGATAGGAATCCACGTAAATGTCGGCGGCCTCGAAGAAGACCCGCGGATCCGAAAGTTCGGCATGGGGCGTGATGCGCCCGCCGGTGGCGGCCCGGGCCCGCTCCCAGTCGTCCCGCGCGCCGGGGCCGACCACGATGAGCCGCGCCTGCGGGTGTGCGGCCAGGAGGTCGACGTGGCGGTCCGCGTAGGTGACCGGCCCGACGTTGCGGTACTTCGCCCCCCGGGCCACCGAGACCAGGAGGACGCTGTCCTCCGGGACGCCGAGGGCCCGCTTGGCCTCGCCGCGGGTCCGCTGGCGCTCGGGCAGCGTGATCAGGGTCGGCAGCAGCAGGTTGCGGGCCGGCTCGACGCCGCGGCGGCTGATCGCGAGCCGGCGCGCGGCCTCACGCAAGTTGATCACCGCGTGGCTGATCCGGGTCCCGATCCAGAACAGGTGGTCCGCGTGGTTGAGGAGCAGGATCGGCGGGTTCCTCGCCGGATCCGCGAAGGCGATCAGCGGGACCACGTCCTCACAATGAACGTGGAGGACGACGGCGTCGTAGCCGCGGGCGACCTGGCGCAGCTCCCGCGCCCAGGCGAGCTTGTCGCCCTTGTGGTGGTTCAGGTGGTGGATCGCGCCGCCGCTCTCGCGCACCGCTGCGGTGATCCGCGCGTCGACCGGGCCGCGATGCTGGGTCAGGGCGACGCCGTTGACCCGGTTCCGATCGGCGCCGATCCAGAGCGCGAGCATCTTGGTGAGGCCGCCCACCGGGGCGAGCTGCGTGCAGACGTGGAGGATGCGCCGGAAGGGCGCCGGGTCCGGGAGCGGACGATCGTCGGCCGCGTCGAGCTGCCGGCCGATCCCGATCATCAGCCGCTCGAGGCGGGGGCTCGCGAACACGCCGCAGTGGCGATGGGCCGCCAGGGTCGCCGCGATGGCGGTCTCGACGGCCGCTGCCGCCGGGTCGCCGGCCGCCGCGAGGCGTTCGGCGTTCCGCACCCGGGCGTCGTAGGCGGCGAAATTCGCCAGGATCCGCTCAGCGCGGGCGGCGCGTCCGGCCACATCGTCCCCGGCCCCGTCGCGGCGGGGCTCTGACGCAACGTCTGTCATCCTGCCCTCCGGGCCTCAGCGCCGCGACCCGGCGCCGCTCGAAATCCACTCCCCGGCCTCGTGGAAGACGCCGAAGACATCGGGGTTGAAGACGGGGTGCTCCACGTGGAAGCGTCCGCCGATCTGCGCCGCGAGGAGGCGCTCGAAACCGCGCTGCCGGATCACCACCGAGACCGTGTAGGTGTCGGAATTCAGGGTCAGCGGCGGCGTCAGCAGCTCGATCTCGCCCTCGCCGGAGAGGGCATTCAGCCCGGCGCGGTCCGTCTGGGTGCTGAAGTTGCAGCAGAGCAGCTCGTCCGACCGCGTGATCGAGAACAGGACATGCGGGTCCGCGACCGGCTCCGTGGCGGTGTAGCGTGCCCGGATCCGCATCCGCTCGCCGTGCCGGAACAGCGTCCGCGGCGCCCCCGCTTCGTCGGTGATCGTCACCGCGTGGATCTTCACCGGAAGATCGCCGCTCTCCGGGCGGAACCAGGAGGCGTCGGCGAGGTAGCTGTCCCGCTCGTAGTGGCTCAGCCCCTCGTCGGTCGGGCCATCATAGGCGACACGGCCGTTCTTGATGTAGATGACGCGCTCGCACATCGTCTTGATGCTGAACATGTTGTGCGAGACCAGCAGGATCGTCGAGCCCTTGCCCTGGAGGCGGCGGGCGAAGTCCATGCACTTGCGCTGGAACGTGTAGTCGCCGACCGCCAGAACCTCGTCGAGGAGCAGGATGTCGGGCTCCAGATGCGCCGCGACCGAGAAGGCCAGCCGGACATACATGCCGCTGGAGTAGCGCTTCACCGGCATGTCGATGAAGTCGCCGATCTCGGAGAACTCGACGATCGCGTCGAACTTCTCGGCGATCTCCCGGCGGCTCATGCCCAGGATCGAGCCGTACAGGAAGATGTTCTCGCGGCCGGTCAGCTCGCGATGGAAGCCGGTGCCGACTTCGAGCAGCGCGCCGACGCGGCCCTCCAGGCGGATGCGGCCGGTGGTCGGGGCGGCGATCCGCGAGAGGAGCTTGAGGAGCGTGCTCTTGCCCGCCCCGTTCAAGCCGATGATGCCGACATTCTCGCCGTGCTTGATGCCGAAGCTGACGTCCCTGAGCGCCCAGAAGGCTTCCCGGGACGGGCGCGCTCCGGACCGGCGCGACACCAGGCTCCTCAGGCTCTCGCTCAGCGCGTCGCGCAGCGAGTTCTGGTGCGCGGCCCGCGGGGCGCGCCAGTATTGCTTGCCGATATCTTGTACGCTGATCGCCATCGACATCAGATTACATCCGCGAAGGAGCGCTCCATGCGCTGGAAGAAGATCAATCCGCTGATGAGCAGGACGAGCGCGGCCGTGACCGAAACCGCGAGCGCGAAGGCGTCGGGGGCCGTCCCGCCGAGAATGGCGAAGCGGAACGCCTCGATCAGCCCGACCATCGGGTTCAGCGCGTAGATCCAGCGCACCGAACTGGGCACGATGCTCGACGCGTAGACGATCGGCGAGGCGTACATCCAGATCTGGATCAGGAAGGGCAGCGTGTGCTTGACGTCCCGGAAGCGGACGTTGATCGGACCGAGCCAGAGGCTCACGCCCAGCGCCAGCATGGCGGTGACGGCCAAGACCGGGACGGCCAGCACGAGGTGCCAGTCCGGCACGACCCCGTACCAAGCCATCAGGGCGAGCATCACGGCGAGCGCGATGGCGAAGTCGACCATCGGCGACACCACCGTGGCCAGCGGGATCACGAGCCGCGGAAAGTAGATCTTGCGGATGAGCTCGGCCTCCGCGACGAGGCCGGTGGCGCTTCGCCGGACGGACTCGGCGAAGTAGGTCCACAGGACGATGGCGCTTCCGGCAAACACCGCGTAGGGCGCGCCGTCGGTGGGGATCTTGGCGAAGTGGCCGAAGATGACGGTGAAGATCAGCACCGTGAAGAGCGGCTGGGCGATCGCCCAGCAGGCGCCGAGGGCCGTCTGCCGGTAGAGGACCATCAGGTCTCGCAGGATGAGGACCCGCAGCAGCCCGCGATAGTGCCAGAAGCTCGCGGCGTCGAAGACGAGGACCCTGTCATCGGGAGCGATCTCGGTGACGCGCATCGTCGATGGATCGGATTTCGAGCCGACCGATCCGTGTTTCGAGGCGTCGAGGACAAGCGTATCCAAAGATTTCATCATTCGAGGCCGTCCCGCATGACGATCAATGCGCGCGGGATCCGTCTCGAATCGGCCGATAAGCCGTCCGGCAGTCCCGCCAGGACGGGCTATCATCGCGGTGCGACGGCCTGAATTACACCTTTCGCCGTAACAGGGATCCCGACTGAAGTGGTGGTTGTGGTCAGCGGCCGTAATGGGCGCCAATGAGGACAGATGAGACCTCAAGCGCGGAACGTCGTCTCCGTCGAGGCTGGCCCTGCCGGCCCGGGCCCCTGCCCGGAACGGACGGCGCCTCGCCGGAATCCGGCTTCCTCCGGAATGGGGCTGCCTCGGGCCCGGTCGAAGACCGGATCCAGGTTGCAGGAGAACCGCCATGCAGGACCCCAGGGACGTCGCCGGCGCCCCGCTCGTGACGATCGCCATGCCGGCGCTCAATGAGGCGCACCACATCGCCGACGCCATCGCCTCGGTGCTGCCCGACCGGAACGGCATCGCCTGCGAGCTGCTGGTGATGGACGGCGGAAGCAGCGACGGCACCTGCGCGATCGTCAGGGCGCTGAGCGCCCGGGATCCGCGGATCCGGCTGGTGCCGAACGAGCGCCGCATCCAGGCCGCCGGCATCAACCTCGCCGCGCGGCTGGCGCACCCGGGCACGCCCTATCTCGTGCGCGCCGATTGCCACGCGGCCTATCCCGAGGGCTGGGTGCAGAACCTCGTCGAGACGATGCGCCTGCGGGAGGCCGTCTCGGTGGTCGTGCCCCTGCAGACCGTCGGGGTGACGCCGGTGCAGCGGGCGATCGCGGCCGCGCAGAACAGCCGTCTCGGCAATGGCGGGTCGGCGCACCGCTTGGGCGGCATCTCCGGCTACGTCTCCCACGGCCACCACGCCGCCTTCGACCGGCGCGAGTTCCTGCGGGTGGGGGGCTACGACGAGTCCTTCTCCCACAACGAGGATGCCGAGCTCGATCGCCGGCTCTGCGCGGCGGGCGGCCGGATCTATCTCGCGGCCGACCTCGCGGTCACGTATTTCCCGCGCGAGAGCCTGCGCAGCCTCGCGCAGCAATACTTCCTGTACGGCCGCGGCTGCGCCCGGACCCTGGAGAAGCACGGCAGCCTGCCGCGGCTGCGCCAGATCCTCCCGACCCTGGTGCTGCTCTACGCCGTCGCGGCCCTCGCCCTCGCGGCAGTGGCGCCGGGGCTGCTGATCCTGCTGGCGCTCTATCTCGGAGGCTGCGGCCTCAGCGGTCTCGCCCTCGCCCTCAAGGCGCGGGAGCCCGTCCTGATCATGAGCGGGCCGGCGGCGGTGGCCATGCACCTGTCCTGGGCCGCCGGATTCCTCTCGTATCCGGGCTATCGGAAGACGCTTCTACGGACCGCCCTGCGCCGGAAGCCGCCCTTGCTGAGCGTCCCGCCAGGCTCCGACCCGGCAAGCGTCAATTAGCCCTTCCCACCGGCGGGATGGCGGCCCGGGACCGGTGTGAAACCGGGACCCTGGGCCGCGCCGTGGCATGTCAGAAACCCGCATTAGTCCCACAGCGCTCTCCTGCTACCCCCCTGCGGCTGTAGTCTCGCGCGGCCGAGCCGATTATCGACACGCGCATGGGGCCGGCATCGCCGTGCCCGCACGACCCGGCCGCGCGCTGCGCGGAAGCCCAGGAGAGCTGTGACCGTGCCCGACAGGACCCTGCGCCCCGTGATGCTCGTGATCCTCGATGGCTGGGGATTGCGGGAGGAAGGGGCCGACAACGCCGTCCAGCAGGCGCGGACCCCGGTCTTCGACGCGCTGATGCGCGAGCGCCCCCGGGCGCGGCTGCGGACCTTCGGATCCGATGTCGGCCTGCCCGAGGGGCAGATGGGCAATTCCGAGGTCGGGCATCTCAACATCGGCGCCGGCCGGGTGGTGCTGCAAGACCTGCCCCGCATCGACGCCGCCGTGGCGGACGGCTCGCTGGGGCGGAACCCGGCGCTCGTCCGGTTCATCGAGGCGCTGCGCGCATCCGGGGGAACCTGCCACCTCGTCGGCCTGCTGTCCCCGGGGGGCGTCCATGCCCACCAGGATCATGCGGTGGCGCTGGCGCGCGTGCTGACTGCGGCGGGGATCCCGGTCCGCATCCACGGCTTCACGGACGGGCGCGACATGCCGCCCCGCTCGGCCGCCACCTGCGTCGCCGCCGTGGAGGCCGCCCTTCCGAAGGGCGCACGCATCGCCACCCTGTGCGGCCGCTATTACGGGATGGACCGCGACCGGCGCTGGGAGCGGGTCCAGATCGCCTATGACGCCCTGACGGCCGGGCGCGGCACCCGGTTCGACAGGGCCGGGCAGGCGGTGGCCGCGGCCTACGCGGAGGACGTCTCCGACGAGTTCATGCGTCCGGCCGTCATCGGCGACTATGCCGGCATGCGGGACGGCGACGGCGTGCTGAGCTTCAATTTCCGCGCGGACCGGACCCGGCAGATCCTGGAGGCGCTCCTCGATCCGGCCTTCGCGGGCTTCGCCCGCACGCGGACGATCCGGTTCGCGGCCGCCCTGGGCATCGTGCAGTACAGCGTCGAGATCGACGCCTTCGCCGACACCCTGTTCGGGCCCCTCGACCTGCCGAACGGCCTCGGCGAGACCGTGGCCCGGGCCGGGCGCACACAGCTGCGCATGGCCGAGACCGAGAAGTACCCCCACGTCACCTACTTCATGAACGGCGGCCGCGAGGCGCCGTTCGAGGGCCAGGACGCGATCCTGGTGCCGTCGCCGAAGGTCGCGACCTACGACCTGCAGCCGGAGATGTCGGCGCTGGAGCTCACCGACCGCGCCGTGGAGGCGATCGGCTCGGGACGCTACGACCTCATCATCCTGAACTTCGCCAATCCCGACATGGTCGGCCATACCGGCAGCCTCGCCGCCGCCGTGAAGGCGGTGGAGACCGTCGATGCCTGCCTCGGCCGCGTGGTCGACGCCGTGACGGCGGCCGGCGGGGCGCTGCTCGTGACCGCCGACCACGGCAATTGCGAGATGATGCGCGATCCGAAGACCGGCGAGCCCCACACCGCCCACACGCTCAACCCGGTGCCGGCGATGCTCGTCGGCGTCGACGGCGTGTCCCTGGCTGACGGCAGGCTGGCGGACGTGGCGCCGACGCTCCTCGACCTGATGGGCCTCGACCGCCCGTCCGAGATGACCGGGACCTCCCTGATCCGGAAGGCGGGCGGGCGCTGAGCGCCGGGCGGCATGGCGGCTGCACCGTTGCGGCCGCCATGCAGGAAGCGCCTCCGATACGTCCCGCCGTGGGACCGATCCGTCCCAGCGCGGGGCGCTGCCCTCATGCCGCCGGCAAGTCCTAGGACATGATCGCCCGGCACAGCCTGATCTATGTCGGCTCGCGCGGCTTCGCCGCCGCCCTGAACATGGCCTCCGTGGCGGTGTTCACGCGGCTCGCGCCGGTGGAGAGCTACGGCACCTACCTGTACGTCCTGTCCTGGGCGCTGGTGCTCTACGGGGCGACCTGCCAGTGGCCCAAATTCGCGTTCTTCGCCCTCTACGACGAGGCCCGCGAGCCGGCCCAGGTCGGCACCGTCGTGCGGATCCTGGGCGGCACGCTGCTGCTCGCCGGCCTCGGCAGCGCGGTTGCCGCCGGCCTCGGGCTGGTGCCGGCCCGGATGGCCGCCGCGATCCTGGCGCTCGCCTTCGGCACGACCCTGTTCGAGGGCTCCACCGAGATCGCGCGCACGCGGCTGCGGGCCGGAGCGGTTGCAGCCTCGGTGATGAGCCGGGCGGTGCTGATCCTCGGCCTCGGCAGCCTGGCGCTCCACCTCTCGGCCGATCCGCTGCACCTCGCCTTCGCGGTGGCGGCCGCCAACGCGCTCGCCGCGCTCCCGGCCGCCGCCACCATCGCACCGATGATGCCCGGCCGCGGCAGCCGGGCCGAGGCCCTGCGCCTGTTCGCCTATGGATGGCCGCTGGTCCTCTCCTTCGGGACCGCGGCCCTCGCCCAGAGCCTCGACCGGCTGATCATCGCCAAGACGGTGGGCCCCGCGGGTCTCGGCGCCTACGGGGCGCTCGCAGACTTCCTGAAGCAGAGCTTCATCGTGTTCGGCGAGGCGATCGCCCTGTCGCTGATCTCGATCGCCAAGCGCGAGGCCCGCACGGGTGGCCTTGCGGCGGCGTCCGGCGTGCTGAGCGACGCGGCCCGCGCCATGGCGCTGATCGCGGCCTTCGGGGCGGTGTTCTTCCTCTGCTTCGACGACCTCGTGGTCGCGGTGCTGCTCGGCCCCGACTACCGGGCGGAGGCGCGCCAGCTCGCCCCGGTGCTGATCCTGGCGAGCATCCTGATGATGTTCCGCGCCTATTATTTCGGGCAGGTGATCTACTTCACCCGGACCAGCGGTCTGGAAGCCGCCGCCGCCTTCGCGACCCTGGCGACCGTGGCTGCACTCTCGCTCCTGCTGATCCCGACCCTCGGCGCCGCCGGTGCGGCCCTGGCCTTCGCGGGAGGGCAGTGCGCAGCCTGCCTCGTGCTGGTGCTCGGCGCCCGCCAGGCCGGAACCACGATGCCCCTGCCGCTGGCCGACATCGCCGGCATCGCTGGCATCGCGCTCGCCTGCGGCGCCGTGAATGCCGGGATCGGCCTGATGCCGGGCGGGCTCATGCCTCCGGGCCAAGTCCTGCGCCTGATCCTTCTCGCCGCCGCGGCGGGCGCGACCGCGTGGCGCTACGACGTGCTCGGATTTGCCGGCGCCATCCGCCATCGGCTCGCGGCCTGATCCGCCATGCCGGACACCGCCACGCTTGCCCAGGGTCTCGTGGCGGCGATCCGGCCCCTCGATCCGGCCGCGCCCTGGATTCCCGCCTGGCGGGCGCTCGGTGCGGCGGCCCTAGTGCGGAACCCGTTCTACGAGGCGGGCTACGCCCTCGCCGGCCGCGAGGCTTTCGGGACGGGCATCCGCCTCCTGATCGTCGCCGACCGGGCCCCGGAGAAGGCGGGTGTCCGGCTCCGCGCCGCCTGGCCGTTCCGGGTGTCGTGGCGGCGCTGGGGCCTGCCCCTGCCGCTGCTCATGGGCTGGACCCACGGCTACTGCCCGTTCGGCGCCCCGCTCCTCGACGGGGCCGAGCCGGAGGCCGCCCTGGCGGGTCTGCTCGACGCCCCGCGGGCGCTCGGATTGCCGAAGCGGCTTCTCCTGCCGAACGCTCCCGCGGACGGCCCCCTGGTGGATCTTCTGGCGGCGCGCGGCATACGGCGGGCCGCCTACTGGCGTCATGAACGCGGACTGCTCGACCTGACCGGCCGCGCCCCGGAAGCGCGGGCGGCCTATCTCGACCACCTCTCCGGCCAGCGGCGCCGCCGGCTGCGCCGCGCCCGCGCGCACCTCGAGGCGGACGGCGCCGTCGCACTCGAGATCCTCGACGCGCCGGCCGCCCTCGACCGGGCCCTGGACGAGCACGTCGCCCTGGAGGCGGCCGGATGGAAGGGGCGGGCCGGGACCAGCCTCGGGCAGCGGCCCAACGAGGTCGCCTTCCTCCGCACCGCCCTGGCCGATCTCGGAGCCGAGGGTCGGGTACGCATCGCCCGACTGCGCCGGGCCGACCGAACGCTGGCCTCCCTGATCCTGCCGGTCACCGGGTCCGAGGCGTGGGTGCTTAAGATCGCTCACGACGAGGCGCGGCCGGAGACCGCCCCCGGAATCCAGCTCGTCCACCAGCTGACCGAGGCGGTGACCGGCGGGACCTGGGGGATCGGCCGGATCGATTCTTGTGCGCCGCCGGATTTCGCCCTCGGCTCGGCCTTCTGGATGGAACGGCGGCCGATCGCCCACCTCCTGGTGGGGGCGGGGCACGATCCCCTGTTCCCGGCAGCCCGGGCCCTGGAGCGCGCCCGCGAGCGCGTCGCCCGGGCGCGCCTCACCAGCCGAACCGGGCGATCTGCTCCAGCCGCGCCCGCGTCGCCGCCTCGTCCCGGCCGATGACCGCGATCCGCCCGGACAGGTCGTAGCAGGTCGGGCAGAAGGGGAGCTGCGCCAGCGTCAGCCCCTCATCCCGCACCCGGCCCGCCGACGCGATCAGGCAGGGCAGGACCGGCGCGTCCGCGGGCGCCGCGAGGCAATCGGCCCGGGGGCTGCCGAAGGCAGGGCGGTTCGGCCAGGTCAGGAGGATCGTGGTGCCGCCGCGCCGGTCGGGGGCCGGGGGCAGGGTGTAGCTGCGCAGGAACAGCGCGCAGGCCAGCAGGACGAGCCCCGGCAGGATCAGTGCCTTTCGCATCCCGTGACCTCCCGCCCCTCAATCCCCCTCGTCGAACCGCGTGCGATAGAACACCTCCCGGCCCGCCCCGTCGATCACCCGGACGGCCTGGGCCGGC
Organism: Methylobacterium sp. CM6257; assembly: GCF_054611515.1. Lineage (NCBI taxonomy): Bacteria > Pseudomonadati > Pseudomonadota > Alphaproteobacteria > Hyphomicrobiales > Methylobacteriaceae > Methylobacterium > Methylobacterium sp. CM6257. Next base: position 6,859,982 of record NZ_CM137735.1, read on the forward strand.
TCGCCGGATTTCTGCGGTACCCGCGCCCGGGCGAACAGGCGCAGGGCGCGTTCCTGGGCGCTCTCGAGGCTGCCGACCCGCACGGAGATGCGCGTCTGGATCTCGTCCGGCTCGGGTCCGAGAACTTCGATATGGAAGGTTTCGCGCAAGGGTCTTCGCCTGATCATGGGGCCCACGCGCCGGAACACCGGTTCCGGCGCGTGGGCATGGCACAGTATGGTCTGGAGCCGATCCGGGCGTCGATCTTGGAGCCAAGTCCAATTGCAACGCGATCGGTCGCCGCTCTATGAGGGCGGGCACGACATAGGGGAGATCACCGGAGGAGTCCCGTGGACCCGCTCAAGGCCGCCGCCGCGACGACCGTCTGCCTCGCCCTGTTCTGGCTGGCCTTCCGGCTGACCCGGCGGCTGGTCGACCTCGCCATCGCGGGGGGCTACGCGGAGGAGCGCCGGCGCCTGGCCGAGGAGGCGGCTCAAGAGGCCGCGGGCGCCGTGCCGCAGGCCTCGGCCATCCGCGCCACCGCGGCGAGCTTGGCCGTGAACAGGGACCAGTCGTCCGCTGCCGCGATGGGCGCCCAGAGCGCCTCGACCTCGTCGATCAGCATGGTGCAGGGCTCCCCGGCGAAATAGGGGTGGTCGAGTCGCGCGCCCGGTGCGGGCGCGAGCGGCTCCAAGGCCGCCCGGACCGGCGCGAAGGCGTCGGCCCGGTAGTGTTCGGCGGCCGGCCCGGCCTCCGCCCGCCCGGCGCTCGCCAGGCCCCCGTACCAGTCGAAGAAGAACCGCTCGAAGGGCGCCCGCGTCTCGGCCAGGAAGCGCCAGACGTACGCGACCAGCCGGTCGGTCTCCGGCCGTGGCGCCTCCGCGAGACCCAGGCGGCCGAACAGGGCCTGCGCGAAGGCCTCCTGCAGGGCCGGCCCGAAGCCGGAGAGGGCGGATTCGAGGCGCGCCTGGGGTGCGAGCGTCAGGAGGCAGTCCGCCAGCCGCGCGAGATTCCAGAACAGGGCCTCCGGCTGCCGGCCGAAGCTGTAGAGCCCGGTCTCGTCGAAATAGGCCGCGGTGAAGTCCGGGTCGAAATGCGGCAGGAAGCGCCAGGGCCCGTAATCGAAGCTCTCGCCGGTGACGTTGATGTTGTCGGTGTTGAGCACGCCGTGGACGAAGCCCGCCGCCGCCCATTGTGCCCCCATCCGGGCGACCCGGGCGACCACGTCCTCCAGGAAGGCGACGCCGCGATCCTCAAGGCTCTCGCGCCAGAGCTCCGGCCGGTGGGTCTCGATCGTGTGGTCGAGGAGCCGGGCGATGTTGTCCGGCTCGCCCAGAGCCAGGAAGCGCTGGAAGCTGCCGATCCGGATATGCCCGTGGGAGAGGCGCACCAGCACCGAGGAGCGCGCCGGCGAGGGCTCGTCGCCGCGCACGAGGTCCTCGCCGGTCTCGATCAGGCTGAAGCTCTTCGAGGTGTAAACGCCCTGCGCCTCCAGGAGCGCGGTCGCCAGCACCTCGCGCACGCCGCCTTTCAGGGTGAGCCGCCCGTCGGCACCGCGGGACCAGGGCGTGGTGCCGCTGCCCTTGGTGCCGAGATCGAGCAGGCGCCCGTCCGCGCGGTCGTGCACCTGCGCGAACAGGAACCCCCGCCCGTCGCCGAGTTCCGGGTTGTAGGAGCGGAACTGGTGGCCGTGGTAGCGCAGGGCCAGCGGCGTCTCGAAGCTGCCGGGCAGGGGCTCGAACCGGCCGAAATGGGCGATCCAGTCCGCCTCCGAGAGGCCGCCCAGGCCGACCCGCTCGGCCCAGGCCTGGTTGCGGTAGCGCAGGATCGTCTCCGGAAAGCGGGCCGGCGTGACAGGGTCGAAGAAGGCCGGCCCGAGATCGGCATGGCGCCGGGATGTCCTGAAGGCGGTTTCGTCCATGCGGCGGCGCGTCTCCCGGGGCGGACCGTTGAGGCCCCGCCCTATCAAGCCGGCGGCACGGGATCCGTTGCGCGGCGGCCCACCTGCCGGAGCGCCTCGCCGGCGATCATCGCGGCCGCCACGGCGACGTTGAGGGAGCGCAGGCCCGGCCGGATCGGCACCACGATCCGGGCATCGGCCGCCGCGTGGACGGTCTCGGGGACGCCCGCGGATTCGCGCCCGACCATCAGGCAATCGTCCGCGCGGAAGGCGAAGTCCGTGTAGGGCAGGGCGCCCGCCGTGGTGGCGAGCACGAGCCGCTGGCCGGTCCCGGCCCGCCAGGCCTCGAAGGCCGCGAAGGAGCGGTGCCGGGTGATCGCCACGTGGTCGAGATAGTCCAGGCCCGAGCGGCGCAGATGCCGGTCCGAGACGTCGAAGCCTGCAGGCTCCACGATCTCCACCGCGAGTCCGAGGCAGGCGGCCATGCGCAGCATCGTGCCGGTGTTCTGGGGGATGTCGGGCTGGTAGAGGGCGAGGCGGAGCATGGTCCGGCCTTGTGGGGCGCCGGCGCCCCGCCGTCAAAGCGCCGATCCGGCGATGCGCAGCCGGCAAACAGCCGCGCCGTTTCCCGAGAGCCGGCGAAGGCCACGGAACTTAAGCTCCGCCGGAGCCTTATGGCGGCGCCACCTTCGTTCGCGGCCTCCGTCCGAAAGACCTGCTCCGATGCGTCTCCCGCTCCTCGCCTCGGCCCTCCTGCTGGCCGGCCTCGCCACTGCCTCGGCGCAGAATGCCGGCGCGAACTCGGATAAGGGCTCCGCCGCGACCCCGGTGCCCGGGCAGCCAGCCACGATGGCCGACAGTCTGCGCCCGACCTTCGTGGCCCAGACCCCCGACGACATGGTCGCCAGCAGGCTGATCGGGACGAGCGTGACCAACGGGGCCAACGAGACCATCGGTCAGATCGCCGATTTCGTCCTCGATCAGAAGGGGGCCGTGAAGGCCTGGATCATCGGGGTCGGCGGCTTCCTGGGGCTCGGCTCGAAATACGTGGCCGTCGATCCCTCCGTGCTGAAGCTCGACCGCGCCGACGGCAAGACGCTCCAGGCGCGCATCGACACGACCAAGGACCAGCTGCGGGCCGCCCCGGAATACGTCTACCTCGGCAAGGAGCCGCCGAAGGGCGCAGCCCCCGCCAGCCCCGCGGGCGAGCCGGCGCAGAAGCCCTGACGGATCCGAAGAGCGGCACCGGGCCGGCTTGCCTCGGCGCGCGGTTCCGTGCTGTGCCAACCTCCACCCGGAGGTCGGAACCCGTCACATGCGCCGCGCCCTGATCCCGCTCCTCGCCTTCTGCCTCGGCCTCGTCGGCATCACCGGGGCGGCGGTGTTCGCGTTCCTGCCCGAGAAGGCGCCGGTGGGGGTGCCCGGCGTCGGCGGACCGTTCACGCTGGTCGATCAGGACGGGCGCACGGTCACCGAGCGCGACTTCGCCGGGGCCACGCACCTCGTGTTCTTCGGCTTCACGCACTGCCCGGACGTGTGCCCGACGACGCTGCAGCAGGTCTCGGACGTGCTCGCCGCCCTCGGCCCGAAGGCCGAGCACATGCGCGTCGCCTTCATCACGGTCGATCCGGAGCGCGACGACCCGGCGAGCCTGAAGACCTACCTGTCGAGCTTCGACCCGCGCATCACCGGGCTCACCGGCAGCCTCGAGCAGGTTGCTGCCACCGAGAAGGCGTATCGCGCCTACGCCCGCAAGGTCCCCGGCAAGGACGGGGACTACACGATGGAGCACACCGCCATCGTGTACGTGATGGATGCCCAGAACCGGTTCCTCGGAGCCCTGGATCTCTCGCGCCCGGCCGCCGACACCGCGGCGCAGCTCGCCAAGAAGATCTGAGGACAGCCGGGCGGCTCCCGAGCGCTCGTCGCCGAAGTGGACGCCGGTTCGGCGCAGGCGAGCGCGTCAGATCAAGACCTGAGAGCCGCTTCCGATTGCAACGCGATCGGGAACGGCTCTAGAGCGTCATCCCGGCATGGAAGCGGTCGGGGGAGAGCGGCAGCAGGAACTGCACGCCGAAGCCCCCCTCGAAGTAGCGGACCAGCCGCCCCGGGGTGCTGCCCACCGTCACGGCGGCGCCGAGCGGCAGCGCCACCGGGCAGGAGATCGCGACGCCCGACATCGAGATGTCGATGAGCCGCGCCCGGATCTCGCGTCCGCCATCGAGCCGCAGGACCACCGCGGTCTGGGTCGGGACGAGACGCTCGTGCGAGCGCCCCTCGGGCAGGCCCAGGATCTCCCGGTTGGCGAGCCATGTGAGCTGCGAGGCGAGCTTGTCGCGCTTGCGCGGGGTGGCGTTGAGCTGGACCGCGAAGCCGCCCTTGCACAGGCGGGCGATGACGCCCTCGATCCGGCCGATATGCTCCAGGTAGAGCACCACGCGCTCGCCGACCTCCCCCTGCACCGCGCAGGTCAGCCGCACGCCGCCGGGCGACATATCCAAGGTCTGGCAGGGATATTCACGCCGGTCGGACAGCATGTAGCGCCCCAGCACGGCGACCCGGACGCGCTGGTGGCGGCGCTCATCGGCGGCGCCGCGCCCATGCTCGGTCACCCCGCGGAGTTCTGTTCTGGCGGTGGCGTCGACCGCGATCATCCCGAGATTGGCCCTGCGCCGCGACAATCGAGCCCGCAGACTAACCTTGGACCGTTACGAAACCCTTGTCCCGGCCGCGGCTGTATCGGCCGTGTGGACGGTTTGTCAGTCGACTCAAGCATCTGACGGCGCAGCCGACGAGCTGCGCAAGTCTTCGTGGTTCCGGGAAAATGAATCGGCTGCGTGAAATTCGGGCCGTGCCGGGCGGTCGAAGGGCTCAGGCCCGGCCGCCGGCGTGGACGAGGAGATGGCCGCGACGCACCGGCCCTGGGTAGCCGGCACTCGCGCGGGCGGCCGGCCGCGGCGGCGGGACAGCGTCAGGCCGGCGGCTGGGGAGGATGCGCAGGGAGGTCGTCTCGGCGTCCACCAGCGGGCGCAGGCCGATCCAGTGCGGGGTGCCCTCGAGGCTCAGGGTGCCGAGCGCCCGGACCTGCGTGCGGCCGCGATGGCGCAGCGGGAGGAGCAGGAGCTCGAGGTCGGCCGCCTCGCCGGCGGCGTTGGTGCCGCGCAGGCCCGCCACAACGCCGAGGGTGTCGTTGGCGACGATCTCGACGATCCGCCAGGGGTCCGGCGCCTGCGAGCCCCAGAGCCGGGCGAAGGGTTCCCCCTTCAGCTCCCGGCCGTAGAGGGCGCAGACCCGCGTGCCCGCGAGCCGGATGGTCGCCGAACGCGCGGCCATGTCGAGTTCCAGGATCAGGCTGTCGGCGAGGAGGTGCCGGATCTCGCCCGGCTCGATCTCGGCGCGTTCCGGCGCCGCGCGCTCTCCGCGCAGGCGCTCCCAGTAGGTGTGGAGCATGCGGCTCGTGGGATGCTTCATCGGTGTACCGACTCTAAACGCCTGTGGTTCATCCCTGGCTCGTTCTGGCACATCCGCGTGGCTGTGGCCGGCCGAACCGGGCGCTCACCGTGTCGGAGCGCACGGGCCGTGCCGTGCGGCCCGGGACACCGCCTCGGCGGCGGGTCGCGGGCCTGTCCCGGCGACGCTCGGAGCCGAATCGCCGACCCGCCGCGCAACCGTGGCGGGAGACCTGCGTGAAGCGGCAGGATTTTACAACCGCTCGGGCCGGGCTGCCCGAATTCAAGTCGACGCGGCCGACCGCGCCGTATCGCCCGGCGAGCTTCAATACGTCGCCGGGGCTTGCCCATCCGCCCACGGTCCCGACATGGTGCCGCGATGGATGCCTCCCCCGAATTCCCGCGGCAGAGCCGCGTGCCCGTGTTCAACATGCCGGGGGTGGTGACGCTCTCGATCGGCCTGCTTCTGGCGATCCAGGCTTTGCGCGAGTTCCTGCTGCCGGACACCTGGGACATCCGGCTCGTCCTTGACCTCGCGCTGGTACCGGCCCGCTGGTCCGTGTGGCTCGATCCCGGCAAGGCCTCCGAGGTGATCCGCGCGGCCGCGGACACGGGAGATCCCAGCCTGGAAGCCGCGCGTGAGGCCTTCGCCCGCTACATCGTGGGCGAGCACGCGCTCCAGCCCTGGACGCTGGTCACCTACGCCCTGCTCCACGGCTCGTGGATGCACGTGATCTTCAACAGCGTGTGGCTCGCCGCCTTCGGCTCGCCGGTGGCGCGCCGCTGCGGACCCTGGCGCTACGGGATCATCGCGCTCGCCGGCACGGCGGCGGGCGGTCTGCTCCACGTGCTGATCGATCCCCTGAGCGCGGGGCCGCTGGTCGGCGCCTCGGCGGGGATCTCGGCCCTGATGGCCGCCGCAGCCCGCTTCGTGTTCCAGCCCCCGGTCTCCGGCTACGGCGGGGCGCCCTGGCAATTGCCGCCGCACCGGCCGGTCGAGACCATTCCCGAGCTCCTGCGCAACAGGACGGCGGTCTCCTTTCTGGTGATCTGGCTCCTGACCAACCTGCTCTTCGGCCTGGTCAGCATGCCCCTGGTGGGCGAGAACGCGGCCATCGCCTGGGACGCGCATCTGGGCGGCTTCGTCGTGGGTTTCCTGCTCTTCCCTCTCCTCGACCCGCGGCAGACGGGCCGGCTCTGAGCACCTTGCCAACACGCCGGTTCAGACACACACTCGCCACAATGTAAACGAGCCGGGGCCCACCCGGACGGCAGCGCAACGGGGGCGCCGCGGGCTGATGGCGCACCAGCCGCGTCAAGGGAGAGACCCAATGAACGTCGCACGCATCCTCGCCGAGAAGGGCAGCTCCGTCGTGACCGTGAGCCCCGACAAGACTCTCGAGGAGGTGATCCAGATCCTCGCCGACAAGCGGATCGGCGCCCTCGTGGTGGCCCATGCCGACGGATCCGTGGCCGGCATCATCTCCGAGCGTGACATCATGCGGGCGCTCGCCCGGCTCGGGGGCTCGACTTTCGACGCGCCGGTCTCCGCGCACATGACCACCGAGGTCACCACCTGCAGCAAGAGCGCGACGATCGAGGAGGTCATGGCGCTGATGACCGACGGCCGCTTCCGCCACGTGCCGGTCTGCGAGGACGGGCGCCTGATCGGCCTGGTCTCGATCGGCGACGTCGTGGCGCGCAAGATCGCCACCGTCGAGGCGGAGCACCAAGCGCTGCGCGACTACATCACCACGGCGTAGGGGCGCCGATCGGGGCGGGCGGCCGGAAGCGGCGGCCGTCCCACGAAGGTTTCGGGCGGCATGGGCTCCAGGCCTGGACGTGATCTCCGTTGGACCAAGCGGAGCGCGGGTCTCCTCTTTAGGGTGTGCCTTATCCGGACAGCTCTCCGCTCTCGCCTCGACTCTCTCCCGCTCGGGAGAGGGGAGGTGCGTCGCGCCCGACGTCGATGACGCGCTGCAGATCGGATCTGATGCGCCGCCCGCGCTCACGCCTTCGCGGGATCCAGCGTGACGTGCCAGAGATCGGCATCGGCCGCGTCCTTGAGGGTCACGGTCATCTGCTCGGTGGCGCCATCGACCGCCACGTGGCCGAAGAACTGGTAGCCCGCCGCCGGCGACAGGTTCACCTGGCCCTTGTCGGGCACCTTCACGAAGCGCAGCTGCGGCCCGAACGTGTTGTCGAGCGTGTTCGGCCCGAAGGTCCCGGCATGTAGCGGCCCGGAGACGAATTCCCAGAACGGGTCGAAGTCCTGGAACTGCGCCTTGTTGGGGTCGTAGTAGTGCGCGGCCGTGTAGTGCACGTCGGCCGTCAGCCAGACCGTGTTGCGGATGCCGGCGCTCTTGATGAAGCGCAGCAGGTCGGCGATCTCCAGCTCGCGCCCGAGGGGCGGTCCGTCCCCCTGCGCCACCGCCTCCGAGCCGAAATTGCGGTCGACGTCGTAGGTCACCACGAGGCCGAGCGGCATGTCGGCGGCGATCACCTTCCAGGTGGCGCGCGAATCGAGCAGCGCCTGTTTCAGCCAGGCGAGCTGCTTCGGCCCCAGGAAGTAGGCGTCGGGCCCGTATTCCGTCTGCCGGTTCTCGCCGTTCGGGCCCCGGTAGGAGCGCATGTCGAGCATGAACACGTCGACGAGGGGGCCGTAGGATATCTTGCGGTAGACGCGGCCGGGCTCGGCCGGCTCGAAGCGCATCGGCATGTACTCGTGGAAGGCGCGGGCCGCGCGCAGCTGCAGCGCCAGCACGTTCGGATCGGCGTATTTCTTCTTCAGGTGCTCGGCCCGGGTGAGGGGCTCGCCCGGCCACCAGTTGTTGGTGACCTCATGGTCGTCCCACTGCGCCAGGATCGGCACGGCGGCGTTCATCGCCAGCACGTTCCGGTCGGTGAGGTTGTACTTGTGGCGGCCCCGGAACTCCGCGAGGGTCTCGGCTGGCTTGGAGACCGCCTCGGTCACCCGGTTGCGCCACAGGCTGCCGTCCGGGAGCTTCACCTCGGACTGGATCGGCCCGTCGGCGTAGATCGTGTCGCCGGAATGGATGAAGAAGTCAGGCCGGTTCTTCAGGATGGCGGAATAGATCGTCATGCCGCCGCGGGCCTCGTCGATGCCCCAGCCCTGGCCGGCCGTGTCGCCGGACCAGCAGAACGAGACCGCGCGTCGGTCTGCCGGCGCGGTGCGGAACCGCCCGACCTGCCCCTGGCCGAGGATCGTCGGCGCGGCGATGTCCTGGAGACGGACCCGGTAGAACACGTCCTGGCCCGCCGGCAACCCGGTGAGCGCCACCTTCACGGTGCCGTCGGTCTCAGGGAGTGCGTCGGCGAAGACGCCGCCGCGGATCTCGGAAAAGCTCTCGGTGGTGGCCCACTCGATGATCGCCCGGGCGGGCCGGTCGGAGCGCGCCCAGACCACCGCCGAGTCGGTGCCGACGTCGCCTGATTGAAGCCCGTGGGTCAGGACCGGCCGGTCGGCGGCCCGGCTCAGGCCGGGGCGCCCGAGGCCGGAGACCAGCCCGACGAGGCCAGCGCCTCCGGAGAGCAGGATCTGGCGGCGATTCGCAGACATTGGAAGCCCTCTTGCGTGCCGGGCGCCCATGGCAGGCGGCCGCGACAACCGGATGACGCTCCTATGCTCGCGCCGCGGCACCCTCCAGCACGGTCCGGATCCGGGGCAGGGCGGCCCGGGCGGCCCGATGCCCGAGGGCGATGCCCTCGGCAGCGCGATGGAAGTCGAACAGGCCGAAGCCGGCAACGTCCGGGCCGATGGCCACGTCCGGCGGGTCCCGCTCCAGCCGCGCCCGGGAGATCCGGTCCTGGGTGATGTTGAAGGCGCCGAGTACAACCCGGGCGATGCCGGGCACCGGGATCTCGGACTCGGTCCGGTCGAAGCCCGCCAGGCGCCCGCGCATCATCCGGAGGAAGCTTCGGCGCGGGGCCGGCTCCGGCACCTCGTGCACCACCGGGCCGCCGGTGTCGCCGTTGAGGTTCACGCAGATCACCAGATCGGCCCCGAGGGCCCTCGCGAGGGCCACCGGCACCGGGTTGACCAGCGTCCCGTCCATCAGCACGCGCCCCGCGTGGGCCACCGGGGGGAACAGGCCGGGGATCGCGTAGGAGGCGCGCACCGCCTCCACCGCTGGCCCCTCCGTGAGGTTCACCTCCTGGCCGCTGCCGTATTCCGTGGCGACGCAGCCGAAGCGGATGGGCAGGGTCTCGATCCGGCGCTCACCGAGATCCGCGACCAGCCGCTGGCGCAGGCGATTGCCGGCGATCAGGCCGGAGCCCGGCAGCCGCGGGTCGATGAGCCCCACGACCCGGCGCCGGGTCAGCGCCCGCGCGAAGGCTTCGAGCCGGTCGAGGCGGCCGGCCGCGTAGCACGCCCCCACCACCGCGCCGATGGAGCAGTCCGCCACCACGGTCGGATGGATGCCGGCCTCTTCCAGCGCCCGGATCACCCCGATATGGGCCCATCCCCGGGCCGATCCGCCGCCTAAAGCGAGCCCGACCCGCGGCCCGGCGCTGGGTGGCGGCCGGACCGGCTCGACGGTGCCGGGGAGGAAACGGGGCTCGGCGGACTCGTCTTGCCACCGGGTGGCAAGAGGGCGGCTCATTGCCCGGCGGCCTTCAGGACGACCCGGCCGTCCGCCTCCCGGACGACGCTGCGGTAGAAGCAGTCCCGCCGGCCAGTATGGCAGCAGCCGCCGTCGCCGCCGACCTCGACGCGGATCAGAAGCGCGTCCTGATCGCAATCGACCCGCATCTCGACGACGCGCTGAATCTGCCCGCTGGTGGCGCCCTTGTGCCAGAGCTCCCGGCGCGAGCGCGACCAGTACCAGGCCTCGCCGGTCTCGATGGTGCGCGCCAGCGATTCGGCGTTCATGTGGGCGAGCATCAGCACGCGCCCGTCCTGCGCGTCGACCGCGATGCAGGTGATCAGTCCGTCCCGGTCGAAGCGCGGCGTGAAGGCCGTGCCCTCCTCGACCTCGGCGCGGGTGCCGGGGAGATCGAAAGCGCTGTCGCTCGCGGTCATGGCGCGGACGTCGGGACCTCTGGTTCGCGGGCCGTATAGGCTACTTGGCGATAGGCTACTTGGCGCCGCCGCGCACGAGCGTCAGGAAGCGGACCTGCTCGTTGGCGTTGTCCTTGAACACCCCGCGGAACTGGCTGGTGATGGTCGAGACGCCGGCCTTCTGCACGCCGCGCATCGCCATGCAGAGGTGCTCGGCCTCCACCATCACGGCGACGCCACGAGGCTTGAGGATGCTCTCGATCACGTCGGCGATCTGGGCGGTCATGGTCTCCTGCGTCTGCAGGCGGCGGGCGAAGGTGTCGACCACGCGGGCGAGCTTCGAGAGACCGACCACGCCCCGGGTGGGGTAATAGGCGATGTGGGCCAGCCCCATGAACGGCACCATGTGGTGCTCGCAATGGGAGTGGAACGGGATGTCGCGCACCAGCACGATGTCCGAGTAGCCCTCGACCTCCTCGAAGACGCGCTCCAGCAGCTTCTCGGCATTCACGCCGTAACCGCCGAACAGCTGCTCGTAGGCCTTGGTGACCCGGGCCGGGGTGTCGCGCAGACCCTCGCGGGTCGGATCGTCGCCGGCCCAGCGCAGGAGCGTGCGGACGGCCGCCTCGGCCTCGGCGCGGCTCGGGCGGCCGGTCTCGATGCCCTCGGGGACGCGGGTGGCGGACGCCGGCTCCGGCGCGATCTCTACGGAACGGCCGTCATCCACCGGCCGATTGTCATTGCGCATACCTGTCAGACCTTGCCCGTCGAGACCGTTCCGGTCGAAACCCTGGCCGTCACTCTGGTAAGAGAGGGATTTGAGCGCGGCATCCATGGCATCTCCGGCCCGCGCCATGCGGGACTTCATCGGGGTGCTGTCGGGCTTGGCATACATCGTCGGATCGCGTCGGGCTTTGGAGGGAAGATCCCGGGCTCGAAAAGGTTTCAAGCCGGCGCCCCGGGTGGACTAGAGCCTTCGGAACCACCTTGGCCGTGGGCGCGACCCTGGTCGACGGCCCGCCTCCTCGCGAAGCGGCCCTAGGGGGCCTATATCATCGTTCGCGGGGCAACGCGCAATGCGCGAGCCGCGCGGCAGATTCCCGATGGGATTCGCGCTCCCGGCCGAGGACCCGATGCTCGACGACATCTACAACCGCCGTATCCTCGAACTCGCCGCTGATATCCCGCGGCTTGGCCGCCTGGAAAAGCCGGATGCCAGCGCCACCGCGCATTCGCGCCTGTGCGGCTCCACCGTGACGGTCGATCTCGTCCTCGGTGCGGACGGCCGGGTGGCCGATTTCGCCCACGAAGTTCGGGCCTGCGCCCTCGGCCAGGCCTCCTCGTCGCTCATGGGGCGGCACGTCGTCGGGGCTACGGAAGAGGAGCTGCGCGGTGTCCGCGAGACCATGCGGGCGATGCTCAAGGAGAACGGCCCGGCGCCCGACGGCACCTGGGCGGACCTCGCGGTGCTGGAGCCGGTGCGAGAGTTCAAGGCGCGTCACGCCTCCACGCTTCTGACCTTCGACGCGGTGGTGGACGCCCTCGACCAGATCGCCGCCAAGCGGCAGGCTGCTGCCTGAGCCGATGATTCGGCGCGCCGCCCACTGGGCGATCCGCACCTATCAGCTCACCCTATCGGGCCTGATCGGCCGCCAGTGCCGGCATTGGCCGAGCTGTTCCGCGTACACCGACACCGCCATCGCCCGGCATGGGCTCTGGGCGGGCGGCTGGATGGGCTTCGCTCGGATCTGCCGCTGCGGACCGTTCGGCACCCACGGCATCGACCTCGTGCCGGAGCGACTGCCGGAGAGGGCGGCCTGGCACCGCCCCTGGACTTATGCCCGCTGGCGCGGCGTCGAGGCGCCGCCCTCGCCCTTCGCCTGTGAGGCGGTGGGGGAGGAGCCCCGGGCCGAGGCGCGCTAGGCGGCGTACGTTCCTGATTTGTTTCACGTGAAACAGGGCGCGGTGAGGTCGATGTGCCGCCCTGTCATTTCGGGGCGCCAGCCAGACAGGCCTCCAAGCAGGAACCTCAGGGCGGGGAGGATGGATTGGACAGCCGCTTCCAGGCTGTCCGGATCCTCACGCGGCCTGGCGGTTGGCGGCGAGCCGCTCGGCGAACTCGATCGCCTCGATCAGGCTGCGCTCGTTGGCGATGCCCTTGCCGGCGATGTCGAAGGCGGTGCCGTGATCGACCGAGGTGCGGATGATCGGCAGCCCCAGGGTGATGTTCACGCCCGAGAGGTCCATCCACTTGCCGGTGGCCGGGTCGATCTCGAAGCCGAGCAGCTTCACAGGGATGTGCCCCTGGTCGTGATACATGGCGACGACCGCATCGTACTGGCCGGCGCGCAGCTTCACGAACACCGTGTCGCCCGGCACGGGCCCGTGGATGTCGAGCCCATCCGCGTTGGCCTTCTCGATCACCGGGGTGCTGACATCGATGTCCTGGCGCCCGAACAGGCCGCCCTCGCCGGCATGGGGATTGAGCGCGGCGACCGCGATCTTCGGCTTGGCGAGGCCCAGGCCCTTCAGGGCCTTGTCGGTGAGATCGATGACCAGGCGCAGGCGCTCCGGGGTCAGGCGCTTCGGCACGTCCTCCAGGGCCACGTGGGTGGTGACGTGCGAGACCCGCATGTTGCCGTGGGCGAGCATCATCACCGAGCCGCGCACGCCGGTCAGCTCCGCCAGCATCTCGGTGTGGCCGGCATAGTGGTAGCCGGCCTTGTTCAGGGCCTCCTTGTTGAGCGGTGCCGTGACGATGCCGCCGATCCGGCCCGCCATCGCGAGGCGCACCCCGGCCTCGATCGCCTTGTAGGCGAAGCGCCCGCCATCGGCGGAGAGCCGGCCTGGCTCGATCGGCGCACCCTCCGCATCCGCCTGGAGGCAGCAGAGGGCCGGCCAGTCGCCGTCCTCCGAGACCTCGGGGATCCGCTCAGGGAGAAGGCCGAGCGCCTCCTCGGCGCGGTGCAGGGCCGGGGCGCTGCCGATGACCATGAGGCGCAAGGTCCCGGCGGCGATCCGGTCCTTCAGCCGGGCGGCGGCCTTGACGATGATCTCCGGGCCGATGCCGGCGGGATCGCCCATGGTGATGGCCAGATGTGGGGTCACGGATCGCTCCTGTCGGGCGTCAAACCATTGCGTTGAAGTAGATCGCGCCAGACGCCGTCCGTTCCAAAGGCGCCGGATTTCGAGATCACCGCGAGCCCGTCCCAGCGGCCGCCCCGCAGGGTCGAGCGGGGCAGGCCGGGGATGATCTGGCCGGTGACGTCGAGGCGCTCGACCGAGAGTGCGAGGCAGAGCGCCTTCAGGGTCTCGCCGCCGGCCACCAGCAGCGTGCCGGGCTTGGCGATGCGGCCGACCACGCCCGCGAAGGTCCTTGCGATCTGGTCCGCCGCGGCCTCTCGGGCGGTGCCGTCCGGCAGGGCGAGGCTCGCCAGCACGACGCCGTCGCGTTCGAGGCGTTCCGCGATGGATGCCGCATGGTCGCCCTCGTGAGAGGGCAGGACCAAGCTGTGCCGGCCGCAGGCCGCGAGCTGGGAAGCGGTTTCGGGCCGGTCGGAGCCGAACAGGCCGAGCACCGGACCGGCGAGCCGATCGTCGCTCGGTGCATCCACGCTCCGCGCCAGGGCCGCCGCCAGGCCGCCGCTGCCGCACCACAACACCGGCCCGTCGCCGCCGAGTGCCGCGATGCGGCCGAGGTCGTCGTCGCTGGACGCATCGTAGACCGCGACCCCCGTCACGGGACCGTCGGCGACCGAGGCCCGGCGCGCCGGCAGCCCCGCCGCCCGCAGCGACTCGGCAATGTCGCCGGAGACGGGGGGCCAGCCACCGTCGCGCCGGGCGAGCTGGCGCCCATCCTCCGTGCGGCGACCCTGGTAGGGGAAGGCTGGCGCGACGATGCAGCGTTCCCAGCCGCCGGCCCGGATCACCGAAGCGAGTTCCGCCGCCCAGGGACCGCGCAGCAGGCTGTCGACCTTCTTGAAGGCGATGTCGGCCCCGTCGAGGCGCGGGGCCAGATCCCCGACGATCCGGGCCGCCGCGTCCGCGCTGCGCTCGCGGGTCCCGGAATCGATCGCCAGGGACCCGGACGCACCTTCCGGCAGGATCTCCGGCCACATCACCGGGATCGGCCCGCACAGGCCGGTGAAGCCGGCCGCCGTGTCGAGGGTGCCGGTCAGGTCGTCGGCGATGAGGCGCAGGCGGGTCATGGCAGCAGGGTGATGGGAGCGCTACCCGGTTCTGATCCGGAACTTGTTGTAAAGTTATCAGAGCCCATACCGACGATGCGGTCCCGCGATCAAGCACGTTGCGCCGTTGGTCCGGTTTCCAGCGACAGATCGAGGAGCCGTCCCTCGAACAGACGGTCCCGGGAACCGCGGATATGCGCGGCCATCCGGGCGCGGGCCCCTTCGGCGTCCCGGTCGCGGATCGCCGTGAAGATCCCGCGATGCTCCTCCAAGACCGTGTGCAGGCCGGAATCCGGGCCGAGCAGGGCGAGGCCGTGGATCCTCATGCCCACCGCGATATGCGCTCGCAGCGCCTGCATCGAGGCCGCGTAGTAGTGGTTGTTCGAGGCGGCCGCGATCGCGTGGTGGAAGGCGAAATCCGCGTCGTCCCGGTGCTGCTCCTGGCGAGTGGCGACGCCGAGCAGATCGAGCGCGGCCTCGATCCGGCCGAGGGCCGCCGTGTCGCGGCGGGCCGCCGCGTGGAAGGCCGCTTCCGGTTCGATGGTCAGGCGGAACTCGTAGCAGCGCTGGATGTCGGCGATGCTCTCCACGGGCGCGAAGCCCAGAGCCCGGCTCGCCTCGCGCGGCCGGACGAAGCTGCCGGCCCCCTGCCGCGACACGATCACCCCCTCGCGGCGCAGACGGTCGAGCGCCGACCGCACCACCGGGCGCGAGACCTGAAAGCGGGCCGCAAGGTCGTGCTCGCTGGGCAGGCGCGCGTTGGGGCCGTAGAGTCCGTTCGCGATGCCCGTGAGGATCGCCTGATAGATGCCGTCGGCCAGGGCCGCCGGCCTCGCCGGGGCCGGCACGCCTCCCTCCAGGCCAGCGGCCTCCCCTGAGCATGGCAGGGTTGACGACATCCGAGACCGACTCCGTGCGTGCTCAGCGAAGTCAGCGATGAAGGCGCCGCCTTGTCAACAAGTTGGCGGCTGCAGCCCAGTATTGCGCCCACTTGTCGAAAGGTTGTAGCAGGCGCCCGGGGGGACGGCGGGTGTCAGGCTCGGGACAGGGGCGACACCAGAGGACGACCCATGCAGATTCCGATCAAGCGTTCGCTGGAGCGCGTCCCCGGCGGCCTGATGGTGGTGCCGCTGTTCCTCGGCGCGATCCTCCACACGCTCTTCCCCAACACCGCGACCTTCTTCGGCTCGTTCACCGGCGCGCTGTTCAACGGCGCGCTGCCGATCCTGGCGGTGTTCTTCGTCTGCATGGGCGCAGGCATCGATTTCCGCGCCACCCCGGCCATCGCCCGCAAGGGCGGCGTCCTTCTGGCCGCCAAGGTCGGGGTCGCGGCCATCATGGGCGTGGTGTTCGGCCACGTCCTCGGTGAGTCGCCCGTGGTCGGCGGGGCCTTCGCGGGGCTCTCCACCCTGGCGATCGTCGCCGCCATGAACGACACCAACGGCGGGCTCTACCTCGCCCTCATGGGCCAGTTCGGCCGCCCGAAGGATGCGGGCGCCTACGCGATCATGAGCCTCGAATCCGGCCCGTTCCTGACCATGGTGACGCTGGGGCTGGCGGGCCTGTCGGCCTTCCCGTGGCCCACGCTGGTGGGCAGCATCCTACCGCTGCTGATCGGCATGGTGCTGGGCAACCTCGACCGCGACATGCGCGCCTTCCTGTCGGGCGCCGCGCCGGTGATGATCCCGTTCTTCGCCTTCGCGCTCGGCTTCGGGCTCGATCTCGCCAAGATCTGGCAGGCGGGCCTTCTCGGGATCGGGCTGGGGGCCGCCGTGGTCGCGGTCACGGGTGCGGTCCTGTTCGTCGCGGACCGGCTCACCGGCGGCAACGGCGTCGCCGGAGTCGCCGCCGCCTCCACGGCGGGCAATGCCGCTGCCGTGCCGGCGATCATCGCGGCCGCCAACCCGGCCTACGCGGAGGCGGCCGGCCCCGCCACCGTGCTGGTGGCGGCGAGCGTGGTGGTCACGGCGCTGCTCGTGCCGCTGCTGACCGCCTTCGTGGCGGCCCGGGTCCCGCGGGAGGTGGAGCAGCCCGAGGCGCTGCTCGACCTGGTCCCGCAGCCCGCGCCGACGGCGCACTGATCGTCCGCGGATGGCGGCTGCCCACGCCCTCGCGGGGTGGCAACCGAACTCGGTGAGATCCGGTTGTCTCTCCAGACAGCCGGGCGGGGCCGCGGCGCATCGAGATTTCAGGCAGGCAGAGCATGTCGATCGACTCCAGAGGCAAGACGCATATCGACATCTACGATCGCGCCACGCGTGAGGCGTGGGCGCAGCGTTTCGGGGTCAGCGAGCAACAGCTGCGCAAGGCGGTCACGATGGTCGGAAGCCGGATCACCAGCGTGGCCGCCTATCTCGACAAGCCGGCCTCCTGATACGGCCGGCGGCATCGACGTGAAGCTCGACTCCCATGCCTCCCTGGGACCCTCGGCCCCGGGAAACCAGCCCCATCCTCCCGGGTCATCGTCCGTGCCAGACGACAAGAACGCGCCTTCCCCGGCCCGGGCGCCGGACGCCATCACCTTCGAGCAGATCCGAGAACGCGCCTACGAGTTGTGGGAGCGCAATCACCGGCCCGAGGGGTTCGAAATCGAGTTCTGGTTGCTGGCCGAGCGGGAGCTGCGCAAGGAGCGCGAACGCCGGATGGCCGCCGACGCGCTGGAATCGTCCAAGCCCGACCCGAAACCGCAATAGCGCCCTGCCGGCTCTGGCTTGCTCCTTGCGTCGTTTCGCGGGATGCGAGACCGCCGGAGCCTATCGGTGGCCGCCGCTTGCCCTCCGCCCTGGCTCTGCCCCAGCCCGTCACTCCTGGATCCCGAGCGCCGGGATCCCTTCGTGGAGCCGCTCGCCCTGACCCGTCGAAGCCTCGCCGGAATCGGCCTCGGCGGTGCCGCCGCCTCAGCGGGCGGCGTCCGGGCCCAGGCAGGACCCGGGCCGTCGGCCCCGCGCAGGCCCGCTGCGCTCACATCCGCGCCGGTCTCGCAGCCCGGCCTCGGGCCGCAGCTGACGCTGCACGCCATCGACAATTTCCATGGCACGCCCGCCGCCGGCATGGTCTGCGACCTGTCCCGGCGCGCGGGCGAGGCCTACAGGCCGATCAAGACGGTCGTCACCGCCGCCAACGGCCGCCCGGCCGAGCCGCTCCTCGTGGACGACGCCCTCACGGCCGGCCATTACGAGCTGCTGATGCATGTCGAGGCCTATTTCGCGGCGCTCGGCCTGAAACTGCCGAGCCCGACCTTCCTCAGCCTCGTGCCGATCCGCTTCCAGATTCGCGACGCCGGCCAGCGCTACCACCTGCCAGTGCTGTTCACGCCCTGGGGCTACTCCTACTATCGCGGCAGCTGAATCCGCCCCGCGCCGCATCCTTCCAGGATACCAAGTCCATGGCCGGCATCTCGACCCATGTCCTCGACACCGATCGCGGGCGGCCCGCCGCCGGGATCCGGATCGACTTCTCCGTCCTGGAGGGGGAGACGTGGCGGCTCGTGAAGAGCGTGGTCACCAACGCGGACGGGCGGACCGACAAGCCCATCCTGGCGGCCGACGAGGCCAGGATCGGCCAGTACCAGCTGGCCTTCCATGTCGAGGATTACTTCAGGGGCCGCGCCGGAACTGCCGAGAGCGACATCTTCATCGACAATCCCGTGGTGCGCTTCGCGATCTTCGACCCGGCGCAGCACTACCACGTGCCGATGCTGTGCGCCCCCGGGAGCTTCACCACCTACCGCGGCAGCTGAACCGGTGCCGGACCTCGCGGCGATCAACCGGATGGAGGCGGACGCCTTCGAGGCTTTCCTCGGGGGCGTGTTCGAGCATGCCGCCTGGGTGGCGCGTGACGCCTGGGAGCGGCGCCCTTTCGCCAGCGTGGCGGATCTGCATGGGGCGATGATGGGGGCGGTGCGCGCCGCGCCGGCACGGACGCGCCGCGCCTTTCTCAACGGGCACCCGGAGCTCGCCGGCCCGGAAGCGCGGGCGCGAAGCCTGACGGCGGATTCGGCGAGCGAGCAGGGCAGCGCCGGCCTCGACCGCATGACCGAGGCCGAAGCGGCGGCCTTCGACCGCCTGAACGCGGCCTATCGCGCGCGGTTCGGCTTTCCCTTCATCATCGCGGTCCGGGGGCGGAGCCGGGCCGAGATCCTCTCGGTGTTCGAGGCCCGGCTCGGCCGCGATCAGGCGGCCGAGGAGGCGGCCGCCCTCGACGAAGTGGCGCAGATCACCCGCATGCGCCTGGACCGCCTCGTCGACGTCTGAGACCGTGGAGGCTCAGGCGGCCGCGATGGCCGCCCGTGCGTCCTTGATGGCCGCCTCGAAGGCGACGAAGGCGGTGGTCGCCTCGTCCCAGGCCTGGGCGCGGACGTGGCGGATCAGGGCCGCGGCCTGCTCGCGGGCCCGCGCCAAGGGGGCCTCCACGGCAGCCGGCCGGGTCGGATCGGCGGCAACGCCCGCCGGCGGCTTGTCGGCCGAGCGCATGCCGACCAGGGTCGCCGCGATGGCGCGGCGCCAAGCGGCGCAGTCGGCCGGGAGGCGGCCCACCCGCTGCTCTACCGAGTCCCCCTTCTGCCGATCGAGCAGGGTGCGGCCGAGATCCTCGATCTGCTCCAGCTGGGCCAGGGCATCGCCGATCTCCCGGCGTGCCTTGTCGGTGCCTTCCGCGATGCGGCCGACATTCCGGGCGATGTCGCCGGTGGCCTGCATCTGCTGGCCCAGGATCTCGGAGGCCTCGCGCATCTGGGTCGCGACGTTCGCGACGGCGCCGCTCTCCGCCTCGACCCGGGCATTGGCCCGCATCATGGCCGCCGCGCCGGTCTCGACCGCGCTGCGGCTGCGGGTGACCGCCGCCTGCATCGCTGCCATCTCCTCGCGCAGGCCGTTCACGCGGGCGCGGATCTCGTCGGTCGCCTTGGCGGTCTGTGCCGAGAGCGTCTTCACCTCGGCGGCGACCACCGCGAAGCCGCGGCCGGCCTCACCGGCGCGGGCCGCCTCGATGGTGGCGTTCAACGCCAGCAGGTTGGTCTGGGCCGAGATCGCCGCGATGGTGCCGGCCATCTCCTCGATCCGCAGGGCCGCCGTGGAGAAGCTGTCGAGCCGGCTGCCGATCTCCTCGGTGCCTTCCTCGATGCCGCGCATGCCCTCGGTGGCGCGATGGAGGTCGCCGACGCAGGTGGCGATGCCGGCGCGGGCGGTCTCGGCGGTCTCGGCCGCCGAGGAGGAGCGGGCCGCGATCTCGCCCGTCGTGGCGGCGAGTTCCTCGCTGGCGGCCGCGATCAGGCGCGCCTGCTCGGCGGTGCCGGAAGCGTCATGGGTCATCCAGCCGATGGATGTCCCGGCATCCGACGCCGCAGCCGAAAGCCGCGCCATGAGGGACAGCCATTCGCGATCGAAGGCCGGAGCGGTCTCAGGCAGCGGGTCCGGATGCGCAGGCGCCGCCACGGGCGCCTCGACCGGGGCGCTGACTGTCGCCGGGGAGCCGGCTGCGCCTGGATCGTGGCGCTTGCGGCGCAAACTGAACATGCCGGTTCCCTCCCAAAAATCACGTCGGGGATGAAACTCGCATGAAATCTTCAATCAATGGTGAAAGGTAAACTTCCCCTTCCGCGATCGATCAAAGGTCTGCGTTTTGGCCGGCTCACCGAATGCTGGCGCGCGGTGCCCCCGGACTGACGATCATCCGGGGGCACGGCCTTATTCACCCGTCAATGCGGCCTTGGTGCGGGACCACCAGCCGGCGCGCTTCGGCCGGTCCGGATCGGCGGGGGGCGTCAGCACCACCGCCACGGGCTCGGGCGCCGGCACCGCAGCGGGTTCGGGCGCCGGGGCGGCCGGGGTTGCGGCCGTCTCCCGCGGCTCCGGTGCGGTTGTTTCAGGGGCGGGTGCAACCGGCAGGTCCAGGACGGTCTCGTCGCGGGACGCCGCGGGTGCGGACTCGACCGCTTCCGCCACAGCCTGAGCGCTCACCGGCTCTTCCGCCGGCAGCGCGTGGACATCGTCCGTCGCCTCCGGGGCCTCCTCCGTCTCGGCGGTCTCGCGGGTGCGGCCCTCGCCGCGCCCGCGTCCGCCCCGGCGTCCGCGGCGGCGGCGGCGGCCGCCCTCGTCCTCACCGCGGGGTGCCTCGTCCTGATCGGCGACGGTCTCCCCGCCCTCCTCGGACTCGGCCGCGATGGCCGCCTGGGCGGGCTCGCCGACGGGCTCCTCGGTCCCGGCCGGCTCCTCGCCGTCCCAGCCCTCGTCCCGACCGTTCTCCTCCTGGCGTCCGCCGTCCTGGCGCTCCTCCTCGGCGCGACCCTCCTGACGACCACCGCGCCGCCGGCGGCGACGGCGACGGCGACGGCCCTCGCCCTCCTCGCGCGACCCGTCCTCCCGCGCCTCGGCGGGGCCCTCCTCGGCCTCGCCCTCGACCTCCGCCTCAACCTCGTCGGCCTCCTCGTCCTCGTCCTCGAACTCCATGGCGGGTGAGATCGCCTGGGCGCGCACGCCCGTCACCGGGCCCTCGGCCCGCTGGGCGAGCTCACCCCGGTCGAGCTGGAACGCCGCGGTGGCGGCCAGCCGCTCGTCGGCCGCGATCGTGATGGTCACGCCGAAGCGCATCTCCAGCTCGCGCAGGTGCCCGCGCTTCTGGTTGAGGATGTAGAGGGCGACCTCGGTGCGGGTGCGCAGGACGAGGTTGTGGCTCGCCGACTTGAGCAGCGCCTCCTCGATGGAGCGCAGGATGTGCAGCGCCACCGACGAGGTGGCGCGCACGAAGCCCGAGCCGCCGCAATGGGCGCAGGGGATCGACGAGGATTCGAGCACGCCGGTCCGGATGCGCTGGCGGCTCATCTCCAGGAGGCCGAAGGGCGAGATCCGGCCCACCTGGATGCGGGCGCGGTCGTTCTTCAGGCACTCGTTGAGCTTCTTCTCGACGGCGCGGTTGTTGCGCTTCTCCTCCATGTCGATGAAGTCGATGACGATCAGGCCCGCGAGGTCGCGCAGCCGGAGCTGCCGGGCGACCTCCTCGGCGGCCTCCAGGTTCGTCTTGAGGGCGGTGTCCTCGATGTCGTGCTCGCGGGTGGCACGGCCGGAGTTCACGTCGATCGAGACCAGCGCCTCGGTCGGGTTGATGACGAGGTAGCCGCCGGACTTCAGCGAGACGTGGGTGGAGAACATCGCGTCGAGCTGTTGCTCGATGCCGTAGCGGGCGAAGATCGGTGTCGGGTCGCGGTAGGGCTTCACGACCTTGGACTGGCCGGGCATCAGCATCCGCATGAAGTCCTTGGCCTCGCGGTAGGCGTCCTCACCGGCGACCAGAACCTCGTCCAGATCCTTGTTGTAGAGGTCACGGATGGCGCGCTTGATCAGCGAGCCCTCCTCGTAGACCAGCGCCGGGGCCATCGAGGTCAGGGTCAGCTCGCGGACCGACTCCCACAGGCGCATCAGGTACTCGAAGTCGCGGGCGATCTCGGGCTTGGAGCGCGAGGCGCCCGCGGTGCGCAGGATGACGCCCATCCCCTCCGGCACCTCCAGGTCCTGCACGACCTCCTTGAGGCGCTTGCGGTCGGCCGCCGAGGTGATCTTGCGGGAGATCCCGCCGCCGCGGCCGGTGTTGGGCATCAGCACCGAGTAACGGCCGGCGAGCGACAGGTAGGTGGTCAGCGCCGCGCCCTTGGTGCCGCGCTCCTCCTTGACCACCTGCACCAGGATGATCTGGCGGCGCTTGATCACCTCTTGGATCTTGTACTGGCGGCGGTAGTGGCGGGGCCGCTCGGGGATCTCCGCGAGCGCGTCGCCGTTGCCGCCGACCTGGGCGATCTTGGGCTCGGCGTCGGGATCGTCGGATTCCTCGTCCGACTCGTCATCCCCCTCGTCGTCGGACTCGTCCTCGTCGTCCTCCGCCTCGTCCTCATCCTCGTCGTCGTCGGACTCGTCGTCCTCCGAGTCCTCCTCGTCGGACAGATCGTCGGCCTCGCCCGCGGGCGAAGCATCCGCGGCCGCTGCCTCCGCGTCATCCTCCGCGACGGTCTCGGCCGGCTCCTCGGCCACGGTCAGCGCCTCGGCCACGGCGATCCGGGCCTCGGGCTCGGGCGCGCCGGGATGCTCCGGGGCGGTCTGGTCGGGCTGCGTCTCGGCTCCAGTGGAGCGTTCTGCCTCGGGGGCGGGTCCGGCGGCCGGCGCCGGCTCGGCCTCCGCCTCGGGGATGTCGCCGGCCGCGGTCTCGGAGGCGAGCGCCTCCTGGACGGCCTCGGGGTTCTCGGCGAGCGTGTCGGGCATGCCGGCGGGGGCGATCCCAGCCTCGGCGGAGATCTCGGCTTGATCCTCAGCCTGCGGCGCCTCGGACGCATCCTCGGCGCTCACCGTCTCGTCGGCGTTGCGGGCGCGGGCCTCGGCGCGGCGGCCGCGGGAGCGGCGCGACGACCGGCGGCGGCGCTCCTCGCGCTCCCGGTGCTCCTCGGCGTCGCGGGCCTCCTCCTCGAGGAGCGCCTGCCGGTCGGCGAGCGGGATCTGGTAGTAGTCGGGGTGGA
Source organism: Methylobacterium sp. CM6257 (assembly GCF_054611515.1). NCBI lineage: Bacteria > Pseudomonadati > Pseudomonadota > Alphaproteobacteria > Hyphomicrobiales > Methylobacteriaceae > Methylobacterium > Methylobacterium sp. CM6257. The sequence continues at coordinate 6,883,017 of NZ_CM137735.1, forward strand.
TCTCGTTGAAGGCCAGGAAGCCGTGGCGGTTGCCGCCGTACTCGACGAAGGCCGCCTGGAGCGACGGCTCCACCCGGGTGACCTTGGCGAGATAGATGTTGCCGCGCAGCTGGCGCCGGTTGGCGGCTTCGAAGTCGAACTCCTCGACCCTAGACCCGTGGACCGTGACGACCCGGGTCTCTTCCGGGTGCATCGCGTCGATCAGCATTTTGTTGGCCATGTCGGACTCTCGGCATGGCGGCCGACGTCGTTCTCCGTGCCCGTGGTCCCGGCGGCGCCTCGCCCGACATCAAACCTGTCGGGCGCAGTGCCGGCCTCGTCGCCGAGGCGGATGGGTTCGAGGGGAAATTGCCGTCAACCGCCGGTCGGCGCCGTAGGCGCCTGGGGTTGAACCTGGCCGGGTCAAGGGACGGACCGGTGCGACGCACCTCTTGCGCCTCCGGGGCACGCGCAGCGCTCTGCTGGGCCGTGCGTCCGTCCATCCTGGTCCCGACCTCGCGAAACAATCTCGGCCGGATCGGACCGGCCGTGAATTCCTGGGTGCGGCGGAGGATCCGCCGCGTCGTGCGACACCTGCCCGATCGGGGAGGACACCCGCCGCCGCCAGAAGGGCCGACAGAGCCCACCGCGACGCCGCGTCCGTTTTCACGAGGAATTCGGCCGCGTCCGCGGGCCGCTGCGGCGGCCGGCGGGACCGGAAAGGGGTCGGTATCATTACAGACCGCTGCGCGGATTTGGCAAGGGTCAACCGTGAACTGATGTCACGGGCTCGTCACGGGGACTTGTCGAAGGACAGCCGCCCCTGCGAACGCAGCGCAGCGACCCCGTGCAGCGCGCGATCTCAGGCCTCGGCAGACCCTTGGGCCGCTTCGCTGCGCGCGCGATGACGGAGCGCCGCACTCTGGCAGGATTGCGCCTTCTACTCGGCCGCTTCGAGCCGTGGCGCCACATCGGCCAGGGCGGCCGGCTTCGGGCCGCCGGTCGCCCAGTCGAGCAGCTCCACCGTGTGGACGATCGGGATGTCCGTGCCCTTCCCGATCTGCGTGGCGCAGCCGATGTTGCCGGTGGCGATCACGTCGGGGCGCACGCGCTCGATATTGGTGACCTTCCGGGCGCGCAGCTTGAGGGCCAGCTCGGGCTGCAGGATGTTGTAGGTTCCCGCCGAACCGCAGCAGATATGGCCCTCGGGCACGTCCTTCACAATGAAGCCCGCGCGCTTGAGCAGCGCCTTCGGCTCCGTCCGGATGCCCTGGCCGTGCTGCATCGAGCAGGCCGAGTGATAGGCCACCACGAGGTCGCTCTCGGCCACCGGCGCGAGGTCGAGCTGCGCCACGAACTCGGTCACGTCCTTGGCGAGCGCCGAGACCCGACGCGCCTTCTCGGCATAGGCCGGGTCGTCGCGGAACATGAAGCCGTAATCCTTGATGGTCGTGCCGCAGCCCGAGGCGGTGACCAGGATCGCGTCGAGGCCCTTGGCGATCTCCGCGTCCCAGGCGTCGATCGTCTGCTTGGCGTGGGCGTGGGCCGAATGCTCCTGGCCCATGTGGTGGGTCAGCGCCCCGCAGCAGCCCTCGTTGGCGTGCACCACCTCAACCCCGTGACGGTTGAGCAGCCGGATCGCCGCCGCGTTGAAGTCCGGCCGCAGGACGCTCTGGGCGCAGCCGCGCAGCAGGGCGACGCGCTTGGCCGTCTGCCCCGCTGCCGGCGGGAACCGGCCCGGCCGGTTCGTCGGCTCGTGGCCGGGCAGGCGCGCCGGGGCGAGGTCGAGCATGGCGGCGAGCCGGTTGCCCACCCGCGGCAGTCGCGCCACCACGCCCCGGAACGGGGCGCCGAGCTTGGCGGCGATCAGCGCGAGGCGGAAGCGGTTCGGATAGGGCAGGACCTGGGCGAGCATCGCGCGCAGGAACCGGTCGCCGGCGGGCCGCGCGTAGGTCTTCTCGATATGAGCCCGGGCGTGGTCGACGAGGTGCATGTAGTGCACGCCCGACGGGCAGGTGGTCATGCAGGACAGGCAGGAGAGGCAGCGGTCGACATGCTTGACCACCTCCTGGGAGGCCGGCTTGCCGCCCTCCAGCATGTCCTTGATCAGGTAGATCCGGCCGCGGGGGGAATCGAGCTCGTCGCCGAGCAGCAGGTAGGTCGGGCAGGTCGCTGTGCAGAAGCCGCAATGCACGCAGGTTCGCAGGATCTTCTCCGAGGCCGCCATGGCGGGATCGGCGAGCTGGGCGGGGTTGAAGTTGGTCTGCACGGGTCACATCCTCGGCGCCTCGCCTCCCCGCGGCCGGGGAGGGGCGGAATCTGAAGCTTACAGTCCGGCGTACATCCGGCCCGGGTTGAGCACCCCGGCGGGGTCGTGCGCCGTCTTGATGCCCCCCGTGAGGCGCATCAGCGGCTCGGCGAGGGGCTGGAACACCGGCACCGCGGCCCGCACGGCGTCGGGCGCGCGCACCAGCGTCGCGTGACCGCCCTGCGCCCGCACGGCCCTGCGCACCAGCTCGGCGCCGGCATCGCCCTCGGCGCCGGTGGCGAGCCAGATCAGGCCTCCGCCCCAGTCGTAGAACCAGCGCGCGTCGCGCTCGGCCGCGATCGCCGCCACCAGGGCCGGCCCGTGCGTGGGAGCCGTCGAGATCCGCCAGAGCGCGGCGTCGCGGGGCTCGGCGAGGGACTTCGCGTCGCGCACCGACCGCCAGAGGGCGGCGCCGGCCTCGCCGTCCACGATGTCAGGCTGTCCGTAGCGCTTCAGCAGGCGCCGCAATTCGCCGAGCCGGTAGTCGATGGAATCCGAAAACCCCTCCAGGCGCATCAGCGTGCGCGCCTCCGGGGCGCCGCACCCGGCCGGCAGATGGGCCGCGCCGGTCAGCTCGAAGGGCGAGCCCAGCGCTTCCGACAGGGCCGTGACCGCGCGGGCGTCGTCGAGCCCGGAGAAGACCAGGGTCGCGACCCGCTCGCAGGCCGGCAGCACCTTGAAGATGACCTCGGTGAGAAGGCCCAGTGTGCCGTGCGCGCCGGCTATGAGCTTCACGAGGTCGAGGCCGGTGACGTTCTTCATCACCCGGCCGCCCGACTTGATCGCCTCGCCCCGCCCGTTGATGAACCGCACGCCGATCAGGTTGTCCCGGGCCGCCCCGGCGTTGATCCGGCGCGGACCGGCATTGTTGATCGCCGCCACGGCCCCGAGGGTCGGCTCGCCGATGCTGCCGTAGAGGCCGCGCAGGTCCATGGGTTCGAAGGGCAGCATCTGACCCCGGGAGGCGAGCAGCGCCTCGACCTCGGCGAGCGGCGTGCCGGCCCGGGCCCCGACAACCATCTCGGCGGGCTCATAGAGCGTGATGCCGGTCAGCGCCTTTGCGGAGAGAGTCGCGGCGTCCTGCGCGGGCCGGCCGAGCCCCGCGGCCGTGCCGCCGCCGACCAGCCGCAGGCGCTCACCACGCCCGGCCGCCGCCTGCACGATCTCCCCGGCCTCCGCCTCGGTGCCGGGCTCGTAGACCCCCATCGTTTCCGTCCCGGTCCTGTTTGTATCCATTCCAGGACGGGTGTCGCCGGAACGGGCGGTGGATTCAAGCGGGGGTGGAGTCGCGGGGTTTCAGCGGCTGGGTTTCCTCTGCGGGGCCGGTGCTACGCCCGGTCATCGTGATCGAAACCTACTCCGCCGCCACCGCCCGCGCCGGGCGCAGCCGTGCCATGACCTGGCGGCGCAGGCCGGCGATGTCGAAGATCCAGACCAGCGCCCCGTAGAGGACCATCCCGGTCGGGACGAGGGTTGCCAGGGCGGTGGCCGGGGGCAGGTGGCGGAACGGGGCGAGCGCCAGTCCCATCGCCGCGCAGGCCAGCGCCGCGGTGCCGATCTCGGTCCAGGGCAGGACGACGCGCTGCGGACCCGTGAGCGCGCGCCACCCGAGCCAGAGCCCGGCGGCGGCGAGCCCGAGGGTCTGCGCCAGGGCGACCCCGATCCCGCCCAGCAGGTCCGGCAGGAGCAGGAGGCCGGCGCCGTTGACCGCGAGCCCGACCAGGGCCGCGGCGATCACGGGAAGCGTCCGGCGTCGGATCTGGAAAACCGGGTTGAGGGCGAAGAACATCATCGACAGGCAGAACAGGCCGGGCATCAGCGCGACGCTGTAGCTCTCGAACGGGCCGCGATAGGCGTCGGGCACCACCAGTCCCTGGAGGGCCGGCAGCACGGCCCAGAACCCGACCGCGCAGGGCGCCAGCAGTGCGAACACGGTGCCGGCATTCGCGGCGACCTGCGCCTCGGCCGCCGCGCGGCCGTGCTGCTCCTCGGCCTGGACCGCGAGCTGGAACAGCAGCAGGTCGAGGGCGGTGCCCAGGGTCATCAGGGAGCGCGAGGTGACGTCGGCCGCCAGCGCGAAGTAGCCGGCCTCCGCGAAGCCGGCATGGCCCGCGATGGCGCCGCGGTTGACGAAGGCGAGGCACTGGTAGGCCGTGTTGGCGGCGATCAGCGGCAGGCCGTAGCGGGCGAAGACCCGCCAGGTGGCGGAGAGGCGCGGCCGCTCGAAGGGCATCCGGGGGTCTCGGAGCGGGTGGCGCAGCAGGAACACCGCGAGGAGCTGGCTGATCCCCGCCGCCGCCAGCACCCAGGCCGGCTGGGGCAGCCACCAGGCGGCCGCGGCCATCATGGCGAAGGACAGAAGGTTCTTCACCGCGACGAGGCCGAGATAGAGCTTCCCGTCGAACCGCGCCCGGGCCAGTGCCGCGTGGTAGTCGAACACGCCGATCCCGAGCGCCGCGAGCCCCGTGCCGCACAGCACCGCCTCGCGGCCGTCCGCGCCGCCGGCGAAGCCGAAGGCTCCGCACAGGGCCGCAGCGGCCAGCAGGAGCAGGCCGATGCGCAGATAGGCGCGGTCGAGCCCGTGGCGGATCCAGGGCTCGTCGACGCGCACGCGCCCCGAATAGAACCGCGTCGCCGAGAGCCGCAGCCACTCGAACAGAACCGTGTTCAGCACGATCGCCCCGGTGGTCGCCAGCGCGAACCGGCCGAAATCGGCAGGTCCCAGAAGCTTGGCGATCAGGAGCCCGAGGACGAAGTTCAGCCCCGCATTGATGATGAAGGCGGCGATCACGGCCATGGACGGCATCTCATGAGCGGCGGAGTCTTTCTCGGGCAATCCGCGCGATGTAGCGCGGGACCCGTAAAACTCCCCTAACCGGGCGGGAACGGGGCGGCGCTCCTACAGCCCGCGCTCGTAGCGCCAAGCCTCCATGCCGTCCTCGTAATACTGGGGCCGCACGGCAAAGCGCGTGTAGCCCCGGCGCTCGTAGAGGCGGATTCCGGCGCCGTTATCGGCCCGGACCTCCAGGCGCAGGCGGTCGCAGCCATGGCTGCGCGCCCGGTCCTCCGCGGCATCGAGGAGCTTGCCGCCGATCCCCAGGCCGCCCCGGTTCGGCGCCACCGCGATCGAGACGAGACGGGCGATTCGGCTGTTGCGCCGCCGCTCCAACACCGCCGCGCCGACGAGAACCGGGCCCCGTTCCCCGTCTGGCGCGTCGATCAGCGCCGCCAGCACGTCCATGGTGGCCGACCGGATTGCGTGGCGGATCGCCCGGCGCTCGGCCCGGTCGGTGGCGAAGGCCGCGTGCTCCAGCGCGACCAGGGCGTCGAGATCGGCGAGCGTGGCGGCGCGGATCATCGGCTCCGGGAGCCCGTCGCCGACAGGATGGCGCAGGGGGGCGCTCACGCCCGCGCCGTCGCGGTGGATCTGGTCGGCCCCGCCATCACTCGCTCGCCTGAGTACTCTGCCCCCCGCGGTCAGATGCCCGCTTCCGCCCGGCTTGGGAAGCCCGTGCCGCCTCCGGCGCGCATTCAAGATGCGCTGTTTTTGCAACGGACTGCGCCGGCTGTGGATTTGGCGCGAAAATGGAGCTGTTCCGGGGCACATTCCCCTTGTCGCGCCGGGCTTTACTCCGTATATGCGCCGTGCCCAATTTCGCACGTGCCTGTGGCCGCGTGTCGGTTGGTGGGCATCCGGTCAACTGCCGGACAGCCGCCAGGGGTCTTAAAGGATCGATGGTCGCAAGGGTGGATCCCTACGGCCGGCATCCAGGTGGCGACACCGGACCCCGACAACAACCGGCAGCCGGAGGCGAAACCGGCGAACCCCGCTCTCCACGGGGGACGCAGCTTAAAGCAACGACGAACGGGCTTTTTTGGTCTCGTCGGCCCTCCAAAGGCCGGCACCGAAGAGGCTTGTTTCTCTTTGCCCGGCGTGCGGTGGGGGTCCTCCCTTCCAATCCACGGCAGCTTCCGGGTGCTCTGCGCCCGCTCCGACGCACGCGTCTCCAAAGCGCGTGGGTCTGCGCGACGCATCGCCCCCTGACGCCGGCGGCCAGTCCTGGCCGTCACCTTCGACAGCGCGCCCCGCGTAGGGCGCACGCGAACCTGTGCCGGGAGACGACCATGACCGACCGCATCCGTGACTTCCTGCGCGTGCGCCGCGACCTCGGTCAGGACGAGGGCCCCGTGATGGTCCTCGATCTCGAGGTCGTGCGTGACAACTACACCGCCTTCGCGCGCGCCCTGCCGGACACCCGCGTCTTCTACGCGGTGAAGGCGAACCCGGCCCCCGAGGTGCTGCGCCTGCTCGCCGAGATGGGTTCCTGCTTCGACACCGCGTCGGTGGCCGAGATGGAGATGGTGCTGGCCGCCGGCGCCACCGCCGACCGGATCTCCTTCGGCAACACCATCAAGAAGGAGCGCTGCATCGGCCGCGCCCTGAAGCTCGGCATCCGCCTGTTCGCGGTCGACTGCCAGGCCGAGGTCGAGAAGATCGCCCGGGCCGCCGAGGCGACGGGCGTGCCGGCCGGGGAGGTGCGGGTGTTCTGCCGCATCCTGTGCGACGGCGCGGGCGCCGACTGGCCGCTCTCGCGCAAGTTCGGCTGCGTGCCCGAGATGGCCGCGGACGTGCTGGAGCACGCCCACCGCCAGGGGCTCGAGGCCTACGGCATCTCGTTCCATGTCGGCTCGCAGCAGGGCAACACCGAGGCCTGGGACGGAGCGCTGGCCTCCGCGGCGGGGATCTTCCACGAATGCGCGGAGCGCGGGATCGGCCTGTCGATGGTCAATCTCGGCGGCGGCTTCCCGACCAAGTACCTCAAGGCGGTGCCGGGCGTGGAGAGCTACGGCGAGGCGATCTTCCGGGGTCTGACCAAGCATTTCGGCAACCAGATCCCCGAGACGATCATCGAGCCGGGCCGCGGCATGGTCGGCAATGCCGGCCTGATCGAGGCGGAGGTCGTGCTGGTCTCGAAGAAGTCCGTGGCCGAGGACGAGGTGCGCTGGGTCTACCTCGACATCGGCAAGTTCGGCGGTCTCGCCGAGACCATGGACGAGGCGATCCGCTACCCGATCCGCACCGCGCGGGACGGGGACGCGACCGAGCCCTGCGTCATCGCCGGGCCGACCTGCGACTCGGTGGACGTGCTCTATGAGCGGCAGCTCTACCCGCTGCCGGTCTCGCTCTCGATCGGCGACAAGGTGCTGATCGAGGGCGCGGGCGCCTATACCACCACCTACGCGGCGGTGGCCTTCAACGGCTTCCCGCCCCTTCAGCAGATCGTCATCTGATCTGCTGCAGAACGTCCCGGCAGCCCTTGGCTGCCGGGAGCGATCGTCCGCTGCCGCATCGACGGATCAGGCTCGACCGTCCGTCGGAATCCACCGCTTCTCCCGCTTGCCGGCCCGGGGAGGGCACAGCCATGATCGAGATCCGCGCGGAGCATCTCCACGACGTCCCGGCGCGCGAGCGCCTGCTCGACGCGTGCTTTCCCGGCAACCGACGCGCCAAGACCTCGGAGCGCCTGCGCGAGGGCCGTCTGCCGGCCCGCGGCCTCGCCTTCGCGGCGATCCGGGCCGGGCGGCTCGTCGGCACCCTGCGGCTGTGGCACGTCGAGGCCGGGCTCGCCCGCCCGGCGCTGCTGCTCGGCCCGCTCGCCGTCGATCCGGCGATCCAGGGGCAGGGGCTCGGCTCGGTGATGATGCAGGCGGCCCTCGGCCGGGCGGAATCCCTCGGGCACGGCGCCGTGCTGCTGGTCGGCGACGCGCCCTACTACGCGCGCTTCGGCTTCGACCGGGCGCTCGCGGAGGGTCTGACCCTGCCGGGGCCGTTCGAGCGCGAACGCTTCCTCGGGCTGGAGCTGCGCCTGGGCGCGCTGGCAGGCGCCGACGGTCTGGTCCGGGCGACCGGCGTGCTGTCGCCGGTGGGCGCGGTGGCCAACGAGGCGGGGGTGGCGCGACGACGCGCCGCCTGAGCGCGACGGCCCTCGGCCGCTGAGGTTGAGGACGGTTCTCCCAGACTCGACCTCATCCTGAGGTGCGGCGCAGCCGCCTCGAAGGAGCCCTCCAGGGATCGCGCGGCATCTGGAGCCCTCCTTCGAGGCCTCCGCTGCGCTGCGGCACCTCAGGATGAGGGAGAGCGTTGGAGGAGCGTCCATTCCGGATGGCGCAACCCGGTCATGTCCGAAACGGCGGCCGCGTCCACTCCCCTGGCCGGCCTCATGCATTGCGTCCGGCGCCCGCGATCCCGCATAGACGATCCGCCGGCCTCCGGAGAAGGTTGCTCGACCGATGCAGATCGCCACGCCCTACCTGATGTTCCTCGGCGACGTGCCGGACACGCTGGCGGCCAAGACCGCCTACGGGATCAAGGACTGGCGCCCCGAATGGTGCGTCGGCCAGATGCGCCTGCCCGGCTGCGCCGCCGACCTCGGCATCCCCGACATGACCCTGCCCGAGGCCCTGGCGAAGGGCTGCCGGACGTTGGTGATCGGCGTCGTCAACGCCGGCGGCGTGCTGCCGGACCATTGGATCAAGGAGATCGTGGCGGCGATCGAGGCCGGCCTCGACGTGGCGAGCGGCCTGCACGTCAAGCTCGGCACGATCCCGGCCATCGCGGAGGCCGCGGCGCGGCGCGGCCGCCAGCTCCACGATGTCCGCCACACGGACGAGCGCTTCCCCACCGGGAAGGGCACCAAGCGGGCGGGCCGGCGCCTCCTGACCGTCGGCACCGACTGCTCGGTCGGCAAGAAGTACACCGTCCTGGCGCTGGAGCGCGGGATGCGCGAGCGCGGCCTCGACGCCGATTTCTGCGCCACCGGCCAGACCGGCGTGTTCATCTCCGGCCGGGGCGTCGCCATCGACGCCGTGGTGGCCGACTTCATCTCCGGCGCCGTCGAGACGATCTCGCCGGAGGCCGCCCCGAACCACTGGGACCTGATCGAGGGCCAGGGCTCGCTGTTCCACCCGTCCTTCGCGGGCGTCAGCCTCGGCCTGCTGCACGGCGCCCAGCCCGACGCCTTCGTGGTCTGCCACGAGCCGACCCGCACCACGATGCGCGGCGTGAAACACCCGCTGCCGACCATCCGGCAGGTCATCGACCTCACCATGCAGCTCGGAAGCCTGACCAACCCCGGGATCAAGCCGGTGGGCATCGCGGTCAACACGCAGGCGCTCGGCGAGGCCGAGGCGCGGGCGCTGCTGGACGCGCTCGCCGCGGAGCACAACCTGCCCGCCACCGACCCGGTGCGCTTCGGCGTCGACGGGCTGGTGGACCGGATCGTCGCCGACTTCCCGGGAGCCTGACATGGCCCGCCGCCTGACCCTCGCCGTCGAGCGCTTCCCGATCGCGGGTGCGTTCACGATCTCCCGCGGCAGCCGCACCGAGATCGCCGTCGTGGTGGCGACCATCACGGACGGGGATCGGGTCGGGCGCGGTGAGTGCGTGCCCTATCCGCGCTACGGCGAGAGCGTCGAGAGCGTCAGCGCCCTGGTCGAGGGGCAGGCGGGGGCGATCGCGGCCGGGATCGGCCGGGACGAATTGATGACGCGCATGAAGGCGGGCGCGGCGCGCAACGCCCTCGACTGCGCGCTGTTCGACCTCGAAGCCAAGCTCCTGGGCCGTCCCGCCTGGGAGATCGCCGGGCTGCCGGCGCCGCAGCCGGCCATCACCGCCTACACGCTGAGCCTCGGTACGCCGGAGAGCATGGGCGAGGCCGCCCGCAAGGCCGCCCACCGTCCGCTCCTCAAGGTGAAGCTCGGTGGGGCAGGGGACCCGGAGCGGATCGCCGCCGTGCGGGAGGGGGCGCCGGAGGCCCGGCTGATCGTCGACGCCAACGAGGCGTGGCGGCCCGAGACCGTCGAGGCCAACCTCGACGCCTGCCTGAGGGCCGGCGTCGCGCTGATCGAGCAGCCGCTGCCGGCCGATGCCGATTCGCTGCTCGCCGAGATCGCGCATCCCGTGCCGGTCTGCGCCGACGAGAGCCTCCACGACCGCGCCGGCCTCGACGCGCTGGCCGGGCGCTACGACGCGATCAACATCAAGCTCGACAAGACCGGCGGCCTCACCGAGGCGGTGCTGCTCGCCCGCGAGGCCAGGGCGCGGGGCCTCTCGATCATGATCGGTTGCATGCTCGGCACCTCGCTCGGGATGGCGCCGGCCGCGCTCCTCGCCGACATGGCCGATTTCGTCGATCTCGACGGGCCGCTGCTGCTGGCCCGCGACCGCGAGCCGCCGCTCCGCTACGAGGGCAGCCTGATGCACCCGCCCACACCGGAGCTGTGGGGATAGGAATCGCGCGGCTTGTCACTAACCCGACGCCACATCGGGTTTGGGATCAGATATACCAGAAGGCTTGCGTTCCGCCCGGCCGGCTGCCATCCATCGGCGGTGCGATGGGGGGCGTGGCGCGGACGCGCCGTACCCAGCAGCCAGAAGACCAACAGCAAGACCAATGCTGGGGAGGAACGACGTGGCCAGAAACATCCTGATCCTGGGGGCTTCCTACGGTTCGCTGCTGGGGACCAAGCTCCTGATGGCCGGTCACAACGTGACCCTGGTCTGCCGGCGCAAGACCGCCGACCTGATCAACCGGGCGGGCACCGAGGTCCGCATCAAGCTGCGCGACGAGCCGAACCACCGCTCGATCCTGTCGCGCGACCTGCCCGGCAAGCTCGACGCGATGCCGCCGGAAGACGTCGACGTGTCGCGCTACGACCTCGTCGGTCTCGCCATGCAGGAGCCGCAGTACAACAACCACACGATCCGCGTCCTCATGATCAAGATCGCGGCGGCGAAGCTGCCGTGCCTGTCGATCATGAACATGCCGCCGCTGCCCTATCTCAAGCGGATCCCGGCGCTGGCCGCCATGGACCTCGAGGACGCCTACACCAATGCCGGCGTCTGGGACCGGTTCGAGCCGGGGCTGATGTCGCTCTGCTCCCCCGACCCGCAGGCCTTCCGGCCGCCCGAGGAGGAGGCCAACGTCCTGCATGTCGGGCTGCCGACGAACTTCAAGGCCGCGACCTTCGCGGACGCGGCGCACAACCGGATGCTCCGGGAGCTGGAGGCCGACATCGACGCGGTGCGCCTCGACGGGCAGGACGTGCCGGTCAAGCTCAAGGTGTTCGACTCGCTGTTCGTGCCGCTGGCGAAGTGGTCGATGCTGCTGACCGGCAATTACCGCTGCATCACCCCGGGCGAGCCGCAGTCGATCCACGACGCCGTCCACGGCGATCTGGCGCGCTCGCGGGCGATCTACGATCACGTCGACGCAATCGCCCGGAAGCTCGGCGCCGATCCGGCCGATCAGGTGCCGTTCGAGAAATACGCCAAGGCCGCCGAGAGCCTGCTGAAGCCGTCCTCGGCCGCGCGGGCGGTGGCGAACGGCGCGCCCTACATCGAGCGGGTCGATCTGCTCGTGAAACTGATCGCGCACCAGCTCGGCGAGCCCAGCGCCGAGATCGACCGCACGGTCGAGATCGTGGACCGGAAGCTCGACGAACGCATCATCGAGGGCTGACCGATCCTGCGCGTGGCATGACCATGCCGCGCGCCCTGAAGGCTACTCCGCCAAGTCCAGAAAGTGCCGCCCCTGTCGGTCGTCGATCTCGATGATCCAGAGATCGGAATCGAACCGGATCTCCTTGGTCAGGCGCTCCTCCACGTCGAGCGGGCTGCCGCCGGTGATGACGGCGGTGAAGCGGCGATCGCCACTCTCCTCGGCCTCGAACAGGGCCTGCGGCGCCGGCCCGTAGAGGTCGGCGCTGCCGTCGAGGCGGTCGACCTTCACGAAGATTGCACCTGCCTCCGCGGCCCCGCGCCGGCGCAGCACGGCCGGGATTCCCGCGACATCGAGGCGTCGCAGGTGGGCCGAGACCCAGAAGTCGGAGCGCAGGCGCATTCGTCTGTGGCCCTCTGAAAACCTGTCCGCCATGCGCGAAAGGGGCGGCCCTGGCAACGGGGAGCGCACGCGGCCGTGCCGTGCCGCCGATCGCCGCGCCGCCGGATCTGCCCTCCGGAGTTCAGCACGGTTCAGCAGTTCGAATATTCCTTGCAATAATCGTGCATTTTTCGGGATTAAAATCCGAATGAATGTTGTGTGATTTCGCACATCTACAGTATTGCCTGATGATTAACTGAGCAAAGGGCGCCCAAATTCGCAAGTCACGATGATTTTAGGAGCACTCCGATGCGGAGAATGATCTCGCTTGCCACGCTGGCCGCCGCCTGCCTGTGCGTTCTCATTCCCTCGACCGGCGTGCGTTCGGAGACGCTCATGGATTTACTGGGTCACCGTGGCTCCGCGTCCTGCCCGCGCTATCAGCCGACGCCGCGCACTCCCTGCAACATCGTGGTGCTGCGGCCGGGCGGAAATCCCACACAGGACATGAGCGGTTCGATCGGCCACGCGAAATCCTGGCAGGCCAATGGCGGTCCGCGTTGCAAGACGATCTGCCGCTTCACCGGCACGCAATACTAGGGCTGCGCGGCCGGCACCTACCGATGATCGGTGCCCGCGCGGGAGCTGCTCCGGCGCGGGCTGCCACTGGACGGAATGAGCGCGTCCCATACGCCACCTCATCCTGAGGTGCCTGCGTCAGCGGGCCTCGAAAGGGGGCTCCAGGGATCCGCGCGGCGAGCTGGAAGGCTCCTTCGAGGCGGCCGCCGCGCTCCGACATCTCAGGATGAGGGAGCGGGTTGGAGTCCCCGGCACATCCCGACCGATACCGTTAACCGTGACCGGCGCGGGCGACCAGCTCCCGCAGGGTCCGGCCCGTGGCCTCGCCGGTGACCGGCAGCTTGGCGCTGCGCTCGAACTTCTCGATCGCCGCGCGGGTGCCCGGGCCCATCGCGCCGTCGGCCTTAACCGCGTAGCCGAGCTTCGACAGCGCCTTCTGTGCCCGCAGGATTGGATCCGCATCCTTCTCGAGCTTGGCCGCCTTGGACGCCTCTCTGGGGGCTGCCGGCTTCGCGGTGGCCCGGGGCGGGGACGCCTTCGGGGTCACGGAGGCGGTGGTCTCATCGGAGCGGATCAGCTCGCCGATCGCGTCCCGGGCTGCCGGCTTGGCCGGGGCGGGCGCGGCAGGCCGGTCGGGCTCGGAGCGGGCCGGATCCCGTGTCGGCTCCTTGGTGAGCTCCTTGGCGGGCTCTTTGGCGGCGGCCGCCACCTCACGCGGAGCGGGAGCCTTCTGGGCCAGCTTGGGCAGGATCGGCGCCGGATGACGCCCGGCCTGATGGCCCAGCGCGTTGACACAGATGAAGCCTGCGGCGCCGGCGGCCACGAGGCTGCCGAGGACAGTGCCCGGGCTGTTCCGGCACGTGGTGCCGGTCGCCTTCAGCGCGCTCACGAGCACGGTGCGCCAATCGCCCTGGACGGCGGCGCGACGCGGCGCCGGACGGCGCACGCGGTTGGCTTCGCCGGGCACGGTGATCTCGCGGTAGCCTGACATCGTGTCTCCTTCCGGGGATCTGGGGCTCAGCCGGCGCGACGCAGGACCGGGCCGGCGGGCGCCGAGGCGGGGCTCGGCTCCGCGTCGAACAGGCCGAGCGGCAGGCGGACCACGCGGCGCGGCGCCGGGGCGCCCCGCACGGCCGTGCGGATCGGGGCCGGGCCGGTGGCGGCCGCCCGGCTGGCGAGAGGCAGCGTCACGGTGACGGCGGTGCCGGCCTGCGGCGCACTCTCGATGAGCATCGCGCCGCCATGGATGCCGACGAGGCCCTGGACCACCGACAATCCGAGGCCGGTCCCCTCGTGCGAGCGCTTGTAGCCACCGTTCCCCGCCTGGAAGAACGGCGTGCCGAGCTTGGGCAGGTCATCCGCGCCGATGCCGATCCCGGTATCGGCGACGACGAGATCGAGACTGTCGGCGCCGCGGCGCAGGGACAGGTCGACCCGGCCGCCGCGCGGCGTGAACTTCACGGCGTTGGAGACGAGGTTGATCAGGATCTGCCGGCACGCGCCGGGATCGGCGGTGATCTCGACTGGGCCCGACACGGATGTGGCCAGGGTGATGCCGGCCGCCTCGGCCTTGAGGCGCATCAGGTCGCAGCAGGTCTGGACAAGCGCCGCGATGTCGAAGGTCTCCGGCGCGTAGTCGAAGTTGCCGCTCTGGATCCGGCTCATGTCGAGGAGCGTGTTCACCACCCCGAGGAGGTGATGACCGGAGGCGCCGATGATCCCGGCATATTCCCGCGCCTGGTCCGGGCCGAGGCTGACCGCGCCTTCCCCTCCCAGGACCTCGGAGAAGCCGATGATCGCGTTCAGCGGCGTGCGCAGCTCGTGCGTGACGTTGGCCAGGAACCGGCCCTTGATCGCGTCGGCCCGCTCGGCCTCGGCGCGGGCGCGTTCCAGCTCCTCGGCATGACGATGGTGCTCGGTCATGTCGCGGGTCACCGCCACGACCGCCATGGCGTCGTGGGGACCGTGCGCGATCCGATGGGCGCGCATCTCGGCGTGGATCAGGCGCGCGCCGTCGGGACGGCCAGCCTCGGGCTCCACATGCAGGCGCAGCGGCAGGGTGGCGGGCCGCCCGGTCGACGCGACGTCACTGACGGCCTTGAGGAAGGCCGGACGGTCAGCCACGTGGACCCGCTCCAGCAGGCCGTGGCCGTGCAGCCGGGCCGGATCGCTGCCGACGAGGCGGATCGCCGAGACGGACGCGTCCAGCACGCGGCCGTTGCGGTCGTGCCACGTGACGAGATCGTCGATCGCCGAGAGCAGGAGCCGGTCGCGCGCCTCGTTGTCGCGCAGCCGGGCGCGCCACGCGCCCTCATTGCGCATGTGTTCCAGCACCTGGGCGGCGACGTGGCCGATGGCGGTGATCGCGAAGGCCGGCAGGGCGATGGCGGCCGGGATGTCCACCGCCGGCGGGGCGCCGGCCCAGCCATCGAGGCCGACCACCGCCAGCACGCCGAGCACCGCCATGACGGAGGCCGCGACCGTGGCGCGCAGCGAGCCGGAGACCAGCGCCTCCAGGGGGATCGCCACCAGCCACACCGAAGCCGGGGACGAGACGCCTCCGGTGATGCCTGCCAGGGCGACGACGAGGCCGGTCAGGCCCGACGAGGAGACGGCGTGAGCGAGCCAGAGGGACCCGGTGCGGGCGAGCAGCACCGCCGCGAGAACCGGCAGCAGCAGGCTCACGACCGCCAGAACCTCTATGCCCGAGGGAACACCGCGCCAGAGAAGGTAAGGGGGCAGGGCGGCCATCATCACCGCGCCCGTGGCGAGGCGCGACACCAGGAAACGCTGATGGCGCGCCCGCAATCCCGCATCGTCGACCACGGATTCGTGGACCAGCCCCGCGAGACGGTCGTCGATCAAGGAAGTCAGGACATTTTTAATAGGCAAGGCTGACACGCGCCGCGATGTATGCGTTTTCGCACCCATCACGCCTCCGGTTCGACTTCGAACGACTTCCGGACGGTCGCAGAGGCGGCTTAAACGAGTGTTGCGGGATTGGTCCAACCGTCCAGGATGCTTTCCGCAAGGTAACCGGATGGATCTGGCCAAGCTTCGTTCACCATCGTGCGTGAAAGCCGGAACCGGTTGAGGTTCGGTTCACGAAACCCGTTGAATCGTCACGTCCGACATGGAGCGGAGGAGCTGTCCGATGACCTTCCTGCTGCGCGCCGTGCTGGTGATCAGCGCACTGTCGTACTTCGCGCTGATGCGCAACGGTGCGGATCCGGCGGCCGAGGCCCGCAAGCTCGTGGGTTCCGTGGCGGGCGCCCCGTCGGCGCTTCCGGCGGCCCTCGAGGCGGTCCCGCCCGAGACCCGCGAGCGCGCCGTGCGCGCCGTCCTGGCCCGGGGCCTGATGGCGGAGCTGAGCCGCCGGGCCGCGGAGCCTCCGGCCTCGAACGACACGCTGGAGGAGTCCGATCGGCAGCCGGCCTGGCGCGGCGTCGGGCCGCGCTGAGAACCGGCCCGTCTCAGCCCGTCTCTCCGCCCGTGGCCCGGCGCGTGCGCGCCGGCAGGGGCGGGCGCTGCGCGGCGGTGCGCTCGGCACCCTGGCGCAGCTTGGATTCCGGCCCGTGCAGCGGCTGGTGCGCGTCGCTGCGCCCGCGCTCGGCGAGCGGCCGGTCGAGGATCGCGGCGATCAGGTCCCGGGAGGCCGGGCGGCTCACGGTGCGGAACAGGCGGACGAGATCGGCGACCCGTTCGGCGGAGCGCGCCACCCCCTGGTTGAGGGTGAGGAAGATGTACACTGCCTCCTCCTCGTGCAGGCCGGCGGCGCGCAGACCGAGGGTCAGGAGGTCGTAGCGGGCGCCGGGATCGGCGACCACGGTCAGGAAATCGCGGGCGAGGCCGAGGCCGTCCGCCAGGGTCGCCACGAAGGCCGGAACGTCGTGGGCGGCCGAGAGCCGGGTGAGGGTCTCACCGAGGCCGCGGGGCGGCGGCGGGCAGGGGCGCAGGGCCGCGGTCGCCTCGACGGTCCGGCCGATCACCTCGCGGCGCATCGGGTCGGCATGCAGGTAGAGGGGCACGAGGTCGGCCGCCGAGACGTCGGGGCGGATCAGGAGCAGCCGCGCGAGATCGGCCGCGCTGCGGCCGCGGCCGACCAGGCGGGCCAGTGCCGCCCCGCGCAGCGTGATGCCGAGATTGGCCGCGAGCGCGCGGTCGATCTCGGGGCGGCCTTCGCGGGAGAGTTCGTCCACCGCCTCGCGGCTCAGGCCCGCCCGGGCGGCGATGCGGGCGGCGATGTCGGAGCCGTCGGAGAGGGCGGCCTCGATCAGGCGGTGGCTCAGGGCGGGGGCCAGCTCCACCACGGCGTCGCGGGCGGCACCCCCGCGTAGTGCGAGCGCCTCCAGAACCGCCGCCGGCGTCTCGGGGCAGGGGGCGAGCTTGCCGGCGACAACGCGGGCCGTCTCGTCGTCCACCGTGGGAATCAGGCCGCAGGCCAGCGACTCGAAGATCTCGATCGCGCTCCGGTCCCGGCCCGGCGTCCGGACGAACAGATCAGTCTGCACCCGGAGAATGACCGGTTTGAGATCGAGATTCTCGATGCGTGACAGTTCGAGGAGCCCGGACAGGTCCGGCGGAGCATCGACGGATGGGGGCATGGAGGATCGGTTTACGCAGGACTGCAGTAAGCCCACGCTAACCGCATCGACGTGAATCGACCTTTAAGCCGCCCGCGCCGCCACCGTGCCGTCCTGCATCATCGCGGCGTGCGCCGTCGCCGGACCACCGGGCACCCATGAGGTCCGGCAAGACGGGACCCGCTCCGGCTTCCGCGCGACGCGCTCTGGCGCGGCGCCCCGCCGCCTCAGCGCATCAGCCAGAGCGCGACACCGAGCCCCACGGCCGCCAGGACAATGAAGCCGATATAGGCCGGCAGGACCCAGGGCTGCCTCTGGTGCACGTAGCCGGCCGCCGCCTTCTCCGAAGCGGCCCGCTCGTTCTGCCGCGCCAAGCGGACCTCCCGCGACGTCGGCGGCGTCCCGCCGGCCTCCTCGCAGGTCCCGAGCGGCGCGGCACCGACGTCCATGTGCGGAGTCTTGTCGGCGGTGCGGCCGCTGTCGATGTCCGCCTTCAACTGGGCGGCCGTCGGCGTGTCCGAATCCGGCGGGGGATCGCAGGGCAGGTTCGCGGGCGGCGGCGGGGTCTCGGATCGCAGCGTCATCGGCGTGGCTCCAGCGTGTCTCGGTCAACGCCTGGGGCCGCTTACGGCTGCGGTCAGGATGTCGCGGGCCTCAAGACTCGCAGGATCCGCGCTTCAGCAGCGGACGCGCGTGGACCGTTCCGTCCTCGGTGAAGCCGGCTGCGGCGCAGAAGGCGCGCAGCGCGTCCTGATCCGGTCCGACGCTCAGGAGCAGCCGGTCGCAGCCAGCCTGCCGCGCCGCTCGGCCGGCCGCCTTCAGAACCCGCCCGATCCCCCGGCGCCGGGAGTCCGCCGCGACCACGAGAATCGAGATCAGGCCGAAGGGGCGGGCCGCGTCGAGCGTGTGGATGGGGCTCACCGCGATGAGGCCGCTCGGCGGGCCCCATTCCATGGCGACCAGCGCGGTGCCGCCGGCGCGCTGAAGGGCCTCGAGTCGGGTCGCGACGTCCCCTGCTCCGACCGCGACGCCGGTCTCCCCCAGCAGGGCCGCGAGGCCCGCGGCGTCCGGTCCCGCGGCCGCGCGGATCTCCAGCCCGTAGCGATTGCCCAAATCCTGCTCCCGATCGCGGTTCCGGCGCCTTCGTCCCACCTTTCTCGCGAAGGCTGAAGCCCTGCGTCATTCGGGTCGGGGGGAGGCGTCACGGCGCCGGCCTTCCTGAGTCGGAACGCGCGCTGCGCTCAGGGCTTTGATCCGCAACCGTGGGGTCGGCAGGGAGCGTGCAGCATGGCGAATCGGAGGCCGGATCGATCCCCGGACGGGCAGGGCGGCGACGGGGCGCCGAAGGAGGAGCGGCCGGCTTCTCCGGATCCGCGGTCCGACACCGAGCCCCCGCGCGAGAAGACCGAGCGCGACAGGGCCAAGACCGAGATCGCCGCCGGGGACGTCGCCGACAATCTCGCCGATTTCGCGTGACGGAGGCGGCACGCGATCCGCGTGCCGCCTCCGTATCCGTGAGCCGGAACGCCCGGGCTCAGGCCGTTTCCTTGGCCTTGCGCGGACGGCTCGCGCGCTTCGGCTTCTCGGCGGCTTCCGGAGCAGGCTCCGGCGCGGCCGGCGCCGCCGCGGACTTGCGGCGCTGCTGGCCGAGACCGAGGCTGCGCGCGAGTTCGGAGCGCTGGGCGGAGTAGCTGGCCGCCGTCGACGGATAGTCCCGAGGCAGCCCGAAGCGCTCGCGATACTGCTCGATGGTCAGGCCGTTGCGCGACAGGTGGCGCTTGAGCGTCTTGTACGGCTTGCCATCGATGAAGGAGATCAGCGCGTCCGGCGTCACCGACTTGCGGATCTGGGCGGGCGTGGGCTTGTCGGCCGTCTCCGTAACGGTCGCGGCAGGCGCGGAGAGCTTCGTCAGGGCGGCGTGCACGCCGGCGAGCAGCCCGGGCAGCTCGCTGATCGGAACGGAATTGTTCGAGACATACGCCGAGACGATGTCCGATGCCTGCTCGATAAAGGTCTGCTGCTGTTCTGTGGCGTTATCGTCCATCGATGATTCCCTCTATCCGACGGTGGTCACACGGTTCGACCGTCTGTGCAGCAAAATCAAGTCGTCGTCTAGGTTTTCCCTACACAACGCCCCGGTCGTGAACACGCATATTATTCAAGCGCCCGGTGGAGCTGAAATCGTCGCCTGAGCAATCCCGTTGCCGCGCGGCGCACTTGCACGCCCTGGCGTATTCCGCCGTCTCAACCGATACGCCATTCGCTGCCATTCAGCCGGTGTCTTCGTTTGAGAAGATCCGTTTCCGTCCAGACGAGAGGCGCGAGAGTTCACGCGGCGTCCGACCATCGGACGGGGCGCGTCTCGAACAATGTCGAACGGAAAGTCTTGGGCTTGCGGACCCGGCTGGGCCATAACGTTCCCGGCGGGGAGAGATCCGGGACATCGGCGTGGACCAGCAATCGGAGCCGGGCACCATCTTCGGGGCCCATATCCCCTTCGTGACGTTCTGCGGGATCGAGGCGCTCGAGGTGCGGGAGGGGTGTACGCGCCTGCGCCTCGCCCTGCGGCCGGAGCATGCCAACAACCTCGGCATCGCCCACGGCGGTATCCTCTGCACCCTGCTCGACGTCGCCCTGGGGACTGCCGCCCGCCTCAGGGCGGGCCGCCCCGTGGTGACCCTCGACATGCAGACCCGCTTTCTCAGCCCCGGCCGCGGCGTGCTCGTCGCGGAAGGGCGCGTCACCCGGGCCGGGCGCTCGGTGATCTTCTGCGAGGCCGAGATCCGCGACGCGGCGGGGGAGCCGGTGGCGAGCGCCACCGGCCTGCTCAAGCCGGTGGGCGACGGGCCGGCCCGTCCATAGGCCCTGGGCGCCCGTGTCCCGCCGATGCCGAATTGACGGCCGGTCGGCACGATGGGAAAGCCTGTGTCATGACGATGCCGGATGAAGCCCGCGCAGCCCTGGCTGCCCCTCCCTCCGAGGCCGATGTAACGGCCATGAAATCCGAAGCCGCCGCGTGGTTCGAGACCCTGCGCGACCGCATCCTGGCGGCCTTCGAGGGCCTGGAGGCGCAGGCCGAGGGTCCCTTCCATCCGGACGCCCCCGAGGGGCCGGGGACGTTCGTGAAGACGCCGTGGAACCGCACCGACCATACCGGCCGGCCCGGTGGCGGCGGCACCATGGCGATGCTGAAGGGGCGCGTGTTCGAGAAGGCCGGCGTGCATATCTCGACCGTGCACGGCGAGTTTGCCCCCGAGTTCCGCGCGCAGATGCCGGGCGCCGCGGAGGACCCGCGCTTCTTCGCCACCGGGATCTCGCTGATCGCCCATCCCTGGAACCCGCACGTGCCGACGGTGCATATGAACACCCGGTTCGTCGTGACCACGCGGGCCTGGTTCGGCGGGGGCGCCGACCTCACGCCCGTTCTGGACCGGCGCCGCACGCAGCAAGACCCGGACAGCCGCCACTTCCACGCCTGCCTGGAGCGGGCCTGCACGGCGCACGGGATCGACCATGCCCGCTACAAGGCGTGGTGCGACGAATACTTTCACCTCAAGCACCGGGACGAGCCCCGCGGCATCGGTGGGATCTTCTACGACTATCACTGGAGCGGCGATCCGCAGGCGGACCTCGCCTTCACCCGCGAGGTGGGCCAGGCCTTCCTGGAGGCCTATCCGAAGATCGTCCGCGACAATGTCCGCACCGCCTGGACCGAGGCCGACCGCTATGAGCAGCAGGTGCGCCGCGGGCGCTACGTGGAATTCAACCTGCTCTATGACCGGGGCACGATCTTCGGCCTGAAGACGGGCGGCAACGTCGCGTCGATCCTGTCCTCAATGCCGCCAACCGTGCGCTGGCCGTGAGCGCGGGGCTGCCGGCCGCCTACGCTCCGCAGCAGGACGCGGCGCTGAAGGCGATCGCCGCGTGGCGGCGGGAGGGTGGAAGCCAAGTGTTCCGGCTGTTCGGCTATGCCGGCACCGGCAAGACGACGCTCGCCCGTCGAATCGCCGAGGATGTCGACGGCACTGTGGTCTACGGGGCCTTCACCGGGAAGGCAGCCTCGGTGATGCGCCAGAAGGGCTGCTACGACGCCGCCACGATCCACTCCCTGATCTACCGCACCAAGGAGGCGGAGGAGGGCGGTCCGACCTTCACGCTGAACCGGTCCGGTCCGGCCGCCAAGGCGGACCTTATCATCATCGACGAGTGCTCGATGGTGGATTCCGATCTCGGCAACGATCTCCTGTCCTTTGAACGGCCGGTCTTGGTGTTGGGCGATCCGGCGCAGTTGCCGCCGGTGCGTGGCGGCGGCTTCTTCACCGAGGCCGAGCCCGACGTGATGCTCACCGAGGTGCACCGGCAGGCCAAGGACGACCCGATCGTCCGCATGGCCATGACCGTGCGCGAGGGCGGCCGGCTGGAACTCGGCAGCTACGGGCAGAGCCGGGTCGTGTCCCGCCGGGCCCTGGACCCGGCCGAAGTGCTCGAATGCGACCAGGTTCTGGTCGGGCTGAACAAGACGCGCCGCCTCTACAACGCCCGGCTCCGGGAACTCGCCGGCCACACGGATCCGATGCCGGCGGTGGGCGAGAAGCTGGTCTGCCTCCGCAACGATCGGGTGAAGGGCCTGCTCAACGGCTCGACCTGGACCGTCCAGTCCCTGCGTGCCCCGCCGCGGCCGGACCTGATCCGCCTGGACGTGGTGCCCGAGGACGACCCGGCCCTGCGTCGCCGTCCCACCGACATCAAGGTGCTGCGCGCGATGATCACCGGGACGGACGAGGAGATCCCGCTGTTCCTGCGCCGCGAGACGGACGAGTTCACCTACGGCTACGCCCTCACGGTGCACAAGGCGCAGGGCTCGCAATGGGACCGGGTGACGCTCTTCGACGAATCCTACGCCTTCCGCGAGCACCGGGCGCGCTGGCTCTACACGGGCCTGACCCGCGCCGCGCAGGCGATCACCGTGGTGGTCTGACCCGTCGTGGGGTGTGCCGAGATCGCTTGTGAAGCCGGACCGCGCGTGCTAGGCACCGCCCGTCTCATCGAGGCACCTCGCGGAGAGGTGGCAGAGCGGTTGAATGCACCGCACTCGAAATGCGGCATGCCTGCAAGGGCATCGGGGGTTCGAATCCCCCCCTCTCCGCCAGTACATCCCGCTAAGTATCTGGGACTGTTGGCAATCGCGCCGAGCGCAACCGCAAAACCCCAACTTTTACCCCAACATTCCTGCTGGATTGCGGCGAACGCCAGCGAACGCCAGCAACCTGAGAGTTCCACAGGACCGTGCAGGAGCTGGGGGAGCCCTCAAAGAGCTGCCGACAGGTAGCGAGCGACCTCGACCGATCAGCGCGAACAAGAATTCTCGCGGGTGGTGGGACGAGCCGAGCTATGCGGTGATGATCTGTGGGCGGACGATAAGACGAACGGTGTCTGGATCGAGAAACCGTGCGCGGGTGTTCATGTGAACGAGCGTAACATCCGTTCACGAGGGCTCTGTCATAGCCGACCCGCTGGAAGTCCCGTCAGAACACGTTCAGGAATTTGCTCAGGTAGCACGGCGGGTCACCGACGCGCGGCTGCAGGCGCATGCGGGTGAGTGCCCAGATTTCTGGGAGATCGTGACCAGACTGTACGCTCGGGGGCCAGAGGAGCCAGCCCACCTGTTTGGGATCACATCCACCACCCAGGGGTTCTCTCCTCGTGCGCCTACGCAGAGCGCAGGAGGAAACCCGACAATGGCAGACAACCGCCCACACGAGCGATCCGACCACCGTCCAGGATCAAGCCAGACCGGCGGAGCAACCGGCGGTGGTGCTGGCTTCGCCGATCAGGCCAGAGACACGCTGCGGAACGCGAGCGAGAGCGCTTCGGACGCCTGGGACAACGCCTCGCGCTACGGCTCCCGCTACTATCGGCAAGGCAGTCGCGCTGTCAGCAATGTGGACAGCGGCACGATGACTGGTTGGCTCGTAGCGGGTGCGATTGGCCTCGGTCTCGGCTGGCTTGCCTTCGGTCAACAGTCCCGCTCGGGCGATTACATCCCGAGGCGCATGAGCACGAGCAGCCACCGGGATTACTAGGAGCGCACCTGTCGGCGGCTGGTCGAGCAGAGCCGCAAGAAGAAGCCCGCCCCGGGGCGAACGCGGGGACGGGCCTCATGCGACATCGACCCGATGGGCCGACCGCGGTCGCCTCGAAACTGTACAGCTACGCTTCCTGGGAGGTGAGCTGCATCGCGTGGCCGCGGTTCAGCTTCACCTCGCGGAACAGCTCGCCCTTGTTCTTGGTCTTAGCCTGCCAGCCCTGCGGGGCGTTGGCCGAGACGAGACACTTAGGAAGGGGGTGACCATGGTCTCGTCAGGAGCCACTCAGGAAAGCGCTGAGCACAGGCAGCCAGCTTGTGAACCTCGCCGATCAGCCGATGCACCATGTCCTCATCACGCTCCTCCGCCCTAATCGGTGCTGCTGTCGGCCTCATGGATGCCGAGCCTGGAAGGTTGCTATGAATAGAGACAGTTCGACGGCATGACCGCCCACTGTCTCCCGCGCCGCGGAGGTGACTGTTTGATGGCTAACCCTGACATCCCTGATCCGGGCAGTCCTGATCTGCCGACGCCGGGTGAGCCGCCACCGACTGAACCTGTACCCGGCGACCCGCCTATGCCGGCACCACCGCCTGATCCAGTGCCCGGCGATCCAGCTGGACCAGACTTGGTACCCGGGGATCCGGTCGGTCCTGGCCCCATCATGTGAGCACCAGGATCTCCGCGATCAGCCGTAGGGACCGCTAAACAGGTCACCAAGGGCCTTACGCTGAAACATCGTGCGCCAACGTCGACGTCGATGCTCGGGCCTGTCATGGATCAGGTGGCACCGCTGGCAGAAGGCGGCGAGGTTGATGTCTGCGTTGTTCGAGGTGTCGTGATCGCGATGGGCGGCGGCTAGGACTACTCGGGTTCGGCGGGTGAGGCGGAGAACATCTACTGCCCGTGCCTTAAGCCGGATCCGCCTACCCTGCCCATCGCGCCAGGAAGCGGCCTCAGCATCCCACCAGCGGCCGTCTCCGAGGTGGTAGACCATCCGCCCGTGCGGCCGTCCGCAGCCCTCGCAGCAGCCTTTGGCGCGGCCAAACCGGATCACGGCCGAGAGCTGTGGCCAGTCGATGGGGTAGAAGAAACGATGCTCGGGCCGGATCGGCATGGTGGCCGCACTGTGCCACCCGTCGTGAAGAAAGCGTAACGGTAGAAGTGCTCTATGGAACGCACATGGACATGTCCGACCTGGAGTTCTGGGCGATCCTCGCGGTCGCGGTGTTAGGGCTATTCCTGCCGGTCACGATCACATGGTGGAAGGGCCGCGCCATCGTGCCGGTTGCCGTGCTCAGCCTCGTGTTCTGGCCTGGAGCGCTGATCTTGGCGCTGCGGTTGCGGCGGCGACGAGCCGAGCTGAAGTCTAAAGCCGACGTGTAGATTAGCCGGGCCATGGTGTGGAAGCGCACATGAGTGGCTTCGCCAGCCTACCCTATGCGGCTACTGCGGCTCTGAATGATTGCGAGCTGCGTCGCAAATGCCTAGGTGGGCACTGCGGGACAGCGATGGCGTCGCCGTCCCGCAGCCCTTCTTGGGCGTTTCCTCCCTAGACTTCGGGCCGCTCCTTGAGGGCGGCCTTTTTCTTGTCTGAGGGTGCGCTTCGTAGCTGGATCAAGTCCCGACAACAAGCAGGATCGTGCGGCCTCCACCAACATGTTGAAATTTAACGCATGGAGAGGCCGGCAGAGGCCGCTCGACACCTCGCCGAGCGCTGTAGAGCGGCAAGGATGCGCCCAGCAGGGCGTCCTCTCCCTCTCGGCGGCCCAATCCTGCGGCGCAGTGACCTTCCGGGTTGCTGCGCCGTTGTCGTTCGGAAGGTCTCAGATCTGCGAGAAGCGGCTGCGACGAGCACGTAGCGCGGCAATTGGCTCAACGCTTGGTGTAGGTGCCTTCTTTGGGTCTGAGGTGAGCTTGCCAACTCGCGCGATGCGAACGCCGGCATAATCGCCTCGGCGCCAAGCCAACTGCACCGCGCACACGAAATCGCGCCCGATCACCTTGAACATGAAGCTCTTAGGCAGCGCGTAAGAACTCGGTACCACGAGCCGGGCGCCGGAGGGGGATATGTCCTTCACGGTTGTTGGGATCTCGGTCCCGTCGGGTAGACGGATCAGTGCGATCCAGTTCGTCTCTCTGCGTTCTTCGCGGCGGCCAACATGACCACTTGGCTGATCAGCTTTTGTATCGCTGCTGATGTCCATTACACGCTATACAAATCGCGTTGTTTAAATAATGTCAAATGCGAGAGGCAGAGGAAGTAGTTCTGACAGGATCACTTTATCGAGATCGCTGTCCTCGGCCCTATTGCGTCGTGAATATGAAGGCGCCGTTCACGGCGGCCCGGACCGCGATGGCGGCCTCAGTAAAGGACGGCCGTCAGGACGTAGACAGCGGTCAAGAACAAGCCGGACGAGGCGAGTACCGCGCTCTCCTCCCGGTGCTTAGAAACGAACGTGCGGACGGCAGTGAACATCGGGTGGACCGGAGGCGACGTGCAGTCCGGTCAGTGTGGCAGCTGAACTGTGCCGGTTCGAGGGCCACCGTAGGCCCTGAATGCGAGAAATCGGATCTGTCGCGAGGGCGTCACACCCCGCCAAGTTTAGCAAAGCGGCGCTATCTGCCGCGCGCGTTCGGGTCGCTCACAGCGCCCGCTGCGGCCGCGCTGAGGGCTGCACTGATCACGACGAGGAGACCGGTTGAGATCATGGAACAGGCTCCTTTGCACCAGCCGAACCAGCGCCGGCAGTGGTTAACAAGCCATTAAATTTTCCCGAATTGGGGCGGAACAGCGTCACGAATGCAGTCTACGTATATGCGTAAATTTCGGCGTCGGCGAGCTACGTAGTCACTCCGTCAACAGCAAAGCGCGAGGGTGGCTGGAAACCTGACAGCCTCGACACCAGCCTTCGCGCTCGCCATCTTGAGCGCATGCAGCGGCGATGAGGCGGTCCCCATGTCGCCCGACAACCCACTGTGGCTCGCCCCCACCGTCGCCGCCATCGCGCTCGCCGCCCTGGCCTGGATGACGCGGGCCTACCTTCGCGAGTGGCGCGCCTACCGAGCCGGTACGCTCCTACCGCGGGACTACACGCGGCGGATGCGGAAACGTCGGGAAGCTGCTGAGGGATAGCGGGCGGCCTCAGCCGATCAGGCCTTGCAGAAATTCGCACGGGTGCAGCGCGGCGAAGGACGCCCCGACGGCGTGTTCTAATGCAGAGGAGCGCGCCTATGTTTCTGGCTTGTATCTACCGTCGGTGCCATGCATGATCAGTAGCCGCCCTATGGAGGCGAGTCAGTCTATTTTGTAATTCAATAAAAAATTTTCCTCTGAATAACGGGAGGCGTTAGTGACAAAAATAAAATGGGCACTAATCATGATGGCTAGCACCTGTTGTAGTGCGATGGCAGGGGATTTTCCAAAACAAGGCACCGCGTCGTATACGACTAACTACGTCAATGTCTCCGCTACGCCGATTAAGATGGGTGAGCGGAGTGCATCCATCTATGAGAGTGCCGGTATTACACGCAATGACGCGGGAGAGGCCCCGTTCAATGACATGGGTACGCGCTGCATCGGGATGCGCGAGGTCAACGGTAACGATGTGGTCAACCGTGGCAGCTGCATCGACACCGACAAGGACGGCGATCAGGTATTCTCGACCTACGAGGCGAACGCCAAAAGCGGCCGCCATGTGTTCGTCGGCGGTACAGGCAAGTACCAGGGCATTACGGGATCGGCCGACTACACCTTCCAATCGGTCAAAGTGCCCGAGGGTGCTCGACCAATGACAATTGTACCGCACAAGGCGACTTGGAAGCTGCCCTAGCGGTTGACGCCGCCTTGGGCGAGGGTTCTAGTTGCTTGCCGAGAATGCCCTCGGGTTCAGCTTCGAGGTCGGGCAGGCGCTGGGGCAGGCCAGTCCCAGCTCCGCTCGGGTGTATGCAGCGCTGGCCGAGAAGGAGCGACGGCTAATCTCAGAGCGCACGAAGACTGCGCTGCAGGCCGCAAAGGCACGCGGGAGGCGCTTGGGGCGGAATGGTGCGGAGCGGCTCGCGCCAGCCTACAAGGCCGAGGCTGCCGAGCGGGCAAAGGCTCTCGCGCCAGTGCTCAGCGAACTGCAGGGGGCTGGGCTCTCAGCGCGGGCGATGGCGGTAGAGCTTAACCACCGGGGACAGAGACGCCGCAGGGTGGTCGATGGCACGCGCAGGCGGTCATCCGTGTTCTGGAGCGCCTTTCGACATCCTGATGGTAAACACCAGTTCCTGCAGCCATGCGCCGGATGGCCCTGGAACAGCAGCTTATGCCAATGGATCTTAGTCCCTGGATCCTCACCACTCCGGGGGCTCTTCAGAGCACTTCAGCCTGATCCGCAACGCGGTCGCGACCGCGCGAGCCTGGAGGGGGCCCATGCCCCGCGATCTCTTCGACACTGTGTGCGACCTCATCGAACGGCATGTTTCTGCTGAGGAGACCGCGCCAGCCGCGGTCAGCATCGTCTCGGCTCTTGCTGTTCTCGCCCCCACCAACGACGCGCCGGCGCCAGCTGCGCGCTCCGACGCACTGCGCAGGCTCAGGGAGGCCGCGACGTGGTTCGACGGTTCCCCCGCCCAGGTCACCGCTTTGATCGACGAGATCGCGGCGATGGATCCGGCCAACCGCGACCGCCGCAAAGCTGTGCTCACCGCAGCGTGGGCCGATCTTCTCGCTGGGTGAAAGAGCCGCTATGCCTCGCCCAATTGATGGCCGGCCGTCCCATCCCGGCCGCACGTCGGCCGAGCGCCTAGCCCTCAACCAGCACTTGGCTGCGGATCGCCGCGACGTCGCGGCCAACTTCGGTCAGGACCGCGCGGACCCGATCAACGGCTCTCATGGTCCGCGAGGCGTCGTTCGCGTCGTGGATCCCGTCGGCGCGCGTGGTCTCAATCAAGTACGGTATGATACGACAAGCAAAGTAATCGTAATCGTCTGGGCTCTTGATCTCGTAAAATATCGCCAAGGCGTGATAAGCACGCGCCATCAATTTGAGTGCGATATCGTTTGCCTCGTCCCGACCGATATTATTCATCGCTGTTCTTGTTCTGCCGATCTGAGAGTGTTCCGGCCTAACATGGCTGTGGATAACTGTCGATCCGAGAAGTGTGCCGCCAAGGCTGTAGCCCGCTTCTGCGGTGGCATTTCACATTCATATGGCCAAGCTGCAACAGCCGATGCTGCCGCTGGCATAGCTCGGGCCTCAGTCGCCACGCTTCCCGCGCGATCGGATCATCGCGGCGACTTCCCGCTCCACATCCGTGAGGATGGTGTTCACCCGCGCCGCGACGCCGTCAGGACCGGGCGCCTGCGTCGCGCCGTTCGTCTCCGCGCTGAGCCTGAGATTGGTCTCGACGAGGGCGTGGATCTTGGCCTGCGCCTTCTCAAACTCACCGGAGTGGGCGGTCTCGAAGAGGATCGCCAGTGCCAAGTAGGCGCGGCCGACCATGTCGAGCGCCAATTCAGTATCGTCCGCCGGCGGACCGTTCTTGGTTTCCATAACAACTCAATACACAGACTAACAGCCGGGGCATAACCACGTAGCAGGGTATTAAGGACCCGCCAATGACGTGGTTTCCAGCATCCAATGGTTTGCCGATTGAGCTGGCGGCGCGCTCCCGGCTCCAAGTCAATTTCGTCGAGCGCCCACGCGGTCGGCATCGAGACTGGCGCCGCTGTTGCCCGTCTCCGCCGCCTTCTGACCAGCCTGAGAGGAGCCATCTTGCCCCGAAGATCTGATCCCGACCGACCGCCTCACTCCGGCCGCCCGTCCGCCGAGCGCCGCGCCCTGGACCGGATCGCTTGTAGAGAACTCCTGAGCTGGCGCTCAGACCTCGGTCTCGCGCTTAACGATGGCGTCCTCGTCGGTGCCTTCCTGCGTCAGGCCGACTTCCGGGCCCTCAGCCGGGTCCGACGGCGCCTTGGGGTCGATTGGGGGCATGGACTGTCGCTCAGCACCGACCCGAGCCCAGCGCTCCGCGTCGTCCTCGGTGTCGGCGAGAACCTGCGTGTTTGCGCTCGACGGTTTGTCCGGCATCGGGCGATCTCCGTACCCGAGACCAACACCGCGAAGGGCACCGAAGGTCCGATGCCGAGCGCAGCAATGGGGCTCGCCTCTCTGCAACGAACCGTTAACCATGCCGGATCAGCCTGCAGCTCGAACGGACACGTCCCCCGTTCGCTCTTGGGAAGTCCTGCCGTGATCTCAACACGCGGTGGGGTTTTTCCCGTTCGGCTAAGCCTTGGCTGATGGTGCTGCGTGAGCGCGCTGCCTTCAGCGCCCGCGTTGAGACCGCCCGCCATGAGTTGGAGGCGGAGGCTGCGGCGGGACGGCTACGAGCCGGGCGAACCCATCACTCCACGTCAGCAGGATCGTCCCACGTGTTGCAACGACGCCGGAGCTTGGGGACAGCCGTGACAGTGCCCAACCAATAGCGGCAACAATGGCGCAGAGCAGAAAGGCGTGATCCGCCATGGCGGCTCAACGCTCCGTCGCGGCGAGCCGTCGCTCATCCACATGGCCCTGGTCGGCGGCTTTCGCGTAGAGGCTCCGGGCGAGGTCCGGATCCGCGCGCAGGCCGCGCACCTTCCAGGCCCGCAGCATCGCGGGGTCCCAGGTCTGCGCCAGCAGGAAAGTCGCATTCGGCGCGTTGCGCGCCTGGGCGCGCTCCAGCAGGAGCCGGGCGCCGCTGATGTCGCCGAGGCGGATCAGGCCCTTGGCCCGCTCCACGAGCGGATCGACCTCTTTCGGCGGACGCGGAGGTATCGTGCCCTGCGGAGAGGTTGCAATCTGTGTCTCAGCGTTTGGCGCCCTGCCGGCGCCCGCCGAGGCTCCATGATCGACGCTTGAGGCATCCTGGCGTTGAGGTCTGGGCGGGGCTTCAGCCAGGAAAACATCTGGGGGCGACGGATCTGCACCAGCGGATGGACGGCGTACAAGTGTCTTCGTCTGAGTTTCGGTTTCCACTTGCTTTGCTGGAGTATTTTCCCTCATCTCGTTGTTCTTGCGTATTGTGCCGAGGTTATGATTTGGGTCGGAAAATGTAACATTGAACTTGCTCGAGGATGTCTCTGAACGTCCATCAGTTTCCCGAGACCAAAGCGCAGAGATTATAAGTTCGAAGCTGTTTTCGCGCTTCCCGAGCTGTGCGATATAGATTTTATGGAGGTCCCATGAGCTTACATCTACGGCGTAACTATTATCGCGAGATGAAAATTCATTATCTAAATCGGTCACGAGCATGTCTGGTGGAAGGCCGAATAATCTTATAGCCTTAATGCTGACGCCATTCTGAGCAACAATATCCACGACCAGTCGAATGGCTTCATCAACTATTCCATAGGCGTCGCGAGTTATAACCGATACGTCAGGTGCGCTGATCGTGATTGGATTGGTATCTGGCATATCATTGATATCGGTCTCACTCGGAAGCCGAGCCTCGTCAACTCTCTGCGCTGACGATTGCGTGGGTAGAGAGACAGTTGGATGAAACAACAGTAATATAGCGAAACAATGCACCATTAAATGAAATTTTTTCATCGAACGCACTCCGAGTCGGGCGCATTCCAGTCGAAAATTCCTTCAATACTGTATATTTAAATCGATGTCAATCGATGTCGATGTCTGTCCAGCTTGGTTCCGCGGCGCTGAGGAGAAAACTTTGGCGGCAGAGAGGGTAGCCGGCGAAACTTCAAGCAGTTAAGCGGGACAATATTTAGTATAAAACTCGACGGAATGGCAACTGCCAAGTAGAAAAACATGCAACGGCCAAGATTAAGCGTGGCTTTTCAGTTTTGGCAAGGTTCCCCCTCGTGCTTGTCAATGCGCTGTCACGGTCATTTTCGTCCGTTTAGTCGCATCCTGCAGCTTAGGTGTGGGTGGCGTCTGCGGGTGACCGTCCTCACCACGTCGCCTCCAACCAGTCTTCTCGGATGCGTGAGCGCGGCTGCTTTGGTCGTGGGCCATGGTGCCCTCCTGCCTCTAAACCAATCCCTGGAAAGGTCAGGCGTTCGGGACTTGAGGCTAGTCGCGGCAGATCATGAGGGCCGCCGCGTGAAGCGCATGCCGACCACCAGCTTCTCTGCACCGGCACCGAGCCAGGAGCATCCGGCCCAGCCCGAGCGGACAGCGGCGCCGTCTTGGTGCGAGGTCGCCCCTATCGTGTCGGCCCTGATCACCACCCTGGAGGCCATCGAGGCCGGGAAGGCCAAACCCGTGATGAAGGCTCACCGCTCCGCCATGCGCCGCCAGGGTGAGACCCCGACGGCACTGGGTGGATCAAAGGCCATGAAGGCGGTGTTGCATCAGGTTACGGCCGCCGACCCTGCTCGCGCTGAGCGGCGTCTCGCATTTGTCCGTGAGGCTTGGACCGGGCTATCTGGATGGTGCCCTGACCAGCCCCACCGCTGAGGTCACCAGCCGCCATGGAACCGGCGCGGGCCGTCGTAGCCGCCAGGGCCGCGTTCGTAGCTGCCACGGTATCCATAGTCGGGCCGACCACCGTAGGGACCGCGCGGACCGCCCCACCCCCAACCATTCGGGCGGCAATGACCCCACGGGCTCGGGTGAAAGCCCGGGCCGCAGCCACCGGCCACGCGCTCGATCAGCGCCTCGCCGTCAGGCCGCCCGTACCCGAACGGCGCTGCATTCGCTGTCGTGGCGGTGGCGAGACCTGCCGCGAGCACCGCGGCCATTCCGAGCATCCTGGACCGCACCATGACACGACCTCCTGAGAGCCTCGGCCCGAACCTTGCCGGACCGGATGAGAGGAGGATGCGACCGGCGTCGTGAACCCAGTCAGGTTTGCTCGTTCATCAACCTGATGGGGTCGGCGGGGTCTGACGCGACGCTTGCGCGGTTGGACGACTGGCGCAGCAGCGGCGAGCCTCGCCAGCAGACCGCAGCCGCCGCGCTCCAGAGACTTGCGGCAGGTCTGCAGACACTGGCGCGGCCGGCCAAGAAGACGCAGTCGTGAAATCTCATAGCCAGTGCTATATTCTTTCATCAACGGGCTATCCTGGCTGTTTCATCGCTCTTGTTTTCAGCCAAGCCAGTCGCTGAGACCTGAGTATGCCGGGTGAAGGGAAACCATTCGTACAGGGCCAGTCCGGCAACCCTGCGGGGCGGCCCAAGGGCTCGCGCAACCGCGCCACGGTGGCCCTAGAGAAGATCCTCGACGGCGACGCCGAAAGCATCCTGCGGAAGGCCGTGGAGATGGCGCAGGAGGGCGACCCGACGGCGCTACGGCTGTGCCTCGACCGGATACTGCCGCCTCGCAAGGATCGGCCGATTAGCTTCGACCTGCCAGAGATCGTGACCACAGACGATCTGCCGAAAGCCACGGGCGCCATCGTGGCTGCGGTGGCTGCGGGCGAGCTGACCCCCGCCGAAGCGGCCGAGATCAGCAAGACCCTCGATGTACATGTCCGAGCCATTGAGGCGACCGAACTGCACCGACGGATGGCGGCACTGGAGGCGCGAGGGACATGAGGCTCCGAGCGCTAGAAGCGCGCCTCGCCCGGCTAGAGGCGCAGCATGGCACCGGCCGGTACGATCACCTGTCCTATGAGGAGGTCGAGCAGGTGCTGTTTGACCGTCTGCACAAGATGGCGACCGCGGCTGGCGGCGTCGACGAGTTGATGGCGGAGTGGGACGCCGCAACCGACCCGGAGGAACGGGCCCTGATTGCAGAGATCAGGGCGTATGATCGCGACGTCCGCGAGCGCTATATCGAGATGGAGGCCCGGCTGTGTCCACGACACTGAAGGCCCGCATGGTGCGCCTGGAGAAGCTCTACCCCGACCTGAAGCCCGGCCCCGAGCGCATGACCGACGAGGAGTTGGAGGGTGTCATCGGGGTGCTGCGTCAGCTCGAAGCCGGCGAGACGGTGGCTCCGGATCGCCTGGAGTGGGCGACCAGCGTCATGCACCGGGAGGGCATGCTGTGAAGCGGCCCAGAGACGCAGCGGGGGCCAACGGTTTGGCGTTAGTAGCTCACTGCGGCTTCGGCTCGGCACCTGGAGCCTGCACCGGCGCTGCGGGCGCAGGTTGATCAGAGAGCTGCTTACGACTACCCGCCAGCTGGCTTTGAAGGTCTGCTAGCTCCTGGCGAGCCGACTGTACCTGCCTGTCGAGTTCGGCCAGCTCCTTGTTTCGTGTAGCCAAGCTGTCGCTCAGAGTGGAGAGCTGAGCCTGAGCGTCAGCTTGCCGCTTCTGCAGAGCCGTCACTTCGGCGTTCAATCCGTCTCGGGCGTCCTGGAGCTTCTTGAGCGCGGCCTCAGCTTGGCTCCGCTCAGCGGTGACACGATCCCGGTCAGCCTGAGCGGTAGTCGCATCCTTCTGCGCAGAGGCAAGGCTATCCCGTGCTTGCTGAAGCTGCTGGTCGATTCGAGCGACGTCGGCCGTCAGCTTGTCCCGGTTCGCGCTCAGACCGCTGATCGCCTGCTCCAAGTCAGCGCGCTGTTTCGACACCTTTTCGGTCTCAGCCTTCGCTTCCGAGAGGGCCTTCTGCGCGGCGGCAGCCCCCTCGCGAGCTGTTTGTTGGTTCCGCTCGGCTTGGGCGAGTTCTGCCGTTTTAGCGGCGCTCTCCTGCGTCAGGGCCGCGAGGTCGCCGCGCAGCTTAGCCTCCTGCTGGCGCGCCTCCTCAAGCCGCGCACCGATATTTGCCAAATCCTGGGTGCGAGCCTTAGCAGCCTGATCGGCTTTGTCCGCGGCCTCACGCAGCGGCGCGATCTTCTGCTCGGCCTGCTGAACTTGGGTCTGCAAATCGCTGAGGCGCTGTGTCTGCGCCTGCTGCTCCTTAGTCGCTGCACCCGTCTTCTGCTCGGCCGCCTGCTGCTCCTGGCGCAGTGTCACGAGGCGGGCCTGCAGCTGCTCGACGTCCTGAGTGGCTTGGCGCCCCTGCTGCTCCGCCGCCGCGATCTTAGCCTGCAAAGCCGACAGCGTGCCCGTGGCCAGCTGCTGCTGCGCAAGCTCGCTTTGCAGCCGGACCTGCTCCGTCTGGAGCATGCTGATCTGCTGCTCGAAGGCTCTGCGGTGCTTGGAATGGACGGCGGTGACGATGAGCAGCCAGACCAGCAGCACGGCCGCGACCACGGCGAAGCTGAAGGCTACGGGGCGACGCAGTTCGGACCGGACATCGACCGCCATGGTTCACCCCCGCGCTGCTGAGGACACGTGGGGCTCAACGCAGGAGCGCCGCCGATAGCTCCTGTCATGGCGAGCCGGCGACCAGCTGCTCGCCGTGGCCTGGATGCCGTCGGCGCCCAAGCCCAATAACGACGGCTTCCCGGATGACCGCTACGGCAAGCGCCGTCTTCGTACGATCGAGCCGCAGCGCGGGTCGGTCTGGGCGCAGTGAGTATGCCGCGCGACCCCTCCGGCTGACCTGCTTCAATCTACCGGTCTAAAGAGTTCCGTAGGACCACGTGGCCGGCTTCTGCCCGGACAGGGTGTGAGGCGCGTTCCCAACGAAGCCGGCTGCTCGACGTAGGCTGACGCCCTCGCAAGTAGCCGCGATCCGCACCCCGAGTTGGCGCATGTGGCCGCGACCGTAGAGGTAGACGGCCAGTCGCGCCCGAGTAGCTTCTGGGATGCCGTCGAGCTGCTCAGGCAGGGCCTTCTGGCCCGCATGATAGAGTTGGCGCTACGGCAAGCGGCACCTTCGCCCCAGATGGTGCTCACGATGCTGGCTCGACACTCGAAGCACCCGCGGACACCCATGCGACGCTCTCTCGCGCTTCTCGCCGCTCTAGCTACCCTCACCTGCCTTCCTGCCACAGGAGGTGCACAGAGCACGTCCGAGCCGCCCCGGAAGCCCGCCTCAGCCACGGCATCCCCTGGCGAGGAGACTGCGTCGGCCGTTGATCCGGCGGTGCTCGACCGGTGTGGCCAGCGGGCGGACGATCAGAAGCTCAAGGAAGGGCCGGAGCGGAAGGCCTTCATGGGGACCTGCGTCACGCCCGAGGATTGAGCGCCGGCAGTCAACGCCACGCTCCGTCTGAACGCACAATTTTCATGAACGCCTGCGTCGAACTGGAGGACTTGGACCGCGGATTGTGAGCCTGACAAATCGGAGCCTCGGGGCAGATTTTCCCCGAACCAGATTTGTGGTTGTGATTATCTCGCCGATAGCGTACAAATCGTAGATCGATCTTTGGCCAGATATTCGGCCGTATCGCCTGAACAGGGCGAGCGCTCTGCATCTCTCCCATTTTCGACGACCAGCGACCGAGTGCGTGCGGTGCATGCGCTCGACCTATTTTCTTGCCTAAAATGATATGGAATACCTATGAGCATCGGCACCGTTAAGTGGTTCAACGACACCAAGGGCTTCGGCTTCATCCAGCCGGATGATGGCGGCAAGGACGTGTTCGTCCACATCTCCGCCGTCGAGCGCGCCGGGATGCGCAACCTCGTCGAGGGGCAGAAGATTTCCTATGAGATGGAGACTGACCGTCGCAGCGGTAAGCAGTCCGCCGGCCAGCTCCAGGCCGCTTGAGCCTCGCTCATCCGCCTCCGAAGAGTTTCGAAGCCGTTCCCCTGGGAGCGGCTTCATCTTTTTTTCGGCACCCTGGCTGAGCCGTGGTGTGCATAAGGAATATACGTGGGCCAATTCAAAACCAATCAGCTCGTTGATCGTCTTGAGGCGGTCGCCAAAGCGCGACAGGCAGCACTGGCCCGGTTCCGGGCACGCCCTGCAGCTGATGATCCGGCCGTCCTCGCGCGGCAGGCTGCGCGGCGCACTGTCGTTCAGGCGCGAGAGGTGCGCATCACCGAGCGGGAGGCAGCCCGTCTCGCAGCCGAGGCTGAACGTGAGGCCGAGGCGCTTGCTGCAAGAGAGCGTGCAGAGGCCGAACTCGTCCGTCAGGCTGCCGAGAAGGCGGAACGGCAGGCGGCCCTCGCTGCCGAGCAGAAAGCCGCGCGCGACGCGCGCTTTGCCGCCCGCAAGGCCAAGGTCCGCCGGTAGACCGGTCTCGGTCTGCACAGCGCCAATACTCTGGAGGACGAGAGATGTCCCACAAATTTAAGGTCGGCCAGAGCGTCCGGGAACTGGGAACCAGTTACGCCGGCAAGCAGACGATCATCGACGGCCGCTTCGAGGTAGTTCGGCTCATGCCGGACGACCGGTCTGGTGAGCCAACATATCGGATCAAATCCGCAAGCGGCGAACGTGCTGTGCGAGAAGCCGATCTCATTCTCGCCTCCTAAGCAGTTCCAGCTAAGTGGGATTTTATGGCGGCTGAAAAGCTACAGAAACCCGCTCCCCGAGTGTCTTTTGAAGGCGTTCGCCCGCCGGATGTAGCCGACCACTGTCTGCGGGTCGCGGTGGCCGGACTGGTCCATGATGCGGGCGAGGTCGGCCCCGCGCTCGGCGGCCGTCGTGATGTAGCCGGCCCGCAGCGAGTGTGCCCCGAAGGTCGAGGCATCGAGGCCGGCGGCCGCGCAGTAGTGCTTCATCACGCGCTCGACCATCTTCACGCCGAGGCGACGCGCCCCGACCCTGCCCGCTTTGTTGACCGGCTGGAACACCGGGCCTGTTGAGATCCCCGCTGCGTCGAGCCATTCGCGCAGCATGGCCACCGGGCGAATGAACCGGCCGTGCGGGATCGCCTTCTCCAGCCCCCTGCCCTCCTGACCTGTCTTGGACCGACGCACCAGCACCCGCAGGCCCTCTGGGTCCTCGCGCAGATCCTTCACGTCGAGGGTGAGCTTTGGCTCTCAGTGGCTCATCAAGCAGCAGACCGGCGTGCGCTCCAGGAGGCTTCGGGTCACGCTGCCAAAAATCATTTCTCGCATACGCGAGTGGCCATAAACGCCAGCGACGACGAGATCCGCGCCTTCCGCATGCACGACGTGGAGGATCTCCGCTGCGATCCCGGATGCCGAAGCGGGTCTCCTGAGCAGCGTGCAGGAAACGCCATGGTGGGCGAGGTACCCACTTACATCACGGATAGCGCCATCGCCCTCCTGTACGATCTCAACCAGAAGCACCTCATCGGCGGCCCTAAGCAGCGGCACCGCATCCATGAGAGTGCGCCGGGCCTCGCGCGTCTCCTTCCAAGCTACGACGATCCGCCGTGCTGCGAAGGTTTTGATCCCTGGGGGTACGATCAGGACAGGCCGACCCAGTTGCGGGATCGCCTCCCCCGGGTCGATGCAGGAACACCAGTCCTCGGCTCCTTCATCGTTGTAGCGGCTGAGGACGATGAGATCGGCTGCTCGGGGCTGCTGCGTCAGGAACGTCATAGGATCCTGGCGCGCTGCTCGCCACTCATTGCTCTGTTGTCGCCCGCAGGCCCGACGGAACTCCGTTTCAATGGCGGTCAACTCGTGCTCTAGGCGCGCTGCAGTGGAGGCGACAGCGTCCTGACTGATGTAGGAGCCGCGGCCGTACAAGCGCCGAGGCAAAGCCTCGCGCGCGGCGATGCCGATCAAGTGAGCATCGAACTGCTCGAAGGTCACATGCGAGATGCAGCCGGTCCGACGAACACGATCCCAGGTCTAAGGGAACCATCGCGCTCGCCAACGTCATCACGAACTCGCTGCGTCGGACTGGCTTCGATGACCGGGAACAAACGTCTTTTCCCTCATCGGAGCGATGATATACGCTGAAATCGGCTCATTTTCGAGGAATGAGGCAACGGCACGCGTATTCTGGGCATGCCGCGACAGTTGCGGATGTCTGCGAAGATAGGGCTCAGCCCTTCAAGGAGCGGTCGTTCAATCCCGACATCGACTATGTGCTGCACAGGAGACCGGGCGGCAGGTGGCGCGGGCGTCCGAGATCAAGGCCGGGCGAGGGGAAGGCTGAGGAGGTCTCGTGGCCAGGAGAGCGCTACGCGGCTGCGATCAGACCGGCCAGCATGCGCACCAGTTCCGCCTCCGAGACCGGCTTCTCTAGCCGCGGCCGGCCCCGGTAGGCCGACGTGTCGGCGAGCTTCATGTCGCCCGTGGCGAACAGATACGGCACGCTCAGGAGACCCAGCCTCTCGGCGACCGGGTAAGAGTTGTCGCCGTAGCCGAGGTTGATATCGAGCACCGCCGCGTCGGGGCAGTGCTCCTCAATCAGGTCGAGCGCCTGCCCCACGCTCGGCACCGGGCCGAGCACCTCATACCCGGCCGCCTGAAGCCAGCACTTCAGGTCCATGGCGATCAGGTACTCGTCCTCGACCACCAAGACGCAGCGCCCAGACTGGGCAACAGCAGGAACACACATCGACATCCAGACATGATCGGCCAAACCACGGCTGGTGAACCGGACTGCGCCGTCCCGCCCCCACACATGTCAGAAAGCCTGTTTTGGGTCTGGTACTGGACAATTCCATTGGGGAAGGGCCGTTTTGGTCCCGATTAGACATCCTGGTCGAACGGGCGCAGGATGTGGCGATCACCGGCCGGTTCGAACCCGTAGGCGCTGGTGGCTGAGAGAGATGTGTGCTCCCGCCTGCATCGCGCGGAGCACCCCTATGCCCGATCCCGATCACAAGCCGCTCACTCGTGCTGAGTATGGCAGAGTTCTTGTCCATATCGCTGGACGCGCCATGCTTACGGAATATGACAGGAGCATCATCCGAAACGCCCGTCAGGTGATCCAGCGCTCACGCGAGCTACTGGAGGCGACCAAGCATCAGGTTCGGCCGCCAGTGTAGGCTCGCCGTGCTACGCGAGCGATACACCGTCCGGTTTTATCCAGAGGCGTGATACGGCACTGCTCAGGTGCCCCATTCTGGCCTGACCACCTAAGAGAGGCCGGGCCATGCGCCTCGAAATGCTGAGTTTTCTCAACACCCTCCGCAGCGGTATTATTGTTCTTGAGGTGGTGGCGGAAGAACTGGTCCGGGCTGCCGAGGCGTCGCCCGACGAGGCCGCCGCCGACATCATGCTCACCGTCGCTTGCGGCCACCGGGTCAAGATCCTGGAGATGCAGGGCCAGTTCGCCGCGCTCAAGAAGTTCTACTCCGAGCGCTACCATCGCGAGGCGTGACGCGGCTGGCCTCTGCTGCCCCGCCACCCGCTCCGATCACGGGCTGGCGGGACGCGCTACGGCAGATGTGTTAACATAGATAAAGGTCAGCGCTGTTCAATGAGGCGCCTGCTATGTCCCCGTCGAGCGCGGACGAGACCGAACTTGAGATGACGCGGCGGCATGTTCGCCAAGGCGCAGCCCATGTTGCTAACCAACGCGCGCTCGTAGCTCGGTTGAGAGCAGACGGCCTCCCAATCGCAGAGGCTGAGACCCTCCTCGCCAACTTCGAGGATCTCCAGGCGCAGCACGAGGCGCATCTCGCGCGGATCGAGGGTACATAAGTGGCAACCCCTCGCGAGGCTTGATCGGCGGCGAGCTACAATGACGCGA
Organism: Methylobacterium sp. CM6257; assembly: GCF_054611515.1. Lineage (NCBI taxonomy): Bacteria > Pseudomonadati > Pseudomonadota > Alphaproteobacteria > Hyphomicrobiales > Methylobacteriaceae > Methylobacterium > Methylobacterium sp. CM6257. Next base: position 6,922,827 of record NZ_CM137735.1, read on the forward strand.
CCGCCCAACAGGCAGTCTGGCCAGCCTCGTCGCCAAGGGCAGACCCCTGCTGGCGCAGCAGACGTTACTGGCGCTCGCGATCAAACTGCGAAGGCCCAGACGCTGCCGGGCCTCGATGAGCGTTTCGTGCGTGAGTTCGTCCAGGGCCTCGTGCAATCCGCCATCGCTCGAGGGCTCGATCCGGTCGCGCGCCTTCGGGAGTTTCGCACGCTCCAGGGAGCCGCTATGGCGATGTCCCAAGACCCTGCCGTTGCCGAAACTGCCGAGCGGCTCGTCCGCGCAATAGACCTCACTCTGAAGGAGTTGGCCGCCGTGAAGTCGTAGACGGCTGGGCTAACAACATGGCTGCGTGCCGATCTCATCTGGGGGTAAGGCAGATGGCAACTCGCTTAACGCCCCCGGAAATCGCTTCCCGGCTTCATCGCCCGCTCGGCGGCCTCCATGGCGCTTTCGTAAGCCTTGGCCTCGCTGCGGTGGGGGCGGTCAGAGCGCTCGATCAACTTGCCGCTTCTGCGGATCGCCCACTGGAAGTGGCCCTCCGGCTTGGTGAGCGGCGTGACCTCGATGGAGTAGGGGTGCGGAACTTCGTCGGCTATCGGAACGCTATGCCAGCACTGTTTTGGCGATGCCAGCCGCTTGCAATCAATATCGGCTGCCTACCGGATCGCGCGTCGGCTGGCGGCAATCGCCTTGGCGTGCCACCACGCGGGCATGACGACGCCCGATCCGCAGGCCTGCGAAGCAAAAATTGAAGGCGTCTGGCGCTCAGTCAGCCTCGTCGAGGCGAAGGGCGTGTACGCAACAATGCCGAAGCGCTGCCCGGCTTGCCACGGGGTCGTAATGATCAACGGCAATTACACAGGACAGGGCAGACTGATGCTGGTGCATCGCAAAGGCCACGATGGCTGTCCGCTGCTGCCAGCGCGGTTCAAAGGCGCGCCCTCGCTGCATCCCCAGGCGCTCGCATAGAGACAGCGACCCGCGAGACTGGGTGTCAGGCGACCTGGGTGTCCGACATCAGGGCCGCGCGAGGAGAGCGGTAACTGCGGGTGAGCTGCCGGTCAGGGCGTCAGATCGAGTGGTCCAGGCTCAGCGGCGCTGTTCGACGTGAGCCCGGCAAAGGTCAGGCTCGCCGTGTAGACGACGGCGCCGCTCTCGTCGCGAATTGACATGGTGAAAGCCTGATCGTCACCGCCTGACGGGATCGCGACGCGGGCGATCTCAGGCAAGGTCAGCATCGCTTCTCTGCGTGCCGCATCCAGGTCTGCGCACAGAGTTCCGTCATCGTCCCAGTGGAACTCCCCGTCGTGAAGATCAAAGAAGTAGCGCGGCACCCGCGCCTCCGTGCTGTGACCGACATCCTGTGAGCTAACCCACCGCCCGGGATGGATGTTCTGTGCGGATGATAACAGCAACCGCAGGCCGCAGAGCGTGGTACTCCCCTCATAGGGAGAAACGCGATGAGTGGAATTCGGCAGACGGAAGCGCATGTCCTCGTGCAAGGTTCAAAGCATCGCCGTCTTCACGCTGTCTGAGACTGAAACGGCAGCGCTTCACGTCGTGCCGATGCATGTGGCGAGCTTTGACGCCGACTAGGACATCGTCCGCGAGGGGGACCGTCCCTCTCAATCCTTCGCTATCCTCAAGGGCATCGTCGCGATCTACAAGAGCACGCGGTCGGGCAAGCGGCAGGTGATGGCCTATCACGTCCCGGGAGACGTGCCCGACCTCCAGAGTCTGCACCTGAAGGTGCTCGACAATAGCATCTCCACCGTCACTCCGTGCCGGATTGGCTTCGTTCAGCACGACGCGCTGCACGCGCTATTTTGGGCTCATCCCCGCCTCGGCGACGCATTCTGGCGTATGACGCTGATCGACGCCGCCCTCTACCGCAAGTAGATGCTGAACATCGGCCGACGCGAAGCCTACGCCCGCATGGCCCACCTCTTCTGCAAGTTGATCACGCGCCTGGATGTCGTCGGGCTAGCACCAGACCGCACTTGCCCACTGCCGATGACCCAGCCCGAACTCGCGGACGCGCTCGGGATCACACCGGTGCACGTCAATCGCGTTCTCGGCGATATGAGAGAGGCGGGGTTGATCACGCTACGCAGCAGGCGGCTAACGGTGCACGACTGGGACGGGTTGAAGGCCATAGCGGAGTTCGACCCGGCCTACCTGCATCTGGGTCGCCGCGACGCGGCGTGAACCGACGCTGCCCTGCCGCCCGATCTAATCACGGGCTGGCCGGGAGGGTCGTCCATATCACCAGCGGTTGTGGTGCTCACCTACGCGTGAGGTGACCCGGCGCGGCCCCTCCGGCAGACCTGTTCAAGGACGTAGTGCTGACCAGGGACGGCGGAAGGCTAGTCATTTGCCCGCTGCGCCTCGCAGGTGATGGACCCCGGATAGATGTAGAGAGAGAACCCTGTTGCCGCGACGTTGGCGGACCGGTCTCTCCCGGCCGAACCAATCAGCGCACTTGTGAATGCATCGACCTGAGCGGCTGGCCAATCTGGTAGCAGGGCCGCCACCAGCCCTCGACACGCTTGGTCAAACTGCTCGCGCGCCGTGATGTCCCGCAGATCGACGGGCATCCACCGAGTGATGATGACCGTCGCGGCAGGTTGCGAGCCGTACGCGTGAGCCGTGAGCGAAAGCCGAGGGCCCAGCTTCCAGCCGCATGTGCCGGGCAAGTGCTGCGGTTCACCGCAACTTGCCGCTCCCCAGTCAATGCGCTCGCCAAGCCGGGCGGATGCCTCATTGATGCGAGAGCCTACATCCGCGGCCGGAAGGCTGAGGTTCTGCCCAACTGCCGAAATCGGTGCGACGGTGAGCAGGACGGCGAGAACAGCAGCGAAATGACGAGGCATCGCCTCCTCCGGGTTGCCGCTCATTCTTAGGCTTTAATCTGAGGGCATGGGCTCGATTGCGCCTACCTATTTGGTACCGAGAGCAACGGCGTGCGCCTCACTTCAGATGGTCCTTCGCCTTCAGGTACTCGGTCCTCCGACCCGACCGCTCCAATGGCGAGACGAGGGGTCTTCGTGTGGGCCGAGGAGTTCGCCTTCCTGGAGGAGGCTGCCCGGTTGCGCCGCACGTACATCGACGTGCTGTCCAGGGCCAAGCCACAGGGGCCGTTGTACAAGGCCACCGAGGGGATCGTTGACGTGATCGACGGGCTGGCCGAGGTCGTGAACGGCAACCGGCGCAGGTTCTACCAGCGGGACGCGACCACGCCCGGTCCCGATCTACTACCCGTGAAGTGGCGGACTGTCGAGTAGCGCATTGTCTCAGAGTTCGAGGAGGCGCCTATGCACACGCCAATCCCCACATCAGACCTAGCCGCCTTCCTGGCCTTGACGGGCCTCCTCGCGGTCATTGCGACACTTGCCAACGCCTGACTGTCGCTGGTGGAGCGGAATCGAGTTGCGAGTTCAGCCCGCCACGGGTCTTTGCAGGCGTGGCGGCTATGAAAAGGCGGGGTCGAGTAGGAGAAAGGCAATCTGCCAGCCGAACAAGCTTCCCCACTGGCCGAAGAGGTGATTGATTGCGGACAACAAAAACGGGGACTTGCTTTTACGATACTCCTACATCATTCCCGAAACTGAGGGGATCTACAGGGACAAACGCCTTGGACGAAGAACCACTAGAGGTCAGCCTCAACTTTACCGAGCTAGCTGCCGAGATTGTCTCAGCCTACGTCTCGAACAATCCGGTGCCGGCCTCCGAGCTGCCGGCCTTGATCGCACAGGTGCACTCAGCATTTTCCGGCCTGACCAGCGCCGATGGTCCAGGTGCTGCGACGACAGACGCGCAGACCGAGAAGCCGACACCCGCCTAAATCCGTAAGTCAATCCGAGACGACGGGATTGTGAGCTTCATCGACGGCAAGACAAGACGCTCAAGCGCCACCTGAGCAGCCGCGGGCTCGACCCGCACTCCTATCGCGAACGGTACGGTCTCCCCGCCAATTACCCGAGGGTAGCTCCGAGCTACGCCGCACAGCGCTCCGCGCTCGCGAAGGCGATTGGCCTGGGTGTCCAGGGCGGGCGCGCCAATCAGCACAAGACCCGCGCAGGGAGATAATCGACGGTCAGGCGCGACCAGCCCGTTGGTGCCGCTCTACCGACCTCAGAGCGGCAGCCGCAGGATCGTTCCGGTAGGTTCGGTGCATGCTGCTCGACCGAAGGTGTCGGCCCAACTCAGGGGGATGATACGGGCGCTGGGCGCCTCAATCGCAACCTCTATGATCGGCTTTGGCATCCGCCGCTTGGCGCCGATCCAGCGCACGATCCAGTGTTCTCGCCCGCGCCGCGATGCCGGCGGCTGCTCAGACTTGGACCCGCGCCGGGTCGAGCGGCTGTTATCACGCTTGGCTGTAGACACGGGTGAAGCTCCCCCAGCGGGGTCTCGGGAGCTAAGCGTAGCGCTGCCGCAAGCTGGGCCGCATCACCCGTTCAGAAGACGCCGAAAGGCTTAGGTGGGCTCCGACAATCGGAGTTCCCATAGCTGCTGGCCGACAAGGCCACCACGCCGGGCCTGCGGCGCACGATGGTCATGATCGCCGTCATCATGGGCTTCCCGGTCGAGGGATGAGTGCGGGCACGCCTGAGAGCCAGCGCGAGCGGGCAGCCATTCAGTACATGATGAGGCGCCTCGAGCCGTCGCTGAGCCAGCGAGCTAGACCCCGTTGCCCGGTCTGATCACAGGCTGGCGGGGGAGAGGACATCTCACCGACAGTTATAGTCTTTCGCCTACACGTGAAAAAAATCTTTCAAGGTGCAGGACAGCGCACCTACGATAGTTAAGAAACACTCAAGTTCTGTGTGCCAAGAACAGCTCGCGCGCACGAGCGGGTTGGAATTCTCGCGATGAAAGACATGCCCCGGCGGCGGGCCGCTCTTCTGGCGCGTCGTGAGGATGCTCTTGGGCGGGCGTCAGTGGGGCTATGGGAGTGCCGCTTGCGCGACGAAGCCCTCGAATGGACTGGTGGCGTCTACGACCTGTTCGACATCCCCCGGGGCGCGCGCCTGCATCGGCCACAGGTTCTCGAACTGTATGAGCCGGCCTCACACCGCCTGCTGGCGGCGATCCGCGGTCGCGCGCTGACGACGGGCGGTGATTTCCGCCTCGACACGGAGATCGTCACCACCCGCGGGCACCACCGCTGGATCAGGATTATGGCGTCCGTCGAGATCGAGCGCGGCCGGCCGGTCCGGATCTTCGGGATGAAGCGGGACGTCACCGAGGATATTGCAAGGCTGGCCGAGTTCGGTCGGCGGGCCGAGCGTGACCCATTGACCGGCCTGGCCAATCGCGGAGCCTTCGATGAACGGTTTTCGCAGGTAAGCGGGCGCGCTCCGATCAGCGCGCTGCTGCTCGTCGACCTCGATGGGTTCAAGGACATCAACGACACTCATGGACACGCGGTGGGCGACTTATGTCTCCAGCGCTCGGCCGCGCGGCTCGCGGAAATCTGCCCGGATGCCATTCTCGTTGCCCGTATCGGCGGCGACGAGTTCGCGGTTCTGATCGCCCAATCCGCTGACAAAGGAGCGGTGCAGACGCTGGGGCAGCGCATCCGCGCGGCACTAGGATGTCCGATTGAGCACGGCGGCCGTCGGCTGCGGGTTAGCGCGTCAGTCGGCATCGCGTATGGGCAAACCGGCTCTGGTGCCGGCGTTCCGGCAGAGCTTTTCGCTCGGGCAGACGCGGCCCTCTATGCCGCTAAGGCGGCTGGGCGGAACACTGTTCGGATTGACGGTGAGCCACCCGGCTCAGCCGCCGGCGCTTCCTAGGTCACGGCCTCGTTAGGCTATAGACAGCGATACCGGCGGCGCCCAGGTCGTAGCGCATCCCGGCAAGATAGCCGCCGGGGCGCGGGCATCGAGGCTGCTACCCCTCTAGCCCTCAGCGCCTCTTCCACGAGGCGCGGGATGGGGGCTACGCCTTGCCCGGCTCTATAAGAATATAATCAATAATCGCGGCAAGATCCACCCGCGCCCAGCGCTCGTGATCTGGCTTGAGATAGCCAGTAGCCTTTAGCGCTTTGCTTGATGGGTCTTTTAAGGTGCTAAGGACAGCGTGGACAATCTTTTCGGCTGCGCTCAAATCAATCTCGATTGCGCCCTTGCCACACGCGACTTAAACAGCATCACAAAGATTTTTCAGGTCTGAATTCACCGGCTCCTCCTGTATCGGAGTGTCGCGACTGCGACCCTACCCCAATTAGCGCCTTCCGGATCCTCACAGTGCCGCATGTAGCCCTGGTTGGCGAACGGTCAGGAGGCGGCCTTGTCTCGCGCCAGCCGCATCGCCCGCAGTTGCGCCGTCCGCTCGTCGGCCGCCTGCCGATCCGCCTCGACCTGCGCCAAGGCGAGCTTCGCGTCCTCCTGGCGTGCGGTCTCCCTGGCTGTCTTCGTCGCCAAGTGACCGCGAGCGTTGGGCGGCAGTACGGACATGGAGGATCCTATCGGGCGGCCGGGGGGAATAGAGGTAGTTCAAGGCGTCAGGATCGCTTCGCCTTCAGCGCCTCTTCCAAGAGGCGGGGATGGCTACCGTCGCTTAGCGACAACGACAGCGACGACGATACCAGCAACGAGAGCCGCCGCGAGAACGACGAACGTAGCGCTCTGGTAGCCGTTGGCCTTGAGCACACCCACCGACACGAACTGCCACGATGAAGCCGCCAAGGCCCATCGCGAGCCGGTGCCGCGCCACTTCAAATAGCCCTTGGCCTTCAGGTGCTCGGTGAGGAGCTTCACGGATCGCCCCGAGTGGGCGAGCTCGCGACCACAGTGCTCGCCATGGCTCTGCGGATCAATGTAAGCCGATTTTCGGGCGCTGTGCGGTCGGGGCGCAAGGCCGGCATCATGGCCTTCCCCCGCCGTCGCCCGAGGAGCCGGGGATGTGTGAACCTAGGACTTGCGCCCCTGCCACTTCGCGCGAAACGGGGTAGGCGCGCGCTCAGCCTTCAGCTCCGGGTTCGTCTTGTTCGCGAAGGCAAGCTTCACACGAGCATTAAAATCTTCGGTCGACACCATCTGAGCGGTGCCATTGTTGGAACTGCGCGCCATAATATCCTCCGCGTCGTTGCCCAGGGCACTGAATTGCGCGAAGGGTTAGACAATATATGGGGCCGAGCGGGCGATTTACGAGGTCGCCTTCTTAGGCCGGAATAGCCCTTAGCATTCGGGAGCAACATCTAGTCGGATGCCGACGCCGCCGCGGGGAAGGGGGACGGCGCGCCCAGCTTCGTGGATCGTGGTGATGAACGCCAAAGGTTCCCAGCCCTGCCGCATCAGCAGATCTCGCGGACGCCAGGGCGGGGTCTGCCGCCGGGAAAGTGACGTACCGTCGAATAAACGGCACCGGGATCTCCCACCTCGCGTTAGGATCATATCGATGCGTGGGATCTGCGATGAGCACCCTGCCTTACACCGTCCGCGCGCTCATTTTCTCGCCTGACGGTGAACTGCACCTTGAGCGTCCAGTTGAGACCTACGCAACGCCCGCTGAGGCTCGCGTGGTCTGCAATGAGGTGCTTGCAGCGCACCAAGCCGGCTCGATCAGGTCGCTAGTGCAGGTCCATGATGCCTTTGGGGGCCGCGTAGACGCCTGCGACGATCACTAGCCGAACGAGGTCCCATTCCAGGGCGGATCCGCCGGAGGGCGACTAAGCGGTGCCTTCGAGCGGCTTTGACGCTGCTCTATGCGACCATCCCTCGACCAGCTGATCGAGAACGCCCTTGCCGGCTATGCGGGCGGCTTCGAAGGTCTCGTAGGTGATCGAGCCTTCCCGGACGATCCGGCCGCCCTGTCGTATGGCCCAGTGGAAGCGCCCACGCATCAACCGGCGGGCCTGGATGTTGATCGTGAAGGGATGCGGCACGGGCTTGGACATGGCGGCAAGATAGCACACTAGCGGCTCCGGACCGTCGAGCGGATCTTTGAGGTCCCACCGCGTTGTCTGTAGAGCTCGGGGAGGTCGCCCGATGCACAAGCCTGCACCCACGCCTACGCCTGATCTCGCCGCTTTCTTGGCCGTAATGGGGGTTCTCGCGGTCGTCGCGACGGTCATCCATTAAGTTCGAGATACCGCCCAGACCTTCTAGGGCTGCTGATCTTAGGGTTAGGCCGGCTGAGTTTTCAGCCGACGTGCCGGGCCCGGCGTGTTAGCGTCTCCCCTCATGCCGGAGGGACCTCGATGATCCGATCCGCTATCGCCCTCGTATTCCTTGCCACCCCGACGGTTGCGGCTCCTGCACATCGGCAGCCCACGCCAGCCACAGTGCGGCCGCAGAGCAGCGATCCGGCTCATCCCGACAACACGGATGAGAAGGCCCAAGCGGCTCAGAACGAGCGGGTTCGGAGCAAGCTGAAGAAGGATCTCGACGCGCGAATGAAGGCAATGGACGCGCGAACGAACCGGAGCATCGGCAGCATCTGCCACGGCTGCTGAGCAGCAAGCCCCATACCGGATCCGCCCCTTGCGGGCTTCAGAACCGAAAGGCCGGACCCGCGCCTTGGGCGAGGATCAGACCAGACCTGCGGAGCCCGGCGCTCAGGCCGCCTGCCTAATCCAGCCGAGCACCGAGACGAATTGCTCGGCTTGTTCGCGGTTCAGACCGGAGGCGAGGGCGGTGCCATCGCGACAGACCGCGAAGGTGCCGTCGCCGGCCGCACGGATCTTGACGGAAGCCATGGAGATTAACCCGCGGCCCAGTCGCGGCCGATATGGTTAAGGTGGGGAAGCTCTGTGGCGAAATGTGGGTGCATGTTTCTGGACCCACAAATGCGGCGGACAGCCTCAGGCTGAGGGGTGTAAGATCTGAGGACACCCCTTTTGCTCATCCGTGAGCGAAAGGCTGCGACAGCATCCACGCCCCTCATTGGCTTTGAGGGCAATGAGCCTCTGAGACGGCGTGGAGGTCGGCGCGATGCCGGCAGGTCACAGCATTGCGGCTTTGCGTTGCTGGCTGATGTCCGCCCCTCACGAACGCCGCTCGCGCATCCGGTGCGGCTCCCACTTCATTGCCGTGCTCGATCAGATGGACGGGGATCCGGATCACGAGGATGGCGGGGACGTCGAGCCTCGGCTGGCCCCGCTCGAGAACACCGCTGGCAGTTAGGTTGTATGGCTTTGCGAGAGCGACGCAAACCGCGGAGAGGAGGCGCCCAAGACCGTAGTGTCGGTGCTGTCGGCTGAGGCGACTGCTGAGCCTGAATCCCTGCCTGAGGCGGTCATTCTGCCTCGGCGCGGCCGCGGGAATGTCATCGCGGCGGCTGGAGCGCTGATCCTCGATGTGCTGGAGCACGCGAGAACCAGGAGCAGGGTGCGGGAGAATTCCACATATCGATGCTCAAGATGGAGTGAACATCGCGCAGCTGTAGCGAATGCAGCACAGGCGCCGGGAAAATGGCGGTTGTCAGGGCATCACGACTGGTTTGCGACCTTCCTCAAGCTCGACTGGCCGACTTGAGTGCGTCAGGCTAATGCAAAGCCTGCCGCGAATAGAGCATGAGCGGCGCTTGCGGCGGCCAAGAGGAATAAAGATATGGCTGGCGGCCGGGGCGGCAACGGCGCAGATCCGAACGGAACCGGCGGGCAGGCCGGCACGGATGATACGGAGGGGTTCAACGGCGGCGTCGGTGGCAACGGCGGCTCATCGCTTCTGGGCAGTGGCGGCGGTGCAGGCGGCGGCTCAGGAGATACAGGCGGCGCGGGCGGCAACGGTGGTGCGGCGCTTGGCGGAACTGTACCGAACTCCACGGGAACGGGCGGCTTACGCACAACGTACAACGGCGTCGCGTACCAAGGTGGGGACGGCGGCAACGGTCTCGCTGGACCCAGCTCAGGTGATGGCGGCGGCGGCGGCGGCGGCGGCAGTTACGCGTATTTCACTTATCTGAACGCTGCCAACAATTCCTTCGGTATCACACGGATCGGCGGAAACGGCGGCGATGGCGGAGCCGGCAATGGAACGGGCGGCGGTGGCGGGGGCGGTGCCGGCGGCTACGGACTAGTCGCCCCAGGTACGTACAGCGCTACGACCACCGCTACCCTCACCGGGGGAAATGGTGGGAATGGTGGAGCGGCTGGCGGCCCTGGCGGCGTCGGAGGAAGCGGGGGCAACGGTGGTATCGGCCTCTTCCTCGACGGGGGCACGGTCGCTAACAGCGGCACGATCACCGGCGGCAATGGCGGCCTGGGTGGCGCGGCGCACGGCGGCATAGCGGGCACGGCGGGCCAAGGTGGAGCCGGTATCGCCGGCCAAAACCTCAATCTCACCAACACCGGTACGATCACCGGCGGCTTGGCCAACGCGGGCAACGGTGCCCGAGCTGACGCAATCGACTTCACCGGCGGCACCAACAGCCTGACACTGAGCAATGGGGGCACGACCGGCACCCTCAACGGCGGCATTGGCATCGCCGGCTCGCTGTCGATTGACCCTGGCACGGCTGCCGGCGGCAATGTCACGCTGGCCAACCAGCTTCACGACTACAACGGGACCGCCGGAAGCCTCAACAAGACCGGTGCGGGAACCCTGACCTTAAATGGCGCCAACACCTACTCAGGCGGCACGACGATCAGTGCCGGCACCTTGAACCTAGGGGCGCCGACCTCGGCCGGCACGGGCGCGATCACTTTCGCCACTATGTCAGGCACGGCCACCGCCCGGCTGGGTCTGGATGTAGCCGCTCAGCCGGCCAACGCCGGCACGTTCACCAACACCCTGGCTAACTTCGGCTCCGGCAACGAACTCGCGCTCGCCGGCCTGACCAACTCCAGCGTCAGCTACAACAGCTCCAATAGCTCGATCACCGTCACCGGCACCCGTTCTGGCGGTGGGCAGGTGAGCGAGAATTTCGTGCTGTCGTCGCCGCGCACGACCAGCTTCACGGCGACGGTGGATGGCCAAGGCAACACGATCATTCGCGCTGCCGCACCCGCCAATCCCACGAACCCGTCTCAACCGTCCAATCCGGCACCCTGCTACGTCACGGGCACGCGCATCCGCGTGTTGCGCGGCCGAGTGGTTTCGGATGTACCGGTGGAGCGCTTGGCGGTGGGGGACCTCGCCATCACGGGCGCCGGCAAGCCGCGTCCCATCCGCTGGATAGGCAGCCGGGGCTATCCCGACCTCACCACCCCCAAGCACGACAGACCCGTGCGCATCAGGGCCGATGCCATCGGCCCCGGCGTGCCTGCGCGCGATTTGCTAGTCTCCCCCGACCACGCCCTGTGGGTCGACGGCCTGTTCGTGGCTGCCGGTCACCTCGTCAACGGCACGTCGATCATCCGCGGCGAAGTAGTGGCGGACCTGACCTACTGGCACGTCGAGCTGGACAGCCACGACCTGCTGCTCGCCGAAAACACCCCGGCAGAAAGCTTCCTGCCCGCCCCGGGCGTGCGCTCGGGCTTTGACGGCTACCGCACCAACAGCGATGCGGACGCGTCGCCAATGCCCTACGCACCGCGTACCGAAGTCGGGCCCGAGTTGGCAGCGCTGCGCAAGCGCCTGATCCGGCGCTCCGGTCTACCGACCGAGCCGACGCAGTTCGGCGCCGTGCGGGCGTGGCTGGACCGGTGCGATGGCACTCGCGTGGCAGGGTGGGCGCAGGACGCGGCCTACCCTGATGCCCCTGTATGCCTGGACATCGTGGTCGACGGTCGGATCGTGGCGATGACCGTGGCCGCAGAGTACCGCGCCGACATTGCGGCTGTGGGTGTGGGCGACGGCCACCACGGCTTCGACCTCGGCTTGGCGATGCCGCTAGTTACAGGGGTACCGCACGTCGTCGAAGTTCGCCGCTCGGTCGACGATGCGGTGATCTGCGCGATGGCCGCAGATGCTGCGGGCATCTGGACGCCACTGCTGTCGGCGTGACCCGCGGCAGATCGGCGCTAAAACATGAGTGAGAGTTCAGCCCAACGGTCAGCCGGGGGCTCGCCAAGTTGGCCGAGGCATCCACGCCCCTCATCGGCTCTGAGGGCAATGAGCCTCTGAGAGGGCGTGGAGGTCGGCGCGATGCCGGCAAGGCACACCATGGCGGCTTTGCATTGCTGGCCGATTTCCGCCTTCACGAATGCGGCTCGCGCGTCTGGTGCGGGCAGCCCCTTAGTGCGGGACGCCGATGGCGGAACCGGCTGGACTGCTGGTGGCGCTCTGCCCAGCGGGTTGATTGCCCGTGCCTCTGGCCGCCGACGTACCTCCTTGGGGATTGCTCATGTCCCCTCGACCTGCACCCGTTCCGTTCGGCGCGACTGCCCCAGTCGGCGAGGCTGGATCCGCGCGCTTCGGCGGGCCACTGCCGCCGTATAGCGCACCGACGCCACCGGACGGAGCCGCACCTCCTCCAACCCCGCCGCGGCCGCTCGAACCTCCTGCACCTTCACCCAAGCCACTGCCGCTCGAAGGCGACGTGCTACCGGCGACCGGGGCTGAGCCGCTGCCGCTCCCGCTTCCGGGGGCCGAGCCAGAACCGACACCTTGTGCGAAGGCGGCGTGTATTGTGCCAGCAACGGCGAGGCTGCCGGCGACGGCCATGGTGAGGCTTGAGGCTTTCACGCGCGGATCTCCGCCTGCGAGGATCTGGGTCAGGTCCTTGCTCGGCCAACCGCTCCCCGTGAGCGCCGTTCCGGTTCTGGCGGACTGACGAACCGGCGACGCAGCCACCCCTCACGAACGCCGCTCGCGAATCCAGTGCGAGCGAGAGGTCCGATTCTATTCGACCAGCGAGATCCAGCCGAGCACCGTCACGAAGCGTTCGGCCTGAGCACGGGTCAGATTGGACACGATGGCGGTGCCGTCGCGGTAGACCGCAAAGGTGCCGTCCTCAGAGACGCGGATTTTGACCGAGGCCATCAGGCGCTTCGGCCTTCAATCGCTTCGAGCTGCTCCAGACCCGCTGGAGTGATCTGCCAGATTGCGAAGGTGCCACCCAGATGAGGGCCAGCCTGTTCTCCCAGCCACACGAGATCGCCTCGGCTCTCAAGGCCGCGCAAACGACTGTGATCACCGGGCCATGCTCGATCCGGCTGACGTTTGACGGAGATGCGTCCGTCCGTGGACTGCGCGGCTTTGGTCAGCAGGCGGTGCTCGTGATTGACCAGCATTGGCTCTCCTGGGTGCGGCGACTCCATCACGCATCACGTCCGAACAATGTGACGCGTATGGCCAAGCTTCAGCAACAGTGCGGCAACAATGTGGGTTTCTGCGTAGTCGTCGCAGCAGTCACGAACGTTGCTCGCGCATCCAGTGCGAGCGGCACCACAAACCGCCTGCTCAAATTTCAGGCGAGCGGGTCGGCCAGAGCCTCGGATGGGGGCCCCTGTCCGCATCCCACCAGCGGCCGTTGCCGAGGTGGTAGATCATCCGCCCATGCGGTCGCCTGCAGCACTTACAGCGCCCGCCAGCCCGCCGAAAGCGGATCACAGCCGAGAGCTGCGGCCAGTCGATGCGATGCACACGTCTATGAGTAGGCGACCGGCAGTTCGCTGATTTGGGTCGTATAACGCGGCGTGCGCATCTCGAACTTCGTGTTCCAGTCGCGCTTGCTCACCAGCCCGGCGCGGGCCGGCACGACAGCGCCCCGGCCCCAGCGCGCGTTGCAAGCGTCCATTTCCTCCATGAGCGGCCCCGACCGCTCGCGATTCATCTGCCCAATCAGCGCCCGTGGGCTGTGCGACAGCGGCACGAGGTCGTTGGTGATGATGCCCGCCTTTGCGTACCGGCACGGCCGCGTGCCCGGCTCGCGCCACGTCTTGGCAACCCCGTGCCGCGCGGCCTTGATCAGCGCCAGTGTGTCAGCCGTGTGCTCGGGCAGGCTGACGGTGGTTGAGACCGAGCGCATCGGATCGTCCCGGTCGTGCTCGCTCGTGTGATAGAAGATCGTGAGATGGTCGGTGCCGAGCCCCTCGCACCGCAGCTTCTCACCCAAACGGGTTGCGTGCGCCGCCACCGCCTCCTCTAATGCCGCACGCTCTGTGATGCGGCTCGAAAATGAGCGCGTGACCGCACAGCCCTTGCGTCGGGCCGGCACCAACTCCAGCGGCAGACAGGCCAACCCGCGCAACTCGTGGATGATGCGCTCGCCCACCACCGTCAGGCCCTTGCGCACCGGGCGCGGGTCGAGGTCGCGCAGGTCCGCTACGATCTCGACACCCATCGCTTGAAGCTTGGCGAGCGAGGCCCGGCCGATGCCCCAGACGTCGGCAACATCGATCCGGCACAGCCAGTGCGCGTAAGCCGTCGGGTCCGTCAGATCGCACACGCCGGCCAGCTCGGGCACAGTCTTGGCTATATGGTTCGCCAGCTTAGCCAGCGTCTTGGTCGGCCCGATGCCGACGTAGGTCAGGATCCCCGTCCAAGCCCGAACGGTCGCGCGCAGATCCCGCGCGCGTTCGACCCGGAACGCGGGCGCCACATCCGACAGGTTCAGGAAGCTCTCGTCGATAGAGTAGATCTCTACCTGCGGGCTGAACTGCCGGTAGACGCCGTTGGTACGCCCCGACATGTCGCCGTAGAGCGTGTAATTCGACGAGAACACTCGCACGCCTTGAGCCCGGCACATGTCCCGGATCTTGAAGTATGGATCGCCCATCTTGATGCCGAGCGCCTTGGCCTCGCTGGTTCGGGCAATGGCGCAGCCGTCATTGTTCGACAGCACGATCACCGGCACCGCGGTAAGCTTCGGATCAAACACGCGCTCGCAGGAGCAGTAGAAGCTGTTGCCGTCGATCAGCGCCACCGCGCGCGCGCCACCGGTCCGGTCGCGCAGGCGCGGCTCCAGCGCGCTCACGACAGCTGCCCGCGGGCCGCGTGCCAGCGGATCGAGAAGCGCACCACGCCCCAGATCACGCCCTCGCCGAGTTCATCGACGGAAAAGGCGGGTAGCTCTGGGTTGCAGAAGGCGAGCCGGGCGACATTGCCCTCAATCACCAAGCGTTTGCAGCTCATCTGGCCCTCGATTGCCGCCACGACGATGCTGCCGTGGCCAGCCTTCAGGCTGCGATCCACACAGGCGAGGTCGCGGTCGTAGATGCCGGCGCCCTCCATGGATGAACCGGAGATCCGCCACAGGAAGGTGGCGGGCGGGTTCGGCACGAGCCAGCGCGGCAGCTCAAGTGCGCCCTCCAGGAAGTCGTCAGCCGGGGAGGGGAAGCCCGCGACAGCGCCTGCCCAATCAGCGGCACGCCGACGGCATCGGGGCTATGGATCAGCAGCTCGTCGATCCGGTTGAGGTGCACCCTGCGCTCCGCCGTGTTAGAACAGATGCAGAACAAATCTCATATGCGGGGTCGGTTCAATCTGTGGGCGAGGTGTTTCTTCCGCGTCGGTGGACGAGTGTGAACTCGGCCCGAAAATGCCAATCGCGGTGAGATCTTAGGGGGCGCGCACGGTTGGTAAAGAACTTGAGGCAGGCCTGGGCAGACGAGAGACCAAGATGGCGTTGAAGACGACCTACCTCGTGCAGCCGTTCGAGTTGCACCGGAAGCGGTTGCGGCCGGCGCGCCAGGAGCCGGCGCAGACCGAGTTCGGCGCCTGCAAGAAGGCGGAGGCCTTATCCGGCCGCATGCCGGCGCGGCGGCGCTCAAGATCGTGGCCGACGATGAGACGGGCGAGCTGGAGGGGATCACGCTCCTCGGGCACTGGGGCGAGGTGCCGGACGATTTCGCTGAGAGCCTGCAGGGTGGCTAGGCCGAAAGCGCGAGGGCGGCACACGGACAGAGTGTAGCAGCGCCAACGGGCGCGATGCCGCGTTGTCCCACCAGATGCTCCTCATTCAGGATCGGTAGGGCGTGATGAACCGGACACTTCTGACGGCGGCTGCGGTGGTGGGCTCTCTGGCGCTCATGCCGGCAACGGCCAATGCCCAAGGTTTCGCCAACGGCGGCTTTCACGGCGGCGCGGTCGGCGGCAATGCTCTGGCTGGCGGCGGTGTGGGCGGTGGCTTCCAGGGGGGTGGTTTCCACGCGGGCGGCGCCCTCGCGGGAGGAGGCTTTCGCGGTGGCGCTGTCGGGAGCGGTCTTCACGGCAGCTTTGCCGGAGGCGGCTTCCATGGCGCTGCTGGCAACGGCAATGCTCTGGCCGGCGGGGGTGTCGGTGGCTTCCGTGGCGGTGGTTGGTACGGCGGCGGCTTTCACCGAGGCGGCTTCGCCGGACGCGGAGTCGGGCGAGGTCTCGGCGTCGGCGGAGCCGGTGTGGCGGGCACTGGCTTGGCCAACCGGGGTGTGGTCGGCAATCCAGGCCTCCGCGGCGCCGGCTTCGTCGGTCATCGCGGCTTTGCTGGACGCAGATTTCACCGCGGCCGGGGCTACGGCTACGGCGGTCTGGGGCTCGGTGTAGGCTTAGGTCTCGCCGGCGCGGGCTTGGGCTACGGTTACGGCGCCTTCGGTGATGACTACTACGGAGCCGATTACGGACCTGCCGGTTACGGCTATGGCTACGCGCCGGTCGAGTACGGGCCAGCCCTGGGCGTGGCCGAGACGGATGTCATGCCGTCCGGCAACTCCGGCAGCTACTGCGCCCAGCGCTTCCGGTCGTACGATCCGCGCTCTGGGACTTACCTCGGCTATGATGGCCGCCGGCATCCCTGCCCGTAGCGCCGCCTCGTAACCTGACCCATCCCTCGTGAGGCCTCGCAGCGGAGACGATGCGGGGCCTCTTGTTGTTGCGTCCGCATCACGGGAAACACGCTGGCCGGCCCCGACCGGGCGCGGCGCTGAAGGTCGTGGCTGATGACGAGACCGGCGAACTGGAAGGCATCACGATCCTGGGGCCAGTGGGGCGGGATCCCGGACGACTTCGCCGCGAGCCTGCAAGCGGCTGAGTGCCAGCCCTCATAGAGACCGGGAGAGCGACAAGTCGGCCCTTCAGCGGCTACTTCACCACACTCAGCTCGGGCGGCAAGCGAGCCTGGGTACGCTCAAGCGCCTCCGTCAGGAGTGCTGAAAGACGGCCGAGGGTCATCCTTTGGACCTCTCGCGGATAGACCTCGTGCTTGAGAACGGCGCGAGCCATGGCGCGGGCGGCCATCTCGATCAGCACCACGCGCGGGTCCAGCGGCCCATCGGGTCCTTCGTCGAGGGCTGCCTCAGCTATGAGGTCGTCCAGTATGTTCTCGACCAGACTTTCCGTTTCGTTCAGCGGCTCGTTGCGATTGGCTACTTGCATGGCGTGCTCTGCTCCCCTGTTTGCTCGACAAGATCACGTGCCCCCGCCGGTCTATGCTCAGGACGAAGCGGTGAGGGCGATTGCCATAGGCTGCGGCACCGACGCAGCCTCTCGGTCCAGTGAGGTCATCGGTTTCCGTGCGGCCCATCTTTGCTCGTGAATGGTGCTGGGCTGCGGCCCGAGCGCGGTCACTCCGCCGCCTCTCGCTTCAACCAATCCAGCGCACCGTCAGCCTGTGCTTCCTCGCGCCAATCACCGAGGACCGTCATGCCCTTGGTCGCGGTGTAATCCCGGAACCAAACGTCGAAGGATTCGGGGTCGGTTGGATAACTGCAGCGGCTATGGCTGCCTTCGACAACCGTGATCCAGCAGGGCCAGTCACCCCCGTGGCCCACCACGGTGCGCTCCTCGCGGCCCAGCAGGTCGGCTCTGATGAAGCGCTTGTGCGGGGGCTTGATGTCGAGCTTGTCTTCCAGGCTCATCAGTGGGCCAACGGTGGCCTTCACGCCGCGCGAGAGGGCGGAGACCGTGAACACCGTCACCACGTGCTTGTTGGTGCGCTTAAACAAGCGCTTCGGCTCTGACGCCACGATGGTTCCGCGGACCTTCGCCCGATCTGCCACCTCCAGCATGTGATCGAGCATCGGCGTGATAATCTGCTCGAAGGTCACGCCCTGCGCGCTGCACTCGGCCGGCTGATCCTTACCCCCCGTAAGATCGGTAAGAAGATAAGAAGCGGTCGGATCCGCGCTCTGACTGGAGGGCTCGGACGCACATTCGTTTCTTACCGGCACCCCCTCGTTTCTTACTGGCTCGGGATCCTCGGTAAGATCCGCATCGCCGTCCTGATCCCCATCCCCCTGTGCGTCCGTCGAACTTCTTATCTTCTTACCGTTCTTATGGGGGGTATCAGCAGCGGTCCGGATAAGATCGGACCGGCCCGGGTGAACGTACCGGCCGCGACCCGCCTTCAGCACCTCGCCGGCCTTGCTCATCTTGAAGAGCAACTGGTCGACTGCGTTCCGACGGTGGCCCGTGGCGACCGCAACCTCGCCGGGGCTCATCGGCTCGTCAGCATCCTCTAAGGCCGCCAACACGGCGCCGCGCTCGTCCGTGCGCCTGACTTCGGCCGCCTCGCCCTGAACGTGCCAGCGGCAACCGAGCTTGTCGAAGACGACGGCGCTCTCGATCTCCTCGATGTCGCGACCACGGCCATAGAGTGTCGCTCCATTGCCGTCGCGGTCGAGGATCAGCGTCGTGTCGGCGGCACCGGACAGTCCCAGCGTGCCGGACACCTTCTCGAAGGGGTCGCTCTCCGTGCCCGACTTCCGAGTGTGGTGCACGATCACCACCGCGACGCTGTGTTCCCCAGCCAGTGCCTGCAGCCCTTTGATGGCGGCGTAATCGGCCTCGTACAGGGTCTCACTGGATCCACGCACCGGCTTGAACATGGCCAGCACGTCCACGATGACGAGACGCGGGTTGGCCCTCGCTAGGATCCACGCCCTGATCTTGTCGAGTCCGCCCTCGTTGGCCCGAGGCCATTCCGTCGCGTACTCGAAGGCGGCCGGCCACTCGGGATTGAACGGACCAAGCAGCTTGTCGATGCGGCGCTGCAGCCGGCGGCGGTTGTCCTCAAGGGCAAGGTACAGCACGTCACCCTGCTCGCAGGCGATGCTGCCGAGGCAGCTGTCACCGCGTGCGACGGCCAACCCACATTCCAGTACGAGCCAGGACTTGCCGAGCTTGGGCCGGCCCGCGAGCAAGGTGCAGCCTTCGGCGATGTAGTCTGGCACCACGTACCGGATCGGTGGGAACGTCATCTGGCGCAAGTCCGCGGCGTTGCCGATCACCACCTCGACGGGTGGTGTGGCTGTGCGGCGGGAGGCTCTGGGTGTGGCGGCATGGCCCTGATTGGGCGCTTCTTCCTCGAACACGGGGTCGCCGCCGGGAATCCCGTGCTCGATTGAGTAGCCGGATATGTCAGCCATCGAGCGCCTCCGTCAGCAGGTCATTGCAATCGGTCCCGGGTTCGTCGGGTGTGACGAGAAAGGTTTCTTTGCCCGCGAAGCGCCAGCGGCCGGCGCATGCGCGAGCGGCCTTCTCGCCGCCGGGATCGTGATCGACGGCGAGCCACAAGGATTCGATGCCCGGCAGCGGCAGGAAGCCGGAAATGCCGCTCGTGTTCAGGAGCGCCCAGACGGGCGAATTGCCGAACTCGGGCAGGTGCCGGAGTGAGAGCGTAGTCTCGATGCCCTCGCCGATCCCGAGGCAGTACGTGACGTCGGCGTCGGTCGTCAGCTTCACGGCACCGCCACGGAGGCTGCCGAGGGCGAGCCGGTCGCGGCCATTCACGACAGCCTTCTGGCCGTCGAGGGTGAGTGCGGTCCGGTGGATCGCTTGCGGTGCGTCTGTGGTGACGCTCCGGACGAGCGCGATCATGGCTGGGGTGCGGGTACCCGCGAAGGGGCAGGCCGGCGCGTACCGGATCACCGCCTGCGCATCGTCGGCCAGACTGAGCCCGCGGCGGGCGAGGTACGCCTCGACGGGCGAGCCGGCCGCCGGTTGAGCTTCGCGCCAGATCCTCAGGGCGAAGGCGGCGCCGTCAGATGCGCGATCCTGCACTCTCGTGAGGTCCTGCTCGCGGCAGGCCGGCGCGAGTTGCGCCAGCTTTAGGGCCATTCCCGCCGCGATGCCGAGCCGTGCGCGGACGTAGTCCTTTGCGGCAAGGTCGTTGTCGCCGGCATGCGAGGTGACGACGAAGCCCCCTGGCGCTGACGGGCTGAACAGCACGCTGAGAGAGCGGTCACGGGCGCTGTGGCCGGGACCGGGGCAGATGATGCCCCGGCCAACAACTTCGCCCCCGAGCGCGCGGGCGGCCATGCGGAGGTCCATCATCGCGACGTCTCCTGTGCCGACTGCAGGGCCGCGATGAGGGTCGGGAGCAGCCCGATACTGAGGCAGATGCCCTTCTTCATCGGCTGGCGCTCGCCGCGAGCGCCGACATAGTCGGCCAGGATCCGGACATCGCAGAGTTGATGCCCACCGTATTCGACCAGGGCCACGCGGATCGTCTCGACGTTGTTCTTGACGAACTCGGTGACGGTGAGGGGCTCGGTCATCGGCGGCCTCCCACAGTATCCTGCCGCGCCTCTGGCCCGATGCCGTTGTGGGCGGCTATCACGGCGGCATGGTGCAGGGAGACGCCGAGACGGCGTGCGAGGCGGCGGTTGTTGATCGCCTGTAGAGTGCTGGTATCGGCGGCAGGTTCGCTGATGCTGAGCGCTGTCGTGCAGAGTGCTTTGTGCTTCATGGCAGTACCTCGAATGAGATACCGGCCGAGATTTCGGTTGTTCTGACGTGCGAGATCGGCTAATACAGCGTTTCTCAGGTGCTGTATTTTGACCCGCCGCCGGTTTCCGAATTCTCGGGGCCGGCGGCTTCGTTAGACAGCAGACTTGCGGGCCAGCGGCAACGTCGCCAGCCAGTCTTCCAGGTCCTTGTCGAGGATGAGGGTACGGCGGCCGAGTTTGCGCGCCTTCAGGCGCCCGGCGGCAATTTCCGCGTAGATGGTGGTCCGACTTGATCCGGCGCGTTCGATGACCTCCGCGATGGAGTGAGCGCTCTTGCCGTTCATGGAACCTCTCCTGAGTACGACCGGCCAATCCGGCGTTCAGGAGGATGTTAACGAAGGCGCTCAGGGCGCCTTTTCACCGCGTCGTAAAATCAAGTTTGTTCGTCAGTGCCGGCGTCATCTTGCCCTTTGACCTCGTGCCTCAATTGGTCAACGCATGCTTTGACATACGAAGGTGAGATTTCGACACCGAGCGAAGCTGTGAACCTATCCGCAATCTTTTTGAATAAACGCTTCCTGAAGCCAGTCGGGCCGCTGAACCGTAGGAGCCGTTTTCCTTTGAGATCTTCCTCTACAATTCCCCTGATCTGATCGACTTTATCGTCAAGTTTGCTTGCGCCCTGACCGATTGGCGTTTCCTTGTCGAGCGACCTTTTGATGACGCTTGATCGTGGGTAGCCCTCGTTGCAAACAATCTTCCATATCAGTTTCTCGTTGATATGATACGATCTGTGATTAAAAGTGTTCATATCTTTCAGTTCTTTCGACAGCCTGAACACGTCTTTATACTCGGCTTTATCTCTGGCAAGCTTGCATTTGTTCAGCCTGTCGACAAATTCCTCATACCTGAGTGCGATTTTGATACGATCTTCCTCTGTTACGAGAGGACGTCGGCCAGCGCCGGGCCGTTTGCCACCATGTCCCATGTCACTGCCCTCGGCTGCAGAACTGCGACCACTCCTCCAGCAGCGCACGCCGCTTTTCGAGTGCGTCTCCCCGCCGGTAGGCACGCTCGGTGGTATCGCCCACCACGTGCGCCAGCGCCATCTCGGCGATCTCCCGCGGGGCGTCCGTGCACTCGCCGGCCCAATCCCGGAACGACGAACGAAAGCCATGTACCGTCACCGGCACCTTCATCCGGCGCAACTGCATCTCCATCGCCATGATCGAGAGCGGCCGACCGCTCCTCTGGCCCGGGAACACGTACTCACTCGACCGGATGGTCTCGGCGCGATCCAGAATGGCAAGGGCGCGCTCAGTCAGCGGCACGCGATGCTCGCGGCCGGCCTTCATTCGCTCTGCTGGGATGGTCCAAATGCGGGTCTCCCAGTCGATCTCATCCCATAGAGCGCCAAGCACCTCACCAGAGCGCGACGCGTTCAGAATGCAGAACTCCAGCGCCAGCGCCGCCACGGCCTCGCGCTTGCGCAGTTCTGCGACGAAGGCCGGGACCTCCGGGAAGGGTAGGGCGGCGTGGTGCCCCCGGGTCAGGCGGTGCCGCGCCGGCAGCAACTTATCGAGGTGACCGCGCCAGCGCGCCGGGTTCTCGCCGTTGCGCAGTCCTTTAGCCTTCGCGGCGTCGAGGATCCGTTCAATGCGCCCACGCAAGCGTGAGGCGGTCTCGGCCTTGCTGCGCCAGATCGGGGTGAGCACGGCCAAGATCTCGGCCGTGCTGATCGCGTCAACCGGCATTGAGCGCAGCGAGGCGGCATAGGTAGCCAGGGTCGAGGTCCACTGCGCCTTGTGCTTCTCGTTGCGAAAGCCGTGCGAGAGGTCAGCCACGACCTGATCGGCGAAGACACCGAACGTGACTGCCGCCTCAGGCTCAGCCCTCGCGAGACGGCGTTGCTCAATCGGGTTCTGTCCGCTCTTCAGGACCCGGCGCGCCTCGCCCGCCCGCTCGCGCGCATCGGCCAGCGACACCGTCGAGAGGCCGCCGAGGCCCATCTCCTTGAGCTTGCCCTGCCAGCGGAACAGAAACAGCCACCGTTTAGCGCCTGAGGCATCCACGACGAGGTAGAGGCCATCCCCGTCGGCATGGCGCCCAGGCTTAGCCTCGGTGGCGACGGTGCGCGCGCTGAGCCTCTTCACCGCACGAGCCACTAGCGCTTACCCCAACATTTACCCCAACAGGCGACGCGGATCGTAGCAAACGTAGGCGAATGTCGGAAGCACAAACTCATCTATCTGCGTAGTCGAGATAGGGCGATAATGAACTTCTACAGACTTCCACGTGCTTGGGTATGACGGACCCCCTCTCCGCCACTTAGTTTTCTGTAGTGGTTTTAGCGACTTAGCGTGGCATATGTGCCATGTTTTGTAGTTTGTTTGTGGCTGTGAATTTGTAGCTGGCTGCGGGGCCAGAGAGTGATTTGGCCGCGGTGGTGGGCTCGCCGCCCCGAGCTCATGACCTATCATCAAGCAGTGTGGGTCTTGGCCGCTCATCGTGCCGGTACCGGGTAGGTGTCACGGTATAGCTGCGTCGCAGCCTGGAACAGCACCGTGTGATTCATCCTCCGCTTAGCGGCCTCAAGGATGAACTCGTCCCTTTCCTCCGGGCTCACCTTGAACGACAGGCCCCTCCAGCGCTCACCGTTGGACCTGGTCCGGCTCCGAGGAACTATGCGCTCTGATAGCGGGTCGGTGTAGCTGTAGCAGAGCTGCATGACCTTCTGGAACAGCGCCTTGGGGCCCATTTTCCGCTTGGCGGCGTCCAGTCTGAATTCGTCGCGCTCCTCATCAGTCACATTGAAACGGAGGTCCACCCAGCGCTTCTGGTCGGCAGCGATCATGTTTCGGGGAGCCACAACTGAGGGCTCCATTTTGCCTCGAAGAGGGTTCTCCACGACGGCGGGACCGAGGGCTTGATTGCTCGTCTCACGATCGCCGCGATCTCGCTGGAGCGATCGACCATCATCACAGCTCTCATCGTCAGGACCGCTTATCACGTGTCTTACAATTCGAAGCCGCTCCAATCGTACCGAGTGACGATCCTGGACTAGCATAGAAAATTTGCGCAAGGCAGTTCCCCAGTGATCCGATTATCGGCGATATTCGCGGGATTGAATGCCTGCATGTGGAAAGTAAAGTTTCAGTTCATGGGCATGATTGTTAGAGGTAAGTCAGTATTGACTTGCTCCCCCCCCCAGTGGCTTATAATCAGCGTTCCGCCCATTCTGCGAATGGCGGCCCTCCGTGCACCTGGGACGGCCTCGCGTGTCCATCAATGAACTGGAGCTCTGCGCCGGGTTCGAGGCTGTTGTTCCCCGGAAGCGAGTGGACTGCTGTCCGACGTCGGCAGATCGTAACAAGCATTGACAACGCGATCAGCTTGAGCTCGACATCCATTCGATTGCTTGAGTGGCGCCGCACGTCATTCCATTTGATCCAACGGCCCGCTTCACTCCACTTTAGCCGCCAATTCGCGCGCCAAGCGCAGCAGATCAGACTGATCAAGCGTCTTTTCTCACGCAGGTGGCCAGGAATTATTTGCCATTATTAGAAATACACCCAATTTACCAAGTAGAAGATCGGCAGCAGGATCGTCGCCGACCAGACCATGTACCCGAAGAAGCTCGGCATCCTGATGCCGTGCTCCTCGCAGATCGCCTTGATCATGAAGTTGGGGGCGTTGCCGATATAGGTGTTGGCGCCCATGAACACTGCGCCGGCCGAGATGGCCGCGAGGGTTCGGCCGAGCGGACCCATGAGGGCCTGCGGATCGCTTCCGGCGAGATTGAAGAACACGAGATAGGTCGGCGCGTTGTCGAGGACGCTCGACAGGCCACCGACTAACCAGAAATACGCGGTCTCGATCGGTGTACCGTCGCTGCGCGTCACCAGCCTGATCACCGGCGCGAAGACGCCGCGCTCCCCGGCCTGAAGAATCGCCAGGGCCGGGATGATGGTGATGAAGATCCCGGCGAAGAGGATCGCCACTTCCCGGATCGGGGTCCAGGCGAAGGCGTTCTCGATGCGGATGCTGCGTCGGGTCGTGCGCCAGGACAGCATGCCGACGCCGAGCAGGATGGCATCCCGGGCCAGCCCTTCGAGGGGCACGGCGATGCCTCCGCCCATCGGCACGGCGAATCCTGTCTTCCAGAGGCCGCTCCCGAGGACCGCCAGCACGATGATCATCAGGTAGATGACGTTGTGCAGACCCTCGATCCGGATCTGGCGGGGCACGTGGCTCCGGGGCGCGGCCGGCTCGGACTGCCAAGCGATCCAGTCGATCGCTAGGAAGAGGATGAGCAGGATCGCGCTGGTGACTGCCATCGGTCCGGCGAGCGCCCGCGTCGTCCAGAAGAAATCGATCCCCTTGAGGAAGCCGAGGAACAGCGGCGGATCGCCCAAGGGAGTGAGTGAGCCGCCGATATTGGCCACCAGGAAGATGAAAAAGACGAAGACGTGAGCGTTGCGCGGCCGGTCCGCATTGGCCCGGATGAGGGGGCGGATGAGCAGCATCGAGGCCCCCGTGGTGCCGAGCACGCTGGCCGCGAGGGTGCCGATCGCGAGGATCGCGGCGTTCGTCATCGGCGTGCCCACGAGATTGCCGACGATCCGGATCCCCCCGGCGACCACGAACAGCGCGAAAACCAGGATGATGAAGGGCAGGAACTCGAGGATGGCCGTGTGCCAGACCGCGCCAGCGGCCGTGCCGACCCCAAAACGGACGAGGCACGGCAGGATGAAGGCGGCGGCCCAGAACGCCGCCACCGTGCCGAAATGATGCTCCCAGAACCGTGGCGCGGCGACGGGGAGAATAGCGATGGAGAGGAGCAGGCCCGCGAAGGGGGCGATCCAGGCCAAGCCGAGGACCGACCCGTCGAAATGCTGCATGCCGTCACGCTCTCCGGATCGTCGCGCCCCGGCGGGGCTGCGCCCGCGACGTCCCTTAGAGCCTAGCCCGAGCGTCGCGCAAACGGACCGGGCTCCGCTAAGCCGCCATGGCGCATTTTCGCGTGCCGAGTCGGCTTCCGTCCGGTGGGCCGGACGTTCGAAGACGCAGCGATGTACGAGCGATTGGTACCGGAAACCGCTGGTCCCGCATCGACAGCTCCGGTGAAATCTGCTCTGTCTCCGGCCCAACGAAGATAGGGAGAGGAATTCACGTGCGGACAGCTTGCAATCGCCGCTCCGTTTTGCTCGGTACAGCGACCGCTTTGGCGAGTTCCACGCTTCCGTTGCGCGCGGCGGAGTTTGTATCGATCCTGACCGGCGGTACATCGGGCGTCTATTATCCGCTCGGGGTCGCGATCGCGAAGATCTTCTCAGAGAAGGTTCCCGGCGCGCGCGCCACCGTTCAGGCAACCAAAGCCTCGGTCGAGAACCTCAACCTGCTCCAGGCGGGCAAGGGCGAGATCGCCTTCACCCTCGGGGACAGCCTGGCCGCCGCCTGGAACGGCGATGAGGAGGCCGGCTTCAAGCGCAAGGCCGACAAGCTCCGCGGCATGGCGGCGATCTACCCGAATTACATCCAGATCGTCGCCTCCAAGGACTCGGGCATCAAGACCCTGGCCGATCTCAAGGGCAAGCGCCTGTCAGTCGGCGCACCGAAATCCGGGACCGAGCTGAACGCCCGCGCGATCCTTGCCGCAGCCGGCATGGGCTATACCGATCTCGGCAAAGTCGAGTACCTGCCCTTCTCGGAATCGGTCGAGCTGATGAAGAACCGGCAGCTCGACGCGACTCTTCAGTCGGCGGGTCTCGGTGTCGCCTCGATCCGCGACCTCGCCGCGTCGGTCCCGATCACCGTCGTGGCGGTGCCGTCGGCCGTCGTCGACAAGGCCGGCGCTCCCTTCGTCAAGAAACAGATCCCCGCCGGCACCTACGAGGGCCAGACTGAGGCGGTCGAGACGGCGGCCGTCATCAACTACCTCGTGACGCGGGCGGGCCTGAGCGATGATCTGGTCTATGCCATGACCCGGGCGATCTTCGAGAGCCTGCCGGACCTTCAGGCCGCGCATAGCGCAGCGAAGGCGATCGAGCTCAAGGCGGCGGCGCAGGGGATGATGGTGCCCCTCCATCCCGGCGCCGAGCGCTTCCTCAAGGAGAAGGGTGTGGTGACCTGATCAAGGTCGCGTCGCTTCGGCGGCGCCGGTCCGCCTGAGGCCTCTCGAGGGCGCGCCGGCTGACCTGGCGAGCCTCAGGGCGGCGCCTGATCCGGTTATTACGCGGCGCCTTCACCCCACTGGCAGGCGGCTCAAAGCCGTGCCCGCCCCTTCGCGTCATCGATGAAAGTCCCCATGACCGCGCGCGTCGACCAGGCAGAGCTGCAGAATCCGGAGCACGGTCTGCCCGAGAGTTTCGGAACCGGTCGATCCGGACGGCTGCTGTTCTGGATTGCCGTCGCCTTCTCCGCTTTCCAGATCGTCACAGCCTTCGGCGTGCCCCTCGACCGGCCGATCCTGCCGGGACTGACCCCGATCCTGCTGATCTGGGCCGGACTGGGCCTCGGGGCGGCCCTCGTCGTGTTCCGGCGCCTGCGCGGGGAACCCTGCGAGGATCAGGCCCTTGCGATCTTTGCCCTGGCGATCACGACGGGGCTCGTCTCGAAATTCCCCGGCGGCCTGCCGAGCCAGGTGGTCCGGGCGCTCCATGTCGGCTTCCTCTGCCTCCTCGCCGGTGGCCTCCTCGCCAATCACCGGGCGGGATCGACCGTCCGCTGGTGGGGCGCCTGGGCGCTGGCCGTCGCCGGCTTCGCGATCGGCCTCTATCAGTGGTGGTTCTACGACGCGCTCCTGGACCGGGTCGGCGACCTGGACGGGCTCGACGTCGCGTCCGGCGTCTGCCTCATCGCCCTGCTGTTCTACTTCGTCTGGCGCGTCCTCGGCCCGGCCCTCGTCATCGTTGCCGGCCTGTTCCTGGCCTACTGCCTGCTCGGACAGTACCTGCCCGCGCCCCTCGATCACCGCGGCTACGGGCTGGAGCAGGTCGTCGAGCAGATGGCCTACGGCACGGAAGGGATCTACGGCACGCCGATCTACGTCTCGGCGAGCTACATCTTCCTGTTCATCCTGTTCGGCGCCTTCCTGGAACAGGCCGGGATGATCGGACTGTTCACCGACGTGGCGATGGGCTTCGTCGGCGGCGCCCGCGGCGGGCCGGCCAAGGTCGCCGTGCTCTCGTCGGGCCTGATGGGCACGATCTCGGGCTCGGGGGTGGCCAACGTGGTGTCCACAGGCCAGTTCACGATCCCCCTGATGAAGCGCTTCGGCTACCGTCCGGCCTTCGCGGGCGGCGTCGAGGCGACCGCCTCGATGGGCGGCCAGATCATGCCGCCCGTGATGGGCGCGGTGGCCTTCATCATGGCCGAGACGATCGACGTCCCCTACGTCGAGATCGTGAAGGCCGCCCTGATCCCGGCGATCCTGTATTACGCCTCCGCGTTCCTCGCCGTGCATCTCGAGGCCGGGCGCCGCGACCTCGTCGGGCTGCCGCGCGCCGAGCTGCCGAACCCGGTCGCCGCCTTCCGCAGCCGCTGGTACCTCGTCCTGCCCCTGGGTGTCCTGATCTACCTCCTGTTCGCGGGCTACACGCCGCTCTTTGCTGGGTCGGTCGGGCTGGCGCTGACGGCGCTCCTGATCATCGGCGGCAGCATCGCCCTCAACATCGGCCCGCAGGCGGTGCGCGTCGTGTTCTGGATCGGGCTCGGCCTGATCGCGGCGGTCTCGCTGTGGCTCGGCGTGGCGCTGGTGCTCGTCCTGGTCCTCGCCACCGTCCTCGTGGCCTACTTCTCCCGCGGCGGCCAAGAGACCCTGGCGATCTGCCTGAAGGCGCTGGCCGACGGCGCGCGGCAGGCCCTCCCGGTCGGCCTCGCGTGCGCCGTGGTGGGGATCGTGATCGGTACCATGACCCTCACCGGCGTCGGCACGATCTTCGGCAACTGGGTCGTCTCGGTCGGACGCGGATCCCTCGTCACGTCGCTGGTGCTGACGATGATTGTCAGCCTGATCCTCGGGATGGGGATCCCGACCATCCCGAACTACATCATCACGTCCTCGCTCGCCGCGCCGGCCCTGCTCGAACTCGGCGTGCCGCTGATCATCAGCCACATGTTCGTGTTCTATTTCGGCATCATGGCGGACCTGACTCCGCCGGTCGCCCTGGCCTGCTTCGCGGCGGCGCCCATCGCCAAGGAATCGGGCTTCCGGATCAGTCTGGAGGCGATCAAGATCGCGCTGCCCGGCTTCGTCGTACCGTTCATGGCGGTCTACGATCCGGCCCTGATGATGCAGTCCACCGCCGGTGCCTCCGGCGTGGGCTTCGCGTTCGCCGTGGCCTACATGGTCGTCAAGGCCGGGCTCGCGATCCTGCTCTGGGGCGCGGCGACGACCGGCTTCCTCACGGGGCGGCTGCTGATCTGGGAGCGCCTCATCGCGGTCGCCGCAGCCCTCTGCCTCGTCCTCGCGCTGCCGATCACCGACGAGATCGGATTCGCCCTGGCGGCGGTGGTGATCGGCTTCCACCTCTACCGCCGGCGCCGCGGGGCGGCGATCCCGACCTGAGGGGCTGGCCCGGAGATGCTGTGCCTCTTGGCGGGCGCCCTCGTGGCCCATCTCGGCACCGGCGCCCTGACCCTGACGTGGCGCCACTCCGTGGAGAAGATCCTCTGGGCGGAGGATTGGCGGGAGGTTCCGGGAGGCCTCACCCTCGATGCCGCCCGCGTCCGGGGATCGGGGGCGGGCATGGACCCGCCGCCCGAGGCGGTCTTGCGTGACGGGAGCTGGACTTGGCATCCGCGCCTGCCGGTGCTCCCGGAGGTCGTGCTGCGCCGCTCGGGCTACACCGCCGATTACCAGGTTTGCCGCGGCACGCGGTGCCGTCCGATGTCCGATCTCGTCGGGATGCAGGCGGATCCGGTCACGCTCAGGCCCTGTCCGCTGGGCACGCCGACGCCGGCAGGCCCCGGCGGCGGCGGCGCTGGCGGAGCTCAGCCCCCCGCGGCCTCGCCGTAGAACCAGTGGATCGGCGCCAGGGCGAGCCAGGGCAGGTAGGTGCAGATCAGCAGGACCACGAGCAGCACGCCGATATAGCCGAGATTGACCTTGGTGGTTTCCCAGATGTCCGATTTCGCGATGGCGCAGGCCGCGATCAGCACCGAGGCGACCGGCGGGGTCTGCTGCCCGATCGCTAAGTTCAGGGTGAGAACCAATCCGAAATGGACCGGGTCGATGCCGACCTGCTGGATCAGCGGCAGCACGATCGGCACCGTCAGGATGATCGCGGCCGCCGAGTGCAGGAACATGCCGAGGATCAGGAACAGGAAGTTGAGCAGCAGCAGCACCAGATAGGGATTGGTGGTGTAGGTCTGGATCGACCGGGCGAGGGCCTGCGGCACCTGCGCCTCGGTGAGCAGCACCCCGATCAGCGCCGAGGCGGCCACGAGCAGCATCACGACCGCGGTCTGGATGGCCGCGTCGACCAGCGCCTTGTAGACGTCCGCCAGGGAGAGCTCGCGATAGACCAGCGTGGCGATCAGCAGCGCCGCCACGACCGCCACGGCCGCCCCCTCGGTCGCCGTGACGAAGCCGCCGAAAATCCCGCCCAGGATGATGACGGGGAGCATCAGCGCCCACAGGGCCTCGCGCAGGGCCGTCCCCAGCATCGTCAGCGAGAAGCGCTGCTCGACCGGGAAGTCGTACTTGCGCGCGTAGCCGTAGCTCGCCACGGCGAGGCCGAACGCGCCGAGCAGACCCGGCAGCAGGCCGGAGATGAACATCTTCACCACCGAGACCTGGGCCATCACGGCGTAGAGGATCATCGGGATCGAGGGGGGGAGGATGATCGCGAGGCTCGCCGACGACGAGGATACGGCGGCGGAGAACTCCTTCGAGTAGCCCCGGCTCTTCATCGCCGGAATCAGGAGCGTTCCCAGGGCGGCCACGCCGGCCACGGCCGAGCCGGAGATCTCGGCGAAGAACATCGAGGCGCCGATCGTCACCATCGCGAGGCCGCCGCGGACGAAGCCCAGCATGGCGGAAGCGAGGTTCACCAGCCGCCGCGAGATCGACGACGAGTTCATGATGCCGCCCGCGAAGATGAACAGCGGGATGGCGAGCAGCGGAAAGTTGGTCGCTCCCTCGAACATCACGAGGGCGGCGTTCGGGAGCGAATCGGCCCCTTGCGTGAACCACATGGCGGCCACCGCCACCACGGCCAGCGCCACCGCGATGGGCACGTTCAGGAGCACCATCGCGAACAGGCCGCAGAACATGTAGCCCAGGAGTGCGGTCATGACCGGGCCTTCTCGAGTGCGGGCTCAAGCGCGGGATCGGCGGAGCCTAGCGCTTCCTTCAGTTCATGGTCCTCGAACCCTCCGGTCCGGGCATCGTGGATCACCTCTGGCAGGCGCAGCAGCTCGGCGACGATGAACAGGACGGAGGCGATCGGGATCACCGACTGTGTGACCATCTGAGACACGTTGGGCAGCGACACGAGGGTCGAGCCCTGGAGGACCATGACGACCTCCGTCCCGTAGATGGCCAGCAGCAGGAAGAAGCCGATCACGATGGCCTCCGCCACTAGGGTGACGGCGACGCGCAGCCCCGGCGGGAAGGCGTTGACGATGCCGGGGAAGCCGATATGCGCCCCCCGGTGCGCCGCGAGCGCGCTGCCGTAGTAGGTGAGCCAGGCGAGCCCGATCGAGGCCACCTCGTCGTACCAGACCAGGGACATGCCCAGGAACCGGTAGACGAAGCCCAGGACGAGGATGAGCGTCAGCGCCGCCATCAGGAGCGCCGCGACGGCCTCCAGACAGCGATCGAACCAGCGGCGGAGGGTTTGCATGCGTGCGTCTCAAGCTCCCGCGCGATCCCGCTCGGCCGGGACCGGTACGTGCTGGAATCGGTATCCGGTGAGGAAGCGGATCAGGATCCGTTGCCGAGGGCCAGCGCCTTGTCGATCAGCTCGCGGCCGCCGGGGACGTCCTTCGAGAACTCGTCGTAGACCGGCTTCGAGGCCTCGATGAAGGCCTTCTTGTCCGCCTCGTTCACCTGCATGCCAGCAGCCTTGAGCTTGCCGAGCAGATCGTCGTCGAGGCTGGCGGCGATCTCGAGCGCCCGAGGCTCCATCTCGACGGCGGTATCTTCCAGCACCTTGCGCACATCCTCGGGCAGGCTCTTCCAGCGACGCCCTGCGGTGAGATAGGCCGGCGTGTAGACGTGACCGGTGAGCGAGAGATATTTCTGCACCTCTTGGAAGCGTGCCGGATAGATCTGCGCCAGAGGATTCTCCTGGCCGTCCATCACGCCGGTCTGGAGCGCCACGAACACCTCCGAGAACGCCATCGGGCTCGGCGTCGCGCCGTAAGCCTGGAACATCTTCACGCGCCACACGCCCTTGGGCACCCGGAGCTTGATCCCCTTGAGGTCTCCCGGCTCCTTGATTGGGCGCTTGCTGTTCGTGATCTGGCGGAACCCGTTCTCCCAGGTGGCGATGATCGTGTAGCCCGCCTTGGCGGCGATGGGCGCGAGGACCGGCTTGATGATCGCGTCGCGGATCTTGGCCGCATGCGAGCGGTCCTTGACCAGATAGGGCATCTCGAAGAGCCCGAACTCAGGCGCCACCGTCGTCATGACCGTCGAAGGCAGCGCGAGATCGAGGGTGCCCAATTTGAGCTTCTTCAGCATCTCGTCGTCGCTGCCAAGCTGGCTAGAGCCGAACACGACCACCTTGGCCTTCCCGGCGAGCTTCGTATTCGCGCGCTGCGCGAATTCGGCGGTCGTCTGATCGAAGAGCGAGCCGGGCTCGCCGACATGGCCGAGTTTGATCTCAACCTGGGCCATCGCGGTGTTCGTCACGAGCGCCAGCGCGGCGACGAGCAGTGTCGTCCTGAAAAGCTTCACGACGCTTCCTCCGAGTGCTTTGCACGCGGCCGGTTTTCCGACCTGCTGCCCGTATCCCGTGCGGAATCGGGTGTTTGAGTTTTGAATACAATTCCTCGGATGACAAGCGATGGCTGGCGTCCTCCGGGGTCTTTCGTCACCTGAGGTGATCGAGGGCGGCCGCGAGGCAGAGGATACCGCTGAAGCTGGCGGCGGATCGCGGCAGCACCGTCGGCCTGCGCGTGCGGTCCGGCGACTACGTGCCGAGCCGCTTCCCGATCGCGTTCCTGTCGGTCGATGTCGAGGGCGCCGAAGCCGCGATCCTGAGCGCCGTGACTCTCAGGCGCCGACCCGCCTCGCTGCAGGACCTGGAATTCGCTGCGGGACCTGGAATATGGAGCACGACTGCCCTGATCCTCTCGCGGGAACGCGCTTTCAGACTGGCGGCCATGTGTTCGCGCAGGAGGCGGACTGCCAGGCCGGAAGGATGCCAGATCCAGCCGGAAGTTACGCTTAGCCCGATCGCCGGCCGCTGCGACGTGCCGGAGGCCGCCCTTATGGCCACCAATCCATCGATCGACGGCTCGGGCGACCTGCTGGTCGGCACTTCGTGAGGGTTCGTGTAGGGATTGTCCTGACAAAGGGTCGGGTTCGCACGGACTCGATGCGTAGATCCGAGAAGGTAGGATATCGGCCTCCCTTCAACGTGCAGCGAGTCACCGTCTCCGCCTCAACATACGCAAGGAGACACGTTTCCAGTTGTGGCGACTTAGCCTCGACCGATGCCACGCATCGATGCAGCTAAAGGCCGAACAGGGCAAATGGCATATTTCACGGCAGGTCGTCATGACGCTTTCCAACATCATGGTCAGCCTTGATGCCAGCAGCGTAACCGATCGGCTGGGACCACGCCCGGTCTGAGCGCGGCGTGCTAATCTGCTCGGATGGCGGTCGACGAGGAGCGCATCGACGAGGCGGTGCTCGCCCTTCTGTGGCTGACGCTCCACGACGGGCGTCGGGCCTGGAAGGGCTTCGACTGGGCCGTGCTTGGCCGTCTCCACGCCAAGGGGCTCATCGCCGATCCGGTCGGACGCGCCAAGTCGGTGGTGCTGACCGACGAGGGACTGCGCCAATCCGAGGCGCTGTTTCGGACCCTGTTCACGCGGCCCGACTGACGCGCCTGGGCTGCAGCGTTCTCAGGCGACCGCTTGGAGCGTGGGTGTGCTCGGGTAGGCCCAGGGCAGAAGCTCGTCGAGGCGCCGCTGCGGATGGCCGTCGACGATGCGGGTGATGACGTCGGCCAGGTAGGCCTGCGGCTCGACTTCGATGAGCTTGCAGGTCTCGACCAACGAGGCGATCACCGCCCAGTGCTCGCCCCCGCCGTCCGAACCAGCAAATAGGGCATTCTTCCGATTCAAGGTCAGAGGCCGGATTGCGCGCTCGACGGTGTTGGAGTCGATCTCCACACGCCCGTCGTCGAGGAACAGGCTCAGCCCCGCCCAGCGGCTCAGGGCGTAGCGGATCGCATCCGCCAAGTTGCTCTTGCGGCTCAGGAGGCCGAGCTTCTCCCGCAGCCACGCCTCCAGCGCCTCGACCACGGGCCGGCTTCGTTCCTGCCGGGCCGCCCGTCGCTCCTCGGCCGAGCGCCCGCGGATCTCGGCCTCGATCCGGTAGAGCGCGGCGATGCGCGACAGCGCCTCCGTCGCGATCGGTGAGGCGGCGGCGAGATCATAGAATTGCCGACGCACATGGCTCCAGCAGTAGGCCAGCCGCACCGCGCCGCCCTTGGCCAAGCTCTCGTAGGCCGCGTAGCCGTCGACCTGGAGCACGCCTGCAAACCCGCAGAGATGCGCGATCGGTCGTCCAGCCTTGCGGTCGGGGGCGTAGACGTAGGCGACGCCGGGCGGATCGGTCCCGCCCCAGGGCCGGTCGTCGCGCGCATACGCCCAGAGCTGGCCGGTCTTGGTGCGGCCGCGGCCCGGATCGAGCACCGGTGCCGTGGTCTCGTCGGCAAACAGCTTGCCCGAGCGCTTGAGCGTCTCCAGGAGCCGCTCGTGCACGGGCCGGAGCAGGAAGGCGGCGCGCCCGACCCAGTCGGCCAGCGTCGAGCGGTCGAGGCTGACGCCCTGGCGGGCGAAGATCTGCGCCTGTCGATACAGCGGCAGGTGGTCGGCGTATTTGGAGACGAGCACCTGCGCGACGAGAGCGTCGGTCGGCAGGCCGCCCTCGATCAGCCGCGCCGGTGCCGGGGCCTGCACGACCGCGTCCCCGCAGGCGCGGCAGGCGTAGCGCGGGCGGCGGATCACCAGCACCCGGAACTGCGTCGGCACCACGTCGAGGCGCTCGGATACATCCTCACCGATCCGGTGCAGGGCACCCGCGCAGCACGGGCAGGCGAGGCTGTCGACGTCGACCACGCACTCGACCCGCGGCAGGTGGGCGGGCAGTGCCCCACGGTTCGTGCGCCGCTTGACCCTCTGGGCCTCCTTGGCGGGCTCCGTTTCCTCGGCGGCAAAGCCCGCGGCCTCGACCTGCTCGGCCTCCTCCAGCCCGAGCAGGAGCTGATCCTCCGGCAGGCTCTCGGCGCGGCGGCCGAAGCGGTGGCGCTGCATGGCCAGGATGATCTGGCGCAGCCGCTCGTTCTCGGCGCGCTCCTCGGCGAGCAGCGCCTTGAGCGTCTCGGGATCGTCGGACGAGGGCGAAGCAGGCGCGGCCACGAAGCGGATGAGAGCAGATCCGCCAGTGACTTACTACCGCGATTAAGCCTGTCCGCCAGTCTTTTTGCTCAGCCGGCAACCGCCGGCACGCCCACGGCACGAGCCGCATGGACGCGCTTCCAGTCCAAGCCTTCGACGAGCGCCGCGAGCTGCGCCGCGCTCAGCCGAACCACGCCGTCCTCGATCTTCGGCCAACAGAACTGGCCAGCCTCCAAACGCTTGGTCGCGAGGACCAGCCCGCTTCCATCCCAGACCAGGAGCTTCACCCGGTCGGCGCGTTTTGACCGGAACACGTAGACCGTGCCGGAGAACGGATCCGCGCCCATCGCGTCGCGCACCAGAGCGGCCAGCCCGTCCATGCCCTTGCGGAAGTCCACCGGCCGTGTGGCCAGCATCACGCGCACCGCGCCGGAGGGCCCGATCATAGGGGAGCCTTCAGCGCCCGGATCACCGCGGCGATCTGAGCCGCGCTCGCGCCCTGAGCGATGCGGACCGTGGCGCCTGCGATCTCAACTTCGATGCCGTGACAGCCGCGTTGCTCACGCAGCCCGGAGCCCGTCTGCGCAGACACCGGCTCCTGCGGGCCCACACTCAGGACGGCCGGCACGAACCGTACTGTGCGGTCGTCGTGCCTCCCAGCCTGACGCGCCAAGCGCCGCCACGTGAACAGCTGCGAGGCGCTCAGTCCGTGTCGGCGTGCCACCGCGCTGATCGAGGTGCCCGGCCCATCACTCTCGGCGACGATGGCGGCCTTTTCCTCATCCGACCACGTCCGCCGCCGGCCGGCCCCGGTAAACAGCTCCAGGCGCCGGATCGGCTCCGACATAGCCATACGCCCTGGCATCGACATGTGACGGAGCTCCCATTCCGCTCCGTATGTCGCCTTCACACCGCTTGCCGGAAGGTGCCGCCCAGACAGCGCTTACCCAGCAGCAGCACCCCCGGAAGGGTGCGGCTAGCCTGCAATTTGGCGAAACGTTTCGATGCGAAGCTGATTGGGGTGGCGGCGCAGGATCCCCTGCCAATCTCGATTTATGGGAAAGGATCGTACTTAGATCACCATATCATCGGGGTGGCCGCCGCCAACGCACGCGAAGAGCTCGATAAACAAGAAGCGGTCTTCCGTGATATGACCAGCGGTTACAACAAAGCTCAGCTGCGCGCGTACGATAGGGAGCCTCTCGAATGCGTGATCTCGGAGTGCGCACGGTGCGATCTCTTGGTCGCGCGAGGACCCGATGATCCGAGCTCGACCGAAATCATCGAAGCGCTAAGTCCGGCCGAAATCATCCTGCGTGCGGGACGCCCAGTGCTCGTTACGCCCTCGAACAACGACGACCTGCCTCTCAAGTGCGTCGTCATCGCGTGGAGGGATACGCGTGAGGCTCGGCGTGCCGTTGCGGACGCCTTGCCGCTGCTGCAGAGCGCGGAACGTGTTCTTCTCCTGACTGTCGCCTCAACGGAAACGGAAACGAACGCCGAGGCGATTGAGTCGTATCTGAAGAGCCACGATGTTCAATGCGAACGAGTTGAGTTGCCGGCGACGACATATGTCGCCGAAGCGGTGGCTGGGCTCGCTCGTGATGAGGCGGCAGATCTCGTAGTGGCTGGGGCTTACGGGCACTCGAAGATGCGCGAGTTCGTATTCGGCAGCCTGACCTACGAACTTCTAACGTCGCTTCGCACGTCATGCTTGTACAGCCATTAGCCGCCATTCGCGTGGGCCGGAGTTATGGCACCAGTTCCGAGCAACATCCGCTGGCATGGCTGCCATAGCGGACCGGTGCATGCCAAGAATGACATACCCCGGGTTTGCCGAGGAGGGCACGGCAAACGGTTCCCGGCAACGCGAACCGAAGGAGGACGACAAGTCCCAAGCCCTCAAAAAGTCTAGGTGAGGAAATGCGACGGCCGCCCGCCCAAGCGGGGCGGGCGGCTCTAAAAGCTACCTGACAGAGATGGTCCGGCGATGACCATTCCAAGAGTGTTGCTTGCAGAGGCCGTCATAGCGCTACTTTGCATGACGGCCGCAACTTTCAGGAACGCTCCCGTGCGCACCTACGCGACACTGACTTTGCGGCAGATGAATCACTAGTTCTCTAAATATAATGGGAATGTGAGCGCTAGTCAGTCCGTTGTTCCCTGACCCGAAAGCGGCCGTCAACCTATTCTCGGCCGCCCCTATCTCGTCCCCGAGCATCAAAAGGAGTTCTTTGAACATGAGGCTTTGGTTCGCCCTCGCCAGCACGATCCCGGCAATCCTCTTTGTTCAGCCCGCCACCGCCAAGCCGCTCGGGAACCCGGCCGAGGCGCTATCCGCCGGCGCCCTTCCAACGAGCTACGCCCAGTATCGCCGCTTCGGTCATCGCCACCATCGCTATGGCCGGCACTACGGCTACCGGCGCGGCTACGGTTACCGCAGGGGCCCTGGTGTCGGCGCGGCCGTTGGCGCGGGCATCGGAGGTTTGGCCGCCGGGGCGCTCATCGGCGGCGCCATCGCCAATTCGCAGGCGCAAGCCACCCGAGGTGCGGCGGACGCCGAGGCGGTCGCCGCCTGCGCCCGCCGGTTCCGCTCCTACGATGCGGCAAGCGGCACTTATCTGGGCAACGACGGCGCACGTCATCCCTGCCCCTGACCTCCTACCTAACCCAGCGCGACTCTCGTTTCCGGCGTCACGATGCGGCCGGTCTCCCTGAAGATACGATCACCCGAAGGATATTCATGCGTCTGCGCACCCTCGTGCCGCTCGTCGGCCTGCTCGCGCTCACCGCCTGCAAGGACGAGAAGAAGGTGGAGGCACCACCGGCCAACCCACCGGCTCCCAGCGCCGCGCCGGCGGCGGCCAACCCGGCTCCCCCCGCCTCGTCGACGCCGCCCGTCACGCCCCCGGCCGAGAAACCCGCAGGGCAGTGAACCGCGGCATCACCTGATGCGAATGGCGCCCCCGGCAGCTAGGTGCCGCAGGGGGCGTCAAAGTCCACGGAGGTCAGCCGGCTGCCTCCAAGACGCCGGCGACGAGGTTGGCGGCCATCATCAAACAGAATGCGCCGAGCATCGCTGTCCCGATAATGCCTAAGACGAGGTCGGACGTGCGCGGCACGCCCGGGCTTTGACCACCGAACGCGAGTTGCTTAAGCCGGCGAGTTCGAATCTGCGAACACGGCAAGGTCAGCCTCCGTCTGCGCGGCTGGAATGATTGGCAAAAATGACTTGACTCCCGCTATGCCGAACGCCCCGGGGCGGGTCAGGATGCGAGAGAGATCAGGGCACCCAACACGCCGAGCAGGCCTGCGGTCGCCCAAGCAACGACGCCGAGCGCCCATCCGGCCCGGCATGCGCCGTTGTCATTCGCGGGTCTTGGTAGCTCGCTCGGCCAGCGCCGCCACCTGCGGCAGCCGGAGGGCGCCTCTTCGTAGTCTCCCGACGGCGTGGCGTCAGGCTGATGACGGCACGACATGGCCGGAGCATCGCCCATTCGCGCCGATCCCAACAAGGTCGCCCGAGACTTGATCTTCGCAGAGGTCGGGCTCGCTGAGACCGCCGCCGTATCGCGCCCAGTCCTCGATGGAGCCTTCCTGGGCCGATGGGGAAGGTCGCTGTCCGGCTGCCGCCGATAAACGCGGTCCTAGACGCTTCTCCCGCCGACCGCGCCATGTACGCGCAAGCCGCGCCGTCCGTGCCAATGCCGTCCTCATGCCGCTCCTTGCCGGTTCGACCGCTGCAGCGCAGGCCTGCACGGTCGCATCGAGGTGCCTGCCGGCGATCTGCATGTGGACGCCATCCTCGACCCTCACCCTTGCGGAGACCCCGGGCATTGTCCCGGGTGCTCTGCGGAGGTTCTGGGGATCCTGCTTAACCATTCGTGAAACGGCCATCGCCGAGCCAAGCCCTTCACGAGGACGCGCCTATGCGGTGTCAGGGTTGCCCCGACAGGAGTTCGGTCTTCTCTGACTGCTGCACTGCGCCCCGCGCCCCAAATCACTGCGCAATCGGGATGGGTACTGCCGCGTGAGCCGGGCAGTCCTTTCGGTCCAAGACCATGACGGCGATGAACGGGTCGTCGCCGGTCCGGACCGGTCCCATGCGGCACGCCCTCACGAAAAGTCCGCACTCCAGGCTCTCGGTCGGCCTGTCGAACCGTCGAGGCCGCCCCGCGGCCGACCTTCGCGCCCCACGCCGTCCGTTCCCGGCAACCATGGAGTCGAGATGATGAAACCTTTTGCAGTGGCCGTCGCGGCGGTGTCCGGCCTCGTCCTGTTCTCGCCGACGAGCGAGGCACGGCCCTTCGGCAGGGGTCACGGCTTTGCCGGTCACCATGCCGGGCTCCACGGTTTCCGGGGTGGCCACCACGGCTTCCGCGGTTTCAGGGCTGCGGGCCTCCGGCACCATTACCGCGGTTTCCGTGGCTATCGCAGCGTCGGCTTCCGTCCGGCCCGTTACGGCTACGGACGCCACTACGGCCACTACGGCTACCGCCGCGGCTATCGCGGGCTCGGTCTCGCAGCTGGCCTGGGCCTCGGCCTAGCCGCAGCGACCGCCAGGCCTGCCTACTACGGGACCTCCTACGGGTACGGCTTCCCCTACGCCTCGGTCGGCTACCGCTTCGGCTACGGCGTGGGTCGGCCTTACTACGGCTGCGGCTACTGAGACGAGCATGAACACGGGACGCCCCGTCGCGGATGCCGCCCGGGTTTCCTTCCCATTAAACGGACCTGGTTGGCACAAGGCCCTCCTTCCCGCTGCCGGTGCCGTGCCCTCCACACGAAAGTCAGGACAGCACCATGAAGTACATCGTTCTCAGTACCCTCGCCGCCAGCGCGATGCTCGCGGCTCCCGCATTCGCCCAGGATAAGCAGGCGCAACCGTCGAACGCGCAGACAGCCCCGATGAAAGCTCCGGCGGCGGGTACTGCGATGCCGGCTGCCCCGAACAGTGCCAGCGGGAGCTCTAACGGTTCAGGAGGCATGACGATGGCCGATACTGCGGCCGTCAAGATCCGGTTCGTCACCGCCAAGCCGGCCGAGGTGACCTCCTCGAAGCTCGTGGGCAAGAACCTCTACAACAAGCAGAACGAGACGGTCGGCGAGATAGAGGACCTCGTCATAGAGAACGGCAAGACGGTGACCGGTGTCGTCGTCAGCGTCGGCGGCTTCCTCGGTATGGGCGAGCGTTACGTGCTGGTCGACCCTTCGACGATCTTCCTCCACCGCGCCGACGGGTCTCTCAAGGCCATGGTCGACGCCGACAAGGACACGGTCAAGAACGCGCCCGAATTCAAGTACGACAAGAAGAATACCTGACCACCTCACTGCGAGGGCTCGGCCATCTTGCGCCAAGCCCTCGCTCCGATATCGCCACTCAGGAAGGGCGAGCTTGGGCTGGCCCCGGAGCAGCGGTCAAGCTTCGCTACGACAGTGTTCGCTACGACAGTGGCATGTCGGGGCGACCCTGACACGTGTCAGTGAAAACGGCATGTGGGCGCAAACTGCTTGCCGGATGATAGAACTTGGGCGCTAATCAGCATAGCCGAACAGAAGTTTCAAGCCTACTGGAAGATTAGCGCACATGCTCATGGCCATCATCAAGCAAGGTGCCCGCGCAAGGGTTTCCGGTCGGCCGCGGGATGCGTGTCCGTATCCCGGCGACTCTCGTGAGCGCAGGGCTTGGTTCGAGGGCTACGACGGTTCCTCTTGGGAGATGGCGTTTCGGATGCCTCATCCGGCTCGGCTGCTCCCGGATATCGGCGCCCCTAGCACCGGTGATGGCACGGGGTCGCCCTTGCCGCAGGCTTCGCCTTGAGCCCGAGGTCGGTGAGGCGACGGAAGCCAAGCCCCCAAACCGCGCGTCTGCTGAGCCGGACCGCTGTCGGTGCTTCTCCCGACATGCTTGAGGCGGAGGGTACGGCTACACTTTCTCCCCTCGTCCCGGTCGCCGCTAATGCGTGATCCGGCTGGGGGTCGGCCAAGCCGTCAGACCGGGCGGAGAGCGAGAGGTCGAAGTCATGAGACGGAAGACCTTGAAAAGACTAGAAGATCAATCCATGGGCCGCCTGGAGCGGATCGTGACGGTTCTGGTGGAGGCACAGCTAACCGCCGGAGCAGCGGCGCCGCCGGACTTGATCGGCCGGCTGCGACGCCTGGAACGTAGCGTGCGGGAGGACCGAGGCGATCCTCAGGCCATTCAGGTTATCGAGTCGGGGCGCCGCCTCTTGGGTGACACGGACGAGTGCGCCTCGTCCGAACGGGATCCGTTGCCGGAGCTCGGAGACTCACCGGACGAACGATTGGGCCGCCTGATGGTCCGTCATTAGGATCCCGAGCCTTCGCCGCTGGTCTGCGGTCGGGAACAAAGGCAGGCTGCACGGCTACGAAGCTGCGACCGCTTCCTTGTCCGTCGGCCGCAGGCCTGTACGAGCGGTTGCTGATGAACGACCAAAGACCAGAGGACCGCGATCGAACACCCGGAGATCACCTGAACCGCGGCAGTGGCCGCACCTTCGTCGCCCTGGCCTTCGCGGCCGCCATCCCGGTCCTGCTGCTCAGCGGCTGGGTCGCGACGCTGATGGCGCAGCAGCAGCGTGACCTCACACGGGATGCCGCCGTTGCGAGCGCAACCCGTGTGGCCGAGCGCGTCGCCTCCGACATCGCCGCCCAGATCGCGGTTCTCGGCGCCGAGGCGGCCTCGGCCAGCCTCGACCAGCCGGACCTCACCGCCTTTTACGCTGAAGCCGAGCGGCTCAGGCAAGCACACCCGCTGTGGGAGACCGTCGAGCTCTCCAATCCCGACGGCGTGCAGGTCGTCAACCTGCTCCGCTCCCTCGACAAGGAACTCGGCCCGACCGCGGACCGCAAGAGCTTCGACGCAGTGGTGCGGTCCAAGCGTCCCGTGGTGGGCGGCATCGGGCCAGTGGGATCGATCTCCGGCAAGCGCCTGGTCGCCCTTCGGGTGCCGGTCATTCGAGACGGGACACTCCGCTACGTCCTCTCGGTCGGGCTCGCCACCAACGCGGTCAGCTCGATCCTGCGCGACGCCGGCGCACCGGAGGGCTGGGTCGGGACCATCGTGGACGCGGACGGCAACACGATAGCTCGCACCCGTGCCGAGGCGGAGGAACTCGGCCATCCTGCGAACGCCGCCCTACAGTCAGCCATCCGGCGAGCTCCGCAGGGCTTCTACAATGGATCAACGCTGGAGGGCTCGAACGTTGAGGTCGTGTACCGCACGCTCAAGGCTACGGGCGGCTGGTCGGTGCATTTCGGGATGCCGGCCGCCACGCTGAACGCACCAGTCTCGCGCTCCTATTTCGTGCTGGCAGGCGGAAGTGTGCTCAGCATCGGCCTCGGCCTGGCGCTGGTCGGTCTCGTGGGCCGCGACATGGCGCAGCGCCGGGCCGGCGAGCAGGCGCGGTTCGCCCTGGCCCTGCGGTCCAGCGAGGAGCAGGGCGCCGTGGCCGTAGAGGCCGCGGAACTCGGCACCCTGCGCTGGGACACCGCGCGGGGAAAGGTGACCGGCTCTGCCCGCGCGGCCCGACTCCTCGGATGGAGCGCGGCAATCCCGGAAGGTCGGGAAAGCGACGCGGATGCCCGGGATGTCCTGAACGCGGTCCACGCCGATGACCGCGAGCCGCTGTCTGATGCTCTCCGGCAGAGCCTAGCCGACGGTGTCCCTCTCGACGTTGAATTCCGGGTCGTCGCTCCGGGCTCCGGCCCGCGCTGGATCCGTATGACCGGTCGCGTGCCGCAACTGCAAAAGGAAACACCCGCCGGCCTGATCTACGGGGTGGTGACGGACATCCAGCCGCGTAAGACCGCCGAGGCCGAGCGCGCCGAACTCCTCCGCCGTCTCGGAGAGGCGCAGGAAAACGAGCAACGCCGGATCGCGCGCGAGTTGCACGATCAGGTCGGGCAGACGGTCACTGGCCTATCGCTCGGCCTGAAGAGCCTGGAAGCACTACTAGAAAGCGCTCGAGCGCCGTCCGATGCCTGCCGTCAGGTGCATTGGCTGCAGTCGCTCGCGGGTGAGATCGGACGCGACATCCACCGGGCCGCCGTCGACTTGCGCCCGACCGCGCTCGACGACCTCGGCTTGCGGGAGGCACTCGCCACCCTGCTGCGCCAATGGACCTTGCGTCACGATATCCGGTCAGATTTCCAGGTCATCGGCGAGAGTGTCCGCCTTCCGGCACCGGTCGAGACCGCCATCTATCGGATCGTGCAGGAGGCGCTCACCAACGTCCTCAAGCACGCACAAGCTTCCGCGGTCAGCGTGTCGCTGGAGCAGCGCCCAGAGGAGGTGCGCGTGATCATCGAGGATGACGGTGTCGGCTTCGATGCCGAGGCGGCACCCGTCCCACCCACAAATGGCTCGCCTGCCAAACCGCGGCTGGGCCTTTCCGGCATCCGCGAGCGTTTGTCCCTGCTGCGGGGCAGCCTCACGCTCGAGACGTCGCCGGGGTCGGGGACCACGCTGTTCGTCCGGATACCGTACCCACAGCAGCTCGCCTGATGTCGCGGGAGGAACCTATCACGGATCGCATTCGCGTCGTCCTCGCCGACGATCACCCGATCGTCCTCGCGGGCATCCGGGCGCTCCTGAACGCCGATCCGGAGATCGAGCTGGTCGGTGAGGCGACCAGCGGCAGCGACGCGCTTCCGATGATCTGTTCATCCGGGCCCAACGTGGCTGTCGTCGACGTGTCAATGCCCGGCCTGAACGGCCTCGAATTGGCCGAGCGGGTGGCGAACGAATGCCCAGACACCCGGGTTCTCGTACTGACGGTTCACGAGGACGCGGCCTACGTCCAGCCGCTCCTCAAGGCGGGTGCCCGGGGCTACCTCCTGAAGCGCTCGGCCGCGGACGACCTTCTCCGCGCCGTTCGGGCTGTGGCCACCGGCGGCATCTACCTCGACCCATCTATCGCCTGTCATGCCCTAGGGGATCCATCCGCCACAGCCGCTGGCGCCGGCCCAGGCGAGACCGGGGAGGCACTGAGCCCACGAGAGACGGAGGTGCTGCGGCTGATCGCGCAAGGCTTCAGCAACAAGGAGATCGCGAGGCGCATCGACTTGAGCGTGAAGTCCGTGGAGACTTACAAGGCCCGGGCGGCCGAGAAGCTCGGATTGCGCACACGCGCGGAGATCATCCGCTATGGCGCCTCGCATGGCTGGCTCGACGCACTCACCGTGCGCTAATGTCTACAAACGACATCTTGCCGCTGCCGAAGGATAAATTGTTGTGCAAGAAGTCTGCGCGCCACTCGAGCGTCACGGATGCAGGTTGAGGACCCATGCAGGAAAGTATCACACCTCTCGTCCGCGAGGCTATGACACTCGACAACATCGCCGACGCCTTGGTGCGGGCGGCGACAAATCATGGAGGCACGGAGAAACAAGCCGTAGCCTGCAAGCTAAGGCGCATGAGCCGGGAGCTTCGCATCAAGGCGATGCTCAGGCGAGGTCGCGCGGCCGCAATCCTCGGGCGCGAACTGCCGCCAGCCGTCGCTCGGTGAATGGTTGAGAGTCCTCCGAGCTGCGGCG
Organism: Methylobacterium sp. CM6257; assembly: GCF_054611515.1. Taxonomy (NCBI): domain Bacteria; kingdom Pseudomonadati; phylum Pseudomonadota; class Alphaproteobacteria; order Hyphomicrobiales; family Methylobacteriaceae; genus Methylobacterium; species Methylobacterium sp. CM6257. The sequence goes on from NZ_CM137735.1 coordinate 6,967,447, forward strand.
GACAACCGGACACGATGGCACGTTCGCAGCGGCTGGCGTGCCTATGAAATCCGATGCCCGGAGGTGTCGCTGAAGGCTTGGTCGTCCGCCCTTAAGTAGTACGTTTCACTGCAGAGGACCGGATGGAGTGAAGGGCAGTTCGTCCGTCGCTCTCGGCTTGGCATAGGCATGGACCATCATTCCGACAGGCGGAGCACCACAGGTTCCCCATCGGAGCCGAAGCGCGACCTCACCGATGTCGTCGCCTCCGCGGGCGCCCAATTACCCCCAAGTTCTCCCGGTTCTCGCGTGACAATTGGGGCATCTCGGGATGCTGAGGCCGAAATATCCACGGTCACGCCAATCTGAGACAAGATGCTGGCGAAAAAGCCTGATTGCCAGTCTCATGCCGTATGCCCGCGCTCTCGAACGCCGAATGGGCCGATAAGCCTGTGAGCCGATAAAGGCACGGGGCAACTCCAAGTATTCAGTCGGGCCGACGGGTATCGCTGTCAGGATCGCCCTGACAGTGTTCTGCGGAGTGCCCCGACTCCTGTTCGACCAGCGACCAACCACTTTCCTTCCTGCGGTCGATACGGATCTCCCGTCCGCCATCAACGGCACCGCTCAAGCATAGCCGCTTGGTATCTTCGGGTGAATTCCCTTCACCTCCGGATGCGAGCTCAGAAGGAGATGAACATGAAGCTGCATCTTGCTGCCCTCTGCGCCAGTGCGCTCGTTCTTCCGGGCGCGGCATCGGCACAGTCGACCAATAGCCCTTCCAATCCGGCCAACACGTCCTCCAGCTCGATGCCCGCCAAGGGGGCCGCCAGCGGCCAGCAGGCATCGGCGGACAACCTGCTCACCACCAAGAAGTTGATGCAGGACCTGCAGAACGCCGGCTTCACAAACGTCAAGGTGGTCGCCCAAGCCTACGTGGTGCAAGCCAAGACGAAGGATGGCAATCCAGTCGTCATGACCTTAGGGCCACACGGTTTCTCCGCTTTCGAGGCCATCGACGCGACCGGCAGCACGGGCAAGGCGGCACAGGGCGACCAGCATGCGCTCGCCGTGTCGCGGCTCAAGGACATGAACCTGTACAACGCCAACGGCGACATGCTCGGCGATGTCGAGCACGTCGTGTCGGACGGTCAGGGCCGCAACAGCATCGTGATCGGCAAGGGCGGCTTCCTCGGCCTCGGCGAGAAGCAGGTCGCGATCCCGCTGAGCAATGTCGTGATGCGCGGCGACCGCCTTGTCACCCGGGATCTCAGCGACGAGCAGATCAAGGCCATGCCGGAATGGAAGAAAGGTCAGCAGCAGACCGAACTCGATCCCGGCAGGACAGTTCAGGTCCGCTCCGCCAGCTGATCGCGACCTAGACGAAGGACTGGCACCTAAGCCTTCGCCATCTGCCTCCATGCGGCACTCGCGCGCCTGAGATCTTGGCCTTGGCAAGCGTCAGAGTTCCTGGGGGTCGGACTTTTGGAACCTGAAAAGAGGAGGCGGTCGCGAGTAATGCCGCTACTTCCGTCGGCCTCACCAGAACCATTGGGAGAACGCACCTATGTCACATGCAGTCATCAAGCGAAGATTCGGCTTCAATACTGGCCTCGCCGCGGGGGGGGCATGTTGATGGTCCTGGTAACGCCCGCCTTCGCCGTGTCCATCGCCAACCAAGACACTAAGGAGCACACGGTCACGGTCGACCGCGGCGCCATGGAGAGCAAGCAGAAGGTCGCCTCCGGTGACACGCTACGGGTCGACTGCCCGGAACGCTGCGGCTTCCGCGTGGTCGGCTCGGGGTACGGCCGGCAGCCGGGCCCAGACGGCAAGCTGGTCATCGACAAGGCCGGAATGCTGCGCTTCGCAGAGGAGACGGCTGCCAACGGAGCGCGATGAGCTGTTCGTACCAGGTGGCATGGTTCGAAGCCTCGCCATCTGGCCCTGAGCCACGCGGCAGGCAGGTGACCGAGTCGGCGTTGCCGGCACGGACATCGAGCTTCGAGCGGGATCAGCGCGGCATTCCATGCGAAGCGATCTCACCGATGATCTTCGATGGAATCAGACTAGGAGAAAACCAATGAAAGTTCTGAACCTTACAATCCCCTTCCTCTTGGCCACGGTCGTCCCGGGCCTCGCCGGGCCCTGCAGCACAGGAACGATCAAGGCGAAGGACCCAACGCCCCAGCACGTGAACCCGAAGAGCTCGGACGTTGACCAGTCGAGCAAGAACTTGGCGGGCGGCCAGCAGCCCGCCTCTCCCGGTACCGTGGGCGCGATGAACGCCGCTGGCGCCAACCAGAAACTCGGTGAGAAGCCCGGCTCGGAAGCCAACATCAACCAGGGTGCGGGCGTGGGCACGTCCAGCAAGAATCTCGCGGGCGGTCCGCAACCGGCCTCGCCTGGTACCGTCGGAGCCCTGAACAATGCCGGGGCGAACCAGAAGCTCGGTGACCAAGCGAGCAAGAACGACGGTTGCTGAGTACGCGGCTCGACACCTGAGACCTGTCCGGCGTGCCCGACGGCAGGCTCGTCAAGTTTCGCGTCGTCACTGGCGCGTGTGGTCGAGGCTGGCACCCGCATCGAGCCGGGCAGGCCTTAGAAGCGGGTTTGGCGTCATTCGTCCGGCTCTTCCCGGGCAAGCCCGAGACGCTTCAGGGCCGTGATCAGGATGAGGATGGCGAGCCCGAATCCCATTGCCGCCGCGAGCAGCGTGAACTGGGCCGCCCCGGCCACGATGCCGGCCGAGGCGGCGAGCCATACGCTTGCGGCGGTGGTGAGATTCTTGACCCGGCGCTCGGGATCGCTCCCGGCGACGAAGATCGTGCCGGCGGCGATGAAGCCTATGGCTTGGGCGAGCCCCTGGATCACGCGCAACGGGTCGGCGTCGCCACCGCGCGCCTGCACCTCGGCATAGAGGCTCAGCGCGGAGGTCGTGATGACCGCCGAGCTCAAGGCGACCAGGGCGTGCGTGCGGATGCCGGCGTCCTTGCCCCTTCGCTCCCGCTCGAAACCCAGTACCAAGCCGCAGGCTGTCGCCGCTCCGAGCCGGAGCAGGATGTCCGTGAGCGAGATGGCGGTGGCGTCGAGCAACATAGGGGTATTCACGGCGTTCGGTGGAATGGCGAAACTCGGGGAAGCAGCTTCCGACCAAGCCTGCCACCGAACGTCGCCAAAAGCTTGCGAAGCAAGCGGTATCTAAGGGTGCGGTTCCTGAGGCGCCGCGACGAGCAGGACGAGCGCGCCTGCCAACATGCAAGCGACGGAACCCACGAGCACGCCGACCTTGACCTCGGCTTCCAGCGCGGGGGCGTTCGCGAAGGCGAGCAGGCCAATGAACAGGCTCATGGTGAAGCCAACGCCGCACAAGAGCGAGACGCCGTAAACCTGCCCCCATCCCGCATGAGCTGGCCGCTGCGCCAGCCCAAGCTTTACCGCGGCGAGCACGAAGCCGAAGACGCCGACCTGCTTGCCGATTAGAAGCCCGAGGGCCACGCCGAGCGTCACAGGATCCAGCAGTGTCCGCGACTCGAAGCCCGCGAGCGACACGCCCGCATTGGCGAAGCCGAAGACCGGCAGGATGAGGTAGGCCGACCAGGGGGCCAGGAACGTTCGCGCGAACCTAGCGTGCACCTCGAACGTGTCGGCCTCCATGGTGGGCTCGGCCCGCGACAGACTATGCGGTGGCCTGTCTGGACGCGGGTTGGCCAGATCATCGGCGAGCGTTTAGTCCCACGACGCGTGCCAAACTGCCTCGTCCCTGCGTCAACCGCCAAGCGGTCTTACATGCGCTCCTTGATGCCGACGCTGATGAGCCACCAGTTCACCGGGTAGGCCGTGACGAAGCCGGCGGCCATCGCGATCTGCATCAGGAACCAGAACTCGGCTGTGTCCACTTCCGCTCGCGGTGCGCCCAGCGCCGGCAGTAGGGCGAACTGGGTCAGCGCCATGAAGCCGTACATGCCGACTTGCCAGGAGATCAGCGACAGCGTGTCGGCCTTGAGCGCTGCGACGAGGCCCTCGCCGGGTGAGAGGCCGCGCATGGGCACGATGGCAAAGTACTGGAAGACGATGCCCAGCCCGAAGGCGAAGATGAAGTCGAGCACCCACACGGCGTAGGTCTTCTCTCCGAAGAGCGAGTGCCAGCCCAGCCAGACCGCCACCGCCGGAACGAGGAAGGCCAGCCACTCGGCGGCGACATCGCCCAGCATCCAGCCGCTGCCGCAGTGGAGCGCGCCCTTGGCCACCATGGCGGGGAACGGCGTGTCGGTCATGTTCGGCGGCTTCTCACCCCGCGCCTTGGCGTAGTGGTGCGCCTCCATGGTCGCGAGGCGGCCGTAGCGGAAGTAGGCCCAGACCACGACCACCGTGCCGAACAGGGCGCTGACCGGCCAGACGACGTTCATCACCGTCATGTGCTGCGGGTGCCGGATCACATGCACGGACAGCAGTGCCGAGCAGGCGGCTCCCAGGAGCAGGGCCAGGACCGCGAGCGCGTGAAGCCAAGTGGGAAACATGCGGGCTGCCTCGGTCAGTGATGCATCACCAGCATCCAGACGGCCATGGCGACCATCATCAGGTTCTCGGTGAGCGAGACGAAGCCGAGCGGCACCTTGCTCGATCCGCCGACGCAGGCGCACTTGATCTCGCGCTTGTCGACGTACACGGCCTTGAAGACCGACACCGCGCCCACCGTGCCGATGAACAGGGCCACGGGGATCGACAGCCAGTTCAGGGCGCCCGACACCATGAGGATGCCGGCGATGCCTTCCAGGAAGGGGTAGGCGTAGGCGTAGCGAACCCAGCGCCGGGCCAGCAGGTCGTAGCCCAGGAACATCGACGAGAAGCTCTCCACATCCTGCAGCTTCAGGAGGGCGAGCACGCACATGCTGAAGGCGATGAACCACTCGGCCGCGCGCATCGTGGACGGCGTGCCGAACGCGGCGTAGCTCGCGGCGAGCGCCATCAGCGCCGTCATCGAGAACACCGCGACGACCGGCGTGTAGCTCGTCATGTTGGGATCGCTCACGGCCAGGCCGAAGCGGCGGCGCAGGTCGTCGTAGCCGCCGACGCGCTCGCCGTCGATGAAGGTCTGCGGTGTGCTCTTGACCCGGTGCTCCTCCTTGAAGCGGTCGGTCGCCTCACGCGTGGTGAGCCAGTGGTCCTCGACGCCGAACCCGCGGCGCTCCAGGAGATCCTTGGCCTTCAATCCATAGGGGCAGACGTGCTGCGGCATCACCATGCGGTAGAGGGTGGCTTTGCGGGTGGTAGCCGATGCCATGGGCGTCCTCTTCGTTGGGCGGGAGGGGCGGTGCCCCTCCCGGTCAGGTCTCTCGGTGATCTGGTCAGGCGGCCATCTTCCGGCAGCTCTCAGCGCAGCGGCGGCAGGCTTCGACGCAGTGCTGCATGTCGCCGACCTGTTCGCAGCTCCGGGCGCAGTCCTCGCAGACGTCGGCGCACTCGGCGCAGGTGTGTTTGTGGTGCGCAGTCCCGAGCAGCATGAAATGCGCCGAGGTCCGGCAGATCTCGGCGCAGGCGAGCATCAGCTGGAAGTGCTCCGGCTCGACATGCTTCCCGCCGGTCGGCAAGCAGTGGTTCGAGGCCATTCCCAAACAGGTCTGGTAGCAGCGCAGGCACTCGTCGATGCAGGACTGCATCTCTCTCGACATCTGGGGCATCCAAATTCTCCATTTCGATTTTGGCTTGAGAACGGCATATCTGGAGAATTGACTCGATCCGCATCAAGTCGTCCAGCAAATGCCTTAGGTGTAAACCCTCAGTGTTCGGAGATGTTCAAAAACAGACACTCCGAATGCTGGCGGGAATACTCGCGCTAGGAAGTCCGGACGTGCCACGACTGCGGGCGCGTTCCGGGCGTCGCGCGCCTCAGGCGCGCCCTACTTCACGCGAGGGTTCGTGGGGGCTTGGGCAAAGCCTCGGGGCCGATGCCGGCGCGGTCGGCGACATCGCTTGGGATCAACGTCGTGGTCCGGAACAAGGGCGGCGACAGCGCGGAGGGACCGGACAAGATGCCGGTGGCGCAGCAACCCATTGTCCTGCAGCAGTGAGTCTTGCACCCGACCGGGCAGCAATCGTCCCCGCTCGGCTTGATGCTGGCGCCGCCGCTCATGGTCAAAGCGACCTTGGACCAAGTTGGCACGGCGGCCTGAGCCAAGAGCCAGGGCGCGGCGGTCATCGCAGAAGCGACGGTCTTGGCCGCCGGCGGGGCGACGTTCGGCTGTGTCGCCGCGGCATGGTGGTGGCCGTGGTGAGCGTAGCCTTCGTGGACTTGGACGGCGGACGGCGCGACGTAGACGATGATCGCGAGGATCATCGCCGCCATCAGGCGCACGATTTTCCGGTCGAGGCTCATGAGGTCTGGCTTGCACCGTTTCCGGGGGCGGGACCACGTCCGAAGATAGGACGTGAATGCGGAAGTGAAGGTTTGGTTGCCGCCGCGCGTCTCAAGCCACCGCGGGCAGCACCTCGGCCGGATATCCGGCTGCAGTAATGGTCAAGGCGATACGATCTGCTGGGCCGCCAGTGCTCGATACCGTTACGAGCTTGGCGCCTAGGTCCATCTCGATCCGGGTATTCAGCTCGATGGCTTGGATGGCGCGAGTCAAGGATTTGCGGAGCCGCCGTATCCCATCTCATCGATTTTGGGGCAGATCATGACGCTCTACCCTAAGTGGCGCCCCATCCAGATGAGGCTTCCCATAATGGAACGGTCAAGGGCGGGGCTGGTATTGTCTCGTCAGGCCGAAGCGGCCGACATCCAACGATGTTTGGTTCTGAACACCGGCACGTTCCATTCTCGGCACATAGCCGAATGGTGCGGTGGCGAGCTCACCTATCGCGACGTGTAGAGGTAAGCGGCGATGTCGCGCCGCTCCTGCTCGGTGAGGTCCATCCGCGGCATGACATTTCCTGGGACGATAGCTTGAGGTGTAGTGCTGCTCCCGGTCAAGAAGCGATGGCCAAGTCGTGTTCGTAGCCAGCTGCAGTAAGATAGTTGCGGAATTCCTGCGGGGTGGAGCTGGTGAAAGCCTGTCAGATCGGGTGGTCAGTGCGGGTGGCGATCCTCTAGGACACATAGAAAGCGGGCGTGCCGCTCCTCCAGATCGGCGACGTCGTGCGGGTCGGCGACATCGCGCCGGGCGGCGGCGATGGCGAGATCGGCGTGTCGGTGAAGTACGACGAGGCGGTCGGCCAGCCGCTCGACTTCAGCGACGCGGGCGAGCACGTCGAGCAGGCGGGCGAGGACGTGGACCGAGCCGGTCGCGTTCTGGCGGATCATGTGGAACATCGCGTCGCACAGCCCGTCGTAGTCGGTGACCGGGTGGACGAGGACGACACGCCTATCCCGCGTGACCGCCCCCGTGGGCAGGTGGCGCGGCGCGATCCGGCACAGGGCGTCGCCCAGGTGATCGAGCACGCTGCCGGCCGTCATCGGATCGTTGATCCCCGGCGAGAGCGCCCGCGCGGCGATCTCGACGAGCTGCCGCACCGAGTATTCCAGATCCTGCAAGGCGGCCGGACGACGCCCGAAGGTGAGCGCGCGCGCGACGGCATCACCGGCTCCTTCCACGCTGGCGGAAAGGAATGCGACCGGGAAGCCACTCGGGACGTAGTCGCCGGGACGGATCCTCAGCACGATGACGATACCGCGCTCGTGCGCCCAATCCGCCAGACCAGCCGTGTCGAGCGCCTGGAGGTAGCCGCCCTCCGCGATCGCAACTGGGCCGCCGCCGGGCAGCTCGGCCGGAGCCTGGACGTCGGCCGCCTCCAGAGTGCGGGCCTCGACGGCGTCGCGCAGGTCGTGGTGGACGGCGTCGATCACCGTCTCGACGTTGATGCTGGTGGCGATGTGGTGGACGAACCAGACCAGGGTGCCCAGTGACAGAAGGGCCAATGCGATGGCGCCGCTGATGGCGAGGTGCGGGACGAACGGGCTCTCCTGGACCGTGCGCACCGTGCGCAGGACCATCAGCGCGTAGGCGAAGGTTCCGAGGAAGATGCCGAGCACGATTTGGTTGCGGGCGTCCCGGGTGAAGTTGCGCAGGAGCCTGGGCCCCATCTGTCCCGAGGCCAGCGTCAGCGCCGCGATGGTGATGGAAAAGGTCGTCCCCGCCACGCCGATGGTGGAGGATGCCACCGCGCTCAGGAGCGCGCGCGCGCCCTCCGCCCCGCCCGAGTAGCCCCAGTTTTTGTCGGGTGAGGAAGCATCGTAGCCAGCGACCTGCGCCGTCTCTAGCCAGACCGCGACTTGTGCCAGCGCCAGACAGCCGAGGACTATGACGGCCGGGCGAAGCCAGAACTGGTCACCCAGGAACTCGACCCAGGCTTGGAGGCGCGCCCTCATGCCCGCTCCTCCGCGTGGCGAGGAACTTCGTCGTCATTGCGGAGCACCTGCCACCGTGCGCGTGGTGGGCTATCGCCGGCCGGCCAGCCCTCACGCTGACGGGTGCGGTCGCCGTCGGCTTCCTCCGTCTGGTCGTGCAACAGTATCTGGCTCGTCGGGTACGGCAGGTCGACGCCGGCTGCCGTGAGCGCGTCCTTCACGTTCGAGATGGCTTGGTCAAGCGCGTCGACCGCGTCGCGGCGCCGAGGCGGGTCGATCCAGAGCCGCGCCGTCATGTCGACTCCGGCCGCCCCGAGGCCCGTGACCAGCGCCTCGGGCGGCGGATCCGCCAGCACGCCCTCCGTCCCACGAAGCGTCTCGACGATGATGCGGCGCGCCTCGGTGATGTCGTCGCCGTTCCCGATGGTCAGCGGGAAGGCGAGCCGGCGCTTATCGTGGGCGGTGATGACGGTGATCTTGTCGACGAATAGTGTGGCGTTCGGAATCAGCACCCGCTCGTTGTCGTAGGTGCGCAGCACGGTTGCCCGCACCCAGACGTCCTCAACCGTCCCCTCGTACGAACCGGCCCGGATCTGGTCGCCAATGACGAAGGGGCGAGTCAGCAGGATCAGGATGCCGGCAAGCAGGTTCTGTAGGACGTCGCGAAAGGCGAAGCCGATGGCAACGCCGCCGATCCCGAGCAAGTTGAACAGATCGGCAGCCGAGACGGACGGGAAGGCCACCGAGGCGGCCACCAGGAACGCGATCAATATGGTCACCCCGCCAGCGATGCGCCCGAGCACCGCAGCGGAGCCCGGTGAGGCGTCCCGCAGCGCGGCTGCCCTGCGAACGGCGGCCCGCACGCCTCGGGCGATCAGCAACCCCAAGCCGAACAGGATGAGGGCGACAGCAAGCCCCGGCAGGAGCGCGGCGGTCGAGCGGCCGAGTTGCTCTAGGCGTCCGAGCGCTTCCGAAAAGATCATCTGGCATCCGCAGTCATGAGAAAGCCGCCGAGGGCAGTGCTGCCATCGGCGGGTTCATTCTGTCGTCGTGGGCCAGTATCACCTTCTGAGACCAGCCCTGAAGGACTACCGGCGACGACCGCCTGTGGTTTGACCATACTGCTGTCCGCCGGCACCGCGCGACGGCATGCCAGCATTGCCGCGGCTCGCAGAGCCCTGTCTCATCCTGTGGCGGCGGGACATGCGAGCCTGGATAATATTCACACGAGGTGAGGTCCCAATGCCCGTATTGGAAATCGGCATGGCTTGCGACGGTAGGGGGGCTGCCCCCATGCCGAGCCCGGCGAGGAGCGCGGAGGCAAAGATCGAATGCTTCATGGTCATGCTCAAACCTTAGTAGCGCAGGATTTCTACGAATGGTACAATCCTGCAGAAATCGAGCGCGATGATCAGACGTAGTGTGAACGGCAATTACTGCATCACGGACAGGTTCGCCTGATCGTCGTCCCCGAGCTTACGGTAGTCGGAGACGTCGTTCTTCCAGTTGTCCATGTTCTCGACGTCCTGCTCGCTGACGCCACGGATCACCAGCCTGTCGTTGCCCTTGACTGCAAAGCGCTGGAGCGGGAACGCGACCTTATCCTCGCCGATCCCTAAGAACCCGCCATGCGAGACAACAACATAGCGCTTGTTGTTCTTCTGGCTCATGATCACCCGGTCGACTTCGCCGAGTTTCTTGCCCTTGACATTGTAGACGTCCATTTCGTCGAGCTGCTTGACGCGCATGGCGTGTGTCGCACCCACACCTGTTCCCGTGCTGGCGGTGGTGTCGATGCTCCCAAACTCCTGTTCGTAGGCGCGCCTCTGGTCAGTGGTTCGGGCGCCACGGTCCTTTCCCTGGTCGGACTGGCTTGTCCGTTCGACTTTGACGTTTGGCTGACCCTGCTCCTGGTTGACGCTGACCTTTGGCTGTTCCTGGCTGTACTGGATCTGGGGCTGGGCCTGACCCTGCCGCTGCACATTCACGTCGGCTTGGTTCTGGTTCTGAGATTGGACAACTTGCAGCTTGGGCTGAGCTTGCGACACGTCGACATCCGGTCGCGGCATGCGTATCGTGATCTCAGGCTTCGGGATGTTGACCGTGACAGTCGGCGCGGGCTGGTGCACGGTGATCTGTGGCTGCATCTGATGCAGGGTAACGGTCGGCTGGCCCTGCTGCACACGGATCTGCGGAGCCGCTTCCTGGAGAGTGATGCGCGCGTTGCCGGACGGGGAGTTCGCCTGAGCCTGCTGATTGGCCGAGTTCGGATCGAGCCGCGCAAGCGTGTCGTGGCAAGCGTCAGCGTTGTTGTCGCGCTTCCAGCCTCGGACGGTGTCAGCATTCACTTTGGCATCATTCGGCTTGTGCTGGTCCAGAAGCGTGATCAACTGGTCGCAATCGGCAAGACCAGCTTGGTTCTGGTGAGTATCGGCCGCGCTTTTGGTCGTGGATTGAGCCATCGCGGCCGACGCGAAGAGGGCCGAGGAGCCGAGTAGAGCGAGCGCTAAAGAACGCATGATCTTCCTCCGTGGCGTGAGTTGACTTGTGCCTTAGCTTCCGGCCGCACTGAACCGCTTTGGAAGACGGTGAGGCGATATTTGCCGGCGCCGGGGGTCAGGTGGGCCCGCTCGAACGGAGAACGAGTCCGGAGAAGCGGTGGCTTGATGTCGGGAGGATCCTGACACGAATGTATAGAAGCTGGCAGGGCTTGATCTGATCAGATCACCCTACCGGGCGCAGAAAAGCTTGCATTTTCTGTCTGCTAACTGCGGCCGCGCACTGTCGAAGCGAGCTGCAAACACACGCGCGTCGGCAAGCCCCGAGGTTCGGAGGGCAGCAATATGTCGCCCCAGCAACTCGGACGGCCCTTCTTGTGAGGAACTATGGCTGCAGGCCGGGGCTTGCCGGTCGACAGCTCCCGATGCCCAGGCGGGCCGGCAGCTCGGCGGCTGGCGAATGCCAGGGAAGCCCGACTGCTTGGGTCGCGCGCCTGATCACGAACATGCGTTGACGGTCGCCGCGCTCAGGCGAGCGTCTCCAGGAGGACGCCCGCAATGTTCTTCGATACCTGGTCTGGCCTGCTGCGGGTCGTCGTAGTCGGGCCTTTGGCCTATGTGGCCCTCATTCTGTTCCTGAGGATCTCGGGCAAGCGGACCCTGACCAAGCTCAACGCTTTCGACCTTGTCGTGACCGTGGCGCTCGGCTCGACGCTGTCCTCCATCATCCTGTCGAAGTCGGTGGCGCTCCTCGAAGGCATCCTCGCCCTCGCGACGCTGATCGCGCTGCAGTACCTGATCACGTGGTCGAGCGTTCGGTCGCCAAGGGTCAAGGCTTTGGTCAAAGCCGAGCCGACCCTGCTCGCCCACAGAGGGTGCTTGGTCGAGGGCGCGATGCGCCGTCAGCGCATGACCCGGGACGACGTCCTCTCCGCGCTGCGCTCGGAAGGGCTGGACGACCTCTCGCAGGCCGCGGCAGTCGTGCTTGAGACCGACGGCTCGATCAGCGTACTCAAGTCCCTGTCCAACCAGGGAGATGGCTTGACCGGCGTTCTGCGGCCGGAGGCGAGCCAGCCCATGCCGAGCCGGTCGTGAAGGCCGTCGCCGGCTGGGCGCTCGTCCTGCTCGCCGCGGTCCTGGCGGCTGCGAGCCTGATCCCGCTGATCCCGACCGAGTGGTGGGCGATCCGGCTGCTCGATTTCCCGCGCCTGCAGCTTGCCGCCGCGCTGGTCGCGGCCGGCATCGGACTCCTCTTCTTCCTTCGAGAAGTCCCTAGACCGGCTGCAGCGGCACTCGTCCTTGTGGCGGTCGCGCTGGCGGTCGACGCCTGGATCCTTTGGCCGTATCTACCGCCTCAAAGCTTTTCAGTTGACGAATGCCCAGCCGAGCGTCGGCTTTCGGTGCTGGTCGCCAACGTTCAGCTCGGAAATCGCGATGCTCGTCCGCTGGTTCAGGCCATCGGGCGCGTCGAGCCCGACCTGTTCCTCGCCATGGAGACCGACGCTTGGTGGGACGAGGCGCTGAAGCCCGTGCTCGCGTCGATGCCCCACGCCCTGCAGCGGATCACGGGTTCGTACTACGGCATCCACCTCTTCTCGCGGCTCCCTCTGACGAACGCCCAGATCCGCCATCTCGCCGGACAGGACACGCCGGCCGTTGTGACCGGCGTGACCCTGCGCACCGGTGAGGTCATCGATTTTGTCGGTGTTCACCCGAAGCCTCCGCAACCCTGGCAATCCGCTCGCGGCAGGGATGCCGAGCTCTACGCGGCGGCCGACGTACTGCGCGAGCGGGTCGAGCCAGGCGTACTCGCAGGCGATTTCAACGCCACGCCGTGGGAGATCGCGGTCGAGCGCACACAGCGGCTGGCCGGACTAACCGACCCGCGTCGCGGGTACGGCTACGTCGCAACCTGGAACGCTAAGTCGTCTTGGATGCGTTGGCCACTCGACCACGTCTTTCACGAGGGCGGCTTCGCGGCGATGTCCGTCGAACGTCTCGCGGCCTTCGGTTCGGATCACTTCCCCTACCTCGTCCGCCTCTGTCGCCAGGCCAGCGGAGGCGGAAAGCTCCCTCCGCAGGAGCAGGAGGGGGATGTCGATGCGGCCAACACGGTGCTGGCCGCGGCGGGAGCGGCCGAGCGGATTGAGCGGCGTTGAACCATCCCCTTTCAATCCGTCGCCGGCAATTGCCGCGCAGATAAGGAATGCCCGTGATCTCCGTCTTCGACCTCGCCGCGCTGCTCCTGACCCTCTCGGCCCTGTTCGGCTGGCTCAACCATCGCTTCCTGCGGCTCCCGCACACCATCGGCCTCTTGGTCATGGGGCTATTCGCCTCTCTAGCCCTCGTCGGCCTCGACCTCGCGTTCCCGGAGCAGCACCTCTACGAGGACCTCACGCGCGTGCTCGGGCAAGTCGACTTCACCGAGGTGGTGATGAACGGCATGCTGGCCTTCCTGCTGTTTGCCGGCGCAATGAGCCTCGACCTGCGGGCACTGCGCGACCGGGCTTGGGCCGTGGCGACGCTGGCCCTCGTCGGAACGCTGATCTCGACGGCCGTGGTGGGCTGCGCCTTCTGGGCAGCGGCCCAGGCCATCGGACGACCTGTCCCGCTGCCCTGGGCGCTGGTCTTCGGGGCACTGATCAGCCCGACCGATCCGGTCGCGGTGCTTGCCACCTTGAAGAACGTGAAGGTGCCCGAGGCATTGGAGGTCGAGATGCAGGGCGAGGCCCTGTTCAACGATGGCATCGGGATCGTGCTGTTCACGGTGTTGCTCGCCTTCGCGGCAGGGTCTGGGGGCGAGGCGACCAGTGCAGGCGGGATTGCCAAGCTCCTCCTTCAGGAGGCCGGAGGCGGCCTCGCGCTCGGTATGGTGACCGGCTACGTCGCCTACCGCGCCATGCGGGCCATCGACGACTTCCCCGTCGAGGTGCTGATCACCCTTGCGCTGGTCGCCGGCACCTACGCGCTCGCCCAGAAGCTCGGGGCCAGCGGCCCCCTGGCGGTGGTCGCGGCCGGGCTGCTGGTCGGCGACCGAGCACCGCGCGACGCAATGAGCGAGCGCACGCAGGGTTACGTGTCTTCGCTCTGGACCCTGGTCGATGAGGTGCTCAATTCGGTCCTGTTCCTGCTCATCGGGCTGGAAGTCCTGGTGCTTCGTTTCGAAGCGAATGGGCTGGTGCTTGCGGCCTGCGCCGTCCCCATCGTGCTGGTTGCAAGGCTTGCTGCCGTCAGTGCGCCGCTCCTGGCCTTTCAGTGGGGCGGCTACCTCTCGGCGCGCAACGTGCCGTTCCTGACCTGGGCCGGCGTGCGCGGAGGCATCTCGGTCGCGTTGGCTCTTTCGGTCCCGGAAAGCGGGGCGAAACCGGCGATCCTGGCCGCGACCTACGAGGTGGTCCTCTTCACGATCATCGTCCAGGGCTCGACCCTCGGCATGGTCGCGCGCCAGACCCTCTCGGATCGGCCGCAGGACGCTGCCACCTGAGGAGGAGTCATGCGACGTGCATTTCGTCTTGGTTCGTCGGCCATGCGGACGGCTGCGTCATGAAGCGGGAAGGCTCGACCACGGTCGTCTACGCGGCGCTCGGGGGTAACCTCGCCATCGCCATCACGAAGTTCGGTGCCGCGCTTTACACCGGGTCAAGCGCGATGGTCACGGAGGCGCTGCACTCGCTCGTAGACACGGTCGACCAAGGGCTTCTGCTCTATGGAATGCACCGAGCGCGGCGGCACCCTGACGAGGCCCACCCGTTTGGCTACGGCCTGGAACTCTACTTCTGGTCCTTCGTCGTCGCGTTGCTGATCTTCAGCCTCGGCGGCGCCTTCGCCATCTACGAGGGTATCGAGAAGGTCCGGCACCCCGAGCCCATAGACAGCGCCTGGGTCAACTTCACGGTCCTGGGCCTCGCGGTCGTCTTCGAGGGCTACTCGTTCAGCGTCGCGTGGCGGGAGATGCGCAGGCGGCATGCCGACACCGGGATGTGGTCAGCCCTGCGCCGCTCCAAGGACCCGAGCACCTTCACTGTGATCCTGGAGGACGGTGCGGCCCTGACCGGCCTGGCGCTCGCCGCCATTGGCGTCGCGGTCTCGGTCCAGTTCGGAGAGACTCGGGCGGACGGCGTGGCCTCGCTTGCCATCGGCGTGCTGCTGGTCGCCGTCGCCGTCGTGCTCGCGCGAGAGACGCGCAGCTTGCTCATCGGCGAGGGTGCTTCCGCGCGCCTGCTGGCGCAGGCCCGCGACCTAGTCGGCATGGATGACCGGATCGCGCGCATCGTGGACGTGCGCAGTCTTCAGATTGGCACGGACGGCGTGTTGCTCGCCATGGTTCTCGCCTTCCGGGATGGTTTAAGCGCCGAGGACAGGGACGCGACGTTCGCCGGAGCCTACGAACGGGTTCGCGAACGCTTGCCGGTCGTCGCCTACCTCTACCTGGTGCCCGACCGGGGCGGACCCTAAGCGGGGGAGAGCGCCGGCCGAGGTGTCAACCCAGCCCTTCACACCGGAGGCCCGTTCCCATGGAGAACGAACCACATGCGCCCGCGGGCCCTGCCGGACGGTGAGCGGTTGATCCCATGCCGCTGACGCAGAGCCGACACGGGGCGGGCGCGCAGCGAAACGGTGCGGGGATGAAGCGACACGGGCACGGGTCTCCGGCACTGGCGGCCCGACCAGCGCTCGACATGCCGGTTCGATTGATGGACCAAGCACCCTGCCCGGGCTACCGCACCGAAGCCCGGCAGGCACAACCCGCGTCTCCCCCGATCTCCGGGAAGGAGGACAGGGACCTCGCTCGCGCCGGATCGTAGGGACCGTGTCGGACGTAAGATTTCCGGCGTCCGTATCTCGAGCTATCGTTCCTTCGCGCATGACACATCTGACCGAGAGGCTGCGGGACCTGTACGAGGGCGACAGCGACCGCGCGCACCGGTTCCGCTACCTCCTGCTGGTCTTAGACCTCAAGACCCTCGCATTCATCGTCGTGTCCTCGTTCATGCCCCAGCAGCTGCTGGTCGAGGGACTCGACGTGGTGATCGGAGTGGCGGTGGCCGCCGACTTTGCCTCGCGCCTCGCCATGTCGACGCGCCGCTGGCGCGAGTTCCTGCGGCCGACGACTTGGGCGGACGTCCTGTTCTCCGTCATCGTCCAGGGCTCGACCCTCGGGTTCGTCGCACGGCGGACCCTGGGGAAGTGCATCCAAAGGGCTGACGCAATCGTCTGAGGCGACAGCGCGTTGCAGTGTCGCCGAGGATGGAAGGGTTGCGGCAGGAGGCTTCCCACATTCGGGATTGAGGACGATGGGAAGACCCGTGAGCTGCCGCGTGACCGACAGGCCAGACAGGCGATTCAGCCGGACAGGCGATTCGACGTCGTGGCGACCATTTCGCCGAACAAGGTATTCCGGCGCGAGGGTTTGATGCCCCGTGCAGAGGCGGCCCCCAGCGTCGCCGAGCTGCTGGCCATCATGGCGGCGTTCGGCGCTCCGGTCTTTCAGAGCCGGCTGCGGGGACGGAGGTATCGCGCCGGGCGCCCATCCCGCCCTTCCACTCGGGTGCGCCGTTGTTCGACAGGCAGATCGTCAGACGCGCGGCTCGGCCTGGCTGCCGGACGTCACGCGCCGGACCGCGGCCTTGTCGATCTCCTGCTGCAGGAAGTAGTTGAGGATGGTCCGGATCGCGGCAATCGCCGCCAGTTGTCCGATCTCGGACCAGGTCGGGGCGACCGCGGTGCGCAGGATGTCAGCCCCAAGCTCGAACTCCAGCGCGAGCGCAAGCCAACGGCCGAGCCGTAACCGGACCTCCTCCTTGGCTTCGTGCGACGCCACCGCGTCTCTGGGTTTGGCGAAGCTCACGAACACGAAGGCGGTTCGTGCCGCGGCCTCGATGACGGCCACCGCGATCACAAGCCCGGCAACGCCTTCGGTCGCGGTCGCCAGCAATACCGTCAGTTGCTTGATCTGTTCGGTCAGCACAGGTCAGCCCGCTTTCAGCACGTTGATCCTGCCGCTCGGCTCCAAGACGACCCGTCGTGCGCCCGTAGCATCCTCAAGCCCGCTTTGCCGTAGAGCCTCGTTGAGGTCGGCCTCGCTGACGGCGTGTCGCTGAAGCTCCGCCGGCTGCAGCTTGCCATCCAGCGCGATCCGGATCGCGCCACCTTCGACGAGGCGGGACAGGCGCGCCGAGCGGGCCGCCACGCGCTCAAGGACCCAGTGCGAGGGGCGGCGGCTCGCCGGCCCGATGCCGCCTGGACGCGGGTCTGGCGAGAATTTTAGCGGCTTCCTCTGGGTCGCGGGTCCTGCCGCCAGACGAGTTGCGAGCCGCATCATGGCCACATGTGTGGGTGGATCAGCCCGCAATTTCAGCATCTAACTCAGCGTCTAAATCTTCCCACATCTTCGATTCCGTCTCGGCAGTTCCATTCTCGACGGCTTCTGGCCACCTCTCCAGCCTTCTTAGCTTATGTTTATCATACATCACGAACACGGCCAGCGTGCCGGACTCATTCGCAAGCTTGATGTACTTGTTGCATCCAAGCGCATAGGAGAAAAAGTTTCGTCCATTAGGGTTTCGATCAATCACGTAGTGGCGAGTCAAATTGTGATCGGGATGCTCCGCTCCACCAGATCTGTAGTAAGCGGCTAGGGCGCGGCGTTCATGCCACTCTCGAGAGTACATCTCTCTCCGCACGGTCGTGGGCATAACGAGAATTTCCTTCATTTGTTGCGTCAGTTCCCTTTGTGGCGACCGAGATTTGCGTTTACGTGTCGTAAATAACTCCATCGAGCTCGTTCAAAATCGACTCAGCTTCATCATCATTGCTTCCGGAACTGCGATTGACGGGTTGATTTAGAATTTCATCAATTTCAGTATTGAACTGAGCTTCTGTCCTGGCGGTTCCGCTTTCTATAGACTGAGGCCATCTCTTCAATCGCCTAAGCTCGTCCCAATCATTCACCGAAAATACGGCCAGCGTCCCGCTGGAATTGGCGAGACGGATGTAACTTATGCCCTTGACTACCTTAGAGCCGTCATCAAGAATTATCGGCTTGCTGTCGAGCACGTAATGACCGGTCAAGCTGTGTTCGGGATGTACTCTTCCGCCAGCGCGGTAATAGGCGGCAAGGGCACGACTTTCCAAGCGAGCCTGGTCCTGGCTCTGCTCCGGCGTGATGGTCGACATGGGCTCTTCTCTCCTCGCGTTGTTGTCAGGGTGCTCTGACTATAGCGACCAGGGGTTGGGATTTCGCATTTTGAGACGTGAATTTTTTGGCGCCGAGCTTACGGCGCCCGCTGCGGTGACGGTGATCTGCAAGCATCTGCTGCCGAGCACAGCGGTTGAGTTGTGGTGGTAGGAGGGACCCGCGTCGGCTAGAAGAGCATCCTGCCTTGGCGCTGGGCGCCAGACACGGTCCTAGGCAGCCCAGGGCCGGCACGCGGCCTACGCCTACACCTTCGGCGCGATCTGTCCCGACAAGGGCAAGGGCGCCGGTATCGTCGTGTCCCACCGCGCCAGTGAGGCGACGAGCCAGCGTCCGGTCGAGATCAGCCGCAGCGTTGCGCCCTGCGTCCATGCCGTGCTGACGCTGGACGGCGCTGGCCACCTGCAGGCCCGGATGGAGGAGCAGGCCGAGTGCATGCTCGTGTTCATCAGGGCTACATCGGAGGGCAGGAAGGACCTTGTTGGCTTCCAAGTCGGCGTGCGTGAGAGTGCCCGGAGATGGCGGGAGTTGCTCGTCGACGTGAAGCGGATCGGGCCGTCGTTCGCTCCTGAGATCACGGTCGGCGCCGGCGCACTCGGCTTCTGGCAGGCGCTGGGGGTGCCGAAGTCCGTCCAGCCGGCGATGAAGCCAGATCTGCGCGAGATCCAGGGCGCGCCGATTCGCCCGAAGGTCGAGGTGGCCCTGTGTGTCTTCGTCGAGGAGTGCGGGCGAAGTAATCGCTCGTCGCCGTTTGATTCACCAAAGACCAAGAGGCGCCGCTGACGTTCTCCGACTCCGACGCCGAACACTGAGATCGCCTGCGCACCTCGCACCCAATCGAGAGCGCGTTCGCCACTCTGCCGGCATCAGACGATGCGAACTCACGGTGCGCTCTCGTCCATGAGCGCCAAGCTGATGGTGTCCAAGCTCGTGATTGCGGCCTCGAAAACCTGGTAACGCTTGAAGGACGAAAGCCGGTCGCCGAAGGTGATGGCCGGCGTCATCTTCCGCGACGGGACCGTGATTACTGCGAGCCCTGATTACCGCGCCGCCTGACTGCCTTCGTCGCCCAACATCTCGCATAGCTCCAGGCTGAGCGTCAGCAATCGCAGGCGTTCGACACGCCGAAGACCTCGCCTTCGGCTCGGGGCGGCTCTCAGCTCTCGCTCCGGGCTCCGCCCGTCGCCTCGAGCTTCGGCCGCCTTGTGTTGAAGCCCAGCGTGACTGAACTTCCCAGAGAAGGCTTTCTCCCCCACGACCGGAATGACGAATCCCTTCGTCGAACCAGTAGGTGGAGGAGAACGAGTTCGACTTCCCGTCGAAGTGGCGAAGAACCCAGCAGCCGACCAAGGCTGCAGCTCGGTGGCGTCCATTGACCGAGCAGGTAGTTCCGATCCCCGGTCCATGCGGACCACGCGGTTATCAGGTGAACCTGATGCCTCAGCGCACGCTAGCCGTCTACGGCGCGCTGAGTGGAAGGTGCGGCGACGCAGAGCTTCCATCTTGAGTTTGTGCATTCGCAGCCGTGTTGACTGCCGGAGCAACCCGCTCGAGGCGTCCAGCATCTCTGCTGGGGAGCGCTCGGGCTGATACCCGTTCGGTGCGGCACCTCATAAGCCGGCGTCATGTTCCGCCAAGCCGTTGAACGAAATCCGCTATGTTGCGCTCGAAGGTTGCCCAAGCGCGTGACAAGCCCAGAACATCTTAGACGAGTTTGTTCGCTGAATGTTCTGAAATTTTTTATGGGAGGCACGCCACTTTCTAATGTGGAATTTGAGGTGACACACCAGGAGATGGTCTGGCGCCCAACTGCACTCGGCTTCGGCTTCGGATTCGCAGCGGCGTGACGAAGCTGCTTGAGCAGCCGTGACATACAGATCCATTCGGCAGCCGAAAGGCTGGGGCTTGGTGGACGAGGAGAGGCCTACTTACTGAGGGGAGGGGGCTTCGCGCTCTTGCCCGACCAGAGGTTCAAGCCATCCGATGCCCTGACGGGTGGTGAAATTGTGCCGTTCGCCCTTGCAAGTTGCGCTACATAGAGGTGCGCGTGCCGAGGCCATGTAAATGGCTGTGAGGCTAGTGCACAGACGCGGACGAACGCACCACGTACTCTTCGGCTAGCCCGCTAGATAGACGTCGGAATTTGCCCCGCGGAGTGTACCTTTTGTTGGCATCAGCGCACTAGCAGGCGTCGAAACGGCAGGAGGCATGATCACTTACTATACTTACCTGCAGGCCCCGAGTAGTTAGACCCCGAGGCTTAATGCTCACCCCAAGTACCGCTTCCGACCCCACTCGGACCTTCGAGCTTGCCGCTCGCAATGACCGGAGTTGATGGGAAGCGGACATGGCACAGCGCATGGTAAGCTGAGCCGATGCCCGACCTTGCCTTTGCCGCTGCCATCGCGGTTGTCGCCGCGCTCTACTCGGCTGTGGGACAAGCAGGCGGCACCGGCTACGTCGCCCTGATGGGGCTGGCGGGCTTCGCTTCTGAGACGATCAAGCCCACCGCCCTTGCGCTCAACATTCTTGTGGCAGCGCTGGCCTGCATCCGCTTCTACCGAGCGAGGCTGCTGACGTGGCGGGCCTGCTATCCCTTCGGGGTCCTGGGCTTGCCGTTCTCGCTGCTCGGTGGAGCGCTGCACCTGCCGTCTGCCACCTACCAACCCGTCGTCGGGGCGCTGCTGCTGGCGGCGGGGTTACAGATGCTGCGGGGAGCGCGAACTGCAGTCGACAAAACAGGGCTGCACCCGCCGCCCTTCCTAGCGGCACTTCTGATGGGTGGCGTGATTGGGGTGGTCTCGGGTGTGACCGGCGTCGGTGGCGGGATCTTCCTAGCCCCCGCCATCCTGACGCTTGGCTGGGCCGACACACGGCAAACAGCCGCGATCTCGGCCACCTTCAACCTTATCAACTCAGCCGCCGCCCTCGCCGGAGCATGGGCGACCATGCCTGCGCTACCTGCGGCTTTGCCGTTCTGGCTGGCTTGTGGCGGTGGTGGTGGCTTGGCTGGCTCGTGGTTAGGAGCGCGTCACCTCCGGCCGCGCACCCTGCGGCTCTTGCTGGCGGCCCTGCTGCTGGCCTCGGCCGTGCGCATGATAGCCACGTCCTTGTAGCTCGGCTCTCACCTCACCGTTTCCGGATCGTGAGAGGCGGCTTCGGCTCTCGATCCGATCATTCGCCTCGTCATCACCGAACCGCTGCTGCCCATCCGATTAGGACGTTCAGGGGCTGCTTGCGACCACCGCTGGACTGATCTGGCGCGCTCTGAAACCAGAGCCCGCCGTTTCAGGGTGGCGCTGTCGGGGCGGCTTGCTTTCAGGTATGGCTTAGCGCGTGGTCAAGTGTGAATGGAGGTAGCCCAATGCTGCGGATTGCTGCCGCTGCCCTTCTGCTGGCCTCAGGACCCGCATTCTCTCAGGAAGCGGAGATTGGTGGGCACCACGATCATGCTGCGATGAGCCATGGTGTGGCGTCTCAGGCCCGTTCGTCCGTCCCGAAGGAGCCTGGACAGTCCGCCTTCGCGGCCATCCAGGAGATCGTGCAGATACTCGAAGCAGATCCTCATGCCGACTGGTCCAAGGTAGACATCGAGGGCCTTCGCCAGCACCTGATCGACATGAACAACGTCACCCTGGATGCGGATGTGACCGCCGTTCCTGTCGAGGCTGGCGTTCAGTTTACGGTGAGGGGGCGCGGGCCTGTTCGGGACTCGATCAGACGTATGGTCAGCGCGCATGCAGCGACCATGAACGGCATGGACGGTTGGAAGTTCAGCGCCGCTGAGACGGAGGATGGTGCATCGCTCACTGTTATTGTCCCTGCATCCGACTTGGCCAAAGTCAGGGCGCTTGGGTTCATCGGGGTCATGACGCACGGCATGCACCACCAAGAACATCACTTGATGCTTGCCCGGGGTGGGCATCCTCACGGCTGAGACCGCTCGACCCAGCCTCATCAGGGGGGAACGTCCGCAGCGTTGGCGGCCGCAAAAACCAGCGCTCTGGCTCTACTCTGACCGTCCATTTTTGCCGTTTTGATCGAAGGCCGCTCTTCACCCCACTCGGCCGGTCGAGGCGGTGCTTTTCGGGTGAGCCTTAAACAAGCCTGACTTCATAGCCGCTTCAGAGTCTGAGCAGCCGTCTGGGTCTCATCAGCGAAGGACCGCTTACGAGAGCAGACCAGACATCCGAAACATGCCGCCTGAGCTTCTGCTTCCCACCCGTTGCGGACCTTGGGAGCGATTAGCAAGCATCAGATTTGATCACCAAGCTTTGGCCACGCGGTTCGATTGAGCCCCAAGGCGAGCGCCGGGCTCGTTGTGCGCAACGTTCGACGCGGCGGGCGAAACAGGTTTTTCTCGCATTCGATCAAACGCGAATAGGTGTATGCGAGCATTCTCGCCTAGTGTATGCCTCCACACGAAGCTTTGTCGATTTGTCCGCTTCAGTGAAAAATTACGAATCAATCGGACATCTAGGGGACATCCGGGGGACGCCAGGGGGACATCTGGGGTACATCGCCAATTGGTCGTATTGGATCTGCGCGGACGCCTGGGGGACAGCATGTCCGGCCGTCGGACAAGTCAGAGGAGCGAGGAAGTGGTGAAACCCATCCCGATCTGCCCTCGTTGTGGTCAGCCGGCGACCCAGACGCTAAAGCCGACGGGCTTGAAGAGCCGCTGTGAACCGTGTGGTCTGTGGTCCAGGGGCAGCAAGCCGCTACGTGACGAGGCTGGTCATCGGGCTCATATCACGCGCGTCCGCGCTAGACGGGACGCTCACCTCTTCTTCGATCCCCTCTGGAGGGAGGGCCTTCTCGATCGGGACACCGCCTATGAGCTGCTTGCCCGGGAACTCGGCATAGAACGCGACGCCTGCCACATGAGTCGGATGGATTTCGAAGTCGCTAGGCGTGTTCCTAGGGCTGTTAAGGCGATTCGAGCGGCTCTCGCGGTCGAGTCGCTTGTGGGCATGCAAGCGAATGCGAATGAAGGTGGGCATGATCGTGTTCCCTCACTCGACATGAACTAAAGACCAGTCCTGCGGTCTTTTAGGGACCTATTGTAATTGATTTCGGCTTTTGCTCCGCCGCGGCCTTTTGGCGAATTGGTCCTTATTGACCGGCGAGTTTTGACCCGAACCGGGCCATCGGAACGTCCACTTCCGGGAGGTCTGATCCAATTATGTGGGTCAGAGCGACTGATAGTGGCCGTAAGCGGAATGGCCGCTTCGGAGAAGGCCGGCCGGAAAAGCGGACAGCCTCCTTCCGACCCAACCCAGCCACTGAGCGGCCCCCGCCGACATCCCCAAAGCAGACAAAACCTGCGACCGGCGGACGACTGCCTTTCGACCCTACCTTCCTTCCAGATGGTCTCGTGTCGAAGGTTGCCCTTTGGACCTCCTCCCGTTGGCGACGCACCCAGGCGTGGGTTGTGGCCGCTCGATTTCGATGCGATAGCCCGCGGTGGGTGCGTGGTCCGTCGGTCGGACCGGCAGGTCGAGCGCTGGTCGGGCCGCCAGCGCCGGAGACCCGTGCCCGTGTCGTTGCACTCCCATGCCGTTCCGCGGCCCCCTCGCCATCGTTTGTCGGCGCTACGCGACATGCTCGTCAGCGAGGCCGGCGGCGGCCTCGTCCTGATGGCCTCGGCCGCGCTCGCGCTGGTGGTGGCGAACTCGCCCCTGGGCGACGCCTACTTCGCCGCGCTGAAGAGCCATCTCGGCCCGCTCTCGGTCCTGCACTGGATCAACGACGCCCTGATGGCGGTGTTCTTCCTGCTCGTCGGGCTGGAGATCAAGCGGGAGGTGCTCGACGGGCGTCTGCGCACATGGCCCGACCGGGTTCTGCCCGGTTTGGCCGCGCTGGGCGGCATGGCCGCACCGGCGCTCATCTACGCCGCGGTAAACTGGAACTCGCCCGAGACGCTGCGGGGCTGGGCCATCCCGGCCGCCACTGACATCGCCTTCGCCCTCGGCGTGCTGGCGCTGCTCGGCCCGCGCGTGCCGGTCTCCCTCAAGATCTTCCTGACGGCGCTCGCCATCATCGATGACTTGGGCGCCGTGCTGATCATCGCCTTGTTCTACACCGCGGACCTGTCACTCCCGATGCTAGGCGGAGCAGCCGTGACGCTGGCCGTGCTCTACGGGCTCAACAAGGTCGGCGTGGCGCGCCTGTGGCCCTACCTGCTGCTCGGCGTCGTCCTCTGGGTGTTCGTGCTCGCGTCGGGCATCCACGCGACCATCGCCGGCGTGCTGCTGGCCCTGACCATCCCGCTGCGCCTGAGCGTCGGTAAGCCGGACGACCCGACCTCACCGCTACACATCCTCGAACACGCGGTCCATCCCTGGTCGGCCTACCTCATCCTGCCGGTCTTCGGCTTCGCCAACGCGGGCGTGTCGTTGGCGGGGATCACGCCGCGCATGCTCCTCGACCCGGTGACGCTCGGCGTGGCGCTCGGCCTGTTCGTTGGCAAGCAGGTCGGCGTGTTCGGCCTCGTCCTCGCCGCCGTGAAGCTCGGACTGGCGCAGCGGCCGGCTCATGCGGGATGGGGGCAGGTTTACGGCGTCTCGCTCCTGTGCGGCGTGGGCTTCACCATGAGCCTGTTCATCGGCCTGCTCGCCTTCGCGAACGCGCCCGAGCTTGAGGCCGAGACCAAGGTCGGCGTGCTGCTCGGATCGCTCGCCTGCATGGGCGCCGGGGCGCTGGTCCTACGGTTCGCCCCGGCTCGCCCGTCCCACCGCTGAGCCGGGACCGGCCGCGCCTCGATGGTGCGCGGCGCCTCCTTCGACCTCCGAGAACCGGGTGAAGCATCATGCCTCGTCAGTTTCCAAGGCGTCGCCCCGGCGTCATCGAGGGGCGTCTGTCCGACCTTGTCCTCGCCCTCACCGGGGTCCTGCTCCTCGGGATGGGCGTCCTGTTGCTGCTGTCGTGGCTGTCGGGTGATGCCGAAGGCGCCCTGACCGCGTACGTGCTGACGCGGGATTCCTGAGTCTGTCCCCCTTCCGGCCCGACGACCGATGACGACATCCACCGCCACGCTGCGCGAGCTCTACGAGGAGGACACGGGACGCGCGCACCGCTTCCGCTATGCCCTGCTGGTGTTCGACGTGGCGACAATCGCCTTCGTGATCGTCACCTCGTTCCTGCCGCTGAGCCCCTGGATCATCGCCTGCGACGTGGCGGTGGGCCTGTGCGTCCTGCTCGACTTCGCCGCCCGCTTATTCGTCAGCCGCGCGCCGCTGCGCGAGTTCCGGCACCTCAGCACCTGGACGGACCTCGTGGCGGTGGCCTCGTTCCTCGCCCCGTTGCTGGTCGAGGGCGTCGGCTTCCTGCGCATCCTGCGCACGCTGCGCCTGCTGCGCACCTACCACCTGCTGGAGCGCCTGCGGCAGGACAGCGGCCTGTTCCGCCGCAACGAGGACGCCATCCTGGCTGCGACCAACCTCGTGGTGTTCGTGTTCACGATGACGGGCATCGTCTATGCCACGCAGCACGGCTTCAACCCGGCCATCCAGACGCCGGTCGACGCGCTGTACTTCACGGTCACGTCGCTGACGACGACGGGCTACGGTGACATCACCCTGCCGGGGCCGACCGGCCGGCTGCTGTCGGTGTTCGTGATGATCTGCGGCGTGACGCTGTTCTTCCGTCTCGCGCAGGTGGTGTTCCGCCCCTACAAGGTGCGCTTCCCCTGCGATGCCTGCGGACTGCAGCGCCACGAGCCGGACGCCGTGCACTGCAAGGCCTGCGGCAACATCCTGAACATTCCAGATGAAGGGGCGTATTGACGGCGCGTGGACCGTGAGCCTTCGGAACAGGCGAAGGCCCAATCAACCTCAGGGGACGACGGTCGCAGGGACGGCGACGCGCCGCTCCAACGCCGCGACAATCGTCGTCGACAAAAGCTCAGCCGCCGGCGAGACGTGGCCCGGAGCCTGGTAGAGGACGATCTCCGTATCGGAGAGCTTCGGCAGCTGAAGGCGAGCCGAGACCGACACCATGCCGTCGGGGATCATCTCCGTCGGCAACACAGTCACCCCGAGCCCGGCCTGCACGGCGGCCTGCAATCCGGCCAGGCTCGGGCTGGTGTAGACGATGCGCCAATCCCGGCCGGCGGCGTCGAGCGCCGAAAGCGCGCGCTTGCGATAGACGTCCGGCGCGGGTGACAGAACGAGCGGGATCGGACCGTCGCCTTCTGCGACCAGACGCAGCGACGCGACCCAGTCGAGCACCTCCCGCCAGACCCTGGTGCCGCCGCTCGGTCCCTGTGGCTCCCGCTTGAACAGGATCAAGTCGTACCGGCCCTTGGAGAAGTCATCGAGCAAGTTGACCGTGAAGTCGCAATTCACTTCGAGCGCGACCTGCGGGTGGGCGCGGGCGAAGCACGCCAGAACCTCCGACAGGTGCGTGGTCGCGAAATCCTCCGGCGTGCCTAGCCGGACGATGCCGGTCAGTTCCGGCGTCACGATCCTGGACAGGACCTCGGCGCCGAGCTTGAGGATCTGCCGTGCATAGGTGAGCAGCACCTCGCCCTCGGACGTCAGCTTGAGTTCCCGACCGTCACGGTCGAACAGGCGACGTGTGAGGCCGTCCTCCAGCCGTTTGATCTGCAGCGATACGGTCGATTGCGTCAGGCCCAGCCTGCTGGCCGCGCGCGTGAAGCTCCCGTTGTCGACGATGGCGACGAAGGTGCGCAGCAGGTCGAGGTCGAAAGGCAAGGACGGCCCGGGCATCGACCTGACGTCAGGTCACATGGGCCGGATCTCAAGCTTCCGGATCGAGAATCCACCAAGCCGGGACGGATCGTAATGGCGCTATGTGACGAAACACACATCGCCTATTGAGCGGATGTCGCGAATAAGGATTAAACAGACAGTTTCATAGCCGCGGAATTGAGCGGCATTTGTTTTTGCAATGATCTCCATTGAAGGACGGAAATTGTAAAGCGACGCTCATTACTCCAAATCAGTTGCGTGGCTGAGGCGAACGAAAGCCGCAGATGCGGGTTCGCTTCAGCCTTTTGATGCATGGACAGGTCCTCACGACCGCAAACTTGATTGGAGACAAGCGATGAAGGCGTCGAAGAAGTTATCCGTCGTGACCGTCGCGGCCGCGCTCAGCGTCGCGCCGCTCTCCGCCGCGTTCGCCGATCTGCGCGTAGGTCCAGGATCGCGGCCTCTCCCGCAGACGACTTGGGACGGGCTCTCGACCGGTTCGATCCTTCCGGCTGAGATCCTGACCCCCACCGTCGGCGGCTGCCGCCGGAGCTCGGCCCAGGAGGGCAACGCCGATCAGCAGCACTTCCCGGTGCAGCAGTACGGCCAGACGTCGGGCGGCTACCGCTGCTGAAGCGGGTGCCCTGCCTCGACCCGACAGCCGTCCGGATAGCCGGCAATCGCTGTCGCCAAAGCGGTCCGCCGTGCCACCACTCATGGCGGACTGCGCTTGCGATCCCGGCCTTCAGGGCATCCGCCGCACGCCCAGCGGCGGCGCCCCATCGCTTCGATCTAACCCCGTGAGGATCGAGCTCCGCCAAGCCGGGCACCCTGGGCCGGTTCCGCGTTCCTGCGCCACACGCGCCACCACGGCTTTCACTTCTCTCCGGGGCCGCACTCCGCCCCTGGCTAATACCGTCGTCCTCGCACGCCCTCGTTCCGGTCTGAAGGTCCTCGCCCAATGGATGCGACGAAACACACGCCGCTGACGCTCGCGGAAGCCAGCAGGCTCATCGGCCGCTTCCTCAGGCCGGAGGCCGGCTTCGTCTGGACGGCGGTCGTTTACGGGATTGCCGTGGCGCTCCTGGGCCTCGCCGTGCCGGTGTCGGTGCAGCTCCTGATCAATTCGGTGGCCAACACGGCGCTGCCGACGCCCCTGTTCGTCCTGTCCGGGCTACTCCTCGGCCTGCTGCTCGCCGCCGCCCTGCTGAGCGCCGCGCGGATCTACATCCTGGCGCTGTTCGAGCGGCGCGTGTTCGCGAGAACCGTCGCGGATATCACCCTGCGCGCCCTCCATGCCAGGAACCCGCATTTCGAGGACGCCCGCCGCGGCGACTTGTTCAACCGCTTCTTCGATCTCATGACGGTCCAGAAGGCGGTCCCGCATCTTCTGGTCGGCGGCTTCGCGATCCTCCTTCAATCAGGGATCGGCCTCGTCCTGACGAGCTTCTATCACCCGTTCTTCCTCGCCTTCAATCTGGTGGTGGCCGCCGTGCTCGTCGGCATCGCATTCCTCTGGGCGGGGCCGGCGGTCCGGTCCGGCGCGGCGCTGAGCCATGCCAAGCACGAGACGGCGCGCTGGCTTGAGAGCGTCGGCAGTTCGAACGGCTTCTACAGGCACGGTGGCCGGCTCACGACCGCGCTTGCCCGTTCCGAGGCGTTGACCGCCACCTACGCGGGGGTGCATCGCCGCCATTTCCGCCACACTTTCGCACAGACGGTGGGATTCCTCATAGTCTACGCGGTCGCGAGCGCCGGCCTTTTGGCGATGGGTGGGTGGCTGATCCTGCAAGGGCAGTTATCGCTCGGGCAACTCGTGGCGGCGGAACTCGTCCTGTCGAGTGCCTTCTACGGGATCTCGCAACTGGGCTCCCACGCGAGGACCTTCTACGACCTCGTCGCGGCGCTCCACGAGCTGTCGCTGTTTGAGGGGATCGAGCAGGCTGACGGCGACGGGTGGAACGGCCCTAGTCCCGCCAATGGGAACCTGCGCCTGCGCGATGTCGAGGCCGACGGTCTCCGCTTCGACTTCTCTGTCGAGAGCGGGGAGGTCCTCGCCGTGGCCGCCGACGAAGGTGTCGAGCGGGCGCTTGCGGCCCTCATCGAGCGGAGGGTCCGGCCGGAGCGCGGGTTGGTAATGCTCGGCGGAGCCGACATCGCGGCCTTCGGTCCGGAGGGGCTGCGGTCGGAGATCCTCGTCCTGGGTCGGCCGACGCTCGCCGAGACAACAATCCGCGAGCACCTGTCGGGCGGCGACGTGTCATGCCCCGCTCGAATGCACGAGTGCCTTGAGCGTGTCGGGCTGGCGGAGCGCATCCGGAGCCTGCCCTCCGGCCTCGACACCCCCTTGTCCGCGTCCGGCTCGCCGCTCTCCACGGGCGAGGCCGTCGCCCTGAAGCTGGCCTCCGCGCTTCTGCGGCCGCCAAAGCTCGTCGTCTTGCCGACGCTCCTCGACTTGTTGCCTCCGGATCGTGTCGCGGCAGCGCTCGCGGGGTTCCGGGAGGCGGGCACGACGGTGCTGCATGTCACCCGCCACCCCCCGATGCGGGTCCACGACGACCAGATCCGGCTGGGCTCCCACGGCTATGGGCGCGCCACCGAACGTGAGGAACTGCTCGATAAGACGATGCTGCGGGAGAGGACCCATGCTGTCGCGGCCTGAACACCTCCATCGCTTTCCGACCCTGACCGCGATCCGGCCTCCGCGTGCGGCGGTCGTCCTCGGCTGGATCATCGGGATCGGAACCGTCGTCGCAGTCCTGATCCTCCTGTACGTGCCCTGGGTGCAGACCTCGGCCGGGACCGGGCGCGTCATCGCGCCTAACCCAGCCGACCGGGTCCAGACGGTCACGGCTCTAGTCCAGGGCCGGGTGGAGCATTGGTACGTCGAGGATGGCCAGCGGGTCCGCGCCGGGGACCCAATCGCGCGCCTCGTCGACAACGACCCGTTCCTTCTCAAGCGCCTTGCCGCCGAGCGGGAGCAGATCGAGGCCGAGATCGAGGCGGCCGATCAAGCCGTGAAGGTGGCGGAGGGCCAGGTCAGCCAGACGCGCGAGGCCGCAGAGAAGGGTTTCGTGACCCGGCGCAACTTCGAGGCCGCGCAGATCCGCGTGGCGGAGCAGCGCGCAAAACTGGCCGAGGCCAAGGCCAAGCTCAGCCGCCTCGAAGTGACCGTGAACCGCCAATCGGCGCAACTCGTTCGCGCGCCGAGGGACGGCCGGATCCTGCACATCAACGCGGCGGCCGCCGGCACGCTGGTCAACGCGGGGGACACCCTGGCCACCCTCGCGCCGCTCGCGCCGGCCCGCGTCGTCGAACTGATGGTCGACGGCCGGGATGTCGCCCTGATCCGGCCCGGCCAGAGCGTGCGCCTCGACTTCGAGGGCTGGCCAGCGATCCAGTTCAGCGGCTGGCCCTCGGTGGCCCATGGCATGTTCGATGGTCGGGTGCGAACTGTCGACCCCTCGGCCCAGTCGAGCGGCCTGTTTCGCGTGCTGGTCGAGCAAGACCCCGACCGGACCGCGTGGCCCAACATCGATTTCATTCCGCTGGGAGCAAAGGTGCGGGGCTGGATCAGGATGGAGACCGTCTCGCTCGGCTACGAGCTGTGGCGCGTGCTCAACAACTTCCCGCTAGAGTTTCCGACGACGCCCCGAAACCCGGCCTGAACGACCGAAACGGGTGTGGCGAGCAGAGGGGAGATGCCTTGTTTACATTGCGTGTCCGCTTTTTGAATTCGGCGTCCGAAAGCAGACGGTCGCAAAACCTGAAGAGTTTCGGTCGCCGCGAGGCGTACGAAAGTCGTGGATGAATGAACCCGCGGGATGGCGATCGGTGCACTATGGAGATTTGAGCTGAGCGTGGTCCCCAGTGGGGGGATCAATGGCGGGCCGGCTTCGTCGTTTGAGTGCCTGGAGGCTCCCGGACTGCCGGGTCGCCAGGGCTTGGCGAAGCGACCCAGGGTTCGACGGCCTCGATTGTGAGGCTCATCCTGGCGTTCGGCACACGGTGAGGCATGTCCCGGGGAGCGGTTCCTCGGGTGGTTGGCGGCGTCATCCCGTGCCGGGTCATGGCGCCCACGCCCGGCTCGACGTGGAGCGGAACGGCGGCCCACGGGGCTGATGCCAGCCCGCGAAGGAGCCGACGATCGTCATGGGACCGCCGCAGCAGGGGCAAGGGGGCCGGGCTTTGCCGGGGCTGTCCTGCGGATCGGGCGCGTCGGCGGTGGAGCGAGGCGGGGCCGGGACGCCGAGGATGGTGCGGATGTGGGCCAGACCGACCTTCCGGTTCGAGCCTGTGAGGAAGCCGTAGTGCCGGATGCGGTGGAAGCCGCGCGGCAGGACATGAAGCAGGAAGCGCCGGATGAACTCCGCGGCCGACAGGGTCATGACCCGCGCCCGTCCGGCTTCGTCGCGCCGATAGTCCTTGATGCGGAAGCTGACGCTCGCCCCGTCGAAAGCGAGGATGCGTCGGCTGGAGATGGCGACGCGGTGGGTGTAGCGGGCCAAGTAGGCGAGCACGGCCTTCGGCCCGGCGAAGGGCGGCTTGGCGTAGACCACCCAGCGCTTCTTGCGCACCGGGGCGAGCGCTCGGGCGAAGGCTCCGGCGTCCGAGAGCCGGACCAGGGTGCCGAAGAAGGCGAGCGTCCCGGCCTGATGGAGGGCGGTGAGCCCTTCGAGGAACAGGCGGCGGAACAGCAGGCCCAGCACCCGCACCGGCAGGAGGAAGCTGGGGCGCGCGGCGATCCAGCGGGTCCCGTCCGGTGAGAGGCCGCCGCCGGGGACGATCATGTGGACGTGCGGATGGTGCGTCATGGCCGAGCCCCAGGTGTGGAGCACGGCGGTCAGCCCGATGCGGGCACCGAGGTGCTTCGGGTCGGCGGCGATCCGCATCATGGTGGTGCTCGCCGCCCGGAACAGCAGGTCGTAGACGGCGGCCTTGTTGTGGAAGGCGATGGCGGCGATCTCGGCCGGCAGGGTGAAGACGACGTGGAAGTAGCCGACCGGCAGGAGGTCGGCCTCGCGCGCGGCGAGCCAGTCGCGCGCCGCCGCGCCCTGGCACCGGGGACAGTGCCGGTTGCGGCAGGAGTTGTAGGCGACGCGCAGGTGGCCGCACGCGTCGCAGCCCTCGACATGGCCGCCGATCCCGGCCGAGCGCGCCGCCTCGACGACGACGCGGTGAAGCTGGCGCGTGCTGATCGGCCGTGCCAAGTCCTGCCCGGGGAACAGCCAGCCCTGGCGCTGCAGGACGCCCTGCCGGTGGCCCTCGCTCCACCAGCGCCGCAGCAGGTCCAGGAGATCGGTCGACAGCATGGCGTTGCGGTCGCGGCAGCCCTTGCCGCGCTCGATCCGCAGGATCATGCGGGTCGAGTCGATATCGCCGATCCGGAGCGTGGCGACTTCGGCCACGCGCAGTCCGGCGCCGTAGGCGACCGATAGGGCGGCGAGATGCTTCAGGCAGACCGTGGCATCGAGCAGACGCCCGACCTCGTCGGCGCTCAGGACATCAGGGAGGGCGCGCGGATGCTGGAGGCGGACCAGCCTGCGGGCGAGATCGGGGCGGTTGACCGTATGGACGAAGAAGAAGCGTAGGGCGGAGACGATGGCGTTCATCGTCGGCACGCCGAGGCCGACCTCCTGCTGGGCGATCTGGAAGCGGCGCAGGTCGTCGTCGGTCGCGGTATCGGGTGATCGCCGCAGGAAGGTGGCCAGCCGCCCGACGTCGCGGAGGTAGTTGCGCTGTGTCTCCCGGGAGAACCGGCGCAGGGTCATGTCGTCGATCAGGCGCTGGCGCAACGAGCCGCCTGCAGCGGCGGGAACGGCAAGGACGGTCATGGGACGGCTCCGCTCGAAGGAAGGGAGCCGGGATCGTCCGCTCAGGTCGGGCGACCCTCAATCGGCGCAGGGCGCTCGGATCAATCCGCGGACCTCATAGCTGCCACCCATCCCGCGCGAGCGGGTTCGTTCTCCCACCCTGTCCGGCCATTCAGCAACGCTCGCTGATGGGACCGCATCTGGCCGATTGCGGCCCGTCCGCTTCGCGAGCAATGCAGGAAGCGGCGGACATTACCTGTGTGGTTGGTGCCGACCTGCCTTAAACTTTTGTTATGTCGCCTCTCGCGCATTCATTTATGAACAACGGAGCTTGGCTGTTGCGCGTTCGGTGGCCACGTGGCACCGTCATTGCACTCGCTTCTGCTTTGACCGAAATCGCATGCCGCTCTCCACTGTCGCACTGCTCGCCACGTCCAGCATCAATATTGCATCGACCCCGAGTGAGACCGTCCTCTTCGGCGCGCCTCTGTTCTCCAAGAAGAGCCTGCTGCCCGGCAACGACGCGCCCTACGCTGGCGCTGAGAAGGTAGCTGTCGACCATCTCGCGAGGGCGATGCTGAAGGCAGCGATTTTAGGCAGCGAGCGTGCCGGCACGCTCCGGATCGAGCTACGTAAAAGCAAGGCGCTGTTCGGGCTTTTGACGAAAACGAGTCTCGTGCTGATCGGCATGGAGTCGGAGCGGGGGTGGCCGGCTGGCTCGCTCGAAGCCGCACTCGATGCCGCCTTGCATGGCCGTGAGATGGCAGCGGACGCATGGCTCTACGCCCATTTGCGCGAGGACAGCGCGTCGCCGGACGGCGCCATCCTGGATGAAGTGCGCGCTGGCCTCGCCGGCCGCTACGCGCTCGACCGTGCCCAGACCAAGACTCTCGGCTTCGTGACGGGTGTGGGCTGGACCCTCACCGAGGTGGGCGAACGGATGCGTGGCGCCGCCCAGCCGCAGGAGATCCAAGCCCTATTCGCCGCGTGCGAGCACGAACGGCCGGAGATATGGAGGGCGCTCGACACCGCCATCCTCGGCGCCATCGGTCGCCGCAGGGAGAGCCGTCCTGATACCAACACGGATTTCAATTCAGACTGACACCGCTGCCCCGGAAGGTCGCAAGCCTATCCGGGCCCGCCTTGGCGGGCATCTCCGCCGCAATCTCCGTGCCCACTCCCCTCAGCTTTCCGGTCGTGTGTTCCGGTACCCAACCTCCTGGGCCTCAATTGCGCTGGCCTCGACTGCCTTCGTTCTCGAATATCCTGCCCCTGATCGCCCACTTCACCTTCAACGCTGGCGCGCATGCCGACGAGCTTGTGCCGGTTCTGGGCCCACCGGCCGAGCACGTGACGGTCGGGGTTTCGGGGCGTGGACTGCTGATGCGAACGGAGACGCCTTCCACGCAAGTGGCGTGGAAGGCGGGCCGTGAAGTGCAATGTTGAATGTCCAAGATGGGCGAGAAGCTGAAAGTCCGCTTCGCGGCTGTGAGCCAAGATCCGATCGTAGCGGATTGTGTTGAAAAAACTCGGAGGCAGCGCCTCAGGCAGCCAACCCGCTCCCTGAGAAACCGGCCGCCAGCCACGCATCAAGGTCCTCGAAGCTGTAGCCGGATGGGATGCCAATGAGCTGAGAAGCCCGGAGAGGATCTTCGCCGTCGGCCAGTCGGCGAGGCGGCAGCTCGGCCACGAGCATGATGTTCTCCAGCCGGCGCGAATCGATCAGGAACTCGGTACGGTTGAGCGCGGTGATGATAGCGTCCTCGGGCGCGAAGGCGACGACCACGGCGCCCGGCCCCGATCGCGTGCGGTTAGGCATCAGGGCAAAGAGTTCGGCGTGGACCGGCTCGGGCGTCCACCAGCAGCCGTGCCGACCCGCCTGATGCTCAGCTAGGCTCTGCCCCCGGAAGAGCGCGTATACCGGGCGTGTGACGGCGGTCTCGGGCATCAAGAGCCGCAGGCCGGCAACCAGCAGGTCAGGCTGCCCAGCGAAGTCCCGGGTCAAGGACCAGCCCATGCGCTTCGCAAGGATGTCGGAGCCGCTGACCATGTCGTCGCTGCCGCACCAAGCTTCGCAGAAAGCTGCGCGGGCGGAGGGGTGCACGAACCCTACTCGCACGATCTCGCGGAAGAGCTCGGGCCAGGCGCCGGCCCAGCTGATAAGGCCCAGATCCGCGGTGAAGCTCTTCGCGTCGCCCGTGACCGCCGCGGCCAAGATGCGGGACAGGATCAGCCGCTGCCTGGAAGGGCCTGGGAGACCAGGCGGCAATGAGGGGCCGGTAGAGGCCAGCTTATGCGCAAGGCCGGTCAGCGACGCTCGAATGCGATCCGAGGAGAGTCCTGTCCCCCAAGGATGTCCACTCCCAAGGGCCGGTGCGGATCCAGCTTGAGCCCAGAAGGCAGGGCTCTGGGCAGACCCGGCATCTTCTAGGACTTCGACGTCTGGCTTGCCGCGGTCCATCACCAAACTCCCCAGTTTGAGTTCGTGCGGTCCTCTGCCGGCTTCCGAGCCTCCTCAAGCTCGGCGATCTTGTCGAGTAGGTTTCGCATGTTGCTGCCGGTCCAGGTCTTGCGCTGAGGCGTGCGCAGGCCCTTCAAGTTTAGGTCCGCGCCAATCTCTTCCACGGCCGTCTAACCGGCATCTCGCAGCCCTCGGACGACCGACGCCGGCGCGCGGATCTGCTCCTGAGCAAATACCGTGTTTGCCTCGACGCCCTTCTTCTGCGCCTTCTCCAGGTTGGTGCGATTGCTCGGCAACGATTGGGTCCCACTATGATGATCTACAAGTCCTGCCCGCTTGAGAGCGCAATAATATGCTAGAGCTCTCCGGGAGACTGGTTGTTCTTCAATCGCCCTGGGCCACCGCATGGCGCGTCGATAGAAACTATTCTCGCTCCTGATGCGGTAAACGGCAAGCGTTCCGCGTGAGTTAGCCAAATAGGCATAGCGCTCCTTCCTGTGCTCAACAATGCGTGACAAATATGGACACGGGAAATCTGACCCGCCCTGGCGGTAATAGTTCGCCAGAGCGCGGCGCATCATCTCAGCCTTCCACTTTGTGCGAAACTCTGAGACCTTGTTAAGCTCGCGATCAAGACTGCAGACAGAGAAATGGTAGGAGAAGGTCATGGTTGCTCCAACAGGCATTTGTTTTCGACAGGTTAGCTATAGCGAGCGGGCGCTGGGTTTTGCGTTCTCTCGCAAAAAAAGATGCGTGGCGTTCCACGCAGCCCGGCGCAGCCCGCGGCGACGGTTGCGATGGCTTGCTTCCAGAAGAGGCTGGGGTATCAAAATCGCTGCTGCAAATGCTTTGAGCAAAGTTTTTAATAGTTCAAAACAAATTGCGGGTCAATATTTATTTTTATTCTCGACCTGAGCGTGATTATATGCATATGCTATACTACGCATATAACATTCCCAGAACTTGATGAAATAGTACCTATAAATTGAATCCATCAAAATTAATTTTTTCGATGGCCTCCTCCATGGCTTCAATCGAGGTCTCATGAACATACCTTGCGCCAGATGTTCTGTCGTCGTGCCCAGTAATCTCATCGCTAACCGACCGTGGCACGCCGGCTCTAGCGAGGGCAGTCTTGAGCGTGTGCCGGAAGCTGTGAAACACCTTGCGTTCATCGTGGATGCCTACCTTTGGTAGGTAAGTGCGGTTGAACCAGCGCGGGAGAAACTGCGAGTACGGCTGGTTCACGTCGCGGCCATCCTCGGCCGTAAGCATGGATTGGGCGGCCTTGAACCACTCTGGGAACAGGTGTGTCTCCCCAGCTGCGCGAAGCTTCGCCACCCGGCCTTCCAGCCCGAGACGTAAGAGCGTGCTATGCACCGGCGTCAGTCGCTTGGAGGCTTGATTCTTCGTCTCCTCCTCCACTGCGAAAACCAGGACACGGCGCTCGTGCCGGATGCTATCAAGCCGGAGTTGCGCGATTTCACTTGCTCGGAAGCCAGTGAAGAGCGCGGTCAGCAACATCCACTGACGCTCGCCGTAGTTCTTTGCCGAACTGAAGAGCGGCGGCGCGAAAATCTTTGACAGGTCCCCTGGAGAGAAATGAAGGCGTGCCGCGGACGTGGCCTTTACTTGCTCGACTTTCACGCCAGAGGCGGGGCTATCAGGGATCACGTCGTTTCTGACGCACCAGTTTAATATTGCCCGCAGATGCGTTAGCCACTTGTCATTGATTGTTTTCGCGCTCAGTGCTTGGAACGGTGCTGCGCGAGCTCTATTGAGCTTGATGGCTTCAGGCAGCGTTTTGTTCGGGAACCTCTTAGTATAATTCGCGGGAGTCTCCATCAGTGCGCGCTTGTAGCCAATGACGTCTTGTCGGGTGATCGCATATGCGGCACGAGGCTCGCCCATAAACTCTTCGAACATTCGTACTGCAACTTTATACTCATTGATCGTGCCCGGGCGGGCGCCTTTCTCTTCCGCTAGCATCGGTATGAGCTCTGAGAGCGGTTGCGTGCTTTGTCGCCCCAGGATCCTCGGAGAGGTCGGGGCGCGGCCTAGCTCGGGCTGTTCCTTGACGAGAAGCGGGTGCGCTGTAGCTGCAACCGAGTCGCCCTCATCGCGCGCCGCGGATACCTTCAGGCTCTCCAATTCCGCGACCGCAAGCGCCATCGCAACTTTGCGAAATTCGGTGTCGCCGGGCTGGGCCGTCGTGTGTCCGTGCAGGCGGAACCGGTCCACGATACGACCCAGGACGGCTCGCAACTCGTCGTTGCTTGCGGCGCCGGACACGGCACGTTTGAGATCGTCGACGTAAAACTCGTCTACGAAGCCCTGGGCATATCGGCTGTCCGCCTGGCGCATCTCCTCGTCAAAGGCGATCTGCTCCCGGTAATGCTGCTGGGCGATCTGCTGCGCCGAAAGCGGCTTTCCTCGTCGCACAGGCTGGCGAGCTGCCTTACTCGCTTTCATGTGCGTCCGTGCAGCCTCCAGCTCGGCCTGCATGTCCGCGACCGCGCCGGGCAATTTGCGCAGGGCCAGGACCCGATCGGGTCCGAGCGCGCGAAGCAGCTCGCGCTTTCCGAGGGTCTCGCGCAGAGCTGCTGGAACTGCTACGCGCGCCGAGTAACGTCCGCCTCGCTCTAGAAGGTGCCGAACCTTTCCCGCCATCGCTCCCCGCCCGCACGATTTTGTAGCAAACTTTGTAGCGGAAAGCCGGGCAAAGTGAAGCGTCTTCAAGAGCTTGTTGAAAAATCAGATACTTAGATCGCGATGGCAGAGGGTCCCCCCCCTCTCCGCCAGTTATCTCTGATTAGTAAGACTTTCTCCAGCTGAAGCGTGACTTACCCCACCATTCGCCGCACCAGCGAATGGTAAACCATCGGGCGGATGGGGTTGGCAAGCGTAGCCCTGAAGCCCTGGCGCTCGATCCGAAAGCCACGCCCGAAACGCGGTTCAACGCTTGGCTCGCTGAGCAGGAGCCCGTTCCCGTCCGGGGGCTACGCCTTCAGCACGCCCGGCTTCCATTCTGGCTCCGCGCCGCGGCACTCATCGTAAACCTGCTCCTCTGGGCTCCGATTCTTTGGAGCTTCGGCGCTGGTGTCCGTCAGCTTCTTCGGGCTGTGCAGGCGTGACCACCTACGGCGGCGTGCCCATCGGCGCGCTCGCCGAGCCTCGGCGAAGGTGTCGCTCTAGAGCGCGTCCCGAGCCGCTTGCGACGGGTTAGCGGGTGGCGCGTTGACGGGTGAAGGAGCTTGCCGATGCCTTCACCTCTGTCCGTCGACTTACGCGAGCGTGTCGTGGCTGCCGTGGCGGCAGGTGCCTCGTGTCATCGGGCCGCAGCTCGCTTCGGGGTCAGCGTCTCGAGCGCCAGCCGCTGGTCGCAGCGCTCCCACCAGGAGGGCCATGTCGCGCCCAAGCCGATGGGCGGCGATCACACCTCGAAGCGCATTGAGGCGCATGCCGCGCTGATCCTCGCAACCTCCGAGCAGGAGCCGCGTCTCTTCCTGCGCGAGCTGCGCGACCGGTTGGCTGAGCAGGGCGTGTAGACCAGCACGAGCGGCCTGTCGCGCTTCTTTGCCCGACACGCGATCACCAGAAAAGGGGGCGACGTTCGCAGCTGAGCAGGGGCGTGAAGACGTAAGGGCGGCGCGCGAGGCGTGGTTTGAGGCACAGCCCGAGCTCGATCCGGATCGGCTGGTGTTCCTGGACGAGACAGCGGCGGCCACCAACATGGCGCGGCGCTACGGCTGGGCCCCGCGCGGCGAGCGCTGCCGGCTCGCAGCCCCGTTTGGGCATTATAAAACAACGACCATCACCGCCGCCCTGCGCACCAGCGGACTGTGCGCGACCGCGCTGTTGGACGGCCCCACGAACGGCACGCGCTTCTGCAGCTACGTCACCGAGACCTTGGTCTCGGTGCTGCAGCCCGGCGACATCGTCGTCATGGACAACC
The DNA here is from genome assembly GCF_054611515.1 of Methylobacterium sp. CM6257. Classification (NCBI taxonomy): domain Bacteria; kingdom Pseudomonadati; phylum Pseudomonadota; class Alphaproteobacteria; order Hyphomicrobiales; family Methylobacteriaceae; genus Methylobacterium; species Methylobacterium sp. CM6257. The sequence goes on from NZ_CM137735.1 coordinate 7,006,409, forward strand.
TGCCAGCCCACAAGGTCGCCGGCGTGCAGGACGCGATCGCGGCCGCAGGAGCGCGGCTGCTCTACCTTCCGTCCTACAGCCCTGATTTCAACCCGATTGAACAGGCCTTCGCAAAGCTGAAGGCGCTGTTGCGCAGCGCGGCCGCCCGCACGATCCCGGATCTCTGGGCGGCGATCCGCCAGGCCTTCACGCGCTTCACTCCGCAGGAGTGCCGCAACGACCTCACCGCAGCCGGCTACGAGAACGACTTGGCCGTCACTACCTGACCGGGAACGGCTCTAAGTGGTAGGCACCGACCCGATCGATTCGCGCCATCGAGCCTCGCAGCGCGAGCCAGCGCCGAGGGACATCGATTGGCCCTCGACCAGTCCGCCGACACCATCCTCCCGATCAGAACGCTCAGGCTCGGTGGTTGGAATATCCGGCTCAACCAAGAGCGCCTACAGCTCAAGCCTTGCAGATATGCCTCGTTGCCGATGCGCCCGGCTGTTGTTCCTGTGTAGACGAAGCGCGCTCCTGAAGGCAGTCATGCAGTCGTGCGGCTGATCCTGCCGGCAGGTGACGATCTCGGGCGGCCGGTTCCACATCAGAAACGCCTCGACGGCCCGCGGCACGTCGCCTGCATTGGCCAAGCGCACGACGCTGGATTGCGCGAAGTTCGGCTGGCCGATGTTAAAGCAGAGCGAGCAGCAGGCGTCGAAGGACGGCTGCGGCACCGGCTTGGCGAGGGCGGCGCGCACGGCCGCCACGTAGGGCGCGAGATCAGCTGCGAAGAGCGCGTCGGCTTCCGCCTGGGTCAGGCTCAGGCCGTCCATCACGGCGGGCGGCCCCGCTGCACTGGTGTGGCCCCGACCGATCGTCCAGACGCCGACGCTGTCGCGGTAGGCGCGCAGCCGGCAGCCTTCGCCGCCAGGGCCGCGCGTCAGAGGGGAGAGAGGTCCATGGAAGACTCCTGTTTAGGCGTGGCTGCAACCGTGGCCTGGGCCCGGGCTTCAGCGCCGGATGGGAACTGGTGCCCTATTCGCGGCTGGACGCGATCACGGCAGCTGTCGGGCTCCGAAGAAGGAATCGGCCGCAGCCACGTAGCCGTCGGCGCCGGTGAACCGAGCGAAGACCTCGACGGTGTCCTTCGCCGCCAGCTTGAGGACCGACGCGAGGTTGACCGCGCTGACGCCATCGACCAGCGCGCCGCTCGCGGTAGCGCGCCCGCGCCCGGCCGCCGCACCGTTCCGGTAGAGCTGCACCTCCAGCGCCGTCGGGGCGCTCGACCCGTTCCTCTTGTAGGTCAGCGAGACGTCGAAGCCGTGCAGCCCGGCCTCGAGGGCCACGAAGTGATTGTTCTCCGCGTCGAAGGCGCCCTGGTCCTTGCTCTCCGTGCTGTTGAACTGGACCTTCGTCCAGGCATCCGCGGGAATGTAGTTGTCGAGGTTCGTGGACGCGGCGGCCTTGGCGAAGTTGGTGATACGGCTCCAGGAGGCGCCGTTGTGCCACCTGAGCGCCGTCAGGGTGCTGTCCGCGTAGATCTGGCCCTGTGCGCCGCCCGCGGGCTCCGCTGCCAGCGGTTGCAACTCCAGCGCACCATTGCCGCGGACCTTCACGACCGACGCGCGGCCGTGCTGGGCGCGGTGGTCTGGAGGTCGAGACAGGTGCCCTGCGCCGTCGGCGTGAGATCCTCCTCCGCGACGCCCAGGAGCACGACGGCGTCGGCCGTGTACGCGCCGCCCGCGTGGTAGCCGGCGCCGAACCGGCCGAAGAGCTGGTCGGCCGCCCTGATCGGCAGCGGTGCCCCCGGCGCGGCGCGGGCGCTGCAGCTGGCGAGCGGCCCTCGGTTGCCGGTCGCATCGCCCCGTAAGCTTCGAACTGGACGATCGGCTGTGCGCTGAAACCCAGAACGTGCAGCGGCGCACTCGGTTCGGTCACCCCCGACAGGCCGACATAGCCCGTTGCGGCCGCGACCGTCAGGGCCGTCCGGAAGGCGGCACCGTCCGTGCTCGTCTTCAGGGTCAGGTCGTCGCTGCCCAGCGTGCCGAACAGGACCCGGCTCGCGTAGCCGGTCTGAAGGAGGAAGCCGCCGTCGTTGGCCGCAGCCTTTGTCGAGGGTCAGGCGCATGTTGCCGGCCCCTGGGGTGACGTCGTCCCAGGAGAGCAGCGCGGCCTCGGACTTCATCGCGAGGCGGTTGGTGGTGTCGGCGGCGGTGTTGATGCCCAGCACCGGCACACCGGCTTTCAGGTCGCCGGCGGAGACGGTCGGGTGGCCGCCGGGCCTCGTGCCGTCGTGGACGACGAGGCGCCGTTTCGTGGTGTCGACGACGAACTCGCCCGGCTTGCCGACGAAGGTCGCGAGGAATGACCACGCGTCCCTCAGCCACTGCGTGCGCACGCTCATGACGAGGCGAGCCCCAGATCGAAGAGGTCGGGGTAGGGGTCGGAGGCAAGGCCGAAATTGTCGCTCTGCGTGGCGGCTTGCGAGGCGAGTCCCAGATCCGGGCCGCTGCCGACGGCCAGGGTCTCGGCGACCGGACCGAACCGTCCCAAGCCGATCGGCGTCAGCGGGTAGGGCGTGCAGGTCGCGAGGTCCTGGGCCGCGCCACCGAAGATGTTGAACGCTTGCAGCTTCAGGGTGAGCGGGGTGCCGATATAGGCCGCCGGCACGCTGTAGCGGAACACCGACTCGTCGAGGCAGGTGAACGCCGTCCCGGCCGGGTGCGCGCCGGCCGGCGAGCCGTAGAGCCCGCGTTCCAGGTAGGTCAGGGCGTGGGGCGCGGTGAGCGTCGCGGTGGCGAAGGGCACCAGTTCCTGACCGACAAGGGCGAGGGTGATGCCATCCCGCGCGTCGGCCTCGCTGGCGGAGGCGAGCGTTCCGCCGGATCGGCCGAGATCGACAGCGAGCGTGTTGCCGAGATCGGGGTTCGGCCCGGCCGGGGCGGCCAGATCCGCGGTGAGCACACCCTGGCGGGCTGAGCCCGCGATCGTGCCGATCTCGACGAAGGCGGCGCCATCGCGCGAGACCCAGACGTTCGCACCGCCCCAGAACGGGTCGGCGTTGGCGCCGGACGCCGCGATCCAGACCTGCGCCACGCCCGCCGTGAGCGCGGCGGGCGGCTCGAAGATCAGCGGTGCGTCGACCGGCGCGGGCGCCCGGTCGCGGTCGATGGCGGATCCGGTCGCGCCGACCACCGGGTAGGCCGCCGCGGTCGCGGTACCGCGCGGGAACTCCTCGGCCGTGACGGTGAGGAGCCCGTCCTCGTCCTCCTCAATGGCCGTGATGCGCACTTGCGCCCGGGCGAGGCCGAGCCCCGCGTCGGTCAGGGTCACGACGGTCCATCGACTCGAGGAGGCAGAACTCTCAAGACAGGCGGAACGTGAAGATGTTGCGGATGTAGAGCGCGCTGCAGCGCGAGCTGCGCCACGAGCCGCCCGATCGAGAACGCGCAGATCTCCCGGGCCGTGATGGTCCCCCCGACCTTCAGGCCGTAGCGCTCGATGGCGCCCTGATCCCGCGCCTCGACCGTCGTCGCGGTGTAGCCGCGGCTGCGATCGGAGCACTCGACGCGCTGGCCATTGGGCGGGCCGTAGGGATCGCTGCGCGCGATGCGCACCGGATCGTCGCCGTCCGCGACCAGGAAGTCGCCGGTGAGGTCGTAGACGGGCGTGACGTCGGGCACGTAGGTCATGCTGGCGCCCGAGTGGGTCATACCGGTCACTGGCTGGCCGCCGTAGGGGATGATCCTGAGCCGTGCGCCCGACCACACCGCCGCGCTGTTGGTCAGCCTCAGCCAGCGTGCCAGGATCGCGCTGGCGGTCTCGGCGTCGGTGAGCGCCGCGCTCAGCCCGAGCCCGAGGGCCGCACAGTAGGTCTGGTAGGTGCCGTCCCCCGACGCGCCGAACAGGGCCGCGCCGCTCAGCGCGGAGCCCGGCAGGCCAACGCCATACTGCGCGTTGGCCAGGAAGTCCGAGACGAGAGCGGCCGAGTCAGCATCCTGCCCGAGCGGGCCGGCGGTTCCGGCGAGCCACCCGACGACCTCGAAGGCGACCGACGAAATGGTCGCGCTGGAGCCCGGGTCGAAGTAGGGCACCGTCACGGCGCGGGCCTGCGTGGCCAGCGTGGAGGTGTTCTCGGCGCTCGCCTGGATCTGCCGCAGCGAGGCGTTGGCCGCGTCGATGGCGGCCTTCAGCTCGTTGTAGCTCTGGCGCGCGGTGGCGTTCAGGCCGCGGGCCGTCGTGGCGAAACCCTGGATCGTGCCCTTGGCCTGATCGGCCGCCGTGCGGATGCCGCCCGCGTCGCCGCCGAAGCGGACTTGGATGTCGTCGGCCATGGTGGGGCTCAAACGCGATCGGGTTGACCGGGCGAACGGCTGCTAAGGGTGGTTTTGCGACTGGCTGCTCCCGAGTGGACGATCGAGGAAGCAGACGTTTGAACCTCGGCAGTAGGTGGTCGATAGCCGTGTGCCCGGATCCAGGGGCGCAACGCGCTGAACTGGACGTGGCCCCGCCCGCGCCATCGATCTCAAGGGCATCCATTTTACCGATGGTTGAATAGGCGGCACGTTTTTCCGACAGGACTACTCCCGGATCTGGTGGTCCAACCTGCGTGCCCAGCGATCGTCGGAAAAATGATCGTATTCCGTACATAGCAGTTGATACAGCTGGATGATCGCTCAGGGTGGAAAACGGCCAGTCCGCTTTGCTGTGCTGGCTCGATCAAGCCTGCCGTTAGCGTAGAATTTTGCGCAGAAAGAAACGCTTCTGTCCCCTAGGATGGTTTGGTGGCTCGCCAAATAATTCGAAGCCAAGCTTCTCGTAAAATCCTCGAGCCTGCAATTCAAACGTGTCGAGCCAAATCCCAGCGCAGCCGTTATTTCGGGCAATTTCCTCGGCCCGAACCATCAATTTGCTACCGTAGCCGCCTTTTCGATACTGTTCGGGGACCGCAACAAGCTCAATGATCAGCCAATCATATGAGATCTTGCCCTAAAGTCCGCCAACAGGATTGCCTTTGTTATCTGTCAGCAAAATAGAGATAGGCTGAACCCGGGGATCTCCTGCCCTGCTATCGTTGAAAGCGATCAACGGCCTAAGCACGGCGTCCCGGTCATTCGCTGAGGGCCTTTCCGGGACAGTGAGGCGGAGAGACATTCCGCCAGCCTATCAAGCGTAGCGGCGTTTCCAACGTCTGCTCACGGGCGTACCGTCGTGGGCATCAAATGGCCGCAACGGGTCGAAATCTGCCGCTTGGGCAGGTCGAGAAAGCCGTTGTTTCTCGGACATAATTTGCGACGTGACGAATGGCCGACACGAGCAATCGCTGGCGACCTAACCCAGTAGGGCCTTTCCGTAGTCCTTCGATTGTAGACAATACATGATAATTGGCATTTTAATATATCGGCGGCGTGACGTTGTATAAAAGTATACATTGCTATGAAGACGATTTTTTCAAGTGACGATATGCGTCCTCAGGTCAGGTTCCAGCGCTGGCGCGACGCCATGTGCACGTATTACCCGGACGTCAAACTTGAAATGCTTAGTAACAAGCCGTTCAAGTCCTGCCTGGAGCAAGCCCAGTACGGCCCCTTGATGCTCGGGCGGATGTTCCATGGATCCATGCGCGTCGTCTCTGCCCAGGCCTCATCCCGCGGTCGTAGCGCCGAGGACGGACTTGGGGTGATCTTCAATCTCGAAGGCCGATCATGGTTGCAGCATGATGATCGGGAGGCGGTCTGCCAGACTGGCGATTTTACCGTGGTTGATCAGCGGCCGGCCGTGTACGTGACCGAGGAAAGCACCCACCTGCTGGTGAACCTGCCGCGCGATCGCATGGAGCGGATGCTCGGGCCGAGCCGGCTGTTCACCGCCGTCACGATCGGCCAAGGTTCGGCCTCCGCGAGCCTGACGACGTTGTTCTTCCGGCAGCTGATCGAGGTCGGCGGGCTGCTCGGTCCCGAGGCCGCCGAGCGCATGGCGTCGATCGGGGTCGACCTGATCGTGGCCAGCATCGCCGAGCGGATTGCCCAGGAGGCACCCCGGCCCATCCACGGCACCCTCGTGGTTCAGCGTGCGAAGGCCTATGTCGAGGCCAACCTCGGCGACTCGAGCCTCGACCCGCCCCAGCTCGCCGCCGCTACGGGTGTGTCCCTGCGCCGGCTGCAGGAGCTGTTCCACGAGCGCGGTCGGCACATCTCCGACTACATCTGGGAGCGCCGCCTCGCGGCCGCCGCCAAGCGACTGACAGACCCCTCTTGCGCACACCTATCCATCGGCATGCTGGCTTACGGCTGCGGCTTCAGCAGCCAGGCGCATTTCGCCCGCCGCTTCAAGGATCGCTACGGCATGAGCCCGCGTGAGTACAGGCAGGGCGTGTGGCCAGTAGCGTCCGTTTACAGGCAGTCGTCCAAGTCGGTTGAGTGATTGGGCTTGGTCGCGAGCAGCCGCTCGCCAGCGCCCTGTGCTACGTTCCGCAAGCCGACTTTATGCGAAGGGTGGCCAGCCGACTTGGCTTGACCCGCTACAATTTGATTGTCCGACACACAAACCCGCCAGGTTTATGTGCCTGAAAAACCATCGTCTTCCCGATGTTGCCAGTTTAACGAGCTGTCCCCACTTCAATCCTGGGCTAACTGCCTGTTGCAATCTTGGCTGTGCCCTGCGCCCTCGGCGTCCACGAGCTCCCGCGGCGGGTCCAGGCGATCCGTCACCACACAGGCCAGCGACTCATCAGTGCCCTCCCGCGCCAGCGGCCGGAACGTCCCGGGCTCATAGTGCCAGATTGTCGCCCGAGCCCAGTCCGCTGACCCGTCCGGCCCCAGCGGCGACTCCGCGCTCAGCAGATCCTCGTCCCAGCCATACGCCGTCCCGACGACACCGCCGCCCGCCGCAGCGTCCGCCCTCGGATCCTCGCGCCGCTTCCACAGCCGCCGCCCGAACAGGTCGTAGCCAAAGGCCCAGCGCTCCCCCGAGGGCGTCGTGCAGCCGACCAGACGATCCTTCCCGTCCCAGGCATGCCGCCACACGCGCGGCCGGAACCCGTCCCGCTCCACCACCCGCTCGATCACGCGCCCGCAGACGTCGTGCCGGTACGCCACCCGTTCGCCCGCAGGACCGTGCGCAGCCTCCACCCGCCCCCCGGCCGAACAGCGCCACGCCCGCATCGGGCCGGCTGCATCCCGCCCGTACGACGCCGCCTGGGCCAGTCCACCCGCCGGCGCCTCCACCTCCGCGAACCCGGCCACGTTCAGGGCGGCGTCGTAGCCGTACCGCTCCGCCGCGCCATCCCCGTGCCGACCCTCAACCACCTGGCCGTTGCGGTCGTACCGGCACCCGCCCCGGCCCCAGCGCAGGTCGGCCACCGACACCGGCGCGTACGCCCGGTCCCAGCCGTACACCCGCTCCAGAACCTTCTCCGCCCCAGCCTTCCCCGCCCCGGATCCGGACCCCCGACCCCGGCCGCCCACCTGCCGCACCAGCTGGCCCGCCGCGTCCCAGGTGCTCTCCAGCACGAACCCCGCCGCGCTCGCTCGCCGCAGCTCCCGTCGGGTTGCGGAAGAAGTGGTCGCGCTGCACCACGTCCGAGGGCGCCACCACCTCCCGCCACGTGAACCGCCCGACATGCGGGCCCTTCACGCTCCCGCCCGGCAGCGCGTTGTACTCGATCGCCTCGGCGCCCGGCGCGTCCGGGGCGAGCCGGGTGGCGTCGGTGAGCACCAGCGTGTGGCCGCCCTCGGCGTGCTCGAAGTGGTAGGCGATGCCCTCCTCGGCCAAGAGCCGCTCCAGGAAGGCGAGGTGCGTCTCCCGGTACTGCACGCAGTACTCGCGCGTCCCGTGCGGCTCGGTCAGCGCGAGGCGGAAGGCGGTGACGCCATTCTCCTTCAGCACCGCCTCGACGATCTCGGGCACGCTCTTGTCCTGGAAGATCCGGCAATCCGAGCCGAAGCGCAGGCGGTGCAGCGCCGGCATCACCAGGACGGAGTAGCGCGTGTGGTGCGCGCCCCTGTCGCCGCGCTCGGCCAGGGCGACGACGCCGTGAGCGGGCGTGTCGTCGTCCGCGGCTGTTCAATCAAAGCGGCGAAGCCACTGCAAAGTGACCTCTGGTCCTTTGACCGGGATCGGCTCTTTGATCACGCCGAACTGATATCCCTCAAAGCGGATCTGCTTGATGATGCTGGCGATGGTGCGGTAGCCATCAGGGATACCGACATTGGCCGCGTCGCCGAGGGTGGGCAGTTCACTGGTCCGGATAAGCACGCCCTGGCCGCAGGGGATCAGCTGAATTCGAGGAACGCGGCTGTTTATAGCCTTCGTTCTTCCAACTCTCAGAAAAATAATCGCCCATGGCATCGTATTCGAGGCCTGGATATTGCATCAGCCAGGGATAGTAGTACGCATCGTCCATCGTTTCCGCACCCGGCTCGGATAGCGCGCCCAGCCCGCAGGATCCATGAGAGGCTTCCAGCCGTCCGGCCCAGCGCTTGGTGCTCTCCACCATAGATCCCATGCTCATCCTGCTTGTAGCTCACCTCCGGTCGAGGCCCGTCGGCCGCGGGCGCCCTCGGACGGCGAGGCGAACCATCGGGACATTTCGGGCCGTTCGGGTCGTAGTATCTCTCACGCAGCGTCGCCGAGATGCAGGCCGTGAACGTATGGGCATCTCCCTCGTCCTTCCGACATAGGCACGCAACCTCGCAGATCTCGTCACAGGCGCTCTTCGTCGTGCCGGACACGTTGACGTCGGCCTCCCTCCGTCCGACCGCTGCCGGCTTTCGCTCCTTCTCCTTCAGAGCTTCCAGCTTGACTTTGGCCTCCGCGAGTTTCTGCCGGGCGCGGTAGAGCTGGTACCCGCCGTAGACCACCGTCCCGCCGATAACGACCGCCGCAAGGCCCCATTCCAGCGGGCCGAGTTCGGCCCCGGCAGCGCCCGCCTCCGTCTCCGAGGTGACCGCCGCCCCGCCCCGGGCCGCAACCGCGGCAACCTCCGCCTCCGCAGCCACGACCTCGGCCTCGGCGGCGGCCAGCTGCCGCGCATCGGCGCCCGTATCCAAAAGGGCCAGTTGCGAGCCCGGCTTCCAGAACAGAGCCTGCGGATCGGGCGCATCGGACATCACCGGCCCGGACTGTGCCGAGGCCGGCGTGTGCGCCATCCAGCTCTGTCGCGACTGCGGCGTCGGCGAGGCCTCGTCCGGCCCCTTCAGGTACATCAGCCGGCCCTGCGTGTTCCGGGTGTTCATCCACCACGTGTCCGCATCCCGGAGACGCCGATGCGCATCCCGGAGACGTTGATGCCGGTGATCGCCCACCACGCGGCCTGGATGCCGCCCTTGCCCGAGACGCGCGGGACTTGGATGCGGACGTCGCGTCCGGGCCCATTCCTGGTAAACCAGTTTTGTATTGACGGATTGTATACAATCGACACCTGGATCCTTGAAACGCGATCCGCCGATGGCGGGAGATGGTCAACGAACGGCTCGTGCCGGCCGAGATCGAGACTCCGGACGGTCTCCCCTTCCAGGGGCGCCTGGAGGTGACGCGTATCGGCTCGGTGCCGGTCTGGCATTTCTGGCACACAAAGGTGCGGACCAAGGTCACGGCCGCCGCAGCGCGACGCCACGGGAACCACGATCAGTTCTTCGCGCTCCTGAAGCTCTCCGGACGGGATACTGTCCAGCAGGGTGACCGGGAAGCGAGGACTCGGCCGGGCGACCTCGTCATGCTCGACTCGAGTGCATCCGTGCTCGATGCAGAGACCGGCGATTCGCTGGTCATCGAGTTGCCGCGCCAGCATCTCGAGGCCCAGCTGGGTCCGTCCAGGCTATTCATCGCACTCACGGCCGGAGCAGACCTCGCCTCGACGACCCTGGCGGGCTCGTACATTCGGGAACTGGTCCGGATGAGCGATCGCCTCACCCCCCGACGCGGCCGCGCGCATGGCGTCGATCGGCGTCGACCTGATCATGGCGAGCCTCGCCGAACGGATGGCGCAGGAGGTGCCTCGCTCTGTCCACGGCAACGTCACGGTCCAGCGCGCCAAGGCCTATGTCGAGGCCAACCTCGGCGACCCGAACCTGGACCCGCCACAGCTCGCCGCCGCGATGGGCGTGTCGCTGCGCCGGCTGCAGGAGTTGTTCCACGAGCGCGGACGGCACATCTCCGACCATTTCTGAGGGCGCCGTCTTGCGGCGGCCGCCAGCCTCGACCCGAACGGGCTCGGTAGCCGAAAATGGCCGACCTCCCATGCTTTGGGTCCACTCTACTTCTTCATGGTGCCCTTGCTCATGGCATCCTTGCCCTTGGCACCCTGCCCCACAGAATCTTTCTTCATCGGAACCTTGTGCATAACGTCTTTACTCATCGGATCTTTTTGCATGGCATCCTTGTGCATCGACTCAGCGGCGTAGGCAGGAGCCACGACCATTGTAGAGGCAAGGAGGGCTGTGATCACGCTGAACGGAAAGCGCATTTCAGTATCCTCTCGTTCTGTGCCTTAGTGGCACCGAGCGAGACTTCGACGCTTTGATACCGTCGGTTACATCTGCTCAGAACACTTAAATCCGTTGGACATCCGGATCCCTGCGCGGCCGAAGCGTCCGCTTCGGAGATGCTACGCACTTCGGCTGAACGGCCGACATGGGTCGGGAGCAGAAAGGCCGCTCGAGGTCGCAGGCAAACGGGACCAATGTCGAAATTCATCCGGCGGTTGCCGCGCCGATGGTCAAACGGCATGCTCCGCTCCGACGCAGAACAGCAAGAGGCAACCGGTCATGGGCCTGCTGAACGGATTGCTCGGACACGGCACGGCCGTTGACGCGGCTTCACTTGAGCGGCGGCTTGAAGGCATCCTGATCGACGGCGAGACGGCGAGGCTTGCGTTCAAGATCGTCCGGGACGTGTTCGTGTTCACCGATCGCCGCGTGATCCTGATCGACGTCCAGGGGGTCACCGGGAGCAAGGTCGAGTTCATGTCGGTGCCGTACCGAGCAATCGTGCGCTTCTCGGTTGAGACAGCCGGCACGTTCGATCTCGACGCCGAGTTGAAGATCTGGGTCTCGGGCGCGGCGCAGCCGATCGAGCGGACCTTGAAGAAGGGAGCGGACGTGCGGGGCATTCAGCGCGCACTGGCCGAAGGCGTCCTACGCTAGGGCCTGTTGGGTATCAGGGTTGTTGGCGCGGGTGAGCGTGTGATTCAAGCTCACGATGGACCGCGACGTACTGACGGACGCCCAATGGGCACAGATGGAAGCGCACTGCCTGGGCAAGCCGGGGGATCCGGGTCGCAGTGGCGAGAACAACCGTCGCTTCGTGGAAGCGGTGTTGTGGGTGGTGCGCACGGGTAGTCCCTGGCGCGACATCCCGGAGCGGTTCGGAAAGTGGGACTCGATCTACTCGCGCTTCCGCGACTGGGTGAGGGCCGATGTCTGGACGCGGCTGTTCGAAGCGGTCTCGGACGAGCCAGACATGGAGTATGCGATGGTGGACGCCACCATTGTGAAGGTCCATCGCCACGGCCAGGGCGCAAAAGGGGGACTTCAAGCCAAGCCATTGGTCGCTCCAAGGGCGGCATGACCACGAAGGTTCTGGCCTTGACCGATGCTCTGGGCAATCTCGTGCGCTTTGTGCTGTTGCCGGGTCAGCGCCACGATACGGTCGGGTTACCGCCTCTGATCGACGGGGTGAGCTTCGAGGCTCTGATCGCCGACAAGGCCTTTGACAGCAACGCGATCGTCGCGGGCCTCGATCAGCGGGGGGCCAAGATCGTGATCTCACAGCATCCATGCCGCACCAAGCCGCGCGACATTGATGGCGAGATGTACAAATGGCGACACTTGATCGAGAATTTCTTCTGCAAGCTGAAGGAATTCAAACGCATCGCGATGCGTGCAGATAAAACCGATCGAAGCTTTGCAGCCATAATCCATCTGGCTGCTGCCGTCATCGCCTCAAGATGATTCCCAACAGGCCCTAGTCCACTGCCATCCAAGTGGACGAGGTCCAGCGAAATGGCGGATCTGCCGGCCTCAGCGTGCGAGTGACAGTTGCTGCGGGTTCTGATGCGAGATCTTGATCAGAAAGTCTGCGCGCCTCCGGATCCATCTTAGAGATGATCGCGGGTCGCCTCGGCTGACGGGGCATCCGACAAGCCCGAGTTGCCTTCTGCGCCCTTCGTCACCGCGCGACCCACGAGATGGCGCGGTACCGTCTGGTCGCCCACCATCTTCGCCAGCGCCGCAATCTGCGGCAGCACCTCGTCGGTGAGCGTCTTCTGCAGCGCGTCGCGCTGGCCGGTCATCCATCCTTCTGGCGGCTGCGCCGCGAGCAGGGCGACGGCTCCGAGCAGGTTCCGCTTACCGAAGTCAGGCTCCGGCGCCTTCTGGTCGGCTGACATCGCCCCGGCTCACGCCAACGGTGGATCGATGAACGTCGTGCTGGCGAGGGATACACGGCGGTGGTACACACGGGCTCCGAAAACGGGCGCCGCGAGCCCCGTTTGCCTAGGGAAAGCGCGAACTGGGGGGTACAGTCCCCGCCCCCTCTCCGCCGGTGTATCCAGCTAAGTAGCGGATACTTTTGGCATTTTTGTTGCTCGCAAGCGCGACGCCCCAACTATCACCCCGACGGCCTCGCTGAATTGCGACGAATATCAGCGAACGCCGGCAATCCGAGGGCTGCTCGTCCGACCGCCCGCCGGCGATCAACGGGATCAGGGCGCGCGCCGTCCGCTCGGGCAGTGCGAGCGCCCCTGAATGCGTCATCCGGTGCGAGCTTGATCTGTACTGGACATGTCACCTTCCCAGAGCACCAGCGGCGCGCCGCAAGCTTCCATCAGGACTCGCAGGGTCTCAACGCACGTCTCTGCCTCCGCAAGCGTCAGCAGCCCCCCATGCCAGTGCACTGAACCAGAGGCCAATTCAGCGACAACGGCGAACCGTCCGTCTGGACAGCAAACGATGCTGTAGGTCACCGGCCTTGCCATCACCTCGCCTGTGCTGGCCGACAAACGCTGCCCGCAACGTGCAGGCTGCAGCAACCGATCCGGCCCATGGTTGCGGTTAAGTGTTCACTGGACCTTCAGGACGTCGGGCATTCCAAGACCGGAAATTGGCGGATGCGGGTAGCCGCTCAGTTACCCTACGCAGTGTGACGCGCCGAGCGTCGCCTGCCGTCAGGGACCCGCAAGCTAGACCGCACAGTTATAGTTCCGTACGGCAGGGCAAACCGCTCTGCAGAAGGCCATGGGTTGAAGAACATGCTCGTCGCGGAGGAGCTTAGTTCGGACCACCTGGAGGCAGGGCCAGTCGCGCTGCCCGCCGGGGTACGGGACCATCTCGGCCGTCAGTTGCAGATGGCCTACGCCGCGCTGATCACGGCTCAGCCGCCGCAGCGCCTGCTCGATCTCATCGCGCGGCTCGACAGCGCATTGGCTGGCCAGGACAGCACCCGTGCCGCAGCCTTCCGCCAGGGCTTGATCGAGGCGCTTCCCGGACTGCGGGCGTTCGCGATGTCGCTGGTCCCCGACGAGACGCGCGCCGATGACCTCGTGCAGGAGACGCTGCTGAAAGCCTGGGCCAAGCAGGAGCAGTTCGCGTCGGGCACGAACCTGAAAGCGTGGCTGTGCACGATCCTGCGCAACCAGTTCTACACCGAGATCCGCAAGCGCAGGCGTGAGGTGGAGGACGCGGACGGGGTCATGGCGGCCCAGATGACCGCTCCAGCGGGGCAGGAGCCCAGCTCGGACTTGAAAACGGTCTGGCAGCACATCGGCAGATTGCCTGCGCTGCAGCGGGAGGCGCTGCTGCTGGTTGGCGCGCAGGGGCTGACCTACGAGACGGCGGCTGAGGTCATGGGCTGCGAGGTCGGCACGGCCAAGAGCCGGGTCAGCCGAGCCCGCGCGGTCCTTGCCGAGAGGCTCGGAATGGTGAGCCGGCGAGCCTTGGCCTAACTCCGGTCAGGCCACCGGCGCTATCCAGACGCGACAAGGCCCGCGCCCCAGGACGGATGCGGGGCGCGGGCCTCGTGCGACATCGACCCGACGGCCGACCGCGGTCGCCTCAGAACGTTAGCTAGGTTTCCCGGAAGGCGAGCTGCATCGCGTTACCGCGGTTCAGCCTCACCTCGCGGAAGCCTTTCCAGGGCCTATAATGGAAAGCTGTCACTGGATTCAAACTTGGAGGAATTCGCCTTCTTGATGTTTACTGCCCGAGCTTGAGTCGGGAGGTCAGCATGGAGAGGCAGGTTCCCGTCGCTCCAGAAGTGAAGGGCCAGCGCGCCAAGTTTTTCTTACGGGAGCCGGCTCCGATCAGCTCTCTTGCCCGGCTCGGTGTCTACCCTTGGCTGGTGGTCTGTATCACCTGCCTCGGAGCGTTTGCCGGCCAAGTCGATGCCAGCATCGTACAGCTCGGGCTGCCAGCTCTGGAGCAGGCCTTCGACGCGTCGCTCGATCAGGTAAGCTGGGTCGCGGTGGGCTACAGCCTCGCGTTCGCTGCCGTGCTCCCTGCCTATGCGCGGCTGGCCGAGATCGCCGGGCGCAAGCTGATGTACCTCCTCGGCTTTGCGCTCTTCGGGTTGTTCTCCGCGCTGTGCGGATTGGCGCCGAGCCTGCCCTGGCTCATCGCCTTTCGCGTGCTGCAAGGCATGAGCGGAGCCCTGCTCGGGGCAAACAGCATCGTCATCCTTGTGGCTGCCACAGATCAAGCGCAGCGAGGACGCGCGATGGGATTGTTCGCCAGTGCCCAGGCCATCGGTGTGAGTACGGGACCAGCACTCGGCGGCCTGCTGCTGAATAATCTCAGCTGGCACTGGATCTTCTGGGTGACCGTGCCGGTTGCGGCTCTCGGGGCAGTGCTGGGCTGGGTACTCGTGCCGGTGAGCACGCGGCTCAGCAAGGAGACTGCGTTCGACTGGCGGGGCGCACTTCTGCTGATCCCAGGCCTGAGTGGGTTGATGATGACGCTCACCGAGCTGAATGCCTGGGGGCCGCTCTCGCCCGCGCTGCTCGCCTGCGCGACGTCGGCAGTCGTTTTGCTGGCAGGATTTGCCTGGTGGGAGAACCGGGCTCCGGCTCCACTGATCGACCTGGGCTTGTTCCAGTCGCGCGCCTTCACCGGCGGGACAGCGGCCGTGCTTCTGTCTTACGCGATGCTGTACGGGATGTTCTTTGCCATGTCGTTCGCTCTGGTGCGCGGCTACCACGACGCGCCGCTGTCGGCGGGGCTGCGGCTCGCCATTATACCCGCCGCGCTCGGATTGGTGGCGCCATTCAGCGGCAATCTCGCGAAGCAATGGCCGCGTGTGACGAAGGGCGGTATGGGGCTGTGCGCGGCTGCCGCTATCGGGCTGAGCCAAACGCTCACTGGAAGTCCCAGCAGTGAGCCGGCCATGATGCTGTTGCTGGCGATGTATGGGGTGGGACTCGGCTTGTTCATCGCCCCGAACAACAGCGCCACCCTGGCGGCCGCACCGGCCGAGCACGCTGGACAGGCGGGCGGCTTGTTGAACCTAATGCGGGCATTCGGCACGGCAACAGGGGTGGCGGCTGCTTCCGCGTTGCTCGCATGGCGTGTGGAGCTGGCCACGGGTGTTCACGGACGTACGGTGGGAGTGAGCGAGCAAGCCGTGTTGGGCGCTGCAAGCGACGTGATGACCCTGTTGGCAGCTCTGGCCATGGTGACGGCGCTTGCTGCGTCGCTCGAGGACCGCAAGCGGTCTCAAACACAGATCGCCTGATTTCTTCGCTATGTTCTTCGCTATGCCGCTTCCATCTGTTTGCGCCGCGAAGGGAGGCTCTGCTTCAGGTGTGTATGGACGCGCTGTCGCGCGGCAAGCCGGTTTCAGGCGCCGGCCTCGTCTCATCCGCCATTTGCCCAAGTGTGTAGAGCATTCTTCTCCCTCGTCGGGTCAACCAAACGAAATGGGGAGAAATTTTCTGGCGCTAGGAAGTTGCTGGGCTTCCGCGTGCCCGCGTAGGTCGGCGTCATGAGCCTCGGCGGTACCGCAGTGGCGCTCAACGCGCGGGATACCGGCGGCGCAACGCGGGTTGTGGAGCGCGACGCAGGTCCGGCGCGTCGAGGCTCGGCTTTAGACGCGAGAACGGGCTGCCCCCAGGAGACGAGGGCAGCCCGCTCGCCCGTTTGACGACAAGGATACCCATGCCTGACTTGTAAACCGGTCGGCCGAGACTGTGTTTCCGTCTGGAAAAGGACCAACAGCGTGCGAAGCCGACGACCAAGGGTGGTCAATTGCAGGTCATCTGGATGCAACGGGGGCTGTCTCACATCTGATGCAACCGCATCCCGTCCGGTTCGTTCTCATGTCTCTGGAGCATTGTCCGACAAGGGAGAATGCCGTGACCCAATCTGATGCTGACTTCCTGCAGTACATAAAGACGAAATGTGGCATGCCAGATGCCAAGGAACTAGAGCGTCTTCGGGAGATACTCAAAAAGATGCAGCTGCAGAGTATCTTCAGCTGGGTTGAGCCTGAGAAAGCCAGGTCGGAGTAGGTTGGCGGGACCGGGAACGCGCATCCCAAGGGCCCACGGCCCCGCCGTCTCGACAGGGGAAGCCCGTCGTGCACGGTGCGCTCATACTCGACGAGTGCGCTCTCGGCGGCGGCCAAGCGTTCGCGAGCCTCTGCCGTCACCTCCTCAAGCGTCTCAGCCAGCGAGGGTATGATGTGATCGGTGCGGTCCGAGTCAAGGGCGTTGGGGCGCTGCCATAGATACGGAAACGGGCTGCCCCCCTGGAGATGATAAGGGCGGCCCGCTCACCGTTGGACCACGAAGACTCTCATATCTGATCGGTAAACCCGTCGGTAGATGCCACGCTTCCAAGTGAAATCGAACACAGACAGACCGCTCGCGGCATCCGTGTGGACCCGGCCGAAGCCGCGCTGGCCCGATGGGGCGTGGGAACCGGTTCAGGATTTTGGAGAGGGCTCGGCGGTGCGGGCGAGCAAAGCTCCCCCTCCCATACAGCCGAGCCGAACGGCAGCTGGGGCAATCCCGCATCCCATCATATCAACGGCCATGCTCGTCGAACGTCCACCAGCCGGACTACCTAATCCGGGGCGGCCAAGGCCACGGAAGCCATCGTGGACGCAATCGACGGGCTGTCTGAGGCCGCGACCGGCGACCGGCCGCGCTTCTATAGGCGCGATGCGACGACACCTGATTCTGATTTACCACCGACGCGGTTCCGAACCGTCGAGTAGCGCGTTGTCCTTAGAGCCCACGGAGGCGCCTATGCACACGCCGATCCCCACACCGGACCTAGCCGCCTTCCTGGCCTTGATGGGCCTCCTCGCGGTCATTGCGACGCTCGCCAACGCCTGACTGTCGCTGGTGGAGCGGCATCGAGTTGCGAGTTCAGCCCGCCACGGGTCTTTGCAGGCGTGGCCGCTTTCGTGGATCCGCCCAAGGCGCTTCGTGAAGGGGGATAAAAAGCACTTTCCCCATTCTAACTGGCATTCCAGCCTGACACCATTGTGCGGCCCGATATTGATCTAGCTCAAATGGACCGTTGATCTCACGCAAGCGTGTTGAGGAGCAACCTGAGGCGGATCTTGTCGCCGCAGACCAGAACAGGACAAATCATAACCGCGGCAGTTCGCGCATTAGCACCGCGATGAGCTCAGCCTCCCATGTGCGAAACCGATGCATCAGCAGAACTTGACCGGCAGCGGCCACCGCAGCTGCGCCTGCTGCAAACGTGGCAACCTCACCGATGCGAATTATCGATGGCATGACGAGGGTCCTTTAGGATTGCAGCTGATTTTAACTTATGAAAGACATTCTCTCTGGCATTGGCGGATCGAGTATACTCGGCCTTGCACAAGAACATCGTGCCGAGCGGCAGGGCAGACCTAGACCGGGAACACGTTTCCGACTCGGTCAGGTGCGAGCCTCGAAGGCGTGGCCCTGGCCTCTCATCCCCCACCGCAGCGCGGACCACCAGTGCCGCCGGATCGGAAGCGGCCGATCCACAGCGTCGGGAGTAGCTTCACATGCCAAGCGGCTGTGATGTCTTTCAAGGATCAGGTTAAGGCGTCTGAGTGCTGCAATATTCTGAGCGGCCATCAAATTGCGCCCTTCACATGCGCCGCCACTGCCGAGATTTCGAACGATTTCCTCGGCACGGCTCAAAATATTCCTAGCCTCTTCGCGGAGGATTGCAATTTGTGTTAGATCTGACATCTGCCTCTCCATGCCGATCACATGGCGGAGGCTAAGACTTCCTTGTTTGGGGCGCATCATTCATTTGGGGGTGCAAAAGAAAGCCCGCCGCGGCGAACCGGACGGGCGGCAACTCACTTGTTCATCAGCGTCCCTTCGGAGGCACTATGCGCGGTGCGGGGGCGGACAAGGTGCTGTTGCCTGCGAGAGCTGCCGTTCCAGATCCACCGCTGACACGCGGCCGGTTCCCTAAGAATGTGGCTTCAAGGGCATGCTTCGGCTGCGCGAGGGCTTCGTGTTTGCCGGCGCCTGGACCGTGCGTGAGCAGAACCAGTTGCTTGCGTGTTGCTTTGGATCTGCCGTCTCGAACAGGGCGTGAAAGCGGAGAGGCAGAGGCCCTTTTGCAGCCCGATCTCAAGTTCGCGACAAGCCAGTGATTAACGGGCGTTGCATTCGAGATTTACATTGCAGTCGTCAGAGCAGCTTATTTCGTCTCTTTCTCCGCCCTTGAGGCACAGTATATATTGAGACTCGTTCTTAACATCGGAGCATGAATACGGATCTCGCTGTATTCCGCCATTGTGTGTACAGCAGAATGACTTGATCCGTAGGCGGGTCTCGGCGCAGTTCTTCTTGCATTCGGCACACTGCCGGCTAAAATATGGGGCGGCCAGCGCTCCGGAGTGAAAAGCTCCAAACAATATCAGGCACAAACCTATATTCGCCCGGCTCATCTTCGCGCTCCTCCATTGCGAAGCCTAAGTGGAGCGGCTGACGACGCATTCGTCTTCGGCAGATAGGCGCTAACTGAGGCAGCGGCTAGAGCAGATCCCGATCAGTCTGAAGCACAAGCATCATCCTTGTAGCCGGCAGCTGTGAAGTAGTTGCGGCCCGCCTCGGGCGAGAGGCGCGTAAAGGCTTTGAGCTTGGTGTGCATGGTCGGCCGGTTGGCTTTCCACTCCAGCCGAGCCGGGGCGTCAAACTGATCGCGCCAGGAGGCGACGGCGGGCGGGATGTCGGACATGCCGGCCGGGCTAGGGCGGGATGGTTGCCGCAACCGGAAGGGGCGCTCGGATCGGCCGGGGGCGTTGTGGCGGCGTTCAACGCGGCAGCGTTCCTGCACTGGATTAGGGCGGCCTGCCCTACGCAGATCTAAAATCGACGGGGGCTTGAACTGGGGTGCACGCGCTACGGGGAAGCCGCGGCCGACGCCGTCAAGGCGCTGTTCTGTCGGGCGCCAGCATCGTCGATTGGCGGGTGCGAGCCGATACCTGCGAGGTTATCGAACTGGCCGATCTGGCCGTCTGAGCGCACGAAAAGGCCCGCCGCGGCGAACCGGGCGGGTTGAGGTTTGTCTTCGGACACGACGGCTTCGGCTTGGCGCTGCGGTAGAGCAGGCGGAAAGCCACTCGCTCATCCGCGTCACTCTGGAAGTGGCATGCGCGGTACGGTAGCGGACAAGAGGCCGTTGGCGGCGGCAGCTGCCGTTCCAGATCCGCCGCAGACCGCATCGCCCAACCGAGCGGTCACCCGCCCGGCCCGGACCCCGGATTGTGTGAGACCCATCCGGGGACGCTTCGTCACTTCGCGCCTCATCAGGCCGGGTGGCTGTTTCGGCCGGACACGATCAAGCGGTTGGACGCGCACGCGGTAGGGTAATCGTCGCCAGCGTCCCGCTAATCGGGTCGAGGATGGTGACGGCCGCGGCATCAACCCCTGCAGCGGGCTCTCCTAAGTGGAACGCAGCCGACCGCGTTTCAGAGAGGCTAACTGCCGAGTGAAAAAGTGGTAATGTCAGCTGGCGCGCGACGATGCTCGGCGCCTCACCTCATTTCAGCGGTCCGCCTTGAGTTTCTGACTTAACTAAGGGCCTAGATAAAATTGTCGGCGTCCCAGCGTCGCCGGCTTAGCGGCACCCTAAGCTGCTACATTCGTACTGATACAACGGCAGTCTAGCTGCGCCGACAGGGTTAAAATCGATGGACGTACGTCAGATTTGCGATCAGGTGAAGGCCACCGAGCAGGCGTTCACGGCGGCGCTCGGCAACATGAAGTCGGACGGCCTGCGCGAGGCGCTGACCCGTGAGCTGCAGGACATGGAGGCTGCGGAGATTGAAGCCGGCCGCGCAGAAGCGTCGGCCCGCTCCGCTTCGTGGAGGCGGGTGAAGATGCTGCACAGCTTGGGCTACCCGGTGGATTTCGGCTGGCTGCACATGCTTGCTGAGGCCGCCTAACAGCGGCGGCCATAATCGAGCTGTCCTCAGCGCGGGTGCGCAGCAGCCGCCCGCACACGAGTTCAAAGGGCGTCGGCGAGGCCGTCTGCGTCCCACGAGCCATCCGGAGTACGTCGGCTGCCCCGGCCTTTAACCGGATCCGCCGGCGTCGCCCGTCGCGCCAGGAGGCGCTCTCAGCGTCTCACCAGGCCCGTCGCCGAGGTGGCAGATCACTCGCCCGTGCGGCCGTCGGCAGTTCTCACAGCACATGCCAGCCGCCGGAATCGGATTACAGCCGAGAGCTGCGGCCAATCGATAGGGCAGAAGAAGCGGTGCCCGGGCCGGATCGGCATGATGGCAGCACTGCGCCGCCCGGCGGTGCGCTTGCATCATGCGAAGGATGGTAAAACCGCGCTTCGAGGTATTCGCTGAGGGCAGCCGGTCGTTCCTAGTTTACAAGTCCCGATGAGTACTTGAATCCAACAGGAAGTACGTTTGAGTAAGCATCAAAATTGAAGGTTACAGACCCATTGTAATAAACCCGTCCGGCGATCACATACCCGGTCTTTGCGACGTCGCTGATGCTCCCAGAGCCAGTCATGCTCAGCGTTGAGGATGGCGTGTATATAGTGCCGTCCATGTAAATGTTCGGGCTGCCGCGGACAACGTTTGTCGTGGCCGCGCTTGCGCCGCGCGACTGAAAGATCAGCACGCCCTTGTAAGTTCCGGTGCTGGGAGATGATAGATTGACGGTCCCGGATGCCGAGAACTGGATCGTTGAGTTTGCATCGAGGAATATGGTTACGCCCGAGCCGCTCAGGGAGGAATTCTGTAGCAGCTTCACCGTCGCGTTCTGAAAGTAGTACAGCCCCGGCTGGAGTGAGAAATTTCCGTTGCCGTTCAAAGTGATGTTGCCGCAATACGTCACGTTGGATGGAAGCGTCGTGCTGGAGCCCGTGTTCAGCCCGTTATAGTAGCAGCCAGCTGTGGGCGGAGAAGGCTCCGGAAGCGCCGCCAGTGGATCTGGTGCTGCTGCGCAGTTCGTGATGGGCGTTGGCGTAAAGCTCGTCCCCGAGTAGCCGCCGACGACACAGAATGAACGCGCTTGAGCGGTGCTGTTGTTGCCGGCGGTGGCAGCTGTCGCGGATGTCGAATTGACCTGTACGCCGCAATTCGGAACCGACAGTTTGCCCGTGCCGGAAACGTTGAGCGCGCCCGATGCGGTGGGATCGAGCACCAGGAAGCAGTAGGCAGGCGAGAAGCGCACCGCCACTGCGCTCTCGGATCGGTCGACTGTCGTGAAGCCGAGGGCCTTGGCAAAGGCTAGGGTGATCGGGTTGCCGCGGTTGCTTGTGCGAGATGCGGTGACGCGAACGGCGTTTGTCGGCGTCGCATTTGGGGTGAAGATTTTCGTGTTTGCGTCGTAGGTTCCGAACTGGACGTCCGACGCAGTGGTGACCGTCCCATCACTCGGACGAGTGTTCGCAGCCGCAACGGAGAGCGCGCGATTGAGCGCCGTTGTCGTGTCCGGCAGGGCGGCAACCGCTGCCAGCGCTGCGGCATCGGCCGCAATGTGCAACCGGTTATCAATCAGCTTCACATTCGAGAGGTCCACCGCGAACGCTGCGACGCCTAACCCGACGGGCGAAAGCATCCCCACCATGACCGTCATCTGCCCAGAGCGGTCCTTGAGGAACGATCTCATGTTCCAGGCTCCTGCTGCATGCTGACTTTGGCGTGCAGGATCGTGCTGCCGTAAGCCCAGCTCAGCAGACTGGTGGGCGTTGCGGCTTTGGCAGCGAAAGACACGTCCGTGGTGAAAAGATTATTGCTCGGGTTTGAGGGGGCTGTCTGCGACACCGACACGCTTGTTCCAGCCGTAACCCACCGTGGCAACTGCTGTAGAACGACGCCCGATGCCTGAGATGCTGTAATCCGATTGGTCGCGAGCTGGCGAGTTGCGTCGCGGGCTGCGCTTTGTGCGGTATTCAGCGTGTAAATGATCAGGCCGAACTCGATGATGCCGAAGATAATAGTAACCAGGATAGGCAGCAAAAGTGCGAATTCAACGGCACTGCTTCCGGAGGTGTCTTCATTAAACTTGCGCCTGGGACGCATGCAACTTTCTGCCTGAAGCGAGCCGCTAATCGACAGTGATTCATGACAGCTCCGGGTTAGGAATGTGTGGCGTCCCACCGTGCAAATTTTAAATACTCTGCTTCCTGCCGCTTCCCTGCCGCGCTATTGGCTGCTCGGGCGGTGCCGGCGATCAGGACGCGCTGATGTGCCAGACGGGGGCTGATGCGCTGAAATGGATCAGAGGCCGTCATTTTGAGTGGCGTCTCTCTGTGCGAGCCGGGCGAGCTGCGATGATGCGGCCGCCCGACCTATCGCGAAGTGCGGCCTCGTAGCTCAGACCCGCGAATAGCTGCCCGCGTTAGGCTTGTGGACGAAGCCGAAGTACGCCGCCACAGTCGCGAGTACCGCGTGCAGCCAGACGTCGTTGCCGTAGATCGGGACGAGCCCAAACGTCGTGCTCGTGGCTGGGATCAGCCCCAGTATGGTGAGAAGGGCGTAGATGAGGGCGACACCCCTGGCGTAGACGACTGAGCTGGCCACAGTCCGTGCAGCCAGCAGGCCCCGAACGCCAAGTGCACAAGATTATGCAGCACGTTGACCGGGAACAGCCCGAGAGCGAGCCGAGACTCGGACGTCACGATCGTGCCGGGGTGCGCGTGCTCGGGCGACAAACCCGGGATAAAGCCGGACACTCCGGCCAACAGGAACACAACACCAGACACCACAGCGAAGGTCCGGACGGACATGACACCTCCTGTCTCAAAAACCTGACAGCGTGGGCCGCCCGTGGATGTTCCTGCGCCACACCGGCGCGGACGCCGCAGGGGTGTGCGGGTCGAGTGGCACGGGGCGCGGATGTTGCTCGCTCACGGCTCAGGGCGAATATCGGGAACACGGTTCATGGCTGGTCTTCGCTGTCGTCCGGCTCAATCTCAGCGGGCGGGAAGCTGGCGCCAGCGGCGCGCGGCTCCTGCGTCAGGGCGTTAGGCTGCGCGACCGTGATCACCGGCTCACCGGGGCTGCTCTCGGCTCCCAACACGGATCCGAGCGACACCTTCGCCCGCTTGGCAAGTTCCGTGGGACCTCAATCGAGCAATAGGCGTGCTGCGCGGAACCGCGGGCCCGTGATCACCTCCGGCCCCTCGCCGTTCTCCTCGATGAGGATGATGCCGGCCGCTTCGAGGTGCTGGAGTGGGTCACCGTCAGGCCTGGGCGCTCTCTCGCACCAGTTGCAGCGTCTTCAGCTGCATCGTCCAAGCGTCGAGCGCGCGCCGCTCAGCCTCTACGCGCACCCAGATGCTCTGCGCGCCTTCGTGGTGGGCTGTCCCTCTGGCCGCCTTTGTCTTCCGCTGTCCCCGATGGTGGCTCGGCAGATAAGGCATGACCGCTCCTCCCGGGAGTGAACACGGGTGAGGAGACGACCGATCCGTGGAGCAATTATGGCGCCCGCCTTTAGTGCCTCTCCCACGAGGTGCTTTTGGCGAACGAGGCTGGATTTGGCTTTCAACTGGTCGCGCCAGCAGGAGCGCGGACCTGACGGCAGCTCGCTTGCTGCCGAGCCGAGCGGTCGGTTTCTTGAGGATAGCTGTCGCGTGCCGATCTGCCTTCACCGCTGCGGCAAGGTTCACGAAACAGCCGAGCCTCAGCTCGAACGGCCCAGTCTTGGGATTGGCGAGGAAGGCGTTGACCGCGGCAACGAGGTCGGCCCCTGTGATCGTCTTGGCCTGGAGTAGATCGCTGACACTCACCGGCTGCGACGTGCTCTTGACCGCTGCGATCCGTCCCTGCCGTTCCCAGAGCTACTCCCAACCCCTGATAGCCGCTTCGCGTTCAGCGCCTCGTCCAAGAGGCGGGGGATGGGTTCAGACCGGAGCTGCTTACCTCAGCGGTCCGCTCACCATCGCGACCATGCCGAACCCGAGTGCGATGAGGGTCGCGACGAGCAGCGCTCGATCAATCGCACAGGTACGGGTTTCTTGTGTTTTGTCCGAAAACCCATCAGCTCCCTCAGCTTCGAGACTGGTTGAGCATCGTTTCCTGGCTGTGTCTGGGAATAACGGATCTGTGAGTATCGCGCAGGCAACACAGCCCTGACTGGCCGCTCTCTCGCGAAGCAGCGGATGGGGTCACCAAGCGTGCACTAGGTGCCCACCCGCCAGCACGATGACGATAAGGGTCACGGCTGAAACAGCGAGTTTCTTCGCCATCTCGGAACCTTGATAAGGGCGAAGCCGACGGGCTCGGGGCCTCAGGGCCACGATCTTCGGGTCCGACAAGTGCTGAGTCAGGCTGTCGGGTAGTCTACGCTTCGTTCGCCCCCAGCGCATATGCTCGCATCCCTACGGTCGCTTCGCCTTCAAGGCCTCTTCCACGAGGCGAGAGAAGTCGAAGCCTATCATGCACCTCGCTACCCGCGAATGCGTCGAAATCGGATTGGTCGGCCGGCTATGGCCTCGCCCAAGCCGTCAGTCGTCGGGAGCGGAAAGCAACTGGCGATTGCCGAAAGCGACGCGGCGACGAACGCCTGTTGGTCGATCTTGTCACTCTCTGACGGCGTACCTGCCCGCGACCTACTCGTCTCGCCCGACCACGCGTTATGGCTGTACGACCTATTCGTCGCTGCCGGCCATCTGGTGAACGGCACGAGCATCACCCGCGGAGAGATCATCCGGGACCTCACCTATTGGCACATCGCACTGGATAGCCACGAGTTGCTCCTGGCCGAGAACACTCCTGCGGAGAGCTTCCTGGCCGCCCCTGGCGTGCGCGTTGGCTTCGACGGTGTCCAAGCCCTCGATGCGGACGAGACCGCCGTACCCGACGCCCCACGCATCGGACTTGGCCCTGAGCTGGCCGCGCTGCGCAGGCGCTTGATCCTGCGTGCGGGCCCGTCGGCCGAACCGATGCAACTCGGAACCGTGCGGGCGTGGCTTGATCGGTGTGACGGCACCCGCGTGGCCGGCTGGGCCCAAGACGCAGCGCAACCTGACGCTCCAGTGTGCTTGGACATGGTGGTCGATGGTCGGATCGTGGCGATGACCGTGGCCGCAGAGTACCGGGCCGACATTGCGGCGGCAGGGGTGGGTGACGGCCGTCATGACTTTGATCTCGGCCGGGCGATGCCCCTAGTTACAGGGGTACCGCACGTCGTCGAGGTTCGCCGCTCGGTCGACGATGCGGTGATCTGCGCGATGGCCGCAGATGCTGCGGGCATCTGGACGCCACTGCTGTCGGCGTGACCCGCGGCAGATCGGCGCTACAACATGAGTGCGAGTTCAGCCCAATAGTCAGCCGGGGGCTCGCCAAGCTGGCGAGGGCACCCACGCCCGCCCATGTGAAGCTTCATGGGGTGTCGGGCGGGCGTGGAAGGCCAGCAGAACGCCAGCACGGCAAACCTTCGACCGTTCGGTATAGCTTGACCAGTCAGCCAATGGGCTGACCCCCACAAACGCGCTCGCGCATCCGGTGCGGAACGATCAAGACCGCGAGGCAGAGGCGCCCGGGGCCGTGCTACCCGAAGTGGCGACGGAGCCCATGTCTCCGCTGCCCTGCGGTGGGCGCGGAAACGTGCTCACGGCGGCCAGCGTGGCGCTCCTCGACTTGGTGAGCGGATGAACCGGCGGCTACGGCAACAGATCCACCTTGAGGCCACGTATAGATCTCGTGGCGCCTACCCCCTTGATAGAACCAGTAAATATTCCTGCCGGGATCTATGCCGTTGACTGAGTAAGACCGTGCGATGCTCTGCACGAGCGCTTCTGCATCAGTGCGGTCGGGAATGTCATGTGCCAGCAAAACGGGAGGACGTGCTTTAGGCCCAACATATTCGCGGACGAAGATGCAATGAGACACAATTTACCTCCAGAATGCCCACTCTCCTTTAAGTTGTGTAATTACGAACTCTGCGATCTACAGGTTCATCCGGGAATGTAGAATTGGTAAATATATTTTAACAGAAATTCATGCATTTCGTTATTGTTTGCCGTACCCTGAAGATCGCGCGTGAGGCAATCAGCAAGCCAGGGTCAGGATCGCACCCGCCAAACCGAGCCCAACTACGAACAGGCTCCCGCCGATCACTTCAAGGACGGCGCGGTAGCGGGGGAGGTTCAGGGATGCGACTGCCATACTGGCACCGGCGGCAACAAAGAAAGTTCCCAACGACAGCATGATTGCCTCCACGCCAGCCAGCGACGCTAAGGTTACGGTTGCACCGTCAGAAGGTTTCCTCGGGAAGCGGCTGTCGACAGATTAATCGCTCGCCAGCAGCCTTACTCACCGCCCGCCGCGCTTGTAGGCCGTGATCGCGCGGCGACAGTTCTCGGAGAGCTGGCTCATGTTGGCCTTGAAGCAGGCGTTCATCTTAGGGCTGCTCGGATCAACGTCGCCGCAGAAGGTAGCAGCGTCGCCAGAACAGTACCGCTGAAGCTCTTTATTGCCGTGCTCCGGCGCTGTTGCGGAGACGGGCGCGACGGCAAGGGCAAGCAGTGGGACGGCTGCGATGAGCTTCTTGAGCAAGGATCATCTCCCGTTCTGACCGGCATCAGAACGGGACGCCGCTCGATGTCGTTCCGCGGCCAATTGCCCTGCGGAAGCAGCCGACATGAACCTCGATCAGAGACGGAACTGCGGGCCCACCGATCTCGTCGCAGATCTCGTCCCAACATTGCCCTCACCGTGTCGGTCGGTCGAGAGCTCCGGGAGCCGCTAAGAAGCAGCCGAAGCTGCTCCAGCTAGGCTCAATTCCCCCACATACGCCGGTGATGGCGGTGACGCCGAGACCTATGATGGCGCGCGCCCCGGTACGCCATCCAGCGGCCTTGGGGGATCATTTGCACGTCGGTCACGAGATCAGCCGGTGCAACAAGGCCCGCTGAGGGACCGGCGGGCAAAGCCGAGGCTGGGCTAGAGGCCCGATCACGTTCTGCTGCGTTACCCCCTCCGAACCGGAGGAGGTAGGTATGGCCTACGTGACCATCGAGAAGGACGGCGAGCCGTGGATGCTCTGCCATTCGACCCATGAGGGCGAGATCGAAAAGCAGATCCAGACCGCCAGAGCGGAGGCGCCGGATGCGACCTTTACACACCGGCTCTCGACGCCGATTGAGAGCCAGCACTGCGCTGACGCCATGGATGCGCAGGGCAGGGTAATCGAGGACCCGTTTAAGTTCTTCGCCGTCTCGATAGCTGGCAATCTGACGAGCTAATCGGGTTGAGGGTGGGCCGCTCCCATTTTCACGAGGCGGTAAGCATCCTCGGCAATTCTCGTGGGATGACCTCGACTCTCCCGATGCCTCGCCTCTCAGCGGCCATGTCCGGCCTGGGCGGGCTCATTCTCATGATGCTCCAACCAGGGCCGTCGGTCGCAAGCGTCCTGAGTGGTTTGGCGAGTATCTTCCTCTGCTTGGGGTTCTCCGTAATTCCCAGGCAGCGGCGGCACGAACACGCGGGGCCCGTCGAAGCTCAGACTGTCACCAGATCCGCGCCACGCGATGAACCGCCGCCATTCCGCATCTTAGAGCCACTTAAAAAGCCAGAGATGATCCCCTCGAACCTGCCGGAGTTCCCGTCCCACCGTCAGCGGGTAAAGGAGCGGCAGGCCAACCGGCGACGATAGCATCGTCCTCACGCGTGGCGGCCTCAAAGCGAGCGTAGGTCGCGTTGACCGCGCCGGCGATCCTCGACTGCGCCATCTCGATTTCTCTGCACTGTCCCACTTGTCTCATGCGTCCCAACTGTCCCATCGGACGTGCGCAGAAAGTGTTCCATCCGTCCCACCTCTAGTACCTCGAATGAGATACTGGCCGAGAATCCGGTTGTGCGGACGCGAAGGGTCAGTTAATGCGGCGTTCTTCAGGTGCTGTATTTAGGCCCGCTGCCGGTTCCCGAACTCTCGGGGCGGCGGCGGTTCTGTTATACGGCAGACTTACGGGCGAGCGGCGGCGTCGCCAGCCAGCCTTCCAAGTCCTCGTCGACGATAAGGGTACGGCGGCCAAGTTTGCGCGCCTTCAGGCGTCCAGCGGCGATCTCCGCGTAGATGGTGGTCCGACTTGATCCGGCGCGTTCGATGACCTCCGCGATGGAGTGAGCGCTCTTGCTGTTCATGGAACCTCTCCTGAGTACGACCGGCCAATCCGGCGTTCAGGAGGATGTTGACGGAGGTGCTCAGGGCGCCTTTTCACCGCGTCGTAAAATCAAGTTTGGTCGTCAGTGTCGCCGTCATTGATCGCGCGCAGCCGTGCCTGCTCGGCCTCGTTGTGCATCACGCAGACAGTCTGAGCCATGCCTCAGGCTCGTATGGCGCACGCCCGACGCGACCCCTCCGAATGCCTCAGCGCACGAGGAGACGCGCTGCTCACGGTGGCCGGAACCGTCCGCTTCCTCGGCTAGGCCCCTCGGCAGCAGCAATGGCGTTCGTACCGCGATTTGGCGGGGAAGTGCTGGTCGGCAGTCAGTCGAGCTCGGCCATTGCACGGATGAAGTCGTGCTGGTGCGCGTAGAGCTGTAGCATTGATCTATCTCAATGCAATATTGCAAGAAGATCGCTTCATTGAGCGATGAATCTAGAGCTCAAAGGTGCGTATTGTGGAGCGGAAGCGGTTGGCGTCGCAGGAAAACGACTAGCCCAACGGACTTGACCATGTACCAAACCGTCGCTGTCCTGTTCGCATTCGTCTTCGCCTACAGCCTCTTGGCGGTGCCGCTGGAGCGCAGCCCGATCGCGGGCGCTCTGATGTTCGCGGCATTCGGCCTCGCTGTTGGCCCGGCCGGGTTGCACATCATAACGCCGAACGCCCAGGCGCAGATCCTTCAGAGGCTGGCCGAACTCACCCTCGCACTCGTGTTGTTCACGGACGCTGCCAATGCCGACCTCGGAGTGCTGCGGCGCTCCTACGCGATTCCTGGACGTCTTCTCCTCATCGGATTGCCGCTCACGATCCTGTTCGGCTTCCTGGTCGCTGCCCTCCTATTCCCGGAACTGGGCCTTCTCGGATGCGCCCTCCTCGCAACGATGTTGGCGCCAACGGACGCTGCGCTCGGAAAGGCGGTGGTGACCAACGCGGGCCTCCCCGGGCCGGTCCGCGAGGGGCTGAACGTGGAGAGCGGCCTGAATGACGGCATCTGCGTCCCCGTCCTCCTGATCTTCCTCGCGCTTGCCGCGGAGTCCGACCCCAGTCGGCGTACGCTGGACCTCGCGCTCCACCACTTCGGGACGGAGATCGGAGTCGGCCTCGTCGTGGGTATGGGGCTGGCCGTTTCGGGCGTCTGGGCGATGCGGTTTGCCGGCCATCACGGCTGGCTCGCCTCTGCTTGGCGGCAACTTCCCGCAGTCGCGCTCGCCCTCACGGCGTTCGCGGCCGCGCAGGCGCTGGGCGGCAGCGGCTTCATCGCATCCTTCGTGGGCGGCCTCGTCGCCGGTGGCATGGCCCGGCAGCGCGTCGTGAAGCACGAGCTGCTGCTCGCGGCGGAGGGGGCCGGCAACGTCATGGCCCTGTCGACCTGGGTCCTCTTCGGGGCAGTCGTGATCACCCAGGTCCCGCAGCGGCTGACCTGGGCGGTGGTGGTCTACGCCGTCCTGAGCCTCACCGCGATCCGCATGGTTCCGGTTTGGCTGGCCTTGACGGGCACGAGCCTGGGTACGGACGGCAAGCTGTTTATCGGGTGGTTCGGCCCGAGAGGGCTTGCGAGCGTCGTCTTCGCCGTCATCGTGCTCGCCGCCGATCTTCCGGGACGTCAGACCCTGACGACGACGGTCGCGGCCACGATCGTCCTCAGCATCCTTGCCCATGGCTTGACCGCGAACCCGCTCAGCGCGGCGTTCGCGCACCGCGCGAATGCCATAGATCCGGGGCAAGCCGGCGACGCTGCTTCGGCTGCGCCCGAAACCGACCCTGGGACAAGGATTGCGAGCCGATAGGGACGACACGCTGTCTCGCCCGATCAAGCGGGCAACATCTGAGGCCATACACTGCGGTGCGCTTTCGGCGGCAATGGCGCTGGGTCCTTTGGGCGCTGGGTCCTTTGGGCGCTGGGTCCTTTGGGCGCTGGGTCCTTTGATGTCGCTCAAGAGACCCGCTGCCGAAACGGCGTACGTCTCTCGTTGTGCCAGGAGGAATGACCGTGCCGACCTTGGCTCCCGAGCCGCCACCGGCCGAGACGCGCCGCCACGAGAAGTACGACCGGCTGATCACAGCCGCGAAGGCGCTGCCGAAGCTGCGGGTGGCGGTTGCCCATCCCTGCGATGAAGCCTCGCTCGGGGCCGCCCTCGAAGCCGCCACGCTCGGGCTCATCGAGCCCATCCTGGTGGGGCCGCCGGGTAAGATCGGTGCGGCCGCGGCGTCCCTCGGTGCAGACATCACGGCGTACCGCAGCGTGGAGGCTGCGCACAGCCACGAATCCGCCGCCAAGGCGGTCGCCCTCGTGAGCGCCAGCCAAGCCGAGGCGCTGATGAAGGGCAGCCTCCACACCGACGAACTCATGGCCGCCGTGGTCCGTCCGGACAGCGGCCTGCGGACCGCCCGGCGCATCAGCCACTGCTTCGTCATGGATGTGCCGGAACATGCGACGCCCCTCATCGTGACCGACGCCGCAATCAACATCGCGCCCACGCTTCAAGAGAAGCGCGACATCACGCAGAATGCCATCGATCTCGCGCACGCCCTCGGCGTCGAGACGGTGCGGGTCGCCATCGTCTCGGCCGTGGAGACCGTCAATCCGAAGGTGCCCTCCACGCTCGATGCCGCGGCCCTCTGCAAGATGGCCGACCGGGACCAGATCACCGGTGCCTTACTGGACGGGCCGCTCGCGCTCGACAACGCCATCGACCTCGGTGCGGCGCGGATCAAGAAGATCCGCTCACCCGTGGCCGGCCAAGCCAATATTCTCGTCGTACCCAATCTCGAGGCCGGCAACATGCTGGCGAAGAGCCTCACCTTCCTGGCCGGCGCCGATGCTGCCGGCATCGTACTCGGGGCGCGGGTCCCGATCATCCTGACAAGCCGGGCCGACTCGCGCCTGACGCGGCTCGCCTCCTGCGCCGTCGCCGCCCTGTTCGCCGCAGCGCAGCGGGCCGCGCGTCTGCTGCCCGAGGTCTAGCCGATGACCCCGGTCCTGCTCGTGCTGAATGCGGGCTCGTCGAGCCTCAAGTTCCAGGTCTTCGCGTTCGGCGATGGCGATGATCCGCATCGCGTCTTCCGCGGCCTGTTCGAGGGGCTGGGTGGCGCGCCCCATCTGCGGATCCGGGACTGGACCGGCGCGGTTGTGGCCGACGAGGAATTCGGCAGCGGCGCGGCCTTCGGCCACGAAGGGGCGCTCCTGCAGGTGGCCGCCTGGCTGCGCGCGCACAGCGGCGGCTTTCAACTGGCCGCCGTCGGGCACCGGATCGTCCACGGCGGAATAACCCATTCCGAGCCCGTGCGCGTCGATGCGGACGTTCTGGAAGCCCTGGAGCGTCTCGTGCCGCTGGCCCCCCTCCACCAGCCGCACAACCTCGAGCCGATCCGGATCCTTCAGCGAAACCTCCCCGAGGTGCTCCAAGTCGCCTGCTTCGACACGGCTTTCCATGCCAGCCAGCCGGAGATCGCCCGGCTCTTCGCCGTGCCGCACGCGATGATCGAGCGCGGCGTACGGCGCTACGGCTTCCACGGCCTGTCCTACGCCTACATCGCCTCGGTGCTGGCGGAGTACGACCCCGCCCTTGCCGCGGGACGCGTGATCGTGGCCCATCTCGGCAACGGCGCCAGCCTGTGCGCCCTGAACCACGGCGCCAGCGTCGCCACCACGATGGGCTTCTCCGCCCTCGACGGGCTGCCCATGGGTACGCGCTGCGGCAGCCTCGATGCCGGCGTCGTGTTCTACATGCTGCGCGAGATGAAGCTCGGCCCCGACGAGGCGGAGCGCATGCTCTACACCCAGTCGGGGCTGCTCGGCGTCTCGGGGATCTCGAACGACATGCGCATTCTGCGCAGCGTCGCGGCGACTGATCCCGATGCCCGCCGGGCCATCGACCTGTTCGTCTACCGGATCGGACGGGAGCTCGGCTCCCTGGTGGCGGCGCTCGGCGGCGTCGACGCCCTGATCTTCACGGCGGGCATCGGCGAGAACGACGCGGCCACCCGTGCCGAGGTTCTGCGGGGCGCCGCCTGGGCGGGGTTCGCCCTCGACGAGGCGGCCAACGCAGCCGGCGGCCCGCGCGTGACGCGCGGCCCCGGGCCCGCCGCCTGGGTCATTCCGACCGATGAGGAACTGATGATCGCGCGCGGCACGCGCGCGGTGCTGTCTCAGCACGGCAGCAGCCGGCCGCAGCCGGCCCTATGAGCAACGGGAGATCGCCATGGAAGCGTTGAAAACGAGACCGCCGGCCGACCTCGAACTCGCCGACGAGACCTTCATGTCCGCCGCAGAACTCGGCGCCTACACGGCCAAGTTGAAGGCCGCCAAGGCCCTGAAGGACCTGAAGGCCGAAGACCAAGCGAGCAAGGCGCGGGCCGAGCTGATCAAGACTCTGTCCAAGACCATCGAGCTCACGCCCGAGAAGGTCCAGGAGATCACGCGGCCGCTCCTGCACAAGCTGCGGGTCGCGGCCGAGCAGGGCAAGAACGAGTTGCTGGTGATGCGCTTCCCGAACGCGATGTGCAGCGACGGCGGGCGGGCGATCAACAACACAGAGGCGGACTGGCCCGACACCCTGACCGGGCGACCACGTCAGGCCTACGAGTTCTGGCGCGAGCGTCTGCGTCCCCTCGGGTACGGCTTGGCGGCGATGATCGTCGATTGGCCGGACGGCATGCCGGGCGACGTGGGCTTCTTCCTCACCTGGGAAAAGCTCCACGTGTGATTTCCAAGAGGGGTCGGGACGGCAATCATGACCGAAGAGCAGACACCGACCCACGCCTATGCGCGCGACCCCTCTGCACTTCCGAGTCTCCTCGGGCTGCAGAGACACATCGCAGAGGTGTACCAGGGCCGCTGCATGGCCGCCGCGCAGAGCTACCTCGATACGATGGGTCGGGCGGCTCAGACGTGGCTCGACACGGCCCGGCCGCACTCGCCGCTTCAGGCCTGGAGCGACGCCGCGCGCTACTGGACCGACTTCTCGCAGCGGTCGCTGCTGTTCTGGGACACGCTCCGGCAGCGCGGCAACATGTGGCTGGACCACGAGAAGGCCGGCAAGCCGCCCCTCCTCGCCTTCGATTGGGAGATCGTGGCCGACGGCCGGACCTTCGCGCGACCGGTCAACTACGCGCTCGTGCGCATCGCGCCGCCGCCGGGCACGCGTCTCGATCCCGATAAGCGGCCCTTCGTGATCATCGATCCCAGGGCCGGCCACGGGCCCGGGATCGGGGGGTTCAAGGCCGAGTCCGAGGTGGGGGTGGCGCTCAAGGCGGGGCATCCCGTCTACGTGGTCATCTTCTTTCCCGATCCGGTCGATGGGCAGACTCTTGCCGACGTCGCGCAGGCGGAAGCCGAGTTCCTGCGCATCGTGCGGTCACGGCATTCCACGCGCGGCAAGCCGGTCATCGTCGGCAATTGCCAGGGCGGCTGGGCCGCCATGCTGGTGGGCGCGCTCGATCCGGATTGTGCAGGTCCCATCGTGGTGAACGGCGCCCCGATGTCCTACTGGGCCGGCAATGATGCCGAGAATCCGATGCGCTACGTGGGCGGCATGCTCGGCGGAAGCTGGCCGGCGCTGCTCGCGAGCGACCTCGGCGGCGGCAAGTTCGACGGGGCCTACCTCGTCGAGAACTTCGAATACCTGAACCCGGCCAACACGTTCTTCGGAAAGAACTACAATCTCTATTCCAAGATCGACACCGAACCGGAGCGCTACCTGGACTTCGAGCGCTGGTGGGGGGGCTACTTCCTCATGAACCGGGAAGAGATCCGCTGGATCGTCGACAACCTCTTCGTCGGCAACCGGCTCGCCTCCGGCCGCGCCGAGTGGGCCGAGGGCAGGACGTTCGACCTGCGCGCGATCCGCTCGCCGATCATCCTGTTCGCGTCGCTCGGCGACAACATCACGCCGCCCCAGCAGGCCTTCAACTGGATCGCCGATCTCTTCCCGACGACGAAGGACCTCAAGGCGAGCGGTCAGGTGATCGTGGGGCTGATGCACGAGAGCGTCGGGCATCTCGGCATCTTCGTCTCGGCGGGCGTCGCGCGGCGTGAGCATGCCCAGATCGTCGACCTGCTCGAATATATCGAGCACCTGCCGCCGGGCCTGTACGGGATGCGGATCGAGGAGACGCGCTCGAATGGAGCGTCTCAGTACGATGTGGTGCTGACAGAGCGGCGGGTTGAAGATCTGCAGACACTGCAGAAATACGCCCGCAAGGACGAGATTCCGTTCGGCGCGGTGGAGCGGATCTCTCGCGTGAATGCCGCGCTCTACGAGACGTTCGCCCATCCGGTGCTCTCGGCCCTCGTGCCACCGGAGACGGCACGGCTCGCGCACGCGTTCCACCCGCTCCGGGCGCGCCGCTGGGCGATCTCGGACCTGAATCCATGGCTGGCGCCCGTGAAGGGCTGGGCGGAGTTCGCGCGGGCGCACCGGACCCCTCGCGACGAGGCCGGTCCGAGCGTCGCGACCGAGCGGCTCGTGGCGGCCGGCGTGTCGGCCGCGTGGGACCTGTATCGGCAATTGCGTGACGCGGCGGTCGAGAACACGTTCTACAACGTCTACGGCCCGATCAGCCTCGTGGCTCCTGCCGAACCGGCAGCGCGTCCCGAATCGGGTGCCGCTGGAGGAACATCGGCCGTCGAGGAGGCGCTCGTCCGGATCAAGGAGGGCGGACTGGCCGAAGCCGCAGTGCGGGCAGGCTTGCTCATCGCCCGCCGCGGGAGCCGCGAGAAGCGGCTCTCGACCGCCAAACGCATCCGCGAACTCGTCGGCCAGGAGATCGGCCTCCTCGGTCAGCCGGCCGACGAGGCACGCCAGATCGTTCGGCGGCAATCCTACATCGTCAAGCATGAGCCTGAACGCGCGCTCGCGACACTCCCGACCCTCGTGCGCACGGCCGAGGAACGTCGACGGCTCCTGGAGATTCTGGAGCGGCTCGTGGAGCACGTCGACTTCGCTGGCGCGCAGAAGACGCTGATGCCCGAGTTCCGACGCGTGCTGGCGCTGGAACCCCTTCCCGCGCCGGTCGCCGCGGCCGGCGCCACAACGCATGCGCCCGGGCGCCACACCCGCCCGGGCAGGTCGCAGAGGGCTCACCGATGACACGGATCCCGGACGGCAACGCATTGGCCGGCAAGCGCGCCCTCGTGATCGGCGTCGCGAACGAGCACTCCATCGCGTATGGCTGTGCCAGGGTCTTCCGCCAGCTCGGGGGGGAGCTTGCCCTGACATACCTGAACGAGAAGGCGAAGCCGTTCGTCGAGCCCCTGGCGCGGGAGCTCGGAGCGTCGATCCTAGTCCCCTGCGATGTCCAGAGGGAGGGAGAGCTCGAGGCTGTGTTCCGCCACGTGGCCGAGACCTGGGGCGGCCTCGACATCGCCCTGCATTCCATTGCCTTCGCGCCGAAGGAGGACCTTCAGGGACGGCTCGTCGACAGTTCGTCCGATGGCTTCAAGGTCGCCATGGACGTGTCCTGTCACTCCTTCATCCGCATGGCGCGGCTCGCCGCGCCCCTGATGCGGGACGGCGGTACGCTCCTCACCATGAGCTACCACGGCGCCACGAAGGTCGTCCCGAACTACAACCTGATGGGACCCGTGAAGGCGGCGCTGGAGAGCGCCGTCCGGTATCTCGCCTATGAGCTGGGCAAACAGGCGATCCGTGTCCACGCGGTCTCGCCCGGCCCCCTCAAGACGCGGGCGGCTTCGGGCCTCAAGGATTTCGACCTCCTGCTGGCCGAGGCCGTGCAGCGCGCACCGATCGGCGATCTCGTCGACATCGACGATGTCGGCCTCACCGCGGCCTACCTGACGACCCCTTACGCCGCCCACCTGACGGGCATGACCGTGTACGTGGATGGCGGCCTCAGCATCATGGCGTGACGCGCACCGGAGCGCCTGACGGCGCGCCCGCGAGCGACGGAGTGGGGCACGATGGCGGACCTTTTCGCCGAACTGATCTCTCCCGAGCGGGTCGTCTTCGCGGGCGAGGTCCGCTCTGTCGTCCTTCCGGGCGTCGAGGGTGACATGACGATCATGCCCGGCCACCAGCACCTCGTGACGGCGCTGCATCCCGGCATCGTATTCGCGATCGATGCCGCCGGAACCGGCCGCCGGGCCTTCGTACGGGGCGCGCTGGCCGAGGTCACGGCCGAGCGGGTGACGATCCTCGCCGAGCGGGTCCTCTCCGTCGAGGAACTGACCGGCGATCAGATCGACGCGGAGATCCTGCAGCTTCAGACGCAGCGGGATGCGACACGCGACGAGGCGACGCGGGCCAGATTCGACGTCTCGATCGCCCGTCTCGAGGAGTTCAAGGCCGGGCTCGGGCTCTGACGGACCGGTCTTCGGGCGCGGGTCTTCGGGCGCGGGTCGCCCCCTCAGTGCAGCTCCGGAACGAAATGGCCCTTGTTGAGGGTATCGTCGTAGGCGTTGTCCTTGACGCGCTTCGGCAAGGTCACGGCCTCGCGCTTCATCTCCTTGTAGGGGATCAGGTGGAGCAAATGGGCGATGCAGTTGAGCCGGGCGCGCCGCTTGTCGTCTGAGCGGACGATGTACCAGGGTGCCTCGTCGATGTCGGTCGCGGCAAGCATCTCGTCGCGCGCTTTCGAGTAGTCATACCAGCGACTATAAGACTCGAGATCCATGGGGCTGAGCTTCCACTGCCGGAGTGGATCATCGATCCGGGCCAGGAACCGGCGCTTCTGCTCCTTCTTGCCGACTTCGAGCCAGAACTTGATCAGCTGCGCTCCACCGCCGACGATGAAGCGCTCGATCTGCGGGCAGAGTTCGAGGAAGCGGCGGTGGTCCGCGTCGCTGCAGAAGCCCATCACCCGCTCGACGCCCGCGCGGTTGTACCAGGAGCGGTCGAAGATCACGATCTCGCCGGCCGCCGGGAAGTGCTCGATGTAACGCTGCATGAACATCTGGGTCTTCTGCCGGTCGGAGGGGGCCGGCAGCGCGGTGACGCGGAACACCCGTGGGCTCACCCGCTCGGTGAGGGCCTTGATCGTGCCGCCCTTGCCGGCGGCGTCGCGCCCCTCGAAGACGATGATGATGCGCGCGCCGGTCTTCCTGACCCAATCCTGCAGATGACAGAGCTGAATCTGCAACGCGCGCAATTCCCGCTCGTATGCCTTGCGCTTGAGCTTGGGGTTCGCCTGTCCGCCGTCGACGGCTTCGTCGTCCTGCTCGGGCTCCTGGATCCGCGTTGCATCGTCCATCATGGCTCGGCCTCCCCGTCCTGCCCGGCACGACCGCACGCGGTCACTCGGCCGGCATGTGCTCCTGCGTTCCGGCCGGCTCCGCCGGCGCGCCGCGCCGCGCGCCTGTCCTGCCCACGAGGCCCCAGGCCCGCTCGCGCAGGCTCTGGAACAGCACGTAGAGGGGCGGGATGACGAAAATTCCGAGGAAGGACGCGGCGATCATGCCGCCGAAGACGGGCGTCCCCACGTTGCGCCGGGCGAGTTGCGAGGCGCCGGTTGCGATGACGAGCGGAAACAGGCCCAAAATGAAGGCGAAGGAGGTCATCATCACGGGGCGGAAGCGCAGGCGCGCGCCCTCGGTCGCCGCCTCGTGGAGCGGCACGCCCCGCTCACGCTGCTCCTTGGCGAACTCGACGATCAGGATGCCGTTCTTGGCCGCCAGGCCGATCAGCACCACCATGCCGATCTGCGCGTAGAGATCGAGGGTCAG
Source organism: Methylobacterium sp. CM6257 (assembly GCF_054611515.1). Lineage (NCBI taxonomy): Bacteria > Pseudomonadati > Pseudomonadota > Alphaproteobacteria > Hyphomicrobiales > Methylobacteriaceae > Methylobacterium > Methylobacterium sp. CM6257. Next base: position 7,044,668 of record NZ_CM137735.1, read on the forward strand.
GCCGCCCCATACCATCGCCGCGTAGGCGCCCAGGATCCCGACGGTGACCGACAGCAGCACCGGGACGGGGATCGTCCAGCTCTCGTACAGGCCGACCAGGAACAGGAACGCGAAGAGGATCGCGAAGCCGAGGATGATGGCGGTCTTGCCCTCGGCCCGCTTCTCCTGGAAGGCCGTATCGGTCCACTCGCCCGCGAACCCCGCCGGCAAGGTCCGGCTGGCGACCGCCTCCATGGCGGCGAGCGCCTGGCCCGACGAGACGCCGGGCGCCGGAGAGCCCTGCACCGTGACCGCCCGCAGGTTGTTGTAACGGATCAGCGCCGGCGGCCCGACCACGATCCGCGCCTCCGCAAGCGAGCGCAGCGGCACCATCTCGCCATCCTTGTTGCGCACGTTGATGCGGTAGATGTCGTCAATCCGCGTGCGATCGGCGGCCTCGGCCTGAACCTGCACCTGCCAGGTGCGGCCGAAGAGGTTGATGTCGTTGACGTAGTAGCCGCCGAGCGAGGCCTGCAGCGCCTGGAACACGTTGTCCAGCGGTACCCCGAGGATCTGGACCTTGTTGCGGTCGATGTCGAGGAACACCGACGGGTTGGTGGCCGAGAAGGTGCTGAAGACGCGGTTGAGCTTCGGCTCGTCGTTCGCCGCCACGATCAGCCCGCGCACGACTTGGGCGAGTTCCTTCGGATCACCGCCGCGCAGGTCCTCGAGGACGTAGGCGAAGCCGCCGCCGGTGCCGAGCCCGATGATGGGCGGCGGCGCCAGGGGAACCACGGTCCCGCCCTGGATCTCCCGGAACTGCTGACCCAGCCGCGCGATGACGGCCGCCGCCCCGTCCCCGGCGCCGGTGCGTTCCTCGAAGGGCTTGAGGGTCACGACTAGGAAGGCGGCGTTGCCTTGCGAATAGTTGTCGATAAAATTCAGGCCGATCACCGATGTCGTGTCGGCGACCACGTGCTCCTGCCGCAGGATCTCCTCGGCCTTGGCGACCACCTCGGAGGTACGCCCGACCGCGGCGCCTTCGGGTAGCTGCACCACGACGAAGAAGGCGCCCTGGTCGTCCTCCGGCAGGAAGCCGGTGGGTGTCATCTTGGCGAGCTGCAGCGTGCCGTAGGCGGCCGCTCCGGTGAGCACGAGGCCGATCACCGAGAGGCGGACGATCCGCGCCACGGCCGCGCCGTAGCCGTCGCGCACCCGGTCGATCGCCCGCATGATGACGCCCATGATCCCGCGGCGGGGGCCGTGATGCGGCCGCAGCAGCACGCCGCACAAAGCCGGCGACAGGGTCAGTGCGTTGATGGCCGAGATGAACATCGAGACCGCGACGGCGACCGCGAATTGCCGGAAGAGCTCGCCCGAGATGCCGGGCACGAAGGCGACCGGCACGAAGACCGAGAGCAGCACCAGGGTGATGGCGATGATCGGCGCCGTGATCTCGGCCATCGCCCGCTTGGTGGCCTCCTTCGGCGAGAGGTCGGGATGCTCCTCCATCACGCGCTCGACGTTCTCGACGACCACGATGGCGTCGTCGACGACGATGCCGATGGCCAGCACCAGGGCGAGGAGCGAGACGGAGTTCGCCGAGTAGCCCACCGCCTTCAGAGCGATGAAGGTCCCGATCAGGCTCACGGGTACGGCAAGCGTCGGGATGAGCGTCGCGCGCAGGCTGCCGAGGAACAGGAACACCACCACCACGACGAGCACGAAGGCTTCGAGCAGGGTCTTGCGGACCTCATGCACCGTCTCGGTGATGAAGGTCGTCGGGTCGTACGTGACCTTCCAGGCGAGCCCCTCGGGGAAGGACTTGGCCAGGGCGCCGACCCGGGCCTCGACCTCCTTCAGGGTCGCGAGGGCGTTCGCGCCGGGGGATTGGTAGATCGCCACCACCGTCGCGGGGCTGCCGTTCAGTCGCGTCTCCCGGTCGAGATTGGCGGCGCCGAGTTCGACCCGGGCGACGTCGCCGAGCCGCAGCACGGACCCGTCCGGGTTGGTGCGCAGGATGACGTTGCGGAACTGGTCCGCGGAGTTCAGGCGCCCCTGCGTCTGGATGCTGAGCTGGAGCTGCTGCTCGTCGGAGATCGGGCGAGCGCCGATCCGCCCCACGGGCGCCTGCACGTTCTGCGCCTGGATCGCCGCGATGACGTCGCCCGTCGTCATGTTGAGGCCGGTGAGCTGGTCGGTCCGCAGCCACGCCCGCATCGCGTAATCCTGCGGCCCCCACAGCGTCGCGTCGCCGACGCCGGGCGTGCTCTTGATGCGGTCGAGCAGATTGATCGTCACGTAGTTCGAGATGAAGAGCGGGTCCTGCACGGACTTGGGCGAGTAGACCGCCAGCACGCCCAGCAGCGCGGAGGACTTCTTCTTGACCGTGACGCCCTGCTTGCGAACGTCCTCGGGCAGCTTGGCCAGGGCGATCTGGACCCGGTTGTTGACGTTGACGGCGTTGATGTCCGGATCGGTGCCGAGCTCGAAGGACCCGGTGAGCGTGTAGCTGCCGTCGTTGCCGCTGACGCTCTTCATGTAGATCATCTTGTCGACGCCCACGACCTGAGACTCGATGGGCTGTGCGACCGTGGATTCCACCACCTCGGCAGAGGCGCCGGGATAGGTCGTCGTCACCGAGACCTGCGGCGGCACGATGTCGGGGTACTGCGCCACCGGGATGGTGAACAGCGCCAGCGCGCCGGCGATCGCCGTGACGATCGCGATGACCACCGAGAGGCGCGGCCGGTCGACGAAGATCGCCGAGAACATGGCCTCAGATCCTGCTGGCCGACTGGGCGATCGGGTTCGCCCGCACGGCGATCCCGGGCCGCACCCGCTGCAGCCCGTCGACGATGACGAGTTCCCCGCCCGACAGGCCCTCGTCGATGACGGCGTCCGGGCCGGTACCGCCGGAACCGGGCTTGACGCGCCGGATCACGGCCCGCCCGTCCTCGACGACGAAGACGTAGACGCCGCCCTGGTCGGCGATGAGCGCCGCCTGCGGCACGAGGACCTTCAGCTCGGGCTCGCCGATCTGAAGGGCGACCCGGACCAGCTGCCCGTCGCGCAGCACGCCCGCCGGGTTCGGCATGACGGCACGCACCAGGACCGTGTCGGTCGTGCGGTCGACGCTGATGTTGACGAAATCGACCCGGCCCACCTGGCCGTATTCCGAGCCGTCCTGAAACCGGATCTTGACTCCGGCTTTGCTGCGATCCGGGCTTTTCGCGCCTTGCTGATAGCGCAGGAATTCGCGCTGGCTCACCGGGAAGGTGACGTAGATCGGATCCTGGCTGACGATCGTGGTCAGCACGCCGCTGTCGGGCCCGACCACGTTGCCCTTCGTCACGCTCGTGCGGCCGATCTGGCCGGCGATGGGGGCGGTGATGTCCGTGTAGCCGAGATTGATGCGGGCGGTCTGGAGATTGGCCTCGTCGCCCGTGACGGCGCCCTTCGCCTGATCGAGCGCGGCGCGTGCTTGGTCACGGGCAACGACAGTCCCCGAATTCCGATCGAGCAGATCCTGCGCCCTCTGCAGCTGGATGGCGGCCAGAGCCTCAGCCGCCTTGCTGCGCTCCAGGGCGCCTTCGGCTTGCTTGACCGCGGCCACGAACAGGTCGCGCTCGATCCGGTAGAGGGGGGCTCCTGCCTTGACCGGATCGCCCTCCGTGAACAGCACGGCCTCAAGATAGCCGGTCACGCGGGCGCGCACCTCGACGCGTCCGACCGCCTCGACCCGGCCGACGAAGTCCAGTGCCTTGTCTAGAGCCTTGCGCTGCGCCGTGACCGTTCCGACCGTCAGCACCGCACCGGGATCCCCCTCACCGCGGACCGAGGGGCCGAGGCCTACGGTCAGCAGGATAGCCAGCAGAAGAGGGAGCAAGCGGATCATGGCCGAGCCTCGCCGCACCTTCATGAGGCTGCGGGGCACCATTTTCGCAGTTTCCAGGCTTTTTGCTTGATCGAGCGGGACGCCCCCAGGCTGAAACGCAGTCCCCGTTGCACGCAATTTGATACAGGATTGGCCCGGCTCGGCTCGCTTCCGAATGTCAACGACCATTCCGAATGAGTCGCCGCGTGCGATGGCAGGTCCGTTCGGGTGCGCCGGTCGCGAAAGAGGGTACCTGCCTTCCCAAAGAGGGTACCTGCCTTCCCGATGCCTCAGCCCTTGCCGGCATCCCCCTGGGCCGGGACCTCGAGGCGGCTCCCATCGCGAAACAAGAGCGCATGCAGCCGCTCAGGGCCAAGCACCCGGGCAAGCTCTCGAAACGCGAAATATGGCAGCAAGGCCACGGTTAGGATGAGGACCACTGACCCGACGCCGAAGATGCCCCCCCCGCCGATCACCGGCATGCTCCCGACCAATGTTTTTCCCCGCCAAAGCCCGATTGCCATTTCCTCAAGTGTGTAGGCGCAGACTAGGAGGAATGCGAAGACGCATGAGCGGGCGATAATCGGATAGATCAAGGGCCTGCCCTGGAGATGCGGGCGGGTGTCCAGATGCTCGGCAACGAGCATGATCTTCGCCAGAATCCACGCATTGATGAAGGCCAGACCATAGAACTTGTATGCAATGCCATGGCGTGACAAAACGGCGTGTTCGTGGAGAATCAGGATCCCGAAGATAATCCATAAGTATGCGAAAATTCCACTGATGTGCTTTAGCTCCGTAAATAGACCACGCCCAAATTTATGGAGCCGACTGCCGAAGCGGCCTTCGGACCAAGACGTTGCGTCGGCCTTCATTGATGTGGATTGTGGCCGTAGATTGTGCATGCGCCCTACTCACCACGAGTGAGTTCGGTTGAGTAGATTCAAACACTGTTCAAATATGAAATTAAATTTATTAAATCGTTCAAGAAATCCAATCTTAGGTCCAAAATTACTCGATCTGTCATCTTGAGCAATATCCGGATCGGGGTCGAAGTTCCTGTTCAGGGTGCTGGGCATTCCGCTCGGAAATTCAGGCTCGCTCGATGATCTGCCATGTTCAGGATTTCTCAGTTCAGCCTTCAGTCCATCAAATTTGCACATCATGGCAGTTTTTGCGCGTGTCGCTTGATCGGGCGGGACACCGAGAATCCACGCTTGCACCAGGGGTGAGCAAGGCCGCGGGTCCGGCAAGCGGCGGTTCGGCGTAGATGATTCAGCGCGATGTCTGGCGCGCCGACAGGCGGTAAAGGCTCGGCATCCTAGAGCGCCTCCTTGGGGTTCTTTCAGCAAGCCGGCATGTCATTGCGGCCCAGGGCGCGCCGGACCGTCGAGCGTGCGGCCTCAATGGCCACGCTGGCGGCGCCGAGCATTCGAGGCTCGGTCGGCCTGTTCAGGGCATGACGGGCGATGCTCGCGGCCAGATCATCCACTTCTCCCGCGATGGCATCCAAACGCTTCCGGTCGGTCTCGCGCCGGGCCTCCGAGCGGAGTTCAAGCAGTCGCGCTGTCGCGACCTCGATCCGCTGCCGACGGATGCGCCCGAGGCGCTGCCGCAGCCAAGCGATCATCGAGCCGACGCCCCCGCCCAGGATGGCCACGAGGTAGATCCAGCTCTCATAGCGTTCGATGAACGTCTGCTGCTCACGCTCGTAGTAGTCGATGGCACCCGGGTGGATCGGCAAACGGGCCGTGGTGGCGTCCGCCGTGTCGTCGTACGCCGGATAAGTGACATTCTCCGCGGCCGGCACGGTCTCGGCCAGCGCCGCACGCATCTCGAAGAGATGCTGCGTCACTTCGGCGGCGACACTGCGCGACAGGCCGGCGCGGGCCATCAACCTGTAGGACGAGCCCACGGTCGCGACGTCTTCGGCAGGAAGGCGTGGATTGCCGCCGAACAGGGCGGCCGGTATCGTCACCGCCTGAAGACGCGGCCGGCGCGCCAGCACGGCTGCGGCATCGGGAACCCCGAGAAGCACGACATCGCCGTCCGCGCTCGCGTCGCGGACGAGACTGACCACCCGCCGTGCAGACGGCGAGGCCGGTGTCGTCACCAGCGCCATCGCGTCAATGCGTCCCTCGCCGAGCGCGGCCACCACGTCCGCTTCCTCCAGTGCGACGAGGATGATGGCCTTGGCGGCCACAGGACCGGTTACGGGGTCGGTGAGGAGTTCCAGCCCGTCATGGGTGGCCAGATCGCGCAGGAGCGTCCTGTCCGCATCTCGGCCCGCCAGCATGCCCAACCGCTTGCCTGCCAAATCCGGGACGCTCTCGATGCCGGATTTGGCGGGCGCCGCAACGAAGGCCGCGAGTTCACGTAGGACAGCGAGGGTCATCCCGTTCCCGGGCATCGACACGTCCGGCCGGACCACCGCAAGGTCGGCCCCGCCGGTCTTGAGGGCATCCGCGCTCTCGCGCACGCCGGCGAATTCTAAAATCTTGAGCCGGATGCCAGCATTCCCACGGACGAGTTCATCGGCGTAGGCCCGCAGAAGAGCCGGTTCGGTTCCGCCGCTCGGGGCTACCGCGATGGTCAGGGTCGAAGCGCGCGTAAGACGAGCCCCCGCAGCGGCCATCAGGACGAGCACGAGCGCCAATCCCAGAGTGAGTAATGCCTCGCGGCCGCCAGGAAGCGCCAATTTACGCACGCTTGCTCCCCGTCCGCAGCGGCCCAAGCCGACCATAGGACTCCACTGTGCGACACACCGCCAGTTTCCGAGGAGCGTGGCGCTTCACCTCTGAAGTCGCCTCAGGACGCTTATGGCCTCGCCGCACATCCCAAACCTAGATCCGACACCTACCGGTGTGAAGCATAAGCGTCGCCGCGTAGCCGATCGCCTCGAAGTCGTTGCTGCAATCATCGGCCGAGAAGGGCGCTTACCCTCGGCGGATGACGTCTTGGAGGCCGGCGACGTGACCGACCCATGCCGTCCCGATCGATCCGCTCGAACGCGGAGCTTAGAGGCGGCTTGGGATCAGGATCGCGGTCTGCACGGCCCGGTTTCGGGCGCCATCGAAGCTGGTCGCGATCCGGTGTATCAAAAATCGAAACGATATGTTTCGATTGTTTCAGTTCCCTAGCCAGCGCTCCTGCTACAAGATTGCCTCCGACAACGCACCAGCTTCGGGACGCGGCCAACCTTCAGTGCGAAGGTGCCTCCCTGACCGCTCGCCGTGGTGCGTCCCGTTCGGAGAAGGAGCATGCGCGATGAGCTGGCACAGTGCCGATGACCCAATCCCGGGTGACCACTTCTCCTGTGACGCGATCCAAACCCTGATTGTGCCACGCTCACGCGATCTCGGCTCGTTTGCCGTGCGGCGGGCGCTGCCTTCGACGGAGTGCCGGATGGTCGGCCCCTTCATCTTCTTCGACCAGATGGGGCCGTCCGAATTCCTGCTCGGTCAAGGCATGGACGTGCGTCCCCACCCCCACATCGGCCTCTCGACCGTTACCTACCTGTTCGACGGCGAGATCATGCATCGGGACAGCCTCGGCACAGAGCTGCCCATTCGTCCGGGTGAGCTGAACTGGATGACGGCCGGCCGCGGCATCACGCATTCGGAGCGCACGGGTGCCAACCTCCGGCAGACCGGCTCCAAGCTGTTCGGCATCCAGAGCTGGGTCGCCCTGACCGCTCAGGACGAGGAGAGCCCTCCGGCTTTCGAGCATTACGACGCTTCGGCGCTGCCGGTCCTGACGGGGGAGGGCAAGACCGTGCGGCTGATCGCCGGGGAGGCCTTCGGAGTCCGCTCCCCCGTGCGGACGTCCAGCTCGATGGTCTACGCCGATGTGACGTTGGACGCCGGCGCCGTCCTGCCACTCGACCCGGCCTACGACGAACGGGCGATCTACACGGTGGCCGGTGCGATCGAGATCGCCGGCGACGGGTTCGGACCCGGGCAGCTCCTGGTATTCCGGCCCGGAGACCGCATCAGCGTGCGGGCAACGCAGGCCTCCCGCTTCATGATCCTCGGCGGCGAGCCGATGGACGGCCCGCGCCACCTCTGGTGGAACTTCGTGTCCTCGCGGCCCGAGCGGATCGAGCAGGCCAAGGAGGATTGGCGCCAGGCTCGCTTCGACAGCGTCCCGGGCGATCCCGAGTTCATTCCGCTGCCCAAGGACCCCAAGCCGGTCCGCTATCCCTGAACGCGACCGGACCCGGTCCGGATGCGGGGTGATCCCGCCGCCTGGGCGGACCGGGCCGCATCCTGCCGCTCCACGATACCAACCCGCACGCCGCGCGGCCGCCTCCGCCCCGCCACCATGAGGCTCCGTGAGAGCCATGGCAGTGGAAGCATCCGGCGCCGCGAGCGAACTCGTCCAAGCCGTACCCCTGCGCGCCGTAGGCGTGGCAGCGGTGCCGCTAGTCGAGCGCATTTGTCTAGGCTCAGTCCTCTGCGACCTGGTGGGGAACCGCACAAAGAGGACCTGAACTCCGATGAGGAGCCGTCGATCGCCACCAGTTCCACCGAGTTGGATCGGAACCAGTTTGTCCGCTTCTTCGTCCCAGTCGCTCCGACGTGGACAGGCAGCTGTCGGCCAGCCCCGGCCGCCCAGGTCTGCTCGATCAGACTTCCTGCAACCGAACCGATCCAGAGTCCGATCAGAGGCATGAACTACACTTCGGCGGGACTTGGTCGTACCTGAACGCCTTCGCCCTCTCGCCATCGCTGACGAAAATGGGCCTTTTCTGCATCGCTGGTGTGCACTCACCACGCGAGGCCACCCCCACGTTGGAGGAAAAGTATGGATCCCCTTTAAGGGTGCATCAGCGCAAGCGCACAAGCAGCAAGACCGAGACCTCTCAAACGTGTAGCTCGCCTCATCCTTGGCTTCACTCACAGTTCCGGTTGCGAACACGTCCCTGCTTCAGGGCGTCCCTACAGGAGGCGATCACAACGATCACAAGATCACCGATTGCCGGCAGATAATGATCCCTTCCACCTTGTTCGGCTTCGCCCAGGCAGCACGCGTGCCGATCAGGCGATTCGCTCCGTGTTCACCAGAGTTGCTGCGGATACGCTGATGAAGCCCAGCGGGTGCTGGCGCGGGATGCGGCTGGGTAAAGGGTTTGCACCCTTGGCACAGCCAGGCGTTTCTCAAACAGCCCTAGCCCTCTCTGACGCGTGGTCAATCGCTCTGATCACCGCCTCGGGCGCAAGATGATGGATCATGTGGCCGACCCCCGGAACGGTGATGAACTCGCTACTCGCCACCTCGCGGTGCAGCCGCTCCGACTGACGGGCGACATCCGCGATCTGATCGTCCGCGCCCGTGATGATCACCACCGGCAGCCTCAGCTCGCGGTAGTGTTTCTGAAGCTCGACGGTGACGGGCGTCATCAGGGCCGCGTCCTCGGCAGCCGCACGTAGCTGCGAGGGGCGGAGCATCAGTGCTTTCGGGAACAGCTGGTCGAAGTGCTCTGGCACCTCGGCTGGCGCGAACATGGCCTTTATCACGCCCGGCAGGATCAGCCGTGCGATCACCGGTGACACGGTATAGCGCATCACATCCCCGACCACCGGGATAGCGGGTGGGGAGAACAGGAAGACGTCGGCCCGAAGCGTCGGGAAGTAGTAGCCCGACGCGAGCACGAGACTCCTCACGAGTTGCGGCGCCTGCAGCGCTAGAGCCACTGCAACCAAACTGCCCCAGGAATGTCCGAGCACCACCGCCTGTGACACGCCAAGACGCTCCAGAGCTGCTTGGTAGAGCGTCGCGTGTGCCCGTGGCGTCCAGAGCGCCCTTGGACGCTCACTGTAGCCGTAGCCGGGCCGGTCGATGATGATCACACGGTAGCGCGCGGCGAGTTTGTCGACGATGCCGCTGACCAGGAAGTCCTCGGCCATGGTGCCGTTGCCGTGGATGAGCACCAAGGGCTCACCTTGTCCACGCTCGATGTAGTGCAGGCGCACACCGTTCACGCTCATGAAGTGACCGATGGGTGGGTAGCGGCGCTCCGCCCCACGCGCCTTTGCCGCGGCATAGACGGCCGCGGCTCCCAGGGCGGCTGCCGACCCGATCAGGGCGGGAGCTAACCAGCTCCCGCTGTTACGTCGGGGGCTGACATTATGGGCGCTGTTGTCGTGCATGCATCCTCGCCTGACCAACAAGAGGAAGCCGAGCGCCCGTGGCTTATTCCGCGGACGAAGTGCGGAAGGCCTCGCTAGCGCCTCAGCCGCGAACGGCTGCCGATCCCAAAGAGGGGCTACTGACCTCTGGGGTATACCTCTACGGCCGGCGCTGAACGGACTAAGCTCCTGTCCGCTGAGGCTTGTTCCGATCCGCGGACAGGCGGCATCAGGAGTTCCTCCGCTTGCCTGTACGCCGTCGAGGGCTTGTTTGCCGAGTTCGCGAAGTGCCGCGTGCGACAGGGTGTGTTCGGATCACTGGTCGAGGTTTAGGCGGCCGTCGAACGCTTCATCGCCGAGAACGACGGAATCCGAAGCCATTCGTCTGGGCCGCAGGCCCGGATCGCATCATCCGGGCCGCACAACGCGGGCGCCAAGCGTTAGCCTCGCACCACTCGGGTCCGCGATCGGGGAGAACCAGGGTGCGATCCGCAGACCCACCCACACCTTGTCATTTCGACGCCGAAACACGCAGAACAGCACAACGCGCCCGGCGGCACGGAAAGCCACGACGAGCCATAGGCACTTTGATTAATTTTCCGGCAGTGAATTTACTGACCCGCTCCGTGTCATTAAAACATATCAGCAGTTTATTGACAATAACTGTAGCCTGCAGTGCCCCTCGGATGCTCTCCGAGGGGCCCGCTAGGTCGGCACCGCTTTAGCGCCGGCTGTAGTCTTGCATGCCTCTGATCTCCTTCCGCCGCTCCTCGTAGGAGTTCATGACCGTATCGCTGGCCTTCTTCATCCCATGCTGCCGGTAGTCTTTGGCGGCCTCGCGGCCTTTCTCGTACACCTGCTTTCCGTAATAGGCAGTCATCGCGCCAGCTCCAGCAGCCGTACCGCCGCTGTGCAGCAACGCAGCCGATCCACCGCCGGCGGTGAGCAGGCCCACGCCGACCGCTGCGCCGATCTTGGCTTCCTTCGTACGCGCTGCCTTAGCGACATCATCGGCCAGCGGTTTGAAAACCTTTAGAGGCGTGTTCTCGATGACCTTCCCGGCCTGATGATAATATGTTGAGATCGCCGCACCGACGGGCTTGGCGACCTTCATGTACGTCTTCGGCGCAGCCTTCACGGTCTTAATGGCATCTTGGCCAACGCTTTCAGCGGCGCGACCAAGGCCCTTCGCACCCTTCTCAACGGTCTTGCCGACAGCCTTTGCACTCTTCTCGACCGCCCTGCCAACGGTCTTGGTGGCCTTCTTCGCTTCCTTCACCACGCCCTTCGCGATCTTGACAGGGTTAAGGTCGCTGAATCCGAAAGCGGACGCCGGAGCGGCCGCAGTGAGCGCCAGAGGGACGGCGACGCCCAAGGCGAGGAGGGGACGATGCAGTGTCATGGTGGTTCTCCGCAGTCGCAGCCCTGATTGGCCGCGCGCGAACGAAACCCCCTTTCCCGGTGAGCTTCTGTGACCTCGCTCACGTGCGCAGTACAAGGACAGTGAAGAGTGAAAACCCGCATCCAAGACGCGCCGACGGGTTCTGTAATGAAATCTTATGAATATTGCCCGAAAGAACCGACATCCTATCAATAAACGACTGCGAAGATTTGCGGACCAGCTTGGACCTCACTTCGGGATGAATTTCCGACTTTACGCTCGTATGACTTCGCTTGGTTGCTGTTATCAAGCGCTCCTTGTTCCAGTGAAAGTGGCACAGGTTTCAACGACTGTGGCGTTCAAGCCACTGGCCGCACTGTTGGCGGAGAGGTATGGTCCTTGGAATCATGCTGCCTTGATGCTGAGCTAGCGCGCGGGCCAACGGGTCGGTGACATCGCCGCGCTACGCTGGGTCATCTCCTCGATGACGGCGGCAAGGCAGCCGTCCTGAGGTGCCGCCCGAAGCCGACATGCAGCTTTGCGCCCATCTCGGTCACTCAAAGAGCCTCGTACGCCCCTCCGTAGCGGACGCGCAGTGTTGCAGTTTCGACAGCGGGCCATTCACATGAGGGCAGCTTACAGAGCGTCGCGCAGCATCCCTGCGATTCCGCCTCCGGAAGCACGAAGTGGCCTGACTCATTCTTTGCCGGCCCGGTTGCCCGGGGCGGCGTCTATCGTGCTCCGCGCCCAACCATCTCGATGGGGGCGTGCGGTCCGATGACACTGAGGCCGCACCGTGAGCTAGACCGCAGGTCTCAGCGGCGCAGTCCTTCAGCCTCAGGAAGCCTGTGCAGGCCGGATCCTGACAAGCCCTTCGTCCATATCGGTGCCGACAACTCGCGGCACCGGTACCCCGCGATCTGGTACGCGCGACAGAATGCGATTGCAGGCCCGCGCGAGGATCGCGCCGGAACCGTCCGGCATGGCGGCCGAGATCTCGCGCACCAGCTTGGCGATGATGCGCGTCCGCTCGTCTTCGGGGAGCCGCCTCCCGTCGCGGAACCACTCGCAGGTTGTGGCGACGTTCTCGGCCACGACGTCGGCGAATCGTTCGCCGTTCCTGCCGATCATCATGATCCTCTCCAGAAGGAAACCGCAGCCTTGGTAGGCTTTGACGGCGTCTTGCCTCTGGGGGTAGGCTGGGCGTCACGCTTGGGGAGTGCTTTGTGGCACACGGCGGACGGCCCGATCGGCCGACAGGCCCCGCGTCGGGCGACGCCCTGAAACGGCAGCGCACGGCACCATCGGCATCGCTGACGGCGTCGACATAATCCTGCCGCCCAGGACTGTCCGTGAATCCCTGAGCGATCCGGGTCATGATCCTCACCGCCTGAGCGCCGGCCGCGTCCAGATCGGGGAGTTCGTAGCCTTCCCTGTCACGGACCACCTCCGCGCTGTCGTGAACGTCGATGAAAAAGCGGGGCATGAAGCGGCGGCTCGGCGAGAGTGGGGCAGTCCTCACGCGACGCAGTTTGCGCGCCGTGAAGCGTATCCCTTTTCGGCATGCGCGCCGGGACACCGTTCCTGATGGTGCCGCAACGGCTAACCTGTTTAGTCTAGAGACACTCCAAACTATCGCGCGACGCTTAGCTTGTGACAACGCTGCAGTGTGCAGAAATCGACAGAAATGGCGGTTGAGACTGTCGCCGCCTACGTCTCGAACAACCCGGTTCCGGCAGCCGAGCTGCCGGCGCTGATCGCAAAAGTTCACGAGACCGTCGTTGGACTGAGCACAGGCGCAGCCGCCTTTGTGGCCGACACCGACGGCTTTGAGCAGCTAAGCACGACCCAGATCCGCAAGTCGGTCCGGCACGACGGGATCGTCAGCTTCATCGACGGCAAGACCTACAAGACTCTCAAGCGCCACCTGACCAGCCACGGGCTCGACCCGCGCAGCTACCGCGAGCGCTACGGCCTGCCGGCCGATTACCCGATGGTGGCACCGGGCTATGCCGAGCGCCGCTCTGCGCTCGCTAAGGCAATCGGCCTCGGGTCAGCAGGCGGGCGCACCAATCGGGGCAAGACCAGGAAGGCCGCTAGGCACGGCTGATCCCTGGTCAGGCGCAGCGGGGGCTGCCGTCAGCGCTACGCCAACCCTGAAACGGCAGCAGCTGTGCCCCGCCGACGGCCACCTCAAGGCGTACCGGGCGACTGAAGGTGTCGGCACAGCGCAGCCGGATGATGTGAGCGGTTCGTGTCTCCACCGCAGTGATCTCGGTCGATTTCTTGGACCGGCGCTTGGCGGCCCCTATCCAGCGCACGACCCGGTGTTCGCGTCTGCGGCGTGAAGCGGGCGGTTGCTCAGACTTGGACCCGCGCCGGGTCGAGCGGCTGTCGTCGCGTTTGGCTGGAGACATGAGGCGAAGCTCCCCCATCAAGTCCCGGGAACGCCTTCGATCGCGTTGCGCAAGCTGGGCCGCATCCCCCGTTCAGGGGACCCGGAGGACGCAGGCGCCTGTCAAATTGCTGATCCTCTTCCGGCGCGGTCGCGGCTCGCGATCAGCGCCTCCGGAAGTCGCTTCCCGGCTTCATGGCCCGCTCGACGGCCTCCATCGCGCTCTCAAAGGCTTTGGCCTCACTGCGGTAGGGGCGGTCAGAGCGCTCGATCAACTTGCCGCTCCGGCGGATTGCCCACTGGAAGTGGCCCTCCGGCTTGGTGAGAGGCGAGACCTCGATGGAGTAGGGGTGCGGGACGTCGTCGGCCATCGGCATGCTATGCCAGACCACACCGGATGACGCCACAGCTGAGGCGGCGTCATCATTCTCTGGGTAGGCCTGCTACGCTTTAGACCGCCTTCAGGTTGGCGGCACTCTCCTTGCCGCTGCGCCGGTCAGCCTCGACGTCGTAGGAGATCTTCTGCCCTTCGATGAGGTTGCGCATTCCGGCGCGCTCGACAGCGGAGATGTGCACGAACACGTCCTTGCCGCCGTCGTCGGGCTGGATGAAGCCGTAGCCCTTAGTCTCATTGAACCATTTCACGGTGCCGGTAGCCATAGCGGTAACCCTGGTCGTCGGCTCGCCAACGCGGCGTGCCGTGAGGTCCGAACCGGCCGTGTCGGCCGGCCGTTCCATGCATTTTCCAGACCGGATCATGCTCAGCGGGGTATCGCACAAACCTTGACAGCGCTTCCCGTGTTCGTCCGGCTGCCCCATCGTCCCGGCTTTCTTTGGACTCATCGAGGCGCACGATGCCCGCATCTGCGGATCGCATGTCTCAAGCCTCGGCAGGCGCGCCCGCATCGTCCTGCTTTCGGCCGAACGCCTGTCCGTCCTCGAGGTCGCCCGCCAGGCCAGCGCCAGCCGACCCGCCGTCTGGCGCCGGCAGCAGCGCTTCGCCGCGGCGGGTGTCGACGGCTTGCGGCACGACAAGACCCGCACGGCAAGCCGCCCCATTCCATCGGCACCGTTGCGGAGGTGCTGGCCCTCACCTGTTCCGAACCGCCCGGCAGGTCACCCACTGGACCGATCGTGCCGTCGCTGCCGCGACCGGGATCTTACTGCGCTCGGTCCAGCGCATCTGGCAGGAACACCGCTTGCAGCCGCACCGGGCGCCTGCCTTCAAGCGCTCCGCTGCTCCTGTCCTCGCCGAAGAGGCCGAGGATATCGTCGGCCTCCCCGTGGACCCGCCCTGCCATGCGGTGGTGCTGTCCGTGGGCGAGAAGAGCCAGATCCACGCTCTTGAGCGCACCCGGCCCGACCGCTCGCTCGCACCAGGACGGCCACGCGCACCCACGACCATGTCCGTCATGGCGCCACGACGCTGTTTGCCGCGCTGAACGTGCTGGAGGGGACCCTGATCCCTTCATCTGGACCAAGCCCGCCGCTGCCATCCTAAACAGCCAGGCTGCACCATCCGTCTGAGTCAGTGCACGAGGCCTCGGCGAGGTCCTGCGCGCCTTGCGCAGAGACGAACTTTCGACGGGCCGCGTCATGCAGCGCCGTGTCCCTGGCGCATGCGGAGGTTCTGATTCAGATGCCGCTGACTGTGTCCGTCGAGCGTTACGTCGCCAAGCTGTGTGAGGAAGCCGGCCGCAACGATCAGGGCCATCAGTTGGATAACGACCGCGCGCCTATGGCTGACGAGATGGCCGCGACGGACCAATTCAGTCAAAGCGGCAAGCGTGGCGCACTTCTGAGTGAATGCGAGCACCCCGAACCTCAGTGGAAGTTCGCTGCAGCACATGAGGCCGTCGACGCCCGTCGAGGCGCGCTTGCGCACGGTTTGGGGCCATATGTAGCGACATTGCGCTACGCCTTTGCGATTGGGCTGATATGCATCCCAAGGAGCTCGTAACCTCCATGAATGCACGTGATCTCCATGAGTGCAGATGTGTATCAGATCATCGCGATGATCGGTGATACTGCCCGCGAACCGCAGGTCAGGATGATACGGGACGGCGACGTGCAGGTGCAGGCGCTCGTTGATCCGCATCTCATGGAGAAGCTGCTGCTCGTGTTTGGCGGCGGGGTAACCAGTGAGGCGACCCGAATCGACAACTTGCCGGAGTTGCAGGGGGCGTTCGGCCGGCGAATGCCGCAGCTCAGGTGAGTGGCGGACACCCGCTATAGCTCCGCTTCAGATCCAGCGAAGTGCTTGACGATGAGGGGACTGGGGAAGCCGATGCTTCCGGATTCTGCCCGAAGTATCTGCAGCGGGGTTCGACGTATAACATTCAGTTGGGGTGCCTGTCCGTAACAGTTGTCGTGATTTCAGGTATCAATTTCTCAATTTAAGAAAAGGCTGTACTGACTTTCGCTCGCAAGACCCCGTGTATCCGGTGCGGGCCTCATGGTGACCTGCCGCTGAAGCGTCAAAGCCGCCGATAGAACCGGTTCGATACAGACCCGGCAGGGTCGTAGCGCGCCGGCAGATCCCTCCGGGACTTACCTGTGCGCAGTCCTGGTAGATCATCATAATTATCCCGATCCGAACCCATCAATGCGAGGTTGAATCGTGAACAATTATTGGATATCGATTCATTAAATCGGTCTGGTTTCTGCTATAAGTGATAAATAAGAAATCGAGTAAGTTTTCCATATGACTCAGGCGGTCGAATGTTCTGAGGCGCTGTATGTCAGTAAGAGAATGGATAAAATGCGGAGATTCGATTGGCTTGAAAACAGAGATCACGTCTGTTTATTTCGGCGGTCACTACGGAACTATCCACCGACCCAAGGCCAAGCCCAGATCCGGGCTCGCGGTCGTCATTGTCCCGCCTATCGGCCGAGAAGCGAGCTGCGCCTGTAGGGCGCTCTTCGAATGGGCAGAAGCCCTGGCCGCGTATGGACTTCAGGTACTGCGCTACGATCCTCTTGGCGAGGGGGACTCGATCGGTACAGCACCCGATGTCGAACAATGGTCCTGTTGGGTCGATGGGCTGAGACAAGCCGCAGAAATCGCGAGACACGAGACGGGGGCACGATCGCTAGTGCTCGCGGGAATGCGGATCGGCGCGTCGCTGGCTCTCGCGGCGGACAAGATCGTGAAGCCAGATGGCTCGATCCTGTTCGCGCCGATCATGGAGGGTCAATCCTGGCTGAATGAGCTGAGACTGTCGGCCGCGCTGCAGGGCCAACTGGTGCGAGGCGACGGCATATGCATTGACGGGGTCACGCTTAATCCATCGACCGTGAGGCGCCTCTCAAGGCTGGAGCTATCGAAGCTTCGAGCCACGAGCCGTAATACTCTCCTGGTCGGATCCTACAGCGAAGAGCAGGTGTCTGGCCTCCGAGGCGGCGCTCTGCAAGCAATCCCCTTCGACGGGTACAGGAAGTTTTTCAGCGACCCGCATCTCAATGAAACGCCGCACGGCGTCTTTCGGGCCGCGACGACGTGGCTGAGGGAGCTTGCCAGCGCGACCCCGCCCGCCGCCGCGGCCGCTAGAACGTCGGACGTCCGCCTGCTCCAGGCCGAGTGGAGCGAGGAGCCGGTCACCTTTGGCGCGGGCCTGCGCGGCGTGCTGACCCGTCCGCGACACCCGAGCGGTTCGCAAGCGGTGATCTTCGGCAACACCGGTGGCGATCCGCGGGCCTCGTGCGGAGGATTTACGACGCTCGCCTGCCGCGCCCTGGCGAGCCGCGGGATAGCGGCCCTGCGCTTCGACTTCCGCAGCCTCGGCGAGAGCGGGCCGGTCGGGAGCGCGCGGATCCACGTGTACGAAGCCTGCCATGTGGAGGAGTACCGCGCTGCAGCGGGCCTGCTCGCGCAGTACGATCTCACGGACATCACCCTGGTCGGGGTCTGTACGGGCGGCTACCACGCGCTGCGCGCCGTGCTCGCCGTGGACGAGTTCCGCCACGCGATTGCGATCAACTCCTGGCTGGTCTGGCGTCCCGGTACGCCCCTCGGCTTTCGCGCCGTTCGGAGGAGGGGCATCCTCCACACTCCAAGGTGGGCGGACAGGTGGGCGAGGCGCATCAAACGCCTGCTTCAAGGCGAAATTGATTTCAGGTCGAGAGCATCCGAAATATTAGTCCGAACTAAGCGGGTATGGAGAAGTTTTTTTGAAGACGCCGCGAGCCGTTCCGTGCGCCTGGATCTCGAACGAGCATCGAAGCGCGGCAAGACGTTTGATCTTCTGGTGTGGGACCAGGATCAGGTTGCGGATGATATGCGGGCCGATTTCGGGACAAAATTTCAAAGATTGTCGACAATAAATGGGGTCAATATAAGACTCATCTCCAATATTGACCACCCGATCCGTACGCCTCAGAGCAAGCAGATTGTCCTTTCTGAGCTGTTCATGATGCTGGGAGCCGAAGAAGCATCAGATAAAGGCAGGAGCGCTCGCGGCAGCGCTGTCTGTCCGCGCCAAAAGATCGATCAGAGGAATTTTTGATATTGAGACTGCGTCCCGTCGATAGGGTGAGCCGCTTCCAGGGGAGCCCGATCAGAGGCGGCGCACGGAAATGGCCGGACAAACTGCATAGATTACAACCCGAAATCACAGCGTATAGACAAGCCGAATCAGGCCAGGGAAATGGCCGCGATAATAGGCGGCGTCGAATCGGCTGTGCTCGTGGAAGCCGAACTTCAAAAGTGCCTTCAGGACCGCATCATTGCCGATCATGGCTGCGTGTCCGAGCGTTCGGTATCCGCATTGCTGAGCGCGCTCAGAGTGAGCGGAAAGGAGATGGCGGTAGAGACCACGCCCCCGTGCATCGGCGCGGAGCGCCGCATATTCCAGCACATATTCTCCCGGCTGAGCCAGTTGCGGCGCATTCCCAAACAGACCAAAGACACCCACATACCGCCTCCAGAATTTTGAAGCGGTATCATTCGACCAGCCCAGATAGGCCGCCACTGCCCTCAAACCTTCCGGTGTCAGGGGGCGTAGATCAGCGCGATCCGAGGTGAAGCCTCCCACCGCCCCGATAGGCCCCCGCTCGTGATCCTGTAGTACGAGGAACGAATCCAATTGACCCCAATTGCTGGCGGCGGAAGCGAGCAGGGCTTTGTTGAAGTCTACGGGATCGGTCCCCGTTCCCTCGAGCACCGAGTCGAACAGGCCTCGGCCGGGTCCAGGCACCGTAGCCGCATGCATGACGTCGGCCAGAAAGCCGATGTCGCCGTCACAAGCGGGTCGGACGATAAGTCCTTGCACGCGCAGTGTCCTCCTATCGCGAATAGGGCCCCAACAGCCCGCGACGCCGTGCGCGCTCGCGAGGAGCGGGCCCAGCGGCCGTAGAGTAGAGACGGATCCGGCTTGTGAGGCGCGCGAAGCGGAACAGGCCGCGTCCCCGCCGAAGCCAAGTTTGTTCGCCGAAGCCGGTCATCGATCCGAGCTGGCCACGCGCGCTGCGAGGAGTGTCACAGCTCCTCATCGATGTAGCGCTCCACACCGACATTCGCCGCCGTCAGGCGGTAATTCGAAATCATAACGCGCGCGCTCATGGCGTCGCGTATCGGCTCTGACAAGCTTAAAGGACCAGCTTCGGCATAGCCGCTTATGCCGACCAGTCCCATCGCTCCGTTGGCGATTTGCGAGAGAAGCTCCGAGCAGACGACCTTCAGGCGTTTGATGCGAGCGCTATACTTGAGGTTAAGTCCGCTCCCGGAGCACGGCTCTTGAGCGGCGTCGAAATCCGCAACGGCGTCGCGGATCAGGGCGTTCATTGTATGGTGCTGATCGACGAGCCGGCTGAAGTCATGCCGCATGGCTTCGCTCCCCGGTACGTCACCCGAAATCTTCTTGAAAACAGCAAGTCGGGCAATATCCAGCAAGCGAGCGGCAATTCCGCTCCAGAGCGCCGCCCAGAAAATATGGCACGCCGGCGTCATTGTCGCGCGGGCGATCTTGGGATAGGCCTCTTCGAAGATGGCATCGCTCCCAAAATGCGCCAGCATATCATATGGACGATTCACGATACCTTTCATCCCGGCAAATCCGGCCTGAGATCCGGGAGAGAACTCTATCGATTCCGTCGGTAAGGCGATCAGGACTTGTTCGTCCTTTGAGTCGTCCATCCGGCGCATTGCCGTGATGAGCACGGCTCCGGCCTGATCAAGGTAAGAAATATTCGGGCTCCGCTTGAACAGCCTGAGATCATCTTCTCCTTCGCACTCGATCGTACAAATCGAGCTGAAGATGTCGCCGCCGACGCCGATTTCCGACGTTCCGCTGGCGACAAGACTCTGGTCCTCGACCATCGCTGTAAGAAGACGCGAGAAATGAGAATTTTTCTTGCCATGGCGGATCAGCGTCAGGGCCTGTGACAGGTGCATCGCGTAGATCAAGCCGGCAGATCCCGAGAGCCGCCCCACGTGGAAATTGACGCGCGCGCAGTCACGGACGGATAGGCCTAAGCCACCGATTTCTGTGCTGGCCGGCGCCCAGATCAACCGGTCCCGTCGAAGCTGCGCTAGGAGCGCGTCTACGTAGGTCTTCTCATCACATCGACCCCGTTCAACGCCGACGCGCACGCCCAGCGTTCGTGCCAGTTCGACAGGGTTACGCGTTTCTGATGAGATCATCACGTCCTCTTGCAGCAGAATACCGCCCTTCCGACCCTCACGAACCGTGGCGTTTCGCCAGCAACTCGCTCACTGCACTGTAGTTCGTCTTTCCGTTAGGTGTGAGGGGCATGGACGAGACGGCCTGGAAGAGCCGCGGCTGCATAAATGCAGACATGTTCTGCCGCACGTACAGCTTCAATTGTTCCAACGCCTCGGGATTATCCGACGTAGGGACGACTGCGGCCGCGACCATCTGGCCGATGATGACGTGGGGAATGCCAACCACGGCCACGTCACGAACGAGTCCCGACGACCGAATAAGCCCCTCGACTTCATCCGGACTGATACGGACGCCCATCGATTTGATGAGCCGATCGCGTCGGCCCTTGATCATCAGGAACCCGTCAGTGTCTTTCCAGCCGAGATCGCCGGTGAAGACGACCGGTTCGGCTTCGTTGGTGCCCGCCGGCCTCAACGGATCCGGGCGTCGGGTCTTCAGCGTCGCCTCCGGCGCCCGCCAGTAGCCGAGGAAGACGCCGACGCCGCGGTGGACGATCTCGCCTACCTCGCCAGCCTCCGCCTCAGTGCCATCGTCGCGCATGATGGAGAGAGAGACGCCGGGATAGGCGAATCCCACGGATTCAGGGCGCTCGATCGCGAGCGAGACCGGAAGGCCCGCACTGCGGTAAGTCTCCGTCATTCCATAGTTCAGCGAGATGTCGCAGTGCTCAAATAATTTTAGCATCTCCTCGAACACGACTCTGGGGATGCTCCCTCCGGTGTTCGTTACGAGGCGAAGCGAACTCAGGTCGGTGACACGTATCGGCGATATTCCGCGCAGAAGCAGTGCGAAGATCGATGGAAGCCCAGCGAACACCGTCGGGCGATGCATCTCGATCGCCTCGCAGAGCGAGAAGGGGTTGCGCGCTGCCGGCAGGACCTGCGGGATTCCGAGCAGCACCGTGGACAGCAGCTGACCGTAGCCATAGTCGAACGACCACGGTATCGGGCATAGGATCCGATCCTGCAGTCCTAGTCCGAGATGTCCTGCGACCATCCGGCACCCAGCCAGGAGGTTTCCATGCGACTGCACGACGCCTTTCGGGGCGCCGGTCGACCCGGACGTGAAGAAGATTGAGGCCGGATCGCGCGCGGTCGCCCCTCGCGCGGTGAGAGGGTCGACGGGGCGGCCGCGGGGCTGCGGGGGCAGGAGGATGCGGCACTTCAAGGCCGTGGCGGCCGCGTCGGTGGTCTCTTGACTGACAAGCGCCAGAATCGGTTCTGTCACCGTTTCGGCGTGCACGAGGTGGTTTATCGGCGCCTCGTCATTCACAAGGGCCACGATCGCGCCGACAAGCCAGCTCGCGAGGAGGGACGCGGCGAGCGCGGGAGAGTTCGGCGCCCAAATCAGGCAACGGTCACCCGGTGCGACGCCATGACGGATCAGCTCGTACGCGATCTGCACGGCATGATCGCGAAGCTCGGCGAACGTGACGCGCTGCTCCCCCTGGGCGATTGCAACGACATCGGGACGCTGCCGCGCAACATCCTCGAAGACCTGCCAGAGAGTCCGCTCCATGATGGTTTCACTCCGGGGCGCGGAGCGGGCGAGGTCTGCTCCCCGGATCTTCCGAGACTTCAATCGCTTGGCCGCCGGAGATCATCACCTCAGCTGGTTCAGGATGACTGATGAAGCGTGTCGGACTGGCAGTGAGGCCGTATGCACCCGAATTTTCGACGGCGAGGATGTCCCCGACCCGGGTCTCGGGTAGGTGGATTCCCGACGCGAGGACATCAATGCTGGTGCAGAGCGGCCCCACGAGCGTGTATTTTTGCTTCTCACCACCTGCATTCGACACATTCTTGATCCGCCAGTTTCGCCGGATCACAGTTCCCATCATTCCGCAGGCTGCAAGATGGTTGTTGAAGCCGGCGTCGCACAATCGAAATTCGGTGCCGCGGCTTAGCTTCTCGCTGACCACCGACGTCAGCAGCCATCCCGCTGGAGCGACGATCCAGCGACCGAGTTCCAGCAGGCATTCGACGCCCCTGAAACGTGCCTCCTCCCGCAAAGCGCTGACCTTCGGCACGATCCCCGCTGCCAATGCAGGAAGGTTCAAGGGCGCGTCGTTTTCGCCGTACGGGACGCCGAAGCCCGCACCGAAAATCAGCTTGCGCATCGGTTGCTCTGTCGCCTCGGCCGCACGCCGGAACAGATCGATGCAGATCGAGAAATTGTCCTCCAGCGCTTCAATGTCCAGACTATTCGTACCCGTGTAGGCGTGAAACCCCGCGAGCTCGAGGTGCGGCAGGTCGGCCACGTGCCTTATCGCTTCGCCAAGGACCTCCTCGTCGATGCCGAATTGCGATGCGCGGCCAGAAAAGCTCACGCCGTATTTTTTGGGTCCATTGGTGGGATTGATACGGATCAACACGCGCTGTATTACATTCTTGCCGGCCGCAATCTCGTTGACCGCGTCGGCCTCGGCGACCGATTCCAGCACGATCTCCCCGATCCGATCGGCCACCGCGCCGGCCAATTCAAATTTTCGCTTAGCCGGCCCTGAGAACGTGATCCGACTGGCGGCGCATCCGATGGAGCGGGCGCGGACGACCTCTTGATAGGAGGATGCATCGAAGGTCTGGACGTGAGACGCCATGCGGCGCAACAATTCCAAGTTCGGATTGGCCTTTATGGCGTAGCTGATTCCGAACTGCCCCTGAAATAACGATCGGAGCTCGCCAATTCGCGAGACGATCGCATCCATGTCGTACACGTAGACTGGAGTTCCGAATTCCGCCGCGGTCGCGAGCAGGTCATCGTACATGTCGAGCATGGATCCACATTTCTCGATCAAAAGGACTATGTTTCACCCGCGTTCCAAACCGGGGCGGGGGACTCTCGGACGGAAATCACAGGCGATTGGACGCGTTTCGAATCCGCGGCGTGTCCTGCCGTTCCACCGGTCTTGCTCACGCGGTCGGTTGCCTCGTCAGCGTTCGTTCGCTCGCCCTGAACATCTCGGATGCGCAAGACCTTAACGAGTTCAGTCAGTACGCCTCTCTTGCTCTCATCAGAGCGCATTGAGTGGTCAATATTTGGGATTAGGCCGATATTCAAACCTTTGATATGGGCGAGCCGACGGAAATTTCGGCCGAAATCGGCTTTTAGATCATCCGCCACCTGGTCTTGATCCCAGATCAGAAGGTCAAACGTCTTCCCGCGCTTCGACGCCCGCTCGAGATCCAGCCGCACGGCTCGGCACACAGCGTCCTCGAAGTAGATCTTCTGTATCTGCTTGAGTCGATATAGAATGCCGGACAGCTTTGCCGAAAGATCGAATTCTCCTCGAGCCAGGCGTCTGATCCGATCCCCCCACTTCTTGGAGTGCAGGACGTCTCTCATCCGAACGGCGCGAAAGCCGAGGGGCGTACCGGGACGCCAGACCAGCCAGGAGTTGATCGCAATCGCGTGGCGGAACTCGTCCACGGCGAGCACGGCGCGCAGCGCGTGGTAGCCGCCCGTACAGACCCCGACCAGGGTGATGTCCGTGAGATCGTACTGCGCGAGCAGGCCCGCTGCAGCGCGGTACTCCTCCACATGGCAGGCTTCGTACACGTGGATCCGCGCGCTCCCGACCGGCCCGCTCTCGCCGAGGCTGCGGAAGTCGAAGCGCAGGGCCGCTATCCCGCGGCTCGCCAGGGCGCGGCAGGCGAGCGTCGTAAATCCTCCGCACGAGGCCCGCGGATCGCCACCGGTGTTGCCGAAGATCACCGCTTGCGAACCGCTCGGGTGTCGCGGACGGGTCAGCACGCCGCGCAGGCCCGCGCCAAAGGTGACCGGCTCCTCGCTCCACTCGGCCTGGAGCAGGCGCGTGGCGGGGGGCCTCTCGGGGGCGGCAGCAGACTTCGTGTCAGCCGCAGCGGAGGGACTCGTGCGACCAAGGTCCTCCAGCCATGACGTCGCGGCGCCGAGGACAATATGCGGATTCTCGTTCAGATGCGGGTCTCTGAAGAGCTTGCTGTATCCATCGAACGGCATTGACCGGATCGTGCTTTCGCAAAAGCCGGACAGCTGCTTTCTACTGTATGTGCCGGCCAGGAACACGTTGCGACCCGTCGGTTGAAGCCCCGTAAGGTCGAGGCTCGACAGCCTGTGCACCGTGGACGCGCTGAGCCTCACGCCGTCGATGCATATCCCGTCCGATTGGACTGGCTGACCTTGTAGCTCGGCGGAAAGCCTCAGCTCCCGCAACCAACTTCTTCCATCCATGATCGGGGCGAACAGGATCAGTGCATCGGGCCTCACGGACGCGTCGGCTGCGAGAGCGAGCGATGCGCCGATCCGCATACCTGCGAGGACCAGGGATCGTGCCCCTGTCTCGCGGCGAGCGACCGCGGCCGCCTGTTCCAGTCCGTTGAGCCAACAGGTCCATTGCTCGGTATCGGGTGCGACCCCCAGCGAGTCTCCCTCTCCGAGAGGATCGTACCGCAAGACCCGGATACCGCGTGCGGCCAGTGTTTCCGCCCATTCGAAGAACGGCCGGTAGACGCAGGTTGCCTCTCTGCCGATCGGCGGGACGACAACAACCGTCAGGCCGGATTCGGGTAAATTTTTGGGCCGGTGAATGGTCCCATAATGGCCGCCGAAATAAATTGCGTCAAATTCCGATTGCTGACGAGGCAGAATTTCGGATTCGTCGGGAACATCTTCCAGCATCTTTCCACTCAGGGCAGTCACCCAGCTTCAAAGATGGCTTACGTCCCGGGAGTAACTCGACGCAGCCATCGGAATATTATCTATTTCGTTTTGCTGCTGATATACGATATGATGCGCTCGACGGAGTCAAAATTATCAAGATTTATTTCTTCCGGCAAAATCATTATGTTGGACCTGTTTTCAATTTCCGACATAAGGGCGATGAGGGAGAAGCTATCAATGATACCGCTGGCGAATAATGATGTAGACCGATTTATACTCGGCTCACGCACCGCCAGATCCTCCTTCAGGAACCGTATAACCTCTGCCTCAGTCATTATCCGCAAGCCCACCTTCCATGATGCGAACCGGAACCATGCAGTTTCAGCGCCGACCGGACCGCTCTGATATTTGATCACCTCAGCATGCCGGACCACTAAAGAGGTTCGGACGCCCGTAAAATGTACCTAGCCATTTGCATCCATCATATCAGCAGTGAATAGTGATTTATTTATGATGGCGCAAGCATGGATGACCCCCTGTGCCCGACAGACAGATGAAAATGGCGGATGTGGTTATACTGCTATCGGTGATTGTTGGGCGATTTGATGTCGCGGCCTCGAACCGGAAACCAGGGGGGATACCCGCGTACGGACCGCAGAGCAGATCGGGGCAGATCCCTCCGCAATGGCCATCGAATGTGCCGATCTGGGGGCGTTACCTGATCAGCCTCCATGCGGTGGGGGCTGATCATCTAGAGTATGGCGCGACGCAACTTCATGGTCGAGCGTGGCCTCGATTGGGTGGCGAATGTCCTGCACTCCGGATGATCGGGCAATGAATTCCGTCTGAAGGTATGGCGGAGGCAGGGGCTTCCCGGCTCGACGAGGTCGAGGCTGCGTTGTTGTGCCTTGGCGAGACGTGGCGGCCCGAGCCGCTCGCGCCGGCCGCGCGTTCCGCAGCCGCACGAGAAGGCGGAACGCGCTGGCTGAACCCGAGCACGTTGAACGCAAAGGTCCGCAAGTGGCGCACCGTCGGACAAGTGACATGCGGACTGCTGGCCTCAAGTGGTCCTGTGAGCCGCAGCCGATCAAGTCCGTGTGGAAGGGGGCTGCACCGGAAAGGGGGAGCGGGCCGGATGTGGATCTCGGCCATAGCAACCTCAGCCCGGCGAATGGTGCGGGGAAGCGGCTCATCTCCGCTGCGAGCTGCTCGCACTGGCGTAACACCTCGGAGGTCGCCCCCGGGACCTGACTGGCTGCCGCTCCGGTTCCCTCCGTCGCGCTCGCAACGTGGGTGGTGGTCGTGGTCACCCCGCTGATACCCATCGCTGCGTGGCAGACGTTACGCACGATCTCCTGTGGGGCCGCGCCCTCGCGTCACTTGACCTGGGCCGGGTTGAACGCGCGCTTCGGCTTGCTCGGTTATCCTCTAGACGGCGCGTGCGACACCACGGCTCAGAAAGCCCACCGGCTTAGGCGTACGAGGCAGATAGTACTCCTCCAGTTCGGCAAGCGAATAGCCTCCTGCTCGGAAGGCGGCGGCGACCGGACGGTTCAGATTGCAGCCGACCGCCAGCGGCCGCCAGAGCGGGTTCAGCCGATGCTGCCAGCGAGCGACCTTCGCGTCGTTTGACAGCCCGTGCTCCAGGAACAGCGCTTGGCCGCCAGGACGGAGAACGCGGCGCACTTCCGACAGGCACCTCATAGGATCCTGCACGGAACAGAGCGTGTAGGTGATCACTGCCGTGTCGACGGAGGCGTCCTCCAGCGGCAGGCTCTCCGCCGGCACACACCGAATTTCGACGGGAATCTTGGCCGCTCGTCGTTGCGCCGCGCCGAGCTTCAGGAACGGCTCGTTCGGATCGACGCCGATCACGCGCGAGACCCGGGCAGGATTATAGAAGGGCAGGTTCAGGCCGGGGCCGAAGCCGATCTCGAGCACCGTGCCCGTTGCACGCGGCACGATCTTCTCGCGCTCGGCGGCAATGTTAGCCATTGCGCAGACACAACGCACGAAACGGGGACCGATGTGCCGCTCGTAGAAGCCCATCTGCTCCTCCTGCGGTCGCGGCTGCGCGTGACGGTCGTATCAGCGCAAACAGAGGCTTTGTCACGGACGCATATCACAGATCACCGTCCGATGGCGGTGGTCCGTCCAGCAAAACCGCCGAGCACACTCCCGCAGTCCGCGAACGTGCACTGTATCGGAGCTGGAGCATGGACGCTGCCGGGCGTTCCAAGAGGCTTTGGCCGTGTGGGCTGCTGCTCAGCAAGCTCGGGCCACGGCAGCCGAGACCAAGAGAGGACGATCCCTCAGCAGGCCAAGGTTGGACGCCCCGCGAGTCCGAGGACATGCCCGCTGGAGCATCGGGCGCTGGTGCCACACGCCGTTCGTCGACCTTGAGACCGCACCGATGGAGGCGCTCCTTGAACTTCCGGTCCGGGACAGAACCAGTCGTCCCGTCCAGTCCGCTCTCGATTTGTTACCCGGGGGAAAGCCTCCGTCGGGCGCACGATCAGGATCGCCAGTCGCTCGGTGACAGGCCGGAAAACTTCTTGAACGCGCGACTGAACGCGGCCTCGGACTCATAGCCGACTTCTTGAGCCACAGCGGCGACTTTGGCATCCCGCTCAGTCAGGTGCTTGGCGGCAAGCTGCATCCGCCAGCGGGTGAGATACTGGATGGGCGGGTAGCCCGTCATGCGCGTGAACCTGTCAGCGAGCGCCGAACGCGACGCGCCGCATCCCGCAGCAAGCTCGTCGAGTCTCCAGGACCGGGCCGGTTCAGCGTGCAACAGGGAGAGGGCACGCCCGACCAGGGGATCGCGGAGCGCAGACAACCAACTGGCCGCCTCTGGATCGAGCGAATCCATGTAGGTTCGGACCGCCTCAACCAGCATAAGCTCGGACAGCTTGTTGAGGACGCTTTGCGCGCCCGCGCGCCGGTCTCTGGCTTCTTCCGAAACCAGAAGGAGAAATTGGCTCAGTAGGCCGTTGGTCGCCGGGGATGTCTCGCGCCCCAGACGCATGAACCGCGGCAGGGCCTGGAACAGAGGATTGAACGGCCGTACGTCGCAGGTGAAGAAGCCACAGATCAGGTGCGCATCGCTCCCACCGTCGGGTCCGGTCTTCAGCCTGAAGGGCAGATGGCTGTCATCGTTCGGCCGGCGGTGGACATCCAAATTCGGCTCGGCGCGCAGGCCCGGTGTGCTGGAGACGACGTGCGGCTCGCCGTGCGGAAGAATGGCGATGTCACCTTCATGCAGCCGAACTGGCGAAAACGGCGCACCATCGACAATGGATATCCAACAGGATCCGCGAGCAAGCACATGATACTCGATCGCGTGCTGGGCCCCGGGATAGATAGCATCTGCGATCTGTGCAGACGGGGGGGCCTCCGCGACCCAGGGGGCCGCTGCTGCAACGTCAAAGAAGACCGAGCTGGTCAACCGAACTGCCGATAGGACCTCCGAAAGGACGTCGGCCGTCATGGCCATCAGCCTCTCACCGCCTCGCAACCCGAGATGGCCGCCGCTCGGAAACGACGCCTCGAATCGGACTTCCGGCAGACCTTAATCGCTTTGGACGCCTGAGCAAGAACTCCGGTAGCGCAGTCATTCGATCCGCTCTTCAGCGGCAGTAGTGGATAGTGCGCCGCGACATGGAGCCCTGTCGTGTTCGCGGCAAGTCGCTACTCATCGACGTCGGAGGTAACATGACTGTCGTCATCGACTGCCGCCCCCCCGCGAGCGTCCCGGATCTGAACGGGATCAAGATCAAGCAGCAACTGGCTTGGTCGTCGGGAGATTACGCCGTCGTCGGCACAACGCTTCAGATCGTCGGCGAGCAACTCGCAGAGGCGATGGATCTGCGGGCTGGTCAGGCGGTGCTCGATATCGCTGCCGGCAACGGCAACTTTACGCTGGCTGCCGCTCGGCGCTGGTGCGACGTGACATCGACGGACTACGTTGAAGGCCTCTTGGACCATGGACGGCTGCGAGCCGAAGCCGAGGGCCTCGCGGTGAAATTTCAGAAGGCCGACGCCGAGGAACTCCCGTTCGCCGATGAGGCGTTCGATGCGGTCGCGTCCACCTTCGGTGCCATGTTCAGTCCCGACCAGAGCCGTACGGCCAACGAAATGTTGCGGGTGTGCCGGTCGGGAGGGCGCATCGGGCTCGCGAATTGGACGCCTGACGGCTTCATCGGCGAAATGTTTAAGATCATCGGCAGCTATCGTCCGCCGCCCGCCGGCCTCAAATCTCCGGCATTGTGGGGCACCCGAGAGTGGATCGAGAAAGCTTTCGGAGCCCAAGCGTCTACGCTGATCGCGCAGTCCCGCCATTTTGTGTTCCGCTATCGCTCAGCGCAGCACTTCTTGGATGTTTTCCGCACCTATTACGGTCCCATGCTCAAGACCTTCGAGGCACTCGACGCCACAAGCCAGGAAGCACTGGCGCAAGACATCGTCGAACTCGTCGGGCGCTTCAACCGATCGGGTGATGCATCGGTCGTCGTACCCAGCGCCTATCTGGAGGTCATCGTCACGCGGCAGTGAGCGCCGCGCGGATCACAGCGGTGGCCGGTTCAGTCGGCCACCGCAGGACCGCCCGACGGCGAAACGCGCTTCGGTCCAGAGATCAGCAATTTCTGAATCGTCTTCGACCTTCAGGTCGTGCCGAGGGGGACGTCGTGGAAGCCGGCCATCTGCAGCCCAGACCCGTATCCGCTCCCGATCATGGGGCTGCCCTTTGCGGTGCACGAAGCCGGCCCGCAGGATGTCTGCCCCGGTCCGCGCTTTCCGCGGTGAGGCGCCGGGCGATGCCGGCACCCGAACAGACCGCGCTCCGGTGGGTTGACCGCACGCCAGCCCCGGGTCCCACCTGGACCAGAGGGGCGCGGCAAGGCCCTTCATTCCCAAAGCACCCTACGAGCGAAGATGGCAGAGTTCCGAACAGCCCTGGTCGCGGGCGCAAGCGGCATCATCGGCAAGGGGTTGATGCAGGAACTCGCGGCCGCGGGAGGTTGGCACGCGCGGGCCCTCTCGCGTCGGCCGCACGGATCGGGCGAGGCCATCGCGACGGATCTGACGGATCCTGAAGCGACTCGAGCCGCGCTCGTCCAGGCTCGCGACACCACGCATCTGTTTTACGCCGCTCTCGCGCCGCAGCCGAGCCTCGCCGAAGAGGACCGGGTGAACGGCGCGATGCTGCGCAACCTCCTCGACGGGCTTGAGGCCGTCGGCGCGCCGCTGGAGCGCGTGGTGCTGTATCAGGGCGCGAAGGTCTACGGTGTCCATCTCGGGCCGGTTCCAGCCCCGTTCTACGAGGATGAGAACCCGCGCCACATCGGGCCGAACTTCTACTTCACGCAGGAGGACGAGTTGCGGGCGCGCGCGGATCGCGGGGGTGCGGCTTGGTCGATCCTGCGTCCGGATGTGGTGGTCGGCGACGCAGCCGGTAACGCCATGAACATCGCCATGGTGATCGGCGCCTACGCGGCCCTGTGCCGGGCGGAAGGGGCGGCGTTCCGCTTTCCGGGGCCGGCGCACGTCTACGAGGGGGTGTTTGCCCAGGTGACAGACTCCCGCGCCCTCGGCCGGGCGAGCCTCTGGGCCGCGACGTCCGACGCCGCGCGCGGCGAGGCCTTCAACTACGTGCACGAGCCTTTCCGGTGGCGGCGTGTCTGGGAGAAGCTTGCCGCAGCGCTCGATCTGCCGCTGGGGCCACCGGTTCCGATGCGCCTGGCCACCCACATGGCGGACAAGGGGGCGGTATGGAAGCGACTGGTCTTCGAGCAGGGCTTGAGCGACATGCCCTACGAGAGGGCGGTCGGATGGGGCTTCGGCGACTTCGTGTTCCACAGCGACTTCGACCTCGTCTCCGACATGGGCAAGATCCGGCGCGCTGGGTTCGGAGAGAGCGTCGACAGCGTCGAAGCCTTGGTGGCCGCCATTCGACGCCTGCAAGAGGCGAGGGTGCTGCCGCGCTAGGGCCGCCGGCAGGGGACGGAGATCTCCCTCGACCGGCCCATCGCGACCACGGCCAATGCGCGAGGAGGCGATGCCCTCCCTCTTCACCGGCGCTCGGCCGAGATCTGGACCCAAGATCCCAACATGCAGAACTTCACGAGTGGCGGGCGGCGGATCGGCGTGGAATGGTTTGCAGCCTTCGGCGGCTCTGCCGGGAAGATGGAGGAAGGCGCCATCGGGCCTGCCCTCCTGCTGCTGCACGGTGCGGACGGCCTGACCTCTGCCGATGGCTACCGGCTGGCCGCTCGCACACTGGCCGCTTCGGGCTACCACGTGGCTTTCGTGCACTACCTCGATCGGACCGGCGATCAGCGCGTTGCCTACGCACGCCTGCGGCAGGACTTTCCAGTCTGGACGGAAACGGTGCGCGATGCCGTCGCTTGGCTCGCGAACCGGCCGGGCACCGACGCGCAGAGGCTCGGCATCGTCGGGATCTCCCTGGGCGCAGCGCTGGCCTTCGCGGCAGCCGCGACCGAGCCGCGGGTGCGCGCGATCATCGACTATTTTGGCCCCCTGCCGGACGAGCTCGCGCGAGTGCGCCCGCGCCTGCCCCCGACACTGATCCTGCACGGCGGCGCAGATCCCATCGTGCCGGTCTCGCAGGCACGGGCCTTGGAGCGACTCCTCCTCGAGCAGGGCACGGCGCACGAGATCAGGATCTACGAGGGCCAGGGCCACGGGCTCACGGGATCTGCGCAACTCGATGCAGCCGCGCGCGTGACGCGCTTCCTCAAGCGGCACCTCCCACACTCGGCGGCGTGAGCGCGTAGCCCACCCAGGATGAGGCGGACTTCGGGACGGTGCCCCTTGTTCAAACCCGCCGCCTGCCGCCGCACCCGATCAGGATCGTATCGCTGAGGCAACCACGCTGGCTCACCGCCCATCGGCCCTTGACCTTCCAACGGTGGGAAGCCCCATCTGGTCGGGACGCCAGCCAAAGGGAGTGCGTCATGCATCGCTTCAAGGTCGACAAGATGGGGTGCGGCGGCTGCGCCAAGTCCGTGACCCGGGCCGTCCGGGCCATCGAGCCGAATGCCAGCGTCGAGGTCGACCTCGGGGCCAAGCTCGTCACCGTGTCCGGCGCTGTGGGGCCGTCCGAGCGGATTGCCCGAGCCATCGGCGACGCCGGCTACCCGGTGCGCGCCGTTCCATGACCTGTCGGGCAGGCTTCCGCGCCGGCCCGGAATTTGGCATCTTGGCGTCGTGAACTTCTGGCTCGCCCTCCGGCGACTGTTGCCGCTGCTGGCGGTTCTCAGTCTCGCCCTGACGCCGGCGGCCGCTCCCGCGGCCACCACGGGCATGCACGCCTCGATGGCCCACGGCCATCACGCGGCGGCCCTGGGCGACCACCGCAGCCCCGGGATGGACCATGCCCATGTGGGGCATCACGACGCTGCGGCCGCCGACATGACCGGCATGGACATGGACGACATGCCGTGTTGCCCGAAGGCCGAGACCGCCAAGCCGGACTGCGCCAAGGGCTGCCCGCTGATGGCCCTGTGCTTGGCGAGCGTGGCCTCTTTGCTGCCGGCCGCGATCCCGGTCCCAGTGCCCGCCGCGCGGCGCGTGAGCGTTGCCTGGCCGGATCCCGCGACCTTTGCCAGCGTCCACGGGGCGCCGTTACCCGAGCCTCCCCGAGCCTGAACCCGATGCTGCCGGCGCGCGCGCCGGCCCGGTGACGCGCCCTCGCGCGTCGCCTTCCCTCGCGTTCAGGAGACCACACCCGTGACCCAGACCCCTTTCGCGCGCGCCCTGCCGGCCGCGCTGCTCGGCGCCGTCCTGTCGGCGGCGACCGTGCCCGCCCTGGCGGACATCAAGGACTACCAGTTCCAGCTCGTGCAGCAGGACGCGAAGGTCGGCGAGACCGTCGTCGCCGTGCGGCTCGTCGACAAGCGCAGCGGCAAGCCGGTGCCGGACGCCGTGATCTTCGCCAAGCGCCTCGACATGGCCCCGGACAGCATGGAAGAGATGGTCACCCGGATCGAGCAGATCCCCTCGACCGAGCCCGGCATCTACCGCTTCAAGGCCAAGCTCTCGATGGCCGGTGGCTGGCGCCTGTCGCTCGGGGCCAAGGTCCAGGGCGAGACCGGCACGGTCGAGGACAAGCTGGTCTTCCAGGCCATCCGATGAGCCGGTCGCCATGGCTCGCCGGGACCCTCGCCGCGCTCGCGGCGGGAGGCGTCGGCTACGTCGCCGGGCACGGGGAGAACCCTGTCCCGGCCCTCGTCGCGCGCGCCCAGGCGCAGTTCGCCGAGTGGCTTCCCGCCGGCACGGGCCGGGCGGCCATACCCGCCCCGGCCCCCGCGAAGGCGAACGGACCCGTGGTCTACTACCAGGACCCGGACGGAAAGCCGGTCTACTCGGCGTCGCAGATGGTGACCGAGGACGGGCGCGCGTTCCGGGCGGTGCAGGCCGGCGAGGACGTCAGCTTCGACGTCGCCGATGATGGCGAGGCCATGCCGGCGGACACGGCCAGTCACGGCATGGCGCAGGGCGAGACGGCGAAGGCTGCCGGCGACACCCGTCGGATCCTCTACTACCGCAATCCGATGGGTCTGCCCGACACGTCGCCGGTGCCGAAGAAGGACCCGATGGGGATGGACTACATCCCCGTCTACGCGGGCGAGGACGAGGGCGGCACCGTCGTGACGGTCTCGCCCGGCAAGGTCCAGCGCACCGGCGTGCGGACCGCGGTCGCGGAGCAACAGGTGGTGGCCCAGCCGGTGCGCGTACCCGGCACCGTGGCGCTCGACGAGCGGCGCGTCACCGTCGTGGCGACCCGCTCGGACGCCTATGTCGACCACGTCGAGAACGTCACGACCGGCGACCGCGTCCGCAAGGGGCAGCCCCTGGTCCACGTCTACTCGCCGGAGATCAATGCGGCCGCGGCCCAGCTCATTGCCAACCCGGGCTTCGACGGCGCCCGGCGGCGCCTGCAGAACCTGAACGTCTCGGAAGACGTCATCGACGCGATGGAGCGCACCCGGAAGGTGCCGATGGCCATCACGTGGTCCTCGCCCCGGGACGGGCTCGTCCTGCAGCGGAGTGCCGTCGAGGGCATGAAGGCCGCGGCCGGCGATACCCTGTTCCGGATCGCCGACATCGCAACCCTATGGGTCCTGGCCGACGTGCCCGAGCGCGACCTCGCCGGGGTGCGCGTGGGGCAGCCCGTGACCGTGCGCCTGCGCTCGGCCCCGGGCCGGACGTTCTCCGGCAAGATCGCGGTCGTCTACCCGCAGGTGAACCCTGAGACCCGGGCCACGCGGGTGCGCATCGAGTTGCCGAACCCGGACGGCGCGCTGCTGCCCGACATGTATGCCGACGTCGAGATCGCCACCGGCGACGCCAAGCCCGTGGTGGCGGTCCCGGACGACGCCGTCATCGACACGGGCGAGCGGCAGGTCGTGCTGCTCGACCGTGGCGAGGGCCGCTTCGAGCCGAAGGCGGTGCAGGTCGGAATCCGCGGCGGGGGCTACACGGAGATCCGCGCGGGCGTGTCGGCCGGCGACCGGGTGGTCACGGCGGCGAACTTCCTGATCGACGCCGAGAGCAACCTGAAGGCCGCGCTCCAGGCCCTGGCCGCCCCCAAGGACGGCCGACAGGCGTCGAACGCAGGGGGCACGCCGTGATCGCGCGCCTCATCGGATGGTCGGCCCGCAATCTCGTCCTGGTGCTGGTCGGGACCGTGTTCGCCGTCTCGGCGGGCATCCTGGCGCTCAGGACCCTCCCGCTCGACGCCATCCCCGACCTCTCGGACGTGCAGGCCATCGTCTACACGGAGTATCCGGGTCAGGCACCGCAGGTGGTGGAGGATCAGGTCACCTACCCGCTGACCACCGCCATGCTGACGGTGCCGAAGGCGAAGGTGGTGCGCGGCTTCTCGTTCTTCGGCGTGTCCTTCGTCTACGTGATCTTCGAGGACGGCACCGACCCGTACTGGGGCCGCTCCCGGGTGCTGGAATACCTCAACGGCGCGGCGAGCCGCCTGCCGGCCGGGGTCACGCCGACGCTGGGGCCCGACGCGACGGGGGTGGGCTGGGTCTATCAGTACGTGGTGGTCGCGAAGGAGCGGACGCTCGCCGAGCTCCGGTCCCTGCAGGACTGGGTCATCCGCTTCGGGGCCTCGCGCGCGGAGGGCGTTGCCGAGGTCGCGGGCGTCGGCGGGTTCGTGAAGCAGTACAACGTCGTGGTCGACCCGAACCGCCTGCGCGCCCAGGGCGTCAGCCTCAACAAGCTCCGGGACGCCATCCGGGCGAGCAACGCCGACGTCGGCGGCCGCACGGTCGAGCTCTCCGAGTTCGAGTTCATGGTGCGTGGGCGCGGCTACCTGAAGAGCAGCGCCGACATCGAGAATATCGTGCTGAAGAGCTCGGGCGGCACGCCGCTGCGGGTCCGGGACGTGGCCCGAGTCGAGCTCGGGCCGGACGAGCGCCGCGGCATCACCGAGATGAACGGCGAGGGCGAGGTCGCCGGCGGCATCGTCCTGCAGCGCTTCGGCGCGAACGCCCTGACCGTCATCGAGGGCGTCAAGGCGAAGCTCGCGGAGGTCGCGAAAAGCCTGCCGGCCGGCACCGAGATCCTGCCGGTCTACGACCGCGCGCAGCTCATCGACGCGGCCATCGACACCCTGCGGCACACGCTGGCCGAGGAGAGCGTCGTCGTCTCCCTCGTCTGCATCGTCTTCCTGCTTCACGTGAGGAGCGCGCTGGTCGCCATCCTGATGCTGCCGGTGGGCATCCTGATGGCCTTCGCGGGCATGAGGGCTCTGGGGCTGGGCGCCAACATCATGTCGCTCGGCGGCATCGCCATCGCGGTCGGCGCCATGATCGATGCCGCCATCGTCATGATCGAGAACGCCCACAAGCACCTGGAGCGGGCGCCCCCGGGCAGGCCGCGGGTCGAGATCCTGGTCGAGGCCGCCGCCGAGGTCGGGCCGTCGCTGTTCTTCTCGCTCCTCGTGATCACCGTGAGCTTCCTGCCGATCTTCACCCTGGAGAGCCAGGAGGGGCGCCTGTTCGGGCCGCTCGCCTACACCAAGACCTTCGCCATGGCCGCGGCGGCGCTCCTGTCGGTGACCCTGGTGCCGGCCCTCATGGTGCTGTTCGTGCGCGGGCGCATCGTCCCCGAGCACCGCAACCCGCTGAACCGGCTCCTGATCTGGCTCTACCGGCCGCTCATCGCCGGGGTTCTGCGGGCGCAGATCCCGACCGTCCTCCTCGCGCTGGGCGTGCTGGCGGCCACCGTGTGGCCGGCCCGGCAGCTCGGCTCCGAGTTCATGCCGGAGCTCGACGAAGGCACGCTGCTCTACATGCCGACCACCCTGCCGGGAATCTCGGTGACCAAGGCCGGCGAACTCCTCGCGACCCAGGACCGCATCATCAAGAGCTTCCCGGAGGTGGCCTCGGTCTACGGCAAGGCCGGACGCGCCAGCACCGCGACCGACCCCGCGCCGATGGAGATGTTCGAGACGGTCATCGCCCTGAAGCCGAAGGCGGAGTGGCGCCCGGGCGTGACGCTGGCGAGCCTCAGGGCCGAGATGGACCGGGCGCTCCAGTTCCCCGGCGTGTCGAATGCCTGGACGCAGCCGATCCGCGCCCGCATCGACATGCTCTCGACCGGCATCCGTACACCGGTGGGCGTGAAGGTGCTCGGCACCGACCTGGCGGCCATGGAGGGCGTCGCCCGCCAGGTCGAGGCGGTGATCCGGGCCGTGCCGGGCACCTCCAGCGCCTATGCCGAGCGGGTCATCGGCGGCTACTTCCTCGACATCACGCCGGACCGCGAGGCGCTCGGGCGCTACGGCCTGACGGTCGGCGACGTGCAGGACGTCGTCGCGACGGCGCTCGGCGGGCAGGCCGTGACCACCACGGTCGAGGGCCGCGAGCGCTACACCGTGAACGTGCGCTACCCGCGCGCCTTCCGCTCGGACCCACGGGCCATTGCGGACGATGTGCAGGTGCCGCTGCCGGCGGGCGGCACGGTGCCGCTGCGCGAGGTGGCCAAGGTCGTGCTCACGCGGGGGCCGACCGCGATCCGCACCGAGAACGGCCAGCTCGCTGTCTACATCTTCGTCGACCTCGCAGGCCGGGATCTCGGCGGCTACGTGGCCGAGGCGCGCCAGGCGGTAGCCGACGCGGTGAGGCTGCCGCAGGGCACGACCCTGCAGTGGAGCGGGCAGTACGAATACCTGGAGCGGGCCGAGGCACGGCTGACGATCGTGGTGCCCCTGACGCTGCTGATCGTGTTCCTGCTCCTCTACCTGAACTTCCGGCGTCTGACCGAGACGCTCATCGTCATGCTGTCGCTGCCCTTCGCCCTCGTCGGCGGGGTGTGGCTGCTCTGGTGGATGGGCTTCAACCTGTCGGTCGCGGTGGCAGTCGGCTTCATCGCCTTGGCCGGGGTCGCCGCGGAGACCGGCGTGATCATGCTGGTCTACCTCGACCATGCCTGGGACGAGGTCCGGGCGCGTTGCGTGCACGCGGGCCGTCCCGTCACCCGCGGTGACCTGCGGCGGGCCATCATGGTCGGCGCGGTCGAGCGGGTGCGCCCGAAGATGATGACGGTGGTCGCCATCATGGCGGGGCTCCTGCCCATCCTCTGGAGTACCGGCTCGGGCTCCGAGGTCATGCAGCGCATCGCCGTGCCGATGATCGGCGGGATGGTGTCCTCGACCGTGCTGACCCTCGCCGTCATCCCCGCCGTCTACGGGCTCGTGAAGGGCTGGGGCCTGCCCCCGGGCGGGGAAAGCGAAGCGGTCGCCGTTGACGAGTCGACACCTCACGGGGCTGCCGCCGCATAGCGGCCGCCCGTCGAGCCGTTTCGAGAGACCTGCAACGCCGGTTCGGCACTGGGCCCGGACCGACTGGCCCAGCGGCTAGGGTGTTCGGCCGGCCGGCAGGATCATCGCCGTATCCGGATCGGACACATCACCTTCCTGCTGCTGGTCGAGCGTCAACGTGGCGGCAAGGTCCGGAACCTGCCCCTTCGCCAGTTGCTGGGCTGCCGCGACCTGTTTCTCACGGGCCTGCTCGACCGTCAGTTCGCCCCGCACGACCGCGCGGGCCAAGTTCAAGCTCAGGACGTTCTCGGCCTCGCTGGCACCGTAGGCAGTGAGGGTGCCCCGTGTCCGATCCGGGATCACGCTGCCGTTGAACGTCGCGACCGCGCTGAAGAGGTTGAGCGGCACCTTGTAGGGCAGGCTCTGTTCCAGCACGTCGCTGTGCTTGGCCGGGAAGTCGTGCTCGGCTCCGACCTTATGCACCACAGTCCGGATCCATGGCCCGTTGCGATGCCAGATCAGCAGGGTCGCCGTCTGCTCCTGCGGTGCGCCGTACTTGTTGGCCATGGCCTCCGCGGCCTTCTGCGACGGCTCGGGCCAGTCCTGCGCGATGCGCTCGGCGGCCCATGTGGGGCTGACGGACAGCGCGAGAACGAGAGCAAGGGTGTATCGGCTGCGGTTCTGCGAGGGCATGCGCTTTCCTGACGGCGCCGGGGGCAGCATGGCCACGGGCAGCGAATGGGGATCGCTGTCACGCCGCCGCGTTGCTCCGGATCTACGCCGGGTATAGGGCGGGCACCCCAGAATGGTTCCAGGGAGACGCCCGATGGCACAGCCGATATCGCTGGACGTGAACGGGCACGCGGCGCACGTGAATGTGGACGATCCCGATACGCCGCTCCTCTACGTGCTGCGTAACGATCTGGGCCTGCATGGCCCGCGCTTCGGCTGCGGGCTGGGCCAGTGCGGCGCCTGCACGGTGCATGTCGACGGGCAGGCGGTGCGCTCCTGCGTCACCCCGGTCTCGAGCCTGAAGGCGGGGGCCAAGATCGTGACGCTCGAGGGTCTCGGCGGCCCGGACAAGCCGCACCCGGTGCAGGCGGCCTTCATCGCCGAACAGGCGGCGCAGTGCGGCTACTGCATCAACGGCATGATCATGCAGTCGGCCGCCCTGCTCAACGAGACGCCGAAGCCCGACGAGGCCGCGATCCGGCAGGCCTTGGCCCAGAACCTCTGCCGCTGCGGCACCCACCTGCGGATCGTGCGCGCCGTCCAGCGCGCGGCCGGCACGCTCTGACGGAGGTTGTTGCCATGAACGCGCCCCTCCTCTCCCGCCGCAGCCTGCTCCTCCAGGGCGGTGCCCTCGTAGTCGGCTTCTCGCTGTCCGGCCGCGGCGCTCGCGCGCAGACCTTCGCGGCGGTCGCGACCAACGGCTTCTCGAAGCCCGTCGCGCCGGACCAGGTCGACAGCTTCCTGGCGCTCGGTGCCGATGGCCGTGTCACGATCTTCTCCGGCAAGGTCGACCTTGGCACCGGCGTCGAAACCGCGATGTCGCAGATCGCGGCCGAGGAACTCGACCTGCCGCTCGACCGCGTGACCATCGTTCAGGGCGACACCGCGCTGACGCCGGATCAGGGGCCGACCTACGGCAGCCTCTCGATCCAGAAGGGCGGCGTCGAGATCCGGCAGGCGGCGGCGACGGCCCGCGCCCGCCTCGTGCAGAGCGCGAGCGAGCGGCTCGGCGTGCCGGCCGACGCGCTGGTGACCGAGGCGGGTACCGTGCGGCCGAAGGCCGGCGGCGCAGGTCTCTCCTACGCCGAACTCGTGAAGGACGGGCGCCTCGACCTCAAGGTCGATCCGGCCGTCACCACCAAGGACCCGGCGCGCTTCGCTCTCGTGGGCAAGTCGGTGGCGCGGATCGACATCCCCGAGAAGATGACCGGCCGCTTCACCTACATGCAGGATTACCGCGTGCCCGGCATGGTGCATGCCCGCGTGGTTCGCCCCCCGGCCATCGGCGCGGATCTGCAGAGCGTGGACGAGGCGTCGGTCGCGAACATCCCGGGCCTGATCACGGTCGTGCGCCAGGGCAACTTCCTGGCCGTCGTCGCCGAGAAGGAATGGGCGGCCATCAAGGCGGCCAAGCAGCTCCAGGCGACGTGGTCCAAGTGGGAGGGGCTGCCCGAGCAGGACAAGCTCTGGCAGCACGTGCGCGCCACGAAGGTGACCAAGGATGACGTGACGAGCAGCACGGGCGATGCCGAAGCGGCCCTCGGCCAGGCTGCCCGGAGGCTCGAAGCCACCTACGACTTCGCCATCCACACCCACGGCTCGATCGGGCCCTCCTGCGCCATAGCGGAGTTCAAGGACGGGCTCCTCACCTGCTGGACCGCCTCGCAGATGACGCACGCGCTGCGCAAGCAGCTCGCGGCGATGACCGGCCTCGCGCCGGAGGCGGTGCGCTGCATCTACGTCGAGGGCTCGGGCTGTTACGGACGAAACGGCCACGAGGACGCGGCAGGCGATGCGGCGCTCCTCGCCCGCGCGGTCGGCCGCCCCGTGCGGGTCCAGTGGTCGCGTGCGGACGAGCACGGCTGGGATCCGAAGGGACCGCCGACCCTGATCGACCTGAAGGCCGGGCTGGATCAGCAGGGCAACGTCGCCGCCTGGTCCTCGCAGTTCCACATTCCGGAAGGTGCGGCCGGCAACGTGCCGCTGGTGGCGGCCTCGCTGGCGGACCTGCCGCACGAGACCACGATGGCGCCGGGCAACATCATCGGCAACTCGGCGCTGCCCTACGCCTTTCCGAACGTGCGCACGGTCTGCCACCGTCTGGCCTCGACACCGCTCCGGCCCTCCTGGATCCGCACACCCGGGCGGATGCAGAACACCTACGCCAACGAAGCCTTCCTCGACGAATGCGCCGCGGTGGCCGGCGCCGACCCGCTGGAGTACCGCCTGCGCGCGCTCAAGGATCCGCGCGGCATCGAGGTGCTGAAGCGGGTTGCCGACCTCGCCAAGTGGCAGGCCCGCCCCTCGCCGGTGAAGGACGCATCCGGCGACGTGCTGCGCGGCCGCGGCATCTCCTATGTGAAGTATGAGCTGAACCGCACCTACGTGGCCGGGGTGGCCGAGGTCGAGGTCAATCGCAGCACGGGGCAGGTGCGGGTGCCGCGCTTCTTCGTGGTCCAGGATTGCGGGCAGATCATCAATCCGGACGGCGTGCGCAACCAGCTCGACGGCAACGTCATCCAGACCGTCAGCCGGGTGCTGATGGAGGAGGTCACTTTCGATCGCGGCGCCGTCACGAGCCTCGACTGGTCGAGTTACCCGATCCTGACCTTCCCGGACGTGCCCGAAGTCGTGATCGACCTGATCGATCGGCCGACCGAGAAGCCCTGGGGAGCGGGTGAACCGTCCGCCGCCATCGTGCCGGCGGCGGTCTCGAATGCGATCTTCGACGCGACGGGCGTGCGCGTGCGGTCCGTGCCGTTCACGCCGGCCAAGGTGAAGGCAGCCCTCCATGGGGCCTGACATAGCCCCATGCCCGTTCTATTGCGCGGTGCCGTAGGGTGGGGCGGCCGCCTCGATCGTCGAAGCCCGACCGAGGCGGCCGGACCCAACATGTGAGATTCCGACGTGAGCTGGAGGGCGGCCCGACCGCTGTTCCGGCCATATCCGGTCGGCCACTTCGCGCCCATCACGGACATTCTAGATTCTCTTGCCTCGTCTCCAGATTGGACGTCAGCGGCTGGTGCGCGCTGCGAGATCGAGCCTGGAGCGGAGCATGGGCATCAGCATCGTGGCAATCTGTGTGCGATTTTGCAGCTTGTACTTGCGCATGACATTGCTGATGTGGGCGCGGACAGTGTTTGGCGAAATACTCATTTCGTAAGCAATCAGTTTATTCGGAAGGCCGCTCGCGATGTGCGTGATCAGTTCGCGCTCGCGGGCGGTGGGAGCGTCGACAGGGCGGTTGGTGGCATCCTGTCTGACACGCCGGACACGTATCGGCGTCTTGAATTGCATCGCCGGACGTCTTCCGTCGGTAAGAGTCATTTGCGCCTCCCTCCAATGCCTCTCCAAGAAGTGCCGCCCCTGGTCATTCCGCCTTCAGTGCCTCCACCGGATCGAGCAGGGACGCGTGATGGGCAGGGTAAAAGCCGAAGAAGAGTCCCGTGATAGCGGAAAAGGTCACAGCCAATGCAACCGCACTCGGGTCGATGATCGTCGTCCAACCGGCGGAGCGTGCGACGGTCAGCGAGACGGCGGTGCCGACGAGGACGCCGATGAGGCCGCCCAGCAGGCAGAGCACCAGGGCTTCGGCCAGGAACTGCAGGCGGATGTCCCGGCCTCGCGCGCCGACCGCGCGCCGGATGCCGATCTCGCGGGTTCGCTCGGTGACGGTGACGGTCATGATGTTCATGATGCTGATGCCGCCCACCAGCAGTGAGACGCCGGCCACCGAGGTGAGCAGCAGCGCGATGGTGCGGGTGGCGCCGCGCTGGGCATCCATGGCGGCGGCGGGATCGGA
The DNA here is from genome assembly GCF_054611515.1 of Methylobacterium sp. CM6257. Lineage (NCBI taxonomy): Bacteria > Pseudomonadati > Pseudomonadota > Alphaproteobacteria > Hyphomicrobiales > Methylobacteriaceae > Methylobacterium > Methylobacterium sp. CM6257. Next base: position 7,087,094 of record NZ_CM137735.1, read on the forward strand.
GACCTTGAAGTCGTCCTCCTGGCCCTCGGCGATGCGGTGGCGCTGGCGCAGGAGCCCTTCGATCTCCGTGCGCGCTCGGCCCATCGCCTCTTCGGAGACGGCCTTGGCGATGATGTAGGCGACGGCGTCGCGGTTGACCCCGCTGGCGCTGCCCAGGAAGCGCAGCTTGGCCGTCTCCAGCGGCACGAACACGACGTCGTCCTGGTCCGGCCCCTTGGGATCGAGCACGCCCACCACCTCGAAGGGCACGCTCATGATCCGCACCTCCGCCCCGACCGGGTTGTCGCGCCCGAACAGCTCCTTGGCCACGACGCTGCCGAGGATGGCGACCTTGGCGGCGGTGGTCTGCTCGGTGCCGTTGAAGCTGCGGCCGCGCGCCAGCAGCCAGTCGCGCACGAGGAAGTGCCCGTTGGTGGTGCCGTTGACGGTGGTGTTCCAGTTCCGGTTCTCGCGCACGATCTGGGCCGTGCCCGACAGCGATCCGGCCGCGGCGCGCACCTGCGGCACCTGCGCGAGGATGGCCTCGACATCGCCCTCGGTGAGCGTCAGCCGGGTCCCCGCCTTGAGCCGGACGCCGTCCTTCCGGGCGGTGCCGGGATTGATCATCAGGACGTTGGCGCCGACCGCGCGGATCTGGTCGGCGACCCGCCCCTGCGCGCCGCTGCCGATGGCCAGGACCGTCACCACCGAGGCCACGCCGATGACAATGCCCAGCATCGTCAGAAAGCTGCGCATCGGGTTCAGACGCAGGGAGTGGAGCGCCATCAGAAGTGCCTGAGCGACCATCAGGCCGAGGCCCTCGCCCGACCGCACGTCACGTTGGGGCGATCCGAGACGATGCGCCCGTCCTGCAATCGGACAATGCGACCGCACCGCTCGGCGACGCTGAGATCATGCGTGATCATGAGGACAGTCCGTCCCGCTAGATTCAGGCTGCGGAACAGCGCGAGAATCTCGATGCCGGTTCGGCTGTCGAGGGCGCCGGTCGGCTCGTCCGCAAGGACGATACTGGGATCCGTCACCAGGGCGCGGGCGATCGCCACCCGCTGCTGCTCGCCGCCGGAGAGCTGCGAGGGCAGATGATCGGCCCTATGCGACATTCCTACGGCCGCGAGGGCCATCTCCGCGCGCCGGCGTCGTTCGGCTCTCCCGACGCCCGCGTAGATGAGCGGCAACTGGACATTGTCCAAGGCGGTGTTGCGCGCCAGGAGATTGTAGGACTGAAAGACGAAACCGATGCGGCGGTTGCGAAGCGTGGCGCGCCGGTCGGCAGACAACCGCGCCGTATCCACGCCCTCGATGATGATCTGCCCGGAGGTCGGCCGGTCCAGAAGCCCGACCAGATTCATCAGGCTGCTCTTGCCGGAGCCGGACGGGCCGACCACGGCCACGCATTCGCCGTCGAAGACGTCGAACGTGATGTCGTGCAGAACGGGCACGCTGATGTCGCCCATCCGGAATGTGCGGTTGACCGCGGAGAGACTGACGACGCGTTCCGTCATAGCTCGAGCCCGTCTCCGAGGAAGCGGGTCGGTTCAGCCGCATCGGCCCGCCCGGCGACGATCCGGTCGCATTCCGATCGGGCGCCATCGCGAGGCGCACCTTCATCAGCGGCCGATGTACCGACCTCTTGGGTCCGGACGGCCGCGGAAGGGAAGGCGTCCGGACATGTGTCCGCCGCGCCGACAGCCAGATCGCTGGCGACGGCGGGCGCGCACAGGGTGCTGATGAACCAGCGTCCCATGGCCAGCCTCCTGCGCCCGCGGCGTTTCCCAGCCGGGCGGGCGATGGTTCGATGGCGTCTTGAGTTGCGCCAAACGTCCGATCAAAGTTGTGTCAGACTGGAGCCGCGGCCGAAATTCGCTCGCGACCGTACGGCTTCGCTCGTACGAGGAAACCCTTAGGCCGCGCACCGGGGTGCAGGCAGGTCCGGTGCCCCGACCCTCAGGCTGCCCCGGCCTCGAGGGCTGCGCGGACGAGGTCCTGAACCGTCTCGCACTCCATCTTCGTCATGATCCGCGCCCGGAACACCTCTACGGTGCGAGGGCTGATGGCGAGTTCGTCGCCGATATCGCGATGGGTCCGGCCGAGCAGGACCCGGTCGAGCACCTGCCGCTCACGGCTCGTCAGGCGGCCGAGGCGCTCCGCGATGATCGCCTGCTTCACGTCATAGCCGTGCGCACGGCGGCAGCGGATGGCTGAGCGGACGGCCCTCAGCAGAGCCTGCGGAGGGAACGGCTTCTCGATGAAATCATGGGCCCCGAGCTTCATCGCGCGCACCGCCGTGGTGACATCGGCGTATCCCGTCATGACAACGACCGGGAGCGTGGAGCCGGCCGCGCGGAGACGCGTGAGGAGTTCGAGGCCGTCGATCCGCGGCATGCGCATGTCGGTCAGGAGGCAATCGCCATCCAGTTGCGCCATCTCGGTAAGGATCCAACCGACATTGGCATGTTCACGGACGGCGAAGCTCGCAGCCTCAAGGAGAGATGCCGTGCTGGCGCGCATGGAGGCGCAGTCGTCCACCAAGTGTATGAGCGGCCTTGCCCCCATGATGTGCTCCCGATCACGAATGTTGCGCTGTGTATCGAATAAATCAGACAAATCTAAGCCGCTGTGATCTTAAAATTTTCGGCTCAAGGACTGATAATTTACCTATAGATCGGCCGAAGTCAGGTCTTTTTCGTACGGGGATGACCATAACATACTGATTTTCAAATTTCCACGCGAAACAGTTGTCGCAGAATAAGCGATTGACCGGAAACGGAAATTTGCGCCGTCGAGAGCGGCGGAATTAGTCCAATGTGACTAGTCTCTTTGTCAGTATTAACATCATCACAGCGAGCGTGAATGCTTGGTGCGTCGGTCGTGCCATGGCGTGATCTCGCCCATGAGCGCCGGCGCAAACGGTCGAAACAGGCCGTGAAATTTCATCAACGGAGGCATCTGATGAAAAAGATTCTGCTCTCGGCCGTCACCGCGCTCTCGCTCGCTGCTCTGCCCTCGACGGGTTACGCCTTCTCCATTGGAAGCGGCAATGGCAACGGTAACGGCAACGTCGGTGTCGGCAACGGTAACGGCAACGGCAACGGCAACACCGGCGCCTTCAACGGTAACGGGAACGGCAACTTCAACTTCGGTGCCTTCAACGGCAACCTGAACGGCAACGGCAACACCGGTGCCCTTAACGGCAACCTGAACGGCAACGGCAACGTCGGTGTCGGCAACGGCAACGCCAACGGCAACCTCAACTACGGTATCGGCAACGGCAACGCCAACGGCAACCTCAACGGCGGCTGGTTCAACGGCAACGGCAACGGCAACCTGAACCGCTGAGCCGCTGCGATGACCTTGGGAGCGACCCATCCGGTCGCTCCCGATCCGTTTGCAGGGAGTCGATGATGAACAGCGCTCGGTTTCTCGTTCTCGCGGCACTTCTGGCCGCTGATGGGGCCTCAGCCCAAACGCTCGCCTTTTCCTTCGGAAACGGCAACGGCAACGGCAACGGCAACATCGGGATCAGTAACGGCAACTTCAACGGCAACGGCAACACCGGTTCCGGCAATGGCAACGGGAACGGCAACGGCAACGGTGCCCCGCAGACAAACGGAAACCTGGGCGCCTTCAACGGCGGGACGGGCAATGTCGGTGCCTTCAACGGCCTCGGCAACACCAGCTCGACCAGCGGCAACAACAACGTGGGCGCGTTCAACGGAAACCTGAATACGGGGACCAACAACGGAAACGGCAATGTCGGCTCGTTCAACGGGAACCTGAACGGCGGGAGCTACAACGGCAACGGCAATATCGGGTCCCTGAACGGGAATGTGAACGGCAATGCAACTCTGCGCATCCGCTAGAAACGGCAAAAAGGCCGGGCGTCGAACTTCTGCAAGGTGGAGAAAGCCGTGTCCGGATCCGGAAGTCGACGACCCGCGAAGCCGAATTCTCGCCGCCCGACCGTAAACGGTCATGTTTGGGCGGAGGACGAGGCGGCCGTGTCCATCAAGCGAACGCCGGAACAACGGTCCGGCCGGAAGAAGGGCGACAGACAAAAGGACGGGCGACCGCTCGCACCGCGCTATAGTTCCGCACCGCCCTCTGACCGACCGGATCCGTGTTGACGAAGGCGGCGATGCTCAAGCCGCAGCGTGCGGCTTCCCACCTGCCTGATCATCGCCTGGCCAATCGCCGCCTTCTCGCCCGCGGCGGCAGCATCCCGGGCAGAGTCCGAATGCGGAAGGCTTGCCGCATCGCCGGCTTGGGCTGGGAGCCTAGCGCCTCGCATGCAGCCCGGCATCGACGGAGATCCCAGGAAGGAGATCCCAGCATGAACGACTCATTCCGACGCATGGCCGGAGGTGCCTGCATTGCTGTCGCGGCACTGCTCCCGGTTCCCCTCTCGGCCCAGGCGGTCATGTCGCCCTCGACCCCCACCGTCCCGGCCAACGGCTGGCGACCGACGCCGGGTCACTTCTGGCATCATCACCATATGCCCCCCGGCGGATTCACCATCCCATTCTGGGGAGGTCTCGTCCCCTTCGCAAATCCAGGGGCCGCTGGCTTGGCCACAGCGCTCGCACCCGGCGGTGCCGCCGTTCTCAACGGGAATGGCATGCCCTCGAACTTGGACCTGATGGGCGGCACGGGCAACGGGAACGGCAATGGCAACACCGGCTCGAATAACGGCAACGGCAATTCGGGCAACTTCAACGGCAACGGCAACATCGGCTCCAACAACGGCAACGGCAATTCCACCAACGGGAATGGTAACTTCGGCATCGGCAATGGTGTCGGGAACGGAGGCGGCGATACCTTCGGTCAGTAGCGCGGTGCAGCCGCGCGCGAAGAGCGAGCCGGTATGGCTTCGCAGCGAGCGCCGATGCCGCATCGAAGGTACGCTGCGCCGCCCCCGCCGCTAGGCCGTTCCGCTCTACCCATGGCCGAGATAAATGCCGATCCACCTCGGCCTCTTCGGGCACACTCAGAGGTCTCGCACATGGCGCGATGGTTGCCCGACAACCTGATGACGCTCGGCGTCGCGGTGATCGCCGCCTTCGCCCTGCTCACCTACGCCGATCCCGGTCTGGGAGGCCTCGGGGGCGCCCGGCTTGGGTCGCCGGCCGCCGCCGCGGCGGTGGTCAAGGAGCTGGCTGTTCCGGCGCCGGAGGCGGGCCACTTCATCACGGCTCCGATCCAGCGCGGCTCGCTGGAGCAGCTCATCACCGCCACCGGCACCGTGCAGCCGGTCGACACGGTCGAGGTCGGCTCGCAGCTGGCGGGACAGATCGCCAAGCTGCACGTCGACTTCAACGACCGGGTCCATCTCGGCGACCCGCTCGCCGAACTCGATCCGCGCAGCTTCATCGCCAAGGTCGAGGAGAACCGCGCCGCCCTCGACATGGCGGTGGCCAACGTCAAGGTCCAGCAGGCCCGGCTCGACCGGGCCCGGACCGACCTCGACAACGCCCGCGGCACCAAGGCGGTGCTCCAGGCCAAGCTCGAGAGCGCGCAGGCCCAGCAGCTCGCCGCCGAGCGCACCCTCGAGCGCAAGGTCGCCCTGCGCACCCGCGAGGTCGCCTCGCCCGCCGCCCTCGAGGAGGCGCAGACCGACCTCGCCTCCCGCAAGGCCCTGACCCGCGAGGCGAGTGCGGTGCTCGAGCTCAACGGCTTCGCGGTGGACGCCGCCGTCGCGGAGGTCCGCCGCCTGGAGGCGGAGCTGGCCCAGGCCCGCGCCGCCGTGCCCCAGCGGCAGGCGAGCCTGCGCGGCGCCGAGATCGACCTCGACCGGACGGTGATCCGCTCGCCCACCGACGGCGTCGTGGTCGGCCGCCTCGTCAACCAGGGGCAGACGCTCGCGGCGGGCCTGGAGGTCCGGACCGCCTTCACCATCGCCAAGAACCTCGCCGAGATGGAGGTCCATGCCCGCGTGGACGAGACCGACATCGGCCGGATCGCGGCCGGGCAGCGCGCCACCTTCGGGGTGGACGCCTATCCGGGCCGCCGCTTCCAGGCGGTGGTCCGGCAGGTCCGCAAGGCGCCGCTCGTGACGCAGAACGTGGTCACCTACACGGTGGTGTTGAAGACCGACAACCGCGACGGCCTGCTGCTGCCCGGGATGACCGCGCTGGTGAAGCTGACGATCCACAAGGAGGAGAACGTCCTCAAGGTGCCGCTGGCGGCCCTGCGGTTCCGCCCGGAGGGCAGCGCGCCGCGCGATCCGGCCGCGCCCGCGGTCTGGGTGCGGGCGGCCGACGGCAGCCTGGAGGCGGTCCGGGTGGAGACCGGCGCGATGAGTGCCGACCTGGTCGCGCTCCGGGCGGCGGGGAGCCTCGCCGAGGGCAGCGAGGTGGTGGTCGGCCAGGCCGAGGCGCCGACGGGCCGCCGCCTGTTCGGCGTGCGGCTGGGGTTCTGACAATGCCGCTCCTCGGACCGCATACCCTCAGAAGGGGCGCACAAGCCGCGGGGTGCGATGTCCAGACGTAAAGTCCGACCTTCCAGGACGGTCCTGTCGATGGACCCGAACGTGCAGCTCCGGTTGAGGCGCGAGGCCGACTGGGCGACGTCCCGACGCGATTGAGCGGCGGTCTCTGATCCGAGCGCCCACGCCCCAGCGTTCGCCCCGCTGCGCATCTTACTTTTTTGCGTTTGACGTCGCCCCGAGACGCGGCTTCGAAGCTCCGCATCGGAGCTATCGGATGCCTGATATGTGCAATGTCTCAGGCCAGCGGTGGCGAATGCTTCCGCCTCTCCGCCCGTCTTCCGATAGCCGCCGCTTCCCGATGAGGCCTGCTACCCGCGGCGTCCGCTGTCGAGCGGCAGTCTTCTACAGCCAGACATCGCCCAGACGCAGCGACCAGATCACGTGACCGTTGGGGCCGGTGAGGAAGATCGCGTTCGCATCCGAGCTGATCATGTCGACGCGGATGCGCTTGGCCGCCTCTATGGCCTCGGCCGCATTCCTGGCGATGATGCTGTCCTCGCGCACAGGCGCGTCAACAGTCCCGTCAGGGCGCCGGAGGGCCACGCAGAATCGATAGTGATGCATCGGACCCACAGACTGTCCGTCTGCGAATAAGGGCTGCTCCGAGCCAAGAAAATAGCATTTGTTAAAATCATTCGTCGCTCGGCGCCGGATCCACAGCGAGCCGGCAGAAAGATTGCCTCAACATATGTTCGAGGGTCGGGTAATCGAGCGATATAATTGCGCGCAAATCAAGTGCAATGGTGTGTTTTGTTGATCTTGAACTAGGAGCTGTGGCTTGGATTATGAGCTTCCTCTTAAGCTGACAACGTTCGGAGGAGGCTATGCCTAAGGTGTCCACCTTCATCAGTGCGAGCGTTATCCTGGCATTCACGGCAGCAGGCGCGCTCGCTGCACCCTGTGCGGTTGGCACCACTGTAAACAGCCAGGGCAAGCAGGCAGCACAGGATAAAGGCTCGAACGCGGACGCCTCGACCAAGAACCTCGCGGGCGGTGAGCATGCCGGCGCACCGAAGACAGTCGAGGCCATGAACAACGTCGGCGCTCAGACGAACCCCGGCCCGAACGAGAAGAAGCCTCCGGAAGGCAAGCCAATTCAGGGTCAGAACAGCAACGATCGCTGAGCCGCCGATTGGAGTCGAATCCCTGTTCGCCCGCGCGACAAGGATATGGGCTGCCCCCTCGGCAGCCCCTGCCAGTACCGCTGGTCGCAGCAGCCGCAGGTCTGGGTCCTTCATCCCTGAGCCTGCGGCGCGGCCGCACGAGCGACGAGGCCTGCCGCGTCCGGCGCGACCAGGCAATTTGAGTCTCGCCGCAGGGCAAGCCGCTGGAGGCATCTTGGCGCCTCGCCCGAAGAGCCCGACCGCGTCCAGCCCCGAAACGCGGACCTCCGAAAGGCGCACCGCCACGCTCGCCGAGATCCGAGCCCGCCAGCCTTCGCGCGGCCACCCTTTTCAATGGCGCCCTATGTCCAGACAGAAAAAAGGCCGCCTGAACGGGGCGGCCCGAAGTCTTGGGAGGAAACGCCCTTGGGAAGGGCTGCGGAACCACGACGCCGTCGCGATCCAGCGTTCCTGACCTAAGCACCCGCACCGCGGCAAACAACGGCCGATCGGTCGTGGATTCGGGCATAAGTAGCGCCGCGTGACCTCTCAGGTGCGCTTGCACACCATAGCTCGGCCACGCCGACCGCCGGGTTCGGGCCGACGCCCGGGAGATCGAGGTACGGGGGTTCCGATGCGCGGACGCGAATGCAGCCGCCCAGCAGCGGAGCGGCTGGCCCCGACGACCGCGCTCGCAATCGGGTCCCCGAGGAGAAGGCGATGGCCGCGGTCTCGAACCTCGGCCTGACTCACCCATGCGATCCACGCGGTCCGGCCGCTGCGGACGGTCGGCGTCGCCGGCCCTGGACCGGTCGAAGCTGGCCGAGCAGATTGAACGCAAAACGCATTTTCGACTATCAACAACTGCGCTAATTTCTCCGACGATGCCGTAAAGCGCATCGGAGATTGTTCACCATGTGCCGCTATCTCTTCGCCCCTCTGCTGATTGCCAGTATCGCCGCCATCGCGACGCCGGCTGCGGCCCTCTCCACCAAGGAGTGCTCGGCAAAGTATCAAGCCGCCAAGCAGGCCGGAACGCTCAACGGGCAGACGTGGAACGACTTCCGCAAGGCCGCGTGCGGCGCGGCACCGGATGCGGCTGCCACCTCGGTCCCGAACCCGGTTGCGCCGTCGGCCAAAACGGCCGCACCACCCACCTCGACCACGACGGCCTCGAGAGCGGCGCCGGCTGCCTCGCCTGGATCGGCCGCCTATCCGCGAGCGATCGATCCGAAATACGCCAAGGAATCGGCGGGCAAGGCCCGGATGCACACCTGCCTCGACAGCTACAATGCCGCCAAGGCCGCGGGCACGCTGGGCGGCATGAAGTGGATCGAGAAGGGGGGCGGCTACTACTCGGCCTGCAACAAGCAGCTCAAAGGGTAGGCGTGCCTCGATCCCCGCATCGGGCCCGATACTGTTCCTACGCCGGAGCGGCGCCCCACCTCAGACCTGATGCGCGAACGGCGCGCGACCCGATCATGCCGGTGGCGTTCGATGGGGCCATGGCGCAGCCGGGTACCGGTACGAACCAACACGGCAGGGCTTCGACGATGTTGAGGCCCTGCCGATCGCCAGCTGTTCGATACCCGCGTGGCGGTCTCGAGGTTGCCGACGCGCGGAACGGATTGACCCATTGAGGTAGCGTCCGCCTGTCCGAGGCGGCGGTACGCTTGACCCGATCGTCAAACATGGGAGGGCGGCAATGAGAGTGTTTCAGATCCGGCATAAGCTGACAGGCGCCATCCTCTGGACCGGCTCGGCCACGGATCCGCTCGCCGCCCTCGACGCGATGGCGCACGAGGCCGGGTACTACGACCACAGTGACATCCCAGAGCACCTGCGGGCCGGCGGCATCCACGTCGAGGAGATTCGGGTCTAGAGCGGGATCCGATCAGCCGCGGTCGCAAGAGGCGTCACCGCGGCGGCGAGAGTTGCGGCACTCGTCCGGTTCGAGGCACCGGACGGTACGCTTGGCGCTGTCCCCGGGGCAGTGGTCGTGCGCGGATCACTCCCCTGAAGTCACGCGCGCTTGATCGGGTGGCGGCAATCTCTGTAAGCACAAGTGTCAGGGGTGCGCTCGCGTAGGACTGCAAGGGCTCGTTGATGACGATGGCAGGCAACGTCCGGGGCGCTGCCGGGAAACCGGCCGCCGACGCGAAGGTATCCCCGCTCGTTGTCATCGTCGAAGACGACGCGGGTGTCCGCGAGGGATTGCAGGATCTGCTGCAGTCGGTGGGGCTCGACACGGTCGCCTTCGGGTCGACGCGCGATCTGCTCGCTGCGACTCTGCCGGATCGTCCCGGCTGCATGGTCCTCGACGTACGGCTGCCTGGCTCCAGCGGCCTCGACCTGCAGTCGAAGCTGGCGGCCATGGGCAATCGCATGCCGATCATCTTCATGACCGGCCACGGCGACATCCCCATGAGCGTCCAGGCCATGAAGGCCGGTGCCCTCGACTTCCTGACGAAGCCGTTCCGCGATCAGGACATGCTGGACGCGATCGCCGTCGCGATCGAGCGTGACCGGGCGCGGCGTGCCGAGAGCGCAGGTGTGGCCGAACTCGAAGCGCTCGCCGCGACTCTGACGGCGCGGGAGGCCGAGGTCATGCGCCACGTGGTCGAGGGGCTGCTGAACAAACAGATCGCGCATGCGCTGGGTATCAGTGAGATCACGGTCAAGATTCACCGCGGCAACGTCATGCGGAAAATGGCGGCCGGCTCCGTGGCCGACCTCGTGCGTAAGACCGAGTTGTTGAAGACGGTGGCATAGGGTGACCGTCCGGGCGCGCGGATCAACCTCTGCCGTCTCGCCCGATGGAGCGCGCCGCCGCTGACGGGATCCGCTTGGCCCCCGGCGGTTGGGCGATCGGGCCACACCCATCCGCGATGCGCCTGGGCCGTGCGCGGAACGAGACGCATCGCAAGCATGTTGGCTGTCGCGCGGCGCGATACGCCCTGGACTTGCCTGGATTTATCAAAATTATATTCATTCAATGCCGCGGCGAATTGTTCGCCCGGTCGGGAAACTCGATGAATTCAATTGCATTGAGTGAATTATGGGCGCTGTCGCCTTCTCCCTTGGCCAACGGCAGGCCGGATCAAACGATCGTATGATATCGGGATGGCGGCTGCTGGTGCATTGAGGTGAGATCGTCCGCCGGCGAGAAGCCTCGAAAGGAACATGCGTGTCGGCTGGAAAGAAAGCGGTGGCACTCGTCGACGATGACGAGGCTGTTCTGGACGCGATGTCCAACTTCCTCGAAGCGCTCGGCTACGACACGCTGGCGTTCAGCTCGGGCGAGGCGTTCCTGATCTCGGGTGTCGAGAGTGATGTCTCCTGTCTCGTGACGGACATCAACATGCCCGGTCTCAACGGCCTGGACTTGCAGGACCGCGTGCGGCAGGTGCGGCCGGCCCTGCCGATCATCATGATGACGGCGCTGACCGACGACACCGTTCGGCGGCGTGCCTTCGCCGGGGGCGCCCGGGAGCTCCTGCGCAAGCCCCTGGCAGCCGACGACCTGATCCGCTGCCTGGAGGATACGATCGGGTCCTGACGGCGGCCGGTTCTGCCACGCTTTTCGGAAGGCATCTCTCACGATCCTCGCAAGCCGCGCGGTTGTGCGCGCAGCTTGCGCGTCGTGTCTCGGCGGACACGCACGGCGTCGGTCGTCCGTATCAAACCTCCGTATGACTCGGATCCGCACCCGCCTCGGCGCAGGATCGGGCGGATGCCGCGCATCAGAGAGGGGGCCACATGGCGGTGACGGGTGCCGACGATCCGCTGAGTGGGCTCGCGCCCCTGCTGCGCGTGCGACCGCACCTAGACGACGTCTGCCGCTTCGGCGGGAGCTGGGCCGCCAGGCACGAGCCGGAGCCGGCTCGGCAGGCCTACTTCCACATCGTCATGCGCGGCCATGCCACTCTTCTGCGGCCTGAAGGCGAACCGCTGCACGTCGCGGCCGGGGACATCCTGCTCTTGCCGCGCGGCGACGCGCACACGATCCACAGCGTGGGACCGCACCCGCAGACACGACAACCCATTGCCGTCCGGCACGAGCACGCCCTCCGGTTCAAGACCACCGTCGGCGCCGAGCCGGATGTCGAGCTGATCTGCGGCCGCCTGCATTTCGAGGCTGCGCCCCAGAACCTGATCGTCACCGCCCTGCCGGATCTCCTCGTCCTGAGCGTGGGCGCGCAGCCCCTCGCCACGCGCTTCCAGCCCCTCCTTGTCGGCATCCGCGAGGAGCTGAACGACATCCGAGCCGGAGCCGTCGCGGTCGCCGAGAATCTCGCGAGCGCGCTGTTCATGATGATGCTGCGCGCGCACCTCGAAGCCTCGGCCCCGGCGGAGGGCCTGCTGCGCCTCCTCGGGCAGCCGGTGACCGCCAGGGCGGTGCTCGCGATGGTGCGCGATCCCGTGCACGCCTGGACTCTGGACGAGCTTGCCGCGGTCTCCGCCGCCTCGCGGGCGAGCCTCGTGCGCGCCTTCCGCAAGGCCGCCGGCGTCGCACCGCTCGAATTCCTGACCGACCTGCGGCTCGGCTTGGCCCATCACCGCCTGAGGGCCGGGACGGTCTCGCTCGACAATCTCGCGGTGGAGGTCGGCTACCAGTCCGCGGCAGCCCTCAGCCGGGCGTTCCTGCGCAAGTACGGCATCCGCCCCGGTCACGCCCGACAGGCCGAGGCCCCCGCGAATTCCGGCTGATCCGCCCGGTCATCAGCTTGCGCCGTGCGGTCATCGAGGGCGCAGCCGGCCACGATTACCTTCCTCGTCATCACGAAGGAGGTCGTCATGCACATGATCGATTGGAACACCTACCGCCAGCAGGTCACGGCCGGCGTCGGACATTTCGCCAAGCTCAGCCCCGACACGGTGCGCGGCTACGGCACCCTTAGCACGGCCGGCCAGAAGACGAGCCAGCTCGATGCCAAGACCCGCGAGCTGATCGCGGTTGCGGTGGCGATCTCCCTGCGCTGCGACGGCTGTATCACGGTCCACACCGACGCCGCGCGCAAGCTCGGCGCCACCGAGGCCGAGCTGGCCGAAGCCCTCGGGGTCGCCACCAGCATCAATGCCGGAGCCGCGGTCGTCTACGCGACGCGCGCCCTCGACGCCTTCGCGGCCTCGGCCGAGGCCTGACCCATCCTCCAACCCGGTTGAGCAAAGGAATCGTGTCATGAACACGCAGATCCGTCGCGTCCTCCGCCTCGTGTCCGGGCCGGGATCGAACCGCATCGGCCTCCAGGCCATGCGGGTCGCCATCGCCGTCATCTTCCTCTGGATCGGTGCGCTGAAGTTCGTGCCCTACGAGGCGGACAGCATCACGCCCTTCGTCGCCAACAATCCGGTGATGGCGTTCTTCTACGCCCATCCGGACCAGTACGCGCAGCACCTCACCCACGAGGGCGAGCTGAAGCTCGCGGAGCGCGCCTGGCAGACGGCGAACCACACCTACGCGTTCTCCAGCGGATTGGGGACAGTCGAGCTGCTGATCGGCCTGCTCGTCCTCGCCGGCCTGGCATCGCGGCGGCTGGGCCTCGCCGGGGCGGTGCTGGCCTTCCTGACGCCGGTTGTGACCCTGTCGTTCCTGGTCACCACGCCCGAGGCCTGGGTGGCAGCCCTGGGTGATGCCGAGCACGGCTTTCCCTACCTGTCGGGGGCAGGCCGGCTCGTCCTGAAGGACGTCACCCTCATGGCCGGCGCGTGGCTGGTCCTCGCCGACAGCGCCCGCGCGCTCCTTGAGGAGGCGTCGACTCGAGCCGCCCCCGCACGGCTCGTGCCGGCCACGAAGGCGTAACGCGCCGGTGTGCGGGGGCTGAACGGCGGCCCCCGCTACCGAAGTTTGGAGCGCCTCGGTCGGCCATCGCTTGAGGTGATGACCCCTAACCTTCGTATGATTCCGAACCGGTTACGGCGCCTGTACGCCTTTCGAACGGGACGTGATCGCGAAGCACCGCATTCGTGGCGCGCCTTCGAGAGCTTCACCGCGCCAGGACAAATGGATCCGGCGTGAGAACCGTTGCCAAGTTGTGGAAGAGGTCGAACGATGATCCAGCTCACGATCAACGCGCGCCAATACACGGTGGAGGCCGAGCCGGACACGCCGCTGCTGTTCGTCCTGCGCGACAGTCTCGGGCTGACCGGTACCAAGTACGGCTGCGGCATCGGCCAGTGCGGCGCCTGCACGGTGCTCCTCGACGGCGAGGCAACCCGCTCCTGTCAGATCCCGCTCGAGAGCGTCGGCAACCAAGCGATCACCACCATCGAGGCGATTGAGCACGATCCGGTCGGCGCCAAGGTCGTGGCCGCCTGGGTCGGCATCGAGGTGCCGCAATGCGGCTACTGCCAGTCCGGCCAGGTCATGGCCGCCACCAGCCTGCTCAAGCAGACCCCAAAGCCTTCCGACGCCGACATCGCCGGCGCCATGACCAATCTCTGTCGCTGCGGCACCTACAACGCCATCGCCGCCGCCGTGCGGCAGGCCGCCGCCTGAGAAGGCCTCCCCATGACCGACCTCACGCCCCTCCGCCGCGCCGACCGCCCCGAGCCGGTCCGCAATCTCTCCCGCCGCGGCTTCCTGGGCGCCGCCTCCGGCGCCCTCCTGCTCGGCGTCGGCCTGCGGCTCGATCCCGCCGCCGCCCAGACCCGCGCCGAGGGCCCGGCGGCCGTCGCTCCGAAGCCCGGCACCCGGGTCGCCGCCTTCCTGGAGATCCGCCCCGACAGCTCGGTCCGCCTGCTCAGCCCGTTCGTGGAGGGCGGACAGGGCATTAACACCGGGCTTGCCCAGACCATCGGCGAGGAACTCGACCTCGACCCCGCCCGCTTCACTGTCGAATGCGCCCCGCCCGGACCCGACTACGCCGTCGTCAACGGCCTGCGCATGACCGGCGGCTCCTTTTCGACCCGGTCCAGCTTCGAGGCCATGCGGCGGCTGGGCGCCACCGCCCGCGAGATGCTGCTGCGCGCCGCCGCCGCCAAGCTCGCCGTGCCGCAGGACAGCCTGACCACCCGGGACGGGCGCGTGATCCACGCCGCCTCCGGCCGGAGCCTCGGCTACGGGGAACTGGCCGCCGCGGCGCTCGCGCTCCAGCCCCGGGACGACGTCACGCTGAAGGACTCGAAGGATTTCCGCTGGATCGGCAAGCCGGTGGCGCGCCTCGACATGCGCGACAAGTCCACCGGTCGGGCCGTCTACAGCATCGACATCCGCCTGCCCGACATGGTGCACGCCGCCGTCCAGCACGCGCCGCATCTCGGCACCGAGCCGGAGGCGATCGCCAACGAGGCGGAGGTCCGGGCGATGCCGGGTGTCCAGGCGGTTCAGCGTCTTCCGGGCGCGGTGGCGGTGGTGGCCGACACATGGTGGCGCGCCCGCAAGGGTGCGGAAGCGCTGCAGGTCACCTGGACCAAGCCGGCCCCCGACGGTACCGCCACCGTCTCGGCCGGCTTCTCCTCGGCCGCCATGCTGGCCGCCCTGAAGGGCGCGAGCGAGCCCGGCATCCCGGCCGAGCAGGCGGGCGACCCGGAGGCCGCCTTCCAGAACGCCGCCAAGATCGTCGCGGCGGAGTACGACGCCCCCTACCTCGCCCATGCGCAGCTGGAGCCGCCCTCCGCGGTGGCGCGCTTCGCGGCCGACGGCAGCCTCGACCTGTGGCTGCCGAACCAGATGCCCGAGCTGTTCCAACAGGTGGCCGCCAAGACCGCGGGGCTCCAGCCGGATCAGGTCCGCATCCACTCGCCGATGCTGGGCGGCTTCTTCGGGCGCCACTTCTACTACGGGCCGGCCAACCCGTTCCCGCAGGCGATCCTGCTCGCCAAGGCCACGGGCAAGCCGGTGCGGGTGCTGTGGTCGCGGGAGGAGGAGTTCGGCATGGACGCGCTGCGCCCGCTGAGCTTCGCGCGCTTCCGGGCCGCGCTCGGGCCCGACGGGATGCCGGTGGCGCTGGAGACCACCGCCGTAGGCGAGGGCCCGATCGGGCGCTGGTTCGGCGCGCTGTTCAAGTCGCCGGTCGATTCCTCCGTGGTCGAAGGGCTGGATCAGAAGCCCTACGCGATCCCGAACCGGCGGCTCACCTACGTGAAGGTGCCCCACCCGGTGACCATCGCCTTCTGGCGCTCCGTCGGGCACTCGATGAACGACTACTTCTACGAGAGCTTCCTCGACGAGATCGCGCAGGCCGGCGGCCAGGACCCGTTCGCCCTGCGCATGGCCCTCCTGAAGGACAGCCCCCGTCACCGCACGCTGCTGCAGGCGGTGGCGGATCTGGCCGGCGGCTGGAAGGGCGGCCCGTTCCAGGCCGCGGACGGCACGCGCCGTGCGCGGGGCGTGTCGATGGCCTCGCCGTTCGGCTCGGAGACGGCGACGATCGCCGAGGTGTCGCTCAAGGACGGCGAGGCGCGGGTGCACGATCTCTGGATCGCCATCGATCCGGGCCGGGTGGTCAACCCGGCGATCGTGAAGCGGCAGGTGGAGAGCGCGGCGGCTCTGGGCCTGTCGTCGACACTTCTGGAGCAGGTCGTCTACGAGGGCGGCCAGCGTCAGGCGCGGAACTTCGACGCCTACCCGATCCTCGACCGGAGTCGCATGCCGCGGGTGCATGTGGCGATCGTGGAGAGCGGCGCGCCGATGGGCGGTATCGGCGAGCCGGGCCTGCCGGGGGTGCCGCCGGCGGTGGTCAACGCCGTGGCGGTGCTCACCGGCCAGCGCCTGCGCAGCCTGCCGCTCAGCAAGGCCCGCCTCTCGGGGGCATGACGGCGTGTTGCGGCTTCTGAGACAAGACGGCCAGGAGGGTACGCGATGACGACGGCTGCTGCGCCGACACCCCGATGGACGCAGTTCGAATGGGGTCCACGGTTCGAGTACCTGCCGGTCGCCCTGTTCGGTTCGGTGATGGGACTGACGGGCCTGAGCGTCGCTTGGCAACTCGCGGCCCGGCGCTATGGCGTGCCGGGCCTCATCGCGGACGCGATCGGGTGGATCGCCGTCGCGACGTTCCTCGCCCTCGCTCTGGCCTACGGGATCAAGGCGGTCACGGCCTGGCCGACCGTGATCGCCGAATTCCGGCATCCGATCGCCGGCAACCTGTTCGGCACGGTGCTGATCAGCCTGCTGCTGCTACCGCTGGTGGTCGTGCGCGTCAGCCCCCTGCTGGCCCAGGGGATCTGGATCGCGGCGGCCGCCACCATGGTCGTGTTCGCCGTGGTGATCGTCAGCCGCTGGATGAGCAGCCGCCAGCACCTCGCGCACGCGACGCCCGCCTGGATCGTGCCGGTGGTCGGCCTCCTCGACATCCCGCTCGCCGCCCCGGCCCTCGACGTGCCGCACACGCAGACGCTGACCCTGTTCGCGCTGAGCGTCGGCCTGTTCTTCGCCGTGCCGCTCTTCACCCTCGTCTTCGCACGCCTCGTCTTCGAGGAGCCGCTCGCGCCCGCGATGCGGCCGACGCTGATGATCCTGGTGGCGCCCTTCGCGGTGGGTTTCTCCAGCTACGCCGCGACGCTCGGCCGGATCGACGCCTTCGCCGAGGGTCTGTTCCTGATCGGATTGTTCGTCTTCGCGATCCTCGTCGGCCTGCTCCGGGACCTGCCGCGGTGCTGCCCCTTCCGGGTGTCGTGGTGGGCCGTGAGCTTCCCGGCGGCCGCGACGGCGGTGGCGGCCCTGCGCTACGCCGCCCATGCGCAGACCGGGCCGGCCGACGGATTGGCGCTGCTGCTCCTCGCCTTCGCGACGGGGCTGATCGGCGCCCTTACTCTGCGCACCCTCGCGGGCATCGCGCGCGGCGAGCTGCGCGCCTTGAGCGGCTGACGCGGCGGCCTCCCGAGCGGGCCGTGGTCGATACGCCGGCGGTCCCTGAGCCGGCTCCGCGACCGCCCCGGCCGAATCGGTCACGAGCCGTAACGGTTACTTGGCGGCGCAGCGGCATGGGCTTACCGGTCTCGCGGCCAGGAGCGGAGCTTTCCGATGACGCGCACTGAGAACGCGGCGACTTGGCGGCTCACGCCGACCTGCGCGTCAGCCCCGGCCCGCTTGCGGTCCGAACGCGCTCCGTTCCGGGGAAGCTACGGTGTCCACATCCCCGTCCAGGGGAGGCGGGCATGAGCGTCGGCCTCGCACCGACGGTCGACCGCCTCGTCGTGACCACCGAGGCCGACTGGAACGATGCCTGGTACCTGGTCTGCATGAAGGTCTCGACGATCGGGTTCGTCGTCGTTGACGCGCGCGAACGCGTCGCGGCCCTCGACGAGCTCCGGGCCGCGGGGATCACCGACATCTCCGCACATCTCGACGCCCATCCCGCAGTGGCGGACTGGCTGCGACGCGGCATGGTCATCCTCGACGTCAACGAGGCGGCGGTGCGGATGTTCGGCGCCGTCGCCCGCTCGGACATGATCGGGCAGCGCACGCAGCGCTTCTTCGATCCGCTCTGCACCGCCCAGGTGAATTCCGCGCGGGCCTTCGCGGCCGGCGCCACCTCGTTCCAGCAGCAGGCGCACAGCGTCCGGATGGATGGGACCCGCTTCGAGACGCTGTTCTGCGTCGTCCCGCGGGCGGACGGGTCCACCTCCGGGCTCTGGCTGGCCTCCTTCGTCGACATCACCGAACATGTTCAGAGGCAGACGTCCCTGAACACCCTGCGTGACGAACTCGCGCATGTCGCCCGCATCTCGACGCTGGGCGAACTGTCGGCCTCCATCGCGCATGAGATCGGCCAGCCCCTGTCGTCGATCGGCATGACCGCCGGAGCGATGCTGCGCCTCCTCGACAGGGGGGACATCGACCGCGACCTGCTCCGGCGGCAGTGCCAGCGCATCGTCGATCAGGTCGCACGCGCCGGCGACATCATCGACCGCACGCGCCGCATGGCCGCCAAACGGGACAGTGTGCGGGCGCCGGTTTCCGTCGCGGACGTCCTGACCGAAGCCGTGCAGTTCGTGCTGCACGACCTCAATCGCACCGACATCAGGTTCAGCCTCGCCTGCACCGAGGGCACCGACTTGGTCTATGCGGATCGGATCCAGCTGCAGCAGGTCTTCGTCAATCTGCTGATGAATGCCATTCAGATTCACCGGCAGGCCCGCACCCCGATGCCGGCGATCATGATCGAGACGTCTCACCAGGACGCATCCGTCACGATCGATATCCTGGACAACGGGCCCGGCATCAATCCCGTCGACGTCGACAAGCTGTTCGACGGCTTCTACACGACGCGCGCCGAAGGGCTCGGCCTGGGTCTCAGGATCTGCCGCACGATCGTGGCGGCCCATGGTGGTTCGATCGAAGCGAGTGGCCGTACCGGTGAGCCGGGCGCCCGGTTCTCCGTGCGTCTGCCGCTCCATACGGACGTGACGGCGTGTCCCACGCGCGCGAACCGATGAGCGCCTCGGCCGGATCGGATTGAGGCGAGGCGCTCCGGCCTCACGGAGCGCAACGCGGGAAGGGGCGCCCGAACAGGCGCCCCTCGATCCTTTCTCCGGTGCGATCGCTCAATCGTCCCAGTCGTGGTGATGCCAGTGGCCGTGGCCGCGACGTTCGATCACCCGCACGCCGGGCCGGTCGTAGTCGCGATGGTAAAACCGGGCGCCGCGGAAACCATCGCGGTATCCCTCCCGGACCACCGTGCGGGAATGGCCGTAACCCGGTCCGTAGCCGTACCCGCCGCCCCACTCATAGGCCTGGGCCGACGACGCGGCCCCGACGAGCGCGGCACCGGCGGCGAGCGTCAAAGCAAGCTTCTTCAAGGTCTGTCTCCACGTTTGCAGTTGCTCTCGAAACGTCGCGAAGCCGAAGACCGTTCCCAGCAAGTACGACCCGCGCGGTCTCCGGCCCGTTCAGGGAGTATTCATCGCGTGTTGATGGAGCAGCGCTCTGTTTACTTGCGTACACGCTGCACGGAACGGTTCAGCTCGCTCGTGCGTCTCCGGTGATCTACCTCGCGCGTCAGGCGCGGGGCACATCCGCCTCTTCCCGGGGGCGTCGGCAGGACAGTCCGAGCGCATGAACGCCACCACGCACCTCGCCCTCATCAACGTCTTCATCGGCGATATCCAGGGCGGCCTGGGTCCCTTCCTGTGCGCGTGGCTCGCGGAGGCCGGTGGATGGACGCCCGCCCGAATCGGCCTCGTCACCACCCTCGTGGGCATCGGCGCCCTTCTGCTCAGCGGCCCGCTCGGCGCCCTCGTCGACCGGCTCGGGCGCCCGCGGCTGCTGATCGGACTGGCCTGCACCGCCATCCTCGCCGGCACCCTCCTGCTTCTGCCGGCCCGCTCCTTCGGCATGGTCTTCGCGGCACAGATGATGGCCGCTGCGGGCGGGACCCTCCTGCTGCCGGCGGTCACGGCACTGACCCTCGGGATCGTCGGCAAGGACCGCTTTCCGAAGCAGCAAGGGCGCAACCAATCGGCCAACCACCTCGGGATCCTGATCGCGGCGGGTCTGATCACCCTGGGCACGTCCTGGCTCGGCCCATCCGTGGCCTTCTGGGTGCTCGGGACCATGGCGGTGCTGGCGGTCGTCGCGACGGTCACCACGCCCGGCCATTGCTACAACGCGCGCCGCGCCGTCGGCTGGAAGGAGGATGAGGAGGATCAGCCCGAGCGCGCCGGGTGGAAGGCGGTCGCCTCCAATCGCAAGCTCCTCGTGCTGGCCGTCGCGCTCACCCTGTTCAACCTCGGCAACGGCGGCATGCTGGGCCTGCTGAGCCAGAAGCTGGTGGCGGCCGAGCACGACGGTACCGCTTGGACGGCGCGCTACGTCATGGTCGCACAACTCGTGATGATCCCGGTCGCGCTCCTGGCCGGATCGCTCGCGGATAGGCGCGGCCGGCGCAAGCTTCTGCTGGCCGCCTTCGCGGTTCTGCCCATCCGGGCGGCGCTCTCGGCCTATATCGACGATCCGCTTTGGCTGATCTCGGCCGAGGTCCTCGACGGTGTTGCCTCCGGCATCGTCGGCGTCGCGGTTCCTGTCGTGGTGGCGGACCTGACCTGGGGATCGGGGCGCACGCAGACGGCGCTCGGCACCGTCAACGCCATCCAGGGCATCGGCGGCGCCGTCTCGGCCTGGTACGGCGGCCTGATCCAGTCGGTCCTGGGATGGTCCGGGGCGTTCCTGGCGCTCGGCGCCCCGGCGCTCCTCGCCCTCGTCCTGGTGATCTGGCTGGACGCGACCTGCGAGCCGGGCCGGCGCTCCCGTCGGCGCGAGCGCCGGGCGACGGCGCTTCAACCGGCATGAGGATGTGGCCGCTCACCCAGCAGCGGCGGGATGATCGATGCGGCTCCCCGGATGGCCCAGCCCTCTCCCTCGGGTCGGTCCCGGGTGTGGACCTCGCGCCGACACCGCACGGGCTCCGTGCCGCCGGCCGGCGCCGCGGACGGAACGAAATGGCCAAGCCTCGGGTTGTTGGCCCCGAATTCAGGAGCCTGCCTTGAAACCATCCGTCCTCGTGTTTCTCGGGCTGGCACTGGTGGCCTACCCGCATGGGTCCCGGGCACAAGCCGTCTCGGAGCAGGTGCCCGCCACGACGACGGAGGTTGACGAGCCTCGTCCCGGGCCGCCGCCGCCGCTGCCGGAACTCTCCGATCCGAACGCCCGGGCCGGTGAAGCCCTGAACGAACCCGGCGAGCGCTCCGGCATTCCCAAGGCCTTGCGGTCCTCCGGCACCAAGGCGGGCGGGCCGGCCAACGACCTCAACCCGGGAGGACGGGCCGAGGCGCCGGCGCCGCCACGTGGGGACCTCGGCAACGTCATCGCGGGCAAGGAACTCTTCCATGGCAATTATTGCGGGAAGGGCCAGCGCGGGGAAGGATTGCCGCCCACCGACACCCTCGACGCAGCCTGCATGCGTCACGACGCGTGCTACGAAAGTGCCGGATACAGTTCCTGCGCCTGCGATGCGGCGCTCCGGCGCGAGGCGGCGGTCATCTCGGACG
Source organism: Methylobacterium sp. CM6257 (assembly GCF_054611515.1). Lineage (NCBI taxonomy): Bacteria > Pseudomonadati > Pseudomonadota > Alphaproteobacteria > Hyphomicrobiales > Methylobacteriaceae > Methylobacterium > Methylobacterium sp. CM6257. The sequence continues at coordinate 7,108,613 of NZ_CM137735.1, forward strand.
ACCCGGATACGACGCTGGAGGTCCGGCGACGGGCTCTGAGCGTGACGGAGGCGACCGCCGGGATGGCGTGTCGCGCCCCCTGAGCGGCAGCCATGTCGCGCTTCGGATGCGCGGCGCACCACAGGATTGCGTCCGCTCCCGCCTCGGGCGGGTAGACCGGGCCCCGGTGGACAGGCTGCATCGGCATGTAGTGGCCGGCATGCTCGTTGTGGGGCGTGTCAGAGCGGCTCACCGGCCGGTCCTGCTGCGTGGGTAGACAGTCCAACGGGGCGTGCGGGTTCGCGGTCGCCCGGCAGGAAACCCGGGTATGGGGCAAGGATCGGCGGGACATGCGGCCCGGCTTGGCGGTATGACGCGCTTCATGACCCCCGCCGACCGAGACCGGTTCGAGAAGTGCCTCGTGCTGGCCGAGCGGGGAGCGACCGCGGGCGAGCGCGCCGCCGCCCTGGCCGCCGCCCGGCGTATCGCCGCAGGCGCCGATCTGACGCTGGCCCAGGCAACGCGCACGTTCCGCCGGCCTCAGGAGGCCCGGCCTTCCGCATCGCCGCCCCGGCCGCCACGGCGCACCTATCCCTGGGCGCAGCCCAAGGAACCGGTGAAACCCATCACGGTCGAGGAACTGGCCCGCCAGAAGGCTGAGACCGAGGCGTGGCGGAAGAGGACGGCCGCTGCCGCCGACCGCAGGCTGAAACGGGACAGGGCCGAGCAGGACGCCTACGCGGCGGAGCAGCGGGCCAGGCAGGCCGAGCGGGATCGGGACTGGGCGCGGAAGCGCGCCGAAGCGGATGGCCGCTCCGGCGAATGAGGCCGCGCGGGCAGCCATCGCGGCATGCCCGGCGGACGGTCAGCGGCTTCGAACAGGCGCGGGCCGGTGATGCGCGCGCAGCTTGCGGTGTCGCGGACGGACCCGGGGCCTCGGCGCCATCGGCGGCTCCGCAACGGCAGGCGGTCCGACCGCGACGCCGTCATGGGCGGCGACGATGCGGCGTGCCTCCTCGACGCTCATGTCGCAGGCGCTCGTCATGCCCTGCAGGGCGCCGAGGGCGCGATTGTATTCGGGCAGGTCGGTGCACCCGGGCACGCCCCATGCCCAAGCTGCGGTCGGAGCCCCGCCCATCGTCGCCAGCGCGGCGGCGGCAAGACACGTCCTGAACGACAAAGCCCGTCCTCCCCACGCCCGAGACCCGGTCCCGCCTGAAGGAGATGGGAGCCGCGATCCGGCCTGCAAAGGGTGCGTGCCGGACCGCCTGCCGGACCGAGCGGACGCCGCCTCAGGCACCGCCACACAGGGGCTGCCCGTCGGACAGGCGCTCGGAGTCCAGGGCCCGCAGGTTCGCGGTGGCGTACACCGTCCCGCGGAAATCGCCCTTGGGGCGGCCGATGGACCGGGACGCGAGGCACGTCATCGCCCCGCCGCCGACACGTGACTTCGCGACCCCGCGGCTGCCCGTCGTCAGGCCGCTTCGAGCAGGAAGTTGGCTCGGCGGAACATCAGCTCGCGCCGATAGAAGTATACGCCCCGACGACGCATCGCCTCATGCGCCTCGTCGACATCGAAACCGAAGGGTTTGTCACGCGACGTGTCGATACAGCTCACATAGGTCCAATGCACGCCGTCGAGCATCCGTGGGATCGGCTGATCCTGACGGACGGCGCAGAACTGCTGGCCGTCGGACGACTTGGCAAAGATATAGAAAGTCTTCCGTGCGCACATCCGGACCTCCACTAGAATTGGGGTGTATCCGCAACGCAACGGTCAAGTCTTAAACTGATTCGGCGCTAATAGTCAAGCTTCTGCCATATTTCGGTCACGCATGGGGCGGCGGGGATCCTCCGATCACCGGTCGCAGCGAGGGTGACCGGAATGCCCGGACATGCGGCGTAGGCTCCCCAACCGTCTCGTCGAGGATGCGGGTGCCGTTGTGGTTGGTACCGACCATCAGACAGGGGGCTACGCCCCAGGGCCGCGCGTACGGTCCCGGTGATTCCCCAGCTGCTTCTAGGAACACGATCCAGCACGCCGCGCCGCTGCCCGTTCGAGCGTCAGGAAACCCGCGTTGATGAGGATCGACAGCCCCGAGACGACGAGGCCACCCTGAAGGACGTAGGCCGTGTTGCCGGTGAGCAGGCCGGACACGATGACCTCGCCCAGGGTGCTGGCCGCTACCGTCGAGCCGATGGTGGCGGTCGCGAGGCCGATGACGGCCGAGAGCCGGATCCCCGACAGGATCATCGGGAGGGCGAGCGGCAACTCCACTTGGACGAGCCGCTGGCGGCCGGTCAGGCCCATTCCGCGAGCCGCCTCGATCAGCGCCGGGTCGAGGCCGGTGAGACCCGTGAGCGTCGTCTCGAAGATCGGCAGCAACCCGTACAGGACGAGCGCGATCAGGGTGGGGACCGCGCCGAACCCGAAGATCGGCACCGCCAGGGCCAGGACCGCCACGGGCGGGAAGGTCTGGCCGATATTGGCCACGGCGCGGGCGAACGGCAGCACGTCGCGCCCGGCCGGCCGCGTTGCCGCGATGGCGCAACCCACGGCGATCACGCTCGCCGCCAGGGTCGCGGCGGCCACGAGCAGGATATGGTTGACGGTGAGGGTCAGGAGCGGGGTCTGGGTGTAGATCGGCGCGCTGCCCCCGGGGGCGAGCGGCCGGAACAGGCCCGCGAAGGCGCCCGGGGCGTACAGGAACGCGCCGAGGAGGGCGAGGAGCCCCGCCTGCGCCAGGAGGGCGGCGCGGCTCACGGCCCGGCGCCCTGCGCTTCGAGGGCGGCGCGCGTCACCCGGCCCAGAAGCACGCCGTCGCGGCTGACCGGCAGGGCCGGGCGCCGCGACCAGAGGCTCTCCGCCAGGGCCGCGCGCACCGTGGTCCCGGCCGGGATGGGCGCGCCCGGTGCCGCGCCCGGTTCCACGAGATCATCCACCACGCGCAGCGCCATGAGCTGGAAGGCGCGCTCCCCGCTGCCGAGGAGCGCGCCGACGAACGCCGTCGCCGGCGCGGCGATCAGCGACGCCGGAGCGGCCTCCTGCACGAGGCGCCCCTTGTCCATCACGGCGATCCGGTGGCCGAGGTGCAGCGCCTCGTTCATGTCGTGGGTCACCAGCACGATGGTGGTGCCGTAGCGCTTCTGGATCGCCAGGAGATCCTCCTGGGCTTGGCCGCGGATGATCGGATCGAGAGCGCCGAAGGGCTCGTCCATCAGCAGGATCGGCGGCTCGGCCGCGAGCGCCCGGGCGACGCCGATCCGCTGCTGCTCGCCACCGGACAGCGCCCCGGGCCGGCGGTCCCGATAGGTCGCCGGATCGAGGTTGAACAGGCTCAGGAGCGCGTCGACCCGGGCGGCGATCCGGCGGGGGGGCCAGCCGAGGAGCTTGGGGACCACGCCGATATTCTCCGCGACGGTCCGGTGCGGGAACAGGCCGTGCCCCTGGATGGCGTAGCCGATCCCGCGCCGCAGCTCGTGCGGCGGGACGGTCCGGATGTCCCGGCCCGAAATCCGGACCGTGCCGGCGCTCGGCTCGATGAGCCGGTTGATCATGCGCAATAGGGTCGTCTTGCCGGACCCCGAGGTGCCGACGACCGTCAGGACCGTCCCGGCCTCGATCCGCAGGGTGACGTCGTCCACGACGGTGCGGCCGCCGAAGACGCGGCTGACATGCTCGATCTCGATCATGGGATCCGGTCCGCCACAGGGCCGCGGCTGAGGTCGATGACGGCGTCGAGCAGCACGGCGGCACCGCTCGCCAGGGCGACCGTCGGTAGCGCCCCGAGCAGGACGAGGTCGCCCGCATTCTGGCTGATGCCCTGGAAGACGAACACCCCCAGGCCGCCGCCGCCCACGAGCCCCGCGATCACCGCCAGCCCGATATTCTGCACGAGGACGATGCGGATGCCGGTGAGGATCCCCGGCAGGGCGAGCGGCAACTCGACCTGGAGGAGGCGCTGCCTGTCGGTCATCCCGACGCCCCGGGCCGCGTCGCGCACCGGCCCGGGCACGGCATCGAGGCCCGTGATGGTCGCGGCGGCCACGGGCAGGAGTGCGTAGGCGAAGAGGGCCACGAAGGCCGGCGCGGCGCCGATCCCCGCGATGCCGAGACCGGCGGCCCCCGGGACCGTCCGGCCGATCCAGGCGAGGGGGGCGATCAGCATCCCGAACAGCGCCATCGACGGGATGGTCTGCAGGACGTTGAGGACCGAGAGGAGCGCCGCCCGCAGGGGCGGGATCGGGCGCGCCAGGATGGCCATGGGGATCCCGACGAGCGTGGCGGCCGCCACGGAGGACAGGGCGAGACCGACATGGGTTCGGACCTCGCGGCCGAACGTGTCGGAGTGGCCGGCATATTCCCGCAGCACCGAGAGCCGGTCCCAGAACCCGGATCTCAGGGCGAGTCCCGCCAGGATGACGACGATCGCGAGCGCCGCGATCCGCGTCCAGGGATTCGGCCGCAGGCGCGCCAGCCCGTCGCCGGCGGCGAGGCCCGCCGCCGCGAAGGCCAGCCACCATCCGGCATCCGGCGAGACCCGACCGTACCGATCGCCGGGCAGCGTCAGGTGACTGGCCGCCCAGCCGGCCGCGAGGCCGAGAAGCAGGAGCAGGACGCAGCCGGCGGCGAGGCGCAGAGGCGGCCGCACCCGCAGGGCCAGCAGCAGCGCGGCGAGGAGGGCGACGCCGCCGAGGGCGAGCGCCTGTCCGGCCGGCAGGGCCGACCACACCATCAGCGAGGTGCCGGAGGCGATCCTGTTCGGCCGCGTCACCATCAGGGGCAGGGCGACGAAGCTGAGCGCGATCAGAGCGGCGAAGGTCGTGCCGAGCGGGTCGAGGCCGGGCCGGCTCAGGCCGGCCTGGCGCCCGCCGGGTCCGTGGCGCTGCCAGGTCACAGAGAATCCGCCCATCCTGAGGCTCCGGGCGCGGCCGTCCGCTCAGGCCTGCGCGTGGTCTCCACCTAGGGCACGAATCCGTTCTGCCTGAGAAAATCGGCCGCCACCGAGGAGGCCGGCTCACCGCCGAGCTGAACCCGGCCGTTGAGATCCCGAAGCGTGAGCAGGTCGAGCCTGCGGAAGATCGGGTCGAGCACGGTCGCGATCTCCGGATGGGCCTTCAGGATCTCCCCGCGGACCACGGGCGCCGGCTGGTAGACCGGCTGGACGCCCTTGTCGTCATCCATCACGACGAGCTTGGCGGCGGCGATCCCGCCATCCGTCCCGAACACCATGGCGGCATTCGTGCCGGAGGTGCCCCGCGCCGCCGCGGCGATGGTGGCGGCGGTGTCGCCGCCCGCCAGGATGACGAGCTGCTCCGGCTTGAGAGCGAAGCCGTAGGTCTTGCCGAAAGCCGGGAGCGCGGCCGGCGCGGTCACGAATTCCGAGGAGGCGGCGAGCTTGACCGGCCCGCCGCCGGCCACGTAGCGGCCGAAATCGCTCAGCGTCTTCAGGCCGTGGGCCTGGGCGATGTCCTGCCGGACCGCGATCGCCCAGGTGTTGTTGGCCGAGGCGGGCTCCAGCCAGACGAGGTTGTGAGCCACGCGGTCCAGTGTCCTGGCGGTCTCGTAGGCGGCTTTCGGGTCCTTCCACACGGGGAGGTCCTGCTTTCCAAAGAAGAACGCCGCGTTGCCGGTGTATTCCGGATAGATATCGATCTGACCCTCGATCAGGGCCTGGCGCACGATCGAGGTGGCGCCGAGCTGGGTCTTGTCGACCGTCGGGAGGCCCTTGGCCGTCAGGGCCTGCAGGATGATGTTGCCGAGAACCCCGCCCTCCGTGTCGATCTTGGAGGCGACGACGATCCCGGCCGCCTGCGCACCGGGCGTGACGAGGAGCAGCGCGACGAGCCCGGCGAGGATCCGTGACACCATGGGGTTTCGGCTCTCCGGTCCAAGGAAATTCCGCGCCTGCGCGCCTGCGGGGATCTGGCGCTTCCGCACCGGGCGTCGATGGGCGTTCGCGCCCGACAGTACCGAGCCGTGTGGCCACCCGATCCCGTCACCGGGCCGCCTGACGATGGACATAGGATCAGAGATAAAATGCCCGAAATTTTATGAATATACGTTAACCTTTAGAGTCGATTGCGATGAACATCCGTGGCGGCGATGATATATCTCTGAACAAATCGTTTCGGACTGCGCGTGGTGAGACGATGTCTTATTCCATCCTCGTTCGTGATCTGACTCGGGCCGGCGGGTACCCGGCGCAACTCCTCGCTTACGATATCCAAGATCGGCAGGAGGCACAGTCGATCATCTCAGCCATCGCGACCTCCTACCGGGAGCACGGTTTCAACCCCGCGACGCGGGTCCACTGGTTCCGCCGCGGCGACAGCGTCCACGAGATTTACGCCTGGCCCCGGACGTGACGGGGATCGTCCGGCCGGGCGCAGGCCGGACGATCCCGGGCCTGTTCGCACCGCCTCAGGTGCCGCAGAACGTCCGGTAGCCCACCCCGCCGCCTTCGGGCGCCTCGGCATAGCGGGCGTGGTCCGGCTGATCCGCGTAGGGGCGGGACAGCACGTCGAGGAACGCCGCGAAGGGCGCGAAATCGCTCCGCTCCACCGCCGCCGCGATCATCTCCTCGACGCGGTGGTTGCGCGGGATGAAGGCCGGATTGACCGCGCGCATCGCCGCGGCGGTCTCGGCCGGGCTGCGAGCCTCCTGGGCCAGGCGGTCGCGCCAGCGGGCGGCCCAGGCATCGTAGGCCGTGGGATCGACGAACAGGTCGCGCACCGGCCCGTCCGCCTCCGGCCGCTCGGCCGCAGCACAGAGGGTCCGGAACATCAGGGTAAAGTCGGCCTGGTTCTCGACCATGCGCTTGAGGAGGTCTCCCGCCAGGGCCGGATCGTCCTCCCGGACCTCGCCCAGCCCGAGCTTGCGGTTGAGGCCGCTGTGATAGGCCGTCTCGAAGCGCGGCGCGTAGCCTGCGAGGGCCGCCTCGGCCCCCGCGACCGAAGCGGTCTCGTCGGCGGCTAGAAGCGGCAGCAGCGTCTCGGCCAGCCGCGTCAGGTTCCAGAGCGCGATCCGCGGCTGCTCACCGTAGGCATAGCGCCCGTTCCGGTCGATGGAGCTGTAGACCGTCCGGGGATCGTAGGCGTCCAGGAAGGCGCAGGGCCCGTAATCGATGGTCTCGCCGGCGACCGACATGTTGTCGGTGTTCATCACTCCGTGGACGAATCCGACAAGGAGCCAGCGCGCCACCAGATCGGCCTGCCGGGCGACGACGCCCTCCAGTAGCGCCCGGTAGGGGTTCGGGGCGTCTGCCGCCTCCGGATAATGTCGGGCGACGACGTGGTCGGCGAGCGCCCGCAGGCCCTCGACGTCGCCCCGGGCCGCGAAGAACTGGAAGGTGCCGACCCGGATGTGGCTCGCCGCCACGCGGGTGAGGACCGCGCCGGGCAGCAGGGTCTCGCGCACCACGCGTTCGCCGGTCGCCACGGCGGCGAGCGCCCGGGTGGTCGGGATGCCGAGCGCCGCCATGGCCTCGCTGACGAGATATTCCCGCAGCACCGGCCCGAGCGCCGCCCGCCCGTCACCGCGCCGGGAGAACGGGGTCGGACCCGAGCCCTTCAGCTGGATGTCGCGGCGCCGGCCCGCCCGGTCGACCACCTCGCCGAGCAGGATCGCGCGTCCGTCGCCGAGCTGAGGCACGAACTGGCCGAACTGGTGCCCGGCATAGGCGGCGGCGATCGGATCGGCCCCCTCCGGCACGCCGTTCCCCGCGAGGGCCGCCACGCCCTCGGGACCCGCGAGCCAGTCCGGATCCAGGCCGAGCTCCTCGGCAAGCGCCCGGTTCAGGCGGATCAGGCGCGGTGCCGCCACGGGCGTGGGCGGGCGGCGCGCGTAGAAGCGCTCCGGCAGGCGGGCGTAGCTGTTGTCGAAAGGGAGAGCCATCATCGTCGGGATCTATGGAGCGTAGCGCCGGCCAGCAAGCGCGGGCATCCGGTCGATGCCGGATCAGACGGTGCAGGAAATCCCGGTCAGGGTCTCCGACACCGACCAGAGCCGCTGCGCCGTGGTGGCATCCTTGGCATGCGCGGCGATGTCGGCGCGTGTGGGATAGCCGTACAGTTCCCAGATGCCGTCCGGCCCGTAATAGGCGCCGCCCTCTGCCTCCGGCGCCGTGGCGGCGTAGAGCAGCGGCAGCGCTCCTTGGGCGGCGGACTGCCCGATCACCGAGAAGATGAGGTGCCCGGCGAGCCGCTGGACCGGTCCCGCCCGGTCGCCCCGACGAAACACGTCCGTCCGCGCCGCGCCGGGATGGACCGGGATAGACCGGATCGGCGAGCCCGCCGCCCGGAGCCGCCGGTCGAGTTCCAGCCCGAACATCAGCATGGCGAGCTTCGACTGCCGGTAGGCCTGCTGCGGACCGTAGGATCGCCGGGACTGGAGGTCGTCGAACTGGATCCGGCCCTGCCGGTGCGCGAGGCTCGCCACCTCGACGATCCGGGCCGCGGCATCCCGCCGGACGAAGGGGAGGAGCAGCCCCATCAGGGCGAAATGGCCGAGGTAGTTCGTGCCGAACTGGCGCTCGAAACCATCCTCGGTCTCCTCGCGGCTCGGCACGGCGGCGATGCCGGCATTGAGCAGCAGGATGTCGATCGGCCGGCCCTCGGATCGCCATTGCTGGCCGAAGGCCCGGACCGAGGCGAGGCGCGCGGTGTCGAGGGGGCGGAAGGCCAGCCGGGCCTCCCTGTGGCGGCGCCGGATCGACGCCATCGCGCGCTCGGCCTTCGCCGCGTCCCGGGCGGCGAGGATGACCTCTGCGCCGGCCACTGCCAGCGCGAGCGCCGCCTCGTAGCCGATCCCGCTCGTCGCGCCGGTGACGATCGCGAGCCGGCCGGCCTGGCTCGGCATGTCACGGGCTGTCCATCGGGTCTGCGTCATCGTCGGGTGAATCTCCGCTGTCCGGCTAATCGCCTGGACGCGGGGTGGTTCGCGGCCCGGGCCGTCGCAGGACCGTGTCTCCGCCCCCTTAGGCATCGGCCGGGCTGATCGTCCCTGTGGCCGGCGCCGGTCCGGCCAGGATGGTGGAGGACGGCTCGCGGCGGCGAACTCTGGCGTGGTGGGCCAGGGCCGCGCCCGCGAGGAGGGCGCCCGCCAGCACGTCCGGCAGGTAATGGCCGCCCGCTCCGACCGTCGCGATGATCACGGCCGCATTGAGCAGCACGGCGAGGCGGCCGAGGAGCGGCACCGGGGCCAGCGCCCATGCGGTCAGGATCGCCAGGCAGACGTGGAAGGAGGGGAAGGTGGCGAGGCCGCGCAGGTCGCCGAGCGCCAGCCTGTCCATCGTGCCCGCCCGCAGCCGCGCCACCGGCTCCAGGTGCCAGGTTGCGCCAATCGTCTCCAGATGTTCGGCCGGCACGACCCGCGGCGCGTAATGTGCGTAGGGTCCCAGCGCCGGCAGGAGGGCGGCGAGGACGATCACGCACAGGAGCGTGGCGGCGAACAGTCGGGTGTAGGCCCACAGCCGCCCGAGCCGGCGGGTGGCGCTCAGGGCGATCACCACCAGGCCGACCTGCGGTCCGCTGGAATGGTAGGCCAGCGCCAGCCACCACGACAGGGTCGGATGCCGGGCCAGGAACGCGACGTACCCTGTCCAGTCGAAGCCGAGCCCGGCCTCGAAGCGGGCCAGCGCGCCGTCGACGAAGGGCAGCCCGAGGCCCGCCGCGAGGAAATGCAGGACGGCCACCGGGACCGTGAAGGCGATCAGGAACGCGCTGGCCAGGGCCATGCCGCGCAGCGGCGGATCGGACTTCACCGTGCCGAGGCAGGCCGCGGCGAGCAGAAGGAGGATGACGGCGCCGCCCGCGAGCGCGAAGCCCGCCGGCTCGGCCGCGATATGGGCCGCGCGCATCCAGACGGCGTCGATCCCGATGATCGCGAGGGTCAGCGCCCAGAGCCGGGGATCGGGGGCGGCGATCCCGGATGCGTGCCGGCGGAGGGTCTGCAGCCAGGGGGGACGAACGTTTCGATTGGCAGAGACGGGTTCGAGGCGGGCTTGAGCGACCCGTTCTTGATGCATGATCCGGCTCTACTCGCCTCCCTCGGCCGATGCTTGGCCGCGTGAGGGAGACTCGCGACGGCCGCGATGGTTCGCGCGCGGACGATGCGGCCGCGTCGACCCTGAGGACTTATCGATTCGGTCCCGGGGATCCGCTGCCAGCCGGCGGCTTGCCCGAGCCCACCGCTCCCTCGGTCGGCGGCACGGTGGCGGGGTTGGTCACGGCGTCCGTCGCCGTCTTGCCTGGATCCTGCGTGTCGGCGGCCGGCTTGCCCGCCGTCTCGGCGCGGGGTTCAGGTCCCGTCCTGTCCTGCGCCCATGTCGCCGTCGGGAGAGGGGCGATGGACACGGCGGAGAGGAGAAGAACGGCGATCGACCGGTTCACGCGGAGCTCCCTGACGATGAAACGGGCCAACGGCCGGCCGAGAGCGTCGTTCCGTGCCCCGGGAACGCCATCAGGCCCCGCGGTTCGCCGGGCATCCGCCGCAGCGCGACGGCGGGCATCGCGAACCCGAGAGGCATCGATGGCAGGCGACAAGACCCACGACCTCGAGATCCGGACGATCGAGCATACGGAGAGGCCGAACGTGCCGGCGGGCGGTGGCGACAGGATCCGCAAAAGCCCGCCGCGCGAACCGCGCAGCCAGTCCCAGCAGGAGAGCCGGGACCACCACACGCACAACAATGCCGGCCAGGAGGGCCACAGGCCACAGGCGCACAGTCCGGCCGAGGAGAAGCACTGACCGGCGGCGCTCCGGCCCGGGGCTGTCCAGTGACCGCCGGGCCGAAGCGCTTACGCCTCGGCGTCGGCCTTCCGGCTCTTGCGGCCCTTGGCCGACTTCGTGCCGCCGCCGCTGCGACCGCCCGCCTCGGGGGCCGCCGCGACGGTCTCGGCGGATTCGGCGCGCTTCGCGGCCGGGCCCCGGCGCTTGTGCCCGAGTCCGGCATTGCGGGCGAACTCGGCCCGCATTGCCGAGTAGTTGGAGGCGGTCGTCGGATAGTCGGGCGGAAGGCCGTAGCGCTGCCGGTACTGCTCGATGGTCATGCCGTTGCCGGTGAGGTGCCGCTTCAGCGTCTTGTACGGCTTGCCGTCGATGAAGCTGATCAGCGCGTCCGGCGTGATCGATTTCTTGATCTGGGCCGGCGTCGCCTTCTTGAATTCCGGCTCGGCGGCAGCGGTGGTCTGGCCGAGGCCGGTCAGCGCAGCATGGACGCCCGACAGAAGCGTCGGCAGATCGGGAACCGGAACGGAGTTGTTGGCCACGTAAGCCGAGACGATGTCGGCGGTCAGCTCGACGTAATCGATCTGGTCTTGGTGTGGGACTGAAGTGCTGTCTTCCATTGGCGCCTCTCACGTGGGAGTGCACCATGAACGTGGTGTCTCTTGTCGGCAGTCAAGGCCTTATCTGCGTGAAGATAACTGATTATCGCTGTTATCTACCGCCTGAGCCGACAAGCACCAACATAGATCAATGGCGGTGCTGCTGCTGGACAACTTGAGTTACAGAGCCCCGGCTCGGGGCGGCGGCGGGGCACCGACGCGCCGGGCCCGTTCAAACTTCGTTAACCATGCCATGGTCTCTGAAGACGTCGCTCCGGCTTCTGGGGGTACGAAGCCGAACGGCAGGCGGGCCGAGCCATGCCCCTCAATGCTCGGCCCGCGCCCTTCTTCCGTGCCGCCGCTCAGGCGCTTGCAGTGTTCCCGATCGGCGTCGGGATGGCGCCCCTCTTGCCGGATGGGACGACCGCCTGAAGCACCCGCGCGGGACCGGACCCGTACTCGGCCCGGTAGGTCCGCTCCAGGGTCATCAGCGTGCGCATCGGCGCCTCCGCGAGATCGAGGAGGCTGGCATCACGCCAGCGGAGCTTGGTCAGCCCGCTGCGGCTGAACCACCGCGGCTTCTCTTCCTCGACGAGCAGAACCAGCTTGCCCGTCCACGTCTTGCGAAACCAGAACCGTCCCGTAAGCTTGGCCGCGCCGAACATGCAGCACCTCGCGTGAGAGCCCCATGGCGGAAAACGTCCGGGAAGCTAAGCGGTTTCCGGGGATGCCCGGAGATCTGCCGGCGGCACCGAACGGCGCCGGATCCGCAGACATCGTCCGTTTACAGGCCCGTGACGTCCTGCCTCCGTGGTGGAGGCCTGTGATGTGCGACGTCCTTCGGCTGCCTGGCGGAGCGGCTGTCTTCAGCCGATGCAGTGTCCGGCCCCGCAGCCCGGCGGCGCCTTCGTTGGCGGCGCGGCCCGCTCCCGGCCGGGATCATCCGCCCGCCCAGGCGTTCAGGCGTCGTCCCATGAGCGACGCGAGTCCGAGACCGGCAACCGCGCCCGCCAGTGCGGCGCCCCCCTTCACGAGAAAGTCGTCGAAGCGGCCGTGGCGCGTGCTGGTCAGGGTCTGTGCCGCCTCCAGTCCGCCCGCCAGGAGGACAATGCCGATCAGGATCCAGAACCAGTGCCGTGGATAGCCCACCATCATGAGCAGCCCGGCCGTCGCGTAGGCCGCGATCCGCTCGATGCTGGGATCGGCCGTCACCACGGGTCTGAGCCCGATCGGCACGAGGGTGACGGCGACGATGAGCGCGAGCAGGATCCAGGCCGCGAGCCGCACCAAGCCAAGCCATTGCCTGTCCGATATAAGCATCAAAGCCTCGTAACGTCGCGCCGACGGCTCGGGCCTCCAGTGACCGCCCGCCGTTGCCCCTAGCATAACGGCGGCCAAGGACCGGAAAACCTGATCATGCGCCGTATGCTGGCCGTCGCGACCCTCCTCGCGTTCACGTCGGTTCCCGTTGCCATCGCGGCCAATCCGGTGCGGGACGTGCTCTGGGTCGCGCTGCAGGGCTGCGTGCTCGCCAAGAAGGCTGCGGGACGGAGCTTTCCCTGTCTTGCCGTCGACCTCGGCGACGGTGAGCGTCCGGGCACGGCGGTCCTGCGCGCGCCAGGCCAGCCGACCCACACGGTCGTGATGCCCACCGACAGCGTTACGGGAATCGAGGCGCCGGTCCTGCAGGGGCCCCGCGGTGCCGCCTACTGGCGCGCGGCGCTGGCGGCGCGGCACTACGTGTCGGACGCGCTGCAGGGCCGGCTGCCGGTGGAGGCGGTCGGCCTGGAGGTGAATTCGGTGGGCGGCCGCAGCCAGGACCAGCTGCACATCCACCTCGACTGCATGCGGACGAGCGTGATGGCGGCCCTGAAGGCGCACGGGGACGCGGTCGGGCAAGCCTGGGCGTCGTTCCCCGTGGCGCTGGAAGAGGAGCGCTTTCTGGCCCTTCGCGTCCCAGCGGATGCGGTGGCCGATTTCAACCCGTTCGCGGCCCTGGCACGCGTACCGGGCTGGGGGGGCAAGCTGCACGATGCGAGTTTCGCCGCGGTCGACGCCGACCCTGCCGACCCGCGCAGCGGCATGATCGTCCTGGCCTACCGGGCCCCTGATGCCAGCGCGGAAGATCTGATGGATCACAGCTGCCGGGCGGCCCATGCGCGTCGGAACAGCTGAGCGCCGGACGCGCCGCACTGTTGCCGATCCGTTCTATCCGGCCGGCTCGCGAATCGGGCATATCGCAGGCCATGCGCATGCCGGTGCTCAGCCTGTCCGCGATGCTCCTCCTGCCCGCCCTCGCGGCGGCCGCGGCGCCGGCGGCCGCTCCGGCCGATCCCCGCGCGCTGGAGCTGGCGTGGCACCGCTGCCTGCGCGAGGCCTCCGCGCATCAGCCCGCGGGCCAGAGCCGCGCCGGTGACGAACGCAACGCTCTGGACGAGTGCAAGCCCCGCGAGGACGCGCTCGTGGCGGCCCTGATGGCCGCGAGCCGCGCCGAGGATCCCCGGCCCGGTACGGTCTGGTCGCGGACATGGGCCGCCTTCGTGGAGCCGCTGACCGCCTGGTTCGGCGGCTTGCGGCGCTGAGCGCGCCGCAGCCTCCCGGTCAGGAGGTCGACCACTCGCGCTTCACCTCCTCGGCCGGCCGATCAAGGTGGACCTTGCCGCCCGTTACGGACTGCACGAAGTCGAGGGGAATGTAGTGGTGCAGGCCGCCTGCGGCGGCGTCGCTCTTCGTCAGCTTGATCTCGCCCTTGTCGACATGGTCGACCGTGCCGACATGGGCCCCGTCCGAGCCGACCACCTCGGCATGCTCTTGGATCTGCGCGACATCGACCATCGTGATCCTCCCTGTTCGCGGCGACAACCGGCCCGGTCCGGTGGCGTTCCGGGTGACGGCCGCGCGACGCGGATCGATCGGTTGAGGGGTTTGAGAACCAGGTTGGTAACGCGTCAGGCGCCGCCGATTCCGGTCGTCACCTTGCCCGATCCCTGACATTCAGGGCAGGTCTTGTCGTCGATCCTGCCCGTGCCGCCGCAGGCCCGACAGAGGTTCTCGCCGGTTCCGGGCGTGCCAGGAGGGGCTTCGTCGCCGGGTTTGCCAGGATCTGTGTCGCTCATGGATACCTCCCTTTTCAAAGGCAACCGAGAGCGGAGGACACTGTTCCTGTGCTGGGCCTCCGCGGCGTCGCACCGTGTCGGCTCTTCCGAACCGCCCTTCGTGCGAGAAGTTAGGCTTCCATGACCGACCAGACCCCCACGCCGCATCCGGACCCGGTTGTCGAGGCGCGCCGCCGCGAAATCGCGACCGAGCACCTGCTCTTCGGGACGATCCGGTTCCTGGCTCGGCGTCACCCGGAACTTCTCGATGAGCTTGAGGTCAGCCTTTCCCATCTATGGGACAAGGTCGAGGGCGAGGCGCGGGACGATGCGGCCGTGCGCAAGGTCGCCAGCCGCATCATCAAGAGCCTGCGGGCCACGCGGTGAGTTGACCCGGGTCCGGCGTTACCGCTGGGCCCCGTCGTTCAGGCGAATGGTCGGGATCATCTCGACGGCCTTCGCGGTCACGCGCTCGAAGGCGTCGCCGGTCAGGCCGCGTTCCGCCGCCAGCTTCCTGATACGCTCTGCATGCTGTGAAAGTGTAAGGCCGAAGTAGGTCTTCTCTGTCGCCTGTTCGACAGCCGCGTTCGCCACTCTTCAACTCCTGTCTGTGGTAAGTTTGGGGCTGCTGATTTGGGCGAAGGCGCGTGCCTCTTCAAGCCCAGAAACAGCATGGCACCCCGGCCATGAGCGGCTATCAATCCTATCACAGCCCCGCGCCGGAACGCAGTCGCAGGGAAGCCGGCGGGACCGATCGCATGCGCGGTCCTGCTTGGCGAGCCAAGCTGTCCTGAGGTCATGGGCCGGCATCCGGGCAGCATGCCGGCGCGGCCGTGGGAGACCCTAGCGCGTGCAGCCGATGCAGATGCCCCGGGTGATCGCGTCGTTGCGCTCCTCGGTGGCGTTGCGCCGCTCGATGCTGCCGGTCTCGTTGGGACCGAGCGCACCCGGATTCGGCACCGTCTGACCGGTGGCGGTCGTGTGCGGGGCCTTCGCGGCGGTGGCGGGACCGCCTCCGGTTCCCGTCTGGCTCACGGGTTCCGCCCGGGCGGGGATGGCGGCCAGGGCCAGGATCGTCGCCATCGCGAGTGTCTTGGATCTGCGCATCTGAATCTTCCTGCACCTGTCTGCGTCCGTATGCAGCAAACCGACGCACCCGCGCGCCCGAAGTTCCCGGCGTGCAGGATCGCGGCGGCCCGGTTGAGCGGTCACCGCGAAGGAACTCCGATTTTTTGCCCTCGGCGCCGTCCGTTCGCCTTCAGGGGTACGCGCTAAGCAATTTTGACAACTGTTGTTGTGGCTAAAAGCCCGAACCTTGACCGTGTGACGACTGGAGGACTGCGCGATGAACCCGACCGTCAAGGCCGTTCTGCTGAACGAGCGGGCCACCGTCCTGTCGGCCATTGCGGCGCGCGAGGGGACCATCTCCGACCTGCTGGTCCAGCTCAACGGCGTCGAGAACGACATCTGGCGGCTCCGCCACCGCCTCATCGACCTCGAAGCCTACCTGGTCGGCCATCGGGTCGATCTGCCGGACGACGTGGCCGGACCCTGCGCTGCTGAAGGCTCACCCGACACGGAGGCCCCGCAGAGGCCCGCTCTCGCGCTCCAGGACGAGGATCGGACGGGCGACACGCTGAACCTCCCCGCCTGCAAGCCCCTCGCGGATTTCGTCCACCCCAGGGCCGCGAAGCGGAAGGGCTTCGCGGACGCCACCGCCCGCCACGTCGAGAACGCCTGAGGAGGGGGAGCGGTCATGCGGACGCGCCGGGCAGGGGAGCGGAACCGGCCGGGGTGTGCGCCGGGTGAGCGGGCCCTGCCGGAGTGCCTGACGCGCTTCGTGTCGGGCAGGCTGATCCGATATCCCGACCCTCCGGCTGCCATGACGGCGCCCGGATGGATCGCCGGTCCGCTCCGGGACATCGCCACGGCTTTGCTCGTCGCGATCATCGTTACCCTGGTCGGCGGTCAGATCCTTCAGGCCTGGTGACTCGACCGGACGGCGTTCCGCCGCGCCCCCTGACGGCACAAAGTCCATGGCCTATGAGGGTCCGTGAGGATCCGAAGGGGATGGACGGATGGGCTACGGCGACGGTTCGAGCGCGCCGAACGCGAAGATGGCAGAGGTCCAGCGCCTCGCGACGGCGCTCGCCGCCCGGGTGCGCTATGCGCAACTCGTCGGGCGGCCGATCTACGAGGCGCAGATCGCCGCCCTCGTCAGTGCCGCGCGTCTGTTGGACGAGGAGAACGCACCCTGGCCGCCGATGGTTGAGGAGGTGCTGACGGAGCTCGCCAAATCGATCGACGGGGCCGATCCGGCGGAGGCCGGTGAGCCTTGAAGGCGCGGCGGCGAGAGCCATCCTTGTCCCAGAGACCCCAAAACCGAGCAGGTGCGTGATGGAGCAGGACACGCCGGCCGTCGATCGGACGGCCCGCACGATCGCCGAGAACGTCCACGTCGCCTATTGGCGCCAGGCCTTGGGGACGAACCACCCGCAGATCGAGCAGACGATGCTCGCCCGCCTCGTCGAGGCGATCCGGCCGGAGATCCCGGGGGGCTCACCCGGGGCGATCATCGACGCGGCCAACGCCGTGCTGGACGCCCTGGAGCAGCAGAACCCGGGCCTGCGCGGCCCCCGCATCAGCGCGCTCGACCGGGCCGACGGCGCGGTGGGCATGGCCGCGTCCGGCACTTGAACCCGCGACCCGGTCCGGCGGGGCGGCGCCCAGGTCAGGCGGGGACCTCGGCGATCGAGCGCGGCTCCCGGACGGGCTGGCCGCCCGCCTCGCGCCGGAGGCGGGCCATCTCGGGATAGGCCCGGAGCCGGGCCCGGTTGACGGAGCCCAGCGGCCGGTGCGCCGCGAGGCTGTGCGAGACGCAGAAGGACAGCGCCTCGTCCACATAGGCGCGCCGCCCGGGGCAGAACGCATCCTGCCGGGGGAAGCGGAGGCGGGCCACCGTCTGGTAGGGGCTCTCGTCCTCGGGCCAGGCGACGCTGGCATCCTCCACCGGCATCCGGTTCAGGTCGGTGCAGAGCTGTACGCGCACGTCGAATTCCGCGTCGTGGTCCCGCAGATAGCCCACCGTGGCCGTGCGCAGGGCGTCCGGGTCGCGGGCCGTGTCGACCGTCGCGTCCGCGAGCATCCTCTGGGCGGGACCGACCGGGACGACGGCGAGCTTGGCGATGGAGTCGCCGAAGCGGAGGGGCGCCTGCGAGAAATAGGCCTCCGCCAGGGGATGCACCCGGGGGTGTCCGAAGAAGTCGAGCAGGGCGCTGCCGGCGCCGACGGAGTCGAGCGCCGCGTTTCCGGCCCGCGCGACCGACGAGACCGCCGCCTTGACGCCGTCCGGGATCTGCGGGCCGTGCTCCAGCGCGACCTGTTCGGCCAGGACTGTCGGGCGGTCCCGGCCGCGAAGCGGGGCCCGCTGTCGAGCACGAAATCCTGCGTCAGCTCGCCCGCGTGCTCGGGGAGCATCATGCCCGGAACGCCGATCACCTCGAAGGAGAAGCCGCGCTGGGTGGCGACGGCGTCGGGCGCGACCTCGCCGGGAACGTTGGCCAGCCGCGCCACCACGGGGTAGCGGCCCGGCTCCGCGAACAGCCCCTGCCGGAGCCAGGGCGGCAGGTTCGGCAGCACTTCGAGCTCGCCGACGGCCGCACCGTGCATCCTGCCGTGCGAGGCGCGCACCGGCCGGCCGAAGGTTTCCAGGTTGCGGCCGTGCAGCCGCTGCTGCGAGGCGAGGATCTGATCGATCACCGTGTCCTCGTCCGGCGCGATCGTCTCGACATCGGCCCGGTAGCGCACGTAGCAGAGGTCGGCCGGGCTGCGGGGGATGCGCTGGCGGCGGTCCCGGGCCTTCAGCCAGTAGGCCGTGTCCAGGATGATCACCGGCGCCACCGCGAGCGCCGCCGCGAGGGTGCGGCCCCGCCTCGGGTTGGACGGTATGGCGCGCGCCGCCAGCAATCCGCCGTCGAGGAGGTCGCCCGCCACGCGCAGGCCGAGGTGCCGCTCGTGTTCGTCGGCGGCCAGGATCGCCACGCCGGAGGCGATCTCGCGTAGCCCATAGAGCTGGATGGTTCTTTCGTGGCCCTCCAGTCCGGTCGCCTCGGCGACGCGCCGCGGCGCGAAAGTCTCGGCGAGACCGAGGCCGATCCCGAACCAGGCCAGCCCCCGGGCCACATTCCGGTCATCCATGGCCGATCCCGTCCCGCGCAGCCGCCGATCCATGTGCGGCCAACCGGGCGGCTCCGACCCTGTTCCGCGCTGGGCCCGGCCAGGAACTTCGGCATGACGGGCTGATTGAACAGATGGGTGCGGGCGAAGCGCGTCCCCGGTCGCGACCGCGTGCGGTGGCGGATTTCTCCTCCGAAGATCTCCCGCTGGAAAGCAATCGCCGGATGATCCTGAGCCTGCAGCCCGTGCAGGTCGCGACGAACAGCGACGATGCTGAGAGTCAGCTTGTCTTCGCGGACGGTTTCCTGGTCGCGATCCTGGTCCGCCTTTCCGGCCAGCACGGCGACGACGCCGGGAAATGGTTTCTCGAAGCAGGCTTCGGCCCGATCGACCTCCTCGCGCCGCCCCTCTTCGCGGATCTCGGTGTGGCGCGGACCTGGATCACGCGCCAGTTGACCGCCGGCCCGTGAGCGCGGGCCGGGACGGGCCGGCGATCAGGTGAGCGTGCCGAGCCAGCGCAGGGAATGCCGCAGGCGTGCGGCGCCGTCCCGGGCGAACCAGAGCCCGTGCGCGAAGATGACCCGCTCGGGTTTCAGCGCGACGAGCTCCGCCGCGGCCCGCGCGGCCGCCCGTCGACGCAGCTTGATCACGAGGCGCAGGTACGGGGGCGGTTCGCCGTGCGGCGCGGTCATGCGGGCGAGGCGCAGGAACGGGCGCACGAGCGCCGGCATCTTCGCCGGCTCCAGGTTCAGGACGAGGTCGGTCAGGATCAGCGTCCGGCTCGCCCCGTGGAAGAACGCGACCTCCCGGAAGGAGAAGCCGCCCGGGACGACGACTTGGCGTAGGTCCGCCGCCCATTCAGGGGGCGCCGCGTCGTCGAGCACGCGGTCGATCCGCAGGCCGGAGCGACGGACCTGCCCGCGCTGACGCAGGTTCGGGGCTGCCCAGGTCAGCGCCTGCGGGCAGTGGGTCTGCCAGTCCTTCAGGAAGGTCCAGTGTGCGATGTTCGGCGCGACCAGATGGCGGATCGGCCCCAGAGCCGCGATGTCCTCGTGCAGGCGCGCGTCGTAGCGCGTCGGCGAGTGCAGCCAGAGTGAGCCGTCGCGCAGCCGGATGACGGTCATCCGGACGGGGAGGGGAATGCCGAGGGCCCGGAGCGGGCCGCTATCCACGATCCAGATGCCGTCGGCCACGGGCTTGAGGACGTCGAGTGGGGGATAGGTCGCCTCACGCAAGAACCACAACCTCCCACCTTCCGGGGCCCTTCCGGCGCCACGACCCGCAGAACGGGGAACCGCGTGCCAGGGCCAGATATCCCGGATGGATCGACGCAGGCGGCTCTCGTCGTCCCGTACCTCAGGCGCGCACGCAATCCGGCGCCGCAGACTCGACCGGGCGGGTCTGGACAGCGCGCAGCAGCGCGATCATCAGCCCCAGGATCGTCAGCACGTCGCAGGTGAGGCCGAAGACCGAACCGACCAGGAGGTTGTGGCCCGCCCAGCTCGAGGAGGCGCCGAGGAAGAGCAGGCGCATGGTCTGCGGAGCCTCGTGCAGGCGCGCCGCCGTGGCGAGGAGCGTCCCGAAGGCCGCGCAGGCCGACGGCCAGCCGGTCCAGGTGCCGGCGGTCAGGCAGGCCGCCGCGAGGGTGCTCGCCGCGAACAGGGGCGGAACCCAGCCGCTCCGGCCCGGCGTGCCGAGGCAATGTAGGGACACGAGGCTCTGCGCCACCGAGATGGCGCACATCGCCGTGCCGGTGAGCGCCCCGAGCATCCAGTAATGCGCGCCGAAGCAGGCCGCACAGGCTGCCGATGCCAGAAGGATCCGGTCCCGCCGCGGCATGAGGCCAGCAATAAAGCCCAGGGTCAGGCCCAGCGATCCAAAGAGATCGAGGTGCATCGTGGCCGCAGTGTGCCAGGAATATAGATAATCGACGGCGTTCATCGTCAGCGCCCAGCCGGCGCGGGGGCGCCGTTCCCGCCGGTTGCGCTAGGTTTCCATGGTAATCAGTTGGTTAACGTTGCGCCGACGCGCGATCACGACGATGCGAGGGTGGGACCCGTGCCGCAGCTCTGGACCGAAGCCGAATACCGGGCCGCGAACGCGATTCCGTATCGAATCATACGGATCCCAGGAAAGTATTTACAGCATGTGCGTTGAAGAGTTGGCGTATTAACATAGATCAATCGCAGGATCCTGGCCAATCTCGGGGGAACATTGCCCGTGCTGTCCGGTTTCCCCGGGACTTCAACTCAGGACGACACCTCGGCGTCTCGGCCGGTGGTGTGTGCGATCGTGCCTGACAGTGGCGGCGTGATTCACCTCTCCCATGCAGCTTCCCACGAATGACGACCGTCATCCCGTTGCCGAGCGCTTCCGGGACTTCATTCAGCATGCGCCGTTCCCATGCGTGGGCGCCAAATCCGCCCTCTCACGCGGCCAGATGAAGATGATGGTCGCCCGCGACATCACGTCGGGCTGGGACGATACCCGCATCTATCCGGCCCTCCTGGCCTTCATCTGCCGCTACCGGGCGCAGCCGAACCTGTTCCAGAGCTTCGTGGTGCTGTTCGAGGGACCGCGTTCCCTTTCGGAGGAGGCTTTCGAGGCGGCGCTGTGGGAGCGGGTCCAGTCGCTCTCCGACAAGGATCAGTGCCTCGGCCAGAACTACGACCCGCGGGTCGCGTCGGATCCGGAAGATCCGCATTTCTCGCTGAGCCTCGGCGGCGAGGGCTTCTTCGTGGTCGGGCTGCATCCGGGGGCGAGCCGCCGCGCCCGGCGCTTCGAGACGCCGGCCCTGGTGTTCAACCTGCACGACCAGTTCGAGCGGCTGCGCGCGGAGGGCCGCTACGAGCGCCTGCGCACGTCGATCGTCGACCGCGACGCCGCCTGGACCGGCTCGATCAACCCGATGCTCGCCCAGCATGGCGAGCTCTCGGCGGCCCGGCAATTCAGCGGGCGCGTGGTGCCGGATGACTGGGCCTGCCCGTTCCGGCGCGGAGCGGCGGTGGCGCCCTGGGATGCCCAGCAGGTGGCCGAGGATCTCTCATCCGGCGCCTTCGTGGCGTCCCAGATGGACAGCTGAGGACCGGCCGATGACGCGATCCAATCCGTTCCCCCAGGACGAGAACGCCGTGCTGGCCCTCGCGCGCGCCGTGCGCGACACCGGGTACAGCTTCACCACGGTGACTCCGGCCACCCACGCCCACGTCAATGCCCGGCCGCGGAACGCCGAAGCGAAGAGCCTGCGCGACGTGTTCGGGTGGAGCCGCCCGTTCCGGGCCGACCTGCTGCCCGGGCCGATCCTGCACCTGATGCGGGAGGCGGGCGCTGTGGCTGAGGACGGCGCGCTCCTGCGGCCGACGATCCGGTTCTCCAGCCTCGACGGCGAGCTGTTCGCCCACTCCTCCTATCCGCCGAGCGCCGCGGAGGCGGTGTTCTTCGGGCCCGACACGATGCGCTTCGTCTCTGCGGTGATCGATCATCTCGACCACCGGGCCAATCCCGTGCGCCGGGCCGTCGATATCGGCTGCGGCTCCGGGGCGGCCGGGATCTGCGTCGCCAAGCGGGCCCCGGGCGCGGAGGTCGTGCTGGTCGACATCAATCCGGCCGCCATGCGGGCGGCGCGCGTCAACGCCCGGCTCGCCGGGACGGACGGCGTCGAGGTCCGCCGCAGCGACATGCTGCGCGACGTCGAGGGTCAATTCGATCTCATCGTGTCGAACCCGCCCTTCATGATCGACACCGCGGAGCGCGCTTATCGGCACGGCGGCGGCCCCCTCGGGGCGGGTCTGTCGCTGGCCGTGGTGGAGCAGGCGGTCGAGCGCCTCGCCCCGGGCGGCAGCCTCGTCCTGTTCACCGGCGCGGCCATCGTCGAGGGGCAGGATCCGTTCCGCGAGGCGGTGGCCGAGGCCTGCGACCGCGCCGGCCTGGACTGGACCTACCGGGAGTTCGACCCGGACGAGTATGGCGAGGAACTGGCGACCGCGGCCTACGACGACGTCGAACGGCTCGCCCTGGTCGTGCTCACGGCGACACGTCCATGAGCGAGGCGTTTCTCCGGGATGCCCTGGCGGGCCTGATGGCCGAGCCGAAGACGCTGCCGGGCAAGTACCTCTGGGACGAGACCGGCTCCGACCTGTTCGACAGGATCTGCCACAGCGCCGACTACTATCCGACCGCGCAGGAGATGGCGCTCCTGCCCCGGGCGGCAGCCGAGGTGGCCCGCGCGGTCGCGCCTGGCACGACCGTCGTCGAGTTCGGCAGCGGCGCGAGCCGCAAGATCCGCACGCTCCTCGATGTGCTGCCCAGCCCGGCGGCCTACGTGGCTATCGACATCTCGGGAGACTATCTCAAGGCGGCGATCCGGCGGCTCGCGGCGGATTATGCGCACATTCCCATGGTCCCGGTCTGCGCCGATTACTCGAAGCCGGTGCAGCTGCCGGTCACCGCGGGGCCCGGCGGCACCCTGGGCTTCTACCCGGGCACCAGCATCGGCAATTTCGATCCGCGCGAGGCCGGCCTGTTTCTTGAGCGCGCGCGTGCCACGCTGGGTCCGAGCCTGTTCCTGGTGGGCGCGGACGGTACGACCGATCCCCAGCGCCTGGAGCGTGCCTATGCGGGCGCCGACGGGCTGATGGCCGCCTTCCACCGCAACATCCTGACGCGCCTCAACCGCGAATGCGGCGCCGATTTCGACCCCGAGAATTTCCGGCACACGGTCCGGCTGCTGTCTGAACCCTTCCGCGTCGAGGCGCATCTGGTGGCGATCCGGCCCGCCACCTACCGCCTGGGCGACCGCAGCATCGCGTTCGCCGCCTCTGAAAGCGTCCGCACCGACACCTCGCACAAGTATACGGCGGACGTGTTCCGCGCCCTGGCTGCCGCGAGCGGCTGGCAGCCGCGCGCGCTCTGGCAGGCGGAGGGCGGCAGCTTCAACCTGCACCTGCTGCAGGCCGAAGCCTGATCCGCGGCTTTACCCGGCCTGGTAAGGCATGTGCTTGCCGTCATGGGC
Source organism: Methylobacterium sp. CM6257 (assembly GCF_054611515.1). NCBI lineage: Bacteria > Pseudomonadati > Pseudomonadota > Alphaproteobacteria > Hyphomicrobiales > Methylobacteriaceae > Methylobacterium > Methylobacterium sp. CM6257. The sequence continues at coordinate 7,132,202 of NZ_CM137735.1, forward strand.
CGCGCCCGACGCAAGGGACTGCGTCTCCGGCGCACGCTGCTGGTCCCGCCGCGGAGGCGGATAGTCGGTGAGCGGCCGCCACGGTGTCGCCGCGGCACCCAGACGGACGCTCTCCGGCCGCATGAACAGCCAGACGGCGACGGCCATCCACGGAACGACGAAGAACACGAAAGCGGCGAGACCCACGGCGACCCTCCCAGGACCGGTGCGAGATCGGTGATCGGGGAGGAAAACGCGGGATCGGCTGCCGTGGATCCCGCGCCGCCGCGTCGTCACTCCGGCTGATCGCCCGCCGCCTGTTCGGGGGCCGCGCGGCCGGCCGGCAGGACGAGATCGCCCAGCGCCACGCGCACCGCATCGAGGCCCGCGACCCCGTGCATCAGGGCGATCTCCCCCCGCTGCTCGTGCCGGATCCCCTGCGCCATGATCCGCAAGCGGAGGTCGTCCGCCCGGCCCATCGCGTCGTCGGCCATCTCGATCGCGCCGGCATGGTGGAAGGTCATGAGCGCCACAAACCGCGCGTCGAAGGCCGGCCCGCTCATCCCGCGCAGGACATCGATCTGCTCGGGCTGCAGCATGCCCGGCATGGTTTCCCGGTCGTCCGGCGCGCAAATCTGCGACGCGTCGCCGAACCAGCTCCGCCACCACTGGTCGAAGACCTTGTTCTCACCGACCTGCGCGGCGGCGATCAGGCGCGCGACGGCCCGGAGGTCGCCGTCCTGCGCGCGCTCCGCGCCGAGCTTCGCAAGTTCGATCCCCTGGGCGTGGTGGGCCATCATGCGCCGCATGTAGCCCTGGTCGTAGGCCGCATCCTGCCCCGTCCAGGGCAGCTCCCGGCCCTGCCAGCCGAGGAAGGCCAGCACCCCGAGGGTGGCCATGCCCAGGACGGCGCAGCCGCTCCAGCCGGCCGCGAACCGACGATGGGGCGAGGAGTGCCGCCCCGCCACCGCGTCCCGCAGATACGGGAACAGCGGGTAGAGCGAGGCCGAGGTGACGTGGACCAGGAAGCCGATCCAGTAGGGCTGCTCCAGCGGGAAGATCGGCTGCCAGAAGGGCAGGAGCGGCACCAGGAGCAGCCACTCCGTCGCGGAGGTGAAGAGCGCCCAGAACGGCGCGATGAGCAGGATCGTCCAGGGGCCAAGGCGGGCCGTCCAGCGCCCGAGCAGGCCGAAGAACACCACCGCCCAGGAGAAATCCGCCCATTGGTGGAACAGGATGCCGGTCAGGATCGCCGGCCAGGACGGTTCCACCTGCAAGGCCGGATCGCGCAACGGGATCGCGGCGACCACCATCCAGTCGACGACCGCGTCGCGGCCGATGCGGGCGGCCGTGAACTGGCTGACGAGGGTGGAGAACGTGCTGCTGAACAGGCCGAGCAAGGCTGCGGCGCGCCAGTTGATCCCGGTCTCGCTCGACCAGAAACGCCCCACGATCCCGTTCACACGCTGCCCCGCCTCGCGATCGGGACTGCCATAGAGGGCCGGGGCCGTCCCGGCGACAGCCTATGTTGGAGATCGTCCCGCCGCGCACACCCGCCGGAGATCGGTGGCCCGCCGCGGGCACAGGGTGATCGGGCTGGAGCGCGGTCGGGTCGGGACCTACAAGGGGCTGCCGTCGCACCGTGGGGCGCGACACGATCCGTCCGGGAGAGACGTCTGCGCGTCCGACCCGTCCTGCTGGGAGTTAAGAGGTGGCTGATCTCTCCGGAAAGACCGTCCTTGTCACGGCGGCGGCGCAGGGGATCGGGCGTGCGAGCGCGCTCGCCTTCGCCCGGGCCGGGGCGCGGGTCCACGCCACCGACATCAACGCGGCCGCGCTCGGCGAACTTCGCGCCGACACGCTCAGCACCGCGGTTCTCGACGTGCTCGACGATGGCGCCGTCACGGCGCTCGTCGAGCGGATCGGGCCGGTCGATGTGCTGTTCAACTGCGCCGGGGTGGTCCATGGCGGTACCATCCTGGAGATGCGCGAGACCGATCTCGACTTCGCCATCGACCTCAACGTCAAGGCGATGATCCGCACGATCCGGGCCGTGCTCCCCGGCATGCTGGAACGCCGCGACGGCGCCATCGTCAACATGGCCTCCGTCGCCTCCTCGGTGAAGGGCGTGCCGAACCGCTTCGCCTACGGCCTCACCAAGGCGGCGGTGATCGGCCTGACCAAGTCGGTCGCCGCCGACTACGTCGGCCAGAACATCCGCTGCAACGCGATCTGCCCCGGCACGGTGGAGAGCCCGTCGCTGCAGGAGCGGATCCGCGCGCAGGGCGACTACGAACAGACCCGCGCCGCCTTCGTGGCCCGGCAGCCGATCGGACGGCTCGGCACGCCCGAGGAGATCGCCGATCTCGCCGTCTATCTGGCAGGCGCGACCTACACGACCGGCCAGGCCGTCGTGATCGACGGCGGCTGGACGATCTGACCCGCGCGGGGCCGGGTCTCAGAACCGGGCGACGAGCCCGACGCCGCCGATCATCAGGGCGCCGCCGAGGAGGCGCCACAGGCTCGCCGGGTGTTCCTTGAAGCCGACCAGGCCGAAATGGTCGAGCAGGATCGACGTGACCACGCCCGCCGTGACGATCAGCCCGAGGAAGGTGGCGGCGCCGATGGCCTTGGAAATGTAGAGCTGCGCCATCGTCAGGCCGGCGCTCATCAGGCCGCCGAGCCAGGCCCACCAGGGGACCTGCGCGAGGCGGTCCACACCCGGCAACCCGAACTGGCCCGTCACCAGCATCGCCACGGCGATCGTGGCGATGCTGACCACGAGACTCACGACGCCAGCCAGGAGCGGCCGCGCGAGGGACTTGGCGAGACCCGCGTTCTGGCCCGGTTCGATCGCGGTCGCGACGCCCGCGAGCAGGGCGAAGCCGTAGAGGAAGAGCATGCTTGAATCCTGAGGGAGCGGGACATTCGGATCGTCAGCCGGGTCGTCAGAACACCGCCACGAGGGCGACGCCCGCGACCATCAGGACGCCGCCGAGGACGCGCCCGCGGCCGGCGCGATGGCGCTCGAATCCGACGAGGCCGTAATGGTCGAGGAGAATCGAGCCGATCACGCCCGCCGTGATGACACAGCCGAGGAACGGCGCGGCGCCGACCTGTTCCGAGACATAGAGCTGCGCCAGCACGACCGCGGCCCCCAGAACGCCGCCGGGCCAGGCCCACCACGGGACGCTCGACGTGGCGCCGGCACCGGACTGGCCGCGGAGTCGGACGACGATCACCGCGCCGAGGAAACAGACGATCGACAGGGCGAAGCAGAAGAGGCCGGCCAGCATCGGCTGGCCCGTGACCTTCGCCAGCGTGGCGTTCTGGCCCGGCTCAATGGCGTTGGCGACGCCGGCCAAGAGGGCGATGCCGTAGAGATACCACATGGGCTGTCTTGGTTGTCCCGGAGTGGGGAGAGGCGGGCGCACCGGGCGGACACGGCCGCGATGGTCTGCTGCGAAACCCACCGGCATCCCGGATGACTGCATCACATCGGCGAGATGCTGCCGGGACAGATCGACCCAGGCCGCAGCCTGCCGGGTTGGCTGACGTTTCCGGCAACCGGGACGGGAAAGGTTTGGCCGTTCGCGCGGTTTGCAACCGACAGCCCGAGTTGATGATGGACGCCCAGACCCCGACGATCAGGACGACGGGGCAGGACCGTCAGGTGGAGCTGACGCTGCGCGGCATTGCGCTCGGCGCGGCGATCACGGTCGTCTTCATGGCCGCCAACCTCTACATGGGGTTGAAGACCGGGATGACGTTCTCGTCCTCGATCCCGGCCGCCATGATCTCGATGGGGGCGTTCCGGCTGATGGGCGGGGCCGGCATCCTCGAGAACAACATCGTGCAGACGCAGGCCTCGGCCGCCGGCACGCTCTGCAACGTCATCCTGGCGCTCCCCGGACTTGTGCTCGTCGGGCACTGGCACGGTTTCCCGTTCTGGCAGACCACGGCCGTCTGCATGCTGGGCGGCCTGCTCGGCGTCGCCTTCTCGATCCCCCTCCGCCGGGCCCTCGTCGCGGGCAGCGACCTTCCCTACCCGGAGGGCGTGGCCGCCGCCGAGGTGCTCAGGACCGGCCACGAGGAGGAGGGTGGCCACGGCCTGCGCGACCTGCTCGGGGCCGCTGCGGCCGCCGGGACGATCGGGTTCGCCACCAGCGGGCTGCGGATCCTGGGCGACGGGCTCAACGGTGCGGTCAGCCTCGGCGGGGCCGCGTTCCGCACCGGAACCGGCTTCTCGCTGGCGCTGGTCGGCGTCGGCTACCTCGTGGGCATCGGCGCGTGCCTGGCGCTCCTCACCGGTGTCGTGATCGCCTGGGGCATTGCGGTGCCCGTGCTCACCCTGATGTCGCCCGACCCCGCCAAATCCGCCGGTGAGGCCGCCGAGGCGGTCTGGTCCGGTCAGGTGCGCCTCATGGGTGCCGGCATCATCGCGGTGGGCGGCCTCTGGACCGTGGGATCGCTGGCGCGCCCGATCCTGGCGAGCATCCGCTCGGCCCTGTCCGGCAGCGGCGGTCTCGGAAAGGACCATCCGCGCGAGGAGCGGGACCTGCCGATCACCTGGGTGGCCGCCGCGACGCTGGCGCTCGCCGTGCCGCTGGCGCTCCTGTTCGGATTCTTCGCGCAGCCGGCCGATCTCGGCGGCCTGATGATCGTGCTCGCGGTGGCGGCGACCCTGTTCACGATCCTGTTCGGCTTCCTGATGGCCGCCGCCTGCGGCTACCTCGCGGGCCTGCTCGGATCCTCGTCGAGCCCGATCTCGGGGATCGGCATCCTGACCACGATGGCGACCGCGCTGCTCCTGCCCCTGCTGCTCGGGCATTCCGCCGGACCGGAGGGCGACCGGTTCGTCACCGGCATGGCGCTGCTGCTCACGGCGGTCATCATCACGACGTCCTCGATCGCCAACGACAACCTGCAGGATCTGAAGACCGGGCAGGTCGTCGGTGCCACGCCCTGGCACCAGCAGGTCGCCCTCATCCTCGGCGTCGGGGTGGGCGCCGTGGTGATCGCGCCGCTCCTGTCGCTCCTCTACGAGGCCTACGGCTTCGTGGGCGCGCCCTCGCACGACGGCCAGAATCCGGGAAGCGCCATGCCGGCGCCTCAGGCGGCCCTGATGACGCAGATCGCGAACGGCATCGTTCATCGCGAACTGCCCTGGAGCATGGTGCTGATCGGCGCCGGGCTCGGCGTGGTGCTGGTCGCCGCGGAGACCTTGCTGAAACGGCGCAATCTCACCTTTCCGGCGCTCACGGTCGGGATCGGCATGTACCTGCCGCTCTCCGTGGAGATGACGATCGCCATCGGCGGCGTGCTCGGCTGGATCGCCGAGCGCCGGCTGCGCCGCGGGAAGGGCGACACGAGGGCCGACAAGGTGGTGGGGGCCGCGCGCCGCCGCGGCGTCCTCCTAGCTTCCGGTTTCCTGGTCGGGGAAAGCTGCGTCGGCGTCCTGCTCGCCGGGACCGATCTCCTCGCCGGGCACAGTTCGGCCCTCGCCATCGCGGGCGAGGGGTTCGCACCCTACGCCACGGGGCTCGGCCTCGCGGTCTTCCTGGGCGGGCTCGCCGTCTACCTGCGGATGGTCTCGACGGACCCGACTGGGCCGCGGGCGCGGCCGGCCGCCTGATGCAACATGCGTTGGTGCCGGACCGGCCGGAATGAACCATCCTGCCCCGCGCCGTCGGACCGTCCGGATGCCGCAGCCGGGAGAGCGGAATGGGAGCGGTTGAGACCCGGGACCGCGTCTTCCCCTTGAGCGCCGGCATCCTCTTCGGACTCGGTCTGGGAGGGTTCTTCGACGGAATCGTGCTGCACCAGGTCCTGCAATGGCACCACATGGTGAGCAGCTGGTACCCGATCGACTCGATCCCGAACCTCGAGTTGAACACCCTGTGGGACGGCATCTTCCACAGCACGACCTACGTCTTCGTCGTCCTGGGGCTGTTCCTCCTCTGGCGCACCGCCCACCGGTCGCATCTCCACTGGTCCAACAAGCTGCTGACCGGGTCGCTCCTGATCGGCTGGGGCCTGTTCAACCTCGTCGAGGGTGTGGTCGACCATGAGGTCCTCGGCGTGCACCACGTCAACGAGCTGATGCCGCGAGCGCAGTGGCTCTACTGGGATCTCGGCTTCCTGCTCTGGGGCGGCGCCATGCTGGCCGCGGGCCTCGGTCTCGTGCAGGTCGGCCAGACGGAGCAGGAATCCCGGCGGGCGGGAGCACGCCGGTGAGGCCCGGACAGGCCAGCCCCGGCCTCCGGCCGGCCCTGCCGTGGCTCGCTTTGCTGGTGGGTCTGATCCTCGCCACCCTGCCGGCCTGGCGGCCGCTGCTCTTCGGAACCGCGCTGACCCTCGACGACCTTCTGAGCCTGCGCTGCAGGGGGTGGTGACCGGCCGCCCCGGGGCAGGCTCTCCCGCGAGGCGGCTTCCGCGTTCACATCTGCGTCTCGTCCGCGCCGAGGAGCGTGCGGATGAAGCGGCGGGTGCGCGGGTCAGCCGGCTGGACGAACAGATCGGCGGGCGGGCCCTGCTCGACCACCGTGCCACCATCCAGGAAGACCACCGTGTCGGCGATGCGCCGGGCGAGGCGCAGGTCGTGCGTCGCCATCAGCATGGTCATGCCTTCGCCCGCGAGGCCGGCCAGAACGTCGACCACCTCGGCTGCGAGTTCCGGGTCGAGGGCCGAGGTCGGCTCGTCGCAGAGCAGCAGGCGCGGGGAAGGGGCCAGCGCCCGGGCGATTGCCACGCGCTGCTGCTGGCCGCCCGACAGGTTGGCGGGCCAGTCCGCCGCCTTGTGGGCAAGGCCGACGCGCTCCAGCAGCGCCACCGCCCGCTCCCGCGCCTTCCGCGGCGGCCACTTGCCGACGGTGATGAGCCCCTCCGTGACGTTCTCGATCACGGTGCGGTGGGGAAAGAGCTGGAAGGTCTGGAACACCATGCCTGTCTGGCGTCGCACCGCGAGCACGTCCCGCCGCGACGGCGGCGCCCCCGGCCGGAAGGTGAGGCGGATATCCCCGAGGGTCAGCGTCCCGGCCTGCGGAACCTCCAGGAGGTTCACGCAGCGCAGGAGCGTCGACTTGCCCGAGCCTGACGGGCCGATCAGCGCCGTGACGCGCCCTTCCGGGACGCCGAGGTCGACGCCCCGCAGGACCGCGTTGGCCCCGAACCGCTTCTCGATGGCCGACAGGGCGATCACGCGCGCGCCTCCAGGTAGCCGCCATAGCGCCCGAGGTGCCGTTCCAGGAGCGTCTGGAGCCAGGACAGGAGCGAGGACAGGACGAGGTAGATGAGCGCGGCCTCGATGTAGAGGATCAGCGGCTCGTAGGTGACGGCGACGATGCGCTGGGCCGCCTGGAACAGTTCGGGCACGGTGATCGCCGCGGCCAGCGAGGTGTCCTTGACGAGGGCGATGAAGGAATTCGCCAGCGGCGGCACCGCGACCCGCGCCGCCTGCGGCAGGATCGTGCGGCGCATGGCTTGGCTCGGCGTCATGCCGGTCGCGTAGGCCGCCTCCCACTGGCCCTTCGGGATGGAGCCGATGGCGGCGCGCACGATCTCGGACGTATAGGCGCCGACATTGAGCGTGAACCCGATCACCGCTGCCGGGAAGGCGTCGATCAGGATCCCGGCGCTCGGCAGGCCGTAGAAGATCACGAAGAGCTGGACGAGGAGTGGGGTGCCCCGGAAGATCCACACGTAGAGCCAAGCCAGCGCCGCCAGCGGGCGGGGCGCGAACAGGCGGGCGAGGGCTGTCCCGAGCCCGAGCCCCAGGCCCAACGCGAAGGCGATCAGCGTCAGCGGCACGGTGAAGCGGAGGCCGGCTTCGAGCAGCGGTCCGAGCGACTGGAGCATGAGATCGAGCCAGTGCGGCACGGGCGGCGTGTCCTTTCGGGCGTACGGGCTATGCAGCTTCGGCGTCCGGGCGCGTCCTTCGCCGGGGCGGATGTGGCGCGGGTCCCCCCTCCCGCACGGGAGAGGGGGCTCGATGCGCTCTCTCATCGGCGGCGCGCCCGGACCCGAACGGCCCGAAGGCGAACAGGAAGGGCACCGCGAGGGGTACTCTCCGGCCGGTCTACTGCGAGACGTCGGCGCCGAAGTACTTCTGCGCGATCGCCGCGTAGCTGCCGTCGGCCTTGATGTCCGCCAGGGCCTTGTCGAGCGCGGCCTTCAGCGCGGGATTATTCTTGCGCAGCAGGATGCCGGACGCTTCGGCATCCGCCTTCTCGGCGACGATCTTCACGGGGGCGTTCGGCTTCTGCTTGTGGAAGTCGAGAAAGGACAGGCTGTCGTTGATCGTGGCATCGGCCCGGCCGGTGACGACCAGCTGGATCGACTGGTCGAAGCCGTCCGTGCCGACGAGCTCGGCCCCGGCCTCTGTGGCGAGGCGCGCGAAATTGCTGGTCAGGCTCTGCGCCGCCTTCTTGCCCTTCAGGTCGGTGAAGGCCTTGATGTCCGCCCGGTCGGCGCGGGTGATCAGCACGGCCCGGGAGCGGATATAGGGCTCGGAGAAGTCGAACTTGGCCTGACGCTCCTGGGTGATGCCGACCTGGTTGATCACCACGTCGTAGCGCTTGGCATCGAGCCCCGCGATCAGGCCGTCCCACTTGCCTTCGAGGAATTGCGCGGTGACGCCGAGCGTCTCGGCGACCTTGCGGCCGATCTCCACGTCGAAGCCGACGAGCGCCCCGGAGGCGTCGTGGAACGTGAAGGGCGCGTAGGTGCCCTCGGTGCCGATGCGCAGGGTCTTGGCGGCGCGGATCGCGTCGAGGTCGTCGGCCTGCGCGGGGCCACCCAGGAGAAGCGCCGAGACGGCCAGCATTGCGGCCACGCCCGTCGAGAAAAGTCGCATCCGTAATTGCTCCGACTCGAGGATAATGTTCTCTCGCCGCCGATGAAGTCGATCTCGGCTTCGCGCGTGCATCGCGTCAATGAATCGAGTCGGGTGGTGCTGGCAAGGGGCAGGATCGACAGGCGCGGATCTCTGCCCCGTCGGGGCGCTTTACTCCGGGGCGCGGCTTCTTCATCCATCGGCATCTGGGACGCATCAGCCGACCGGCCGCCCGCGCGGGCTGCATTGTCCCCGCCGGTCGCTCCGCTTCCCGACAGCGGCGCGCCGGGTTCGTGCTAGATGGGGGCGGGTCCCGATTCCCCGACCGAGTCAGGCGCCGGGGTGCGGCCCGCTCGACGGAAGGATCGCGCATGACCTCGCCCGCTCAACCCTACCGGGGCGTCTTCCCGGTCGCCCCCACGGTGTTCGACGCCTCCGGCGCCCTCGATCTCGACGGGCAGCGCCGGGCGATCGACTTCATGATCGACGCCGGCAGCCAGGGCCTGTGTATCCTGGCCAACTTCTCGGAGCAGTTCGTCCTCACCGACGACGAGCGCGAGGCCGTCATGCACGCCGTGCTGGAGCATGTGGCCGGCCGCGTGCCGGTGATCGTGACGACGACCCACTTCGCCACGCAGGTCTGCGCCGAGCGCTCGCGCCGCGCTCAGGCCGCCGGGGCCGCCATGGTGATGATCATGCCGCCCTATCACGGCGCCACGATCCGCGTGCCGGAGCTGGGCATCTACGACTTCTTCCGCGCCATCTCGGACGCGATCTCGATCCCGATCATGATCCAGGATGCGCCGGTGGCGGGCACCCCGCTCTCGGCCGCGTTCCTCGCCCGCATGGCCCGCGAGATCGCGAACGTTGCCTATTTCAAGATCGAGACCGCAGGCGCCGCGGCGAAGCTCCGCGAGCTGATCACGCTCGGCGGCGATGCGGTGGTCGGCCCCTGGGATGGCGAGGAAGCGATCACCCTGATGGCCGATCTCGATGCCGGCGCCACGGGGGCGATGACCGGCGGCGGCTATCCGGACGGGATCCGGCAGGTCACCGACGCCTACGCGGCGGGCCGCCGGGACGCGGCGATGGACGCCTATGCGCGCTGGCTGCCGCTGATCAACTACGAGAACCGGCAATGCGGGCTGCTGGCCTGCAAGGCACTGATGGCCGAAGGCGGCGTGATCGCCCACGAGACGGCGCGCCTGCCGATCCAGCCGCTTCATCCGGCGACCCGCGCCGGCCTGATCGAGCTCGCCCGCCGGAACGACGCGCTGGTGCTGCGCTGGGGGCGGTGACGCAGGTAGGGGGCGCTCAGCTCGCGCGTCCGAGCACGGCGGAGAGGCGCTCCACCGCTTCCCGCGCCAGGGCCGGGCTGATGGCGAAGCAGATCCGCACCAAGCCCTCGCCCTCCGGCCCGAAGGCGGTGCCGGGCGCCACCCCGACCTTCGCCTCGCGCAACAGGCGTAGCGCCAGGTCGAGACTCGGCTCGTCGCCCCCCAACCGGGCCATGAGATAGAACGCCCCGTCCGGCGGCGCGACGGTGACGCCCGGCAGCCGGGAGAGCCCGTCCACCAGGATCGCCCGGGCCTCGGCGCAGCGGTCCACCATGGTGCGGATGAAGCCGTCGCCCTCATCGAGGGCCGCGATGCAGGCGTGCTGGACGAAGGTCGAGATCGAGGTCGTGCTGTACTGCCCGAGCTTGGCGAAGGTCGGCGCCAGCCCGCGCGGGAAAATCAGCCAGCCGGCGCGCCAGCCGGTCATCGCCCAGTTCTTGGAGAAGGTGTTGGTCACGATCAGCCGGTCGTCTGCGGTGCAGATCTGCAGGAACGACGGCGCGATGCGGTTCCCGTAGGTGAAGTGCGCGTAGACCTCGTCCGAGAGGATCCACAGGCCGCGCGCCCGGGCGAGGTCGCGCAGCGCCTTCATCTCCGAAAGCGGCATGGTCCAGCCGGTCGGGTTCGAGGGCGAGTTCACCATGATGACGCGGGTGCGGGGCGTCAGCGCCGCCTCGATGTCAGCGAGCGGCAGGGCGAAGCGCCCGTCCGGCAGGGTCCGATAGGGGACGGTCACGGGCACGCCGCCGGCAATGCGCACCGCCTCGCGCAGGTTCGGCCAGGCGGGGGAGGGGATGATGATCTCGTCGCCGGGCTCCAGCAGCACCTGCGCGGCCTGCATGATCGCGTTCATGCCGCCAGCCGTCACCGCGAACCGGTCGGGCGGGATCTCCACGCCCCAGTGGCGGGCATGGTAGGCGCCCAGCGCCTCCCGCAGGGCCGGTAGGCCGAGCGAGGTCGTGTAGCGCGTATGCCCGGCCAGCATCGCCCGGTGCGCCGCCTCGACGATGAAGGGCGGCGTCGGCAGGTCGCCCTCACCGATCCAGAGCTTCACGACCTCCGGATCGTCGCGCCCGCGGTCCGCCACGAGGCCGATCTGGCTCGTGCCGATGCCGCGGATGCGCGCCGACAGGGCGGCCGCGAGATCGACGGACGCGGCGGAAACGACGGAATCGGTCATGGGTTCGCGACTGCTCTCCTCGCGCCGGGATGCGGGCGATGCCGCGCGCCGCAGCAGGCCGATGGCGGGCATCGCGCCTGCAGGATCCCGATAGATGGGTGATCGGCCGGACCCTGACGGGTTCGGGCCGGCACGTCCAGGCCTGGAGAGGCAGATCCGGCCGGCGAGCCATCGCGGTCGGCCGGGACGTCGCGCCCTCTGGGCAGGATCGTATCCGCGGTCAGGCGACGGCCAGCGTGCGCCGGTAGATCGCAATCAGGGAGGTTCCGACATGCTCGATGTGGGCGCGCATGAGGTCCGCCGCCGCGTCGGCCTTTCGCGCCTCGCACAGGTCGAGAATCTGCGTGTGCTCCCGCTCGGCGCGGGCGATGTCGTCGGGGGTCGAGAGCTGGATGCGGGCCGGACGGTCGCAATCCTGCAGCAGGCCGGACAAGATCGTCATCGAGCGCGGACGATCCGAGTACCGCAGGAGATCGAGGTGAAAGCGCCGGTTCAGCTCGCCCCAGCGGAGGACCTCTCGGGCTTCGAGGGCTTGGCTATACTCGCGCGAGACCGCACGGAGTTCCTGAAAGTCGCTCTTCGTGAGATGGGGCGCGGAAAGCACCAGGAGCTGCGGCTCGAGCTGGCCGCGCAATTGGAAGATGTCTTCCACTTCCTCCAGGGAGAGGCCCGAGACCACGGCGCCGCGGTGAGGGGCGATCTTGACCAGATTGCTGGCTTCGAGCTGCAGCAGCGCTTCCCGCACCGGGATCCGGCTGATCCCGAACTCCTCGGCCAGGGCATCCTGGCGCAGCTGAACGCCGGGAAGCAACTCCCCATTCAGGATCCGCTGCCGCAGCGAATCGGCCACGGCCGCAGCCATGGTCTTGTGGCGCAGCCGGTCGGGTGCGGGTCGTGCCGGAGCCGCTGGGGACATCGACGCCTCGAAAATAGGTACACAATCATACATAAGCGTGCGGAACTGAGAAATCCTCGTCGAGGACGACACGTTTCTCGCCGCGGGCGATGTCAGGGCGCCACCGTCGCGGTGAGCGCGCGCGGCCCGCTCCACCCGCCATCGAACCACGAGCGCCTGACCGGATCGTGCGGGATCCGAAGAGCACGCGCCAGGTCATTGTGGCCGTCACCGCGCGCTTCCCTACAAGGCATGTTCCACGCCTGGGTTCCGCCGGTCTTCCCGCGAGCGCGACGAAGGAACATACTCCACGCGCGACATTGGCACCCTCAAGTACGTTAGGTTTGCCCCACGCGCCCGATCCCGGATCGCTCCGAGGATGCGTTCGGATTCGCCCAGGGCGCTTGGGCGAGCCTCTGTCCGAGATACCCGATGAGTGCGGTGATCCGGGCCGGGCGCGGGTCGCCGGGCGGCGTGACGAGGTGCAGGGCGATCGGGGGCGGCGACCAGCCGGGCAGGACGCGCTCCAGGCGGCCCGTTTCCAGGTCGTCCCAGATCATGAAATCGGGCTGCAGCGCGAGGCCGAGGCCGGCCCGGAGCGCCGGCGCCAGCGCCTCGGCGTTGTTCGCCCGCAATGGGCCGCCGGGCGCGACCACAACCTCCGCTCCGGCCTCGTCCACGAATCGCCAGCGGTCGGGCGTCGGCAGGTAGGCGTAGCCGAGGCAGGCATGGCGGGCGAGGTCGTCCGGATGCCGCGGCCGGCCGTGCCGGTCGAGATAGGCCGGGGTGGCCACCAGCGAGCGCCGGATCGCGCAGAGCCGGCGCGCCCGTAGGGAAGAGTCGGGCAGGGCCGCGATCCGCAGCCCGATGTCGAACCCGCCGCCCACGAGATCCACCACGGCGTCGGAGAGGTGCAGGTCCACCGACACGGACGGGTATTGTGCCAGGAAATCGGGCAGAAGCGGCGCGACATGCATGATCCCGAAGGTCATGGGTGCTGCCAGCCGCACCAGCCCGCGCGGCTCGGCGGCGCCCGCGATGGCGAGCGCTTCGGCCGCCTCGCCCTCCGCCAGGATGCGCGCCGCGCTGGTCCGGGCGGCCTGTCCCGCCTCGGTGAGCGCGAGCCTGCGCGATGTCCGGTTGAACAGCCGGGCGCCGATCCGGGCCTCCAGCCGGCTCACCGCCTTCGAGACGGTACCCTTCGAGAGTCCGAGATCCGACGCGGCCCCGCCGAAGGAGCCGGTCTCCACGACCTTGGCGAACACCGCCCAGGCCTCGAAATCGGGAAGCCGCATGTGTCAGATCCGGAAACGATAGGTTTCCATCGTTTCTATTTTTCCGAGCCGTGGCAAGGGGCACATTCCCGTCATCGGAAACGCGCCGCTCCTCTCGCGGCGGACTCCCGGGAGACATCGCCATGGTTCAGACCGGCCTCCACCACGTCACGGCCTTCTCCGGCCCGGCCTTGCGCAACCTCGACTTCCATACCCGTGTGCTCGGGCTGCGGCTGGTGAAGAAGACCGTCAACTTCGACGATCCGGGCACCTACCACCTCTATTACGGCGACGCGGCCGGGCGGCCCGGCACGATCCTGACCTTCTTCCCCATCGAGCACGCCGCCCCCGGCCGCGTCGGGATCGGCGAGACCCAGGAGACGGCGTTCCGGGTGCCCCGCGCCTCCATCGGCTGGTGGACTCACCGGCTGATCGAGAAGGGCCTCACCCACGAGCCCCTCGTCCAGGTGTTCGGCGAGCCGACTTTGCGGTTCCGCGATCCCGACGGCATGATGCTGGCGCTGGTGGGCGTCGATGTCGGGGATGAGTCGGGCTGGGCCTCGGCCGAAGTGCCGGCCGAGCACGCGATCCGCGGCCTGCACGGCGTGACGCTCCTCCTCGACAAGGCCGAGCCCACCGCCGCGATCCTCACGGAGGTGCTGGGCCTCGGCGAGGTGGGCCGCGAGGGCAGCCTGATCCGGTTTGCGGGCAGCGCCGACCTCGGCGGCCTCGTCACCCTGCGGGCGGTCGGCGGGTTCCTCCGCGGCCGGCAGGGCGCCGGCTCGGTCCACCACATCGCGTTCCGGGCGGCGGACGACGCCGCGCAGGCCGCGATGGCCGATGCGCTCACCGCGCGGGGTCTCCACGTCACCGAGCAGCGCGACCGCCAGTACTTCCGCTCGATCTACTTCCGTGAGCCCGGCGGCGTGCTGTTCGAGATCGCCACGGACGCGCCCGGCTTCGCGGTCGACGAGCCGGAGGAGGCTCTCGGCCAGGCCCTGAAGCTGCCCGCCGGACTCGAGCCGCACCGGGCCCAGATCGAGGCCGTGCTGCCCAAGGTCGCCTGAACCCTCAAGCCCGCCCCGCGCAGAGCGGGGCGGGATCCAGACCCCCGCGAGGTTGCCATGACCGACCAATCCCTCGGCTTCATCCACCGCTTCGAGCCTGGCCCGGATGCCGCGCACCCGCTGCTTCTCCTGCACGGGACCGGCGGCAACGAGAGCGACCTCCTGCCGCTCGGCCGGATGGTCGCCCCCGGCGCTGCCCTGCTCGCTCCGCGTGGGACCGTCTCCGAGAACGGGATGCCGCGCTTCTTCCGGCGGTTGGCGGAAGGGGTGTTCGATGAGGCGGACCTGCGCCGCCGCACCGAGGACCTGGCCGCCTTCGTGGCGGCGGCGCGCGACCGTTACGGACTCGGGGCGCCGCTGGCGCTGGGCTTCTCGAACGGCGCCAACATCGCCGCATCGCTGCTGATGCTGCGGCCGGGGATCCTGGCGGGCGCCGTGCTGATCCGCCCGATGGTGCCCTTCGCCGAGCCCCCGGCGGCCGACCTCGCGCGCCGGCCGGTCCTGATCCTCTCCGGGGCGATGGACCCGATCGTGCCGGCGGAGAACGCCCGCCGTCTCGCCGGACAGCTCGCGGCCTCCGGAGCCGAGGTCGAGCACCGCATCCTCCCCACCGGCCACGGCCTGTCCCAGGCCGATGTGAGCCTCGCCGCCGACTGGGTTCGCGCTCGCGCGATCCCCGACGCGGCCTGATCTTCGCCAGCCCCCAACAGCACAGCACGGATACGCACCATGGCCTCCTCGATCGCCCCCGCCCCGACCGTCTCCGGAGCGCTGCCGGCCGCTCTCCTGCCGGTGACCGGCCGGGTCCTGATGAGCGCGCTTTTCCTGGTGAGCGGCGCCGGCAAGCTCGCCGCACCCGCCGCGACGCTCGCCACCATCCGGGCCGCCGGCCTGCCGCTGCCGGAAGTCTCCTTCGCCGCCGCGGCTCTGGTGGAGATCGCCGGCGGCCTGCTGCTGATCGCCGGCTACCGAGCCAGGCTCGTCGCGCTGATCCTGGCCGCCTTCGCGGTGGCCACCGCGCTGACCTTTCATACGGCCGTCGCGGACCCCAACCAGATGTTCCACTTCCTGAAGAACCTCGCCATGGCGGGGGGGCTGCTTCAGGTCGCGGCCTTCGGGTCCGGCCCGCTCAGCCTCGACGCGCGACAGGGCCGGGCGTGACCGGACGCCCCCTTCGGACGGAGCCGCGGCACCGGCCCCTGGCCTTCATCCAGAGTTGAGCCGGGTGGCGGCCTTTCCCGCGCCGGGCGGTGCGCCTAAAGGCTGGCGGGGCCTCGGACCGGGGCCTGCCAGCACACGGAACCGCGGATGCCGACCACCGACGCCCCTCTTGCCCTCGGGATCATCGGCGCGGGGATCATGGGCGAGCGCCTGCTCAACGCCATCCACGCAGCGCCCGACTCGCCCGTCCGGATCGCCGCGATCTGGGATCCGGTTCCGGAGGCCCTGGCGCGGATCGGCGCGGCGTTTCCGGCGGTGCCCCGCGTCGCCGACGCCGCCGCCGTCGTGGCGGCGAGCGCCTGCGTCTACGTCGCCTCGCCGCCCGCCTCGCATCTCGGCTACGCCCGCGCCGCCCGCGCCGCGGGGCGGAGCGTCTTCTGCGAGAAGCCGCTCGCCATCGATCTCAGCGAGGCCCGGGCCTTCGTGGCGGAGGCCGGGGCTGCCGGCGCGGTGAACTTCCCCTTCGCCTCCGCGCCGGGCGTGGCGGCGATCGAGCGCTGGATCGCCGAGGGTGCGGTCGGGACGCCGCGGCGGCTCGGCGTCGCGGTGGAATTCGCCCGCTGGCCACGCCCCTGGCAGGCCGACGCGGCGCGATGGCTCGACGCGCGGGAAGAGGGCGGCTTCACCCGCGAGGTGGTCTCGCACTTCCTGTTCCTGGCCCGCCGCCTGCTGGGCCCCTTGCAGGACCTCCGGGGACGCATCGACTTCCCGGAGGCCGGCCGGTCCGAGCGGGCGGTCGACGTTACGCTCACGGCGGGGGGCTTCCCGTGACGCTGACCGGCCGGGTCGGTGGTGTCACCGCGGACGACCACAACACCTGGACGCTGGAGGGCGACGCGGGGGCCGTGCGGCTGCGCGACTGGGCCATCGCCGAGCGCCGCGGCCCGGACGGGCACTTCGAGCCGGAACCCGACGCGATCCCCAACGAGCGGCTGCGCCCGATCACCCTCCGGCGCCAGATCGAGGGCGTGGTGCGGATGGCGCGCGGCGAGCCCCACCACCTCGCCACCTTCGCGGAGGCGCTCGCCGTGCAGGAGGCGGTCGAGGGCATCCTGGCGCTGTGAGGGCGGGTGCCCTCAGACTTCCAGGAGGTCGACCAGGAACGGGATCAGCGGCGCGTCGGCCGGCGGCATGGCGAGATCGCGTAGCGCTCGCGGCCGAACCCATTTGAGCGCCTGCCCCTCCATCGGGCGCGGCGTGCCCGTCCAGCGCCGGCAGACGTAAAGCGGCATCAGCAGGTGGAAGTCCGGATAGGCGTGGCTGGCGAAGGTCAGGGGCGCGAGGCACGGCTCCTCGACCCGAATGCCGAGTTCCTCCGCGAGCTCCCGGATCAGCGTCTGCTCGGGGCGCTCGTCGGGCTCGACCTTGCCACCGGGGAACTCCCACAGACCGGCGAGCTGCTTGCCCGCCGGACGCTCGCTCACGAGCACGCGGCCGTCGACATCGACGAGGGCCACCGCGACGACGAGGAGGAGGCGCAAGGGGGACGGTTCGGGCTGGCTCATTGCGCCACCGCGAAGGTGGCCGAGACCTCGGAGGACATCTGGATCGTGCCGGCTTCGATCGGGACCCTCCGGCCCTTGGCGGCCACGGGCGCCGCGAGGGCGCGATTGGCCATCGGGAACGGCGCCCCGCCCTGGGCCGAGAGGGTGCAGAGCGGGCCGAGCTTGGTGCCCAGCGCCGCGGCGAGCGCCTCGGCCCGAGCCCGGGCGTCGCGCGCCGCCGCCACCTGGAGCGCCGATTCGGCCTTGTCAGGCTCGCGCAGGCCGAAGCTGACGGAATCGATCCGGTTCGCTCCCGAATCGAGGGCCTGGCGCAGCAGGTCCCCGAGGCGGTCCATGTCGGCGAGCCGGACGGTCACGAGGTTGCCGGCGCGGTAGCCGTCGGGCTCTTCGGTGGTCCCGCCGCCGGGCCGGACCACCGAGCGGGTTGCGGCCTGGAGCGTCACCGCGGCCGTACCGATATCCGCCGCCGGCACGCCGAGGGCGCGGGCTTGCGCCGAGATCCCGGTCACCGCCTTCGAGGCCGCGTCGAGGGCCGTGGCCGCGGTGGCGCCCCGCGCCTCGACCCCGACCGTCACCTCGGCGAAGTCGGGCGCCCGCACCTCCGCGGCCCGTCCGACAACGCTGATGTGGCGCTTGCAGGCCGAATCGTCGGCGAGCGCCGGGGCGGTGCACGCCGTCAGGAGGACGAAACCGGCCGGCACGAACCTCACGAGCGGTAATCCCCGTTGATCTCGACGTAGGCCTTCGTCAGGTCGCAGGTCCAGACGCGGGCCTGGCCGTCGCCGAGTCCGAGATCGACCCGGATCCCGATCTCCGGCTCGCGCATCACGGCGCTCGCGGCAGCCTCGCTGTAATCCGGGTCGCGGGCGCCCTGGACGGCGACGCGCACATCGCCGAACCAGATCGCCAGCCGGTCCCGATCGGCGGGCTCACCGGCCTTGCCCACCGCCATCACCACCCGGCCCCAGTTGGCGTCCTCGCCGGCCACCGCGGTCTTCACCAGCGGCGAGTTGGCGATCGACATGGCGATGCGGTGCGCGGAGGCGTCGCTCTCGGCGCCCGTCACCCGCACGGTGACGAACTTGCGCGCGCCCTCGCCATCCTTGGCTACGAGCTGGGCCAGCTCGATCAGCAGGCTCTCCAGCGCATCGCGGAAGGCGGCCAGCCGCGGGTCGGCGGGATCGGAGACCACGGCGTGGCCGGCCTTGGCCGTGGCGAACAGCATCAGCGTGTCGGAGGTGGAGGTGTCGCCGTCCACGGTCACGCAGTTGAAGCTGGTCTTCGTGCCCGCCGACAGCAGGTCCTGCAGCACCGCCTGGGGCAGGGCGGCGTCGGTGAAGATGAAGGACAGCATCGTCGCCATGTCGGGGGCAATCATGCCGGCGCCCTTGGCGATGCCGTTGATCGTCACCCGCACGCCGTCGATCTCGGCCGTGCGCGTGGCGAGCTTCGGGAAGGTATCGGTGGTCATGATGGCCCGCGCCGCCTCGGCCCAGGCGGCGGGTCCCTCCGTGGCCCGGGCCGCGCAATCCGCGAGCACGCCCTCGAATCGCTCCGCGGGAAGTGGTTCCCCGATCACGCCGGTGGAGGCGACGTAGACCTCGCGCCCGCCGCAGCCCGCCGCCTGCGCGGCGATCTGGACGGTCCGCGCCACCGCCTCCCGGCCGAGGCGGCCCGTGAAGGCGTTGGCGTTGCCGGAATTGACGATCAGCGCCCGCGCCGAACCGTCGGCCAGGGCCTCCCGGCACCAATCCACCGGCGCCGACGGGCATTTCGAGCGGGTGAACACGCCCGCCGCCCGGGTCCCGGCCTCAAGCGCGACATAGAGCACGTCGGTCCGGCCGCTGTAGCGGATCCCGGCCTGCGCGGTGGCAATCCGCACGCCGGGAAGCGGTGGCAGTTCCGGCATCGCGGTCGGCGCCAGCGGGGAGACGGGAGGGGATTTCGCGGACGACATCGGCTCGGGCTCCGGCAGCGCGCGGCTCAGGTCCCGCGGCCGGCCGGTGTTGCCCGCGCGACCCCCGCGGCGTCAACCGCTTGCCCAACCTATGGCCACGCTTCGGGCTGCACCGCCTTTGTGCAGCCGCGGCGCCGAATGCGGCGCCTTCGCGGCGTCGGGCTTGCGCCAGGATTGTGTCCCGGCTTAGCATGCTGCATCGCAAAGCCAGCGCGAAGTCGAGTGCGGAATGTCCACAGCCGACGTCGAGACCGACTCCAGCACGCTCCCGCAGGGCGGATGCTACCGGATCCAGGTCCTCGTGGTCGGCCGGCACAAGCACTGGCGCGACGAGGTGGCCGCGCAGGTTCGCCTGCTGGGCTATCAGGTGACCGCCTGCGACCGCGGGGTCGATGCCATGACGGTCCTGGCTCTGGGGCTGCCCGTCGACGTGATGGTGGTCGATTCCGCCTTGCAGGGTGGCCTGTGTTGCGCACAGCTCGCCGTCGAGGCGCGGGCCCTCCGCCCGGGGCTACGGATCGTCCTCGCCAGTGACTTGGTCGATGCCGTGGATGGAGAGGCCTCGGCTCAGGTGCCGGATGCGCTGCTCGTCCGGCGCGATCAGTTCCAGAACGGGATGGTCGCCATCACAATGCGCGAGGCACTGGCGAATCGCGCCGCCTGACGGGGGAGGCGACCGGCTTCGGGACGGCCGGTTGGCGGCGCTCCGCGCATGACAGGCGGACTGCGCTTCGCCTTCTCACGCCCTCTCGGATAGAATGCCGCCTGCCTCGCTCCGGAAGGCCGAAGGATGCCGCTCCGCGCGCCCGTGCCAGACCTTCCCGCAGACATCAAACCGCTGCGCTCGAATCGTTTCAGCGTGCGAGCCGGATAGGCTGGCTCCCGGACTTGCACGCGGATCCGTTCGACTCGATGGGATCCGGTCTCGGCCGAAGGCTCTCCTTACTGCTGCCGGTACGTTGACGTCGCCCCGTTGCGCATTCAGCGGTGGATCGGCATTGACGGTATCGTGCCTCGTGAAAAGATGACAATTGAGATTTTCTCGAAGTCATTTCCATATTTAGCGCCGGTTGAATCAATATATTTTCTAGACGCTGCATTAGATGAAAAATGCTCGAATTTTGTTCTAGGTGGAGAAAGAATTTTAGCGCGGAAAAACCGTTGATGTGTCGTCCGGATCCTGACACATGTCGCGTCGGGTGAACGATTCGGGGGTTGGATCTGTGAAGTTTGGAATAAGATCCAGGCTGTACAGCGGATTTATCTTGCTTGTATCAATTGCCGCCTTGATCGGTGCACACGCTATTTATCAGCAGGATGGACTCAATTCCGATTACGAGGAGCACACCCGCCTCAGTCAGCAGGCACAGGCAATCCTCGCGATCGACGCTCTGGCCGCACGTCTCAAGAGTCATGCGGAGCTCTATCGGCTGTCTCCGAACTCGGAGCGGCTCGCCGCGATGGAGGAGGCTCGCCGCACCATCGAGGAGACTTGCGAGAAACAGTTCGCCAAGGCCCTGACGGATCTCGGGCGCAAGCTCTACGCGCAGATGCAAGATGACGCCCGGGCGCTGAAACCGGAACTGGAGCAGCTCGCGCGGGCGGGCACTACCCTGAGCGGCGCCAAGATGCAGTTATTCGAGGTGGGAAATACCCTCGCCCGGCTCCTGAACGGGTTAATCGCGGAGGTGCGGGCGCATTCCGGAGAGGCGACGGTCAATCGAGCCCTGAACATCGAGAATGCCGTTCTGAGGGCGCGTATCGCCTCCGCCCGCTTCACGATCAATCTCGATCCGCAGGATCGGACCGCGTACGCCGAGAGGATCAAGGAGGCGCGCTCCGCGCTGAATGCGTTCAGGACGGGCCTGGGTGGAGTCTCGTTGGGGCCGCAGGCGAAGGCGGTCGGCGACGCGCTCGATGCCGCTTCCGCCAGCTTCCATGCCTATGATCACGCGATGGCCACGGCGAAGGCGACGTTCGAGGCCGGCATCAAGCCGCGCATCGAAGCGATCGATCAGATCGGCGAGACGTTGCGCGGCAAGATCGTCGCCGGCATCGAGAGACGGACTTCGGCGGCAGCCGAAACCGTGGCGAGCGCCCGGCGCATTGAGATCGGCTTGGTGGGCTTGGCCCTGTTCGTCGGAGGAGCGCTGGCCTTCCTGATTGCCCGCAGCATCAGCGGACCGATCATCGGGATGACGGATGCGATGCGGCGGCTGGCCGCGGGGGACACCGCCGTGGCGGTGCCCTCGCAGCATGCGAGCGGCGAGATGGGCGCCATGGCCAAGGCGGTCGAGGTGTTCCGCCAGAACGCCATCGCGCGTGCCGAGCTGGAGGCTGCTCAGGCGGCCGAGCTGGAGACTCGTCGGCGGCGGACCGAACGACGGGAGCAGCGGGTCCGGGCCTTCCAGCAGGCGGTCGCGGGGTCCCTGGAGGTCGTGACCGCCTCCGCCGCCGAACTCGATGCCACCGCCCGGTCGATGACGCGGGTGGCCGACGACACCAACAGCCAGGCGGTGGCCTCCAGCACGGCCGCCGAGCAGACCTCGGCCAACGTCCAGACCGTGGCGGCGGCGGCCGAGGAGATGTGGCATCGCTCCAGGAGATCGAGCGTCAGGTCGTGCGCTCCAACGCGGCGGCCGAACATGCCGCCCACGAGGCGGAGGCGACCAATGCCGTCATGGCGAGCCTGCGCGCGGCAGCCGAGCAGATCGGGGCGGCGGTGACGCTGATCTCGGGGATCGCGGGCCAGACCAACCTTCTGGCGCTCAACGCCACCATCGAGGCGGCACGGGCCGGCGAGGCAGGGCGGGGCTTTGCGGTGGTGGCCGCGGAGGTGAAGGAACTGGCAGGCCAGACGGCGCGGGCCACCGAGGAGATCGGCGGGCAGATCGCGGCGATCCAGGCCGCATCCGGTCAGGCCGCGGAGGCGATGCAGCAGATCGCGCGCACGATCGCGTCGGTGAACGAGATCAGCGGTTCGATCGCCGCGACGGTGGTGGAGCAGACGGCGGCGACGAGCGAGATCTCGCGCAATGCCGGCGAGGCGGCACGGGGCACGGAGGACGTGTCGGCCAACGTGGCGCGGGTCCTGGCCGCCTCCGGCGAGACGGGCAGCGCCGCCGCGCAGGTGCTGAGGGCGGCCACCGCGCTGGCGGCGCAATCCCTGAAGGTCAAGCAGGAGATCGAGACCTTCCTGGACGACATCCAGGCCGCCTGAGGGCGCGCAGCGCCCCGGACCAGCCCGGCGGGCGCCCGCCGGCGGCGATGCCGCCGGAGTCGTCTAGATCGCGGCGGCCGGATCGGTCTCGTCGCCGTCCCGTCCACGGCGCTCGCGTGGGCGCCGATCCAGGAAGGACCGCCCCAGGGCGCGCAGCGGCGCCGTCAGGCGGCGGACATCCTCGGCCCGCTCCATGAAGCGCTCGCCGTTGCGGATTTCCTTGTCGAGGCGGGCCATGGTCCGGGCCAGCGCCGGGTCGTCGTCGTCGAGCCAGACCTGGGTGACGCGAGCGAAGGCGATCACCACGCCCTGGAGCTTGAGCTGACCCAGCGGTCCTTCGGTGTCGATACCGGCCGCGGCCAGCATGTAGCGGTGCGAGTTCAGCATGACGCCGTTCAGGGCCAGCATCGAAAGCGGCTCGCCCCGCATGGCGTAGGCGATCCGGCGCAGGGCCGGCTTGTAGGGCGTCATGGCGTCGAGGCGGCGCATCAGCACGTCGAACAGACGCTCCCGGGTCGGCTCGTCCTCCAGGCCCGTGGTGTCGCCTTCCAGGACCTTCCGGTCGATGATCCGGGCGAGACCGCCGAGGATGGCGCCCTTGGACGGGAACAGGTCGCGCAGCTCGGCGAGCGTCAGGCCGGCCTCCCGGGCGACATCGCTGATCTCGATGTCGTTCCAGGGCTGTTCGGCGGCGAGCCGCATCAGGGCCTCGACGGCGGCCTCGCGGGGCGGCAGCTTCGGCGCGCCCTGGGCCGCGCTCTCCTGCGCGGGAGCCTCGTGCACAACGCTCTCCTGCGTGACGCTCTCGTGGGTGCGGCCTGCCTTGGCGGGACTCGCGGCCTTGCGGGGGCGCTTCGAAGGGGCTTTGCTCTCGGTCATGGGTCTATCGCCCGCTGTCTGTCGGTCGTCCCGCTTCATGTAGGCAGGCCGGCGCCGAAGGGCAGGGCCGTCGCGCGGCCATGCCGCACGGGCGGCGGCCGGATGTCAGCCGGACAGTTCTGCCGCCCGCCGCCGGGCCGCCGCCACCGCCTCCCGCATCAGGGTGCCGAGACCGTCCGGCCGCATCAGCACGTCGAGGGCCGCCGCCGTGGTGCCGCCCGGCGAGGTGACGTTGCGGCGCAGCTCCGCGGCCTCCGCCGGGCTCGCGTCGAGCAGGGCCCCGGCGCCCGTCACGGTCGCCCGGGCGAGATCTCGCGCCACGTCCGGGTCGAGCCCGGCGGCGATCCCGGCCTCGGCCAGCGCCTCGACGAGGAGGAAGACGTAGGCGGGCCCGGAGCCCGAGACCGCCGTCACGGCATCGATCTGGGCCTCGTCGGTGAGCCACGCCACCATCCCGTTCGCGGCGAACAGTGCCCCGGCCGCCGCTTGCTGCTCGGCCGTCACCTCCGCACTCGCGCAGGCGCCGGTGGCCCCCCGGCCGATGCTGGCCGGCAGGTTGGGCATCGCCCGGACCACTGCCCGCGCCCGCGGAAGCCGGCCGCGCAGGTCCGCGATGGTCTTGCCCGCCAGGATCGAGACGAGGAGCGTGTCGCGGCCGATCAGCCGGTCGAGACCGGGTGCGGCCGCCTCCAGGCCCTGGGGCTTGATCGCCAGGACCAGCACGGCGCCCGGATCGGGATCCGGCGGATTGAGGGCGATGCCGCGCTGCGCGCAGAGATCCGTGATCTCCCGGGCCGGCACCGGTTCGATGATCGTGGTGCGGCGCGGATCGAGGCCCGCCTCGAGCCAGCCGGCCAGCATCGCGCCGCCCATCTTGCCGGCCCCGGCCAGGACCAGGGAGGCGGGCATTCGCGCCGCAAGGGAGCCCGGTGCCGTCACGCCTCGCCTTCGGTCTCGAACAGCACGGCGTCCAGCGCCTCGCGGGCGCTCTTGCCGGCCCAGAGCACGAACTGGAACGCCTGGAAGTAGCGCTCGCAGGCGTCCACGGCAGTCTTCATCATCGTGGCGCATTGCGGGTGCGTCGGAACCGCCCCGCCCGCCAGCAGGAGCGCGTGGCGGAACATCACCACGCTGTCGCTCGACCACAGGTCGAAGTGGCCGACCCAGAGCTGCTCGTTGATCAGCGCGATCAAGCGCATCACCTCGGTCCGCTGCCGCTCCGGCACCTTGAGATCGAAGGCGCAGGCGACGTGCAGCGCCTCCACGTCCTCGATCCACGTGAAGGCCACGTTGTAGTCGGTCCACCGGCCGGGGCTCGTGACCGACATCTCGTCGGTCTCGGCCCGGTCGAAGATCCAGTCGCGCAGGGACGCCAAACGCTCGACGACGTCGAGCGGATGCTCGTTCCGGTCCGGGTCGTGGAAGTCGACGTTGAGAAGCGGCATGACGATCCAAAGGGACGGCCCGGATGTTCTCCGGTCCGACGTGACGGTGACGCGAAACCGGAGCGTGAGAACACTCCGAGAACTGGAACAGCCGGCAGATATGCGCCGGGGGTGAAGCGATCGACTGTCAAAGCTCCGCGGACATCGCCCCGCAGCCCCCGAATCACCCTATGCCCGACTATAGACCGGCCGTGACTCGCGACACAAAGTGCAGGTCACATTCAGTGAACAGGAAACGGGATCGTCGACACCGCTTCCTGTGTAAAAGCTCCTGGCGTTGCCGCGAGGACTCAAACCACCTCGCTCAGCCCGGCGGTACCCGCGCCGGCGCTGCCGGCCTTGGCTTCCAGGGCCGCGACGCGGGCCGAGAGGGCTTCGTTCTGCGCCTGCAGGTTGGTCACGAGGTCGCGCAGGACATCGAGTTCCTCGCGCGAGGCGATGTCGAGGTCGCGGACGACGCGCTCGAGCTGCGCCTTGACCACGGTTTCAGCCTCGCGGCGCACGCCCTGGGCGGCGCCGGCCGCGTCGGTCATCAGGCGGGCGAGGTCGTCGAACAGTCGGTTGGAGGGGGGCATCCTGGTCTCCCGGATCGGCCGGCTGCCGCGACGGCCGCCTGACTGCGCGATTCGAGGTGACGAGATAGGAATCTTCGAGGTGGTGAGCAACGGCCGGGCCCGCCCGGGCGGGCGGAGCAGGGCCGATCGAGCCCGCTCAGCCCGCGAAAATCACATGTGGCGCATCTCACATGGGGCGCATCCTGCGGCGGTGGATGCGGCGATGCATCATCCGGCGCTCCATGGGCGTCATGCGGACCTGCCTGACGGAATCCGGCGCGGCGAGCGCGCCCGGCCTGCCGGGGGCCGCAGACGCGGGCTGCACGACGGCGGCGCAGCCGATCGAGGCCGGGACCGCGAAGGCGAAGGTCCGTTTCTTCACGAGGAGACTCCAGCTTCCTGATGGCCGGGTTCGGCGCCCGGTTCATCCGCCCGGCCGGGCGGTTCGGAGAGTCGTCTCGTGCCGCGGGACGGCACGGCGGGCCTCGCAGGACCCGCCGCGGTCAAGTTCTGTGTTAGAGATTCGTTTCCTCGAAGGCCCTCACCCACTCGGCACAGATGCCGGAGCGCACGATGTCGTCGCGGGTGAACTCCACCACCGGGATGGGCATCATCCGGCTCTTCACGAGGTGCATGGCGGTGCGCAGGCCCGAGGTCTCGCGCAGGTCCGTCTGGGACACGTCGCCGTTGATGATGACCTGGCAATCGTCGCCGATCCGGGTCAGGAACATCTTGATCTCGTTGGTGGTGGTGTTCTGCGCCTCGTCGAGGATCACGAGGCAGTTCTTGAAGGTGCGCCCGCGCATCACCTCGAACGGCACGATCTCGATGTCGCCGGTCTTGAGGGCGATCTCGAAGGCGGCCGCGCCCATCCGCTCCTTCATGGCCTCGGTCAGCGGGGCGACCCAGGGGGCGATCTTCTCTTCGAGAGTGCCGGGAAAGTAGCCCAGCGAGCGGCCCGAAGGCACGTTCGGGCGGGTGATGATGACCTTGGCGATGCGGCGCTGGCGGAGCTGGTCCGCGGCGCGGGTGCCGGCGATGTAGGTCTTCCCGGTGCCGGCGGGACCCAGAACGATGACTTGTTGGGAGCGCGCGAGGGCCTCGAGATACTCGGCTTGGCGTTCGGTAAGAGGTTGGATCGGGCTGAGGTTGCGTTCTTCGTCGAAGCGCGTGCGGTGGATGCGGGACGTGCGGTCTTCAACCAGTTCAAGTCGTGCGCGGCGTCTCTTCATGGATGTACACTCCAACGGGACTTGCCAACCTGGATCTGTCTCTGAACTGCCGTTTACCTGCTTGCTCCCGATTCTACTCGTTTGCGGAACTAATACCGGCCCCTAACCGAAGGTTCCGCCCCGCGCTCGTCCGCCTGTGGAGAGCGTCACGACGTGCCGAACGCGGCCGAATACGCAATGCAACTGCCGCACCAGCGTCATTCGCATCCGACGATTGCGCGCGTGGTGTGACTACGGGGTGACGGTTGAGGCGGTCGCCGGGAAAAAGTCGCCCGGCTGGCACGGATGCATCAGATCCAGGATGGGGGAGACGCGATGACGCGGCATCCGGCACGACCTCGATCCTCCCCGCCCGCCCGGGCGAAGCCGGCCGATCCTGCCGCCCTGAAAAGTCCGGGCTTGATCGGCGGGACTAGGCTCATCCAGCCTGGATGAAACTGTCGAGGACCATTTTCCGGCCAGCTTTATCGAAGTCAACGGTCAGCTTGTTGCCATCGACACCCGCGACTGTTCCAGGCCCGAACTTGGTGTGGAAGACCCTCTGCCCGTTCTGGAACGCGGAGGGTGCGCCCGTGGACTTGGCGATCAGCTCGCCCTCGATCTGCCGCGGGCCGCCGGCCCGGCCGCCCGGCGCCGACCTGAAGCCGCCCCCCGACCGGCCGCCGAGGCCCGGGGCGGTGTTGGCCTGTGCCCGCTGCCAGCCGGGCGTGCCGTAGCTCGACCCGAACGGCGCCGGGTTGCGGTCGAACCGCGAGGCGCCGGCCGAGAAATGGGCGGGCGCCTCGACCACGTCGACGGCCGATTCCGGCAATTCGTCGATGAAGCGGGACGGGATGGTCGAAGACCAGAGACCATGGATGCGCCGGTTCACCGCGAAGGAGAGCTTCGCCCGCTTGCGTGCCCGGGTGAGGCCGACATGGGCCAGACGGCGCTCCTCCTCGAGGCCTGCCCGGCCGCTCTCGTCGAGCGCCCGCTGGTTCGGGAACAGGCCGTCCTCCCAGCCGGGCAGGAACACGGTGTCGAATTCGAGCCCCTTGGCGGCGTGGAGCGTCATCAGCGAGACCCGCTCGGCGCCCTCGGCCTCGGAGGCCTCCATCACCAGGGAGACGTGCTCCAGGAAGGCCGCCATGTCGGGGAATTCCTCCATGGAGCGGACGAATTCCTTCAGGTTCTCCAGGCGGCCGGCGGCATCCGCCGAGCGGTCCTTCTGCCACATCTCGGTGTAGCCGGATTCCTCGAGGATGGTCTGCGCAACCTCGCTGTGCGGCTGCGACTCCACAAGGCGCGCCCAGCGGGAAAAGCCCTCGGTCAGTGCCCTCAGGGTCGAGCGGACCCGGGGCTTCAGCTCGTCGGTCTCGCACAGGCGCTGGGCGGCGATCAGCAGCGGCACCCGGTTGGCGCGGCCATAGGCGTGGAGCTGCTGCAGCGTCGCGTCGCCAAGGCCGCGCTTGGGCGTGTTCACGATCCGCTCGAAGGCGAGGTCGTCGCTGACGTTCATGGTGACGCGCAGGTAGGCCAGCGCATCGCGGATCTCGGCCCGCTCGTAGAAGCGCGGACCGCCGATGACCCGGTAGGGCAGGCCGAGCTGGACGAACCGGTCCTCGATCTCGCGCATCTGCGCCGAGATCCGCACCAGCACGGCAATCTCGGAAAGAGGGTGCTTCTTGGCCTGGAGCGCCTCGATCTCCTCGGCCAGCAGCCGCGCCTCCTCCTCGGAGTCCCAGGCGCCGGTCACGGTGACGCGCTCGCCCGGCTCGTCGTCGGTGCGCAGGGTCTTGCCGAGCCGGCTCTCGTTCCGTGCGATCAGGCCCGAGGCGGCCGCCAGGATGTGGCCGGTGGAGCGGTAATTGCGTTCCAGCCGCACCACGACCGCGCCGGGGAAATCGTGCTCGAAGCGCAGGATGTTGTCGACCTCGGCGCCGCGCCAGCCGTAGATCGACTGATCGTCGTCGCCCACGCAGGCAATGTTCTTGCGCGCTTGGGCCAGCAGCCGCAGCCACAGATACTGGGCGACGTTGGTGTCCTGATACTCGTCGACCAGGATGTAGCGGAACCGGTCCTGGTAGTTCGCGAGGATATCCGGGTTCTCGCGCCAGAGCTTGAGGCAGAGCAGAAGGAGGTCGCCGAAATCGACGGCGTTGAGGGTCGCCAGCCGGGCCTGATAGGCGGTGTAGAGGGCGCCGCCCTTGCCGAACGCGAAGGCGGAGGCCTCGCCCGGTGGCACCTGCTCCGGCCCGAGGCCGCGGTTCTTCCAGCCGTCGATGGCGTGGGACAGGGCCCGGGCCGGCCAGCGCTTCTCGTCCACGTTCTGGTCGAGGATGACCTGCTTCATCAGCCGGAGCTGGTCGTCTGTGCCGAGGATGGTGAAGTCGGATTTGAGCCCGACCAGCTCGGCATGGCGGCGCAGGATCTTGGTGCCGATGGCATGGAAGGTGCCGAGCCAGGGCATGCCCTCGCCGGCGGGACCGATCAGGGCGCCGATCCGGTGCTTCATCTCCCGGGCGGCCTTGTTGGTGAAGGTCACCGCCAGGATGTCGAAGGGGCGCGCCCGACCGGTGGCGATCAGGTGGGCGATGCGGGTGGTCAGCACCCGGGTCTTGCCGGTGCCGGCGCCGGCCAGCACCAGAACCGGCCCCTCCGTTGTCTCGACGGCGCGGCGCTGCTCTGGGTTGAGCCCGTCGAGGTAGCCGGTGGCCTCGCGGTGCAGGGCGCCCATGGCGCGGGCGGCAATGGAAGAGGACGGAGCGCCGTCCCCGGCGGGCAGCG
The DNA here is from genome assembly GCF_054611515.1 of Methylobacterium sp. CM6257. Taxonomy (NCBI): domain Bacteria; kingdom Pseudomonadati; phylum Pseudomonadota; class Alphaproteobacteria; order Hyphomicrobiales; family Methylobacteriaceae; genus Methylobacterium; species Methylobacterium sp. CM6257. The sequence continues at coordinate 7,161,546 of NZ_CM137735.1, forward strand.
CGTGCGGGCGATTCTGCATCCCGCTTCCCTGGACCAAATCGCGAACGGCGTCGAGGCCGTTCGGGCCGGATGCGACCGGAGCGTGTGTGCGGAGCCGCTGCGCGGCTCCGGAACGTCAGATCGCCGCTGGCGCCCTCTGCGTCTTATCGTGCTATGGCCTGACGGCTTGCCCGCGGGGGCACGCGGGGGGCGGCATCACGATGTCGTTCCCTCGCGCGGGAAGGTGCGGAACAGGACCATTGCGTGATCTTCTGACCGCGCTGGCGGGCGCCGTCATCCTGGTTCTCGTGGCGGCGCTCGCCGTTCCTCCCTTCGTCGATTGGCAGGCCCACCGCGCGCTCGTCGATCAGGCGCTCGCCCGTTCCCTGGGCGTCCCGGCCCGGACCGACGGACGGATCGAAGTCCGGCTCCTGCCGTCGCCGCGCCTGCGCATCGACCGCCTGCATCTCGGGAGCGATACCGGACAGCCCTCCCTCGACGCGCGCTTCGTCAAGGCCGAGATTGCCCTGGCGCCGCTCCTGAAGGGCGAGTTCCGCTTCACCGAGACCCGGATCGGGCGGGCGGAGATCAAGCTCCCGGTCGCCGGCAGCGACGCCCTGCGATTGCCCCCCGATTTCGGCGGGGCCCTGCGCGCCCGGGACCTCGCGATCGAGAACCTGCACGTCCAGCAATTCCTCGTCACCACGCAGGTGCCGGCCACAGGCCGGACCGACCAGCTCTACGTCCAGGATCTGACCCTCCAGGCGCCGGCCCTCGTGGGGCCCTGGCGGATGGAGGGGACGACCGGCGGCATCCCGTTTCGGGCGGTGAGCGGCACGCCCGGGCCGGACGGGCGGCTCGCGGTCAAGATTTCGGGCGGGGGCGACGCGCATCCGCGCTTCGAGGCGGATGCCCGGTTCGGCCTCGTCCCTGCCGAAGCCGACGGCGCCGCGCAGGTCGAGGCCGAGGGCTCCGCCCGCCTGGTGGTCGGCCCGCCGACGCAGGCCGCGGGCGCCTACCTGCCGTTCGCGCTCGGGGGGACCTTCAAGGCCCGGGGCACCCAGGTGCGGTTCGAGGGTGTCGACCTCGCCATTGATCCGGGCGGCCGCACGCTCCGGCTCGGCGGGACCGGCCGGCTCGACCTGCGCCAGTGGCGCGCCGGCCTGAACCTGGAGGCGCGCCGCCTCGACATCGATGCCTTCCTGGCCTCGCCGGAGGGCCAGAGCATGATCGCCCGCGGCTTGCCGCGCCGAGCCGGCAGCCTGCCGGCGATGCTCGACCTCGATCTCGCGGTGGGCAGCGCCGTGCTGGGGGGCGAGGAATGGTCGAACCTCGCCTTCACCGGCACCCTGGAGCGAGCGGGCGGCCTGCTGCTGCGCCGCCTCTCCGTCACGGGCCCGGCCGAGTCGAGCATCAGCGTCAGCGGGCAGGTGGAGACGGCGCCGCTCCGGCTGACCGGCCCGGTGGCGCTGAGCGCGCCCGACTCTGAGGCGCTCGGCCGCTACCTGCGCCGTCTCGGCGTGGAGGGGCCCCTGACGGCGCTGCTCGACGGGCGCCGGATCGAGGCCGCAGCGGATCTCTCCGCCGCCGCCTCGAGCCTGTCCCTGCGCAACCTGCGCCTCGCCCTCGGGTCGGCGCGGATCACCGGCAACGCCCGCTACACGGCCCCGGAGGCGAATGCGCGCGGGCGCTTCGACGCCCAGATCCGCGCGAGCGGCATCGACATCGCCGGCCTGCCGCCCCTCGGGACCGCCCTCGGCAGCCTGCGCGACCACGACCTCGCCCTGACACTGGAGGCGCGGGACGTGCGCTTCGGGACGGCGGGCTCCGGGAACGGCACTATCGCGGCGAGCATCCAGTCGGACGGTTCGGGCCTCGTGGTCGACAGCCTCGACGTGACCGACCTCGCGGGCGCGAGCGCCAAGCTGTCCGGCCGGATCGGCGCGGACGGGACCGGCCGTGTCTCCGGGCGCCTGAAGGCTCCCGTGGCGGCCCCGTTGCTCGGCCTGCTCGAACGGGTCTGGGTCGGCGAGATCCGCCTGCTCCCCGCCTTCCTCCGGGACGCGCCCCTCGACCTCGCCGTCACCCTCGACCGCGAGGGCGGTGCCGCCGAGGCCCTGCGCACGCAGGCACGGGGCAGCGCCGGCGGCGGTACCCTCGACCTGACGCTGGCGAGCCGCGGGACGCGGATCGAGGGCGGGACCGCGACGCTCACGGCGCCGCGGGCGGGCGCCTGGTTCGGCCGGACCGGCATCGCGGGCCTCCAGCAGCCCGCCGAGCTGCACCTGAATGCCGAGCGCCGGGACGAGAAGACGCTCGCCCTCACGGCCAACGGCATGGTGGCGGGTCTCCGGCTGGCGACGAGCCGGCCGATCCTCGTCGGTCCCGATGCGGTGCCGGCCGGCGGCGAGGTCCGCGCCGATACGGCCGATCTCGCCCCCTTCCTGATGCTGGCGGGGGCCGCCAGCCTGCCGCCGGGCACGTGGCCGGCCGAACTGACCGTGACGCTCTCGCGCGCTGAGGGTGACGTCGGCGCCGCGGTCATCGGCTGGATTGCGGGAGGCGGTGTGAACGCCATGCTCCTGCGCGCACCGGACGGTGCCCTGCGCGGGCGTCTCGCCCTCGATCGTCTGTCGCTCCCGGACCTGACGGCCGCGCTGTTGCTGCCCGCCGGGACGGGCGGACGGTTCGGTCCGCCGGCCGCCCACCCGCCGGTCTCGCTCGATACCCGGGTCGTGAACCTTGCCCTCGGCCGGGGTCTCGTCGCCACTGATGCGGTCGCGGCCGTCGGCCTCGCCGATGCGAGCCTGAACCTGCAGAACCTCACCGCCAAGCTGGCGGGGGGGCGGATCGCGGGTTCGGTCACGATCGCCCGGCATGGGACCGCGGCGGCAGTCACGGGGGAGGGCAGCCTCGACGATGTCGGCATCGCGGCGCTGGCCGGCGGCAGCCCGCTCGGCGGCCGCCTGAATGCCGACCTGCGCTTCGCTGCGACCGCCGAGACCGTCGCGGGCCTGGCCGAGAACCTCTCGGGCAGCGGCACGCTCGGCTTCAAGGATCTCAGCGTGCCGGAGGCCGATCCGGCGGCCCTTGGCCGCGCTCTGTCCCGGGCCACGGAGATCGACGACCCGCTGCGGGAAGGGAAGCTCCAGGCTCTGGTTTCCGAGGAACTCGCGAAGGGCGGCGCGCAGGCGCGGGCCCCCGCGCGCGCGGCGGCCACCATCGTAGGCGGGATCGTTCGGGCCGGGCCCTTCGACATCGATTTCGGGCCTGCGCGCTGGTCGGGCACGGTGGGTTACGACCTGCGCAACGGGCGTCTCGACGCCCGCGGGACCCTCGTCGGCGGCCCGACCCCCCGGGGCTGGAGCGCCGGTCCGCCAGCGGTCCAGTTCGGCCTGGCGGGTCCGCTCGGTGCCCCGGAGCGCGTCCTCGATGTCGGCGCCCTGTCGAACGGGCTCGCAACCTTCGTGCTCCAGCGCGAACTGGAGACGATCGAGCTGACCGAGGCCGATCAGGTGGAACGCCAGCGCCGGCGGGCCCGGATCGAGATGGACCGGGCGCGTGCCGCGGCCCTCAAGGCCGCCGCCGAGAAAGCCGCCGCCGAGGAGGCCGCCCAGAGGGCGCGGGCCCAGAGCGAGGGGGCCTCGGCGGGGCAGGCACCCGCGTCTCCCGAGATCCGGCCTCAGTAGGTGGCCCGACGGTAGCCTATGCCTTCCCCACCGCCATCAGCGCGAAGGCGTAGATCAGCGCCACCTCCTCCAGCCGGTCGAAGCGGCCCGCCGCGCCGCCGTGGCCGGCCTCCATGTTGATCCGCAGCAGGATCGGCCCGCCCCCCGTCATGGTGGCGCGCAGCCGCGCGACCCATTTCGCCGGCTCCCAGTAGGTGACGCGCGGGTCGGTGAGGCCCCCGAGCGCCAGGATCGCCGGGTAGGCCTTGGCGGCGACGTTGTCGTAGGGCGAATAGGCGAGGATCGTCCGGAAGGCGGCCTCGCTCTCGCCCGGGTTGCCCCATTCGGGCCATTCCGGCGGAGTGAGCGGCAGTTCGGAATCGAGCATCGTGTTGAGCACGTCGACGAAGGGCACGTCGGCGACGATTCCGGCGAACAGCTCCGGGGCCATGTTGGCCACCGCCCCCATCAGCATGCCGCCGGCCGATCCGCCGTGGGCGACGATGCGCTTCTCGGACGTGTAGCCGGCCGCGATCAGGGCCCGCGCGCAGGCGATGAAATCCGTGAAGGTGTTGGGCTTCTTCTCGCGCTTTCCGTCGAGGTACCAGCGCCAGCCCTTCTCGGTGCCCCCCCGGATATGCGCGATGGCGTAGACGAAGCCGCGGTCGGCCAGGCTGAGGAGGTTCGTCCGGAACGCGGCCGGCATCAGCGTGCCGTAGGAGCCGTAGCCGTAGAGCAGCAGCGGCGCGCTGCCGTCGAGGGCGAGGCCCTTCCGGTGCAGCAGCGAGATCGGCACCTGCTCGCCGTCGGGCGCTGTGGCGAAGAGCCGGCGGGTTACGTAGGCGGCCGGATCGTGGCCGCTCGGCACCGCCTGGCGTTTGCGCAGGACGCGCTCGCGGCTGCCGCAATCGTAGTCCCAGGTCTCGGACGGCGTCGTCATGGACGAGTACACGAAGCGGATCGTCGCCGTGTCAAAGGCGAGGCCGGGGCGCAGGCCGAGAGCATAGGCCTCCTCGGCGAAGGCGACCGTGTGCTCACTGCCGTCGCCGAGGTCGCGCACGATGATCCGCGGGCGCGCATTCTCGATCTCGAGCCGGATCAGGTGCCCGGCCAGAAGGTTGAGGTGGCGGATCATCACCCCCGGCCGGTGGGGGACGAGGTCCGTCCAGTTGGCGCGGCCCGGGTCATCGAGCGGCGCGGTGACGATCTTGAAGTCCTCGGCCCCGTCGGCGTTGGTGCGGATGAACAGACGGTCGCCCCGGTGCTCCACCCCGTAGATCAGCAGCGGCTCGCGCGGCTGCACGAGATGCAGGCGGGCCGATTCCGCGTGCCGGTCGAGCAGGCGGACCTCGGAGGTCTCGTGATCGCTCGCCGTCACGTCGAGGAACCTGCCGGATTGCGTCCGGCTGATATGGACGAAATAGCCGGCATCCGCCTCGCTGTAGAGGGTGTCGTCGGCCGATTGCGGCGTGCCGAGGCGGTGGTGCATCACCTTGGCGGGGCGATGGTTGGCGTCGACCGCCACGTACCAGAAGCTGGTGCCGTCGCCGGCCCAGACCACCTCACCGGAGGTCGCCTCGACCCGGTCGTCGAGGTCCTGGCCGGTGGCGAGATCGCGCACCCGGATCGTGTAGAGTTCCGATCCCTTGATGTCGACGCTCCAGGCGAGCCGGGTGTGGTCGTCGGAATGGACCGCCGCGGCGATCTCGAAGAAGGGCAGCCCCTCACCCTCGCGGTCGCCGTCGATGAGGATCGTCTCGTCCGGGTCGGGCCCGGATTCGGGCACGTTCGGCGAGGAGGCCGGCCGCCGGCAGATCAGCGGATGCTGGCCACCCTCGCGGTGGCGCGTGTAGTAGGCGAACGGCCCGTCGGGCTCCGGCACGCCGCTCTCGTCCTCCTGGATGCGGCCGCGCATCTCGGAGACCAGCCTCTGCCGCAGGTCCGCGGCGCCGGCCATCGCGGCCTCCGCGAAGGCGTTCTCGGCCCTGAGATAGGCGGCGATGTCGTCGGGCAGCGCCGCAGGCTCCTTGAGGACCGTCTGCCAGTTCGCGGCCTTCAACCACGCGTAGTCGTCGGTGATCTCCTGCCCGTGGACGCTGAACCGCCGCGGGCGGACCTCGGCGACCGGCGCGTCGGTCCCGTGAGCAAGAAAGCCGTGCTCGATCTCCGTCATTTTATCTCCCGCCGGATTCTGCCGCGTCCGGGTTAGGGCATGTGTCGCGCCGGGCGCCGCGATGCAAGCCGTCGATCGACCGCTCGGTGGATGGCTTGCGCGGCCCTGACGTCACGCGGAACCTCGGGGCTGGAAACGGGCGTTAGACCGACAGGCGCCCGGCATGTGCGCCGCAGTCGAGGCCGTCCGTTCGACTCCGAGGTGCTGAGCATGGCCGATTTCCCCCAAAGGCAGGATGGTGATCCCGAGTGGGATCTCGAGCGGATGAACGACGTGCTGGCCGCATGGGCCGCGCGTTCCGCCATCGACAGCGCGGCATTGATCGACCGCTTCGAGGCGATGGGCTACGAGGTTCGCGGCAAGTCGGAGGACGAGATCGCGGCCGTCCTCCATCGTCCTCCAACCCGCCCGGCACAGGGCAACGCGACCGCATAGCTGTGGGTTGTAGGTAAAAAAGCCTTGACCTTCTAAAATTTCCTGAGACGATGGGCTCTCTGCATCGGTAGCGTACCCGAATGGGAACAAAACATGAACAAAATGATCAGGAACGGCCCTGCCGAAGCGGCGCGGCCGGAGCGGGGTTGCGCCTCGCGGGACCTGCCGGCGGAGGCGGGCCGCCTGCTGGCGCGGCTGGGCGAGGCGGGCGCCTACGCCCGACCCGACCCCCTTGTGGAGGACAGCCTTCTGGTCCGGCGGGGCGGCGACGGGATCTCGGTCGGGAGCGGGCGTTTCGCGACCGCCTCCGGCCGGGCCCTCACCGAGGCCGATCTGGCGGAATGGGATCCCGCTGGCAGGCGTCTGACGATCAGCGCCGCGGGGCGGGCGCGCCTGCGTCGGCAGGAAGCCTCGCGGGACATGGCTTACGTGGCGCAGCACCACGACCTGATCGTGGTGGAGGGCGGCGGAGGCGCGGGGCCGACCCTGCGCAACGCCTCGGAGAATCCCCTGGCCTGGATGATGCGCCGCCGGGACCGGGACGGCGTGCCGCTCATCGACGCGGCCTCCTTCCAGGCGGGCGAGCGGCTCCGCCGGGATATGAACGCGGCCGCGATGCTTCCCCGGATGGGCGCGGATTTCGGCGCTCCCCGGGTCGATGGGGGTGGCGCCCGCGACCCCGCTTCCGCGTCCGACCACGTGATCGCGGCCCGGCAGCGGGTGCGCGGCGCCCTCGACGCGGTCGGAAGCGACCTGTCGGGGCTGCTGATCGATCTGTGCGGCTTCCTGAAGGGGCTGGAGCGGATCGAGGCCGAGCGGCGCTGGCCGGCCCGCTCGGCAAAGGTCGTGGCGCGCATCGCCCTGGGGCGCCTCGCCGAGCATTACGGGCTGGAACGGGAGGCGACCGGGCCGGAGCGCGCTCGCCTGCGCCTGTGGCGCGGGTAGGCCGGGCGCTCAGGCCGCGGCGGCGAGCCGGACCGCGTCGCGGTGGATGCGGTCGGCCATGGCCCGCACGCCGTTGGACCGCTTCGAGGTGACATGCGCCCCGAAGCGAAGCTGCCGGAACAGGTCCAGGCCGTCGGTCTCGGCGGCTTCGCGCGGGCTCTTGCCCGTGTAGAGCGCGACCATCAGTGCGACGAAGCCCCGGACGATGAACGAGTCGCTGAACCCCTGCAGGACAAGGCGCGCTTGGTCGCCCGATCCCTCGACGGCGGTGTCGATCCAGACCTGGCTCTCGCAGCCGTGGACGCGGTTCTCCTCGGTGCGCAGGGAGTCGGGCATCGGCGCCAGGGCGCGGCCGAGCTCGATCAGGTATTCGAGACGCATGTCGTCGTCCTCGACGATCTCGAAATTGTCGATGATGGTGTCGATCGGGGGCAGCATGGTGTGCGCAATCCGGGGGTGGTGCGTGCCGCTATAGGCCGCCGGCACGGTCGTGGCGAATCGGCCCCGGGGTGCTGACGCTCACGAGGCGGCGGGGCGCGGCGGCGGCAGAGTCAGGCTCAAGGGGGCCGCCGGGCTGGCATCGCCGGTGACCGCGATCTCGGCCTGGGCCGCGTAGGCGGCGATGAGGCGCGGGCCGAGCTTGGGGACGTTGGGCCGGCCCGAGGCCACCATCTCGCTCACCCCCGAGACGATGGACAGATGCAGAGGTGCGTCGCCCCGGGCCTCGATATCGATGGTGATCGAGCAGGCGACATGCTCGGCGGTGGCATCGAGGCACTCGGCCACGATCTCCGCGACGATCATGCCGAGCGCGTTGGCGGTCCGCGGCTCGACGAGCCCGTTTCCGGTTCCCCCGACCTGGACGCTGATGCGCCCGGCCCTGCGGAGCTGACCGAGTCCCGAAGCGAGACGGTGCAGGTAATCCTTGAGGTCGATCGACGCGATATGGGGCGCCTCGTGGAGGTGCTGCTGCACCAGCGCGATCGCCCGGACGCGCTGGCCCAGCGCCTCGAAGCTGCCGCGGCAGGCATCCGGCGCCGCCCGGCCATAGAGGCCGATGAGGCTGACCATCACCTGAAGGTTGTTGCGCACCCGGTGGTAGACTTCGGCGAGCAGCGCCTCCTTCTCGGCCAAGGCGTGCTCGATATGCTCCTCGGCGTGTTTGCGGTCGGTGATGTCGAAGCAGGAGCCGAGATAGCCCTGGAACCGGCCGTCTTCGACAAGGGGGCGCGCGGTGTCGAGCAGCCAGCGGTACTCGCCGTCGTGCCGCCGCAGGCGGAACTCCACCGTGAAGGGACGCCGGGCCTCGAAGGCCTCGGCGACGATCCGGGCGTGCCGCTCGAAATCCTCGGGATGCAGGCCGTTGCGCCAGCCGAGGCCGAGTTCCGCCTCGAGGGGACGCCCGGTGAATTCCAGCCAGCACTCGTTGTGATGGATCGCGTGGCCGTTCTCGTCCGAGCGCCACATCATCAACGGCACGACGTCCGCGAAGCGCTTGAAGCTGTCGCTCACGGCCGCCGCCTCCGCGGTCCCCTGCGCCGGACCCATCCCAGGATCCCCCGCGGGGCCGTTGTCCAACGGCTCAGCCGTTCCGGACCCTGGTGGCTGACCGACCATTCTGTACCCGATTCGCTTTGACGAGTGTCGTGAGACGTTGGGACTGCATGCGGATGGCGCCGGTCAACGTGCCGGCCGGTCTGCCGTTCCGGCGCCGGGACGCCATTGCGCCCGCCGTGCACAGGGACAGCGGAATAGGGATCTGCCCCGCCCGTGCAACCCCCCAAAGGGACAGTCGGCTAGACCTCCGTCCGGCCGATCGCCCCGAGCAGCGGGTAGGATTGCCGCGCTGTTTCCCGCATCTGCGCGGCGCTGACTCTCATGTCGGCGATGTGGGCCCTCATCTCCGCGCCCAGCCGCCGTCCCTTCCGGATCTCCGCCAGACAGGCCAGCTGTTCAGGGAGCGGGCTGGGACGTCCGGGCCGGCACCCATCGTGCAGCCGTTCGCCGAACGGGACTTCGAGCAGCTCGGCATCGGCCGCATCGCAGATCAGGAAGCTGCAGGCGAGCGGGGCGATGCCCTCGTGGAGCAGGTCGACGCACAGGTCGGGGATCGTGCGGCACGCTTCCAGATAGGCGGCCTCCAGGCTCGGCCTGTCGAGGCCGAACGCGTCCCGCTCCAGGCCTGCGGGGGTTCGCAAGTGGAAGTAGAAGTGCGGCATCGGCTCAGCGCATCTGCTCGCAGGGGGCAGGAACGAGGTGCAGGTAGTCCGGCCGGAACTCGCAGAACGCCGCGAGGCGCTCCGGGTCCGGCACGCACATCCGCCGCCGCTCCAGCAGGATCAGTCCGTTGTCCCGCAGCAGCCGCAGGGAGCGATTGGCGTGAACGGGGGTCATCCCCGTCACGTCGGCCAGGTCGTCCTGCGTCAGCGGCCACGGGAAGTCGCCCTTCACCGGTTCGTCCACCGCCTGCAGCCTCGCCCGGGCCTCGCAGATCAGGTGGGCGATGCGGGGCGCCGCCATGCGCCGCCCGTTGTTGATGAGCGCCTGGCGCAGGATGCTGTCGGTCTGCAGCGAGGACCAGCGCAGCGCCCGTGCGAGGGTGGGCGAACTGTCGAGCGCCACCGGGATCTCCGCAGGGTCGATCTCGGCCACGATGCCGCCGGTCAGGGTGGTCACCGAGTGGTCGGCGTAGCCGAGCAGGTTCGTCTGCACGTGGCTGATGTCGCCGGGCAGGACGAGATCGGTGATGAGACGCTGTCCGCCGGACAGGAGCTTCGACCGGCAGGCCCACCCCTCCAGCATGACCAGGGTCCGCGGGGCGGATTCCCCCTCGGCCACGAGGATCCGGTGCGGCTCGACCGCCCGCGTGCGGCGGATGAGGTGGTTCAGGCAGGTGCGATCCCCCTCGGTGAGATTCGCGCCGTGCACCAGCTTCCGGATGAGGCGATTCTGCAACGTGAAGGATATCCTGCGCCGCTGACCCAGGACTTATGGCTGAAAATCGGTCTCCCTTCTATCGCGCCGCCTGCGCTCTGCTCTTGAGCTGGGCGGGACGGTTCGCCCGGGGTTCTGCCGCATCCGGTGGAGGACCAAGACCGGCAAGCGGCAGCATCGCCGTCCGGATCGCCTCCCGCCCTCGGATCTACAACCTATGCACGGCTATGGATAACCATAGATAGTCCGTAGTGCCCGCGCTCTAGTTGTGTCTTATGCCGCCAGACACAACTTTGAGGGCGCACGATGCGACCAGTCCCGATCCTGACTGCTCTGGTCCTGCCGCCCGCACCCCGTCACCAGGGCACCGTCGGGCGGCTCGCGCTCGCCGCCTTCGTTCTCCTCGGCGCCGCCGGCGGCGCGCAGGCCCGGCCGCTCCCCGAGCCCGACGAGTCCCGCCTGGACCGGCACGGCCACTATCGCAGCCGGGACGGTTCCGAGGTCCACCGGCCGGCTAAGTCCCTCGACGGCGCGAAGCCGAACGGCGCATCCGCGAAGTGCCGCGACGGCACTTGGAGCTTCAGCCACACCCACCGCGGCACCTGTTCGCGGCACGGCGGCGTGGCGCATTGGGAGGGGTGAGGCGAGACCCGGCGCCGGGTGACCGACGGCGCCGCGGGGCTGCCGGATCCGGACGGATCGACGCGCGGCGTCCTCCAAGAGATCGCAGGGTCTTTCCTGTACCCGGCCTGGGCAAGGGGACCGTCGATCATGCAGGGGCGAGATCCAGGGTTCAGCCAAAAATCCTACGTTCGGCGGCGTAATAGGAATTATTGCTTGACACCTTGGCGCTGCTGGGCTATCACCCAGGCACGGTCGAGACGTGTGCGGAGAGGCGGCGATGCGGTCGGTCCAGCCCCATCCGCCGGAGCGGCGACTGGAAATCCTGCGGCTGCTGCGCGAGACCGACCTGCCGATCAGCGCGATCGGTGCCCGCATGGGTGTCAGTCCCAGAACGATCTATCGCTGGAATGCCCTGGCCGGCTGGCCCAGGCCGCCGGGCGCACGCAGGATCCCGGTGAAGCGATGGCCGGAGGGGCGCCGGGCCGCGCTCGTCCGGCTGTTGAACGCCCCCGGCACCGATCCCGGAGACGTCGCCGAGGCCCTGGGCTTGGGACGTCTCACGCCGGAGATTGTCGCCAGGGTCTTCGGGCGGGCCCTGCGGCGCCCGCCGGCCCTGTTGGAGGGCCCGGACCGGTCGGCGGCAGCCGACCCGTCGATGCTGCGGACGCAGCTGCGCGCCCACATCGTCCGGCAGATCGCCGCCTTCGACGCGGCGCTGAGCGCGGAGGGGGTGGCTCTGCGCGAATCCGCCCGGGTGCTGCGCGATCTGGGCGGACTCAAGCGGCTGCTCGACGCGGTCGAGGCGGGAGACGCGCGGCGCGCGTCGGAGGAGGGCGGCGATGGCGGTGCGGAACTCGACCTGCCGGCCCTGCGCGCGGCGATCGCGCGACGCTATGCTGGCTTTGTCGGCGGCCGGGCGGCTTTCTGACTTCCTCCAGACCTTGCCGCCGGATCTGCTCCGGGTGCTCGCCACCGACTGGCTGCATCAGGCCCGGCCCGACCAGCTTCCGCCCGCCGAACCGGGGCCTGCGGCGGGTCCGGCCGGAACCTGGACGACCTGGGCGGTGATCGGCGGCCGCGGCAGCGGCAAGACCCGCACCGGGGCCGAATGGGTGGATGCGCTGGCCCGGGGCGATCCAGCCTTCACGCCCGAACCGGTCGGGCGCATCGCGCTGGTGGGCGAGACGCATCTCGACGTGCGCGACGTGATGATCGAGGGCCCCTCGGGGCTCCTCGCCCTGCCACGGCGCGGCTGTGCCCGGCCGGCCTGGTCGCCGAGCCGCCGCCGTCTCGAATGGGACAACGGCGCGGTCGCGCTCGCCTTTTCGGCGGAGGAGCCCGACGCGCTCCGGGGCCCGCAATTCGGCGCCGCGTGGTGCGATGAGGCCGCCAAGTGGCGCCGGCCCGAGGCGGCCTTCGACATGCTGCAATTCGGACTGCGGCTCGGCACCCGCCCACGCAACCTCATCACCACGACGCCGCGGCCGGTGCCGCTGATCCGCCGCCTGCTCGCCGATCCGCACACCGTGGTGAGCCGTGCCCGGACCCACGACAACGCCGAACACCTCGCCCCGGACTTCCTGGACCGCGTCGTCGGACGCTATGCCGGGACCCGGCTCGGCCGCCAGGAGCTCGACGGCGAGCTCATCGCCGACCGGGACGATGGCCTCTGGGAACGCACCGCCATCGAGGCGGCCCGGGTCGCCGCCGCGCCGGACCTGGCCCGGATCGTCGTAGCGATCGATCCGCCCGCCACCTCGGGCGCGCGCTCGGATGCCTGCGGCATCGTCGCGGCCGGGCGCGCCGGCACCCAGGCCTACGTGCTGGCCGATGCCAGCCTCGCCCGCGCCAGCCCGAAGGTCTGGGCCGGGGCGGCCCTGGCGCTCTATCATCGGCTCCAGGCCGATGCCCTGGTGGTTGAGGTCAACCAGGGCGGGGAGATGGCCGCCGCCGTGCTGGCGCAGTGCGATCCCGCCGTGCCGGTCACCCGGGTTCATGCGACACGGGGCAAGTATCTGCGGGCCGAACCGGTCTCGCTGCTCTACGCCCGCGGCCTCATCCACCATGTCGGGGCGTTCCCGGCGCTGGAGGACGAGCTGTGCGATTTCGGTCCGGACGGCCTCTCCGGCGGAGCCTCGCCCGACCGGCTCGACGCTCTGGTCTGGGCGATCACGCATCTGCTCCTGGAGACGCGGCCCGAACCGCGGATCCGGCGGCTGTGAGGGCTCATCCGCAGAGGCCCGACGTCAAAAACAATACGGCGCGCTTCTGCGGGAAGCGCGCCGAAGTCGGTTCGTGGTCTCTGGAACGAACTGCATCCTGTATACACAATTTCTCACGCCAAGCTGTAGCGATCGGGACACGCCGTCTCCGCGCGCGCACTGTATCCCCGGAATTACTGACGCTTGGCGCCCGGGCCGATGGCGCGCCGGCCGTTTCAGCCGCCGCCGCAGCCTGGGGCGGGTCGCCGCGGTAGCCGACCTGTTTCCCGGGCGGTGCCATGCCGGGTCGCGTCGCTGGGGCCTGTCACTCGGGTGCGGTCAGGCTCCGCAAGGCGCCGCGCACGTCGGACAGGGATGCGACCAGGGCATCGCAGGTGAAATCGTGGGCGCCCGCCGCGGCGGGCGCCCCCCGGAAGGCGCAGCCGAGGCGTGTCGCGCCTCCGAGCGGTTGAACCGCGAAGCCGGGTGGCGGGGCGCCGGCCTCCTGCGCCGGCGGGCTTGAGCTCCAGACCGCCGGGGCGTGCGAGCCTTCGGGCATCGCCAGGATCACGGGACCGCGAGAGGCGCCAGGGCTGCATTGCGAGACCATAGCTCAGGAACGGACCGGCATGTCGACTGTCCTCGAACGGCTGGCGCGGGTCGCGCGCCGGACCGCCCGCGCGCCGGCCACCAAGGCCGCCGCGCTTCCCGGCTTCACCCTCTACGCCGAGGGACGAGCCAGCTGGACCCCCCGCGATCCGGCGGCGCTCGCCCGGGCCGGCTACCAGGCCAACCCGGTGGTCCACCGGGCGGTCCGGCTGGTCGCCGAGAGCGCCGCGAGCCTGCCGCTGATCGCCACCGGTCCCGGCGCAGAGCGCGCGGCCGACCTGCTTGCGCTCCTCGCCCGGCCCAACCCCCGGGAGAGCGGAACGCATCTCCTGGAGACCGTCTACGCCGACCTCCAGCTCACCGGGACCGCCTACCTGGAGGCGGTCTCCCTCGATGGCCGGATCGCGGCGCTCCAGGCCCTGCGGCCGGGACGGATGCGGATGCGGCCGGGGCCCGACGGCTGGCCCGCGGCCTACATCTACGATGCGGGTGGGCGCAGCCGCCGGTTCGACCTGCCGCCGCCCGGCGCGCCCGAGGTGGCGCCGATCCTGGCGCTCGCCCTGTTCCACCCGGAGGACGAGACCGGTGGGCTCGCACCCATCACGGCGGCGGCCACCGCGCTCGACATCCACAATGCTGCCAGCGCCTGGAACAAGGCGCTCCTCGACAACGCCGCCCGGCCCTCCGGGGCGCTGGTCTTTGCCGGGGCGACGCTCTCCGAGCCGCAATTCGACCGGCTTAAGGCGGAGCTGGAGGCGAACTACCAGGGCGCCGCCAATGCCGGGCGGCCGCTGCTGCTGGAAGGCGGCCTCGACTGGAAGCAGTTGTGAACCAGTGACCTCGGAGGTACAGCTACCTCGACGAGGACACATGATGGCCGAGACCCCGAAAAAGCCGAAAGCATACAGCTACCTGCGCTTCTCCACTGCGGATCAGGCGAAGGGTGACAGCTTCCGCCGGCAGACCGCTCTGGCAGAGGACTACGCCCGCAGGAACGGGCTTGATCTGGACACCGAGCTGACCTTCGAGGACCGGGGCATCTCGGCCTTCTCTGGACGCAACAAGCGCAAGGGCGCTCTGCGCACGTTCCTCGACCTCGTGGACGAAGGGATCATCCCAGAGGGCAGCTACCTGCTCGTCGAGAGCCTGGACCGCATCTCACGCGAGGCGATCCTTGAAGCCCAGGGCACGTTCCTGATGATCATCAACGCCGGCATCACGCTGGTGACGTTGAAGGGGTCGCCTCGGGTCTACTCGCGGGAGACCGTCACCGCGAACCCAACTGACCTGCTCATCTCCTTGATCGAGCTGATCCGAGCGCGGGAGGAGAGTGAGACGAAGTCGGGCCGCATCAAGGCGGACTGGCTGAAGAAGCGAGAGCGGGCAGCTAAGGGCGAGGCGATCACGTCCTTGGTGCCGGCGTGGTTGCGGCGAGACGGCAAGAAGCTGGTCGAGATCCCCGAGCGGGCTGACGTAGTCCGCCGCATCTTCGATCTGACCCTTCGTGGTGTAGGCCAGCACGCGATCACGTCGATACTGAGCAAGGAGGGCGTGCCCGCCTTCGGTGGGGGTAGGCTCTGGCATCGGAGCTACGTCAAGCGCGTACTGGAGAACCCCGCCGTCATCGGGACCTTCACGCCGCACAGGATGGTGGACGGCCGCAGAGAGCCGATGGAGCCGATCCGGGACTACTTCCCGGCCATCATCAGCGCCGAGACCTTCGAGGCCGTCAGGGCCCTCGACAGGCCAGTTGGCAAGGCTCCCCCCACGGCCACGGCTTCGATCTTCTCGGGTTTGGCCAAGTGCGAGGAGTGCGGCGGGCCGATGATCAGGGCAAGGAAAGGGAACGCCAGGAGGGGCCTCTACTACGTCTTCGTCTGCCAGGGCTCGAAACTGGCCCAAGGATGCGAGAGCCGGTCAGTGCGGCAGCGGGTTCTGGAGGATGCACTGATCGAGAACATCGACCGCTTCGTCCTTGATGCTCCTTCTCACGATGAGGGGCTGACTGCGGAGTTCGAGAAGCTGGAGATCGAGATCGAGGTCACCCAGGAGCAGATCGCGAGTGTGGTGGAGGCGATCGCGATCAAGCGGCTCCCGAGCCTCATGAACAAGCTCACCGAACTGGAGATCGTGCTGGAGGAGCTGAAGAACCGCCGTGAACGGGTGGAGGCAGAACTGCGGGACACGGCGAAGCCTGTCGTCTCCAAGCGCCTGGACGACCTCGAAGCCGCGATCAGGTCTGGTGCCCCCATCGACGTGGGTAGGACGAACGTGCTGCTCCGGCAACTCGTCGATCGCGCGGTGATCCACTTCAACCGAGAGACTTCTCGGAGGAGGCCCAGAGGGCAGATCGAGTTCATCTGGAAGGCTGGCAGCTCGACCTACCTCCGCTTTGGTCCGTTGTTCGACCCAGTCCGTCGAGTTCGTCGCGGGCGTGATGAACAGCCTTCCGCTGGCCCTGGGACGGCCCACGAGGGTTCAACTGCCGCCGGATGACCAGAGACTGCTGATCAAGTCGCCGATCCACTGGCCGGCAAGTTCGGCCAGTTTTCCCAGCCCTTGCTCCGCCTCCGTCTCGGCCGCTTTCGCCGCTGTGTTCCCAAGGGTCTTCCGCAGCCGCTTCAGGAGGCCCCGTTCCAGCATCGGCGCCTTCAGCACGGCAAGGGCGGTCTCCAACATCGCGATGAGTTGGTTCCGCTCCAGTTGGGTGAGGGCCTGCTGATCTGGTGGCATGTTCGACCCCTCGACCCTCAAGATGATGCTATCCAGCAAGGACGACAGAGCCGTGATCTTGGCCTTGAGTTCGCTCGACGGGCCGACATAGCGCCAGCCCTCAGCGGCGATGTCCAACGTCTGGAGACCTTCCTGGGCAGACTTCTCTGGTAGCCGAGGAACATCCTCGTTGGGCCTCACGGGAGGACGGTGAGGGTCGGTCGCGTGGTCCAGGCTCCGAAGGAAGCTGCGCGTGCGCTGGGCGATGTAGCGGGCCTCGCTGGTTGGGTATGGACCCCGGAACTTCACGTATCGGGTCAGGGTGGTGCGGTTGAGCCCAAGGATCGGGCTCTCGTAGATGCTCGTGTAGTCGAGAAGCTCGATCAGGACGCCGCAGAGGTCGCCAACCTGATTAACATCGACATACTCAGCATCGACCCCGCTCAAGTGGTCGATCTGAGCCTCTATGATGTCCAGCATCCGATGCAGTTCCTCGAGGTCGATCATCGGATGCACCATGCTTGAGAGCGGCTTCGGCCGAGGGGCCTGCCGGCAGGACACCCTACTCCACGTTGCACATCGGGCACCGGGTGTCAGCGAAGTGGTGTTGCAGTCCACAGTCAGCGGTCGGCTGGCGGGGTTGGTCGTCGGCGCCCGGGAGGGGGTCAGAAGTTCCGGCGAAAAAACGCGAGCCGACATCGACGAGCTGGATCGTGGCTGATGTCCCCCGTGCCGGGGGCACGTCGACATGAGACAAGCAGCCGGCCGCAACAACGGGACGGGCTCTACATCCGCCAGGGCGTGACGGCGGAAGATCAAGGGCCCGGCGACACAGGAGGAGGTCCGGGAGGAAACAAGACGCGAGTTGCAGCTCCGAAACCAGCTTGAACTCCGTCATCGTGGGACGTGACCATCAAGGAAGGTCTGGGGCAGGATGCTCTGGGCGTTGAACTCGGACGAGGGGGGGGGGCTGCAAGGCGATCCGCTCAGATCGGCCGCATCTCGCCGGGCTTGAGCCCCAGGTGATGCGCCGTAACCCACGAGAGGCCGCCAACGATCTCCACCTGCGTGTTCTCCGCGGCAATGGCTCGCACCTGGGCCAAGGCCGCCTCGGAGGTGAGGGCTACAACTGCGTAGACGCTGGTGGCCCCGTGCGCCTCGATGACGGCGACCAAGTGCGCCTTGAACTTCTCTCGCCCCATCGAGATGAGCGCACTCCTGACCGACTGCCTCACCTTGGCCCGACATCAGGGCACCTGGGTAGTGACGCTGCCATCAAGGTCCACAACGCAGCCGCGGCGATCCGCACCAAGAAGGTGTGCCCTCTGCGACTGAGTTTTTTCGTGCTCTGCCGTTCTCTTGTGATGCTTCTGTTCCAATGGCTTGATCGAATGGGATAGGTAGCGCCAAGCATGTCACCTCTGGGTGTACTCTGGGATGACGTGAGCATGTTACGAACTTGAGCGTAACATCAGGGTTGACGACGGTCAGATGTTACGCCATGTTGTTCAGGTCTAAAGCCTGAGGTTACACATGGCTCGCATCGGGTACGCCCGCGTCAGCTCCCAGGATCAGGACCTTGAAGTCCAGATCGAGCGCCTTGAAGCAGAGGGCTGCAAGCCCATCAGGTCCGAGAAGGTGTCCGGTGCAAGCCGAGACGGCAGGGACGAGCTGGCCGCCATCCTCGACTTCATCAGGGAAGCCGATGAGCTGGTGGTTGTCCGTCTGGACCGCCTTGGCCGGGACACACGGGACGTCCTGAACATCGTCCACGAACTCGACCAGCGAGGGGCGTTCCTGACCGTCCTCGACCCGCACGTCTCAACCCGTGGAGAGCCGGGGCGCATCGTGCTGACCGTGCTCGGCATGGTCGCCCAGATGGAACGCCGCTTCATCAAGGAGCGCCAGAAGGACGGCATCGAGAAGGCCAAGCAGGCGAAGGTCTACAAAGGCGGGAGGCGCCGGGTGGACCGCGAGGGCGTGAAGGCCATGAGCGCCGAGGGCAAGGGTCCTGCCGAGATCGCGAAGGCTTTCGGCATCTCCCGGATGCACGTCTACCGCATCCTCAAGAGCGAGGATGCCGATGTAGCCGGCTGACCGCACCCTTCTCCTCATCCCCGAAAGTGTTTCCGTCCCTGTCTGCCGGGGGACGGGTTTGAAAAACCAGTCGAGATCAACGATGACCCGCATGTGCCGTGCGCCTGGATGCACGAACCCCACTGCTTCCCGCTTCAGCCTCTACTGCCAGGCCCACAAGGTGCGCCTTCGTCGCCACGGTGCTGTGGACCAGAAGGGCGTCACCGAGGCCAACCTCGCCTCTTATCGGCGCCTCGTTCGGGCGCGCATCGAGAAGAACCCTACGAGCCCGCTGTGGGGCCAGCTTGCGGGCCGGTGGGGCACCGTGGTGGAGCACGCCCAGGGCATCCAGGCGGCCAGTGATCGCGGGCAGACGGGCTACGTCTTCGAGCGCAAGGCTGCGCAGGAGGTGTTGAAGCTCGCGGGGGACGTCGAGGCCAGCGTGATCGTGGAGACCGCCCTGGCGATGTACCTGCTGGAAGCTGATCAGCCTCGGCGCTTCCGGTCCGATGCGGCCTTCCGCGCGCAGCTCGTGCGGCGTGTCCGGGGGCTCACAGACGTGAACGTCGGGAGCTTCTGGGACAATGAGGTCGGCAAGGTGAAGCGCGTCTACAAGGACCTCGCTCCCCGCGCCGTGGTCGTGATGGCCCAGTGGCTCGCGGAGGCGTTCGGTCCAGCCGGGGCGCACCTCGCCAAGATGGAGGAGCGAGACCGGCAGAAGCAGCAGGATGAACGGCAGGAGCTGCGGAAGGCCCTGGAGGAGCTGGAGTGATGGAGGACAGGGCGAACGTGATGGACGCGGGAGAGCAACAGGGCGCAACGATGAACGACGTGGGTATGGAGGAAGCCGTTCTCCCAGATGCGGTTAGCGTGTCGGAAGCCGCACGCCTCCTTGCCGAGCTGAACGCGAAGGTCGCCTCGGGGACCAAGAGCCGGCAGCTCCCCGCCCTACCGCTGGATCAGATCACCCTCCTGCCGGCCTTGTTCCAGCCGCGTGCGATGGACGAACGGCACGTCAGCGAACTGATGAGGGCGATCAAGGCGGCGGGAAGCCTGGACCCGGTCACGGTGTTGCAGGCCGGTGAGGAGGTGATCCTCGTGGACGGGCATCATCGCGTGGAAGCCTATACGAGGGCCAAGCGGACCACCGACATCCCCGTCCGGTACTTCGAGGGTACGCCACAAGAGGCCGTGTTGGAGAGCGGTCAGGCCAACTCGAAGGCCAAGCTGACCATGGCAACATGGGAGCGGATGAACCTGGCGTGGCGCCTCGTGGTGATGAAGGCCTACTCGAAGGAGCAGATCGCGACCTCGGCAGGGGTGAGCACGTCCCAGGTCGCAACCATGCGCAAGGTGCTCAAGAAGCTCGGAGAGGGTGCTGCCGCCCATCGGTCTTGGTTGCTCGCCAGGAGAGCCGCCGAGGGCGAGGACATCGAGATGTCCGATGATGAGCGTGAGGAGTGGAAGAAGGAGCAGGCCAACCGCTGGGCTGACCGGCTCCAGAAGGAGTTCGGGAACAAGCTGTCGAGCAACCCCGAGATCACCGCGCTGGCCCTGGCCACCTACTTCGGGCGCCGCCTACCGGCGATCGTAGGGGAGCTTCGAGGGCACGTTGACGAGTTCGAGGAGGGAGACGAAGAGGCGGACTTCTGACGGGGTATGCATCCCCTACGGTGTGTTTTTTGTACAGCCAGGGAGGTTCAGGTCGCTGCTGTCCTGACCGGGGTGCAGCAGCCGCTTGCCCTCTTCTGCTCCTCCAACCAGCGGTCTCGCGGCTTGCAGCTCGCTGGGCGCGGCGAGAGCGCGACACGGAGAGCACCGTCGATCAGCTCGGGGTTGTCGGCTTGGTGGAGCTGCATCGGTGCAACGCCGTCACTTACCTCGAAGGTGAGACGTGCAACGGGATCGAGCCGGACGTGGTCAGCCACCTTGCGGATGATCGCGGCGAACTTCCCCGCCACCATGTGGGTGCGATCACCTTCGACGATGTCCCACAACTGGATGAAGACCTCGGTCCACGCCTCCGGGTTGCCGCCGCAGTCCAGAGCGGCGAACTGGCCGGCCTTCACCTCGGTGACGTGGTGGCCGGGGCGCACAGGACGGCCGTCGTAGAAGAACACCAGCGGTGCTGTCGGCTGCTCGTCGCAAGCCGCAAGCAGCTCCCCGATCTTGATGTCCACGATGGGCCGGCGAGGCGCCAGGACGGCTTCGGGCTGGGCAACGTCCAACATGATGGTCTCCATGTTCGGATGGTCAGCAGGGGGCGAGAGGGGAGGGCGGCTCGTGAGCATAACCGCTTCACGAAGCCGATGTCGGCGGCCACGGCCTTGAGCCGGTCCGGGTCGCGCTCCTTGCGCTCGCTGTATCGGTCCACGAGGTAGTCGGCGTACTCGCGGGTGAGCAGCGTGAACTTCATCAACTCCTCGCAGACGTCCACCACGCTGTCGTAGAGCGGTGTGGCATGTACGATCCGGCGTTTGCCACGCTCGGGCGCCTCTACGATGCGGAAGTGAGGCTGGCGACCACCACACTGACGCTCTGGGGCGGGTTCGCCAGCACCGTCTGCTGGCCGCTGTCGGGCTTTCTCGTGGCCCATGTCGGCTGGCGAGGGACGTGCCTGACCTACGGCGGTCTGCATCTCCTGATCACCCTGCCGCTGGCGCTCGGGCTGATCCTAGTGGTCCAAATCCAATGGTTGGTACCCGCTCACGGACTCTGCAACGGGGGCAGCCGGACCCTGGCTTCTTGTCCCGAGCGGACGTTTCGCATCCGGCCCAACGAGCTACCCAGAATGCCACCTTCAGGCCGCTAGAGCGTATTATGAACCTTGCACGAACGCTCTTCTGAGCGGCCGCCGAAACAACTTCCAAAGGGCGCTGGTTTTGAAGGCTTGGCCGCCTCTGCGGGTGTAGGGCAGCCCCGGTCCGCGCTTGCGGCCTTGTATTGACAACTTACCGGTGGATCAAGGCTGGTTAAACTTCAACCGTTTCAATCAAGGTTGGCAAAGCCGCACTGGTTCGGAAGAAGGATCTTAATAACACGCTCTAGAGCGGACATTCTCTTCGCAGGTTTTAGCCCAGGCCGTGGTGGCATCACGACTCGGACGACAGCTGTTCCAGTATCCACGCCTGCGCTTCGTCCAGATCGGCAAACAGCGGCGGGAAAAGGGGATCGACCGGACCGAACCCCGCCTCCAGAAACCACTTGCCCGCCTCGTCCTCATGCTGCTCTGAGAGACGGACCAGGACCGCGACGAGAAAGCCGTCCGCGAAGACGAGCCGGCTTTCAGTGTCGTCACTGTTCGTGGCGACCTGCACGGGCTGCAGGCGCAGGTTCATGCGGCGGCTTGATCTCTCAGGTGCAGGTAGTCGGGCCGGAACTCCGCCAGCGCCCGCAAGCGCGGCAGGTCGAGGATCTTCAGCCGCCCCCTCCCGAGCTCAATCAGACCCTGCCGCCTAAGTTCCCGGAGCGAGCGGTTCACGTGCACGGAGGTGAGGCCGGCGGTGTCGGCCAGGTCCACCTGTGTGACCGGCAACTCGTAGGCATCCTCCGAGGCGCATCCGACCACCTCCAGGCGCACGAGCAACTCGCAGAACAGGTGCGCCAATCGCTCCGGAGCCGAGCGGCGACCGACGTTGACCAGCCACTCGCGCAGGGTCGCTTCGTCGACGAGCTGAGCTTTGCGCAGCCCTCTAGCGATCTGCGGATGGTTGGCGAGTAGGTCGGCCACCGTCTCGGGCGCGAGGCGCACCACACGGCAGCTGGAGAGCGTGCTGATGGTGTGGTCCATCCGGCTCAGCAGGGCGACGTCGAGGTCGCACAGGTCGCCTGGCACCAAGTAGGCCATGATCTGGCGGGCGCCGTTGGCCCGCAGCTTGTGGCGGCAGGCCAAGCCCGCCATCACCAGGAACACGCCGTCGGGCTTGTCGCCCTCGCGCACGAGGTCGGTGCCCGGCGCGACGAGGCGCGGCTCCGCGCTGATGCGGGCCAGCGTGGCCCGATCCGCGTCCGATAAGTTCGTGAAGCCCTCCAGCTTCCGGATCAGGGGATTGTCCGAGGCGTCCAACTTGGGGCGCCGTACCGCGGTCGCTGGTGCGGGGGTCGAGGCGGCGAGTTCGTTCGCGCTGATCAGCACGTCAGCGGATAGGGCCGGCTTGCTGAGCCACGGGGCACCTTGGAAGTCGCCGGCCGTGCGCTGATCCTGCCGGCACCCTGAGTGAACGAGGAACGGCACGCCGTGCTGCCGTAGCGCTCGGGCCAATCCGGTGCAGCGGCCGTCCTTCAGGACGACGTCGATGACCGCCAGGGTCGGCTTCTCGTGCCCGAGCAGGTGCAGCGCTTCGGCTTCCGTGTCCGCCGGCCCGAGCACGCGGTAGCCGGCCCGCTCCAGGGCGTCGCTCAGGTCCATGCCGATGACGGCATCGCTCTCCGCGAGCAGGATTACGGGCTGGCGAGCTATCGATGACATTCAAGGCCCCAGCAAGCTGAGCCGTTTACCCATCCAATCGTGCATGGCTCAATAACATAGGCCATAAACACAGCTTGGAATGCTTTTGAAGGGGTCGCTGACCTTCGGTGTGGTACCCCACGGTCCGAAATGTTCGATACCCCACAAAGTATGTTCCCGTATTGCAATCACCGGAGGCGCGCCATTATTGAGGTTATCGCCTGCCGGTGATCCGGGCGCAGGCGCTTGAGAGACCGCGTGTGCTCTTGCCCCAACAGGGAGCAGAGCCGTGTTTCCGCCTCAACAATCCAGTGTCCGCAATCGCCTGCTGAAGGCGCTCTCACCTGACGATTTCGCGCTGCTCCGGCCGAACCTGGAGCCGATCACGACCGAACTGCGTCAGTCGCTGATCGTGCCAAACATTCCGGTCAAGCAGCTGTTCTTTCCCGAGGTCGGCTTCAGCTCCATCACCACCCAAGGCTCGGATGGCCGGGTTGAGACCGGCATGATCGGCCGCGAGGGGCTGGTGGGTGCTTGGCCCATCCTGCTGGGCTCAGATCGCACCCCGCACGACCACTTCGTCCAGAGCGCGGGCGAGATGCTGTGCATCACCACGGAAGCGCTGTGCGCGGCCGTCGAGCAGAGCACGAGCCTGCACAAGCTGCTCCTCCGCTCGATCCAGGTGCAGATCACGCAGACGTCTCAGACCGCCTACGCGAACGCGACCCAGACCATCGATGTGCGCCTCGCGCGCTGGCTGCTGATGTGCCATGACCGGCTGGACGGCGATGATCTCCGGATCACCCACGAGTTCCTGTCACTCATGCTGGGTGCGCAGCGCTCCAGCACGACCCTGGCCATCCAGGCGCTGGAGGGGAACCGGCTGATCAAAGCGCGGCGCGGGAAGATCACGATCCTGGACCGCAAGGCCATGGAGCAGGTGGCCGACGACGGCTACGGCCTGCCCGAGGCCGAGTACGCCCGCCTGATCGGGGGGGGGGCTGATGCCGCGCTTCTACTTCAACGTCCGCCATCGTCCCGGACCCGAGGGGCTCGCCGTCGATCCGGAAGGCGAAGAGTTGGCGGACGTGAACGTCGCGCGGGAGCGTGCCCTGTCGCAAGCGCGTGTGATGATCGCGCGGGAGCGTCTCACGTTCATTGGCGACTGGATGGTGTGCTCGTTCGAGATCACGGACGAGGACGGTCAGCCTGTGCTCACGGTCCCGTTCAGCGACACCGTGCCGGAGAGTGACTGGGACTGAGCGCGATCTGCGCCGTTCCGGCGGGGTATGCGGACGACCACCCTGCGGCTCTACTGCGGGAGAGTAGACCCTCTTCAGGGCCTGCTTTGGGTCGGGAGCAGACCCCTGCTGCGGGTGCCAAATGTCAGATCTGGACCACGAGGCGTCCCGGAGCGGCAAGTGGAGGCTGGCACGAATGCGACCGCGGATGGGTTCCTGCCGCCCCTTGAGCGGCGGCTGTTCCTCCTGTTCGCGGCTGTGCTGGTGGTCGGCGGCGCGATCATGTCGTTGGTGTCGGTCCACCTGATCACGCTGTTGCAGGCCCGTTGGGTGGAGCTTGTCTCGGCCATCTCCTACGGCGCGATCATCGGCCCTGCGCAGGTTGGGGCACGGGTGGTCGAGATGTCCACCAAGGGCCGTCATCATCCGCTCTGGACGCTGACCGCCGCGTTCGGGCTGGTCGCTCTCGGGCTGATCCTGCTGACCCTTGGAGTGCCGGGCGTGGGCGTCTGGCTGGTGCTCTACGGTGGCGGGAACGGCATCTACTCGATCGCACGCGGGACGGTGCCGCTGGCCTTGTTCGGGCCTGACCGCTACGCCGGGCTGGTCGGACGTCTGGGGCCCGTCCAGGCTTGGTCGCCCAGGCCCTGGCTCCCCCGCTCGGGGCCTTCCTCCTCACGCGAGTTGGCGCAGATGCCCTGTGGCTGATGCTCGCCCTCTTTGCGCTCGTGAACCTCGCCTTGATCGGGGTGATCTGGAGAACTCGAAGGGCAGCTCCTCAGAGGTGATGTACATCTCCTACGGGGTACTTTTTATACAACCGAAGTCCTCTCGCTGACGGCAAGCCCCGCGCATCGGCGTCTGCGTTTCGAGGTCCTTTGTTGACAACTGGAAGCCGCTCGCCTTGTCGCCCCGGGACATGGATTTCGTGGAAGCCAAGAACGCGGCGGCCCGGGAGATCGCCCTGGCCTTCGGGGTCCCGCCGCTTCTCCTCGGCCTGCCCGGCGACAACACCCACGCCAACTACGCCGAGGCCAACCGGGCCCTCTACCGCCAGACCCTGATCCCCCTGGCCGCCCGGACCGCGCAGGCATTGGCCGTCTGGCTCGAACCCGCCTTCGGACCGGTTGACCTGGAGCCGGATCTCGACCGGATCGAGGCTCTCTCGGCTGAGCGGGAATCCCTGTCGCGCCGGGTCCAGGCCGCGGAGTTCCTGGCGGTGGCGGAGAAACGCGAGGCGGTGGGCTACCCGCCGGAGATGCCGCCAGGGATGCGGGCCTGACGGTCCGGGCCTCTCCCTCCGCCTCTGCGGGCCTCGCTGTTCACGCGACGGCTCCTGGGGACGCGACGTGCCCCCTCTCCGGTCCTGCACCCGCCGCGCTCTTGGAGCCCGTCAGCCTCTGCATGGAAGCGGGCCGAGCGCGTCCGGGTCGCCCGTCTCAAGAACCGCTCCCCAGCCGAGGACCATCCATGGACGGCCATTTCACCGGCTATGCCAGCCTCTTCGGCGTGCCCGATCTCGGCCGCGACGTGGTGATGCCGGGCGCCTTCGCGGCGAGTCTGACCCAGCGGGGGGCCGCGGGCGTGCGGCTGCTGTTCCAGCACGACCCGGCCGAGCCGATCGGCCGCTGGCTCTCCCTGCGCGAGGATTCCCGCGGCCTCCGCGCCGAAGGCCAGCTCAACCTCGCGGTGCAGCGCGCCCGGGAGGTCGACGCCCTGATGCGCCAGGGCGGGCTCGACGGGCTGTCGATCGGCTTCCGCACGCTGCTGGCCCGGACGGGCGCCGGCGGCGTGCGCCGGCTCCACCGGGTCGATCTCTGGGAGATCTCCCTGGTGACCTTCCCGCTCCAGCCGGGCGCCCGGGTCAGTCCGGACGCCGACCCGGACCCCTTGCCCGACGCGATCCGCGGCCTCGCCCGACGGATCGCGCCCGCCTGTCCGCCGACATCCGCTGCCTGGCTGACGCCGGCCGTCCGGCCCTGACTTCACCCCCGCCGACGAGGCCCACGATGGATGCCAACACCCTGATTGCGCGCACCGCCCTCGAGACCAGGACCGGGCCGTCCGACCTGGAGAACAAGGCCGCCCGGCCCGAGGGCGGGCCGGTCCGCTCGGCTCTCGACGAACTCGCCGCCGCCTTCGCGGCGTTCAAGGAGACCAACGACGCCCGACTCGGTGCAATCGAGGGACGCCTCGGCGCCGACGTGCTCACCGAGGAGAAGCTGGCCCGGATCGACGCGGCGCTCGACGCCGCCCGCACCCGCCTCGACCGGATCAGCCTGGAGCAGGCCCGGCCGCCGCTGGGCCGGCCGGGGTCCGGGGGGGAGGTGGCCGCGCACGAGCACAAGGCGGCCTTCGATCTCTACGTCCGGGCCGGCGAGAGCGCCGGGCTCAAGCGCCTCGAGGCTAAGGCCCTCGCGGCCGGCTCGGGGCCGGACGGCGGCTATCTGGTGCCGGACACGATCGAGCGGACCGTGCTGGCGCGCCTCGCCGAGGTGTCGCCGATCCGGTCCATCGCCAGCGTGCAGCAGATCTCCGGCGCCCAGTACAAGCGCGCCGTGTCGGTGGGAGCGCCCGCCACCGGCTGGGCGGCCGAGACGGCGCCGCGCCCGGAGACCGCTGCGCCGGCTCTGTCCGAGATCGCGTTCCCCGCCATGGAACTCTACGCGATGCCGGCCGCCACGCAGTCGCTCCTCGACGATGCCGTGGTGGATCTCGACGCTTGGCTGTCGAGCGAGGTGGAGGCCGCCTTCGCCGAGCAGGAGGGGATCGCCTTCGTGTCCGGCAACGGCGCGAGCCGTCCGCGCGGCTTCCTGAGCTACGACGCGGTGGCCAATACCGCTTGGGGACCGGGCAAGCTCGGCTTCGTTGCCACCGGAGCGGCCGGGGCCTTCCCGTCGAGCAATCCGGGGGATGTGCTGTTCGACCTCGTCTACGGGTTGCGGGCGGGCTACCGCCAGAATGCCGGCTTCGTGATGAACCGGCGCACCCAGAGCGCCATCCGGAAGTTCAAGGACGCGGAGGGCAACTACCTTTGGCAGCCGCCGCTCGCCGCCGGCCGGGCCGCGACCCTGATCGGCTTCCCGGTCACGGAGGCCGAAGCGATGCCCGATCTCGGCAAGGACAGTCTGTCGGTGGCCTTCGGCGACTTCCGCCGCGGCTATCTGGTGGTCGACCGCACCGGGATCCGCGTGCTGCGCGATCCGTACTCGGCCAAGCCCTTCGTGCTGTTCTACACCACCAAGCGCGTCGGTGGCGGGGTGCAGGACTTCCACGCGATCAAGCTGTTGAAGTTCAGCTGAGGCGACCGGCTAGTCGCGCGGGTCTCCCGCACGCCTCGGGCGCAAGGGACTTGCAGACCGGTACCGGCCGAGGATGAGGAGCGTGTTCCCGCGCCGGGAGGGAGAGGGAACACGTCGCCCTCTTCCCAGGCCGATCCGTGAACATCATGGCCCGCCGAGGGGAGAGGGCGCGTGTCGGGTCCGGACCGCACCGCGGCGGTGGCGCGGTCCGCAGGTCGACGACCGTCCTCAGCGCCCCTGGTTGCCGTCGCGCAGGGTGCCGGTCGGCTCCTGCACGTGGGCTTCGAGGAACCAGAGATGCTTGTCGACCGCGCGCGAGATCTCGGTGAACAGGTCGGCCGTGTCGGGGTCGCCCGCCTCGTCGGTCTCGTCGATGTTCTGCCGGACCGCGTTGGCGTAGCCGGCGTAGCTGTCGATCAGCGCGGCGATGTGGTCGGCGACGGCGTAGATACCGGTCGGGTAGGGCGGCAGCTTGGTGCGCTCGGCGACTGCCTGGGTCGAGCCGAAAGCCGTGGCGCCGAGCTGCACGGCGCGCTCGGCGACCTTGTCGTTGAGATCGTCGAGTTCGGTGCGGAAGCCGTCCAGCATCAGGTGGACGCCGATGAATTGCGGTCCCTTCAGGTTCCAGTGAGCCTGCTTGATCGCCAGGGCGAGATCGATCCCGTCCGCCAGGCGGGCGTTCAGGGCCTCGATCGAGACCTTCTTGGCGTTCGAGTCGGTGTTGTTGCGGGTCTTGTGCGCCCGGGGAGTGTTGCTGGTGCCGGTCTCAGCCATGCTTTCGCTCCGTGATCCGTCGATGGGTCGGATGCGAAAGCGCTGCTGCGCCCGCTGGTTCCCGCAGCCGCGAAGGATCCACGGAACCGTGAGGGCCGCCCGACGGTGCGTGGCTCAGCGGCGCCGGCCGGGACGCGCCATCCAGTCGGAACGATTGCCGCGCGGCAGAGCGTCGCCCACCTGGATCCGCGACAGTTCCGCGGACCGGGCGGCGATCCAGCCGGCATGCTCGGCCACCGGCGTCACGGCCGTGAAGCCGCCGCAGGCGGTCCGGCGCGCGCCCTGCTGCAGGGCGCCGCTCGACCAGCTCACCACGCCGACGATCCGGTAGCCACCGGGACCGCCGGCGAGGATCGGGCCGCCCGAATCGCCCAGGCACGCGCCGGCTCCGGACGTCTCCGCCATACGGCGCCGATCAGCCACCACGGTCACCCGGTTGGCCACCTGCAGCGAGCCGATCGAGACGAGATGCGCGAGCCGCAGGATGCGCGCCGTGTTCCGCCGGTTCTCGGCCACGACGCCGAAGCCCGCGATGTCGACGCTCTCGCCGGTGCCGATCGAGGCGGCCCCGCGCGGGTCGAGGGGCGCGTAATCGTTGCCGAGTGGACGTTCGAGCTTGAGCAGCGCCAGATCGACACCGGGTTGGTCCTCCGGGGTCGTGCCGGGCACGAAGTCGGGATGCATCGTGGCGGCGATGACCGGGGTCCGCTGCTGGCGGAAGCCGCGATCCACGCTGATCACCGTGTAGCCGGCCGGGCGCATCACGCAATGGGCGGCGCTGAGCACGAGATCCGGGGCGATCAGCGTACCCGAGCAGATCTCGCCCTCCGTGCTCTCGATGCGCACCACGAAGGTGCGCGCCCCGTTCGGGTCGTGGGTGGTCGTGCCGTTGATGACGGCCGCCGCCGGGCCTGGCATCAGGCCGGCAAGGGCGCCCAGCAGCGCGGCGCCGAGGAGGCCGCCGCCGAAGCGTCCGTGAAGGGTGCGCTCGCGGAGGCCGGCCTTGCGGATCGGGCGAGGGGACATCGGGCACTCCGGGCGCGCGCGGCGCGGTGAGGGGCGCCAACGGCAGGAGCGCGGCGCCAGGTGAGCCTAGAGCAAGGCAATGGCCCGGCCAAGCTGAGGTTCCTTGCGGAGACGCGTCGGTTCGCGCCGCTGGCCTCCCCCGGGAGGATTGAGGAGGCGGAGCGCTGGGGCGGCGGACGGAGCCGGAAATGCGCAGCCGTTTGCAGAAAATACCGTCGCGGCCCGCAGCAATCCGGTAGCCCTACCTCGCTATGAAAACGAAGCCGAGCAACCGATCACAGAGCTGGGCGTTCCCATCGCCTAGCGATAAGCGAAGCTTGATAACTGATACTGATTAGCGTTCAAATTTCGGGGCACCAGAAGAGAAATACAGGAGATATTTCGATGAATTGCTTGGACATCGCGTCAGTTCTGAGGGGTGAGGGTGATGATCGGCTTGATTCTGTCGGCTCTGGCGGGATTCCTGATCAGTTGGTTTTTCAGGGTCAGCCTGCTTGTCGCGGCTAGTGTAGCGCTCTTCGTCTTGGATGGCTGGTACATCGTGCTGAAACGCGATATCGTGCTCGAAGATATTCTGTTGTTGTTTGCCTATCTCGCCGCATTGCAGGGTGGATTCTTGCTGGGAGCCTTTGCAAAGCGTGGCCGTGCCGGAGGATGCGGTCTATAGCCACCAAATGAAACTGCCGCGGAGGTAACTCGCGGTCGACCAAAGAAGGATGGCCGCAGCCGCGAGCGTCAGGCCCAGACCTAAACGTTGCCGTTGAGTCAACATCCGCCGAAATTGCCTTGAGATGAAATTATTGGCGCGCCATCATCCGCGATCATGTCGATTCTTTGAATGTACGCCTCTTCACGTATGAGGCCTGCAACTGCGTCCATGACGGCGTCGATTATGCGCTAATCTGCTTTTTCATATAGACCTTAAGAAACCTGCGTTCCGTCAATCTGACCAAATTGGTATTCAATTCGTATCTGGTAACGCTGATGCGCTGGCAGCTAACGGCGCATCGATCGCGCCGATCGAGCCGACGCACCCGCGGACGGTTACGTCCGCGAGCGCCCCGCCGGGACCGCTGACGGCGTCGCATCAGAGCCATCGAGGCCTGGTCGGATCGTTCTGGACCTTGCCAGCCGATCGGGCATCAATCCGTCCAGCGGGCGCTTCGGTCCCAGCCGCCGAGCACGCGGTCGATCCAGCTGCGCTGCGGACCCAACAAGACACCCTGGGTGAGGCCGCCGCAGGTGCCGCCGATCCAGGCGGAGAGCGCGACCACGTTGCCCTCCGGTCCGCTGATCGGGCCGCCGGAATCGCCCTGGCAGGCGCCGCCGGCCGCGCCCTGTAGCCAGACCAGGATGCGGCTCGGCCCGTGAGGCTCGATCACCGGCAGGGTGACGCTCCGGTATGTGCCGGTGGAGCGCGGATCGCCGCCGGGCGTGGCGGCACCGTAGCCCGCCAGGGTCAGGCTCTCACCGGCCCGGGGCAGGGCAGTGCTCAGGGTCACCGGGGCGAAGCGCGGCGGCAGCGGCGTCGCGGTGCGCAGGAGCGCGAGGTCGATGGAGCGCCGCCGGGCCTTGGCGG
Source organism: Methylobacterium sp. CM6257 (assembly GCF_054611515.1). NCBI lineage: Bacteria > Pseudomonadati > Pseudomonadota > Alphaproteobacteria > Hyphomicrobiales > Methylobacteriaceae > Methylobacterium > Methylobacterium sp. CM6257. Next base: position 7,192,271 of record NZ_CM137735.1, read on the forward strand.
CGCCCGCATCGTAGCCCGGATTCACGGCGCGCGCCGCGACCTCGATGAGGACCGGCTCACCAGCGGCGTCGCGGAAATGGACGCGGTGCTCGCCCGCGGCCGCGCAATGGCCGGCGGTCAGCACCGTATCGGGGGCGAGGACCACGCCCGAGCAGACGCCGCCGTTCGACGACAGCACCATCACGGCCCCACCGGGCGGCGCCTCCGTGCCGCCGACGACCGCCCCGGCCGGGAGACCTGTGAGCGACAGGGCCGCCGCGAGGACGGCGACAGCCGCCGGGCGGCGCTTCGAGACCAGCATCGAACCACCTGCGAGAGGGACGCGCGATGATCCCGTTACGCATCGACGCCGCCGCCGTCGAGCCGGTGAGCGTGGCCGAACTCCGCGCCTATCTGCGCCTCGATCCCGACGACGGCGGTGCCGAGGACGGGCTGCTCCAGGCTTTGATCACGGCGATGCGCGCGAGCCTGGAGATCGAGACCCGGCGTGTCCTGGTCCCGGGCCGTTACCGCATCGCCCTGGCCGCCTGGCCGGCGGACGGGCAGATCCCGCTGCCGTTGAGCCCGCTGGTGGCGCCGGTCCGCGCCGGCCTCGTGGAGGCGGCGGGCCGCGTGACCGACCTCGCCACCGGCCTCGTCCGCCTGGGACCCGACCCGGTCGAGGCCCCGTGCCTGCTGGTCGATCCGGCCGTGCCGGACCCCGCCGGCCGCACCATCCTGATTGAGGTCGCGGCGGGTTTCGGGGGCGACGGGCCGCCGCTGCCGGCCGCCCTGCGCCTCGCGATCCTGCGGCTGGCCGCCGCCCGCTACGAGCACCGCGGCGACGAGCCGGACGGCGTCCGCACCGATGCCGCCGACCTCGCGGCGCCCTTCCGCCGGATGCGGCTGTGAGCCCGCCTTCCGCGCCTTGTCCGCGATCCACCGGAGCCTCCCCGATGGCAACCCTGTTCCAACGGCCGGCCGTCGGGTCGCGTCGGCGGCGCTTCGTGCTCGAGCGGCCCCTGGAGGAGCCGGACGGGTTCGGGGGCGTGCTGCGCCGCTACGTGGCTGGTCCGGTCCTGTGGGGCGCGCTTGTTCCGGCGGGCGTGGTCGACCGGCCGGCGGGCGGACGCACCGACACGCTCCCCGCCTACCGGATCACCCTGCGGGGGCGGCCCGCGCTCGACCCGACCATGCGTCTCGCCGCCAGACCCCGCCGGTTCGCGATCCGGGCGGTGACGGAGCCCGACGCCCGGGGTCGCGACCTCGTCTGCCATGTCGAGGAGCTGCCGCGGGAGAGCCTGTCGTGACGGATCCGAGCGCACTTCTGGCGCTCCGCGCCGGCCTGATCGCCCGATTCGCCGCCGATGCCGCCCTCGCTTCCCTGCTGGGCGGCCGGGTTCGGCTCTACGACGAGCCGCCCCGGGGCTCCGTTCCCGTCTACGCGCTGTTCGGCGATTCCGAGATCCAAGACGATTCCGTCGACGGCGCCGAGCGCCATCGCCACAGCCACGAGATCGCGGTGATCGCGCGGCCCGGCTCGGTCCGGACCGCGCTCGACGCCGCCGAGCGCATGGCGGCGCTCCTCGGCGACGTCGGCCTGACGCTCGTGGGCTGTCGTCTCGTCACCCTGCGGGTGCGGGCCATCCGGGCCCATCGCGACACCCGGACCGGCGAGGCGCGGGCGAGCCTGACCGTCGAGGCGATCACCGAGACCCTGTGAGGAGGCAGTCGATGGGCGCGCAGAAGGGCAGGGACCTGCTGATCCGGGCCGGGGACGGCGCGGGGGGCTTCGTGGCGGTGGCGGGCCTGCGCAGCCGGCAGATCACCCTCAATGCCGAGACGGTGGACGTCACCAACGCCGATTCCGCCGGCCGCTGGCGCGAGCTGCTCGCCGGCGCCGGCGTCCGCCGGGCCGCCATCGCCGGCGCGGGCGTGTTCCGCGATCAGGCCTCGGATGCGCGCCTGCGGCTGATCTTCTTCGAGGGCGCCATCGAGAACTACCAGATCGTGGTGCCGGCCTTCGGACTCCTGGAGGGCCCGTTCCAGATCGCGAGCCTGGAATATCGGGGCGACCACGCCGGCGAGGTCACCTTCGATATGAGCCTCGACTCGGCGGGCGCGCTCGCCTTCACGGCGGCCTGAGCCATGGCGAACCGTATCCGCGGCGAGGTGCCGCTCGCGCTGGGTGGGCAGCGCTACACCCTCTGCCTGACCCTCGGGGCGCTCGCCGAGCTGGAGAGCGCGCTGCAGGCCGGCGACCTCGCGGGCCTGGCCGAGCGCTTCGCGGGCGGCCGGATCTCGGCGCGCGACCTGATCGCCCTGCTGGGCGTCGCCCTGCGGGGCGGCGGCCACGACCTTGACGACGCGGCGGTCGCGCGGCTGCCGCTGGCGGGGGGACTGGACGCCGTCTCGACAGCCCTCGGAGAGGTCCTCGCCGCCGCGTTCGGGGAGGCGCCGGGCCCGGCAAACCCTCGCTAGAGCCGTGGTCGGCCGCCCCGCTTCCGGCCACGGCTCGAAACACCGCCGGCTTCCCTTGGGACGACGCCCTGGCGCTCGGCCTCGGGGTGCTTCGCTGGCGCCCCCGTGACTTCTGGACGGTGACGCCGCGCGAGTTCGCCGCGGCGCTCGGGCGGCGTGCCGGACCGGAGCCGCTGAGCCGCGCCGCCTTCGAGCATCTGCTCGCCGCCTTTCCCGACCCGACCTGAGGCATCCCGATGGCCGAGACCAAATCCGACACGCAGGATGCCGCGCGGGTCAAGCAACTCGAGACCCTCGACCGGCTCGCGCAGAATTTCGGCCGCAGCCTGGACGCGGCGCTGACCCGAGGCGCCGCCTCGGGGCGCAGCCTCGACGGCGTGCTCGGCACGATCGGGACCAAGCTCGCCGGCGCCGCGGTCCGGGCGGCGGCCGGGCCGGTCCAGTCGGGGCTCACAGGCCTGATCAACACCGTGCTCGGGGCGGGCTCCGAGGCCGGATTCGCCCGGGGCGGCGTGTTCCGGGGCGGGCGGGTCCAGCCCTTCGCGGCGGGCGGGATCGTGGCCGCCCCGACCTACTTCCCGATGGCGGGCGGCACCGGCCTCATGGGCGAGGCCGGCCCGGAGGCGATCCTGCCCCTCGGCCGTGGCCCGGATGGCCGCCTCGGTGTCGCCGCCGGCGGAGCGCCGGTCCGGCCGGTCTCCGTGACCGTCAACATCGCGACCCCCGATCCGGGCGCGTTCCGCCGATCCGAGGCGCAGGTGACGGCGAGTCTCGCCCGGGCGGTGGCGCGAGGCCAGCGGGCGACCTGAGCGCCCGCGGAGACCAGGGAGACCCCGATGGCCGACGACTTCCACGAGGTGCTGTTCCCCCTCGACGTGTCGCTGCGCGCCAGCGGCGGTCCGCAGCGGCTGACCGAGATTGTGACCCTGGCCTCGGGCCGGGAGCACCGAAATGGCCGCTGGGCCGATTCCCGCCGTCGCTACGATGCCGGGTTCGGGATGCGCGGCCTCGACGCGCTGCACGCCGTGCTGGCCTTCTTCGAGGAGCGCCGCGGACGCCTCTACGGCTTCCGCTACCGCGACCGGGTCGATTGCCGGTCCGGACCGCCCGGCCGGGCGATCGGCCCCCTCGACCAGCCTCTCGGCACCGGTGACGGCGCCATGGCGGCCTTCCCACTCGCCAAGACTTACGGCAGCGGCTTCGCGCCCTACCGCCGCCGGATCGCCAAGCCGGTGGCGGGCAGCGTCCGGGTGGCAGTGTCGGGACAGGAGCTGGGTTCCGACGCCTTCGTGTGCGACCCGACCACCGGGCTCGTCACCTTCGCGGCGAGCCACGTCCCGGCCCAGGGCGCCGCCGTGACGGCGGGCTTCGCTTTCGACGTACCCGTCCGCTTCGACACCGACGACCTCACCGTCGACCTCGCGGCCTTCACGGCCGGGGAGATCCCCAAGGTGCCGCTCGTCGAGATCGTGCCCTGAGAGGCGACACCATGCGCGACATCCCGGAGGCCTTCGCGGCCCATCTCGCGGGGGGCGTGACGACCCTGTGCCGCTGCTGGTCGCTCCGGCGGCGGGACGGGCGCGCCCTCGGCTTCACCGATCACGACCGCGACCTGACCGTGGCGGGCCTCGTCCACGCCGCCCGGACCGGGCTGGAGGCCGCGGAGGCCAGCGCGGAGCTGGGCTTCGCGGTCTCCGGCGGTGACGTCGCGGGGGCGCTGAGCAGCCTCGGCCTCACCGAGGCCGACATCGCCGGCGGCCTGTACGACGGCGCCGCGGTGGAGACCTGGCTGGTGGACTGGACCAACCCCGAGACGCGTCTGCTCCTCGACGTGGCCACCATCGGCGAGGTGCGCCGGGAGGGCGACGCCTTCGTGGCGGAGCTGCGCGGCCTCACGCACCGCCTCGACGCCGAGCGCGGCCGCACCTTCCGCGCCACCTGTGGCGCCGATCTCGGCGATCCGCGCTGCCGGGTGGACCTCACCGCTTGGCAGACCACAGGCCGGGTGACGGACATCCCGGAACCCGCCACGCTCGCGGTGTCCCTAGCGGGCTCCTTCGCGGCGGGCCTGTTCACCGGCGGCCGCCTCGCCTGGACCTGGGGCGCCAATGCCGGGCTCACGGCGGATGTGCGCCTCCAGCTCGGCACGCTGCTCGAACTCTGGACCGTCCCGCCGCGGCCAGTGACTCCTGGCGACCGGTTCACCGTCACGGCCGGCTGCGACAAGCGCCTTGCCACCTGTCGCGACCGCTTCGCCAACGCGGTCAACTTCCAGGGCTTCCCGCACATGCCCGGCAACGACACGGTCCTGCGCACGGTATCGGGCTCTGATCACGTCCTCGACGGCGGGAGCCTGTTCCGATGAGCGCGATGCGGCGGGACATCGGCGCGGCGGCGCTCGGCGAGGCGCGCCTGTGGCTCGGGACGCCCTACCGGCACCAGGCCTCGCTGCGCGGGGTCGGCTGCGACTGCCTCGGGCTGCTGCGCGGGGTCTGGCGCGGGCTCTACGGCGCCGAACCGGAGACGCCGCCGCCCTACACCGCCACCTGGGCGGAATCCGCCCCGCCCGGCCGCGACCCGCTCACCGAGGCGGCCTTACGCCACCTCGTGCCTGTGGCCGATCCCCTGGCGGCGCGTGCGCCGCGCGCCGGCGACGTGCTGCTCTTCGCCTTCCGCGGCCATCTCCCGGCCCGCCACTGCGCCATCGCCACGGGCGACGGTGCCATGATTCACGCCCATGACCGCGCTGTGGTCACCGAGGTGGCGCTCACCGCATGGTGGCGGCGACATCTGACGGGGATGTTCCGGATTCCGGAGGCCGACTCCATGGGCCGAACATTTAGTCGCTGTTGCGAGGTCACGCGCCGGTCATCGGGAGGAGCGCCGTGATCGCCGGCCCATCGTCTTCACGACGTCCGCTGTGCATAGGCCCACACCATCACGGGGAAATTGGGCTCGTTACGCATGGATCCGAAGAATCCGCGCTTCTTCCATCCCGTGAAATTCGCAACGACGCAGGCCCGATTGCCCCAGGAATGCGTCTGGATGTCGTCTTTGCTGAAGCCGCCTTCCTGCAGGAGATAGGACAATCCTGTTTCCGTCCAGCGGGAGCAATCGATCGGTATGTTGTGAACCCTCAGAAGGAACGGTGTGGCGATGATGAAATGCCCGCCCGGTCTCAACATGCTGTAGACGTTTTTCGTGGCCCTCAGCGGGAACGGAATGTGTTCGAACACCTGATCCGCAATGATGAGGTCGAACTTCTCGTCGAGGGTATCGGTGCAGATGTCGAATTCGGGATATTCGGTGCCCGTGAAAGATTTGAATCGAAATTTGTCGTTCCACTGATTGCCTGCGGAGATTTCCAGGGCATCGAGGTTCTGGGCGCCGAGTTTCGATATGAAATCGAAGCATTCGGCATACATGACCTCCCGGACCCAGTCCGTCGTACCGTACCCGCATCGTTCCAGGATCGGCCGGATGGCCTGCTTCAGCCGAGGGCGCCTTCGGATGAAGGATGTCAGCAGGCCGATGCGTGCTTCGTCGATTACTTGGCTGGACATGACTCTGTTGTGCCGCCCGACAAAAGTTCCGATATTGATGCATATCCGCGCATCGGTTGCAAGTATCCGGAAATACGCATAAGTATTTTATTTGGAATGCTCTCTCCATGAAATTCGATTAAGTTGCGGAGATGGAACGCTGCAGCAGTAGCCGTGACGCGTGATCAGACGAAAATGAGTCTAAATATCGGCACAATTGCATTGAACTCGATATTGAGGAAATTTTTAAGCTAAAAATTATCCGGCAGACAGAAAAATCATACTTCGCAAGCGCGCAGCTTGAAGATCTACAAGTTTCGGAAATCTCTTGTGAAACGGCGAGCTGGAACATGCGTCGAGCGAGGGCTTGATTCCGAATTTGGCGCGCATCTGCCGGCGTCTTCAGATTCTCGGGCGGATTTTAAAGCACACGTCATGTTGCAGTTTGAGCTAAACCTGGGTTGTCGATTCGGCGAAGACCCTTCACGGAGTGCGCGGCAAGACGTGATTCGACTGGCGGCCTTCCTCGTAACGGAAGAGCAGGCCGCCGATCGCCAGCGCTCCCATCCGGGAGAGGCCACGACGTAGCGCGTCGATCCGCGTCGATCGGCACCGTGGAGAACGCGCAGGCTTCAGGGCTTGGCCAAGTGGGCCGGCACCGGGGGCAAACCTGCAAGCCGGGTTGTCCGAAGGTCGCGCGGCCCTCCCGGTGCGGTTCAGCCGTCGGTGTTCCGCGCAGCCCGGAAAGCAGTGCGCTGATCGTCAAGCTCCCTCCACCGGCAGGCCAGCCCTCCGGGCGGCGCCGTCGCGATCCCGTCCCCAACGCGTCGAGCCACGGTCCGTAGCCGATGCAGACACCGCACCGTCGCGCAGCCGCTGCGCTGAGGCTGGAGCCCGTCATGGCGACTCTGATCCTGTCTTCGGTCGGCTCGGCCGTCGGCACGGCGCTCGGCGGCCCGATCGGGGCCGTGGTCGGGCGGGCGCTCGGCGCGGCGGCAGGGGCCGGGCTTCAGGGGGCGCTGTTCGGCTCCGGGCGACACACGCGCTTCGTCGAGGGACCGCGGCTCGCCGACGTGGCCGGGCTCACCTCCTCGGAGGGCGATCCCATCGCCCGCGTCTACGGCCGGGCCCGCATCGGCGGCAGCCTGATCTGGGCGACGCGCCCGCTGGAGGTCGCCAATACCGCGGCGACGCGCGCCGCTTCGCCCGCGAAGAGCATGGGCAGCCAGAAGACCGTGACCACCCGGTATGCCTACTACGCCAACCTTGCGGTCGGCCTGTGCGAGGGGGAGATCGCCTGCGTCCGCCGGATCTGGGCGGACGGCAAGGAGATCGACCAGGTCGGCGTCACCCTGCGGGTCCATGCCGGCGGCCCCGATCAGGCCCCCGATCCGCTGATCGTCGCCAAGGAAGGGGCGGGGAACGCGCCGGCCTATCGGGGCCTCGCCTACGTGGTGTTCGAGAACCTGCCGCTTGCCGATTTCGGCAACCGCATCCCGCAATTCGCCTTCGAGGTGATCCGCCCGGTGAACGGCCTGTTCGGCCGGGTCCGCGCCGTCGACCTGATCCCCGGTGCCAGCGAGTTCGGCCTCGATCCGGACCGCGTCACCGTGGATCTCGGGCTCGGCCGGACCGAGGCCGCCAACCGCCACCAGCTTCAGCGGGCTACCGACGTCACGGCATCCCTGGATGCCCTCCAGGCGCTCTGCCCGAACCTGCGCCGGGTCGCCGTGGTGGCGACGTGGTTCGGCACCGACCTGCGGGCCGGATCCTGCCGGGTGGCGCCGAAGGTCGAGGCGCGCCGGAAGCGTGCATTGCCGGCTGATTGGAGCGTCGCCGGGATCACCCGCGCCGAGGCCGAGGTGGTCACGGTCCTGGCAGACGGGAATCCGGCCTATGGCGGGACGCCGTCGGATGACGGTCTGACCCGGCTCGCGGCCGACCTCGTGCGCCGCGGGATCGAGGTGACGCTCTACCCGTTCGTCATGATGGACGTGCCGGCCGGCACTGCGCTGCCCGACCCCCACGCGCCCGGCGCGACCCAGCCGCCCTACCCCTGGCGCGGCCGCATCACCTGCGATCCGGCACCCGGGCTCCCGGGCAGCCCCGACGGGACCGGCGCGGCCGACGCGCAGGTCGCGGCCTTCTTCTCGGCCGGCTACCGCGCCGAGGTGCTGCATTACGCCGATCTGGCGGCCGCATGGGCGGCCTCCGGCGCGCGGATCGCCGGCTTCGTGATCGGCAGCGAGTTCGTCGGTCTCACCCGGGTGCGCGGAGCCTCGGGCTACCCGGCCGTACAGGCGCTCCGTGCGCTGGCCGCGGAGGTGCGCGGTCGCCTCGGCCCGGGCGTAACCCTTGTCTATGGTGCGGACTGGACCGAGTACGGCGCCCATGTCCACGACGGGGGCGCCACGATCCGCTTTCCCCTCGATGACCTGTTCGCGGATCCCAACATCGGCGCGGTCGGGATCGACTGGTATCCGCCCGTTTCCGACTGGCGCGACAACCCGGATCACGCCGACTTCGCGGTCGCGGACGCCATCGACGACCGCGCTTACCTCAAGAGCCGTGGTGCCTCCGGCGAGGCGTTCGATTGGTCCTATGCCGATGCCGCCGGGCGCGCCGCGCAGGAGCGCCTCCCGATCCGGGACGGCGCCTACGGCAAGCCGTGGGTCTACCGCGCCAAGGACCTCGTGGCGTGGTGGTCGAACCCGCATGTGGAGCGCGACGGCGGCGTCGAGACCCGCGCCACCGCCTGGGTACCGATGGCCAAGCCGATCTGGCTCACCGAAATCGGCGTGCCGGCGGTGGACAAGGGAACCAACGGTCCCAACGTCTTCCCCGACCCGAAATCGTCCGAGAACGCCTATCCACCGGAATCCCGGGGCTTGCGCGACGAGCTGATCCAGCTGCGCGGGCTGGAGGCGGTGATCGCGCGGTTCGATCCCGCGGTGCCGGGCTTCTCGGAGGCCGACAATCCGGTTTCCCCGGTCTATGGCGGCCGGATGGTCGAGCCGGCCGGGATCTTCGTCTGGGCCTGGGATGCGCGGCCGTTCCCGGCCTTCCCCACCGTGCAATCCGTCTGGGCCGACACCGCCAACTGGCGCATCGGCCACTGGATCACGGGACGGATCGAGGGCTGCGACCTCGACCTCTTGGTCCGGCGCATCCTCGCGGATTTCGGCTTCGATGCGCCGGTCTCCGTCCAGGCTGCCGCCTATCTTGACGGCTACGTCATCGACCGGCCGCTCTCGGCTCGGGGCGCTCTGGAGACCTTGGCGCAGGTCTACGGCCTCGACGTCTCGGCGGTGGCCGGCACCCTGCGCCTGCGCGGGCCCCGCCGGGACCGCCCGGTGGTGCTGACGGAGGCCGATCTCGTCCGGCTCTCCGAGGACAAGCCCGTGCTCCGGCAGGTCCGGACCGAAGAGAGCGCCCTGCCGCGCTCCATCGAGCTCGGCATCACCGAATCCGAGAGCCCCGATTACCGCCGCGCCTCGGCCGCGGCCGTGCGGCCCGCCGGCCTGCGCCGACGCGAGACCCGGTTGGAGGCGGCCATCGTCACCCGCCGCGAGACCGGCGACGGCTTGGCCGAAGCGATCCTGGACCGCATCATCGCGGCCCACGACAGCGCGGTGTTCACCCTGAGCCCGCGCCGGGTCGAGCTGGAGCCCGGCGATCTCCTGGCCGTCCCGACGGACGTGCCGGGCGGCACGGTCCTGCGCAAGATCGACCGCATTGACGACGGGCCGACCGGCCGCCGCATCGAGGCCAGCGGGGTGCCGCCCCGGTCCGGACCGGGGCGCGGCGTACCCCGAAGCCAGGCCTTGCCGGCGCCGCCGCCGCCCGCCTTCTCCGGGCCGCCCCTGGCGCTCGCCCTCGATCTGCCGGTGGACCGCGGCAGCCCGACGGTTCTGCAATATTGCGCAGTGGCGGCGGAGCCCTGGCCCGGCCAGGCCGCGATCTGGCGCGCCGAGGGCGCGGGCGCCTTCGCGCTCCACGACCTCGTGGACTACCCGGCCTGCCTGGGTCGGACCCTCTCGGCGCTACCGTCCGGGCCGCTCTGGCGGCTCCAGCGCGGCGCGGCGCTCGACGTCACCCTGCGCCGGGGCGGTGCGCTCGCCTCCATCGGCGTGGCCGCGATGCTGGCGGGCGGCAACTTGTTCGCGCTGATCGGGCCGGGCGGCACCGTCGAACTGCTCGGCGCCGCTGAGGCGATCCTTACCGGCCCCGACACTTACCGGTTGTCGGGGCTCCTGCGCGGGGTCGCGGGCAGCGAGGAGGCCGCCGGCCGGATCGCCCCGGCGGGCAGCCTGATCGTCCGCCTCGACGACGGTGCAGTCGCGTCCCTGGTGGACCGGCTCGACGAGGCCGGCCGCGTCTTCCGCTACCGGGTCGGGCCGGCGGGCCGCGATCCGGGCGATCCGGCCTTCACGGAAATCACGGCCATGGCTGGCCTCGCGGCCTTGCGGCCGCTCCGGCCGGTCCACCTGCGGGCGCGCCGCGAGCCGCAGGGCGTGCGGCTCTCCTGGATCCGCCGGGCACGCCGTGACGGCGATGCCTGGGAGCCCGCCGAGATCCCGCTGGACGAGCCGGAAGTCTACGCGGTCACGATTCTCTCACGGGCGGGCACGGTTCTGCGCACCCTCAGGGCCGAGGCCCAGCAGATCCTGTACGCCGACGAGGCCGCCGATTTCGGCGGGGTCCAGGCGAGCCTCGACGTGGCCGTGGCCCAGCTCGGCGTCGTGGCGGGCCCGGGACCCGCCTGCCGCGCCCGCATCCCCGTCCGCTCGGCCTGAACGTTTGGGAGCCGCTCCATGTCCGACGCCACGCCCCATCTCGGCCTGCCGCTGATCGCCGCGAGCCAGGCCCAGAAGCACGTCACCCACAACGAGGCGCTCGGCCTCCTCGACGCGCTGGTCCAGCTCGCCTGCCTGGACAAGGACATGGCCGCGCCGCCACCGAGCCCCGCCGAGGGCGACCGCTACCTCGTCGTCGCGTCCGACCCCGGGGGTGCCTGGACGGGGCTCGCGGGCCAGGTGGTGCGCTATGCCGACGGCGTCTGGACCGGCGCGGTGCCGCGGGCAGGCTGGCTCGCCTACCTGATCGACGAGGCCGACCTCTACGTGTTCGACGGCGCCGCCTGGACGAGCTTCCGCCGGACGCTGACGGCGATCCAGAGCGTGAGCCGGCTTGGGATCAACACGGGGGCCGATTCCACCAACCGCCTCGCCGTCAAGGCGGACGCCGCGCTCCTGACCTGGGACGACGTCTCGCCCGGCTCCGGCGACATGCGGGTGTTCCTCAACAAGAAGGACCCGAGCCGCGAGGCCGGGCTGGTCCTCGAGACCGGGTATTCGGCCCGGGTCCTCCTGGGAACGCTGGGAAGCGACGACTTCACGCTCAAGGTCTCCCCCGACGGGGCCGCCTTCGCCACGGCGCTCACCGCCTCCGCGCGGACCGGAGGAGTCGACTTCGCCTCGGCCGAGACGGTGCTGGCCTCGGCGGCCACAGCCGATCTCGGCGGCGCCGGCACGCGGCGGGTCCTCGTCACCGGCACGGCGACGATCACGAGCTTCGGTGACACTCCCGACCGGGAGCGGTTCGTGCGCTTCGCGGGAGCCGCGCGGCTGGTTCACGACGGGGACAAGCTGGCGCTCCCGACCCGTTCCGACATCGTGACGGCGGCCGACGACACCTGTATCGCCACCTCGGACGCAGCGGGACGCTGGCGCGTGCGCCACTACCAGCGCGCCGACGGGACGCCGCTCGCGATCGGCGCGCAGGCGCTCGGCCCCAACGGGTCGGCGAGGCTGCCGGGTGGGCTGATCCTGCAATGGGGGCTCGCGACCAGCGCCGATCCGGATTTCTCGGTGCCATTCAACCTCGCCTTCCCGAATGCGTGCTGGGGCGTCTGGACGCAGCCGGTCGCCCAGGACGCATCCGCGCTCTACGCGACGCAGGTGAGCGATCTCACGACGGCGCATTTCGCGATCCGGAACCGCTGCGCCACCGCCGGGTCGGTCAAAGGCGCGGGAAACGTTCCGACCTTCTGGCTGGCGCTGGGCTCCTGAGCCATCAGCCCGGGGCGAGGGCCGCCAGCATCGCTGGCTCGACCGCCGCATAGCCCGCCGCGTTGAGGTGGATCCCGTCGTCGGTCAACTCCCGGCGGAGCGCCCCCGAGGCCGTGGCGAGCGGGGTGTGATAGTCGATCAGGGCGGCCGCGCTCGCCCGGCAATAGGTCTCGATCCACGCATTCAGGGCGCGGATGCGCGCTACCGGCCGCAGCTCGGGGCGCCAGCCCCAGAAGTCGCTCGGCATCACGGTCCCGATCCAGAGCGGCAGGCCGGCCTCGTAGGCCAGCCGGCCCATGGCGAGGATGTTCTCCCGGATCTCCAGGTCGGAGACCGGACCGCCGATCGCCGCGATGTCGTTGATCCCGCAGAGCAGGTGGATTCCGCGCGCGCCCGCCGCATCCCGGAGGAACCGCGCCCGGATCTGCCCGCTCGTCTGGCCCGGGACGCCCCGGGCCACGAAGCCGTGCCGCGCGAAGGTCTCGGCCCGCTGGAGCCCCCAGGCTGCGGTGATCGAATCGCCGATGAATACCAGCGGCCGGTCCTGACGACTTCCCACGCTGTCCCCCGTCCCCACCGCGCCGGCCCCCGTAGCCCGCCGGCGTCCCGCACGCCACCGACCGGAGCAGGCCCATGCAGAGTGTCCGACCGGCCCGGGCAACGGGCGAAGTCTTCCCGACCGAATGCCGCCGCCTCGGCCCACGCCTGATGTGCGACCTCGGCCTGACCGAGGTCCAGGCCGCCGGGCTCCTGGGCAATCTCGGCCACGAGAGTGGTGGGTTCCGCCAGCTCCAGGAGATCGCGCCCGCCGTGCCGGGCTCCCGAGGCGGGTGGGGACTCGCCCAGTGGACCGGTCCTCGGCGGGCGGCGATGGAAGCCTGGTGCCGGGCGCACGGCCTCGACCCGGCCTCGCCGGAAGCCGGCTATGGCTATCTCTGCGTCGAGTTGCGCACCACCGAGGCGCCGGCGCTCGCCGCCCTGAAGCAGGCCCTGACCCTCGAAGCCGCCACCGAGGCGGTGTGCCGGCACTTCGAGCGGCCCGGCATCGCCGCCCTCGCGAGCCGGCTTATCTGGGCGCGCCGCGCCCTGGCCGCTCTCCGAACTGACTCCGCCGGGTCCGCTCCGCCGTCCCGGAGGGCGAGGCAGCCCTGAGCCGCGCCCGCCGAACCCGATCCCGAGCCGGCCGGGTCCGCCGCGCGATCACCGAAGGAGATCGACCATGACACACCGCATCCGCGCGAGGCTGACCCGCGTCTGCGCCACGCTCCCGTTCGCTGTCCTCGTGTCCCCGGCGCTCGCCGCCCAGCCCACGACGGGCGTGACGGTGCCGTGGGGTGATTGGCTGGTCGCCTTGCTGCAGCCGGTCTCGGCGGTCCTCGTGCCGCTCGCCGCCGCGTCGGTGACCGCCGGCATCGCCCGGGTCGCGCCCTGGGCCGCCTCCGTGCTCACCCGGGACCGGGTCGAGGCCGCGATCCGGGCCGGCGCCGCGTTCGGCCAGAACGCCGTGGCCGGCGCCGCCCAGGGCCGGACCGTCAGCGTCGATCTCGGCTCCGCGGTGGTCACCGCGGGGGCCCGGCACGTGCTCGCCACCGCGCCCGCCCACGTCGTCCGGACGGCCGGGGGCATCGAAGGCGTCGCCGCGCGGATCTTCCGGGCCCTACCTCTCGATCCGCAAGCGAGCGTAGCGAACGTCCTCGCACCGGCGCTGACGGAGCTGCGGGAGCCGAACGGTCACGGGCCGGGCGCACCGCGCCGGGGTTGACGCCGCGCGCCCGGAGCCTCGTGGGATCGGAGTGGAAGGCCATGGATTCCCTTCACAACCCGCGCAGGCCGGCCGGGCGCGTGGCCGAGCCGCCCGATGACGAGAGCGGCCCCGACGTCGCCCTCGGCGGTCGGGCGCGGACGATCCGCTTCCCGCCCTTCTGGCACACGTGGTTCGCCCGCCAGACCGAGCCGCGCCTCGCCGCCCTCGACGAGCTGGTCGACGCGCATGTCGAGCGGCGGGCGCTGCGCCGCTACCTTCGGCGGCTCAAGCACGCGGCGGTGTTGTCCTTCCTCGCCGCCGCGGCGACGGCGCACTGGTTCTCGGACCAGATCGCCTGGCTTGTCGCGCGCATCCCGGCCCTGCGGGCGTTCTGGAAGCTTGTCGTGGGAGAGTGAGATGTGCCTGCGCTGGGATCCGATCCTCGACCGTCTCTGGCTGGCCCTGTCGGGGGCCGCGGTCGTAGCGGCGTCGCTCCATCTGGGTGCGCAGCTCGGCTTCCGGAGCTGGATTTCCGGAGCCGGCGCCGCCGTCGTGGTCGCACGGGGGGCCGCGCCGGCGGCGGTCATCCGTTCGGATGGGCCCGGACAGGGGTGCCGTCGCGCCGTCGCGCCTCCGCCTCGGTGACCCGGTCCGGAGCGCTGTCCGAACCTGCGCGCGCCGTGGAACCGGCCGACGCCTGGACCGTAAGGCCGGCACGGCGTCGTTCGCATCCGATCGCCCACGAACCCGCCTCGGAGCGAAGTCCGCGTTTCCGCCGCATGACGGACGCGGCTCCATATTCAGGGCGCATTCAGTGCCCTCGGACCACATCTCCTGCCAATGCGCTACGCCATCGCCCTCGTCGCCATCAGCCTGACCGCCGCGGCCCTCGCCGCGGGCGGCCTCGGCTCCATGGCCGATGACGGGCCGGCCCCGCAGACGGGCACCGTTTCCAGCCAGGCGCCGCTGCGGATCGAGAACTGCCTGTCGCCCGCGGACATGCGCGAGGAGGTCGGCGAGCGGCGGGTGATCCCGCCCGTGGCGGCGATCCGCGCAGCCCGGTCGGTGATCCCCCGGGCGGAGATCCAGCGGGCGAGCCTATGCCGTTACGAAGACAACCTCGTATACATGCTCACCGCCTTGCGCCGGGACGGGCACTTCGTGCACGTCATTGTCGATGCGCGCACCGGCACTGTCGCGGGACAATATTGAGCGGGCGCCCAACCCGTCTTGGAATGGAGTGAGCCGTGCGTCTGCTCGTCGTGGAGGATGACAAGGACATCAACCGGCAGGTGGTCGCCGCCCTTGAGGAGGCGGGCTACGTCGCCGACAAGGCCTATGACGGCGAGGAGGGCGGCTATCTCGGCGAGAGCGAGCCTTACGACGCCATCATCCTCGACATGGGCCTGCCCAAGGCCGACGGGGTCACGGTGCTCCAGAAGTGGCGCCGGGCCGGCGTGAAGACGCCGGTGATCATCCTCACCGCCCGGGACCGCTGGTCCGACAAGGTCGACGGCTTCGATGCCGGCGCGGACGACTACGTCACCAAGCCCTTCCACATGGAGGAGCTGATGGCGCGCGTCCGCGCGCTGCTGCGCCGCGCCGCCGGCCACGCCTCCAGCCAGATTTCCTGCGGGCCCGTGACCCTCGACACGCGCTCCGGCAAGGTCTTCGTGGACGGCGCCCAGGTAAAGCTCACGAGCCACGAATACCGGTTGCTCTCCTACCTGATGCACCATACCGGCCGGGTCGTCTCCCGGGCCGAGCTCACAGAGCACCTCTACGACCAGGATTTCGACCGGGATTCGAACACGATCGAGGTGTTCGTCGGGCGCCTGCGCAAGAAGCTGGCGGTCGATCTGATCCAGACCGTGCGTGGCCTCGGCTATCTCGTGGATCCCAACCAGCAGCCGGCGCGGATGTGACGGCCGTGGCAGGGTCCGGCGCGCTGCCGGCCGTGTTCATGCGCGGCGGCACCAGCAAGGCGCTGATGCTGCACCGGCGCGACGTGCCGGGCGACCTCGCCGCCTGGGAGCCGGTCTTCCTCTCCGCCATAGACAGCCCCGACCCGTTCGGGCGGCAGCTCAACGGCATGGGCGGGGGCGTCTCGTCGGTCTCGAAGATCTGCGTCGTCGAGCGCTCGGCGCGGCCGGACGCCGATATCGACTATACCTTCGTGCAGGTGGTGGTCCGCGACGGGCGCATCGACCTCTCGGGCAATTGCGGCAACATGCTCTCGGCCGTGGGACCGTTCGCGGTGGACGAGGGCCTCGTTCAGGCCGGTGACGGCCCGGTGCGACTGCGGATCTACAACACCAACACGCGGAAGCTGATCGAGGCGAGCTTCGACGTGCGGGAGGGCCGCGCCATCTACCGGGGCGACCTCGCCATTCCCGGTGTCACCGGCACCGGCGCGCCGATCCGCCTCGATTTCGTGGATCCGGGCGGCGCCACGACCGGGCGGCTCCTGCCAACGGGGGCCGTCCGCCAGGATCTGGACGTGCCGGGGCTCGGCCGGATCGAGGCCTCGCTGGTGGATGCGGCCAATGCCTGCGTGTTCGTCCGCGCCGCCGATCTCGGGCTTTCCGGCACCGAGCTGCCCGTCGCCCTGGAAGCGGTGCCCGGTCTCCTCGACCGGCTCGCGCAGATCCGCCGGGCCGCCTCCGTAGCCATGGGCATCGCGCCGGACCTTGAGGCGGCCGCACGCATCGTCCATGTGCCCTTCGTGGGCCTCGTCGCGCCGCCGCAGGATTCCGGCACCCTCTCCGGCGAGGCGCTCCGCTCCGGTGATGTCGACCTGACGGCCCGGGTGATCTCCAACGGCGTGCCGCACCAAGCCCTGCCCCTCACCGCGACCCTGGGCCTCGCCGTCGCCGCTCGAATCGCGGGCAGCCTCGTCAACGAGGCCGCACGCCCCACCGATGCGGCCCTGCGGGTGGGCATGCCCTCCGGGATCCTCACGGCCGATGCGTCCGTGGTCCGGGACGGCGACGGCTGGCGGGCCGAGCGCGGCTCATTCTTCCGCACGGCGCGCCCGCTGATGCGCGGCGAAGTCTTCTATGATGCGCTGGCGCCCGATCGCGCGTAGGCGCTGCTGCGATGACCGACTTCCTGGGCCTCTTCTCCCTGCGCCGCCGCTCCATCGCGGTGCGGCTTGCCGTCTCAGCCTTCCTGTCGAGCTCCGCGATCCTGCTGATCGCCGCCTGGATCCTGACCACCCTCTATCGCGAGAACACCGAGCGGGGCTTCGACAGCCGGCTCCTCGTCTTCGCCAACAACCTCGCCACGGATCTCGTCTCGCCCAACGATCCCGAGAGCCGGACCTTCTCGCTCGGCGATCCGCGCTTCGACCTGCCCCTCTCCGGCTGGTACTGGCAGGTCGGCAAGCCCGATTCGAAGCCTCGGGACGTGCGCACGTCCCGGTCCCTCGTCGGCGTACCGCTGCCACCCGCCACGGATTCGGAAGGCAAGGTCGGGGTCGGGCAGATTCGCCAGGGCTACGGCAAGGCGCAGGACGGGCGCCTGCTGCGGATCATGGAGCGCGACGTCGATCTGGGCGAGGAGGGCCGCTACACGGTCCGGGTCGCCGGGCCGGCGGACGAGATCGTCAACGACGTCGACCGGTTTCGCAACTCGCTGACCATCACCTTCGGCCTGCTCGGCCTGTCGCTGGCGATCACCACCCTGCTGCAGATCCGGTTCGGCCTCGCACCCCTGAAGAAGATGCGCGCCGCGCTGGGCGCCGTGCGGCGCGGCGAGGCCGACCGCATCACCGGTACCTATCCCCGCGACATCGCCCCGCTCACCGGCGAGGTGAACCTCCTGATCGAGACCAACCGCGAGATCCTGGAGCGCGCCCGCACGCAGGTCGGCAACCTCGCCCACGCGCTCAAGACGCCGCTCTCGATCATCGTCAACGAGGTCGGCGCTTCGGACGCTCCGGAGGAACTCGCACAGAAGATCCGCGAGCAGGCCGCGGTGATGCGCGACCAGGTGAATTACCACCTCGACCGGGCCCGGGCCGCGGCACTCGCCGGCACGCTCGGCACCTCCACGGAGGTCGAGCCGGCGCTGGCGGGCCTCGTGCGCACCTTCGGGAAGATCTACCGGGACAAGGATATCGCCTACGACGTCCACGTTCCCCCGGGCCTGCGCTTCCGCGGCGAGCGCCAGGATTTCGAGGAGATGGTCGGCAACCTCGTCGACAACGCCTCGAAATGGGCCCACGGCCGGGTGGCGATCCGGGCCGAGGCCGTGGCCAAGGACGATTATCCGCACCTCGTCGTGGCCATCGAGGATGACGGCCCCGGCCT
This sequence comes from Methylobacterium sp. CM6257, assembly GCF_054611515.1. NCBI lineage: Bacteria > Pseudomonadati > Pseudomonadota > Alphaproteobacteria > Hyphomicrobiales > Methylobacteriaceae > Methylobacterium > Methylobacterium sp. CM6257. Next base: position 7,210,401 of record NZ_CM137735.1, read on the forward strand.
GCCGCCGGAGGCCCGGCAGGCCGTGCTCGGCCGGGGGCGGCGCCTCGACGAATCGAAGCCCGGCTCCGGCCTCGGCCTGTCCATCGTGGCCGATCTCGCCGCCCTGTATCGCGGGCGCTTCACCCTCGAACAGGCGGCGCTCGGGGGCTTGCGGGCGGTGCTGGAGGTCCCGGGTGATGCCCCGGTCGGGGCCGCGACGCACTGAGGCGGCGCGGCCTTCGACGCCGGCGCCCCGACGGGACGCGGCCACGTGACCGCTGCTAGGCCCTTGTCATCGCGAGGGAGTTGCGTGACACCGTGCCGCCGCCGGGAGGTGTCGTGGCGTCACGCCGCCGGCTCCACATGGCGTGGAGAGGCGTGGGCCGGTTCGGCCCGCTGGCGAAGGTTCGATGACGGCGATCTGGTTCATCCTGGCGGCCATGACCGCGGCGGCTGTCCTCGGCCTGCTCTGGCCGATGTCGCGGCGCGCCTCCGTGCCCACCGGGGAGGCGGGCGGGAGCGCCATCGCCACCGAGACCGCGTTCTACGAGGATCAGATCGCCGAGATCGCGCGCGATCTGGAGCGCGGCCTGATCGCACCCGAGGAGGCCGAGGCGGCCAAGGCCGAGGCGGCGCGCCGCCTGCTCCGCGCGAGCCGCGAGGCGCAGCTTGAGGCCGAGGATGCTGGGGCCGCCGAGGCGGCACGCCCGGCCGAGCCGCGGCTGCGCCGGCGCCGGGCGGCCTCGGCCTTCGCGGTCTCCACCATCCCCCTCGTGGCACTGATCGCCTACGGACTGTACGGCTCGCCGGAATTGCCCGCCCAGACCGCCGCCGACCGCGCGGCGGCCCGCGGCGGCACCGACGAGCTGATGAAGGCGGTCGGGCAGATCGAGGCGCGTCTGGCCCGCGATCCCAACGACGCGCGCGGCTGGGCGGTGCTCGCCCCGGTCTACATGCGCACCGGCCGCTTCGACGATGCCGCCCGCGCTTACGCGAACATCGCGCGGCTGAAGGGCGAGAGCGCCGACATTCTCGCCGATCAGGCCGAGGCCCTCACGGCGGCCGGCGACGGCACCGTCTCGCCCGAGGCCAAGGCGCTGTTCGAGAAGGCGCAGGCCAAGGATCCGAACGCCCCGAAGCCCCGCTTCTATCTCGCCCGGGCCGCCGAGCAGTCCGGCGATACCGGTGAGGCGATCCGCCAGCTCACGACGCTCGAAGCCGCGAGCCCGCCGGACGCCCCGTGGCTCGGGGTGGTCCGCCAGACGCTGGCCCGCCTCAAGGGCGAGCCGCCCCCGCCCGCCCCGGCGCCCCAGGGACCTCCGAAGATCCCGGCCGAGCAGCAGGCGGCGATCCGCGGCATGGTCGACGGGCTCGATGCCCGGCTGAAGGTCGGCGGCGGCACCCCCGACGAGTGGCTGCGGCTGGTCCGGTCCCGGGCCGTGCTGGGCGAGCACGATCAGGCCGTGGCCGCCCTGGAGCGGGCCCGCGCCGCGCTCGCCAATGATCCGCAGGGACTCGCTCAGGTGGAGCAGGGCGCCCGCGCCCTCGGGCTGGAGCCCGGCGCCTCGCCGGGGCAGCCCGCGGCGTCCGGACCGGCCGCCCAGGCCGAAACGGGGGCGGCGATGGCGGCCGTACGCGCCATGCCGCCGGCCGAGCGCGACGCTGCAATCCGCGGCATGGTCGAAGGGCTCGACCGCCGCCTCGCGTCCCGCGGCGGCACACCGGACGAGTGGCTGCGCCTCGTGCGCGCCTACAGTGTCCTGGGCGAACGCGATCAGGCCATCAAGGCCCTCGACCGGGCCCGCATGGCGCTGGCCGCCAACAGCGAGGCGGTCACCAGACTCGACGGCCTCGCCCGGGAACTGGACCTGCCCGCCAAGTCCAACCCCTGATCCCCACAAAGCCGCGAGGGCCGGGCCCCTCGGCGGCCCGTACGACAATCGGTCCCGACGCCCACCCTTGACCGGCGCCCTCGCGGAGCCGACACCCTGAGGTGGCTGGAATGAGAATGGTTCGGCTCCAGGCGGACACCCGCCCGCCGGATCTCGGGGTGGAAGTATCGTGACGCGTAAGAGCCGCCGCCTGATCCTGATCGCCGCCTGCGGAGGCGTGCTCGCGCTGGCCGTGGGGCTGATCCTGTTCGCTATGAGCGGCTCGATCGTGTTCTTCCGCTCACCCTCCGACATCGCTCAGCAGGGCATCACCCCCGGCACCCGCCTGCGCCTTGGCGGCCTCGTGAAGGACGGCTCGCTCAAGCGCGGACCGGACCAGACGGTCGATTTCGCCGTCACCGACACGAACGCCACTGTCGAGGTCCACTACAAGGGCCTGTTGCCGGACCTGTTCCGCGAGGGGCAGGGCGTGGTCGCCGAGGGCGTCCTGGAGCCGGGCGGGCTGTTCCGGGCCGATACCGTGCTCGCCAAGCACGACGAATCGTACATGCCCCGCGAGGTGGCCGACGCTCTGAAGGCGCAGGGGCGCTGGCAGGAGGGCGGCTCGAACAAGGGCGGCGCCGGGCCGAAGCCCGCGACCGCGGCGGCGGACGGGACCCTCGGCCCCCGCAGCGAGCGGTGAGGGTAGCCGCATGATTGTCGAGACCGGCCATTTCGCGCTCGCGCTCGCGCTCGCGATTTCCCTGGTGCAGATGGTGATGCCCGTCTGGGCTGCACGCTCGGGTGATCCGGCGCTGCGCCAGACCGCCTCCCAGGCGGCGCTCGGCGCCTTCGCCTGCGTGCTCTTCGCCTTCGCGGCACTCACCTGGGCGCACGCCACCTCCGACTTCTCGGTCCAGAACGTCGTCGAGAACTCGCACACGCAGAAGCCGCTGATCTACAAGCTCTCCGGCGTCTGGGGGAACCACGAGGGCTCGATGCTCCTCTGGGTCCTGATCCTAACCCTGTTCGGTGCCTGCGTGGCGGTGGCGAAGAACTCCGTCCCGCCGCGGCTGCGGGCCAGCACGCTGGGCGTCCAGGGCCTGATCACCTTCGTGTTCGTGCTGTTCATCATCACGACGTCGAACCCGTTCACCCGCGTGATCCCGGCGCCGGTCGAGGGCAACGACCTCAACCCGCTGCTGCAGGATCCGGGCCTCGCGGTCCACCCGCCGCTCCTCTACGTCGGCTATGTCGGCTTCTCGATCAGCTTCGCCTTCGCGGTGGCGGCGCTGATCGACGGGCGGATCGACGCTGTCTGGGCCCGAGCGGTCCGGCCCTGGACACTGACCGCCTGGTGCTTCCTGACGCTCGGGATCGCGATGGGCTCCTACTGGGCCTATTACGAGCTCGGCTGGGGCGGCTGGTGGTTCTGGGACCCGGTGGAGAACGCCTCCCTGATGCCGTGGATCGCCGGCACCGCGCTCCTTCACTCCACCGTGGTGATGGAGAAGCGCGACGCCCTGAAGGTCTGGACGGTGCTGCTCGCGATCCTGACTTTCTCGCTCTCGCTGATCGGCACCTTCCTGGTCCGCTCGGGTGTGATCACCTCGGTGCATTCCTTCGCCACGGACCCGACCCGCGGCATCTTCATCCTGGCGATCCTGATCCTGTTCATCGGCGGCTCGCTGACGCTGTTCGCGTGGCGGGCTCCGCTGCTGCGGCAGGGCGGCCTGTTCGCACCGATCTCCCGCGAGGGCTCGCTCGTCCTCAACAACCTGTTCCTCGTCGCGGGCTGCGCCACCGTGCTGGTGGGCACCCTGTACCCGCTGCTCCTCGAGATGCTGACCGGCGAGAAGATCACGGTCGGTCCGCCCTTCTTCAATTCCACCTTCGTGCCGCTGGCGATCCCGCTCCTGCTGATCGTGCCCGTCGGGCAGGCGCTGGCCTGGAAGCGCGGCGACGTGCTCGCCGCCGCCCAGCGCCTGTTCGCCGCGCTGGCGGTGGCCCTGGCGGCCGGCTTCGCGATGCTGGCCCTCACCTGGGGCGGTCCCGTGATGGCGCCCGTGGGGATCGGCCTCGGTGCCTACCTGCTGATCGGCTCCGCCATGGAGATCGTCTCGCGTGCCCGCGGCTACGGCGCGAGCCGGGCGCGGTCCGTGGGCCAGATCGGGCGCCGCGCCGTCGGTCTGCCGCGCTCGGCCTGGGGCACCGCGCTCGCCCATGCGGGCATCGGCGTCGTGGTGCTGGGCATCGCCGCGCAAGGGTGGGCCACCGAGGGCCTGGCGACGTTGAAGCCCGGCCAGACCCTGGCGACAGGACCCTACGTGGCGACTCTGGAGCGCGTCGGCCCCCGCCAGGGCCCGAACTACGAGGAGGCCGCCGCCACCCTGACGATCCGGACCCGCTCCGGTGACGAGGTCGGTCTAGTGGAGACCGGCAAGCGCTTCTATCCAAGCCGCAAGATGGCGGTGACGGAATCGGGTCTGCTGACCGTGGGCGTGAGCCAAGTCTATGCCAGCCTCGGCGAGATGAGCCAGGACGGCGGCGTCGGCCTGCGGCTCTACTACAAGCCCCTGGTGCTGCTGATCTGGCTCGGGGCGGTGGTCATGGCGGCGGGTGGCGCGCTCTCGCTCACGGACCGCCGGATGCGCGTGGGCGTTCCCGCCAAGGCGAAGGCGCGGCCGCTCCCGGCCGCGGTGCCGGCCGAGTGATGGCGTATCGCTCGCTCCGCCCGGCCCTCGTGGCGATCGCCCTGCTCGCGTCGCTCCCCGCCCGCGCCGTCCAGCCCGACGAGGTGCTGAAGGACCCTGTCCTGGAGCACCGCGCCCGGGAGATCTCCGCGGGCCTGCGCTGCCTCGTTTGCCAGAACCAGTCGATCGACGATTCCGATGCGCCGCTGGCCAAGGATCTGCGCCTGATCGTGCGCGAGCGGCTGGAGAAGGGTGACAGCGACAAGGCGGTGCGCGACTACGTCGTCGACCGCTACGGCGAGTTCGTGTTGCTGCGCCCGGTCTTCGCCCTGCACACCCTGCTGCTGTGGCTGACCCCGGTGCTCGCTGTTCTGCTCGGCGGCTTCGGCATCTGGCGCCTCGCGCGCCGCCGGCCGGCCGCGCCGGCCCGGACCCTGTCCCCGGCCGAGGAAGCCGAGGTCGCGGCGCTGCTGAGACGGGAGTAGAGTCGGGCGCCGTCGTGATTTGCCCGTCGCACGCGGCACGAGTTTTGGATCGGGCGTCGCAGACCGCATGGTCGGCGACGCGCCCGGGGCAGGACGATGACGGCCGCTACACTCACCATCTCGAGCCGCAACTACTCCTCGTGGTCCCTGCGCGGCTGGCTGATCTGCCGGATGGCGGGTCTCGACTTTGAAACCGAGGTCCTGTCCGGCGCCGATGCCAATAGCCGGGCGGAGTTGCTCCACCTGTCCCCGTCCTTCCTCGTGCCGCGCCTGCGCCATGGCGACGTGGTCGTGTGGGACACGCTCGCCATCGCCGAGTATCTCGCCGAGACCTTCCCGGATGCCGGCTTCCTGCCGGGCGAAGTCGCGAAACGCGCCCATTGCCGGTCGATCGCCGGCGAGATGCATTCGGGCTTCGTCAACCTGCGCTCTGCCCTGCCGATGAACCTGCGCGCCTTTCACCCCGATTTCCGGGTGTTCAACGGCGCGAAGGCCGACATCGAGCGCATCGTCACGATCTTCGACGATTGCCTCGACCGCTACGAGGGGCCGTACCTGTTCGGAGCCCGGCCCTGCCTGGCCGATGCCATGTACGCCCCGGTCTGCACCCGCTTCCGCACCTACGACGTCGCCCTGCCGCCCCGCGCCACGGCCTATCGCGACACGATCCTGCACTGGCCGCTGATGATCGAGTGGGCGGAGGCCGCCGCCGACGAACCGGACGAGATCGAGGAGCTCGAGATGGAGTTCTGAACGGCCAGCGTGGGGGAGATGCAATTTCTTGCAGGGCACAAATTCGTGTTGCGGCGCACACAAGAAATTCTAGGCGGCGCGGTAATCGGAAAAGATAAGTCCTTACAAATCATTATCGGGCCCCGCGGGCCGCTCTGGTGGTCGAGTGACAGATCGACAAACGTCCTTTGTCGAGCGACCGGACTGCGCGATTGAAGCCAACCGGCATTTCTGTTCCTCTTCGCATTAGAACAGGAACAGACTGGGCTGGAAACCATGGCGCGTCACGAGCCCTGGAGCGCCGAGCGCGCGTCCGGGATCATCGCCGAACATACCCACCTCGAAGGGGCCACGCTGCCGATCCTGCACGCGCTGCAGGAGACGTTCGGCTATGTGGACGCAGGAGCGGTGCCGCTGATCGCGGACGCGCTGAACCTGTCGCGCGCCGAGGTTCACGGCTGCATCACCTTCTACCATGATTTCCGCGCGCATCCCGCCGGCCGTCACGAGGTGAAGCTCTGCCGGGCCGAGGCCTGCCAGGCGATGGGCTCGGACAAGCTGCACCGTGAGATCCTCGGACGCCTCGGCTGCGGCTGGCACGAGACCACCGCCGATGGCAGTGCCACGATCGAGCCGGTCTACTGCCTCGGTCTCTGCGCCTACGGTCCCGCCGCTCTCGTGGATGGCGAGCCCGTCGCCCACCTGACCGCCGACGCCCTCGAGGCCGCCCTGACGGAGGTGCGCCAGTGAGCGTCACGATCTACGTTCCGCGCGACGCCGTCGCCCTGGGCCTCGGCGCCAACAAGGTCGCCCGCGCCCTGTTCGCCGGTGCCGAGCGCCGCGGCCTCGACGTCACCATCGTCCGCACCGGCTCCCGCGGCCTGTTCTGGCTGGAGCCGATGGTCGAGGTCGGCACGCCCGAGGGGCGCGTGGCCTACGGCCCGGTGAAGCTCGCCGACGTCGACGCCCTTCTGGATGCCGGCCTCACCACGGGCGGCGACCACGCCCTGCGCCTCGGCGATCCGGAAGAGATCCCCTACCTCGCCCGGCAGCAGCGCCTGACCTTCCATCGCTGCGGCGTGGTCGACCCGGTCTCCGTCGAGGATTACCGGGCCCATGGCGGCTATCGCGGCCTTGAGGCCGCGCTGAAGCTCGATGCCGAGGGCATCGTCGCAGCGGTGCGCGATTCTGGCCTGCGCGGGCGCGGCGGTGCCGGCTTCCCGGCGGGCATCAAGTGGAACACCGTGATGCTCGCCCGAGCGGACCAGAAATACGTGGTCTGCAATGCCGACGAGGGCGATTCCGGCACCTTCGCCGACCGGATGATGATGGAGGGCGACCCCTTCAATCTCATCGAGGGCATGACCATCGCGGGCGTCGCGACCGGGGCCACGCGCGGCTACATCTACCTGCGCTCCGAGTACCCGCAGGCCTTCGCGACGCTGAAGGAGGCGATCGCCAACGGTGTGAAGGCCGGCGTGCTGGGCGAGAACATCCTGGGCTCGGGCAAGAGCTTCCACCTGGAAGTGCGCCTCGGCGCTGGCGCCTATATCTGCGGCGAGGAGACCTCGCTGCTGGAGAGCCTCGAGGGCAAGCGCGGCATCGTTCGCGCCAAGCCGCCGATCCCGGCCCTGAAGGGCTTCCTCGGCAAGCCGACGCTCGTCAACAACGTCATGACCTTCACGGCTGTGCCGTGGATCCTGGAGAACGGCGCCAGGGCCTACGCCGATTACGGCATGGGCCGCTCGCTCGGCACCCTGCCGATCCAGCTCGCCGGCAACATCAAGCATGGCGGCCTGATCGAGGTGGCCTTCGGCATCACCATCCGGCAGGTCATCGAGGATTTCGGCGGCGGCACCCGTTCGGGCCGGCCGGTCCGGGCCGTACAGGTCGGCGGGCCGCTTGGGGCCTACTTCCCCGACCATCTCCTCGATACGCCCCTCGATTACGAGGCGATGGCGGCCCAGAAGGGCCTCGTCGGCCACGGCGGCATCGTGGTGTTCGACGACACGGTCGACATGGCGAGCCAGGCCCGCTTCGCCTTCGAGTTCTGCGCCACCGAGGCGTGCGGCAAGTGCACCCCCTGCCGCATCGGCGCGACCCGCGGCGTCGAGACCATGGACAAGGTCATCGCCGGCATCCGGCCGGACGCGAACCTGAAGCTGGTCGAGGATCTCTGCGAGGTCATGACCGACGGGTCGCTCTGCGCCATGGGTGGGCTCACGCCGATGCCCGTGATGAGCGCGATCACCCATTTCCCGGAAGATTTCAGGCGCGCCGGCGATCTGCCGGCTGCGGCCGAGTGAGGAGATGTCGATGGGCCTGATCAAGGAGATCGACTACGGCACGCCGATCCGCGTCAGCGAGCAGACGGTGACGCTGACGATCGACGGCATGTCGGTGACGGTGCCGGCCGGCACCTCGGTGATGGCGGCGGCGATGCATGCCGGGACGCAGATCCCGAAGCTCTGCGCCACCGACTCGCTGGAGCCGTTTGGCTCCTGCCGCCTCTGCCTCGTGGAGATCGAGGGGCGGCGCGGCACGCCGGCCTCCTGCACGACGCCGGCCGAGAACGGCATGGTGGTGCACACGCAGAACGAGAAGCTCGCCAAGCTCCGCAAGGGCGTGATGGAGCTCTACATCTCCGACCACCCCCTCGACTGCCTGACCTGCGCGGCGAACGGCGATTGCGAGCTGCAGACCCAGGCGGGCGTCGTCGGCCTGCGCGACGTGCGCTACGGCTACGAGGGCGACAACCACGTCCGGCCGAGCTCCGAGAAGTACCTGCCGAAAGACGAGTCGAACCCGTACTTCACCTACGACCCGTCGAAGTGCATCGTCTGCAACCGCTGCGTGCGCGCCTGCGAGGAGGTGCAGGGCACCTTCGCGCTGACCATCGCGGGCCGCGGCTTCGACAGCCGCGTGGCGGCCGGCCCGACCAACTTCTTCGAGTCCGAGTGCGTCTCCTGCGGCGCCTGCGTGCAGGCCTGCCCGACCGCGACCCTCCAGGAGAAGTCGATCCACGAGTTCGGCCAGCCCGAGCACGCCGAGGTCACGACCTGCGCGTATTGCGGCGTCGGCTGCTCGTTCAAGGCCGAGATGCAGGGCGAGCGCGTCGTGCGCATGGTTCCCTACAAGGGCGGCAAGGCCAACGAGGGCCATAGCTGCGTGAAGGGCCGCTTCGCCTACGGCTACGCCACCCACAAGGACCGCATCACCAAGCCGATGATCCGCGAGAAGATCACGGATCCGTGGCGCGAGGTGTCCTGGGAGGAGGCGATCAACCACGCGGCCTCCGAGTTCAAGCGGATCCAGGCCAAGTACGGCAAGGATTCGGTCGGCGGCATCACCTCGTCGCGCTGCACGAACGAGGAAGCCTACCTCGTCCAGAAGCTCGTGCGCGCCGCCTTCGGCAACAACAACGTCGATACCTGCGCTCGCGTCTGCCACTCGCCCACCGGCTACGGCCTGATGTCGACGCTGGGCACCTCGGCCGGCACCCAGGACTTCAAGTCGGTCGAGTATTCCGATGTGATCCTGGTGATCGGCGCGAATCCCACGGACGGCCACCCGGTCTTCGGCTCGCGGATGAAGAAGCGGCTGCGCGAGGGCGCCAAGCTGATCGTCGCCGATCCGCGCAAGATCGACCTCGTGAAGTCGCCCCACATCAAGGCCGACTATCACCTGCCGCTCAAGCCCGGCTCCAACGTCGCCTTCATCAACTCGCTGGCGCACGTGATCGTCACCGAGGGGCTGGTCGACGAGGCCTATGTCCGCGAGCGCTGCGACCTCGCCGAGTTCGAGTCCTGGGCGCGGTTCATCGCCGACGAGCGCCACTCACCGGAGAACCAGCAGCAGTTCACCGGCCTCGACCCGGTGGAAGTCCGCGGGGCGGCCCGGCTCTACGCCAAGGGCGGCGCGGCCGGCATCTACTATGGCCTCGGCGTCACCGAGCACAGCCAGGGCTCGACCATGGTCATGGGCATGGCCAACATCGCCATGGCCACCGGCAACATCGGCAAGCTCGGCGCCGGCGTGAATCCGCTGCGCGGCCAGAACAACGTGCAGGGCTCCTGCGACATGGGCTCGTTCCCGCACGAGCTCACCGGCTACCGCCACGTGTCGGACGATGCGACCCGCGAAAGCTTCGAGGCCCTCTGGGGCGCCAAGCTCGACAACGCGCCGGGCCTGCGCATCACCAACATGCTGGACGAGGCCGTCGAGGGCACGTTCAAGGGCATGTACATCCAGGGCGAGGACATCGCGCAGTCCGACCCCGACACGCATCACGTCACCTCGGGCCTGAAGGCGATGGAGTGCATCGTCGTCCAGGACCTGTTCCTGAACGAGACCGCCAAATACGCCCACGTCTTCCTGCCGGGCGCCTCGTTCCTCGAAAAGGACGGGACCTTCACCAACGCCGAGCGCCGCATCTCGCGGGTCCGCAAGGTCATGGCCCCGATGGGCGGCTACGGTGATTGGGAGGGCACGGTGCTGCTCTCCAACGCGCTCGGCTACCCGATGACCTACAGCCACCCGTCCGAGATCATGGACGAGATCGCCCGGCTCACCCCGAGCTTCACGGGTGTCTCCTACGCCAAGCTTGACGAGCTCGGCTCGGTGCAGTGGCCCTGCAACGAGAAGGCGCCGCTGGGCACGCCGATGATGCACGTGGACCGGTTCGTCCGCGGCAAGGGCCGGTTCATGATCACCGAGTTCGTGCCCACCGAGGAGCGCACGGGGGCGAAGTTCCCGCTGATCCTCACCACGGGCCGGATCCTCTCCCAGTACAATGTCGGCGCGCAGACCCGGCGCACCCACAATTCGCGCTGGCACGAGGAGGACGTGCTGGAGATCCACCCCTTCGACGCGGAGCTGCGCGGCATCGTCGACGGCGACCTTGTCGCCCTGGAGAGCCGCTCGGGCGACATCGCGCTGAAGGCCAAGATCTCCGAGCGCATGCAGCCGGGTGTGGTCTACACGACCTTCCACCACGCCAAGACCGGCGCCAACGTTATCACCACCGACTACTCGGACTGGGCAACCAACTGCCCCGAGTACAAGGTGACGGCGGTGCAGGTCCGGCGGACCAACCGGCCGTCCGACTGGCAGGCGAAGTTCTACGAGGAGGACTTCTCCCTGACCCGAATCGCCCAGACGCTCGACGCGGCAGAGTAAGAGTATCCGATGAGTGCCGTGACGCAGGCGGACAAGCTCGTCCGCATGGCCAACCAGATCGCCTCCTTCTTCCGGTCCTACCCGGAGGAGGAGGCGGTGGCCGGCATCCAGAAGCACATCAAGGCGTTCTGGACGCCCCGGATGATTGCTTACCTCGAAGCCGCCCTGCCGGAGCAGGGCGAGCGGGTGGACGGCCTCGTGCGGCGGGCGCTGCACGGTGCCGAGCCGGAGGCCGACAGCCCGGTCCGCCCGGCGACCCGGGACCCGCAGCTCGCCGGGGCCGGTGCCAGCGACGCCGGCTGAGCCGAACAATCGTCGACTCCGGGTCCCGCCAGTGCCCGCAGTCGTCACAGTTCACGCATGCACAGTGTCGCAGTCGGGATTAAATCTGTCGACTGGGCGTATTGTACACTGGCACCCTGCACACAGATCGCGCATCTTCCACGGCCGAGCTGCCCGCGAAAGTGGCTGCTGTGGAGGATGGCGTCATGGGTGTTGGAATTACAGGTGCGGTCGCGCCTGACGTTGCGCCGGGTCTGTTGTCGCGCGAGCGTATCGTTGCCAAGCCAGGCTTCAACCGGTGGCTGGCCCCGCCAGCGGCTCTCGCGATCCATCTCTGCATCGGTATGGCCTATGGTCTGTCGGTGTTCTGGCTGCCGCTGACGCGGGCGCTCTCCGTCGGCAAGCCCGCTCCCGCCGCCTGCCCCGACATGGGGGTGATGACGGCCCTGTTCACCACCACCTGCGATTGGCGCGTCAGCGACCTCGTCACGGTCTTCTCGATCGGTATCGTCGTGCTCGGCCTCTCGGCCGCCCTGTTCGGCGGCTGGCTGGAGCGCGCGGGCCCGCGCAAGGCCGGCATCGTGGCCGCCCTGTGCTGGGGCGGTGGCTTCCTCATCGGCGCGTTCGGCGTCTACATTCACCAGCTCTGGCTGGTCTGGCTCGGCATGGGCCTGATCGGCGGCATCGGGCTGGGCCTCGGCTACATCTCGCCGGTCTCGACGCTGATCAAGTGGTTCCCGGACCGCCGCGGCATGGCCACCGGCATGGCGATCATGGGCTTCGGCGGTGGCGCGATGATCGGCTCGCCGCTGGCCGACAGCCTGATCAAGACGTTCCGGAGCGCCGATTCCGTCGGCGTCTGGCAGACGCTCGCCGTCATGGGCATCGGCTACCTGATCTTCATGCTCGGCGGTGCCTTCGGCTATCGGGTGCCGCCGGCCGGCTGGCGCCCGGACGGGTGGACCGCGCCCGCAGCCAGGAACGCCATGATCGCCTCGGGGCATGTCCATCTCCGGGACGCGCACAGGACCTTCCAGTTCTGGATGATCTGGCTCGTCCTCTTCCTGAACGTGTCCGCCGGCATCGGCGTGCTGGCTCTCGCTTCGCCGATGCTCCAGGAGATCTTCGGCGGTGAGCTGATCGGCTTGCCGGGTACCGGCTTCTCCGCCCTCGACGCCGGCCAGAAGGCGCAGGTCGCGGCGATCGCGGCCGGCTTCGTCGGCCTGCTGTCGCTGTTCAACATCCTGGGCCGCTTCTTCTGGGCCTCGATGTCGGACCGGATCGGCCGCAAGCTGACCTACGCCACCTTCTTCGCGCTCGGCGGCGTGCTCTACGCGGCCGCACCCTGGGCGGCCGGCATCGGCTCGCAGGCGCTATTCGTCGCCTTCTTCTGCGTGATCCTGTCCATGTATGGCGGCGGCTTCTCGACGGTCCCGGCCTATCTCGCTGACGTGTTCGGCACGCAGTTCGTGGGTGCCATCCACGGGCGCCTTCTCACCGCGTGGTCGATGGCGGGCATCGTCGGGCCCTTCGTCATCACCAAGATCCGCGAGGCGCAGGTCGCCGCGGGCGTGCAGGGTGCGGATCTCTACGGTCGGACCATGTACGTGCTCGCGAGCTTCCTGGCGATCGGGTTCATCTGCAACTTGCTGGTTCGTCCGCTGGCCCAGCGCTGGTTCATGTCCGATTCCGAGCGCGCCGCGCTCGATGTCCGCACGGGTGCCACGGTCTCGGGGCCAGCCGGCTCCTTCGGCATCGGACGCGGCGGCTTCAGCCTGGGCGCTGCCCTGGCCTGGGCCGTGGTCGGCATCCCGATCGTCTGGGGCATCGGCATCACTCTGTCGAAGGCGTTCATCCTGTTCCGCTGAGTCTCGGGGACCCGCCGCCGGTTGTGGCCGGGCCGGCGGGTCGCTAGGCTCCGGCAGGCGTCGCCGTGCCGGCATGCGCCGTTCGGAATGCCTCCGTGATCGACAAGCTGGACTTCCTGCTCGCGCTCGCCCGGGAGCAGCATTTCGGACACGCGGCCGAGGCCTGCGGGGTGACGCAGCAGACCCTCTCGGCCGGCGTGAAGCAGCTGGAGAACCGCTTCGGCGTGCAGCTCGTGCTGCGCGGCTCGCGCTTTCAGGGCTTCACCCCGGAGGGTGAGCGGGTGTTGGAATGGGCGCGGCGCATCGTGGCCGATGCCCGGGCCATGCACGAGGAGGTCACCGGCCTGCGCCGCGGGCTGACCGGACATCTGCGCATCGCCGCGATCCCCACGGCCCTGCCGATGATCGTGAACCTGACCACCCCGTACCGGGAGCGCCATCCGGATGTGCGGCTCACGGTCGAATCCGCCACCTCGACCGACATCTTCTCGCTGATCGAGAACCTCGAGGCCGATGCGGGGCTGACCTATCTCGACAACGAACCGCTCGGGCGGGTGATCTCCGTGCCCCTCTACCGGGAGCGCTACCGCCTCGTGACGGCGATCGGCGGCCCCTTCGAGGGCCGCGCCAGCGTCACCTGGGCCGAGACCGGCAGCCTGCCTCTCTGCCTGCTCACCCCGAACATGCAGAACCGGCGCATCATCGATCAGCAGATCCGGGAGGCGGGCGCGGATCCCGCCGCCACCCTCGAGTCGAACTCGATGATCGTGCTGCTGACCCATGTCCGCACTCTGCGCTGGGCGTCGATCATGCCGGAGATCCTGATCGATGCCCTGGGGCCCATGGATGGGGTGCGCTCCATCCCGATCACCGCCCCCGATCTGGAGCACACGATCGGCCTTGTTGCCCCGCGCCGCGAACCCTCCACCCCGATGGTGACTGCCCTCGTCACCATCGCTCGATCGCTGGCGCGGACCCTGGATCCGGAACTATCGGAATCCGCACCTGCCTGACTGCACCGAGACCGGCCGTCAGGCCGGTGCCGGGCGGCCCCGGAGCAGGCGGTGGACGGTGCGATACGCGTGCAACGGCAGCGTCAGGACGAACCAGACCGCGAGAACCGCAACGGTGATGAGGATCGCCAGCAGGATTCTGAGCACCGAACCCGCCCTCCAGGAATTGGGCTGATCGAGACCGAGAGGCGAATCCCTGTGCGGAGTCGAGCAGCGTCTGGAATGCGGCTATCGTTAAGGAATGGTGCTGGGGCCGGGCTGTTGTCGCCCGGATCGGTTGGCTGGGGGAGAGCAGACACGAAAAAAGCCGCCCCGTCACAGGAGCGGCTTCGTCACAGCGGGGCCGGGATGCGGCCCAGCGACTTACTTGATCTTGGCTTCCTTGAACTCGACGTGCTTGCGCGCGACCGGATCGTACTTCCGCATCGTCAGCTTCTCGGTCTGCGTGCGGGAGTTCTTCTTGGTAACGTAGAAATAGCCCGTGTCGGCGGTCGAGACGAGCTTGATCTTGACAGTGACGGCCTTGGCCATGGCGCGGCGCTCCTGCAGGGTGCGGCATTCCGCGTGAGCGAAACGCAAATGGCCGGGAGAGCCCGGCCGAATACGGGCGGGTGAATGCCCGATCGGGCCGGGCAGGTCAAGAGCGGTCGCGCGTTCGTTCCGTTGCGGCGAGCCAGCCGGCGAAGGCCAGGAACAGGGCGAGCAGCGCCAGCGCGAACCCATGCGGCGGGACGAGGTCGAGCCCGCCGCCGATCACCGGCGGTCCGAGCATCAGGCCGACATTGTAGAGCACCACGAAGGCCGCGTTGGCGCCCGCGAGATCGCTCGGCGGCGTACGGTCGCCCAGCATCGCCAGGCCGACCGTGTAGAGGGTGCCGGCGATGCCGCCCCAGACCAAGAGCAGCAGGCCGAACGCCACGGGGCTGCCGGCCGCCAGCGGGATCAGGGCCGAACCCGCGGCGCCCGCGAGGCTCGCACCGAGCAGCACCGCCCCGCGATCGAGCCGGTCGGCGAGCCAGCCGAACGGGATCTGGAACAGCACGTTGCCGAGGGCGATCAGACTGACGAGCCCGGCCGCACCCTGCGCGTCGTAGCCGAGGCGCAGGCCATAGAGAGGCAGGATCGCGAAAATGCCGGTCTCCACGGCCCCGTAGGCGAGGGAGGCCGCCAGCGCGCCGGGGGCGAGCCGCAGGTAGCCGAGGATGCTCAGGCCGGAGCCGGCCTCGATCGTTGGCGACAATCCCCGGGCCAACACGATGGGCAGCCCACCTGCCAGCATGAGCACGGCGCCCGTGGCGTAGGGCGCCAGTCCCTCGGTGCCGACGAGCGCCAGCAGGAGCGGGCCGACCGAGAAACCCGCCGCGAGGACGGTGGCGTAGATGCCCATCACGAGCCCACGCCGCTCCGGCGGGGCGGCGGCATTGATCCAATATTCCGAGAGGACAAACAGCGCTCCGAGCGTCGCCGAGAAGGCGAAGCGCAGGGGGAACCACAGGGCGATGCCCGGCAGCAGCGGGAACAGCGCGAGGCTGATAGCCCCGACGAGGAGCGCCAGCCCGAGCAGCGGGGCGACGCCGACCCGCGCGGCGAGGCGCGGCACGAACGGCACCGTGCAGATGCTGGCGATGCCGGCCACCGCGGTGTTGAGCCCGATCAGCGTGCTCGACGCACCACGCCGCTCCAGCTCGATCGACAGGAGCGGGATCGACAGGCTGAGGCCGATCCCGACCACGGTGACGCAGGTGATCGCGGCGGAGATCGCCGCCACATCCTCCGACCTGATTCCGCGCCGCCCCTCGTGTTCCAGCTCCTTCGGACGGCTCACAAGGCAACCCGCTCGCGGCGCCCGTAGCGCTCGTAATGGAAAGGGATCATCCGGTGGGGGGCGAAGTCGGCGGCGATCTGCGCCTCCAGATCGTCCAGGATGGCGCGGGTTATGTAGGGCAGGTCGAGCTTGCGCGCGGCGTCGAGCCGGACCCAGGCGAGCTCGGTGAGCTCGGCATCCGCCGTCACCCGGCCCGGCTCCTCGGCTGCCACGACGCTCCGGTCGACCGCGAAGAACCGCGTGTCGAACCGGCGCACGCGCTTCGGCGGCGTGATGGCCCGGGCCACGAGGTGGAGCGCCTCGAGATCCGGCAGGACGCCGTGCCGGACGAATCCCTCCCAACCCGCGGGCGCGTCCTCGGGGGCGCCGTGCTCGGTGGTGCCGAGCAGAAGTCCGGTCTCCTCGTAAGTCTCGCGGATGGCCGCCAAGGCAAGGGCGCGTCCGAGATGGTGCGGCGGCCGCGAGACCTGACGGGTCAGCGCTGCCTCCGCGTAGTCGGGGAGCGCCCCGGCCACCGGCATGTGGCGGTCGCCGAGCTCGATCCGGCCGCCTGGGAAAACGAACTTGCCCGGCATGAAGGCGAGGTTCGGGTTCCGACGGCCCAGCAGGACCTTCGGACCGCCCCGCCCACGCCGGTCGAGCACGATCATGGTCGCGGCATCGCGTGGGCGCAGGCGCGGAGCGGCCGGCTTCCGCTCAGGGGCAGTCGCGATCTCGGATCCCCGCGCTGTCTGGGCCTCCTCGGACACCGGCTGCGGCAAGACGCGTCTCCTCAAGCCCCGGGGCAGGGCGGCTCCGCGGTAACGTGGCGAAGCCGTGCATGCCAAGGGCATATTGCAGCCCGACGACGGCGCCCTTGACCGGCTGGAGCAGGGCCAGCGCGAACAGGAGCGTGAAGGCCGGCCAGAAGCCGATCTCGATCCAGAGCGGAACTTCGTAAGCGCTCTCTGTCTCCAAGATCAGGTAGCCGACGATGTGGGCGACGATGAAGATCACCACGTAGGGCGGCAGATCGTCGGCCCGCTGGTGGTGCAGCTCCAGGCCGCAGGCGTCGCAGTCCGGCCGCACCTTCAGGAAGCGCCCGAAAAGCCGTCCCTGACCGCAATGCGGGCAGCGGCCGATGAACCCGCGGGCCATCGCGCGGATCAGGCCGGTGCGGACGGGGATCGCGTCGGCTGTCATGATCCGGCTGTACACTGGCTGCGTCACCGGCGCGACCCGCGGTGGCGCGTACCGGTGTTGCGGATGCCGGCGGGGCGACCCGGTGGCGCAGCCTTGAAGGGTCGCCCGCCGGGCTTCTTGCCCGGGCCGGGCTTGCGGGCGCCGGAGCGGGTCCGACCCTCGCTGAGGAGCTCGAAGCGGAGCGCGCCCGCCACCGGCGCGGCCTCGACGAGGCGGACCTCGACCCGGTCGCCGAGGCGGAACGTCTCGCCGGTCCGCTCGCCCACCAGGGCGTGGCGGCCCTCCTCGTGGCGGAAATAGTCGGCGCCGAGCTGCGAGACCGGCACGAACCCGTCCGCCCCGGTCTCGTCGAGCTTGATGAACAGGCCGGCCCGGGTCACGCCTGCGATCTGGCCTTCGAAGGTCGCCCCGACCTGGTCGGCGAGATGGTGCGCGATCAGTCGATCGATGGTCTCGCGCTCGGCCGCCATGGCGCGGCGTTCGGCCGCCGAGATCTGCTCGCCGATCTGCGCCAGCTCGCCCACCGAGATGTCGCTCGCGAGACCGTCCGTGCCAAGACCACAGGCGGTGATCAGCGCCCGGTGCACGATCAGGTCGGCATAGCGCCGGATCGGCGAGGTGAAGTGCGCGTAGCGGCGCAGGTTCAGGCCGAAATGGCCGAGGTTCTCGGCGGCGTAGACCGCCTGGGCCTGGCTGCGCAGGATCACCTCGTTGAGGAAGACACCATGCTCGGTCTCGGCCGCCATGGCGAGGATCCGGTTGAACAGGGCGGGCCGCAGCGCCCCCTCCTTGGGCAGCTTGATGCCTACCGAGGCCAGCACCTCGCCGAGCGCCCGCATCTTCTCCAGGGCGGGTTCGTCGTGGATGCGGTAGATCAGGGGCTGGCGGGCGTGCTCGAGAGTCTCGGCGGCCGCGACGTTCGCCTGGATCATGAACTCCTCGATGAGCCGGTGGGCGTCGAGGCGTTCCGGCACGATCACCCGGTCGACCGCCCCCTCGGGAGAGAGCAGAACCTTGCGTTCGGGCAGGTCGAGGGCGAGCGGCCCGCGGCGATCCCGGGCCTCGCGCAGGGCCGCGTAGGCTGCCCAGAGCGGGTGAAGCGCCGTGTCCAACAGCGGTCCGGTCGTGTCATCCGGCTGCCCGTCGATGGCAGCCTGCGCCTGCGCGTAGGCGAGCTTGGCGCGGGAGCGCATCATCACCCGGTGGAAGCTGTGGTGGCGCTTCACGCCGTCGGCGGCGATGATCATGCGCACGGCCAGGGCCGGCCGGTCCTCGCCCTCGCGGAGCGAGCAGAGGTCGTTCGAGATCCGCTCCGGCAGCATCGGCACGACCCGGTCGGGGAAATAGACCGAATTGCCACGCTCCAAGGCCTCGCGGTCGAGGCTCGAACCCGGCCGCACATAGGCAGCCACGTCGGCGATGGCGACGGTGAGAATGAAGCCGCCCGGATTGGCCGGGTCGGGATCGGCCTCGGCCATGACGGCGTCGTCGTGGTCCTTGGCGTCCGGCGGGTCGATGGTGAGCAGCGGGCGGTCACGCCAGTCCTCACGGCCCTTCATCGTGGCGGGCTTGGCGGCGTCGGCTTCCGCCAGGGTCGCGTCGGCGAAGACGTGCGGGATGTTATGCAGGTGCAGCGCGATCAGGCTCACGGCCTTCTCGGAGCCGAGGGAGCCAAGCCGCTCCCGGACGCGGCCCCGCGGCAGGCCGAAGCGGGTCTCGCGTTCCAGTGAGACGCTGACGAGATCGCCGTCGCGGGCCTGGCCCTCCTCGCCGGGCGGGATCAGGATCTCGCGGCCCTGCGAGCGCTTCTCCACCGGCACGATCCGGCCGCCCTGCGCGCCGGCCCGGTAGACGCCGATGATCTCGGCCTTGTTCTTGCCGATGACCTTGATGACCCGGCCGGTATAGCCACCCTCGGCGTCGCGCTCGACCCGGATCAGGGCGCGGTCGCCGATCCCCGGCGCCGGACGGTTGCCCTTACGGGGGCCGCGGGGCTGCGTCAGCACGATGGCCGGCGGCTTGCCGGTGCCGGTCCACTCCGCCGGAACCGCCAGGAATTCGCCATGGCGGTCGCGGGAGCGGATGTCGGCCAGCACGACCGGCGGCAGGTGGCCCGCCGGGGCGAGACCGCCGCGGCCGCGATCGAGGGCGCCGTCCTCCTCGATCTCCTTGAGGACCCGCTTCAGGTCGATCTTGGCGGCGCCCTTGATGCCGAAGGCCTTGGCGATCTCCCGCTTGCCGACGCGCTCCTTCGACTCGGCGACGAAGGCGAGGATCTGCTCACGGGTGGGGAAGGGCGGAGGAGCAGCGGGTTCGGCCGCCGGGGCGGTAATGCGTCGTGCCAAAAGGTGAGTGCCGGACAATTTTCGGGAGACACGGCCCGCGCGGGCCTCGGACCGCGGGTTCGATCCTGTGATCATAAGATGGGTGTCCGGCGAGCCCGCGGCAACGCCGCGCGGCCATTCCTCAACAGGCGCGATCAGCCCGTGGGAGCGATCTTCCGAATCTGGTCGACCGCCTGATCCACATCGAAGCCGGGGGCGAGGATCTCGTCGAGGGTGAAGGGGCAGGCGCACGGAAGGGTGAGGTTCACCTGCCCCTCCCGCGGCGCCAGCTCCGGCGTCTCCGCGTCGTGGACGGCGAGCGTCCATGCGCCGTCCATGCGCAGACTCGACGCGTCGGGTGGGTCGGCGGCGAGCGCGGCGAGCTTGCTACGGCCGGCCTCGCAGCAGGCGCGGCTCACGCCGTCATCCGAGATCAGGGCTGCCTTGATCAGCTCGGCCAGGGCATCCCTGACCCGTTCCACGCTCGCGTTCATGGGCATCCGTTCCGAGAGACCCTGAGCCCGTGGCAAACCGGATGCCAGCATGCGCTGCGGCCGCGTCACAGAACCATCGATCTTCCATCGCGAACCGCCGGGTGTAGAAGGCACGCATGATCCCGGTCCTGACGCGTCATACCGAGGCTGTGCCGTTCTACGCCGCGGCCTGCACCGAGCTGCGCCTGCGCGGCTTCGAGGGCGACCTGTCGCTATCGGATGCCGACCGCACGGTCTTCTCGACCGACAACTCGATCTATCAGGTCGAGCCGGGAGCCGTGGCCTTCCCGCGGACCCGCGACGACCTCGTCCGGATCGCCAAGCTCCTCGACGATCCGCGCTTCGCCGAGATCGTGATCCGCCCGCGGGGTGGGGGGACCGGAACCAACGGCCAGTCACTGGGCCACGGCCTCGTGGTCGACACCTCGCGGCACATGAACCGCATCCTAGAGATCGACGTCGCCAACCGCACCGTCCGGGTCGAGCCGGGGGTGGTGAAGGACCAGCTCAACCGGGAACTGGCCAAGCACGGCCTGTTCTTCGCGCCCGAACTCTCGACCTCGAACCGTGCCACCATCGGCGGCATGATCTCCACCGATGCCTGCGGGCAGGGCTCGTGCCTCTACGGCAAGACTCGGGACCACGTCCTGGCGCTGACCTGCGTGCTCACCGACGGCACGGTCTGGACCGCCGAGCCGCTGGACGCGGCCGGCCTCGCCGCCGCCAAGGACCGCGGTGGCCGGATCGGGGCGATCCACCGCGCCATCGACACCGTCGTCACTGACAACGCGGCGCTGATCGCCGAGCGCTTCCCCAAGCTCAACCGCTGCCTCACCGGCTACGACCTCGCCCATCTGCGCGACGCGGCGGGCCGGTTCGACCTCAAGAGCGTGATCTGCGGCTCGGAGGGGACGCTGGCGCTGATCGCCGAGGCGCGGCTCAACGTTCTGCCGATCCCGAAGGCCGCGGTCCTGGTGGCGCTCTCCTATGTCAATTTCGACGCCGCGCTCCGCGACGCGCAGGCGCTGCTGCCGTTCGGCGCCGCCTCGGTGGAGACCATCGACTCCACCGTGCTGGCGCTGGCCCGCAAGGACCCGATCTGGGCCGAGGTGCGGGCCTTCTTCCCCGACGATCCGGCCGGCCGGCCGGTGGACGGGATCAACCTGGTGGAATTCGTCGGCGACGACGAAGCCAGCGTTGAGGCCGCCCTCGGTCGGCTCACCGGGATGCTGGAGGCCGAGCGCGGCAGCGACACGAAGCGCCTCGGCTTCACGGTGGCGCGCGGGGCGGCGATCGAGCGGCTCTGGACGATGCGCAAGAAGGCCGTCGGCCTCCTCGGCGCCGCCAAGGGCGACGCCCGGCCTATCCCCTTCGTGGAGGATACGGCCGTGCCGCCGGAGCGGCTCGCCGACTTCATCGCCGAGTTCCGGGCGCTCCTCGACGGCAAGGGGCTGCGCTACGGGATGTTCGGCCACGTCGATGCCGGCGTCCTGCACGTGCGCCCGGCGATCGACCTGAAGGACCCGAACCAGAACGGCCTGATCCGCGAGGTCACAGAGGGCGTCGTGGCGCTCACTGCCAAGTATGGCGGCCTGCTCTGGGGCGAGCACGGCAAGGGCTTCCGCTCGGAATTCGTGCCCGCGACCTTCGGCCCGCTGATGCCAGCGCTGGAGGCGGTCAAGCGCGCCTTCGACCCGGGCGACCGGATGAATCCGGGCAAGATCGCCTCGGCCAGGGGGCAGGGCCTCACGCGGATCGACGGCGTGCCGCGCCGGGGCGAGCGGGACCGCACCATCCCGGCGCCGGTCCGCCAGGATTTCGACGAGGCGCTCCACTGCAACGGCAACGGCGCCTGTTTCAGCTACGACGCGGACGAGGCCATGTGCCCGTCCTGGAAGGCGACCCGGGAGCGGCGCCACTCGCCCAAGGGCCGGGCCTCGCTGATGCGCGAGTGGCTGCGCCGCGCGGCGGCGGAAGGCGTCGACCCGGCCGCCGAGCTGACGCAGCAGCGCGCCAGATGGCTGCGCGACGTGACCGCCACCCTGCGGAGCGCTCTCCGGCCCCGGCCCGCCGCAGAGGACTTCTCGCACGCGGTCAAGGAGGCGATGGACGGCTGCCTCGCCTGCAAGTCCTGCACGGGCTCCTGCCCGATCAAGGTCGATGTGCCGACCTTCCGGGCGAAGTTCCTGGCGCTCTACCACACGCGCTACGCGCGGCCCCTGAAGGATCACCTCGTGGCGGCCCTGGAGCCGCTGTTGCCGCTGGCGGCCCGGGCGCCACGCCTGAGCAATGCGCTCCTGGCCAATCCGATGACCCGTCTACTGCTCGCCAGAGCCGGCTTGGTGAAGATCCCGACCCTGTCGGCCATCGACCTGAAGGCGGCCCTGGCGGATCTCGGCGTCGCCGTCGCGACGCGGGAGGCTTTGGCCCAACTCGATCCGGCGGCGCGGGAGAAAGCGGTTCTGGTAGTGCAGGACGCCTTCACCAGCCATTTCGACGCGCCCCTCGTCCTCGATAGCTGCGCGCTCCTGATCGCCCTCGGCTTCGAGCCCTGGCTCGTCCCCTACCGGTCGAACGGCAAGCCGCTGCATGTGCACGGATTCCTGGCGCGGTTCGCTGCCGTCGCCCGGTCCAATGCCGGGATGTTGCGAGACCTCGCCCAGCACGGCATCCCGCTCGTCGGAATCGATCCGTCGATGACGCTGACCTATCGCTCGGAATATGCGCAGGCGCTCGGCGGTGACCTGCCGAAGGTCCACCTGCTCCAGGAGTGGCTGGCCACGCAGCTCGGCCGGATCGCGCCGCGACAGGGCGGCGGGACGATGCGCCTGCTGCCCCACTGCACCGAGCGCACCAACGCTCCGGGCGCGGTTCGGGACTGGCAGGCCGTGTTCGCCCATCTCGGGCTTCGGCTTGAAGTGCCGGCTGCCGGCTGCTGCGGCATGGCGGGGACCTATGGCCACGAGGCGCGCCACCGCGCCACCTCCGAGGCGATCTATGCCTTGAGCTGGGCGCGCCACGTGGCCGAGGCGCCCGGCTGCACCCTGCTGGCGGACGGCTATTCCTGCCGGTCCCAGGCCAAGCTCGTCGACGGCGTGCGGCTGCGCCACCCGGCCCAGGCGCTCCTCGACCATGTCCGGGCGAGCGCCGCGGGCGCGGCCCCGTTCCATCCCGAGCGCGCCGCGGCCGCGGCGCGATGAGCGGTGCGGCCATGAACGTCGCTGTCGTCGGGGCCGGGGCGGTCGGCTGCTACTACGGGTTCCTGCTGGCGCAAGCCGGCCATGCGGTGACGCTGATCGGCCGTCCCGCCCTGGTCGAGGCCGTGCGGTCGGCCGGTCTCATCTTGGAGCGCGCGGCGGGGTCAGCCGCCGTTGCCGTCGCGACGACCACGGATGGGAGCGGCGTCGCCGGCGCCGACCTCGTGCTGGTCTGCGTGAAATCCGGTGATACGGAAACGGCCGGCGCGCAGATCGCCCCGCATCTCGCCCCGTCCGCCACGATCCTGAGCCTCCAGAACGGTGTCGACAACGCGGAACGCCTCGCGGGCGTCCTGGACAGGACCGTCCTGCCGGTGGTGGTCTACGTCGCCACCGAGATGGTCGGGCCGGGCCGCGTCCGGCACAACGGCCGGGGCGACCTGATCCTCGGCGCCTCGGCGGCGAGCGAACGGATCGCCGCTGCCTTCACGGCGGCCGGCATCCCGACCACCGTCTCGGAGCGTGCCCTGGACGCGCTCTGGGGCAAGCTGGTTACCAACTGCGCCTACAACGCCCTCTCGGCCCTGACGCAGCTTCCCTACGGCCGCCTGGTCCAGGGGGATGGCGTGGTCGCAGCCATCACCGACGTCGTGAATGAATGCGTCGCCGTGGCCGGTGCCGCGGGCGTGGCCGTGCCGGCCGACATCCTCAAGACGGTGCTGGATCTCAGCGTCACCATGGCCGGCCAGCGCTCCTCCACGGCCCAGGATCTCGCCCGGGGTCGGCCGAGTGAGATCGACCACCTCAACGGCTATATCGTGCGCAAAGGCGCCGCGCTCGGCATCCCGACGCCGGCGAACCGAATGCTGCACACGCTGGTCAAGCTCGCCGAGCAGCGCGCCTGACGTCAGGCCTGCGCCGCGGCGTTGGCCTTCCGGGTCGCTGCGGCCTTCTTGGCGGAGGCGGAGCGCTCCGCCGCGGTCCGCCCAGCGGACGCCTTGCCGCCGGCTTCCCCGCCCTTGTGGGCCGCCGGATGGCCTGTCGACTTCCCGCGGCCTGAGCCGCCCGGCTTCTTTCCCCCGCCGTCATCCTTGTCGACGGTGGCCCAGGCGCGGGCCTCCGCCTCCTTCTCCGGTACGCCGCGGGCCTCGTAGGATTCCGCGATGTGCTCGGCCTTGCGCTTCTGCTTGTCGGTGTATTTCGACTTGTCGCCCTGGGACATGGCGCGTCTCCCGAAGCTCAGCCCACGCCGGTCGGACCGTCGAGGATGGCCCGCACGCGGCGGACCAGCTCCGTGCGCCGGTAGGGCTTGTTGAGGAGATCAAACTCCGAGCCGCCGATATCGGTTCGCTCCAGGCTCGCTTCCGCGTAGCCGGTGGCGAGCAGGACCTTGAGCTTGGGCTGACGCCGCCGCGCCTCCCGGGCCAGCAGCACGCCGTTCATGCCGCCAGGCATGATCAGGTCGGTGAACAGCAGGTCGACGCGCTCGCTGGAATCCAGGATCTCCAGGGCCTCGCGGGCATTGCTGGCCGTCAGGGTCGTGTAGCCGAAGTCCCGCAGGATGGTGCGGGCGAGTTCGGCCACGTCCTCGCGGTCGTCCACGATGAGGATGGTCTCGGTTCCCTGCCGGTCGACGGCCCGCAGCGAGACCTTGGAGGGTGCATTGACGGCGCCGTCGGTTGCCGGAAACGAGAGGCGCACCGTCGTGCCCACGCCGACGGTCGACTCGATCTGCGCCGCACCGCCGGATTGCTTGGCGAAGCCGTAGACCATCGACAGGCCGAGCCCGGTTCCCTTCCCCTCCTCCTTGGTGGTGAAGAACGGGTCCATCACCCGGGCCAGCACGGCCGGCGGGATGCCGGTGCCGGTATCCCGGATGGCGATACTGACATAGCGGCCGTCGCGCAGCGCGCCGATCTCCCGGCCGCTGGAGACGACCTCGCTGTTCTCGGTGGAGATCCGCACGGTGCCGCCCTCCGGCATCGCGTCGCGGGCATTGATGAGCACGTTCAGGATCGCGACCTCGGCCTGGGTCGGGTCGACCCGGCAGTTCCAGAGATCCTCGGCGAGATCGAGTTCAACCTTCACGGCCTCGCCCACCGAGCGGGCCACCATCTCGCCCATTCCCTCGACCAGGGTGTTGAGATTGACCGCGCGGCCGTCGAGGCGCTGCTTCCGGGCGAAGGCCAGGAGCTGCTGCGTCAGCGTCGTCGCCCGGTCGGCCGCCTGGCGAATATTTTCGGTGGCGCGCCCGAGCCGGGCACGGTCGGCGTCGGGCTTTTCCAGCCCCGCCGCCAGGATGTCCACGTAGCCAACGATCACCTGTAGCAGGTTGTTGAAATCGTGGGCGATGCCGCCGGTGAGCTGGCCCAGCGCCTCCATCTTCTGCGCTTGGCCCAGCGCCTCCTCGGCGTCGCGGCGGCGCGAGACGTCGAGCTGCGAGCCGAAGAAGTACACGAGTTCGCCGTCGGCGTTGTAGACCGGCGAGACGAACAGCGCGTTCCAGAAGGTGGAGCCGTTCTTGCGGTAGTTTAGGATCTCGGTGGCGAATTCGCGCTTCTCCGCGATCGCCTTGCGGACCTGGGCGACGGCCTCGCGGTCCGTGTCGGGCCCTTGCAGGAAGCGGCAATTGCGCCCGACGAGTTCCTCCGGCGTGTAGCCGGTCATCGCCAGGAAGGCTCGGTTGGCGAAGATGATTGGATTGTCCGGCTGGCGCGGATCGGTGACGATCATCGGCATCCGAGTCGTCTCGACGGCGGCGAAGAAGATGTCGCTCTTGCGGTCCGTGACGTCGCTCGGCGCGCTGTCCCTGACGTGCGGACCTGGCCCGGTCGGCGGGGTTTCCGGAGACTCAGACATGCGAAGCGGTCTTCACCCTCCAGCCCGTGGAAACAGTTTACGCGGGGCTGATCACGACGTACGCGAGCGACTCTAGTGGTCTGATCTACGATGTCGACCGCGCGGCTCCATCGGTGGTGTCGCGCTGCGGACGTGTCCAGGGGAATTTCGGCGCCTCACGCGGGCGCCGGCTGGGCCGGCCCGGCAATCGCGCCCGATGGCGCAGGAGCGACCCGCACGGGGGTCGGCTCGCGGCAGGCCCCGAGGACGGCCGAGAGCGCCTCGTTGAGCGACGTCACCAGGAAATCCGCGGACGTCGCCCGGCGGAGCCGATCCAGGGTCGCCGGATCGCGCTCGCGCCAGAATCCGACGAGGATGCGCACCCCCGGCACCGCGGCCCGGGCCTGCCGGACGGTGAAGCGGATCTGCGACAGGCTCACCGGCTCCAGGTAGGAGAAGCAGATCAGCGCGAGGCCTTCCGGCTTCTCGGGCCGCTCGCCGGCGCGGATCGCCGCCATCGACAGGATCTGCGAGGCCAGCCCGTGCCGGGCGAGGATCTGGCTTAGCATCAGTGTCGCCGCCTCGTCGAACGGGCCGCGGCTCGACACGCACAGGACCGGCGTCTCGCTCCGCCAGTTGGGCGCGAGATCCTCGCGGGCGAGGACGATGCCCGCCACCTGCCGGTCTGGACCAATGGCCGCGAGGGCCGCCGCAGTCTCGATATCGGGGGTCCGGGCTGTGCCTCGCCGCGTCCGCCGCGCGACCGGTGCGGTCCCGAGCCGATCCACCACCGTGCGGATTGCCGCGCCGACTTCTTCCTGGCGCGCGCGGTCCAGGGTGCCGCGCGAGAGATCCTCCTGGGCCAGCAGCAGGCCCGCCAGGGCGACCTCGTCGTAGTAGGTGACGAGGGCGCGCTCCTTCAGGAACTGCCAGCCCTGGTCGATCGCCTCGACGGGGTCGCCGGCGAGCATGCGCTGGTAGAAGATCTCGGGCGGCGACAGGGCCGGCTGATCGCCCAGCAGCACGTCGAGATACCACAGCCGCTCCACGTGCCGGCCGAGCACCACGAGGCAGACGGTCAGCGGCGTGGCCAGCACGAGGCCGATCGGCCCCCACAGGAACGTCCAGATCGTCGCTGCCAGGATCACGGCGATCGGCGAGAGGCCGGTCGAGTGGCCGTAGAGCAGCGGCTCGATCACGTGGCCGCAGATTGGCTCGACCACGAGGAACAGGGCCGCGGTGGCGATCACCATGCCCCAGCCCGGATCGACCGCGGCGGCCAGGATCAGCGGCAGAAGCGCGCTGATCGCGGCGCCGATATAGGGCACGAAGCGCAGGATCGCGGCGAGCACGCCGAACAGCGTCGGGCTCGGCACCCCGATGATCCAGAGCCCGAGGCCGATCACCACACCGAAGGCGCTGTTGAGGGCGAGCTGGGCCAGGAAGAAGCGGCTGAGCCGGCTCGTGGCGTCGTCGATCGCCGCCGTGGTGCGGCGCAGGTCCCCCGAGCCGCCGGCGAGTTTGATCGCCCGGTTCCGCAGGTCCTCGCGCTGGAGCAGGATGAAGATCGTGAAGATCAGGATCAGGCCCGTCGTGGCCAGCGGGTGCAGGATGGGCCCCGCGAAGGTCTGGAGCGTGTCGACGACGCTGGCGCGGGCGGGGCTGATCTCCACGGTGAGCGGATGCGTGCGCGAGCCCGGCTCTCCCCGCAGCTCCGCGGCCGGGGGCGGCTGCAGGGTGGCGCTGAGGTCCTGGACCATGTCGACGATCCGCGAGAGCGTGCCGGCCCCGGCGGTCGCCCCCCGCAGGTCCTTGATCTTGGTGCGCATCACCTGCGTGTAGCGCGGCAGGTCGGAGGCGAGCTGCGACGCCTCGCTGGCGATCAGGCTGCCGATGCCGAACAGGGCGCCGAAGACGATCACCACGACCAGGATCACCGCGGGAACCCGCGGCACGCGCAGCCGCCGGAGCATCCGGACCGCCGGCACCAGGACGAAGCTCAGGAGGATCGCGAGCGTCACCGGCACGAGGATCTCGCGCCCGAGATACAGGGCCGCCATCGTGGCGACCACGAGGAGGATCGAGGCCAGCGCGACGAAGACCGGCAGGCCCTGTCGCAGGCGCTGGGCGGTGACGGGATCCTCGCTCACGGGCACGCTCCACTCTACTTGGGTCTCAAGGGCGATCGCGCGCGGGGGCGTTCGGGCAAGACGGCTCGCGAGACCTGACCCGTGTCAGCCGGCTTGCGCGGTCTCGCCGAGCGCGGTGCTGATCTGGCTGAGCAGCTTCGAGAAATCGACAGGCTTCGGGTGGTAGTCGTCGCAGCCCGCCTGGATCGCCTTGTCCCGGTCCCCGGACATCGCGTGGGCGGTCAGCGCGATGATCGGGATCGCGCGGGTGTCGGAGCCGGATTTCAGCGTGCGGGCCACCGACCAGCCGTCGAGGATCGGCAGGTTCATGTCGAGGAGAATGACGTCGGGCTGGCCCGACCGGGCTTGGTGAACGCCGGCCTCGCCGTCATGCGCCAGGAGCACTTCGTAGCCGCGCCGCTTGAGGCGGCGGGACAGGAAGTCCCAGATCTCTTCGTGGTCCTCGACCAGCAGTATTTTCGCCATCAGAACTCGAACCCCCCGGGTCGCGTCGCGCCGGCCGCCACCCCAACGCGCGGCAACGCACAAACGCCCAACGTCCATGCCGCGATTCCGGTCCCTGGAGAAGAGACCGCTATTGTGGCGGTTGACCCGGCCGGCAGCCGGTATGAGCGTGCGGCCGCGCGAATCAACAATGCTGGGCAGGAAACAGAATGGCGGATCTGTCTGATATCGAGTTCTATCATTCGCCCAATACCCGCTCGACCGGGGTGCGCGTGCTCCTGGAGGAGCTGGGCGTCCCATACCGGCTGCACGCCCTCAACATGCGCGCGGGCGAGCATCTCCAAGATGCCTACCGCGCCATCAACCCGATGGCGAAGGTGCCGGCCATCCGCCACGGTGAGGCTCTGGTGACCGAGCAGGCGGCCATCTACCTCTACCTCGCCGACCTGTTCCCCGAAGCCGGCCTCGCCCCGGCTGTCACCGATCCGGCGCGGGCGGCCTATCTGCGCTGGATGGTGTTCTACGGATCCTGCTTCGAGCCGGCCGTGATCGACCGCTCCCTGAAGCGGGAGCCGGGCCCGCGTGCCATGTCGGCCTATGCCGATTACGACACCGTCGTCGCCCGGGTCATCGAGGCACTGACGCCCGGCCCGTACCTGCTCGGCGCGCGCTTCAGCGCCGCGGACGTCCTGTGGGGCGGGGCGCTCGGCTGGACGATGGGCTTCGGCCTCGTCGCGCCGGATCCGGTGCTGACCGCCTATGTGGAGCGCATCCGATCCCGCCCGGTTTCCCAGAAGGTCGCGGCCGCGGACGCGCAACTGGCGGAGGAGCACGCCGCCGCTGCGGCGGCCCAGGCCGGCGCGGCCTGAGCGGCGGTCAGGCGACCTCCTCCCAGATGCCGGTGCGCGCGAGCTGCGGTGCCGGTTCCGCAGCGCTCCAGCGCAGGGGAACCGCCCCCCGGCGCCGCCAGCCGCTCTCGACGGTGAACGTCCAGGAGCGCTGTGCGCCGATCAGGCTGGCCGCGCCGCTCCAGTCGATCGCGGTGCGGCCCTGCAGGACCAGGAGATCGCCGCGATCGAAGTCGACGAACAGCAGCGCCGCCCGCGGTTCGCCGATCAGGTTGCCCAGCGTGTTGAAGTAGCGGTTGCCGGAGAAGTCCGGCACCGTCAGCACGTTGCCCTCGAGCCGGACGAAGCCCGGCCGGCCGCCCCGGTGCGAGATATCGGCGCCGCCATCGCGGAGGCCGTCCCGGGCGCGGGACGCCACGAACAGCGTGTCCGCGCCCTGGATCAGCGCCGCCGCGTCCGGGTCGAGGCCGGCGAGGGCTTCGACGGGCCCAGCCCTGCGCTGGATCGGCTCGGCCGTGCGCCTCTGGATGTATTGGGGACAGTTGCCGAAGCTCTGAGTGATCGCCACGGTCAGGCCGTCCCGGTCGCGGCGCATCACGGACCCATTGGCCCGATTGCGCCGCCGCGTCGCGAGGTCGATGCCGAGGATTCCGGCTTCGGCGCCGGGCACCAGAGCGCGGACCGCCGGATCGGCGGGATCGAGGACGCCTGCGATCTCGAGATGCGTCGCGTCGGGAGACTGCACGAAGCCGGGCTGCCCGGCGAGCATCGTGGCGACGGGCGCACCGGCGGCGTCCACGGTACCGATGAAGAGGTAGGACAGGCCCGCGAAGAAGGTGCGGTGCTGCTCGGGCATGAACGGGCGGATCGCCGGGGTCTCGCCGAGGACGTAGCCGGCCCTCGCCTGGGCCGCGTGCTCGTCGGCATGAAAACTGGCCATGGCGCACCTCACGCGGGTTCGGGAATGGGAGAGGCCGGCATCGGGATGAAGCCCGGCAGGGCTTCCACCCGGGCGATCCACGCCCGCACGGCCGGGTAGGGCGCGAGCGAGACACCGCCCTCCGGTGCGTGGGCGACGTAGGAATAGCAGGCGATGTCGGCGAGCGTCGGCCGGTCGGCGGCGAGATACGGGCGATCCGTCAGGTGCCCGTCCATGAAGGCGAGGATCCGCGCCGCCGCGGCGTGGACGGTCTCGCGGTCGCCGGGCGCGCCGAACACCACCATCAGCCGGGCCAGGGCCGGCCCGTACCGCACGTCGCCGGCCGCGATCGAGAGCCAGCGCTGGACCTGCGCGGCGCCGAGCGGGTCGCCGGGCATCCAATCCCCGTCCGGCGCGTAGCGCCGGGCGAGGTAGATCAGGATGGCGTTGCTGTCCGGGATCACTGCCGGGCCGTCGGTCAGCACCGGGATCTGGCCGAGCGGGTTGAGGCGCCGGAAATCCGGCGCTTCGCGTTGTGCGGAGCCCGCGACCTCGACGAATCGGTAGGGCAGACCCAACAGGGATAGGAACAGCTCGGCACGGTGGGAGTGGCCCGAGAGGCGCAGGCCGTAGAGGGTCAGGTCCGGTTCGGTCATCGTCTGAGTCTCCAGTTGCGCACCGAATGTCAGCCTTGCGCTCTTCGACGAAAATCCCGAGACTCTGACAATCAGAATTTCAATTCACGCAGCAATCGATGGATCGGCTGGACGAGCTCGCCATCTTCGTCGCGATCATCGATGCCGGGAGCCTCGCCGGGGCTGCGCGCCGCCTGCGCCGCTCCGCTGCCGCGGCGACCCGGGCGCTCGCCAGCTTGGAGGCGCGGGCCGGCAGCCGTCTCGTGGAGCGCACGACCCGTCGCCTCGCGCCGACGCCGGCCGGCCTCGAACTCGCCGAGCGGGCGCGCAATCTCCTCACGGGCTACGAGGCGGCCGTTTCGGGGGCTTCGAACGACGCGGTGCGAGGCCTCGTGCGCGTCACGGCGCCCGTCCTGTTCGGGCGCAAGCACATGGCGCCGGTCGTGTCGGGCTTCCTTGATGCCTACGCAGAGACGCAGGTCGAGCTCGTCCTGGCCGATCGCAATCTCGATCTCGTGGAGGAGGGCATCGACGTAGCCCTGCGGATCGGGCCCCTCGCGGAGTCGCGGCTCGTCGCCCGCCGGGTGGGGCATGTGAGCCAGATCGTGGTGGCGAGCCCGGATTACCTCGCCGCCCGAGGCACGCCACGTTCGCCCGCCGACCTCAGCGACCACGACACCATCCTGGGCGTCGTGCGCTCGGGCGTCCGGGAATGGCGCTTCGGAACGAGCCGCGTGCGCCTCGCGCCGCGTCTCATCGTCAACGAGGTCGAGGCCGCGCTGATCGCCGCCCGAGCGGGGGGCGGCATCGCCCGGGTCCTGTCCTACCAAGCTGCCGAAGACATCGCCGCCGGCCGCCTCGTGCGCCTGCTCGGTGCCCACGAACCGCCACCGGTGCCGGTTCAGCTCGTGACTCCGAGCCAGGGCTTCCGGCCGGCGCGGGTGAATGCCTTCCTCGACTACGCAGCCGAGATCCTGCGGAGCCTGACGGTCCTTCGCTCTGTGGAAGCCGAGGGAAAGTCTGCACCGCACCGCCCATCCTGACGACAACAGGCGTTCGTCAGGGTGCCTGGGGTTCCGCTCCGGCCAAGGAGATGCGATGCGGCGAAGCGGATCCCGCCCGCGTCGCGAAGCGTCCCCATGACCGACAGCCAAGAGCCGGCTCTCACGCACACAGCGACCCTCGCCGAGCCGCCGACCACCTCGATCCCGCGCCTGATCGTGGTCCTGGCCTGTGCCGGGTTCGGCAGCACCTTCGCGCTGCGCTCCGTGGAGCCCCTCGTCGGCGTGCTCGCCCGCGATCTTTCAAGCGACGCCCACACGGTGGCGCTCCTCTCCACCGCATTCGCACTGCCCTACGCGTTCATCCAGCCGGTGCTGGGGCCGATCGGCGACGCACTGGGAAAGGAGCGGGTCATGAGCACCTGCCTCGCGGTGCTCGCCGCCGCCCTGACCCTGTGCAGCATCGCCCCCGACATCGGCAGCCTGTTCGGCCTTCGGATGCTGGCGGGCGCGGCCGCGGGCGGCTGCATTCCGCTCTCGCTGGCGTTGCTGGGCGACCGCGTGCCGATGGACCGGCGGCAGGTGGCGATCGGACGTTTCCTGGTGGCGGTGATCCTCGGCCAGCTCTCCGGCTCGACCTTCGCGGGACTCATCGAGGCCGCGATCGGCTGGCGCGGCGTCTTCGCGGTCACTGCGGCGGTGGCGGCCTTCGCCTGCGCCGCGACCCTGTTCGGCTTCGACCGCACCGGTCGCGCTCCCGCGCGCCGCCCGGCTTTCGGAGAGGCGGTAAAGCGCTACCGGGCGATCCTGGCCAATCCGCGGGCCCGGGTGTTGTTCTCCGCGGTCTTCATCGAGGCGATCGCGGTCTTCGGCGTCTTCCCCCACCTCGCTCCGCTGATCGAGGCCCGCGGGGAAGGCGGTCCGCGCGAGGCCGGTCTCGTCTTGGCGGGCTTCGCGGTGGGCGGCCTGCTCTACTCGGCCCTGGTCGGCCTGCTGGTGCGTCTGCTCGGCCTGCCCCGGATGCTCGTCGGTGGCGGCCTGATCTGCGCCGTTTCGCTCACCGTGGTCGGGCTTGCCGGCACGTGGCAGGTCGACTGCGCCGCGCTGACCGCTATGGGCCTCGGCTTCTACATGCTGCACAACACCTATCAGACCCAGGTCACGGAGGTGGCACCGAAGGCCCGGGCCTCCGCGGTGGCGCTGCACGCCTTCTCGTTCTTCTGCGGGCAGGCGCTCGGGGTCGCGGTGCTAGGTCAGGCCCTGATGCATCTCGGCCAGTTCGGCGCGCTGGCCGCCTGCGCCGTCACGATCCTGGCGCTCGGGATCGGCACGGCCCTCGCCCTGCGGCAGAAGCCGACGCCGGTCACCTTCCCGGGCTGACCGAAGGCCCGGCGGCTCTCAGGGGCGCCCCATCGCCAGCGCCTTGAGGTCGAAGGCCGGATCGGCCGCCTGTTCCGGGTTCAGCGTCGTGCCGGCCGCGAGGAGGCGGCGGGCGATCATGTGATCCGCCGCCCGGTCGACGGATTCCACCGCGCTCAGGGCGCCGTCGCGGAAGCGGAACACCGAGAACGCCGCGCCGGACCCGCGGACCACGCTGGCGTCGCCGGGGCCCGCAAGCCCCGCGATCTGCAGCTTGTGCGGACCCTGGTCGCTCCAGAACCACGGCAGCGCCCCGTAGGGGGCGGGCTTTCCGATGAGCCGGGCGGCGAGACAGCGCCCCTGGTCGATGGCGTTCTGCACGGACTCGATCCGCACGGTGCCGTCGGGCGTGAGCCCGCGGGCGAAGGGGCTCGGGAAACGGGCGCAGTCGCCGATGGCCGAGATCGCCGGATCCGGCGTGGCCAGGAAGGCGTCGACGCGCACGCCGTCTTCGGCCGGGAGCCCTGCCTCCAAGGCGAGCTCCCGGTTCGGCACCACCCCGATGCCGACGAGGACGAGGTCCGCGGCCAGTTCCCCGCCATCCGCCAGCGCGACCGCGGCCGCGCGGCCTCCGCGCCCGAGGATCGCCGTCACGCCGGCCCCGAAGGCAAACCGCACGCCCATCGCCTCATGGGCACCCCGGAAGAACTCCCCGATCTCCGGCGAGACCGCCCGGGCCATCGGCCGATCGGCCGCCTCGATCACCGTCACCGACAGGCCCCGCGCGGCGGCCACGGCCGCGAATTCGAGTCCAATGAAGCCGGCGCCCACCACCACGATGTTGCGAGCGGATGCGATCGCCGATTTGAGGGCGTCCGCATCGGCGAGGCCGCGCAGCTGGCGCACGCCGTCGAGCTCGGCGCCCGGCACCGGCAGCGTCCGGTTGCGCGCGCCGGTGGCGAGCACGAGGTGGTCGTAGCCGAGGCTCTGACCCTCCGAGAGGTGCAGGCGGCGGCCGCTCCGGTCGATCGCGGTGGCGCGGAGCCCTGGCCGATGGGTGATGGCGTGCTCGGCGAAGAAGCCGGGCTGGCGCAGGAACAGGCCCTGCTCGTCGGTCTTGCCGGCGAGATAGGCCTTCGACAGGGGCGGACGCTGGTAGGGCAGGGCGGTCTCGTCACCCACCAGTGTGATCGGATCCCGGAAACCGCCCTCGCGCAGGGAGGCGGCGAGCTGGAAGCCGGCTTGTCCCGCGCCGGCGACGACGATCCCGGCTCCGCTCACGCCCTTGCTCCCGTCAGGGCGAGGCCGCTCTGCGCGACACCCGGCAGGCTGCGCGCGCCCTCGGACATCAGATAGGACCACACCGCGGAAGCCGCGGGTCCCAGAACCTTGTCGGCGCGCCGGACCGCGTACCAGTCGCGCCGGATCGGCAGCCCCTTCACGTCGAGGAGCACGAGCCGGCCGCTCTCCAGCTCGGCCGCCACCGAGTGCACCGAGAGCAGGGCGATGCCCAGGCCGGCCATCACCGCCTGCTTGATCGTCTCGTTCGAGCCCGTGTCGATATCGAGCGGCGCCCGCTTGACCAGCACGCCGCTCATGAATTCCTCGAACACCATGCGGGTGCCCGAGCCCTCCTCGCGCAGGAAGAAGGGCTGGTCGGCGAGATCTTCTCGGTTCAGGCCGGTCTTGCCCGCCAGGGGATGGCCCGGGGGCGCGATCAGCACGATGGGGTGCGGCCCGAAGGTGGCGGCCTCGATCGGAAAGTCCCGGGGCGGCCGCCCCATCAAGGCGAAGTCGATCTCGTAGCCGCGGAGCGCCTCCACGGTCTGGCCGCGGTTGCGGACTGACAGGCTGATCTCGACGCCGGGATGCTTCTTGACGAAGCCGGCGATCACCTGGGGGGCGAAGTACTTGGCGGTCGAGACGACGCCGAGCGCCACGCGCCCGCCCTCGGCGCCCCGCAGGGTGCGCAACCGGTCGGTGCAGGTCTCCAGCACGGTGTTGATGCTGTCGATGGCCCAGAGCATCTCGCGCCCGGCATCCGTCGGCTTGAGGCCGCCGGGCGTCCGGTCGAACAGCAGCAGCCCGGCTTCCTCTTCCAGCTGACGGATGCGCGCGTAGAGCGCGGCCGAGGTCACGTTCAGCTCCTGCGCCGCTCGGGTCATGGTGCCGAGACGGGCCACCGCAGCGACCGCCTGGAGCTGCTTGAGGGAGAGGTTGCGCATGGCGGAGGTCTCGTATTTTTTGCCCTTTGGCACAAGATCGCACAGAAATCTTGAACGCCCGTGCCGGCGGTTCCTATCGATCCGGGGGCCGAGACCGCTATCTTGGCAACGAAGCGGCCGCTACAGAGCCGGCGCGGACGGCGCGATCCCGACAGGCGGGATCCGAGCAGGAAGGACAAGCCGATGGCAATTTCAGCGGCGATCGGGACGCCTCTCGAGGCCTGTTTGGCGCAGGCCGTGGTCGCCAACCCGGCCCTGAAGGACGCCGCCGCCGTCATCGCGGCGATCACGCGCTCGGCGGTCGAGATCAGCGAGCGGATCGGGCGCGGCGCGCTCGGCGGCGATCTCGCGGCGGCGGGCGAGCACAACAGCGACGGCGACGTGCAGAAGGCCCTCGACGTGATCGCCCACGAGAGCGTCACCGCGGCCCTGCGGAGCGCCCCGGTCGCCGAAGTGGCCTCCGAGGAGGCCGAGGAGGTGATGCGTCTGAACCCGGACGCGCCGCTGGCGGTCGCCATCGACCCGCTCGACGGTTCCTCCAACATCGGCGTCAACATGGCGGTGGGGATGATCTTCGGCATCCGGCCGTCGATCAAGGATCCGGCGAACCCGATCGCCTCGTTCACGACCCCCGGCTCGGCCCAGATCGCCGCGGGCTTCGTGACCTACGGGCCGGCCACCGCGCTGATCCTGACGCTAGGCCAGGGCACGCAATCCTACGTCCTAGACCGCGCCGACGGCGTATTCCGGCTGACGAGCCCGGCCATGTCGGTGCCGGCCTCGACCAAGGAGTTCGCCATCAACGCCTCGAACGTCCGCCACTGGGACGCTCCCGTGAAGGCCTACATCGAGGATTGCCAGCGTGGCACCGAAGGGCCCCGGGACAAGGACTACAACATGCGCTGGCTGGCCTCCCTGGTGGCCGACATCCAGCGCGTGCTGACCCGCGGCGGCGTGTTCCTCTATCCCGGCGACGCCCGGAAGAACTACGCCCGCGGTCGCCTGCGGCTGCTCTACGAGGTCGCGCCCGTGGCGATGCTGGTCGAGCAGGCGGGCGGCCGCGCCACCGATGGGCAGAAGCGCATCCTCGACATCGTGGCCACCGGAATCCACGAGCGCGCGCCTCTGGTCTGCGGCTCGACCGAGGAGGTGGACTGCGTGGCCGCCTACTACGCGGGCGGCAAGCCCGATGCCGGCCGTTCGCCGCTCTTCGGCCAGCGCGGCCTGATGCGCTCATAGGCGCAAGCCCGGCTCCCGGACGATGTCGGCACGACACCCCATCATCTCGGTGACCGGCTCCTCCGGGGCCGGCACCACCTCGGTGCGCAACACCTTCGAGCAGATCTTCCGCCGGGAGGATGTCCGGGCGGTGTTCATCGAGGGCGACGGCTTCCACGCCTTCGACCGGGACACGATGCGGGCCATGATGGCGCGGGAGCCGACGCTGTCCCATTTCGCTCCGCGGGCCAATCTCCTGCCGGAACTGGAGGCCGTGTTCCGCAGCTATTCGGAATCCGGGACTGGCCGGACCCGCCACTACGCACACGATCCGCACGACGCCCGGGCCTACGGCATCCCCGAGGGCAGCTTCTCGCCCTGGGAGGAGTTCCCGCCGGATTCCGACCTGCTGTTCTACGAGGGCCTGCACGGCTGCGTGGTCGATCAGGATGTCGACATCGCCCGCTACGCCGACCTGAAAATCGGCGTCGTGCCGGTGATCAACCTCGAATGGATTCAGAAGCTGCACCGGGACCGCTCGTTCCGCGGCTATTCCACCGAGGCCGTCACCGACGTGATCCTGCGCCGGATGCCCGACTACGTGCAGACCATCTGCCCGCAATTCTCGTTCACCGACATCAACTTCCAGCGGGTGCCGACGGTCGATACCTCGAACCCGTTCATCGCCCGCTGGATCCCCACCGCCGACGAGTCGATGGTGGTGATCCGCTTCAAGGATCCGAAGGGGATCGACTTCTCGTATCTCGTCTCCATGATCCACGACAGCTTCATGAGCCGCGCCAATTCCATCGTGATCCCGGGCGGCAAGCTCGACCTCGCCATGCAGCTGATCCTGACGCCCATGATCATGCAGCTCGTCGAGCGCCGTCGCCGCTTGGCCTGAGCCAATCCCGAAAGTTCCCCATGCTCCCACCCGTCATCGCCCCTTCGATCCTCTCGGCCGACTTCTCGAAGCTCGCCGAGGAGACCCGCGCCGTGGACGCCGCCGGGGCCGACTGGATCCACCTCGACGTGATGGACGGCCATTTCGTGCCCAACATCACCTTCGGGCCGCCGGTCGTGAAAGCGCTTCGGCCGCACACGAAAAAGTACTTCGACGTGCACCTGATGATCGCGCCGGCCGATCCGTACCTCGCAGCCTTCGCGCAGGCCGGTGCCGACGGGATCACGGTTCATGCCGAGGCCGGTCCGCACATCCACCGCTCGCTCCAGACCATCCGCGACCTCGGCAAGCGGGCCGGCGTGGCGATCAACCCCGGCACCCCGGCCGCCATGGTCGAGCCGGTGCTCGATCTGGTCGACCTCGTGCTGGTGATGACCGTCAATCCCGGCTTCGGCGGCCAGATCTTCCTGAAGAGCTGCATGGAGTCGGTGGCGCGGGTGCGCGCGATGGTGGCGGGCCGCGACATCCGCATCCAGGTCGACGGCGGCATCGATCCCGAGACCGTGAAGGCCGCGAGCCGCGCAGGCGCCGACACTTTCGTGGCCGGCAACGCGGTCTTCGGCGGCGGTCCGGGCGCTTATGCAGAGCGCATCGCGGCGATCCGCGCGGGCGCGGAGGGCGCCTCCGGTCGCGACCTCTCGTGCTGAGGGCCCTGATCTTCGACGTGGACGGGACCCTCGCCGAGACCGAGGACCTGCACCGGCAGGCGTTCAACCGCGCCTTTGCGGAGATGGGACTGCCCTGGCACTGGGACGCGGCGCTCTACGCCGACCTGCTCACCGTGATGGGTGGCAAGGAGCGGCTCGCCCACTACATCGACACGTACCATCCGGACGAGGCCGCGGCGCTTCATGCGCGGGCGCCGGAGATCCACGCGCGCAAGACGCGGGCCTATGGCGAACTCGTGGCGGAAACCGGGCTGCCGCTGCGCCCCGGGATCGCCCGACTCATCGCCGAGGCCCGGGCGGCCGGGATGCGGCTGGCGGTGGCTACCACCACCAGCCGGCCCAACGTCGACCGGTTGCTGACCGCGAACTTCCCACCGGATTTCGTGCCCTTCGACGTGATCGCGGCCGGTGACGAGGCGGACCGCAAGAAGCCCGCGCCCGACGTGTTCCTCCTGGCGCTCGCCGGCCTTGGCGTCCCGGCCTCCGAGGCCGTCGCCTTCGAGGATTCCACAGCCGGGATCAGCTCGGCCCGCGCCGCCGGCCTGCCGGTCCTGGCGACCCGGAGCCGCTACACCGACACCCACCGCCTCGACGGCGCCTTCTCGGCGGTGTCGGATCTCGGCGAGCCGGGCCGTCCCCACCGGCACATCGCGGGGCTTGAATGGCCGGGCGGCGTCGTGGACCTGCCCGCGCTGATGCGGTGGCACGCCTCCCTGGACGGTCAGAGCGTGCCGGTCCAGGCGATCGGCACCAGCCGGTAGCCTGGACCGGCACGCTCGACATGGCCGAGCGACGGGAACGGGAAGTGGTAGCCCACCACGAGGGCCTTCTCGGCCGCGGCCATGTCGTAGAAGCGGTGGCGCGTCGCCTGGGCCTGATCGGCATCGTAGTCGTACATGACGTGCCAGTCCGGATGCTGCAGGAAGAAGGCCGGGATGTTGGTCACGTCGGACTGGACCAGGAGGCGATCCGACCCTGAGGCGATCGCGAAGGCCGTGTGGCCGGGCGTGTGCCCGGGGGCGGCCAGCGCCGTGATTCCGGGTGCGACCTCCTCATCCCAGGCGAAGGTGCCGATCCGCTCCTCCAGATTGCCCAGCACCCTCCGCGTGTTGGCGAAATAGGCTTGCGTCACCGGGTCGGCGACCCGGGCCATGTTGGCGTCGCTCATCCAGAACGACCAGTCGGGGGCGGCCGCCCGGATCTCGGCGTTCGGGAAGGTCAGGTTGCCGCCCGCCGTCTTCAATCCGTTCGTGTGATCGGGATGGAGGTGCGAGAGCAGCACGAGGTCGACATCCTCGGGTCTGATCCCGGCGGCCTTGAGATTCGTCACCAAGCGTCCGACCGGCGCCCCCGGCACCGATCCGTTGCCGGTATCGATCAGGATCAACTTCGCGCCGCTGTTAATCAGCGTCGGATTGAACGGGACCGTCACTTGGCCGGAGGGCATATAGGCGGCCTGCGCGGCCCCGAGCGCCTCGTCGCGGGGGACATTCCGCACGAAGCGGTCCGGCATCGGAAAGGTCCGGGCACCGTCATTGAGGATCGTGATCTCGTAGGCACCGAGCCGCATCCGGTAGAAGCCGGCGGCCTGTGGCCCTCCGAGGGGGGCGGCGGCACGCACCGGCTTGCCGAGGCCCAGGGCGACGCCGCCGGCGAGCACGCCCCGCACGATGTCGCGTCGACTCGTTGCCGGCATAGGCTCCTCCTCGGGCAGATCTCGACCCGAATGGGGCGCATCGCGGCGCTCCCGGCAAGGGCGCCGGGTTCACGATGCCGCGTGGGGCCTCGGAGAACTACGCTCGGCGACGCCCGAGGCGCCGGTCCGCGCGTCCCTCCTGCCGGCCCTCATGCCGCCCCTGCGCCTCCGTGGCGAACAGCATCGTGCCGGCGACCACGCCGAGCGCCGCCGCGATCCCGAGCTTGAGCCAGCGCGGGTCGGCCGCGGTCACGTGCGAGGCCGAACGGGCATCGAAGCGTCCGTGCGCCCCCGGATCGGCATCGACCGGGTCGTAGAGGTTGTCGGGGCGGTTCTTCTGAGCCTGCACGCTGGTCATCTCCCCGCGATAGCCGTTCCGGGCGAGGTAGCCGTCGATCCAGCCCGGGATCAGCATGTTTCCGATGATCGCCTTCCAGGCCGAGGCGCCGATCCACAATTCCCGCGGCGCCGCGTGCGCCGCCCGGAAGACGTGCCGGGCGATGGCCTCCGGCTGATAGATCGGCGGCACAGGTTCGAGTTCGCGCGGCAGCCGCGAGCGCGCCCAGTCGAACTGGGGCGTGTTCACCGCCGGCAGCTGCACCATCGTCAGCCGCACCCGGCTGCCGTCGTGGAGCAGTTCGCTGCGCAGGGAATCGACGAAACCGCGCACCGCGGCTTTGGCGGCGCAGTAACTCGCCTGGAGCGGGATCGAGCGGTAGGCCAGGGCCGAGCCGATATGGACGATCGTGCCCCGGTCGCGCGGCACCATGTGCTTGAGTGCCGCCAGCGTGCCGTGCACCTGCCCGAGATAGGTCACCTCGGTGGTGCGCCGGAACTCCTCCGGGCTCGTCTCCTGCACGGGCGCGTAGATCGTCACCATCGCGTTGTTGACCCACACGTCGATGCCGCCGAACGCGTCGGCCAGTGCGTCCGCGGCCCGGGCGACGGCATCCGCGTCGGCCACGTCGGCCGCGAAGGCGAGCGCCCGCCCGCCGGCCCGCTCCACGTCGCGGACCGTGCCCTCGAGGCCGGCCTCGCCCCGGGCGATCAGCCCGACGTTCCAGCCATGCCGGGCAAACTCGTGCGCCACCGCGCGCCCGACGCCGGCGCTGGCGCCCGTTATCATCACGGTCCTGCGACGTTCATTTCGGCTCGGCATCGGGCCTCCAGCTGTAGATCGCCAAAACCAACGTCTGCCGCGCGCGATCTTTCCGGGCTCACGGCTGCGCGAAGATCGTGTGCGGCGACCCGCAGTGGCGGCGGTCCGAACTGCCGCCCGCGTTGCTTCGTCGGAAGGCGGCGGCCTATAACGCGGCGACCTCACAGCCGCGACGGCGGGGTCCCGAACGCCCGCCCTCGCCACCGAACAAAAGTCTCACGCAACATGGCAGGCCATTCGCAGTTCAAGAACATCATGCACCGGAAGGGCCGGGTGGACGCGGTCCGCTCGAAGGTGTTCGGCAAGCTCGCCCGCGAGATCACCGTGGCGGCCAAGCTCGGCACGCCCGACCCGGCGATGAACCCGCGCCTGCGGGCGGCGGTCCTCGC
Organism: Methylobacterium sp. CM6257; assembly: GCF_054611515.1. Classification (NCBI taxonomy): domain Bacteria; kingdom Pseudomonadati; phylum Pseudomonadota; class Alphaproteobacteria; order Hyphomicrobiales; family Methylobacteriaceae; genus Methylobacterium; species Methylobacterium sp. CM6257. The sequence continues at coordinate 7,252,037 of NZ_CM137735.1, forward strand.
GGCCCGCGCCGAGAACATGCCCAAGGACAACATCGAGCGCGCCATCAAGAAGGCGGCCGGGGCGGATGGCGAGAACTACGAGGACATCCGCTACGAGGGCTACGGCCCCGGCGGCGCCGCGCTGATCGTCGAGGCACAGACCGACAACCGCAACCGCACCGCCTCCGACGTACGATCGGCCTTCACCAAGTCCGGCGGCAGCCTGGCCGAGACCGGCGCCGTGGCGTTCATGTTCGACCGCGTCGGGGTGATCGCCTATCCGGCCTCGGTGGCCGATGCCGACACGATGCTGGAAGCCGCGATCGAGGCCGGGGCGGACGACGTGAGCTCCAGCGAGGAGGGCCACGAGATCATCTGCGCCCAGGATTCCTACGGCGAGGTTGCCAAGGCGCTCGAGACCCGCTTCGGCGATCCGAGCCGCACCGGCCTGATCTGGAAGGCACAGAACACCATCACGGTCGACGACGAGACCGGCGAGAAGCTCGTCCGCCTCGTCGAGGTGATCGAGGATCAGGACGACGTGCAGAACGTCTACGTGAACTTCGCCCTGTCCGAGGCTCTGATGGCCAAGCTGCAGGCCTGAACCTCGGCGGCTGCCCGGCGCCGCTCAGGCGCGGGCGGCCGCGAGTTCAGCGCCGAACCGTTCCTGCACGTAATCGTCCAGCGAGAAGCTGTCGTCGGGCAACTGGACCATGAAGCGCTCCGCCACCTCGGTGAGGACGATGTCCGGCCGGACGCGCTCGACGTACGAGCAGTCGAGGGACGTGCTCCAGACGAAGTGCACCTCCCGGAACGTCTCCGCCAGCATGATCGTCAGCATGTACGGCATGACGTGCGAGAAGGAATCGCCGAACAGCACCAGGCGGCGCGGGTCGGTGGCGTTTTCATTGCCGTAGACCACGTGCGCGCCGACATGCAGCGTGTGCAGCAGGCCGGCCTTCTCCCGGGCCTCGACGATCGGGCTGGCATAGGTTCGCACGGCGTCCTGCTGCATCAGGACCGTCCGCGACCGCGCCCGGCGCGGCGGATCGAACGCGCTCCCCAGATCGCCGTCGTGGTCGGTCTCGAAGGACGGTCGGTTTCTGAGTTCCACCCGGGGTTCGGCCCGCAGGGCCCTGCAGATCTCCGCATACGCCAGATAGCAGCCGTCGAAGGACCAGTGGGTGTCGGTCCGGCAGTAGAGCTCGGCCGCGTCGCGCCCCGCCCGCATCGGCGTGACCAGGTCGATGCAGGTCTCCCGCCATCGCCTCCGCCGCCGCCAGCCCGCGTAGAGGCCTCTGAGGCCGCGCCTCGGGCGGTTGCCCAGGGACGGCTCGCTGTGGAGCAGCCGGTAGGCAGGCGAGGCCGTCGGCACGATGTCGAGCCCGTCGAGCCGATGATCGTAGATCATCAGCTTCTCGGGGGCGACGACGTGGCGGTACAGGATACCCATGGCGCGCAGGCGCCGCTCGCGCGTCGTGACGAGGCTCCGCCATTGCCAGATGAGTTTGGTGGTCTCCTCGGGGCGTTCGTACTGGCCGAGGACGTCGTTCGTCCCGGTCTTCAGGAACAGCCACCCGTCCTTGCCGACATGGATGTGGTCGGTGTTGCTCGACGCCATGGGGCCTCGTGGGAATGATCGTCCGCCGGAGGCTCGAAGGGTGGATTCGGCAGCAAGGAGCGGGATGCCGGATCCGCCGCGGACGGACAGTATGGGGAGAAGCGATACCGTCATCCGGCAGGCTCCGTCATGTCCCTCCCCAATGCCGTCGCAAGGCCGCATAGTCCCGCGGCCATGAGCGTCCGTTCGAGTCCTGATTCCGCTGAGGCCGCGCGATGGGCTGCCCTGGCGGCACGCGACGCGCGGTCGGACGGCGCCTTCGTGTACGCGGTCCGCACCACGGGAGTGTATTGCCGCCCGAGCTGCCCCTCGCGGGCGGCCCGGCCCGAGAATGTCGCCTTCTATCCGACCTGCGCCGCCGCCGAGGCGGCCGGTTTCCGCCCTTGTCGGCGGTGCCGCCCGAACGAGCCCGGGCTGACCGGGCGCCGGGCCGAGGCCGTCGCCCGCGCCTGCCGCCGAATCGAGACCTCCGAGGCGATGCCTTCGCTCGCCGAACTCGCCCGCGAGGCCGCGATGAGCGCCTACCATTTCCACCGCGTCTTCAAGGCCGTCACCGGCGTGACGCCGAAGGCCTACGCTGCGTCCCGGCGCGCCGCGGCCCTGGCTGCCGGACTGCCCGGGGCCCCCTCGGTGACCGAGGCGCTCTACGGCGCGGGCTACAATGCCGCGAGCCGCTTCTACGAAGGGGGCGCCGTGCGCCTCGGCATGGCGCCCGATGCCTACCGCAAGGGTGCCGCCGGGATCCGTATCCGCTTCGGCGTCGGCGCCTGCTCGCTGGGCGCGATCCTCGTCGCCGCAACCGGGAAGGGCGTCTGCGCGATCCTGCTCGGCGACGACCCGGAGACCCTGGTGCGCGACCTGCAGGATCGATTCCCGCAGGCAGAGATCGAGGGGGGCGATCCGGCTTTCGAGGCGTGGATGGCGCAGGTCATTGGCCTCGTCGAGGCGCCGGCGCGCGGGCTCGACCTGCCCCTCGATATCCGCGGCACGGCGTTCCAGCAGCGGGTCTGGGAGGCGCTCCAGCAGATTCCGATCGGCTCGACGGCGACCTATGCGGAGATCGCGCGTGCCATCGGTGCCCCGACCGCGACACGCGCCGTCGCCCAGGCCTGCGGCGCGAATGCCCTCGCGGTCGCGATTCCCTGCCACCGCGTGGTCCGCTCGGACGGTGCCCTGTCCGGCTACCGCTGGGGCGTCGCCCGCAAGCGTGACCTTCTGGAACGGGAGGCCAAGACAGAGGGCGGCCCGGCGCGCTCCTAGCGCCGGCCGCCAGGCGGGCCGCCGAAGCCCCCCGGACCAGCCCCCGGTCCGCCCGGCCCTCCGAAGCTTCCCGGGCCGCCCGGGAAGCCCCCAGGACCGCTTGGTGGTGCGCCGCCGAAGCCGCCCCGGGACGGGCCGAAACCGGCCGGACCGTCCACTCTTGGGAGGTTGCCCGTGCCGGGTCGCGTATCGATCGCGGGCCCGCGGGGCTCGCCGCTCCCTCCGAAGCTGCCCGGTTTTCCGCCAGGCTCGGCGCCGAAGCGCCCCGGCACTTCATCGGGCAGGTTGCGCAGGTCCAGGCGGTCGCGCTCCCGTTCGAACCGAGGGGCTTCGGGCTGCGCAGGCTCCGGGGCGAGGCGGTTCTCGATTCGCAGGCGCTCCACCGTGAGGTTGCCGTCCCGCGCGATGCCGGCGGTGAGCACGGCGCGCACGCTCCCCTGACGCGGAATCTCGGCGCCTGGCCGACCCGCGACGGCGTAGCCGGAGCCGAGGTCAAGCCCGGTGCCGGCCCGGCCGATATAGGCCTCCATCGACACCTGCCTGAGGCCCGGCGGGAACGGCAGCCCGGCCTCCGCGGCGTTGGTGACGCTGAGCACGCCGCCCTCGGCCGAGCCGGTCACCCGCGCGCGCTTGCCCGGCGGCAGGGCATCCGCTCCTTTCAGCCGCAGGCCGCCGATGGTCAGAGCGCCACCGGCATCGCGGCGCACGGGGCCAGCCACGCGGTCCGGGCCGGCCGCCCGCGCCTCGATCAGGCTCGCCACGATCACTCCGTCCGGCCGGCGCAGACCGCTGACGGCGACGCGCGCGCCCGGCGTCCAGTCGCCGCGCAGCCCGGCCGTCGAGACGCGCTGGCCCAGCACGATCAGCCGACCCGGCGCGACGGATTCCACCGGGCCGACCACCTCGCTGGTCACGTCGATGCGGCGCGTGGCGAGGCCGCCGGATTCAGGCCGCGCGACCACGTGGACGACCTGCCCGATCTTCAGATCCGCCGCCGTCGCGGCCTCGCCGTCGATCCGCACCTCCACCTCCGGCGGGTAGGCGATGCGCAGGTCGTTGACGATGATCGAGCCGAACCGGCGGATCGTCCCGATCACGCCGGTGCCGCCGATGCCGCGGTCACCCTCGCCGACAGGGCCGTTCCGCGGCTCGTCCGTCCGCATCATGCCGGTGCCGCCGATACCCTGGTCGCGCGGAGCCTCCTGCGGCCGGACGGCGCCCGGGAACAGGGTTGCGGCGCCCGCGAGCAGGCGCAGGACGAGCCGGCGGTTTGGCGAGGATCGCACGGCCGGCCTCTCAGCGGTGGTCCGTGGGTCGGGCCGGCGGCGCGGCTTCCGTGTAGACGTAGAGGCCGAAATTCCAGCGGTGGTCGCCGCCGGGATCGGTCTGGCAGGCGGCGTGCGCCTCGCGATTGGCCTGTTGCAGGGCCTCCATGGCGATCTCGCGCGCCCGGGCCTCGAGCTTGGTCGCGAGCTCCTTGGAGAGCCCGTCGTAATGGGCGGCCCGCTCCAGGAAGCGCGGCGTCTCTCCGACGATGTTGGCCACGCTCGCCGCGATATGGTCGTGAAGGTTGCGGCCGAAATAGTAGAGCTGCGGCCCCTCCGCGCCGTCGCCGCGGGGCACGTAGGCGGCTTCCGCCAGCACGATCCGGTCCTGTGCGTCCATGAAGGCCAGCCCCCGGTCCAGCCACTCGTCGAGCACCGCGCGGGGCCGCAGGTCGCGGGTCACGCCGGAGACAAGGACCTCGAACGAGGGGGCGCTCCCTTCGGCGGTCCGCGGCAGAGGCAAGGGCTGGCCCTGCGGGTCGGTGAAGGCCGGATCGGCGATCCAGCGGGCGATGATCCGGCTCGTGCGCGAGACCACGGCCGGCACGGCACTGACCGGCGCGCCGGCGCCGCGGAGGCGCCGCACCTCCTTGCGGTGGATACCCGTGAGCAGGGAGACACGGCTGTCCGTCTGCTCCTTGCCGGCCAGGGCGAAGTCGTATTCCGCCACGTTCACGTAGAGCTCGCGCAGCAGATCGGTGAGGGCTGGGAAGGTGATGCCGCGCGCCACAAGGAGGCGCACCAGCGGCCGCAGGAGCCGCGCCAGTGGCGCGTGCAGGCTGGCGCCCTCACGCGGTGTTTCGGCAGTCTCGGACATGACCGCATCGATAGCGCATGTGACGTGGGAGACAATCCCACAATGTGCGCGGGCGCACACGATCCGGAGCAATCCGAGTTGACGTGGGATTTTTGCACACGCAAGACTGTTTTGTGGTCAAATTTCCCACGAACTCATGGAGGTCCGGGAATGACGGTCGAAGCGCGGATCCTCGTTGCTGATGCGTCGCCGCCTCTCACGCATCTGTCGCCCTCCGCGCGTCGCGTGCGTCGGACCGATCCCCTGCCGCGGCTTCGGCGTATCGTCTGCGTCGTTGCCGCCCTCGCACTGCCCGCCCTCGGTATCGCTGTCGCGGATACGGTCCACCGTGCCGGCGGACCGAGGGCGTCGCAGGCCGCCGCTCCCGTCACCCCCTCAGGCGGGGCGGCGGCACCCCTCAGTGCCGTGAAGACCGCCGCGCACCAAGCGAGGCGCCGCGAGGTGCGGTCGTGATCGCCGTGTCCGACTCCGGTCAAGACCGCGTCCGGCCGGCGCCCTCCTGTGGCGGAGCGCCCGTCCTCGACCTCGCGCTCTGTCTCATCCTCTCCGTGACCGTCATCGGCCTGCTCCTCCTGGCCCTCTGACCCTGCGGCATGGCCGCTCCACTGACGAGGACCCGATGACCAGATCGTCCCATGCCGCGCTCCTCGGCGCAGCGGCCGGCTGCATCGCGCTCGGCGCCGAGGCGGCGGATCTGCCCCGTCGCGCACCGCCCCCGCCCCTCCCTCCATCGCCGCCGGTCTTCACCAGGACAGGTTTCTATGCCGGCCTGAATGCGGGCTACGCCTTTCACACCGGCAGCGGCGGCTTCGCGGACCCGACTTACGGAACCGTGACGGGTGGCAAACGCTCCGGCGGCTTCGCCGATGGTGGTCAGATTGGGTACAATTACCAATTCGCACCCGGTTCCGGCGTCGTGCTCGGCTTCGAGACTGATATCCAGGGCACATCCTTCGCCAAGGCGGACGCCGCTTATCTCGGCACGACCCCATATTACAGCGTCCGACCGAGCCTGGACTATCTCGGTACCGTCCGCGGCCGCCTCGGCTACGCCTTCGGCCGCGTGCTCGTCTACGGTACCGGCGGTCTCGCCTATGGCGGCGGCTCACGCTCGACCTACGCCGCGTCCTATTCCGATCCCCTGTCCGGGAGCGACCGGACCGGCTACGCCGCGGGCGGCGGCCTCGAATACGCCTTCACCGAGAAGCTCTCCGCCAAGGTGGACGCGCTCTACATCCATCTCGACCGCGGTTTCGCCGGAACGACATATTACAACGCCGGCGTTTCAGCATATTATGGTGCCGGCAAACAGGATGTCGGTTTTTCCCTGGTCAGGGCCGGTGTAAATTACCGATTCTAATCAATATTGATCACGAACGATCTTGACGATTCGGCGGCACCGAGTCGCTATGTACGGCGTTCGGCTTTGCGAATCCGTCGGCCGGTCGGAACTGTCCTTCTCGTCGGCGTCGCGGTGCCGGATGCCGCGCGGGTATCCCCGCGCGGAATCGGACGTCACCCAGGATCGGCCGTGAACGCTCTCAGCCCGAACCCCATCGCGACGGCTTTGCTCGCCCTCGGACTCGCAGCCGGTGCCGTGGCGGCGCGGGCACAGGAACTGATACCGCCCGGACCGACCGGACAGGGGGCCCTCCTGATCTACGGGAACTTCTGCGGTCCCGGGAATCGCGGCCCCGGTTATCGGCCGATCGACGCGCTTGATCGCGCCTGCGCGCGCCACGACGCCTGCTGGCCCAATCCGGTTTCGGGGCAGGCGCTGCCGGCCTGTGCCTGTAACCGGCGCCTCCAGGTCGAGGCCGGGCTCGTCGCCCGCGATCCGCGCGCGCCGGCCCATACTCGCGAGACGGCCCAGTTCATCTCCGACTTCGCGGCGGCGCTGCCCTGCCAGTAGGCCGCGCCACCGGAGCGATCAGGCGGCGTCGGCGGGATTGGCGGCCGCCTTCGGGCCGCCCTTGGCCACGCCCACCAGGGCGGGGCGCAGCACGCGCTCGCCGATGACGTAGCCCGCCTGCACGACCTGCACGACGGTGCCGGCGGGAACCTCCGGATTCGGCACCTCGAACATGGCCTGGTGCCGGTTCGGGTCGAACTTCTGGCCCTGCGGCTCGACGATCTTGACCCCGTGGCGCTCCAGCGTCTTGGCGAGGTCGCGCTCGGTCAGCTCGATTCCGTCGATCAGGCCCTTCAGCGCGCCGTCGGCGGTGGCCTTCGCGTCGGCCGGGACGCTGTCGAGGGCGCGGCGGATATTGTCGGCGACGTTGAGCACGTCGCGGGCGAAGTTGGTGACCGCGTAGGCGCGCGCATCCGCGACCTCCCGCTCGGTCCGGCGGCGCAGGTTCTCCATCTCGGCGAGCGTGCGCAGCATCCGGTCCTTCAGCTCGTCGCGCTCGGCTGTGAGCAGGGCCAGTGCCTCAGCGACGGGATCGACGGATGCCTCGCCACCCTGGCCTGCGGGCGCGGTATCCTGGGCCGCGCCGGCACCGGCTTCGACCGTGGTCTGGCGCTGGTCATCCTGGGGCATGTCGTTGCTCGTCATCGCGTTTCAGTCGTCGGGGCAGGGTGGTTCGGGGGCATTCGGAACCGGCGCAGATATCTGGCCGGCGCCGCGTGAAATCAACCCGGCGCTCACGCCTCGCGCGGCGGCGGGGACGCGACGAGCGCCTCCAGCCCTTCGGCCTTGAGGGCGGCGACGTCGCCGGCGAAGACTTCCATGACGGCGCTCCGGATCGCCGCCTGCCGGTCGGGCTGGGTCACCCGCGTGCCGGTGAGGTCGGTGACGTAGAAGACGTCCACGGCCCGCTCGCCGAAGGTCGCCACGTGTGCCGAGGTGATGTTCAGCGACAGTCGGCCGAAGGCCGTGGTCAGCTCGTAGAGCAGGCCCGGCCGGTCGAGGCCCGTGACCTCCACGACGGTCTCCCGGCTCGACAATGCGTTGTCGAGAGTGACATCCGGTGGGACCGGGAAGGTCTTGGCGCGGGTGCTCGTCGGCGGATGCTTGTCGGCGACGAGGTCGGCGATGCGGATCTCGCCCTTCAGCGCCCGCTCGATCGCCGCCGTGATGCGCTTGGTCCGGCGCAGCTCGTCCTCGTCCCGCTCGAAGGCTCGGGAGATGAAGATCGTGTCGAGGGCGAAACCGTCCGTGGTGGTGAAGATCTGCGCGTCGACGATGTTGCTGCCGGCCGCCGCGCAGGCTCCGGTGATGATGGCGAGCAGGCGCGGGTGGTCCGGCGAGTAGATCGTGATCTCGGTGACGCCTCGCACGGGGTCGAGGGCCACGTCGGTCGCGCTGGTCCGGCTCTCGCGGAGGGCGTCGCGGAGGAAGATCGCGTTCTTGAGCTGGCGCGTGCTGTCGACCTTGAGCCAGTAGGCCTGGCCGTGCCGGGCCGCGTAGGCGTCGAACTCTTCCGACTCCCAGCCGGGCAGCTGCTCGCGCAGGGCCATCTGGACGAGGCGAACCCGGTCGGTGCGGGCGATCTCGGAATGGCCGCCCGACAGGTACACCTCGGTCTCGTCGTACAGGGTGCGGATCAGGGTGCCCTTCCAGGCCGTCCACACGCCGGGTCCCACGGCCGTGATGTCGGCTACGGTCAGGATGGTCAGGAGCTTCAGCCGCTCCAGGCTCTGCACGCTCGCGGCGAAGCGCTCGATCGTCTTGGCATCCGAGAGATCGCGGCTCTGCGCGGTCATCGACATGAGCAGGTGGTGCTCGACCAGCCAGCGCACGGTCTCGGTCTCGGCCTGGTTCAGGCCGAAGCGGGGGCAGAGCTTCTCGGCGATCGCCGCGCCGGCGACCGAGTGGTCCTCCGGCCGGCCCTTGGCGATATCGTGCAGCAGGATCGCCACGTAGAGCGCCGTGCGGTTGTGGATCGTGTGCACCAGGCGCGAGACCAGCGGGTAGATCTCCTGTGAGCGGCCCGATTCGATGTCGGCCAGCACGCCGACCGTGCGCAGCAGGTGCTCGTCCACCGTGAAGTGGTGGTACATGTTGAACTGCATCATCGCGACGATGCGGCCGAAATCCGGGATGAAGCGGCCGAGCACGCCCGCCTCGTTCATCTCGCGCAGCGCCTCCTCGGGGGCATTGCGGGAGGTCAGGATGTCGAGGAACAGGCGGTTGGCCTCGGCGTCTCCGCGCAGCGACGGGTTGACGAGGCGCAAGGAACGGCTGGCCAGCCGCTTGGCGTCGGGGTGGATCGCGAGGTTGTGCCGGTCCGCCAGCCAGAACAGGCGGATCAGGTTCACGGGATCGCGCTCGAAGGCGTCCTCGGCGCGCAGGTTCACCCGCCCGTGGTCGATCCAGAAATCCTCCGCCTCCATGGCGGTGGCCCGGAACCGGTCCCGGAACCGGCCGATCCAGCGATCGAGCACCGGGGTGCGCTTGGCGTGGCGCGCCTCAAGCTCGGCGCACACGATGGCGGTGAGGTCGCCCACGTCCTTGGCGATGCGGAAATAGGCCTTCATGAAGCGCTCGACGCCGGAGAGGCCGCCGCGGGGCTCGTAGCCGAAGCGCTCGGCGATCCGGGGCTGCAGGCCGAAGGACAGGCGCTCCTCCGCCCGCTTCGTCGCAAAGTGCATGTGGCACCGCACCCGCCACAGGAACTCCTCGCAACGCTCGAACAGCGCGTATTCTTCCGGGGTGAACAGGCCGGCGCTCACGAGCTCGATCTGGTCGCGCACCCGATAGGTGTACTTGGCGATCCAGAACAGCGTGTTCAGGTCGCGCAGGCCCCCCTTGCCGTCCTTGACGTTGGGCTCCACGAGATAGCGCGAGGAGCCGACCTTCGAGACGCGCATGTCGCGCTCGCGCAGCTTCGCCTCCACGAACTCGGCGGCCGAGCCGACCACCAGCTCGGCATCGAAGCGCGTCACCAGCTCCTCGAATAGGGTTCGTGAGCCGAACAGGAACCGCGCCTCCAGGAGGGCCGTGCGGATCGTCATGTCGGCCCGCGCCTCGCGCAGGCATTCCTCGACCGACCGGGTGGCGTGGCCGACCTTCAGCTTGAGGTCCCACAGCACGTAGAGCATCGCCTCGACGACGCTCTCCGACCACGCGGTCTGCTTGTAGGGCAGCAGGAACAGCAGATCGATGTCCGAGCCCGGCGCCATCGTGCCCCGGCCGTAGCCGCCGGTGGCGACGATTGCGAGCTGCTCGCCGGTCGACGGGTTGTCGTTGGGATAGAGCCGCCAGACCACGGCGTCGTGGATCGCCCGCACCACGGCGTCGGTGAGCCTCGAGAGCGTCTGCGCACAGCGAAGCCCGTTGCGGTCCTCGAGGAGCTGCGCCTCGGCGGCGCGGTGGCCCTCATCGATCACCCGGCGCAGCTCGGGCACGAGCGCGGCCCGGAGCTTGGTGGGCTCGCGGGCCTCGCGGTCGAGCTGGTCGAGGACCGTGTCGAGGGCGGCGACGGGATCGAACATGCTTCCCGTTAGCATGATATGCCTACGCCGCCAGCCATGCGGCGATCCGCCCCGCATCCACGGCCCGTGCCGAGGGAGAGGCGGACCTTCGATCGGCGTGGCAGGCCACTACTCCGCGGCCGGCAGGTCCAGGGCGAGCAGCCGCGCCGTCCGGGTGCGGGTAGCCGCCCGCGGCTCGGCCTCGTCGGCTTGGCGCCGCGCATCGGCGATGGCCGCATGGACCCCGTCCACCGCCAGGATCAGGGCGCTCACCGTGCGGGCGTCGATGCTGCGCTCCCGGGCGTAGCAGACCACGTCGGCCACCAGCCCGTCCGTCTCGATGGCGATGGCGTCGAGCTCGGCTTTGCTCGTGGCCGCGCGCACCTCGCGCATAATGTCGAGCAGGCGGTCGAGGACGAAGTCGACGCGCTCCCGGCGCTTGCGGGCGAGGCGCTGCCCGAGCCACGCGAAGCCGGAGCCGATCGTGCCGCCGAAGAAGGCGAACAGGTAGATGTAATCCTCGTAGCGGTCGAGGAAGGTCTGCTGCTCCCGCTCGAAGTAATCGACCGCGCCGGGGTGATTGGGCAGCCGCGCGGAGGTCGCCGCCACGGTCGTGTCGAAGTCCGGGGCCTTCATCAGCTTCGCCACCGGAGCCGCGGAGGCGAGGCGCGAGCGCCACTCGAACAGGTGCTGCGTGGCGGAGGCGACCGCGACGCGGCTCACCGTGCCCCGCGCCATCAGGCGGTAGGAGGCCCCGACAGTCCGGACTTCCTCGTCCGGGCGCTTCGGGCGGCCGCCGAAGGTCCCGGCCGGGATCGTGACGGATTGCAGCTCCGGGAAGCGCTGCAGGATCGCGTCCCCGTCCGGGATCGAGACGAAGCCGACCTTGCGCTCCGGCGAGCCGAGTTCGACCGCGTGCACGACGGCCGCCGCCGCCTTCGAGGCGGGGCTCGCGATCACCGCGACGGCGTCGATACGCTTCTCGGCAAGCGCGGCCGTAACCTCGCCGGCCTTGAGGGGGACCACCACGACGTGACCGGTGGCGGTCTCCGCCTCGCCGGCCGCGTGGCTGCTCTCGGAGCCATCCTCGCTCAGGTTCTCCGGCACCAGATCGTAGAAGGAGAGCAGATTGGTCAGGAAGGGCAGGTCGGCGCTGTGGCGCACGACGATGCCGAGACGCTTGCGGGCGAGGGCGGGAACGTCGTCGATATCGGCCGCCTCGGGGGCGGCGATGACGAGGGCCTCGTCGTGCAGGATTGCCAGCGTCAGGCCGTTCTCGGGCAGGAAGACGTCCGGCCGCACCACCGCGAGGTCGGCCTTGTTCCGCTGGAGGGCCATGGCGCTGTCGCGCACGTCGCCGTAGCGGACGACCCGGAGGCGCACATCCTCGCGCGCCCGGTCCAGGGCATTGGCGTAGGCCTCGATCAGCGCGGCTTCGGGGCCGTCCTGCGGGCCGACCGCCACCGTGAGGGTGTTCGGGCGCGAGAGATAGACGATCGCGGCCGCGACCGCGGCCAGCCCCAAGGCCACCAGGACCAGGAGCCACTCGCGGCGCATCAGAGACGCCGCCAGGACGTGCAGGCGCCTTCGCCACGGACCTCGGGTGCGGTCGGGCGAAGGACGGGGGTTCGGGGCATGGCCGAGCCTGTCGCGTTGCGCGCGTTCCATCCCCAAGTCATGAAACGCAAACCTGTCGAGATCGTGAAGAACCGGTGAAACGAACAATCGTTGCAGAATCTGCGCCAGGACGCCGCACCACCGAGGCACCGCCTCCGAAGCCGATCAGTCCGACGTGGCTCGAGCAGTCGGCGCTGCACTACCTCGAGCGGTATAGCGCCTCGACCGAGATGCTGCGGCGGACTCTGGCGCGGCGCGTCGAGAAGCGGGCGCGGCTGCGCGGCGAGGACCCGGCTGCCTTCGCCGAGATGATCGCCGCGACCGTGGCGCGGGCGATCTCGGCGGGCCTCGTGGACGATACCCGCTTCGCCGATACCCGCCTCGCCACGCTGCGCCGGCGCGGCACGTCGAGCCGGGGCGTCTCCGCCAAGCTCGCCGCCAAGGGTGTCCCCCGCGACGTGGTCGAGGCGGCGATGCAGGCCGAGTGCGACGCCCTTGCGGACGGTGAGGCCGAGGCGGTCGAAGAGCAGGCAGCATGGGCCTACGCCAAGCGGCGACGCCTCGGGGCGCACCGTCGGCCGGACCAGCGGGCGGCCCATCGCGACCGCGACCTCGCCGCCCTGGCCCGGGCCGGCTTCTCCTACGACCTCGCCCGGCGGGTCGTGGATGCCGAACTGGACGCGGAGACGTGACCGGGGTGCGGCAATGCGGACCGGGGTGACGCGCCGCCCGGCCTTGCACCTTCGGACGGCTTGTTCATTGTCTGTTCGATGGACGAAGCCCTGGCCAAGAAGCTGCGGATCCTGGCGGATGCCGCGAAATACGATGCGTCCTGTGCCTCCTCGGCGGCGCCGAGACGCGCGGCCGGCAAGGACGGGCTCGGCTCCACAACCGGCGCCGGTATCTGCCACGCCTACACGCCGGACGGGCGCTGCGTTTCGCTGCTCAAGATTCTGTTGACCAACTGGTGCCTGTTCGACTGCGCCTACTGCATCAACCGCCGGTCCTCGAACGTACGGCGGGCGAAGTTCACCGTCGAGGAGGTCGTGAATCTCACTCTGAACTTCTACCGGCGCAACTACATCGAGGGGCTGTTCCTCTCGTCGGGCATCATCAAGTCGCCGGACCACACGATGGAGCTGCTCACCCGGGTGGCGAAATCGCTCCGGCGCGACCACGGCTTCGCCGGCTACATCCACCTCAAGTCGATTCCCGAGGCGAGCCCCTGGCTGATCGAGGAGGCCGGTCTCTACGCCGACCGGCTGTCGATCAATGTGGAGCTGCCCACGGAGGCCAGCCTCGAGCGGCTCGCGCCCGAGAAGGACGGGGCCGCGATCCAGGGCGCGATGGCGCAGATCGGCGAGCGCATCGTCGAGGCGAAGGCCGAGCGCCGCCGCTTCTCGCCGGCCGGCCACTCGACGCAGGTGATCGTGGGCGCGGACGCCACCACCGACGAGGCCTTGATCCGCAAGAGCGCGCATCTCTACGGGAGCGTCGGCCTGAAGCGGGTCTACTACTCGGCCTTCAGTCCGATCCCGGACGGCTCGGCGATCCTGCCGCCGAAGCCGCCACCGCTCCAGCGCGAGCACCGGCTGTATCAAGCCGACTGGTTGCTCCGGTACTACGAATTCACCCCCGATGAGGTCGCCGACGCCTCGGAGGGGGGCATGCTCGCCCTCGACATCGACCCGAAGCTCGCCTGGGCGCTGAAGCATCGCGACAAATTCCCCGTGGACGTGAACCGCGCCGACCGGGAATGGCTGCTGCGCGTGCCGGGGCTCGGGGCGCGGGCGGTCGACAAGATCATCAAGGCGCGTCGCCACGCGACCCTGCGCCTCGACGACGTCGCCCGGCTGACCTCCGGGCTGAAGCGGGCGCGACCATTCCTGATCGCCGCCGACCACCGCCCGGTCGGGCTCACGGACCGGCTCGATCTGCGGACGCGGCTGGTCGAGCCCGCCACGCAGCTGAGTCTGTTCTGATGCCGGCCGGAGAGGTGGCACGTCCGCTCCTCGACCCCGCGGAGAAGGGCGAGGATCAGCCCCGGTCGCGCGATGTCCTCCTGCGCCCGGGCGCCGATCTCGACGGCTTCCGCGGCGCCGTCCGAAGCCTGGTGGCGCAGGGTGTCCCGCCCGAGGCGGTGTCATGGTCCGTGGCGAACGCGCCCGGCCTGTTCGGCGCCGAGGCGGATCACGCCACAGGCGCACCGCTCGCGCTGCCCAGGGCGGTCGCCGCGCTGATCCCCCAGGTCATTCCACACCGCGACCCGGAGCGCTACGGCCTGCTCTACGCGCTAATCTGGCGCGTGTGCCACGGCGAGCGGCACCTGATGGAGGTGGGCAGCGATCCGCTGGTCCACCGCCTGCACCGGATGGCGAAGGCGATCGGGCGCGACCTTCACAAGATGCACGCCTTCCTGCGCTTCCGCCGGGCCGAGGACCGGGAGGGCGAGCGCTATGTGGCGTGGTTCGAGCCCGATCATCACATCCTGGAGGCGGCCGCACCGTTCTTCGTCGCGCGATTCCGCGGCATGCGCTGGTCGATCCTGACGCCCGACGGGTCGGCGCATTGGGATACGCAAGCCCTGACCTACGGGCCGCCCGGCGACCGCGCGCAACTGCCCGAGGGCGACGGGTTCGAGGCCGGTTGGCAGACCTATTACGAGAGCACGTTCAACCCCGCCCGCACCAATCTGCGGGCGATGCGGGCCGAGATGCCCAAGAAGTACTGGCGGAACATGCCCGAGACCGCCGCAATCCCCGCCCTGGTCCGGGCGGCGGCCGGGCGCACCGAAGCGATGATCGAGAGGGAGCCGACCATGCCGAAACGCCGCGAACCCGCCCGCGCCGTCGCCGCGATGGCCGACCAGGATCCGAAGTCCCTCGATGAACTGAACGCGATCATCCGGCGCACCGAGCCGCTGGTGCCGGGCGCCACCCAGGCCGTGCTCGGCGAAGGGCCGGTCGGCGCCACGATCGCCTTCGTGGGCGAGCAGCCGGGCGACCAAGAGGATCGTCAGGGCCGGCCCTTCGTCGGACCGGCGGGGCAACTGCTCTCCCGGGCCATGGCGGAGGCGGGGATCGACCGCAGGGCGAGTTACCTCACGAATGCGGTCAAGCACTTCAAGTTCGAGGAGCGCGGCAAGCGCCGCATCCACCAGAAGCCGACGGCCGGTGAGGTCAGCCATTATCGCTGGTGGCTCGATCGGGAGCTGGAATTCGTGGGTCCCAAGCTCGTGGTGGCGCTCGGCGCGACCGCCGTGCTGGCGTTGACCGGCAAGGCGATCCCGATCACCCGCGCCCGCGGGCCGTTCCGCTTCGACCGGCTCGACAACCGCTTCCAGGGTTTCATCACAGTCCACCCGTCCTACCTGCTGCGTCTCCCGGAGGAAGCGAAGGCGGAGGCCTACGCAGCCTTCGTGGACGACCTGCGGCGGGTGGAGGCGCTGGGGCGCGAACTCGCTGCGTGAACCCGAACCCGCCGCCTGCTCGATGACGCCGAGGCCTGCGCGCCCGGCTCTTTCCCGGGCGGCCGGGAGCGACTGCCCGACCGGCGATTGCCGCGTGACGCTGGACATCGTCCGGCTCACCGTCCACGACGAGTTACCTATGCTCGTCGCGGCCCGCCGCGCCGGGCTCGCCCGCATGCCCGACCCCTGATCCCCCGAGACGCCTGCGCCCCATGAAGCCTGAGACCGCGTCGAGCTCCGAGACCAAGCCCGTCGGCCCCGGCGATCAGGTGATCCTGGTCGACGGCTCGTCCTTCATCTTCCGCGCCTATTTCCAGTCGATCAACCAGGACCAGAAGTACAATTCGCGCCCCTCCGACGGGCTGCCCACCGGCGCCGTGCGGCTGTTCTGCACCAAGATCGCGCAGTTTCTTCAGGACGGGGCCGCCGGCACCAAGCCGACCCATCTCGGCATCGTCTTCGACAAGTCCGAGGGCTCGTTCCGCAAGGAGATGTTCCCGGACTACAAGGGCCACCGTCCCGACGCTCCCGACGACCTCAAGCGGCAGATGCCGCTGATGCGCGACGCGGTCCGGGCCTTCGGCCTGCACGCCGTGGAGCTGGAACGCTACGAGGCCGACGACCTCATCGCCACCTACACGCGGCAGGCGGAGGCGCGCGGTGCGGGCGTCATCATCGTCTCCTCCGACAAGGACCTGATGCAGCTCGTCGGGCCGCAGGTTCGGTTCTACGATTTCGAATCCGGCGCCAAGGGCAAGGCGGGCTACCGGCCCGAGCGCAACCTCGACGTCGAGGCGATCATCGCCAAGTGGGAGGGCCTGCAGCCGAACCAAATCGGCGACGCGCTCGCGCTGATCGGCGACACCTCCGACAACGTGCCGGGCGTGCCGGGCATCGGGCTCAAGACCGCGGCCGCCCTCATCAAGGAATTCGGCAGCCTCGAGGCCCTGCTGGAACGGGCGGGCGAGATCAAGCAGCCCAAGCGCCGCGAGACCCTGCTCGCCAACATCGAGCAGGCCAAGCTCTCGCGAAAACTCGTCGCGCTCATGGAGGACGTGCCGGTCCCGGTGCCGCTCGACGAGCTCGGCGTGCCTAAGCCCGACCCGGAGAAGCTGGTCGGCTTCCTCAAGGCGATGGAGTTCAACACGCTGACGCGCCGCATCGCCCAGATGCTGCACGTTGATCCGGAAGCCGTGAAGCCCGATCCGGCGCTGCTGCCCGGTGCCCGCCCCCACGGCTACAGCAACGGCGCGGGCGGCAGCGACGCGGTGCCGTTCTTCGGCGATTCCGTGCCGCCGGACCCGGAGACCGCGGCGGCCGGCGCCGAGCGCCCGCCCGGCGATGCCCCGCCCGGGACCGGCGAAGTCGACCCGTTCGCCGATCTCGACCTGCCCGACGCGCCGGCCAAGCCCCGCGCGTCCGTGGAGGCGACCCCCGGCAACGTGGTCGCGGCCCGCGCCGCCGAGGCGGTGGCCCCGTTCGACACGGCCGCCTACGAGACCGTCGCGTCCCTGGAGCAGCTCGACGCCTGGATCGCCGAGGCCGAGGAAGCCGGGGTGGTGGCGGTCGATACGGAGACCGACGCCCTCGACGCGCACAAGGCCGGGCTGGTCGGCGTCTCGCTGGCGGTCGCCACGGGCCGCGCCTGCTATATCCCGCTGGCCCACGTGCAGGCCGCGAAGGTGCAGGCCGATGCCACCGACCTGTTCGGCGAGGGCGCCGCGCCCTCCGACGTGGTCGAGCCGGTGCCGGGTCAGATTCCCCTCGACGCCGCCATCGCCCGACTGAAGCCGCTCCTGGAGAACCCGGGGGTCCTGAAGGTCGGCCAGAACCTGAAATACGATTGGGTCGTGCTCGCCCGCTACGGCATCGAGGTGGCGCCGTTCGACGACACGATGCTGATCTCCTACGTGCTCGATGCCGGCAAGGGCGGGCACGGCATGGACGAGCTGGCCCGCCGCCATCTCGGCCACCAGCCGATCACCTTCGCGGACGTGGCCGGCAGCGGCCGCAACAAGGTGACCTTCGACCGCGTCGCCATCGACAGGGCGACCGCCTACGCGGCCGAGGACGCGGACGTGACCTTGCGCCTGTGGCGGATGATGAAGCCGCGCCTCGTGGCCGAGCGACGGGTCGCCGTCTACGAGACCCTGGAGCGGCCCCTGCTGCCGGTGATCGCCCGGATGGAGCAGCGCGGCATCCGGGTCGACCGGGACATGCTGAGCCGGCTGTCTGGGGACTTCTCGCAGATCCTCGTCCGCTTGGAGGAGGAGATCCAGGAGGATGCCGGGGAGAAGTTCTCGGTGGGCTCGCCGAAGCAGATCGGCGACATCCTGTTCGGCAAGATGGGACTGCCGGGGGCCAAGAAGACGCCCTCCGGCCAGTGGGCGACGCCCGCCACGCTCTTGGAGGAACTGGCGCAGGCCGGGCACGAACTCCCGAAGAAGATCCTGGAGTGGCGGCAGCTCTCGAAGCTGAAATCCACCTACACGGACGCGCTCCAGGCCCATGCCGACCGCGACACCGCGCGGGTCCACACCTCATTCTCGCTGGCGGCCACCACCACGGGGCGGCTGTCCTCCTCCGAGCCGAACCTGCAGAACATCCCGATCCGCACCGAAGAGGGGCGGCGCATCCGCCGCGCCTTCGTGGCCGCGCCCGGCAACCGGCTGATCTCGGCGGACTATTCGCAGATCGAGCTGCGGCTGCTGGCCCACATGGCCGACATCCCGGAGCTGCGGAAGGCCTTCGAGGACGGGATCGACATCCATGCGGCCACGGCCAGCGCGATGTTCGGCGTGCCGCTGAAAGAGATGACCCCCGACCTGCGGCGCCGGGCGAAGACCATCAATTTCGGCATCATCTACGGCATCTCGGCCTTCGGGCTCGCCGACCGGCTCGGCATCGGCCGCGAGGAGGCTTCGGCCTTCATCAAACAGTATTTCGAACAGTTCCCGGGGATCCGCGACTACATCGAGACTACCAAGAAGAGCTGCCGCGACAAGGGCTTCGTGACGACCCTGTTCGGCCGCGTCTGTCACTATCCGCAGATCCGCTCCAACAACCCGTCCGAGCGCGCCAGCGTCGAGCGGCAGGCGATCAACGCGCCGATCCAGGGCTCGGCCGCCGACATCATCCGCCGGGCCATGACCCGGATGGAGGCGGCGCTCGCGGCCAGGAAACTCGATGTGCGCATGCTGCTGCAGGTGCACGACGAGCTTGTCTTCGAGACCGCCGAGGACGAGGTTGAGAAGGCGATCCCGATCATCCGCGGTGTGATGGAAGAGGCGCCGGCGCCGGCCTTGACGCTCCGGGTGCCGCTGGTGGTGGAGGCCAAGGCGGCGGGGAACTGGCAGGAGGCGCACTGAGACGCGCTGACGGAACCGCGCATTCTCTGACCATCGAGGGGCCGCTTGAGATTGCCGCCTCGGCGGAGTGGGGCTCGGCAGTCTCGGCTCCCCAGCTGTTTTTCCATCCTGAGGCGTCCGCGTCAGCGGGCCTCGAAATGAGTTCCAGGGATCGCCGAGACTGCCGGAGGGCTCCTTCGAGCCTTGCGCTGCACGCAAGCCCCTCAGGATGCGGTCGAGTACGGCGGAACCCAAACGCCTGACCGGTGTATGCTGGTGTGTGACGGTGAAGCGATGGCCATCACGCCGTCGTCAAGCGTGAGCAGCCCGCAAGAACTCAGCACAGACGTGATGAAGGCGCCTTCCCCGGTGCCGTATTTGGTTATGGTCTGCTCCTGATGGGGCTTCAGAGCCGGTCTGTGGCTACGGCCGGACAGGCGGACACGCCCTGTGGCGACCTTACACCGCATATCAGGCCCTCCGTCTTCGAGGCTTAACCCGCGCCGGTCATACGCGGCAGTGACCATGACACGAATCATTCTCTCCTCGTGACCGATCCCCTTTCCTTCCTCGCCGGCGGTGGCGAGGCCGCGCGGATGATCCGCGCCCGCGACTGGTCCGGCCACCCGCTCGGTTCCCCGGAAACCTGGCCGGCGGAGTTCCGGGCGGCGCTCTCGCTCGTCCTGAACTCGCCGGAATCGATGATCCTCGCCTGGGGCCCGGATCTCCATTTCTTCTTCAACGACACCTACTTCCCGCTGCTCGGGCCGCGGCTGCCCTGGGCCATCGGGGCGCGGTTCGATGAGGTCTGGGCCGATGCCTGGGCCCAGGCCAAGCCGATCATCGACGCCGCCCTGGAGGGCCGGGCGGAGCGCTTCGTCGACCTGCCCTGGCAGCTCGACACCGACCGGGGTGCCCGGGAGACGTGGTGGACCTTCTCGTATTCGCGGGTCCTCGATGCCGCGGGCCGGGTCGCCGGGCTGTTTATCATCACCAACGAAACCACCGGCCGGGTGCTGGCCGATGCCGCCCTCAAGGAGAGCCAGGCCCGGCTCGAGACGGCGCTCGCTGAGCTGCACGACCTCAACGCGTCCCTGGCCCGGCAGGTCGAGGAGCGCACCGCGGACCGCAACGCCCTCTGGACGCTCTCGTCCGACATGATGCTGCGCAGCCTGTTCGACGGCGCGATCACGGCGGTGAACCCGGCCTGGACGGAGGTGCTGGGCTGGCGTGCGGACGAGCTCGTCGGCAGGAGCCTGATGGATTTCGTCCATCCGGACGATCTGGCCCGGACCATGGAGGGCGCGCGGCAACTCGCCGAAGGCGGCAGCCTCGCACGCTTTGACAACCGCTATCGCCACCAAGACGGCAGCTACCGCTGGATCAGCTGGGCCGCGCGACCGGGCGACGGGGTCATCAACGCCGTCGGACGCGACTTCACCGCCGAGCGCGAGCGAGCCGACGCCCTGGCGGCGGCCGAGGAGGCCCTGCGTCAGTCCCAGAAGATGGAGGCCGTTGGCCAGCTCACCGGCGGCATCGCGCACGACTTCAACAACCTGCTGGCCGGCATCTCGGGCTCGCTGGAACTCATGCAGACCCGGCTGAGCCAGGGCCGCATGATGGACGTGGACCGCTACATCAACGCCGCGCAGGGGGCGGCCAAGCGGGCCGCCGCCCTGACGCACCGACTGCTCGCCTTCTCGCGCCGACAGACCC
The DNA here is from genome assembly GCF_054611515.1 of Methylobacterium sp. CM6257. NCBI lineage: Bacteria > Pseudomonadati > Pseudomonadota > Alphaproteobacteria > Hyphomicrobiales > Methylobacteriaceae > Methylobacterium > Methylobacterium sp. CM6257. Next base: position 7,272,606 of record NZ_CM137735.1, read on the forward strand.
TCGATCCGAAGCCCACCGATGTGAACCGGCTGGTGGCCGGCATGGAGGAGCTGATCCGGCGCACTGTGGGTCCGTCCGTGAGCGTGGATGTGGTCGCCGCCGCGGGCCTGTGGCCGGCCCTGGTCGACCCGCCCCAGCTCGAGAATGCGCTGCTCAACCTGTGCATCAACGCCCGGGACGCGATGCCGGAGGGCGGCGGGACGATCACCATCGAGACCGCCAATGCCTGGCTCGACGAGCGCGCCGCCCGGCGCCACGACATGCCGCCGGGGCAGTATCTCTCGCTCTGCGTCACCGATACCGGCACCGGCATGCCGCCGGAGATCGTCGGCAAGGTGTTCGAGCCGTTCTTCACCACGAAGCCGCTGGGGCAGGGGACCGGTCTCGGTCTCTCGATGATCTACGGTTTCGCGCAGCAATCGGGCGGCCAGGTGCGGATCTATTCGGAGGTCGGGAAGGGCACCACGGTTTGCCTCTACCTGCCCCGCCATCGCGGCGCCCTCGCCGAGGAGGATCCCCACGGCGCCATCGGAGCACCCCCGCGGGCCGCGCCCGGCGAGACCGTGCTGGTGGTCGACGACGAGCCGACCGTGCGCATGCTGGTCACCGAGGTGCTGGAGGATCTCGGCTACACGGCCATCGAGGCCGCCGACAGCGGCGCCGGCCTCAGGGTGCTGCAATCCGACGTGCGCATCGACCTGCTGGTGACCGATGTCGGGCTGCCCGGCGGCATGAACGGGCGCCAGATGGCCGAAGCCGGCCGAGTCACGCGTCCGGGGCTCAAGGTCCTGTTCATCACCGGCTACGCGGAGAATGCGGTGCTCGGGAACGGTGCGCTCGATCCCGGCATGCAGGTGATCACCAAGCCGTTCGTGGTGGAGGTGCTGGGGGCCCGCATCCGCGAGATGATCGGGACGGCTTGACCGCGCGTCCGGTCCGGGCCTGAACAGGACGCAACGGATCGGGAGGACGAAACGCCATGCGGGCGCTGCTGTGCACGAGGCTCGACGGGCCGGAGCAACTGGAGATCGTGGAGCGGCCCGATCCGGTGCCGGGGCCCGGACAGGCTTTGGTGCGGATCCGGCTGGCGGCGCTCAACTTCTTCGACACGCTGATCGTGGCCGGCCGCTACCAGGTGAAGCCGCCGCTGCCGTTCTCTCCGGGGGGCGAGGGTGTCGGCGTCGTCGAGGCGCTTGGGGAGGGCGCCCAGGGTCTCGCGGTGGGCGACCGGGTCATCGTCCATGCCGGACATGGCTGCTGCGCCGAATTGATCGCCGTCGCGGCCTCCAAGCTCACCCCGGTGCCGGACGGGGTACCGGACGAGCAGGCAGCCGGGCTCACCATCACCTACGGCACGTCGCTCCATGCCCTCGCCAACCGGGCGCGTCTCCAGCCCGGCGAGTGGCTCGCCGTCCTCGGCGCTTCAGGGGGTGTCGGTCTCGCGGCGGTGGAGCTCGGCCGGCTGATGGGCGCCCGGGTGATCGCCTGCGCCTCCTCGGAGGAGAAGCTCGCGGTCGCCCGCGCTCACGGGGCCGAGGCGACGCTGGTTTACGACCCCGCGACCCTCAAGGACGAGCTGCGCCGGATCTCCGGCGGTGGCGTCGACGTGGTGTACGATGCGGTCGGCGACGCCTACGCCGAGCCGGCCCTGCGGGCGCTTGGGTGGCGCGGGCGCTACCTCGTCATCGGCTTCGCCGCCGGCGCGATCCCGCGGCTGCCGCTGAACCTGATGCTCCTGAAGGAGCTCGACGTGCAGGGCGTCCACTGGGGCGCCTTCCTGGACCGCGAGCCAGAGGCGCATCAGGCCGACCAGCGCCGGCTCCTCGGCTGGGTGGCCGAGGGCAAGCTCACCGCGCAGGTTCACGGCGTCTACCCGCTGGCGGAATACCCGGAGGCGTTCGGCCTCCTGACCCGCCGCGCGGCGATGGGGAAGGTGCTCCTGCGGCCCTGATCGGCTGCGGCCGCCCGCCTTGGTTTGAATTGGGGCCCGATCTGCAGCACGGCATTGCCGGGCGACGAGTCATGCGCTCCGCGCTGATCTGCGGCGCAGACCTGTTCCGAAGAAGATGTTGCGGAAGAGCCCATCCTTCATCTTCATACACCTCGATGCGGTGGTCGCGTCCCCTGTGGTGCCCGAGATGAAATTCCGAAGAAGTGTAGTCTCAAGCCTGATATTACCCTCGATAATCGGTTTTTTGCTTTTTCTGGCAAGCTCGACCGTCGGCTTGATTCAGATACAGGCCATCAACGCCGCCGCCGTGGAGACTCGCGACGTCTGGGTGCGCAAGGACGGCGATCTCCACGCGATTCAATTCCTGATACTGCGGTACCACACGACGACGATCCGCAAGGTGGTCGCCACCGACGACGGCGAGAACCGGGACCTCGATGCCGAGTTCGTCGAGATGGATCGGACCATCCCCGAGGCCTTCCAGAGCTATCGGGCGCGCGCGATGACGCCCCGGGAGCGCGCGCTCTGGGACGCGTTCGAGAGCCGGTGGAAGGTCTATCGCGTCGCGCAGGAGGCGATCCTCGCCCCGCTCAGACGCGGCGACCGGAACGCGGCCCGCGACGCCATTGCGCCGGCCCGCCCGCCACTGGTGGCCGCCTTCGAGGCCCTGGCGGATCTGGCCCAGGTGACCGCCAAGGGCACGAACATCTCGGTCCAGCGCTCCGAGGACGCGTTCCGGATGGCGTGGTCCGTTACCATCGTGCTCTCGGTCATCGGATTGGTCATGACCGGCGCGGCGGTCTGGTGGGTCTGGCACCGGGTCGCACGCCCGATCCGGTCCTTCGCTGAAATCATGGGCCGGCTCGCGGCCAACGACCTCGACGTGGCCGTCGGCGGCTCCGAGCGAAAGGACGAGATCGGCGTCATGGCGGCGTCCCTCCAGGTCTTCAAGGATGGCCTGATCCGGGCGCGCACGCTCGAGCACGAAGCCGCACAGGCCCGCGCCACGACCGAGGCGCAGCGGCGGAGCGGCATGCACCAGATCGCCGACGCCTTCGAGGGGACGGTCGGCGGCATCATCGGCACGGTCTCGACCGCCGCCGCCGCGCTGCAGGACACGGCCTCGGCCATGAATGGGGCGGCCGCCGACACCGCCGATCGCTCCAGCCGGGTGGCGAGCGCGGCCGAACTCGCCGCCAGCAACGTCAACGTCGCGGCGGCGGCGGCCGAGCAGCTCGGCGCCTCCGTTCAGGAGATTAGCCGCCAGGTCTCGGGTTCAACGGCGCTGACCCAGTCGGCGGTCGCGGACGCGGAAGAGACCGCTCACTTGGTTCAGGATCTGAACGGGGCGGCGGTCCAGATCGGTCATGTCGTGACCCTGATCTCGACCATCGCCGAGCAGACGAACCTCCTGGCGCTGAACGCCACGATCGAGGCGGCGCGTGCCGGCGCGGCGGGCCGCGGCTTCGCCGTCGTGGCCGCAGAGGTGAAGGAGCTGGCCGGTCAGACCGCGCGGGCGACCGACGAGATCGGCGGCCACGTCGCCCGGATCCAGGCTTCCACCGGCGACGCCGTCTCGGCGATCGGGCGCATCGGCGGTCGGGTCCAGGAACTCCGCGCGGTGGCGACGCGGATCGCCAGCGCCGTGGAGCAGCAGGGCGCCGCGACACAGGAGATCGTCCGCAACGTCTCCCAGGCCGCCCAGGGGGCGGCTGACGTGACCAGCACCATCACGGGCGTCGCCGACGCGGCGAAGGGGACCGGAGCGGCGGCCGATCAGGTTCTCACGGCAGCCTCGGAGCTGTCGCTCCGGTCCGGGCATCTCAGGGACGAGGTGACGCGCTTCCTCGCGACCGTCCGCGCGGCCTGAGCGCGCGGGATCGGCGCGGACGCACCCTCGACCGCGCGCCCGGCGCGCCGGCTCAGAGCAGCCCGCGCGCCTTCGCCAAGCCGACCAGATCGGCCTGGGGCCGGGCGCCGATGTGCTGGATCACCTCGGCGGCCGCGAGCGCGCCGAGGCGGGCGCTGGTGACGTGGTCCAGGCCGCGGGCGTGTCCGGCCAGGAAGCCGGCCGCGAACAGGTCGCCGGCTCCGGTCGTGTCCACAACCTCGTGAACCGGGCTCGCGTCGACGGCGCGCACCTCGCCGCCCTGAACCACCAGGGCGCCATCCGCCGAGCGGGTGACGAGGCCGAGCAGATGCCGGCCGCGGGCATTGCGCTCGTCGCGCAGCGCGGCCACGGCGGCCTCGGGGTCGTCGGTCTGGTAGAGGCTCTGGAGCTCACCGATATTGGCGAACAGGATGTCGATGCTGCCGTCGCGCACCAAGCCCAGGAACTCGTCCCGGTAGCGGCCGACGCAGAACGCGTCCGATAGGGTCAGCGCCACGGCATTGCCGGACTGGTGGGCGATCTGGGCGGCCTTCCGGAACGCGTCCTTGGCGGCCGGCGGATCCCAGAGATAGCCTTCGAGGTAGACGACCCGGGCGGAACTGACGCGAGCCTTGTCGACGTCCTCGGGCGACAATCCCTGGCAGGCACCCAGGTAGGTGTTCATCGTCCGCTCGCCGTCCGGCGTCACCAGCACGAAGCAGCGGGCCGTGGCCGGCCCGTCGGCCGCTGCCGGGACGGCGAAGCCGACACCGGTCGCCTTGAGGTCGTGGCTGAACAGGCCACCGAGTTCGTCGTCCCGAACCTTGCCGATGAAGCCGGTCTTGGCCCCGAGCAGCGCCGCCCCGACCGCTGTGTTGGCGCCCGAGCCACCCGAGACGATCGTGGCCGGTCCCATCGCCTGGAACAGCGCTTCGGCCCGTGCCTCGTCGATCAGCTGCATTGCCCCCTTGGTGACGCCCTGCGCGGACAGGAAGGCGTCGTCGGTGCGGGCGATCACGTCGACGATGGCGTTGCCGAGCACGAGGAGATCGAGGGGTGCGGTCATCCGGGCGTCCTGATTCGAGTCCGCGCCGCTGTGGCATCCGCCTCGAATCGGATCAAGCTTCGTCGGCAGCGGCGGGTGGAAGATCGGCGAACAGTTCGGACGCCGGCAGGGTCAGGCCGGGCGGGGTGAGATCGAGCGTGCCAGCACGCTTCGCGCGCAAGCCAGCACTGTGCCGATAGGGACGGCTTGAGACGATGCTCTCGCTGAGGGGATCAGCGCTGGAACGTATCAGGATCCTCACCCTGCGATCGTCTCCAGGGCGACATCGCGGGTGCGGGGGCCGAGGAGCCCGACGAGCAGGCCCGCCGCCAGCATCGCCGCCGAGATGAACAGGAAGACGCCCGGCGTCCCGGTCTCGCGCAGGACAAAGGCGATGACGAATCCCGTGAAGATCGCCGAGAAGCGGCTCCAAGAATAGACGAAGCCCACCGCCCGGGCGCGGATGCCCGTAGGGAACAGCTCGGCCTGATAGGCGTGGAAGCTGTAGGACATCACGTTGGAGGCGAGCGTCAGGCCGATCCCGAGCGCCACGATGAGGGGGACATCCCGCGTCTGCGCGAAGGCCAACCCGCAGGCGATATAGACGAGCGCGGCGGCCACGATGACGTGCTTGCGCTCGAACCGGTCGGCGATGGCGAGGCCGACCAGCGGTCCGACCGGGGCGGCCAGCGCGATCAGCGCCGTATAGGCGAGGCTCGACGTCACCGTGATGCCCTGAGCCACCAGCAGGGTCGGCACCCAGTTGGCGAAGCCGTAGAAGCCCACCGTCTGGAACACGTTGAACCCCGCCATCATCAGCGCCCGGCGCCGGTAGGGCGGGACCCACAGATCGCGGAAGGCGCCGCGCGGTTGCACCAGATCCGGTGCGGCGGGCGGGGGCAGCGGACGACCATGCTCGGCCGCGACCCGCGTTTCGAGCCGCCGCAGGACAGTCTCCGCCTCCGCGAGACGCCCGTGCTCCACGAGCCAGCGCGGGCTCTCCGGCAGACCTGCGCGCATCCACCAGACCAGGATCGCCGCCGAGGCGCCGATCAGCACGACCCAGCGCCAGCCATCGATTCCGAAGGGGGCGACCGGGATCAGCATGTAGGACAGGAACGCCACCACCGGGACGGCGGTGAAGCCGATCCCCTGGCACAGGGCGAAGGCGCGGCCGCGGAACGCCTTCGGCACCAGTTCCGAGAGGTAGCTGCCGATCGTCACCATCTCGAGCCCGAGCCCGATTCCGGCGATGAGCCGCCAGAGATTGAGCCCGAAGGCGTCGGTCTGGCAGGCCATCACCACGTTTGCCGCGGTGTAGGACAGGAGCGACCACGTGAAGATCGACCGGCGGCCGAAGCGATCGGCGAGCCAGCCGCAGAGCAGGGTGCCGACGAACAGGCCGGTGAAGAGGGCGGCCACGAAGCTCGCGACACCGCTCGCGCCGAACAGACCCGGCGTCGTCGGCGTGAGGATCCCGGCTTTGACGAGGCCCGGCGCCACGTAGCCGGTGAACAGGAGGTCGTAGAGCTCGAAGAAGAACCCGAGGCCGAGCAGCGCGACGAGGCGCCAGATCGTGCGCGTGGCGGGCAGGCGGTCGAGGCGGGCCAGGATGGCGCCGGAATCCAGGACCTCATCGGCAGCCCGGACCGCCGTACTCGTCGCCATGATGCTGGGTCCTATCGCAGCGCCGCCGCGCCCTGGCGGCGCAGTGCCGCGGAAGCGGCCGGTGCGCAAGGGGGGCCGTTCACGCCCCGAAGACCGACCAGCCCATGCGCTGCGTCAGGCGTTCCAGGGCGATGCGGCCGAGGTGGGAATTGCCTGCCGCGTCGAGACCTGGCGACCAGACCGCGATCGAGGCCTTGCCGGGCGCCACCGCCAGGATGCTGCCGCCGACGCCGCTCTTGCCCGGCAGGCCGACCCGGTAGGCGAACTCTCCCGACCCGTCGTAGTGGCCGCAGGTCAGCATGATCGCGTTGATGCGGCGCGCCCGCTCCGCCGAGACCACCGTGTGGCCGGTCGACGGATTGAGGCCGTTATGGGCCAGGAACCGCCCCGCCATCGCGAGCTGGCGGCAGTTCATCGCGATGGCGCAGTGGTGGAAGTAGACGCCGAGCGTGTAGTCCACCGGATTGTCGATGACGCCGAAGGACTTCATGTAGTTGGCGAGCGCGGTGTTGCGGAAGCCCGTGCGCTTCTCCGAGGCCGCCACCCGCTCGTCGATCGCGATGGTCGAGTCCTGCGCCAGGAACTGCATGAAACGCAGGATCTCGCCCAGAGCCTCGCGCGGCTCGTGACCCGAGAGGATCACGTCGGTCACGGCGATCGCCCCCGCATTGATGAACGGGTTGCGCGGCACTCCGCGCTCCCGCTCCAGCTGGACGATGGAGTTGAACGGGTTGCCGGAGGGCTCGCGGCCGACCCGCTTCCACAGCCGGTCGCCGACCATGCCGAGCGCCAGGGTGAGGGTGAAGACCTTCGACACGCTCTGGATGGAGAACGGTGTCTCGCTGTCGCCGCCCGTGACGACGCGTCCGTCGGCGTCGATCACCGCCATGCCGAACTGGTTCGGGTCCACGCGGGCGAGTTCGGGGATGTAGTCCGCCACAGCGCCTCGGTCGGTGCGCTGGGCCATCTCCTCGGAGATGTCCCGGATGACGAGGGCAAGGTCGGGCACGGTCAGGCTCGGGCGTCCAGGTCCGTCGGCTGCGGCGGAACCGGGTCGGTTCGCGACGTCTCGGGCGATGCAAGTTCAGGTCCGGGGTGCCCCCGTCGCGCGGAATCGTCAAGCAGCCGCGACCGAGGCCGGAAACAGAAACGGCCGGACCCGTGCGGGCCCGGCCGATGAATTGTGAGCGGTGGATCGTGTCAGGCGGCGGCGAGCGCCATCGCCATGGATTCCTTCTTCATCAGCTCCCGGAAGAAGCCGTCGAGATGGGTCAGCTTGTCGGGTGAGCCGTCCTGGGCGATGCGGCCGCCCTCCAGCACGACGATCCGATCGAAATCCTGGAGCGTCGAGAGACGGTGCGCGATCGCGATCACGGTCCGACCCTTCATCAGGTTGGCGAGCGCGTGGCGGATCGCCTGCTCGGATTCGGCGTCCAGCGCCGAGGTGGCCTCGTCGAGCAGCAGGATCGGCGAGTTCTTCAGGATGGCCCGGGCGATGGCGATGCGCTGGCGCTGGCCGCCCGACAGCTTCACGCCGCGGTCGCCCACGATCGTGTCGAAGCCTTCCGGCAGGGCCTTGATGAAGTCGGTGCAGTGGGCCGCCTCGGCGGCCTGCCAGACCTCCTCGTCGGTGGCTTCGGGGCGGCCGTAGCGGATGTTCTCGCGCAGGGACCGGTGGAACATCGACACGTCCTGCGGGACCACCGTGATGGCCTCGCGCAGCGATTCCTGCGTCACCCGATCGATATTCTGGCCGTTGATGCGGATCGCGCCGCTCTGCACGTCGTAGAAGCGCTGGATCAGCGAGAACAGGGTCGACTTGCCGCCGCCCGACTTGCCCACGAGGCCGACGCGCTGGCCGGGCTCGATGACGAGGTCGAAATCCGTGAAGACGGCGCGCCCGTCCGGGTAGCTGAAGGCGACGTGCTCGAACTCGATCTTGGCGCCCTGGCCGGTGAGCGGCTTGGCCTCCGGATGGTCCACGAGGTCGTGGGGCTGGAGCAGGGTGTGCAGCGCCTCGGAGAGGCGGGCGGTGTGCTGGGTCGCGTCGACCAGCGCCACCGCGAGGTCGCGGGTGGCGGCGAGGATGCGGATGCCGAGCGTGCAGACCAGGACGACCTGGCCGTTCGTCGCCTGACCCGCCTCCCACATCTGGATCGCCCAGTAGAGCAGGCCGAACACCGCGAGCACGGTGAGGATGGCGTGCACGATACGCAGCTTCTCGAGGTAGAGCAGCGACGAGCGGCGCGCCCGCATCTCGGTGGCGATGGTGCCCTCGAAGCGCTGGCCCTCACGCTTGAACGCCGAGAAGGCGCGCACGAGGGACATGTTGCCCACGAGGTCGACCATCTCGCCGTCCACGGAGGCCGCCTTGGCGGCGAAGTCGTGGTGCAGCGGCTTGCCGGCCGAGGCCATCTTGAACATCAGCACCACGACCGCGGCGAACACGCCGGCCAGGATCCCCGCCATGGTGAGGTTGACGGTGGCGATGTAGGCGATCGACCCGAAGGCCGCGACCGTGGGCGGCATCACGTTGAACACGAACATGTTCTCGACCGTGAAGATCGCGTTCGAGGTCGCCGTGATCCGCGAGGCCAGAGTGCCCGGCTGGCGGTCGGAGAAGAAGGTCGGGGAATGGCCGGTCATGTGCCGGAACAGGTCCCGCCGGATATCACCGGTGATGCCCACGAAGGTGAAGGCGCCGGTCAGCGCCGCCACGCGCCAGAGCATGTTGTCGGCGGCGATGAAGCCGATGAGCACGGCGAGCGCGCTCCAGACCACGGTGTTACCCGGGCCCGGCCCCTTCGTCAGCGCGTCCACCACGCCCTTGAGGGCGTAATCGGTGGAGACCGAGAAGCCGACGGCGCCGAGCACGGAGATCAAGATGACCAGGTGCGGCAGCCAGCGGCGGCGGAGATACCGTCCGACGAAGGCGAAGGGCCTGTCGGCGTATCGGTGCAGCTCTTCCATCGCGGTGACCATTCCGTATTCGCGCGGCTTGGGCTTGCGGGTTAAGGCGGAGTGCAGCGCGGGCGCAAACTGACCCGCAGCGGCAACGCGAGAGCGTTGCCATTGTTGCACCGGCCCGCGCCTTCCCAGCGCTTTTATCCGTCAAACCTGAACGCCGCTTGAGCGGCGCCGACATACGCAAGCGAATCTGATGCCGCGCGCGTCAGCTCTCTTCGTCCGGTTGGCGCGTCTCGGGCATGATCAGCGCCACCAGCATGAAGGCCGCGAAACCCATGCAGGCGAGGCCCAGGAAGGCGCTGTGGCTGCCCAGATGATCGGCCATGATCCCGGCGAGCGAAGTGGAGAGGGCGGCGCCGATGCCCATGGCGGTCCCCACCGCGCCGAGCGCGAGGTTGAAGCGCCCCGTCCCGCGGGTGAGATCCGAGACGACGAGCGGCACCATCACGCCGAGGACCGACGCCGAGATCCCGTCGAGGACCTGGATGGCGACGAGGCCGTAGGGGTTGGTCGTGTAGGCGAGGAGCAGGCCGCGGACCGGCAGCGCGCCGAAGCCGAGGAGCAGCACTGGGTAGCGGCCAAAGCGCTCGGCCGCGCGGCCGACGGCCGGGGCGCTGATCGCCAGGACCGCCTGCGGGATCATGATGCAGGCGGCGACGAGGGCCGTCGCGGTCTCGCTCGCCCGCAGGGTCAGCACGCTGCCCAGGAGCGGCAGCATCGCGGCGTTGGCGAGGAAGAACAGCACCATGCAGGCCGAGAAACACAGGAGCCCGCGGTTGGTGAGCAGTGCGCGGAGGATCCCATCCTGCCCGGAGGGTCGCTGCGCCTGGGAGGCGGACGGTTCCTGGAAGACGCTGGAATCGATGTCCCGGGCGCGGATGCGTGACAGCGCGATGATCGTGGGAATCCCGAGCGCCGCCGTGAGGTAGAACACGGCGCCGTTCGACAGGTAATAGCCGATCGCCCCCATGCCGGCAGCGCCGAGGGCGTTGCCCAGAGCCGCGAAGCTCGCATTGCGGCCGAGACGCTCTCCCGCATGGACGCGCCCGACCAGGCCGATGCTGATCGCCGCGATCGCCGGCGTCAGCACGCAGCTCGCCGCCGAATGGGCCGCCATGGCCAGAAGCACAACCAGGAAGCTCGGCCATACGGCCAGAGCGAAGGCGCTACCCGCGATGCCGATCACCGCGACGGCGGCGGCGAAGCGCTTCGAGCGCACGACGTCGACGAAGGCACCGCCCGGCACCTGCCCGAGCAGGGCGACGAGGCTGCCCACGGTGAGCGCGAAGCCGATATCGGACTGGGTCCACTTGGCCTGCGAGAAGTAGACGGCCAGGAACGGCCCGAAGCCCGTCTGCAGGTTGGCGACGAAGAACGCGAAGGCGTCCAGGCCGTGGCGGCTCGCTGCGGAGATCGCGCTGCCGGCAGTCACGGATCCAACCCCATGCGCTGGCTCGCTTGGAAGCTCGGCCGCCTGATCCTTCAGACGTACGGGGCGGGATCGGAGATCATGCCGGGACACTTCGCGCTCGCGGGGGGAGGCGGCGGGTCTTACCTTCAATCGGGCCACCGTCATTTATCCGGCGCCTTCTCCGGAGGGGTGGCGGGCGCGGTGGGCGCGGACGAGGCCGGCGCCGTCGAAGCCGGTGCCGGAGCCGCGGGGGCCGGCTGCGGTGCGGCGGGCGCGGTCGTCGGATTGGCCGGCGCGGTGGATGCCGGCGCGGGCGGCGTGGCGGCCTGGTCGCCCTCGGACGCGGGAGCAGCCGGGCTCGCGGGGCCGAGAACGACGATCGGCTCGCCGGCCTTGTACTCGGGCGACACGCGAACCTGGTTGCGGGTCAGCGCGACGGAGAGCTTGCGCTCCTTGTTGCCGTCGGGGCTGAAGCGCAGGGCGCGCCAGTCCACGGCGATCTTGCGGGTCCCGACGCCGAGGAAGCCGCCGAAATCGATGATCGCGGCGCGCGGATGTCCTTCCTTGTCGATGATGATGTCGATGACGCGTCCCAGTTCGTCGCCGCCGGCGCTGCGCACGCTGCGGCCGAGCAGGCTCTCGTAATCCTGGGTGTCGAGGACGGTAGCCGGGGTACCCTGCTGCTGCTGCTGCTGCTGCTGCTGCGCCTGCGGTGCGGGCGAGGGCGCTGGCCCGGCGGGAGGCGGAGAGGCAGGCGGATTCGGGGCCGGCGTCGCCGCGGGAGCCTGCGGCGCGGCCTGGCCGGGCGCACTCTCGCTCCCGCTGGTCTGGGCCTGCGCCGCGGTTCCCGACGCCCAAAGGGCGAGCGTCACGGCCGCGATCATCCGGTGGATTCTGAACACGCTTCGTCCTCTGAGGAAGGGCCGGGCCGCTCCGGCACGCCGGCGCGACCGCGACCGTGTCGGCCGGTTCCGGGTCCGCCGCCGGCAGGACCCCGCCTGCGGGTGCTTCGTCTCGCAGGACCTGGGCGAAGTTATGGACCCTCCCGGACCGGCCGCAAGGTTTGGGCCGGCATTCTCGTGCTGGCGCGCGCAGTCTCTGCGCGGTCACTGTCTGGTTTTCGCCGCATCCCCAGCGTAGACAGCGGCTCATAAGCCGATGCGAGTTGCGGGCAGCACCGCAGCCCCTTGCGAGGACCACACGATGTCGACTTCCACCTCGTCGAGATGCGCCGCTGCGCGCGGCCTCGCGCTCGGCGCCGTCCTGGCCGGCCTGATGGCCGGCTGCCAGGCGCTCGGAGGTGGGGGTGGCGTGATGCCGGCGACGGAAGTCGGGCTGCCGCCCTCGCTTCGCGGCTCCCTGCCCAACCGCGAGCCGCGCAATGCGGCGGTCGACGCGGACGGGCAGCCGCTTCAGACCACACCCACGAGGCAGCTCGCGATTCCCAAGAGCGCCGGGGGCTCGACCCGGACCGCAGACAGCGGTGAGCGCCGGATCCGGCGCGAGGATCTCGACGGCGGCAACGCCGCAGTCGGCGGCGGCAGTTCGAGCGGATCGATGGCGCCGATGCTGTCGCCGGGCGGCAGCGTCGGTCTCGGCGGAAAGTTCTGACCGGCCGACCACCGCGCTGCGGCCGCCCCTTTCACGCGGCCGCGGTGCGACGCTGACTCACGCGGTCGGCGCACGCACGCCGTAATACTCCTCGATCCGCCCGCGATAGGTCGGGTCCGCGAAGCCGTCTTCGCCCGGCCCGTGGCTCGGGGCACCCGCGAGGACGCCGGGGTCGATATCGACCACGTAGCCCCCGAGTTCCGTGCTGTAGGTCAGCGCCCTCCAGGGCAGCGGATGATGACTCTCGCCGAGCCCCAGGAAGCCGCCGAAGGCCAGCACCGCGTAGGCCACTTGGCCGCTGACCTTATCCACCATGAAATTGTGGACCATTCCGAGATGCCGCCCGGTGCGGTCGTACACGGCTGTGCCCTCGACCTTGTTGGAGGCGATCAGGCGGCTCGTCTCGTCGATGGCGATGCCCTCGCCCGTGGGGTCGAGTTCCAGGCTTCCGGGTTTTCTCACGGCGCGTTCGTTGGGCAAATCCGTCGGCATGGTCTCTCCCGGTCGGAGGACGGGGCTGGGCCCGCATCCCGTTGTTCCTGCTGACTAAGCGTGCCGGCGGAGGCGGGTTCCGCGCGCTGTGCGCCACCCGGGAGCGCGGTGGGGCCTCAGAGATCGGCCGGTAGACCGGCACTGGCCCGCCTCTGGTTGATCCGGTCGCGGACGGAGCGGCTGGCCAGAAGCATCTCGAAGCCGAAGGCGACGAGGGCGCACAGCGTGCACAGGATCGCCGCGCCGAACAGGCCGAACAGCAGAGTCGCCACCGTGCTGTCGCGCAGCGCCCCGACGAACAGCGTCAGAACCGAGCCGCAGGTCGCGACGCCGCCGAGCGCAGCCAGGAAAACGGCCGCGTCGAGGGCGAGCGAGCGCCGGTGCAGGCGGTCGAGGCGCCTGCCGAGGAGAAGACGCTCCGCATCCCCGGCGCCGGCGAGCATGCCCGAGACGCGGTCGGCCTGGTCCGCCACCCGGGCGAGCCGGGCGCCGAAGACGTTCAACAGGGTCGCGATGCCGGACAGAAGGAAGACGGGGCTGAGCGCCACCTGGACCACGTGGGCGGTGTTTTCCAGGGCTGTGAGTGTGATCGAGGCTGTCATGCCGGGCGGCTGATCCACCAGCCGCAGGGGCGCGGCAATCCCGGCGTTCTCAGATCAGGCCGCGGCCCGGCTCCAGTCCGGGCGTGGCGAGTTCGGCACGGATGCCGACGCCCAGGCCAATGACCAGTCCGGTGGCGAGCAGCAGTGCGAGTGTGAGGACCGGGGCGAACATGGCTGTACATCACGCGCAAGATTGTTAAGAGCAGGTTTCGCGTGCCCGTTTCCGGCGAATGAACTTGCCGACGGTGCCGATTGGCCGCTTCCGGTGTGGATTCCCGCGCCTGCCTTGTGGATGAGGGGGCTGCGAAGGCGATTTCCCCTTGGAACGGCGGCGACACCGCTTAGTTGCTGGTATGCTGGCTCGGCCGTGGGGCGCTCGTGCCCCGGCCTGCGGCCCGAGAACCGGAGGAAGTTTATGGCCACAAAGACCGAGAAGGCTGCGCCGAAGGCGGCCAAGACCACCAAGGCGGCGGAGCCGAAGGCCACCAAGGCCGCGCCCGCCAAGGCAGCGAAGCCCGCCGCCACTAAGTCGGCCGGCACGAAGCCGAATGCCCTGCAGCAGCCGTTGAAGCCGTCCGCCGAGCTCGGCGCGATCGTCGGCACCAGCCCGCTGCCGCGCGGTGAGGTGGTCAGCAAGGTTTGGGATTATATCAAGAAGAACAATCTTCAGAACCCCGAGAACAAGCGCGAGATCGTGGCCGACGACAAGCTCAAGAAGGTCTTCGGCAAGGACAAGTGCTCGATGTTCGAGATGAACAAGCATCTCGCGGCGCATCTGAAGGCCTGATCGCCACCTAGAGCCGCACCCGGCCCCTCGATCGGACCGGAGGCTCTAGGTTGCTCAGGGCTCCTCCCGGCGCGATCCTCGCGATCGCCTCGGCGGAGTCTGCCTAGGCGAGGCCCTGCAGGACGCCGCCATCCACCCGCAGCGCGGCGCCCGTCGTGGCGCTCGCTGCCGGGCTGCACAGGTAGGCGACGAGATTGGCTACTTCCTCCACATGCGCCAGCCGCTTGATGAGGGAGGAGGGGCGGTGCTCTGCCACGAACCTGCGGCCCATGGCGTCGAGATCCGCATCGGCTTGGCCCCTGGCCATCTGTTTCATGAACTCCGCCACACCCTCCGAGAGCGTCGGGCCGGGTAGCACGCTGTTCACGGTGACGCCGCTGCCGGCCACCGTCTGAGCGAGGCCACGGGAGATCGCGAGCTGTGCGGTCTTGGTCATCCCGTAATGGACCATCTCGGTCGGCGTGTTGATGCCGGACTCGCTGGAGATGAAAATCACCCGGCCCCAGCCGCGCTCCGCCATGCCGGGCGCGTAGGCGCGTGACAGGCGCACGCCGCTCATCACGTTGACGTCGAAGAAGCGCTGCCAGTCAGCGTCGGGAATGTCGAAGAACGGCTTCGGCTCAAAAATCCCGGTGTTGTTGACCAAGATGTCTACCGCCGGCAGGGCGCGCACCAAGGCGGAGACGCCTTCCGCGGTGGCGACGTCGCCCACCGCCCCGAAGGCGCGGCCGGATGGCGCCTCGCCCTGCAGCTTGGTCAGCGCCGCCTCGACCCGCTCGGAGGTGCGGCCGTTGATGCCGACCTCGGCGCCGAGGTCGCAGAGTTCCCTGGCGATGGCGTAGCCGATGCCGGCGGTCGAGCCGGTGACGAGGGCCTTCCGGCCGGTGAGATTGAGGTCCATGGGGCTCTCCAGCGCGTGAAACGCAGCGTCCGAAACGTGGCGTCAACGCGTGCCTGCCCGGCCGGTGGCATGCCGCGGCCGTCTAGCCGCTCCGGGACCGCCGCAGGACGCTGGCACAGCCGCCGATGCCGGACAGCGCCACTGCGCAGGTGAGCGACAGGATCACGGCCCGCTCGGGCCCGAGCCCGTGCGTCAGGCCGAAAATCACCGCCACGAGGGCCGCACCGAGCGACTGACCGGTGAGCCGGGCCGTCGATTGCATCCCGCTCGCCCCGCCGGCCCGCTCGCGCGGTGCCGAGGTGACGATCACCTTGTTGTTGGGCGACTGGAACAGGCCGAAGCCGAGGCCGCACAGGGTGAGGCGCCAGACGATGTCGAGGGTCGTGGGCGCGGCGGGCAGGAGGCTCACGCAGACGAGGCCGGTGGCCATCATCGCGAGCCCGATTCCACCCAGGATGCCGGGCGGGTAGCGGTCGGCCAGGCGCCCCGAGACCGGCGCCACCGCCGCCACGGCGATCGGCCAGGGGGTGAGCAGGAACCCGGTCTGCGTGCTGGAGAGGTGCAGCACGTCCTGGAAGTAGAAGGGCAGCGCCACATACGACACCATCTGGGCGCAGAACGACGCGACGGAGGTCGCCATCGACAGGGCGAAGGCCGGGATCCGCAGCAGGTCGACGGGGAGGAGGGGGACGGCAAGCCGGATCTGGCGCCGCACGAACACCGCGCCGATCACAAGGGCACCGAAGAGTTCGGCAGCGGCAACCCGCTGGCCCTCGGGATCCCCGAGCCCGTCGATGCCGATGATCAGCAGCCCGAAGGTCAGGGCGTTGAGCACGGCGCTCACGAGATCGAAGGGCCGGCCGCTCGCCGGTGTCGCCGGCAGGGTGCGGGACGCCACCGCCAGCGCCAGCAGGCCCACCGGGATGTTGACCAGGAACAGCCAGGGCCACGTCGCCACCGAGAGGATCGCGGCCGCGACCGTCGGGCCGGCGGCCGAGGCCACGGCCACCACCAGCGCGACGTTCGCCACCCCCTGGCCGATCATCCGGTGCGGGTAGATGAAGCGCACGAAGCCGATGTTGACGCTCATGATCGCGGCGCCGCCGAGACCCTGGACGATGCGCGCCGCGATCAGCAGCGGCAGGTTCGGCGCCACCGCGCAGGCGAGGGAGGCGGCGACGAAAATCGCCAGTCCGGGCAGGTAGACCTTCCGGAAGCCGAAGATGTCGCCGAGCGCCGCGAAGGGCAGGAGACTCGCGGTCACGGCCACCTGATAGGCGTTCACCACGAAGATCGCGTCGGCCGGCTTCACCGCGAGGTCCTTGGCCATCACCGGCAGCGCCACGTTGACGATCGCGCCGTCCAAGACCGCCATGGTCATGGCGAGGCCGATCGCCGCCATGGCGAGCACGCGCTCGCGCGGCGGCAGGCCGTCATGCGGGCTACCCTGCGCGACGGCGCCTGTACCGGGCGGAACCTGCGCCATGCTCGCGCGCTCCTGCGGCGTCCCGGAGGGCCGTGACGTCGATGGCTTGGGAAATCCGGGCGCCGGACGCGCCGGGGATGCCATGTCCTGTCGCGCAGCCGAGGCGGGCCGTCGAGGGGAGCGGTGTGTCCTATGTCACGGCGCGGGCAGCTTCGTTCGCGTCGCGGCGCGATGATTGCGCCAGGGAGACGGCTCCCCGGACTTCTTCAGCGCGATACGCCGCTCAAGCCAGCATGTAGGTGAGCAGCGAGCGGAGCTGCGCCGGCTTGATCGGCTTGCGCAAGAGTTCGGCGCCGGCCGCCGTCACCCGCTCCTCGACCGCGGCGGTATGGTCGGCGGTCGTGACGATGACCGGGAGCGGCTCGGCCCGTCCCGCCTGGAAATAGGCGGCCACGTCGAGACCGCAGGCGCCGTCGTCCAGATGGTAGTCGAGCACCAAGATGTCCGGAGGCGCGGCGCCGGCCTCCACGGCCGCCCGCACGTCGGTGAAATCCCGGAAGGTCGAGACCCGGGCGTCCCAGTTCTGGAGGAGGCGCGCCAGGGCATCGGCCGTCGAGGCGTCGTTCTCGACGACCAGCACATGCGCCCCCGAGAGCCGGGTCGCCACCGGGGCGGGCGGCGCTGTGGCGGCCGGGACGGCGCTCATGGGCAGAGCCAGCGTGACCCGTGTGCCGTGGCCGGGCCGCGAAGTGAGGGTCAGCGAGTGGTCCAGCGCCTGGGCCATGCGCCGGACGATCGACAGGCCGAGACCGAGGCCCGGCTCCTCCCCGATGGCGGTTCGCGTGCCCCCGCGGAAGAACTCATCGAAGACGAGGTCGCGTTCCTCCGCGGCGATGCCGCAGCCCGTATCCACCACCTCCACCCGCACGCCGCCGGCCCGCCGCCGCGCGCCGAGGACGAGGCCGCCCCTGCTGGTGTACCGGACCGCGTTCGAGACGAGGTTCTGGAGGATGCGCTGCAGGAGCACCACGTCGCTGGTGACGGTCAGATCGGGGCAGCGCACCGAGAGCCTGAGACCCTTGCGCTCCGCGAACGGTTTGAAGCTCGCCGCCAGCTCCGCCAGCAGATCGGGCAGGAACACCGGCTGGAGCTGCGGCCGGACGATGCCGGCATCGAGCTTGGAGATGTCCAGCAGCGTCTTGATCAGATCCTCGATGGTCTGCAGGCCCCGCTCCACTTGGCCCGCGATGGTGCGGGCCTCCGGCGGCACGTCGAGGTCGGCCAGGGCCGAGATCGACAGGCGGGCGGCATTGACGGGCTGCAGCAGGTCGTGGCCCGCCGCCGCCAGAAAGCGGGTCTTGGAGCGGTTGGCGGTCTCCGCCTCTTCTTTCGCCGCCGCCAGCGCCTCGTTGGAGCGCTCCAGGCGATGCATCAGCCCGGTCAGCTCCTCTGTGCGGGTGCGGACCCGGCCCTCCAGCATGATCGCGGTTTGAAACAGCGAATAGGCGCTGCCCCGCTGGTCCATGGTGCGCTCGACATGGGACATCAGCGCGGCGTTGATGCGCTCCAGCTTCTCGATCCGTCGGCGCAAGGACGCGTCGGTCTCGAGCCCGTTCGGATGCATGGTCACGACGCCACCGGGGCGGCTCCGTCGCCCGGCTCCCCGTTTGCCAAGCGCTTCCCGATGGCGATGCCCGTGAAGGTCTGGTTCAGGTGCATCGCCCGGTACTGCTCGCCGAAGGTCTCGAAACCGACGACGTTGTAGCGGCGGTAGAGATCGGCGATGCCGTGGCGCACCTGCCGGCTCTCGGCATCGAGGCGGCGCAGCACGCATTCGAAGCCGATGATCAGGTCGACGCCGCCGAGCACCGCGTCGAGGCGGGATAGCTCTGCCCGGGTCGAGGTGACGATGTCGCGCGGTTCGGCCAGCGTCAGCACCACGCCCTCGTCGACCGCGCAGAAGAAGCTGAGCGATCCGTCCTCGTTCATGCGCCGGATCGACCGGCAGAAATACTCGCCCCCGACCTTCACGGCGAGCGGGTAGGCGGCGAAGCTCATCGGCGAAAGCCCCTCCGGGTCGAGGCCGATCGCCATCGCGTATTCCCGCGCCGCCGGCTCGGCGTTCAACTCGTGCACTTTGCGCCGCTCGCCGTCCGAGGCGGTGACCACGAACTTGGTCTGCGTCGGTTCGAAATTGTCGCTCTTGAAGATCTCCACCGAAAACTCGGTCTCGACGAGGATGAGAACCGCCGCCTTGCGGTGAATCCGGCCGCCATGGAGCAGCACCGCGTCCCGGAAGCGCAGGTCGTCACCGGCCGAGCCGCCGACGATCGGGATCCCGTCGAGCGCCCAGGCGATAGCCGAGACCACGGTCTCTTCGGCGTTCGTGAGTCCGTCGATCAGCGATAGCGCGAAGCGTCGCCCAGCGGCGGCCGCATCGCCCTCCCGGCACCGCTCCAGAGGATCGAGAGTCCGGCGCAGTGCCCGCACCGCGGAGGCGGTCCGCTCCACGTCGAGATGGTCGATGGCATCGAGCACCGTCGAGACGATGCGAAACCGCTCGGCCGGAAACGCGATGGCCACGAGGCCGCGGTCGAGTCCGCCGGCCGGAGCGATGCCGCCCGACATCGAGCAGCCGGCCACCGGCACGCCGGGGAACCGGGTCCCCAGCTCGCGAGCCAGGATCTCGGCATCGTAATCCACGGAGAAGAACACAACGATCTGTGACAGGGCGGATTCACCCACGGCCCGGGCCACGTCTGCGGCCGCGTCGGCGGCCGTGTCCGCCTCCGTCCAGGCCGTCCAGATACCGCACAGATGGCGTCGAACCCCCGTTCCCTGAGCCACGTCTCACCCCCTGGGCGGCGCCCCGGTGGGCTTGCTGCCCACTCTTCAGTGTCTTGGGGCGAGTATGTCGTGCGCAACCGAGCGGTGCAACGGGGCGGCCCGCCGCTCGGGTCCGTGCGTCCGGGCGCTCGGGCTTCACTTCATGCAGGCGTCCTCGGCCTTCTCGAAGGCTGCGGGTTTGGGCTCATGCTCCGGTGGACGGTTGCGGCCCAGCGCGCCGTCCGAGCGGGCGCGCAGATAGGTGTAGATGTCCGGCATGTAGCACATGACGTTCCGGTTATCCCCGAAGGCCGGCATGACCAGCTCCTGCGAGGCGTTCACGTCCTTCTTGCCGCCGACCACGATGCCGGCGAACTGCGCGTAGTCCATGCCCTTCAAGGCGTCGACCAGCGAGGGCGCGTAGGTCGAACCCATCCCGTCCGGACCGTGGCAGACGATGCAGTTGGCATTGTACCGCAGGTAGCCGGACATCGTGTACCAGTCGACTTTCTTGCCGCCATCCGTCACGTGGTAGGTCGGATCGCCGTTCTTGTCGGTGTACTGGCCGTCCTGGACCTTGGCCGGCTGCGTCGGGCCGTCGCTCTTCAGATCGACCGGGGATGACGGCCCGGATGGCTGAGGGTTGGGAGGCGCGGCGGATACCGAGCCCGTTCCGAAGAGTCCTGCTGCGAGTCCGGCCAGGGCGATCCCGGCGAGCCTGGTTGCCGCGCACCACATGAGCGTTCCTCCCGCCGCCCACAGGCATGTTCCCCGTGGCGCGGCACGAGGATAACGGGGCTCTCCTGCTGCGAATGCGTCGGCGATCATTCACGTTTTCGCGCAGCCGCGAGCAGCCATGAGCAGCCCGGGCAGGACGGGGCAGCGGATGTCCTTTATCCGCGTTGCGCACAGCATTAACCTTTTGTTAATCGGCGGATTGCCGCCGGCCCGCCGGCGTGAGAGCTTTCGTTAACGAGAGCTTAACGGTTGGGTCACGGCGATGCGGTTCGCGGTTTCCATGGTGCAGGGACTGGTTTCCGGCTCTGCATCGCGTCGGCTCTCCCGCGCGGCTTTCGGCTTTGCCCTGGCGGTCCTGAGCTTCTCCGGTCCCACCGCGCAGGCTCAGACGCTGGCGAGCCTTCCGACCGAGGCGGGCGCGAAGGTGCAGGGCGATGCCCGCCCGATCGCCGCCTGGGTGACGTTCTGCCAGAGCTACGCGGCCGAATGCGCGCTGGACCGGTCCGAGCCGGCGCGGATCAGCCTGACGCCGGCCACCTGGGCGGCGATCGTGTCGGTGAACCGGCGGGTGAACAAGGCGGTCGAGCCGATGACCGACCAGGATCACCTGCACGTGGCCGATCGCTGGGACCTGGCCGAGGACGGCATCGGCGATTGCGAGGACTTCCAGCTGCTCAAGCGCCACCTGCTGGCCGAGGCGGGCCTGCCGCGGCGGGCGATGCGCATGACCGTGGTGATCGACGAGAAGGGCGAGGGCCACGCGGTGCTGACCCTGCTCACCGACCGGGGCGATCTGGTCCTCGACAACAAGACCAGCGCGATCCTGCCCTGGCACAAGACCGGCTACGTGTTCATCAAGCGCGAGAGCCAGGACGCGGTCGCCTGGGTCTCGCTGGGCGGCGTCACCTCCCCGGTCACAACCGCAAACCGCTGAGCGCCGCAATCGGGCACCCCGTGTCACGCTGACGGTCGCAGATCCGGTCGGCCCTTAACTGGATGCTAACCTTATCGGCTTCACTCTGTCGCGGGACGGAGTGTCTGATCCATGCCGCCAGTCCGCCACGTGTTGCCGCTCCTGTTCCTCGCGGTGGTTCTGTTCGCCGGTGCCTCCTGTCCGGTGAACGCCGCGAGTGATGCCGAGGTGCGGCATGATATCTGGCGCGACTGCCTCAGCCGAAACTTCCGGATCCAGGCGGCGCTGACCGAGCAGGATCTGGCCGCTGACGCCGCCTTCCAGGCGTGCCAGGGCCCCGAGGAGGCCTATCTCGCCGCCCTGGCCGGCTCCCCGCTCCTCGACGACGAGGACGTGGCCCGCGCCCGGCCGCTGCTTGCCGGCCGCATCCGGGCCTGGCTGGTCGGCAACCGCGGATAGCCCGACAGGCTCGATCGGTGGCGCGCATCCCCGATCCGGTCCACCGCGCCGGTCTCCAATCAGGCCCTGTGGTGAGCCGCTCGCGGCTTGTCGCACGCTGGACGCTGCGGGCGCAGCGACTCCGGACATTCGGGATCCTCTGCTCGGGTGCGCCGAAGGTGAGGTCCTCGGTCCCGTCGATCCCTCAGTGCGCGATCAACGGCCTGACGTCGTTCGGATCGTCCGGTGCTTCCGCGAGCTTGTGGATCGCCTTTCACGGCGGGGAGGCGTCAGGGCGGCGGCCGTTACGTCTTCAGCCGCGCCTTGATCCGTCGGGTCAGCCCGTCGCGGACATCACGATAGGCATCGAGACGCTGCTCGCGGGAGGCGTCCTGCAGCAGCGTCGGGTCCGGGGTCGGCCAGTATTCCACGTCGGCCGCGAGCGTGTCCGTCAGGGCGAGGGCGCGGTGGTGCGCCTCCGGCGCAAGGGTGATGATCAGATCGAAGTTCAGGCCCTCCCAGTCCTCCAACTCCTCGATGGTCCGGGGGCGGTGCCGGCTCGCGTCGATACCGATCTCGTCGAGCGCCGCGATCATGAAGGGGTCGGTGGGCTCGCCGGAGCGCACGCCGGCGGACTGGACGTAGGTCGACTTGCCGAAATAGGCGCGCGCGATCGCCTCGGCCGCTACCGAGCGCACGGCGTTGTAGTTGCACATGAACAGGACGGATTGCACCCGCCGCTTCTTCGGGGTGGTCTCGGGAGGGGGCACAGCCATCGCCGGTCGGGGCGGAAGGCGCCCTAGCCCTTCCAGTGCAGGGCGAAGATCAGGGTGAACAGGCGGCGCGCCGTGTCGTGGTCGAGGTCGACCTTGCCGTCGAGGCGCTGCTTCAAGGTCTCGGACGCCTCGTTGTGCAGGCCGCGCCGGCCCATGTCGATCGCCTCGATCTGGGACGGGGAGGCCGTGCGGATCGCGTTGTAGTAGCTCTCGCAGATCATCTCGTAGTCGCGGATCACCCGCCGGAAGGGTGTCAGCGACAGGAGGTGCGTCATCACCGGCTCGCCGTCCACCGTGCTGATCGCGAAGGACAGCTTGTTCTCGACGAGGCCCAGTGTCAGCGCGTAGGGGCCCTCCCGCCCGGGGATGGCGAAGGAATTGTCCTCCAGGATGTCGAACAGCGCGATGGCCCGCTCGTGCTCCTGATCCGGATTGCCCCGGGCGATGGACGCTTCGTCCAGGCTCACCTTCGCGAGACGGTTCGGCCCGCGCTGCTTCTCCGCCATCCCCAAAACCTCACAGGTTCAGCCGGATCGCGACGGAGCGGGCATGCCCCTCAAGGCCCTCCGACCGGCCAAGGTTTATCGCCGCCGGGCCGAGCGCCCGCAAGCTCTCCGGGGTGCAGGCCAGGATCGTGGTCCGCTTCATGAAGTCGAGCACTCCGAGCCCCGAAGAGAACCGGGCCGAGCGGGCGGTGGGCAGGACGTGGTTAGGGCCGCCCACGTAGTCGCCGATCGCCTCCGGTGTGTGCGAACCGAGGAAGATCGCCCCGGCATTGCGGACCTTAGCGGCGAGCGCCTCCGCGTCCTGCGTCTCGATCTCCAGATGCTCGGGGGCGAGGCGGTCGACGAGCGGCACCGCCTCGTCGAAGTCGCGCACCCGGATGACGGCACCGTAATCGCGCCAGCTCGCCTGCGCGATCTCCCGGCGGGGCAGGGTGGTGAGGGCACGCTCCACCGCGCCCGCCACCGCGCCCGCGAGCTCGGCGCTGTCGGTGATCAGGATCGCCTGCGCGGCTACGTCGTGCTCGGCCTGGGCCAGGAGGTCGGCGGCGATCCAGTCGGGATTGGCGTGGCCGTCTGCCAGGATCAGCACCTCGGATGGGCCGGCAATCATGTCGATGCCGACCTGCCCGAAGACCCGGCGCTTGGCCGCCGCCACCCAGGCGTTGCCGGGCCCGACGATCTTGGCCACGGGCGCGATGGTCGCGGTGCCGTAGGCCAGAGCCGCCACGGCCTGGGCGCCCCCGACCCGGTAGACCTCGTGCACGCCGGCAAGCTGTGCGGCGGCCAGAACCAGCGGGTTCATCTGGCCGTCGGGCGTCGGCACAACCATAACCAGGCGCGGCACTCCGGCGACCCGGGCTGGCAGGGCATTCATCAGCACCGAGGAGGGATAGCTGGCCGTCCCGCCAGGAACGTACAGACCCACCGATTCCAGCGCCGTCCAGCGCCAGCCGGCGGTCACGCCCAGCGCGTCGGTGGCGCGGTGGTCCGTCGGCCGCTGGGCCCGGTGGAAGCTCTCGATTCGCTCCGCGGCGAGGCGCAGCGCCTCCAGGGACTCGGGCGGGCAGGCCTCGACCGCCGCCGCGATCTCCGCGTCGGTGACCCGGAGGTTCTCGGCCGAAAACCCCGCATCGAGCCGGTCGAACCGGCGCGTGAACTCGACCAGGGCATCATCGCCCCGGGCCACCACGTCGGCGATGATGCCGCGGACCGCGTCGTCCACATCCTCGGCGATCTCGCGCTTCACCGTGAGCAGGCGCGCGAAATCGGCGTCAAAGTTCGGGTCGCTGCTGTCGAGCCGGACCATCGGAAGCCTCTGTCTCTCGTCAGGCCGCCGTGCCGGGGGCCGTGTCGGTCGTGTCGATGTCGTGCCCGGGGCGGGCGGCCGCTTCCCAGACCGGGCCGAGATCCTTCATCCGGACCTCGATGCACTCGACCTCCAGCCGAACCGCCGCGCCGCCGGAGAAGACGAGATCGATATGTCCCGAGGGCGCGTCGGTCGGCTCGAAGGTGAGGGCGAGCAGGCTCATGGGCATGGTGTCGCCCGGCTTGAGCCCGCGCGTCTTCACGCCGAGGACGCGCTCGACATGCACGCCTGCGAGCCGCCGCCGGGGTGGTGCACCGGGCGTCCAGTCGAAGCGCCGCACGGCCATCAGGAAACGGTCCTCGCCGGGGATATAGGTCAGATCCTCCGGCCGCAGGATCGCGTCCTGAAGATGCGCGGAGATCACGGTCAGATCCTCGGCGTCGAGGGCAGCGAGCCTGAGCAGCTCCATGAAGGGATCCCCGGGAAACTCTTGCGCGAGCCGATTGAGAGGGCAGCGGGCCCGCGGCAGGGCGTAGGTAGCGGCATGGCCCCGTTCGGGCAACGGTCGGGCGCCGCGCGCGATCCCGACCGTTGTCCAGGCTCGCGCCAGCACCGTCGGGTAGGATCGTCGGCACGGCGAGTCGGGGCAGGATCCGGATGGGGAAGGGCATCACCCGCGCGGTGCTGGCCGCGCTGACGCTGGGCATGGCGGCCGCCGGACCCGCGGGGGCGCAGGTCGGGCCGAATGCGGATGTCTACATCCTCGGCCGGCCCGGTCCGGATCGCTACGATTACGATGACGACCGGCCCCGGCGTCCCCCGCCGGACGACGATGACGACCGGCCTCGCTATTCGGACCGCGACCGGTACGAGCGGCCCTGGCGGAGCGACAGCGTCTGTATCACGGCCCGCGGCACGTGTCTGACGCCTCCGGGGCCGCCCAACGCCCCCTGCGGCTGCGAGATGCCGGGTCTCGGCTACAAGCGCGGGCAGATCGGCGACTGAGCGCGCCCGAGGCCGGCGGCCCCGGGCGGCGCATGGCCCGTTACGCCCGGATGCGCTCGATCTGCGCGCCGCAGCGGCCGAGCTTCGCTTCGAGCGCCTCGAAGCCGCGGTCGAGGTGGTAGACCCGGTTGATCTGTGTCTCGCCCTCGGCGGCGAGCCCCGCGATGACCAGGGACACGGAGGCGCGCAGATCCGTGGCCATCACGGGTGCGCCCTTCAGCCGCTCCACGCCCTCGACGATGGCGAGGTCGCCCTCGAGTCGGATCTTCGCCCCGAGGCGCGCGAGCTCCTGGACGTGCATGAACCGGTTCTCGAAGATGGTCTCGCGGATGTGCGACTGACCCTTGGCCAGGGTCATCAGGGCCATGAACTGCGCCTGCAGGTCGGTGGGGAAGCCCGGGAACGGGTCCGTGGTCACGTCGACGGCCGCGATGCCGGCACCGTTGCGGCGCACGCGGATTCCCCCTTCGACCTGGCTGATCTCGGCGCCGGTGGTCGACAGGACATCGAGCGCCGAGTGCAGCAGCTCGGCCCGGGTGTCCTTGAGGATCACGTCCCCGCCGGTCATCGCCACCGCCATGGCGTAGGTACCGGTCTCGATCCGGTCGGGCAGCACCTCGTGGCGGGTCCCGTTCAACCGGGCCACCCCTTCGATCTCGATTCGGGGCGTGCCCGCACCACGGATCCTGGCGCCCATCTTGTTCAGGCATTCGGCGAGGTCGACCACCTCGGGCTCGCGGGCGGCGTTCTCGATCACGGTTGTCCCGTAGGCGAGCGCGGCCGCCATCAGCGCCACGTGCGTGCCGCCCACCGTCACCTTGGGGAAGGCGATCTCGGCCCCGCGCAGACCCTTCTTCGTCTTGGCGACCACGTAGCCGGCATCGATCTCGATCTCGGCTCCGAGCTTCTCCAGGGCCACGATGAGCAGGTCGACCGGCCGGGTGCCGATGGCGCAGCCGCCGGGCAGCGAGACCTTGGCCTCGCCGAACCGGGCCAGCAGCGGGGCGATCACCCAGAAGCTCGCCCGCATGGTCGAGACCAGCTCGTAGGGTGCGGTGGTGTCGATGACGTTGGAGGCCGTGAGGCGGATGGTCTGCCCGGTCTCGGCGGTCTGCCCGGGGCGCTTGCCGACCACCATGTGGTCGACCCCGTGATTGCCCAGGATCCGCGTCAGTGCGGCGATATCGGCCAGTCGCGGCACGTTGATGAGCTCCAGCGTCTCGCCGGTGAGCAGGCTCGCGATCATCAGCGGCAGCGCCGCGTTCTTGGCGCCCGAGATTGGGATCACGCCGTTGAGTGGCGCGCCGCCGGTGATGTGGATGCGGTCCATCGTTTGTCCTCAGGCGGCGCGCCTCAAAGGCGCGCGGCCGGCCGAATTGGTCGCGGACGCCGAGGCGTCCAGGCTTAGCCGTGCCCTATAGACCGGTTTTGTCGGAATCAGGACCGCTTTGATCGGCCTCGGATTTTCCGGGCTCCCCGTCGCTCTGCGGTGGCTTCGGCTCGGCGCGCCCGCGCCCCTGAGCCTTGCGGCGCCGGAGATTTTCGCGCAGCGCCGCCTTCAGCCGCTCAGCCCGCCCGTCCTTCGCATCCGTCATCGCGCGACCCATCGCCGCCGCAGGATCAAGGCCGAGCCGGCGACGGCCGAGACGCCTGTTCGGATGGACGGGGAGGGCGCGCGCAAGGATCGGGATCGGTTTTCGGCGGGCTGAGATCGGGCCGAGGTTAACGGCTTTGCGGCGCCCTCTCAACGGATGCAACGCTGCGATGCTGGAACCTTACCTTGAACCCGTTCCAGATCCGCGCGTATCTTGCGGCCCTCACGCGAAGGACTGGACCGAGGCCGGACCTCGATCGCGGGATCCCGGCGCCACCCTTGGTGCCCCCCGCGCGGCCGAACACGCGAAGGACGCTCGATGACCGTCACCCGGATGCCAAGCACGATGCTCGCCCCCGCGGGATCGACGCGCGCCGGCTCTGGCTACGACCGCTATTTCCAGGGCGCCCTGGATCAGCTGCACGACGAGCGGCGCTACCGCGTCTTTGCCGATATCGAGCGCATTTCCGGGCGTTTTCCCACGGCCAAGTGGCGTAAGCCGGACGGCAAGACCGCCGAGATCACGGTCTGGTGCTCCAACGACTACCTCGGCATGGGCCAGCACAAGGAGGTGGTGGCCGCCATGACCGAGACGGCCGCCCGCTGCGGCGTCGGGGCCGGCGGCACCCGCAATATCGCCGGCAACAACTCGCCCCTCGTGGATCTCGAGCGCGAACTGGCCGACCTGCACGGCAAGGAAGCCGGCCTCGTCTTCACCTCGGGCTACGTCTCGAACCAGGCCGGCATCTCGACGATCGCCAAGCTGATCCCGAACTGCCTGATCCTGTCCGACGCGTTCAACCACAACTCGATGATCGAGGGGGTGCGCCACTCGGGCTGCGAGAAGAAGGTCTTCCGCCACAACGACCTCCAGCATCTGGAGGAGCTGCTGCGCGCGGCCGGCGACCGCCCGAAGCTGATCGTCTTCGAGTCGGTCTATTCGATGGACGGCGATGTCGCGCCGATCGGCAAGATCTGCGACCTCGCCGATGCCTACGGGGCGATGACCTACCTGGACGAGGTTCACGCCGTGGGTCTGTACGGCCCGCGCGGCGGCGGCATCGCCGAGCGTGACGGCGTGATGGATCGGGTGGACGTGATCGAGGGGACGCTGGCGAAGGGCTTCGGCTGCGTCGGCGGCTACATCACCGCTTCGGCGGCGATCTGCGACGCGGTGCGCAGCTTCGCCCCGGGTTTCATCTTCACCACCGCCCTGCCGCCCGCGGTGGCGGCCGCCGCCCGGGCCTCGGTACGCTACCTCAAGCGCTCGAGTGCCGAGCGCGAGGCGCACCAGCGCCAGGCGGCGGCCACCAAGGCTGCGCTGACAGAGGCGGGCCTGCCCGTGCTCGAGACCGAGACCCACATCGTCCCGGTGATGGTCGGCGATGCCGAGCTGTGCAAGGCGGCGGCCGACCACCTGCTGGAGCGGCACGGCATCTACATCCAGCCGATCAACTACCCGACCGTGCCGCGCGGCACCGAGCGGCTGCGGATCACGCCCTCGCCCTTCCACGATGCCGAGCACATCGCGCGCCTCGCCACGGCTCTTTCGGAGACCTGGGAGACTCTCGACCTGCCGCGGGCCGGAACAGTGTTCGTCGAGGCGGCGGAGTAAGGTTTCGGCGCCTCTCCCGCCGCGGGTTCGCAGGTTTATGCCGCAGCGCTCTCGATAGGCCGCGACCGGCCCCTCTCCCGGCCGGGAGAGGGTTGGGGTGAGGGACAGGACGGTTCGGAACCGGGCGCATCGTCGCAAGCCCCCACACCGCTCCCATGTCCCGCGTCCATCTCGTCTTTTTCGGCGCCCGCCTGTAACGACGGCGCCAATCCTCACCCGCGAAAAGTTCGACCATGATTTCCTCCCCGCTCATGACCGTCATGGTCGATGCCGTGCGCAAGGCAGCCCGTGGCCTGCGCCGCGACTTCGGCGAGGTCGAAAATCTCCAGGTCTCGCGGAAAGGTCCCGGCGACTTCGTCTCGGCCGCCGACCGCAAGGCCGAGGAGGTGCTGCGCGACGCCCTGATGAAGGCGCGGCCGGGCTACAGCCTCGTGCTGGAGGAGAACGGGATCATCGAGGGTACCGACAAGAGCCACACCTGGCACATCGATCCCCTCGACGGCACCTCGAACTTCCTGCACGGCGTGCCGCATTTTGCGGTCTCGGTCGGACTCGAGCGCGAGGGCCAGATCGTGGCCGGCGTGGTCTTCGACCCGATCAAGGACGAGCTGTTCGTCGCCGAGCGTGGCAAGGGCGCCTACCTCAACAACCGGCGCCTGCGCGTCTCCGGCCGCCAGGACATGGCTGACGCGCTGGTGGGTTACGGCACGCCCTATCTCGGCCGTGGCAGCCATCCGCGCCTGCTGCGCGAGATCGGCGCCGTCATGGCGGTTGCCGGCGGCACCCGCCGGATGGGCTCGGCGGCTCTCGACATGGCCTATGTCGCCTGCGGGCGCCTCGACGCCTACTGGGAGCGCGACCTCCAGACCTACGATTTCGCCGCCGGCGTGATTCTGGTGCGCGAGGCGGGCGGCTTTGTCACCTCGGCGGACGGCGCGGCCGAGCCGCTGTCGCCGCGTTCGGTGGCCTGCGGCAACGAGGAGTTGCACCGGGAACTCGTCGCCATCCTCAGGAAGGTGCAGGCGGCCTGAGCCGCCGGAAACTGGTCAGGACGCCGAGCTTCTGCTTTAAGCCCGCGTCCCCCACGGAAGGCCGTACGCATGGAAGCCCGCCGCCACGTCGCGCTGAAGGAATCGGTCCGCTCGATTCCCGACTACCCGAAGCCCGGCATCATCTTCCGCGACATCACCACGTTGCTCAGCGACCCGCGCGCCTTCCGGCGGGCGGTGGACGCGCTGGTGCATCCTTACGCCGGCGGGCAGATCCACCAAGTGGCCGGCATCGAAGCCCGGGGCTTCATCCTGGGCGGTGCCATCGCCCACCAGCTGTCCTGCGGCTTCGTGCCGATTCGCAAGAAGGGCAAGCTGCCCCACAAGACGGTCTCGATGGCCTACGCCCTCGAGTACGGCACCGACGAGATTGAAATTCACGTCGATGCCGTGAAGCCCGGCGACAAGGTGCTGCTGGTCGACGACCTGATCGCCACGGGCGGTACCGCGAGCGCGGCTGTGAACCTGCTCCAGAAGATCGGCGCCGAGATCGTGGCCGCCTGCTTCGTCATCGACCTGCCCGAGATCGGCGGGGCGCAGCGCCTGCGCGACATGGGTGTCGAGGTGCGCACACTCATGCAGTTCGAGGGCCATTGAGACCCGCCAAACGTTGACTTCGCGGGACCCATCCGCCATAAGCCCGCCACTCGCGACGTGGCGCCCCGCATGGGCGCCCTTCGTGTTTGCAGACAACCAGGACGCGTGGAGGTCGGGTGCAGCATCAGCTGCCCGCGAGCGCGCCTCGACCTTTGAAGGCTCTGAGCCATGAAGAGAACCTACCAGCCGAGCAAGCTCGTCCGTAAGCGCCGCCACGGGTTCCGTGCGCGCATGGCCACCGCGGGTGGCCGCAAGGTGATCGCGCGTCGTCGCGCCCACGGCCGCAAGCGTCTGTCGGCCTAAGGCCGGACGAACCCTCGCCGGCGCGGCGCCAGAGGCCGCCGCGTCGCTGGGCATGGGATTGGCCGGGATCGAACCATCGATGGCGACGATCGAGCGGCTCAAGAGGCGCCCCGATTTCCTTGCGGCGGCCGAGGGACGCCGCTTCCACACCGACCGCATGACCGCGCAGGGTCGCCTGCGGGACCCGAATGGCGTCCCCGGCCTGCGGCTCGGTTTCACCGTCACCAAGCGCGTCGGCCACGCTACGGAACGCAACCGCATCCGGCGCCGCCTGCGCGCCGCTATCGGTCTGGTCGCGTCCGACCTTCCGGACGCGCTCGCGGGTCTGCCGGCCGACATCGTGCTGATCGCCCGTCGTCCGGCGCTGGATGCCGCCTTCGAGACTTTGGCGGAGGATCTGCGCCGCGCGATCCCCGCGGTGACACGTCCGGCCGCGCCGCGGCCGCCCGGTAGCCCCCGCGGCGATCGGTCCTCCGGCCGGTCTGGCGGCCGGCGGTCCAAGACCACATCTCAGACAACATCTCTCCAGCACGAAGCGGGCCGAGCCTCCGCGCAGCCCGCGCCGTCCGGCGAAGCCGACATCGGCCC
Source organism: Methylobacterium sp. CM6257 (assembly GCF_054611515.1). Classification (NCBI taxonomy): domain Bacteria; kingdom Pseudomonadati; phylum Pseudomonadota; class Alphaproteobacteria; order Hyphomicrobiales; family Methylobacteriaceae; genus Methylobacterium; species Methylobacterium sp. CM6257. The sequence continues at coordinate 7,303,591 of NZ_CM137735.1, forward strand.
GTCGCAGGGGTGCGACAGAGATCCCCGAATCACAGGCGCGCGCAGGTCCTTCGAGGCCGGCGCCGGTCCTGATGCCACTCCGAACGCGTGCGGCGGTGTCCCTGATGGGCAATGACAAGACGAACATGTTCGTGGCCATCGGCCTGTCGCTGCTGGTGCTGCTCGGCTGGCAGTACTTCGTGGCCGGCCCGCGCGTGGAGCAGCAGCGGCTGATCGAGGCGCAGAACAAGGCCGCACAGCAGCAACAGCAACCGCCGGGCGTGACCCCGGACGGCGTGCCCTCGCCGTCGCCAAAGGAAGGCGGACCGGCCGCCCCCGCGCCCGGCACGCTGCCTGCGGGGCAGGGCAGCCCGGTCTCCCGCGAGGCGGCGCTCGCCCGCTCGCCGCGGATCCGCATCGAGACCCCGGCGCTTACCGGTTCGATCGCCCTGAAGGGCGGCCGCGTCGACGACGTGTCGCTCAAGAATTACCACGAGACCGTAGACCCCAGGAGCCCGGAGATCGTGCTGTTCTCGCCCAGCGGGAGCGAGACGCCGTACTATGCCGAGTTCGGCTGGGTCGGCGCCAATGCCGGACCGCTGCCCGGCAACGATACCCTCTGGACCAGCGACGGCAAGACGCTCTCGCCGGGCATGCCCGTGACCCTGACCTGGGACAACGGCGCTGGCCTCGTCTTCAAGCGGATCATCGCGGTCGACGACAAGTTCATGTTCACGGTCCGCGACGAGGTCGAGAACAAGGGCTCGGCTGCCGTGACGCTCTACCCGTACAGCCTCGTCTCCCGCTGGGGTAAGCCGCACACCCAGGGCTACTACGTCCTGCACGAGGGCATGATCGGCTACCTCGGCAACGACGGTCTGCAGGAATTCACCTACGACAAGCTCGCCAAGGAAGGCGCCTACGGCGGTGCCAACACGAAGGGCAAGGCCTGGAGCGGCGTGACCGGCGGCTTCGTGGGCATCACCGACAAGTACTGGGCGGCGGCCGCGATCCCCGACCAGGATACGCCCTATACCGGCGCCTTCACCGACCGCACCGACGGCACCACCAACGTCTATCAGGCGAGCGTGCGCGGCGACGCCGTGAACCTCGCGGCGGGCGCCTCGGCCACCGCGACGCAGCGGCTCTTCGCCGGCGCCAAGGAAGTCAACCTGATCAACAACTACGAGAAGGACCTGGGCATCAAGCACTTCGATCTGATGATCGACTGGGGCTGGTTCTTCTTCATCACCAAGCCGATGTTCCGGGCGCTGGACTTCTTCTACCACCTGTTCGGCAATTTCGGCGTCTCGATCTTGGTGGTGACCTTCTGCTTGAAGCTGCTGTTCCTGCCGATCGCGAACCGGTCCTACGTGTCCATGGCCAAGATGAAGGCCGTGCAGCCCGAGATGGCCGCCATCCGCGAGCGCTACAAGGACGACCGCCTGAAGGCGCAGCAGGCGACGATGGAGCTGTACAAGAAGGAGAAGATCAACCCGGTCGCCGGCTGCTGGCCGGTGCTGATCCAGATCCCGGTCTTCTTCGCGCTCTACAAGGTGCTGTTCATCACCATCGAGATGCGCCACGCGCCGTTCTTCGGCTGGATCCACGACCTCGCGGCTCCGGATCCGACGAGCATCGTGAACCTGTTCGGCCTGCTGCCCTTCCCGGCGCCCGACTTCGTGCACCTCGGTGTCTGGCCGCTCATCATGGGCATCACGATGTTCGTGCAGATGAAGATGAACCCCGCGCCGCCGGACCCGGTCCAGGCGCAGATCTTCACCTTCATGCCGATCGTGTTCACCTTCATGCTGGGCTCGTTTCCCGCCGGCCTCGTGATCTACTGGGCCTGGAACAACACCCTGTCGGTGATCCAGCAGTACATCATCATGCGGCGTAACGGCGTGAAGGTGGAATTGTGGGACAATCTCCGCAGCACGTTCCGGCGCGGCGCCGGCACCAAGGCGGCGGCCACCAAGAGCTGACGGGCAAGCTTTCGTGACCGAGACCAACGACGATGCGGCCGGCCTCCTGGAGGCCGGCCGCCTCCTTTTTGCCGGCGCCGCCGATTTCTACGCGGCTGCCCAGACGCTCGACCGCCTGCCGCCCATGGAGGGCGTCGAGATCGCTTTCGCGGGCCGGTCAAATGTCGGCAAGTCGAGCCTGATCAACGCGCTCACCGGCCGCAACACCCTCGCGCGGACCTCGCACACGCCGGGCCGGACGCAGCAGCTGAACTTCTTCCGGATCGGGGAGCGCCTGTCGCTGGTCGATATGCCGGGCTACGGCTACGCCGCCGTGGAGAAGGCCAAGGTCGAGGCCTGGACCCGGCTGATCCATTCCTACCTGAAGGGTCGCACCAATCTCGCCCGGGTGTTCATGCTGATCGACGCCCGGCACGGCTTCAAGTCGATCGACACCGACGTGCTCGACGGGCTCGACAAGGCCGCGGTGAGCTACCAAGTGGTCCTGACCAAGGGCGATTCCCTGAAGAAGAGCGAGGTCGCGGGCCGCATCGCCGGAATTGAGGCGGGGCTCGCCAAGCGCCCGGCCGCCTACCCGCAGGTGATCCTCACGTCGAGCCGGGACGATTCCGGTGTGCCGGACCTGCGCGCGGCGATCGCCAAGCTCCTCGTGGAGCGGGGCGCGTGAGGTTCTCGGGCGTCGATCGCGCGCTCGTGGCGCTCGCCTGCCTCGCCGGGCTGCTCGGCGTCGCGCTCAGCGCCGCCGCCGCGCACATCCCCGGGGCGGACGCGCTGAAGACGGCGGCGCAGTTCCTGCTGTTCCACGCCCCCGCCATCCTGGCTCTGGTCGGCTTCGGGGCCGCAGGTCTCGCCCGGCTCGGTCTCGCCCGTGCTGCTTCGGGCCTGCTGGTCCTCGGGCTGGTGCTGTTCTGCGGCGACCTCTCGGTGCGCACGTGGCTTCAGCACCCGCTCTTCCCGATGGCCGCGCCCACCGGCGGCTTTGCCCTGATGGGCGGGTGGCTCCTCGGTCTCCTGTGCGCCCTCGTCCCGGCGCGGCGCGCGGCCTAACGCACTGCCCGAACCTGCAGGAACTCCAGCGCGGGCCCACGCGCGTCGGAGAAGACGCCCGCGGTCAGAGCACCGCCGTAAACGGCGGCGGTGTCGAGGTTGGTGCGGAAGCGGCGCACCTCCGGACGTCCGTCCCCCTGCGGCGTGTGGCCATGGACCACGTGTAGGCCGAAATCGTGGTCTCCCTCCAGGAACGGCTCGCGGATCCAGAGCCGGTTGTGATCGTCCGGATCCGGGATCTCGGCGCCGGGCCGGAAACCGGCATGGACGTACCAGCGGGCTGCGTCCGCATGGACAGTCGGAAGCGCCTCGATCCAGTCCAGCGTGTCGCGCGGAAGACCGCCGGCGTCGCGCGCGCCGAAGGAGTCGAGCGTCGCGTCCCCACCGTTAAAGAGCCAGTGCTCGGCCGCCTGGGGTGTTTGGAGCGCGTCGAGCAGCATGCGCTCGTGATTGCCCATCAGGCAGGCGACGCGCTCGGGCTCGGCCCAGTTCAGGCGACTGACGGTGCGCAGCACCGCGGCGCTGTCCGGCCCGCGGTCGATGTAGTCGCCCAGGAAGACGAGGCGATGCGCGCGGCGCCCCGCGTGGGCAGCGATCCGCTCCAGCAGCGCGTCCAGGAGGACGGCGCAGCCGTGGATGTCGCCGATGGCGTAGGTGAGGGGCTCGGTCTCCATGGCCCCATCGTCCACCGGGGCGTGCCGCTCCGCAAGGTTTACGCGGAGCGGTCATCGCGGCCCGGCCGGCGTCGTCAGGAAGCGCGGATGCGCTCGCTGCCTCTTCCGGCGGCGGGCTATTCCGCCAATTCGCGCATGACCGTGATGAGGTCCGCCTTCCCTTCGAAGCCGATGCCCGGCAGCTCCGGCATCACGATGTGCCCGTCCTCCACCCGAACCCCGTCCGGGAAGCCGCCATAGGGCTGGAACAAGTCCGGGTAGCTCTCGTTGCCGCCGAGTCCGAGGCCGGCCGCGATGTTGAGCGACATCTGGTGCCCGCCATGCGGGATGCAGCGGGATGGCGACCAGCCAAACTCGGCCAGCACATCGAGGGTGCGGAGGTACTCCACCAGACCGTACGACAGGGCGCAGTCGAATTGCAGCCAGTCCCGGTCGGGCCGCATGTTGCCGTAGCGCAGGAGGTTACGGGCATCCTGGTGCGAGAACAGGTTCTCGCCGGTGGCCATTGGCCCGGGATAAGAGGAGGCGAGCGCGGCCTGGAGCGCGTAGTCGAGCGGGTCGCCCGCCTCCTCGTACCAGAACAGCGGGTAGTCCCGCAGCATCCGGGCATACGCGATGGCGGTCTCCAGATCGAACCGGCCGTTGGCATCCACCGCGAGGCGGCCCCGCCCGTCGATCTCGGCGAGCACCGCCTCGATTCGGCGCCGGTCCTCGTCGATCGGGGCGCCGCCGATCTTCATCTTCACGACGGTGTAGCCGCGGTCGAGATAGCCGCGCATCTCGGCCCGCAGGGCGGAATCGTCCTTGCCGGGATAGTAGTAGCCGCCCGCCGCGTAGACGAAGACCCGGGGGTCGGCCTCTCGGCCCTTCTGCTCCGCGAGCATCCGGAACAGCGGCTTGCCGGCGATCTTGGCCGCCGCGTCCCAGATCGCCATGTCGAGGGTTCCCACCGCCACCGAGCGCTCGCCGTGTCCGCCGGGCTTCTCGTTGCGCATCATCGCGGCCCAGATCCGGTGCGGATCGAGGTTGTCGCCCGCCTCCGTCAGGAGGCTTGCCGGGGTGGCCTCCAGGATCCGGTCGCGGAAGCGCTCGCGGATCAGGCCGCCCTGGCCGTAGCGGCCGTTGGAGTTGAAGCCGTAGCCGACGACCCGCCGGCCATCTTGGACGACGTCCGTGACCACCGCGACGAGGCTCGTGGTCATCTTCGAAAAGTCGATGTAGGCGTTGCGGATCGGCGAGGCGATCGGCTTGGTAACCTCGCGGACGTCGACGATGCGCATGGCGGTCTCTCCCTGTCGAATCGCGCACGTCCCGGTCGATGCCGGGGCGGGCAGGTTCCCGCGCCTTACCGCCGGTCGCCACAGGGCGGCCAATGCCGATTCCGGCGCGCGCGATGCGCGGATGGCATCGGCCGCGATCCGGCGCTGAGGAGCGTCCCATGGACCTGGATTGGCTCAAGGACTTCCTGGCGCTCGCGGAGCACAGAACCTTTTCACGGGCGGCAGAAGCTCGGCACGTGACGCAACCGGCCTTCAGCCGGCGCATCCGCGCCTTGGAGGACTGGGTGGGCACTCCGCTGTTCCTGCGCGGCGCGCAGGGCGCGGTTCCGACCGCCGCGGGCCATTGCTTCCAGCCCCGCGCCGAGGATCTGCTGCGCGGACTGGATCGCGCTCGTCGGGAGGCCCGACGCGCCGGCGAGCGATCGGGGGCGAGCCTCGCAATCGCCGCGACGCACGCCCTGTCCTTCACGTTCTTCCCCGGCTGGATCCGGAGTCGCGTGCAGTTCGAGGCTCTGGGCGCGCTCAACCTGATCTCGGACAGCATGGAGGCTTGCGAGGCGATCATGCTGGCCGGGGAGGTGCAGTTCCTCCTGTGCCACTACCACGCCGATGCTCCCACGCGGCTCGATGACGGACGGTTCGAATCCGCCCTCGTCGGCCGGGATCGGCTCGTGCCCCTCTGCGCGCCCTCCGCCGATGGAACACCGGTCTGGCCCCTTTCCGCGCCCGGTCGGCCGGCCCGGTACCTCGCTTATGGCAGCGCCTCGGGGCTCGGCCGGATCCTGGCGGCGAGCGGCGTCGCGGGCGGCCAGGAGGCGGTCTTCACGTCGCACCTCGCGGCGACGCTCATGACCATGGCCCGGGAGGGTTATGGGGTCGCTTGGCTTCCACTGACCCTGGTGGAGGAGGCGCTGGAGCGCGGACAGTTGGTCCGCGCCGGGCCCGAGACCCTGGAGGTGGCCGTGGAGATCCGGCTGTTCCGTTCGCCTGAAAGCCGGACCGACGCGGCCGATGTCTTCTGGCGGCGGATCTGCGGCGCAGGGGCGGTCGAGCCTCAGCCCTTGGAAACCCGGGCGTAGCGGCCGTCGTAGCGGCCGGACCGGATCAGCGCGAGCACCTCTTCCTCGCGGGCGGCGTGCGCGCGCACGGCTTCGAGCAAGGTGAGGGCGATCCCGGGCGGGAAGGTCACGACGCCGTCCGCGTCGCCCACCACCGCGTCGCCCGGATTCACCGTCCAGCCGCCCACACAGACGGGGACATTGATCGCGCCGGGGCCCGTCTTGAACGGCCCGCGCGGGGTTGCGGCGCGGGCGTAGCAGGGAAAACAGGAATCGGCGAAATCGTCTGTGTCGCGCAGGGCGCCATCGACTACGAAGCCCGCGATGCCCCGACTCTCGGCGATTGCCTTCATGATGCTGCCCACGAGCGCCCGGCTTGTATCGCCGCCGCCGTCGACCACGATCACGTCTCCGCGACGGGCCTCCTCCAGCGCCTGGTGGATGGCGAGGTTGTCGCCCGCCCGGACCTGAACGGTGAAGGCGGTGCCGATGAGCCGGCCGCAGCGGTGGAACGCCCGCAAGCCCGCCAGGACCGGCATTCGGTCGAGGCAGTCACTGATCGTGGCCGTGGAGACCTCCGCGAAGGCCATCAGCAGATCGTGGGCGACGGAGGGCGGCGGCGGGTTCCGCGTTATGACGGTCATCGGCCCGGATCTCTCCCCGACGTCATGCCCGCTGGCCGCGCGTCGAATCGGCCGGGGACACGGAGATCCTGCCTCAGCGCTGGCGGGATGTCGCGGTCGTGATCCGCGGCCGTCAATGATCTGCGGTCGGAACCGCACCGGCGGCGCCGCCCGTGGCGAGCTTGCGACGGGCATCGGCCTGGCCGCTGGTCGCCCCGAAATAGGTGGCCGAGTCGCCGAGCTGGACCGCCGGCTGGCAGTTCGGCGTGCAGGAGAGGGACTCGCGGTCGAGGCCGCGCTGGACCGTGATGGTCGAGTCCTGAGACGCCTCGACCCGGATCATCGTCTCGGCGATCATCGCGCCTGCATTGTCCAGCGCGATCAGATTGGTCGAGCCGAAGCTCTTGCCGGTGAGCACGAGCACGCCGTTTTTCTGCGGCGTGACTTCCGCGATGATCGGATTGCCGACGATGATGGTCGACGTCTTCTCCGGTAGGCGGATGACCTTGGCATTGTCCACCAGCACCGTCACCACCGGCAAAGGCTCGGACGGTCCGGCCGCCGCGGCGAAACCCGTCAGCAGGAGGATGAGGCCGGCTCGGCCCGCATTCGATAGGGTGCGGCGCATCGGGAGTCCTCGAGGACACGGGCGGCGTCTCGGAGGACACCCCACGATGCGGAGATACCGCTGGACCGGTGAAGGAAGCGCTAAGCAACAGCAAAGCCGCGCTTTGTGCCGCATCGTTGAAACTCAACCTTCACCAAGCTTGCAGCCGGCCCATCAGAAGTGCCGATCCAGGCTCGATTTAACCGATTTTCAAGGCGCAATCGGCAGTCTGTGTGGGCCGCCGATCGAGACGTAAAGAATCTTCGTCGGTCATCGCGCAAGTTTTTCGCTGCACTGTGTTGATCGAAGGATCGCTTCTCATGAAGACCCTGTTCACGCGTTTCGCCTCCGACGAGTCGGGCGCCACCGCGATCGAGTACGGCATGATCGCCGCCCTGATCGCCGTCGTCATCATCGGTTCGCTCAAGGTCATCGGCACCTCGCTCACCGCCAAGTTCAGCGCGATCTCCAGCAACCTAAACTGATCGCGAGTCCCGACGTCAGGATCTGCGGCAGGTTCGAGACTCCCTCGCTCTCGATCACGGGAGCAGGGAGATCTCGGCCGGCCTGCATGGCCGTTGTGACCGCCCGGCGGTCCTGATCGCCCGTGAAGGCCGGCCCGCGCCGGTCTCGAAGCGAGGGGGCCCGATCCCCCAACGGAAGCAACCGCGCCGCGCAAGTATCGACAGGTTTGGCCCCGAGATGGTCGGCACCAGCATGGCAAGTTCAGGGATCGCGAATCTGGGGCTCGCAGGTTTCGGCCTGCTGGTGCTGTTTCCCTTCCTGATGGCGTACGCGGCGGCGAGCGACCTCCTCACGATGCTGATCCCCAACCGGATCTCGCTCGCCCTGGTCGCGGGCTTCGCGCTGCTCGCCGCGACCGGTCCGATGAGCTGGTCCGAGATCGGCCTCCATCTCGGCGCAGGAGCCGCCGTGCTGGCGGCCACCTTCACACTGTTCGCCCTCGGCATCATCGGCGGGGGCGATGCCAAGCTGGCGGCGGCCACGGCCCTGTGGCTCGGCTTCGACGGCCTCGGCGACTACCTGCTGGCGGCCTCGATCTTCGGCGGGGCGCTGACCCTGGCGATCCTCCTGGCCCGCGCGCATCCGCTGCCCGGCCGAATCGCCCGCATGCCGTTCGCGCTGCATCTGCACGATGCCAAGACCGGCATTCCCTACGGGATCGCCCTCGCGGGAGCGGCCCTGCTCGTACTCCCCGAGACCGAGGTCTGGACCCGGGCGCTCGCCGGCTGAGGCACAGCGGCTTCCGCTCGGCGCAGGCATTGCTGCACTGCGCCGAATCCGTGCGTCAAGATCTAGAGCGTCGGTCCCGGCTTGGCTAAAAGTCGGGTATGCCCCTCGCGCTGTTGCGTCGCCCCGATCCAGACCATCTCGAGGTTCAGCACGAGGGCGCGAGCCTGCGCATCGCGCTCCGACGGCGGCCCACCGCGCGCCGCATCACCCTCCGGGTCTCGGCCGCCACCGGCGAGGTGGTGATCACCCTGCCAAGCTGCACCGCGGTGAACACCGCCCAGCGCTTCGCCGCGAGCCACGCGGAGTGGATCGCGACGCGGCTGGCGCGGGTACCTGAGCGCGTGATCTTCGAGCCGGGGGCCAGTCTGCCCCTGCGCGGCGAGCCCCATCGTGTGAGCCTGCGCGGGACGCGGAGCGGCGCCGTACGTATCGAGCGTGAGAACGGTGAGGCGGTGATCTCGCTCTCCTGCGAGCCTGCCCATGTGGCCCGCCGGATCCGGGATTTCCTCACGCGGGAGGCGCGGCGCGACCTCGACGCGGCGATCGCGCGCTACGCGCCCCGACTCGGGCAGCGGCCGATCCGGGTCACCCTGCGCGACACCCGCAGCCGATGGGGATCCTGCACGGCGCGCGGCGAACTGAACTTCTCGTGGCGCCTGATCCTCGCACCCCCGATGGTGTTGGATTACCTCGTCGCCCACGAGATGGCTCACCTGCGCGAGATGAACCACTCGCCCCGGTTCTGGGCGCTCCTGCGCGATCTCTGCCCGAACGTCGATGCTGCGGAGGCCTGGTTGAAGCGCAACGGCACCAGCCTGCACCGCTACGGCTGAGCGGAGGCGACCTGCGAGGACCGGACGCCGCTGGCTCAGCCCTTGGAGCGCAGAACCCTCTGGCGCACGATCGCATCCGCCGGCCAGGTCGGGCGCGGATCGACCTCGCCGGGATTGAGGGTCCGCGGAGCCACGCTGTCGCAGATCTCGCGCTGACGGATGATCACCGCATTGCCGAACTCATCGCGCCGGCGGACCGAGCCGCCGTCGCGGCAATAGCCGGCGATCGCGGCGTGGCCGCCGCGGCGGCCATACGGGTTCGCGGCGACCGGCGGATGCTCGATGACGAGCGTATCCATGTGGTTGAGCGAATGCTCGACATAGGTGGTCTCGCCGACCGGGAGGGACTGGGCCCCGGCCTGCGCGAGGGTGGCCATCAAGCTGGCGGCCGAAAGGGCGAGCAGGCGCATCACGACTCCAAGATCCGGCGCTGGAGGACTGACTGAGACCTATCTAGGCCGCGACGGCCGGCGCGCATAGCGTCGGCGCGCAACACCGCGCTCCCATCGCTTGACAGCGCGGGGCGGACCATGGTCGGAACACGCCCGATTGTACGGCTCCCGCCGGTCCTCGGCCGGAGCGTTCCGAAGGGATCGGTGGTGCCGCTTCACGCGAGGCTCGTTCGTTTCCGGCGCGCGGTCCGGCGCGCCGCGCTGCCCGTGTTCATCGCCCTCGTCGCGGCTGCGCTTGCCCCAGCAGGGCCTGCCGCGGCCCAGGGCATGGTGCGCAAGACCTTCGACGACTGGCAGCTGCGCTGCGAGACACCCGCCGGCGCCAAGGCCGAGCAATGCGCGCTGGTGCAGTACCTAGCCGCCGAGGATCGCCCGAACCTGACCCTCGTGGTCATCGTGTTGAAGACTGCCGACAACCGCGGCTACCTGCTGCGCGTCGTTGCGCCCCTCGGCGTCCTCCTGCCCTCGGGCCTCGGCCTGAAGATCGATCAGACGGATATCGGCCGAGCCGGGTTCGTCCGCTGTCTCACCACCGGCTGCGTCGCCGAGGTGGTGATGGATGACGGCCTGATCCGGCAGTTCAAGAACGGCACGCAGGCCACCTTCATCGTGTTCCAGACGCCCGAGGAAGGCGTCGGCATCCCGCTCTCGATGAAGGGCTTCGCGGCCGGGTTCGACAGCCTGAAATGACGATGCCGCTCGGGAGCCGTGCGATGATCGGATATCGGGACCTGTCTCTGGAGCGGGCTTCGCGGCCGCGTCAAAGCGCGACCGCGACCCGGTCGGGCTTCGCTCTGGGCCTGGGCGGCCTCATCCTCGCGGCCTCGCTCGCCGCGGCTCCGGCCCGCGCCGAGGAGGGCAATGTCCTCTCCAACCTGTTCAAGTTCGGGGGCACCACGGTCCCGCCGTCGCAGCCCGAGAGCCTCGACCCGCCCTATTGCCCGCCTGTGGAGGTCGCCGAAGGCGGCGCTGCCTCGCGTACCATGGCCGGCGCGGCGGTCCGCACCCAGTTCTCCCTCGGCCGCCTCGCCCGCGAATGCACCCGGCGCCAGGACGGCTCGATCACCGTCAAGGCGGGGGTCGAGGTGAATGTCCTGCTCGGGCCGGCGGGCGCGCCGGGCCGCTTCGAGGTCCCGATCACGTTCCAGATCCGCCACGACGGCAAGGTGGTCACGAGCCGCGTCGAGCGCGCCAGCGTGGTCGTCGGTCCGGGCGAGGCGCAAGGCTTCGCCACCATCGTGGCCGACGATCTTCCGGTCCCGGCCGCGATGACGGCGGATTACGACATCGCGGTGGGGGTCGGCGCCGGCAAGGGCGCCGGTGGGAAGACCGCTGCCTCCAAGCCGCGGCGTCGGAAGCCCGCGGTCGCCGCGGCACCCGCCGGCGGAGGCGACGCTGCCCAGTGACGCCGCGGCGCCTCTCGTCGATCCGACCCCGCTGACAGAGACACCCGGTCGCGGCGATCCCTGGCTCGGCCGCGCGGTCCGCTTCCGGCTGGAGCCGGCGGACGATCCCGTCTTCGACCGCCGCCTCGTCCTCCCCGACCGCCAAGCCGGCTGGATCGTGCTCAGCTATGCCGGCGATCCCATGGCGGCGCCGCGTCGGCCGATCCTCCGCGTTGTGCGTGGATCCGATCACGCATCCCAGGACTTCATCCTCCCGGGGGCGTCGCACGGCTTCGCCCACTGGCTCGGCCTGATCCCGCCGGACGCCCGGGAGATCCGGCTCTCGGCCGGTGCCGATTTCGTCCTGGAGCGGGTCGGAACCCGCCGCGAGCTCGGGGTGCTCGCCCAATGCCTTCTGCACCGGCCCTGGCGCTGCATCGCGGCGCTCTATGAGCGCGCCCGCGGATCGGAGCGTCGCTACCGCGACATCCTGCGCGGCGCCTGCGCGGTGACGCCGATGGCGCGGTTTCCGTCCTGGGCCGCCGCGCGGGCCAGGACGGTGCGGATCCCGCCATCCCGCCTGCGGATCCGCGGCCTGATCCTCGCTGAGCCCGCCGAAGGGGCGGCGCTGGCCTCCACACTGGACGCGCTGACCGCACAGACCGACCCTGTGCAATCCCTCTGCGTCGCCTGGGCGGGCGCGGTGCCGGCGGCGGCGGACCCGCGCGCCGTTCATCGAATCTGGGACGGGCGCGCATCTCCGGACGACTTCATGGGCGAGGGCGATGCCCTGTGCATTCTGCGGGCGGGCGACATCCTGGAGCCCGACGCCCTGGCTCTGCTCGGGCACGCCCTGGCAGGCGGAGACCTCGCCTACGGCGACGCGATCGGTCCTGACGGCCAGCCGCAGTTGAAGCCGGATTGGAGCCCGGACCTCGCCCTGGCGACAGGTTACCCGGGATCCCCGCTGCTCCTGTCCCGCTCCTGGCTCGCCGGCTCTCTGCCGGGGGTCATCGGTCCGATGGCGGAGGCGACCCTCGCCATTGAGATCGCCGCGGCCGCGACGGGCGCGCGGGTAGCTCACATCCCGCGTGTCCTCGCCCGCACCCTCGGTGACCGTCTGGACCCGTCCGCCCGGGCGCAGGCCCTCGATATGCGCCTCGCCCGTCAGGCGCCGCCGCTCCGCGCCACGCTGCGCGACGGTGCTGTTCGGCTGGGCTGGCCCTTGCCGGACCCGGCGCCGATGGCGAGCATCGTGATCCCCTCGCGCGACCGCCTCGACCTGATCGCGCGCGTCTGCCGCGGCGTGCTGCACGAGACGGCCTACGCACCTGTCGAACTGATCATCGTCGATAACGGCTCGACGGATCCCGCCGTCCTGGCGCATTACGACGTCCTGCGCCGCGACCCGCGCGTGCGCATCCTCATCGACCCGCAGCCCTTCAACTTCGCCGCGATGGTCAATGCCGGCGTCGCCGCCGCGTCGGGCGCGGTGGTCGTGCTGCTCAACAACGACGTCGCGGTGCTGGAGCCCGGCTGGCTGGAGGCGATGGTCCGGCAGGCGAGCCGGCCGGAGGTCGGCGCCGTCGGTGCGAAGCTCCTCTACGGTAACGGTAGCCTGCAGCATGCCGGTGTCGTCGTCGGCCTGGGCGGCCGGGCGGGGCACATCCTGCGTCGCCGGCCCGGGGAAACGCCCGGCCATCTCGGGCGGCTGCGCGTGGCGCATGAGGTCTCGGCGGTCACGGCCGCCTGTCTCGCGGTGTCACGCGAGAAGTATTGGGCGGTGGGCGGCTTCGATGCCGAGGCCTTTCCGGTCGATTTCAACGACGTCGATTTCTGCCTGCGACTCGGCGCGGCCGGGTGGAAGACGATCTGGACCCCGGACGCGACCCTCGCGCATCTCGAATCCGTCAGTCGTGGCCCCTCGGTCGGTGCGAAGCGCGCCCGTTTCGAGCAGGAGGCTGCCCGGTTCTCGGAACGCTGGCGCGACGTGATCCGCCACGATCCATTCTACCATCCCGCCCTGTCGCTCACGACGTTCGGCGAGGATCTGGAATGACCCGCCAACCGGGCTCAAGCCCAGACCTGCATCTCGGATCCCCGCGTCAATCCTGGCGCGGGCTGGTCGGGGCGGCGCGCCAGGTCTTGGGCCGGCCTCGGGAGGCCGGCCCGGTCCTGTGGGCGCGGCTGACCGGCAAGCGGCTGCGCGCCCGCCAGAAAGGCGTGGCGCTCGTGGGGATCGACCACCGTCTTGCCCTTCCGGGCCGTATTCTCGACGGCTTCCCGCCGGCCCCTGACGAACCGGGCACCGACATCCGCCTGATCGGCGACGGCTACCTCGTCGCCGGCGCTCCCGAGCGGATCGCTGCAGCCTTCGCGGCCGATCCCGAGCTCCACGCCCTGTACGGTGATGCGCTGGTGCAGGATCGGCCGGGAGGCCCGGTTCTGCCGCTGCTGCCGCCGGTCTTCGACGCCGACCGGCTCACGGCCTTCGACTATCTCGGCCCCGTCCTGGCTTACCGGTACGCTTCCCTCGACCCGGGTGTCGTTCCGGTCAGCCCGGCCGATGCCGCCTTCCGCATCGCCGAGCGGTACGGTCCCCGGGCGGTCGGCCACCTACCGGAGGTCCTGGCGGTGCGCCGCGCGGGAACGCGCCGGGCCAGGGCGGCAGGGGAGGGGGGGCAAGTCCGGCATCGGGAGGCGGTGCGCGGCCATCTCGACCGGGTGGGGTGCTCCGGCGCCCGTCTCGCCGTCACGCCGGATGGTCTCGTGCGGGTCGAGCGCCCGCTCCCCGATCCGCCTCCTCTGGCCAGCCTCATCATCCCGACCCGCGACCGCTTGGACCTGCTCCGGCCCTGCCTCGACAGCCTGCGGCGCTGCACCGACTGGCCTTCGATCGAGATCCTGGTCTGCGACAACGACAGCCGCGAGCCGGAGACCCTGACCTATCTGCGCAGCTTGGAGCGGGAGGGGAGGGGGCACGTCGTGCCCTGTCCCGGGCCGTTCAACTTCGCCGCCATGAACAACGCCGCCGCCGCCCGAGCCCGGGGCAGGCTGCTGGTCTTCGTCAACAATGACGTCGAGGCGTTCCGGCCGGACTGGCTCTCCCTCATGGCCCGTGAGGCCCTGCGCCCGGAGGTCGGTGCGGTGGGCGCCAAGCTCCTCGACGGCGAGGGCCGGGTCCAGCACGGCGGCATCGTGCTCGGCACCGGCGGCCTCGTCACCCACGGTCACCGCCACTTCCCAGGCGATGCCCCCGGTTACCTCGCGGCGTTGCGCGTCACGCACGCGGTCTCGGCGGTCACGGCCGCGTGCCTGGTCGTCGAGGCGGACAAGTTCCGGGCGGTGGGCGGCTTCGACGAGGCGGTCTTCGCCGTCGATTTCAACGACGTCGATCTCTGCCTGCGCCTCAACGCGGCCGGCTTCCGCACGCTGCTGGTCCCCGGGGCGGTGCTGCACCACCGCGAGGCGGCGAGCCGCCGCTGGACCCCGGAGGCTCGCGCCCGCCACGAGCGCGAGATCGCCGCGCTGAAAGAACGATGGGGGCCGCTGCTGATGCAGGACCCCCGTTATCACCCGGGCTTCGACCCGGACCTCTCCACCCACGCACGGCTGTGCCCGGGCTTCCCGGGGGCGGGGCCGGCGCCCCTGCGCCGCCCGCCCGCCTGAACGCGCCTACTGGACGAGGCGCGGGCCGCCGCCCTGCACCTTCTCGTTCTCCGACATGATCCCGAGCCGCTTGGCGACTTCCGTATAGGCCTCGATCAGGCCGCCGAGATCCTTGCGGAACCGGTCCTTGTCGAGCTTGTCGGAGGACTTGATGTCCCAGAGCCGGCAGGAATCCGGGGAGATCTCGTCAGCCACGACGATGCGCATCATATCGCCTTCCCAGAGGCGGCCGGTCTCCATCTTGAAGTCGACGAGCCGGATTCCGACGCCCAGGAAGAGGCCCGACAGGAAGTCGTTGACGCGGATCGCCAGCGCCATGATGTCGTCGATCTCCTGGGGCGTCGCCCAGCCGAAGGCCGTGATGTGCTCCTCCGACACCATCGGGTCGTTCAGCGCGTCGTTCTTGTAATAGAACTCGATGATCGAGCGCGGCAGCTGCGTGCCTTCCTCCAGGCCCAGCCGCGTGGCGAGCGACCCCGCCGCGACGTTGCGCACCACGACCTCGAGGGGGATGATCTCGACCTCGCGGATCAGCTGCTCGCGCATGTTCAGCCGGCGGATGAAGTGCGTCGGCACGCCGATGTCGTTGAGGTGCTGGAAGACGAATTCCGAGATCCGGTTGTTCAGCACGCCCTTGCCATCGATGACCTCGTGCTTCTTGGCGTTGAAAGCCGTCGCGTCGTCCTTGAAGTGCTGGATGAGCGTGCCGGGCTCCGGACCCTCGTAGAGGACCTTCGCCTTGCCCTCGTAGATGCGACGGCGGCGGTTCATAGGCGTGTACCGTGGTTTGAGGAAGTCCATGGGCCGAGGCTCCTGATGCGCGACGATTGGGAGGAATCCGCGGCGCGGCGACCGGACGCGAGGTCGGGCAGCCGGACGGCCTCTGCCCGAGGGCCCCGGCAACCGGCCGCCAAACTAGCCGAACCGGGCTTCCAGCACAACGCGTTAGCCCGCGCGGCGGGATTGCGTCCGGCGCCTCGGACGTACCCCGGACGCCGTCACGCCGGCGTTTTCGACGGGTAGCGGCAGAGATCCGCGATGAGGCAGCGCGGGCATTCGGGACGCCGCGCCTTGCAGGTGTAGCGGCCGTGCAGGATCAGCCAGTGGTGGGCGTGCAGGCGGTAGGGTGCCGGCACGATCGCCTCCAGCCCAGCCTGGACCTTGTCGGTGGTCGCGCCGACGAAGAGCGGAATCCGATTGGAGACCCTGAAGATATGGGTATCAACGGCGATCCGTGGAACCCCGAAGGCAATGTTCAGCACGACACTCGCCGTTTTAACCCCGACGCCCGGCAGCACCTGCAGGGCCTCCAGGGTCGCCGGCACTGCGCCGCCGTGCTCCTCCACGAGGATACGAGAGAGCGCGATGACGTTCTTGGCCTTGGTGTTGAACAAGCCGATCGTGCGAATGAAGTCGCGGACCCTGTCCTCGCCGAGCGCCAGCATCTTCTCGGGCGTGTCAGCCACCGCGAAGAGCGGCGCTGTGGCGAGATTGACGCCGCGGTCGGTCGCCTGAGCCGAGAGTACCACGGCGACGAGGAGCGTGAACGGGTTGACGTAGTGCAGCTCGCCTTTGGGCTCCGGTTCGGCCGCGTGGAAGCGCCGGAAGATCTCGGCGAGCGTCGCGGGATCGACAGCTGCAGGCCCGGCATCAGCAGGCGCGGTCAATGCCGGCTCGATCGCCGCGCCGAGCTGGCTCGAGGCCTTGCCTCCGACCCGGCCCGAAATCCCGCCTCCGGCGCGGCGCGTCACGGGACTCGGTGTCTTTCTGGCGGGCATCGGCGCCTTATATGGATCGCATGGCGAGCGGCAATCCTTCCGTCCACCCGTATGGGCTCGATCCGGACACGATCGACCGGCCGGTCTTCACGGCCACGATCCGCCCGCACCAATCCCTGAGCCGGCGCGGCTTCCGGGTCGTCATGACCGGCTGCTGCGCGGTCTCGCTCACCGTTTCGATCTGGGCCTGGCGGATGGGCTTCTGGCCGGTGGCGGGGTTCTTCGGCCTCGACATGCTGGCGATCTACGCCGCGCTGAAGGTGAGCTTCCGCCGTGGCCGCTCCTTCGAGGAGGTGATGATCTCCCAGATCGAGATTTTGCTCGCCCGGGTCAGTCACCGGGGGGAGCGGCGCGAGTGGCGGTTCAACCCGCTCTGGACCAAGCTCGAGACCGTGGAGGACGAGGAGTACGGGCTGCAGCGTCTGACCTTGGTCTCGCGCCGGCAGGAGGCGCTGGTCGCCCGCGATGCCGGACCGGACGAGCGGGCGCGCGTGGCGCACGGGCTCAGCGAGGCATTGGCTCTGGTGAAGAAGGGATACTGACGGGCGCCGCCCGCCGGGCCGTCGTGCTCTACCGCCCGCACGAAAGCCCGGAAGAATCTGCGAACGTTTCGCAACAAGCCTGTTGACGGGGGGGATTGGTGGATCTATACCCCGCTCAT
>NZ_JBTRSR010000001.1:0-36171 GCF_054611515.1 Methylobacterium sp. CM6257
TCGGAACCGGCGCGCAGCAGCACGGCGAAGCGGCCAAGGCTTTGGCAGACGTGCTCGACACCATGGCTGCACGCATCGATGAGGAAGCGGTCGAAGCGGCGCGGCGGTGGCAGGAAGAGCCATGAGCGACGATCCCGAAGCCACGCACGAGCGCGCCATCGTCCAGCACATGATGCGCCGCCTTGACGGGTTTGCTCGCGGATTGGGCCTCGACGAGGCGGCCACGCGGCTGATCGTCGAGAAGGTCGCCGCCGACATGCCGGTGCATACGGACGAGGAGCGTTTGGCCAAGGCGCGGGCTCGGATGGTCGAAGCCGCCGCGTAGACGCCCATTCGCAGCCGCAGTAGCTTCGCCTCGGAGGGCACCATGCCCAACGACACCGATCCAGTCCTGGAAGCCGTCGAAACCCTGCGCGCCAAGGGGATCGCGGCAACGCCCTACGGCGATGAGTTCGAGAAGTGGATGGTCGGCGATCTGATCGTCGACGACGCCACGCTGATCAGGCTCGCGGAACGCGCGCGGCTGTCCGGGAACGACCAAGCGAAGCGGGCCTCCCCCGAGGCCGCCCCTCCGCCCTGGCGCGAGATCACGACCGACGACTACCATCCCCGGATCTACCCGGACACGTACGGCGGCCAAGCCTACGTCACCGCGGGCCAGACCATCCACCGGCTGCTCCAGGATCAACTCGACGGCAAGCACCGCCTCCGGCTCGTGCTGCGCGAGGCGTACGATCTCGCTGGCCGGGACAAGCGCCGGCAGAACCCCTACTGGCTCTGGTCCTACGATCACGGCGTCAGCACGATCCTCAAGGCGGCCGAGGTCGTGATCGAGCTACGGGCCGGCAAGCGCCACGTCGTGCGGATGGTGCGCAACGCCGAGGATGCGAAGCACCCTGGCGGCGGCTGGGCCGATGGCGTGCAGGGCGGGATCGCGCCGGGCCCCTGGCTCGGCAGGCCGGTGCCGACGCGGTGAGGCTCTAGCCGCCCTTCTTGGCGAACTCCCAGACGGGGATGCCCCAGACCTGCCCCGGCCGGCTCCGGTAGCCGGAGGTTCGCTCGAACAGCACCCGGTGCGCCTCGACTGCAAATCGCCGAGGCTGCTCACAAGGTGGCCGAAGCAGCCTTCGGCGCCGTGACACGGGCCACTTCGATCACCGACCGGGCGCTCGCGCGGGAGAACCTGATCAAGGCCGGCTATGTGGTGGCTCGTGTGCGCAGCCTCGCCCGCACGGCTGAGATGGCGCTGGAGAGTGCGCAAAGCGGCTGAGCCCAGATGTGCCGGCGGCGCTGCTGCCAGTGCTCGAGCGGCTCTGAGCATCCACGCCCGCCTTTGACGCTGAGGGGCGTGCGGTAGGCGGGCGTGGAAGGCCAGCCTGAAGCCGGCGGCGGCGGCCTAATGTGAGATTATATACATTTCAACCCGAAACTCGCTTCGCCTCACGAACGCCGCTCGCGCATCCAGTGCGAGCGAGAGGTCCGATCTAGGGGCCCTGCGCGATCCAGCCGAGCACCCTCACGAAGCGCTCGGTTCGATCATGTCGCCTAACTGGCAGGTCCGCGCTCAGTCGTTCGGAATGCAGCGGCCCCAGGAGTTGCTGTAGTGGAAGCCGTAGTCACAGCCATTGCCGACGTAGACGACGCCGGGGCCCCAGCCGTATCCGCCGAAGCCACGGCCGAAATGACGGCCGCCGAAGCCCCGGCCACCGAAGCCGCCACCGCCGAAGCCACCGCCGCCACCAGGGTGTCCGCCGAGCCCACCACCGCCAGGGTGCCCACCCCCGCCTCCGGGATGGCCGCCGAGGCCGCCGGGGTGCCCGCCACCGAAGCCGCCGCCACCGAAGCCGCCTCCGCCAAAGTGGCCACCGCCGAAGCCGCCGCCGCCGAAGTGCCCGCCCCCGCCACCGAAGTGGCCGCCGAAGGCGAGCGCGTCGGTGGCCGCGAACATGCCGACTGGAGCCGCGATGGCAGCAGCAGCGATCACAGTCTTGAGTGTCTTACTGATCATCACGCGCTCCAATATATCGCCAAGCGGCTCATCCGCTGGGTAATTGAAGGCATAGTGATCTGCTGAGATACTTCTGTGATCAGCCTCACATGGGAAAGAAGCTCAAGCTTAGCAGTAATTTGACGCTTGCCGCCGTGCCAGAGAACCATAGCTTCAGCTGATAGATTGGGGCTGGCGCTTAGTGCCTGCCGCTCACGCTACTCAGCAGGCGGTCCTGCTACGTGATCACAGCGAGGGCTGCCGTTTCGGCTGAAAGTGCTCGCAATGCCCTCTCGGCCTCCGCTCGGACATCATCCAGGCTACAAGCCAAAGGGTACCGGCAACGCGACGTTCTTCTCGGGGTCATTCGTCCACTTGAGGCTGACGATGGACCTCTTCCGGACAAGGTCATGCGTGAGTGCCACGACGGTGACGCTCGGGCTTGAGGTTTCAGACATGCGCCGTCTCCCTAGTGGCTTCCCAGCATACGCCAGTGCTGACCACTGGCGAGCTGCGCCGGGCGATTGACGGTGTAGCGGTACAGGAGGAGGCTCAGCACGGGGGCGGCTACGGAGTTAGCCACCATGAGCGACTTCGATCACATCCTGAACTGGGAGCTTCTCGGGGGCTCGCACGACTTCCCAGGACCGGATGGAGGCACCTGCATCAACGAAGCAGCGGTCGTGGCATGCGGCTTCCCGTATCAGCCCATCGCCTCGATTACCGCTATGCCCGACTGCTTCTCTCGCCCGATCTGCCAGCTCGCCATGCAGTTGAACGACGTCGCTACGGATACGGAGCGCCAGCGCCTGACGCCGTTCGTGACGCGGCTGGCCTGCGCGGACACACCGGAGGTCGAGCGAGAGCGAGCCCGCTACATCGACGCGTGCATCAGCGCGAACCAGCTCTTCAGGGGCGATTTCCCGTTCGACACAGGGCTCGAAGCTCTTGAAGGTGCGCTCGCTATCGGGCGGCAGGCGGACCCGCTCGGCCTGGAGGAGGCGGCAAGCCGGCTGGATGCGGCGCGGGAGACCGCTACCCCGGCAGAGAAACGCTCTCGTGCTCTGCCCGCAAAGGTGAAGGGGTCGCTGTGCTTGCAGCAGGCGCTCGAAAACACGGGATGACGCTCAAGTGCGGGGCCACCGCGGGTGGTGCGCCGCCCCTAGTCCTCCGCCGGGAACCGCAGATCGTCCCGCTTTGTCAAAAGCTCGCAGAGGTGCTGGCCGTACAACTCGAGGCTCGCGTGCTCACGGTCCATGGCCTCCGGCGTGATGTTGGGCTCGGTTATCGCCAGCCTTGAGTGACGGAGGTTCGCTCGCAGCGTGGCGATGTCGCGCTCGACCTTCTCACGCTCGCTCATCGCAGCCCTCAACGTTGACTTAACCGTGCCGTCCGGCCGACATGGGCGGTCACGGCCCGGTCTGCTTCGGTGGATCGTGAGCCGGCCATTCAGGAGAGCAGTCGCCGCGAGATAGACCCTGAAAAGCCAACACCCCCGTCCCGGCAAGGACGAGGGTGCTGAAAACCTGAGGCGCTGTGAGGCGCGTGTGAATACCCCTCACAAGCCATGAGACCCGCCAGGGTGTCAAGTCGGAACGGCAATTCCGACAACAGGGAAGGCTTGCCTGGACCCTAGCCGCGGCCCGTGAGGGACCGGGACCGATGTTTCACGCCACCATGCGGGAGGCGGTCGACGCCGCGCGCACGCTCGCGCAGCTCGACGACCTCTCACGGCGGATCTGGCAGGCGCACGCCTCCGAAGCCGTGACCGATGCTGAGGCGCAGGGCCTCGCTGAGCTGCTGCACGACCGCAGGAATGCGATTAGAGAGGCCGTGGTGCCCGTCGGCATCCCGCTCGGCCGAGTGACGCTGTTCCCGCCCAAGCGCCTCCAGCGGGCTCCTGAGCGATCTGAGGCCATATCCCGCAGGCGCCGGCTGGCCTGCTCCGGCCCTATGCCCCCGGCGCTCGCCAGCCGGTTCACGCAAGGGCAGTTGGCGGTGCTGCGGATCGTCGGGGACGAGGTGGCCCGCAACGGCGCGTGCGGGCTGTGCATCGACGCTATCGCGGCGCGGGCGGGCGTCTGCCGGCGGCTGGCTCAGGCCGCGATACGCCTGGCCGAGGGCGACGGGCTGCTGACCATCCAGGAGCGCCGCCACCAGGGCCGGAAGTCCGATCCGAATGTGCTCCGGATCATCAGCCGGGAGTGGCTGGCCTGGCTCCGGCGAGGAGGGCGATCCGCGGCCCCGGCGCTCTTGGGCAGCATAGGGTGCAAAACGATGCACCCCACGGATAAGGGAGATCCACAAAGGCAGGTTGTGGATACGGTCACGGCAGAAAGCTGCCGAGGGGCAGCGGTCGACCTCGGCGGAAGAGACCACACGAGAATTCGCGCGGGTGGTAGAGCGGGCAGAGCTATGCGGTGACGCCATACGTTCGGACTGTATGACGAACGAGGCGGGCGGCTATCACTGTGATGCTACGCCGTCTGTGCGTGGCGGCGGAACTCGCTGGGCAGCAGGCCGTAGGCGGCCTTAAACCGCCGACCAAAGTGGGTCATGTCCGAGAACCCCCAGCCGTAGGCAATTTCGCTCACCTTCCGGTGCGACTGCGCCGGATCCGCGAGCGCCTGCCGGCAACGTTCCAGACGCCGCGTCTGAAGGAGTTGCATGATCGACGTACCTTCATCCGCTAGCACGGCGTTGGCATACCGGACGCTGACACCCGCTGCCTGTGCAGCGGCAGCCACTCCAAAGCTTTGATCACATAGGTTCGCCTCGATTGCTGTACGCACTCTTGTGCGGACCAGCGCGCGTGCCGAGGTGCCCTGCGCCGCTGTTCGGCCACGTGCCCGGCAGAACGAGAGGGCGATGAGGTCCAGAATGTGCGGCTCGACGCACCCTCCTACCGCTGCGCTGAGGCCGTTCGCGTAGAAGGGTAGCAGGCCGAGATACGCGGATGTGAACCGGGCGTCGGCATTCGCCGGCAGGGCCCGCGCCGTCAATTCGCGCGTCCTTCCGACGCGTCCCTCCAGAGCGTTGCGCCGTACCTTGAGCACGAGCAGTTCGGAGCCGCCTGAGAACCGAGCCTCGTAGGGCACAGCCGGGTCGAGCAGCGTGACGTCCCCGGGCTCCAGACAAACCTGATGACCGTCCTGCTCCAGCACCAGCCGTCCGCTGAACTGACGGCAGACGAAAATCTCGTCGGTGGGGCCGCGCGCGACATGCCACCTCGTGCGCGAGACGGTCATATCCGAGTTCTTGAAGAAGGTGATGTCGTTTGCGTTGATCGCGCCGACGTGAAGCTCTGCCTGGAATGACCTGTGGCAGACTGGCTTCGCGTCGTGGTCAACAATGCCCTGCCGGGCAATATCGTGCCAGTAAGCGAACCGATCACGCTCGTGAATTCGTTCGGTGTTGAAAATAATCCTCATTTTGGTCTCTCGCCAGCCTGGGCAGCCGATGATTTGTGCCGGCCAAGTCGGTCCGGTCGCCTTGTGCGCATTATATAAGCCTCGCCGTTGAACCAAGGGTGCGCGACGCACCGCGACCGGACGAGGACTGCGTGCCACGCTTCTTCTTCGACATCGACGGTGGTGAAAGGATCCAAGACACCAAGGGATATGAGCTTCCCGATCTGAACGCGGCCCGCGTCCTTGCCCAGCGCATGGCCGGCGAGCTGGTCGCACACGATCTACAAGAAACAAGTGCGATCCGGGTCCGTGTGGACGTTCGAAATGAAAACGGGAACCGCATCCTAAGCGCTCTTGGTCATGGCGCAGTGTTGGTTGCGGGATCGGCTGAAGCACTGCAGGGCATTGGAGCGAGCGAAGAGGCCTGCGCTCTGGGCCCACTAGAGCCGGTCCCGGGCGGATTGCGACGGGTTAGCGGCTGGCGCGTTGACGGGTGAAGGAGCATGCCGATGCCTTCACCTCTGTCGGTCGACTTACGCGAGCGTGTCGTGGCTGCCGTGGCGGCAGGGGCCTCGTGCCACCGAGCCGCAGCTCGCTTTGGGGTCAGCGTGTCGAGCGCCAGCCGCTGGTCGCAGCGCTCGCACCAAGAGGGCCATGTCGCGCCCAAGCCGATGGGCGGCGATCACACCTCGCAGCGCATCGAGGCGCATGCCGCACTGATCCTGGCGACCTCCGAGCAGGAGCCGCGTCTCTTCCTGCGCGAGTTGCGCGACCGACTGGCTGAGCAGGGCGTCCAGACCAGCACAAGCGGCCTGTCGCGCTTCTTCCAGCGACACGCGATCACCTGGAAAAGGGGGCGACGTTCGCAGCTGAGCAGGAGCGTGAAGACGTAAGAGCGGCCCGCGAGGCGTGGTTTGAGGCACAGCCCGAGCTCGATCCGGACCGGCTGGTGTTCCTGGACGAGACAGCGGCGGCCACCAACATGGCGCGGCGCTCCGGCTGGGCCCCACGCGGCGAGCGCTGCCGGCTCGCAGCCCCACTGGGCCATTACAAAACCACGACCATCACCGCCGCCCTGCGCACGAGCGGGCTGTGTGCCACCGCGCTGCTGGACGGCCCCACGAACGGCACGCGCTTTTGCAGCTATGTCACCGACACCTTGGTCCCGGTGCTGCAGCCGGGCGACATCGTCGTCATGGACAATCTGCCAGCCCACAAGGTCGCCGGCGTGCAGGATGCGATCGAGGCCGCAGGAGCGCGGCTGCTCTACCTTCCGTCCTACAGCCCTGATTTCAACCCGATTGAACAGGCCTTCGCAAAGCTGAAGGCGCTGTTGCGCAGCGCGGCAGCCCGCACGATCCCGGATCTGTGGGCGGCGATCCGGCAGGCCTTCACCCGTTTCACGCCGCAAGAGTGCCGCAACTACCTCGCCGCAGCCGGCTACGAGAACGACTTGGCCGTCGCTACCTGACCGGGAACAGCTCTAGATCGCGCCGCCCGGCATGCCATTGCGGTTCGTCGGGCCATTGATGAAGACGGAAGCGCATCGCTGCGCCACCTCGTGAACCTGCTGATTTGCGAGATCAGCCGCACAACCGCGCAGCGCCTTTGCACCGCTGAACACAAAAGAAAAAATTAGGAAAGGGTAAGATCGTGTTCAGAGATATTCAGCCGCTGGGTGCTAATCTCGTTAAAATCACTGGTGAGATTGTTTCAGCGTATGTAACAGGCAACCATGTGTCCGCAGTGGAGATCCCGACGTTGCTGAACAGCGTCCACGCGGCGTTAACGGGCCTTGCCAGCGGAACCGCACCGACCGATGTCGAAGTGGAAGTCGAGAAGCCGAGCGCGGCTCAGATCCGCAAGTCGGTCCAGGACGACGGGATCGTCAGCTTCATCGACGGCAGAACCTACAAGACGCTCAAGCGCCACCTGAGCGCCAACGGCCTCGATCCGCGCAGCTACCGTGAGCGCTACGGCCTGCCGGCCGACTACCCGATGGTGGCGCCAGAGTATGCCGAGCGGCGCTCTGCGCTCGCCAAGTCCATCGGCCTGGGCCAGCCGGGCGCCATGGCCACGGGCGGGCGAAAGGGCCGCAAGGTCGCTTGATCGCGGACGATCCTGACGGTGATCACGCATCAGCCCCGGCGCGCGCGATCTGCCTTCCACAGCGCTGTAGCAGGCGGGCCTTGGCCTTTCGGCCCACCGCCGACGGGCCTCAAACGACGCGCGACGGTCCGGACGCTACCGCGACCTCACCACCCGCACCCTCCCGCGCAGCGGGTTCGTTCATCGACCAAAGACAGTTGCTAGCCGGCCGTTCAAGCGTTCCTGGAAGCGGACCTCGTCAAGCGCTTACGCGCTCCGACAGCGCCACATCCATTCACAGTCTCAGATTATCCCAGCCGTCATTGAACGTTGCTCATTCACGAGCGCCGCTAAATCTGTTCGTCAGCAAGCCATAGAATGTCAAGCTTCCCATACCAGCACCCGTAATGGTCAAGGTGACACGTAAGACGGAGTGTTATTGCGATTGCATTTTGCGCCGTCGGGGCCGGAAACTTTTTCGAGTGACGGTCCCTTCAGACAGGCACATCTGCCCGTGAGCTTGAAATTATTTTCACAAACTGGGGAGACGTTCCATGAGGGCGCTGGTTTGGCACGGCACTGAGGATATCCGCTGCGATACGGTTCCGGATCCCAAGATCGAGGATGATCGCGACGCAATCATCAAGGTCACCACCTGTGCGATCTGCGGCTCGGATCTCCACCTCTACGACCACTTCATGCCCGGCATGGAGAAGGGCGACGTCATGGGCCACGAGTTCATGGACGAGGTCGTCGAGACGGGCAAAGGCGTCAACGGCGCCCTCAGGAAAGGTGAGCGCATCGTCGTGCCTTTCACAATCATCTGCGGCGAGTGCGACCAGTGCAAGCGCGGCTACTTCTCCGTCTGCGAGCGCTCGAACCGCAACAAGCATATCGCCGCCAAAGCCTTCGGGCACACCACCGCGGGCCTGTTCGGGTACACCCATCTCACCGGCGGCTACCAGGGCGGGCAAGCCGAGTACGTCCGCGTGCCGTTTGCCGACAAGACGCACATCAAGGTCCCGGAGAACCTGAGCGACGAGCAGGTGCTGTTCCTCGGTGACATCTTCCCCACCGGCTGGCAGGCGGCGGTGCAGGCCGATATCCAACCGACCGATACCGTCGCGATCTGGGGGGCCGGCCCCGTTGGCCAGATGACGCTCCGCTCCGCGCTCCTGCTTGGGGCCAAGCAGGTGATCTGCATCGACAGCGTGCCTGAGCGCCTGGAGATGGCGCGCGCTGGCGGAG
Organism: Methylobacterium sp. CM6257; assembly: GCF_054611515.1. Lineage (NCBI taxonomy): Bacteria > Pseudomonadati > Pseudomonadota > Alphaproteobacteria > Hyphomicrobiales > Methylobacteriaceae > Methylobacterium > Methylobacterium sp. CM6257. The sequence goes on from NZ_JBTRSR010000001.1 coordinate 8,734, forward strand.
CGACCACCATCGACAATAGCCGGGAGAGCACGGTCGAGCGGCTGAACGAACTCACGGCGGGCAAGGGCCCGGAGAAGTGCATCGATGCCGTGGGCATGGAGGCGCATTCGCCGCGCGCGCTCGAACACGCTTACGACCGATTGAAGCAGTCTATGATGCTGGAGAGCGACCGCGCCGCAGTGCTGCGCGAGATGATCTATGTCTGCCGTCCCGCCGGTATCATCTCGATCCCGGGCGTCTATGGCGGGCTCGTCGACAAAATGCCGATGGGAGCCCTGATGAACAAGGGCCTGACCATCCGCACGGGGCAGACCCACGTGAACCGTTGGACGGACGACCTCGTCAAGCGCATCGCCGACGGGCAGATCGACCCCTCCTTCGTCATCACCCACCGCGTCGGGCTCGAACAAGGGCCCGAGATGTACAAGACATTCCGCGACAAGAAGGACAACTGCATCAAGGTTGTGCTCAGGCCCTGAATGGCTCCGCAGCCCGTCGCGCTGCGGCGGGCCTGCCACTTCGCCCTCACTGCGGCAGCGAGGAAGTCCGCATGTCCGATGCCATGTCTCAACGCGACCAGCGCCGCGCGCCCGTGCGCTCTTCCCTGCCGAGTTATTTCGCCTCGGACCCGCGCCGAAGACCGGATGCCGCAACCCGGGAACTGGCCCACGGCCTAGGTTGGTTCTCCATCGGTCTCGGTGTGACCGAAGTTGCGTTTGGAGATGCCATCTCGAGCTGGCTTGGAATGCCGCGCTCAGCCCCGGTCATCCGAGCCTACGGCGTGCGCGAACTCCTGCAGGGGGTCGGGATCTTGGGCTCGCGCGATCCGACCCCCTGGATCTCGGCACGTGTCGCGGGAGACGCGCTCGACATCGCCACGGTCCTGCCCGGGCTTGAGGGCGATAACCCGCGCAAGGACAACGTGCTGATCGCCCTTGTGGCTTTGGCCGGCGTAACGGCCGTAGACGTGATCTGTGCGCAGAACCTCGCGGATGCGCCCCTCGCTCCGTCCGAGAAGGTCCGACAAGATTACCGCCGCCGCAGCGGCTTCCGCCGTCGTGCCGAGGCGATGCGGGGCGCGGCACGCGACTTCAAGCCGCCACCCGACATCATCGGCCCGGCGGCGATGCGCCCCTGGACGCTAACCAACGCCTGAGGCTGGAAGGATGGTCAGCCGGATGCTGCCTGTCCTTGAACAGGCGTCGGGCGCGCTCGTCATGGGCCTCGTCCTCACCGACATCTTCCTGACGGTCCTCTACGCGCGCATCGGGACGGGTCTGATTGCGGATCGGGTTGCCCATCTCACCTGGGCGATCTTCCGCTACGCCGCCGATAAGTTCGGGCGGGAGCGGGGCGCCGTGCTCTCCTTCTGCGGACCGGTCATCCTCATCGCCTACGTCCTGCTCTGGGCACTGTGGCTGACCCTCGGAGCCGGCTTGATCATCCATCCCGCGCTCGGGACGGCCGTTCGGGCGAGCAGCGGCGAGACGCCGTCCGACTTCATGACCGCCCTCTACGCGGGCGGCAGCAGCATGGCTATCGTCGGGGCCAGCGACTTCAAACCAGGCACCGACAGTTACCGCGTCCTCTATCTCGTGAACTCGCTCGTTGGGATGTCGGTGACGTCGCTAGTTCTGACCTACGTCATGCAGGTCTACAGCGCCCTGAGGCAGCGCAATGCGCTCGGACTGAAGCTGCATCTCCTGGCGGGTGAAACGGCGGATGCGGCCGAGCTCTTGGCACGGCTCGGGCCGCAGGGGCAATTCAACTCGGGATATACCCACCTAGCCGACATAGCCGGGTCCATGGCCGAGATGAAAGAGGCACATCACTTCTATCCCGTGCTGTTTTATTTCCGCTTTCAGCAGCCCTTCTATTCGGTCTCGGCACAGACCTTCATCGCGCTCGACACGGCGTCCCTGATCCGGAGCGGGATCGCAGACCATCAGGCAGCTTGGCTGAAGGAGACCGCCGCCGTCGATGCAATTTGGCGCATCGCCATGCTGCTGGTCGTCACGCTCGAAACGACGTTTTTACCCGGAGACCTGCCCGCCCCAGCCGACATAGACCGCGCCGAGAGCGAGGCGTGGCGCACCCACTTCGCAGCGGCTGTCAGGCGGCTGTCGGCTGCGGGCGTCGAGACAATGCCCGATGAGGCAGGGGCAGAGACTTATCTCGCCTTGAGGGCTCAATGGCAGCCGCATATTGCGCGGCTGGCCCCCGCGATGGGCCACCACATCGACGAGTTCGAACCCGGCGGAGACAAGTGCCGATGATGCGCTGCGTCACTCCGAAGCTGGTACTCCAGCCGCCCTGAGGTTCAGTATGCGATCCCTGGGCCTGCATGTCTAAGGTCGGATAAATCTTGCCCTTCGCACAATGTCTACTTGCACAATGGGCTGTCTGTGAACGGACAGGCAGACATGTACTCTTTCCAGTCGTGCGGCTCTGTTTCATCAGCCGCCTGAAAGCGGACCTCCTCAGGGTCCGCTAGGGGTCGTTAGCAGCCGCCTCACGTTCAAGCTGATGGGTTCAGACGCTGATGCCTGAAGTGTACGCCCAGGCTCTACTACTGCAGGCGGTACGAGGCGGTGTTGGCGCGGATCCAGCCTGGCGCCAGAATGTCGCCGTTCTCCGTGATGATCCAGGGCTTCGCATCCTCGGCGTTGATGGCCTCAGCTGCGGCGGCCAGAGCTGCGCGCAAGGTCGAGAAGCTGCGGGCATCGGCGACATGGGCCGGCGCATGACCGGGCCACACGGTGAGTTCGGCGGGCTTGTCGAGGTCGGACAGCGTCATCGGTTCGCCGGGGTTCGTGGCGGGGCGGGGCTTATGCCGCGGGGCTGTGGCTGCTGGTACCCGGTCGCACGCTTGCGGCCAGAGGGATGGCTATGCGTGGGCTCGCATTGCCAGGAGGATCAGGCCATCCTTGGACCCGGCCGGGGAACACGAACCTCGACCATCTGTCCGGTGAGCGGATTGAGGATCAGCATGGCTGCGTGTCTCCGGTGGGTGTGCCGGTAGAACGTCGCCACATCGCGGTAGGATCAAGGCGATCCGAGCAATTGCGCCGAGTTGGTGAACCGTTCGTTTACTCTGGTGCCGCGGCGGGCAGAGCGCGGCCGATATCCCTCTACGCGTAGGGTCCCCCGAACAGGTCACCGAGCGCCTTTCGCCGGAACAGCGTGCGCCAGCGCCGTCTCTGATGCTCCGGCCTGTCGTGGATCATGTGACATCGCTGGCAGAAGGCGGCGAGGTTGGCGTCCGCGTTGTTCGAGGTGTCGTGATCCCGGTGGGCTGCTGCCAAGACAACCCGGGTCCGGCGGATATGGCCGAGAATATCGGCCCCCGACGCGATCCGGATCCGACGCCCCCAGCCGTCTCGCCATCGGCCGGCATCTGCATCCCACCAGCGGCCATCGCCAAGGTGGTAGACCAGGCGCCCGTGCGGCCGCCCGCAGCCCTCACAGCAGCCTTTCGCCCGGCCGAACCGGATCACGGCCGAGAGTTGCGGCCAATCGATGGGGTAGAAGAAGCGATGCTCGCGCCGGATCGGCATGGGGACGCACTGTGCCACCGGCCGTGAAGAAAGCGTAGCGGTATCCTGTGGAGCCACATCGGGGCACCGATAGGAGCCCGTCGGCGTTCTTCTGCATCCGCATCGCGTTGCTGGAGAACGACCGTGGGGCTGATTGGCCCGTTCCCCCCGTCAAAGAAGAAGGGAATGAGGTGGCTGGGCGAGCCTGCCCCCCTAACCCCCGCCGACCGAAGGGACAGCCTTTTTCGGGCGATCATGTTCGCGCTGATCGCGCTCGACCTTGGGATCAGGTTCGGGGCAGACATCTGGCATCTGCTGTAGCCGACCGGTCAGCCAGAGCTGCGGCTAGGGGCCGCTTGGGCTGGCCGAGGCTCACAGCGCGGCCTAGCAATACATCGAAGTCAAGCTGCGGGATAAACGGCCCCCTCACTGAAGCTTAACCCGTGAGATCTGGCCAACCACCACGGCCGCGATATTTTCCTATCCATGGCCACCAACCCAACCCGCACCGTAGGCGATCTGCGCAGGGCTGCCGAGATCACAGACCAGGAGATCGACGCTGCGGTCGACGCCTATCTGGCGGACCCGAAGGCTGAGCCGTTCCGCTCCGCTTCCGGCTACGAGATTGATGTCGCAGCTGCGGTCCAAGCTTATCAGCCGGCCAAAGCGGCCGCGGGTGATCCGGATCGCTCGGCGAAGTTTAAGTGGACCATGGTCCGGACCGCGGTCCTGCTGGCGCAGCCGGTGAAGGGATGAGCGAGGAGCTACACCCGAAATACGAGGTCGTGCTCGCATGCTTTATGCAGCGCCTGCACGGCCATGCGCAGAGGCTCGGCCTGGGCGAAGGCACGGTCCGTCAGATCGTGGAGCGCGTCATCGCCGATATGCCGGACGCCGACGACTTCGATCGCATGACCGAGGCGCGCGCTCGAATGGTTCAAGCGTCGGTCGGAGCGGAGTAATGCCTTTCCTCGCCCGCACGCTGAGCTGTAGCTCAGCCGTATGACCTCATCTGAGCCGGGCGGCTGCCTAACCGTTGCTATATCGGCGCAATGAGCGAAAGCGCGACTGCGGTCACAGCCATCGATGCGACGGTCATCACCAGGGAAATTTTGATGCTTCCCATGGTCGCTCCTCCGGGCAGCGCTTATAGTTCTGCCTGAATGTAGACCTCAACTTATCACAAAGGCTTACGAGCTTAAGCATACGCACTCAAGAATGCAGCAAAGCTTCATCGCCACGCGGACGGGAACAGGGTGAATTGAGCCGGGTTTGACTAATTGCCTCGAAAGAACAGAGGAATTTACTGGATTTTCTACTGCAACGCGGGGCTGCCCTCATGTTGCCCATGGGGACGACCCGTTCGCGTGCCTAGAGCCCCACAGACATGCGCACGTTCCTCGTCACCTTCCACAAGGTTGTTTCGGACGGGCGCGGCCACGACCAACGCGTTCTACAGCGGCGGGCGGTCGTGTCTGCCAGCTACGAGGAAGCCGCGGCCGAGGCTGCTAAGGTGCTGTTCTGTCGGACCGCCTGCATCACCGACTGGCGGCGGCGAGCCGACACCTGCGAGGTCGTCGAGCTGGTCGAGCTGTCCGAATGAGCGCATGAAGGGCCGGGTGGCCAGATTTTTAAGAGATCGTTGAGAACCAAACAGCGGCGGCCGTGTTGGTACAAACCCAGACACAAAAAGGACCGCCCACGAAGGAGCGGCCCGAAGTCTAGGGAGGAAACGCCTAAGGAGGGCAGCGGTGTAGCACGCCATGCTGCACCGCACTTCAAAAATTGCCGGCTTGAGGCTTTGGTTCCCGGCCAGCGATCCTTGTCCGGACAGGCTCCCGGCCGCACTTGCCCTGTGTCCTACTCACCGAGGCTCGAGCCGATCGGACTGAGCCATGATCGCGTGCCAGTCCTGCAGCAAGGCAATTGAGGTGACAGCGAGGATATGTCCGGGCTGCGGCGCCCTGACTGGCGTGCGCATGGCTGCGAAAGAGGAGCCGATCAGCCCCAGCTGGCTCGGCTTCGCCATCATCTACATCGCCTCGGCCGTCTTCCTCCTGCTCAGTAACTGGCTCCTGCCGTAGCCCGGATCAACCGCACCGCTCATGAGCCGGGCGGCTGCCTATATTACACCGGCGCAATCAGCGTCAGCACCGTCGTCCGTCAGCACCGTCGTCGCTACGGCCATCAGGGCAACGGTCGAGAATACAGAAATCGCAAGCTTCTCCATGGCTCTTTTTCCTGGCGGCGTTGATTGCTCCGTGTTGAGGTGAGCTCTCATGAACCATGGGCGCCGACGGTGCTCCGGCACACGAGCCAGAACACTGTTTATCGTCAGACGTGGTGGAAGAAATCCTGCTATGGAATTTCGCCGCAGTCCCTAATTTCCGGGTGAGGCCGGCTTAGTTTTCAGCCGGCTTGCCGGATCCCGCGTGTTATCGTGAGCCCTGGCGGTGGAGGCACACCGATGATCCGATCTGCAGTTGCACTCGTGTTCTTAGCCACCCCGGTGATCGCAGCTCCCGCGCATAGGCAGCCCACGCCAGCCACGGTGCAGCAGCCGGGCGCCGATCCGGCCCGTCCCGCCAGCGCGGATGAGAAGGCCCAAGCCGCCCAAGCTGCTCAGGACGAGCGGGTTCGGAGCAAGGTGCGGAAGGATCTCGACGCGCGACAGAAGGCGATGGATGCGCGGACGAACCAGAGCATCGGGAGCATCTGCCACGGCTGTTGAGCGGCAAGCTCCACACCCTACCCCTCGCTTGAGGCCCCCGACACGAAGAGACCCGCTGCGGCGCACCGGGCAGGCGTTTCGATGCTTGCGCCGGATCGGCACGGGGTCAGGAGGTCTACGCGCCTTGCCCGCGCAGCGCCTGCCGCAGTTCAACCAGCGCTTACCCGTTGGATCGACGATCCCGGGCGGCCTCCTCGTCCGCCACGGCCTCGACTGCGGCGATGACGTTCTCCAGCTCGGCGACTTGGCGAAGAGCGCTCCCAGCCGGCATCCTGTCGTGCTCGGCCATCGCCAGGATGAGATCGCGCTGGTGCGCCTCAAGGCGCTCGAGAAGGGCGTTAAGCTTGTCGGGCATGGGCGGCTGTAGAGGCCCAGCAAAAACCTCGCAATGCGGCCGTTCCTCAGCCTCGGTGCCGCTCATGGCGCCACAGCGCGACCGCAACACGCCGAGCCTCATAGGTTCGCCGGAGCGGCGTGCCGAGCCCACCCTGCCCTTCCGGCGCAAAGCCATAGGTCAGCACCGCGTCAGGCCCGTAGGACCGACGCATCTCGTCACGCCAGAGGCGGTCCGCAGTGGCGAGTGCGGTCTCCGTGAGAGCGAGACGGTCGCGGTCCGGCGAGGGAGAGATCTGAGCGTTCATCTCATCCAACGCGCTGATCATGCGCAGGGTCCGGCTCGACACCCGCCCCGCCGCTCGCCACCTCGAGCAGCGTGCAGCGGCGAGGAGACGCCTCTTATGACGCCGGACAACCCGCTACGGCTCGCCCACACTTTCGCTACCGTCGCGCTTGCTGCCCTGGCCTGAATGGCGCGGGCCAATCTTCGCGAATGGCGCCTGTAGGACCGGCCTGCTCCTCCTGTGGGGCTAGGCGTTGAGGACGCGAACCGTCGAACGGCTGCCGGGGGCAGCGGGCGACCTCGACCGATCAGACCACTCGAGAATTCGCGCGGGTGGTGGCGAGGGCCGAGATATGCGCTGAAAGTCTGAAGCCGGGCCTGCCTCGGAGGCCCTGACACTATCGGGACTATCTTTGTCGTCTCCAGAAGCGCAGAGTTCTGGCATCACCGGATCGGCGCAAACAGGCTCCGGTGGCTGAGGGCCTGTGCCCCCGCCTGCAACGAACAGGCGGTCTCATGGCAGAGCTTCATAAGTTCCCCGCCAGACCACGCTCGCGTCACGCCAGACGGATCTATCAGGTCCACGAGTTCGCCAAGGACGGTGGCGTTTTGACGTCACGATCCATCACGGCCCGCAACGACGCTGACGCCCGGCGGCTGGCCATGGGGCTGACCGACGAACATCGGATCGAACTCTGGGCCACCAGCCGCTTCGTCGCGCAATTCGGGCCGCCCGATACTCCGGTCGCGACCTGGATCAAGATGCTTGAGGACCGGCCGACGATTGACCTGTGAAGGTACCGCCTTCCAGCCTGTAAAGCCTACCCAGGAGCGAGACTATGGCCACCGAGAAGAAGCGCGGCAATCGCGAGACCAAGAAGCCGAAGAAGCCGGTGCCCAAGACCAACGCGGCGGCGCCCTCAACCAAGGGCACCGTTGCAGGTGTCATGAAGACCGCCGGTCGCGGCTGAGACAATAGCCGAACTCTGGGGCCGGCTGGCATGTAGATCAGAGCCGGCCTCCGGTGTGCCCGGTGATGCGGAAGCTGATCGCGGCCGTCGCGCAGATATGCGCTGACCGCGCGATAATTTAAGTCAATACTGTCAATGATTAGATAGTCCTTGTATCGGAGGAGGTCCTCCGCCTCCCGGTTGCTTGAGACACCCCGTTAGCGGACGGTCTCCGCGACAGGGGTGAGGACGATGAGCTCGGATACGAAGGCAGATGCAGGCGCAGTCGGTCCTGGTCGCGGCGGGCGCATGTCCCGGCAGCGCAAGCGGGATGCGGTGCTGCGGCTGCTGCGCGGCGAGGACCTGGAGAGCGTCTCGCGCAGCTTAGGCGTGACGGCCGCGACCTTGTCGGGCTGGCGCGACGCCTTCCTGACGGCGGGCGAGGCCAGTCTCTCCACCCGGTCCCTTGATGCGGACGCGCTGGAGAGCGGGCGACTGAAGGCCAAGCTCGGCGAGATGCTGATCGAGCGCGAGTTGCTGGAGGCCAAGATCGCTGCCCTGGAGGCGCGCGGCCCCGGCCCTTTGGCCCGCAGGAGGTCGCGGCTATGAGCCGGGCCGTCTCGCCTGCCAGCGGCAAAGCTTACGGACTGGCCCGGGTGTGCCGGATCTGGCGCGTGTCGCGCGCCACCGTCCACCGGCACCTCTCACCCGCCCGGCCCGAGCCGTCGCGCCGTCCCGGCCCGGTCGGGCCGATGCCGGATGCGGCGCTACTCACGCAGATCCGCGCCACCCTCACGGACAGCCCCTTTCACGGCGAGGGTCACCGCAAGGTCTGGGCGCGGCTGCGCCACAAGGGCGTGCGCACCTCCAAACGCCGCGTGCTGCGCCTGATGCGCGCCCATGATCTGCTCGCCCCCTCTCGCGTCGGCACACCGCGCGGCCCGCGCAACCACGACGGCACCATCGTCCCGGAGAGGGTGGACACGATGTGGGGCACTGATCTGACCACCACCTGGACGGCTGAGGGGCAGGTCGCGGTGTTCGTGGCCGTCGACCACTGCTCGGCCGAATGCGTGGGCCTCCATGCGGCGCGCCGGGCCACGCGCTTTGAGGCGCTGGAGCCGATCCGCCAGGGTGTGCGGCAGCGCTTCGGCGGCTTTACGGCCGAGATCGCCTCCGGCCTGAGTGTCCGGCACGATCACGGCAGCCAGTACATGTCGGACGATTTCCAGGCGGAGCTGGCGTTCCTGGGTATCGCAAGTTCGCCCGCCTTCGTGCGAGCGCCGGAAGGAAATGGCTGCGCCGAGCGCTTCATCCGCACGCTCAAGGAGAACCTGCTGTGGGTGAAGCACTTCGACACGGTCGAGGACCTGCGCCGCGCGCTGCTGGCGTTTCGCGACCTCTACAATAAGACGTGGCTGATCGAGCGGCACGGGTTCCGACCACCAGCCGCCATTCGCACCGCGCAGCTTCCACCCGCGGCCTTGGCCGCATAGGCTTCAGATCGGTGTCTCACAATCCGCGGGCGGTACAGAGGTTAACTATGCTGGTTCAAAAACGTTTTGGACGAAAAGTGCCGCTTCCTTCCAAGATGGAAATCAAGCGCGATCTCATATTAATGGGTAAGGCAGACATGCTTGTCGAAGACTTCAACAAAGGAGGCGGGAGTAAAGAAGACATTAATGACCTTATCATGAGATTAGTTGACGAACATCATATCTCGTCGGATCGAGCGCAGATGCTGATCAACCGCTGTGACCGCGGGAGAGCTGCGCCCGCAAATGCTAGTGAGGACATGGGCGGTCTGTAGACGTCACGATAGGGCTCGACAGTCTGCCTGAGCACCCGGCATGCTGCCGGTCATGACCGAGCCCACCTACATCGCGGCGCTGACCGAGGCAGACTACCCGCGATTTCGCGAGAAAGACCCAACGCTGCCCGAGACCTACGCGGGCTGGCTCAACGCTATCGCTGAACGCGTCATCACCATGAGCAAGCGGGGAGAGAACCCCGTCCGATACCCGATCCGCTTCTCCGGGTTTGCAGAGCGCAATGGCATGCTGGGGATCGAGGACTTCAGCGAGGCGGCTCGCGACGACTACGCGGACGAGCAGGGCCACGCCGACGCGATTGGGTCGCGACTATAGCCGGTCGGCGACTACCAGCTCGACGCGGCGACCTACGTCCCGCGGATCAGGCTTCAGCACCTTCAGTGCGTGTGGTGTGATGCCCATTCTCTTGCCGTAGCCACTACCGTACCATTGCCGTCGGCCACCGGCCCTTGCCGCACGCTGCTGCCGTAGGTGGCCTGTGCTCAACCTGCGGAGTAGATCCGGTCGACGTCAGATAGCCCAGCCGGCCCAGCCGAACCGGGGTTCTGGTATGCTGAAGCGCTAAGGTCATAGTCGAGGATCCCGACCCTTCGCGTCGATCTATCTATGGCTCGATCTCACGGGCGATCCGCCCCAAAGCGCGGCACAGTCGGACGGCCCGGGTCAGCTCTTGCGTCCGGCCACCATGCCGGTAGTTGCCGTTCGCCTCGCCCTCCGGCGCACCACCACGTGCACCGTGCATCCGGCAGACCCGATGCCCCCGCACGGCCGGAGCCCGGCAAGGCTCTCCTGAGCGCTTGGAGTGCGCCGTGCAGCGCGGGGTCGTGTCCATAGGACGGTGCAAGGGGTTGATGCTACTTTCCATGATTAACCCCCTCCCCCGGCCGGCGAGGTGGTCACCGAGCCGACAATCGCCTGCCCGCCTGCCTCGACACTGACCCGCTCGACCCGCACGGTCTGCTGCCCGGTGCTGCGGTAGCGCTTCAGCGCCTCCATCTGTGTGGTGAAGGTGCGCGCCAGCTTGTTGAAGGCCCGCCCTGCACTCTCCTGCTGGGGCAGGTTTTCCACGTGCGCGAGCCGCCTCGCGAAGGTCATGCTTGCCATGTGCACGGCCGCCATCTGCGCCCCGAGCATCGCCTCGACCTCGTCTCGCGGTTCGATGCCGTTGATGACGGACAGCACGAAGTTCGTGTCGGCCTCACTGACCTCCTGCCCCTGGCTGGCGGCGTTCATCACCTGCTTGAGGAGGCCATGCATGAACTCGGGACTGGCCGTTCCAAGCGCGCCCATGAGGGTGAAGAGACCGGTCGCCAGATCGGGGTGGTCCGGGCGCACGCTGGCGCCGGTTTCGCCTTTGGATCTCTTGATGCGAGCGGGCGGGCGCCGGGCAGTACGCTCACTGTAGCGGTTCATAGCCGCCGTCTCAGCCGGTGTCGGCTTGTAGGGCTGCGTGATCGCTGCGCTCGTATCGGCGCCGTTGGCAGTCTTTTCGGAGGGCCGGCTCATCGGGAAGGCACACAGGACCTGACACCCTGTGTCCTCTCGCCGAGCCGATAAACCACACATCCGCCATCAGCCACTTCGGCGGAGTAGCGCAGGCTTTGCTGCCGACGCTGGATCGGGTGGCTGGCCGACGGTGGCTCCGAAAATGTGGTCACTCTCGGAAGATAGAGGTCGATGCGCCGAAGCCGTTTCATGGCCATCCTCTGCTTAGGCTCGGGTGGTCGCGCATGCGCGCAGGGGGCGGTCGAAGCTCGGCCGATCCGACCGTAGGGAGGATCGGAAGTGCTTGTACGGGGGTCTATGGATCGTTGATCCCCCTTTGACCTCCCCTTGATTTACCATTGAACTCCCATTGATGTTGCAAGTCTCTGAGTGCCAAGGGCTTCTAGCTCGATCTCACGGAACCGCTGGGCCATAGCCTCCCAGTCAGAAGCCTTGGCGGCCCAGGACGCGGTGGCCCTTGTTCGGGCTCGATAGCGGAGGCGGGGTAGCCCGACCAACTGAACCTCGCCGATGTGCCTAAGGACGGGCAGGAGCGACAAATCGCTGTTGCTCACGAATTGCTGCCGCGCTTCGTTCAATAGGGCGTAGCCGGCAGCATGGGCGGCTTCGGCGATTGCTCGCTCCGCCGGTTCTCCGGTGCTCGCCCCATAGGGATGCATTACCTCGCCAGAAGCCGTGTCGGCTTCGATGGCATGCGGGACCATCACAACGAGGCCCAAGGCTTCAAGCGTTTGGAAAGCTCCCCAGAACACATCCCAGCCAGGATCTTTCTCCTCGACCCTGCCGTTGGCCTGCACGGTCTTCTGGGTCTTCCCAGTCAGGTGAACCGCAACTGGCGGAGCGTTAGCCCATGCGCGCTCGGTGGTGGGCCTGAAGCCCCAGACGACGAACTGGGCGTGTTCCCCGACCCTTACACGCTCGTATTCGCGCCTGATCTGCCGCCAGTGAACCCCACCGTCATCCGAGAGTGTCTGTGCGTGATAGAGATCGGCGAAGAGGCGTAGGGCAGCAACGCAGTGCGTCTGCCGGATCAACTCAACCGGGGGCACCTCGCTGGCAGCCCCGTCGATGATCGTATTTGGGAGCCAGATCCAATCCGGCTCCACTCGCACATCGGGGGCCGCGATGGGCGCGAACTCGTGATAGCCCGCCGTCGCTCGGACTAGCCCTCCGATGGCCAAGGTGCAGGCCACGGAATAAGAGTTCCCTTTGGGCCAAGGACTGCCCGTCCGGCTCGTCTTGGGAACCATGACGCCCTCTGGGTACCGAGAGATAACCTCTAGAACCCTTGCCTCCTCTTCCGTCAGAGGCTTGGCGGGCTTGCGGACATCGACCTCGTGAGCCGGCACGAGGTAGTACTGAGGCTTCGAGCCCCCACGGCGCTGCTCGATCAGGTGGGCAGCCACAAGGGTCTTGATTGCGTCCTTAGCCCGAGGACGCGAGATGCCAGTCCGCCCCTCAAGAGCGTTCGTCGACCAGGAGGTCGTCCTGTTGTCGGCTAGAGTACCGCGAGCCAGCATGAGGTAGGCGACAGCCGGGTTCATCCCGAGGCTGCACACGCGCCCCCAGACGCGTCGATCAATGGCAAAGAAGCCCTCGTTCGCGCTCACCTTGGCTCCCTAGATCGGTGCGGTTCGTCATCCGTTCCTGTTGAACCTACAGGTACCATGCCGTAGCGTAACAGGCAAACGTTTGTATGCCTGTGATACACAGCTCGTGCCGAAGCCTGCTATCGCCTACATCCGCATCTCCACCGCCCGGCAGGGTCGGTCCGGTCTGGGGCTTGAGGCGCAGCAGACTGCTGTCGCCCGCTTCTGTGAGGCGGAAGGCTTCGAGGTCATCGCCACTCATGTCGAGGTGGAGACCGGCAAGGGAGCGGGCGCGCTCGACCGGCGACCAGAACTCGCTGCAGCGCTGGCGGCGGCCAAACGGAAGAAGTGCCCAGTGCTGGTGGCCAAGCTCGACCGGCTCTCGCGCGACGTGGCCTTCATCGCTGGGCTCATGGCTCAGCGCGTGCCGTTCATCGTGGCCGAGCTTGGAGCTGACGCAGACCCGTTCATGTTGCACCTGTATGCAGCGCTGGCCGAGAAGGAGCGACGGCTAATCTCAGAGCGCACGAAGGCTGCGCTGCAGGCCGCAAGGGCACGCGGGAAGCGCTTGGGGCGGAATGGTGCCGAGCGGCTCGCGCCAGCCTACAAGGCCGAGGCTGCCGAGCGGGCAAAGGCTCTCGCGCCAGTGCTCAGCGAACTGCAGGAGGCTGGGCTCTCAGCGCGGGCGATGGCGGTAGAGCTTAACCACCGGGGGGCGGAGACGCCGCAGGGCGGTCGATGGCACGCGCAGACGGTCATCCGTGTTCTGGAGCGCCTTTCGACATCCTGATGGTAAACACCAGTTCCTGCAGCCATGCGCCGGATGACCCTGGAACAGCAGCTTGTGCCAACGGATCTTAGTCCCTGGATCCTCACCGCTCCGGGGGCTGTTCAGAGCACTTCAGCCTGATCCGCAACGCGGTCGCGACCGCGCGAGCCTGGAGGGGCCCCATGCCCCGCGATCCCTTCGACACCGTGAGCGACCTCATCGAGCGGCATGTTTCGGCCGAGGAGCCGGCGCCAGCTGCGATCAGCATCGTTTCGGCCTTAGAGGTTCTCGCCGACGTCAACAGTGTGCCGGCACCGGCCGCGCGTGCCGGCGCGCGACGCAGACTGGCGGACGCCGCGACGTGGTTCGACGGTACACCCGCCCAGGTCGCTGCTCTGATCGACGACATCGCGGCAATGGAGCCGGCCAACCGCGACCGCCGCAAGGCCGTGCTCACCGCAGCGTGGGCCGATCTGCTCGCCGGGTGAAAGGAAGCAGGATGCCTCGTAAGCCTGAGCCCCGCCGCCCTGGTCCCGACCTCGACGAAGAGCCGTCCGACCTGAACGAGCCCGCCCGCCACGAACTGGTGACGGAGGCCGCCGCCACCTTCGGCGAGGAAGCCGCCCGCGAACTGGCCGCGCTCCTGCGCGTGCCGTTCGAGGCTGAGCTAGAGCGCCAGCCATGAGCCAGCCTGCCAGCCTCATCGAAGCCGCCTCCGACGCCTTGTTGCGGATCGTCGTAAAGGCTGAGGGCTCCGTCCGCTTCTGCAACGCCGCGCATCTAAGTCTCGGGGGCGTCAGCCTGCGCCTCCCTCACGGCCGAGCGCCCTCTCTCGGTGATCGCGTACTCGGCGTACTCTCCGTTGCTGGCCGACTGGCCAGTCGCGGCGACCAAGCCAAGTCGCTCCAGGCGCTTCATCACCGCATTCAGCCGATAGAGGCGCGGCCGACCCATGAGCATGCGCAGGCGGTAGTGATCTCCAGGAGTGAGCTTCTTCACGGGCGAATTCGGCGACAGATAATCATCAAGCAGTGTTGTAAGAGGTCGCGCTTGTCATTGTCACGCGAACCGCTTTATCTAGAATGATTATGATCTATTATGATTACAAACTATGATGCGGCTGAATACCATGACGATTGAGACCCGCGACGGTTCAGGGATCGTGCGCGACCGGGCTGCTGTCGCCGCGCTTCAGGGGCTTGCCGAAGGCTTGCGGGTTCTGATGCCGGAGACCTCGGCCGCCTGCATTCCGCCTGCACTTGCAGGAGGTGGAGCGGCCGATCCCGAAGAGGTGGTAGAATAGGCCATGAGCAACGGAGGCAAGTTTCAGCCGGGTCGGAGCGGCAATCCTGCGGGTAAGGCCAAAGGCACCCGTAACCGGACGACGCTGGCCATTGAGGCGTTGCTGAACGGCGAGGCGGAGGCCCTGACCCGCACAGCGATTGAACTCGCCCAAGGGGGCGATACGGTCGCCCTGCGGATGTGCCTCGATAGGCTTGTCCCGCCCCGCAAGGACAGGCCGATCAACTTCAGCTTGCCGCCCATCGTGACCACCGACGACCTACCGAAGGCCACGGGTGCCATCGTCGCCGCGGTGGCCGCTGGCGAGCTGACGCCGGCTGAAGCCGCCGAGATCTCGAAGACCCTCGACGTGCACGTGCGCGCCATTGAGGCGACCGAACTGCATCGGCGGATGGCGGCACTGGAGGCACGAGGAAGATGAGGCTCCGAGCGCTAGAAGCACGCCTCGCCCGGCTAGAGGCGCAGCGCGGCACCGGCCGGTACGATCACCTCTCCTACGAGGAGGTCGAGCGGGTGCTGTTCGACCGTCTGCAGAAGATGGCGACTGCGGCGGGCGGTATCGACCAGCTGATGGCGGAGTGGGACGCCGCAACCGACCCGGAAGAGCGGGCTCTGATTGCGGAGATCAGGGCGCATGATCGCGACGTCCGCGAGCACTACATCGAGATGGAGGCCCGGCTGTGTCCACGACACTGAAAGCCCGCATGGTGCGCCTGGAGAAGCTCTACCCCGACCTGAAGCCCGGCCCCGAGCGCATGACCGACGAGGAGCTGGAGGGCGTCATTGGCGTCCTGCGTCAGCTCGAAGCCGGCGAGACGGTGGCTCCGGATCGCCTGGAGTGGGCGACCAGCGTCATGCACCGAGAGGGAATGCTGTGAAGGGCACCAAGCTCACGGCAGAGGAGGGCTCCTCCCTCCTGCTGAAGGCCGAGGCCGCCCGTCAGGAACTGGCTGCCACGCAGTCGTACCTACAGCGAGGCCGCGTGTTCAAAGACTTGAGCGATGCGGACCTGCGCGAGTGCTGGGTCGAGACCTGCCGGGAGTGGGCGAAGAGGGGCATGTATGACCGGCCCGAAGCCTACGACGACGCGGAGGCCGAGTTGCGGCTGCGGGGCCTACCGACGCCCGTTGCCCTGGTGCAGCACGAGATGGAGACCCTATGCGTCGAGGCGGACGCGGTGCGCGAGCGTATGACCGCCAAGGATTACGAGAAGATGGGCGCCGAGTTGGTGTCCCGGTACGTCAAGCAGAGGGAGCAGGAGAACTAGTCAACCGCCATCCTACCCCTGCCGGGTAGTGGGTCGGTTTGAATTTTTGACCACGCGCTTGTTGTATGTCCCGCGCGTAGCCGGCTTGGCATCAGCCGCTTCTACCAGCGCAACGATGTCTTCGATTTCCCAAAGCCGATCTGCTACACCCGCTGCCATCGCTGGGCTCACCCGCAGCTTCCCGTGGAGCCCTTCGTCTCCCCCGTCGCCACGTCCACGATGAACTTGGCAAGCTGGTTGGGGTCACGGGGGCGCTTGGGAGCTGTCATGCCGGCTTACCCTCAAGACCCTTCAGCGCCTTCTCAATCGCATCCTCAATGACGATGTGGCGATCCTCGGCCTCGCCGGGCAGCACCGTGGTTTCACAGTAGTTGGCCAGAGCGAGCCGCAGCTCATTCAGCGCCTCGATCTGAGCGGGCGTCCCGTCGAGTTTAGCGACGAACGCGACGATTGCCCCCGCAGCCGCGGCGGCTTGGCTCGCGTCCCCGCCATTGATGAATTCCACCAGAAGGCGCTGGCATTCTTCGCGGTCAGTCATGCCTCACCATGCCATGCTCGCCAGCCGAGACCAAAGCCGGGTCAAGCCGGCGGGATTTTAAACTGACCCACTACCCCTGCCGCATCGTCACAGAGCCATCGTCAGGATCGACCGCTTCGACCCGCGGGCCCGGCGTGCTCATGGTTGCGAGCCTGTCGAGGAAGCGGTTGCAGGCCGCAGCGAGCACGTGGCTGTCGTCGGTCGGCATGACGCCCAGCAACTCGCGCATCAAGCCGCCGAGAGCCATGTCACGGCCAGCGGCCAGAAAGGCCCCTGCCCCGTCATGGTCCCGCGCGAAGGTCGAGATCACGTTCTCGGCGATGACCTTCACTGCGCTCTCAACGTCCGCCCCGTGCATGGTCTTCGCTCCTACAGAAACCCGCTCCCCGAGTGTCTCTTGAAGGCGTTCGCCCGCCGGATGTAGCCGACCACGGTCCGCGGATCCCGGTGGCCGGACTGGTCCATGATGCGGGCGAGATCGGCACCGCGGCAGAGCGGTCACACCACTTATCAAAACATCTGCGTTGGATCGCCTGAGGGCTTCCAGGGGATGCCTCCTTAAGATCCGCGGGATATCCGATCTGTATGCGTCGGATACCGGGATGGGCAGAATGATCACGGTCGTGGGAGGCACCAAGGGCGGCTCGGGCAAGTCGACTGTCGCGACCAATCTGGCGATCATGCTCTCCTCCGGGGGCGCCGACGTTCTCCTGGTCGACGCGGACGATCAGGAGACGTCGACCGACTTCACGAACCTGCGGGAGGCCACGCGACCCGGGGGGGCGGGCTACACCTGTGTCGCGCTGACCGGCGCCGCAGTGCGCTCGGGAGTTCAGCGTCTCGCCCCGAAGCACGCCCATGTCATTATTGACACCGGCGGCCGCGACACGGTGAGCCAGCGCGCCGCGCTCTCGATCTGCCAGACGTACCTCGTCCCGTTCGCGCCGCGCTCGTTCGATGTCTGGACCCTCGACAAGGTGGCCGAGCTCGTCGAGGAGGCCCGCGCCGTAAATCCGGACCTGCGGGCGCTTGCGTTCATCAATCGCGCAGAGGCGCGCGGCTCCGAGAATGCCGAGGCGGCTGAGTTGATCCGCTCAAAGCCCGGGCTTGAGTTCGTGTCGACGGCGCTCGGCGCTCGCAAGGCGTTCGCGCACGCTGCGGCCGCTGGGCTGTCGGTGACCGAGTTGCGGCCGCAGGACCCGAAGGCCAGCGAGGAGATCGGCGCCCTGTTTGGCCATCTATTCGATACCCAGAAGATATCCAGCGGCGATCCGGCGGAGGTCCGATAGATGGCTTTGAGCGCGAAACCCGTCCGCCCTGCCCTAAAGCCCGCGGCACCGGCCGATCCGGTCGAAGCCTTCATTTCCAAGGGTGGGAGCGTGCCCCAGCCCGAGGCACCGGCCGCCGTCGAGGCAGCTACTAAGGGCGCGCAGCACCCCCTGAAGTTCCCGGCCGACAGCGACCTGTTCGAGCGGCTGGAGCGAGCCCGCAAAGCCAGTGCCGTCCGCCTGCCGCGTAACACGTGGATCCTCCAGGCCATCGCGGAGAAGCTGGCACGCGACAGCGGCTGAGGCATCCCGCAGAACTCTACTGGAGATGCGCAGGATATCTTCCCGAGATCCGTTTCATGTCCATCTGATGTGGAGCAGATCCCTTCTGCATATCGCCGAGCAGGATGAGCAGCCGGCGCACCTGCGCGGCCGACCACGCCCCGCCGCGTGCCGCCGGGATGCCGCGCGTGTTCAGAGCCGCCGCGATCTGGCGCAGCGAGACCGCGCCGTCCGCGCGCACCAGGGCGATCACCGGGGCTAAGTCCCCGACCCGTTCCTCCGCCCGCCGCGCCTGCTGTGCCCGGCCGTGCTTCTGGCCGGCTTCCCGGTTCGACAGGTTCTCGGGCTTGCCCAGGCGCACGCCGCGAGCCTTGGCCGCTGCCAGCGCCGCCTTGGTCCGCACAGAGATCATCTTACGCTCGGCCTGGGCGACCACGGCCATGATCCCGACCACCAACTCGTTCGCCTCGGGCATGTCGGCCGCCACGAACCGCACGCCGGCTTTCTGCAGGTTCAGGAGGAACGCAGCGTCACGCGATAGCCGGTCGAGCTTTGCGATGACCAGCGTCGCGCCGTGCAGCCGGCAGAGCGCCAGGGCTTCGGATAGGCGAGGGCGGGCATCCCGGGATCCGCTCTCGACCTCGACCAGTTCGGCCACGTGACGCCAAGAGCCACCTGCGAGGAAGTCGGCGACGGCTCGTCGTTGTGCTTCCAGTCCGAGGCCGGACCGACCCTGCCGCTCCGTCGAGACCCGCAGGTAAGAGACGAATGCCGTGTGAGCCATGCCGGTTTTGCGGGGCGTCTCGTCCGATCGAATGGTCGTTTAACCGGATGAAACACCAATTCGCAATGGCGCCGCGGACACACTGAGGCTTCTACAAGTTCGGCCCCAGACCCATTTTAGGATTACCAGCCGCGGTGCGGTCGGGATGTGCGCGAGCCGGGCGTGCTGCGAGAATGCGGCCGCCCGGCCATTCCTGAAAGCCTTCGGGCAGCGTGGCATCAGTTCCCTGGTGCCGGCCGCCACGGCATGGCACCACGCGAGCATGACGACGCCTAGTCCCCAGACCTGCGAAGCAAAGATTGACGGCGTCTGGCGCTCAGTCAGCCTCGTCGAGGCGAAGGGCGTCTACGCAACGATGCCGAAGCGCTGCCCGGCCTGCCACGGGCTCGTAATGATCAACGGCAATTACACCGGACAGGGCAGACTGATGCTGGTGCATCGCAAAGGCCACGATGGCTGTCCGCTGCTGCCAGCGCGGTTCAAAGGCACGCACTCGCTGCATCCTCAGCCCCTCAGCTGACCGAGGGCCCTCCTCCAAGCGCCGGTTCGGGTCACGGGCTGGCGGGGAAGGTCGTCCATCCCACCAGCGGTTATAGCACCCGCTTGCCCGTGAGTGGCCCGGCACAGCCGCTCCGGCACCTGCTTAAGGACGTGGTGCTGAACCGGGGGCCGACCCGCCTGCAGCAGGCTTCAAGTCCTCGTAACTTGAGCTGAACGTCTGGTTATCACAACAATGCAAATTACCCCCTGGATCGCGGATAACCCAGTCTCCAGGCACTAGTTCTTGCGGCCCGCTCGATGAAATAATGCGCAGCTTGCCGCAACCGTCAACCCACATAGAGCCGAGCCCTACGTTACTCAATTTCATCGCGGTGAGGAGCCACTGAGGAGTTTCGGTTGTGAAACGAGGCGAGCCGTTGCTGTCGAACCCAACTAGTTGAATAGCCTCGACAATGAAGGATTTTGTCTGGAATGTTGGCATTTCAGGGCTTCCTTCTAGATTTCTCTTTTGCCCGCACCGCCTCAACGCCCAGCACGATCTTGCGTGGCCAGACTGGCTCCGTCCTCAGATCCGGCTTTCCGCACGCGCTACATCGAAGCGTCATGCCGGCATCAGGAATGAAGCTCGTGGACCATCACCGTCCCGTGGAAATCGGCACCTTGGCTTTCGCAGCCGCAAATCGCCCAGAGCGACGTCACTCCCGCGTACATAGCGATCTGCAGTGCCTCGATTGAGGGCTGCCGTTTCACTTCACCTTCGGCGCGTCTTCCACGAGGCGGCGGATGGCTATCCCAGCGTCACTGAGCCGTCGATCTCGTTCACCGACACGACCCGCGGCCCGCGAACGTTGGGATCCCGCTGTTCCCAAACCGACAGTGCGGTGTTGGCTGCCTCGACGATCTCTCCCGGGGAGCCGCTGCCGATCTTCGGACGGATCGCTTCGACGAGGCGCGCCAGGATCATCTGCTCTTCCTGCGGATGAACCCGCATCGTCGCCTGCTGGCAGAACGCCACATAGACGTTCTCTGCAATCACCCGGGCGGCGCGGTCAGGGGCAGGCGTGTCGCTCATTTCAGATAGCCCTTCGCCTTCAGGTGCTAGGTGGTACGAGCTAACCGCCTCAATGACTATCCCTTCCGCTTCTGGAACCGGATCCAGGCCCCGCCGCCGTTCTCGGGGATGAACTCAAGACCGGCGAGCACGTCCGCTCCTCGACGTCCCGGCCGCCGCGCGCTAGCACCGGGAGCATGGCCAAAGAGAGCTCCAGTGCCGGCGCCCTGCGCCGCAAGTCCGAGATTACGGACGCCGAGATCGAGGCAGCAACGGCGGCCTGACGCTATCAGAGCTAACCGGGTTCATGTGACCATGAGCCGATCACCTCCGGTCCGTGCCCGTATCCTCGACGCTCTTGCCGACGAGCCCATGAGCACTCTGCAGCTTGCCGAGCGGGCTGGCATCACGGAACGGCGGCGCGCTGAGGTCGTCAAACTGGCGTGTGAAGTCCTAGAGGATGAAGGTCTGATCGAGCGGGTGGGTGGCCGACGTCATCCGAAGTGGCGCAGGTCAACCCGCTCGGCGGCCGGAATGTGCATGAACACGGCCCTTCCGTGGACGGCGGGCTGGACGGCGCCGGGCCTCGATGAGCGCTTAGCACGCGAGCTGGTCCAGGGCCTCGTCCAGTCCGCCGTCGCACGAGGGGTCGATCCAGCTGCGCGCCTTCAAGAATTTCGCACGCTTCAGGAAGCCGCAATGGCGGTGTCGCCAGACCCCGCGGTTTCCAAAACTGCCGAGCGGCTCGTCAGTGCGGTTGACCTCACGCTGCAAGAGCTGGCCGCAGTGAAGTCGTAGGCCGACCGGCTTAGCTGCGCGGATGCGTCCCGGTCAGGTCCCTGTCAGGCGCAGCCGCCGGTTATGTGCGCTCAGTGCCGTCCGCCCCCAGCTCCCGGCTTCAGAGCCCGCTCGACGGCCTCCATCGCGCTCTCATGCGCCTTCGCCTCGCTGCGATACGGGCGGTCGGAGCGCTCGCTCAGCTTGCCACTCTTGCGGATCGCCCACTGAAAGTGGCCCTCCGGCTTGGCGAGCGGCGAGACCTCGATGGAGTAGGGGTGCGGAACGTCTGACATCTCTACGCTATGCCAGCCCTGTCCCAAGAAGGCCAGCGATCGGCTCAGCCCTGCGCCCGGTTCGTTCAAGGACTGGCGGCCTTCGCCTCGGCATGTCACCTCGCGGGCATGACGATCCCAGACCCCCAGACCTGCGAAGTAAAGATCGAGGGCGAGTGGCGCGCCGTCAGCCTCGCCGAGGCAGTGAGCCGCTATGCGGTAGCCGTGAAGCGCTGTCCGGCCTGCCATGGACGGGTGTCGATCAATGGTGCCTACAGCGGCCCTGCCCTTCGAAGGACGATGACACATCGGAAGGCACACGGCGGCTGCCCGCAAGATCCGAAGCGGTACTCGGGCGCCCCCTCGCAGCATCCTCAGGCACTGTCCTGAAGACCGGCTCGGCCCCGCCGCCCGATCTGCTCACGGGCTGGCGGGGCTTGGTGCCGTTCTTCACAGCAGGAGGGCCAGTACGCAACGCGGCCCGCGGGATAGGGTAATCGCGAGCCGTTAGCTGAGGCTCAACAACGGCGCCCGAGATGGTTCCGGTACGGGAACGCTCAGGCGCTCTTCAGGTTGGCGGCGCTCTCCTTGCCGCTGCGCCGGTCGGCCTCAATGTCGTAGGAGATCTTCTGCCCCTCGCTGAGGTTGCGCATCCCGGAGCGCTCAACGGCCGAGATGTGGACGAACACGTCCTTGCCGCCGTCATCCGGCTGGATGAAGCCGTAGCCTTTGGTCTCGTTGAACCACTTCACAGTGCCGGTAGCCATAGCGGTATCCTGGTCGTCACAGGCTCGCCAACGCGGCGTGCCGTGAGGTTCGAACCGGCCGTGTCGGCCGCCCGTTCCGTCAGATGCACAGGCGGGAGGGCGCTCGGCCGATTACCTCATAATCTTAAGAGGGCTTCTCGGCCCACCTCGGGTAGGACCAGCATCCGGGCTATCTTTGCTGCTCATAGAGGCGCAAGGTGACGCCCTTGGCGGATGGACCGCCCCAGGCTCCAGTGGCTTGGAGGCCGTGCCCCGCCTGTCATGGTCAGGCGCGAATGGCAGACGTCGTGAGCTTTCCGACCGACCGCCGCTCCTCCTGTACGATGTCGCCATATCGCGCGTACCGGTTCGCACCGGACGGGAGCGTCAGAGCAACCATCCTGATTGAGGCCGACACCGACGCGGAAGCCGCGGAACGTGCTCGTCACCTGAGTGAGGGAGATCGCATCGAACTTTGGTGCCGCGCGCGCTTCGTAGCCCACGTTAGTCCGATGGACGGGCCGGTCGCGAGTTCGATCAAATTGCTTGAGGGCGAGCCGACAACCGACCCGTGAAGGCGGCTTCCTGACTGCGAAGCCCATCCAGGAGTGAGACCATGGCCACTGAGAAGAAGCGCGGCAATCGCGAGGCCAAGAAGTCAAAGAAGCCGGTGCCAAAGACCAATGCCGCAGCGCCCTCGACCAAGGGGACTGTTGCAGGAGCCATGAAGGCAACCGGCCGAGGTTGAAGCGACGGCCGAGTGCCATGGACGGGTGGCATGTAGGCCGGAGCCCGACCGGTGACCGGCATGGGGTGGCCATGGATCGAGAGAGAGACGCCCGCCCCTGAGCGAACGTCTCCGAGATCGACCCCTCAGCTCTTCGTGAAGGGGTTGCTGGATTTGTAGCTCTTGCTTCTTGGCTCAGCCTTGCGCGGGTCCGGCTTGTTGGCGAGCAGGCGCTTCACGCGCTCATTGAAGTCCTCGGGCGTAACGGCCTGGGCTTTGCCGGTCGTGAATTCGCGTGCCATCTCGGCCTCCGCTTCGTAGCCCAGTGCACGGGATTGCGCGGAGGGATGCCGCTCGTATGCGCCTTCTCGGAGCAAAGCGCTAACGCATTCGCGACCGGCCTCGGCGTCACGGGCAATTCGCCAGCTTAGGCACTCGTCAGCGTGCTGCGAGCCTGTTGCGGCTCACGCGCCTTCCGACGCCCGGAGTTCCCACAACTGCCGACGCAGGACCCACAAGGCGTCCATCTCCTCGTTGAGCCGCTGCTCAGCCTCGGCAGTGTCGCCCTCAGTCCTCGTCAGGGCGGCGAGCGCGTCAGCCGCCGCCGTTGAGCGCATCTCAGCCTCCACGATGCGGCGGTTTAAGCCAGCCACAGCCTCCTCGGAATGCGTGTTGGCGGTACTCATGCGTCCGTCGATACCTTCGACGAAAGGTTGAACAAGCGCCCTCGCGACCTCAACGCTCGCCGCCCTCCACCGCAGGCATATGTTCGGTGCAAAAGGAGGAAGGACGACACTATGCCCGAGAACGAAGCTTGCGAAGATGCGGTCGGCGCGCTCAGGCGGCAGTCCGAGCGCATGGACGAGTTGCTGCGCGAGATGGGGGACGGCCGCTGGTGGCCCGATGATCACGTGGGGGATGAGGACGCGGCCACCGTCCTGCATCACGCGCACCGCATCGAAGAGAGCCTGCGGGAGATCGCGCGCATCGTTGCGGCGATGAAGGACTGAGATGCAGACGACTGGCCCCGCCGCCCGATCTGATCACAGGCTGGCGGAGCTTGGTACCGTTCCTCACGGCGAGGGGCTAAGTACGCGCGACGCGGCCCGAGACGTAAGATGCCGGAGTGCCGTTAGCCGAGCCTGAATGGTGGCCACCGGGAGAATAGCGGAGTAGAGATGCTCCGGTGGCCATCAGGTTGATGGCGCTTGACTTACCAGTTACTCAACCGAGCGCGTCCAACACGATCTTGCGCAACTCTTCGCGAGTAAGTCCGCAGGGTTGCGGCCTCCAGGCATCGGATGATTTCACGGAGCTTATGACGGGATGCTGTTTTTCCGGCGTCAACGCCGGCCTCGTTCCGATGATGATAAACATAAGTTTCCATAAGGCGCCTAGAGTAAGAGCTCTGGCAGGCGCGTACGTGTTTGTGGTTGCTGCACAGAAGATGCGCAACAGGCGCGCCGCGCTGAGACGGCGATCAAACTTAGATTTCTGCGGAAAACCGGCCTCGGAGCTCGATTAGGAGCATGAGAGCGGGCCGGAAGGATCTGGTCCGATCAAATTCTTCTACAGGTAAAATGCGGTTTTTACAAGAGATGGGCCCGGGTTCGAAAAGCTGGCCAATGGCAGCTGGGGGTTCATCCCTTACGCTCCCGGAACCGGATCCCGGCCCCGCGACCACTCACGCCTATCGCTCAGGGATGAAGCCCACCCGGATCTGGTTCAGCGTCGGTGGTCAGTGATCCATCCACGCTCAGAGGCGCTATTTTTGCCGCACCTTTCAGAATTCGTAATCTACTTAGAAGTATTGCGGGTGTAAGTATTTTGTCCGACGGCTCTGGGCATTGACCAGCCGCCTCAACTCTCGAACGATGGTGCCGGTCCCGCGTGGTTTGCACCGCCGGTTACCAAGGTGAGGATTGCCCATGCTTCGTCCAGTCCTCGTGACCCTCGCGCTGCTGGCAGCGACCACTGCCCAGGCCCAAGTCGGCGCCGGCAATGGGATCGGTAATTCCGGAGCCGGCAACGGCAATGGCAACGGCAGCAACAATATGCTGGGCGCCGCCGCTGCGGCCGGCTCGTCGAGTTCAGTGAACATCGGCGGCAGCGGCAGCGGCCGGAACACGCCGGGCGTATGGGCGCCGGGGCTCGCGGCGGCTGGGATCGAGAGCTGCCTCGGCAGCGCCAGCGTCGGCGGCGCCGGGCCGGGGTTTGGCGTCACCATCGGCGGCACCCTGACCGACAAGGGCTGCAACCTGCGCCTCTATGCCCGGACCCTGTACAGCCTCGGCCACAGGACCGCGGCCACGCAGATCCTGTGCAACGATCCCGACGTCGCCCTGGCGCTCGCCGTCGAGGGGGTGCGCTGCCTCGCTGGTCCCGGGGCCGAGACGCAGCGGGCCGTGGGGTTTTCCCCGACCGAGGGCTACGCGACGGCGGCGGAGAGCGAACCTGACCTCCGGTCCGAGCCCGTCGATCTCCTGCCCCGCGCCGCTCCGGCGAAGCGGCGCCGGCGTTCCCATGCGGAGAGCGGCCGCCGGCCGGCTCCGCCCGCTACCGCGCGGGCCGGGACGCCAAGGCACCCGAATGCCGCGCAGGACCCGGCACCAACAGGCGGTGCGTGATGCTGACAGCCAGGATGATGGTCGCTCTGTTCCGGAGGGAGGATGCCGACCTGTCCTACCTCCAGCAGGCGCTGGCGACCGTCTACGCCCGGAAGGGTGAGCAGGCCGACGCCTACCTCGAAGGGCTTCTGACCAAGGTGCCGACGAACCGCGCCGGCATCGTGCGCACGCTCGCTGCCCAAGTCCGGGCTCAGCGCTCCAGGTAGCGGTTCCAGCCCTGGTCCTCCTAAGAGCCCTGGCTCTCGCCGGGATTTGTTCTCAGAGTGCTGTCAGGCGTTTTGTGTTGGTGGCGACGTGCTCCCGGTAGCGGGCAATGACAGCTTCCGGCGAACCGCCAGACATGAGCGTCGTCATGGCCTCACCAGCTGCGTGGATCTTCTCCACGACCATCGAATGCGCTTCGGCGTAGCCCTCGCGGCCGCCCCAGGCGAGGCGAACGAGCCGCAGTTCGATGACGCGCTGAGCTTCAAGAGCCAGCATCAGCGACGAGAAGAAGGGATTGTACACGGGGTGCTCCACGCCGCGACAGATGCGGCATAGGTTGAACACGCCCCAGCTTCGGTATGATCCCGGCCTCCAACGCATGGCCGACCTGCCCTGCCGTGGCACTCACGCTGTACCAGCGCTCAGCGACGCCCGCCATCAGCGCCCGGCTTCATGGCGCGTTCGACCGCCTCCAGGGCGCTCTCAAAGGCTTTGGCCTCGCTACGATGCGGGCGGTCGGAGCGCTCGATCAGCTTCCCGCTCCGGCGGATCGCCCATTGGAAGTGGCCCTCCGGCTTGGTGAGCGGCGAGACCTCGATAGAGTAGGGGTGCGGGACTTCGTTGGCCATCGGAACGTTGTGCCAGCCTCCATGCGACGACGCCACAGCCGAGGCAGCGCCTTCGATCTTGCCGACAAGCCCGAGATCCACGCGCTCCCCGGGCGCCGCCTCGTAGCTCGCACCGTCCTTGTCGCCGGCGTATGCTTGGCGCCCAGCAGGAGCCGGCCATGCACTACACATTCGAGTTTTACCGCATCAGGCCCGGCGATAAGGCGCATGCCACGCTGGAGCGTATCCAGCAGGAGGCATCGGATCTGGATGCCGCGATGATGAAGGCTCGGTCATTGTTCGGGTCTTTGGACCTTCCGCAAAAGCCAGATGGTGTTCGCATCCTCGATGAAGGCGGCGCCGAGGTCTTCGTGTGGAACCCGGGAGGTCACTGAGGCCGGATTTAAAAGTCAGCAGCGGCATCGCCGCCAGATCTAACCGCGGCTGGTGGGGCTTGGTACCGTTCCTCACGGCGATGGACGAGGCAGGGGAGCCGCGATAGCTCTCCGGCATGGCCACCACCCCGACCGTCGCCGATCTGCGCAAGAGCGCCGAGATCACCGACCAGGAGATCGACGCCGCAGTGGACGGCTATTTGGCCGGCCCGAGGACTGAGCCGTTCCGCTTTGCCTCGGGCTACGTGATCGACGTGGCTGCCGCGATTGAGCGGCACATCCCAGCCAAGATAGCGTTGGCTGATGCGGACCGGACGCCGAAATTCAAGCGCAACATGGTCCGCACCGCGATCCTGCTGGCGCATCCGGTGAAGGGATGAGCGAAGACACACCCAAGGCCCGAGCTGAATGGAAGGTCCGCCTCCTGACCTTCCTCATGCCGTATCTGAAGGGCGACGCGGCCGAGCGGGACAGCGTTCTCAACGCGGTACCGATGGCGCTCGACACGGCGCATGCCGAGGGGGTGAGGCACGCTGCCCGCTTCTGCCGCACGG
>NZ_JBTRSR010000003.1:0-22025 GCF_054611515.1 Methylobacterium sp. CM6257
TGAAGAATTAAAAATGGTATCAGGAGGTGTGAAGCCGATCGTTACAGGATATGGGAACTCAACAGCGACTTGGGCCGGGAGCGGCTTGACCAATGATAGCAATGGCTCAGGCAAGCTACAAAATACACACGGCCCCTCCTGACACAGATTGACCAAGCTTTATACGGGCGGGACAGGGTTCCCGCTCTTTCCACCGCATGCAGGGTGCTCACCGCTGTGCATCCTGCATGCGGAAGGCCCTACCCCTGCCGAACTGATACGCGCATGCCGTCGTGTAGAGGCGACCGGAACACTGATGCCATAAACGGCCTTACGCGACCGTACGCACGCTCCGCGCGAGGCCGAATTGATCCGGCGGAGCAAATTCGAATGACCGCCTTTCTCGTGTTCCATCGAGCGAGTTCGATCGCGTTGTCTTATTCGCGCTAATTCGAGCGCATTCTGATTGACTCAGAAAAGCTGAGGCCCACATAATATGGGCGCACACACCAAGACGAATTCGACCCAAACCCCCGGGCCTCTCACCCCGGGGGTTTTCCTTTTTGGCGGCGGGTTTGACCGATTGGGAATGCCGGCGGGAGAAACGAGAGCCCTCCCCTAAGAGCTCCGTTTTCCTGTCACACGGGCCTTACGGCCCGCGCCGCCTTAGTAGCGGACCGCGACCCAGATCTGAACGATCATGAGCACGATGACGATGCACTGTACCGCCCGCGGATTGTGAGACACCGATCTGAAGCCTATGCGGCCAAGGCCGCGGGTGGAAGCTGCGCGGTGCGAATGGCGGCTGGTGGTCGGAACCCGTGCCGCTCGATCAGCCACGTCTTATTGTAGAGGTCGCGAAACGCCAGCAGCGCGCGGCGCAGGTCCTCGACCGTGTCGAAGTGCTTCACCCACAGCAGGTTCTCCTTGAGCGTGCGGATGAAGCGCTCGGCGCAGCCATTTCCTTCGGCGCTCGCACGAAGGCGGGCGAACTTGCGATACCCAGGAACGCCAGCTCCGCCTGGAAATCGTCCGACATGTACTGGCTGCCGTGATCGTGCCGGACACTCAGGCCGGAGGCGATCTCGGCCGTAAAGCCGCCGAAGCGCTGCCGCACACCCTGGCGGATCGGCTCCAGCGCCTCAAAGCGCGTGGCCCGGCGCGCCGCATGGAGGCCCACGCATTCGGCGAGCAGTGGTCGACGGCCACGAACACCGCGACCTGCCCCTCAGCCGTCCAGGTGGTGGTCAGATCAGTGCCCCACATCGTGTCCACCCTCTCCGGGACGATGGTGCCGTCGTGGTTGCGCGGGCCGCGCGGTGTGCCGACGCGAGAGGGGGCGAGCAGATCATGGGCGCGCATCAGGCGCAGCACGCGGCGTTTGGAGGTGCGCACGCCCTTGTGGCGCAGCCGCGCCCAGACCTTGCGGTGACCCTCGCCGTGAAAGGGGCTGTCCGTGAGGGTGGCGCGGATCTGCGTGAGTAGCGCCGCATCCGGCATCGGCCCGACCGGGCCGGGACGGCGCGACGGCTCGGGCCGGGCGGGTGAGAGGTGCCGGTGGACGGTGGCGCGCGACACGCGCCAGATCCGGCACACCCGGGCCAGTCCGTAAGCTTTGCCGCTGGCAGGCGAGACGGCCCGGCTCATAGCCGCGACCTCCTGCGGGCCAAAGGGCCGGGGCCGCGCGCCTCCAGGGCAGCGATCTTGGCCTCCAGCAACTCGCGCTCGATCAGCATCTCGCCGAGCTTGGCCTTCAGTCGCCCGCTCTCCAGCGCGTCCGCATCAAGGGACCGGGTGGAGAGACTGGCCTCGCCCGCCGTCAGGAAGGCGTCGCGCCAGCCCGACAAGGTCGCGGCCGTCACGCCTAAGCTGCGCGAGACGCTCTCCAGGTCCTCGCCGCGCAGCAGCCGCAGCACCGCATCCCGCTTGCGCTGCCGGGACATGCGCCCGCCGCGACCAGGACCGACTGCGCCTGCATCTGCCTTCGTATCCGAGCTCATCGTCCTCACCCCTGTCGCGGAGACCGTCCGCTAACGGGGTGTCTCAAGCAACCGGGAGGCGGAGGAGCACTCACCAAGCGTCATTTGACCCGCCTTCCTGTCAGCGCGGGCTTAGATTTCGCCGACCCGGCTCTCACCCCGGGACATTGAGCCCATCTCGCGATGCGTGACTGAAAGGTTCGGGGGAACTTCCCGTCCAGATGCCTCCTAAGCAGCGTCCGACTGCCGACCGAGGCAATATAGCGGTAGCAGTGGCGGCCGCCAAACGAGCATCAAGCAAATCTGCCAAATCGGGGCGAATGCGGGGAGGGGAGAACGCGCCTAGTGCCTGGAACTTCCTCATTTCTGTACAGAATCGCACTACGGCCGGCAGCTTTCTCCTTCTCGAAAACCTTTCTTTCCGTGGTGGGCTGATTTCTGCCCCCTATCCGCTTTCCACGGGCGATCCACGCGAGCCACTCCCGATCCACCACCGTGACGACGTTGGGGAGGCTCTTGGCGCCTACGAGACGGCGCTCGACCACCTCGACCATGCCAAGCCGGCGCGCCTGCCTGATGGCTCCCTTGGCCAGCGAGCGGCTCACCCCGGCCCGCGCGGCGATCGCATCGAGGCACAGGCTGCAGGATCCCCGGTCCCGGTGTTCGTCCGCTACGATCCGCAGGACGGCCAGCTCCCCGGTGGTGAAGCGCGCGGCCAGGGCCGGCGGCATCGGTCCGGATGCGGCAAGGCGGCGGCGGCGCTCGATCGCGGCGGAGCGGACTGGCGGGCGCTGCAGGCGGTGGGCCGGAAAACGTGAGAATTTCTCGCCTTTGCCGGCGCCAAACTGAGGGTCCTCAGTTTTGCCGACCGCCTTCCGCGCCTCGATAAGCGTCGACAGTTCCTCCGCCTCGGCCTCCGTCACGGCATTGGCGGCGAAGGCCTTCCAGAGCGCCGCCGATAGCTCGACGAGCCCCGTGCGCGGCGCAGCCTCGACGGCCGCCCGCAACTGGTGTGCGAACATGGATCATCCTCGGATCGGGAGACCCGTCGCGAGGACACAGCCGCACACCGGCATAGCTCCGCCATCGAGGAAATCAGCGATTTCCCCTTGCGGAGGGCTCGAATTTCGAGGAAGCTTCAGACGCCAATCTTGAAACTACCCCGGTGCTTCGGCCCCGGCATGTGACCCGCCCTCGTGGCGGGTTTCGTGTTTCTAAGCCTCTCGACTCGCCGCACCACGCGGCTTGGCTATTCGTCCCCTCTCAGGCTGGCCCTGTCAAATTCGGCGGTTCACTGCTTGCAGGGCCACGCCTCCGAGAGCGCGAGCCCGAGCAGTAGGCCACCCGGCCGGTTCAGGTTCTTGGGATGTGCCTTGAGGTAGCCGCAGAACGTATCCACGAGCTGCTGTGTGCTGACCGCTTCTTTCGGGCAGATGTGCTTGCCCACTGACGCGTCCGCAGCGCCCGTGACGAAGCCGGCGAGGTAGGATTTCTGCACCTCCAAGGCGCTCGGCTGGCAGGAGGCTGAGAACTCGCTTGCCTTCTTCACGTCGGAGAGCTTGCTCTGAGCCTGCGCTTGCGAGGCACAGAGCGCCAGAGCTACGACCAGGGTGTACCTAATCACTCGGTTTGGCCTCATCGTTCCAACGACGTGAGAAGGCATCAGGCAGCCCTCGAAGGCGGCAGTCGGTCCGCGTAGGGTCCTTCGAGGTCACCCTGCTCTGCCACCTCTCCCAGCCGGCGCGTGTGGAACTCAAGCAGGGCCTCCAACACCTCGATCCGGCCAGGGCAGATCGTGTCAGCCTCAGCCTGCTCGATCTCGACCGCGAGCCGGGAAATCTGCCGGCGGATCGCCGTCGCCTGCCGTTCGCTCATCGCCCTACCCCGCTCGTCGGAATGGCCACCAACCGCGACGCTCTGCGGTCACAGAAGGTGTTTCGGGCCCCGTTGCAGGAGCCGGAACCGGCGGTGCAATGGCGAGGCGCTCGGCCTGAGCAGCCCACCGGTCCGCCTGCTCCTTCCACTCCTGCCCGCGTTGCCGCTCCATTTCGAGGATGGCTTTCAGCTTCTCGACCTCGGAACGGAGCGTAATTAGCTCGGGCAGCGTGTCGTTATGCGTGACAGGCGCCTCTGAGGCCGTATCGGCCTGTTGCGGCTTCTCCGGCACGGGCGTTGTCTTCACGCTGTCGAGGTAACGGTGCAGCTCGGCCGGATCGATCCGGAGCGTGCCGTCCTCGGCCTTCGTGCCTGAGACGTGGCCCGCCTTCATCCACCGCCACACGGTCGGCTTCGTTACGCCGGCTGCCTCTGCTGCGGCCGCGAGGGTGTAAGACATCAGTTGCGGCCCATTGCTGGCACACGAGCCTGCAACGTTGCGGAGCACGTAGTTAAGAAGATCCTAACGATATGAGGATTTCAGGACACAACGTTGCCGTTACCCTAGTGCGAAACGATGTGAAACTGCAGTTCCTGGCGCGCGTTAGGGCTTGTCTCTCGTGCAACGGTTGAACAACGGCAGAAGGGCTTAGGCCGCTTCTTCTACGGTGTGAGCGGGACACACCCGCCCCTCAAACGAGTCGAACCTACATTAGGTTATAGGCACTGCGAGGCTCAGTTCGTACTGCTAGGCTATGTCCGAGCGCGACCTCCTGGTGCTGGCTCTCACTGTCGAGAACAGCGAACTGCGCGCCCGGCTTGCCGAGGCGCAGGATCAGCTTGTCGAGCTAGCGATCAACGCGGGGCAGCTCCACACCCGTATCGAGGCGTTGCAGACCGAACTGGCCGCATTGCGTGAGGGGCGAAACGCGGGGCGCGCCGATACCGGATCGCCGCGCGAGCTGGTCGCCGAGGTGAAAGCCTCGCGTGAGGAGCGAAGCAGGTTGCCGACCAGTGGCCGCCCCAGGCCGAGCAGCTGACGATGGCACTGATCGAGCGCGGCAACGCGCTGATGATCAGAGCGGGGCAGGGTTCGCAACAAGGCGTAGCCGGCACTCAACCCTAGCGGCCGCTCCACCCGGGGCGGCCGCTCGCATTTCCGCCCGCTCGCCTCAAATCAAATTAGAGAGTACGATCCGCACATCAATTTGAATTTGAGGTGCGCCCATGTGCAATCGGCTCCCGACCCGATTGGAATTGGCCAGCCTAGAGCCCGCCGAACGCGAGGCGGTAATTCTAAGCGCCCTCGATCAGCGAATTGTCGACCTCAATAGGCTGACCCGAATTGCGAAGGCAGCCGGCGGCCATTCTAATTCGCCCGGAACCCTAATTGCCCTGCGCGCCTCGATCCGACGGCTAATTGCCCGGGCGGCCGAATTCGACATCGCGATTGAAGCGAGCCGCGCCGCATAGGCCCATGCCCCGAACCTCGGGATCATGAGGTTTGAAGGGCACGGTGCAGAATGCCCGTAGGATCGCGAGCGGAGGCGCGTGGCGGGCTTCCAAGCTTGGCGGCTACTTGACCACTCGCCAGAGCACTGATGCTCGTCCTGTGCCCGCAGAATGGATTGGAGAAGGAAAGGCCGAGGCCACGGCCCTCGATCCAAGGTAGCGCAACATGGCGGCCCCGACCGGCGCTTGTCCAATAGCATGCGCCCATCTATCGTTCCACTTAACGGCTATTAACCAAAGCCTCGATCTACCCCCGCGGGCGCGCGTATATGACTCACGTGCGCGACTTAAGAGACTCTAGGCCGGACAAGTATGGCGCCCGCCACTCCAAGTCGCGACTTGCAGGGCGCCACATTCGGCGGCGTAGCGATGAAGGCAGGACCGGTGCACTCGGTTGATGCCGAGCGCCCTACGGTACTGAGGCCCGCACCGAATGCCGGCCCGACCGAATAAGCGAAGCGAAAGAAACGGAGCAGGATGAGTCTCAACCGGCCCGATGGGACGCTCACTACCGACTCAGGACAGAGCTATCCGCGCGAGGCTCAGGCAAGCGGACACGTCGCAAGGGGCTGCCGACGACCAGCATCACGGAGTCGGTGCGGGAATTCGAATTGCCGAATTGCAGCGGCACCCGGGCAAAGGGGCTACCGGCAAGGCGCATCTCGGAGTCGGTGCGCCTAATTCGAGGCCCGGAATTCCACCGCACCGAATTAGCAGCAGGCAATTAGGCGACGCGAATTAGACCCGACCCAATTAAGCCCGAGTCGAATTCGAATTCGCCAAGCGCGCCGGCAATTGCGCTGGAGTCCAGACCCGGAACACGAGTCCCGTCCAACTGATTTCCGTGGTAGCTTGACCGCCTGTATTGCGTACCCGGAGACGGGATATGTCCCTCGACCTCTACCACCGCGGAACCTTCATCGGATCCATCGTGAGATCCCGGGCCGGATCGGTCTACGCCTACGGCACCGAGGGCGAGGCACTCGGCTGCTACCACGATGTGGACGCGGCAGGGCTGGCGCTGATGGAGCGCGCTGGCCTGCAGCTTGAGCCGGTCTGATCACAGCGAAGGCAGGGGGCGGGGTCGTTCTTGCCGCCGATCAAGGCGTCGACCGCCCTGGATGCCGCGCAGAGGGATTTTCCTCGCAGCCTGGAAATCTCGGACCCGATCCGACCCGCCGGCCTGAGCCCGTTTTCCAGCAATTGGCCAAATCCGCGAATTCGGAGCGATCACGATGACGAACACGACAGGCGGCGCGATGGCCGAGGATCTCGCCGGGCTGCCCACGGCAGAAGCGGTGAGGGTGGTGCTTCAGCGTGCGGTGGCGTCGGGGATCCCGGAGTCGGACGCGATAGACGACGCATTCGGCATGCTTGTCGGCCGATCGATGGAGCTGGACGGCCCACGCAAGACAGCGGCTCGCCTTCTCGCGGTGGCTCAGGCCCTCGTGGAGATGGTCCCGCCGCAGGGTGCACGGCCGAACTAGTCCACAGCCGTCCACAGGCCATAGATCTACGCTATCGATCGATCAACATTCATTCATTGACGACATCAATCGAGGCCCCTACCTACTGAGCATCGTTCAAGGGACGCTGCGGGATGCTGCGAACCGGGGGCGATGCCCCGAGATGCCAGCCCTGCGGGACGCAGGGGGTGGACCGGGAAGGCTCAGGTCCAGCGCGTCGGGACGATGCGGGGCACGGAGCAGACGACCTTCCCGGATAGCCGCGCCGGATCCGTCCGGCACCCCTGACCACGCCCGAGCCGCGTGCCGGGCCGTCCCGCGAGCGCCCTTCTATGACCCGTCATCACGTCGTCGCCGGCGCGATCCCGGCGAGCTTCCTGGCGTCCCTCGCCATCCCGGGCATGCCCCGCGTTGCCCTCGCGCCTGAGACAGGCGTGGGCGCGGCTGAGTTCAAGGCCGCTGCTGACGGTCTCCAGCGGGCCCGGGCGGACATCCTCCGCAAGGAAGCCGAGCAGGCGCAGCGGCTGGCCGAGTTCGACCTCCGTATCGCGGACACCGAACAGAAGGTGGCCCGCCGCGGCGGTGGCACCGGTGGCCCGGTCGGCGACCCCTTCGACAATGGCGGCCGCTCCATCGGTGCCATGGTGGCGAACAGCGACGCGCTGCGCGAGTTCAAGGCGTCCGGCTATCGCGGCACCTCCCGTGTGGAGACGAAGGCCACGATCACGTCGAGCAGCGTCAGCGGCGCCTTGGGCGGCTTGGTCGCGCCGGACCGCGCTGGCGTCCAGCCGACACCCCGCCGGCCCCTCACGATCCGGTCCCTGTGTCGGAACCTCCGGACCGAGTCCAACCAAGTCACGCTGATGGTGCAGAACGGCCGCGTGAATGCAGCCAACCCTGCACCAGAAGGCACTCTCAAAGGCGAGGGTTCGCTTGAATACGTCGAGCAGACGTTCCGCGTGATCACCCTGGCCACGTGGGTGCCCGTGACCCGGCAGGCTCTCGACGACGCGGTAGGGCTTCAGGCGCTGATAGACTCCGAACTCCGCTACAACCTCGCGGAGAAGGAAGAGGATCAGCTCGCCTACGGCAACGGCACCGGCGACAACCTGAAGGGCCTGATGCCCCAGGCGACCGACTTCGAGGCGCCGTTCACCGTCGCGGATGAGACCCCCTTCGATCGGCTCTTGCAGGCTCTCGCACAGGCAAGCGTCGCCAACTTCCGGCCCTCGGCCATCGTGCTCAACATGGCCGATGCCTTCCGGCTGCACAGCATCAAAGACGGACAGGGCCGTTATATCGGCGGCGGGCCGTATGAAGGTCTGGTGAACCTGCTGTGGTCTATTCCGTGGGTTGGAACGAACGCGCTGGCCCCGAATGATTTCTTGGTCGGGGACTTCAATGCGGCCGAGATCTACGACCGGCTCGATACCGAAGTCCTGATCACTGACAGCCACGCCGATTTCTTCGTGAAGAACCTCTACGCGATCCGCGCAGAGCAGCGGCTGGCCTTCGTCGTGCGCGATCCGCGGGCCTTCGTGAAGGGCAACCTGATCACCCCGTAATCGCGAATTCCGCCGGCTTTGGAAGGGGTCGGCGGATAGTCGGGGGGTTCCTTGACCCCGGCGCGGTCCACTCGGCGGTGACCGCAACAACACCGAGAGCCGGCGGCCCCTATCAGAGACAGGGGCGCGGCCGGCAATTCCGAATTCCGCCGGCCTGCGCGTGGTCGGCGGACAGTCGGGGGTTCTCCAGCCCCGGCGAGGCCCATAGGGCGGTGGCCTGAAACACCCTGAGCCGGCGGCCCTGTTTGGAATTGCCAGGGCGCGGCCGGCATCCTCCCCTAAGACAGGGGTCCCACTTTAAAGCAGATCTTCAGTAAGAGCTGCGAACGCGGAGTGGCGCGAGTAGCGGCGGCGACATCGCGAGATGTTGCGACGGTCCGATCAATAAGGGGAACTGGTTGGAATGCGCGTTGCCGGGGTTGAGATTGAGGGCCACCCGGCGCTGGGTAGCCTCGCGCTCGATTTCCGCGACGCGGCTGGCCGGGCACCATCCACCGTCGTCATCGCTGGCGAAAACGGCTGCGGCAAGACGGCCGTGCTGGAGACAATCTTTCTTGCTCTGGGTCCGGATACCTACGAGCCAGTGCGAGCTGCCCCGTCATTCCGTGCTACCGTCTTCGTCGAGCCCCACCGCGCGATCGCTGATACTCTGCGTGGCAACCACTCCTCCGTGGGTCCAGCCGAAGAGACGTCGCCTTGGCATACCTTCGATGGCATCGGCATCCGGCTTTTCTTTCCGGAACCAAGCCGCCGCGATGTGACGCTTGAGCGCTACCTCTGGGCGCCCGCAAGCGGGAACGTCATCACGTTTCCTGAGACCGTCAGAACGACGCTTGGTGATCTGGGATGTTTCCTCAGCGAGGCCAACACCACCTTTAAGGTCCCCACCATCAATTCCGCCACCGGCAAGGTGCAGAGGCCGGAAGACCACAAATTCCAGAACTGGATGCGCGGCGGGTCGCAACTGGCGGAGGAAATCGCACAGCTCATCGTTGACCTACGCACGGCCGACAACAACGACGCGGCAGACTGGCTGCGCAACACTCTGGATGGGCGTCCGTCCGCCGAGACAATCGACCGCCGGATCGGACCGCTGACCGAAGCTTTTGGCCGCTTGTTCGAGGGCAAGACGTTCGCCGGCCTCGACTCGTCGGAGGGCAATCTCACTCCGGTGTTCGAGCAGTTCGGCAGACGGATGCCACTCGCGAAGCTCAGCACGGGGGAGAAGCAGGTTGTCTTCCGCGGGGCGTTCCTATTGCGCGAGGCAGAGGCACTAGAGAGAGCGGTCGTTCTTGTCGACGAACCCGAGTTAAGCCTGCACCCGACTTGGCAATCGAAAGTTCTCCCCTTCTACGAGGCGATCATCCCGAAGACGGGTGACGCGCACAACCAGCTCATCGTCGCTACGCACTCGCCGTTCGTCGTGCACGGCTCCCCGTTGGCCAAGCACATCATCCTAAAGCGCGATCCTACGGGGCAGGTGACCGAGGATCCTACGCCGAGCTTCGCAGGCATCACTCCTGAGGATGTCGCCATCGCCGCGTTCGATCTGAGTAGTTCAGTGTTCTCCAGCCCGGGCAACCGGATGGTCGTCGTGACCGAAGGCCGAACCGACGCGGAGATCCTGCGGACGGCTTGGACGCGGCAGCGGCCGGGCCAGCCCATGCCCTTCAACCTTATGTCGGCCGGAGGCGCCAAGAGCGTGCGATCGTTCCTCGGTGCGGAAACCGACACGATGGGTCCGCTCGCCGATGCTCTAAGCGACAGCCGGATTGACCGGTTTCTCGCGCTGTTCGATTTCGACCGTGAGGGTTACGAGCAGTGGAACGGCATGATCACGGCCGCGAAGGCGGAAACCGAAGACCTCGCAGCTGCGTGCGCTTACCGGAAGCGCCGCGGCGCGTCGGTCTGGGCGGCGCTTCTGCCCGTGCCCCCGTTCCGACCCTCGTATGCGGGCTTCAGCTCGGGGCTGAAGAGCCGTTCTCGGCTTACGATCGAATTGCTCTTCGAGGACACACACGTGCGTCCGCTCTTGGTTGAAGAGGAGGTCCCGGGCGTTCCCGGGGCTGCAGTCCTCGTCGCTCCCGATAGTCAGAAGGCGACCATCGCCGCGGCTACGGCTACGTTTCCGCCCTCGGCATTCGCAGCGTTCGAACCGATTTTTGCCCTAGTGGATCACGTGCTGGCCTACGTTGGGCCTGCCTAACGTGTGAAGTGAGGGTTGCACTCTGCGGTCAAAAGAGGATCCCGCCCAGCTTCGATAGCAGCTCGCCTGGGCACCGGGCCGGAAATTCGAATTAGGACCGGGCGCCTATTTCGAATAATTCTCGGGCGCTCGCGAGGCGGAATTACCGGGCTTCCGGATGCCTGGACTCGGGCATTTGTTCGACCCCGGAAATTCCACTCGCGAGCATTTCGAATTGGCCCGAAATCCGGTTCCATAAATGAGGTTAGGCGAATTTCCGCTCGCGCGCGGGATCAGGAACGATACTAACAAAGATTAGGGTGGTGCGCCGTTAGGGAGTATAGATTTTTAGGTCCCCAACTTGTCGTCAGTGAAAAGGGGAAAGTCATGTTTGCAGCAAAATGGAAGAAGCATCTGACTGCTCGCCCGGTAGGGCGGGAACTGACATCTGAAGAATTAAAAATGGTATCAGGAGGTGTGAAGCCGATCGTTACAGGATATGGGAACTCAACAGCGACTTGGGCCGGGAGCGGCTTGACCAATGATAGCAATGGCTCAGGCAAGCTACAAAATACACACGGCCCCTCCTGACACAGATTGACCAAGCTTTATACGGGCGGGACAGGGTTCCCGCTCTTTCCACCGCATGCAGGGTGCTCACCGCTGTGCATCCTGCATGCGGAAGGCCCTACCCCTGCCGAACTGATACGCGCATGCCGTCGTGTAGAGGCGACCGGAACACTGATGCCATAAACGGCCTTACGCGACCGTACGCACGCTCCGCGCGAGGCCGAATTGATCCGGCGGAGCAAATTCGAATGACCGCCTTTCTCGTTTCTCATTCGAGCGAGTTCGATCGCGTTCGAGCTCATTCGCGCTAATTCGAGCGCATTCTGATTGACTCAGAAAAGCTGAGGCCCACATAATATGGGCGCACACACCAAGACGAATTCGACCCAAACCCCCGGGCCTCTCACCCCGGGGGTTTTCCTTTTTGGCGGCGGGTTTGACCGATTGGGAATGCCGGCGGGAGAAACGAGAGCCCTCCCCTAAGAGCTCCGTTTTCCTGTCACACGGGCCTTACGGCCCGCGCCGCCTTAGTAGCGGACCGCGACCCAGATCTGAACGATCATGAGCACGATGACGATGCACTGTACCGCCCGCGGATTGTGAGACACCGATCTGAAGCCTATGCGGCCAAGGCCGCGGGTGGAAGCTGCGCGGTGCGAATGGCGGCTGGTGGTCGGAACCCGTGCCGCTCGATCAGCCACGTCTTATTGTAGAGGTCGCGAAACGCCAGCAGCGCGCGGCGCAGGTCCTCGACCGTGTCGAAGTGCTTCACCCACAGCAGGTTCTCCTTGAGCGTGCGGATGAAGCGCTCGGCGCAGCCATTTCCTTCCGGCGCTCGCACGAAGGCGGGCGAACTTGCGATACCCAGGAACGCCAGCTCCGCCTGGAAATCGTCCGACATGTACTGGCTGCCGTGATCGTGCCGGACACTCAGGCCGGAGGCGATCTCGGCCGTAAAGCCGCCGAAGCGCTGCCGCACACCCTGGCGGATCGGCTCCAGCGCCTCAAAGCGCGTGGCCCGGCGCGCCGCATGGAGGCCCACGCATTCGGCCGAGCAGTGGTCGACGGCCACGAACACCGCGACCTGCCCCTCAGCCGTCCAGGTGGTGGTCAGATCAGTGCCCCACATCGTGTCCACCCTCTCCGGGACGATGGTGCCGTCGTGGTTGCGCGGGCCGCGCGGTGTGCCGACGCGAGAGGGGGCGAGCAGATCATGGGCGCGCATCAGGCGCAGCACGCGGCGTTTGGAGGTGCGCACGCCCTTGTGGCGCAGCCGCGCCCAGACCTTGCGGTGACCCTCGCCGTGAAAGGGGCTGTCCGTGAGGGTGGCGCGGATCTGCGTGAGTAGCGCCGCATCCGGCATCGGCCCGACCGGGCCGGGACGGCGCGACGGCTCGGGCCGGGCGGGTGAGAGGTGCCGGTGGACGGTGGCGCGCGACACGCGCCAGATCCGGCACACCCGGGCCAGTCCGTAAGCTTTGCCGCTGGCAGGCGAGACGGCCCGGCTCATAGCCGCGACCTCCTGCGGGCCAAAGGGCCGGGGCCGCGCGCCTCCAGGGCAGCGATCTTGGCCTCCAGCAACTCGCGCTCGATCAGCATCTCGCCGAGCTTGGCCTTCAGTCGCCCGCTCTCCAGCGCGTCCGCATCAAGG
This sequence comes from Methylobacterium sp. CM6257, assembly GCF_054611515.1. Lineage (NCBI taxonomy): Bacteria > Pseudomonadati > Pseudomonadota > Alphaproteobacteria > Hyphomicrobiales > Methylobacteriaceae > Methylobacterium > Methylobacterium sp. CM6257. The sequence goes on from NZ_JBTRSR010000003.1 coordinate 12,783, forward strand.
GACCGGGTGGAGAGACTGGCCTCGCCCGCCGTCAGGAAGGCGTCGCGCCAGCCCGACAAGGTCGCGGCCGTCACGCCTAAGCTGCGCGAGACGCTCTCCAGGTCCTCGCCGCGCAGCAGCCGCAGCACCGCATCCCGCTTGCGCTGCCGGGACATGCGCCCGCCGCGACCAGGACCGACTGCGCCTGCATCTGCCTTCGTATCCGAGCTCATCGTCCTCACCCCTGTCGCGGAGACCGTCCGCTAACGGGGTGTCTCAAGCAACCGGGAGGCGGAGGAGCACTCACCAAGCGTCATTTGACCCGCCTTCCTGTCAGCGCGGGCTTAGATTTCGCCGACCCGGCTCTCACCCCGGGACATTGAGCCCATCTCGCGATGCGTGACTGAAAGGTTCGGGGGAACTTCCCGTCCAGATGCCTCCTAAGCAGCGTCCGACTGCCGACCGAGGCAATATAGCGGTAGCAGTGGCGGCCGCCAAACGAGCATCAAGCAAATCTGCCAAATCGGGGCGAATGCGGGGAGGGGAGAACGCGCCTAGTGCCTGGAACTTCCTCATTTCTGTACAGAATCGCACTACGGCCGGCAGCTTTCTCCTTCTCGAAAACCTTTCTTTCCGTGGTGGGCTGATTTCTGCCCCCTATCCGCTTTCCACGGGCGATCCACGCGAGCCACTCCCGATCCACCACCGTGACGACGTTGGGGAGGCTCTTGGCGCCTACGAGACGGCGCTCGACCACCTCGACCATGCCAAGCCGGCGCGCCTGCCTGATGGCTCCCTTGGCCAGCGAGCGGCTCACCCCGGCCCGCGCGGCGATCGCATCGAGGCACAGGCTGCAGGATCCCCGGTCCCGGTGTTCGTCCGCTACGATCCGCAGGACGGCCAGCTCCCCGGTGGTGAAGCGCGCGGCCAGGGCCGGCGGCATCGGTCCGGATGCGGCAAGGCGGCGGCGGCGCTCGATCGCGGCGGAGCGGACTGGCGGGCGCTGCAGGCGGTGGGCCGGAAAACGTGAGAATTTCTCGCCTTTGCCGGCGCCAAACTGAGGGTCCTCAGTTTTGCCGACCGCCTTCCGCGCCTCGATAAGCGTCGACAGTTCCTCCGCCTCGGCCTCCGTCACGGCATTGGCGGCGAAGGCCTTCCAGAGCGCCGCCGATAGCTCGACGAGCCCCGTGCGCGGCGCAGCCTCGACGGCCGCCCGCAACTGGTGTGCGAACATGGATCATCCTCGGATCGGGAGACCCGTCGCGAGGACACAGCCGCACACCGGCATAGCTCCGCCATCGAGGAAATCAGCGATTTCCCCTTGCGGAGGGCTCGAATTTCGAGGAAGCTTCAGACGCCAATCTTGAAACTACCCCGGTGCTTCGGCCCCGGCATGTGACCCGCCCTCGTGGCGGGTTTCGTGTTTCTAAGCCTCTCGACTCGCCGCACCACGCGGCTTGGCTATTCGTCCCCTCTCAGGCTGGCCCTGTCAAATTCGGCGGTTCACTGCTTGCAGGGCCACGCCTCCGAGAGCGCGAGCCCGAGCAGTAGGCCACCCGGCCGGTTCAGGTTCTTGGGATGTGCCTTGAGGTAGCCGCAGAACGTATCCACGAGCTGCTGTGTGCTGACCGCTTCTTTCGGGCAGATGTGCTTGCCCACTGACGCGTCCGCAGCGCCCGTGACGAAGCCGGCGAGGTAGGATTTCTGCACCTCCAAGGCGCTCGGCTGGCAGGAGGCTGAGAACTCGCTTGCCTTCTTCACGTCGGAGAGCTTGCTCTGAGCCTGCGCTTGCGAGGCACAGAGCGCCAGAGCTACGACCAGGGTGTACCTAATCACTCGGTTTGGCCTCATCGTTCCAACGACGTGAGAAGGCATCAGGCAGCCCTCGAAGGCGGCAGTCGGTCCGCGTAGGGTCCTTCGAGGTCACCCTGCTCTGCCACCTCTCCCAGCCGGCGCGTGTGGAACTCAAGCAGGGCCTCCAACACCTCGATCCGGCCAGGGCAGATCGTGTCAGCCTCAGCCTGCTCGATCTCGACCGCGAGCCGGGAAATCTGCCGGCGGATCGCCGTCGCCTGCCGTTCGCTCATCGCCCTACCCCGCTCGTCGGAATGGCCACCAACCGCGACGCTCTGCGGTCACAGAAGGTGTTTCGGGCCCCGTTGCAGGAGCCGGAACCGGCGGTGCAATGGCGAGGCGCTCGGCCTGAGCAGCCCACCGGTCCGCCTGCTCCTTCCACTCCTGCCCGCGTTGCCGCTCCATTTCGAGGATGGCTTTCAGCTTCTCGACCTCGGAACGGAGCGTAATTAGCTCGGGCAGCGTGTCGTTATGCGTGACAGGCGCCTCTGAGGCCGTATCGGCCTGTTGCGGCTTCTCCGGCACGGGCGTTGTCTTCACGCTGTCGAGGTAACGGTGCAGCTCGGCCGGATCGATCCGGAGCGTGCCGTCCTCGGCCTTCGTGCCTGAGACGTGGCCCGCCTTCATCCACCGCCACACGGTCGGCTTCGTTACGCCGGCTGCCTCTGCTGCGGCCGCGAGGGTGTAAGACATCAGTTGCGGCCCATTGCTGGCACACGAGCCTGCAACGTTGCGGAGCACGTAGTTAAGAAGATCCTAACGATATGAGGATTTCAGGACACAACGTTGCCGTTACCCTAGTGCGAAACGATGTGAAACTGCAGTTCCTGGCGCGCGTTAGGGCTTGTCTCTCGTGCAACGGTTGAACAACGGCAGAAGGGCTTAGGCCGCTTCTTCTACGGTGTGAGCGGGACACACCCGCCCCTCAAACGAGTCGAACCTACATTAGGTTATAGGCACTGCGAGGCTCAGTTCGTACTGCTAGGCTATGTCCGAGCGCGACCTCCTGGTGCTGGCTCTCACTGTCGAGAACAGCGAACTGCGCGCCCGGCTTGCCGAGGCGCAGGATCAGCTTGTCGAGCTAGCGATCAACGCGGGGCAGCTCCACACCCGTATCGAGGCGTTGCAGACCGAACTGGCCGCATTGCGTGAGGGGCGAAACGCGGGGCGCGCCGATACCGGATCGCCGCGCGAGCTGGTCGCCGAGGTGAAAGCCTCGCGTGAGGAGCGAAGCAGGTTGCCGACCAGTGGCCGCCCCAGGCCGAGCAGCTGACGATGGCACTGATCGAGCGCGGCAACGCGCTGATGATCAGAGCGGGGCAGGGTTCGCAACAAGGCGTAGCCGGCACTCAACCCTAGCGGCCGCTCCACCCGGGGCGGCCGCTCGCATTTCCGCCCGCTCGCCTCAAATCAAATTAGAGAGTACGATCCGCACATCAATTTGAATTTGAGGTGCGCCCATGTGCAATCGGCTCCCGACCCGATTGGAATTGGCCAGCCTAGAGCCCGCCGAACGCGAGGCGGTAATTCTAAGCGCCCTCGATCAGCGAATTGTCGACCTCAATAGGCTGACCCGAATTGCGAAGGCAGCCGGCGGCCATTCTAATTCGCCCGGAACCCTAATTGCCCTGCGCGCCTCGATCCGACGGCTAATTGCCCGGGCGGCCGAATTCGACATCGCGATTGAAGCGAGCCGCGCCGCATAGGCCCATGCCCCGAACCTCGGGATCATGAGGTTTGAAGGGCACGGTGCAGAATGCCCGTAGGATCGCGAGCGGAGGCGCGTGGCGGGCTTCCAAGCTTGGCGGCTACTTGACCACTCGCCAGAGCACTGATGCTCGTCCTGTGCCCGCAGAATGGATTGGAGAAGGAAAGGCCGAGGCCACGGCCCTCGATCCAAGGTAGCGCAACATGGCGGCCCCGACCGGCGCTTGTCCAATAGCATGCGCCCATCTATCGTTCCACTTAACGGCTATTAACCAAAGCCTCGATCTACCCCCGCGGGCGCGCGTATATGACTCACGTGCGCGACTTAAGAGACTCTAGGCCGGACAAGTATGGCGCCCGCCACTCCAAGTCGCGACTTGCAGGGCGCCACATTCGGCGGCGTAGCGATGAAGGCAGGACCGGTGCACTCGGTTGATGCCGAGCGCCCTACGGTACTGAGGCCCGCACCGAATGCCGGCCCGACCGAATAAGCGAAGCGAAAGAAACGGAGCAGGATGAGTCTCAACCGGCCCGATGGGACGCTCACTACCGACTCAGGACAGAGCTATCCGCGCGAGGCTCAGGCAAGCGGACACGTCGCAAGGGGCTGCCGACGACCAGCATCACGGAGTCGGTGCGGGAATTCGAATTGCCGAATTGCAGCGGCACCCGGGCAAAGGGGCTACCGGCAAGGCGCATCTCGGAGTCGGTGCGCCTAATTCGAGGCCCGGAATTCCACCGCACCGAATTAGCAGCAGGCAATTAGGCGACGCGAATTAGACCCGACCCAATTAAGCCCGAGTCGAATTCGAATTCGCCAAGCGCGCCGGCAATTGCGCTGGAGTCCAGACCCGGAACACGAGTCCCGTCCAACTGATTTCCGTGGTAGCTTGACCGCCTGTATTGCGTACCCGGAGACGGGATATGTCCCTCGACCTCTACCACCGCGGAACCTTCATCGGATCCATCGTGAGATCCCGGGCCGGATCGGTCTACGCCTACGGCACCGAGGGCGAGGCACTCGGCTGCTACCACGATGTGGACGCGGCAGGGCTGGCGCTGATGGAGCGCGCTGGCCTGCAGCTTGAGCCGGTCTGATCACAGCGAAGGCAGGGGGCGGGGTCGTTCTTGCCGCCGATCAAGGCGTCGACCGCCCTGGATGCCGCGCAGAGGGATTTTCCTCGCAGCCTGGAAATCTCGGACCCGATCCGACCCGCCGGCCTGAGCCCGTTTTCCAGCAATTGGCCAAATCCGCGAATTCGGAGCGATCACGATGACGAACACGACAGGCGGCGCGATGGCCGAGGATCTCGCCGGGCTGCCCACGGCAGAAGCGGTGAGGGTGGTGCTTCAGCGTGCGGTGGCGTCGGGGATCCCGGAGTCGGACGCGATAGACGACGCATTCGGCATGCTTGTCGGCCGATCGATGGAGCTGGACGGCCCACGCAAGACAGCGGCTCGCCTTCTCGCGGTGGCTCAGGCCCTCGTGGAGATGGTCCCGCCGCAGGGTGCACGGCCGAACTAGTCCACAGCCGTCCACAGGCCATAGATCTACGCTATCGATCGATCAACATTCATTCATTGACGACATCAATCGAGGCCCCTACCTACTGAGCATCGTTCAAGGGACGCTGCGGGATGCTGCGAACCGGGGGCGATGCCCCGAGATGCCAGCCCTGCGGGACGCAGGGGGTGGACCGGGAAGGCTCAGGTCCAGCGCGTCGGGACGATGCGGGGCACGGAGCAGACGACCTTCCCGGATAGCCGCGCCGGATCCGTCCGGCACCCCTGACCACGCCCGAGCCGCGTGCCGGGCCGTCCCGCGAGCGCCCTTCTATGACCCGTCATCACGTCGTCGCCGGCGCGATCCCGGCGAGCTTCCTGGCGTCCCTCGCCATCCCGGGCATGCCCCGCGTTGCCCTCGCGCCTGAGACAGGCGTGGGCGCGGCTGAGTTCAAGGCCGCTGCTGACGGTCTCCAGCGGGCCCGGGCGGACATCCTCCGCAAGGAAGCCGAGCAGGCGCAGCGGCTGGCCGAGTTCGACCTCCGTATCGCGGACACCGAACAGAAGGTGGCCCGCCGCGGCGGTGGCACCGGTGGCCCGGTCGGCGACCCCTTCGACAATGGCGGCCGCTCCATCGGTGCCATGGTGGCGAACAGCGACGCGCTGCGCGAGTTCAAGGCGTCCGGCTATCGCGGCACCTCCCGTGTGGAGACGAAGGCCACGATCACGTCGAGCAGCGTCAGCGGCGCCTTGGGCGGCTTGGTCGCGCCGGACCGCGCTGGCGTCCAGCCGACACCCCGCCGGCCCCTCACGATCCGGTCCCTGTGTCGGAACCTCCGGACCGAGTCCAACCAAGTCACGCTGATGGTGCAGAACGGCCGCGTGAATGCAGCCAACCCTGCACCAGAAGGCACTCTCAAAGGCGAGGGTTCGCTTGAATACGTCGAGCAGACGTTCCGCGTGATCACCCTGGCCACGTGGGTGCCCGTGACCCGGCAGGCTCTCGACGACGCGGTAGGGCTTCAGGCGCTGATAGACTCCGAACTCCGCTACAACCTCGCGGAGAAGGAAGAGGATCAGCTCGCCTACGGCAACGGCACCGGCGACAACCTGAAGGGCCTGATGCCCCAGGCGACCGACTTCGAGGCGCCGTTCACCGTCGCGGATGAGACCCCCTTCGATCGGCTCTTGCAGGCTCTCGCACAGGCAAGCGTCGCCAACTTCCGGCCCTCGGCCATCGTGCTCAACATGGCCGATGCCTTCCGGCTGCACAGCATCAAAGACGGACAGGGCCGTTATATCGGCGGCGGGCCGTATGAAGGTCTGGTGAACCTGCTGTGGTCTATTCCGTGGGTTGGAACGAACGCGCTGGCCCCGAATGATTTCTTGGTCGGGGACTTCAATGCGGCCGAGATCTACGACCGGCTCGATACCGAAGTCCTGATCACTGACAGCCACGCCGATTTCTTCGTGAAGAACCTCTACGCGATCCGCGCAGAGCAGCGGCTGGCCTTCGTCGTGCGCGATCCGCGGGCCTTCGTGAAGGGCAACCTGATCACCCCGTAATCGCGAATTCCGCCGGCTTTGGAAGGGGTCGGCGGATAGTCGGGGGGTTCCTTGACCCCGGCGCGGTCCACTCGGCGGTGACCGCAACAACACCGAGAGCCGGCGGCCCCTATCAGAGACAGGGGCGCGGCCGGCAATTCCGAATTCCGCCGGCCTGCGCGTGGTCGGCGGACAGTCGGGGGTTCTCCAGCCCCGGCGAGGCCCATAGGGCGGTGGCCTGAAACACCCTGAGCCGGCGGCCCTGTTTGGAATTGCCAGGGCGCGGCCGGCATCCTCCCCTAAGACAGGGGTCCCACTTTAAAGCAGATCTTCAGTAAGAGCTGCGAACGCGGAGTGGCGCGAGTAGCGGCGGCGACATCGCGAGATGTTGCGACGGTCCGATCAATAAGGGGAACTGGTTGGAATGCGCGTTGCCGGGGTTGAGATTGAGGGCCACCCGGCGCTGGGTAGCCTCGCGCTCGATTTCCGCGACGCGGCTGGCCGGGCACCATCCACCGTCGTCATCGCTGGCGAAAACGGCTGCGGCAAGACGGCCGTGCTGGAGACAATCTTTCTTGCTCTGGGTCCGGATACCTACGAGCCAGTGCGAGCTGCCCCGTCATTCCGTGCTACCGTCTTCGTCGAGCCCCACCGCGCGATCGCTGATACTCTGCGTGGCAACCACTCCTCCGTGGGTCCAGCCGAAGAGACGTCGCCTTGGCATACCTTCGATGGCATCGGCATCCGGCTTTTCTTTCCGGAACCAAGCCGCCGCGATGTGACGCTTGAGCGCTACCTCTGGGCGCCCGCAAGCGGGAACGTCATCACGTTTCCTGAGACCGTCAGAACGACGCTTGGTGATCTGGGATGTTTCCTCAGCGAGGCCAACACCACCTTTAAGGTCCCCACCATCAATTCCGCCACCGGCAAGGTGCAGAGGCCGGAAGACCACAAATTCCAGAACTGGATGCGCGGCGGGTCGCAACTGGCGGAGGAAATCGCACAGCTCATCGTTGACCTACGCACGGCCGACAACAACGACGCGGCAGACTGGCTGCGCAACACTCTGGATGGGCGTCCGTCCGCCGAGACAATCGACCGCCGGATCGGACCGCTGACCGAAGCTTTTGGCCGCTTGTTCGAGGGCAAGACGTTCGCCGGCCTCGACTCGTCGGAGGGCAATCTCACTCCGGTGTTCGAGCAGTTCGGCAGACGGATGCCACTCGCGAAGCTCAGCACGGGGGAGAAGCAGGTTGTCTTCCGCGGGGCGTTCCTATTGCGCGAGGCAGAGGCACTAGAGAGAGCGGTCGTTCTTGTCGACGAACCCGAGTTAAGCCTGCACCCGACTTGGCAATCGAAAGTTCTCCCCTTCTACGAGGCGATCATCCCGAAGACGGGTGACGCGCACAACCAGCTCATCGTCGCTACGCACTCGCCGTTCGTCGTGCACGGCTCCCCGTTGGCCAAGCACATCATCCTAAAGCGCGATCCTACGGGGCAGGTGACCGAGGATCCTACGCCGAGCTTCGCAGGCATCACTCCTGAGGATGTCGCCATCGCCGCGTTCGATCTGAGTAGTTCAGTGTTCTCCAGCCCGGGCAACCGGATGGTCGTCGTGACCGAAGGCCGAACCGACGCGGAGATCCTGCGGACGGCTTGGACGCGGCAGCGGCCGGGCCAGCCCATGCCCTTCAACCTTATGTCGGCCGGAGGCGCCAAGAGCGTGCGATCGTTCCTCGGTGCGGAAACCGACACGATGGGTCCGCTCGCCGATGCTCTAAGCGACAGCCGGATTGACCGGTTTCTCGCGCTGTTCGATTTCGACCGTGAGGGTTACGAGCAGTGGAACGGCATGATCACGGCCGCGAAGGCGGAAACCGAAGACCTCGCAGCTGCGTGCGCTTACCGGAAGCGCCGCGGCGCGTCGGTCTGGGCGGCGCTTCTGCCCGTGCCCCCGTTCCGACCCTCGTATGCGGGCTTCAGCTCGGGGCTGAAGAGCCGTTCTCGGCTTACGATCGAATTGCTCTTCGAGGACACACACGTGCGTCCGCTCTTGGTTGAAGAGGAGGTCCCGGGCGTTCCCGGGGCTGCAGTCCTCGTCGCTCCCGATAGTCAGAAGGCGACCATCGCCGCGGCTACGGCTACGTTTCCGCCCTCGGCATTCGCAGCGTTCGAACCGATTTTTGCCCTAGTGGATCACGTGCTGGCCTACGTTGGGCCTGCCTAACGTGTGAAGTGAGGGTTGCACTCTGCGGTCAAAAGAGGATCCCGCCCAGCTTCGATAGCAGCTCGCCTGGGCACCGGGCCGGAAATTCGAATTAGGACCGGGCGCCTATTTCGAATAATTCTCGGGCGCTCGCGAGGCGGAATTACCGGGCTTCCGGATGCCTGGACTCGGGCATTTGTTCGACCCCGGAAATTCCACTCGCGAGCATTTCGAATTGGCCCGAAATCCGGTTCCATAAATGAGGTTAGGCGAATTTCCGCTCGCGCGCGGGATCAGGAACGATACTAACAAAGATTAGGGTGGTGCGCCGTTAGGGAGTATAGATTTTTAGGTCCCCAACTTGTCGTCAGTGAAAAGGGGAAAGTCATGTTTGCAGCAAAATGGAAGAAGCATCTGACTGCTCGCCCGGTAGGGCGGGAACTGACATC